>NZ_CP010327.1:362500-4155464 GCF_000807225.1 Myroides sp. A21
TCGTAGGCTCATTATGCAAAAGGCACGCCGTCACCCCACTAAGGGGCTCCGACCGCTTGTAGGCGTATGGTTTCAGGATCTGTTTCACTCCGTTATTCACGGTTCTTTTCACCTTTCCCTCACGGTACTGGTTCACTATCGGTCTCTCAGGAGTATTTAGCCTTAGCGGATGGTCCCGCCAGTTTCAATCAAGGTTTCACGTGCCCCGACCTACTCAGGATACCACTATTCTTATCTTCTCTTACCAATACGGGACTATCACCCTCTTCGGTTTACCTTTCCAGGTAATTCTTATTAAATCCGCAAGAAATGTCGTGGTCCTACAACCCCAAAATTGCCGTAACAACTTTGGTTTGGGCTATTCCGCGTTCGCTCGCCACTACTTACGGAATCACTTTTGTTTTCTTCTCCTCCGCCTACTTAGATGTTTCAGTTCAGCGGGTTCGCCTCCATATTGGATAGTATGTCTTCAACATACTGGGTTGCCCCATTCGGATATCTACGGATCAATTCGTGTGTGCCAATCCCCGTAGCTTTTCGCAGCTTATCACGTCCTTCTTCGCCTCTGAGAGCCTAGGCATTCCCCATACGCCCTTATTTTGCTTATGTGCTTACAATTCTTTCGAATCGTACTTTCTATATATTTCTATATCTTTTTTATTCTTTCTAACTGTTTTGTTAGTTAAGTTTTATCAATATGTCAATGAACTTGTGGCGAATCGCCACTGATAATTAAACCAGCTTTGATATTATGCCGTAGTGGAGAATATCGGAGTCGAACCGATGACCTCCTGCGTGCAAGGCAGGCGCTCTAGCCAGCTGAGCTAATCCCCCGTATCTAGTGTTTGGTTAACAGCTTACAGTTAACAGTAACTTTTGGGCGGTTAGTTTAACCTCTAGTATTTCCTTCAAATTAGTAAATTAGTAGTCCCGGGCAGACTCGAACTGCCGACCCCTACATTATCAGTGTAGTACTCTAACCAGCTGAGCTACGAGACTCTGTATTACTTAATTCTTTTATTCTTTTTTTGGTATTAACAGCGAGAGTAAAGTATCATACTTCTATAATTATTCTCTAGAAAGGAGGTGTTCCAGCCGCACCTTCCGGTACGGCTACCTTGTTACGACTTAGCCCTAGTTACTAGTTTTACCCTAGGCAGCTCCTTGCGGTCACCGACTTCAGGTACCCCCAGCTTCCATGGCTTGACGGGCGGTGTGTACAAGGCCCGGGAACGTATTCACCGGATCATGGCTGATATCCGATTACTAGCGATTCCAGCTTCATAGAGTCGAGTTGCAGACTCCAATCCGAACTGAGACAAGCTTTGGAGATTCGCATCCTGTTGCCAGGTAGCTGCTTTCTGTACTTGCCATTGTAGCACGTGTGTAGCCCAGGACGTAAGGGCCGTGATGATTTGACGTCATCCCCACCTTCCTCACGGTTTGCACCGGCAGTCTTGCTAGAGTCCCCGCCACTACGCGCTGGTAACTAACAATAGGGGTTGCGCTCGTTATAGGACTTAACCTGACACCTCACGGCACGAGCTGACGACAACCATGCAGCACCTTGTAAATTGTCCGAAGAAAAATCTGTTTCCAAATCTGTCAATCTACATTTAAG
Organism: Myroides sp. A21; assembly: GCF_000807225.1. Classification (NCBI taxonomy): domain Bacteria; kingdom Pseudomonadati; phylum Bacteroidota; class Flavobacteriia; order Flavobacteriales; family Flavobacteriaceae; genus Myroides; species Myroides sp. A21. The sequence continues at coordinate 364,122 of NZ_CP010327.1, forward strand.
CCCTGGTAAGGTTCCTCGCGTATCATCGAATTAAACCACATGCTCCACCGCTTGTGCGGGCCCCCGTCAATTCCTTTGAGTTTCATTCTTGCGAACGTACTCCCCAGGTGGGATACTTATCACTTTCGCTTAGCCACTCAGTCCGAAAACCGAACAGCTAGTATCCATCGTTTACGGCGTGGACTACCAGGGTATCTAATCCTGTTCGCTCCCCACGCTTTCGTTCATCAGCGTCAATAAATACGTAGTAACCTGCCTTCGCAATTGGTATTCCATGTAATATCTAAGCATTTCACCGCTACACTACATATTCTAGTTACTTCCATACTATTCAAGTCAAACAGTATCAATGGCCGTGTCTTAGTTAAGCTAAGAAATTTCACCACTGACTTATCTGACCGCCTACGAACCCTTTAAACCCAATAATTCCGGATAACGCTCGGATCCTCCGTATTACCGCGGCTGCTGGCACGGAGTTAGCCGATCCTTATTCTTACAGTACCGTCAAGTCCCTACTCGTAGGGAGGTTTCTTCCTGTACAAAAGCAGTTTACAATCCATAGGACCGTCATCCTGCACGCGGCATGGCTGGTTCAGAGTTGCCTCCATTGACCAATATTCCTCACTGCTGCCTCCCGTAGGAGTCTGGTCCGTGTCTCAGTACCAGTGTGGGGGATCTCCCTCTCAGGACCCCTAATCATCGTTGCCTTGGTATGCCGTTACCACACCAACTAGCTAATGATACGCATGCCCATCTTATACCGATAAATCTTTATTATCAATACGATGCCATATCGATAAACCATGGAGCATTAATCCGAATTTCTTCGGGCTATTCCCCTGTATAAGGTAGGTTGCATACGCGTTACTCACCCGTGCGCCGGTCTCAAAAAAGCAAGCTCTTTCTACCCCTCGACTTGCATGTGTTAGGCCTGCCGCTAGCGTTCATCCTGAGCCAGGATCAAACTCTTCATCGTATATTTTTAATTTCGTAAATTAAAAAAGTATAATTCCAAATCTTGCGATTTGCCTTACTCTCTTATTTGTATGCTGTCAATCCAATATGTTTATGAACGTGTCTTCTTATTTCTAAGCCTCACTTGTTTTTCAAAGCGAGTGCAAAAGTAAAAACTTATTTTGAATTAGCAAAACTTTTCTAGAAAATATTTTTCTTTATTTTTTCACTCAACTCCCGTTTTTACTGAAGCGGACTGCAAAGATACTACCTTATTTTTTACTTATCCAAATTTATTTTTATAAATTTTTCAAAGCTTATTTTTAGTCGTTCTTGCTTCACTTTTTGTTTATGATCGTCTGCTCTTCGAGACATTGTTACCGTAGCAACTACTTCTCTAATGCGGATGCAAAAGTAGTATCTTTTCCCTTACTTCCAAACTTATCTTTGTCTTTTTTTAAAGGTTTTTGAAAAGTATTTCATAACTCTCTATTATATTACCTTTTACGAGCAAAAGTTTTTTTTATCTTTTTTTAAAGGTTATAGCCTTTAGGCATATCTATACTATATATACGTAACGCTAGAGGGCGAAATATATTTAATATTGTACTATAGTATATATAGTAAGGCACTATTGACCTACTCCTATAAAAAAGATAAGCTCTAAGTCAGTAGACTTAGAGCTTATACTTATTATTATGACATATTTATTATAGTATCAATAAAGGAGCAACAAATCCTATTGTCAATCTTCCTGTATTATAATTTTCTAATCCTAAATTATTCTTAGCATAAGATGAGTAATTGTAATATCTTCCTACATAAGACACAAAGAACCTCACATTAATATCCTTAAATGGTATATACTGTACTGTTGGTATAAAACCATAACTTGTTCTCAAGCGATCTGTACCACTTGTAGTACTCTCTATATTCTTACCATAAGCGTTACTAGTCATCAATGTTAATGATAAATTTAACTTAGGAGTAACTAAGTAATCTGCCTTAATCCAGTTATCCATATAAGCTACATTTTCACTCACATGTCCTTTAACACCATCTGCTAAGGTATTATTCACCATATAACTAACCATCCCTTTACGATCTAGATCTTCCTTGCTATACTGGAAGTCATACATAATGGTTAATTTATCATCTTGATACTTATGACCAAGGGACACATAGTTCATCACTTTACTTTTGGCTTCTTGAAAGTAACTATAACTATAATTTGTTTGGAACTTACCACCAAAGAAATTACCTCTCCAATTCGTAACAAAAGCCAAAGGCATTTTTGCTTTTTCTATATTAGTAATATCAAAATCCTGATACTGGTCTTCAAAATGCTGTGTTCTAGAATTTAGCACTTGCAATCCAAAAGAATGCCCATTATCCAGAGTATGTGTAACCCCAACTCCTGTCAAGAAATTATCAGCATGTTGCAATATATCATTATACTGTAAAATCTCGATTGGATTTAAATCAAACTCAAATCCTCCCCAGTCAGTACTCATCTTACCAATGTCTAATCTAGTCTTAGGATCAAGGTAAATTCCAACAAATGCCATATCAACCCCTCTTTCGATATGATCTTTAGTTCCTATTTCAGATTTCTGAGTATATCTATTCCTAAATCTAAAATACACTCGATCATGTATTTTCCCCTTTATCTCAATACGTGCTTGATTATTATCAAACTCAGAGTTTGTAAAAGTTCCGTTATCAAAATAACTCTCAAACCCTACTCTAGTATGAAATAGAACGTCTATATTTTTTAACAATCCTACTTTCTCGACGGGGATAATAGGTTTTACAATTGTGTCTGTAGAAGATTGCGGTTCCTGAGCCATTGCTCCCGCACTTACAAACATCGTCATTAATAATAATGCCTTTTTCATTTTCATTTTTTTTATTTAATTCTTCATTTTTTATAATAATATAGCTCCTAATAAGAAACCGGCTGTTACTGCAACACCTATAGCAACTAACCCTGGAATCATAAAACTGTGATTCACTACAAACTTCCCGATTTTAGTACTTCCTGTTCTATCAAAATTAATTGCTGCTAGCAATGTTGGATAACCTGGTAATACGAAATCCGCATTTACTGCTGGGAAAATTGCAATCAACGCTGGATTAGACAATCCTAAAGACACCCCTAGAGGCATCATCGTTTTAGTTGTAGCTGCTTGACTAAACATCAAGGCACCTAAAATAAATACAGCAATAGCAAAAGTCCACGGATATGCAGAAACCACATCGGTCATAAATGCTTTTATCACCACCTCATTATGCGCCATAAAAGTAGAGCTCATCCATACTACCCCAAACACAGAGACTACCGCAGTAGCCATAGAACTAAAGAGACTAACCTTTGTCACTGCTATAGCACTTGTCTTGGTCGTAATCATCATTAGAGCAGACGCAGTCAATGTAATCATACTTATCACTGCTACCATCTGTAGTTCTCCATTAGCCTTAAGCACTAAGCTTGCAGCCCCAGGTTCAAACACAGGAAGTAATTGAGGAAAAGCACCCGCTAGAACAATTAATAACACTGCTATAGAAAATATAACAACAGAACTCTTCGCTCCTTTTTTTAACTCTTTTTTCTCTCCTACCTCGTCTGCATCAAGACTTTTAGCAAACTCAGGGTCTCTCATCTTCTCAATAAATATAGGATCATCTTCTAACTCTTTCCCTTTCTTAAGAACAGATAAACAACCTATTAAAATACCAATAAGACAAGCTGGTATACACACCTTCATAATATCTATCAAAGCTCCTTGATAAGCTAAAATACTAGCTCCTGCAAAAGCAGCTGTCGCGGCACTCATCGGACTTCCTGTTATAGCTAAGTGAGAAGCGATAACTGATATACTTAAAGGGCGCTCAGGTCTAATTCTCTTTTTAGCTGCTACCTCAGAAATAATAGGTAATAAAGAATATAGTAAGTGCGCTGTACCAGCAAAAAGGCAAAAGAAATAAACCGTAAATGGTGCGATAAACACAATATTAGAAGGGTTACTTCGAATCACTTTTTCCGCTAATTGTACTAAGTAATCAAGTCCACCACAGGCTTGAAGTGTAGCAGCTGTAGACACAATTGCCATAATCACAAGCATTACATCTATAGGAGGGTCACCAGGACGCATACCGAATACAAATACGAATATACTTAAGCCAACCATTCCCATAACACCAAGACCAATTCCTTTCATTTGCGATCCGATAAGAATCATTCCTATCAAGATGCAGAACTGTAATAGTAACATAGCCACAAAATTTTAATTATACCTTTAGTATAGATTCTATATAAAAGGAGCGCTACACTGTATATACATTCAGTAGGCGCTCCTCTTATATTAATGGTTATAACTTATCTCTTTTAATATTTGAAGAACATATCTTGAATCACAGCTCTATCTTTGGTCTCAGTAAGTGCTAACATTAATAAGATTCTAGCTTTCTGAGGACTTAAATCATCTGCTACCACAAAACCAAGCGCATTATCATCCACCTCATTAAATAAAGTCACTCTACCTGCTCCAGCTCTTGCTGAACGACAAACTATAATACCTGATTTTGCAGCTGCTATTAAAGCATCTCCTACAGGAGCATTAAAGTTACCATTCCCCATACCAGCGTATACTATACCAGCTACACCTTCTTCTTTGGCAGCAGTCACTGCTCTAGGACTAGCATCAGCATAACCGTAAACGATTTCTACCTGAGGAAGTTTAGTTAATCCCTTTACATTAAACTTCTTCTCTGGAGATCTCAATGTTTTATAGTAGTAACTCACTTTCCCATCAAAGATCAATCCTATTGGTCCAAAATTTCTAGATTGAAATGTAGCCATATTAGTTGTCACTGTTTTTGTGACATCTCTAGCTGCAAATACTGCTTCATTCATTGCAATCACCACCCCTGCTTCTTTACTTTCAGGAGATGCAGCCACCATCACAGCATCTAATAAGTTTCTATTCCCATCTTGACTCATCGCTGTCGCAGGTCTCATCGCTCCCACTAATACCACAGGCTTATTAGAATTAATAGTCAATTCTAAAAAATAAGCAGTCTCCTCTTGGGTATCCGTTCCATGAGTGATCACTACTCCATCAGCCTCGTCTTTCTCGAATATCTCATTAATACGATTACTTAATTTCAACCAAGTTTCAATATTCATATCTTGACTACCAATCTGAGCAATCTGTTCCCCTTTAACTTTGCCAAACTTATGCATCTCAGGTACAGCATTTAGAAGATTCTCAATCGGAATTTTACCTGCAGTATAAGCTGCCTTCGTTGCCGACTCTCCTGACCCTGCTATTGTTCCTCCTGTTGCAAGGATAATCACACGAGGTTCATCCTTTGATGTATTTGAAGCTCCTTTAGTCTGAGCTTGCATTTGAAATGCTAACAATACACCGAACATTAAACTAAATACCTTTTTCATGGTTACTATAATTATAATTAATCAACTTCTACTTTTTTAAACCAATCTTCTATTCTATATCAGAGATAGATAACTCATATCGTTCTAAACTACACACCACAACTTTCATTCCCTTTTCTTATTTTTTAAAAAAAACGAATAATAAAATCTCCTATTTCCTAAAAATAATTTCTCTTAAAAATATATCAATACCCTACATCACTTTATTTTTTCACACTTTTACCTCAGAACACTAAACTTCTATATTTTTTATTTTGCCATTGTTTTAAAACAGAAAAATATAATCAAAAAAATGTCAAATAAAGTCACTTTAACACAACACTGATCTAAATAATATATAAAACTACGACAATAATTAACAATATCAAATAAGTAAAAGTAAAAAAGAATAAATAAATATTCGGCAATAATATTCCAAACTACAGCTTTTTTTTAAACATATTTCAATATAATAAAAAAAACTGCAGCTATAAGAGCTTATTATTTCGTCTCTTTTATTCGATAAATAGTGAAATTTTAGATAAAAAATAATACAATCATTTTTCTGAATCAATTCTGTTAAAAAAAACACAATAAAACTTTACTCCATACACTTTTAATGACAACGTCTATTAACTATATATAACGACAATTTAACTACTAGTCTAGAAGTCATCGATGGTGTAATCTGTATCATTGGACAAAACGATGTTATCGGAGTTGGTCAAGATGGAAATATTATATACCACAACACGTATAAAGAACCAGGAGAAGCAGGAAGACGTTTACTAAAATCAGCGTCTATAGCTGGTAATGCTTATATGGGGGCTATGAATACTAAAAACCAAGCCATAACAAGTGCGACCTATTCTGTATCTTATCGCAATGCTAATGGTCAAGTAGTAGAAAGCAAAGACTATGTATTCAGTGAGAAAGATCGTGCTAAAGCACAAAAAACACTAAATACTCAACAGTCCCTTATGAATGACCTGAATAGTACTATCACTCCATTGGTACAAAGTAGATTTAATGCTCTTAAACAAACTGCTGAATACGCTTATGTATTCGCTAGAGGTACTGAAGGAGAAACTACACAACTAGTCAAAGTGAGAAAGAAAGACGGTAAAGAAGTAGATAAAATAGCTATTGATAACAATAGACCTCTATACGAAATAGCCCCTATCACAAGTAGTATATACTATGTATATAAAAATGAACTACGCACTTTTAAAGATAAATAAGAACCTAATCTTCTTATAAATACAAAAGCCCCTTAGATTAACTAAGGGGCTTTTTACTTTACCATATATTTCTGACTATAAAGAATACAATAATAAGTGCTAGAAAAGAATAGGCAAACCAATTCGGAATAGCATATTTCTGCAAAAACTTATCATTCTTTACAATATACACTTCCACTAATGCTATATATAAAAAAGCAAGTAGAGGAAAGTATACTAATATCATTACATTATATTCTATAGCCTCTCTAAAATGTCCATGTAGTAATGCATGCAAGGCACGCTGTCCTCCACACCCAGGGCATAACCACCCTGTCTCACGATAGAACATACACGATAGACCACCATTATCACCACTCCCAAAAAACTGATAGTAATAATATAATCCAAAAAGAGGAATTATTAGAAATATGATTCTAAGTATCCAATTCTTCATTATAGTCTATTACATATTTTGAGCTGCTCTCACTTGCTCCATAATTGTTTCGAAGTATGCATTAATACCACCTGCACTCACAATATCAAAAACAGCTTTACCAATAGCGATTACAAATAATAAAATAGCTACTAAAGCTAATTTCTTCGCTGTACTAGCTGCTTTAACAGAAGCCTCATACTCACCATTATTATATTTACTAGTAGACTGACTAGACATTACGATAGCGATAATACCTAATATTAACCCAATACACCAGAAAGAACACATACCTAATACTGTAGAAGTAATAGACAGCCCCATATAGTTATTAGGCTTCTCACGTTGTTCTGTAACTTGATTTTCAAATTGATTAAATTCCATATTTTTTTATTTTGTTGAGCAAGATAGTTATTTTTATTAACATATCTATAACAAAAAAGAGAGGAAATTCCTCTCTTTTCATTATACTTATCTTATTTCTTTTATACTTATGCAAACTTTGCTATAAATTGCTCTAACTCATCAGCAAATTGATCTTGTGCATTTGCAATCACTTCATCTATAGCTTCTATTGTAAGAATTGGTTTTAATTTCGCATCAGTACGAAGCCAATCTAAGAATTCTTTATTGAACTCTGCAGCATCGAATTCTCCTTCTTCTATCAGTTCCTCTTTATCAGGGAAATAGAATTCTTCCATAAACACAACTGCTTCCACATCATAAGCTGATATCTGTAATAGCTCTTTGATATTCTTAGCAACGATAAAAACTCCTCCTTCATCACCAAAAACAACGATAGGACAGTTATCCAAACTTTTTACCGCTTTATCCTGTACCCAAAAAGCAAAAATACTACCAGTACTATTAGCCTCTGCAAAAGGAACAAACGAATTTACAAATTCTTCTTCTTCTGAAATAGATTCGATGATTCCTGGATCCTCGTCTATTAAATAGATAGCGTTAGAATAATAAGATGGAATATTCTCAGATGTCTGAAATTCCAATAAACTTTTAATTTCATTAGGTACTTTATACCCTTTAAATAATGCAGTAAATTCTTCTTTTACCATTGTGATGTTCATTTTCGCCTCTTATCAGGCTTACGGATTTTAAAAATTAAAACTAATGTAATACACTAAATCTTATTCTATACTAAGTATTACTTTGATAGAATAAAGATAAAATATTTTTTTATTGAAAAACATATTTTCACAACAAACTTATATTTTTTTTATCATTTAAGTCGATTGATATATGTAATTCATTTATTTCGTTGGTAAAAGTAATAAACTTTACTAAATGGACGACTAATTATTTAAATATTAACCATTTAATTTTAGTACTTATTCTTCTTTAATTAACCTTTTTGTACTGTTTTACTCAAGATAAAGTTTCGCAAAACATGATTGAACAGTTATTTTTAATAATACTATCTTTACATTTTAAAAAACTGTCTAATATGACAACTCCTACTATTCTATATTTAGCATCAGCATTAATAACAGATCAAGATAACCGATTACTGACTGTACGCAAAAAAACGTCTACCTATTATATGATGGCAGGTGGTAAAATCGAAAAAGGAGAAACTCCTGAACAAGCCTTAGTAAGAGAGTTAAAAGAAGAGCTAAACTTAACAGTAAACACAAATGAACTAACCCTACTGGGTACACATAGTACAGAAGCTGTGAATGAAAAGAATACTATAGTGAAAGCTCATATCTATCATATTATAATCAATCATCAAACGCTAGAAGTAGCTTCAGAAATAGCAGAAGCAAAGTGGCTCACAAGAGAAACTTATAAAGAGACTAAACTTGCACATCTCTTAGAAGAATTTAGTGTTCCTATTTGGTTAAGTTTATTCTAATCCTCTCATGCTACTAAAATATACTCTCAACATAATCACCAAGACTCTCTCAGGCTTCTAGTTTCATCTAGTACCGTACCTATTTACTTTGTAATATCAGCATTACCTTACTATAACACCTAAGTAATGACTGCGTTATTTATCGAGAATTAACGGAGTCACTACGGACTCATAACGGACTCACTACGGACTCACCGCTACCAAAAGCCAATAAAAAAGCCTCTAAGTCTAAAACAAAGAGGCTGTTATATCAGTATATGCTTATTATGCTTGTTTCTTTACGAACTTGGTTAAGATAACGATTTGTTGACCATCTATCTTTCCTTCGATTTGTTCTGTATTATCGTGTACTAAACGGATATTTCTAACAGCAGTACCGATCTTAGCATTAATAGTAGATCCTTTTACATCAAGATCTTTAATTAATGTCACAGTATCTCCTCCTACTAATACATTACCATTACAGTCCTTGTGAAGGTCTACACTTCCATCCCCTGTATGATCTCCTGTAAGTTTAGCAAACTCTAAAAGTTCATCGTCTAAATACATCATCTCTAAACTATCTGCTGCCCAACTTTCGTTACGGAAACGGTTCAGCATACGCCAAGCTACTACTTGTACAGCTGGAAATTCACTCCACATTGATGTAGTCAGACATTGCCAGTGATTAGCATCTAATTCAGCTTTCTTCTCTACTTGCTCTAAACAAGTATCACAAATATAGATTTCTCTATCTGCTTCATTAGCTGCTGCAGGTGGTACTTCATATACATTTAAATGTCCAGTTGCCTCACATAGTTCGCATTTATTACCACTTCTTTCTATTAATTGTGCTTCAGTCTTCATTTATAAAACAATATATTATTAAAGTTGTAAAGATATATGTTATTATTTAGATATAAAAAATAATAAAACACTTCAGTAATTAAACCATTTACACTACACAGATATGAATTTAACAAAACACTTAATTTTTTAGAAGCAATCTAAAAATTGAATCCTAGAATTATGGTTTCGACTTATATGTCCTGGTTTTCATTACACAATTCGCCATAATACTTATACCTTCTTTAATTAAGTACAATAGCGATAATTGCCCTTACAAAAAACCTTATCTTTACTCTTCAATAACACAAACTATCATTATAAATGAAAACAGATATCGAAATTGCTCGTGAATGTGAGTTAAAGAGAATACAAGATGTAGCACACTCTATCGGTGTAAATGAAGAAGAGCTTATCCCTTACGGAAAGTATATGGCTAAGGTTCCTCTAGATGCTATGAATACAGAGAACATCAATAAGTCAAATTTAATATTAGTTACTTCAATCACTCCTACTAAAGCAGGTATCGGTAAGACTACTGTATCTATAGGTCTAGCGTTGGGGTTAAATAAAATAGGTAAGAAAGCTGTAGTAGCTCTACGCGAGCCTTCCTTAGGTCCATGCTTTGGGATGAAAGGTGGAGCTGCAGGAGGTGGATATGCTCAGGTATTGCCTATGGAGAATATCAACCTACACTTCACAGGAGATTTTCACGCTATCACATCAGCTCATAATACGATAAGTGCTTTATTTGATAACTATATCTATCAGAATAGAGCTAATGAAAACGGAATTAAAGAAATATTGTGGAAAAGAGTATTAGATGTGAATGACCGTAGCTTGCGTTATATCAACACTGGGCTAAGAGGTAGTGCTAATGGAGTACCACAAGAATCAGGATTTGACATTACTCCAGCCTCTGAGATTATGGCTATTATGTGTCTGGCGACAGATATAGAAGACCTTAGACGCAGAATCGAAAATATCTTATTAGGGTATCGATATGACGGAAGTATGTTTACAGTAAAAGATCTAGGTGTAGCTGGAGCTATTACGGTACTATTAAAAGATGCACTTAATCCTAACTTAGTACAAACTACGGAAAACACTGCCGCCTTTATTCACGGTGGACCATTCGCTAATATTGCACATGGTTGTAACTCTGTTATCGCTACTAAAATGGCTATGAGCTATGGAGACTATGTTATCACTGAAGCAGGCTTTGGTGCAGACTTAGGTGCCGAAAAATTCTTTGATATCAAGTGTCGTAAATCTGGTTTACAACCAAAACTGACAGTGGTAGTAGCTACTGCGCAAGGATTAAAAATGCACGGTGGTGTAGCTATCGAAGATATCAAAGCTAAAAATACAGATGGTATCCGCAAAGGATTAGAGAACTTAGCTAAGCATGTAGAGAATATTAAATCTTATGGGCAAAGCATAGTAGTTGCCTTCAATAAATATGCAACTGATGATACAGAGGAACTACAAATAGTGGAGCAATACTGTAAGGATAACCACATTGGATTTGCGATTAACAATGCATTCGTAGAAGGTGGTGAAGGCGCTAAAGCCCTAGCTGAAGTAGTTGTAAACACAATAGCAAACAACCCGAGTAAACCTCTTCACTTCCCTTATCAAGACAGTGAAACAATAGCTGTAAAAATAGAGAATATCGCTAAGAAGATATATGGAGCTAATAAAGTAGAGTTCTCCTCTGCTGCTAAAAAGAAATTAGCCCAACTAAAAAACACAGATATGGATCAATATCCAGTATGTATTGCCAAAACACAATATTCATTCTCTGCAGATGCAACAGCATACGGTGTAGCTAAAGATTTTGACATTGTAATCAATGATTTAGTGATCAATAGAGGTTCTGAGTTCATCGTGGCTATAGCAGGAGATATTATGCGTATGCCTGGATTGCCAAAATCACCACAAGCGCTAAGAATTGACTTAGTAGATGGATTAATAGAAGGATTGAGCTAATCGCTGATATCATATACTATAATAGTAGGGTCGCCTTATAAAGGTGGCCCTATTCATTTTATAATAACTGTGAAATAATCAAAATTAAACATCTACTATTCAAAACTTTAACTACATATGCCTCTCAATTTACGGTCTGTTTTTTTTAATAAAGTGATGCTTTTGTATAAATTTATTCAGAATAATTCTAAATAAATAAGTTATGAAATTACTATCCTCCCGAAAAGAGAAACTCTACATCACACTATTCTCTTCATTATCAATGCTCTCACAGGCACAGCATTTAAATCTTCAAGTAAAAAATCCTTCTGGTCATGCTGTTCCTAATGTAGTTGTAGAGATAAATAATCAAAATGTAGGTATTACTGACGATACTGGTATATTCTCCCTAACAGATACTCATTCTTCTACTGTTGACTTAAGGTTAAAAGTCTTTGATTACGCTGATTACTATACGACACTTGAGTTACAAAAAGATACGATTAACAACTTTACAATTACACTTACTGTTAATCCTGAGACTATAAATGAAATTATCATTACTGCTGGCCGAAAACCAGAACACATCTCTACAGTCCCCTCTTCTGTAACGATACTTACCAAACAAGAAATAGAAACACAGAGTGATATTAATAGTAATATCAGCTATATCTTAGGTAATACAGTACCTGGACTCGCTACAGCTACTAATAAAGTAGCCAATACAGGGCAGACACTGAGAGGAAGACCTCTTCTAGTTTTAATAGATGGTATTCCACAATCTCTCCCTTTAATGAATGGAGCCCGGAGTATACGTTCTCTAGATCCTTATGTTATCGAAAAAATAGAAGTAAGAAAAGGAGCAACGTCTATCTATGGCAATGGATCTGCGGGTGGTATTATCAATTATATTACTAGAAAAGATGTAGGCAACAAACCACTAAGTGGGCAAACTAAAATAGGTACTACCTTTAACCCTTATCACAGTAGTGGAACCTTAGGCTATCAAATAGGACAGTACTTCTCAGGTAGAATAAATAACTTCAGCTACGCTATAGGTGGGCATCTTAAATACAATGGCTTACAAAGAGATGGTGAAGGCTTGCCATTAGGACAACTGGGTGGTCTATCTAATTCTTATGAGCGAAACATCTTCACAAAACTATCTTATCAGCTCAATGATTCCTCCTCATTACAACTACTCTACAATTATTACACTACCGTACAAGATGAGAAGTACAAAACGAAACCAGGACGTTATGGACAGGAGCCTGCTATAGGCATAAGAGGTAGTGAAGGTGGAAAACCAGTAGGTACACCATACAATCACAATGCTATGCTGACCTATACTAACGATGCACTTTATGCTAATACCCGATTAGACATTAGTGCTTACATCACTTCCTTTCAATCGATGAATCGTTATGTACCGAAAGGAACAGTCTGGTATGGTCCAGGTCAAACTAGGATAATATCAAAAAAGAAAGGAATGAGAACTAACTTTAATACTCCTTTTACGCTTTATAATACTCCTATTGAAATTACTTATGGTTTTGATCTACTCAGTGATATGACTATGCAAGACCTCACAGATGGTAGAATATTAACTCCCCAAATGAAAATGCTAAGCATAGCCCCTTATGCACAGTTAAAGATAGATATATTAGATGACTTTATCTTTAAAGGAGGGATTCGTTATGAAAATTCGAATGTAAAAATCAATGATTACACCACTATATCAACAGGCCCTAATAACGAAGGCTCTATAGCTGTCAATGGAGGTAAACTAACTTATAGAGCCACAGTATTTAACGCAGGTATCCGATACACTAAATATGATTACTTCAATCCATTTATCAGTTACTCACAAGGTTTTTCCCTCAATGAAGTAGGAAAAATATTGAGAAGAGCAGATGCTAATACGCTGAATAATTTAGAGACTTCCCCTGTGATTACTAATAATTACGAAATAGGTTTCTCTAGTAAATACAGCATTTTCTCACTACAAACCTCATATTATATCAGCACTTCTAAATATGGTATTAACCTTATAGATGTCGGAGGATATCTGATGCCTAGTAGAGAACCTGAAAAGATTAAAGGTTTCGAAATAGCTTTAGAGGCTAGAGTAATGAAGAGCTTAAAAATGGGTGGTACTTTCACCACTATAGAAGGAAAAACAGAGAATAAAAAAGGCATCTTAGAATATCTAGGAGGAGATAGAATACCGCCTAATAAAGCAACTGCATTTATTACATATACTCCATTCAATAAGGCTACTCTATCCTTATTTTGGATAAATACAGGAAATAGAAAACACTTTAGCCCCAACATCAATGGAAAATATAAAAACGGACAAGGTCCCATAAGTGAAGTCAATCTATTTAACCTTAGTGCAAATTATAAACCTAATAACCATTGGTCACTCTCACTTGGCATTGACAATTTATTCAATAAAACCTACTATCCGCCAGTAAGTCAATACAGAGGTATTCACGCTGACTATACTAGAGGAGTTGGAACTACAATGTCAATCCATGCAACTTATTCCTTTTAATAAAACAGATAAATAATCACTCATAAGATTGCAATTATTCTATTTGGTATCATAGAAATAAGTATATCCCAGTCCTATTTCTCAAAAGAGGTATCCTAAAAGGATAAATTGTTCGTTCATGTTATAATATTGTCAAAATAAAGCAGAACACTTTCTTAAAATTAAGTTATATTTGGTAAATTTTAAACACATATTAATATAATACGCTATTCATAAATGACAGAAATAATTCATCATTTATTCAATCCGCTTCCAAACGCTATTATGAGCGTATTAATGGGGATAACCTTTATCTATTGGATATTCTCGGCTTTATTAGGAGGTTTTGATGGTTTTGATATTGATATGGATGTCAACCCTGAAATAGATGTTGACATAGACATAGATGCAGATGTAGATACAGACTTTGATTTGCAACAAAGTCATCTAGACATTACTCATGATAAAGAGGTGGATGTAGCAGATCATGTAGATGTACGTCAGCCAAGTATCTTTATGCAGATACTTGAGTTTATGAATGTAGGGAAGATCCCTTTCATGATTGTATTAACCATCTTTAAATTCTTTACTTGGGCAGGTACATTATTAACTACTACAATCCCTAAAGTAGTGAATCTAAGTTTTTGGTCTGTTTTAATATTAATTCCACTTTCTTTTATAGCGATTATCTTAACACACTATGCTACACTTCCGCTAGTTAAGTTTTTAAAAAATACAGGCTATCACGGAGAGAAGGCAATAGACTTTATCGGAAAAGAAGGTGTTATGTTATCAAGTATCACTGCAGATAAACAAGGAAATATGGAGGTAGTCATCGATCAAGATCCAATCAAGATATTGGTACAGAGTACAGATGGTAACCAAATAAAATATGGAGAGAAAGTCATTATCATTAAAAAATGTGATAAAGAAAATATCTTCCAAGTAAGAAGAATACATTAATTATTAACTATAAACACTAAAATCTATGGGTGAGTTTGGTCTAGGGACATTAATAGCTATTATTATAGGCGCACTTTTTCTATTAGTATTATTATTTTTTGCAATACTTGCATCTTTCTATAAGAAGATACCACAAGGTAAATCTATAGTAAGAACTGGGGTTGGAGGAACTAAAGTAGCTTTCAACAAAGGTATTTATGTAATTCCTGTATTCCATAAAATGGAGATTATGGATATCTCTGTAAAAAAACTACAAATCGATAGAATGCAAAACGAAGGTCTTATCTGTAAAGACAATATTCGTGCAGATATTAAAGTAGCTTTCTTTATCAGAGTTAACAAGTCTATAGAAGACGTAATTAATGTGGCACAAACATTAGGTTGTGAGCGTGCAAGTGATGTAGAAACGCTAAGAAACATATTCGAAGCGAAGTTTTCTGAAGCTTTAAAAACAGTAGGTAAGAAATTTGAATTTATCGAATTATACGAAGCTCGTAGAGAGTTTAGAGAAGAGATTATTAATATCATAGGTAGAGACTTAAACGGGTACATCTTAGATGACTGTGCTATTGACTACTTAGAACAAACAAATATCTCTTACTTAGATCCTCAGAACATTCTTGACTCTGAAGGTATCAAAAAGATTACTGAACTTACTGCATTACAAAACATCAATGCTAATCTTATCCGTAGAGATGAGCAAAAGGTAATCAAGAAGCAAGACGTGGAAGCTCGTGAAGCTATCTTAGAACTCGAAAGACAGTTATCAGAAAAAGAAGAGAAACAACGCAGAGAAGTGGATAATATCCGCGCTCGTGAAGAAGCTGAGATTCAAAAGGTACGTGAAGAAGAACGTCTTAAATCTGAGAGTGTACGCATCTCTACTGAAGAAAGTCTAGCTGTATTAGAAGAGAATAAACTACGTCAAGTAATCATCGCTGCTAAAAATAAAGAGCGTACTGATGCTGTGGAAACAGAAAGAGTAGAAAAAGACAGAGCGTTAGAACAAACTGAAAGAGAGCGTATCGTAACATTGGCTCAAATCAACAAAGAACGCGCTGTAGAGGAAGAGAAAAAGACTATACAAGATGTTATTCGCGAAAGAGTACAGCTTGAAAAAGGAGTTGTGGAAGAACAACAAAATATCAAAGACGTCGAAGCACTACGCGCTGTAGAAAGAGAGAAACAAGTAGGTATCACTCAAGCAAGTAGACAAGCAGAAGAAAACTTAATCAGAACAGTGAAAGAGGCAGAAGCTAAAAAATCTGCTCAAGAGCAAATCTCTCAACAAATGCTAATCGAAGCAGAAGCAGAGAAAGAAGCTTCTATTAAACAAGCTGAGGCACGTAAGATACTTGCAGATGCAAAAGCTCGTGAAGATGCTACTATCGGATTAGCTGAGGCAGAAGTAATCAAAGCAAAAGCAGAGGCTGTAGAACAACAAAGTATCGTAGATGCTGCTAAAATACAACGTATAGCAACTGCTGAAGCAGCTGGTATAGAAGCGAAAGCAGAAGCGAAGAGAAAAGAAGGTTTAGCTGAAGCAGAAGTGATGAAAGAAAAAGCAATAGCAGATGCTGAAGGATTAAAAGAGAAAGCAAATGCTATGAAGCAAATGGATGGCGTTGGTAAAGAACACGAAGAGTTCAAACTTCAACTTCAGAAAGAAAAAGAAGTGGAATTGGCTGCTATCACAATCCAAAAAGACATTGCTCAATCACAAGCTAACGTATTATCTTCTGCACTTCAGACTGCTAAGATTGATATCGTAGGTGGAGAAACAATGTTCTTCGAAAACATTATCAATCAAGTGACTCGTGCAAAAGGATTTGACCAATTAATCGACAAGAGTCAGAATGCTCAAGATATTAAACTTGCTTTATTAGGTGATGGTTCTACTATCAGTCAAGGTGAGTTATTTAATAATATTAAGCACTATGCGAGTCAGTTTAATATCACAACTGAAGATTTAAAGAATCTTAGTATTGCATCATTAGTACTTAAGATGCAACAAAACGCAACTGAGGACAATATGGGCTTATTAAGCAATATAGCTGATGCTGTTCAGAGTTTCGGTATAGGGAATAAAAAGTTATCTTAATGTATACTAATCACTCTTCTCTACAGAGAAGAGTGATTTTTCTCCTATTTACCCCTACTCTATTTTTAATTTACCTACGTATTAGTCTTATCGTTCTAATACAAAGTATCCTTTATATATGGCTGAATTAGAAAACCAAAATATAGAATCATTAGATTCTAACACTTATGAGATTATACAGAAGAGACTACAAAGTCAAAAGAGCGATTTAATCCAACGATTAAATGCACTGAATGACGATCGTAAAGAAATCTTTACTTCTGTTGATCTAAAACTTATCGCTAATCAACGTATTACGACAGAAAACAACTGTACTGCCAGAGGTATTATTGCCTTTGATACAACTTGTATTTTTGCCTATAACGTACACTTTGGGCTAAAGACTGATATTCAGTTAAGTGATGTATTTAGTATATACCGCTTTGAAAATGATCAGTTCTTACCTCAACCTTTAGATTTTATCTATGATGAGAACTTCATCAGTGATTATAAAAACTTATATAAATACTATAGAGACTCTATCTTCAGCAGATTTAAGAAGACAGAGAATTACCTCTATATGGTATTCCAAACAAGTAAGAATGCAGATAACTTAAAAGCATTTAAGTGGTTAATCAAAGATAATCAATTGATTTATCAGGATGACCGTAGCATTCACGAAGTAGTAAAGAGTCCTCAGTTTGAGTTCAATTGGATTAAGACTAATCTTGAGAACAGACGCTTAGGAGTACACCCTCACGTATCTATACAAGACAAGGTATTTATAGAAGCAGTAGGTGGTGATATTACTTTTAAAATAGAAGACAACACAGATAATGGACAAGGAATATACTCTGAACCTGTAAAGAATGCCGATCAGCAGTTAGATGATGCTGATTACTTCTACGCTGACTTAGGTAACTTTATTGCTATACGCATTAAACCTTACCAAGAGGATTTCCGTGCTTTTATCTTTAATAATAGAACAAAACAAGTTATCAATGTACCTGCCTTAAATGAAACAGGTATACTTCTCCCTGATGGCCAAGGTATTTTATTCTCTAATGGATACTATTTACAGAATGGAGATTATAAAATATTTGATAACAGTGTTCACAACTTAGAATTTGTAAGAACTATCCCTTCTCATAATGGGGAGGACTACTTATATCTATTCTATCAAGCAGAGAACAATATCTATACCCTGATGTCTTATAACATCATCAAACAACAAGTAGAAACTCCTATCGTATGTAGTGGTTTTACGTTGTTTAACGATGGTAAGTTAATCTATTTTCGCTCAGAGAATGAGGCAGTAAGACATCACGTAGTACAAATATGGGAAACTCCTTATGCTGCTACATTAATAGAGAATAAGGAACAAAAAGAGAATCACTTATACAAAATAGGGAATAAGGACATCGTTAAAGCGATGGCTGAATGTCAAGAGATCATCCACCTCATCGATAAAGAAGATTCGTATGAAGGGCTGTACGGTGATATAGCTAAGAAAGCAAATGACATTATAGATGCCTACTTCTGGATAAGAACCAAAGAAACTAAAAGCTTAGATGAACCATTAGAGCAGATAAGAAGTATCGCTAATACTGCTATAGATGAGTTTGAAAAAGTACAAGAGCAACGCAAGAGAGCCGCTGGTCTATTAACTGATCTAAAAGCGAAAGTAGATAAACAGCTCTTTAATGTTAAGAATGCTAAAGGTGATACGCTGGAAGGATTAGTACATCTATTAGCTGAAAACAGAAAGCTATTAGGTGAAGTCATCAGTGCTCGTCAGACTAAATATGTTGACTTAACTATCTTAGAGAATTATCAAGAGCAATTAGGTAAAACCAATGAATCACTATCTGATAAAACAATCGCTTTCTTACTACAAGAACAAGCACTCGTTCCTTATGAGCAAAAAGTAGTAGATCAAAAGGCTAAAGTAAATGAGGTAGTCAAAGTAATTGATGCTAATGCTATAGACGAAAACTGTAAGGCAATATCAGCTGAATTAGAACTGCTGATAGACATACTAAACAGTTTAAAAATAGAAGACACTACACAGGCGACAAAGATTATAGAGAAGATATCTGTAATATTTGCTTCGCTTAATGAGGTGCGTTCTCAACTGAAGAGAAAGATAGACTCTCTACGTACGAATGAATCTATCGCAGAGTTTCATGCTCAATTAACCTTACTTGACCAAAGTATCATCAACTTCTTAGAATTATCTAATTCTCCTGAGAAGTGTGACGAATACCATTCTAAAGTAAGTGTTCAAGTAGAAGAACTGGAGAGTAAGTTTGCTGACTTCGATGATTTCATCTTAAAGATAGCCGATAAGCGAGAAGAAGTTTCTAAAGCTTTTGATACGCGTAAGACTAAATTAGTTGAACAGATCAATAGACGTACGAGTTCGTTAGAACAGATAGGTCTACGTATATTAAAGAATATAGAGAATAAGTCTTCTTCTTTCAAAACGAAAGAGGAGATACTTGCATTTTTCTCTACTGACCTTATGGTCGATAAGGTACGTCAATTAGTTATTGAATTAAATGACTTAGGAGATGTATCTAAAGCAGAAAATTTAGAAAACAGCGTTAAGACGAGTCAAGAAGATGCACTGCGTACACTAAGAGATAAACAAGACCTATTCGCTGATGGAGAAAATGTAATCAGTTTAGGTACTCATAAATTCTTAGTCAACAAACAGCCATTAGACCTTACTATCGTTAGACGTAATGATATTCTGTATTATCACTTAACAGGTACTAGCTTTACTTATCCTATTCATAATGATAAGATCTATGCCTATAAGGAGATATGGAATCAAGACATCATCTCTGAAAATAACGAAGTATATAGAGCAGAGTACTTAGCTTATCAAATAATACAAGAACTACGCACTAATCCTTCATTAGATATTAATGAAGCAGTTAAGTTTAGAACAGAACAGAACTACTCTGAAGGATATCTAAAAGGTGTACACGACTTTGACGGATTAGAGATTACACAAGCCTTACTGAAACTAAAAGCAGAATTAGGAATATTGACGTATGCTCCTGCTATCCGTGTTTCGGCACAAGTATTCTGGTATAAATTAGAAGCGGAAGTAAGGGAGTCTTTATTGAAGAATATCAATAGTGCTGCTGCTGTACAAAAGGTATTTCCTAGCAGTACTAATTATCAATATATAATTAATCAATTAGAGGAGCTATATGCACAATGGCAATCACCATTGCGTGAATTAGCATACAAGAAAGAGGTCGCTAATTATATTTTTGAAGAGTTCTCATCAGGAGTATTCTTTACAAAAGCAGAACAGGCTTCTATATTAAAGAAACAGTTTGTTACTTTCTTACAACAAAAGAATGCTAGTGTAATCTTTGAGAATGATATTAACGATACCACCTTATCTACATTAGATGCTTTTTATTTAATACAGAACTGGTTGTATTCTTATATAGATAATGAACCTAAAGCTGCTATATATAAAAAGTATATTGATGAAGCATGTTGTTTATTGTTATTTGAAAAGCAATATAACTATACTTTAAAAGAGAGTACTGACACTATAATCTTAAACAACTTAAAAGGGAACCACGCTTTAATAGTACAAGATACTTATACATTAGACTATCACGAATATATGCACAAGCTTGAAGTATTCGAGACTGAGCGTGTCCCAATGTTTACAGACTTTATTGCTACTAAAGATATGTTGTTAAGCGAATACAAGAAATCATTAAAAGTAAACGAACTGAAACCTCGTGTACTGACTTCTTTTGTTCGTAATAAACTGATTAATGAAGTTTATTTTCCATTAATTGGAAATAACTTAGCCAAACAGATAGGAGTTTATGGTGATAACAAACGTACAGCACGTATGGGAATGTTATTATTAGTATCTCCTCCTGGATATGGTAAGACTACTCTAATGGAATACTTAGCCAATGCTTTAGGTCTTCACTTCGTTAAGATTAACGGACCTACTATTGGACACTCTATTACCTCTATTGACCCTACAGAAGCTAAGACTTCTGGTGCAAGAGAAGAACTAAAGAAAATAAACTTATCTTTTGAGATGGCGGACAACGTAATGCTGTACTTAGACGATATACAGCACTGTAGTTCTGAATTTCTACAGAAGTTTATATCTCTAGCCGATGGACAGCGTAAGATGGATGGAATCTTCGAAGGAGAGAGTAAGACTTATGACCTAAGAGGTAAGCGATTCTGTATCATTATGGCAGGTAACCCATACACAGAATCAGGAGAGAAGTTTCAGATACCTGATATGTTAGCTAACCGTGCTGATACCTATAACTTAGGAGATGTGATTGGTAGTACAGAGCATTTGTTTAAGCTAAGTTTATTAGAAAACGCTATTGCTGAGAATACCTATTTACAAAAATTAAGTAGTAACTCTTTAGATGATTTCTATAAACTGATTAACCACATCGAAACAAAATCAGAAGAATCTTTATCATTAGAAGGGAACTTTAGTGGGCAGGAGATAGAAGAGTTTACTGCTGTATTAAAGAAATCAATCACAGTAAGAGATATTGTACTAAAGGTAAATCAGCAATATATCTTAAGTGCAAGTATGGACAATGCTTATAGAACAGAGCCTGCCTTTAAGCTACAAGGTTCTTACCGTGATATGAATAAGATGATGAGTAGGATAGTTCCACTGATGAACGATAGTGAAATAGATGAGTTAATCTTAACACACTATGAGAACGAATCACAGACCTTGACATCTGATACAGAAGCAAACTTACTTAAACTAAAAGAACTGGCTAACCGACTGACAGATGTAGAGCGCAAACGTTGGGAGGATATTAAAGATATCTTTATTAAACAAAACAAATTAGGTATGGCAGGTAAAGACAATCAAGTGGCTCAAGTATTAGGTCAGCTGATGGACTTCAACCAAAACTTAGAAAGCATTGCTAAAGCAATCAAAAAATAATAATCACCTAAACGGTCTGTCTAAACAACAGACCGTTTTTTTATTTATACATTTACTGCCTTCAATCTAAAACCTTATGTCAAAACACTTAGCCCGCATAGCCGTTACTGCATTATTCTTCATCTTTGGAGGGATATCTGCCTCATGGGCATCGCGTATTCCTACTATTAAAGAAGCTTTCGGAGTAAATGACTCTGCTTGGGGATTTGTCTTATTATACATTTCTATAGGAACTTTAATAACTCTTCCTATAGCTGGTAGAATAATAGAGAAATTAGGCAGTAAAAAAGCAACTCTACTCTTTCTATTAACTTATTTAGTACTGTTAGTAGGTATTGGATATTGGGAGGTATTATGGCAATTAAAAGTAAACTTAGTCTTATTTGGAGCGATTAGTAATATCACTAATATTTCTATCAATACACAGGCTATTAAGGTCTCTAAACTATATAAAGGGCAAATCATAGGCTCTCTACACGGTACTTGGAGTATAGGAGGCTTTGCTGCTTCATGGTTAGGCGCAGAGATGATCAGTAGTTATGTCCCACCTTTAGAACATTTTATCTATTACTCTACCGTAGGGATTATTATTTCTCTACTGCTTTTTAAATACCTTATTCCTGAAACGAACGACACTACTAGTGATAATCCTATACTAACAGAAAAGAAAGGCTTTCAATTACCTGATAAGAACTTAGTCCTTTTAGGGCTATTAGCCTTCTTCGCTATGGTAGCAGAAGGAATGATGACAGATTGGTCAAGTGAATATATGAAGCACGTTACGCATGCTCCTATACAGCTTATTGGATATGGGTTAACGGCCTATATGTTTGCGATGGCTAGTGGTCGTTTTATATCAGACTTCACAGTAAGACGATTTGGAGAACAGAGAACTTTACTCTTCTGTGGTATCCTCCTTTTTATAGGATTAGGAGCCTCAGTATTATTTCCTGGAGTATATACTACTATTATCTCTTTTATGATTGTAGGTTTAGGTGTATCCGCAGTAGTACCCATGTGTTATAACTTAGCAGGACATACTAAAACAATGCCACCTCAGCAAGCCTTAACATTAATTACTAGTATCGGTTTTATTGGTTTCTTTTTAGGCCCACCTGTTATTGGCTTTATTGCACAGCATTCATCTCTTAAGACCGCCTTTGCTATAGTAGCCTTTTTTGGGTTAGCTATCTCTCTACTAAGTAGATTTATAGTTATCGAATCTACCTCATCAAAATAAACAAAAAGCCCAATCATCGCTGACTGGGCTGTATATTTATAGTTCAATGGATATTGTCACCTTTCCGCCTAATCCTTTTTCTACAATATCATATAACGTCTTTAATGTCATATTACTTCCATTATTTTCTACTCGAGAGATATATTCTCTCTTCTTATTCACTAAACTAGCTAGTTCTGCTTGAGTTAGTTTTTTCTCTTCTCTTGCCTTTCTAAGCAATAATCCTACTTTAAAAGTCTCTACTTCTCTCTCTATCTCATCTCTTTTCGGTTCGCCAACTACACCAAACACCTCATCTTTTACTTGTGACCAAGTCTTCACATCTCTATTTTCTTTCATGGTGCTATTAATTTATTTTAACACTTCAAAGGTAATTTAAAAGTTACTTAAAAACAATACAAACTATAAATCAATGTATTAAGCCACTAAAACTATACCATAAAAAAGCCCAATCATCGCTGACTGGGCTGTAGTATCTAATAAGATTTACTAATAATTTATCACTACTTCACTACCTCGTTCTTCATCTTTTACAACGGATAGAGACATAGGGATACGCTCTTGTAGTTCGTCTACGTGAGAGATAATACCTACTATCCTATTCTCTTTATGCAGATTGCTCAACGTCTCGAATACAATATTAACTGACTCACTATCCTGCGTACCGAACCCCTCATCTATAAAGAAGAAGTTTCTATCTGACTTAGACAGACTCTGTACACTCTCTGCTAATGCTAACGCTAGAGATAAAGACACCTGAAAACTCTGTCCTCCTGATAAGGTCTTCACACTTCTCGCTTTCCCATTGTTCAAATAATCTATGATCTCAAACTCATTCGCTTCATTTAACTGTAAGCTCAATTGGTTATTCGTCAATCGATGGAAACGAGCATTCGCCATATCGCATAAGTTCTTTAAATAGATAGCTGACACATAGTTTACAAAACCAGCTCCACTAAACATCGTCAATAGTGTATTCAGATTCTTCACTCGTTTTTCTATTGCATCATACTGCTTCTGTAAGTTCTGCTTCTTCGCATAGTCTTTTTCTAAACGGTCTATTTCTCCTGCCAATTTAGCCACAGCCTCTGTCGCTTCTTTGACCTGTAGTTCTAACTTCGTTATTACTTCTTGCTGTTTAGCAAACTTCTCTTGATCAAAAGAAATACCTTCTAACTTCACTTCTAAAGTACTCACTGCATTACGGACTACCTCTAGTTGTACTTCGAATGCTTGTATTTGTTCTCTACGTTCTACAACATTAATCTGCTTATCCAACACACTACGCACTTCCTCTACAGATTGTACTTGATGATTGACTAATAAAGCTTTAATCTGCTCGTTAAACTGATCAACAGCTACTTTCAGTTCATTTAATTCTACCTGTACACTATTCCTCTCTGTCTGTAAGCTTGCCAACTTAGGAGACATCATCTGATATTGGTTCGTTAGATCTTTATAGCGTTGTTCTACTAAGGTTACATTAGCTTCTCGTTGTTGTACTTGTTGTACTAATAAAGTCTCCTCTAAACTTAGATAGGTCTCTATCTGCAATCTTATAATCTGTGTACTCTTAGACTTGATCTCACTCTCTAGACTTGCACCTTCTACTTCTATCGCATTTAGTTCTTTGGTAAACTTATCTACATGTCCTCTGTGCTGTTCTACTTCTTTTCCTACTGTAGCAAACTGTGCTTCCAGAGATTCTACTTGCTTATTCGCTAACTCAGCTCTTTGTTTTAACTCAATAAACTGTGCTTCATTCCCCTTTTCTATCACAGTCCAAACAAAGTTCTGCTGATGAGAGACTAACTCCTGTTGGAAGTGTTGTTCTCTCTGCTGGCTTTCTTGCCATTGTGTTGTTAAGAGTTTCTTCTTATCAAAAAGACCAGTAGCTTTTCTTTCATACTTCTTTAAGCGCTCTTGTTTATCCTTTATATCACTTAGACGAAGTTCACACTGCTGTATAGCAGAAGACACATCGTCTCCCTGAAGAATATGAGGGTGATGTGCAGAACCACATAAAGGACAAGGTTGCCCCTCGTGAAGCTCATTAGCGTACTGTACTAACTGTTGTGCTACTCTATGATTGCGCAACTCTACTTCTATCGTATTAATCTCTTGTTCAAAGTGATTTCTATACTTCTCTATCTCTTGTTCCCAATGATTGATATCCTTTAACTTTAGACCTAAGATATCCTTTTCTACTATTTGTAACTCTGTCTGTAGTGCATTCATATGCTGTTGCACATCTTGAATCCCTTTGTGAATAAAAGATTGCTGACCGAACCATGCCTCTATAGCCATCAGCATCGTTGTATCTACTCTAGCTGTTTTGGCAGTATTTAGTTCTATCTCCTTTTGTGCTAAAGCAAGTTTGCTCCCTTCTAATGCCTTCTCAGCATCTACTACAAAAGACTTTCCTTTGTGATAACGCTCTAATAAGGCCTCCTTAGCGAGATTAGCTTTCTTGATTTCTTTGATCAAATTCAACTCATACAACTCTGCTTTGAGGTGTTCTAAACCTGCATACTGTTGTTCTGCTACTTTGAGCTCATCTGTCACTTTCTTAAACTGGCTTTGTAGCTCTGTAGTTTCTTTTATCAATGTAGCTAATCGAGCCTCTCGATTCACTGCCTTATCAGCTGTCTTTTGTTGTTCTAACAGCACAGTAGAGAATGCTTTATCTAATTGCTCATACTGAGACAATTCGTTCTTCTGGGCAGTTATCTCAGGTAACTTCACTTCTAATGAACCTAACTCTGATTTCTTTATTGCCAAGGCTTCGAAGTCATCCTTCACTGCTTTGACCTTCTGATAACTATCGTTTTCTTCCTTAAAATTCTTATTCAGTAGGTTAAAATTCTCAGTCTCCTGTAGGTGTAGCGCCTTCTGCTCTGCTATCTGCTCCGTTGTGACTTGGCTAAAGCTCTTTAGCTCTCCTTCTATTATATTCAGACTCTCCTTAGTCGAGCTATATAATCGTTTAGTCTTATCAGCAAGGTCAAAACGATCTAAGCTGAATATCTCTTGCATCATCTTCGTTCTGTCCTTCCCTCCTAATTCTATAAACTCTCTGAATTTCCCTTGTGGGATAATGATAGTACGCTTAAAGTTCTCGTAGCTCAGCCCCACTACTTCCTGTATATTCAACTCTTTCTGTGGTACCCAGATACCATCTTCATCCTTATACAGTGTTGCCTCACCTCTCTTTACATCATCGAAGCGCTTAGAGTTTCTTCTAAACTCTCTATAGATGCGGTATTTCTCATCTTTAAAATTATAAAACTCAAAGTCTATTACCGAACGGTCAGACTTTAGGTTCATCATATTATATGCACGGTTATCACGAGAGTTCATACGCTCTGTCTCTCCGTAAAGCCCAAAAGAAATAGCTTCTAAAATAGAAGACTTTCCCGATCCGACCTTACCGAATATACCGAATAACCCTGCTTCTATAAGACTGGTGAAATCAATAACTTGTTTTTCTTGATAAGAATACAGTCCTTCTATCGTTAACTTAATTGGTATCATACTGCTCTAATCTAAAATCTCGTTAAACAAATCCATCAACTCCTCATTAGGCTCTTGTCCCTTATTGCGCTGTTTAAAGTAATCTCTAAACAATCCTTGCATATCTTGCTCTAAGTTTACCTGTTTTACATTCGCTTGTTCTCCTTTATCCCCCAATGTTACTTGTGGAATAATCGTAATAATACCATCATGAGCAGTGTATAACCTCTTGATATCATCTCCATTTAAGAAGGTATCACTTACTATGGTTAACTCCACTAGATGATACGGATTTGCTACTAACCACTCTACAGCATCATCTACACTATTAAACTTCACTCGTGACAGCTGTCTTCCACTCTCTAGTGCCACCTTCGTATAGGTAATAGGTTTGCCAGCTTCTGCCTCTAAGATCATCACATACTTCTGCTGACCTGCTTCACTAAAACTATAACTCAATGGGCTACCCGAATAGACTACAGGTCTATCTTCTACCCCCACCTGATGTGCTCTATGTAAATGCCCAAGTGCCGTGTACTGCACTTGCTCTGGAATAATGTCACTGTATATAATATCTGCATTACCTACTTTCAGAGGCTTCTCCCCATCAGGTTCTTCTAATAACTCTCCATTTCGGTTCATCATATACAGATGCGAGATCAATAGATTCACCCCTTTAGTCTTACAATACTTATCTGCTAAAGCTTGCCAACTCTCTCCTAACACCTCATTAAGAGCTGCTCCTTTATCTTCTGTGTCTAATGCTTTCTTTAGCCTTACCTCATTCGCATAAGGAGTGTGTAATATGCGTATCGGTTGTTTAAATCGATCTAATCTCAATTCAAAAAAACCATTTGTTGACTTCGATATTTTAAACTGATTTTCTATCTCAAAAGGAGTCACCTCAGCATGAGGCAGTCCTACTAAGATAATCCCGCACTCTCGTGCTAACGGATCTGGTGCGTCTATACGCTCAGGGCTATCGTGATTACCAGCTATAGCGATAACAGGTCTCTCTCCGTTCTTCGCTAAGCGTTTAAGTGTTTTATAAAATAATTCTACAGCCTCTACTGGAGGGTTAAACGTATCAAATAAATCTCCTGCTACTAAGACTACATCCACTGCTTCGCGTTCTGCTATCTCGCAGATTTCGTCTAGCACTATACGCTGTTCGTCTAGGCGGCTAAAGTTATCTAATCTCTTCCCTAAGTGCCAGTCGGCTGTATGTAGAATCTTCAATCCCATGTATCTTTCTTTGTTTTCTAGTGCCTCAAAGATACTAACTATATAGAGGTTTCTCGGTCTATTTTAGGATTAGCTTCCTCATTTTTTTTGTCTCAAAACCGATGATACAAAAGAATTATAGCGACTTTCTTCCACGTGATTCCATATTGCTAACCTTGTGATAGGATAGTGATGGGCTATTTTTAGCACTTTTAAGCCGACCAAATGCCCATCACTAGCCGACCACATGCCGACCACCCTATCTAAAATGGCAGTAAAAAGACATTATAACTTTGTTTTATGTTTAATACTTACTAAGGTGATTCTCTACTCGTATAAAATAAAACAGCCCATTCATACACTGTATAAATGGGCTGTTCATATTTATAAATCAACTATAGGTACTTATATCTCGCATCCTTCTGGGCCACATGCTGCCGCATCACTACCACCTTTCATTTCGAATTTAGGTTGGCTTTCTTGGAATGCTTGTGTCAGTGCTTCTACAAAAGACTCTGTAGGTTGAGCTCCTGATACACCGTATTTTCTATCTAATACGAAGAATGGCACTCCTGATATTCCTAGAGCACGTGCTTCTGTAATATCCGCTGTCACCTCATCTAGCTGTTCGTCAGTAGCTAAGAACGCTTTTACTTCTTCTGCATTTAGTCCTATCTGCTCTGCTAGTGCTACTAATACTGCTATATCCCCTACATTTTTTCCATCTGTAAAGTGAGCTTTAAACACTACTTCTTTAGCCTCATTCCCTTTTCCTTGTAACTGTGCGAAGTGTACAAAGCGATGAGCTCTAATCGTATTCACAGGAATAGATTGGTCTTGATTAAACTCGATACCTACTGCTTTACCTGCTTGTTTTAAGTTCTCTAGCATTCCTTGTATCTGTTGCTCTGGCATACCTTTGCGTTTAGCTAGATATTCTTTAGTAGACATGTCTAACCCTTCTACTGGTAGATCTGGATCTAGCTGAAAGCTCTTCCACTCTACTTCTATCTTATCTGCGAAAGGCAACTGTACCAACGCATTTTCAAAATTCTTCTTTCCGACGTAACAAAACGGACACATGATGTCCGACCATATCTCTACTTTCATATCTTATCT
This sequence comes from Myroides sp. A21, assembly GCF_000807225.1. NCBI lineage: Bacteria > Pseudomonadati > Bacteroidota > Flavobacteriia > Flavobacteriales > Flavobacteriaceae > Myroides > Myroides sp. A21. The sequence continues at coordinate 393,495 of NZ_CP010327.1, forward strand.
TTTTAAATGAGGAGCTACCTCAATAACTCTATACTCAAAGATACTATTAAAACACCCTAATACCTGTCTCCTTAACAATAATTAAATAGTTTCCTAAAGGGAAGTGCATGTATTTTTATACCTTTACTCTTATGGGAAAAACAGTCATCTTTATCGGTTGTATCATCGTCATCATAGGTCTATTGATACAGTTCACTTCGTTTAATCTGGATTGGTTTGGCAAGTTACCTGGCGATATCCGTATCCAGCGCCCAGGTTTTTCATTCTTTATGCCGATTACCTCTATGATTATCGTATCTGTAGTAGGCACAGGATTACTATGGCTATACAGAAAATTCTTTAGCTGATAAAGGATTACTTCACCCAATCTATAAACACTATTGCTACAATAATTTTATTACTTTTGTATAACAGCAGTTATGCTATATCTATAAACAATAATACAATACTAAAGATGAGAAGATTAACTATTAAAAATGTTGGCCCTATTAAATCAATAACTATTGATTTAAAACGCATTAATGTTTTGATAGGACTTCAAAGCTCAGGTAAAAGTACTATTAACAAGATAGCGTGTTATTGTTCTTGGGTTGAAAAAGAAATTTTCAGTAACCAATCTGCTGAAAACTTTCAGAAAGAAGGATACTTTGAAAATAACTTAGTAGAATTTCATAAACTTGAAGGTTTTTTATCTTCTAAATCGACTATTGAATTTGAAACATCTATTCTAAAATTCACTTATTCGAAAAAAGACAACTCTTTTATTTTTAATTGGAAAACTGAAAATCACATAGTTGGATATAAAAGAATCAAGACTTTATATATTCCAACAGAACGAAATATTGTTGCTGTTATCCCTAATTGGTTTGATATCAAGCTTGACAATTCTAACTTAAGAAGCTTTCTATCAGATTGGCAAGAAGCAAGAAATTTATATAGTAAAACCAATTTTTCTATTTTAAATCTAGGTATAAACTACAAGTATAATCAAGAATTAAATATTGATGAACTAACTTTAGAACAAGAAAATAAAAAGATAAACTTTAGAAATGCTTCTAGTGGTTTACATTCACTTGTTCCATTATATACATTAATAGAGTATAGTACTAAAGGAGTTTTTGAAAATTATATTAAAGGTAGTGTAAAACAATCACTAAATAAACTTAATTCCATATCACAGTACATAGATTTCTATCGTAAAACACTTAAGAAAGAGATTGAAAATAGAGTTAACTTACATAGTATTAGAGATATGATACTAAATGATTTAAATATAGATGGTAAAACTATGCACTCTGAGTTAAGTAATGAACTAGATATTCTTCTTAAACAAAAAATTGAAAAAGAAGTAGAAAAAATAGTAACGAACAAAGAATTGACAGAAGAAATCAATAATAAAGTTAAAGATAAGTTCATCGATAATGTAAATACCCTGAACTTTAATAATATTGATTATGATAATATTGATTATGATCTGTTAGAACAAATCATTATACCTCAACAATCTAATATCTTCTTAGAAGAACCAGAAGTAAACTTATTTCCTGTTACTCAAAGAGAATTAGTCAAATACCTAGTTAAATCAACCTATCACAATGCTGAAGGTAGAGAACACAGCTTGTTCCTTACTACGCATAGTCCTTATATACTGACGACTCTGAATAACCTTATCTATGCGAATGACTGTGCTAATGTAAACAAAGACGAAGTAAGCAAAATCTTAGGTGAAGAATATTGGGTTAACTTTAATGATGTGGGAGTATGGTTTGTTAAAGATGGTGGGATAGAAGATATATTAGATTATGAAGAAAGACAGATTGATGCTGTTAGAATAGACGAGGTATCTCAGCTGTTAAATAATGAGTTTGATAATCTATTAGATACACAGTACCATGAAGTTTAATGAGAAATACTATTCCTTAAAGCAACATATCTACTGTGATGATAATCGTAAAACTTTATCTTTAGAAGAGACTAAAGGTGTTAAGTACATCGGTACTAATAAAAATGCGATAGAGTATACCGTATATAGAGTAGACAAAGGACTCATTAATACAAATGAAACGAAACAATGTGACTTTGCTATCTATGTACCATCATCGGATTCTGTCCGTCTGATAGAACTAAAAGGAGGAAATATAGATGATGGAGTTGAGCAGTTAATACAGACAATAGATGTATTAATCAAACGCCCTAATATTTCTGTTACTAAACTATATGCGATACTAGTAGCTAAGAAATTTAATACACCTGCATTACTTACGACTAAAATGAAAAAACTAAAAACACTAGTAAAATCATATAAAGGAGAAGTAATCCCTAAAAGTATTAAACACGAAGAACCTATAAACTAACAAAGGAGACTAATATGATTTAGTCTCCTTTGTTAGTTATTATGAATTACTTCACCCAGTCGTTCTTACCTGCGATACCTCCTGATACAATCAAAGTAATAGACATCACTAATAAAAACATCAAGGACATAGACCAAGACTGTGTCACATCGAATAATGCTCCAAATACTGGTGGTCCACATGCTGCGATTAGGTATCCGATAGACTGTGCCATACCTGATAATTCTGCTGCTTGGGTAGTGCTACTTGTACGCAATACGAAGAATAGCATCGATAAACTAAAGGCTAATCCACTCGCTGTTCCGATTAATACACACCATAGCGCGATCATATTTACCTTAAAGATCAATAAGCCTGCTATCCCAATAGCAAACAATACTCCTGTACCGATAGCTAGCAGCTTCTGATTAGATAACTTACTCGCTATGATAGCACCGATGAATGTCATAGGCAACTGTGCGAACTGCATATAAGACAATAACCATCCTGCATCTTCTTTAGGTATACCCCATGTGATAGCCACTTTAGGTAACCATGCTGCTAAACAGTAGAACAGTAGAGACTGTACTCCCATAAATACTGTAACTGCCCAAGCTAACTTAGACGAGTACATATTTACTTTCTTCTCTTCTGTGAAGCCTCTATTACTTCCTTCGATTGCTTGTTTCTTTTTTACTTGAGGAAGCCAAATCAATATAGTCGCGATACTCAGTACTAACCATACTCCTATCGAACCTTTCCATCCCATCTCTGTGAATTTACCCAAGCTGATACTAAACCCTGCTGCTAACGCTGCTGTAAGGTTCATAGCTACTGAATATATTCCCATCATGGTACCTACATTCTTCTGATAATTACTTTTGATATAAGCTGGCATCAATACGTTACCTACTGTAATCGCTATCCCTACTAAGGCTGCTCCTAAAAACAACGTAACTAGACTACCATAAGGTCTAATGACTAATCCTATACTCAATAGAATCAATGATCCTAATAATACAAGCTCCATACCGTATCTACGTGAGATCTTTGGCACCATACTAGATAAGAATCCGAATGCCATTAAGGGTATCGTCGTTACTAATCCTGCTGTAGTGTTAGACAGAGCCAGTGATTTACTTATCTCTGATATAACAGGTCCTACAGATGTAAGTGGAGCTCTTAGATTAGAAGCAATAAATATGATACCTAACAACATCAGTAATTTCTTCATTTTAGATATCTCTTCTATCTTATTTTCCATTGTTATTTAATTTATTATTTACACATTGTTATTTCTAGGTGCAAAATTAAATGATTATAAATGTTTATATTCGCCATAAATCATAACTAAAACGACAAGAATGGATACATCACAATTAGTCGATCAAGTTGGAAAGAAAGGTTTTTCTTGGCATGCTGAGCTTTGGAAACACAACAATGAGTTTCACCATCATAAGAAAGCTCAACTCGTCTATGTAGAATCAGGATATCAACATCTACATGTAGAGTCGTGCCAATTCTTATTACCTCAGAATCACGTGGCCTATATCCCATCCAATATGCCACATAAGACTACGCATGCGTCTGAGCATATCTCTCTGCATACACTATACTTCGATGTAGATGACTTACCTCCGTTTTATGATGAATTATACCTATTCTCTATACCTAGTGTGCTAAGAGAAATGATTATGTACACTGAGAAGTGGTCTATGAATATGGAATATGAGGAGAGTGAACAGACGTTCTTAAGAGCAATATTGTTAGAATTGCCTTCTTTTGTACAGAATGCTGTACCTCTTATCACTCCCGTACCACGTACCAATGCACTACTAGAAGTAACTGCTTATATACATAAACATTATCGATCTACTATCACTATAGATGAGTTAGCTCAACTGTCTTTTATGAGTATTCGTACCTTAGAACGTCAGTTCAAGAAAGAAACAGGTATCAGTATCGCTAAATATATACAGATGGCACGTATCATCAAGTCAATAGAACTGCTGAGTGAAGGGCAATATACTATCAATGAGATAGCATTACTCGTAGGGTATAACAGTGCCCAGTCTTACAGTAATGTATTCACTAAACTGATGGGACAACGCCCTACTGAGTTTATACAACATACATTCACGCTATAACCTATATCCTATCGTCTATGAAAGATATTATCTCTCTACTACAAAAACAGAAACAAGATATAATCGTAGAGCTAAAACATGGTGATACTACTAATCAATACCTAATAGCCCAATTAGACAAGTCTATCTCTTGGCTAACGATGGTAGAAGATCATCAATTAGACACGGTTAAGCACTATGATATACATGCTCTACCTGATACTACTCATGGTATGTCTTATTATCATCTGATGATAGACTGTGAAAGTAGTGACCCTGTAGATTGGGTAGAATATACTCCTCATAATCGTCCTATAGAGATGTGTATGGGAGATATCATTATAGTCAAGAAATAAAAAAAGTCGGTTTATAACAAACCGACTTTTTTGTATAATCTTCTTGTAATTAGTTTACAAGTGGTAAGAAACCATATTCTTTAGTATAACGCAACATTTGCTCTTCAAATGATTTAGGTTGTTCGATTACATAATCAGTCACCTCTCCTTTATCATTCTTCACTGGTACAATGTATGGGTTTACAAATCCTCTATATGGAGCAGAGTTAAACTTAGCATTACGCTCTAAAACTTCTTTGTGGATAGCTTGATCTACTTTCACACCATAAGTCTCTACTAACGCTTGTCCTGCTTTATAATCACCTTCAGATTTGATACGTTGAGTCTCTTTTAAAAGTTGTCCGAATAGATCGTGTAACTTATCATAATCCGTAATATTATAATATGTCTTACCATCGCGAACTACTTTCTCAATTACATTATCTTTCTTCCCTTTTTCGAATACCCAAGCACTCACCCATTGGCGGTTACGCATGTGAGCTTCTTCGATATCAGCACCTGGCTCTAAGCGCACTAACTGCGTCATTAATCCGTTACGGATATATCCATCATAAGCTGCTTTACCTACTGACTTCCAATCGTCAACTAATCCTAACTCTTGTAACTTAGGATTGTATAAATAGAATAGACCCACTAAATCAGCACGTCCTTCTTCTAATGTAGAAGCATAACTCTTCAGTGTTTCTTTTGGTTGTCCTACTCCTTTGTTGATTTGTCCAGATGCATGTCCGATTACCTCGTGAAGAGCTGTGTGTAGCTTATCTGCTAACTCACCATATTTCTCCTCTAATTGTAATTCTTCCTCATCGTGAACGAACTCTTTTAACTTATCCGAACCACCTGCATGATTATATGCATCGATAATATTACCTAAAGAGATAGACTTAGAACCGTGTTCTGCTCTAATCCAGTCTGCATTCGGTAAGTTCACTCCGATAGGTGTACTTGGCGATGCGTCACCAGACTCAGACGCTACGATCACTGTCTTATACGATACTCCTGTTACATTTTTCTTTTTATGCTCTGCCATTAATGGAGAGTTATCCTCGAACCACTGTGCTTCTTTAGAAAGAACAGCCATCTTCTTAGACATATCAAAATCGTTGATTTGAACAACGCTTTCGTAAGATCCTTTATGTCCTAATGGGTCTGCATATACTTCGATAAATCCACTGTTGTAATCAATATTTCCTTTAGTAGCTTTCACCCATGCAACGTTATAATCATCCCAAAGTTGAAGATCTCCAGTTTGGTAATATTTGATTAATAACTTAAGCGCATCTGCTTGCTCTTGATTCTCTGCAACTGTAACAGCTTTTTCTAACCAAAAGATGATTTGATCAATAGCTGCTCCATACATTCCACCACTCTTCCATACTTTCTCTACTAACTTACCATTCTCCTTTACTACTTTAGAGTTTAGTCCTGTAGATAATGGACGGTGTGGGTCTGGACTCTTCATCGCATTATAGAATGCCTCTACCTCATCTTCTGTAATCCCTTCTCCATAGAAGTTGACTGCAGATCCTTTTACAAGACCTTTCGCTAAATCAAGATTTACTTTTTTACTATCTACATTATTAAATAGAACATTCGCTACATTCTGATCTAATGTAGTATTAGTCTCTTTTAATAAAATAGAGAAATAAGCTTGAGAGAATCCAGGTTTTATCTTTTCGTTAGAGTAATGGTGGTGAATACCATTAGAGAACCATACTCTCTTCACATACGTCACGAACTCTTTCCAATCCTCTGATTCTTTGTCTCCTTTATAGTTTTCGTAAATATTCTCTAATGCTTTACGAATAGTCAAATTGTGTTTATAATTCTGATCCCAGATGATATCACGTCCAGCATACCCTGCCTGACTTAGATAATACACTAATTCTTTTTCTTTTAATGTTAGATCGTCCCATCCAGGTACTTGATATCTCAATACTTCGATATCTCCAAACTGATCCACACTGTAATCAAACTTTTCTGTTGTAGTCACTTCGCTTGCTCCTTTTTCTGCCTCTTTCTTGTCTCCACATGATAATAACATAGCGGAAGCCAATACGATACAGGCCATTGTATTTAATTTCATATTGTAGTTTTTTACCGTCTTTTGACAAATATATAAAATATTGCACTGAACGACTCTACTAATTCTCATTCAAAATTAGGAATCTAAAAAATTATCTCTTACTTCTTTAGATAATCATCTACAAAATGAGTCTCTGAATTAGGATTTTCAAATTTGTCTTGATTGTATTCTTTTGATTTATTTTTAGGAATGGTTAAAGACTTCCACTCTTCATTGCGTATCATCTTTCCGATAAATACAATCTGTCCTATATGATAAGGGTAATGTGCTAACTGTCGGTATAAAGCTTCTGCTACCGTATGGTTTTGGTTCCTGATATTCACTACTGTATTAATATTCTCTTCATTAATACTATCTATGGTACTGAAGAGAACATTCCATGCCTTGTCCCAATTCGTTATAAGTTCATGTCTGTCATAAACTCCATCTGCGAACTCATCATCTCTGTTTCTCCATGACTTCTCTCCATCTTCTGTAAAAAAGTTAGTAAAACGAGAAAGCAGATTACCTGTGATATGGCGCATTAACATCGCTATAGAGTTACTCTCTACATTGACCATTTGATTTAATTCATCTTGAGATAGAACTAAAACCGTTTTATCTACGATCATTCTATAGTACTCGAATTGCTTGCGAATACCCTCTAATTCTTGTATAGTCATAATATAAATTGTATTGAGTTAATATTTTTTGTTGTAGTCAATATTTGACCTATTGCAATTTAAAGTTTATAGACCATACCATTCGTTTATGAGCAAAAAAAAATAACCCGAAGGTTATTTTTTCTTTACTAAGGGATGATTTAACCCCTTAACATTATTGTTAATTACATCGTATGTCTTTAGATGTTTAAAAAGCTCTGTCAAGTTTCTAAAGCCATAATCTCTAGCATCAAAACTAGGATTAAGCTTACGAAGGTTACCTCCTACTGTAGCGATATAAGCTTCTACCTCTTCATCTACAGACATATCGAAGGCTTTATCTATCAGTCTATACTCTTTCTTAGTCAATGATTTAGTATCGTCATCATCTGTGGTCTCTACCTTTTTAGCATTGCCATTCGCTTCTTTGACTGCTGTAGTTGCTTTAGGCATTAAGGTTTCACAGTAAGTAAATATCTCACATGACTGAACGAAAGCATTCGGAGTCTTCTTCTCTCCTACTCCCATCACGAAAATACCTTCTTCTCTGATACGCTTAGCTAAACCAGTATAGTCACTGTCACTAGATACGATACAGAATCCATCTACCATCTTAGCATGCAGAATATCCATAGCATCTATGATGAGTGAACTATCGGTAGAGTTCTTTCCACTAGTATAATTAAACTTCTGTATAGGCGAAAATGACAAGTCATTCAGTAATTCCTTCCAGCTATTCATTTGCGGTGTTGTCCAATCTCCATAAATACGACGGACAGTCACCTTCCCATATTTAGAAACTTCTTCTAAAATCTTATCCAACAACTTAGCTTGAGCATTGTCCCCATCCACTAAGATTGCAATGTTGTTATTTTGTTTTTCCATCATATTTTCCTTTTCGAAAGCTCTAAAATACAAAAAATAGAACTACGTAAAGGGCATTGATGTCCAAAACATCTGTTAATAATTGATTTCTTTAATCAATTAATCTAAAAGTTCCTGTTACGAACTGACTTTCACGTTTGTGATCAGCTCCATCATAAGACCAAAAAGCAGTTACTTCTCCTGTCTTCGTATTGATGATTTGACTAACTGTAAAGCCATCTTGTTCTATCCAGTTCAGAAAGTGTAAGTCCTCTCCAAGTGCTTTGTAGCTCATTTTCTCATCGCCTTCATTTACCGCTCCATTCTCACCTACTGTACTCCAGTGTAAGGTATCTGTACTCGTGTACTCAATAGTAGCTTTCATCTCTGGGAACTGTATTTCTGCTTTATGCCCAATTAAGGTACTAGTGTGGCTAGCACTAGTACTTTCTGCTATTTCTGATGGAATAGATTCTTTCTCTGTCTTTGACTGACATGCTCCTACTGACAACGCTATTGCCAATGAAGCTATTATTATTTTGTTGTTCATTGTTCTATAATTTTAAAGCAAAATTAAATTGCTCTAAGATCAAAAACATTGAACTAGTTCAATAATTATTATTTTTTCTTACTGCGTATTTTACTCAAAAACTCTTGGGAAATACCAAGATAAGAAGCTATCTGAATATTAGTTAAACGCTGTACCAAGGACGGATAACGCTTACAGAAATCTTCATACTCTGCAGTAGCATCCATTGATAACTTATTTACAATGCGACGTTGAAGAGCGATACACTCCTGCTGAGTCATCCTTCTATAGATCTTTTCTAAGATAGGTATTTCATCATAGAGCGCTTCTTTGCGTTCTTTCTTTATGAGTAATACTTCGCTATCTTCTAAAGCTTGTATAAATATCTTAGATGGTCGTTCATAATTATAACTTTCTAGATCTGCTAACCACCAATCTTCTATAGAAAAATGTATGATGTGTTCTTCTCCTTTTTCGTCCAAACAGTATTCTTTAAAACATCCTTGTACTACAAAGGCTTCGAAGTCACATACAGCACCCGCTGTTAATAGATAGTCTTTCTTCTTTACATAAACAGTCTGAAAAGAAGAAAGTATTAATTCCTTCTCTTGTTGTGTTAATGTAACGCCTTTGCGTTCAAAATTATCTATTAATGAGGCTTTATTCATATTATTTATTTTTGAATCCATTTACCTTCTTTAGGCGCTTCGTAAGCTTTCATCTTTTCTAAAAGCTCTTCTACCTCATCAGCTACCACAATCATATCTTTATTAATCTCTTTTAAGAACCCCATAACTACCATCGTATCTATCATTTCTAATAGAGGATTATAGAATCCATCTATGTTTAATAAGGCTATAGGCTTTTTGTGTAATCCTAATTGAGCCCATGTTAGCATTTCAAAGAATTCTTCTAAGGTACCATATCCACCAGGCATTGTGATTACACCATCAGATAATTCGTCCATTTTAGCTTTGCGTTCATGCATAGTTTCAACCATAATTAACTCTGTTAATCCCTTATGGCCTAACTCTACATCTGCCAAAAAACTAGGTAATACACCGATAACTTCACCATTCTCCTTAAGAACACCATCAGCTACTGCTCCCATTAATCCCACTTTAGCGCCTCCGTATACAAGCCCGATATGATGTTTAGCTAATTGTTCTCCTAATGTAAAAGCTTGTTCATAATAAATATCCTTAGTACCTGAACTAGAACCACAAAACACTGTATATCTCATTTATAATAATTTTAAATAGTAAAATAAAAAACTGAATATCAATAAATTACAAATAAAAATAAATATTTTATATAAAATAAAACATTTTTTGTTGTAACATTTTACTCAAAAGTATGACTATTATATAAACCTTAATCAATTATTAGAAATAAACTTAACGAAAGAACTATTATGAAATTCAAATTAAGTGTTATCCTTTTCCTTACCATGGTTTGCTCTATTTATGCGCAACAAAAAGGAAAAATCACAGGAGCGATTTTTGACAAATCAATTAATCAATCCGTTCCTTATGCAACTGTCTCTATTAAAGATGGAGAGACTATTGTAACAGGTGCTATGTCTGATGACAATGGAAAATTCGAATTAACTGTTCCTCAAAAAAAATATACACTAGAAGTACAGTTTATCGGTTACCAAACATATACTAAAGAATTTGAGTTAACTGAGGCTACTTATAACTTCGGTACGATTAACTTATCTCCTGAGGCGACAACTTTAGAAGGAGTTAATATTATCGCTGAATCATCTACGATAGAACAAAAGATAGATAGAAAAGTAATCAATGTAGGTAAAGACTTAACTACTGCTGGTGCTACTGCTGGTGAGATTATGAATAATATCCCATCTGTAAATGTGGATAAAGATGGTAAGATATCTCTAAGAGGAAATGAGAATGTACGTATCCTTATCGATGGGCGTCCTACTAATATGTCTTCTGAACAAGTATTAAAACAAATTCCTTCTACTTCTATTAAGAGCATTGAGTTAATCACTAACCCAAGTGCTAAGTATAATCCTGAAGGAATGTCAGGTATTATCAATATCGTGTTACACAAAAATACAATGGACGGCTTTAATGGTTCTGTAGACACAGGAGTTACATTTGCTCATACTGTTAAGAATACTAACTCTATCAATGCTAACTATAGACAAGGTAAGTTAAACTTCTTCGCTAATGGTAGCTACTCGTATGGAAAATATAAAAATGACGGGGATATGCTACGTACGGATATTATGTCTCCTACAGAGATTCGTATGAATAATAAGAACAAGAACTACTTCTATAAAGTAGGTATGGATTATTATATCAACGATAACAATACATTGTCATTCTATACTAACCAAAGTACAAATGATAGAACAACAGATATGGATAACGCGACTACATATCCTAAGAACTTATTCGAAGATATCTTCCAAAAAACTGTTTATGATGGAGATAATAGATATAGTGCGTATAACTTAGCTTATAAACATCTATTTGAGAAAAAAGGTCATACTTTAGATATCGAAGGAAACTTTAGTCGTAACAAATCTACAAATGACGGAGATTACAATACGATTATAGGTAAAAATCCTAACCAATTATATCAAGATAGAAACAATGATAAAAGTGATTTAACAACAATCAACATTGATTATGTAAATCCTTTAAACGATCATACTAAATTAGAAGTAGGAGCAGAAGCTAGAATTTCTAGAGCAGATAACAACTTTGATTCTAACAATCCTTTGATTCCTGAGAAGAATAAAAAGATTAACAATGAATACAACCAAGATATCTTCTCTGCTTATGTAACCTTTGGTCAAACTTATGGTAAGTTTAACTACCAAGTAGGAACAAGATTAGAAAGCTATAAAGTAGAATCTAAATTAGGAGGAACAACTACTTTTAAAGATGACTACGTTACCTTATATCCGTCTGTATACTTAGGGTATTCTATGACAGATAACGATATGTTTAACTTAAGTTATAGTAGACGTGTAGATAGACCTAGTATTTCTCAGACTAACCCTGTTAGACAATTCTCTACTCCATTAATGACAATGGTAGGTAATCCTGAATTAAAACCACAGTTTACGAACTCTGTAGAATTAAATTACACAAGAATGTTTAATAACAAAAGTAGTGTGACTGCTGGAGTGTACTATAGAAAGATCAATAAAGAAATCAACCACGTTATCTACGATGACCCAGACAATGATAACCCAAATGCTTTATTAATGACTTTTGATAACTATAAGTCTAATGATGCTTATGGATTTGAACTTTCTGCTAATATCAAATTAACTCCATGGTGGGATATGCAACCTGGTATTGATTTCTCTAGTATTAAACAGACTGGTTTTGTATCTCAGTTAAACAGTACGACAAATCAAATGGATTTTATCGAACGCGATATTACTGCTAGTGCATTCAATGCTCGTTTAAACAGTAACTTCAAAGCGACTAAAAACTTAAGATTTAACTTATTCGGATTCTATAGAGGTCCCGTAGATGGTATCACAATGGACTCTAAAGAGATGTATAAAATAGATGCTGGAGCTAGATACTCTTTACTTGAAAACAAATTAAGTATCAGTGCAAGATTCAATGATATCTTCAATACTATGAAGTTCAAATACAGTTCTCAGTACCCTTATGCTTCTAATGGACAATTTACATGGGAAAGTAGATCAGTTTACATCGGAGTAAACTATATGTTCGGAGGAGGAAAAGGACGTGCATTACAAAGAAAGAACAGAGATTCGAATACAAAAGAAAGTGGAGGTGCTGGAGGATTATTCTAAAAAGCTCCCCTACCAACCAATCAACAACAACTTTTTTCAATTATTGCTAAAAAAGCTGTTACCTTAAATGGTAACAGCTTTTTACTTTTAATATCTATCTGTGCTTCTCTAAGAACTGTAATACACTAAACATTGCTTTATTTCTAACTTCTTTTTTCGAGAGAAATAAGTCATGCATTCCATCCTCTATTACAGCTTTCTCTACACGATATCCTATCTTACTACCTATCTTCTCAATATCTTTTACATTCAAGACGATATCTGATGTCATAGAAATAGCAGTCCATTTTGAAGTACTTCCAGACTTATCGCTATACATTAGTAGAATAGGAAAGTCTTCATGCAATACTACCTCCTGAATTAACTCCTGTGTATGTTGCACTGCTAATATCCAACTATAGTATACAGCAAAAGGATTTATTGGTTTCCACTCTTTCTTGTACTCCCATTCTCCTTCATGATCTTTATGCAATGTCTTACCATATAACTCAGGCATCTGCTCTGCATTAGCAAAGATATCCTTACTCACTTTACTCCTAGCAACACTCCCCATAAAAGGCTTTACATAGAAAGGTACATTAAAATCAAAGAAAGGAGAATTTAATATTAGTCCTGATAACCTTTCTTTTAACAACCCAAACATAGCATAATACGTTGCTAATAGTCCCCCAGTACTATGCCCTAATAAAAATAGTTGGGTATCTCTATTTTCCTTTAGAATATACTCTATTCCATAATCAATATCAGGAAAGTACTCTCGCATCGACTTACAATAATTCGGATGCTGATGAGGCAATAACGAACGACCATACTTACGCAAATCTATTGCATAGAAGTTTACTCCATGCTCATTAAAATAATCCATCAAGTGTATCTGAAAGAAGTAATCACAAAATCCGTGTATATACAGAATAGTCTGCTTATGCTCTTTCTTATTTCCTCTTGATTCTATTAATGTGGTGATTACTTTCCCTTCATAATCATTCTCAAAGGGATGTTGATGTGTTATATATTTATCAAATGTCAAATGTAAATTCATAGTATCCTTATTTAAAGTTTACTTATCCTTCATTACTCACTTTATTTGATGTCTACACATGCTATAATAAAGGAGAGAACAAACGAATAAAACTGTTTTTAAGACGTTGTTTCCAAGATCTCTTATTCCACCTGTGTAACTCTAGTTTAATAGAATCTCTACAATCTCTATCAAACATTTTTTTCATTTTACGTGCAAACGCTTCATCATAAACCACAACATTCACCTCGAAATTCAAGTCAAAGCTACGATGATCTAAATTACATGTACCTATAGAACTCACTCCTGCATCTGTAACAAAGGTCTTCGCGTGGATAAATCCTTTCTTATATAAATAAATCTCTACACCAAACTCTAATAACTCTTGAAAATAGGACTCCGAAGCCCATTTCACGATATTAGAATCTGTAATTCCAGGCAGTATCATTCTAACGCGCTTACCACTTAATGCAGCCATTTTGATAGCTAGTTGTAATGATTCGTCAGGTATATAATATGGCGTAGTGATGCAGATCTCTTTTTCAGCAGTTTGTATCGCTTTTAAGACACTATATAGAATAGAAGGTACATCTGAGTCAGGTCCAGACGAAATAACCTGTAACGGCACTCCTATCTCATCATTATCATGAATAGGAAAATACTTCTCATCAAAGGCTAAGTCTTGCTTACTACAGAAATTCCAATCTGCCAAAAAGATATATTGTAACCCATAAGCTCCCGAACCTTTTATTCTAATATGCGTATCCCTCCAAAAATACTGATTAGAATCTTTCTTACGGTTATCGTAGCGATCAGAGATATTTATCCCCCCTGTATAAGCTATCGTTCCATCTATCACCACTATTTTGCGGTGATTTCGATAATTCATACGGTTAGCAAAAGCTAATAGAATAATCTTATTAAAGGGATAGGCTTCGACTCCATTCGCACGAAGATTGCGGACAATATTCTTTCGAATGCTTTTACACCCAAAGTCATCATAGATAAAACGTACCTTAACCCCCTCCTTTACTTTATTGATCAGGATACTTTCTATCTCCTTACCGATATCATTATTCTCATAAATATAATACTCGATATGAATCGTACTTTTAGCTGCTTTTAAGTCTTCTATTAGTCTTGGAAAGAACTCTTCTCCATTCTCTAATATTTCGGCTTTATTATCCACTAATAATGGACCTTCTCCCATAGTCGCACTAGACAACATCTTAATGAAAGAACGATTCCTTTGTACAATAGGGTTTCCTTGTTGTCTCTGATCTAGGTGAATGTCATTTAGACGTTTTGTTAATTTAGTGCTATACTCATCATTTACCTTAAGCTTCTTAGAATACATCTTTCTTCGTCGATAATTGATCCCAAAAGAAAAATAAAATAAAATACCAAAGATAGGCACAAAGAAAACTAACAACAGATAAGCTAATGTCTTCGAGATAGAGTCTGTATCATAGATAATGCGTACAGCCACAGCAATAGCTATAATAAAATATACTATCTCCAAATAGATAAACCAATCTGCTTGAACTCTCAAAAACATACTTCAGCGTATTTTTAATAATAACCTTTCTATATAAGTTAGATTTAGGTTATCTAAAAGTAAAAAATAAAAAGCAGTTAGAAGAGCATTTAGTACACAAAGTATTTGAAAACAAAAAAGTCTCCCTTTAAGGGGAGACTTTTGAGCCGATGGAGGGACTCGAACCCACGACCTGCTGATTACAAATCAGCTGCTCTAGCCAGCTGAGCTACACCGGCAAAATGAATGCCTGCAATACAATATTAAAACATTTGAGCCGATGGAGGGACTCGAACCCACGACCTGCTGATTACAAATCAGCTGCTCTAGCCAGCTGAGCTACACCGGCGACTCAATGTATTGCAATATTTAATCTTCAAAAAATTATTGAGCCGATGGAGGGACTCGAACCCACGACCTGCTGATTACAAATCAGCTGCTCTAGCCAGCTGAGCTACACCGGCGACTCAATATTATTGTAATACTAATCTCTTTTAAAACTTTTGAGCCGATGGAGGGACTCGAACCCACGACCTGCTGATTACAAATCAGCTGCTCTAGCCAGCTGAGCTACACCGGCGACTCAAAGTATTACAATATCAATTTTTCAAAAAACATCTGAGCCGATGGAGGGACTCGAACCCACGACCTGCTGATTACAAATCAGCTGCTCTAGCCAGCTGAGCTACACCGGCGACTCATTTTGCGAGTGCAAAGATAGCATGGTTTTTCAATCTTGCAACACAAAATGTATCTTTTTTAAATCTTTTTTTCGATTACATTGCGTTGATTTTTTCAACTAATTGACCTGCAACATCTTCTAGTTTTTTATAAACTCCTTTAAAATGTGCTTTTTTATTCTCAACGTTTTTTGCATTCACTGCTCCGATTAATTCATCGAAAGAAACAAACGCTTCTTCAAGTAATGCGTTAGTCTCTGCAGTTGGTCCTCCAGTTGTCATTTCTTGAATATAAATTGCTTGGATGATATCACCTAATACATAGTGAATATCTTTTTTTAGGTTTCTTACGCTTGCCATAATTTCCTTTATTTAGTATTAATTTTACGCAAATCTACAATATAAAAATGGGGTATACTACTCTTTTAAGAAACAAATATCTCTAAGATTGTAGCCTCACCACTTAAACTTATTTGTGTTACTGCTGCTGGTATTAGCACAGTTTGTCCACATCGTATAGAATACACTTCGTCACCTAATGTGATCTCTCCTTCTCCTTCTGTACACACATATAGATAGAATCTAGAAGCATCCTTCTCTTTGTGATAACTTCCTTTTAGAGGTATATAATTCACTGAGAAGAATGGACACGCTACTATTTCGTTAGATACATTCGCATCTTTAGTATAAGTCAACTCTACTTCTTTCTTATCATAGTTGATAGCATCTAGTGCCATATCGATATGGAGTTCTCTAGAATTACCCGAAGCATCTAGTCTATCCCAGTCATATACTCTATAAGTAATATCTGAAGTCTGCTGAATCTCAGCTAATAATACACCAGCCCCAATAGCATGGATAGTACCTGTCTCGATGAAGAATACATCTCCTTTCTTTACAGGTATCTCTTTTAATATAGAAGGCAATGTCTTAGCCTCTAAATGATGTAGATAGTCCTCTTGAGTCACTCCATCTTTAAAGTCTACTACTATTCTTGCATTTTCATCCGTTTGCATCACATACCACATCTCAGTCTTTCCAAAAGACCCATGGCGCTTCTGAGCTAAATCATCATTCGGATGTAACTGTATAGATAAATCTTCTTTTGCGTCTAGAAACTTAAACAAAAGAGGAAACTTCTTATCAAAACGGTTTATAATATAATCACCTAAGATTTCTTCAGGAAACTTCTGAATTAAATCATTTAAACTTAATCCTTCATATACCCCATTTGCGACAACGCTTACATCAGAAGATACACCAGAAATCTCCCAGCTCTCTCCTACCTCATTTGAATCAATATCTTTACCAAGTATTGATTTTAACTTCGTTCCTCCCCAAATTCTGTCTTTCAGAATCGGTTGAAATAGTATCGGATATTGTTTAAAACCCATATATTAATCACTTCTATTAAAAATAAGCTATTGCTTATCTATCTTTCCCAATCGCTATAAAAAACGAGGGTGCAAGTTACAACTTTTCCCATTAGCATACCCTATAATTAATAATCTCCTTTAAAAGAAACAAAGTTTCTAGCAGTTTCATACAATATCACTTCTAACTCTTTATCATTATTAATAAAAGGTCTTAATTTTTGCCATATCACTACTGCGATATTTTCTGCCGTAGGGATCAACTCTAAAAACTCTGGTACATCTAAATTCAAGTTTTTATGATCAAAGTTCTCTTCTATCTCCGATTTTATTAAATCTGATAGTTCTTTTAAATCCATCACAAATCCTGTCTCTGGATCTAGCTCTCCTGTTACCTGAACAATTAATTCATAATTGTGTCCATGGTAGTTAGGATTATTACATTTACCAAAAACAAGTTGGTTCTTCTCTTCTGACCATTCTTTTCTATGCAAGCGATGTGCTGCATTAAAGTGAGCTTTTCTACTAACAGTTAACCTCATACTATTATTTTTTTTGAGCTTCTATAAAATGATAAAACTTAGAAAAAATGATTTTAAACCAAGCTGTATATATATTAGGATTAGCCTCCATATCTTCCTTTATCCCTTCTATAGACATCCATTTCCATGCCTCTACTTCTTCTAGGTTGATATTTGGTTCATCATCGTAATATCCAATCATCACATGATCAAACTCATGCTCTGTCAGACCATTGTCAAATGGGGCTTTATAGATAAAACTAAAAACATCTTTTAGGGGCACTTCGAACCCCATTTCTTCCATTAATCTACGTCTACCAGCCTCTATATTTGTTTCGCCTACACGTTGATGACTACAACAAGTATTAGTCCACAATAAAGGCGAGTGATACTTTTCTAAAGCACGTTGTTGTAACATTACTTCATTATTTTTATTCAAAATAAAAACAGAAAATGCACGATGTAACAAAGCTTTTTCATGAGCTTCTATCTTTTCCATTACTCCTACTTGTTCATCTTGTTCATTTACTAATACCACTAACTCTTCTTTCATACCTAATAATTTATATCAACCTCAAAAATACAAAAAAGATACGGTTAAACTAATCTCTTTATCAGATAGCATCGTTATAAACCTGTCTTTATACTATAATATTCATTTATAAACGACTACACTGCCTCTTTTGTTATCTACTCCCTCGTTTTACCTTTCAATACTATTCATATGCAGTGCTTTTCCTTCTAGCTACTTCTACTGATTCTTCAACTATTTCTACTTATTTTTTGACTACTTTTGTACAAATGACAATTAGAAAATGGAAAGACAAATCAAACTTATTTGGGATTTTAAAGGGCCTGCTGGAGAAAAAACAGCCGAACATCACGTAATACATCTTAAAGAGTATGTCGCTATAGAACAACTACCTATCTTTATCATAGACTATACAGTACTAGCACCAGAGCATACTATCGCGTATATGGTAGTCAATGATGAGCAAATGAGACAACTAAGAGATATCCTAAAACCACATCGAGGAGAGCTATACGAATAGACCGCATCTGTGAATACATATATCAAGAGGTAACTTATTACATAGGTTACCTCTTTCTTTTTTACAACTCAGTACATCTTTTAACTATTAAGAAAAAGGACACTATTTTTTTTAATATTCGAATCTATATTTCACTTTTATAAGTACTTTTTCATGTTCTGAAAGGTCTTTTTTTCTATTCTATCTCCTCAATAAGAGCAAAGATCTGTCTTATAAAAAAAAAGATGTACTTTTTTTTAGCCCTTAAAACAACACAAAACACTAACAAACAACAAGTTAAACAAAAAATATCCTTTATAAACACAAACACCCTCTATAGCATATCCCCTTATAATACAGGTGTTATAAGCAATTCGCTCGACAATTCATGGACAATTACTCGAGATTGGTGGAGCTAGAGGTGACTTTGTCGAACAATCCTCCATTTACTCATCACCTATTCTCCTTCTATCTAAACTGTATGATTACTAAATACCTACCTAAACAAAGTGTCTAATATCCACAAAAAAAGGTGCTCTATAAGAACACCTTTTATCTATATATCTTTTGTTAAGCTAAAGCGACCAAAGTTTCTTTTAGCACTACATAGTTTTTATAATAACTTTCTATAATCTTGATTTTTTTCTTTCCACTATTCACTTCTATATAGCCATCTTGGTTAGTCCACCGCATATATAATGTATCTA
This sequence comes from Myroides sp. A21, assembly GCF_000807225.1. NCBI lineage: Bacteria > Pseudomonadati > Bacteroidota > Flavobacteriia > Flavobacteriales > Flavobacteriaceae > Myroides > Myroides sp. A21. The sequence continues at coordinate 413,111 of NZ_CP010327.1, forward strand.
TATGTATCTGCACATCTTCTGCAGCTATATCTATAACTCTCTCCTGTCCCAATACTTTCTTATAATATATCTTTTCTCCATCAATCGTTATTTTGTTGAGATAAGGATATATTTTAACTACATAGTAGACTAATATAGAAGCCGTCACTACTCCACTTGCTATAGCACTCTCGATATTACTCACCCCGATATCGCCTTTCTTTGCTTTTAATATTAAGATTACAAATAAAATATTTATCATTAAAAGCACCATAGTAACGATACTAATCTTGACTAACGAAGATCGTCTAAAACACGATTTAAATATTTTTTCCATATTTTTAAAAAGAGTATATAAAAAAACCCTCAGTAGTCACCTACTGAAGATTTTAATTGTTCTATTTCTACTATGAACTAGTTCGCTTCTTTACTAATAAACTGAATACGCATTAATCGCAACTCTTCAGTATCATAATCTCCGTCAAACTCAGTCATCGCAGCCTTAATATTATCTGTCTCTGATTCCATAAAGTAATCATAGATTTCTTCTTGCTGATCTTCGTCTAAGACATCATCTATCCAATATGATATATTCAACTTCGTACCAGAATATACGATCTGCTCCATCTCTTTTAGCAGACCATCCATATCTAATCCTTTAGCACTCGCTATATCCGATAAAGATAACTTTCTATCTACATTCTGAATAATATAAAGTTTTAATGCGGAATTAGCACCTGTAGATTTAACAACTAAATCATCAGGTCTGATGATATCATTATCTTCTACATACTTACTAATCACATCTACGAACTCCTTACCATATTTCTTAGCCTTACCTTCACTTACTCCTATAATATTAGACATCTCCTCTAGAGTAACTGGATACTTAAGCCCCATCTCCTCTAATGAAGGGTCTTGGAATACTACGAATGGAGGTACACCATATTTCTTCGCTACTTTCTTACGCAGATCTTTTAGGATACCGATCAGAGCCTCGTCTATCACTAGACTAGCTTTACTAGCGATCACATCCAAATCATTTTCAGCATCAGAATATTCGTGATCTTCAGTCATCATAAATGACTTAGGATTATCTATAAACTGTAGCCCAGCTTCTGTCAGTTTTAACACTCCATAAGCTTCAATATCTTTGCGCAATAAGTCTGCTACTAATACTTGTCTAATAAGAGCTATCCAGTACTTCTCATCGTGATCCTTACCACAACCGAAAAAGTCTAATGTATCTGTCTTATTTACTTTTAACAATGCATTGATTTTCCCAAGTAGAGTGAATACTATTTCTTTCGTCTTATAAGATTGTTTCGTGTCTCTAATTACTTTCAATAATTGAACTACACTATCTTTAGCTTCTACTTTAGTCTTAGGATTACGGATATTATCATCCATATCAGCCCCTTCGCCATTGACTTCGTCAAATTCTTCTCCGAAATAATGCAGGATAAATTTTCTTCTAGACATCGATGTTTCAGCATACGCTACTACTTCTTGTAATAATGCATACCCTATCTCTTGCTCAGCGACAGGCTTACCAGCCATAAACTTCTCAAGCTTCTCTATATCTTTATATGAGTAATAGGCTAGACAGTGTCCTTCACCTCCATCACGTCCAGCTCTACCCGTCTCTTGATAATAACTTTCTAATGATTTAGGAATATCATGGTGTATTACATAGCGTACATCTGGCTTATCTATCCCCATACCGAATGCGATAGTAGCTACTACTACATCTACATCCTCCATTAAGAACATATCTTGATGTTTAGCACGGGTCTTGGCATCTAGTCCTGCGTGATAAGGCACAGCACTGATCCCATTTACCTGAAGTACATTTGCGATTTCTTCTACTTTCTTTCTACTTAGACAGTAGATCACTCCTGACTTTCCTTGGTGTTGTTTAATAAAGCGAATAATATCCGTCTCTACATTTTTCGTTTTAGGACGTATCTCATAGAATAAGTTAGGTCTATTAAACGATGCTTTGAAGGTATTCGCGTTTGGAATTTCTAAGTTTTTTAAGATATCCTCTTGTACTTTAGGAGTGGCTGTTGCAGTCAGTCCTATAATAGGTATATCACCAAGACTTCTAATAATGTTGCGCAGATTTCTATACTCTGGTCTAAAGTCATGTCCCCATTCAGAAATACAATGGGCCTCGTCAATAGCTACAAAAGATAATTTTTCCCCTTGTAAAAAGCTAACATACTCTTCCTTAGTTAAAGATTCAGGTGCTACGTATAGCAACTTTGTAATCCCACTTTTAATGTCTTCCTTTACCTGAGCTATCTCAGTCTTCGTAAGAGATGAATTAAGCACATGAGCCACACCATGCTCTGAAGATAAACTTCTAATAGCATCTACTTGATTCTTCATCAAAGCAATTAACGGTGAAACAACAATAGCAGTTCCCTCTAACACCAATGCAGGTAATTGATAACAAAGAGACTTCCCTCCTCCAGTCGGCATAATCACAAAAGTATTGTGTCCAGAAATAATACTTTTGACCACATCTTCCTGAAGACCTTTGAATTGAGAAAATCCAAAAAATCTCTTTAACTCTTTGTGCAAGTCAATTTCAGTTGATTTCATTATTTTTGTATGGTATTTTACATAAATTTGCAGTACCTAAAGGTACAAAATTTCTTTAGTTCAATCATAATATTTAACATTCGCTCATTTTGAATACATCAATTAACATATTAAACACCGCCAAGAATACTTTACTTTCTGAGAGTGAAAGCATTAAAAAACTAATCGATTATCTAACGGACGATTTTGAAAAAACTGTTAAAGCGATTTTCAACTGCAAGGGGCGAATAATTGTGACAGGAATAGGCAAAAGTTCACTAATTGGAGCAAAAATAGTAGCAACATTCAATTCTACTGGAACGCCATCTATCCATATGCATGCTGCAGAGGCAATGCATGGAGATCTAGGTCTAATCCAACCAGGAGACTGTATCATCTGTATCTCTAATAGTGGTAATAGCCCAGAAATAAAAGTATTAGCACCTATCCTTAAAAGACACAACAATACGCTTATTGCTATCACAGCTAATGAGAACTCGTTTTTAGCAAAAAGTGCTGACTATATCCTATTATCTAAAATAGACCATGAGGCAGAACAGAATAATCTAGCGCCTATGAACAGTACCACTGCTCAGCTAGTTTTAGGAGATGCCTTAGCAGCTTGTCTTATAGAATTGAGAAACTTCACTGCAGAAGACTTCGCAATGTACCATCCAGGTGGAGCATTAGGTAAAAAATTGTTACTTTTGGTGCAAAACATACTAAAAAGCGAAAACAAACCTGCGGTATCTCCAGACTCTTCTATCCAAGAAGTAATCGTAGAGATATCAGAGAAACGCTTAGGAGTAACTGCAGTAGTAGATAATGAGCAAATCATAGGAATCATAACAGATGGAGACTTGCGCCGTATGCTACAAAAAAGTAGTAATCTAAACGATTATAAGGCAAAAGACATTATGTCTATCAACCCTAAATCAATAGAGAGTTCTGAGCACGTATCTAAGGCACTGTCTATATTAGAGGACAACTCTATCACGCAATTACTAGTGACACAAAACAACAAATACGTAGGCGTAATCCACCTACATGATATATTAAAAGAAGGGATCGTATAAATATGGCAAACTCAGATAAATCAAAAAAGGAAATGTCTTTCCTAGACCACTTAGAAGAACTAAGATGGTTATTAGTTAGATCTTCAGCATTTATACTAGGAGGAGGGGCAGTCGCTTTTATTTTTAGTGATTTTATTTTTGACAAAATCATCTTCGCACCAAAAAGAAGTGATTTCGTTACCTATCAATTCTTTTGTAAAATAGCACAACGTTTTGATTTCGATAGAAGTTTTTGTTTACAAGACTTACCCTTCGAGATTCAGAATAGAACGATGGATGGACAATTCTCTGTATTAATTTGGACTTGTATTTCTGCAGGTTTTATTATTGCAGTTCCTTTCATTCTTTGGGAAATATGGAAATTCATCAGCCCAGCACTTTATACAAAAGAAAAGAAATACGCTAAACTATTTATCGTTGTATCTTCTTTATTATTCTTTATGGGAGTAGTATTTGGATACTACGTTATCACTCCACTATCTATTAATTTCCTTGCGAATTTACAGGTAAGTGATATCGTTAAAAACCAGATAGATATCAACTCTTATATAGGTCTTGTAAAAACGACATCTATAGCATGTGGTTTAGTATTCGAATTACCGATTATTATTTACTTCCTATCTGTGTTAGACTTAGTTACACCACAGTTCTTAAGAGACTATAGAAAGTACGCTATCGTATTAATATTAATCATCGCAGCTGTAATAACTCCACCAGATGTAGTAAGCCAGATTATAGTATCTATTCCATTACTTATTCTATACGAAGTGAGTATTTATATCTCTCTCTTCGTACACAAAAAGAATAAGAAGATAGAAGCAAGTAAAACAAAACAAATTGACTAATCTCATATTTTAAAATCATGAAATTAAGAGCTGATAATTTAATTAAGATGTACAAAAAACGCAAAGTTGTTAAAGGTATATCAGTAGAGGTTAATCAAGGAGAGATCGTAGGACTACTAGGGCCAAATGGTGCTGGTAAAACTACATCATTCTATATGATCGTAGGATTAGTAAAACCTAACAGTGGAAATATATATTTAGATAATACGGATATAACAGACTTCCCGATGTATAAACGTGCACAACATGGTATCGGGTACTTAGCACAAGAGGCTTCTATCTTTAGAAAACTAAGTATAGAGGACAACATCCTAAGTGTACTACAACTAACGAAACTCTCTAAAAAAGAACAAGAGGCGAAAATGGAATCTCTAATAGAAGAGTTCAACTTAAACCATGTACGTACTAACCGAGGAGATGTACTATCTGGAGGAGAAAGAAGACGTACAGAAATCGCTAGAGCATTAGCTACTGATCCTAAGTTTATTCTTCTAGATGAACCCTTCGCGGGAGTTGACCCTGTGGCAGTAGAAGATATCCAAAAAATCGTTGCGAACTTAAAAAACAAAAACATTGGTATCCTTATTACAGATCACAACGTTCAAGAGACTCTTGCTATTACAGACAAAACGTATCTTATGTTCGAAGGAGGTATCTTAAAAGCAGGTGTTCCAGAAGAGCTAGCAGAAGACGAAATGGTACGAAAAGTCTACTTAGGTCAGAACTTCGAGCTACGTAAAAAGAAACTAACGTTCTAAATAAGAATCAAAAGCCACTTTTACATATTTAACAGTTATTATTTATAGTTCTTTTAATTTCTGAGATTATTGTGTTTTTTATAATTAGAAAAAACGTGAATTATCCTAAAAACACTATACTTTTTATGAAAGTAACATTTTGTCTCTACTCAGAAAAAACTATATTTGACACTTTAAATAGTAAAACTCTTTTTTTTGACTATTTAGAAACTATATATTTGCAAAAAAATAACAATGAAAAATATAATTGCGCTAAAACTATCACTTTTCTTCTGCACTATGCTATTGCTAGGTTCGTGTGCATCTAGAGAGAGTGTTGTATACTACCAAAACGTTGAGGATGTATTACTAAAAGAGTCTAATGATAATAAATTTGAGACTCGTTTAAGAGCAGATGATTTGCTAATGATCATTGTATCTGCTGAAGATCCTGAAGCAGCTGCTCCGTTTAACTTAGCTAATACAATGACTACAAACCCTAACAATCCTGCTGGTAGTGGTACTATGACTCAACACTTATACTTAGTAGATAGTGATGGGAATATAGAATTCCCTGTATTAGGAACTATTAAAGTAGGTGGTAAAAGCAAAAAAGAAGCTGTAGAAATACTGTCAAAACAAATAAGCCAATATATCAATAACCCTATTGTCAACATGAGAATCATGAACTACAAAGTGACAGTACAAGGGGAGGTAAATAAGCCAGGTGTACACACTATCAATAGTGAGAGACTTACATTAGCTGAAGCAATAGCATTATCTGGTGACCTAACAGTATATGGAAAAAGAGACAATATATTACTGATAAGAGAAATAGATGGAAGAAGAGTTCCTATCCGTGTAGACATGACTAAAGCGGACTTTATGGTATCTCCATACTATTATTTAAATCAAAACGATATTGTATATGTAGAGCCTAACAAAACAAGAGTAAACTCTTCTGTAGTAGGACCTAACTTAAGTTTAGGATTATCTGCATTATCACTTTTAGTAACTGTAATAGCACTTGCTACAAAATAGAAAAATGGAAAACAAATTTGACAATCAAGAAAACTCTAATATAAACATACGAGAAGAACTAGAGAAATATTTAGTTCACTGGAGATGGTTTGTATTAAGTGTTTTTATTACTGTAGCTTTAGCTTTCGTTTATTTACGTTATAGCCAGAAGATATATTCTATCAATACTTCTATCATTGTAAAAGATGAAAAAAGAGGTGGTGGAATAGCGTCTGAAATGGCAGCATTCGCTGACTTAGGGATGTTCTCTGGTGGTAAAAGTAATGTAGAAAACGAGACACAAGTACTACAATCAAGAAGTCTTGCAGAAAGAACAGTTAGAAGATTACAATTAAATATAGCTTTAATCAATAACGATAGATTTGTAAAAAAGGATTTATATGGTAATAGTCCTGTTTCTATCAACTTTGTAGAGCGTGTTTTTGACTTTGATGATATCGAGTATTCATTTATTGTTAAAGATAGAACTGAATCGTCTTTCTTGTTATTAAATGATGAGGAAGAAGAATTAGGTACTTTTAAATATGATGAACCTATTTCTACTATATTAGGTAAACTTATCGTAACTAAGAATGTTCCTAAAAAAACAGGAACACTAGATGCTCTTAAAAAAGAAGGTGGTGAAGAAACTGTAAATGAAATACTAGTACAAGTAAAACCTATCCAAAAAGTCGTTGATTATTACGTAAAAGAGGTAAAAATAGCTCCTACTGATAAGTTCTCTACTGTGCTTGAATTATCATTGTTAAACGCTACGCCAGCGAAAGCAAAAGATTATTTAAACACATTGATTACTTTGTACAATGATGGTGCTATAGCTGATAAACGTTTTATCTCAGAGAAAACTTCAGAGTTCATCGACTCTCGTCTAGTCCTGATTACTGATGAACTAGGTGATGTAGAAAAGAACGTAGAGGGATATAAAGCTAGAAATAGCATTACTGATATTCCTACAGAATTAAAAATTCACTTAGAGAATGCTAATGTTTATGAAAAACAAATCATTAGTAATGAAACCGAATTAAAAGTTATCTCTTCTCTAATAGAGTTCTTAAAAAGCAGCAAACCAAACGAATTACTTCCTGGTAATATAGTATCGACAGATGTTAGCTCTAACAGCTTAATTGATCAATATAATAAATTAGTATTAGAAAGAAATAAGTTAAGTACTAGTACAACTAAGCTTAACCCGGCTATCGTTAAATTAGACGATCAAATCAACTCTATGAAAGCTTCTGTATTAGAAAGCCTTCTAAGAGCCGAGAGCAATCTAAAAATTACACGTAGAGAGTTAGCGTCTAAAGAATCTGAATTAAAATCTAAACTATCTCTTGTACCAAAACAAGAAAGAGAGTTCAGAATCATCGATAGACAGCAAAAGGTAAAAGAGGCTATCTATTTATACTTATTCCAAAAAAGAGAGGAAACTGCAATCGCTTTAGCAGCAACAGAACAAAATGCTAAAATAATCGATGTAGCTAAGAGTAGTGATAAACCAGTAGCTCCTAAAAAAGCAATTATCTTATTAGCCGCTCTTATCATGGGAGGATTAATACCATTTGCTTTAATCTACTTACGTAGCTTATTAGATACTAAGGTTAAGACTAGATTAGACATTGAAGAAAATACTCAAGTTCCATTCTTAGGTGATATACCACACTCTAACGATAATTCCAAAATCGTTAATATTGCGAGTAGAACGAGTACTGCTGAAGCTCTTCGTATCGTTAGAACGAACCTTGAGTTTATGCTAAGTGATGTACAGGAAGGTAATGCTAAGATGATATTCTTAACTTCTACATTCCCTAAAGAAGGTAAAACATTTACATCTGTAAATATTGCAGCTACAATTGCATTATCAGGTAAACGAACTCTTCTTATCGGATTAGATATTCGTAACCCTAGATTAGATGATTATATCATGCTTCCTACTAAAGGCGTATCTGACTACTTATTAAGAAAAGAGGACGATATCAACCAGTATGTTGTAAAAATAGATGGTTATGAAAATATGTATGCTTTACCAGCAGGTACTATTCCACCTAACCCAGCAGAACTATTAATGGGAGATAGAATAGGAGATATGTTTGAGACTCTTAAAAAACAATATGACTATATCATCGTAGATACAGCCCCAGTTAGTTTAGTTACAGATACCTTGTTAATCGCGAAATATGCTGATACGTTCATCTACGTAGCGAGAGCAAACTACCTAGACAAACGTATGCTTAAATTACCTAATGACTTACACAAAGAAGGTAAACTTCCGAATATGTCAATTATCTTAAATGATACTGAGACAAACAAAGGATATGGTTATGGATACGGATATGGTTATGGATATGGCCAAGATCTAGAAGTAGACAAACGCCCTTGGTGGAAAAAACTAATAAATCTAAAATAAGAACAAAGGTCACTCTTTTATAGGGTGACCTTTTTCATTAATATGATAAAATATTATATCAAAATGTACTAAAACAGAAATATAAAAAGTCTGAATTATCAAATTCGTAATTCAACTCTAAAAAGGGTATTAAGCCTAAACAATAACATACATATTTAGTATATTTGCTATATAAATTTCAAGTTTTAAACAAAATATATTTAACGATAATATTGTTTTCATTTAAAGTAAATAAAAAATGACACAAAAATCTAAAATCCTTTACACGTTTACAGACGAGGCTCCAATGTTAGCTACGTATTCGTTCTTACCTATTGTACAAGCATTTGCTAAAACAGCAAGTATAGATGTTGAAACAAGAGATATATCTTTAGCAGGACGTATTCTTGCAACTTTCTCTGAGTTCTTAAAAGAAGAGCAAAGAATCGGTGATGCATTAGCAGAATTAGGAGAATTAGCGAAGACTCCAGAAGCTAATATCATTAAACTTCCAAACATCTCTGCTTCTATTCCTCAGTTAAATGCTGCTATTAAAGAATTGCAAGTTCATGGTTATGCTGTGCCTAACTATACTGCAGATGCTAAGACTGAAGAAGAAAAAGAGATTAAAGCTAGATATGCTAAAATCTTAGGTTCTGCTGTAAACCCTGTGTTACGTGAAGGAAATTCAGATCGTAGAGCTCCTAAAGCAGTTAAAAACTATGCTAAAAAACACCCACACTCAATGGGAGCATGGTCAGCTGATTCTAAAACAAGAGTAGCTTCTATGTCTGAAGGTGATTTTTATGGTAGTGAAAAATCAGTAACTATAGCTGATAACTGTAAATATAAAATCGAATTTGTAGGTACTGATGGTGCTATTAAATTATTAAAAGATTACGCTCCTTTATTAAAAGGTGAAATCATTGACTCATCTGTACTAAACGTAAATAAATTAAAAGCGTTCGTTTCTGAATGTAAAGAAGAAGCTAAGGCAAAAGGTATCTTATTCTCTACTCACTTAAAAGCGACAATGATGAAGGTTTCTGACCCTATCATCTTCGGTGCTGTAGTAGAAGTTTACTTCAAAGAAGTATATGCTAAATATGCTACTTTATTTGCAGAATTAGGTATTATCCCAAATAATGGATTAGGTGATTTATACGCTAAATTAGCTGGACATGCTCAAGAAGCTGAAGTAAAAGCTGCTATTGATGCTGCTATTGCTAATGGTCCTGCTATCGCAATGGTGAACTCTGATAAAGGTATCACTAACTTACACGTTCCTTCTGACGTTATCGTAGATGCTTCTATGCCAGCTATGATCCGTACTTCAGGACAAATGTGGAATGCTGAAGGAAAATCACAAGATACTTTAGCTATCATTCCAGACCGTTGTTACGCTGGTGTATACCAAACTGTAATCGAAGACTGTAAAGCTAATGGTGCTTATAACCCTACTACTATGGGATCTGTTCCTAACGTAGGTCTTATGGCTCAAAAAGCGGAAGAATATGGTTCTCATGACAAAACATTCCAAGCTGATACAAATGGAGTAATCCGCGTATCTGATGATAAAGGAAATATCTTCTTCGAACAAAATGTAGAAGCTGGAGATATATTCAGAATGTGTCAAACTAAAGACGCTCCTATCCAAGACTGGGTTAAACTAGCTGTTAACCGTTCTCGTTTATCTGATACTCCTGCTATCTTCTGGTTAGATGAGAATAGAGCTCATGATAGAGAAATCATCGCTAAAGTAAATACATACTTAAAAGATCACGATACTACTGGATTAGATATCAGAATCTTAAACCCAGTAGAAGCTACTAAAGTATCTGTAGAAAGAATCCGTCAAGGTCTAGATACAATCTCTGTAACAGGAAATGTATTACGTGATTACTTAACAGATTTATTCCCAATCTTAGAAGTAGGTACTTCAGCTAAGATGTTATCTATCGTTCCATTAATGAATGGTGGTGGATTATTCGAAACTGGAGCAGGAGGTTCTGCACCTAAACATATCGAACAATTCATTGAAGAAGGATATTTACGTTGGGATTCTTTAGGAGAGTTCTTAGCTCTAGGTGCTTCATTCGAACACTTAAGCCAAACTCAAAACAACCCTAAAGCGATGGTATTAGCTGAGACATTAGACGAAGCTACTGCTAAGTTCTTAGACAATGATAAATCACCTGCTCGTAGAGTTGGATCTATCGATAATCGTGGTTCTCACTTCTACTTAGCAATGTATTGGGCAGAAGCATTAGCTAACCAATCTAAAGATGCTGAGTTACAAGCTAAATTTGCTCCTATCGCAAAAGCAATGACTGAAGCTGAAGCTAAAATCAACGAAGAGTTAATCGCTTCTCAAGGTAAAGCTCAAAACATCGGTGGTTATTACCAATCAAATGTAGCTGACACAGCTAAAGCTATGCGTCCAAGTGCTACTTTAAACCAAATTATTGACACTATCTAATATAGCATCGATATACTAAAAAAGGTCATCAGTTAACTGATGACCTTTTTTTATACTCTCTTTTATTGATCTAATAAAATTTGATACTTACGCCCAATAGGCACTTCATCGCCATTCATTAAAATGACTTTACTCATAAATCGCTCTTTTATACACTCTTTATTAATAATAAAAGAACGATGTACCTGAACAAAGTTATCTCCTATTAATTCTGTTTTAAACCCTACTAGCGACCCATATACAAAGTAACTCTTACGCCTACTTTTAGTAAATATCTTGATATAATTACCTGCACTTTCAACATACATGATATCTGACATTTCTATAAAATAATCAAAGCCATCTTCTTTTATTAATACTTTTTGAAGTTCGCTCTTGCGATTATTTTCTTTTCTATCCTTACAGAATACCTTTGCTTTTACAACTGCTTTAAGGAACTTACTAAAAGCTATTGGTTTTAATAAATAGTCGACTGCATCATTCTGATAAGATTCTAATGCAAATTCTGAATACGCTGTAGTCACAATCGTAGTAGGCTTAATAGGTAACATTTCTAGCAACTCTAATCCTGATACTAAAGGCATATTAATATCTAAGAATAATATATCTACTTCATTACTTTGTAAAAAAGTTAAAGCTTCTTTTCCACTATAAGCATGCCCTATACATTCTAAATCATCGCATTGCTTAATATGACTTAAAAGCACCTGATGTGCAGGTTTCTCATCATCTACTATTAAACACTGGTAGGTAATTCCCATAATTCTAAAGTGGTTTTATAATAATACTTTGATTTGTTCTTTGTAAATTTATATCTCAACTGGGAGACTTCTAGTCTTCTTTCTAGATTTAAAAGCCCAACACCTGTTCCTTTTTGCAACATTTCGTCAGGCAAACAACTGTTTTCTAATTCGAACAGCAAATGATTATCTCTAGCATATCCTCTTAATTTTATAAAAGGAAATTCAGTTTGTAAAGCAAATTTTATCGCATTTTCAACCAAACTAAAATACAAAAGTGGAGGCACTTGAAACTTCTCAATATCCCCTTCATATTTTATATCTACGACTAAATCGTTTGTCCTAAACTTATAGTAATTAAAATATTCTTTTAAAAATTCTATTTCTTGATCTAAAGAAACAAATTCTCTTTTGGTTGCTTCTAATTGATATCTCAATAAATGTGATAATTGCAAAATCCGCTCAGGCGTTTCCCTTGGATTCGTTAAAGCCTCCCCATATAAATTATTCATTGCGTTTAAAAGGAAATGTGGGTTTAACTGCATCTTGAGGAAGTCTAACTCAGCTACAGTATTTACCAAACGCTTTTCACGAACTGTAATATCATTAAACACCCATAAATGAATAAAATAAGTTCCAGAGCCTAAAAACATTAAAAATATAGTATTGAGAATTTCACTTAACCAAGAATCAAATCCATCTATAAGCATATTTAACAACCCAGTACCAATTAGAACAACAATCCAATAGATAGTAAATAATGGTAAAAAAATATTGTATCGTTTGGTAATCATATATCTCTTAATCAGCAAAATATTACTAATTAAAATACAACCATATACTATAAAGAAAGAAGGCACTAACTCTTCCCAAATCTCAGATAATGAGCGATCACTCTTATCTACAGAAGCGACGAATGTAAATACACTAAGAAGTAGAATGATAACCGACACATTCCTCAACCAAAAATTAGAATAAAATTTCCATAGTGACTTCATACAAACAAATGTAAAGAATCATTAATAATATCATTATCCTTTCATTACTATTTATTTGAAAGCCATTAAAATAATAGCTACTTCATCAGCGTTTAATTAAACAAATAGCAATAATTACTTATCTATTTTTGCATTGAAACATAATAAGATAAACGAATGATTAATCACAAAAAGTTTACCAATTATTTATTGGGACTGAGTTTCTACGTATCTACAATTCCTTTTCATGTACAGCATACGATGGCTAATGTCATAAATGAACAAGTACAAACAATATTAAAAGGAAAGGTACTAGATAAAAACTCTCCCCTTATAGGAGCTACTGTCTATATAAAAGAATTAGATCTAGCTACTACCACTAATGAGTTAGGAGAGTTTAGTATCTCTATTCCATCAGGACAGTATAATATTCTAGTATCATACTTAGGTTACACTAATCATCATGCTAATATAGACACAACTAAAGATAATACAGTAAAAATCATCCTAAAACCTGACACTGCACAATTAGACGAAGTAGTCATAGTAAAGAACTCTACAAAAGCAGACATTAGAACACCAGAGATGAGTGTCAATAAATTATCTATAGAGGAAGTTAAAAAAATGCCTGTTGTACTAGGCGAAACAGATGTTTTAAAGTCTATCTTACAACTCCCTGGTGTAACAAATGCGGGTGAAGGAGCGTCAGGATTTAATGTGCGAGGCGGAAGTGCAGGACAGAACTTAGTACTTTTAGATGATGCAAATGTTTTTAGCTCTTCTCACCTATTTGGTTTCTTCTCAGTGTTTAATTCAGACGCACTTCAAGACATCAAGCTATACAAAGGAGGAATACCAGCTAGATTTGGAGGACGAGCTTCTTCTGTATTAGAAGTATTCCAAAAAAATGGTAATACTGAGGAGTTTCATGGCACAGGAGGTATAGGAGTTATCTCTAGTAGATTAATGGCAGAAGGCCCTATGCAGAAAGGAAAATCTTCCTTCTTAGTAGCAGGAAGAGCCTCGTATGCACATTTATTCCTAAAGTTAACAGACAATAAGAACTCTGCTTATTTTTATGATTTAAACACTAAATTAAACTTTGATTTAAACGAAAACAATAAACTAACCTTATCTGGTTATTTCGGACGAGATGTATTTAGTTTTAGTCAGTTATTAAAGAACACCTTTGGAAACTCAATTTTAAATCTTCAATGGCATCATTTATTCTCAGATAATCTAAGTAGTAAACTTACCACTTCATACAGTGACTATGTATATGGTCTAGATATGGAAATAACTGGCTTTAAATGGGATTCTGATATTAAAAGTTACTCATTAAAATATGATCTAACTCATGACATCCATAGTAATCTTCAATTAAAATATGGAGTAAGTGGTCTTTACTATGATTTTTCTCCAGGAGTAATTAAGCCAACAAAACCAGACTCATCTATTATCTATAAGAAGATAGATTCTAAATACGCTTTTGAAGGAGGTGTTTATTTAGAAGCAGAACAGAGTATTGGTCAACATTTCAATTTAAACTATGGGGCTAGGTTTTCTACATTTACTAATCTAGGAAAAGAAAATATCAATCTATATCAAAACAATCAACCTGTAAGATATGACTCTGAACTAGGTTTATACAAGATGGCAGATATCATAGGGACTGAATCTTATAATAGAGGTAAGAGTATTCAAAACTACAATAATTTTGAACCACGCTTCGGCATTGCTTATATTATTAATGATGATCAATCTATTAAAGCTAGTTATAATAGAATGGCTCAGTATCTTCATTTAATGTCTAATACGGCAGCACCAACTCCATTAGATATCTGGACACCAAGTAGTAAATATATCAAGCCAGAACTCGTTGATCAAGTTGCATTAGGATACTTCAGAAACTTTAAAGAAGGAAAATATAGTTTAGAAACAGAGGTTTACTATAAAAAAGGAGATAACAGAGTAGATTATATAGATGGTGCACAACTGATAGGTAATGATGCTTTAGAACGCGTAATACTTAGTGGTGAATCTAGAGCATACGGACTAGAGCTATTGGTGCGTAAGAATCTAGGTAGACTTACAGGATGGGTATCCTACACCTTAGCAAAATCAGAGCAGAGAACACCTGGTAGAACACCAGATGAGCCAGGAATAAATAATGGTCAATGGTATAGAACTGCTTATGATAAAACACATGACTTTTCTGTTACGGCTATGTACCAATTAAACAAGAAGTGGGATCTTAGCGCTAGCTTTACCTTACAATCAGGACGACCAACATCTTACCCAGAAGGAAGATATGACTATTTAGGTCAGAGTGTTCCTAATTTTGGGAAAAGAGGTGCTTACAGCCTACCTGCTTATCATCACTTAGACGTATCAGCAACTTATACCCCTACAAAAAACACAAGTAGAAAGTGGCAAAGTGAATGGGTATTCGGCATATATAATCTTTATGGAAGAGCCAATGCCGCTTCTATATCATTCCGTGAACACAAAGATCACAGAGGACAGAATGAAGCTGTTAAAATGTCTATTTTCGGAATGGTTCCAAGTGTAACCTATAACTTTAAATTCTAATCAAATGAATATTCTCAAATATATAAGTATACTCTCTATTCTATTATACCTTACTTCTTGTGAGCATGTAATAGATATAGACTTACCAACAGCACCTCCAAGATTAGTTGTTGAAGGTAATCTCGATTTTGATGCAGAGAACAAACAAGATACCCTAAGTATCAATCTATCTTTGACTACAGATTTTTATAATCCACAAGCACCTAAAGTCCATAATGCAACAGTATGGGTAGAAGACGAAAAAGGAACTAAACATCAGTTCAAAGAACTCAATAAGACTGGAAGATATATCTCTACTTCTATTAAAAAAGACTTTGTGAAAAATAAATATAAATTACACATAGAGTATGATAATGATATTTATGAAGCAACCGAAAGGTTAGTTGAAACTCCTAAAATAGAAAGGTTAGAACAAAGAAGAGAAAAGTTCTTTAATGATTACTATTATACGATTAGAATTTACTTTCAAGATACAGATAAAGGTGATAATAAATTAAATTATTATTACACTAATTTACTTTGGGAAAATAAAAGACCTGCCTTAAGTGTTCGTTCTAACGAGTTCTCTAAAGGTAAACTAATAGAAGACATATCAACAGACAAAGATTATGAACCTGGTGACAAGATACAAATAGATCTACATCAAATCTCTAGAAACTATTATGATTATATGTGGCTTATAACTGATGCTTTAAACAATGGAGGAGGTCCTTTTCAGACACCTATTTCTAAAATAAAGGGGAATGTCAAAAACCTTACTACACCTGATAAAGAAGCACTAGGATACTTTAGAGTAACTGAGAAGCAAACTATATATCACACTATTTTTGAACAACCTAAACCGTAAATAAAAAAGCCATCATGTGATGGCTTTTTCTATTTTGATAATAACTCTTTAGCATGAACTAAAGCAGAATCACTAATATCTTTCCCTGATAACATCTGTGCTATCTCTTTCACTCTACTCTCATAATCTAATAATGTCAATTGTGAAGTAGTCGTTTCGTCATCAGATGTTTTGTACACTTTATAATGTTGCTTCCCTTTTGCTGCTATCTGAGGTAAATGCGTAATAGCAAACACCTGCATATGAGTACTCATATCTTTCATAATCACTCCCATCTTATCAGCTACTTCTCCAGAAACCCCAGTATCTATCTCATCAAAGATAATAGTAGGCAAATTAGAATACCTAGCTAATATTGCTTTTATCGCTAACATAATTCTAGACAATTCTCCTCCTGAAGCAACTTTCTTTAGCACACCGAAATCCATTCCTTTATTAGCAGAAAACAACAGTTGTAACTCATCTTTCCCATTAGCTAAAAAATTCTTGGATACAGTGAAGTCAAACTTGAAGTTGGCATTAGGTATTCCTACTAATGACAATATCTCTAATAGTTGTTTGACTAAAACAGGAACAGCCTTTATTCTCGATTCTGAGAGCTTATCTCCTACTTCGTGTAAAACAACACTTAACTTATCAATTTCTCTTTCTAATGAGCTTATTTTATCGTCTATTCCACTAGCTAGATCTACTTTCTCTTCCAGTTCACTTCTAATAGCTAATAATTCTTCTACAGTAGCTACTTGATGTTTTCTCTGTAGATTATATAGTAATTGTAAGCGATCATTAATTAAATCTAATTGTTCAGAATCTGCAGACACATTATCTAATTGGCGTTCTATCTCATCAGACAGATCTTTCAGCTCTATTTCTACACTACTAATACGAGTATATAACTCTTCATAATCTTTAGAAATGGTACTCGTTTTCTGTAATAATTGCTTTACCTCCTTCAATCTATAAACCGCCCCTACTTCATCGTCTGCCAAAAGATTAATTGATTGTCCAAAGCTTTCTCTTACAAACTCAACATTATTCAGTTTTTCGTACTCTTGCTCTAATTCTTGTTGATCTAATCCATCAAGGTTACCTTGAATCAACTCTTCTAAAAGAAAAGCATTATAATCTTGTTCTTTGATTAAATCAGCCTGTTGTTGTTGTAAACTTCTTAATTGTGTTTGGGCTTTCTTGTATAATACTAAATGTCCTTTATACTCCTCTAAAATATTGCTATTACTTGCAACTGCATCAACAATTTGCATTTGGTAATTTTCATCAGACAATTCCATTGTTTGATGTTGGGAATGTATATCTATTAAGTGTTCTGTTAATTGTTGCAAATCAGATAAATTAACAGGGCTATCATTTACAAAGGCTCTAGATTTACCAGAAGGAGAAATCTCCCTTCTTATAATCGTCACATCTTCATATTCTAATTCTAACTCATTGAATAAATCCTTCAATCCATATTTACCAATACTAAAATGACCTTCTATAACACACTTCACTTCTTTATCCTTTAGAGAAGATAAATCAGCACGTTTTCCTTGTAACAAACCTAATGCACCTAACACAATAGACTTACCAGCTCCTGTTTCACCTGTAATAATAGAAAAGCCATCAGAAAAATCTATTTCTAATGTATCAATAAGTGCAAAGTTTTTGATTGTTAATGATATAAGCATATAACTTAATTTTAGAACTAAAGACTATTCCATTTTAATCCATTTAATGGAGCTAATTTATTCAATAATTCCACTACACGTTTCTTATTTTTATCTGTCACTCCACCATAAACACCTATCAACTCATCTGTTTTAGAATCAAAGAAAACACGTGTCAGAAAAGAATTTGGTCGAGTAGAATTAAAACCTTCTAAAGCTGTTAAAGCTTGCAGAATACCATCTCTTCCATCCGCTACATTATCACTCATACGATCTAATCCTAAACGGTGATATTTATATAAAGCATCTTTATAAGCCTCTCCAACTCCCGAAGCTAAATCACTAATAAAAGAATATCTTGTATTACTACCATCCCCTTGCTTCCATCCTCTATAATTTCCTTGCTGAGCAATAGAAGCTATACCATTTGCTGTTTGCAAATAAGTACTCCCTCCACCTTTACTAAACGTTTCTGCGTCCAATCCTATAATTAGATTCGCATAAAATCCTATCAAAGAAGTCAAATTAGAGTCGTATGAATTGGGATTGTAATAAAGAGATTCAAACTCAATATAATTAAAAACAATATCCTTATCGTTGAACAATAATACTTGTGTAGAATATCCAGATCCATAAACAGGTCTAGATGATTTGACCTGAAGGGTTCCAGATACTGTATTATTACCGTAAGTAGTTACATTCAGAAAGAACATACAATCTATCCTCTCCACTGGAGAAAACTTCTTAGATGTCCAACTGGTATTGTTTATAAAATCTTTAAGTGATTTCTCTAGTGATTTGAAATAAGCTTGATTACTATTTCCTACTTGGCTATGGTTAACCGTTACTATTGCATTAAGCTCCTGAGCATAACTGTTTAGAACTATAAAAAGCGAACCAAAAAGCCAAATAAGTTTATTCATAATGTTTAATTATCTTATATATAATATCCTGAGCTACTTCTTCTTTAGATTTTAATTCCTTAGGTTCTATATTAAAATCTTTATCTATAAAGGTAACCTTATTCGTTGGTTTTCCAAAACCTGCTCCTTCATCTTTTAAAGAATTTAAAACAATTAAATCTAAATTCTTCTTCTTGATTTTAGCTTTTGCGTGTTCTATCTCATTTTGAGTTTCTAGTGCAAAACCTATCAGAAACTGTTCTTTCTTTATAGCACCTAGTGAAGCTAATATATCAGGATTCTTATCCATTTCTATTATAAACTCTTCACTGTTCTTTTTAATCTTTTCAGTAGCTACTTCTTTAGGTCGATAATCTGCTACTGCAGCAGCGGCAACCACAGCATCCACATCAGCATAATACTGATGACACGCCTCATACATCTCCATAGCAGACATAACCGAGATAACCTTTACTCGTTCATGCGCTATTTTCTGATTGCTAGGACCTGATACTAATACTACATCAGCACCTTGCTTAGCAGCCTCTAGAGCGATATCATACCCCATTTTTCCAGAAGAATGATTACCTATAAAACGCACAGGATCTATAGGTTCGTATGTAGGCCCCGCAGTTATTAATAATTTTCTTCCTTTTAGGGGCAAATTATTTAACAACACATCTTTTACAGCCTGCAAGATTGTCTCAGGTTCAGCCATACGACCTTTCCCAACTAAACCACTTGCTAATTCACCTTCCTCAGCAGGAATGATAAGATTACCATAACCTTCTAACAAGGCTAAATTACGGTCTGTAGTAGGGTGCACATACATATCTAAGTCCATCGCAGGTGCTACCATAACAGGGCACTTAGCAGATAGATAGATTGCCATTAAGAGATTATCGCAATATCCATTAGCCATCTTCGCTAATGTATTGGCAGTCGCAGGAGCTATAACCATTAGGTCAGCCCAGAGTGCTAAATCAACATGATTATTCCATGTCCCTCCTTCACCAGCATCATTGAAGAAATTTGTATATGCTGGATTCTTTGATAAAGTAGATAAAGTATAAGGAGTTACAAATTGATGAGAAGCAGGTGTCATGATCACTTGGACCTCGGCACCTGCTTTTATAAGTAAACGTACTAAGTGTGCCGTCTTATACGCGGCAATTCCACCAGTTACACCTAGTATTATTTTTTTACCGCCTAAACTTGACATCACTAAGTATTATTTATGTTCTATTGTTCTTTGTATGAAACTTTACCTTCTAACCACTCTTCTACAGCTAATGCTTGAGCTTTAGGCAATTTTTCATAAAATTTAGATACTTCTATTTGTTCTTTATTTTCAAATACTTCATCTAAACTATCATTGTAAGTAGCGAACTCTTCCAACTTGTCAACCAACTCATTCTTGATTTCTGTGTTGATTTGGTTTGCTCTCTTAGCAATTATAGTAATAGCCTCATAAATATTTCCTGTAGGCTCTTCAATCTTACTTTTGTTATAAGTAATTGTGTTTACTGGAGCATTTGTTTTCTTTAAATCCATCTCTTTCGCTTAAGTTATTTTGAAAATTTTGCTAATTCTTCTTGTATATTTTCAAGCATACCATCTGCTTGCTTTTTGTATTTTGTTTCTGCATTAAAACGAACTAATACGTCGTACATTGACTTTGCTGTATTCAGACGTTCTTCCATTTTATAATGCACACTGTTCATTGCTAATTTATAAGCTGAATCAAACTTATAGAACAAGGCATCTTCCTTATATTTCGTACCTGGATAATCATAGATAAAGTTATCTAATGCTACGATAGCAGCATTGTAATTTCTAGTCCAATCTCCAATCGTATTTAACTGCTTTGCATTCTCATAAGTCTTTCTCTCGATCTTCTCATTCATCTCTTGCATAATTGAATTAGCTTCAAATACAAAATTAGAACCAGGATATTGATCAATAAACTTTTGTAATTTATCTATTACATCATAAGTCACTCTTTGATCTAAAGAGTACACAGGTGATAATGCGACACCAGACTTAATCTCTTTTAAAAGAGCTTCTTCACGCTTATCACTTCTTGGATATGTAGCCGCAAAGTTTTTAAAACGAAACCCTGATAATTCATAGTCTTTTGTCAAATAAGTCGCCTCAGCGAAGTTAAAAAACATATCTTCTGCTTTAGGATTCGCTCTATAAACAGTCTCTAATTGTTCATAAAGACGAATAGCATTTCTATATTTCCCTTTCTCAAAAAACTGATTTGCTACTTCTTTTTTATATTCATAATCCTCTGATTTCAAAGCCTTTTGCATTGGTCCACAGCTCGCTATTGAAAGCATAAGAATAGATAAACCGATATATTTTTTCATAAATGTTTTTCGTTGTTTTTGACAAAAGCATTTCCAAGATAGTCCTGTAAAAGCAAATGCAAATTTAAATTAATAATTGCATTATACAAAAAGCTTTTTATATTAAAAAGAAAAGATGTCTAAAATGACATCTTTTCATATAAATCATTATTCCTTAAACGATTAAACTGCTGGGTTATTATTCGCTTGTTGGTTAAAGTTTTTAATATCATTATCGAATAAATATAAACCTCCTTTATCATCTCCAATAAGGTTTATCTTATCAAGAATTGTACGTGCTGTAGCTTCTTCTTCTATTTGTTCTGACACATACCACTGTAAGAAATTATGAGTTGCATAATCTCTCTCTTCTAAAGCTATATGTACTAATTCATTAATGCTTTTTGAAACAAACACCTCATGATCAAACAATTGCTTAAACAACGCTTTAAATGATGTGTGATCCAACTCTGGCTTTGTCACAGCAGGGATAACAGCTTGTCCTCCTCTTTGGTTTACATATTTAACTAATTTAAGCATATGTTGACGTTCTTCATCTGATTGTGCGAACATAAAAGTAGCAATCCCTTCGAATCCTTGAATCTCTGCCCAAGAAGCCATCTCTAAATAAATCTGAGAAGAATCCCCCTCTATTTTAATCTGCTCATTAAGTGCTTTTTCTAATTTTTCTGATAACATAACTTTCTTTTTTTAATTCAGTATTTTAATTTCTTTTTCGATTCTTGAAGCTAAGTCTGTATCTACATTAACCAATGGCAAACGAAGCGTATTTTGCATCACTCCTTCTAACTTTAATATCTCTTTGATTCCAGCAGGGTTTCCTTGTTCAAAGATCATATCGATAATAGGCATTAATTCATATTGTAATTTAAATGCCTCTTTGATATCTCCTTTTAATCCTAGGCGAATCATATCTGTAAACTTTTGAGGAACACCTTGTCCTATTACTGAAATAACTCCAGCTCCTCCTGCTAACACCAAAGGCAATGCGATCGCATCATCTCCTGATATTACTAAAAAGTCTTTGCGAGTACTTTGACGGATTAACTCCATCCCTTGTACCATACTTCCCGCTGCCTCTTTTATACCAATGATATTCTTAAACTCATTCGCTAAACGAACTACAGTCCCTACTGCCATATTACTTCCTGTTCTACCAGGTACATTGTATAAAATAATAGGTAATGGACTATTCTCAGCAATCATTTTGAAGTGCTGATAAATTCCTTCTTGTGTAGGTTTATTATAATAAGGTGATACTGATAATATAGCATCAAACCCTTCTAAGTTCTCCTGTGTTAATTCATCTAATACAGCATGTGTATTATTTCCTCCTACTCCTAATACTAATGGCAATCTTTTCTTATTAGCCTTTATTACGGTACGTTTGACTAACTGTTTTTCTTCCTTACTAAGAGTTGCTGACTCCCCAGTAGTTCCTAATACTACTAGATACTCTACCCCTCCTGCTATTGTAAATTCTACCAAATTCTGTAATGCTTCTACATCTACAGAAAAATCGCTGTTAAATGGCGTTACTAATGCCACTCCCGTACCAATAAGTGATTGCATAGTTCTTCTAATTATTAATTTTTAAAAACGTTAATATATTTAAATAAATTGTCTACAAAATTCTCTACATCTAATCGCTCTAAAGCTAAACTAAAATGATTCAATTGTGTATTTTCTGAGGAAACTCCCACTTTAAAAATAGGTATCCACCCGAGCAAGTACATCTTGTAGTGTATGAAAATTATCCTATAAGGTCTTTGTAATTATGAGGATATAGGTCTGTAATGTTCTTGTGGTTGATGGATTGAATATTTTCAAGAACATATTTTAACCATTGGTATGGATTAACGTCGTGCTTTTTACAGTTAGCAAAAAACGTATAGGCCATAGCAGCTCTTTGTGCAGCATCATGAGAACCAGCAAAGAGATAGTTTTTACGCCCAAGTGCTACAGGTCTGATTGCGTTTTCTACAAGGTTGTTATCTATCTGTAAGTTCCCATTGTATAAATATGCACTTAGGTTATCCCATCTAGTTTGTGAGTAAGCAAAAGCTTTACCTATTTGACTTTTAGGTAAAGTTAATTTCATCTGAGTAAACATATATTTACCAAGTTCATTGATGATTGGTAAACTCTCTTTCAGACGAAGCTCTTTGATTTGATCAGGAGTTAAGTTTTGTTCTTTAACCTGTCGTTCCACAGCATATAGCTTCTGTATTTCTACAAGTACATGTTGAGCTCTTGTTTTATCATTGTCTAAAGCTCTTTCAAATTCACGACGAGCGTGTGCCCAACAGCCAAGATGTGTGACACCTGACTTATTCCCATAGGCTTTATATCCCGCGTAACCATCGGTTTGCAGATATCCTTTGAAGTTTTCTAATATAGGTAATGCAGCACTACTGGCACGAGTAGGACTGTAATTAAACATCACGAGTTTGGATATAGGTGCGTGATATACCCAGTAATAGCCTAAATGAGATTTGTCTTTCTTTTTCTCATCTAAGACTTTGATGGTGGTTTCATCAACTTGAAGATAACCTTCATTTTTGATGTCCATCACAAGCTTTTCATATAGTGGTTTTAAAGCATCCATACATTGAGCTGCCCAGCCATCTATAGTAGAAGAAGCTATATCGATATTTTCTCTTGAAAAGCGTTGCTTCTGACGGTGTAGTGGAAGATGATCTACATACTTGTCAACAAGTATTGTAGATAATAATCCTTCAGAAGGTATTCCTTTATCTATAATTCGCTCTGGAAGCAGTGCAATACTGATTTGCGTATTGTCTTTGTCTTTCGTGGCGTATTTATATCGGATGTAACGTTTTATTTTAAAGTAACCTGGAACATAATCTAAGACATCTGTAGTTTCTTTGCCAATACAAATCTTATCAGAAAAATCTCCCTCTGGGTAGATTTCTATTTCTTCTACAGGTAAATGATCGGGTAGTTTAGCTCTTCCTGGATGTTTTTTCTTCTGGCGAGAATAAGTGATCTCTTGTTTGATTACCTCTTCTTGTTCTTGCATAACTTCTGGCTCAACATCTAAAGGTAATTGAGTCTGATTAGGATCTTCAAAGCGCTCTCTGCTTTGACCAAACTTCATGCGTTGAAGTTGTTTGAACAAATATTCATACTTAGTAGCTTTTTCCTCTAACTTAATGTTCTCTTGTTCTTGTTTAGAAATAGTTTTTGACTGCTGTTTTATAAGCGTCAAAAGTTCTTGTTTTGATAAGTTTTCAAGGTCTATTTCCATGAAGTAAATATACGACAAAAGCCACATTTACACAAGGATTCAAGAGTATTTACTTCATAGAAAACCGTCTTTTTTGACTACTTTTTATTACTTGGATTCCTTCAATCATAAGCACCAAATCACTCCAACTTATTTGTGACTTGTTATGAGAAGGAAAGGCAAAAGTTCCTTGTTCTAATCGCTTGTGATATAACACAAATCTGCCTGTTTCCCAATGCAAAAGCTTCATTTGGTTACAGCGACGATTGATAAAGACATAGACACTTCCATTGTGAGCTACTTGATTCAATTCGTTTTGAACAAGACCACAAAGACTATCGAAACTCTTGCGCATATCGCATGCTGATTTATATAAATAGAATTGGTGGCTACTACTCAGACTAAACATTACACAAGGTTTACTAATGAATAAAGATCACTTAAGTCTTTCGTTTTTACACGAAGCTTCACTCCATTAGGATACACGATTTCGTATTCTGTACCTTCTGTTTTCGATGTTTTACCTATTGCTATAAAGTTACTTGCTCCATCTTCAACTGTCTTATTCTTATATTTTACTACCCAATAGCTAAATGTCGCCAGGTTAATTCCTGCACTTTCACAATACTTTGATTGTGTTAATCCACTTGCTTTCCAATCCTCTACATGAGAGTACATAATTTCTTGTTTGCTCATCTCTTTATTATTTCAAGCAAACTTACTATCTTACATCATGTTATGAAACATGTAGTTGCTCGGGCGGATACAAAAATAGCATTAGACTTTGATGTCACCCATAATAAAGGCAAAGCCTGATTTGTATAATAACTAATCAACAAATCACATTTCTTTTCAATAAACTCAAGGACTTCTTTATTCTCTATACCTCCTGTTAATGTGAACTCACTCATCCCAAACAGGTGCTCCTCATTATTCTTCTTGCTATCTTTTGCATAAACCAAGAAATGTATTTTTGTACTAGGTATTCCTTTTCTTTCTAAACTTTTAATTAAATCTGGAATAACCTTAGCTTCTGCTTTATCTACTACAATACCGATTTCTTTAAAATCATATTTAAAATCGACCGGTACTGCTTTTAATGTTGACTTTTCTACTACTTTTTGAAGTGATCTTTTCTTTAAAGTATTAAACCACATATAAGTTACTGTTTTTGTAAAGATAAACAAATAGCTAATTAGGTAATACTACATTTAACATCGAATTATTGAATTAACGCAATAAACTCCGCTTCTGTTAATATTTTAATACCTAGTTTATTTGCTTTTTCTAGCTTAGATGGTCCCATTTTATCTCCTGCCACGACATAATTAGTCTTAGAGGTAATAGAACTTCCTACTTTTCCTCCATGATCTTCGATAGCTTGTTTAATCTCATCGCGAGACATTTGTTCAAACACCCCAGATACCACTAATGTCTGTCCTAGAAGAACATCTGACACTACCGTAGATTCCTTTTCTTCTAACACAAATTGCACACCATATCCCTTTAGTCTAGCAATTATTTCTTTATTAATATCACTACTAAAGAAGTCTATTACACTTTGTGCTATTCTTTCTCCAATTTCATCTACTGTTATCAACTCCATTAACGGAGCTTCTGCCAGAGCATCTATTGTCTTATAATGATTTGCTAACTTTTTAGCCACAGTCTCTCCTACATAACGGATCCCTAATGCGTATAATACACGTTCAAAAGGAACCTGTTTAGAAGCTTCTATACCTTTTATCAGATTATCTGCAGACTTCTCTCCCATGCGTTCTAAACCTAGAACATCTTCTTTCTTTAACTCGTATAAGTCAGCGTAATTCTCTACTAATTCATTTTTGTACAACAGTACTACAGTTTCTTCTCCCAGCCCCTCTATATCCATCGCCTTACGAGAGATAAAGTGCTGTATCCTACCCGCTATTTGAGGTGGACATCCATACACATTTGAACAATAGTGTTGTGCCTCCCCGACACTTCTCTTTAACTTAGTACCACATTCAGGGCATTCCTTAATGTATACTGTACGTTCAGAGTCAGCTGGTCTAGCCTCTAAATTCACACCTACTATTTTCGGGATAATCTCTCCTCCTTTTTCCACATATACAGAGTCATTTACACGAATATCTAACTTCGCTATCTGATCTGCATTGTGTAAAGAAGCACGTTTTACTATCGTTCCTGCCAACTGTACAGGTTCCAAGTTTGCTACAGGAGTTATAGCACCTGTTCTACCTACTTGATATGATATAGAGTTTAATACAGTCTCTGCTTGTTCAGCTTTAAATTTATATGCTATAGCCCATCTCGGTGCTTTAGAAGTATACCCTAATTCATCTTGATAATGCAATGAATTGACCTTAACCACCACTCCATCTGTCTCATAAGGTAGCTCATGTCTATGAATATCCCAATAATTTATAAACTCTAATACTTCATCAATATTCTTAGCTAACTTAGAGATAGTAGGAACTTTAAATCCCCATGCTCTAGCTTTGTCTAAACTTTCATATTGTGTTGTTACCCCTAGATCACTTCCTACTATATTATAAAGTAGACAATCTAAAGGACGTTTTGCAACCTCGGCACTATCTTGTAATTTCAAACTACCAGAAGCTGTATTTCTTGGATTAGAATAAGGCGTCTCTCCGATTTCTATCAAATCTTGATTCATCTTTTCAAACCCTGCCAATGGCAATACAATCTCTCCACGAATATCAAAACTCTGAGGATAATCTCCGTTTAATCGAATAGGAACTGATCTAATTGTTCTAATATTATTAGTCACATCATCCCCTTGCACTCCATCACCTCGTGTCACTGCTCTTACCAGCACTCCATCTTCATACGTAATCGTAATAGATGCACCATCATACTTTAATTCACATGTAAACTCTACTGGCACATCACCTAATACTTTCTGTACACGTTGTTCCCAGTCTAATAAATCTTCCTTAGAATAAGAGTTATCTAAAGAATACATTCTATAACGGTGTACTATAGTATCAAAGTTCTTAGTCACCGTACCTCCTACTCTTTGTGTTGGAGAATTTATATCAAAATATTCTGGGTGAGCTAATTCTAACTTCTCTAATTCTTTTAATTTCTGATCAAAATCGAAATCTGAAATCGTTGGATTATCCAACACATAATAATTATAATTATGTTCATTTAATTCTTTGCGAAGTAAATCTAATTGTGCTTTAATATCCATTTTTTAAAACGATTACAGTTTCAACATTTCTTTAAATTGACCATATAAATGACCATCACTCAGAATAGCTCCTTGTTGGATTAAACTAAAGATTTCTTCATTGCGATTCTCTCCAAAGATTTTTCCTCCATGTCTCACTTCCACATCTTCTGTAAACACTGCATCTGATAACCATTGCAGTCCTTCTTTACTTAAAAGATCTATATCTGATTGTTTACTCTTAATTACGATAGTCTTGATTTCTTTATCGTCGAAACCAAACAAAAATATATGGCTCTTAGAATAATGTTCTAAATATTTAGCATTCGTCAGTACTCCTTCCCAAATTAAATCTGAGAAAATATCTAACTCTTGTTCTGCTACTTCTGGCTTTTCTTCTTTTATCTTATCCCATTCATTCTTATCTATCTGCTGTGCAGCTAAGAAGTTAATAAACTCTGGGTGTAATTCTTCAAACTGCTCTTTCGTAAGCCTACTGTATTTCATAATATAAATTGCATTTGAAACAAAGATAATACCTTCATTTCAATTCGTATAATGTGATAAATTAATTCTGTACTATCTCTGCTAAAGACTTCTTCATAGACACTGCATACTTTAATGGCACATAATCTGCCTCCACAATATCCATTTCATAAAATGACAACGTTCTTACATCAAAAATGAATGTACCCACCGTCACTATTCTATCTTCATAATTTTCATAAATAGTGAATTGATAGTAATTTCCTCTTTTATTAGAACCATCATTCTTTGCATTCGGAGACACATCTACTCTCACCACTACTCCCGTACCACCATTAGCTATTACAGCCTTATTGAAGTCTTCACCTAAATAGTCTTTAGCCGCAGTAGTCTTTAACGCAGCTAATACTGTCTCAAGCCCATCTTTACTCACAGATATCTTATTCGACTCATCCATTAGCGTAACAGCTTTCTTATTGTCGATCTTAAATATCTTTTCAGTACTCTTTAGAATAGCAGGTTCTTGCTCGTATAAGTTCTGCCATGGTGTAGTTGTATCTTCTTCTTCTACCTTATTTTTATTAGTACTTTCATCTGTCACCACTGTTTCTATCACCTCTCCTTCTGCACCAGAAGTATCTTTGTCATCCTTACAAGCAAATAAAGACACCCCAATAACAACTATACCTAAAACTCTCACTAATCTATTCATAACTACTTTTTGTTTTTAAACACTACTAAATCGACTACTTACTTCCTATAAATGAAGTATTAAGCTATTTTTCACAGCTTAGTTTTATACACTTCCAAGATACAAAAAAACACTAGTAATCAACCAACCTCCCTTACATAATTTAGCTAAATTATATAGCAAAAAAAAAGGCCTTCCAAATGGAAGGCCTTTTCTATATATAATCTTTTAAGACTATTCTTGCTCAGCGATTACTTCGTAATCAACTTCAACGATTACATCACGGTGTAAACGAACGTTAGCAGTATATTTACCTAAACGTTTGATAACTCCTGAAGTGATGTATTTTCTGTCAACTTCTTGACCATTTTTAGCGAAAACCTCAGCGATATCTGCATTAGTTACAGATCCGAATAATTTTTCACCACCAGCTTTAACAGCAATCTTGATTTCTAAAGCTTTTAACGCCTCAGCGATAACTTTAGCATCAGCTACTAATTTAGCTTCTTTGTGCGCTCTTTGTTTTAAGTTCTCAGCTAATACTTTTTTAGCAGATGGAGTAGCTAATACAGCCATCCCTTGAGGGATTAAATAGTTACGTCCGTATCCTGGTTTAACAGTTACTACGTCATCTTTAAATCCTAACTTTTGAACGTCTTGTTTTAAGATAATTTCCATTGTTGATGTCCTTTTTATAAGAAGTTAGGTTTCACGAATGAAAACCAACAACTTTATGATTTGTTATTATTTTAATAAATCAGCTACGTATGGCATTAAAGCTAAGTGACGTGCTCTTTTGATCGCTACAGATACTTTTCTTTGGTATTTTAAAGAAGTTCCTGTTAAACGACGTGGTAAAATTTTACCTTGCTCGTTAACGAATTTTAATAAGAAATCAGCATCTTTATAGTCGATGTATTTGATTCCTGATTTTTTGAAACGACAATACTTTTTAGTTTTGTTTGTTTCAATGTTTAAAGGCGTTAAATATCTGATATCTCCGTCTTTTTTTCCTTTTGCAGATTGCTCTATACTTGACATAACAATTAAGCTTTTTTAGATTTTAATTTCTCTCTTCTTCTCTCAGCCCAAGATACAGCGTGTTTGTCTAAAGCTACAGTTAAGAAACGCATAACTCTTTCGTCACGTCTGAATTCAGTCTCTAAGTTGATGATGATATCAGCAGGTGCTGTGAATTGGAATAAGTGATAAAAACCACTTTTCTTGTGTTGGATTTCATAAGCTAATTTTTTTAAGCCCCAGTCCTCTTTAGCTACCATCTCAGCTCCTCTAGAAGTAAGAAATTCTTCGAATTTCACTACTGTTTCCTTTATCTGAGTTTCAGATAAAACGGGATTCAAGATGAAAACAGTTTCATAATGATTCATAAATACTAAATTTTATTTGTTACAAAATTGGGTGCAAAAATACAACTTTATACATACTATCCAAAACTAATTTCTTATTTTTTAAAAAACGGATAATAAAACATTCTCTTTGTTTCTTTATTCATTTTATATAAAGCATAAACACTAACCCCATAATTAGCAAATGACAAACAAAGAAAAAACATTAAAACATAGTTGATTCCTGCTACATGATTAATTTTCCCTATTGTCCAGATAATAATGATAAAAGCCGACAACAACGCATAAACTATTTGATTATAAATAATATGCTTCCCTTCTTTCTTAAACTCCTCTCTATTATTGCTAATACAAACTATAAAAGGACCTAAAACATTTCCCAAAGGAATAATAAGCCCTACTAATATTGACAAATAATACTTTCTACTTACAATTAGTTCTATCTTCTCAACAGAAATAATATCTTTAATATCTTGCCCTAAAGCACCACATAACAATTGTAAAGTCGTTCCTCGTGGTTCACTATCTCCTTTTTCGATTCGTTGAATTGTCCTAATACTAATACCTGACCTTTCACTTAACTCTTCTTGAGAAAACCCCTTTATCACTCTTAGTTCTTTCAATTTTTGACTTAATACATTCATAGCTTTCTTTATTATATTTTAAACAATTCAAAACTACATCAGATGTATAATATTCCTTATGACATAACTATGACATATCTAAGACACTTCAGTAAATCTAAGCTTTTTCACTCCCTCTTATTTATCTTTCTATTTTCTTGTCTAATAATGCCTCTGCTCTCTGATACATTCCTTCTATAGATAATACATCTAGATCAGGGTGATTTCTCAACCACTTCGCATTTAACTCTACGATATCCTCTTCTAGATTATAGAAATCATCATTCTTCAACAGATCTCTTGTAGGATTCGTACCAAAGTAATCCGACTCACAGAATGCCTCTAATACAGTTTCGTCAATATTATTTAAAACTTCAAGTTGCTTCTTTAAAAGAGCTAAGTTTTGTGTAGCTCCTATTTTCTCTAGCCCATCAGCTATAATAGCAAAAAACTCATAATCAGCCTGAGTATTCCAAACAATCTGAGAGAAGTTTCCATTCTTATATTGAGCTAAATAATAATCAAGATAATAACTTAGGATTGCATCTGGGTGAACTGTCTCTTCCATTAATCCTCCTTCTTCTCTTACCAAGTTAATAAACGTGATATTTGAATAAACGATATCATAAGCCTCTTGACTATTAAATGAATCTTGTGATACTACAATTTTTAATTCCATACTATTATTTCTTTTTTATAACACTTCTTTTACCTTCTAAAAAAATCGCTAATAGAAATCTACATTAGCGACTACTTTCACAGAGCGATACTGTCCTATCGCTTCAAAACTTTTCAATATTTTTCGAACATTCTCTTTTGTCTTTATCAGAGGTACATTCTGAGGAATTTTAATTAAAATCACTCGTATATATTGATTGCGTATCCTATTAATCGCAGGCTCTTCTGGTCCTAAAACAGGTACACCTAGTTGCTCCTTCAGGTTGTTATACAACCAAAATGAAGCCTCTTTTAACTTCTCGAACTCTTTATGTCTTAGTGTCAGCTTAACTAATCTATAGAAAGGAGGATACTTAAAGTTATATCGCTCATACATCTGCTCTTTATACATTCCCATATAATCATAATGAGTCACTTGCTGTATGATATTGTGATACGGATTAAATGTCTGAATAATCACTTTACCCTTTTTATCCTTTCTCCCTGCCCTACCTGCTACCTGTGTCATCATCTGATATGCCCGCTCATGCGCTCTAAAGTCAGGATGATACAAACTGTTGTCCGCATTCATTATTCCGACCAAATTCACATTGTCAAAATCAAATCCCTTCGCCAACATCTGCGTTCCTACTAGAATATCGATTTGTCTCGCTTGAAAGGACTCTACTAATTTCTCAAAGCCATACTTTCCTCTAGTTGTATCTTGATCCATACGCGCAATACGCTTATTCGGAAACAACTCTTTTAATTCTTCCTCTACTTGCTCTGTACCAAATCCTTTTGTATTCAGATCCACACTGTGACATCTAAAACACTGTTTGGGCATCGGTAGCGTAAAACCACAATAGTGACACCTCAACTCATTTTTATACTTGTGATATGTCAAACTCACATCACAATGAGGACATTCTGGTACAGCTCCACAAGTCATACACTCTACGACAGGAGAGAAACCTCTTCGGTTCTGAAACAGAATAACCTGTTCTTCTAACGACAACGCCATATTTATCTCATCGATCAACTGATCTGAGAAATGCCCTGTCATCTGTTTTCGTTTATATTTATCTTTTACATCTACTAAAACAATCTCTGGCAAGACTACATTGGTATAGCGCTTCTTTAATTCCACTAAACCATACTTGCCTTGTGTAGCATTGTAATACGTTTCTAAGCTCGGTGTTGCAGATCCTAAGACTACTTTAGCATTGTGCTGTTTTGCCAATACGATAGCTGCATCCCTTCCGTGATATCGAGGAGCTGGATCGTGTTGCTTATAGTTTCCTTCTTGTTCTTCATCTACTACTATCAACTGTAAATCCTGAAAAGGCAAGAAGACAGATAACCTTGTACCGATAACCACTTTTGCTTTTTCAGACTTATTCAATACCTGATCCCAGACTTCTAATCGTTCATTGTGAGAATACTTTGAGTTATACACTGCTACTTCGTTTCCAAAATAGCTAGTCAACCTCATCACTAATTGTGTTGTAAGCCCTATCTCTGGCAATAGAAATAATACCTGTCCTTCATTTGCCAAGTATTTCTCTATAAGTTTGATATATACTTCTGTTTTACCAGACGCAGTTACACCGTGTAGTAAGACGACATCCTTCGTTTCTAATGACTGCCCGATCTCCCAAAGAGCTTTACTCTGCTCATCACTTAACTCGATAATATCTTGTACTGCATCCCCGAAGATCACACGATCTTGGTTTAAATAGTAATCTTCAAATATGCCTTTATTAATAAGTGCCTTAACTACTGCAGATGTAGATTCTGATTCTTCTACTAACTGTTTGACTGTAATCGGCTTTTTGTGCACAGCCTGCAATTGAAAATATTTTAAGATCATCTCTCTTTGCTTTTCAGCACGAGAGACTACTTCCATCAAATCTGCCAAACCATTCTCAGCCAAGTATTGCTCCGCTAGTTTGACATATCTAATCTGTTTCGGCTTATACTTCTCCACCATCTCTTCTTGTAAGAATATCATCTTCTTTTCTAGAAGAGAGTTAATCACAGGGAAGACCTTCTTTCGGTTCAGTACTGCTATAATCTCTTCTACTTTAAGAATAGACTGTACTTGAAGTGCCTCATATATTAAATATTCTGCATCATCTAATTCTTCTGCTTTAATAGTACTATCCGGATTATACTGTATAAGTGTCTCACTTTCTAAAAGTAACTGTGATGGCATAGCACTCTTATACACATCCCCTATCGTACACATATAGTAGTCTGCTATCCACTTCCATAAGCTGATCTGTTTCTCAGTGACAACAGGAGTCAGATCTATAATCTCATTGATTTCTTTTGCCTCATAGTACTGAGGTACTCTATTGTGTTTTTCGATTACCACAGCCGTATATACTTTAGAACGACCAAAAGGAACAGCTACGCGCATCCCTACTTGGATAAACTCGTATTCTGCCTCACTTACAGCATAAGTAAACGTAGGGTCTAAAGCTAATGGAACAATAACCTCAACAAAGTAATTCATACTAATAGTACTATTTTTTAGAAATCAATAATTACAAAGATAATCGCTTTATTTTTATCTCATCCCATCAGTACTATATTCGCTCTTATTTATCGCAAGGTTATATATATTCTGTAATATATAACATCTCATTACTTCTAGTAGATGCACGCGATACACCTCTACTCGCGTTGTTGAAGGTTTCTAATCTGTGATGTATAACACCTAAATACCACATAAAAAAAGCATCACTTTTTTCACTCCCTAAAAACGACACAAAACACTACTAATCAATAACATAAATCAAAAACAAACATTTCTATCCTAATTGCCCAACAGCTCCTAACAGCAGTGTATATAAGCAGTTATAGCATTTCCTTCAACACTTCTTCAACAATACCCCAAGATTGCTCTACTAGAAGGCTTGTTTCTTGAAGCAATGTTGAAGAAGTGTTGTAGGGGTGTTGAAGAAATAGAACCTATGAATAATGATTTGCTTGATAACTATTAGGTAGCCATAATTACAGGCTTCACTCCCTCTTCTCTCTCCGATTATATACCACACAAGACTTCTACCCAAAAGAAAAGGTCATTAGCGCGTGCTAATGACCTTTATATCTTTTAAAATTATTTTAGATAATCTATCTCTGTATTATAAAATAACTATTATAAATACTTCACTTATCTTTAATCTGCTTTTTTCCACGTCTGTGTTCTTCCTATCAGAGATAATCCGATATATCCACGCACATCTAGCTTATCCTTCCCATTTAGTTTCACAGTACATTTATACTGTTTACCACTTTCAGGATCAGTGATTTTACCACCTGTATATTCATTTCCTTTTTTCTGTAAGTCTTTAATGATAACAAGCCCTTCGATAGGTTTTCCCTTCTCATCTCCTTCACAGTTATCACATTTTGGGTTAGGTTTAGATGGGTTTAAAAGTTTCTTTACCTGTCCGTAATATTTACCGTCTTTCTCGTAAATTTCAACAATAGACTTCTCTTTTCCTGTACTATCGTCTATCGTTTTCCACTTACCTACTATACTCTGTGCATGTGCTGATAAAGACACAGCTAACACCAACACAATTGTCGTTAAAAAATTTCTCATAGTTCAGCGTTTAATTTTAAGGTTATAACCCAAATATAGCTATTTTTTTGACTTTAATTTATTTATAGCTAAATTTAATTCAAAACCTAACAATAGAATCATACAGTTAATCCACAAATAGAACATCACTACTAACAACGTCCCAATAGAGCCATATAACTCATTATAGCGAGCAAATCTCAATACATATACCCCAAAGAGATAAGAAGTAAGTATGTAAAGAATAGTCGTAAATACAGACCCTATAGAGATGAAGGATACTTGCTTGGTCTGCTTGGCTCCGAACTTGTATAAGATAGAGGTAGTCATCAGTACTACTAACAATAAGAATATGCTTCTAGACCACTGTATCAACATAGAATCTAGGTTAAACTTATACATCACCACCTCTAGTGTCACAAAGAATGCAACAGAGAAAATGACTAGTATCGCTAGACATACAGATAAGACTAATGCGACAAGATACTGTCTAATCAGATTGCGAGAAACAATAATGTGATACGAAGACTCAAATCCTCCTATAATCGCAAAGACTCCATTAGTCATTAAGAATATAGATAGCAAGAATCCGGATGATAGTAACGAGCGATAACTGTTATTCATAATATCGCTCAGAATAGACTCTATCGCACCAAAGGTATTCGGAGGGACAGAACTCTCGATAAACTGCATAAAGTCTACCTGAAAATTGTCTATCGGGATATAGGGAATCAAGTTCAGTATAAAAAGTGCAAACGGAAATAACGCCATAAAGAAACTGAAGGCGATAGATCCTGCCCTATAGGAGAATGCTCCTTTTATAATCCCTAAGACATATAATTCTATTAAATCATAAAGAGAATACCCTTCTAACACCTTAAAACGAATACATTTTAAAGTCCGGACTATCGTACGTATGACAGGTATTCTGTCTAATCTTTCTTCTATTTCCTGCGACATTTAATCTCTTTTCTTTTTATCAAGCTATTTTTTAGGATGTGCTATATTTCCCTTAGTCGTATCATAACCTTTATGATCACGCTTAAAGAAAAAGCTCACTGCCATAATCAAAAATAAGGCTACTACTATTACTATTCCGATGGTCTTATAGGTATTGACTAGATGTTCTGAATCAAACATGGCTATTCCCCAAAAACCTAAAATAACATATAATGCTGTTATTAATACTAAGATACAAACTATAAAACCGATAATATACTTCATACGCTATAGTTTTGATAATATTTCTTTCTTTTTTTGATCGTAATCTTCTTGTGTAATGATTCCTTCTTGTAATAATAAATTTAATTTCTTTAAAACTTGAAGCCCATCATCTCCAGACTGCTCCAGCACTTGATTAGAAGCGATACCCAGCTGCTTACCTAACTCTAGTCCTGCTCCCATCTGCACTCCTGCCCCTGCTAGTCCACCTTCATTACGAGCAGCATCTCTCAGAGCTTTCAACTTCTCTAACTCTGCATACGTCATTCCTGCTGCTTCTGCTGCTTTTACATCAGAAGTTATATTAGACACAGTGGCAATACGCTGTTGGGTCTTGGTATCGAATACTGTTCCTAGTACTTTAAAGTCTGTCAATGCAAGTCCTAAAGCAGCAAACTCTTCATTTAGTTTATTCTTGATTTCGGTAGAGATTACTTCTAGCTGCGCATCTATCTCCGTATAGCCAAATGAGGCTCCTGATAGATAAGTAGTGATAGCCTGAGGAATGCGTTGAATAAGGATATCTTTTAAGTCCATCGCTGTATATACATTCGCATTGCTAATAACCTCTCTATAAAGAAAGTTAATATCCTGTATCTTAAACGAGAATGTCCCATTCACTCCTAGTTCTATCGGAATATCATAATGCTTATCTACATACTTAATCGCACTAGGAGTACCCCAAGACTGATTAATAATCTGAGATTGTCTAAAGAAGAACACTTTTAACTTATGCTCACTTTCAAAATTCTGACGAATATTAATCAATGTCGTAATAAAAGGATGATTAGCTGTACTCAGACTAAAGGTTCCTTCTTCTAGGAGTATATCTTGTACTTTTCCATCGTATACTAATACGCATCCTTGACTCGGTGCTACGATTAACTTAGATGCATTCTTGATCTCATCTGTTGGCGACGGAAATTGATACCATACGACATCTTGTGGTTGATCCTTCCATTCTATAACAGAAGCTAGCTGTTTCTTAAAAATATTGAATAATCCCATAGTTATATCTCTTTTCCTACTGTCTTTAGTTCATAAAGGTCTGAAGTCATCTTGATCTCTCCATCCTTATTTATTATAGCAATATTAGTACTGTCTAACCTTACTAATATATAATCTCCTTCTACATCAATACTACGGATCTCTTTCCAGTCCGTTTTCTTAGTCCATAACACACTACCATCTACCCCACTTATCTTCTGCAGTGTTATAGTCTCGTTCTCCAATACAGACATCTTGATAGCAATGATAACAGACTCTGCGTCTCCTACTAGTACACGTGCTCCATCTACATAAGTATGATTAGGAGTAAGGTCTTTAATAGAAACTATCTTCGCTCTAGATTTAGTATACGGCATCACTAAAACTTTCTTATAAGGAGACTTCTCTGTGAATATACCCGATCTACCGTAATCTTTGCTCCAGTTAAAACTTACATTGTATTGTGGAAAACCTTTTTGAGTCCAATGTTCGTATTGTATCAACTGTATTTCTTCTTCTGGAAAATCAAAACCTATACGCGTAAATTTATAGGATGTAGTCTTAACTGGATCCGTTAATTTCTTATCGTATATATTAGAGATTTTATCTATAGGTAATACAACACCTATATCTGCAAATAAGGCATATTGTTTTCCTTTATTATTCGTAACTGTCAGACATTGATCAAAAGTTCTAGATTCTATCGCTGCTACTCCTCCTGCAAACTCAGGATACTTAACAAAGAAAGATTCTGTCACATTCTCAAACACTTTCTGAGAAGGGTTATACAAGAATAAATAGTAACTATTCACAATAAGGAATAGCTCGTCATTAGCCCCTCTATAATAATCTAATTTACTGCTATGCGTACCTGCTCCTTTTATAGATAGGTCTACTTCTAGAAGTGTTCTACTGATTTCTTCTCCTGTAGTCGCGTCTAGTAAGATGGTGTATACCTCATTTTCCTTACCTTTCTCAGCAAAGATATCATTAAACCACCCTGTAAAGACGATGGTATTCTTCCCTTTTGGGTCGATCATTAAGGCTGTTTCTGAATAACTAGCATTGACATATCTCACATCTCGCTTAGGAGGTGGGGTGGTGTTATACTCTGTGGTAGTAACAGGGGCTGGTGTAGAATCTGCAAATATGAATCTACTGATCTGGTAAGCGAAATAGATAAAGATAACAGCAGAGAAGCCTATAATGGCTTTTTTAGCAATCTGCACTCCTTGTTCATTATTCAGTTTACCCGTATTATAATTATGGTTAATAGTAATATCATCATTATCTAGAAAGAACTGTGTATTACAGCTTCTACAGATATAGTGGTCTTTCTTAGTCTCATCAACCTGATTACTCCCACACTGAGGACATACTATTTTCTTTATTGTTTTTGCCATATTTCTCTTTTACTACAATACTGCTTTAAGGCTTAAGTCCATATTGTACACTGAGTGTGTTAATGCTCCTGAAGAAACATAGTTAACTCCACATAATGCATACTCTCTAACTGTGCTTTCATCGATATTACCTGACGACTCCGTTTGACATTGATCACCTATCAATGCAACAGCCTCACGTGTCATCGCATAGTCAAAATTGTCTAACAAGATACGGTGAACATTATCACAAGCTAAGATTTGCTTCACCTCATCGATGCTTCTAGCTTCTACGATGATCTTTAGCTCTTTATTATTGTCTTTTAAATATTGGTTTGTCTTTTCAATCGCTTCTTTGATACCTCCTGCGAAGTCAATATGATTATCTTTCAACATAATCATATCATAAAGAGCAAAACGGTGGTTCTCTCCTCCAGCTATCTTTACTGCCCACTTCTCTATCGCACGTATACCTGGTGTAGTCTTACGTGTATCTAATATCTTAGTACCCGTACCTTCTAATAAGTTTACGAATACACGAGTCTTCGTAGCGATAGCACTCATACGCTGCATGGCATTAAGCATTAGTCGCTCAGCCTTTAGAATAGACTGAGAAGACCCTGAGATATATAAGACTATATCTCCTACTTCTACTTTCGCTCCATCCTGAATACACACTTCTACTTCTAGAGTAGGGTCAACATAGTTCAATACTTGTTGTGCGAACTCTACTCCTGCTATATACCCTGCTTCTTTTACTAGTAATTTTGCCTTACCTGTAGCTGTAGAAGGAATACAAGCTAATGAGCTATGGTCTCCATCTCCTACATCTTCACGTATAGCGTTCTTAATAATTATATCTAATTCTGCTTGAAATTGTGCTTCTGAAATCATATTTAAAAAAAATTTGCGATGCTAAAATAAGAAATGTTTTAGCAAATCTTATTATAGAACATCGCAAACTATGAGTTATAATAACAAGCTTATCCTATCACTACACCTAACATTTTATAGAATTCTCTAAGGATATCAGGGTGTCCAGGCCATGCAGGAGAAGTAACTAAATTACCGTCTACCACAGCTTTATCTACTCCTACTTCTTTATAATGACCACCCGCTAAAGTGATATCTGGTCCTACTGCTGGATAAGCAGTCAGTGTTCTTCCATTTAATACACCTGCTGGAGTTAATACCTGAATACCGTGACAGATAGCCGCTACTGGTAAATTCTTTTCAAAGAAGTACTTCACAAAGTCAATTACCTTACTATTTAGACGGATATATTCTGAAGAACGCCCTCCACAGATATACAGTCCATTATAATCTGCTACATTCACTTCATCAAATGACTTATTGATTACAAAATTATGTCCTCTTAGTTCTGCATAAGTTTGATACCCTACAAAGTCGTGTACAGCAGTTGCAATCACTTCATTCTTCTTCTTTCCAGGACATACCACATCTACTTGTACTCCAATTGATAATAGTGCTTGATAAGGAACCATTACTTCATAATCTTCTACGAAGTCACCTGCTAACATTAAAACTGATTTTGCCATATTGTTTTTATTTAAGTTAATACCCTTCTAAGGTAAACAATTATGAGTAGTCCAAAAACTGTATCTTAAAAAATAACCATAAAATAACATCTGCTCCGAATACTTTTTAGTAACTTTAAAAATCTAATTAATCCTATTTATTTTGACTATGAGAACAAAAATCGCCTTAGTAGCTGCTACATTCTTTACACTAATCAGCTGTAACCAAAAAGTAGCCCCAACACAAGATGTCAAAGTCTTAGATCTATATACAATAGAAGTACCTGGTACATTCGCACCGATGCAAGAATTATACCCTGATGCTGATATTCAATATGGAAATACGTTTAAACAGATGTATTTAGTCACTGTACATCAAGACAAAAATAAGACGGCAAACTTCGAAGAATACGTTAAACAATCTCTAGCTAGCTATAACAAAAGAGAGAACTATGAGATAATAGTACAAGAAGATGTCCGAATAAACGGAATACCAGGGAAGAAGTATGAACTACTGATGTCTCAAGATAAAGATATGATGTATATGATACAAGTAATATTAGATGGAAAAAAAGCTAACTATCAATACATTACATGGACAACAGGGCAGAATAAAGAAGCGCAAAAAGACAACTTCTTAAACACTTTAGCTTCTTTTAAAGAACAGTAGTTTTTTTAACAAATTTTAAACATTAAAAAGTGAGCAATAATGTTATTTATCGTACCTTTATAGTACTCAAAATGAGCGCTTAAAAGCGCTTAACAAATAAATAATATTATATAAAATAATTATGAAAAAATTAAACTTAGCTCTAGCTGTTTTAGCAACAAGTACTATGTTATTCTCATGTGGTGAGAAAAAAGTAGATACAACAACTACTCCAACTGAAACGCCTGCTGAAACAACAGCAGCACCAGAAGAAGTAACAGGTGTACAAATCACGTTAAATGCAGATGATCAAATGAAATTTGACCAAACTGAAATTCGTGTTCCTGTAGGAGAGAAAGTTACATTGACTTTAAAACATACTGGTAAAATGGATAAAGCAATTATGGGGCATAACTGGGTATTATTAAAACCAGGTACAGACATGACTGCTTTTGCTACTGAAGCTGCTCAAGCAACAGAAACTGACTATATTCATCCAAGTGGTTTAGAAAATGTAGTAGCACATACTAAAACTTTAGGAGGTGGACAATCTGATACTATTGAATTCACAATTACTGAAGCAGGTACTTATGACTTCTTATGTACATTCCCTGCTCACTTCGCTTTAATGCAAGGTAAATTAATTGCTGAATAGTAATATATTTTTAATGCAAATCTTTAAATGGGGTGTTTAATTAAAACATCCCATTTTTTATTACTCTATTCTAAAGTAGTTTGTACTCTACTCTTGTAAAAGAAAACATTGTCATTTAATTTCATCAATAAACCCAAATAAAAAGCACAAAAAATGTTAAATATGACACTTTTAAAGCTTTTTAGCTCAAAATTAGTAGTCATTTTTTTCTGACTGATTGTTTATTCTTATTTAAGCATGTATATTTGTATCAACAAATTAGCATATAAAATGAAAAAAATTGTATTATCGTTAGCTGTAATCGCTACGTTAACTCTTGCATCTTGTGGAAACAAAAATGCAGATAAAGCAACAACTACAACAGAACAAGAAGTAGCTGTAGAACAAGGAGACAAATATTCAGTAAACTTGACTGAGAGTAATGTAACTTGGAAAGTAGGTCACAAAGGAGGAGTTAACCCTCGTTATGGTACTTTAACTTTAAAAGCTGGTGATATCGCTATCGATGCAAATGGGTTAAACGCAGGTTCTTATACTATCGATATGAACTCTATCAAAGTT
The DNA here is from genome assembly GCF_000807225.1 of Myroides sp. A21. NCBI lineage: Bacteria > Pseudomonadati > Bacteroidota > Flavobacteriia > Flavobacteriales > Flavobacteriaceae > Myroides > Myroides sp. A21. Next base: position 455,198 of record NZ_CP010327.1, read on the forward strand.
GATCGTGCTTCTGTAAGTGCTGATGAAGATATCGCTAAATTAGAAGGTCACTTAAAAAGTGCTGACTTCTTTAACGTAGAAGCTAATTCGACTGTTGATTTCAAAATCACTAATGTAGAAGATTTCGACGCTGCTAAACACACTAGTAAAATAGAAGGAGCTAATAAAGTAGTAAGTGGAAACTTAACTATCTTAGGAAAAACTGTAAACATCACTTTCCCTGCTAAAGTAACTGTAGAGAATGGTAAAGCTGTTATGGATGCTGCATTCGTAGCTGACCGTACAGAATGGGGATTAGTATTCGGTACTACTGATAAAGATTCAGGTGCTGCTCTTAACCCTGCTGACTGGGCTATTAGTCAAGATATGGAAATAGGAATTCATTTAGTAGCTGATAAAGTAACTGAATAATTTCATTCACAATATATCCTGTAAGGGCTACTCTAACGAGTAGCTCTTATTTTTTTACCCGCTTTCTAAAAGAGGAACAAGAATAAAGCCGTAACTTTGAGTTTTGCGAATAGAAAATAGATACAATGAAGCATTTTGACATTATAATTATAGGAGGTGGCCCTATAGGTATAGCCTGTGGACTAGAAGCTAAGAAGAACGGACTTTCTTATCTAATCATAGAAAAAGGTTGTTTAGTTAATTCCTTATATCACTATCCTGTTAATATGCAGTTCTTTTCTTCTTCTGAATTATTAGAGTTAGACAAGATTCCTTTTATTAGTAAAGAAAACAAACCTCGTCGTAGTGAAGCTTTAGAATACTACCGTAGAGTGGTAACGACTAATGAACTTACGATAAACTTATTCGAAACTGTCTTAGAAGCGACTAAAAATGAAGAAGGATCATTTGATATAAAGACTTCTAAGGATAACTATACAGCTAAGGACATTATCGTAGCGACTGGTTTTTATGATATTCCAAATCCATTAAACATTCCAGGAGAACACTTACCTAAAGTTTCTCATTACTACACAGATCCTCATTATTATGCAGGTATGGATGTAGTGGTGGTAGGTGCAAGTAATTCTTCTGTAGATGCAGCATTAGAATGCTATCGCAAAGGAGCAAATGTCACTATGGTTGTAAGAGATAAAGAAATTAGTTCTCATGTAAAATATTGGGTAAAACCGGATATTGAAAATAGAATTAAAGAAGGAAGTATCACTGCCCTATTCAACAGTAACATCAAAGAAATAACTGATAATACAGTTATAATCAACACAAATAACGAAGAACTAGCAATAAAAAACGACTTTGTCCTTGCACTTACAGGATATCGTCCTAACTTTGCCTTTTTAAAACAATTAGGAGTTACAATATCTAATGATGCTAATCAGACTCCTACTTACAATACAGAAACTATGGAAACAAATGTGACGAACTTATATTTAGCAGGTGTAGTATGCGGTGGTTTAAACACGCACACTTGGTTTATTGAGAACTCTAGAATTCACGCTGTTACCATTCTTACCCACATCATCTCTAAGTATCGATATCGTCGATTTTAGGGCTTGCACTCCTTACACACCCCTTTAGCTACTACGTCTATATCATCTAGCTGAAAACCAGCTGGTACTTCTATTTTAGGGATAGACACTTGTGTTAAACAGATTGTCTTTTTACAATTATTACACACGAAATGTAGATGAGTATCGTGATGATTCTTTTCGTCACACCCCTGAGCACATAGCGCATAATGAGTAATATTATTAGTCGTAATACTATGAAGTAATCCTTTGCTTTCAAAAGTCTTTACGGTTCTATATAATGTCACTCGATCAGATTGTTCAAAGCTTGCCTCTATATCAGCAAGTGATACTGCACCTTTTTGTTGCTTCAAGAATTTTAGAACCAATAAACGCATTGCAGTAGGATTAATCTTTTTAGCTTTTAATTCTTGCTCTAAATTTAGGGTACTCATAGTCTCTCATTTTGTGTATAAACAAAGATAAACAATGTTTGTTTATCAACTCGTTTTTACGTAATCAGATTCCATTTAACAACTCTTTAGCTTAAAAACAATCAAAATATTTTAATATAAATAAACATATTTGAGTGTTGTAGTAAATAATAAAAACATATATTTATTTTTTTTACAACAATCAAACTAAAAACACAAACTCAAAGTGAATAGTAAACTTATAGGTAGTTCCCTTATTATAGCGGGTACAGCAATCGGAGGTGGAATGTTAGCCATGCCGATTATTTCGTCTGGAGTAGGATTTACAGGCATTACGATAGTAATGATCTTGATATGGTTAACGATGTGTTATACCGCTATTCTATTAGTAGAGACATATAAAGATAATAATCCTGAAGATGGGTTGAGCACGATGACTTATAAATACTTAGGTAAGGCAGGCTCTATCGTCACTGGAATAAGTATGCTAACCCTGATGTACGCTCTAGTAAGTGCTTATATCGCAGGAGGAAGTGATATCCTAAGACTGAACTTAAGTAATTGGTTAGAGACTGATATCAGTCCACAAGTGACTGCTTTTATCTTTACAATTTTATTTGGAGGTATAGTTGGTTTAGGTGCTCGAGTGGTAGATATCGCTACGAGATGGATATTTATTATCAAACTAATCTTTCTATTGATTGTTATCATTGTGATGTTTGGCTATGTCAGAATAGACAATCTCTTACAGATGCCTATAGAGAGTAAACTATTCTTCTCCTCTATTCCTGTTATTTTTACTTCATTTGGTTTTCATATTGTGGTACCAAGTATGGTAAAGTACTTAGATGGAGATATTAAGCTACTTAAAAAAGCGTTTATCTACGGTAGTCTATTACCTCTAATTGTGTATATCATCTGGCAACTATCTATCTTAGGAAGTATAGACTCTAATACTTTCTTTACAATCATAAAAGAAACACAAGGTCTAGAAGCTGTTATCATAGCTGTAAATGGTGTATCTGAGTCTAAGTGGATGAATATTCCTTTAAACATTTTCTTTGCTGCAGCTATCCTTACTTCTTTCTTAGGAGTGGCATTAGCCCTATTTGACTATGTAAAGGATTTAAGTAAAAAGAAAGCTTTTGGAAAAAACAGTGTAATTATTTACCTAATTACTTTTATACCTCCATTATTATTCGCACTTTACTATCCTAAAGGTTTTGTGATAGCACTAAGCTATGCAGCTATCTCTGTAGTGATAACCTCTTTGTTTATTCCTGTACTGATGTACATCAAAGTCAAAAAAGAAAGACAAGAGACCATATCTTTTTTACAAAAGATAGCTTTTAGCTTGATTTTTGCTTTTGGAACAAGCATCTTAGTAATACAAGTTTTAATGACAGCGGGAGTACTCCCTATTTTAGACTAATGAAACAAAAAATAAATTCGAAGAATTAAATAAATTTAAACAAATAGAAATGCAAAAAATTATCGGAAGTATCCTTATTGTCGCAGGAACGACAATCGGAGCAGGAATGTTAGCAATGCCCATTATATCAGCAAGTGTAGGCTTTACCTTTATGGCCTTTATCTTGTTCTGTATCTGGTTTGCTATGTATTATACTGCTATACTTCTGGTGGATGTCTATAAATACAACCCTCCTACAGATGGATTAAATACTTTAACAGTAAAATATCTAGGTAACTCTGGGGCTGTTGCTACAGCGCTAAGTATGCTGATACTAATGTATGCCTTAGTAAGTGCTTATATCACAGGAGGAGGTGAAATATTCAGAACTAACTTAGAGAAGTGGCTACAAGTAGAAATATCATCTCATACTTCTGCTTTTCTATTTACAGCATTATTTGGAAGTATCATCGCATTCGGCACACGTGTTGTTGACTTTAGTAATAAAATTGTATTTACAACGAAGCTAATCTTCTTGTGTATTGTAATGGCGTTATTATTACCTAAAGTAGAAATGATCCACTTACAACATTTACCTTCTTCTAGTATTCCTGTATTAGCCACTATTCCTGTAATCTTTACTAGCTTTGGGTTCTATGTAGTTATTCCAACATTGGTAAAATACTTAGACGGAAATATTAAACAATTAAAACTCGTATTTTTAATCGGAAGTATCACTCCTCTTCTATTATACTTAGTATGGGAACTTACATTCTTAGGAAACTTAGATAGCAATACCTTTACTGCTATACTACAAGAGAACTCTAAAATGGAAGGCTTATTAAAAGCAGTAAAACAAGTACACAATTCAAAAATGATTGGTATTTCTTTTACACTATTTGCTTCTGCAGCATTACTTACTTCTTTCTGGGGAGTAGCCATGGCTTTAAAAGATTATATCCAAGACTTAGGAAAGAACAAACCGCTAATCAAGAATAATATGTCGGCAATGCTATTGACCTTTATTCCTCCATTAGTATTTGCTATCTTTTATCCTGATGGATTCGTAATAGCACTAGGATATGCTTCTATCCCATTAGTAGTTCTTGCTTTAATCATGCCGATGTTAATGTTACAAAAAGCACAAAAGCAAGCAGGAGTTAAACAACCCTTTTTACAGAAACTCGCTTTCGTATTTTTATGGGGACTTTCTCTTTTGATTTTTATACTTCAAGGCCTTATGGTTGCTGAAGTTATACCAGCTTACTAAACAAGAAACAACCTTTATACAATATTAGCCGACTTAACCTAGATTAAGAAATTTCTAGATTAAGTCGGCTTTCTATTTTTAAACCACTACTCCTCAGTACCTTTGTCCTAATAAAATAACACCGTATGAAAAATATAGTTTTGATAGGAGCGTCTGGATATGTAGGTAGTGCTATATTAAACGAATTGATACATCGTCAATACAACGTTACAGCAATCGCTAGAAATACCTCAACAATATCTAATAGCGCTTTAGTAAAAAAAGTAGCGCTAGATATAACAGATCAAAAAGAACTCGTAAAGATGATAACAGGCGCAGATGTAGTCATCAGTGCATTCAATGCAGGATGGTCAAATCCTAATCTTTACGAAGACTTCACAACAGGAATACAGACTATACACAATGCTGTAAAAGAAGCTAAAGTAGAGCGCTTAATTGTAATCGGTGGAGCAGGTACACTGTATATTAAACCAGGGCTACAGTTAGTAGACACAGCAGATTTTCCTGACTTTATTAAACCAGGTGCTACAGCAGTAAGAGACTATTTTGAGCAGGTATTAAGTAAAGAAAACGGTTTTATCTGGACATACTTTAGCCCTGCGATAGAAATGAACCCACAAAACCCTGGAAAGCGCACAGGACACTTTAGACTAAGTAATAATACTCCTGTCTATGATAGCGAATGTAGAAGTAGAATATCTGTAGAGGATGTAGCTGTCGCTATAGTAGATGAAGTAGAGAACGAACAGTTTAAAAACACACAATTTACAATAGGTTACTAAAATTCATAATAAGTCCCCATAAGGGAAACAACAGTTCAACAACAAAATAATAGCAATTCTTCCCTTACTAAAAAAGGCTGTAAATCTAATTGATTTACAGCCTTTTTACTTTACTATTTCGATAAGATATATCTTACTACATGTTCTGCTGAGTTTAAACCAAACAAGGCTGGCATCCAACTATTCGTCCCAAAAAATGACTTTTTAAAGTTACTACCATCTGTCATCTTTAAGCTACTCTCGTCAGGTTTTTCTGTAGAGAAGATTGCTTTTACCCCAGAAGATATTCCTTCTTTCTTTAGGCGCTTTCTGATCTGCTTCGCTAGTGGACATACATCTGTCTTACTGATATCTTTAATCACAATCTTATTTGCCATCATCTTTCCTCCTGCTCCCATCGCACTGATTACTTTTACCTTCTTGCGTTTAGCTGCCAAAATAAGGTTAATCTTAGGTGTAATACTATCAATACAATCTAATACATAATCAAAGTCCTCTGTCACAATCTCATGAGCACGCTCTGGAGAAATAAACTCTTCTATACGAATCAAGTTAAGCTCTGGGTTAATATCCATCAATCTATCTCCTACAACTTTCACTTTTGGCATACCGATCGTAGAGTGTAAAGCGGGTAACTGTCTATTGATATTCGTAATATCTACAGTATCTCCATCTACGATAGTCATATTTCCTACTCCTGCTCTAGCTAAAAACTCAGCTGCAAATGATCCAACTCCTCCTAATCCTACTACTAATACTTTCGCATCTTTTAGTTTTTGCAATCCTTCTTCCTTAAAAAGTAATTCTGCTCTTTCTTGCCAAATTGCCATTTATTCTACTTATTATATCAATCTAAGACTGATGTTATCTATTAAAAACTGTTTTATAATTCTGTTCTATGATCGCTTCTATATTCATATCTAATGCGCTTGCCACAGTATATACGTCCTCTATGGTTATCTCCTTAGCATCATCTGTTTCTAAAAACAACTGCTCTCTTGGTACTTTCAAGAAGGTACTTCTCAATGCCTCGTTATAAATAAGGTGTTTACCAAAAGACAAATAAAACCCATTCTTCCACAGACTCTCTGCTACTTGCTCTTTTTTATTGAAGCCATGTATAATCAGAGGAACCGTAATCTGTAACTCTTTCTTGATCTGTATAACTTCTTGATAAGCTGAAACGACGTGCAAAATTACTGCTTTTTTATACTTTTCTGCAAGTAGTAATTGCTTCTTAAATACTTCTATCTGTAGATTTAACGAAATATTGATCTTCTTATCTAATCCACACTCTCCTATCGCTAAACAATTTGGCTGTTGTAGCTGCTCTTCTAACAAGGCTAACTCTTCCTCTAAACGCTCTTCCTGGATATACCATGGATGTATACCAACAGTATAGGTAGGAAGGGTATTATCCACTGTCAGAGGATACTGATTGATGATTTCTATTATCCCCTGCTGTGCTGTAATATGATGAGTGTGTGTATTGATTTTCATACATACGAAGATAAAAAAAAGCCTCTAATTAGTAAACTAACTAGAGGCTTCTATATCTAAGAGATACTACACTATTTTAATCCAGCTAAGCTGTGTTCGATAGTTGCTATTTTAGCTAAAGCATCTGCTTCTTTCTTTCTTTCGTTCTCGATAACCTGAGCAGGTGCACCACCAACGAACTTCTCGTTAGATAGTTTTCCTTGTACAGATTTCAAGAATCCTTTTAAATATTTCAACTCTTCTTCTAACTTAGCGATTTCTTCTTCTAAGTTCACACTTCCTGTTACAGGAATGAAGTACTCATTAGATTTCACACGGTAAGATAGTGCACCACTTACTTGCTCTGTTACATACTCTATAGCAACTACGTTACCTAATTTAGAGATGATACTGTCGAAGTATGTAGATGTTTTCTCGTTGTTGATTACTTTTAAATCTATCGTTTCTTTAAACGAAATATTCTTGTCTTTTCTGATTGTACGGATACCAGCGATAACTTCAGTAGCGAATTCAAACTCTTTAATCAAGTTCTCATCAAATGATTTCATCTCTGGCCATGAAGATACTACTAATGCTGCAGCAGCAGTACGCTCATTAATATGTTGCCAAATCTCTTCTGATAAGAATGGCATAAATGGATGTAACAACTTCAAGTTCGCTTCTAATAACTCGATAGTCTTGTCAAAAGTAGCTTTGTCTATTGGCTGTTGGTATCCTGGTTTAATCATTTCTAAGAACCAAGAACAAAAGTCATCCCATACTAATTTATAGATCGTCATTAACGCATCCGAAATTCTGTATTTAGAGAAGTGATCTTCTATCTCTACTAATGCACTCTGTAACTTCGCTTCGTACCACGCTAATGATACTTTAGCAGATTCTGGTTGTGCTAATGTCTCAGACACTTCCCATCCTTTGATTAGACGGAATGCATTCCATACCTTATTTGTGAAAGCTTTACCTTGAGCACATAACTCCTCGTCAAACATAATATCGTTACCAGCAGACGCAGATAATAATAATCCTACACGTACACCATCAGCACCGAACTTATCGATTAATCCTAGTGCATCAGGAGAGTTTCCTAATGACTTAGACATCTTACGACGTTGTTTATCTCTTACGATACCTGTGAAGTAAACATTCGTAAATGGTTTCTTACCAGTGTACTCATATCCAGACATAATCATACGTGCTACCCAGAAGAAGATAATATCTGGACCAGTCACTAAGTCATTCGTTGGATAATAGTAGTTATACTCTTCATTCTCTGGCTGTGTAATTCCGTTAAATACAGACATTGGCCAAATCCAAGAAGAGAACCATGTATCTAGTGCATCTTCATCTTGTTTTAAATCAGCAGCAGTCAAAGCAGCATTACCTGATTTTACTTTAGCTAATTCTACAGCAGCTTCGATATTCTCAGCTACTACGAAGTCTTCTTTACCAGCTCCATAGTAGAATGCAGGTATCTGGTGTCCCCACCATAACTGACGAGAGATATTCCAATCGCGGATATTCTCTAACCAGCTTCTATAAGTATTGTTATATCTACTTGGGTATAACTTTACATCTTCTGTTTCTAATACCGCATCTAAAGCAGGCTTAGCTAACTCTTCCATCTTAAGGAACCACTGATCAGAAAGTCTTGGTTCTATAACAGCTTTTGTACGCTCAGAAGTACCTACATTGTTAATATAGTTCTCTACTTTGTCTAAAGCTCCGATAGATTTTAACTCTGCCTCTATCTCTTTACGAACTACAAAACGGTCTTTACCAGCGTAGTGTAATCCTAATTCATTCAGTGTAGCATCAGCATTAAAGATATCTATAATCTCTAAGTTATGTCTCTCTCCTAGATCCTTATCATTCACATCGTGAGCAGGAGTCACTTTAAGACATCCTGTACCGAACTCCATATCTACATATTCGTCGAAGATGATAGGCACCACTCTATTACAGATTGGTACGATAGCCTTTTTACCTTTTAGGTGTGTATAGCGTTCATCATTAGGGTTAATACAGATAGCAGAATCTCCTAAGATAGTCTCTGGACGTGTAGTCGCAATTACTAGATAGTCATTAGATCCTTCTATTTGATATTTTAGATGGTATAACTTCCCTTGGCGCTCTTCATAGATTACTTCCTCATCAGATAAAGTAGTCTTCGCTTCAGGATCCCAGTTTACCATGCGGTACCCTCTATAGATTAATCCTTTGTTATATAGGTCAACAAATACTTTTATCACTTGCTCAGACATCTCTGGGTCCATAGTGAACTTCGTACGATCCCAATCACAAGAACAACCTAATTTTTTAAGTTGATCTAAGATTACTCCTCCGTACTCTTCTTTCCACTCCCAAGCATGTGCTAAGAACTCTTCGCGTGTTAAATCGTTTTTATTGATACCCTGCTCTCTCAATTTTGCGACGACTTTAGCTTCAGTAGCGATAGAGGCGTGATCCGTTCCAGGAACCCAACAAGCGTTAAGCCCTTTTAAACGAGCACGACGTATTAATACATCTTGAATCGTATTGTTCAACATATGTCCCATGTGTAATACACCCGTCACGTTCGGTGGTGGTATTACAATCGTGTAAGGCTCTCTGTGGTCAGGAGTTGAGTGGAAGAAATTATTCTCCATCCAGTACTCATACCATTTTTGCTCTACTTGCTTCGCGTCAAATTGTGCAGGAATTGTCATTTACTTATTAATTTTACTTGTTTTTAACATTTTTTAAAGACACATCCAAAGATAACAATACTTTAATCAAATTTTAATCTAAGCACTCTTTCTTTTTACGTACCTTTGTATCATGCAAAAATATGGATTACTATGTAATTACAAAAGATAACACATTACTTTAAATGTTTATTTTTATTTGCGAGTATTCCTAAAGTTTTTAATTTTACAAAACAACAAATAGAAAAATAATGAAAAACATTTTAGCATTATTAGTTTTGGTTTTGACAAGTGCAGTAACATTCGCACAAAAAGGACCAAAAATCGAGTTTAAAGCAGAGAACAATACTATCGATTACGGTACTGTTGTAAGAGGGAAAGATAATGGAGTTAGAACTTTTGAGTTTACTAACGTTGGTGATGAGCCATTAATCATTACAGCTGTAAGATCTACATGTGGATGTACAGTACCTTCTAAACCTGAAGAACCTATTTTACCAGGTCAAAAAAGTAAAATAGACGTACAGTATAATATGGCTCCTGGTAAAATCAGTAGAACTATCACTGTAGAATCTAATGCTGTGAACTATACTAACGGTGTAGTAGCACTACGCATCAAAGGTGAAGTTGTAAACAACTAATCAGAAAATAGACAGAAAAACAAAAGGGATCGCTCACGCGATCCCTTTCTTATTTTATACGATAAGTAATTCTTTATTTCTTAAAGAAGATATTATTAGCAATTGCTTTCTCGAAGTTCTTCACTTCTTTAATTTGTATTTTAGCATCAAAGCCCTTGATATGTTTGGTATGGTGGATATCAGATCCTACGAAGTCTATCATATCATTGTTCAACAGATAGTTTGCAGCCTCTAATACATGACTTCCATAGTATCCTGTAGTAGACAATAAGTTCATCTGAAACTTACACCCTGATTTTTTAAGCTTCTTATACATTTCTGTATTCTTGTGATAGAAGTTATAACGCTCTGGATGCGCTAAGATAATCTCATACCCATTCGATTTTAAATGGAATAAAATATCCATTAATTGTATAGGTGGGTTGATATAAGACATCTCTACTAATACATAGTTATCTTTTAATGTCAATAGCTTCTCTGAATGAATGCGCTGTAAGAAACTCTCATCCATCATATACTCAGAAGCCACTCTCAGCTGAAGAGACTCCGCCTCTGTAGGTAGTACCTCTAATACCTCATCATACTTAGCTAAGATTCCTTCTTTAGTATTATCCCATACTAGTGGTGTAGTATGTGGAGTGGTAATCGCTTGGTCAAAGCCCATCGCTTTCATCGACTCTATAATAGTCTTTGTATCCTCTTTAGTCTGCGCCCCATCATCAATACCAAACATTAAATGAGAGTGAATATCTACATAATTATTTGGAATTAATGTTTTAAGCTCTGGTTTAGATTTAAATAATCCGAACATATCTTTATATTATTTTTTCTGATTAGGTCTACTTGTTATACTTCTTAGCTATACGCATTTCTATAGCCAAACTCACAAGAGTCAACAATACTAATGGCAAGGTCACTAATAACTTTTCGCTAGTAATATTCAATACGATATACAAAATTACACAAACTAAAGTTAACAACTGAAGTAACTTAGCTATCTTGACATTCTTTCTTATAAAAGGTAAGATTAAGAATATAGGACTACACAGTAGCACTGTATTATTACTTAACAGTTCGCCATGAAGAGAGTAAAACCCTACGACAAAGAAGAAAATACCTAACAGCCCTAAGATGACAAAATACACACTTCTAACGCCTCTCTGAGTCATTAGTCCTGCTAACACTAAAACGACAAGACTAAAGAACCACATAGAGTTCACACTTATACCTGATTTCTCCGTAGATACTTCTGGCTCAAAAACAGTCACTGTCTCAGGAACCAAAGGTTTTCCGTTGACTTTAGTCTCTGCTAACCCTTGCATAAACTTATCTGGTAAGAACAGTAAAGTAGAATGAGCATCTACCTTAGAACCGAATATTAAATTAATTCCTAGCATCTCGAAGTATCTCTTATTCAGATACGAGTTTAAGATGGTTCTATAAGTAGCTGTGTTCCCTTGTACATCTACTTTTACAGGTGTCGCTATACTATTATTAATAATATCTACCGCCTTAGTAGTACAGTTCTGATCTATAAACTTATATACATAGAATTTATTCTCTTCTTCTAAGGATTCGTTCAGTTTTTGCCATATCTCTTCTTTCTGAGTTGGCGTCAAGTCTAGTACTTGTTCATACACTGCTCTATTATCATATACATAACTCCCAATGAAGTTTCTATACGTAGAATAATCTGCGTAGTATAAAAGATCTCCCTTTACGAACTTTCCATAAAAATTAGGTGTTCTAAAATCAAACATTCCATAATTATATACCCTATCTATCCCCTCAAAAGGATCACTTACGCGTATCGCTGTATGCCCGAATAGTGAATACAACTCATCTCCCGTACCACAAGTAAGTACACTTATCTCTGCTCTATCAGAGAGTGGTCGTTCTTTAGAGAAAGCCATCTGCACTACAAAAAGGCAGAAAAGCAGATATATAATTTTCTTTGTCATCTATTCTTCTTGATTTATAACTAAGCGTTCTATTTGCTCTTTACAAAAATACTTTACTAATCTTTGATTTACAATAAAAACATACACTCTAAACTATTTATGAATAACCTTCTTGTACCACAGTTAAAACGTAGCTTCTCATCTGCTACTGCTCCTATCTTCTTCGCAAGAACTAAATTATATCAACACAACACCTCCATGATAACTCCGTTAAAACTAACTATAAAACGGAGTCACTACGGACTCACTACGGACTCAATGCAACTAAAACCATGTTAATCTGGCTATAAGTACAATACTAGGTATAACCTCTTCTATCCTTTAATTAACTTGATCCAATGTAGTCTGTTCTCTACTTATCAAATATATTAATTATCTAATAAACGTTTAGTTACCTAAATAGAGTACATCAAATAATAAAACATCTATAAAGATAAATGGCATTATCTAAAGTAATCCTTATAAACACTATAAAAATTAGTAACTTTATGATACATTTGTATCAATAAATACAAGTAAACCGTTATAGAGTTTATATAAACAAACAAATTTCAGTTATGAAAAAACACATTCCTAATGCTATCACTTTATTAAACTTACTTTCAGGATTAATTGCGTTAGTGTATGCATTTGATGATAATATACACATGGCTTTCTTATGGGTATGTATAGGAATCTTTTTTGACTATTGGGACGGCTTTGTAGCACGTATCCTTAATGTAAAAAGTGAAATGGGATTACAGTTAGACTCACTAGCCGATATGGTGACTAGTGGAGTAGTTCCAGGATTAGTAGTTTATAAAATGCTAGCTAATATTCAAGAAAACCAAGAGATCTATAACCTTACCCCTGAGACCTACTATATGGGAGTAGTTCCATACTTAGGGTTTATCATCACATTAGGAGCTGCGTATAGATTAGCCAAATTTAATATCGATACTAGACAGACTGATTCGTTTATCGGATTACCTACACCAGGTAATGCTCTATTCATCTTAAGTATCCCGATGATTATCTCTACGACTAAATCAGAAGAGATTATCTCCTTATTAAGCAATCCTTACTTATTAGTGGTGATCAGTATCTTAAGTGCTATCATCATGAATGCAGAACTTCCATTGTTCTCATTAAAAATCAAGCCTAATAATCTAGGAGCTTATAAACTTCAGATAGGATTTATGCTACTATCATTAGTACTACTAGCTACTCTATTATATCTAGCTATACCTATTATTATACTAGTATATATCTTACTATCTATCATCATGAATATGACAAAAAAGCAAACTACTAACTAAAAATAAGAAACGCTATCTCTCCAGATAGCGTTTTTCATTTGGTCTATATCTAAAAAGTGTACTATTTCATCCTTATGACTATGTTGCCCCTTTTTTATGCCAATTCTTTATTGAATAATTATTATTCTCATTTATACAACTATCCAAAACAGCAATAATCACAATATGAGCAATTGACTATAAAACAATCACTTTACCTCTAAAACACTAGTCATTGGCACACTTATTGAAAACTTTATTACAAACTTTTTTTTCATACTACTTTTTTGCCCTATACACCTTACCCCCTTTGTATAGGGCTTTTTTTATTGTTTTTTTTACACCATAGAACCAAGGTTAGCATCATCATGTTTTCCTTCTTCATGAAGCGTTAACTCATCACAGAATACTATTTTCTCATTTTCTATTACAAAAGTTGCAATTACTTTTACCTTACTCACAGAGCCATCATTTCTATATACTGAAACACTGTGATTAGTAAAAACAAGATTTCCCTCTTCTGCCATATAATTAAAGGTAATAGACAGTCTCTCGGTTACCTCTTTTAATTTTTTAATATGATTACTAAAAATGGTGTAGTCTAGCCTCTTTCCATCAACACATTGGATATAATCAGTAGAAAAATAGGTAGCTATCACTTCTGGACGATACTGAGGACTCTCTAATAGATTTACAAAACAGTCTTTTATCAATTCTTTATTGGTCATATTTCATTTCTTAAATTACAAATACGAAAGTAAAACACTGTCTAAAGAAGCGCGATAACAATTGTTATCAAATAAAACTTTTATAAAGACACTATACCTAAAGTGACAACTAACACATATGGAGTGTTGTCCTATAGCTAACTTCTTTATAATACTATCCATATAAAAGTCTATTCTCTCAGAATATAGCAAAGAAAAAGTATAATGTCTTACATTATCAATATTGATGAACGAGACATAACCACTTCTTGTAATTTATCTTCTTTAAAAAAAGAATATTATAATAGATGAAGTTCTCTATAATGTGTAATTATTTCATTTTTAAATAATTATTATATAAAAAATCAAATCAAAAAAGAAGAATACTAAAATACACTATTCGTAATTAAACTAAATAATCTGGTCATTCATTGTATTATTTAAAATAATTAAATAAATTTAGCAAAAAAATAACAACAATATGTTTGAAAATATAGATCCAACTATTATAACATTTTCCATTTATTTAGTGGTTGTGTTAGGAATAGGTGTAATTGCGTATTTACGCACAAAGGACTTTTCTGACTACATCTTAGGAGGACGTAGTTTTGGTCCAGTAGTAACAGCTTTATCAGCAGGAGCATCAGATATGTCTGGATGGTTACTAATGGGATTGCCAGGTGCTATTTTTGGTAAAGGTTTATCTCAGAGCTGGATTGCGATCGGTTTAATTATCGGTGCATACTACAACTGGAAGTTAGTAGCTGGTCGTCTGCGTGTACACACAGAAATCAATAATAATGCACTGACATTACCAGACTTCTTCCACAACAGATTTGGAAAAGATGGTCAATTAGTAAAAACAGTATCTGCTGTAACTATCCTAATCTTCTTCACGATATACTGTGCGTCTGGTATGGTAGCTGGTGCTAGATTATTCGAAACGCTATTCCACATGGAGTATATCAATGCGTTATATCTAGGGGCTTTAGCTACGATAGCGTATACCTTCATCGGTGGATTCTTAGCAGTAAGCTGGAGTGATACGATTCAGGCTACTTTAATGCTATTTGCGTTAATCTTGACTCCTGTGATGATTATCCTATATATGGGAGGATGGGATGCTATCACTACTTATACAAACGAAGCAGCTATTGCTACTAATATTTCGTATTCAAGCCTAACACACAATGTAAGCTTTATCGCTATTATCAGTGCTGCTGCATGGGGACTTGGGTACTTCGGACAGCCACATATCTTAGCACGCTTTATGGCTGCTGATAGCGTGAAGACAATGAAGAATGCTAGACGTATAGGAATGTCATGGATGACATTATGTCTAGGAGGAGCTGTAACGATAGGTTATCTAGGAATTAGCTACTACTATAAACATCCAGAAATAGCTAGTGTAGTAAACAAAGACAATGAAATGATCTTCATAGAGCTAATCAAACAATTATTTAACCCTTGGGTAGTAGGTGTCTTACTTTCGGCTATTCTAGCTGCAGTAATGAGTACATTAAGTGCGCAGCTATTAATGTCTTCTAGTACACTTACACAAGACTTCTACAAAGCTTACTTCAGAAGAAGTGCTAGCCAAAAAGAGCTAGTGTGGACAGGAAGGTTTGCTGTACTACTAATCTCTTTAATCGCAATCATAATCGCATACGATCCAGATAGTAAAATTCTTGCTTTGGTAGCACATGCTTGGGCTGGTTTTGGAGCTGCATTTGGTCCTGCTATCTTATTCACTCTATTCTGGAGAAAAACAACAGGTATGGGAACTTTCGCAGGAGTATTAGTAGGAGCGGTAACTGTAATCGTATGGCCTATTCTATTCGGAGATACGGTATACGAAATCATTCCAGGATTCTTATTTAGTTCGATTGCGATCTACTTAGTATCTAACTATGGAAAACAAGCGTCTACTGAAATGATAGAGAAGTTTGACACTGCTGATGCTTTATATCACAAAGAAAAGTAATTAGATAAAATATATTTATTACAACCTAAACTCTAGGTATATAACACGGTGAAAAATGTTATATACCTAGAGTTTTTTGTTTATCCCAGAATCAGCAATAGGCAGATAAACGAAAAGTAATTATACAAGATAGGTCTGAATTAGCGATTTCAGCATACTATAGTATGGTTATAGAGCTAATGAAAGAGCTATGAAGTAGAATTGCTTTGTAGTATTTGGCTAATGTTGATTCTGGGTTTATATGAACAACATAAGATTAACATTGTACAAGAAAATGTAAACCAATAACTTTGCACCTCATAAAAACGATAATACGTGTCTAAATTTAATTCACACCCTATATACAATACTCAGTTTATACTAGTATGTTTAAGTTCTTTACTATTCTCTGCCAGTTTTAATATGCTTATACCTGAGCTACCTGATTACCTATCAGGACTAGGAGGAGCAGAATACAAAGGGCTAATCATCGGTCTATTTACAATCACTGCAGGTATCTCTAGACCCTTTAGTGGTAAACTAACAGATAAGATAGGTCGTGTGCCTATCATGGCTATTGGGTCGATAGTATGTTTTGTGTGTAGTTTATTATACCCTATTCTTACTACAGTATCCGGCTTTTTATTCTTGCGATTATTACACGGATTCTCTACAGGGTTCAAGCCAACAGCTACAGCAGCCTATGTAGCTGATATCGTACCTAGAGAGCGATGGGGTGAAGCATTAGGACTACACGGCATTAGCTTTAGTACAGGTATGGCTATAGGCCCAGCCATCGGTAGTACCATAAAGATGTACACCTCTATAGACTTTCTATTCTATACTTCATCTGCTTTTGCTCTACTTTCTATTGTGATCTTGATGAATATGAAAGAGACCTTACAAGTCAAAGAAA
The DNA here is from genome assembly GCF_000807225.1 of Myroides sp. A21. Classification (NCBI taxonomy): domain Bacteria; kingdom Pseudomonadati; phylum Bacteroidota; class Flavobacteriia; order Flavobacteriales; family Flavobacteriaceae; genus Myroides; species Myroides sp. A21. Next base: position 472,222 of record NZ_CP010327.1, read on the forward strand.
AATTCTCTTTTAAATTACTAAAAATATCAGGCAAGGACATCTTTGACTTAGGGGTATTCCCTGCAGCCTTTGTGACTTTTATGTCTTACATCGCTTATGGAGTTATTCTTACGCTAATCCCTGACTGGACAGGACACTTAGGCTTAGAGAATAAAGGGATCTTCTTTATGATCTTTACTATTTCTTCTCTACTAGTAAGATTTGTCGCTGGTAAAGTATCTGACAAATATGGACGTGTCTTAATCATCAATATTGGATTAATACTTCTGATTATCTCTCTAGCTATTATAGCATTCTACAAATCTACTAATGGGCTATACCTAGGTGCATTTATATACGGTATCTCTTTAGGTATCTTATCTCCAGCATTAAATGCCTGGACGATAGACTTCAGTCAACCTGATCAAAGAGGGCGTGCTGTATCTACTATGTACATCGCTCTAGAGGCTGGTGTCGGTGGAGGTGCTTTCTTAGCAGGGTGGTATTATAAAGATAATATCACTAATATCCCTACCATTATGTATGCTAGTGCAGTAGTTATTATCTTGAGTTTAGTCTATATGATGTTTAGAAAACAACTTTCCTTCACAAGTAAGGAATAAGGAAATACTACTTCTTTAAGATTAATTTGACTTGGTGCTGTAATATAGGTATAACCTCTTGTTCAAACCATCTATTCTTTGCTTTCCAGATATTATTTCTCGGAGAAGGATGAGGTAATGGAAAATAAGTAGGTAGATATTTATGGAAGTTATTTACATTCTCTGTCAATGAATCATTAGTCTTTAAATAATAATCTTGTGCGTATTTTCCGATTAACAAAATAAGCTTCACAGAAGTTAATTGGTCTAACAACTGAGCATGCCATGTGGGAGCACATATTTTCTTAGGAGGTAAGTCACCATTCTTTCCTTTGCCTGGATAACAAAACCCCATAGGAATAATAGAGAAGTTAGCCGTATCGTAGAACTCCTCTTCTGTCACTCCTAGCCATTGACGCAGTTGTTCGCCACTTTTATCTTTAAAAGGAATACCTGATAGATGTACTTTTAATCCAGGTGCTTGACCTATAATAATGATTTTAGACTGTACACTAGATAATACCACAGGATTCGCTCCTAGAGGTAGTTCTTCTTCACATATCTTACAAGCCCTAATATCACTTAATAACTCATCAAAACGATCCATACCTTCTTCTATTTATTGTTTTATTAAATATCGATGTGGGGTAATACCTGCGTGCTTTTTAAAAAACTCTATAAACGCACTATCTGACGAAAACTCCAATACATCTGCTACCTCTGAGATAGTCATATCCTCAGCCAACAACTCCAGAGAGCGGTAATACTTCCATTGCAATCGCCAATCTTGATAGACCATGCCTGTTTCTTTCTTAAAGATACGAGAAATCGTCTTCTCGCTAGCCCCTACCTCTTGGGTTAACTCCTTGAGAAATGGAGGAACTCTTTTCTCTATAATAAACTGTCGAATAATATCTTTTAGTCTCGTATCTTCGGGTATCTTCAGGTGATAATCTTCTATATGGGCTGCGTTTAATTCATTGCTAAACACATTAACTATAGCGAGCTGCTCATCAGTATAAGCCTTCCAATCCCAAAAACATATTCGTTCTATTAACTGCTCTAATAGAGGGTTGACCTCTAACACCTTGATTGTATCTGCTGTCCACAACTGCTCTTTTACTGTAAAATAAATAGAACGATAAGCAACTACATTTCTAAAGAACACGCGATGAGATAACCTTGCAGGTATAATCAACATACGTGTAGGTGGTAGAATCACCTGCATATCATTAGTCAGTAAGGTCATACATCCACTAGGTGCATAGAGAAGTTGCTGGTGCTCATTATGCCGATGAAAACCAGAATCATGCTGAACTAAATCAGATGCTAAACCTATAACTGGTAAGTCTATTTGTTCTGGGTGAAACTCTTGTTCTGAATACAGATATGCCATTTGTCCTTAAACTGGTATTTAATGAGTTTATAGTATTATAAAGGTACTACAAATTCTAAAGACCTTTGTCAAAAATTAAAAACAATGAAGACAAAAAACAGTTTAGCGCTAATGATTGTACTGATGATGTTTCCTCAATTCGTTGAGACCATCTACAGTCCTGCCTTAACGCATTTAGCTAAAGCATTTGATGTAACGAAGGAGACTACATTGCTAACGATAAGTATATACTTTATAGCCTTTGCACTTGGTGTCATCTTTTGGGGAATACTAAGTGATTATATCGGTAGAAGAAAAGCGATGCTAAGCGGGCTAATAACGTATACTCTTGCTTCTGTGTTAGCCTTGCTTGCTACTAATTTTGAAACAATACTTATCGCAAGGTTTATTGCTGCCTTTGGTATAGCTGTAGGATCAGTGATTACACAAACGATGATGAGAGACAGTTATACTGGAGTAGAACTAGCTAAAGTATTTTCTATCATGGGGATCGCCTTATCAGTAAGCCCTGTTATAGGATTACTAATGGGAGGAATTCTATCTAATCAATTTGGCTATTGGGGAGTATTCACAGTACTAGCTACCTTATCTATACTGTTAGTCAGTACATCCTTCTTCTCCTTAAAAGAGACAAAACAACATACTGACAAGATCACCTTAGATAAAATAATAGCCTTAGCTAAGACAATGTACACTGACTCTCTATTGTGGAAATATGCTTTGTTAGTCATGGCTTACAATGTCCTTCTATTTAGTTATTACTCATTTGCTCCTTTTATATTTGAACAAGAAGGATTAAGCCCAACAGTATATGGATATAGTGGTATTGTACTAGCAGTAGGTTCTTTTATAGGAAGCTCTCTAAACAAAAAATTACTAGAGAGAGGATATTTACCTATTGCCTTAATGAAGATTGCGGCAACTATAGCTATTGTGAATGCTTTAGTATTAATTCTAATAGGGAATACGCTTTACTTTCTAATCCCGATGGTATTTATTGTAACTGCATTCGGGATAGCGATTCCTAATATCCTTAGTCAAGCCTTACTACAATACAAATCGTCCATAGGTACAGCTAGTGCTTTGTTCGGATTATTGTATTATATCTTGATTGGTACAGGTTTATACATTAGTAGTACTATGCCTAATATCACTGTCGTAATGATTAGTTTTGCTACTATAGCGATCTTAGTTTCATTACTTATTAAAAGCAAAAAGGCGACTTTATAGCCTTGCTATAAAGTCGTCTTTCACTTTCTTAATTCTTCTTGACATACCCCATTCCTCTAGAGACAGGCCATACTTCTTTAAAACCATAATGCTCATATAACTTATAAGCTTCACCATCTGCTATTAAGTTTACATAGCATGACTCAGGTAGATTATCATTAATAAATTCTGTCAATGTAGTCATTACTAACTTACCTAACCCTTGTCCTTGGTACTCTGGTAATACACAAATATCCACTACCTGACAATGACACCCTCCATCACCTACTAATCTTCCCATCCCTACGAACTTATCATTATTCTCTGTATCTAGTATCGACACACAGCATAGAGAATTAGCAAGACCAATCACAGCTGCCATAATTCTCTTTTCAGATAAACCACAGGTTGTACGCATATTAATATAATCCTCTGGTTCTATTATATCATAACAAATCTTATATCTCATATCTTCTTTAATCTTTTTAGATAAACAAATATATAATTGCTGTTATTCTCTTCCTAATCGTTTGATTAGAATGTGATAAATTGTAGCAATACAATGACTAAATGAATTACTCAAATGATAATCTACAAAAAAAAGGACAGTACGAATACTGTCCTCTATGATTATTTATCTTCTGATTGTTCTTCCTTCTGTTCTTTAGTTAAAAGGCTTAACTCCACTTGCTCTACTGAATTGCGATACATCTTAAGTATTTTTCCTTCGTAGTCATCAAGTCTTATAATATCTCCTACTTTAAACTCGTCATCAGGACACTCTTCACTGATTAAACCTGCAAGTGTATCATAGTGTTCACTTTCTTCAAACTTAACAGGTACTAGTCTATTAATATCAGATAAGTTATAATGTGCACTAACTACATATCTACCTTCTCCCATACTCTGTACTACAGGTTCTTCATTGTCATATTCATCTTGGATCTCTCCTACCAATTCCTCTAGAATATCTTCCATAGTCACAATACCTGTAAACTCTCCTACTTCATTGGTAGCAATAGCCATCTGTAAGTGTTTTGCTTGGAATTGTTTTAATACATTTTTAATAAGTGCATTCTCAGAGATATAAATAGGTTCACGTAGTAATGAAGCTAGATCTGTGTTACTCTTATCTTGAATCATTGCTTTCATCAAGTCTTTTGTATAAATAACACCTTTAATATTATCTAAATTATCTTCATACACTGGAAAACGAGAATATCCTTCATTGATTGCATAATCGATAGCCTCTATTACACTTGTATTAATCTCGATAGCTGAGACATTTTTACGTAGGCTTTGAATATTATTTACACGTCTGTCATCAAAGTCGAATACATTCTGAATCAGAACACGCTCTGTTTCTTCAATAGCTCCTCCTTCTTGACTCTCAGTAATAATCATCTTAAGCTCTTCTTCTGTATGAATATCAGCTCCGTGAATTGGGCTAATACCTACAATACGCAATATACCATTAGCTAAACCGTTCATCAACCAAATAATAGGTCTAAATACGAAATAGAATATACGCAATGGAAGTGCTATAGTAAATGTCGTCTTCGTTGGGAAGTGAATAGCTAGTGATTTAGGTGCTAATTCACCAAAAACAATATGTAATATTGTGATAATAGCAAAGGCTACAGGAAATGAAACACTCTTAGCTACACCATACCATTCAGGTCCAGTGAAACCAAAGATTTCAAACAAATACATAATAACAGGTGTTAATGAGCTTTCTCCAACCCATCCTAACCCTAGTGAAGCAAGGGTAATACCTAATTGTGTAGCTGCTAAATATGCATCAAGATTAGAAACAATATTCTTAGCAATACCTGCTACTTTAGAATTTAGTTCTTGATGAACTTCTATTTGAGAAGTACGAACTTTCACAATTGCAAACTCTGCTGCAACGAAAAAACCGTTTAAGAAAACTAAAAATAAAGTAAGTAATAATTTACCTACTGAAATCTCTTCGTGTACAATGTTAGAACCAGCCAACATTGTAATGATCTGGGCGTATGTATCCATTTTAAGAATTAAAAAAAGCCAATGGTTAAATATTTTTTAATGGCTTAAGGTTTATATCATTGTGATATAAATCTCGTATCAAAATTAATAATTTAATTGACACAGTATCTATCAATATTTACTAATTTTTAAAAAATATCACAATGCTTATAAATATAGTCAACTTTGCACTAATGTTATAGTACAAATCGAAACTCACTTAACAAAATAAATGCGATTAGCTCTTTTTTTACATCTTTTACATCGAGTCTTTATCAAAATGAAAAGGCAAGATATTTACTAACGAAGGAGAGTAACACACTTTACCTTCTGCTCCCATAAAGAACATTTCTATAGCAGAGTCTTGTTTTGTCTCATATTCCAAAATACTTTGTCTACACGCTCCACATGGAGGAATTGGAGTACTCGTAACTTTTAAATCTGATGATGCAGAAATAGCTATCTTCAAGATTCTCTGATCTGGATAATTAGCCCCTACATAGAATATAGCAGTACGTTCAGCGCATAATCCTGATGGGAAAGCTGCATTCTCTTGATTAGATCCCACTACGATAGTTCCGTCTTCTAATAAGATAGCTGCACCTACTCTAAACTTAGAATAAGGAGCATAAGCCTTCTTTCTCACTTCTACAGCCCTATTCATTAACTCTTGATCTTTTTGTTCTAATTCTGCTATTGAATCATATTCTAAGAACGTTGTTACGATTTCAATTTTTTTCATAATCCTTGACTATTAGAGATAAAAAATCCAAACGCATCTTATTGGGGATGGTTTGGATTCAATACAAATATACTATTTTTTTTAACCTCTTCGATAAGTTTTTCTACCTAAATCGAATGTTAATGAGAATCGCAATGTATTCTCCATTGGGTTATTTATTTTTGATGTTGAAAATAAATACGATAGGTCTATAGCCATCATATTATATTTAAAACCTGCTCCTAAAGTTGCATACTGTCTAGCTCCTTTTTCTGGACTTTCGTGGAAGTATCCTGTTCTAAAAGCAAATTTATTGTCATACCAATATTCTGCTCCTAGAGACCACGCTACTTCTTTCAGTTCTTCACTAAATCCATTAGGCGCATCTCCAAATGATTTAAACACTCCTTTAAGCCATCCAGTATCATTATACTCGATTAACGCTTCTGGATCATTTCTATATTCTGGTGGTGTCGGAACTAATAACTTATTAAGTTCTCCTGAGATAGTTAATGTATTCTGTTGATCAATAATAAAATCAAAACTACCTCCTAACTTTAAGTTAGCAGGAAGAAAAGATCCATACTGTTCATCTTCATACTTTATCTTAGGTCCTAAGTTTTGAATATTAAACCCAGCTCTCCATCTACCATCGAAAGTACTAAATCTAATTACATCTGATTCATAGAAACCTGCTATATCTACAGCTACTTGACTCGCCATAGAGTTAGATCCATCTAATTCTGGCATTCTAAGATTAGAGTTGATGAAACGTCCGACTACTGCCATACCAAAACGATCACTTAATTTCAATGAATAAGAAATATCAACAGCGAACTCATTAGGCTTTTTTATGATTGAACTTGATTGATAACTATCTCTAAACTCCATTTCACCCATTCCAAAATAACGTAAACTTGCTCCAATAGCACTACGTTCATTGAACTTATTAAAATAGGTTAATTGACCTAAAGCCATATCGCTACTAATTTTAGACATATAAGGACTATAGTTTACAGAAAAACCTTGTGCTTGTGTAGCAAATGCATACTTCGCGGCATTGTGTTGTTGAGAAAACACATCACTAGAAGTCGCAACCCCGATATCCCCCATCCCTGATGATCTCGCATCTCCAGATATTAATAAGAAAGGTACTCCAGTAGTTATAGGTCTTACTACTTTCTGAGCGTATATAAACTGCCCCGCTAAAACAGTAAGAAATAAGGCTGTAACTTTTTTCATCTTTATTTTTTTAAGATTCACAAATATAATCTTTTTAACATTACTAAAATCTGACTCTAGCTATTATTATAACTTATAAAAACAACAATTATTATTTTGATCTTCATTATAAACGAAATATATACCTTACTCTACAAGAAACTTTGACCATCAACATTTTAATTCTTTTTCACGTATCTTATACAAAGTAAACTTAATACTATTTTTACTCAAACTAAGGGCTATTCCTTGTATAATTCAAAGATATTCACCCCCATTTTTATACTATTAAAAGAATCTACTTCTAATTTTTGGTATTAATCTTATTACAGTACATTTTTGCATTATAATTACTTAATTAAACATAGAAACAAAAGCAAATTCACAAGAGAGAACAAGCAATCTTCTCCTTATATTGTCAATTATTTTGTATGGCATTTAAGTAATTCGAACTACATTTGCACTGCGTATAAAGTATGACTTTATACAAAACAATTATTTTTTTGTTAAGCAATACAAAATACTTTTAGACGTTATAAGTGTAATTGCTTATTAAAAAATAAAAATTATTGATACTTTTTCGATTAAATGAAAGTATTCACATTGCTAATTAAACGTTAATTATTAAATTGCGTACAATTTTATATCCATTTATAACGAGATGAAGATTAAAGAACTTTTAAACTTTCGACTACTGGCAGGTATATTAGTTGCTGCTAGTATTACGAGTTGTGGAAATTCAAACAGCAACGTATCAACGGCTACTGGTTGGAAAATCAATGATAGTAAAGGTGGTTTTCAATACAACACCAAATACGAACAACGTACTCCTAAAGGAATGGTTGCTGTAGAAGGAGGTACATTTACAATGGGACGTATACAAGAGGATATCCTTGCTGATTGGAATAACAATCCTAAAGAAATGTACGTACAATCGTTTTATATGGATGAAACAGAAACTACCAATATCATGTATAATGAATACTTATATTGGTTGCGTACTGTATATCCTCAAAACAATGAATTATATCAAGAGATTTATAAAAGTGCTATTCCTGATACGACAGTATGGAGAGGTCCTTCTGGGTTCAACGAATCACTTATCACTAGCTACTTAAGACACCCTGCTTATGCTAACTATCCTGTAGTGGGTGTTACTTGGGTACAAGCAAATGATTATGCTAAATGGAGAACTGATCGTGTTAACGAATTAGCACTAGAAAAAGCAGGTTATTTAAAGAAAGATGCTAAAATTCTTGAAGCAGGATCTGATGCTCACTTTAGCACAGATACTTACCTTATCTCTCCAGAATCTGTTTATGGAGGGAATAGCGATATCGCTTATAAAGGAAAAGGAAACAAAGCACAAGAAGGTGATCGCAACTTATACGCTACTCAAAACTCTGGTTTGTTTACCTCACAGTTTAGACTTCCTACAGAAGCTGAATGGGAATACGCTGCTATAGGATTAGTAGGTAACAGAGAGTACAACAACTATAAAGGACGTAAAAAATATCCTTGGGATAAAAGCAGCAAACGCAAAAAAGGAAAACCAATCGTTCAGAACACTAAATATGCTAACTATAAACAAGGTCGTGGTGACTATGGTGGTATAGCGGGGTGGTCTACTGACAATGGTGATATCACTAATGCAGTAAAATCATACCCTCCTAATGATTTCGGTTTATACGACATGTCTGGTAACGTTGCTGAATGGGTAGCTGACGTTTATGACCCAACTATTGATCTAAACGACACTGACTTCAACTTCTATAAAGGAAATGTTTACTATAAAAACAAAATAGGTGCTGATGGTAAAATCGAAATTACAACAAATGAAACTGTGAAGTTTGATACATTAAGCACTGGTAAATTAAGAGTTCGCAATCTACCTGGACAAATTGCTCAAGAAGAATTAGACCCTTCTATATTTGATGACAATATCCAGACAGGTTTAGGTGGTAAAATAAAAGGAGAAGGTCCTAAACCAATTAAAAAAGTTACTCTTTACGATGAGAAATCTCGTGTTATAAAAGGAGGTTCATGGAAAGATAGAGCATATTGGTTAGACCCTGCTACGAGAAGATTCTTCCCAGAAGACCAAGCTACAGATTATATTGGATTCAGATTAGCAATGACTAAAGTAGGTCCTAAATCAGATAAGCGAAAAACGAAGAATTAACATATTTTAAAATATTCTTTTTTCAAAAGCCCTAATTGTATTAGGGCTTTTTTTTATACTTTTGATTCATGGATATTACTGAAATTTACCAATGTTTTTTACAGTGTGATGGTGTATCTACTGATACTAGAAACATACATCCTAACTCTCTTTTTTTCGCATTAAAAGGAGATAACTTTGATGCTAACGAGTTTGCTCAAGACGCACTTAATAAAGGGGCTGCCTTTGTGATTATGGACAATAAAAAGCTGATTACTGATCCAGCTAAAATGCTTTATGTACCAGATGCCTTAGGAGCTTTACAACAGTTAGCTAAACACCATAGACAACAACTAGGCTTACCTATTATAGCGCTAACAGGTAGTAATGGAAAGACTACTTCTAAAGAACTTATCGCTACAGTACTAAGCAAAAAATATAAAGTAACAGCTACTAAAGGAAACCTAAACAACCATATTGGTGTTCCGCTTACATTACTTTCACTTACAGAAGAGACAGACTTAGGTATTATAGAAATGGGGGCTAACCACAAACAAGAAATAGCTTTCTTATGTGAATTAGCTGATCCTGACTTCGGGTACATTACTAACTTTGGAAAAGCACATTTAGATGGCTTTGGTGGGTTTGAAGGTGTTATTAAGGCTAAAAGTGAATTATACGACTATTTAGAAGATAACTATAAAACAGCTTTTGTCAACTTAGATGACCCTAGACAAGATGCAAAAACAATGACCTTCAGCCGTTATACTTTTGGTACAGATTCCTCTGCTGATATCGTTATTGAACAATTAGAAGCTCAACCTAACGCTACAGTATACTATAAAGGAGAGGTAATTAACTCTAACCTTACAGGAATCTATAACGCGACTAATATAGCTGCTGCATTAACTATCGGTCAATTCTTCAATGTGGATTTAAACGATATTAAAGAAGCCATAGAACACTATATCCCTACTAATAATAGATCACAGTGGATTACTAAAGATAACTCTATGATCTTATTAGATGCTTATAATGCTAATCCTAGCAGTATGGACGCTGTATTGACTAACTTTGATCAACTAAATGATCAACGCGATAAAGTATTCGTCTTAGGAGATATGCTTGAGCTAGGAAAAGAAGGTTATAAAGAGCACAAAGATATCGTGACTAGATTAAGTGATGTTAAAAATAAAACAGCATACTTTATAGGAAGAGAGTTCTTTAAAGCATCTATTAATGTCACACAAGAAGACATACACTTCTTCGAAACGTTTGACTTGTTTAAACAACATATTCTTGACCATTCTAACGAAGTATTTAAGAATAAGCTAATCTTGATTAAAGGATCAAGAGGGATAGCACTAGAAAGAACCTTAGACTTAATATAACAAAAAAGAGCTTAAATAATTATTTAAGCTCTTTTTTATTTATCTTCTTGGCTATCGATTTCCAATCTTGTAATTAACGGGAAGTGATCCGAATTTTTAAACTCTGGATAAGTCTTAAATGACTTGACATGAATACGAGGATCTACGAACACATAGTCAATACGCATCGGATAAGCGAAGTCATACGTCTTACCAAATCCTGTCCCCCCTTCTACGAATGCATCATTTAGATTCCCTCTAATATTCCTATACACATACGAGAATGCACTATTATTCATATCTCCACAGATAATCTTAGGGATAGACACATCATTCATATGAGATTCTATTAACTCGGATTGCATCTGCTGTTCTTTAAATGCCTTTGCTATACGATTAACGATTAGCTTAGACTTAGCCTCATCAATACTCTCGTGGATATCAGGGCTAATACTGATAGATTGTAAGTGAATACTATACACTCTTATTGTATCTTGATCTTTTAGAATATCTGCAAAAATCACATTGTTATTAGAACTAGGTAAGTTAATCTCTCCCTTATCTATAATTCTAAACTTAGAATAAATAGCCTGTCCCGTTTTTATCTTATTACCATGTGAGGTAATAAACTTATAAGGATATTGGCTGAACTTTATATTTGTATTCTTAGAATATTCTTGAAAGCACAATACATCAGGATCATGTAGATCTACAAACTCTTTAATCTTATCAGGAACATGCTCATCTGGGATCCAATTAAACAAGTTAAAAAGACGAACATTATAACTCATTAAAGTGAACTCCTTTTCTCCGACCTCCTCATTTCTACCTGAGAACTTATAAAACTTATTAGCAAAAGTAATCCCAAGTATTAGAATTAAAGAAGACAACCATATTTGCCTTTTTAATTGAATTAACCAATAGATAAAGAACGCTAGATTAATAATCAAAAAGAAAGGTAATATTAGCGTAAATACAGATAATAAAGGAAATAACTTAGGTGCTAAAAAAGGCAAAAAATACCCTACTAATGACATAATCGCCATTAATATATTAGTCCCAAATACAAACTTGTTAAACCAAGATAGGTTCTTCATATTTTACTCTTTTCCAGCTCTAAACAGAAAGTCTTTCTCTTCTTTAGTAAGGCTTTCATATCCAGATTTACTGATTTTATCTAATATTTTATCTATTTTCTGTTGTCTCTCATCCTTGTTTTCACTGACTGTTGTTTCTCGGCGATTCTCTTTATTATTTACATATACCTTCTTAAAACGAGTTCCTTGATTTCGTTTAAATAGGTTACTTATTTTATCAAAGATAATGCTTAAATCGGTTCCTGCCTCTAACATTTTAATATAGATCAGTCCCATTAGCGCACCACCTAAGTGAGCCAGATGCCCTCCTACATTACTTGTATTCAACTGGATAACATCTAAAATAATGATAAAAGTAGCAATATGCCACATCTTTACATTTCCGATTAAAGCTAATCGCACTTGCATCATAGGAGCATGCACTGCCACTCCTACTAATGGAGCTATAGTAGCTGCTGAGGCTCCTACTAGTATAGACCCTGTCGACATAAACATTCCACCTAGCAAGAAGATCACACCACCTAATAAAGCACCTAATAGATACAAAGTTAAAAACTGCTTGTCTGTAAAAAAAGTAGCAAATAATCTTCCTACAAAAAACAAGACAATCATATTAAAAAGAAGGTGAATCACTCCTGCATGTACGAATGAATACGTCAATAACGTCCATGGCTTATACAATAGTGACATAGGGTTACTCCCAAGAGCTAACCAAGATAATAAACTAGCGCTAAAGGAAGAAAAGAATACTTGCAACAACATAATGATTACTGAAATACCTACATTCCAGTAAATCAACTTTTGCACAATACCACCAGCTCTATACTGGAACTTCAAATCATCTAATAGCTTACTCATTATCTATCCCAACGGTTATTGTTAAACTGTGTCTTCTTATAATACATCATTAATAAATACCCCATCAATGCTCCCCCTATATGAGCGAAGTGAGCGATACCTCCACCTCCACCGAATAGACTGAAGCTACCTGCAACACCTCCGTATAAATCTATCAATAAAATACCTGGTACAAAATATTTAGCTTTAATAGGCACAGGAATAAACATCATCATTAACTCTGCATTAGGGAACATAAACGCAAAGGCCACTAACAACCCATACACAGCACCTGATGCCCCTACTACAGGCGTATTATATGCAGATAGAAAATTATGTAACTGACCATCTCCTAGTATACCTCCCCATCTTAGATCATACTTTCCTTCTTTTAATAGCGCCATTACATCACTAGCATTATACCCATTATCTGTAAGAGTAGACACAGCAGAATGAACACTAAAATAATTCACTCCTGTATGTAATAGAGCCGCTCCAAATCCACATAGCAAGTAAAAAGTAAGAAACTTCTTACCTCCCCACATCATCTCTAACGTACTACCAAAAGAAAACAAAGCAAACATATTAAACAGAATATGCATGATACTCCCATGCATAAACATATGAGTTAAAGGTTGCCAAACATAGAATGATGGACTTTCAAAATAATACATTGCGAATAACTCTTTGATCGCTGGTATAAACATACTAGCTCCGAAGAAGATTACATTCACTATAATTAAATGCTTTACTGTCTCTGATATTCTCATTATAATGCGAATTTTTTTTCTATATCCTCTACTTTCATCGTTACAAAAGTAGGTTTCATAAAAGGTGATACACTTGGTTCTTGACAAGCGAATAATGAGTTCACAATATTCTCTTGTTCTTCATCATTTAGCACAGTTCCTGTCTTCACAGATAAACTATGTGCTAATGATTTGGCAATGCGGTCACTTTGTCCCATTGCTGTCTTAGGTACTCCATCTTGGAAGTCACTAATCAAATCTTCTAATACGATAGAAGCCTCACTCTCTGATATATTAACAGGCAATCCTGAGATAACCACATAATCTTGTGTCATGTGTTCAAACCCAAAACCAGTCTGTTGTAACATCGGGTATAACTCTCTTAGTATTTCTACCTCATAAGGAGAGTAATACAATGTCAATGGAAATAATAACTGTTGAGAAGAGGCTGTATGATTCTGTATACTCTCCATAAACTTCTCATACAATATACGCTGATGCGCTCTCCCCTGATCGATGATTACCATTCCTGACTTTATCGGACTGACAATGTACTTTCTATTAATCTGGAAGCGTTTCACTCCCGTGATTTCCTCTTGTTTATTTTCGAACAGATTCCCTGTCACAAAATCACTCTCTAATTTTATGCCAGACACATCTAGATCTTCCCCAGAAGAACGAAGTCCTTCATAGAGATTCTCCCATCCTTCTATATTACTCTTAGAAGACAAGGCTCCTTTAGAGAATGAGGATGACGAACTCTTCTTCACAGAAGGTTTATTAAACTTAGATTCTATAACATCTGGTTCTTTATTTACTTTAGATCCCAGTGTGATTTCCTCTTCATATCTATCCTCTACAGTATTATTTCCTTTGCTCTCTAGTACTTCACCTAGATCATCAGTATAACTTAAAGGGCTATGATTACTTTTACTCTCTAACGTCTCACCTAAAGAAATATTTTCTTCCGTATTACTTTTACTTTCTAGGACATCTATAAAGCGGTTATTCTCTATATCATTCCCCTTATTCGTCACCTTATCCCCGAACGGATTCATGGATACATACGTCTCATTATTCTCCAGATCATCTATAAAGCGAGTGTTCTCTATACTACTATCCGTAGCTCCGATAAACATAGCCGCATTATTATCAAATGGATTATATTCAAACTTATCTGACTCTGTAAGTAGCTCTCTGTGAAAAGGGTTAAAGTTTCTATCTACTTCTATAGTAGGAGTTGATGCTTCTTTTCCCTCGAAGTCATACGGAGTATCTAAACTAGCATCTCTCTGAAAATCTAATACCGGCGCTACATTAAACTGTCCAAGACTATGCTTAATGATAGAGCGAAGAATACTGTATAAGGCCTGTTCATCGTCGAACTTTACCTCAGTCTTCGTTGGATGTATATTGATATCTATACTATCTGGTGGTACATTAAAGTAAATGAAATAGCTAGGATGTGTTCCTTCTTTTAAAAGTCCTTCATAAGCCGCCATAATAGCATGGTGTAAATAACCACTTTTAACAAAGCGATCATTCACAAAGAAGAATTGCTCTCCTCTACTCTTTTTAGCAAACTCAGGTTTCCCCACAAATCCTGTTACCTCTACGATCTCTGTATTCTCTTTTATAGGTACTAACTTTTCGTTTGTTCTAGTACCGAATACATTGACTATACGCTGACGAGCATTCGTAGGCAATAGATTAAACACTTCGCTACCATTGTGTATTAAAGAGAAATGTATATTGTGATGCACTAATACGATTCTCTCAAACTCATCAATAATATTTCTAAACTCTACATTATCGGACTTTAAGAAATTGCGTCGTGCGGGTATATTAAAAAATAAATTCTTTACTGAAAATGAAGTCCCTGCAGGAGTAACAGCTACTTCCTGACTCACTAGTTTAGTCCCTTCTATAACGATATGGGTACCTAGCTCAGCCTCATGTGTACGAGTCTTTAACTCCACGTGAGCAATCGCTGCGATAGAAGCCAAAGCCTCTCCTCTAAATCCTTTAGTACTTAGCGCAAATAAATCCTCTGCTTTGGAAATCTTAGAAGTAGCATGACGCTCGAATGACATACGTGCATCGACATCACTCATACCCTTTCCATTATCAATAACCTGTATTAAAGTTTTACCAGCTTCTTTTAGAATCAACTTAATCTCTGTAGCTCCAGCATCGACAGAGTTCTCTATCAATTCCTTAACCACAGACGAAGGGCGTTGTACTACTTCCCCTGCTGCTATCTGATTCGCTACGTGATCTGGTAGTAAACGAATAATATCTGACATCTATTTGCTCCTCTATTATTAATCTAATTGTTTAGATAAATTCCACTTAAAGGACAAATTTAAAGAATTAAAAATTCCTTTACTATTTCTCTATTGTAATTTATTTCTAAAATATAGAGGACACTTTCTGAATTATAGAATTAAACACTACTCACCTCATCCTATGACAACCTTTTTTTAAATACTTATCTAGTAAATAACATTGCTGATAAGCTCTAGAATAATTATGATGATAGTACTTCCACTCCCGTTATCATTCTGAGCGTACGAAGAATCTCATCCTACACATCCCCTCCCCTTGTCATTCTGAGCCTGCGAAGAATCCCATCCTAAAGCTGATGTAGTTGCTCCCTATTCTCCTATGCCCTAGGCATACATTCTTAATTATTAATTACTAATTCTTAATTCCCCCCTTACCTTATTCTTAGAGGAGAATGCTCTGAGAATAAAAGGAGCATCCTTGGATAAACACGCGCTCTCCTCCACTAAATACGGAGTATTGTCCATGTATTGTCGAAGGATCTTAGCAGAACCCCCTATTTATAAGGGTTGAAAGCCTATTCAAGTAAAACACAAATCTGACCCAAAAACAAATAAACAACTACAAATCAATCACTTAATAAAAACACAAGACTAAAAAAAAGCATATACTTTTTTTAATTTAAAACCCAAAAAGAAGGGAAATAGAGGGTAAAGAGTAAAAAAGTAGGATTAGTTCTCTTTAAACCCCTAAAAAAGGTGCTGAAATAGATCCATTTTTTAAAAAAGAAGAAAGATTATTTTAGAAAAGAAAAAATATAAAGAAAAGGGGTACTCACTAAACAGTATTAATAGTCTGACATCCCCTCTTACAGAAAAATATAAAACAAAAAAAGAGGATTTCTATTGCTAGAAATCCTCTATCTTATATCCTATAAATAGATTGTGCTTACGCTTTTCTATTTAAATCTATCATTTTTAAAGCTGCGATAGCTGCTTCTGTACCTTTATTTCCGTGTTCTCCACCACTACGAGCAATAGATTGTTCGATATGGTTATCTGTCAGTAGACAGAAGATCACAGGAATATCAGAGATTAAGTTAAGGTCTTTAATACCATGTGTCACTCCTTCGCATACGAAGTCGAAATGCATCGTCTCTCCCTTAATCACACACCCTACTACAATAACTGCATCTAAGGTCTCATCTACTTCTATCATTTTTTTTGCTCCGAAAATTAATTCAAAGCTACCTGGTACATTCCAGCGAACTATGTTTTCAGCTAATAGACCACAGTCTAATAAGGCTGCTTCTGCACCAGAATACAATCCATTAGTGATTTGGTCATTCCATTCTGAAACTACGATACCTACTCTAAAATCTTTCCCGTCAGGAAGTGTAGTTTTATCGTATTCAGATAAGTTTTTATTTGCTGTTGCCATACTTATTGTGCTAAACCTATCAAGGCATCTACTCCTCTGTATTCTACAGAACCTTGGTAGTTATTTTTAATCTCGTTGAAGCTCTTAAGCGCTTCTTCTTTTTTACCTAATTCTAAAGCAACTAAACCTGCTTTATTTAAATATCTAGGTGTAGTAAAATCGTTCTTCTGCTTAGCAGCTGCTTTTTGATAATACTCTAAAGCTTGCTCTTGTTGCCCTAATTCAGAGAAAGCATCTCCAATAGCTCCTAAAGCTAATGGTGCTAATACTGCATCATTTCCTTTGAATTTCTCTAAATGCTCGATTGCTTTAGGGAAATCACCTTTATGTAAATATGCTGTACCCGCATAGTAGTTTGCTAAATCTGCAGACTGTGTACCACCGTAATTTTCTATAATTCCTAAGAATCCTAGTTTACCTTCTCCACCATTAAGTGCTAAGTTAAATAAAGAGTCTTTAGCAGTACCATTCATTAAAGCATCGTTATAATAACTCTGTGCCTGAAACATTTCGTTCGCAGCGTCATCATTTTTTGGCTCAACAACAAATTTGTCATAACCAACATACCCCAAAGTAGCCAAAGCAACAGCACCTACGATACCAAAAATTACTTTTTGATTGCGCACTACCCAGCTTTCCATTCTATTTGCTCCTTGATCTAAAGAGTTAAATACCTCAGCTGTCTTACTGTTAGATGAATCAATATTGTTATATTGTTCAAACTCATTATCTTCTTTTTCTTGTTCAGGTTTAGGGGCTTTATAACCTCTTTTATTATAAGTTGCCATTTATACAAAGTTTAATGAGTCGCAAAAATAGGATTTTTATTGTAATATAAAAGTGCTTTCTATCTATATTTTTGATAATTTGCACCAAAATTTGATAAAGCACTCTCTAAAACGTTAAAATAACCAGTAACCACGTGTATTTAAAAAAATTAAACATATTAAATTTCAAGAATATTAGCGATAATACTTTCTCTTTTGACCAGAAAATAAACTGTTTTATTGGGTTAAACGGAGTTGGTAAAACCAATATCTTAGATGCTATATATTATATGGCTTACGGGAAGAGTTACTTCAACCCTATAGCTGTACAGAATATCAAACACAACGAAGATTTTTTTGTAATCGATGGTACATTCATTAGAGATGAAAAGGAAGAGCACATCGTATGTAGCCTAAAAAAAGGACAGAAAAAAATCCTAAAGAGAAACAATAAAAACTACGAACGATTCTCTGATCACTTTGGCTTTATTCCCCTAGTGATTATCTCTCCTTCTGACAGCGACTTAATTACAGAAGGAAGTGAGACTAGACGTAAGTTTATCGATAGTGTGATCTCTCAGATGGATGGCAACTATCTACAACTGCTTATACAATACCAGAAGCTAATCAGTCAGCGTAATGCGCTTCTTAAGAGCTTCGTTCAGAATCACTATTTCGACGGAGAGACGTTGGCAGTCTATAATGAGCAGATTGCAGAATTGGCACACCCTATTCACGAGAAAAGAAGAGATTTCATCAAAGAATTCACTCCTATATTCTCTCATTATCACAGTCTGATCACAGAGAATAAAGATGATGTATCTCTAGAATATGAGACGCAGTTAGATGATAAATCTATGCTAGACCTATTCGCAGAGAATCTTGCCAAAGACCGTATGCTACAGTACACCTCTGTCGGGATACATAAAGATGACTTGGCATTCGAACTGACAGGACATCCTATTAAAAAGTTTGGTTCACAAGGACAGCAAAAGTCATTCTTAATCGCATTAAAATTGGCTCAATTTGAGTTTTTAAAAACACAGCGAGGCGTAGCTCCTATCCTCTTATTTGACGATATCTTTGACAAATTAGACGAGAATAGAGTCCGCAAGATTTTAGAGCTAGTTAATTTAGATACCTTTGGTCAACTCTTTATTTCGGATACACACGCTGATCGAACAGAAAGCTTGTTAAATAGTGTAAACCAAGGTTACGAGATTTTTAAAATTCAACAAAACGAAGAATAAACTAATAATACCCCTAAGACAATGAATATTCACGAGAATGTATCGCTAAAACCATATAATACGTTTGGATTAGATGTAATGGCTAAATATTTTATTGAAATAAAACAGATAAATGATCTAAAAGAAATAGTCAAGGCTAATAAAAGTGACAAGCTATTCATCTTAGGAGGAGGTAGTAATATGCTACTAACACAAGACATCAATAAGATTGTCATCAAGCTAGATCTAAAAGGAATCAATATCATCAATGAGGATAACGACTATGTATATGTAGAGGCTGAGGCTGGAGAGAATTGGCATGAGTTCGTCCTATGGTGTATCGAGCACAACTATGGAGGTGTGGAGAACTTATCTCTTATACCAGGTAATGTAGGGACTACGCCTATCCAAAATATTGGTGCTTATGGAGTAGAGATTAAAGATGTGCTACACAGCTGTAAGGCTCTTAATATGGAGACATTACAAGTGGTTGACTTCACGAATGCTGAATGTGAGTTTGACTATAGAGAAAGTGTGTTTAAAAATGCGCTAAAGAATCAATACATCATTCTATCTGCAACGTATAAACTAACTAAACAAAATCACAATCTAAAGGTAGAATACGGCGCTATAAAAAGTCAATTAGACGCTGATAACATTACTGCTCCTAGTATTAGAGATATTAGTAATGCTGTGATCTCTATCAGACAGAGTAAGCTGCCTGATCCTAAAGAAATCGGTAATAGTGGTAGCTTCTTTAAAAACCCTATCGTAGACAGAGACACCTTCGAGAGACTGCACAGAGTATACCCTAGCATGCCTCATTATGTCATCAATGAACAGGAGGTAAAAATACCTGCAGGATGGCTAATCGAGACCAGTGGCTTTAAGGGATACCGACTAGGTGATGCTGGTGTACATGAGAAGCAAGCTCTAGTGCTAGTTAATTACGGAAAAGCAGAAGGAGGACAAATCAAGAAATTAGCAGAGACTGTACAGCGAGAAGTTTTTAAGCTATTTGGCATTTCTATTCATGCAGAAGTTAATATCTTTTAAAAATGTATTTAGCTTGTTTAAAATACTTTTATAAGTAAATATATACACCTACTTGGGGTGAATTACTACATATTTTCTTTTAGTTAATTATATCTATCTAAAAAAATATAATACAGTAGTAACCTAAAAGGTGTGTAATCAAAATATATAAACTATTTTTAAACAGGCTTCTATATTCTTTTAACAGATTAATCGTACATTTGCAGACCTTACGGGAATAGATATTCACTATGCTAACACTTTTATTTTACATTTTCATTGCTGTTATAGTTATAGAAATATTACAGTATATTATCATCTATGGACCACTAGCTATGTCTAGTAGCCTTCCGACTAAACGATACGCTGATCTAGAACCTATCTCTGTCATTGCTTATGTAAAAGATCAACAGGAGAAGTTAGAAAACTTCCTTTCTGTACTTATACAACAAGACTATCCTGAGTATGAAGTAATACTAGTCTATAGTGCGTCTGATGACGAAAGCTTAGAAATATTAGAAAAATTCTGTTTGACTTACCCTAACACTAGACTAGTCAATGTAGAAAATATCGAGGCCTTCTGGGGCAATAAGAAGTACGCTTTAACTCTAGGGATGAAGGTAGCTAAGTATGAGCGCTTCATCTTTACAGAACCTGCTGTCACTCCTATATCAGATAAATGGTTATTAGCGATAAGCAAAGGATTCTCTTCTACTAAGAAAGTAATACTAGGACATACTAAAATCGAAAAAAAGAAAAGGTCTTTTATCAATCAATTAATCCGTTTCCAAAATACGTATAAGACAATAAACCTATTCTCATGGGTATCTTATGGTAGACCTATCCACGGCAATGCTTATAATCAAGGATATAATAAAGAGTTGTTCTTTAAAGTAAACGGGTTTATAGACCATATGAAAACTCCTTATGGAGATGAGTATGCCTTCATCAATCAAATAGGGACTAGTAGTAATACAACAACTGCACATGACCGCGACAGCTTCGTATGCTTACAAGTGGAGAGCAAGACTAGTACATGGACAGGTAATATCAAGAAGTATGACTTACTCCTTAGAACCTCATCTATCTTTACACAATTTAAAATTAGATTCTTTAGTCTATGTCACCTTCTGTTCTTCGGGCTTTTCACTACACTGATCAGTTTTCTTTTTAACTGGGAAATTGTACTAGGGTTATTTGTATTCCGTTATTTGATTATATACATCTATAACTATAAGTTATTTAAAGTATTTGATGATAAAGATTTGGTGTGGACACTGCCATTCTTAGAAATTATTCATATTTTTATCACTACGTATTACTCAATACTACATTTTATTACACGTAAAAAAATTTGAAAAACTTAGTTCAAGAAAATATCCTAGCAGCTCAAAAGGGAGACCAGATAGCGTTTACCTTCTTGCTAAACCATTATTGGTCTGAAGTATATAACTTTATGCTTAAAAGAACAGCAAACGAAGTGGATGCTGAAGATATTACTATTGAAACTTTTTCGAAGGCATTTACCAATATCAGTAAGTACGATCCTACTTATGCCTTTAATACTTGGCTGATCAGCATTGCTAAAAATGTGCATATCGATATGATCAGAAAGCGCAAGAATATGTCTTTCTTAGATATCAATGACGAGGAGAATCAACAGTATCACGATATCATAGATGATACAATGAACAAAGAAGATGAACTGATACAAGAACAGAATCTAGTGATCTTTAAAAGTTATATCAACTTACTTAAACCTCATTATCAAGAGGTAATAGATATGCGCTTCTTCCAAGAAATGTCTTATAACGAAATCGCAGAAGCCTTAAATGAGCCTTTAAACAATGTCAAGGTAAAAATTATGCGTGCTAAAAAACTATTAGCAGAGATTATCCTTAAACAGATAGATCAAAACTTCTCTATCTAATCTTCACAAACTATAATACCTTATAATTAAGTATAAATTTTCGTTTCTAATAATCACAGTACGCGAAGTGACTTTAAAAATATTAGTATTATTTTTATTTACCACCCTTTATTTCACACGCAAGATTAGCAATATACTTCTATAATATCCAGCTATTTAGCCAAAATACTTCCAATCTTATAATTATTTTATAACGAGTAAAAAAAGTTCATTCAATTTTTAAAAACTGATATTTATCACAATAAAAGACAATAAGGTCTTTTATCTTTGATATACAAAAATGAACAAAAGAACACAGTTATGAATACAAAGGTACAAACACTAAAAACCAAACTTGGAGTACTACTATTATCTCTAGGTTTACTAACAATCGGAGGCTGTCAACAGAAGGACAAGACTCCTACAAAGATGACTCCAGAAATGGCTGAACAAATAGTAGTCAAAGGAGAAGCTGAAGCTGAACTAACTGCACCTCCCCTAGTACCTAAACCTGTAGGAAAAAGGGATGCAACGAAACTAATTGTTAATCTAGAGATTTTAGAACAAGAAGGTGAAATGGTAGATGGGGTAAAATACATGTATTGGACCTTCGGTGGTACCGTACCTGGTAGCTTTATCCGTACCCGTGTAGGTGATGAAGTAGAGTTCACACTTAAAAATCACCCAGATAATAAGCTTCCTCACAATATTGACCTTCACGCTGTGACAGGTCCTGGAGGTGGAGCTGCATCATCACTAGTAGCGCCTGGACACGAGGTAACGTTCTCTTTTAAAACACTACATCCTGGTCTATATGTATACCACTGTGCTACTGCTCCTGTAGGGATGCATATCGCTAATGGGATGTATGGTCTAATCTTAGTAGAGCCTGAAGGTGGACTACCTCCTGTAGACAAAGAGTACTATGTGATGCAAGGGGACTTCTATACAAAAGGGAACTATGGAGAGAAAGGGCTACAACCATTCGACATGAATAAAGCATTAAAAGAACAGCCTGATTATGTAGTATTCAATGGACATGTAAACGGACTAGTCAATGAAAATGCAATCACTGCTAAAGTAGGAGAAACAGTAAGGTTATACGTAGGTAATGGTGGACCTAACTTAGTGAGTTCTTTCCACGTAATCGGAGAGATCTTCGATAGAGTACATGTAGAAGGTGCTGATCTAATCAACGAAAACGTACAGACTACACTTATACCAGCAGGAGGTGCGGCGATAGTAGAATTTAAAGTAAATACACCTGGTACATTTGTATTAGTAGACCACTCTATCTTTAGAGCCTTTAATAAAGGAGCACTGGGAATGCTGAAAGTAGAAGGAGACGAAAACCAGAAAGTATTTGCAGGTAAAATAAAAGAAGGAATATACTTACCTGAAGGAGGTACTATACAAAATATGCCTAAAGAACCAGCTAAAAAAGAGGTAATAGAAAACAAAACGCTTGCACAACAAATAGCTGATGGTAAGAGTGTGTTTACTAGAACATGTTTTGCTTGTCACCAATCTGAAGGACAGGGTATAGAGAAAATATTCCCTCCTCTAGCGAAATCTGATTACTTAAATGCAGATGTGAATAGAGCGATAAAAACAGTTATAAACGGACTACAAGGAGAGATTACAGTTAACAAGGTAAAATATAACTCTATCATGACAAGTCAAAACTTAAGTGACCAAGAGATAGCTGACGTATTGACTTATGTGTACAATAGTTGGGGAAATAATAAAACTGTAGTGAGCCCTCAAATGGTTCAAAAAAATAGATAAAATGTTTTTTCTTGATAAATCAAACTTCATTGTGTGTCTTCTGAGCATAGTATCCTATACAGGAATATATGCTCAGAAAACGACACCGATGGTCACTATCAAAAGTGGAACTTTTGTTCCACTTTACGGTAGTACAGAAGAAGGCTATGTAAAAGTAGCTTCTTTCAAAATGGATCAATACGCTGTGACCAATGAACAGTATGTAGAGTTCTTAAAGAAAAACCCAAATTACCAACGCTCACAGATCAAAGCGTTATTCGCTAATAAAAGTTATTTGTCTCATTGGAAAAGTGATTTAGACTATGGCGACTTAAAACCTAATGCTCCTGTGACCAATGTATCTTGGTTCGCAGCTAAAAAATACTGTGAGTTAGAAGGCAAAAGATTACCTACTATGGATGAATGGGAGTATGTAGCCATGGCTGATGCTAAGAATATGGATGCTCGCCAAAAAGAAGAATACAATAAGTATATCCTCGCTTGGTACGAGACTCCTAAGACTTATGTCAATCCTGTAGGGAGCACCTTTAAAAATTACTGGGGTGTATATGATATGCATGGCTTAATATGGGAGTGGGTAGCAGACTATAATTCAATCTTCTTGTCTGGAGAAAGTCGCAAAGACAAGGGCAATGACGAGAACTTATTCTGTGGAAGTGCTTCTATTAATGCTTCTGACCTGATGGACTATGCTGCCTTTATGCGATACGGTTTTAGAGGTAGTCTTAGAGCTAACTTTACAACAAAAAACTTAGGTTTTAGATGTGCACAAAACCCTTAAAAAAAAAGAACATCATTATGAAAAAGACATTGATAGCATTACTAAGCTGCTCTACTTTACTACTAACTAGTTGTAAAGAGACTAAAGCTACAGAAGAACAACCTCAAGCTACAGAACAGACAACAGAGTCACAAGAGATTTCTGATTTGTCTATTTACAATCTACCTTCTACCTGGACTACACAAGATGGTAAGGATATTGAGTTAAAAGACTTACAGGGCAATGTATTAGTCATGGTCATGATTTATACTTCTTGTAAAGCTGCATGTCCTCGATTAGTAGCTGATATGCGTAATATCGAGGAAAGAGTAAAAGGTAAAAACGCAGATAAGGTAAAATATGTATTAGTCAGCATTGACCCACAAGTAGATACTCCTGAACGTCTAAAAGCATTTGCTAAAGAGAATCAAATGGATGGCCCTCAATGGGTATTCTTACGCTCTACTGAAGAAGACACAAGAGAATTTGCGGCTACTCTTGCTGTGAATTACAAAAAGATCTCTCCAATAGACTTCTCTCACTCTAATATCATTAGTGTGTTTAATACCAAAGGAGAATTGGATTATCAACAAGAGGGACTTGGTATAGACTATGCCCCTACTGTAAAAGAAATAGAGCGACAACTCGCTTTAATTAAATAAGAAAGTTAGTTATTAGTTTGATAATATACTGCTCTGCTTCATAATAGAAGTAGAGCAGTATTTTTTTTGTACATAAAGTGCCTTTAATTCTAGTTACTTATTTAAGAGAATAAAATAGTTCCAATAATAAAAAGCTATTACTTGATCACTTCAAAAGTATAATCAAACAATAGCTTTATATATAATAATACTAACAGGTATTTTAATAGTTAAGCAAATAAAATCAATAATACCTTTTATTTATAAATTCATTCCTCTTTATATCCCTCCATATCTAATAAAGCTACCTAATATAAGCATCACAATACTAATAGTCGTGACAGATATAATATGGAATGTCATCAAAGGTAGTTTCTTAATATCAGTCTTTAGACGAGGCAATACGTAAAACTGAGCACTTAGTGCAAATAATGCGATAGTGAATAGACATGCTAATTTTAAAGAAACAACACGTTCTATTGGAGTTTCAAAAGCAAACCAACTCGCTAACTTGACATTGTAGATATAGGCCATACGCACACCTGTCAGTAGCATAACGAATAAAGCTGGCATACCGAACCACTCATATCTACTCTCAAAGTTAAATAGCTTCTCTACTGACTTCTCTTTCCATACTTGAGGTAATATCACCACACTTAATAAGATATGTCCTCCTACCCATATAGTAGCCCCTAATAGGTGTAATATTAATAAAAGGTGTAATTCATTCATGACTTTCTAATTTTAATGTATGAGAATAATAAAAATAAGATACTGATAGGAAGTAATACAGATGCCCAAAATAAGAGTACAGGTGTATTAACTACCCAAACAACTCCTATAAAACCTTGTAAGCCTTGTATAAACAAAATTATTTCTGTCAATACAAAACCTACTACTAAGAATAGTATTCCTATCTTTAACCAAGTATTTACAACTATTCTTTTTTCTTGAACCATTAACCAAACTCCAAAACCACTCAAGACTCCTAACATATTCAAATGGATAAAACCTATGATCCAACTGCGCAAAGCTTGTAACTGAATCGCTATTGATTCTGATATAGCTAATAACTGTGTACCTATTCGCATTATAAGGCATATTCCTGCTAATACTAATAAAAGCCACACAAAGATGCTTTCATTATTATTTCGTTGCTTAAATATCTTGAAAAAGGGTTTTATTAAATATCCCACTGAATACAATTGCAATAAAACACCTACTGCATTTAAGTAATGAAGTATAGGTAATTCTACATACCAACTCACGGGTAGAGCATAAGTGAGTATTACAGATACTATCCAAGTGTAATAGAAAGGTTTAAACTTAGATAAAGAATACCCCTTAAACACAATGGCAAACAATAAGGCTAAAAAGGCAGTTAAGAACCATCCATCAAACTGAAAATGTAAGAAAAACTGTATACATATCTGATAGAAGGCACTAGCCTTCCCCATCATGCCTACTGCTGGCCCTAAGCACCAAACCCCAAAGGTAGAAAATGCCATAAAAAACAAAGAGGTTTTTAGTAAAACTCCTTGCTGTGTTCCTGAGGCAGTGTTGTTCTTCCATAAATGAATGACAAATACATAAGAACAAATAATGTGTAAAGTAGAAAAAGCAATAGATGCTGCGGCATATCCCATAAAAGGAAATGTCAGTGCCATTCCAAGCACTGCTAATTGAGTCATCCAAAAAAGTCGGGCATAAAACTTTTCTTCTTTAGGAGTTTTTATTCCAAACTGCTGGACAAACAATACATAAACCAATAAATACAACCATCCTAATAAAGCAATATGAGAGTGCGTATGTAAAATATACAAAAATGTCACTCCTTCTATCGGGTAGACGAACATACTTCTTAGCAAAAGTCCTAATAGGGCTGCTGTAAAAAAGTTGACCAAAGGAATGATATAATAGACTGGTTTCATAAGCTGTTATACAAGAAGTGCCTTAAACCCAGAATAAGCGTTAGCCAAATACTACAAAGCAATTCTACTTCATATCTCTTTCATTAGCTCTAAAACCATACTATAGTATGCTTGTATCACTAATTCAGAGCTATTTTGTATAATTACTTTTTGTTTGTCTGTCTATCACTGATTCTGGGTTAAACTTAAAGGTAAGGCACTTCTATGAAATTTGAAAAAGATTACTCGAATTTTCGTTCTAATACTATTGCACTTGGGAACAAAATATTATTTTCTAAGTGAATGTGTTTATGCAGATCATCTTCGAACTCTTTTAGCATAGCGTAAGTAACCTTATATGTATTACATCCATCTGCTGGTGGTGTATAATTATTAGACAACTCAGCTATTTTTCGGAAACGCTCACCTTCCCCATCATGTTCATGCATCATCATGGCTACTGGATTTTGTACTGTACCAAAATGAGGTGTTTCTAAAGGTTGTCCTGAGATAGTTGAAGACACCATCTTACGAATAAATGGAAACAGAACAAGCTCTTCTTTTTTTAAGTGTTGGCTTAGCTCCGCTGCACATCCAATAAACAATTCATTTATTTCAATTAACTCTGGATGTCTATCTCCATGTACTCTACTCAGTTTATTTAAAAATTGTAATAATACTGGGATCTTCTCCTCTACATATCGATGGTGTGTCTTCTCAATATAATCGGCTAACAAATCTAAAGGCCAATGTCTAAAATCGATATTGTTCTCTGCTTGTTGTGTCAATAATCGTTCTAACTCTCCAATTAACTCTTCTCTATTGACTGATTTCTTTTCACACACCTCTTCAATAGTACGTCCTCCTTTACAACAAAAATCAATTCCGTATCTATTGAATATTGCTGCTGTTCTAAAATCTTCTGCTACAAATGAGCCTACTGTTCTATTTATCATGATTGCTTTTTTTTAATGTTAATTTGAATACGAATAAAACGATAGCGAAAATACCTACTGTAAAGATTACGTCACCGATGGTACGTAGCCATTTCAGCGTATTCATAGCTGGTAGCTGCATAAGTTCGCTAGAACGTGCATACCACATACCGTGTTGAATACTTTCAATCGCTTGCCAAATACCGATAGGTAATAAACTTAAAAGTGCCATTAATAATAACCCTAAGTTCAATCCCCAGAAGCCTATTTTCAATAACTTCTCATTCCATTTAATATCTCTATATATACTTCTTAATACGAATAGCATAAGTCCAATTCCCAACATTCCATATACTCCAAATAAAGCAGTATGTGCGTGAAGAGGTGTTGTATTAAGTCCTTGTACATAATACAGTGCTATCGGTGGATTAATAATAAAGCCAAATACACCTGCTCCTAAGAAGTTCCAGAATGCCACTGCTATCATAAAGTATATAGGCCATTTATAATCCTGTAACCATCCTTTATGTGTAGATATTTTATAGTTCTCATAAGCTTCATAACCTATCAGAGTTAAAGGCACCACTTCTAAAGCACTGAACGTTGCTCCTAATGCCATTACTGCTGTTGGCGTTCCAGAGAAATATAAATGATGGAATGTACCTATAATCCCTCCAGACATAAATACAACAGTAGAGAACAATGCGCCATTAGTAGCTGTCTTGGTTTTAATCAACCCCATTCGTACGAATAAGAACGCTAAAACAACAGTTGCAAACACTTCAAAGAAGCCCTCTACCCATAAATGCACTACCCACCATCTCCAATATTCTGCTATTGCCAAGTTAGTTTGTCTTCCCCACATTAGCCCTGCTCCATAGAATAAAGCAATTGCACCACATGAGATTAAGAAAAGTATAATCAAATTGCGATGGCTTCCTTTTTCTTTCAATACAGGTAACAACGGTCTAATCATTAAAGCTAACCATACAAATAAGCCTACAAATAAGAAGATCTGCCAGAAACGACCTAAGTCTACATATTCATATCCTTGATGTCCGAACCAGAAGTTCTGTACTAAGTTTAGTTTTTGCATAATACCAAACCACTGACCAATCATAGACCCCAACACAATAATCAATAAGGCTATAAATAGGAAGTTCACTCCGAATACTTGAAACTTAGGATCCTTACCTCCTACTGCAGGTGCAATATATAATCCGGTTCCTAACCAAGCAGTAGCTATCCAAAAAATAGCCAATTGGGTATGCCATGTACGCGTTACTGAATAAGGTAGAATTTGATCTAATGGAATACCATATAACCCTTGTCCTTCTACTCCATAGTGAGCTGTTATAATTCCTAATCCTACTTGTAATAGCATCAATAAACATACTACCCAGAAATATTTCTTCAAGATAGTCATACTCTTAGTTACAGTTCCATTTGATACTGGATCTTCCATTGGCACCATATCTTCTTCCTCTTGCTTAGAGGCTACGTGATAATAAACTAATACCCCTACAGCAAAAATCAATAAGATAACACTCACTCCAGACCAAGCAATAAGAGGTGTGGTAGCTACGTTACCTACTAACTCTTCCGCAGGCCAGTTATGTGTATAACTAACATCATTATCTGGTCTATTAGTTACAGTAGCCCATGTTGCCCAAAAGAAGAAAGCATTCATTTGTTTCAATCTTGTTGGATCAGTTAGCGCATTATTAGGTATTGCATAATCTTTACGCAGTTGCGTAAATTCGGGATCATCTGTAAACAATTTAGTATAATACTCCTGAAGATGTAAACGAGCTTTATTTCGTTCCTCTGTAATCGTCAAAACACCAGTTGCTTTGTCATAAGTATTAGCTCTAATATTAGCTTGTAAATGTGCTTTTAAATAAGCCTGTTCTTCTAATGAACTATTTTCATAAGACTTATTATACTTCTCTTGAGCATAATACTCCAATAAATACAATGCTTCTCTATGCAGAAAATCAGCAGTCCAATCAGGAGCAACATAAGCTCCATGTCCCCATACAGAGCCAACTTCTTGTCCTCCTATACTCTGCCAGACATTCTGACCGTCTTTTATATCACTAGCAGTTAATACAATTTCACCATTAGTTGTTCTAACTTCGATGGGTACTGGTGGTGCTTCTTGATAAATTTCAATACCGAAATAACCGAGTACCCCAAATGAGAATAACATTACTATCGTAAATGCTATCCATAACTTTCTTTGTCTATTTTTCATACTTTTAAATAGAAGACTTTTTTATCCTTTATTGTTTTGTAAAAAAAGGGAAGTTACTTCCCACGTATAATTACAACTTCAAGAAAGTATCACCAGACTTGGTACCATTGGCTAACTCTCGCAAAGTAGTAGTTTCTAACATATTTCTCAACCCTTCTCGGATTGCTTTAAATTTAAAGTGAACAGGACATGGGTGCGTCTCAGAACACTGAGCTAACCCTAATCCACATCCCTTGTAGATAGAATCACCATCGATCACATTCACCACCTCACATAGCTTAATATTGTCTAAGTTTGCTATCGGAATTTCAAATCCTCCTCCTACTCCCTTAACTGATTCAATCACTCCACTCTTAGATAGCTTTTGAAGTATCTTAGCTGTAAAAGCTTCTGGAGCATCTATCTCTTTTGCTATTTCTTTAAAGCCTACACGCTCCCCTTTCAGTGAAGATACTGAGATAAAAACAACTGAACGAATAGCGTATTCACAAGCTTTAGAAAACATATCATTTATTTTAATAGTACAAATATAAAACAATTCTACATATAAAAGACAATAAAGTCCTTTATATATAAAATAAAAAAGCAATATCAGTCTATTGAACTAATATTGCTTCATATAGATAATTATAACTTATCTAAAAATTATTTCTTTTATTACCTCTCTCCCTAATTCTTCATTTATCATTCTAATTATCTTACTCTTTCCATAAGTTAATTCCTCACGTACGATAGGAGAAGATAAAGCTACATAAAGTACATCACGTTTTAAGAGTATATCTAATGTATAATTAGCTATTCCTGGTCCTAATAGATTCTTCCAAGCAGCACGAACATCAAGATTATCAATTCCCTTATCAAGGTTATTCTCTTTTATAAATATTTTTAAAAGATCCTGAATACTACTCTCTTCTCGTAATCGTTTATTTACATCATACTTCTTCAATGCCTAAATTATTTTAAAGTAAAAGGTACCGCCTTTTTATAATAGTAGATAATATCATTTTCGTTTTTTACAACAAACTCATCCTCATCCAATTCTACTAACTCTTCCTTCCATTCAGCAAACTCAGTCTTATACATTAACCAAGTCTTACCTGCCTCATTAACTATAGTTAGGTTTTCTTGCACCTCATTCGTTAAATACTCACCATTCACCTGTGGCATTACTTTCTGACGAAAACCAACTCCTTTATCATTTATCTCAAAGAAATCAATAGAAGAATTAATGGTATAATCTTTCACCTCACCATCTGGCAATTTTGCTTTCTCTATTTCCCAATAACCATTAATTACCTTTAAGTCCTCAGGTGTAAATTCTTTCCCACAGCTTGCTACTAAAAAAAGTATACCTATGAAAAACACTTTATATAATCTACTCATAACTATTACTTCTATTTAAAAAATGAATCAACAAATTCAAATTTATTAAACACTTGCAAATCTTCGATTCCTTCTCCTACACCTATATACTTAACAGGTATTTGGAATTGATCAGATATACCAATAACTACACCACCTTTAGCAGTTCCATCTAATTTAGTTACAGCCAAACAGTTTACTTCTGTTGCTGCTGTGAATTGCTTAGCTTGTTCAAAGGCATTTTGTCCTGTAGAACCATCTAATACCAACATCACATCATGAGGAGCATCTGGAATAACTTTCTGCATAACACGTTTAACTTTAGTAAGCTCATTCATTAAGTTTACTTTATTATGTAAACGACCGGCTGTATCTATAATTACAACATCAGCGTTCTGAGTTACTGCAGACTGCAAAGTATCAAAAGCAACAGAAGCTGGATCACTTCCCATTTGTTGTCTTACAATTGGCACACCTACTCTATCTGCCCACACTTGTAATTGATCAATAGCAGCTGCTCTAAATGTATCTGCAGCACCTAATACAACATTCAATCCTGCTTTCTTAAATTGATAAGCTAACTTTCCTATCGTTGTTGTCTTTCCAGCACCATTTACTCCTACTACCATCAATACATAAGGCTTTTTATCTTTTGGAATTTCAAACTCTGTTGCTTCACCAGATTGAGTCTCTGATAACAACCCTGCTATCTCATCTCTAAGAATCTGATTTAACTCATCTGTTCCAACATATTTATCTCTCGAAACACGCTCTTCAATACGCTCAATAATTTTCAATGTAGTATTAACACCTACATCAGATGACACAAGTATTTCTTCTAGATTATCAAGTACATCATCATCTACTTTTGACTTACCAGCAACTGCTTTAGTCAGTTTTGAGAAAAAAGAAGATTTAGACTTTTCTAAACCTTTATCTAAAGTTTCCTTCTTTTCCGAAGAAAATAACTTCTTAAAAAAACTCATATTACTTTTATTAACTACTGCAAATATAAAGAATAAAAAGTGAATCAATTTACCCAAATCACAGGATAAAAAAATAAACAACTTTTGTTCTTTTTATTATAAATGAAAAAAGCATCCATAAAAGGTGCTTTCAAATAAAACTTGGTATCATAAATATATACACAAAAAAAGCTGCCTATAATAGACAGCTTTTCAAGATCTTTATAATGGTAAAATTACTTCTTGTTTAAGAAATCATCCACAAAGTCAGGAGCCATAACAGCTTCAACGAATGTGTAAGCTCCAGTTTTAGGAGATTTAACCATTTTAATTGCTTTCGTCAACTTTTTAGAAGATGTTCTTAAAGTCGCTACGGTTTTCTTTGCCATGACTAATAATTATTTAATTTCTTTGTGAACTGTTACTTTCTTCATGATAGGATTAAATTTCTTAATCTCTAATCTATCAGGTGTGTTTTTCTTATTCTTAGTCGTGATGTATCTTGAAGTTCCTGGTAAACCAGATGCTTTGTGTTCAGTACATTCTAAGATTACTTGAATTCTGTTCCCTTTCTTTGCCATCGTATTCTATTTTTTAATGGTATGAATTATTTTACTAATCCTTTTGCTTTTGCATCTTTCAATACAGCAGTAATACCTTTTTTGTTAATTGTTTTTAATGCAGACGTTGATAATTTCAATGTTACCCATCTGTCTTCTTCAGCAATGTAGAAACGTTTTTTAACTAAGTTCACAGAAAACTTTCTCTTAGTTTTATTCATCGCGTGAGAAACGTTGTTTCCAACCATTGCTCTTTTACCAGTAATTTCACAAACTCTTGACATTATTTCTTATCTTTTATTTCAATATTCAAAATCAGGGTGCAAAGTAACGAAAAAGAAAATTATCTTACAAATTCTTTTAGGTTATTTTTTTAATATTTCATTATATATCAATTCTAAACCCTTTGCTATAGCACTGTTTATAACCTTTTCTCTTGGTTGGCCTAATTCATATTTTTTTGTAAACACTCCTATAGGCGTTGCGATTCCTATACATACAGTTCCTACCTCGACATCAGAATCTCCCTTAGATGGTCCAGCATTTCCAGTAGTAGCAATTGCATAGTCACTATTAAATTTTAATCGTGCTTGCTCAGCCATTTCCATAGCTACTTCTTCACTAACTACTGTATATTTATTTATTGTATCTTGATTAACTCCTAGTATATTTACTTTACTCTCGGTTGCATAACATACCATTCCTCCTTTAAAGTAAGCAGAAGAGCCTGGTTTAGCATTAAACATAACAGCTAACCGTCCACCTGTACAACTTTCTGCAAAAGAAATAGTTTTATTTCTAATTTGCAACTCTTTTATAATAATTTCAGGAAAGTCAATATCCTCATAAGCTCGAATATATGCTTTCACAGACTCAGGCATTCTATCAATTTGCATCTCAATGCTTTGAGACAAGAAATCTTGATTAGAACCTCTACTTGACAGACGTAATCTTACTTTACCAGGGCTTGGTAAATAAGCTAATTTTATATCTGACGGTAAATTATTCTCCCAATCTTCAAGATATTCTGCTAACAAACTTTCTCCAATACCATAAGTAATTATCGTTTTATGGATATTAAATACCCCCTTAAAGTGATCTTTAATATAAGGAACTAATTGCTCACTAAATATTGTTTTCATTTCAAGAGGAACTCCTGGAAAAGAAACAAAAGTAGTGTTGTTTTTTTGCATTAACATACCTGGAGCAGTCCCTACAGTATTAAATAAAACAGTAGAAGTAGAAGGCACTAAAGCTTGCTGTTTATTAACCTCTGAAATAGGCCTTTTAAAGTAATTCTCTATAAGTGTCGTCACATGAGCTAAAACTTGCTCATCTATGACTAGATGATCCTCAAAAAAGTCACAAAACACTTTTTTAGTCACATCATCCTTAGTCGGTCCTAATCCTCCTGTCATTATAACTAAATCCACCTGTCCCATTTGAGAAGACATAGCCTTCTCTATTGATTCTTTTTTATCAGAAATAGTTATAATTTCTGATACTTCGAATCCTAACAAATCAAGTTCCTTTGCTAAATACACAGAATTAGTATCTACAATCTGACCGATGAGAATCTCATCTCCTATAGTGATTATACTTGCTTTCATACTATTTTCTATAAGCTAAAGTCTTTCTGTATCTCTTTACGAGCTTTCTTTACTCTCTCTTTAAAGATTTTAAAAGTCTCCTTTACAGCTTTAGTCTTTCCTTTTTCTTTAGTCCATTCTTCTATTAGAGAAGCCTCTTCGATAGCCTGTTCCATTCCTAAAAACTCTAATGAAGGCATCAATATATTCATACTTTCTGCTACATTGCCATAGTTCTTATCATTGATTCCAAGCTTTATTTTTTTGACCAAATCTTTAGATTCTTCAACAAAAACGATTAAGCCAGCTTTCACTAACGCTTGGTCATCGTTATAAGTCTGTAATATAGGTCCTAAATCATAATGAAGTGCCATACGCTTATTTTACATTTAAACGGAATAACTTTTTACCTGCTAGAGTTCCTTCTAGCACATCTCCTTCATTTACTTTCCCTACTCCTTTTGGAGTACCTGTGAAGATTAAATCTCCTTTCTTCAGAGTAAAATATTTAGACACTTCTGCTATAGTCTCATCTATGTTCCAAATCATCTGTGCAGTACTAGCCTCCTGAACTGTATTGCCGTTTTGTATTAATGAGAATGTAGTATCATAAAGGTTTTCTAATTCTTGCTTATCAATAAACTCTCCTAACATAGCAGATCCATCAAAAGCTTTTGCCTTCTCCCAAGGCAATCCTTTTTCTTTTAATTTACTCTGCATATCTCTAGCAGTAAAATCAATTCCTACAGTAACCTCATCATAATATTTATGAGCAAACTTAGGTTCAATATGCTTACCTACTTTAGTAATTTTCACCACTACTTCTACTTCATAATGAATATCATCAGAAAACTCAGGAATAGCAAATGGACACTCTCTACCTAATAAAGCAGAATCAGGTTTAATAAATAATACAGGCTCTGAAGGTCTTTCATTGTTTAGCTCTTCAATATGCTCTACATAATTTCTTCCTATACAAACTATCTTCATAAAGATGTAATTACAACTTATTATTTAATTTTCTCAATTTCAGACCAGTCAATACTTTCTTAGTATACAATGGAAAATCTGCATTCTGAATCCAACCATAGTACCCAGGCTCATTCTCCAAAACATCGTCTACTAATGCTCCTTTGTGCTTTCCAAAAGTAAATATTTCTTTACCTTCTTCATTTAATGCAATAAACCCAGCGAAGTCAACACTTTTCTTACGAGTAGTAAACTCAGACAACGACTTCATATCATTCTCTAAGTCCTCATATCTATCTAATTGTGCTTTTAATATCTCATAAGTCGCATTTGTATCTGCCGTTGCTGAGTGTGCATTATCTAAATTCTCATTACAATAAAAACGATAAGCAGCACTTAATGTACGCTCTTCCTTTTTATGGAAGATTGTCTGGATATCTACTGACACTCTATTTCCCATTTCAAAATCCACTCCTGCTCTCAATAATTCTTCTGCTAATAGTGGGATATCAAAACGATCTGAATTAAACCCAGCTAAGTCAGAATCTTTAATCATATTGTACACTAGCGGAGCTAATTCTTTAAACGTTGGCTCATTCGCTACCTTCTCATCAGTAATACCATGTATAGCTGTAGACTGCGCAGGTATAGCTCTTTCTGGATTTACTAACCAAGTCTTGCTTTCTTTATTTCCATTTGGAAACACTTTTAATATCGATATTTCTACAACTCTGTCTCTTGCTACGTCTATACCTGTTGTCTCTAAATCAAAGAAACAAATTGGTCTATGTAATTTCAACTCCATTATTCTATTTTTATTTAATTACAAATATAATAAATGTAAACTTTAGCATATTAAAAACCAATACTAACTTTTTTAACATTAATAACTAATATCGACATATTTACTTTTTATTATCTTCATGAATATATAACAATTATCACAAATAATAAAGGCTATTCTTAAACAGAATAGCCTTTAAATAAAACATTTAAAATAACATATCTAACCAAATCTATGACTCAAAAGGTGATTTCTTCACCTCATCATCTATATCACTAGACAAACTTCCTAAGAACACTGTAATATCATCTATTTGCTCTTGACTTAATTTTACATTAGTTTGTAAACTAGCCATAATACGCACAGCCTCTTTCAAATCCTTCACAGAACCATCGTGAAAATAAGGTCCTGTATGCTCTATATTTCTCAATCCAGGTACTTTAAATAAATATTTCTCTGTATCTTTTTTACTTAAATCAGCTAGCCCATTATCTATCTTAGCTGATTTAGTTTCTTGCCAATAATCACCGTACACTCCGAATTTTTGGAACATCTGCCCTCCTAACGCTACTCCATTATGACAAGTAATACATCCCACAGAAATAAATGTTTCTAATCCTTTTTGCTCTTGTGCTGTTAATGCAGCTACATCTCCATCTAAGAACTTATCAAATCTACTCTCTGGCATTAATGTACGTTCAAATGCACCAATGGCATTAGTAATATTTTTAAATGTGATAGGTTCTTTATCCGATTTATACACAGCTGCAAACTTCTCCTTATACATATCGATTTTACGCAACCTATCTTCTAATTCTTTTTCATTTTTAATATTGTGCTCTACTGGATTTAGAATAGGCCCTCCAGCCTGCTCTTCAACATCTTTTGCTCTTCCATCCCAAAATTGCATATTATGCAAAGCTGCATGAAAAACAGTAGGTGAATTACGCCCCCCTAAAGACCCATCATCTCCAGGAGAAAAGGCTAAATTATCTACCCCATAGGTATTTAAGTTATGGCATGAATTACAGCTGATATTTCCATCTTTAGAAAGATTCGTATCAAAATACAAATATTTTCCTAAGGCTACTTTCTCTGGATCTAAATTTGTATTCTCTACAGAAGAAATAGGTTGAAAATAAGTTGAGGCTTTAGTTAATAATTCTGATTTGTTTTCTTCTTTATGATCTGAACTACTTGTTTGTTCCTTTTTACAACTGACAAATGCCAATAATACAGTCAATAAAACTAGATGCTTTTTCATATTTAATACTACTTTGATTTATGATATCAAGTTACTTAGTATAAAGAAGAAGAAGAATGACATATATCACCTTACACCACTACTTCTGGTTTTACTATTTATTCAACTTTAAACCCTTAAATCAACCATAAACTTAAAAATAACTATCGAAAAACAAACATCACATAATATTTATTTTGTTTTATTAAATATTTACTCTATTTTGGCTATAACCAACAACGATAAAATACTATGAAAACAATTTATTCTCTTCTTATCTCTTTCTCTTTAGCGATAATTTGTACAAGTTGTCACACCACAGAAACAATAGTATCTTCACCCTATAAACTAAAGAATGAAAAAACAGTAGTCTATTCCGCTAAAACCTTTATGTTTAAAAATTACTTTTTCACCTATGAGAACGGTGAAGCTACTTTAGTATATCAACAAGATGCTAAACTAAATGAAAAGACAGAGCCTGTATATTTAACACTAAGAGAAAATAAAGAAAACACTAGATTTCAGGAATTCACAGATAAGACTAAACAAATTACTGTAAAAATTATTAGTGATTATGAAGTAAGGTTACAGTTAGACAAAGCCCGATATACATTATATACTTCTAATCATTTAAAAGAAGTAAATGCCGATACTCAACGTATATTAGCAGATATTGCTTTATGGAAAAATGAACGTTATTAATATTATATAGCCTTCAAGGAATCAAAAGGTTTTCTACTAAGTGTAAAATAAGCTAGACTATTATAATATCTAATAAACAGAGAGGAACTATTCAATGGATAGTTCCTCTCTGTTTATTACCACCTATTTTAAAAACTACCGTTATCAAATACTATTAAAAATAGCTCCTATATTATCTTTTCTAAATATTTATAAACTTGGTTCATAAACAGAAACTTCCTCTCTTAGCCAAGTCGGAATCTCTATTGTTTTTTTCTCTTTAATATCGATCATCACCTGTGTACTCGTACCTATCGCATGCAAGATTAGATCTCTATTCTCCCCTTCACTAACAATAGCGTATTCAATCTCAAAACTCTTAACTCCCATTTTTGATATTCTTACACCAATTCTCGGGTGTCTTACATCTAACTTAATCTCTTTAATATAATTACAAGAAATATTAGCGATAACAAACATGTGCTTAAACCAGTCCCACGTTTTACTTGCCTGATTCATATAATACCCTCTACCGATTTGGAAGTAGTCTATATAGATTACATTATTAACATGTCCTAAGGCGTCCATATCACTCCATCTTATTTCTAATGGGTGGTAAAACCTAAAATCATTACTATTAAATTCCATATTTACTCATCTAAAGTTAGAGATTCAAGATATAAAAAACATATTAAACCACAACTCTACTTTCTTCATAATATCTAAACTCTAAGCAAAAAGTTTTTATTTCAGAAGTGTATTGATGTTATTCTTCATTTATGGTATTGTTCACATCATTACTTTTACTTCCAAATATGGCTTCTTTCCAATTGTAATCCTTTTTTAGAAAGCTGATTTCTCTCTTTAAATCAAATCGTTTGATAACAGTAAGATTAAATGTACTTGTCAATAGTCCTGTTTGATAATCCTTTTTCATATTTAGAAATAAACCATTCGCTATAGCAGATGCACTAATTATCCATTCTTCCCCAATATAACCAAGAGAAAAACGCCCTACTACAGAAGGATTAACTGTAAAAATTCTTTTATTCGTTAATAAGTTTTCTTCTATTGCTCCATTCACACCAAATGTAAATGCGCCTGCTACCAATACTTTTTTATACGGTACCCAGTTATACCCATACCCTATATTAGGACCAAAATGATATGTACGTTTATCATAATCTTGCAACTCTTCAGAAAAAACCGGAATATTCCGTAGTGATGAATAAAACACCCCTCCTCCTAATAATAAAGAACCTGCAGATTTTACTTGTACTTTATTAAAGTCGTAAGCAGCACCTAAAGAATACTTTTCATTATTCCATACGTATTGAAACAAGGCTCCATACATATGAATTTTAAAATCTGGAAATATATCATCCTCTGTTGGGGTATCATCTTTATGATCTCCTGTATAACGATAAAATCCTTTATTTCGTTTGTAATATAAATCAATCAGAAATTTATCTCCATAATGATGATATTGAAAATCTGTTGCTTTTGTTTTCCCTTTTTCTTTTTCTCTCATAAAAGAAAAACCATGACTAAAACTAAAAGAAGAACTACCCCATAAAAAACCTACCCCTATACTCACAGGTTTATTAGACTCAAAAGTCTGTGTGCTTTTTTTATCTTCTAAAGTATAGTCTAACGCTAATACATCCTTACCAAAAGCAAACTTAACACCATAAGACTTTATATGATCTCTTACATAAGTAGAATCAACCTGTGCAACAACAGACATTGACAACGAAAAGAATACTAATACTATTAAATACCTCACTATAACTGACAATTAATTATCTCAAAACAATATTAATAAAAAAACCTCTAGTCTTACAACTAGAGGTTTATTAAGTTTTTAATAGACTAAAAGATTTAGTTTACATCATAGTAGTCATATACATGATATTCGTTAAATGCAATTTCTTCATCACATTCTAAAGTTGAATAATGCTTCTCACCAGCATCAAATAGAACAAGATTTAAACGTTTAAATAATAAATTCAACATTTCTTTCTGTCCTTCTTCATCCAACTCTAAGGTCATTTTTACAATGTGCTCTTTACTTTCTGTGCTTTTTTGTTTATCTACACAGATTAGAGTTGCTTTAAAGTCACTAATACCTGTCAAAGATATTCCTACAACTTTAAATCTTTCTTGATCTACATCAAAGTACTCCCCAATACTACTGATGTAATTCCCTTTTTTTGCTGCGATGATATCTGATATATCAGCCGCAATACTTCCTGTGAAGTCATTGAATTGTACTTCTGCTTTCATAAAACAACAAAATTTAATTTTCTTTTCATTGATAAAGATACTAAAACATTAGTTATCACAACATTATATATTATTTTTAAATTACTATCCATTTTTAAGAAACTTTGAGACACTATAACCTATTTTTTTTGATAAAAAATAATATAAAAACCAATTATATCTTAAACAATTCAAATTATTTGTATTTTTTTAATATATACAAATACGTTTTAAAAAAGTCAAACACTCATTTTTATCAAAAAAACAAAAAATAAACATATAATATAAATATAACCTTAATTTCAAACAATATTGAAATTAATAAAACAACGAAATTTCAATATTAAAAATATATCCAAACAAAAACTATTAAAACAGTTCAACAAAAAAGTAAAAAACAACACTAACAATTCACATTACGTCAATCATTGACATTGTGAAAATCTCATAAAAGCGCGAAACAAGATATTTTTTATTAAAAACACATATTTTTTTTTATTTACAAGCTTCTTGTTGCTTTCTTTATGATGTATAAAATATCCTTAGAAGTGCTTTCGTTTTCCCATTGATTACAAATTCCTATAACAAAATCAGGCCTTGTTTTAGATGCATCATTTAACCAATTACCGACACTATCCTTCACATACTTAGAAGTATCTCCTTTCAAAGCTTCTAATAAAGGAAGTCCCATTTCAGGATCCTCTTTTAGTTTGTCAATATGTTTACACCACACTCCTCTAGGTCGAGTTGACTCTGTCGCAAACCTTCTTATGTATTCATTTTTATCACTAGTCCAGTCAAGTAGTAGTTGTATACTTTCCTCTAGATTATCTGTGATATCAGCACGTACCGCCATCCAACAAATTTCTCTAACACCAAAATGAGCATCCGCCGCAAAGTATTTAATCTCTTCTAGCTTTTCACTGATACTTAATGTTTCATCATAACCTATGAAATAGGTCGCCCAACAGCGTACTAAATCACTTTTATGCTTTTTCAGTAGCTCAAACAATTCTTCATCTTCATTTTCTTTTGTTAAACAAAACAGAGTATATCCTATACACTGATTAATAGAATTCACTGTTGGCTTTTTTATACTCTCTATAGCATCTAATACTATGTCTATATAAGTGTCTTTTTTTAAATCTGATAATACATGCTGTACCAACAACCTCTGATCAATAGCTAGCCATTCTGTCAAATTCACACTTGACAACTCACCTTTATTTAACATCGCTAAAACATCTTCAGGAATATCTTTAATTGACCTTGCTCCTTTTCTATTCTCCATAATGAACATTCTTAAAACAAAATAAAGCTCTTACGAGCTTTATTCTTTATCTATATAATATTAGGACTCTACTGTAAAGATAAATATACAGTCTAAATGTTACAAAACATTAATTACCTCTTTCAATTCTAATCGATTACCATAATTCACATCCATATATCTAAAGCTAATTCTTCCCTCTTCATCTACTAAATAGACAGCAGGTATATTTAACTCCGCTTTTTCTGTTTGATTCAGATGCTTTAGATCTATTCCAAGCATTTCATAATGAGGCTGTACGAAATCCTGCAGTTCAAATTTGATATCTAATGCCTCACCTAATGTTAAGTCCTCATCCTGAACAACCGAAAAGGGCATTTGAAGTTCTCTCTTCCATTCTCTAAGTTGCTCTATATTCATTGGAGATACCACAATTACCTCAACTCCTTTTTCTTGTAACATTGGATAATAACTCATTAAATGAGCCGTCTCTATATTACAAAAAGGACACCAATTTCCTCGTACAAAACTCACTAAGGTCTTTTTCCCTTGAAACAACTTGTCAATAGAAACCTTCTGATTATTTTCATTTATCACTTCTATAGAAGAAAACATCATTCCTACTTCTGACTTTGTGCCAAAACTTTTTGTTTGCAAATCTGCAATAGAATTTCCAAAAGCGTTTAGAATTTCCACTGGTACTTGTGATTGCATTCCTTGAGTAATTGTATCTAATGCTTGTTTTATTTCTTTCATATTAAAATCTTATTTTTGCAAAGATGATAATCACTTTATTATCATACAATACCGCATATATTTACCCCATAGGGATAAAAAAGTCACTTTTATGAATACAAAAGCACGAGCAATAGAAGAAAAAATTTGTCCACTTGAATTTGCAGTGAATGCCATCAGTGGAAAGTGGAAAATTCCCATCGTTTGGCAAATCAATCAAGGTCATAAACGACCAAGCGAAATGCTAAAAGGAATCATGAAAGTAGACCGTCGTGTACTTAACCAACAACTAAAAGAATTAGAACAAGACGGAGTCTTGTACAAAGTAAGTTATAATGAACTTCCTCCTAGAGTAGAATATTTCCTTACCCCACTAGGAGAACAATTAGTAGAAGTTTTATGGAAACTAAATACTTGGGGCGAAACCTTATTAAAAGAAAAAGAGACTACCGAATAGTCTCTTTTATATTTTATTAATACAAATCTTTACTCTTTAAAGAAATCATCATTTCATTATTCTCTACGATCATTTCTGAGTTGGTAAACTTAGCAGGGATATTAGTAGGATACCAATTGCGATCAGGTGTCACCATAATAATCAAACCTTGATCATCACCTAAAGCTAAGAATTGCTCTGTAGGCTCTGCCTTTTTAAAATAGCTTAGATTATATTCTTGAATTAACTTCTCTGCCTCGACTATTGGTTTCTCTACCACTACACCTATCTCACTAATACAAGTAATTTGTACAGGATCAAAAGGTCCTTTCAATGAAAGTAAAATATCTTCTCTTGCTATAAACTCTAAGATATTCCCGTTGTTATCTGTAAAATAAATAGACTTCGCCTTCCATGCTTCAAAATGAGTAACCAAATTACCTTCTACATTCTCTATTAAATCAACATGCTCTCTTGACCAGATTAATGCTTCTTCTATCTGATTAGAAGGAATGTTAAAAGCAAAGTGATATACATTGATAGGCGTATTTACTTCTTTAAATGTAAGAATCGTCTCTCCTGCCTGTACAGCAAAACTACCTTTTGACTCTTCAATAATATCAAAATCCAATACCTCTGTATAAAACGCTTTTGTTTCTTCTAATTGGTTTGTCTCTATATCTAAATTTACTATATACATCTTCTATTCTTTTTTATAAAAACAAATATCCTTAAACAGACTCATACTTACATATTAATTCCTCATCATTTATTTATATCTAGATAGATAAAGACTATTAATCTCTTACTTACCTTATATTACTATAAAGCATATAGGTAGTATAGTACATCTCTCCATACTTGCTATCACTTAAGAGAAAATCAAAACCAAAAACACAATCATACTTCACTTCTCCTGATTTTGTTTCGTATTTCTGAGCCAATACCTTGACTTCTTTCTCATTAAATAAATGTATCTCTAGAGTAGATCGATCTATATCCATTGCAGCAACAGCTTGCATCTCTTTACCATCAAACAACAGCGGTATACGTACTTCATTTAATTCTAAACTTTCAATATAGTTTATTCTATTTTGCTTTAGGTCATATTCAGTAGTATGTTTCTTTTGAAACCAAATATTATCAATTCCAGCACGTTGTTCAGCAAGACTGTATCTAAAGTCTTTATTTAAAAAAGCAATTTTATCTTTAGTAGAATCATAATGATAACGGTGTTGTCTTACTTCTGCATTATTTAAAGAAACTGTAATTAATTCTTCCGAAACTAAAGTATAC
The DNA here is from genome assembly GCF_000807225.1 of Myroides sp. A21. Classification (NCBI taxonomy): domain Bacteria; kingdom Pseudomonadati; phylum Bacteroidota; class Flavobacteriia; order Flavobacteriales; family Flavobacteriaceae; genus Myroides; species Myroides sp. A21. The sequence goes on from NZ_CP010327.1 coordinate 516,683, forward strand.
TCTTTGATAGGTATACGTTTCTTATCTGCGTTTTTTTTATAAAAAACTAGACCTCCTATAATCAAAACAATCAACAACAGATACATCATTACCAAAAACTTAAACTTGTTCCTTTAACTTAACCTATTACAATAAACAACTCTTCCCTTTTACTCCTACTCCTTTTTCATTCTGCAGTATTAGTGTAATATTATTTTCTATTCAATCACCTCATCTATCTATAAGCTCCACCATTCCCTCTTACCTCAAACTCATCACAACAATTTATCTCTTGTACCCATTCGATAAGATCACTTTCATCTACACATAAATCACTATAATCTTCTTTATTACCTACTTCAGTATACTTTTGCTTCATATGCTTAAAGCACATCATTGTTCCAAAAGAGCTATTTCCATAAATACTATAATCCCCATATAGACAACCATAACAATTCTTAAATGAATACCCTTGAGGCAACTGTTTCTTTAATTGGTCAAACGCTACCTCAACAAATCCACTCTTCCCTACCAAAACCTCTTCCTTCCATGTCAATTCAGTCCTAACTTCTTCATGGAAACTTGCATTATCGGATTCTTTATAGCTACCATGACTAAAGCACATCATTAATTCTTCAAGCTCTGTAATCCCATCTGATGACAATAAATACTGAGATACAGTAAATTCAAATTGACAATCTGTCAAACAGTTATCTAGATCTGAGGCAAGAGTTATCCATGTACTATGAATGATTCCTTCTTCTAAATCTCCTTGATAACATAAATCAGTAAACTCTCTCCCTTTAAACAGTAATCCTTCTATTTCTACAGAGAGATATTCTCCATCGTTATGTATTTCAATAGGAATACTCTTATTCTTATGAGTATAAACACCTTGATACACCATCCTCAATCTTCTTTTATCTAATTTGGTATTTCAACAATAAAAACTTTCTAAATAACTGAATTAGAATGCAAATGTATAGCAAAATCACAAAATAACTTTATCCCTTTTGGATACTTTACATCGCTGTACACAACTCTATTAAGAAACCATTATGATCTAAAACATACCCTACCGTCTGTCCCCAAGGCTTTACTGTTACAGGCTCATATACTGTGCCTCCTGCTTGTTCTACCTTCTGGATAGCTGAGAGTACATCATCCACAACAAAGCCTAACTCTATCCCAAAAGGTTTCTCTTTATTCACCTGTTGATACCCTTTACTCAAATTACTACTTGCCAATCCTACTTGTGCAAAAGCAATCGTAGTATCTCCTGATACCAACTCTCCATAATCAGCCTCTGGAGTGATGAACTTACGCACAAACCCAAATGCCTCTTCATAAAACTTTACAGTAGTCTCTACATCTACCACATACATAATGGTATAACTATATTTTATCATTTCTTTCTATTTAAAAAATTCTTCTTCTATTTCAGTAAACTCCTCTTGCTCATAGCATTTAATAGTTTTATCCTTTATCATAAAAATAGCTTGACAATGTTTGTATAGCACATCCGCTATATGTGAAGAGATAAACACGATACTCTCTTGAGACAAATGCTCTAGATACTTCATCAAATAATAATTAGCCTCTATATCTAGCCCATTAAAAGGTTCGTCTAGTATATACATCTTATACTCTTTCTGAAGTACAGCATTGAGATAGACCTTTTTCCTCATCCCTGTAGAGAATTCCTTGATTAACTTATCAGAAGGCAAGTCAAACAACAATTGATTCCCCAGTCCTTTTTGTTGTATTAAATGTTGGTAAAAAGTATAAAACTCCTCTGCTGTTAACTCATCATATACAGCAGGTTCGGCACTGCACCAGCCTACTTCTTGCAGAGAAAGAACCTTGTCTTTTAATTCAACAGTACCTTTATATTTTTCTAAACCAAGCATACATTTAAACAGCGTAGTCTTTCCCTCTCCATTTTTCCCCATTACTCCATAAATACCTGGTTTATCTATAGTAAATTGAATGTCTTTTAGAACAAGATGATTACCATAGCTCTTTTCTTTAATATTTACTTTCAACATTCTTTATCTGATTTAATTGACGAATTGCTCGTTTATACAAAAAAGGCATCGCTAATAATGGCAATCCAATTCCTATAAGACAACTTGCTATAAACAATTGATGTTTTAATTCACTTCTATAAAAACGATATTTTAGTATTGTATTACACATTGGTAAAATTAAAACTAATACTCCCCAAAACACATAGTTCCAATCAAAAGACATTGCTAACACCAATAGTAAAACAGGCATTATAACTAGTAAAGAATTAAACATCTGTCCTTTTACCTGCTCTTCCATATACTCTCTACCACTTAACACACTTGTCATAATCTCTGTTTCCCTTTCTCTTTCAAAAGTTGGTATCATTGTTAAGATTCCTGCCAAGACAAAACTCCCTATAACCAAGTTTTCATTGCTGTATCTCACTCCCATTATACTAAACAAGATCACCAGAGGTAATATCCATAACAATTTAAACTTCCTAAAACTAATCCTCCAAAAAGGATCAACTAAAGAAAAAGGATACTTAACCACAGTTGACTGTTTCTTGGGGATAAAAGATAAGAGGTAATATAACACGACTACACTCCCCATTCCCACATACTCTCGGTTCGCTATCAGCACAACTAAAAAAGGAAAACTATACAACAGATATTCAAACCACAATACTATCCGATAATGTTTATATACTTTTAATAATTCTATATCTGTTCTACTCAAGTGATATAGAATAACATCTAGGAATACAAAATAAAAAAGACCACGAACTACTTCATAATTAAAATATGCCAACACAGCTGTACCAATATATAATCCGATGATTAATGACATAGCTGTATAGTCCCCTTTAGAGATATACTTTCTAAAACGTATTTCTATTAAGTATTTTAAGAGGGTTAACATATCTTTTTAATTTATACTACAAGATAAGTATTAAAAACTATCTATTCGTTACGAACAAAAACAAAAAAGTCGAAGCACTAACTTCGACTTTTTTTATATCTTTTTATTGGTCACTGTGTACTGTTAACAGTACACTGCAAACCTACTCCTATCCTTCAAAATCACCACAATCGTGAATATCAAAAGACTCTAATAAGCTCTTTAAAGTATAAAAGCCTGCAGGTCTATACAACTCTTGATCGATTACCTGTCCTTTTACAGTTAATTGATATACAGGATAATCATCTACTCTTTCAAAAACGAACTCATTTAATGGAGTATGTATGGTTATCATCTTATCCTTCTCTTCTATTTTAGTAATCTTATAAGAAATTTGTGTTTGCAAATCACATGCATTCATCAAGTTTATCATCTCTCCATCTATAATAATATTAGCAACGTCGCAAGCGTAGCAACTTCCTCCAAACTCTAATCCATACTTCTTAGTCACTTCTTTAGCCTCTTTATCACTAATCTCCATCGGAACTAATAGCTCACTTTGTAACTGTTTTACTAGCTCGCTTTCAGAAACAGATACGGTCGTCTCCGTACCAGCCTGTTCTACAGCTTTCTCCTCAGTTGTATTATTCTGTTTGCAGCTCATCGTTATAGCTACTATACATATCAGCATTAACGCTCTTTTCATACCTTCTATATTTTCAGCAAATGTAAATATTATTACAACTAAACAGCATCCCTAAAAACAACTAATTTGCATACTGTCGTTTTATCTGATAAGGATATAGTTCATAGATAGCATTCGCTTCATTGATAGAGTATCCCTTCTTATTATACTTCTTGAATAGTTTAAAAGTTGCATCTGCTCCTTTCTCATTCAACTTATCTTGACAAAGAGTCTTATAGAAGTATGCATCAGAGAACTCTTTATACTCCTTAATCGCCATATCAAAATAGTTAATTGCATCTTGATACAATTCTTGTTCATACTTGACAATCCCTAAATAGAACAAATCAACGTGGTGTATATCTTGAAACATTTCTTTCTGCTTCTCTACTGCTCTTAAAAAGTATTGTTCTGCTGTGTCAAATTCATTCAATTGTAAATAAGACAATCCGATATAAAAGGTATATGTATGATCCATTTCATACCTATCTCCCCAACGAGTTAGACATTCTTCAAAATCTGCAATTGCATCTTTATAAGTCTTAAGAAATACACACTTAATAAAAGCCCTATAAGGCAAATAACGCTTCACATCATAGCGTACAGCTTTATCTAAATATTCCATACCTACCTCATACTTCCTATTTTTAAAATAAGGCATTGCTTTCTGTTGCCATAGATAAGCTATTGTGCTATCCTGCTTCAGCCCTTCATCTAAATTGGTTTGCCACTTATTCATATCTAAGTAGTAATTATACTGATGGGCTCCATTAGTAGCATATTGGGTAATAATACTATCCTGTTTAACTACTTGCGCCTCACTAATTTGACGTTCTTCAATATATTTATTCTTCTCTTTAGATGATTGACATCCTACTAATACAAATAATCCAAAAGCAATAAAAGGGTATTTCATAACTATCTACATCTAAATAAGTTATTTAAAGATACTCTTTTTAACCCAGAATGAGCGATAGACATATAAACGAAAAGGAATTATACAAAAGAGGTCTGAATTAGTGATAAAAGCATACTATAGTATGGTTTTAGAGCTAATGAAAGAAATATAAAGTAGAATTGCTTTATACCATTTGGCTAATATGTATTTTACATTAAACCACTTATTCTTCTTTCTGCATGATTTCTATCTTATACATAATTAAATCTATCGCTTCATTTCTCCAGATAATATCTCCATACTCTACGATAGCCTCACTATCTATAAAAATCCCTGTAGGACTACTCCAACACAGCCATGCAATCATTTCTTCTCTTGTCCACGTAGACAGTTCTTCTTTTATCTCCACTGGAGACATACTACAAATCCTATAATTAGGATGTAAGTGAGCTTCTATATCCATAACTAAGTATTTTAAAACTAAACACTTAATTATCATCAAAGAACATTCCAAATCAATGAATAATATCAAAATAATTATCTTTTATCCACAAAAAAAGCACTGTCATAAACAGTGCTTCTCTTCTAGTATATCTTTTAAAATTCTTATATCTCATTGATTTTTTTGACAATCAACTCACATGTATAATCACTAATTGCTTTAATATCCTTAGTTTCTAATTGTTGATCATACTCTTTTTCGAATACTGTACCATTGCCTAAGTCTATCATATAAGTCAATTCAGTAAACACACAAGCTAAACCTACTTCTATAGCTTCTGCTCCTTCTATTAGTTTGAATCCATCTAAACGGATAACAGATTGTATTCCTTCAACTCTATCCCATACAATATTTGGGTTGTCTAAATCTATTTCATTAGAACTTTCCTCTTCTACTTCATTCTCTTCTGATACCTCATCTTCAGTAGCAACACTTTCTTCCTCACTAATCATAGACTCTTCTTCTACTACTTCCTCTTCATTAATAATAGACTCCTCATCTTGGTGCTCTATAGTATCAGAAAGTAATTCTTCTAACTCCTCTTCTAACTCCTCTTCTAACTCCTCTTCTAACTCCTCTTCTAACTCCTCTTCTAACTCCTCTTCTGAAACATCTAAAGTATACTGACCTATAATTTCATCAAATAAGTCTCCAAAACTCTCCGTTACATTATTTTCTACTTCTGTAAATAAAGGACGTATCGAATTCGCAAATATAGACTCTAACCAGGCAGCTGATTTTACCTTACTCTGCTCTTCTTCTTTCGCTTTTAATTGACGCTTAAGCATCTCTATTTGGTTGTAGAACTTCTCAGATTCTTCAATAGACTTCCCTTCTTGAATATCCACCACCATCTGTTGCGAACGAAGAATTTGTTGACCTATATGACCAAACAAATCATCTTTAGCTCCCTCATAGCATAATACATCCGCAAGGTATTGTTCATACGCCTTGTTCTCCTTATCTGTAATCCAAAACGGAGTATATACAAATGCAATCAAAATCTGATTACTCAGCATACGTGCGATAACTCTATTCCCTCTATCAAAAGGGCTAATCTTCAAGAAATCAACATGAAAGTTTAATGCCACATCGATAGGGTGCGGTGCATATTTCTTTCCTTTCAGTATGTAATCAATAGCCTCATTCGTACGATTAATCAACTCCTTCATCTCAGCTTTGACCTCTGCCACTCCCGTATAAGGATATTTATCCCCCTTATAAGTAACCATCTCATTAGGAGATTGCTTCCATTGTCCTATCGTTAGCTTCTTCTCTGCATCTTCTTCATACATCAGCTTAGCGTAAAGCTCTTTGATATACTTCTCAGACAGATGCACTTCTACTAGCCCTCCACCTAACATATCTTTTAAGACCTCATCGTGCTTCTTGATTTCCATCAAATCACGAAGAGGCTTATTCTCCACATTCACCATTCCCGCAATCATGCTGCGTATCTCTTCTTTAGTCAGTGTATTTCCCTCTGTACCGTTAGAGTAATAGTTACACTCTAATCTATACTTCTCTGACAGCGTTACAAATTGCTCACTATTCAATCCTCCTAGTGCCTCTACCTGTTGCTGTAAGTTATCTATCTTTATTTTTACCTCTGTATAAGTCATCTTCACTGATTAATTTAAATCTATATACCTGATTCTATTTACCTTATAAAACTCAGCGTATATAACCTCGCTATTTCTAATCTCACACCCTTTATCTAGCACAAAATACAAATAGCTAAACAGCCCTCTAAGTCCTATTGTTTACTACAAAAACAACCTTCTTATGAACTGTTTCTTTTCGGCAGGCGAAGTTAAGAATTATCCCTCATCCTAAAAAATCATGTAGTATACTATTTAGATAATATTCTGAGAAAAAATAAGCCCTGAAGTTTTATACAGTAGTATACTATTCTAAACAACAAAAGGATGCTTATTATGCATCCTTTCAATTGTCTTTATTATTCTTAATTCAGATATTATATCACTTTTATAAATTCTCCCACTATAGACATACTATCTGCATTCTCTGAATCTATAATTATATCACGATATGAATCATCATAAGAGTTTGGTCTTAATATTATTTCTGTATGCTCCCAACCATCTTCAGTCACTCTTTTTTGGCTTGAATAGGTCTTAACAGTAAATGCAGAATTAAAGTCAGGATCTTGAACATCTCTATTCTCAACCAAAACTATCTTACCATTCCTAGAACCAGCTTCTATCTTCTTAAAAATACAAATAGCACCATTCGGAATTCTCCTATTCATAGACTCTCCAACTACCTTACATGCAAAGTACTCTCCATCTTTTGTATATTTTGGTTCTACTTCAATTTCCTCAAAATCCTTTTCTGCTTGTAATTCACTAAAACTACCTGCTGCCGCATAAAAATCATATAATGGAATTGTATATTTTTCACTATTCTGTGGTTTATCTAATCCATCTGTTTCATCTTCATCACTAACACTTGTAACAATATAATTATACAACTCATTATTAACAGGCTGTTCTAATTGAAACTTAAAATGAACAACTGGTATTTCTGAATTAGGCATAAATGCTTGCTCAATGGTATTATCAATAATACTAACATCTCCCATATAATAAAAATCAGTTCCCTCCCCATCCTCTTTTTTAACAAACAATAGAATACGCTCAGAACCTATTACATTCAGAATCTCTTTACTATCCACCTTTCTTTGAGATCTTGACTCCCAAGCAAACACAGAAGGATTAATAAAGTGATCATTATATTTTATTGTTTGTTCAATGTCATCTGATTTATGATAAGTAACAAAGCAAGGTGTTATTTTATTTACAGTTCTATAACCATATACAGTACTACTAATATCAGTCTCCCAGTTTAATAAACGACAAACATCTTTGCGGCTGTACTTATTATACAATAACAATCCTTTTTTATAGTTTGTTGATGTATAATTTGCCTCATACATATTAATAGAATAATCTATAGAGTCAACCAAAAAGCTTTTAAAAATCACATCGTCCAAAAGCTCTAAAAACTCATCATGAAATTTTATAATATTATTCTCTTTAACAACTACATTCTGCTTCTTTTTAATAAATCTAAAGTTTAGATTAGATAAACATGATTCTATAGTCTCATCTAATAAAAGGTAATTAAATCTATCATTTATTATCTCTTTAAATGTTAGTACACTTAAAGCTCCTTTTTCTATGAGTTCTTTAAGTAATAAGCTCTCTTCTATTCTTTTTGCATTATTAATCTCCTGTGAAAATAGATTGAGAAGGTTTAATTTATGTGCATTTAAAACACTTTCAAAACTATTATCCACTTTAACTACAAAATTATAATATGATTTTGAATAACTGACAAACTGAAAAGGATCTCTTAACTCATTATTTAAAAAATCCATCATCATTGGTATTCTACCAAGCCTATATTTTAATGTTTGATAGTCTTTCTTTAAATCAACTAAAGCAGACATATTTGCAGTTGCTATTGACTGATAGATTCTCTCTTTAGTAATCTCATCAAAATTAATCGTTGAAGAACCTGGTAGATTCTTACTCCCTTCAGATATTAGTTTGCGTAAAGTATCTTTATTGTATGTTGTATCTCCATATAAAGCAATTGGTATTAAATAGTTATTCTTATAATTACCAATAAAATCTACTACAGTTAAAAAGTCTTTATTCTGTGTCTTTCTCAATCCTCTTCCTAACTGCTGAACAAAAACAATAGCAGACTCTGTAGGCCTAATCATCAATATCTGATTCACTTTAGGTATATCTATACCTTCATTAAAAATATCAACGGTAAAAATATAATCTAACTTATCAATATTGTCTTCTGATTCAAGTTTTTCTATAGCTATTGCTCTTTCATGTTCTGAGCTCTTTCCTGATAAAGCAATAGACCTTAAACCTTGTTCATTAAATCTTTCTGCTAAAAAACTCGCCTCATCATTAGTAGCACAAAAAACTAATCCTCTCGTAATACCATTATCACAACCATATAGTTTGGCATTTGCAATTATTTTTTCAGCTCTCTCATATTCTGTAATTAAGTTAAAATCTCGAACATTTTCTATTTCCTCATTGTTAACTATTAAATCTGAAATTCCAAAATAATGAAAGTTACTCAACATATTCTCTTTCATAGCATTATGCAGCCTAATTTCATATGCTATATTATGATTAAAAAGACTAAATATATCAAATCCATCTGTACGCTCGGGCGTAGCTGTCATACCTAATAAAAACTTCGGTGTAAAATATTCTATTAGTCTTAAGTAAGAACTCCCCCCAGATCGATGAGATTCATCTATAATTATATAATCAAAAAAGTCTTTAGAGAATCTATTAAGATTCTCTTCTTTTGATATTGTTTGTACTGTTGAGAAAATAAAATCAGCATCTATATTACGTTGATCTCCAGAAAAGACACCATATGTTTTAATATCTCCAATTAAGCTTTTAAATGTGTTTAATGCATCATTTGCTATATTTAAACGATGGACAACAAACAACAATCTCTTTGGATTAAAGTTTCTAACATCAAATGCTGATAAATATGTTTTACCAGTTCCTGTAGCAGAGATAATAAGTCCTTTATTCTCCCCTTTTACTCTTAACTTTTCTAAGTTAGATAAAGCTACCTCTTGCATTGTATTAGGCTCTATTACCACATCTTCTTCTCTATCCGCTGTACTTAACTTATCTCTTACTAACCTTTTACTTAAATAAGTTTTTTCATATGAAGATATATAATCATCTGTCACAGATATTGCTTGTTCAAAATCTGTATTAAACTCATTCAAAACATTATCAACAATATCACTAGAATCTAAACCTGATATTTTTAAATTCCATTCTTTATTAACAGTTAGAGCTTTAGAGGTTAAATTACTACTCCCTATTATTATATTATAATAATTATCCTTTTTAAAAATATATCCTTTTGAATGAGTATTGCCTTCAGTAGATATTTTTAACTCAATATTCTTAAAAGTCTTAAGCTTTTTAAGTGCTTCAGGTTGCGTAAAATCTAGATATTGAGAGACTAATACTCTTCCTTTTACACCTTTCTTTTCTAAAGCAATTAAACTATTCAATAATACGGCTATTCCACTTGTTGTAACAAATGCAACAGAAATACAGAACTCTATACAAGTATCGAACTCATTTATTATAGTAGACAATACTTTTTCTTTAGGAATATCTTTATTAGTTAATAGCCTAGGTAGATACCCTTGTTCTGCAGTAATAGTTTTATCCAAAAAACCCTTATAAATAGCATTGCTAAAATTATCATTAAACAAACTACTCATTCTTTATCAGTTTATGTACAATAGGTAAATCAGCAGCAGCCCAATCCAATGTTAATAGTTCTTCTCTCTTTAGCCATACTGAAGATATATGTTCATTCAATGTCACATCTTTATTATCCATCTGACATAAAAAACTGTGCATTGTTAATTCGAAGTCTTTATACTGATGAACTACAGTCATATATAATTCATTGATCGCTGGGCTTATATTTAATTCTTCTATTAGCTCTCTCCTTAAAGCTTCTTTTTTTGTTTCTCCTTCTTCTATCTTACCACCAGGAAATTCAAACTTTTTTGAAATATAATCTAATTTACTTTCTGCTCTCTGCGCACAAAGAATATCATTTTCATGTATTAAAATTGCCGCTACAACTTCTACTTTTTTCATACTTTCTTATAATATTTAGTAAAAATATTTTTCATGTTATCTCTTAATACCCTAAAATAACTTAGGATTCTATTTACCCCAAAATCAAAATTAGTCATATTTATCAAAAGAAACTCATTTATCCCTTTCCTTAACTCCATATGTTTCTTATCAAAATATAATAAAAAAGTTCAATACTCTATTATATTTTCATTCAAACTTAACTAAACTATTATGTTCCTATATGAGGTTTTCCGTAACCAACATCAACTTCCTCCCCCCCCATTCAAAAATTACCCCCTATTCTATTTTTCAAAAAAACACCCTACCTTTCACTATATCAAAATATTACATAAATAATAGATTCTTTTATACTAAGCAGTTATGTATGGATGAAGGTAGACTGTATCTAGCTTTAAGTGAAGTTCTTCAACACTTCTTCAACAATACCCCAAGATTGCTCTAGGAGAGAGGTAGTTTGTTGAAGGAATCTTGAAGAAGTATTGACGCAGTGTTGAAGAAATAAGAAGTTTTCTACACAGACGATAGTATCACGAATCAAAGATTTAAAGCGACATATCCTCCTTATTGGCAGATAATATGTTTGATTCCTTTATTTTATAAACAACTGATTATCTATACCTTGTATAAAACTAAAAAACGATAATTATGGCAGAAATTAAAGAAGGTATCCTAGGTGGTGTACAGGGTAAAGTAGGTACAGTAGTTGGGTATAAATACAGAGGAAAGAATATAATCAGAAGCTTAGCGCCAAAAAGCACAAAGGAGGCTAGTGAGAAACAAATTATACAGCGAAGTAAATTAACGGTAGTAGTCAAATTCTTGAAAGGGATAAAGGACTTCGTCAATATGCATTACCCTCTTTTGGAGACCGAAGATAAGACTAAAACGGGCTATGATCAGATTCGATCTGAGATCATGAAGAACGGAGTATTACTGATTGATAATATGATTCATATTATTCCTCAGCGTGTATTGCTATCCATAGGAGTACTAACTCCTGCGGCGATACAGAAGATTAGCTTTTTAAAAGAGAATAAGGTAAAAGTCAAATGGGATGATTCATTCATTAATTCGTTGACGAATACTGATGATCAATTGACGATGATTGCTTTTAACGATGAGCTTAACACCTTCTATATTACTGAAAATATTGGCAAAAGAGCAGATAAATACACTCATTTTGAGCTTCCTGCTAATTGGCAGACAGGTACTATTCACTTTTGGAGTGTGTGGAAATCTGCTAATCATGCTATGCATAGCACTAGTGTGTATCATGCACCTATAGAGTTAATCCAAAAATGATATAAAGCAGCTAAAGTCACAAATCAATAAGCGATGCAATAAATAAGGTACTAAAACGTATTAGCTAGGATAGCATTCTTTATTCTAAGTTGATAAAGAATGCTATTCTTCTGCTATACAGTTGTATTTATTATGAGAAAAAAGGTTATGCTATTTCTAAAGCTTTGACAGTGCATTTCTACTTAAACAGCTAAAAAAAGAAAAATATAATTCACTAATTCCCATAAATCAAGTAGATAATATAGTTGGTCTCATATCAATCATGGCAAAATGAATAGTAAAAAATAGCTAACTAGATACAAGCGGTTCATTATTTACTATATTTCAACATCCTTATCACAACATTTAACAATAATCAATATTATTAAAACAAAAAAAGCACAAATTAACATCCATTTTTCAGCATAATGTCCAATAAACTCATCTAAAAGTCTTTTAAAGACAAGTTTATTCTGTTTAAACTTGATACATTTGCACCCTTTAGAAGTTTTACTTCTAAAAAATTAATATATTCGCAACAGAAGCTTATAATATATTTGCTTTAACAAATTAGGGAGTCGTCGAAAACTTCTAACAAAACACACCACTGATTTAGCCTATTAGAATGCCTCCTATTATAGAGGCATTTTTACTTTATTTAGGGTTTGTTTTGTATCATACACTTCTCATATAAGCTAAGAATATTTACACGTGGTACAACCGCTGATAATGGTTTATACTTTTCCTCCTCTTTATAATAGATATAAGCTTCTGTAAATCGCTGCATAAAATAAGCTGTTAAAAAAGAATCTTCTCTCTGTTCTTTCACTAAAAAAGGAGCTGCTTTTTGATTCGCAATAGTACATTTTTGTTTGAGTTGCGGTAGTGTACTGATACTGATATTGTGTTCTCTGACCAGATTTAGATTATAAAACTCTTCTGTCATCTCAGATTCTATCGTTAGTTTGTCATTATTATTCACGCTGAAACTATACCTATACCCCTTAGCATCATCATGCTTTAATACAGTATTATACTCGTATTGGAGAATATTGATCAGTTTGTCTTTATGCTCATTAGGAACAAAGACTAACTTCTGATTAGAGACTACTTCTTTATCTTCAACCTCTCCTGTCTTTAGAATATCTACTGTGATATTGAGTTCTATGTTCTTATTATAGATATAAGGTTGATCAAAACTTATCACTGGATAAAAAGAAACATCCGCCTGATAATCCCAAACATGTTTTGCTACACCTGATATTACAATCTCATTAGCTTCATTTAATATCGCTATACACACATTCCAATCAGACATACTCGAAGTCTGATAAGGTATAAGGTAAACAAAATGTGAGGTGGTAATCGTGCTTTCTTTAAGGGCTATATTATCAAAATCTACATATTGGTAATAGGCATCAATGTCTAGATGAGTCATGATGATCTCTACACTATGCTGTAATTCATTGGATTCTACCCCCTCAGCGTGTTTGTCGATATATACGTGTTCTTGCCTAGCATAAATACAATTTATACCTGTAATGAAAAGAAACAAAACAATACGATCTAAAACCCTCATTAACTTAAATTAGACATCTATACAAACCAAATTAACTAATTTAACAAATATATACGTTTTTACTAAGCTAAAAGCATATATACTCAAATAAATATTTAACATATTGAATTAAATTAATTCAAGGTTTTAAGCTTATTATCTGATTTGCGTTTATTGGGATAAAACTCGCTTACTATAGCAATTCATTATTTCCTTAAAAAGGGTTCTATATTGTCATATATTACAGTTAATCACAGAGAAGGTCAAGCTTTACACAAGCTTACTTAGTATAATGTCTATAAAGTCTGAAAGAGAGAAAAATATAAATCACTAATGCATATAATAGCGATATTCTGCTATACATCCAGGTATAACTAATAGATTCTGTAAAAGAATATGTACTCCATGAAGCTTCCCTATCAATGAAAATACTTAGGTCTTGTAAAAACCATAATCCCACTAGTAGCATACTGTGAATAATAATCTGAATACTAAAACGCGGAATCTTAATAATAAATACCAGCAGTAATATATAAAATAGGCTAACGAATAAGGCACTTAGAAAGATATCTTGAAAGAAATTAAATGTAATATCTCCTGAAGGTTGATCTTTAAAATGATACATCGCTATACTAGTCTGTACAAAAGACATGATGATAAACAACAGTCCATAATACATGAGGTGACCCCACTTCTTTCTTGTTTTTTGTTCTTTCTGGTTCATATAATTAAAAGTTTGTTTCTATATCTTGCACTAGCTAAAAAAACACAAAACCAATGTACGATAAACCTTTTGATATTATAAAATTTTCGGCTGATAAACGCCAATATATCCCTGCTTCACTAGGGAGACAAAGTTGGATGAAAGAAACAGATGTGTTACACACAGAGATAGACATTTCTCTAGGCCAATCTCGTTATGGCGGTCCTGTAATCGACTTACCTCCTGGAGTAGATCATCCTGAAGGATTATACTATGCAGGCCAAATAGATTTGGCGTTATGTTCTCCACATGATAAAACAGGGTTATTACCAAAGACAGGGCAGCTCATTTTCTTTGCAGATATCCTAACTGATACGGGAAAGGTTATCTATACAGATGTACCTAATCATCAATTGGTAAGGCATATCGTAGAGCATGAGGACAATTTCTTCTATGGGGTACTTATCAATGAAATCACTGCTGATACAGAGCCTTTCTCTGATCGATATAGACAGCCTGAGGATGAATATGAAGAAGACGATGTAGATGAGAATGGAATGTACTGGGACTACTTCGGAGGAACCTATCTCTCTAAAATATTCGGTATATTCACTCATTGTCAATTAGGTAAGGAAGAGGTAGAAGAGTTTATTCATTCTGATAAAATAGTACTGTGGCAGATAGGAGAGAACAACTTTAATGACGATGGAGTGTTCAGTGTACTAATCAAAGAAGAGGACTTAAAAAACCTAAACTTTGACAACTGCGAATTCTATTGGGCACAGTCTTAAAAGGAGAGTCAAAATAGAAAAGTAAATACAACTTTAAAGATATTTCCTTGTTAAAATAAATTATCTTTAAGGCTAAATCAACCAGCAAATTATGACAATAAAAAGAACTTTAGTAAGCTTGTTTATACTGGTTTCCTTAACAAGTATAGCACAAGACAAAGAAGTTATTCCTTTCTCTTATAACAAGAATAACAATCAATACAAGGGACTCTCTCCTATCACTAATGCGATAAAAGATCATACAATAGTAGCACTAGGTGAAGGAACACATGGTACTAAAGAATTCAATGATTTAAGAGTAGAGTTAATCAAGGACTTAGTCACTAATCACAACTATAGAGTCATCTCTTTTGAAAATGCTTATGGAGATACTTATATGATTAATAAGGTTATTAACTCTAATGGAGATCTACAAAAAGAGATGAAAACAAACTTAGTCTCGGTATGGCAAACCAAGGAGATAGAAAATCTATTCTTATGGATAAGATCTTATAACAAAAAGAATAAAGAAAAGGTTACGCTAACTGGTGTTGACACCAATTTTCTTCACAATAGTACTTTAATTCTATTAAGTGAAAAAGATTTAGCACGCAATAAAACATATTATGAAAACTGTTTAAAACTAGCTGAAGCAGCTAAGGTACTCGATTATAATTGGGCAAAATCCAATGATGAAACCTTTGAAAAAGATTATGACAACTTGATCAAAGTAGGTACACAAGCTTTTCAATTAACAAAAGAAATGACTATTAAATACGGTGATAAACTTTCTACAGATGCAAAGATTGCATTGTATAATTTAGAGCTAGGTTTTAGAATGTTCTATGAAGTAGGTCAAAGAAATGAAAATTATACACGAGACTACGCTATGGCGGAGACAGCGATGAGAACACAATCTCTACTTAATCAGAAGATAATTATCATCGCTCATAATGCGCACATCGGTCTTACTCCATCTTTTATTGATCCAATGGGAGAATATATCAAAAAGCAATATGGTAATGAGTTTTACTCTTTAGCAACTTTTACTGCCAATGGTACCTTCAGTGCAATGAACGATAATATAGATGTAAAAGAAAGTAAATACGCTTCGTATGACTTACCTACAGTACAAGATAATTCATTAGAACAACAGATGGAGCAGTACACTGAGAAGAACTATTTTGTCAACTTTAAAAATACTCCTTCAAGTATATTTGATACACCTAAAAAAATGAACTGGATAGGGTATAAAATAATGACTCAAGAAGAACAAACAAAATACATGACTATTCCTAATGTGAAACTAAGAGAACACTTCGATGGTTTTATCTTTATGAATACAACGAATGCTTCAGAACATTTTTAATTACTAAAAAATATACTATGGGAATGATTGGAAACCTGCTTCGAGTAAGTCAAGAAGAACTAACAAGCTATGTACAGGATAGCAATTTATTTGAAGAAAGAATCTACAAAGATTACGATGAGAACGATATAGATGAAGCTCTGGTAGATATAGACAAGTCTTGGGAAGCTATTGCTTTTTTATTTGCAAACAATGTAGATGACTACTTAGAACATCCATTAGCTATGGCAATATTTGGTTCACATACTTTAGATGAGAATCAGGATATAGGATATGGTCCTGCTCGTTTTGTTACAACAGAACAAGTCAAAGAAATACACAATCTACTGACTCAACTATCAAATGAAGAATTGAGAAAGAGGTTCTCTCCTCAAAAACTTAATGAAGAAGAAATATATCCTTCATTTTGGTCAGAAGCAGATAAAGAAGAAATATGGGAATACCTATCTGCTAACATCAATACAATACGAGAGATTTATAGTACTGCAGCAAAAAACAATGAGGCTGTAATTACATTTATCAATTAAACTAAAAAAGCCTACTAAGTATTCTATTAGTAGGCTTCTTTAATTATTTCTTATCAATACATTTTACTAGTGATTCAAAAGCTTTAGTATCTATTTTTAGCTTCTTAAAGTCTGGTTCTTCAGGATCCAAAGCATTCATAGATTGATATATCCCATCTCGCTGAGGCTGTATAATAAACCACGACACTACACTTTCTACCATCTGTTGTTGTTTAGGATTATCAGATAGATTATTTCGAACATACGCCTTAATAATCACAGTCCCCCCAGTGGTATCTTCTATTCTTACATAATAATCCTTGTTAGGGTATTCGAAGTCGCTATCCTTTATTATTTTAGCTAATTGTACATTACAATCTCGCTTCACCACACTTGTTTTCTCTTTTGCGAATACACTTATACTACATACCAAAAGAAATATAGTTAAATAACTTCTTATATCTTTTCTCTTCGCCATAAATCTCCAATTTTTATTTCTAACAAAGTAATCATAATTACTATAAGAAACGCTAAAAATTGACATTCATTATTTATAACATTCATTTTTAACACATTGTAGTCTATAAAAAAAACACTTCAATGATAATAATGAAATATTACACAACAACAACCTAAACCCACTCCGAAAGATGTACAATTCTTATCATTTACAGAAAAATACATTTTAATCAATATATTCTCTTTCTTAGTAAAAAAACAACCTTTTCTAATGTTCACTTTATAATTAAACAAACAAGGCCACTAACTCTTGTCAGTGACCTTGTTCTACATATTTTTATTATCTATTAATCCTCTTTACTCCCATCATCAGCCATTCGGACAATCTTAGGCGTAAACATCGCTACTACATCGACTAACTCTCCCTGTGCAGCCATCACCTGATGAATATCTTTATAAGCCATAGGAGCTTCATCTTTACCTGCTCCTATTAACTCTACACCATGATCTGACAATACTGCTTTTATATCAGCTGCTTTCAGAGTCTTGATAGCTTGTGTTCTGCTCATCTGACGTCCTGCTCCATGTGAAGCAGAGTTTAAAGCTTCCTCTTCTCCTTTACCTCTCACTAAGAATCCTGGCGCAGTCATAGAGCCTGGTATAATCCCCATCACTCCTTTACTCGCAGGAGTAGCTCCTTTACGATGTACAATAACCTCTCTACCTTGGTACATCTCCTTCCACGCAAAATTATGGTGATTCTCCACTTTGGCTAATACCTCAGCACCTATTGCTTTAGTTAGTTTATCATGAATGACCTCATGACAAGCTGAAGCATAATCCCCTGCCAAGTTCATCATCGCCCAATACTCTTGTCCTGCTTCTGAGTTTAGATCAAGGTAAGCCAAGTTTTTTGCTTCATAAGGTAACTTACAGATATCTTTAGCGATTTGCGTATATCTACCTGCTATAGTCGCTCCCATTCCACGAGATCCTGAATGTGTTAGTAAAGCTAAGTAAGTCCCTTTATCTATATTCAATACCTCATCTCTCTCCATGAACTCCATCAATCCCCATTCTACAAAGTGATTACCTCCACCTGAAGACCCCAGTTGTTCCCAAGCTTTATCTTGTAAGTTCTTAATAAATGGGTTTAGATTAAACTCTCCTCTATCTAAGACATCATGTTGTGCTTTATATTGTCCTTGGAATCCATGCCCTGCTCCAAACTTAGTATGCTTAACCAACTGTTCTTTCAATAAGTCTTCCATACCGTAGAACTCCACACCTTTAATATCAAAAATAGACAACGCCATTCTACACCCAATATCTACTCCTACACCATAAGGTATCACAGCATTCTCAGTAGCTAATACTCCTCCGATAGGTAATCCATATCCTTGATGTGCATCAGGCATTAACGCACCTGCTACAGCCACAGGTAGCTTTACCGCAGTTTGCATCTGCTTAATCGCTCCGTCTTCTATATGATCAGCACCGTATACTGTATACCCTACAGCCTCCTCTCTCAGTGGAATAACCTCTTCTTCTACACGTTGTCCCACGCCTTCTATAATAGCGGTAGCCAACTTCCCAAATACCTTATCGTTTAAGTAATCTTCTGCATTAGTAAGCACTGCTTTATAATGTGCTAACATCTCCACCTTCGTATAACCTGTTCTTTTCTTATTCGCTTTTAGAGCAATACCCAATAACTCTGTTTGTGGGTATCCTAAAACAATTAAATCATTTCCATTAATCGGTGTATTATCTTTCATAGTTTCTCAATTTACAGTCAACGGTTTACGCTGTGAACTGTAAACCGTCCACCGTTAACCAATTAACTAATTAACTAATTCTTAAAATATTTTATATAAGCTGTATTGTGATACTCCTCTTTTGTTTCATAAGCAATGAGTACCTTAGCCTGTTTACTTGTTTTATCTATTGTTGTTACTCCTCGTGTTGTTAAGAACACCAACTGTCCATCTTTTGTTTCTTCAATATTGGTCAATGGTTTAAACTCCTCTGTGATTGGGTAAGTTGCTAATTCTTTACCTTGAAAGTCTAATACAAACACCATAGTCATAGTGTACCCAATAAGATGCTCTCCTGATTTGTGCCAATTCACAATTTCTTCTGTTGAACCATAACTCCATTGCTCTTCACCTGTCTTAGCATTTAGCCCTATTAGAGCTTGAGCATCACTATCTGATTTGCGCACTTGTACTACATAAGTTTTTCCATATAGTGCTGTATTACTATCAGCATTAGTCGCTAACCTAGAGTATTCTTTAGACTGATATCTCCATTTATAAATAGACAAGTTGTCTTTAAAATTATTCTTTGGATCCATAATATCGTCATTGTCTCCCTTCACATCAGCATTCTCATTAAAGGGAATAGCATAGAACATACCGTCTTCTTCTCCAAAGTACAACGTTTCTCCATCACTACGCATCTGTGCGTATAACGGGCTGTCAAATGTGATACCGTCATACATGCCATAGCTCGTACCAGTTCCTTTCAGTGAATACTTGTTTAAGTAAATACCCGAATTAACGAATACCATCTCTTGACATAGAACCGGTTGAGAAAGATTGTACTTCGTCTCTATCCCTTCTATTTTATATTCACTACCATCTGTTTTATTAATCACATAGAAGTAAGGATCATTTCCTCCACCTATACTGACCATATACACCTTGTCTTGATACTGTAGAGGTTGACTCATAAAGTAAGGCTCTCCTCTGTCGGCTGCATTACTGCCTTCGTCGCCTACAGCCATATCCATTACACCAGTCTGAGGAGCTGTGAATACCCACTTCTCTTTCCCTGTCAAGAAATCTAAAGCGACTAACTTTCCACTCTCAAAAGGCATATACAACGTATTCTCATCAAAAGTGAACTTGTTTCTGTTTGCGCCTTCATCTTGTGCAGAAGTGTATTCCCACACTACTTTTTTATTATCTAAGTCAAAGTTGACTACCTTGCCACTAGAACTGAACACAACAGTCTGATTAGATACATTAACAACAGTATCTTGCGTCTGTTTATTCTGACACCCAAAAAAGGCAAATAGCGCTGTAAGTGATACTAAGAGTTTTTTCATATTGTTTTGTTGTTTTTAAACTGCTCGCAAATATATTATTTTTCACAATTCACTAAGCAGTGAATTAACTCACTTATTCAATAAAATCCTCTTATCTTTATCGTTCTATTCTCAGAATGAATGAAAGAACCCCGTCTATATGTTGACTTCAATGAAATGATAGATTTCAACATAGTACTACTCTCCCAAACGGACTATAAAACTGACTCCTTAGGTAACGTTATTTACAGGAAGGCAACAATGTACTAATCTATATGGATGATTCTGATGAATATGGCACTCCTGATAACTTACTCGCGGAAGGTATTGCTATCCTTAACCCAATACCTAACCACATTGCTAAATGGTGTTGCTTAATCAACGACAAGGGTATTTATCATGAGTCAGTTCTATAATACTTAACCATCTATCACGCTTATTTAGAATTGAGACACAATATCTTGCGCCTCTACAAAACCGCTAGTCATTCACCCATACAACTCCTCTCTTATCTCTACCAATACCTTTTCTGCCCTATCAAGGTCAGGTCGATTAGGCAAAGGCGAATCTACATACAGTCGTTCTACTTCTTCTTGTAACTCTGTTACCTTATCTAACAATTCTTCATAGCTATAATGTCCGGACTTTATCTTGAGCAATTCTTCTCTATACGGACTGCGTACTATAACTATACCCGTCATAAAGATGTCTCGCACAGTGAGCATCAGCCTGACCGTATGCATCATATTCTTACTGTCGTATCCACCAGCATGGCTCATTGTTGTCACATACCTTGCCTCGTTACGCTTTTCTACCCAATCCCAATACTCTTTGTACTTCTTGCAATGTGTAGAGTAATCATCTGCCTTGCACAGCAAATAAGCTGTTAGCTCTTCACCTTTAGCCACACTGCTCAGACTTACTTCATTCGAATTGTCATAACGCACTATCCCTTTATACCCCTTATCTCCTACCTTATCACAAAATAGTGCATAAAGCTCTTTTTGAGAAGACAGCTTGACCAATCCACATTGCCCTTGTGCTATCTCTTTCTTGTTGAGCCAATCTCTTAACGACATAGTTTGCACCCCCTCTAAGACATAACAGAAGTCGAGCAACTCTTTTCGCTCCTGACCCATTGGGTTAAACACTTTCTTATTTAATCCCTTAGCTTTCTTCACTTGACTCATTGCATATCCAGCAAAAGTATCTTTAGACAACTTAGACAGATAATCTCTCATCACTATCTTATCCATTACGGGATGCTTATACAGCACCATCTCATCAGGTGTAGCTAACAGTTCCAGTATATTAGGGTTATTCTTACTCAACAACTCTATAAAACGCCCTATCTCATAATACACGATATCATTAGTCTCATTGCTGATCTGTGGAAGGTAATCCATACCGTAAAACTGTTCTTTAGGCAAGTAATACACTCCTCTTATATCCGTATCCGAATCTTTAGTTGCTAAGCCATATGCCCTACTCCCACTTATACATTCGAACAGGAGCAATCCTCTGTCTTTCATCTCTGTTATTGTCATTGTCTTACCTCCTTTCTAAAAAACCTATTTACCAATTCATTGTCAAAACTTCCCTTGCTCTTTACCACTGTAACCTTAGACAAACTCTCATACAAGTCATACACATAGTCCTTTAACCTCGCATCCCAAGTGTACCAGTCCTTCTCAGTCAAGCCTTCTTTCTCTTTTATCAATAAGAGTATGTATGCAGTAAGCTTATCATCATTAACCACCTTTAGCAAGGGCTTAAACTCCATAGGTGCTATCCTATTAAACTCTACATTCCACTTAGCAGACAATAGTGCTCTAAGGATATAGAACAGTGTCTTGTACTTCACCTGCTCATCCGTATGCTCCAACAACATCTTCTTTGCTAAGCCCAGATAATGATGTGTATGTGTCTGTTGGCAATAATAGTCATGGCTCAATGCCCACATTGCTACTCTAAACCCTTCTGCCTCTTTATAAACAATAGGCGATTGTAACCACTCAAACACTGTTGTATTAGACTTAATTAGCAATACCAATACCTTCTTGATATCCCAAGCATTAAAGTCCCATACCTCATCTATCGGCATATCTATAAAATCACTTGTATCTACCACACTCAAATAATTATCTATCTTCTGCTTATAAACCAATCGAACATCGTAATCACTGTCCTCAGAAGCAAAACCCCAAGCTCTACTTCCTGACTCACACGCATACAATACTTCTATGTTATGTGACTCTTCTATTTCTTTTATCTTTTTTAATATTATCTCTTTCATAGCATTTTATCTTATTGATTCCTCACAAAACTACTTATTCACCTTTCATGCTTTTTTTGAAGTGACTATAATGAACTCATTTGACTCATTATAGTCGCTTTTGGTATCAAAAAGTGGGACAAGAAGAATGGCTTATGGTTATTGTTTTACAGTGAGTCAAGACGCAAGAAATTGAATCTCTACAACACCATTAACTGTCAACTAATTAACCTCATCACATTAGCCGAATCAATAGCCCATTTAGCATCGTACACCTCATCTGCTGCTTCTACTGAATACACAATGTTCATTCCTTGTGCTTGAGCCTTAATCATTAACAAATCTGCTACTTTCGTTTTGGCTTCTAACTTCTTTAAGAATATGTTTAATGTTTTGCTATCCAATGACTGTATATTTTGTCCACCGAATGCCATCTCTAACCATATAATCTCTCCTTTCTCAACATCCAACACCCCAAATACCAATCCTTTTGTCAAGCTATTTGTCACACGTACTTGGTGAATTACAGCTGACGGATCGTACGCTACGCCCTTATTGTTTGATACAGTCATCGGATACTTAGCATCCATCCACCCTACTACCAAGTTTGGCGTTATAGCTCCATTACTATAAGCATTGCTTGTAAAAGTTACATACTTCGTCTTTGCTCTTCTCAATGCTTGCACATCTATGTTTATATACTCGGCAGTACCTATCTGATTAGGAATACTTCTGATATCTCCACTATGCTGACATCCTAATGGCGACAAGCTGTAATAACTACACACTTCTACCTTATCTGTATAAGCGATATGACAGCTCAAATCCATATCTAAATGTTGAGCAGGCAAACCTGCCCCCCACTGCATAAACAATCTTACCTCATGTCCTTCTAATGGAAACTTAGTCCCCATTAACGCTACAGGCAAGTCTTGAACATTATCTGCTCTATCCCCTATTGCTAAAGGAATGTTATACAAATCCTCGCTGATATAGATTGTTTTATTCTCATTCTTTTGCATTGCAAATCGACGCATCACTTCTGTCAACACAAAAGACTCTATCTTACCCACCATTGCTTTTAATGTAGCCTCATCATACGCTTTTACCCATTGATTCACAGCTATCACTTTATTCACTCCACCTAATGGCTTCATTACTCTACTGGCAGTTGGGTCAAAATACGTATCTGCATACATATTCAACGTCAATAACAACCTCATTGGTACTTTATCTACCACCTTAGCAAAGTGTTCTAAAGTAACGTCGTCACCAAAACACAACATACTTGAAAACAATGAACGAGCGAATAACCCAGGACGCGACTTTAGCAATGCAAAAGCGCGGTCTGCATCCATCTTTAATCTGTAGTGTTCTATTCTACCTGCTGTCACAGTATAGATTTGATTATAGAATACATCTAATAACTCTGTTAATTGTTCAAACCCCGTTCTCTTGCTGTATTCAGCTAAACGCAAGGCTCTGATGAAACGGATCCACATACCGCGTTTAGGGTGCATATTCTCACACATCAACTCGATATCCATCGCCATCTCGTTTAACCAAGTAGCCACCATTAATGCTTCTTTTCTCGAATACTTTAACTTCAAGTTTTCTTTCACATCTTCTTTCGCTCTATTACTCGAATCTAACCTCATCTTAAAATGAGCGTGATTCTTCGCTTGACGAGCGATAATAGTCTTTGGCAGTATCAATTGTAAGAAACCTGTTTTCTTATACCACAAGTATCTCATGATATCTGTTGGGCTTTTTAACAACGCTCCCGCCTTAGCTATCTCACCTGCCTCTACATAACAGTCGATTAACAACATCAATGTCTCCTTCATCTTCACCTCTGCCGCAGGCAAAGGATATACTGCCAACAACATTTTTAACGAGTCTATCTGCGTCGCATCCAAAGCAGTATTAGCCTTAATCAAACCTTCTAAATAAGTAGTTGCCTCTTGATCTTGCCATAAGTCCAATACCTTCATTTTACTACCTCCACCATACAACTTTAATTGTTCAAACTCAAATGGCGTCCCACAGAATGGACATCCGTTATATCGTTCTAAGGGAAAGGTCTTTTTAGGAATCTTATGTCCACAACTTAACGTCTCATCATTAGAAGTACCAAACCAATTTGCCATATAAGTAATATAATGGTCTAAGTCTGTTTCTCCTGTTGGTATTAACCAATCTTTCACTAACGGAGTCCAATTGTGCTTGGTTCCTAATATACCTTGCAAAGTGTTATAAATAACTTGGTATGTTTCAGAATCAACGTATTTTAACGCATTCAACAACTCTTCACTCAACCCAAATCCAAGCTTTCTCACATTCTCTACAAAAGAGAATACTTCTTTATTAAACGTTACAGTTATAGCTGTATCTGCAACATAAATAGCTTGATTTCTAATCGCTACTCTTAATACATTTGTTTTCATAATTATTAAATTTAATCAGGTAAGGGCAGGTTTGATACAAGGGAAATGTTTAGAAGTAAAACCTACTTGACCTCAATTACTAATCTTTATTTTGAGCTTTTATTAGGTCGCTCTAACCTATCATTCTTTTGTTAAATCAGGTAAGGGTGGGCTTATTAGCTATCCAAAAGTGTAAAGAAGTAAAACCCACTTGACCTTGATTATTATTGTGAAACAGACAGGAATCGAACCTGCATCTTGGAGTCCCTCAGTGGAGTAAATCACACTTGACCTTTTGGTAATTGCATAATTACTATACTCCACGTTTTACCTAATTAAACTACTACCTCTTTACCATCCACTGTTAACAGTCAACCGTAAACTATCTTGAAAACACCTCTTTCAATTGTTTCAAGACATTACCGCCACCAGACAAGCTGATTTCTCCTACTTTATCAGCGATCTTTTCGATGTATTCCATTTCTTTTAATCGCATTAGCATTTCGTTCTCTTCCATCAACTTCGCTGTGTTTAACAAGCTACGTGTAGCAGCTGTCTCTTCTCTACGCGTGATCATATTTGCCTGAGCTTTTTTCTCGGCGATCAACACCTGATTCATGATCTCTCTGATATCCCCTGGTAAGATGATATCTTTGATACCACAGTTTTTTACTTCGATACCTAAAGATGCTATTTCTTCTTTCACCCCATTCAAGATTTCAGAAGACAAGTTCTCTTTGCTCTCCATCAATTCATCAAAAGACATTCTACCGACTTTCTCTCTTAACATCAATTGCACTACATTATACATCTGTTTCTCCACCTCCTTGTTGTCCACATAGGCATTCAACAAATCTTGTACTTGGTACACCAAATTGAAGTTGATACGCAACTGTACTTTGTCTTTCGTCAATATCTCTTGCCCATTCATATCCATCACTTGCTGACGTATATCGACAAGGATGATTTGTACCTTGATATCGTTTTTCCAATATCTGTATTCACCAGCATTCAAGACCTCTTGGAACTGCCCATCCACGAATAACAATCCTTTCTCATTAGCCCCTACCGTGTACATTCTCACGAAGTTTGACATATTGCCTTTCCCCATGATATTACGAGCGATAGTCTTGTCCACTTCTAATCCATCTATAGTATACCGCTCAAAAGAGTACTCAGTCGCAGCCTTCCAATAGATATGTCTACCAGCACCTAATACTACATTAAACACTTTGTTTTTATACACCAATACCACTTCATTATCCATCACGTCGATCACCTCTAACATTCCTCTTAACTCTGTATTTAATAACAGAGCTTCTATATCTCTACGCATACCGAAGTACTCAGACATATTGTATTCCATCACCTCTTTCTCACCCCATAACCAGTATTCACCAGCAGTATATACTCTCTGTAATTCTCCTTGTTTAAACACTAAGGCAACGTGATTTGTTTTTACTTGTAACTTTTTCATAGCTGTATATTTTTAATATTTTACGTCTTTATCATAAAGAACAGTCTAAATAGCCTTCACTTATCTCAGGCGGAAAAAGAAGTAAACTGTACAATAGAATAGCTTGTGTATAGTCCTGAATGTCTCACTGAGCAAGTCATCCACCCTATATCATCCCTTATCCCTCTTCTACAGCATAGCTTGTTTTTACAGGCTTTGATAAGTTGTCTTTTATTCTCTTAGTCTAAGACTGTATGAAGAAAAGACAGAAACACTATTTAACTGAACCTTTTTTATATGGAGAGGATTTTTAATGAAGTTCCTCTTCTTCTCCAAAATTGCTTAAAAGGCAATTGTTCTGATCTAACCGCTAATCTATATTACCCTGAGGTAATAGTAGGATTCGAACCTACGACATGAACATTTTACTAATCCCATATTAGTTGTTCTTCTGATTACAAACAGGATAAGGTAAACTACTGCCCCTTACTTCTGCGCTATACTGAAACGCTTCCAAGGTTTGTATCTTTCGAACAGTACAAAGATGCATACCTACCTACGCAATCAAATTGCGCACTAATAAATATTTGTAAAACTTTTTATTAACCACTAAATATCAGCTAATTACAATTATAAATAATTCAAACAAAAAACAACTACGCAATTATACTGCGTACATAAAGAGAAGAATAAGTATATTTGATTAAGAAAAATAACATAAAACGCATGGCAACGAACAAATTAGCACTATTGCGCTACCGAATTATTGATGAATGTCTACGAAACAGATTCAGAAAATGGACACTGAATGACCTCATCGAGAAGGTAGCTGATGCCCTATACGAATACGAAGGTATAGACACTGGTATCAGCAAGCGTACGATACAGCTCGACATACAAGCAATGCGTAGTGATAGCCTTGGATATAACGCTCCTATCATCGTAGTAGATAGAAAATATTATACCTATGAGGATGCTAACTACAGCATCAAAAACTCTCCTATCAACGATGCAGATACAGAAAAGCTAAAAGAAGTAGTCGCTATCCTGAAACACCTCAACGGATTCAGTCAAGTAGATGAGATGAGTGAAGTCATTGCGAAGTTGGATAACAGTTTACTGACCCGTAGTACGAAAGCGCCTAACTATATACAAATGGAGGGCAATAGTTTGCTAAAGGGAATTAAATTTATCAGTCCTTTATATGATGCCATTAAGAATAAACAAACCCTACTAATAGAATACAAATCTTTCAAGTCTAAAGAAGCTACTAAGAATATCTACTATCCATACTTATTAAAAGAGTATCGCAACAGGTGGTTTGTAGTCGTGCGCAGTAGTAGCCATAAACATTTACTGACATTGGCACTTGACCGTATCATCAATGTATATGCCTTAGCAAACGAACCTTATAAAGAATATGAAGGAGTAGACTTTGACCGATATTATAATGATACCCTTGGAGTAACTAAGACAGAACAAGATCGAGCTCAGAAGGTAATACTATGGGTGAATGCCTATAATATGCCTTACGTAAAGACCAAACCCCTACACCACTCTCAGCAAGTATTAGAAGAAGATGAGACAGGTATGAAGATACGCATAGATGTGGTTCTTAACTTCGAACTCGAGAGAGAAATACTTGGCTTCGGTGAAACGCTGAAAGTCATCGCTCCTAAGATATTACAAAAACGAATAATGAAGCGAGTGATGAAAATGAATGAACAGTATATGCCCCCAACAGAAAAAGAAGAAATTTAAAAGAATACTTTCTAAATTAAGTAACTTCGTCACTTATTATTTTGAATGAACAAACCCCCATACCTAATGGACAAACAACAAATAGAAGAAATATTCAATATGACTTTTGCAGGGTTAGCCCTATTCTATCGCGACTGTGAACTAAGTCAAGAGTTAATCGATAAATATCATATTGGGCAGATTATACAAGAATGCGGTTTCACAGATGCTACTTATAAAGGAGGCGGACTTACTACCAACTTGCGTTACCTTATCGCCTCTGCTCATGCTAAAGATGTAGCAGCTCTTGTTCCTCAGATGGAAGAATACGGATTAGTAATGATACAGTCAGGCGCTTACTATAAAGTATTGGATATTCACACTATTGATAATAAAACACAAATTGTATTACTGCATATTGCTGAAGAAACCAAAGAATTCTTTGCGACCAACTCTTCTAATATAGAAGAGCAGATTGTACAGAAAGCAAGAGAAGGATTTGAACTTAAACTACACACTCAACCTATCCCTTGCTTACAAACAGAAGAATGGATAGACAGAACAGCTCTTCCTATGGGAATGAGTGATACAGGAGAATTCTTTATATAATAATTCTCTTATTAAAATATACTGAGAGCTTAGGTAATTCATATTATCTAGGCTTTTTACTTTAATACTCATTCATTTCAAAAAATAATAATCGCAAA
Organism: Myroides sp. A21; assembly: GCF_000807225.1. NCBI lineage: Bacteria > Pseudomonadati > Bacteroidota > Flavobacteriia > Flavobacteriales > Flavobacteriaceae > Myroides > Myroides sp. A21. Next base: position 545,712 of record NZ_CP010327.1, read on the forward strand.
TGATTATGAATCACTCACATAAAATCATGTAACTTTGTATTCTCAAAAAAGAAAGCACTTCCTATGACCAAAAGAATATTATTGTTTATAATTATTATAGGTTCAATATTAGGTATTTTCTTATTTATACATCATAATAACACCTCTCCTGATCATTCTTATTTTAAAAGAATAGTAGTCCAACAAGATACAATAAACATCAATATTGACTTTAATAGGATTCAACTCAATGAAGAAGATTTTATAGAAGCTATCCCTACATTTAACAATAGAAACAAAGAATATCTACAACAAGATTATAATTCTGACACAAGTCTTGTACAAGAATACATCACCTTTCATTTAGAAGAATTACAGAGAGAAGAGCTAGCGTCATTGGGGATAAATAACCTATCCAAAGAAGGAAATACTATCTTATATCAAAAACTCAAACTAGTTCATATTTGGTTGTATCCAGTAGATGAGCTAAACAAAAAGTATTATTTAGTATTTGACTACAGTATTGGTAAAGAATACGCAGATGCCGTAATTGTGATAAGAACAGACTTACAGGGTCATTTGATAGATATTAATTGGGAAAGTTAAATCCTTATATTAATGCTCTAATAAATACCACTATTTACTAAATTCAATAGAAGCTTAGAAGCCTCATCTCTACCATACAAGAATAAACAGAGTTACAAAATATCTAAAAACCAAAAGCCATAGTGTAATATTTCCTTTTGATGACATTGTTTAGGGGCATCATAGGTCTTATAGACCATCTCACCTACTTCAAAAGGAACAGGCTTTTTAAACATTGGCCCGTCATAGACAAAGGTATGAAACTCGCCATTCTCTCCACAAGGATCAACTCCATCAGGCAAATCTTCTATAAACTGCTTATCTATCGTACGTCCAACAAAGCTTTTGTCGAGATATTGCTCATTGACACAAACGACAATTGTTTTCAAACCACAGTCTACCATTTCGTGAATTAATGCTGTTGTATCTCTATTCCACAGTGGAAATACGCCTGTGATTCCTAACCTTGCTAGCTGTGCCTCTCTAAACGTTTTTAAGTCTTCTAAGAGAATATCTCCATAAATACTATCCAATATACCTACACGCTTATACTCTTCCAATTGAGTCATTATAATAGCTTCATACTCCTGTAGAGAGAGCTTTTCATGAAGGTGTACTATATCTAAAGAGATTCCTATGCATTCTGCTTGTCGTTTTAATACTTCTTCTCTTATCCCATGCATAGATACCCGCCCGAAATGTTCATTAACAGTAGTCATTAGACGCACTACTTCTAACTCATTACTTTGTTGTATCTGATATAAGGCATAAGCAGCATCCTTCCCACTACTCCAGTTTAAAAAAGCATTCTTCATTATTTCGTTATTTTTTGGTCAAAACAAGATATAAAAAAACGGTCTCACTACTGTGAAACCGTTCTATATTTATTTTATCAAGAATTATATCTCTCTATTAGGATCGAATGCTTCTAATATTTGAGCCACTCTCTGTACGAACTGTCCTCCTAATGCTCCATCTACTACTCTATGGTCATAGCTGTGAGATAAGAACATTTTCTGACGGATACCGATAAAGTCTCCTTCTGGAGTTTCGATAACAGCAGGTACTTTACGGATAGCTCCTAATGCAAGGATACCTACCTCTGGTTGGTTGATAATTGGCGTACCGAATACACTTCCAAAAGTACCAACGTTAGTTACTGTATACGTACTACCTTGAGTATCGTCTGGTTTTAATTTACCAGCTTTAGCACGATTACCTAAGTCATTAACCGCTTTAGCCATACCTACTAAGTTTAACTGATCAGCATTTTTAATTACTGGTACAATTAAGTTTCCGTTTGGTAATGCAGCAGCCATACCTAAGTTAATATTTTTCTTCTTAATGATATAATCACCTTCTACAGAGATATTCATTCCAGGGAAGTCTTTTAATGCCTTCGCTACAGCCTCCATAAAGATAGGTGTGAACGTAAGTTTCTCTCCTTCTCTCTTCTCGAATGAATTCTTCACTTTATTTCTCCAGTTCACAATATTCGTCACATCTACTTCGATGAATGACTGTACGTGAGCAGAAGTCTGTACAGACTTCACCATATATCCTGAGATCAGCTTACGCATACGGTCCATCTCTACGATTTCGTCAGCACCGTTTACAGATACTGGAGCTGCTTTAGAAGCAGTTTGAGCCGCTGGAGCAGGAGTAGCCTTTGGCGTTTCTACTTTTACAGCTGCAGCTTGAGGTTGGTTTCCTCTATTTTTAATATAATCTAAGATATCATTCTTAGTTACTCTTCCATCTTTACCAGTACCCGCTATCGCTTCTAATTCAGCTACAGATACCCCTTCTTCTTTAGCTATATTTTTAACTAATGGAGAAAAGAACTTATCAGAGTCTGAAAAATCAACAGGCGTAGCTACTGTATCTTGTGCTACTGCTACAGTCTCCGCTACAGCTTTTGCCTCTGCAGGTGCACTGCTTGCTGCTGGAGCTGATGCAGGAACATCACCTTCTGTTTCTATGATTGCGATTGTTTGTCCTACTTGAACAACATCATCTACTTGGAATAAAATCTCTACTAAAGTTCCTTCAACCTCTGATGGAACCTCACTATCAACTTTGTCTGTAGCAATTTCTAATACTGTTTCATCAGCGTCAATATGATCCCCTACATTCTTCAACCAGTTTGTAATTGTTGCCTCTGCAACACTCTCTCCCATTTTGGGTAATTTCAATTCGAACTTTGCCATATTTATAACCTAAGGTTGTGTTTTCTTATACAAATTACAAATTTAATAATATTTCAGACTTTTTACAGCCATTTATAAAATTATCATTCTATCAAAAACTATACTTCTCTATCCTTATTTCTCTCATTACATCTATTTAAATAATCCATTTTTACATATTTTCTTTTGAATTTTATTCCAAACTACGCAATTCATTTTTTTAAATAAAAATGTCGTATTAAGTCAAAAAAGCTCTTCTCATAAGGATACTTCGTGAAATATACAAAAAAACAAAGCACCAAAAACTTTCTTCAATATTAAAACTTTGCAAAATAAAAAAACCGACCATCACTGGTCGGTTTTTCTTATCTCTAAAAATAATATTTTTTATTATTTGATAGTATTACGTTTACGATCTGTCTCTTTTAAGAAGATTTTTCTTAAACGTAATGACTTAGGAGTCACCTCAACGTATTCATCTTTTTGGATGTACTCTAATGCTTCCTCTAATGAGAATTTGATAGCTGGAACAATTCTAGCTTTATCATCAGCACCTGAAGAACGTACGTTAGATAGTTTTTTCGTTTTAGTAACGTTAACAGTCATATCATCACTACGTGTATTCTCACCGATTACCTGTCCTTCATAGATATCCTCGTTAGGATCAACGAAGAATTTACCACGGTCTTGTAACTTATCGATAGAATAAGGAATAGCCTTACCATTCTCCATAGAAATTAATGAACCATTGTTACGTCCAGCGATTTCTCCTTTGTATGGTTGGTATTCTAAGAAACGGTGTGACATAATAGCCTCACCAGCAGTAGCTGTTAATAACTGGTTTCTTAAACCGATAATACCTCTAGAAGGAATTAAGAATTTAATAATCATACGATCACCTTTAGGCTCCATACTTAACATCTCACCTTTTTTCAAAGTAACATATTCTACAGCACGTCCAGATAAGTTCTCAGGAATATCAATAGTTAATTCTTCTATCGGCTCACATTTAACACCATCAACTTCTTTGATGATTACCTGTGGTTGTCCGATTTGTAATTCGTATCCTTCACGACGCATTGTCTCGATCAATACAGATAAGTGCAATACACCACGTCCGAATACCATAAATTTATCAGCACTATCCGTTTCGTTTACACGTAGAGCTAAGTTTTTCTCTAACTCTTTAGCTAAACGATCTTTGATGTGTCTAGATGTAACGTATTTACCTTCTTTACCGAAGAATGGAGAGTCATTAATAGTAAATAACATACTCATTGTTGGCTCATCGATAGTGATAGTTGGTAATGCTTCTGGGTTTTCGAAGTCAGCGATTACGTCACCGATCTCAAATCCTTCGATACCTACTACAGCACAGATATCACCTGCGTGTACTTCAGATACTTTTTTACGTCCTAATCCTTCAAAAGTATGAACCTCTTTAATTTTAGATTTAACAGTTTTACCGTCTCTCTTAATTAAAGAAACATTCATTCCCTCTTTTAAAATACCTCTATGTAAACGACCAATAGCAATACGTCCTGTAAATGTAGAGTAATCTAAAGATGTGATTAACATCTGAGGAGTACCTTCATTCATTTTAGCAGCTGGAATATGCTCTAAAACCATATCTAATAATGGTTCGAAAGAGTCTGTTGGTTTTTTCCAATCATCAGACATCCAGTTGTTTTTAGCAGAACCATATACAGCTGGGAAATCCATCTGCCATTCTTCTGCTCCAAGTTCAAACATTAAGTCAAACACTTTCTCGTGTACTTCCTCTGGAGTACAGTTTTCTTTGTCTACTTTGTTAACAACCACACATGGTTTTAAACCTAAACTAATCGCCTTTTGAAGTACGAAACGAGTTTGAGGCATTGGTCCCTCAAAAGCATCTACAATCAAAAGAACACCATCAGCCATATTTAAAACACGTTCTACCTCTCCTCCGAAATCCGCGTGACCTGGAGTATCGATAATGTTAATTTTTGTTCCTTTATAGCTTACCGAAACGTTCTTAGAAGTAATAGTAATACCTCTTTCTCTTTCGATATCTTCGTTGTCTAAAATCAACTCTCCTGATGTTTCATTCTCACGAAATAATTGACAGTGGTGTAAAATTTTATCAACCATAGTAGTTTTACCGTGGTCAACGTGTGCTATAATAGCAATATTCCTAATTGGTGTCATATAGGGATTTTAAAATTAGAATTTCTTTCTCGCTGCAAATATATTCATTTAAAAATGAATAGTATCAACAAAAAAAGCTCTCAGTATTGAGAGCTTGATATTTTTTACTTACAAACCAAATCGTTGTCTCTATAATACTATAAAGCAGCAACGTGTTTTGTTAATTTTGATTTCAAGTTAGAAGCTTTGTTGTCATGAATGATATTTTTCTTAGCTAATTTATCAATCATAGAAACAACTACAGGTAATTTAGCAGCAGCATCTTTTTGATCTTCGATCAAACGTAAAGCTTTGATAGCATTACGAGTTGTTTTGTGCTGATATCTGTTTAATACTCTTTTCTTTTCGTTACTTCTAATTCTTTTTAAAGCTGACTTATGATTTGCCATTTCTTAAATATTTTATTAAGTCTATACTATTTTTCTCTTGTAGTCCGTAGGGGAATCGAACCCCTGTTACCAGGATGAAAACCTGGCGTCCTAACCCCTAGACGAACGGACCAATTAATTGTAATAAATAAAATTCTCAAAAAGAGAATCTGTAGTCCGTAGGGGAATCGAACCCCTGTTACCAGGATGAAAACCTGGCGTCCTAACCCCTAGACGAACGGACCAATAATTGTAATATATAAATCCCCAAAAGAATATCTGTAGTCCGTAGGGGAATCGAACCCCTGTTACCAGGATGAAAACCTGGCGTCCTAACCCCTAGACGAACGGACCAATAATTATAATCTATAAACTCTCAAAAAGAGAATCTGTAGTCCGTAGGGGAATCGAACCCCTGTTACCAGGATGAAAACCTGGCGTCCTAACCCCTAGACGAACGGACCAATAATTATTTATATATTTTTTAGTCAAAGAACTTTTGTAGTCCGTAGGGGAATCGAACCCCTGTTACCAGGATGAAAACCTGGCGTCCTAACCCCTAGACGAACGGACCAATTTGCATTAGATAAATCCTCTTTAAAGAGAACTCTGTAGTCCGTAGGGGAATCGAACCCCTGTTACCAGGATGAAAACCTGGCGTCCTAACCCCTAGACGAACGGACCATTTGTTTCTCTAATGCGGATGCAAAACTACAATAAATTTTTTATCCCGCAAGAGAAAAACAAAAAAAAATGAAATTAATATGCTTTTGCAAATAATACTCTACCCTTAGAAGGCTTGCCTGTTAGCACACATATTCCCTCTTCCTCTTTTCTATCAATTGGAATACAGCGAATTGTAGCTTTTGTAAGGTCTTTGATCTTTTCTTCTGTCTCAACAGTACCATCCCAGTGTGCAGAAATAAATCCTCCCTTACCTTCTAGCACTTCTTTAAATTCTTCAAAAGAATTCACCTCAGTGATATGCTCAGCTCTATAATCGTAAGCTTTCTTAAATAAGTTACTTTGGATAGTCTCTAATAGATCTTGGATATATTCTACGATACCCTCTTTAGACACCACCTCTTTAGTAAGCGTATCACGACGTGCAACTTCGAAAGTTCCATTCTCTAGATCTTTAGGCCCTACAGCTACACGCACAGGCACTCCTTTTAGTTCGTACTCAGCAAATTTCCATCCTGGCTTATATGCTGTACGATCATCAAATTTGAAAGAAATATTTAATTTCTTAAATCTATCTGTAATCTTTTTCACTTCCTCACGAATAGCATCTAACTGCTCGTCAGTTTTATGAATAGGTACGATAACTACTTGTATAGGTGCTAAGTTTGGTGGCAATACTAAACCATTGTCATCAGAGTGAGTCATGATTAATGCTCCCATCAGACGAGTACTCACTCCCCATGATGTAGCCCATACGTGCTCTTGTTTCCCTTCTTGTGAAGTAAACTTAACATCAAATGCCTTAGCAAAGTTTTGTCCTAAGAAATGTGATGTACCCGCTTGTAATGCTTTACCATCTTGCATTAGTGCCTCAATACAGTAAGTCTCAATAGCTCCTGCGAAACGCTCATTCTCTGTTTTGAATCCTTTTACTACCGGAATAGCCATAAAGTTCTCTGCAAAGTCTGCATATACGTCTAACATTTGTTCTGCCTCTGCCACAGCTTCTTTCTCAGTAGCATGCGCAGTATGACCTTCTTGCCATAAAAACTCAGCTGTTCTTAAGAATAGACGAGTTCTCATTTCCCAACGAACTACGTTCGCCCATTGATTCACTAAGATTGGTAAGTCACGGTATGACTCAATCCACTTTCTATATGTATCCCAAATAATTGTTTCTGATGTAGGACGTACGATTAACTCCTCCTCTAACTTAGCATCTGGATCTACCTCTATCGTTTTTCCGTCTTCTCCTGTTTTTAATCGGTAATGAGTTACAACTGCACACTCCTTAGCAAATCCATCTACGTGACTTGCCTCCTTACTAAAATAAGATTTGGGGATAAACAAGGGGAAATAAGCATTTTGGTGACCAGTTTCTTTAAATTTCTTGTCTAACTCTGCTTGCATCTTCTCCCAGATAGCATACCCGTAAGGCTTGATAACCATACATCCACGTACACCTGAATTCTCTGCCAAATCTGCTTTGACAACTAATTCATTGTACCATTTAGAGTAGTCCTCACTTCTTTTAGTAATATTCTTGCTCATTTTTAATATATTAGCAGTTAAAATTGTTTAACTCTTAATTAACTATAATAATTCCACAAAACTAACTAAATTTGTTTTGACCGACAATTAAAAAAACAACGAAATGAAAACAATTATCCAAACTTCTAGATTATTAAGCAAATTAGGTATGTTTTTGCTTATAGGAGGATTAACTGTTTCTTGTGGTTCGTATTATAATACCTCTTATCACGATGGTATATATAGTCAAGGTGAGAATACTCAACAATATCGCAACAATCAAAATCCTGACGCTAATTACTATGCGGAGTATTTCAAGTCAAAAAGTGACGAGTTTGAATATTTCACTGATGTAAATCAATATACTTCACCAGTCAATGACAGTGTTATTCAACACAAACCGAAACAAGCTGTATCTTACGGCTCTTGGGGTACTGAGCCTAGCAGTGTAAGTATTAATTACTATAATAATAGTTACGGATACCCTTACTATGGATATGGTGGCTATGGTTATCCATACTATGGCAGTTATTGGGGTGGTTATTACGATCCTTTCTATAGCCCATACTATTGGGGTGGTGGATTTGGTATGAGCTTCGGTTGGGGCTGGGGCGGTGGATACTATGGTCGTCCATGGGGTGGCTATTATGGCTATCCTTATTATGGAGGATACTACTCACACAGACCTAATTACTACTATAATAATGTAGCTTATCCTACAGGAGGAAGATCTAGCTACACTAGATCATCATACAACTCTAACAACGGATATAGAGGGAATAGCAACTCTGCCTATACAAGAAGTAGCTACTCTGGAAGAAGTAATAGTAACTACTCTAATAGCAGTAGATCGAGTTATAGCAGATCAAGCTACCAAACGAATAATAGAGGAAACAGCAACTCAGGTTATAACAACAACTCTAGAAGTTCTTACTCAAGATCTTCTTACGGTACTAGTTCATATAACAACGCTCGTTATAACAATAACTCTTCTAATAATAGCAATAGCAACTATAATAATAACTCCAGAAGTTCTTATTCACGTAGCAGCTACTCTACCCCTTCTTCTTCATACTCGCGCAGTAGTGGAAGTAGTTACAGTGGAGGATCTAGAAGCTCTTCTAGCGGTGGAGGTAGTTCACGCAGTAGTTACAGTAGATAATATATAAGTAAACAAGACAGAAAAAATGAACAAGTATTTTTATACATTAGTAAGTTCTATCTTACTATCCGCAGCAGCCTATGCTCAAGAAACTGCACCTACAGATGTCATGAGATATAATCAATCAGATCTAAATGGTACAGCTCGTTTTAGAGGAATGAGTGGAGCTTTTGGTGCAGTAGGGGGAGATTTATCTGCCACGAATATTAACCCGGCAGGGGGAGCTATATTTAATTATAATACAGCAGCTTTCAGTTTATCTTATTTAGCTAGAAACAATAAAGCTAACTACTATGGTAATAATACGTCAAAAAACTATGATGGTCTAGACTTAGGTCAGATGGGAGCAGTATTTGTTTTTAACAACTACAATGACAACGCTACGATGAAAAAGTTCACGATAGGACTTAACTATGAGAGCACTAAGAATCTAAGAAACGACATCTTATTCAGAGGAACGAATACACACAATAGTTTAGGAGACTATTTCCTAAACATGGCTAATGGAGCTAAAGTACCCCATGGTATCGCACAACCACAAGCTAACTCTGCAGAGCAAGCCTATATGTATGCTGGTCATAATGGAGGGTTCGTAGGACAACAAACCTACTTAGCACACGAAGCATGGTTAATCAATAAAGGTACACAAGACGGAACATATACAGCGAACTATAATCAAAATAGTCAGTATAACCAAGCTAGAACATTTAGCAACAGCGGGTTCACAAACAAGTTTGCAGCTAACTTTGCAGCACAACTTGGGCAACGATTCTACGTAGGAGCAAACCTGAATATTCACGTAGTAGATTACACTCAGAGCAGCCTTGCTCAGGAGACTATCGCTACACCAGGAGGAAAAGGATCTATTCAGTCAATGAGTTACTTTAATGAAGTCTATACTTATGGGACAGGATTCTCATTTAATATAGGAGCTATTGGACAGATTACGGAATCTTTAAGAGCAGGTCTGGCATACGAGTCACCTACTTGGTACTCTCTAAAGGATGAATTAATCCAAGGGCTTTCTACATCTCGTGTAGGTGAGAATAATGCTGTAGTAGATCCTAGAGTAGTGAATGTATTCGATCGTTATAGACTGAGAACCCCTTCTAAATACACAGGGAGTTTAGCTTATATCTTTAAAGATAAAGGACTGATTAGTGTAGATTATACATTCAAAGATTATAGCAATAACGAGTTCAGACCTACAGGTAATGATACTTACTACGGCTTAAACCAAGGAATCAATACCATGATGACAGGAGCAAGTGAAGTACGTGTCGGAGGAGAATACATTATCAAGCAAGTAAGCTTAAGAGCTGGATATCGCTTCGAGCAGAGTCCTTATAAGAAGGATTATAAAATGTATAGTGACCTAAATGGCTACTCTGCAGGTATCGGATATACTTTCGGTAGTTCTCGTTTAGACTTGTCTTATTCTAGAACTTCACAGTCTTATAATTCTTACTTAGTTGATACTACAGGTATAAATCCTTATAAGCCTGCTAATATTAAAACGACAGATAACTTTGTAAGTTTGACATACAACATTAATTTCTAATTAGATTAGAAGTTTAAGTACTTAATCTCTTTATCGGATAAACTGATAAAGAGATTTTTTTATTATACCTTTGCAGTTCGATTTTTATAAAAATAATAATAAGCAAATAATGAAGTATATTTTTAAACTTTTCGCTGCAATATGCTTGCTTGCTACTGCTACAAGTTTTGCTCAAGAAGGTGTAACTACTCCTCTGCGTTATACAGATTCTAACAAAGGTAAATTCTACATTTACTGGGGAGGTAACCGCGGTACTTTCAGTAATTCTGACATTCGATTTAGAGGTGATGACTATGACTTCATCTTACAGAATGTAGAAGCATCTGACAAACCTAAAGGATGGCATATCGACTACCTTAACCCTACTCGTATGACTATTCCACAAACGAACTTAAGAGTAGGTTACTTTATCACTGATAAATATAATATCTCTTTAGGAGTTGATCACATGAAATATGTAATGGATCAAAACCAAACAGTAGGTATCTTAGGATACTACCCTGGTCAAGGTTCTTACGGAGAAACTATCCCTGGACACCCTAACCAAGTAAATCTAACTGAAGATTTCTTAATGTTCGAACACACAGACGGATTAAACTATATCAACGTAGAGTTAAACCGTGTGGATGACATCTCTAAACTTTTTGGAGTATGGAACACAGATAAAGTTCAGATCAACTTAACTGAAGGTGTTGGAGCTGGTATTGTATTCCCAAAAACAAATACTACTTTATTAGGTAAAGAAAGATATGACGAATTCCACGTTTCTGGATTTGGTCTATCAGCTAAAGCAGGTCTTAACGTGACTTTCTTTAAACACTTCTTCGTTCAAGCAGAGTTAAAAGGTGGATACATTGATATGTATGATGTACGTACTACAGCTAGCAAATCAGATAGAGCTATGCACAACTTCTGGTTCGGAGAAACAATCATCGTATTCGGTGGTATCTTTAGATTATAATAAAGACACATAAACAAACAATATACCGAGAGGCTATCATTTATTCGATAGCCTCTTTTTTATTCTCATCATTTACCACACATACCGTATAAATAGAACCTCAGCACTATTTGTTCGTTTAGACCCCCTACTTTATCTCATGATATAGTCCAAAACGAAGACTAAATTTATTCTTCTTCATTTTCTCTTTTACTTCTATTTATTGATCTATTTCGCCCCTTAAGAATCGTTTTATAGTAATTTATCCCCTTTATTTTACTCCTTTTTTACTCAAAACCAGTTTTCCCCCTACTATCACTATCCTTTTCTTATAAAAAATTATATCTTTTTTATACTCATATCGAGAACAAATAACAATAAAAACCTAAATATCAAATCATTACTAAAAAACACCCTTTTATTACCATTCAACCTTAACACCTCACTATCCTACTAAAAACAAGCCTTCATACCTATTCCTTCAACACTTCTTCAACATTTCCCCAAGATTGCTCTAGTTTAAAGCACTTTTCTTGAAGGAACATTGAAGAGGTGTTGTCGCAATATTGAAGGGGTAAATATTATTCTTAAGAAACAGGACTCTTCAAAATCTTTAGGTGTTTCGTAAACACCTAAAATTAAAAGACAACGATGGCGCTGTACAATCAAATCTTATCTCTTACATCGATTGATTTATATCCCTCATAAAATCAAGGTTCTAAAACAGAATGCTTATAATTAGACTACTAGATTCACATAATTATACTAAAGCGCTTAGTTTGTAGCTAAAAAAAATGTAATTTTGCAGTCCAATTTTTTTAAATCAATGAGAACCAAAACTTTAAAAAAGAATAAAATCAACGTAATTACTTTAGGTTGTTCAAAAAACGTTTACGATAGTGAAGTGTTAATGGGACAATTAAAAGCAAGTGGAAAAGAGGTAACACATGAGGCTGCTAATGATGAAGCTAATATTGTGGTGATCAACACTTGTGGTTTTATTAATAACGCAAAAGCGGAATCAGTAAACACAATCTTAGAATACGTAGAGAAAAAAGAGGAAGGTATTGTTGACAAGGTCTTCGTTACTGGATGTTTATCTGAGCGATACAGACCTGATTTAGAAGCTGAAATCCCTAATGTAGATCAATACTTTGGTACGACAGATTTACCTTTGTTATTAAAAGCATTAGGAGCTGACTATAAACACGAATTATTAGGAGAGCGTCTGACGACTACTCCTAAAAACTACGCTTACCTTAAAATCGCTGAAGGATGTGACCGTCCTTGTAGCTTCTGTGCTATCCCTTTAATGAGAGGAGCACACGTATCTCAACCTATCGAGAAATTAGTAAAAGAAGCTGAGGGATTAGCTAAAAACGGAGTAAAAGAGTTAATCTTGATCGCTCAAGATTTGACTTACTACGGATTAGATTTATACAAAAAGAGAAACTTAGCAGAGCTATTAGAGAACTTAGCGAAAGTAGAAGGTATCGAATGGATCCGTCTTCACTATGCATTCCCTACAGGATTCCCTATGGATGTATTAGAACTAATGAAGAGAGAACCTAAGATCTGTAACTACCTAGACATCCCTCTACAACATATCTCTGACAATATCTTAAAGTCTATGCGCCGTGGTACTACACAAGCGAAGACTACTAAGCTATTAAAAGAGTTTAGAGAAGCTGTACCAGGTATGGCTATTCGTACGACATTGATCGTAGGATACCCAGGAGAAACAGAAGAAGACTTCCAAATCTTAAAAGATTGGGTACAAGAAATGAAGTTTGAACGCTTAGGATGTTTTACTTACTCTCATGAAGAAAACACACATGCTTATTTACTAGAAGACGATGTTCCAGAGGAAGTAAAACAAGCTCGTGCAAACGAAATCATGGAAATCCAAGCACAAATCTCTTTTGATCTAAACCAAGAGAAGATAGGACAGACATTCCGTTGTATCATTGATAGAAAAGAAGGTACTGAGTTTATAGGACGTACTGAGTTCGATAGCCCAGACGTAGATAACGAGGTAAGAATAGACGCTACTAAACACTATCTGAAAATAGGTGAATATGCAGATATCCACATCGATAGTGCTTATGAGTTTGACTTATTCGGTACACCAGTAAAATAATATTTAAAAGCTGTTCTTCACTGAACAGCTTTTTTTGTACCTTTCTTTTAGAATCTAAAAAATTATTTAATCATACCGTCTCTGGCTTCTCTCCTATCAAGGCGTTTATTTTAGTTTGTTTACACAACAATAATATTAAGGTAAAGTTGACAATACATAAAACATTCATCTTTGTCCTAATCAATTAAAACAGATACCATGAGATTCCAAAAGAGACTATTAGTTTTATGTTTAGCTATGAGTTCATTTGCATTTGCACAAGATAATAAAGTATTGCGTATCGCACATAGAGGTGCTATGGGGCACGTAACGGAGAACACAGTAGAATCTGTACTGAAAGCTGTAGAGATGAAATCTGATGCAATCGAAATAGACGTTTTTAAAGTAAAAGATGGCGCTCTAATGGTACATCATGATGATACCTTAGAACGACTAACGAACGGTAAAGGAAATATCGAACAATATACTCAAGCAGAACTACAAGCGCTACTAGTAGATGGTAAATATAAAATGCCTACCCTAGAAGATATTATTGCTGCTATCAATAGGAAAGCGGTATTAAATATAGAACTAAAAGGAGCGAATACCGCAGAAGGTACATACGCTATCATCCAACAGTTCAAACAAAAAGGATGGACGAATGCAGACTTTATCATCTCTAGTTTTAAATGGGATGAATTAGAAAAAATAGCTGCTCTAGATCCTAATTTAGACATCGCTGTACTGACTTCTAAAGAGCCAGCTGATGCTATTAAATTTGCACATAAGATCAAGGCTGTAGCGATCAATCCTTACTTCAAAACATTGAATGAGAAAAACGTGAGTAAAATCAAACAAGCTAAGTTAAAAATATATCCATATACTGCGAATGAGGAGAAAGATATCCAACGTCTAAAAGACTTAAAAGTAGACGGTATCATCACCAACTTCCCAGAGAGAATATAATACATTTTGGTTAGGTTATTTTAAGCAGAAAGGCGTATTCAGTGTGAATACGCCTTTTATTTTATTCGTTATTTATACTTTATATTGCTTCAAAGAAACCTGTGAAATACTGTAAGAATAACACCCATAAGATGATAATCGTAGTACCTAATATCGCTCCAAATAATCCACCGAGTACGAAGTCCTTTTGCTTCAACATCCCTGTACCAAAGACAATGGCATTAGGCGGCGTAGATACTGGTAAGAATAATCCACACGAAGAACAAAGTCCTACCACTAACCCTACCGGTAATAACTGATCTGTAGGTAGTACAATAGCGGCAATATTAATCACAATAGTAGCTGTAGCAGTACTACTCATAATATTAGAAAACAACACTGTCACTACTGCGAAAATAATCATCATCACGATCATATTAAACTCCATCCCTGCTAAGAACTGAGAGTAATATGGTGCTAGTAGCTCTTTAATAGCCATCCCTAGAGATAACCCTCCCGCTACTAGCATCAAGGTATCCCAAGGCAATCTGCGCACGTCCTCTGCTGTGATAATCCCCAACATCGGCAAGAACATAATAGGCACCATCGCGGCTCCTGCTGTAGGTATATGTAATCTACTTCCTAACATCCACATCAATACTGTCACTCCTAAGATGATAATAACGGCTAGACGCTGTAAGCGCATACTATTCGTCATTTCTAAGGCTTTGTTTGCAAACGAAACATCTAATCCTTTTACCTTAGAAGTATACTTGCGCACTACAGCATACCAGAATGTTCCTAATAAAACTACGGCTGGTAAGAACCCTAATAACAACCACTGAGAAAACGTAACATCGAATCCTTTAGATTTCAATACGTTCACTACGATTAAGTTAGGAGGTGTAGATACCATACTCATCATCCCTGCAAAGGTAGCAGCAGCTGGAATACTGACTAAGATAGCCTTAGACATATTAGAGTCTTTCCCCTCTCTATCTATCAAGGGCATCACTGAAGCTAATACCATAGCAGCAGTCGCTGTATTCGAGATAATCAAGGATAGAACTGAAGTAACAATGATAATACCTAATACTAGCATATTAGGATTAGAGCCAAAAATAGAAATGGTCTTCTTAAACAACGACAAGTCAAGATTGGTCTTCCGCATTCCTTCACTCAAGAAGAAACCTCCTAAGAATATCCAGATCACACTGTCTGACCAGGTATCTGATATCTCCTGGGGCGAAATCGTGGCTCCCTGTATATTCCCCATGGTATAGACGAGAAAACCTATAATCATAATCCCTACCGCAAAGGGAGGAATGGCTTCTGTCGCCCAGAGTAATATAGAGAATATTAAAATAAACATGGTGTATTTCTGAGCTTCACTAAAAACATCTGGAGCTAAAAAATAAGTACCTAACAGTGCAGCGACTAAAGAAAAGAAGAAAATACCTACCCTCGTTTTGATATTCCACATATTCCACGAAGCCTCTATTAGAAGCTCACTGTAGAATCGGATACCCGTTCTAATCTTCCTAATCTTGTCAAAGTAATCAAATTCCATATTCTTGTATTTAACCTTTAAAATTACAACAAATTAGTACATCAAGCCACTTTTACTATTGTATAATAAAAACAAAAGTGGAACTCTGACGAGTCCCACTTTTAAGAATTAGTGCATTAACCTGATAATCTATTAACTATGAAAGCATTAATTAAAACTATATTTTAACCCTATTTGTATTTGGTATGGGTTTCCTCTATTGACAGGAGTCCCTTTTGTATTTACTCTATAATTAAATTGTTGTGTAGCTTGATCAAAACCTGGTAAAGCAGCTGTCTCCCCTTTCTTAGGTACCCCTAAAGCATATAGAGACTGCGTTCTCATAGATTTATTCACTCCCCAATCTTTATTCAATAAGTTCGCTACGTTAAATACATCTGCTGATAGCTCAAACTTGTGTTTCCCTTTAACATGGAAAGTCTTCGCTATACGCAAATCAAATACACCATAGAAGCTATTCTTTCCTCCGTTTCTCTCTGCTATTTTACCATAGCTATCTTGGATATAATTTTTAAGGCTACTGCTTACTTCTGGATTATCCATAATCGCTTGTAATCCATCCTTAATATGCTGTGGAGTCTTAGGATCATTGATATCAAATACATACGCTAAGTCATTATTACCACTAACAAAATCTCCATTCGTATTACCTCCTGATAATAAGCTATATCTCGTTCCTCCAATACCAGAGAATCTCACTCCTACATTCACTCCGTAGAAACTAGGTGCATTACCATACACTACTAACTTATGTCTAAAGTGATTATCAGAATAGCTCATCTTGCTTAAATCTCTAGGGTCATCTGCTACTGGTAGTCCTAGTGTAGCCGAGTTAGCTACGTTTCCATTATAAGAAGTATTGTCCTTAGTAGAGTTCCAAGTATAACTCACTGCTATCTGTCCATCTCTGTAATAGTTATAATTCGTGTCAAATACTAAAGCATAGTTATTTACTTTTCCTTCACTTACTAACTCTAATACACGACCTAGTTGGTTTGATTTTCTACCTTGTTTCCAATCAGAAGCACCGTTCGCTAAAATAGTTTCTGCAGGGACGAATACACCTCTTCCTCCTTCATTGTCTAAAGTAAAGAATGGTTTATCCACCATATTTCTATCTTTATAGAAGTAGTTATTACGAGCTAAGTTCATATACCCTGTCACACTCACCTTAAATCTACTGCTGAAGAAGTGTGTATACGATAAGTTAGCCTTATACACCATCGGTACTTTTGCATCTTTTCCTGTGAAGTTGATTGTGCTTAACTGATGTTGAGTCAAAGAAGGTATTGTGTTTTTATCTTTTCTATAAGCTTCAAAGTCTGGAGTAGGTACATCAGCTCCCATTACATCCACAGTAGCTAGCTTACTTCCATCAAAAGTAAGGTTGTTAATCAATGCATAGTTATTCACATCCGAACCAAAGATACCTCCACCTAGACGGATATAGTCTGTATTGTTCTCATTGATATTCCAATCAAACTGAATACGTGGCTGTACAATCAAAGACTTAAAGTTATTGTCTGTTCTTAGTCCTAGCTCATCATATACTAACTGGTTAAACTTAGCTGTCGGATACTTCGCATAATCTAAACGAAGCCCTAAAGTCATATCTAAACCAGGATATAAAGAAGTCTTCATTTGTCCATAGATACCCGCATTTAATATATTCCCATCGACAGTAAGGTCATCTACTAAAGGTACTTCTCTATAATATCTATAAGGTCTTAGATTCTCAAAGCTATCCATAGATGAATATCCTAGAGCAGGATCATTATTAAAATGGAAACGTCCATTCACTTCACTACCATATACTGACTTAGAATTAGTCTGCATCACGTCAACACCGAAAGTATAGTTTACTTTATCTGTGTTATAGTATAAATTATTTACAACCTGAAAAACATTGTTGGTGAACTTCTCTTGTGCAAAACGGTGTCCTCCCAACTGTATATTCGCTGAGCGCACACCTCCTCCAATATTAGAAGTTACGTTCTCCACAATAGCACGTGGTATATACCATCCTGGTAACTCTGCACTCTGATGACTATCCTGGAATGTATATAAGTACTGTACTTTTAACTCATTAGTCAGCTTAGGACTGATATTCGTTCTTAATGTAGCTAATAA
Source organism: Myroides sp. A21 (assembly GCF_000807225.1). Lineage (NCBI taxonomy): Bacteria > Pseudomonadati > Bacteroidota > Flavobacteriia > Flavobacteriales > Flavobacteriaceae > Myroides > Myroides sp. A21. Next base: position 563,664 of record NZ_CP010327.1, read on the forward strand.
ACTGTTGTCAACACTCTTATCTGTACCATAAGATTCGTATAGATTAATCTGTGTGTTATCTCCTAATCCTAGTGGATTATAGTCATATGTAAGGTTATTTCTAACCGTCAATAAGTTGTTCTCGTTAATCTGCCAATCTAAACGTAAGAAGGCTGCATCAGAGTTTCTTCTCTTGTCAAATGTTCCGTACTGAGGATTATTAGACACACCATATTTATCACGAGCAATACCTACGAACTTATCTAAAGTCTGGTTAGTAATACCGTATCTATCCTCATCTGCTGGCCCATTAATATCTGCAATCACTAGTGATCGAGTGTCTAACTGGTGATCCCATGCTACAAAATAATGTAGTTTATCCTTAATAATCGGGCCACTTAAAGATAGTCCATATTGATAAGTAGAGTAATCTCTATCCCCTTTCTTATTTCCGTTGATATCATACGGGCTAGATAACCAATCTGCACGCATATAAGAGAACATCGAAGCTGAGAACTCATTGGTTCCAGATTTAGTCACTGCACTTACGGTTCCTCCTCCACTTCTTCCTAATGTCACATCATACTGATTCGTCACTACCTGAAACTCACGTACTGCCTCCATAGATACAGAATATGGAGCACCACTTCTACTAGTAGTCGCCCCTCCTGATGTAGGATTCTTAGCAGTAGTACCATCTATCGTAAAGTTAATAGAAGATCCTAGTTGTCCTCCTATAGACCCTCCATTCGATAAAGGTGATAAATCCGTTAGGTTAGCAAAATTACGTCCGTTAATAGGTAAATTCTTTATAGAGCTTGCTGTAAAAGTAGTCGCTGCCCCCAAAGACTCCTTCTGATTCTTTAAGCTCTTTCCATCAATAACGATTTCTTCTAAATGCTGATCATCTAATCCAATAACAATATCTACGAATACATTATCACCTTGGTTTACGTAGTACCCCGTTTTTTTTACTTCTCCACCAGTCTCATCCTGTGTAACAACGATATAAGGACCTCCTAATGGAATTTCTTTAAAGACAAACTCCCCATTAGCATTCGTCTTAGTGCGGGTGGTAAATCCTGTAGAGGTATTTCTAATCATAACTTCTTTTCCCTGTTGGATCGCATTATCCTGTAATACGATCCCTTGGATAGAAGCTTGTGTGGTTTGAGCAAAAACTTGTGCACTAAATAAAGTCGCACATACCAAACCTGCTAATTGTAATTTTTTTTTCATTTACGTTACTACTAGTTGATTAATGAAGTCAAATCTATTCTTCCATTATTATCTCTAGATGTTTAGTGCGTAAAGAAATTGTCATTTTTAAATTCAAGAATTCTAAGAGTTATTATTAAAGTGTTAACTCATAGTCATCTTATACTAAAGTCTGTCTTTTTCTGTCATCTCTATTTCTTTAGAACTGTATTTTACCTTTTGGTTTCCTAAATTATACTTTAAAGAAATAGCAAAACCTTGTGTATCGCTATAGTCTTTAAAGTAGTTATTTTGATTCGCATAGTTAGTACTAATGATCTGTCTGTCACTACCAAAAATATTATACACATACAAATTAGCAGATAACTTATTCTTCAAGAACTCTCTACTCATGATAAAGTCTGTACGCTGATAACTACTTATTCTAAAAGTTCCTTGTACACCTGGTGTATAAAAACTATAAGTCAACATCGCTTTCCAATTACTCTTTTTTTCTAAAAGTGCAGAAGCATATAGTTGCCCTCCAAAACCGAATGCATCATTCTTATACAACTTCTTATCTAGACCATAAAAGTAATCTTCCTTATACTCTAATCTTAAATAGCTATTTAGAGTCAGCCACTCTCCTACTTTATACGGCGTGTTTAAACTCATCCCTGCTACCTGTCTCTTATCTATATTTGTATAGTGATATACTAATGTATTAGTAGCATCCTCTTGATATGATATTTCCATAGATGGATTCTGCTCTCTCTTATAGTACATCTCTAAACTCCACTCTTTATAATCATAACTCAGACTAAAATTATGACTGATTGTTGGTTTTAAATCAGGGTCTCCTTGAAAGTAAGAAAACAAATTATAATAACTCTTCGCTGGGTTCATCCAAGAATACGAAGGTCTGTCAATGCGCTTGCCATACGAAAAGCCCAAATGATGATCGTCTGTTACATCATACTTCACATAGGCTGTAGGAAATAACTTAAAGTATGACTGTGTGTCACTCCCTACCCCTGTGCTCTTCGTCTGAATGCCTGTGTACTCTCCTCTCAATCCTGCTTTAATCTGCCATTTATCCCATTGCTTCGTAAATGAAGTATATCCTGCCCAGTTGATTTCTTGATAATCATAATCGTTACTCTTGTCTTTATTAGGATTCCCTGTTTTAGTATCAAAAAAGTCTAATGAATATAAAGCTTTGACAATACTATACTTTCCTCCTAACTCCCACTTCGTTGTTTCTTTATCTATCGTATAATCAATACCAGATACAGCTAATCGTGTACGCGAGTTATCTTTCGTTGCGAAAAAGCGTTCAGTTGGTACTTGATTTTTAAAGTTTAATTCAGTTCGTACATCTTGGTTATCTTTCTGGTTATCATACGTAAAATAAGAAGACCATAATAAGTTTTTCTCTTGACTAAACTTCTTGTCTAACATAAAATACCCTGTGTACGTATCCATATTAGCACGCTTCTTATTAAAAGTAGTATAGTTAGATTCTACAATCCACTCTTTATTATAGATTAATGTAGGGATGACATAATCACCTTTGGTTTGCTCATTAATATAGCCATCCCCTCCTAATGTCAGTGTCAATGTACTATCTACCTTTACATCCATCTCCGCATTAAAACTATGTCTTCCTCTCATCTTATTCATACGAGTCAGGTCTGTACTCCAACGCTCTCCGGTCTCATAGATAACGTTGTCTTCATTATAGCGTACTCCTGATCCTTTTGTATAAGAATAATTTCCAGATAAATTCACTTTATCACCAGAGTAAAAATGTTGTGTACCTAAGGTGTTAACTGCATAGGTAGTTTGTTTAAAACGATCTGTTACACTCCCTTTATATCCTAAGTTTACGTTCTTTTTTAATTTAATGTTCAATACTGTTCCCCCCTGAGCATCATACTTAGCAGGAGGATTAGTAATAACTTCTACAGCCTCTACCTGTGTACCATCTGTAGATTCAAGCATCTCTTTTAACTGCTCTCCTGTCAGCATCACCTTTCTATCGTTAATCGTCACCAATATACTAGAGCTCCCACGGATACTTAGGTTATCTCCTATCGCATTGACCCCAGGTGTTTGTTTCAGAATATCCCACGCATTCGTAGTCGCTAATGGTGTGTCTTGCACATTAAATACTAATCTGTCTATCTCTCTTTTTATAGTAGGACGCTTAGCGGTAATCATTACTTCTTCTAAAATAGCATTATCTTCTGCTAACTCTACTACAGCTGAAGTGGTACCTAAAGCTATCGTCTGAGATTTAAATCCTACATAACTAAATTCTAATTGGGTAATCAATGTATTAGCGTCTAAATCATAAACACCTTGTTCATCTGTATAAACAGACTGTACTATCTTGCCATCTGCATCTTTAGCTACAACAGTAACAAAAGCCAATAGTTCCTTTTTATTGTCTATTACTTTTCCTTTGATCTGAGAGTTTGTTGTTTGTGCATTTACTAATACACTTAACAATAATATGCTCCATAAAATAAGTATGCGTACCATAATTTCATTAATTTTAAACAAAGGTGCTGTATTCAGAAAAAGAAGGCGGTTAATGAACGGTTAATGAACGGTTAACAGCAAAAGCCTCTTGATGTATTACTCTCTTTTTAAAGTATATTTGTGTATATGAAAAAGCTAAATTCTAAATATTACTTAATCATCTTTTGTTTGTTTTATATACTTCTTGTAGGGGTAATGATTTTTTATTTCATGCAAGCAGTTAAACTAAAACAAAAAGAAATAAGTAGTATCTCTCATCAAAAAATGGATGATTTACTAGAGGAGCATTTCTACAAAGAAATTAGCTTAACAAAAGAAAATTTACTGTATACTTCTTTTTTAGACCTACTGCAGCAAAAAACAACCTTAGAAAATATCAAAACAGACTTTACTTCTGTCCTAGACAAGAATAATGAATTGTTTACAAAAAAGATAGACAGTACGTTCTCTACCTTAGGATATGAAGTGGCTGCAAAAATAGTTATCAAACAAGTAGTTATACATGATAGCAAAGAGGAGTTATTAGATAAACCTTTTGTCCTTTTAGAAACAAAGCGAAAACTGAACGCTCCCCAAAGAATAAATACTTCTGAATGGGAAATTAATGAGACTAGTATAAAGGATGAAGGTGATACATGCACAGAATGTCCTGATAGTTATAAACTACATATCACTATTTACCAAGAAAGATTTATAGAGGTAACTAATTATTTAAGCTTAACACTAAGGCAGTTATTTCCCCTTTTAAGTGGTTCTATTCTAATCTGTGTTTTTATTCTCATATTATATTATACTACTTATAAAGCTATCAAAAGAAAGGAAAGAGAAATAACTAATCTCTACAATATGGTAGATAATGTCTCTCATGAGTTTAAACTACCTATCGCTACTCTAAAATATGGTTGTAAGAATCTGTCGAAAGAATATGAGTCTCCTACAGTGAACCTTCTACTCCGTCAAGTAGATCGATTAGACCGATTACAGAATAGCCTTAATCCTATCCTATCAGATGAAGAAGAAGGTTATAAAAAAGAAGATGCTTTAGTACTGATAGAGGATATCCAAAACCTGTATCCTGAAGTACTATTAGCTATAGAATGGAATGCTAAAGATGAACTAAATCTCTCTAAAACTAAAATAGAAACTGTACTTCTTAATCTATTAGAAAACAGTATTAAATATGGTGGAACAGAGATTAAATGTATTATCTCATCAGAAGCTAATCAGTATACTATCACAATTATAGATAACGGAATGGGTATCGCTAAGGATAAACAGAGTGATGTCTTCAAGAAATTCTATAGAATACGAGAAGGCAATATCCATAATACCCAAGGACTAGGCATCGGATTATACCAAGTACAACAAATAGTAAAATCACTTCACGGAAGTATTAATATAAATAGTAAACTACAAGTAGGGACTACTTTTAAAATCACAATACCTTATGTATAAATTGTTATTAGTAGAGGATGATATTGATTATGGTACAGTTATCCAACAGTATTTAGGTATCTGTGGTTTTGAGGTAAAATGGTTCACTACTCCAGAAGAAGTTATAGATACTGTAACACAAGAACACTTTGACTTAGCGATATTAGATATTATGCTCCCTCAGAAAGATGGTTTTACCTTATCGAAAGAGATTAATACGGTATTACCTAACTTGCCTTTCTTATTCTTAACAGCAAAGAACCAAAGTATTGACCGCTTAATGGGGTTAAAGTTAGGTGCTGATGATTATATATCTAAAACATGTGATCCTGAAGAACTAAAGCTTCGAATAGAGAATATCCTAAAGCGAACTGCTGTACCAAAAACAGAACAGTACTTATTAGGCAGCTATACTTTTAATCCTATACAGCTAAAGCTGAGTCATCCCTCTGAAACGATACGTCTGACAGAACGAGAAAGAGATTTATTACTTCTATTAATCAGTCATAATGGTGATATTATCTCTCGTGAAGAGATCTTACAGAAGCTTTGGCCATCTGCAGACTACTTTAATGGACGTAGCTTAGATGTATTCGTCACTCGCTTGAGAAAATACTTTCAACACGATGAATCAATAAGTATCCTGAGTTTAAGAGGGGTTGGTTTTGAGGTGAACTTATCCCTTAAATAAGCTTGGTACTACTCCGTAGTAGCAATATAAAAAGGGACTGCGAGTAAGATCACAATCCCTTTACTTATTCTATTTATCTTGAAAACGTTTGAGAAAAGTCTCGTTCAGTTTTCCTTTATCTTTGATTCTGCTTAAAGCTTCTAAGGCTTTCGTTTTATAACTTTCATCCTTAGTCTCTTTAAATAATTCGTCTGAAGCAAGTGCATAATTAGCATTAAAGTCATCTAGCGTATTAAAAGTAGTTTGGCACTTATCTAAATATTCTAAACCTGCCTCATACTGAGTATCCGCTATAAAGAGTATTCCCTTCATTAAATATACTTCTTGCTGTCGTTGCTCCGTCCAGGTATTCTCTGTTATATACAACTCTTCTGCAATACTTAATTTTTGTAGTCCATTAGCAATGTCTCCTAAAGAAGTAGCAGTAAGTCCTATTCCATAATATCCATCAGGGTCATTGGGAAAGTCCTTGATCAATTCTTCGTATTTCTTTCTCGCTAAACCAATATTTCCAACTCTTAAAGCTGCTTCTGCTAATTCCTCTTTAAACACTGAATTACTCTTACTAGCTAAACTATCAGCATAGTAATAATACGTTACTGCGGCTTCGTGTTTATTTTGTTTAGTTAAAGCCACTCCAGTGAAGAAATATGCATCACAAAGTGTTTTATCTCTTTCTATTAAACTAAAAAACACTTTACCTGCGATATTATAATACTTAGGTGAATTAAGAGCTTCTAAGCCTACTTTATATAATCGTTCTACTTCTGCATCATCAGATGGACAACTAAGCTCTAAATCATCATAAGAACACTTATAATCAACAGTCTGAGCATAAGTAAAGTTATACGTAAGACACCAAGTAGTAAAAAGTAGAAATACTACAATCTGTAATTTATCTCTGGTAAACAATCTCGCTGGTAGGAGATGCATTATAATATTCATTATTTTCTTGTTCTTTAATACGATCAGTAAACAACACTCCATTCAGGTGATCAAATTCATGTTGTATAATGACAGCTGTAAAACCTTCTATCACTTCTTGGAAATGCTCTCCACTTAAATCATAGTAAGTAATCTGAATAGCTAAGCTTCTATATACTTCTCCATATTCATTAGCAATAGATAAACACCCTTCTTCTCCTCTTCTCAATATTTTAGAATACCATACAATCTCTGGATTAATAAAGAATTCGAATGGTTCTCCTTTTTTATCCATTCGTTGCACTAGAAAAACTCTTCTATTGATACCTACCTGAGGTGCTGCTATCCCTACTCCAGGTTTCTCTTCATTGCGAACAGTTTTATACATTCTCGCAATCAGATATTTTAAGTTCTCATCTGTCGGTAATACTTCTTCACATCTCATTCTAAGCACTTGTTCTTCCACAGGGCTATCTACCTGATAGACATGCATTGGTTCTTCTACAGTACTTTGTTGTATAAGAAGATTTTCTATATCGTTTAACTTGGTGTAAGTATTCATTTTATTTTGTTTTACAAGTCAAAAATATAACTTAAATCACATATAAATAAAAAAAGCCCAGAGAATCTCTGAGCTTTTTACTTATGCCGACTTAGGAAGACTATCAGGGGCTTGTACTGGCAGTACCTCTGGTAGAGCAGGGATAGAATCATTCACTGATTTTACATCTGTACCTTCATCCTCATCTTCGTCATCATCCTTTGCTCCTTGTCCCAATACTTCACTTGCTTTATATCTACCTAACTTAATTTTAAAATCTTCTGCATTACCTGTTATTCTCATTGGTATTCCTATAATACCTAATGGAGGCAATCCCAATCTAAATCCAATATTTAAATCTCCATCTAAACTTACTTGTCCCTCAAAACGTGGCCTAAAACCAGCCATCTTCATTTTAGTTCGTTCAATAGTCATTACATTATCTTTAATAGATGATTTAATATTAACGTCAGATAATGTTCCTTTTTCTAACGATTTAGCATCCGTCTTATCTGCAATAGCTCCTAAAAGTTTAAATCCTTTAAAACTAATATTTGCTAATGATAATGTACCTTGACCTTCAATGCTCTTCATTACAGGGAACATACTACTGTTTAATTTCCCTTTCAAACTATAATCTAAAGAAACCGTTCCGTAAGCATCCTTCGCCATTGTCACCATTTCTCTAAACAAAGTAATTTCTTTATATGCTCTTTGAATATCAAATTCAGAAGCTTTTAAATGATAACTAAACAATGCACTTCTATAACCTGTTGGTTCATAAGTTCCATTCATAGCAACATTTGTTCCTATCAAATTAAACTTAGTATCTTTCAAATCTATACCTCCTTTAAAAACAACTAGATTACCTGTAAAGTTTTCAATATTGTATTCTGTGTATTTAATCTTATCAGCTACAGCATTAAAGGCAATATTAATGTCTTTAGGAACCTGAATAACACCTGCGTTAGATGTATTTGCTGTTGTGACATTACTAGTTTTATTATTTGCAAACATCATAAATTCATCAACATTCATATAAGGAGTTTGTAAATCAAAGTTCCCTTTTAAAGTATCTCCTTTCAGCATATAACCAATCACATTCGTCAAGTATCCATTCATAGAAAATTTAGAACTACCATAAGTAGCTTCAAATTTCTCAAACTTCATCTTTTCTTTATAGAACTTGAATACTCCTTTTTTAATATGTAATGGTTTTGGGAACATCTCAGAAGTCACAGTTATATTGTCTACTTCAAATTTCCCACCATTCTTTAATTTATCAAAATCTCCTTTTACAGCATCACTTTGTAATCCACTTAAGAAAAGACTCGTTAATAATCTACCGCGTACATCTATTCCATCAATCTTAAACAACTTATATAGGTTACCTATATTCAATGTTCCTTTTGACTTCACATTATAATTTAAGTTATTTAAATTATACAAACTAGCAGCTAATTGGAAAGGTTCTCCTGCTATTTTAAAGTCAATTGGTAAGACTTTAATTGTTAAGTCATGTAGAGATCCACGCTTACTCTTAATGATCGTATGAATCTGAATATTCTCTATTGGTAAGTCAGGTATACGTTTAAATTGAACATATCCATTGACAAACTTAATTTCAGAATCAATTACAGGGAATAGTTTACGCTTTGGCTCGTATGTTCCCTTTATACTACCCTTTGCATCAATCACACCTCTAAGCACAATATCTTCTATAGGTATGAATTCCTTTATATTCTCTAAGTCCACTTTAGCATCTACATCCGCCTCAATATTGTAATCACGTAGATTCTTTAGATATATATTACCTTTTATAAAATTACTCATAGCAGATAACGAAATATCAGCAATTCTAACAGAAGTATTTTTATAATTAGAATCCTTAGCTGCTATATCAAAGTTAAAGTTAATAGCTTCTAATGCTTCTGGTAATTGTTCTAACTTAAAATATCCATCTTTTATAGATCCTTTTAAATCGAATTGAGGAATACTAGTGATAGTACTGTCTCTATATACCTTACGTAAGGTTCTTCTTTCAATAATACCTTTAGAGTAAGTTCCATCAAAAGCTCCATCCAAAGCTAATTCACCACGCATAGCAAATCCTTCAATACCTATTGCTTTTTGAAATAAATCAAGATTAACTATTGAATTTATCTTTCCTTTTGCATTGATAACGGTCAAGCCCTCAACTTCTGCATTGATATCAGTATGTTTATTATCTAAATCAAAAGCCAACTTATTAATAGACACTTTTCCTTTTTCTATATCTAACTTTGGCATTGAATAAGCAAAGTCAAGTTCTACATTTTCTAAAGGCTTACTAACTTGTTTATTTTGTATAAATCCATTCTTTAACTTCAATGATAAATCTACATTAGGACTTAAAGTATCAACAATAACATATTTACCTTTTAATAAAAACTTACCATTAACATCTCCAGCAAATTTAGTATCATCCAACCAATATTGATACTCTGGTGGTATTACTGATAACAGTTGTTCTAGAGTAGCATTCTCTGTTTTAATATCAAAAAGCATATCATAGCCATTCTCAATAAAACCAAAATGTCCTTTAAAATCAACAGGTAAACCTTTAATACGTAAGTCGTTCTTTTCAAAGACAAATGTTAAAGACTTTGTATCTACTTTAGTTTGAAGCTTAGCTAAAATAGGTTTTTCTTTCACATAGTGAACTCCATCAAAATTCAAATCAAAAGAATGTATACTTGCTTTACTCAACAAATCAAATACATCATCGCTCATATTTCCTTGACCAACATAATCAAAATCAGAAGCTATGAAACTCAACTTACTAGCTAAATCATTATAGATTATTTCTGCATTATCAATATGAAGTTCGTCAATCTTTAATTCAAGACTCTCATCGCTTTCTTCTTTTTCATCTGATGGTACAAAAACATCATAATTTGCTTCTCCTTTTTCTGTAACATTAATGTGAACAATAGGACTATCTACGTATATTCTATTAAAAGCTAATTTACCACCTACTATACTAAAGATATCGACACCTAAACTAACAGATTTAGCTTCAAATAAATGATCAGAATACAATGAATCTAATTGTACACCAGCTATACTAGGATTAACTACTGTAGCTGTTAATAAAGGAAATCTATTATAAAATGATAGATCAATTTTCTCAAAGTCTACTTCTCCCTTGATGGATTCTTTCATTAATTCCTTTACCTTAACATTTATTTGATCTGCATAAAATACTGGTACAATATACATTAGTGCTAATACTAATACACATAATACTCCAATGCCTATTCCTAATCTAATAAGAATTTTTTTTACAGTTTTCAACATAGCTTACTTAATCTTCAATATGCGTACAAAGTAACATCTTTTTTTCGCAACTTTAACAAACTTAAACAGAAATATAGTACAACATCTTGTCTGCAGAAACAAAATATGACTAATCCATATAAACAAAAAATCCCCAACCTCATACGAGATTGGGGATTCTATAAAGAAAGGCGGCGACATACTCTCCCACTGGTTAGCAGTACCATCTGCGCTAGCGGGCTTAACTTCTCTGTTCGAAATGGATAGAGGTGAGCCCCGCTGCAATAACCACCTTAAATCGGTTGTTACACGATTGAGCGTAACTAATATTTTTAACTATATTGATATTTTAAACTTAACTATACTTTAGAAAGTTGCCCTCCCCTTGTATTAACAAGGGGAGATTCACATAAGCTTACGGGTTATTAGTACTACTCGACTTTGACATTACTGTCTTTACATCTATAGCCTATCAACGTTGTAATCTCCAACGACCCTTTAAAGAAATCTCATCTTGTGGTGGGTTTCGCACTTATATGCTTTCAGCGCTTATCCCTTCCCAACGTAGCTACTCTGCGATGCCCCTGGCGAGACAACAGATGCACTAGAGGTTGGTCCAATTCGGTCCTCTCGTACTAGAATCAGATCCACTCAAATTTCTAACGCCCACAGTAGATAGAGACCGAACTGTCTCACGACGTTCTGAACCCAGCTCGCGTGCCACTTTAATGGGCGAACAGCCCAACCCTTGGGACCTTCTCCAGCCCCAGGATGTGACGAGCCGACATCGAGGTGCCAAACCCCCCCGTCGATATGAGCTCTTGGGGGAGATCAGCCTGTTATCCCCGGCGTACCTTTTATCCTTTGAGCGATGGCCCTTCCATGCGGAACCACCGGATCACTATGCTCTACTTTCGTACCTGTTCGACTTGTTAGTCTTTCAGTCAAGCTCCCTTATACCATTGCACTCTACGCACGGTTACCAAGCGTGCTGAGGGAACCTTTAGAAGCCTCCGTTACTCTTTTGGAGGCGACCACCCCAGTCAAACTACCCACCAAGCAATGTCCTCCTCAATCAAGGAGTTAGATCTCAAATAAGCAAAGGGTGGTATTTCAACAATGACTCCACAACGCCTAGCGACGCCATTTCACAGTCTCCCACCTATCCTACACATCACTTATCCAAGAACAATACTAAGCTATAGTAAAGGTGCACAGGGTCTTTTCGTCCCACTGCGGGTAATCGGCATCTTCACCGATACTACAATTTCACCGAGCTCATGGCTGAGACAGTGTCCAGATCGTTACACCATTCGTGCAGGTCGGAACTTACCCGACAAGGAATTTCGCTACCTTAGGACCGTTATAGTTACGGCCGCCGTTTACTGGGGCTTCAATTCAATGCTTCTCCGAAGATAACATCTCCTCTTAACCTTCCAGCACCGGGCAGGTGTCAGGCCCTATACGTCATCTTACGATTTTGCAGAGCCCTGTGTTTTTGATAAACAGTCGCCTGGACCTTTTCACTGCGGCCAGCTTGCGCTGGCGACCTTTCTCCCGAAGTTACAGGTCTATTTTGCCTAGTTCCTTAGCCATGAATCTCTCGAGCGCCTTAGGATACTCTCCTCGACTACCTGTGTCGGTTTACGGTACGGGTACTAATAATCTAAGTTTAGAAGCTTTTCTTGACAGCCCTTAGGCACACTATCTCGTTGTCCGAAGACTCAAAGTACTATCGCATTTCTCCAAGTCTGACGCATTTTACTATCAAACCTATAGGTACGTGCTTCAACGAACTATTCCGTCAGTTCGCGGTGCTTTCATCACTGTGTCACTCCATCACAATTATTAGTAGTACGGGAATATTAACCCGTTGGCCATCGACGTCCCCCTTCGGGTGTGCCTTAGGTCCCGACTAACCCTCAGCTGATTAGCATAGCTGAGGAAACCTTAGTCTTACGGCGGGGGTGTTTCTCGCACCCCTTATCGTTACTTATGCCTACATTTTCTTTTCTAAAAGCTCCAGCAATTCTCACAAATCACCTTCTGCGCCGTTAGAATGCTCCCCTACCACTCACGCAACTAAATGCGCAAATCCATAGCTTCGGTAGTATACTTATGCCCGATTATTATCCATGCTCGATCGCTCGACTAGTGAGCTGTTACGCACTCTTTAAATGAATGGCTGCTTCCAAGCCAACATCCTAGCTGTCTGGGCAATCAAACCGCGTTTTTTCAACTTAGCATACATTTGGGGACCTTAGCTGATGGTCTGGGTTCTTTCCCTCTCGGACATGGACCTTAGCACCCATGCCCTCACTGATGATTATCATTACTTAGCATTCGGAGTTTGTCAGGAATTGGTAGGCGGTGAAGCCCCCGCATCCAATCAGTAGCTCTACCTCTAAGTAACTATCGATCATCGCTGCACCTAAATGCATTTCGGGGAGTACGAGCTATTTCCGAGTTTGATTGGCCTTTCACCCCTACCCACAGGTCATCCGAAAACTTTTCAGCGTTAAACGGTTCGGTCCTCCATTTAGTGTTACCTAAACTTCAACCTGCCCATGGGTAGATCACACGGTTTCGCGTCTACCACTACTGACTAAAGCGCCCTATTAAGACTCGCTTTCGCTACGGATCCATGACTTAATCACTTATCCTTGCCAGCAACGGTAACTCGTAGGCTCATTATGCAAAAGGCACGCCGTCACCCCACAAAAGGGCTCCGACCGCTTGTAGGCGTATGGTTTCAGGATCTGTTTCACTCCGTTATTCACGGTTCTTTTCACCTTTCCCTCACGGTACTGGTTCACTATCGGTCTCTCAGGAGTATTTAGCCTTAGCGGATGGTCCCGCCAGTTTCAATCAAGGTTTCACGTGCCCCGACCTACTCAGGATACCACTATTCTTATCTTCTCTTACTTATACGGGACTATCACCCTCTTTGGTTTACCTTTCCAGGTAATTCTAATTAAATCCGCAAGAAATCTCGTGGTCCTACAACCCCAAAATTGCCGTAACAACTTTGGTTTGGGCTATTCCGCGTTCGCTCGCCACTACTTACGGAATCACTTTTGTTTTCTTCTCCTCCGCCTACTTAGATGTTTCAGTTCAGCGGGTTCGCCTCCTATTAGGATAATATGTCTTCAACATACTGGGTTGCCCCATTCGGATATCTACGGATCAATTCGTGTGTGCCAATCCCCGTAGCTTTTCGCAGCTTATCACGTCCTTCTTCGCCTCTGAGAGCCTAGGCATTCCCCATACGCCCTTATTTTGCTTATGTGCTTACAATTCTTGCGAATCGTACTTTCTATATATTTCTATATCTTTTTTATTCTTTCTAACTGTTTTGTTAGTTAAGTTTTATCAATATGTCAATGAACTTCTGGACTTCTGTCCTAGTGGAGAATATCGGAGTCGAACCGATGACCTCCTGCGTGCAAGGCAGGCGCTCTAGCCAGCTGAGCTAATCCCCCATATCTAGTGTTTGGTTAACAGCTTACAGTTAACAGTAACTTTTGGGCGGTTAGTTTAACCTCTAGTATTTCCTTCAAATTAGTAAATTAGTAGTCCCGGGCAGACTCGAACTGCCGACCCCTACATTATCAGTGTAGTACTCTAACCAGCTGAGCTACGAGACTCTGTATTACTTAATTCTTTTATTCTTTTTTTTGGTATTAACAGCGAGAGTAAAGTATCATACTTCTATAATTATTCTCTAGAAAGGAGGTGTTCCAGCCGCACCTTCCGGTACGGCTACCTTGTTACGACTTAGCCCTAGTTACTAGTTTTACCCTAGGCAGCTCCTTGCGGTCACCGACTTCAGGTACCCCCAGCTTCCATGGCTTGACGGGCGGTGTGTACAAGGCCCGGGAACGTATTCACCGGATCATGGCTGATATCCGATTACTAGCGATTCCAGCTTCATAGAGTCGAGTTGCAGACTCCAATCCGAACTGAGACAAGCTTTGGAGATTCGCATCCTGTTGCCAGGTAGCTGCTTTCTGTACTTGCCATTGTAGCACGTGTGTAGCCCAGGACGTAAGGGCCGTGATGATTTGACGTCATCCCCACCTTCCTCACGGTTTGCACCGGCAGTCTTGCTAGAGTCCCCGCCACTACGCGCTGGTAACTAACAATAGGGGTTGCGCTCGTTATAGGACTTAACCTGACACCTCACGGCACGAGCTGACGACAACCATGCAGCACCTTGTAAATTGTCCGAAGAAAAATCTGTTTCCAAATCTGTCAATCTACATTTAAGCCCTGGTAAGGTTCCTCGCGTATCATCGAATTAAACCACATGCTCCACCGCTTGTGCGGGCCCCCGTCAATTCCTTTGAGTTTCATTCTTGCGAACGTACTCCCCAGGTGGGATACTTATCACTTTCGCTTAGCCACTCAGTCCGAAAACCGAACAGCTAGTATCCATCGTTTACGGCGTGGACTACCAGGGTATCTAATCCTGTTCGCTCCCCACGCTTTCGTTCATCAGCGTCAATAAATACGTAGTAACCTGCCTTCGCAATTGGTATTCCATGTAATATCTAAGCATTTCACCGCTACACTACATATTCTAGTTACTTCCATACTATTCAAGTCAAACAGTATCAATGGCCGTGTCTTAGTTAAGCTAAGAAATTTCACCACTGACTTATCTGACCGCCTACGAACCCTTTAAACCCAATAATTCCGGATAACGCTCGGATCCTCCGTATTACCGCGGCTGCTGGCACGGAGTTAGCCGATCCTTATTCTTACAGTACCGTCAAGTCCCTACTCGTAGGGAGGTTTCTTCCTGTACAAAAGCAGTTTACAATCCATAGGACCGTCATCCTGCACGCGGCATGGCTGGTTCAGAGTTGCCTCCATTGACCAATATTCCTCACTGCTGCCTCCCGTAGGAGTCTGGTCCGTGTCTCAGTACCAGTGTGGGGGATCTCCCTCTCAGGACCCCTAATCATCGTTGCCTTGGTATGCCGTTACCACACCAACTAGCTAATGATACGCATGCCCATCTTATACCGATAAATCTTTATTATCAATACGATGCCATATCGATAAACCATGGAGCATTAATCCGAATTTCTTCGGGCTATTCCCCTGTATAAGGTAGGTTGCATACGCGTTACTCACCCGTCCGCCGGTCTCAAAAAAGCAAGCTCTTTCTACCCCTCGACTTGCATGTGTTAGGCCTGCCGCTAGCGTTCATCCTGAGCCAGGATCAAACTCTTCATCGTATATTTTTAATTTCGTAAATTAAAAAAGTATAATTCCAAATCTTGCGATTTGCCTTACTCTCTTATTTGTATGCTGTCAATCCAATATGTTTATGAACGTGTCTTCTTATTTCTAAGCCTCACTTGTTTTTCAAAGCGAGTGCAAAAGTAGAACTTTATTTTTTACAATCCAAATGAATTTGAATATTTATTTAAAGTTTTTCCTTTTTTCAGTAAAATTTGTAGATAAAAAATCCTCGCTAGAAAATCAGCGAGGATTTCTAAAGAAAGGCGGCGACATACTCTCCCACTGGTTAGCAGTACCATCTGCGCTAGCGGGCTTAACTTCTCTGTTCGAAATGGATAGAGGTGAGCCCCGCTGCAATAACCACCTTAAATCGGTTGTTACACGATTAGCGTAACTAATATTTTTAACTATATTGATATTTTAAACTTAACTATACCTTAGAAAGTTGCCCTCCCCTTGTATTAACAAGGGGAGATTCACATAAGCTTACGGGTTATTAGTACTACTCGACTTTGACATTACTGTCTTTACATCTATAGCCTATCAACGTTGTAATCTCCAACGACCCTTTAAAGAAATCTCATCTTGTGGTGGGTTTCGCACTTATATGCTTTCAGCGCTTATCCCTTCCCAACGTAGCTACTCTGCGATGCCCCTGGCGAGACAACAGATGCACTAGAGGTTGGTCCAATTCGGTCCTCTCGTACTAGAATCAGATCCACTCAAATTTCTAACGCCCACAGTAGATAGAGACCGAACTGTCTCACGACGTTCTGAACCCAGCTCGCGTGCCACTTTAATGGGCGAACAGCCCAACCCTTGGGACCTTCTCCAGCCCCAGGATGTGACGAGCCGACATCGAGGTGCCAAACCCCCCCGTCGATATGAGCTCTTGGGGGAGATCAGCCTGTTATCCCCGGCGTACCTTTTATCCTTTGAGCGATGGCCCTTCCATGCGGAACCACCGGATCACTATGCTCTACTTTCGTACCTGTTCGACTTGTTAGTCTTTCAGTCAAGCTCCCTTATACCATTGCACTCTACGCACGGTTACCAAGCGTGCTGAGGGAACCTTTAGAAGCCTCCGTTACTCTTTTGGAGGCGACCACCCCAGTCAAACTACCCACCAAGCAATGTCCTCCCCAATAAGGGAGTTAGATCTCAAATAAGCAAAGGGTGGTATTTCAACAATGACTCCACAACGCCTAGCGACGCCATTTCAAAGTCTCCCACCTATCCTACACATCACTTATCCAAGAACAATACTAAGCTATAGTAAAGGTGCACAGGGTCTTTTCGTCCCACTGCGGGTAATCGGCATCTTCACCGATACTACAATTTCACCGAGCTCATGGCTGAGACAGTGTCCAGATCGTTACACCATTCGTGCAGGTCGGAACTTACCCGACAAGGAATTTCGCTACCTTAGGACCGTTATAGTTACGGCCGCCGTTTACTGGGGCTTCAATTCAATGCTTCTCAACAATTACTCATCGATAACATCTCCTCTTAACCTTCCAGCACCGGGCAGGTGTCAGGCCCTATACGTCATCTTACGATTTTGCAGAGCCCTGTGTTTTTGATAAACAGTCGCCTGGACCTTTTCACTGCGGCCAGCTTGCGCTGGCGACCTTTCTCCCGAAGTTACAGGTCTATTTTGCCTAGTTCCTTAGCCATGAATCTCTCGAGCGCCTTAGGATACTCTCCTCGACTACCTGTGTCGGTTTACGGTACGGGTACTAATAATCTAAGTTTAGAAGCTTTTCTTGACAGCCCTTAGGCACACTATCTCGTTGTCCGAAGACTCAAAGTACTATCGCATTTCTCCAAGTTCGACGCATTTTACTATCAAACCTATAGGTACGTGCTTCAACGAACTATTCCGTCAGTTCGCGGTGCTTTCATCACTGTGTCACTCCATCACAATTATTAGTAGTACGGGAATATTAACCCGTTGGCCATCGACGTCCCCCTTCGGGTGTGCCTTAGGTCCCGACTAACCCTCAGCTGATTAGCATAGCTGAGGAAACCTTAGTCTTACGGCGGGGGTGTTTCTCGCACCCCTTATCGTTACTTATGCCTACATTTTCTTTTCTAAAAGCTCCAGCAATTCTCACAAATCACCTTCTGCGCCGTTAGAATGCTCCCCTACCACTCACGCAACTAAATGCGCAAATCCATAGCTTCGGTAGTATACTTATGCCCGATTATTATCCATGCTCGATCGCTCGACTAGTGAGCTGTTACGCACTCTTTAAATGAATGGCTGCTTCCAAGCCAACATCCTAGCTGTCTGGGCAATCAAACCGCGTTTTTTCAACTTAGCATACATTTGGGGACCTTAGCTGATGGTCTGGGTTCTTTCCCTCTCGGACATGGACCTTAGCACCCATGCCCTCACTGATGACTATCATTACTTAGCATTCGGAGTTTGTCAGGAATTGGTAGGCGGTGAAGCCCCCGCATCCAATCAGTAGCTCTACCTCTAAGTAACTATCGATCATCGCTGCACCTAAATGCATTTCGGGGAGTACGAGCTATTTCCGAGTTTGATTGGCCTTTCACCCCTACCCACAGGTCATCCGAAAACTTTTCAGCGTTAAACGGTTCGGTCCTCCATTTAGTGTTACCTAAACTTCAACCTGCCCATGGGTAGATCACACGGTTTCGCGTCTACCACTACTGACTTAAGCGCCCTATTAAGACTCGCTTTCGCTACGGATCCATGACTTAATCACTTATCCTTGCCAGCAACGGTAACTCGTAGGCTCATTATGCAAAAGGCACGCCGTCACCCCACAAAGGGGCTCCGACCGCTTGTAGGCGTATGGTTTCAGGATCTATTTCACTCCGTTATTCACGGTTCTTTTCACCTTTCCCTCACGGTACTGGTTCACTATCGGTCTCTCAGGAGTATTTAGCCTTAGCGGATGGTCCCGCCAGTTTCAATCAAGGTTTCACGTGCCCCGACCTACTCAGGATACCACTATTCTTATCTTCTCTTACTTATACGGGACTATCACCCTCTTCGGTTTACCTTTCCAGGTAATTCTAATTAAATCCGCAAGAAATCTCGTGGTCCTACAACCCCAAAATTGCCGTAACAACTTTGGTTTGGGCTATTCCGCGTTCGCTCGCCACTACTTACGGAATCACTTTTGTTTTCTTCTCCTCCGCCTACTTAGATGTTTCAGTTCAGCGGGTTCGCCTCCATATTGGATAGTATGTCTTCAACATACTGGGTTGCCCCATTCGGATATCTACGGATCAATTCGTGTGTGCCAATCCCCGTAGCTTTTCGCAGCTTATCACGTCCTTCTTCGCCTCTGAGAGCCTAGGCATTCCCCATACGCCCTTATTTTGCTTATGTGCTTACAATTCTTTCGAATCGTACTTTCTATATATTTCTATATCTTTTTTATTCTTTCTAACTGTTTTGTTAGTTAAGTTTTATCAATATGTCAATGAACTTGTGGCGAATCGCCACTGATAATTAAACCAGTTTTGATTTTATGCCGTAGTGGAGAATATCGGAGTCGAACCGATGACCTCCTGCGTGCAAGGCAGGCGCTCTAGCCAGCTGAGCTAATCCCCCATATCTAGTGTTTGGTTAACAGCTTACAGTTAACAGTAACTTTTGGGCGGTTAGTTTAACCTCTAGTATTTCCTTCAATTTAGTAAATTAGTAGTCCCGGGCAGACTCGAACTGCCGACCCCTACATTATCAGTGTAGTACTCTAACCAGCTGAGCTACGAGACTCTGTATTACTTAATTCTTTTATTCTTTTTTTTTGGTATTAACAGCGAGAGTAAAGTATCATACTTCTATAATTATTCTCTAGAAAGGAGGTGTTCCAGCCGCACCTTCCGGTACGGCTACCTTGTTACGACTTAGCCCTAGTTACTAGTTTTACCCTAGGCAGCTCCTTGCGGTCACCGACTTCAGGTACCCCCAGCTTCCATGGCTTGACGGGCGGTGTGTACAAGGCCCGGGAACGTATTCACCGGATCATGGCTGATATCCGATTACTAGCGATTCCAGCTTCATAGAGTCGAGTTGCAGACTCCAATCCGAACTGAGACAAGCTTTGGAGATTCGCATCCTGTTGCCAGGTAGCTGCTTTCTGTACTTGCCATTGTAGCACGTGTGTAGCCCAGGACGTAAGGGCCGTGATGATTTGACGTCATCCCCACCTTCCTCACGGTTTGCACCGGCAGTCTTGCTAGAGTCCCCGCCTTAACGCGCTGGTAACTAACAATAGGGGTTGCGCTCGTTATAGGACTTAACCTGACACCTCACGGCACGAGCTGACGACAACCATGCAGCACCTTGTAAATTGTCCGAAGAAAAATCTGTTTCCAAATCTGTCAATCTACATTTAAGCCCTGGTAAGGTTCCTCGCGTATCATCGAATTAAACCACATGCTCCACCGCTTGTGCGGGCCCCCGTCAATTCCTTTGAGTTTCATTCTTGCGAACGTACTCCCCAGGTGGGATACTTATCACTTTCGCTTAGCCACTCAGTCCGAAAACCGAACAGCTAGTATCCATCGTTTACGGCGTGGACTACCAGGGTATCTAATCCTGTTCGCTCCCCACGCTTTCGTTCATCAGCGTCAATAAATACGTAGTAACCTGCCTTCGCAATTGGTATTCCATGTAATATCTAAGCATTTCACCGCTACACTACATATTCTAGTTACTTCCATATTATTCAAGCTCTGCAGTATCAATGGCAGTGTCCTAGTTAAGCTAGGAAATTTCACCACTGACTTACAAAGCCGCCTACGAACCCTTTAAACCCAATAATTCCGGATAACGCTCGGATCCTCCGTATTACCGCGGCTGCTGGCACGGAGTTAGCCGATCCTTATTCTTACAGTACCGTCAAGTCCCTACTCGTAGGGAGGTTTCTTCCTGTACAAAAGCAGTTTACAATCCATAGGACCGTCATCCTGCACGCGGCATGGCTGGTTCAGAGTTGCCTCCATTGACCAATATTCCTCACTGCTGCCTCCCGTAGGAGTCTGGTCCGTGTCTCAGTACCAGTGTGGGGGATCTCCCTCTCAGGACCCCTAATCATCGTTGCCTTGGTATGCCGTTACCACACCAACTAGCTAATGATACGCATGCCCATCTTATACCGATAAATCTTTATTATCAATACGATGCCATATCGATAAACCATGGAGCATTAATCCGAATTTCTTCGGGCTATTCCCCTGTATAAGGTAGGTTGCATACGCGTTACTCACCCGTGCGCCGGTCTCAAAAAAGCAAGCTCTTTCTACCCCTCGACTTGCATGTGTTAGGCCTGCCGCTAGCGTTCATCCTGAGCCAGGATCAAACTCTTCATCGTATATTTTTAATTTCGTAAATTAAAAAAGTATAATTCCAAATCTTAGCGATTTGCCTTACTCTCTTATTTGTATGCTGTCAATCCAATATGTTTATGAACGTTGTCTTCTTATTTCTAAGTCTCACTTGTTTTTCAAAGCGAGTGCAAAAATAAAAACTTATTTCGAATTAGCAAAACTTTTCTAGAAAATATTTTCCTTTATTTTTTCGCTCAACTCCCGTTTTTACTGAAGCGGACTGCAAAGATACCACCTTATTTTTTACTTATCCAAATTTATTTTTATAAATTTTTCAAAGCTTATTTTTAGTCGTTCTTGCTTCACTTTTTGTTTATGATCGTCTGCCTCTAGAGTCGTTATCACTTCTCTAATGCGGATGCAAAAGTAGTATCTTTTCCCTTACTTCCAAACTTATCTTTGCCTTTTTTTAAAGGTTTTTGAAAAGTATTTCATAACTCATTATTATACCACCTTTTACGAGTAAAAGTTTTTTTATCTTTTTTTAAAGGTTATAGCGTTATGGCGTCTCTATACTATATATACGTAAAGAGCAGCGCTTCATCTTGTACTCTATTATATATATGTAATAATTGAGAATATGCCTTCTTATGCCCTTTCTGTCTATTTCTAAATGTTACTTTATCCTATATAAAGGTGTTTTATCTACTTTTTTGTAGTTGATCTACTTATATAGGTGTGTGTTTTTTGAAGAAAAGTTCATTATTAAGTAGCTATATCCTTGTTTTGAAGAAAAACTAACACACTTTTTTTATTCTCACATTGAGCACTTACCCTCACAAACAACTGTCTATCAACAAGTAAAGTATATTACCAGTATTATCTTTCTAAAACCAAAACACTTCCTAATCCCAGTAATAACAAGCCTTTATACCTACTTCTTCAACACTGCTTCAACATTTCTCTAAGATTACTCTACCTGAGCACCTCTTTCTTGAACCAATATTGAAGAAGTCTTGTCGCGCTCTTGAAGGGGGTTAACTTATGATGACAATAAAAAAGCCCTAGACTATATAGTCCAGGGCTGTATATGAATATAAAACTATTCTAAAATATTATCTAATCGTAATCGTGCAGTTCGACAGATCTTCTATTATTGCTAAAGATTCTACCCTTACTCCTTGCTCTTCTATTAACTTACGTCCGTCTTGAAATGCTTTTTCTATAATGAATCCCATTCCTACTAAATTAGCACCAGACTGTTTTATTAAATCTAGTACTCCTAAAGCAGCATTACCATACGCTAAAAAGTCATCTACAAATAAAACATTGTCTGTAGGCTGAAGAAAATCATTACTTATAACTACATCATACGTTCTATCTTTAGTAAAAGAGTGTATCTGTGTATGTAACATATTTTCCATTGTGCTAGGTTTTTTCTTCTTAGCGAATACCACAGGAAGATTTAATAAATATCCTGTCATAATAGCTGGAGCAATCCCACTAGCCTCAATAGTCATAATTTTATTCACATTAGTTCCTGCAAATCTTCTTACGAATTCTACTCCAATAGATTTCATTAGTACAGGGTCCATCTGATGGTTGATAAAACTGTCTACTTTTAAAATTCCTCCTTCAAAACATCTTCCATCTTGCAAAATTCTCTCTCTTAATAATTCCATATATGTTGTGTTGTATAATTATAAAATGAAAAGGACGACTAAACTTCCTTTGAAAATTGCAAGCGAATTTACGCATAATCCTTTTATCCCTATCCTAGTTCCTTTAAATTCTTTACTCAAGCAAGAAAAAACAGCCTCTATTCTTCTATTAATTTATACCATCCTCTTAAAACTACGTCTTAACACAAAAATCACTACAATAAAAATAGCCCAATCAATCAAAGCACTTGCCCAATAAATACCATTAATCCCAAAAATACGGGGCACAACTAACATAATAGGAACATACAACACTAGCTGTCTAAAAAGCGCAACCAAACTAGCTGGCCTCGCATTCTCTACAGATGGAAACCAAACCATACCCATGAATATAGCTGGCAACACCAACAAAACACTCATATAGACACGAAAATTAATCAATTGATCTATTGAAAATAATTGGTTTGGTATCATTAAGGATAAGACATCCTGAGGGAAAAACATTACTAAACACCAGAAGGGTAATAATAGCCCTACTCCAGTCCAAGTAAATAACACATACGATCGCTTAGTACGAACATAATTCTGGACACCATAATTCATCCCTGCTACTGGCTGAAGTGCACGCATCAATCCGAACATAGGTGTACACAATAATAAATAAAAACGATTAACAGCAGTAAAGAAGGTAATGTCACTATCTGTACCATACTTAGACAAGGCATTAAAAATGACTATATTCTGAATGACAACCATCACCATCATAATCATGGCAGGCATTCCTAGCTTAATAATAAATCTAGTAATCTGCTTATCATTAAAAAATGACCAAACATTAGTCTTAAAAGAAGATTTAGAAAAATGATAATACCCTATACCTAGAATAGTATAAACAATCATCGATACATTAGTAGCCCAAGCAGCACCAACTACCCCACCTCCTAATGTAGAGATAAAAATAGGCTTAAGTACTATATCGATTATTAACCCTATCGCTATCATTATAGCTGCAGTCTTCATCTTTCCTTCTGCGCGAATCATCATATTCAACGCTAAACCATGTACCCAAAAGAAAGTACCTAATAGAATAACCTTATAATACTGGGAAGCTAAAATAGCTATCTCCCCTCTGCCTCCCATCAAATAGATTAGTTCATCGGCAAAAATATAGGCGGGAAGCATAAAAGCCACGGAGAATAAAATGCTAAGAAAATTAACTGAACCTAAACATCTAGCCAAATTACTCTGATCATCTGCTCCTATCCAAATACTAATAGCGGCACCTGCACCCGTGCCTATAAGGCTACCGATAGCTTGTCCAATCTGTGCTAAAGGAAAAGCTATCCCAACAGCTGCCAATGCTGTATCATTAATCAGGTGCCCAACAAAGACACCGTCTAAAAAGTTATTTAGCCCAAATAAGACCATCGCTATAATAGCTGGCCAAGACATCTGCCACATCACATTAGGCAAATTGCCTTTTAAAATCAATTGTTTCTGTTTATCCATATTTATAAGTGAATGATTTAATAATTCTCACAGATAAACATTAGAAACAAGGATAAGAAGATTTCTTTCTTTACAACTTAGTCGCTTTTAGAATAACAAATGGACGTACAACAGCTTGTCCCAACTTATTAGTTGTATTCTCCATATACTGCCATTGTTCTATATTATAGAAACCAATATTAGTCAATAAACGAATAAGCCACTCTGTCTTATGAAAATGGAAGACTTCTTCTGTAGCAAAAGCTTGTTTTAGAGCAAAGTCCTTCTGAATATACGATAAAGTTAATTGTCCTTCTGAACGTAAAATACGATATATATCTTGAAAATACTTATTTGGCTCTTCCCAAAAATAAATAGTGTTGATCGAAAAGAAACCGTCAAAAGATTTGTCTTCAAAATCCATTCTTCCTGTATCATTCCCTAAAGACAATTTGACTTTACTTTCTTTTATTAGCTCTTTATTGAATTCGGCTGCTTCACTTAACATGACATCAGATAACTCAATACCTTCATAACTCAAGCTTTTTTCTTTAGAAAACAAATATGGCAAATGGCGACCATTACCAAACCCTAATTCTAGAATATGCATCCCTGCTTTAATGTTTAAGCGGTCAATAGTTTTATAAATCATATTGCTATTGGATGCATACATCCTATTTCCAACCCTAACTCCATCATCTCCACTAGGACATTTAAGCTGCTTTGCTAATTCAATATTATCCATTGGCTCCATATACTATAAATTTTGACCAAATATAGTTATTTAGAATTAATCTTAATAATTATATTTGTGCAAATTTCCTTCATGTAACTAAAATAGTTGTTACCTAAAAAGGAATAAACTTTACGCAAAACGGATTATTATGGAAATGATCATTAAGGACATCAATACAAAAGAGATCTTACTAGAGAAAAGATATCAAACTTTATGCTCAGAAACAGCTAATCTAGATAAATGTAAGACCATACGCATCCACAATGATATAGTAGAAAATAAAGTAACAGAGTACTATAATCAGAATTCTATTCTAATCTTCGGGATGATGAATATAAAAAAGGATATCTCTATAGAGATGTATACAGATGAACCATTTTATGAAATGCACTTTTGTATAAATGGTAGATCAGCCTTTAATTCGACTTACAACAATGTAAAGTTTAATAAAAATCAACACAACCTATATTTACAAAAAGAACTACAAGGTACTTTTAAACAAAATGAAAACAGCAATGAATATATGGAGGTACTATTCCCTCAAGACCATGTGGACTCCTTAATTAATCAATATGAAGGTCTGATCCCTCCTATCAATAAAACAAACAACCAGTTATTCCAAAACAATGCTTTAGTAAACGTAGAAATAAAAGCAGTTCTTACCGAAATTTATAACACAAATAGAACTGGTGTCATGAAACAATTATACTTAGATGTAAAGAGTAAAGAATTACTCCTATTACAATTCGAGCAATATATACGTTTAAATTCCAATAAGGATTTGACAAAAATATCTCTATCTGATAAACAAAAACTGGCAGAAGCTAAAGAACACATAGAACAAAACTATCAAGCCCCTCTTAGTTTATCAGAACTTGCACTAGAAGTGGGATTAAATGATTATAAACTAAAGAAAGGCTTCAAAGAGGTCTACAATACTACAATATTCGGATATGTGTATCAATTAAGAATGGAATACGCTCATAAATTGTTGCGCAACACAACTATACCTATCAAAGAAATAGCTCACTACTGTGGATATGAGCATGTACAACACTTCACTTCTGCCTTTAAACGTATGTATCAAACTACACCAGCTAAATACAGAGAAGCTTAGAATTTCTTCTTTAAGGGGCTTATCAAATTTCTTTTGAAAGCTCTGACTTCCTTTTTAGGATATGGTAGTTTAGTGATATCAACATCTCCTATCCCTTGAACTCTAACCATAATCTCAAGAAGAGTAATTTTAGCTCTAGTGTTCTCTTGTGTGATGACAAACTTAACCAGATCAGATTCATAGTAAACGCTATCTTTCTGTCCCTCTTCGACATCTAATAATCTACCTAGTACATATTAATCATTTAGTTCATAATGTATCAAATCATTAACCGAGTCAATTACAATAGGTCTTTGAACAGGAGTAAGTTTATTATTCCACTCCTGCACTTTTTCTACTTGAACTTCATTTAATTTTTGAATCAGTTCTCTCTTCGTTCCTTTAAAATAATACTCTTGGTCCTGAATAGGATAAAAAGTAGATACTTTAGGAATCTGAGAAGTTGCCATAAAAGAAAAAATAGAAAGATAAATCACTCCTACTTTGGCACTGCGATATGATCTATGGATAGTAATATTATTAAATACATAATAGGACAACACCACACTGACTAAAGCCATATAGTCAGTATAATCAACCACCCGTCCGATAGATAATCCAAAACCATTAAGCCATGATAACACAGGGGTAGATAAAGGACTTTTAAACCATATAAACAATAACACTGTACTTATATGAATACCTCTAGTATATTTTGGAAAAAAGGCAGACCAAAAAAATGGGAAGATAAATAGTCCTGTAAAATCTGATAGTTTGCCCGTTATCACATTAGAAAACTCTTCTTTCAACCAAAAATCATTACACAGAAGCAAAGCTAGGCATACTAAAAATAAAGGATGTAGAATCTTATTAGAATGTGTAACTATAGGCATCATAGACAGATTAAAAACTTAAAAGTAATAAAAAAACCCCAAGAGCGACAATCTTGGGGTTTTCTAACAAAAATAAACTAACAACTCAATAAACAACAAATACTTGAAGTACTGTATGATTACATTGAATCACATACATAACCTGCGACAACAAATAGTTATGTAATATTATTAATTACCTTAATAGGCTATATTCAAATCTTGGGTATCCACGTTCACCTTTTTCATTCATAAAGCTCAATACACGCATCTTATAGTAGTTGCCTTTTGAATCTTTAATTACGTAAAAGATATTAGTAAATAATTTTTTATCATTCGCTACGTCCCTCCATGTACCACCTATAGTACGTAAATCTAAAGATAGTGCGCTTTTATCTACATCAGCTAAAGAGAAATTCTTATACATTGTTTTATCCTTTTCAGGTATTGTAACTTTATAAGCAGTAACACCCGCATATCTATTGTTTACAATAAAATCTGAATAACCATAAGAACCTTTAGGATCTCCGTTTTGATCAACTGTATTTGTAAATACAGTAAAGTTTAAATCCCATTTTTGTTTACTTGGTTCAACATTAACAATCTTATTAGTATCGAAACTAAAGAAAACAAAGTTATAAGATGAATTCTTCTCTATAAACACTTCCTTATGTGTACTATCATTTAAATCTGCATACTGCAGTAGATAACCTTGATCTTTTCTTAGTATTCTAATCTTCTTCCATCCTCTTGTATCACCAGTTACATTTACAGAACCTGCAGCAACACTAGAAGCACCAGGTTTAAAACCTAAGTTTACTAAATAAACTTTATTTTCATCAGGGTTAAGTTTTACCTCCTTAATTGCTGTTGCTGATAATTCACCAGTAGGAGCATCTATATAAGCAACATTAGCTGGATCAAATGTACCTATCTGTACCTGAGTTTTTAGACTCGTTACATCACTTTCTCTCACTTTATCAATATCTGTACTTGATAAAGCACTTGTAGCCATATAAATAGATCCGTTCAATTTAACTCTAAACTCTTTATCTGCATAAAAGGCTAAGTCCCAAGAATCACGTTGTACAAGATACATTGCCTTTCCTCCTAAATCTACGTATACTTGTTTAGGTTGGCTCGGTCCACCAATAGCAGGCATTAAAAGACCTCCAATAGCTGTATCAAAACTAACCACCATCACATTATATCCTTGAATCTTAGGTTCTTTTATTGAATAATTAACCTTCACTATATCAAACTGGACTGTCTTATCAGAACGATCATAAGGATATATTAGGTTATTAAATACAAAATTCACTTTTCGATCGCCTTTAGCGAAAGGAATAGTTAATATACCCGCTTTAGCACTTGGAATAGTATTATAATCTACATCATATCTTGCATTTACTTCAGAAACTCTCATCTCAATACTACCCGCTTCGGCAGCCGGTTCAGAAAAAATCACATTTAATTCTTTCTTTTCTACGATTTCTCCATAACTGATAGATTGTTCTTCATAAGCTACAATAAAATCCCTTGTGTCACTATTACCATTCTTAGAATCCTTTTCACATGATATCATCATAAAAAGAGATACAATAAATATGCTAATATGTAATAAACGTCTCATCATCATTAAAAACCTAATTTATATTGTAATTTTACAAAGAAGCTTCTTCCATATCCCAGTGGTTGTGAAGGAGAAGAAGAGCTATGCGCTGTTCCAGAACTTGTTGTTGATGTTAAATCTTTAACATCAAATATATTTCTTACCCCAACTGTTGCAAACAACATATTCTTAAAGAAAGGCTGGCGGACACTAAAATCCATCCAAGAATAGCTTTCTTGCTTTCCTTTCATATAGTATTCACCAAAAAGATCTGACTCCATCTTATAACGATACTCTTCCCCATTAAATTTATAATATAACGAGAACATAGTCCCTGTAGATGGCAACTTATAACTAACATTAGCTGTCACTTCAGGAGTATATAAGAATTTATCTGTATCACTAGGAGCACCATATATTTGCTGAGCAGCCCCTGAATAAGTAAAACCAAGACCTACATCTAATGTTTTCCAACGCAATTGATTCAAGAAAGTTACTCCTATATTTCTATAACGATTAACATTATGATATTTATACTTAAGTCCTGATGGATCAATAATCTGAATTACATCAATCTTATCTTGTACATTCAAAAAACGTCCAGTCAAACTACTACTAAATTCAATATCTTCACTAAATTCTACTGCCTTTTTAATATTCAAAAAGAACGTCTTCCCTTTCTCAGGATTTAAATTTGGATTACCTTGTAAATCATGATTAACGTCTACAAAATACGTATATAACTCTTCATAATTAGGCAAACGAGGTGATGTGCCTACAGTAGCACGAATCTCATAATTATTTGGCAATACATATTTAAGCATTAAACTCATAGCATGCTGACTGTCAAAAGTATTTGAAGTCATTAAACGGTATCCAGGACGAATCATGAAATTAGGCATAACGTCAATCTCTGATGAAGCATAAAAATCATAACTTCCTAAAGATCTGCTTTGAGGAGATTCTCCTAATGATTCGCTCATTAATGAATACCCTTTACTATTCGCTACTTCATATCCTACTTGGAATCTAGCTCTCTCCCATTTAATAAAATCACTAAAAGTTCCCCTCGAAAAGAACACTTCTCTACTTTCACTTTTATATGAGTTTTTATCAAATTTCTCGTCATACTTAATTCTATATCTATAAAAATCTATCTCCCTCTCTTGTTTCTGATAAGTAAAAGACAAATCAAAACGGAAAAGATCTTGAAATTTACCAGAAGTATTTAGAACGTTAGACCATCTCTTTGTATTCGTAATACGATCTTTAGCAATAGGATCAATCGTTTCAAACACAGGATCCTCGTTTACCTCGAAGGTCTTACTATAATCCTTCATTCTCTCATCAAAGTATTCGAACTTATAGAATACACGATAAGACTTATGGTGGTAATTCAGAAGAGCCTTTACATTATTTTGATTCTTTGGTAACCATTCGTGCCCCCTTTTATCCTCATCTCCATAATAAGTAAACCCTTTTCTATCATTAAACCATCCTTTAAAATCATTATGAGTATAACTAACACTTGCATATAAATTATCATTTATATTATGTCCTATCGTTAGCCCCTGAATATGCTTTCCTTTATTCTTCAAATTATATTCATCACCAACAGTCTCTTCTTGTGTAAAGAAATTTACGTTCCAATCATGAATATTATTTTTCTTAGTAATGATATTTATAATTCCTGTTACTGCATTGGCTCCATAGTCAACCCCCATGGCTCCTTCTACAATTTCTACTTGTTCAATATCATCTAAGTTAATCTGAGTAAGGTCTGTATTATTACCAAAGCCTTCATCAGAAATCATAGGTACATTATCCACTAGTATCGTAAAATACTGGGCGTCTAAACCAAACATCTTCACAGTAGATCTACCTGTACCAGCATTTGGTAGTATAGATATATTCATCACTTGATTTAATGCGTCAGCTAATGTTACTGCCCCTAAATTTTCTAAACGTTGCCTATTCAGAACTGTCACATTATTAACAGCCTTATTTATAGATTGTGGACTATACTGTCCAGAGATAACAATTTCTCCAAGATTAGCATTGGGTGGCGTTATAGTATCTTGTACTTGAGCAAAAGTAAATGCTGGAATTGCACAAAAAGCACTCAGTACAAATATGGTATTACGCTTCATTTATTCTTTTTGTTTTTTATTTAGATGATTTCTTGATTGCAAAGATAGAAAAATATCTTATTTAAAATGAATTTAAATAATTATTTTGTAAATAAAAAAACGAAGCTATTGCTTCGTTTTCAGTATATCAAAATAAATATCTATCTAATTCTTAGGTAAGAACACTTCTGCCATCATACAACGAGCACTTCCACCACCACAAGCTTCTATAGTATCTAAGCTACTATGTAAGATTGGACAATGCTTTTCTATTGCTTTTATTTGATTAGCGTCTAAACTATTATAAGCTTGCGTTGACATTACTAAATAACGTTGATCGTTTGCTCCTTTTACTTGTAACATATTACCAGCAAAATTATTAACTTGTTCTTCCGTAATAGTAATAACTTCTTTTCCTGTGCTCTTTAAACTATTTAAGACTGTTTTTCTCTCTTGTTTATCATCAATACAATCTGCGCAAATTACAGCAAATGTTTCGGCTAAACACATCATAACATTAGTGTGATAGATATGTTTTCTTTCTCCATCTACTGTTTGAAACGCTTCAAAAATTACCGGGTCTGTCTCAAAATCTTCACAAAACTCAATAACTAAACCTTCATCAGCACGTGGTGACAATGCACAATACGTCTTTTCATTAGCTCTATCTAACAATAAACTTCCTGTTCCTTCTAAGAATAAATCATCTTCTTCCGCCGACGTATAATCCCATATATCATCATCAATTACAAAGCCCTCTTTCTCCAAGATATCAAATATATCTTCTCTTCTCTCCAGCCTTCTATTCTCAGCAAACATTGGGTAAAGAACTACTTCTCCACTTTCGTGAAAAGAAATCCAGTTATTCGGGAAAATACTATCTGGTGTATCAGGATCTACAGTATCTTCTACTACAATAACATTAACTCCAACAGCTCTTAATTTTTCTACGAAAGCATCAAACTCTTGTTGAGCTTTTGCATTAACTGTAGCAGGAGTTGTATTATCAAGTACTTTTTGATAATAGTTATTTACTGCAGTTTGTTCGTTCATACGAAACGCCACAGGGCGAATCATTAATATTGTATTAGTAGTTTGATTCATAACATATATTTTAATCACGTATCAAAGGTAATGTAGAACATCTTAATAACCCCTCTTGTTTTGCAATTTCTGCATAAGGAATCTCTTCTACAACGAAATTATTATCTCTTAACCAATTATTCAGTCTTGTGAAATTACGTTCAGACAC
Organism: Myroides sp. A21; assembly: GCF_000807225.1. Classification (NCBI taxonomy): domain Bacteria; kingdom Pseudomonadati; phylum Bacteroidota; class Flavobacteriia; order Flavobacteriales; family Flavobacteriaceae; genus Myroides; species Myroides sp. A21. Next base: position 595,710 of record NZ_CP010327.1, read on the forward strand.
AATAACTTCTGGGCTAATAGAAAATACATTCGAAAACATATGATACATTTCTTCTCTTTCAATGTGGAATAAGTTGTCTTTACCGAAAATTTCAACTAATTGATAGTATTCTTTCTCATCATAAAAACCACCTTTATAGATTATTCCTTTATCATTTCCGATTGGTTGAAAACAACAATCTAAATGCAATGCATTATCACGAGGTTCTGTTCTAGACTTCACCAAGTCAAATGATAAAACTGTTTTATTAGGGAATAATTCTTTAATAAAATCAACACCTAGTTGATTTGTTCTTGCTGTAATATATTCTTTATAATCTGGACGCTTATAGCTTCCTATAAAAATATAATCATTCCATGGCATTACATCTCCTCCTTCAAAGTGTACTTCTTCTGGAGCAGAGATTATAGATGCAGGATTAATTTGATCTAACACATACTGTATTGCATGTAATTCACGATCTCTATCTGGTAGGATATTCGCTTTAATGAATTTATCTTCAATCACAAATCCAATATCACGAGTAAAAATTTGATTGTAGTCTTCAATGATTTCAGGTCTATACACCTTTACATCATATTTTTCGAATACTTTATTAAAAGCATCCATTTCTTGAATCATGTCAGATTCTACAGGATAAGTACCTGCTTTAATATGCTCTAACGACTTAGGGTCGTAAGCTTCTTCTACTGTAGGTGTGGGTCCGATACTATTAGCTGTACCTAGGACCACAGCCCGCAATCTCGAGGTTTCATTCTTAACGTTTAACTTAAGCATAAATATTGATTTTCCACAAATATAACAAAATACTCTCTACTTAATTCTTTACAAAATAAAAAAGGCACCCTTAATTAGGGTGCCTCCTCAACAAATATAAAATAAATATTATTTTCTATCTTTCATAGGAACAAATGTTCTTAATGCTTCACCAACATATAACTGTCTAGGTCTTCCAATTGGCTCTTTATTAATTCTCATTTCTTTCCACTGAGCGATCCATCCTGGTAAACGTCCAATAGCAAACATAACTGTGAACATTTCAGTAGGGATACCTAAAGCTCTATAAATAATTCCTGAGTAGAAGTCAACATTAGGATATAAGTGTCTTTCTACGAAATAAGGATCTTTAAGCGCTGCTTCTTCTAATTTTTTAGCAATATCTAAAACAGGGTCATCAACACCTAATTTTCCTAATACTTCATCAGCTGCTTTTTTGATGATTCTAGCTCTTGGGTCAAAGTTTTTATAAACTCTGTGTCCGAATCCCATTAAACGGAAAGAATCGTCTTTATCTTTAGCTTTGTTTAAATATTTCTCAACATCACCTCCATCATTCTGAATTGCTTCAAGCATTTCTAATACAGCTTGATTAGCTCCCCCGTGTAATGGACCCCATAAAGCAGAAACACCAGCAGATACAGATGCAAATAATCCTGCATGAGAAGAACCTACCATACGTACTGTAGATGTAGAACAGTTTTGTTCATGATCAGCATGTAAGATAAATAATTTATCAATTGCATTTTTTATAATTGGATCGATTTCATAAGGTTCTGTTGGCAAAGCAAACATCAATCTTAAGAAGTTATCCACATAGCTCTTAGTGTTATCATAATAGTTTAAAGGATATCCTTTAGCTTTTCTATAGGTCCAAGTTGCTATTACTAAGAATTTACTCATTGTCTTACATACAGCCTCATATAATGACTTAGAACAATCAGCATCCACTACTTTAGGATTAAATGCAGTTAAAGCACTAGTCAAAGAAGCTAACACTCCCATTGGGTGTGCCGTCTTAGGAAACCCATCAATGATATTCTTCATTTCTTCATTAACTAATGAATACTTTCTAATATCATTCTCGAATTTTTCTATTTGTTCTTGAGTTGGTAATTCACCGAAGATAATCAAATAAGAAACTTCTAAGAAGTTAGAATATTCTGCTAATTCTTCAATAGAATACCCTCTGTATCTCAAGATTCCTTCTTCTCCATCTAAGAATGTAATTGCACTCTTGCATGCACCAGAATTTTTATAACCTGGGTCATAAGTAATAGCTCCAGTTAAAGCACGTAATTTCAATACATCAATTGCTACTTCATTCTCAGTACCAACTAATACAGGAAACTCATGTCTTTTACCGTCAACCTCTATATAAGCTGTTTTAGACATATTGTTATTATTTTATTTTTTCTATAAGTTTTACTCACTACTAGCAAACATATTCTAGTAATTTTTCAGTAGGAAAGATAGGAATTATTATGCATACATACAAGTCATATTCGTAAAGTAATCATTAAAAATGAACAAAAAACCTCATTTTAGAGACTAACAAAACGAATGAAAAAATAAGGCATACTAAATAATCATAAACACATTGGATTAGTTAAAAAAAAACATTATTCACAATAATTTATTTTTACAAAATACCAGCATAACCGTGCCCATGTACTATAAAATAAAAAAGCGGTAGATATGATATCATATCTACCGCTTTTTATTTATAAAGGATTATCTTTTTACTTTAAAAGCATTCCCCTGAGGATAATAAGCGATATCACCTAATTCTTCCTCTATTCTTAATAATTGATTATACTTAGCCATACGATCAGATCTAGACGCAGAACCAGTTTTAATTTGTCCACAATTAAGAGCAACAGCTAAATCAGCAATAGTACTATCTTCTGTTTCACCTGAACGGTGAGACATAACAGAAGTAAATCCAGCATTCTTAGCCATGTTAACAGCAGCTATAGTCTCAGTAAGTGTTCCTATCTGATTTACTTTAATCAAAATAGAGTTACCAATACCTTCATTAACACCACGCTCAAGTCTAGCTACATTAGTAACGAATAAATCATCACCTACTAACTGAACTTTATCACCAATCTTATCCGTTAAATACTTCCAACCATCCCAATCATTTTCATACATACCATCTTCAATAGATACTATTGGATACTTCTCAACTAACTCAGCTAAGTAATCAGCTTGCTCTTGAGAAGTACGAACTTTACCTAATTCACCTTCGAATTTAGTATAATCATATTTACCATCTACATAGAACTCAGAAGCCGCACAATCCAAAGCGATCATAATCTCATCTCCAAATCTATAGCCTGCATTCTCAACTGCTAATTTAATAGAATCAAGAGCATCTTCAGTACCTTTTAATGTAGGAGCAAAACCTCCTTCGTCACCTACTGCTGTACTTAATCCTCTCTCGTGTAAAACGTTCTTCAAATGATGGAATATCTCAGTCCCCATTTGCATAGCATGTGTAAAAGTAATTGCTTTTACAGGCATGATCATAAACTCTTGAAATGCAATAGGAGCATCAGAGTGAGACCCACCATTAATAATATTCATCATTGGAACTGGTAGCGTGTTTGCAGAAACACCACCTACATAACGATATAATGGCATTCTTAACTCATTTGCTGCTGCTTTAGCTACTGCTAAAGAAACACCTAAAATAGCATTCGCTCCTAAATTTCCTTTATTACTAGTACCATCTAATTCAATCATCAATTGGTCAATAGTATTCTGTTCGAAAACACTAACACCTACGATGTGCTCAGCAATTACATTGTTAACGTTATCAACAGCTTTTAATACTCCTTTACCTAAGAAAGCTTTACCACCATCGCGTAACTCTACTGCTTCGTGCTCACCCGTAGAAGCTCCAGATGGAACAGCAGCACGACCTAACATACCACTTTCAGTAATAACATCTACTTCTACTGTAGGATTCCCTCTAGAATCTAATATTTGACGTGCATGCACACTAATAATTGTACTCATAAATTGTGTCTTAAAATTTAGTATAAACAAATTTACAACTTTAATTGAACTTACTTAATACAGATAAGAAATAAAGTTTATATATAACGAAAGGAACTACACTGTAGCTCCTTTATTATTTTTTATATTCTCGACAAACTCATCAAATAAATATCTTGAATCATGTGGTCCAGGACTTGATTCAGGATGATATTGTACAGAGAAAACATTCTTATTTTTCATCTTCATACCAGCAACAGTACCATCGTTTAAATGCACATGAGTTAGCTCAAGATTATCATGCTTACTTAGCTCCTCCTTATTAATTGCAAAACCATGATTCTGTGATGTGATTTCACCTTGAGTAGAACCTAAATTCATAACAGGATGGTTCACTCCGCGGTGTCCGCTAAACATCTTAAAAGTACTCACACCTTGAGACAAGCCGATTAATTGATGGCCTAAACAAATACCGAAAACAGGAAGCCCTGAATCTATAACTTTATTAACCGTGTCAAGAACTCCTAATTTTGCTAAAGCTTGTGGATCACCAGGTCCGTTAGATAGGAAATATCCATCAGCACCAAATGCTACTAATTCATCATAAGAAACATTGTAAGGAAACACCTTTACATAACAATCTCTCTCTTCGAAACAACGCAAAATATTTGTTTTAATACCAAAATCAACTGCCGCAATTTTATGAGACGCATCAGGATTACCAAAGTAGTAAGCTTCTTTAGTAGATACTTTAGAAGACAACTCTAAACCTTCCATTGAAGGAACGTTCTCTAACATCACTTTTAACTCCTCAATTGATTTACCATCTGTTGAGATGATAGCATTCATAGCACCGTTGTCTCTAATATGAGCGGTAAGAGCACGTGTATCAACATCAGAAATAGCTATAAGATTAGCCTTTTCCAAATAAGTCAATAAATCCGATTCTGAATTTGGACGTGAATGATAATAACTAAAGTTTTTACAAACTAAACCAGAAATCTTAATTCCATCAGAATCAACTTCGTCAACATTAACCCCATAGTTACCAATATGAGCAGTTGTTGATAACATGATTTGACCGAAGTAAGAAGGATCTGTAAAGATTTCTTGATAACCTGTCATTCCAGTGTTAAAACAAATCTCTCCGAATGCTGTACCTTCTACACCAACCGACTTACCAAAAAAAACAGTTCCATCTTTTAAAACTAAAACCGCCTTCTTTCTTTCTGAATATTCCATTGTATTGTTGTGTTGTATTAATTTTTAGCAAAAATAAAAAAAAAAGGACATCCTTATAAAGAATGTCCTTAATATTATAAATAACAAAAATAAATTTTGTTGATACTATTCATTAGTTTCAGCTTCATTAGAAGTTGCCTCAGTCGCAGGAGCTTCAGCAGCTTTCTTTTTACCTCTACGAGTAGATGATTTTTTAGCTTCTTTCTTAGCAACGTTGTATAATTCGTTGAAGTCAACGAATTCAATCATAGCCATATCAGCGTTATCTCCTAAACGATTACCTAACTTAATAATACGAGTATATCCACCTGGACGATCTCCTACTTTTTGAGCTACTTCTCTAAATAGTTCAGTAACTGCGTCTTTGTCTCTCAAATAAGAGAAAACAACACGACGGTTATGAGTATCGTCAGTTTTAGCTTTAGTTACTAATGGCTCAATAAACTGCTTTAAAGCTTTAGCTTTAGCTACAGTAGTATTGATACGCTTGTGCTCGATTAAAGAACAAGCCATATTAGCAAGCATAGAGTTTCTATGTCCTGCTTTTCTACCTAAGTGATTTATTTTCTTTCCGTGTCTCATTTCTTACTAGAATTTAGACTTTGCAGTCTAGTTTATTCTTTATCTAATTTGTATTTTGATAGATCCATCCCGAAATTAAGTCCCTTAACAGCTACTAACTCTTCTAATTCAGATAAAGACTTCTTACCGAAGTTTCTAAATTTCATCAAGTCGTTTTTGTTAAATGATACTAAGTCTCCTAATGTATCTACTTCAGCCGCTTTCAAACAATTCAATGCTCTAACTGAAAGATCTAAATCAACTAGTTTAGTTTTTAGAAGCTGTCTCATATGAAGAGATTCCTCATCATACGATTCAGTTTGTGCAATCTCATCTGCCTCTAAAGTAATTCTCTCATCTGAGAATAACATAAAGTGGTGTATTAATGTTTTTGCAGCTTCAGTTAACGCATCTTTTGGATGAATAGAACCATCGGTAATGATATCAAAAACTAACTTCTCATAGTCAGTTTTTTGCTCAACACGATAGTTTTCGATAGCATACTTAACGTTCTTAACTGGAGTATAAATTGAGTCAGTAAAGATAGTACCAATAGGAGCATTAGGTTTTCTATTCTCTTCAGCTGGTACGTAACCTCTTCCCTTCTCAATAGTAAGATCCATATTAATAGTTACATTACTATCCATATTACAGATAACTAATTCTGGATTCAGAATCTGGAAACTAGAAATGAATTTCTGGAAATCACCTGCAGTCAACTGTTCTTTACCAGAGAAAGAGATACTAACAGTTTCATTATCAACATCTTCAATTTGACGTTTAAAACGAACTTGTTTTAGGTTAAGAATGATTTCAGTAACATCCTCAACTACACCAGCGATAGTAGAAAACTCATGATCTACTCCTTCAATACGAACTGAAGTAATTGCATATCCTTCAAGAGAAGAAAGAAGAACTCTTCTTAATGCATTACCTATTGTCAATCCATATCCCGGTTCTAAAGGTCTAAATTCGAATTTGCCTTTAAAATCGGTCGAATCAATCATGATAACTTTATCGGGCTTTTGAAAATTAAATATTGCCATATTTGTTTCGACTGAATGTCAATTATTATTTGTTGTACAACTCTACGATTAACTGTTCTTTGATGTTTTCAGGAACTTGAAGTCTTTGAGGTACAGAAACAAATGTTCCTTCTAACGTTTCAGGATTCCAAGTAATCCACTCGTAAACAGCGCTAGAATTAGATAATGAACGTTCGATAGTCTCTAGAGATCTTGATTTTTCACGAACAGCAACTTTATCACCAGGTTTCAATTGGTATGAAGGAATATTTACTAATTCCCCATTTACAGTAATATGTCTATGAGAAACGATTTGACGTGCAGCTCTACGAGATGGAGCAATTCCCATTCTGAATACTACGTTGTCTAATCTTGACTCACATAATTGAATTAATACCTCACCAGTAACTCCACGAGCTGCAGCAGCTTTTTTGTATAAGTTTCTGAATTGTTTTTCTAAAATACCGTAAGTATATTTAGCTTTTTGTTTTTCCAATAACTGGATAGCATATTCTGATTTCTTACCTCTTTTTCTTGCTAAACCATGTTGTCCTGGAGGGTAATTTCTTTTTTCTAAAGACTTGTCATCTCCGAAAATTGCTTCACCGAACCTACGTGCGATTTTTGTTTGTGGACCAGTATATCTTGCCATTTCTTAATAAAATTGAAAAAAGGTAGGGATTATGAATTCAGGTCACTTTCCTCCGATAATCTATTCCTACCTTTGGTTATACTATAAAATTAAACTCTTCTTCTCTTTGGAGGACGACATCCATTGTGTGGCATTGGAGTAATATCGATAATCTCTGTTACTTCGATTCCACCGTTATGTAAAGATCTGATTGCAGATTCTCTTCCGTTTCCAGGTCCTTTTACATAAACTTTTACTTTTTTCAATCCTGCCTCAAGTGCAACTTTACCGCAATCTTCTGCAGCCATTTGAGCAGCGTAAGGAGTGTTCTTTTTAGAACCTCTGAATCCCATTTTACCTGCTGATGACCAAGAAATCACTTCACCTTTTTTGTTAGTTAATGAAATGATGATATTGTTAAACGTCGCATTAATATGAGCTTCACCTGTTGACTCAACAAGTACTTTACGTTTTTTTGTATTCGCTTTAGCCATATTACTACTTATTATTTAGTTGCTTTTTTCTTGTTAGCAACAGTTTTTCTTTTACCTTTTCTTGTTCTAGAGTTGTTCTTAGTTCTTTGTCCTCTTAATGGAAGACCAGCTCTATGACGGATACCTCTGTAGCATCCGATATCCATTAAACGTTTGATGTTTAATGAAATCTCTGAACGTAATTCTCCTTCAATTGTGAATTGACCTACAGCTTCACGGATAGCTCCGATCTCATCGTCATTCCAATCTTGAACTTTTTTATTTTCGTCAACTTTAGCTCTTTCTAGAATTTCTTTAGCTCTACTTGAACCAATTCCAAAAATATAAGTTAAAGCAATGATTCCTCTTTTGTGTTTAGGTATATCTACCCCTGCGATTCTTGCCATAATTATCCTTGTCTTTGTTTAAATCTAGGATTCTTTTTATTAATAACGTAAAGTCTACCTTTTCTACGTACTATAATGCACTCGGCACTTCTTTTTTTAACTGATGCTCTTACTTTCATTTTAATAGCCTCTTTAATATCTATAAGTAATTCTTGCTTTGGTCAAATCGTAAGGGCTCATCTCTAATTTTACTCTGTCACCAGGTAATAATTTGATATAATGCATACGCATCTTACCTGAGATATGGGCGATTACTACGTGTCCATTTTCTAATTCCACACGGAACATAGCATTTGATAATGCTTCAATAATTGCTCCGTCTTGTTCTATTGCTGATTGTTTTGCCATAAAAACTAAGCTGTTGCTCTTCTATTTTTACCACTTGTCATCATGCTATCATACTGTTTGTTCAGTAAATAAGCATTGACTTGTTGAATTGTATCGATTACAACACTTACCATAATCAATAACGATGTTCCTCCATAAAACATTGCCCAACCTTGTTGAACTCCTAATAAACTTACCACGATTGCAGGGAAAACTGCGATTAGTGCTAAGTAAAGAGAACCTGGGAATGTTATTAAAGACATGATTCTATCTAAGAAATCACCTGTCTCACTACCTGGTTTAACACCTGGTATAAAACCGCCACTTCTCTTTAGATCATCAGCCATCTTATTAGTAGGTACTGTAATTGCGGTGTAAAAGTACGTAAAAATTATGATTAATAAAGCAAAAAGTGCATTATACTCCCAACCAAACACATTATGAAATGTTGTACTGATTGATTTAGCAGTATCCGAAGTTGACAAACCTGCTACTGCAGCTGGCACAAACATGATCGCCTGAGCGAAGATGATTGGCATAACTCCTGATGCATTTAACTTTAATGGAATCCACTGACGGTTACCGCCTAACATAGATTGATCATAAGTTCCTGAAGCACTTCTTCTTGCATACTGAACCGGTATACGTCTCACAGCAAGAGTTAAATAGATACAAGCAACGATGATTAACAACCATAAAATTACTTCTATAACCACCAACATAGGTCCTCCATTATTTTCTGTAATTCTTGATTGGAATTCTTGGATGAAAGACATTGGAAGTCTTGCAATAATACCAACCATAATTAATAATGAAATTCCATTTCCAATACCTTTATCAGTAATTTTTTCACCTAACCACATTGCAAAAACAGTTCCGGTCACTAGTATAATTACTGAAGAAAACAAGAATGAGAAAGAATTGAAACCTAACAAAAATGCATCCGGTGGTAATTGCACATACAAGTTATAGATGTAACTAGGTCCTTGTAATAAAGTAATACCGATTGTCAACCATCTTGTTATTTGGTTCATCTTCTTTCTACCGCTTTCTCCATCATTTTGTAGCTTTTGTAGATAAGGAACCGCGATTCCCATCAACTGAACTACTATGGAAGCAGAAATATAAGGCATAATACCTAATGCAAATACAGATGCTTGCGCAAATGCACCACCTGTAAAAACATTTATTAACCAACCGATACCTTGATCAGTTTGATCAGTTAAAGCTTGCAATTTCGTTGCGTCAATACCTGGAAGGGTAACTTGTGTACCAAAACGGTACACAAGCAATAACCCTAAAGTTATCAAGATTTTGTTCTTTAACTCTTCAATTTTCCAAATACTGGCTAATGTTTCAAAAAACTTCTTCATCTTGTTTATTAAGATTTTATAACGTTACAATTTCTCCACCAGCTGCCTCGATTGCCTCTTTAGCAGATGCTGAAAACTTGTGTGCAGAAACTTTTAATTTTGCTTTTATCTCTCCACGCCCTAAAACCTTAACTAAACTATTTTTAGAAGTTAATCCTAACTCAACTAAAAGAGCAAAATCAACAGTGTCTTTTACTACTCCGCTATCAACTAAAGATTGTAATCTTTCTAAGTTGATAACATCATATTCTACTCTATTGATGTTTTTAAAACCAAATTTAGGAACACGTCTTTGAAGTGGCATTTGTCCTCCTTCAAATCCGATTTTTCTTGAATATCCTGAACGTGATTTAGCACCTTTGTGTCCTTTTGTAGAAGTTCCTCCTTTACCAGACCCTTCACCACGACCAACACGTTTGTTTTGGTTGTGTACTGAACCTTTTGCTGGTTGTAAATTACTTAAATTCATACTCTACAATATTATTTAGCCTCCTCTACAGAAACTAAGTGTTGAACTTTACTTACCATTCCTAAGATTGCAGATGTAGCATCATGCTCCACCACTTGACCAATCTTACGAAGTCCTAAAGCCTCTAATGTTCTCTTTTGTACAAGAGGACAATTAATTTGGCTTCTTACTTGTTTTACTTTAATTTTTGACATAACTCTCTCAAATTAACCTTTAAATACTTTTTCTAAAGAAATTCCTCTTTGTTTTGCAACTGTAGAAGCACTTCTTAAACGTAATAAAGCGTCAAAAGTAGCCTTCACCACGTTGTGAGGATTTGAAGATCCTTGAGATTTAGATAATAAATCTTTAATCCCAACAGATTCTACAACCGATCTCACAGAACCTCCAGCGATTACTCCAGTACCCAAAGATGCAGGCATCAATAATACTCTTGCTCCACTGAATTTTCCTTTTTGTTCGTGAGGAATAGTATGACCATTTAAAGGAACTCTAACTAAGTTTTTCTTTGCATCCTCTACTGCTTTAGCGATTGCTTCAGAAACGTCTTTTGATTTACCCAAACCATGACCCACTACACCGTTTTCGTCACCTACTACTACTACAGCAGAGAATCCAAAAGCTCTTCCCCCTTTAGTAACTTTAGTAACACGGTTTACACTAACCAAACGATCTTTAAGATCAAGACCAGTTGGTTTTACAAATTCTACGTTTTTATAATTTTGATACATAACTAATTAGAATTTTAATCCAGCTTCTCTAGCGCCTTCAGCTAATGATTTAACACGACCGTGGTATAAATAACCTCCTCTATCGAAAGATACAGTTTCTACACCAGCTTTCAAAGCTTTCTCTGCAATTAGTTTCCCAACCGATGCAGCAGTTTCAATATTGGTTCCTCTTGTTATCCCAGCTTCTCTTGAAGATGCTGCAGCTAGAGTTACTCCATTCACGTCATCTATGATTTGCGCATAGATTTCTTTATTACTTCTGAATACAGAAAGTCTTGGCTTAGCAGCAGTACCGCTAACGATCTTTCTAATTCTGAATTTAATACGTTGTCTTCTTTCAGATTTTGTTAATGACATAGTCTTAATTTTTAAGCTGATTTACCTGCTTTTCTTCTTAACTCTTCACCCACAAACTTGATACCTTTTCCTTTGTAAGGTTCTGGTTTACGGAATGAACGGATTTTTGCTGCTACTTGACCAACTAATTGTTTGTCAAATGAAGTTAATTTAACGATTGGATTTTTACCTTTTTCAGATATAGTTTCCACTGTAACTTCTTTTGCAATATCCATCACGATATTATGAGAGAAACCTAAAGCTAAATCTAACTTTTGTCCTTGATTAGCAGCACGGTATCCTACCCCAACCAATTCCAAACTGATAGTAAATCCTTCTGAAACTCCTTTAACCATATTGTTGATTAAACTACGGTATAATCCGTGTTTAGCTCTTTCAATCTTATCATCAGAAGAACGCTCAACGATTACTTGGTCTTCTTCAACTTTAATACTAACTGTATCAAACTTTTGAGAAAGCTCTCCTAATTTACCTTTTACAACAATCTCTCCTTCTTTAACGTCAACCGTTACTCCAGCAGGTATTGCTATTGGACTTTTACCTATTCTTGACATCTCTTAGTCTTTTTAAATTAGTATACGTAACAAACTACTTCTCCACCAACATTCAATTGTTTCGCTTGCTTTCCAGTCATCAATCCTTTTGATGTTGAAACGATAGCGATTCCTAATCCGTTAAGGATTCTAGGAAGATCTGCTGCAGAAGCGTATTTACGCAAACCTGGTTTACTAATTCTTTGGATATCTCTAATTACAGACTCTTTTGTGTCTTTATCATATTTCAAAGCTATTTTGATTGTCCCTTGAACTGAACTATCATCAAATTTATAGCTTAAGATATATCCTTGATCGAATAATATTTTCGTGATTTCTTTTTTGAAGTTTGAAGCTGGAATTTCAACCACTTTGTGGTTAGCTCTCACAGCGTTTCTAACTCTTGTAAGGAAATCTGCTATTGGATCTGTATACATGTTTTTACCTTTAAATCTTAATTACCAACTTGCCTTTTTTACTCCAGGTATCAATCCATTATTTGCCATTTCACGGAATGTAACACGAGAAATACCGAATTGACGCATATACCCTCTTGGTCTTCCTGTTAACTTACATCTGTTGTGTAAACGAACTGGAGAAGCATTTTTAGGTAACTTTTGTAATCCTTCATAGTCACCAGCTTCTAAAAGAGCTGTTCTCTTAGCAGCATATTTATCTACTAATGCTTGTCTTTTAACCTCACGGGCTTTCATTGATTCTTTAGCCATACTTAATTCTTTTTAAAAGGTAATCCTAATTCAGCAAGTAAAGATTTCGCTTCTTTATCTGTTTGAGCAGATGTTACGAAAGTGATATCAAAACCAGCGATTTTGTTAACTTTATCGATATTGATTTCAGGGAAAATGATTTGCTCAGTAACACCTAAGTTATAATTTCCTCTTCCGTCAAAACCATCAGATTTAATACCTGAAAAGTCTCTTACACGTGGTAAAGCTGAAGTTACTAAACGATCTAAAAATTCATACATTCTCTCTCCACGTAACGTTACTTTTGCCCCGATTGGCATTCCTTTTCTTAATTTAAAAGTAGCAACGTCTTTCTTAGAGATAGTAGCTACTGCTTTTTGTCCTGTAATTTTAGTTAACTCCTCAACAGCGTAATCAACTAATTTTTTATCAGAAACAGCAGCACCAACTCCACGGCTAACAACGATTTTCTCAAGTTTTGGAACTTGCATTACGTTTTTATAACCGAATTCCTCAGTAAGAGCAGAGATAACTCTGCTTTTATATTCTTCTTTAAGTCTTGGTATATAAGCCATAACTATAATACTTGATTTGATTTTTTAGAAACTCTAACATTTTTTCCGTTCTCGTTTTTCACGATAGCTACTCTTGTAACTTCGTTAGTCTTAGGATCTACGATCGCTAAGTTAGAGATTTGGATTGGAGCCTCTTTTTTAACAATTCCACCTTGAGGGTTAGAAGCACTTGGCTTCACGTGTTTAGAAATGATATTCACCCCTTCAACAATAGCTTTGTTCTTTTCACGTAATACACGTACAACTTTACCTTCAGTACCTTTATGGTCACCAGCGATAACGCGTACAGTATCTCCTGTTTTTATCTTTAGCTTAATCATGTTTAGAACGAATTATAACACCTCTGGTGCTAATGATACAATTTTCATGAATTGTTTTTCACGAAGTTCTCTCGCAACCGGACCAAAAACACGAGTTCCTTTCATCTCCCCAGCAGCATTTAACAATACACATGCGTTATCGTCAAATCTGATGTAAGATCCGTCAGCTCTTCTCACTTCTTTTTTAGTACGAACTACAACTGCAGTTGAAACGCTACCTTTTTTCACGCTTCCGTTTGGAGTTGCTTCTTTAATTGAAACTACAATTTTATCACCTACAGAGGCATAACGACGTTTCGTTCCTCCTAAAACACGGATAGTCAAAACTTCTTTTGCACCCGTATTATCTGCTACTTTAAGTCTAGATTCTTGTTGTACCATAATTATTTCGCTCTTTCAATGATTTCAACTAATCTCCAACATTTTGATTTAGATAATGGACGTGTCTCCATGATCTTTACTGTATCACCAATGTTGCAATCATTTGTTTCGTCGTGTGCAACGTATTTTTTCGTTTTCAACACGAACTTACCATATAATGGGTGTTTTACTCTCTTTACTTCAGACACAACAATAGATTTCTCCATTTTATTGCTAGTAACAACACCTATTCTCTCTTTTCTTAATTTTCTATTTTCCATCTTTCGGCAGAATACAATTATTGTAACTCTCTTTTACTTAACTCTGTATTCACTCTTGCAATACTTCTTCTTACGTTTCTCAACTGTAATGGATTCTCGATTGGAGAGATTGCGTGAGCAGATCTTAAGTTATTATATGTGCTAGTCAACTGTACCAGTTGCTCTTGTAATTCAGCTACAGATAGATTTACTATTTCTGATTGTTTCATGATAAAAATTTTATTATGCTTCGAAATCTCTAGCAATTACAAATTTAGTTTTTACAGGAAGTTTTTGAGCAGCTAAGCGTAACGCTTCTTTTGCTACTGAAATTGGCACTCCACCAACTTCGAACATAATTTTTCCTGGTTTTACCACAGCAACCCAGTATTCTACTGCACCTTTTCCTTTACCCATACGTACCTCTAGAGGCTTTTTAGTAATAGGTTTGTCTGGGAAAATTTTAATCCATAACTGCCCTTCACGTTTCATGAAACGAGTAGCAGCGATACGCGCTGCCTCGATTTGACGTGAAGTGATAAATGCAGAGTCCATAGATTTGATTCCAAACATACCATTTGAAAGTTCATGCCCTCTTTGAGAAATCCCTTTCATTTTACCTTTCTGTACCTTACGGTATTTTGTTCTTTTAGGCTGTAACATTTTTCTTCAGTTTAAAAATTACTTTCTTTTGCGTGGGTTAGATTTACCTTTTGGAGATCCTGCTGATTTAGATTGTTTTTTATCCATTCCAGCTAACGGAGAAAGATCTCTCTTACCGTAAACCTCACCTTTCATGATCCACACTTTAATTCCCATTCTACCATAAGTAGTGTGAGCTTCAGCAAGTGCATAATCGATGTCTGCTCTGAAAGTTGACAACGGAATTCTTCCTTCTTTGAAAGTCTCAGAACGAGCCATTTCAGCACCGTTTAAACGACCAGAAATCATAACTTTGATTCCTTCAGCGTTCATTCTCATCGCTGCAGCCATTGCCATACGGATAGCTCTACGGTAAGAAATTCTGCTTTCGATTTGACGAGCGATACTAGCAGCCACTAAGTATCCGTCTAATTCAGGACGTTTGATTTCAAAGATATTGATTTGAACTTCCTTATCAGTAATCTTTTTCAATTCCTCTTTTAACTTGTCTACCTCTTGTCCACCTTTTCCGATAATGATACCAGGTCTAGCAGTAGTGATAGTAACGGTTACAAGTTTTAAAGTTCTCTCGATGATTACTTTAGATACACTAGCTTTTGATAAACGAGCATGGATATACTTTCTGATCTTGTGATCTTCAGCGATTTTGTCACCGTAGTCATTTCCACCATACCAGTTTGAGTCCCATCCTCTGATAATACCAAGGCGATTCCCGATTGGATTAGTCTTTTGTCCCATACTGCTTATTAATTGCTTTGTGTGTTATTATTAGATCCTAATACGATTGTTACGTGATTAGAACGTTTTCTGATTCTGTGTGCTCTACCTTGAGGTGCAGGACGAAGTCTTTTTAACATCATTCCTCCATCTACTCTGATTTCTTTAACGATCAATCCAGCTTCTTCAATGTTAGCGTCGCTGTTTTTCGCTTGCCAGTTAGCAATTGCAGACAAAAGTAATTTCTCTAAATTACGAGAAGCATCTTTTGAACTGAATTTTAATATATTTAGAGCTTTTTCTACTTTCTGTCCTCTTACTAAATCCGCTACTAAACGCATTTTTCTAGGAGAAGTAGGGCAATTGTTTAGCTTTGCAAAAGCAACTTGCTTGTTAGCTTCTTTAATTTGCTCAGCTCTTTCTCTTTTACGAACTCCCATAGCTTCTTATTATTTTTTACCTTTATTCTTTGCACCAGCGTGACCTCTGAACGATCTTGTTGGTGAAAATTCCCCTAATTTATGTCCTACCATGTTCTCTGTTACATAAACAGGAACAAACTGACGACCATTATGTACTGCGATAGTTTGTCCAACGAAATCAGGTGTAATCATTGAAGCTCTTGACCAAGTCTTGATAACTCCATTTTTTCCACTTTCTACGTTTACTTGAACTTTCTTCTCTAATTTATAGTGAACATAAGGTCCTTTTTTTAACGAACGTGCCATGTCTTAATCTTTTATTTCTTTCTACGTTCAACGATATACTTATTACTCGACTTAACTTTAGAACGAGTTCTGTACCCTTTAGCAGGCATCCCGTTTCTAGAACGTGGGTGTCCTCCTGACGAACGACCTTCTCCACCTCCCATTGGGTGATCTACTGGGTTCATTGCTACTGGTCTAGTTCTAGGTCTTCTACCTAACCATCTTGATCTACCTGCTTTACCAGAAACGATTAATTGGTGATCGTGGTTAGACACTGCTCCGATAGTAGCCATACATTCTAATAAAATCAAACGGATCTCTCCAGAAGGCATTTTAATAGTAGCATATTTACCATCTCTAGCAACTAACTGAGCGAAAGTACCTGCTGAACGAGCGATAACTGCTCCTTGTCCAGGACGTAATTCGATACAAGATATAACAGTTCCTAAAGGAATTTTGCTTAAAGGCATTGCATTACCAACTTCTGGTGACGCATCTACTCCTGAAACTACAGTTTGTCCAACTTTCATACCGCTTTGTGCAATAACGTATGATTTAGCTCCATCTACATAAGCAATCAAAGCGATGAATGCTGTACGGTTTGGATCATACTCAATTGACTTAACAGTAGCTGGGATACCAACTTTAGTTCTTTTAAAATCAACTATACGGTATCTTTGTTTATGACCACCACCCATGTAGCGCATGGTCATTTTTCCTTGACTATTTCTACCTCCAGATTTTTTTTTCGGTGCTAGTAAACTACGCTCCGGCTTATCAGTTGTTATAGCGTCAAAACTATTCACAACTCTAAAACGCTGACCTGGGGTAATAGGTTTTAATTTTCTAACTGACATTATTTATTAGATATTTGAATAAAAGTCTATACTATCTCCTTCTTTCAATTCAACTATTGCTTTCTTGTAAGCATTAGTTTTAGCGTTGATCATTCCACTTTTCGTGTACTTAACAGAACGCTTTGCAGCATAGTTCATAGTATTCACGTTAACAACAGAAACTCCATAAGCAGCCTCAACTGCTTTTTTAATTTCAATTTTGTTCGCTTTTCTATCAACAACAAACCCAAAACGGCCAAAAGTTTCGCCGTCTTTAGTTATTTTTTCTGTAATTATAGGCTTAATTAAAACACTCATGTTCCTATTATTTACTTAAATTTTCTACAATTCCTGCTACAGAACCCTCAGTTAACACTAAACTTCCAGCATTCAAAATACTGTAAGTGCTTAATTCAGAGTTAGTTACAACAGCAGCCTTCCCTAAATTGCGTGATGACAAATATACATTTTTATTTGATTCACCAAACACAAATAGAGATTTTTTATTTTCCAATCCTAAACCTTTCAATACGTTGATGAAATTCTTAGTGCTTGGAGCCTCGAAATTAAAGTTCTCAACTACGATTAAATTTGATTCTTTCACTTTGATAGAGAAAGCAGATTTTCTCGCTAAACGTTTTAAACTTTTGTTTAATTTGAAAGAGTAGCTTCTTGGTCTTGGCCCGAAGATTCTTCCTCCTCCACGGAAAACTGGCGATTTAATACTTCCTGCTCTTGCAGTACCAGTTCCTTTTTGTTTTTTAATCTTACGCGTACTTCCAGAGATCTCAGCTCTTTCTTTAGCTTTGTGAGTTCCTTGTCTTTGATTTGCTAAATATTGTTTAACATCAAGATATACTGCGTGATTATTTGGTTCTATACCGAATACTGAATCTAAAAGCTCAACTTTTCTACCAGTATCTTTTCCTGTGATATCTAAAACTTTTACTTCCATTACTTCTGAACGATTACATAAGAGTTTTTGTGTCCTGGAATTGCTCCCTTAACCACAAGTAGATTTTTATCAGCTACTACTTTTAAAACTCTAAGGTTTTGTACTGTTACATTTACTCCTCCAGTTCTTCCTGCCATGCGCATTCCTTTGAATACTCTTGATGGGTAAGAAGAAGCTCCAATAGATCCTGGCGCTCTTAAACGGTTCTTTTGACCGTGAGTTACCTGACCAACTCCACCAAAACCATGACGTTTTACAACCCCTTGGAATCCTTTTCCTTTAGATACACCTTGTACATCTACATATTCACCTTCTATGAATAAATCTGCAGTGATCACATCACCTAATTTATACTCTCCAGCAAAATCTTTGATTTCAACAACTTTTCTCTTAGCAGATGTTCCAGCTTTTTTAAAGTGACCTAACTCAGCTTTAGTAGCATGTTTATCTGTCTTGTCATCGAAACCAAGTTGTAACGCTTCATACCCGTCAACCTCAATGGTTCTGACTTGGGTAACGACATTAGGACCCATTTCGATTACTGTACATGGAATGTTTTTTCCATTCTCATCGAAAATACTAGTCATGCCGATTTTTTTACCAATTAACCCAGACATAAATATTAATTATTAATTATAAAATTTTATTTTATTTTCTAAAAGAACTAAGTATTGGTGACTATAACACCAATACTTAGCCTTTGATATTCTTATTGAATCTTGTTATTTATCACACTTTGATTTCAACTTCAACTCCACTTGGTAACTCTAATTTCATTAAAGCATCAATAGTTTTAGAAGATGAAGAATAGATATCTAACAATCTTTTGTATGAACTTAACTCAAACTGCTCTCTTGCTTTTTTGTTCACGTGAGGAGAACGAAGAACAGTAAAGATTTTTTTATGAGTAGGTAATGGAATAGGTCCAGTTACTACTGCTCCTGTACTTTTTACAGTTTTTACGATTTTCTCTGCTGATTTATCAACCAACATATGATCGTAAGATTTTAATTTTATTCTGATTTTTTGACTCATTTTACTCTAAAATTAAGCGTTACCTTTTGCTTTAGTGATTACTGCCTCTGAAATGTTTGATGGTGTTTCAGAGTAGTGAGAGAACTCCATTGTAGAAGTTGCTCTACCAGATGATAATGTTCTTAATGTAGTTACATATCCGAACATTTCTGATAATGGAACAGAAGCTTTAACAACTTTTGATCCAGCTCTATCATCCATGCTGTTGATTTGTCCACGACGACGGTTCAAATCTCCAACGATATCACCCATGTTTTCTTCAGGAGTCAATACTTCTAACTTCATGATAGGCTCTAAGATGATCGCACCTGCAGCTTTAGCAGCAGCTTTGTATCCCATTTTAGCAGCTAATTCGAACGATAATGCATCCGAGTCAACCGCGTGGTAAGAACCGTCAGTTAAAGTTACTTTCATAGAATCCATTTCGAATCCAGCTAAAGGTCCTTGTTTCATCGCCTCTCTAAATCCTTTCTCTACAGAAGGGATATATTCTTTAGGAACGTTACCACCTTTAACTTCATTCACGAACTGTAATCCAACGAATGGTTTTCCATCAACGTCATCAGCAGGTCCCATTTTGAATACGATATCAGCAAACTTACCACGTCCACCAGATTGCTTTTTATAAGCTTCTCTATGTTGTGCTTCACGTGTAAGAGCTTCCTTATACTCAACTTGTGGCTCTCCTTGATTAACTTCAACTTTGAACTCACGTTTCATACGGTCGATCAATACGTCTAAGTGTAACTCACCCATACCAGAGATTACAGTTTGTCCAGACGCTTGGTCAGTTTTAACTGTAAAAGTTGGATCTTCCTCAGCTAATTTAGCTAAAGCAGTACCCATTTTATCCATATCCGCTTTTGTTTTTGGCTCAATAGCGATACCGATTACTGGGTCTGGGAATATCATACTTTCTAATACGATAGGTTTTTTCTCATCACATAAAGTATCTCCAGTTTTAATATCTTTAAATCCTACTGCAGCTCCAATATCTCCAGCCTCAATATATTCAACCGGGTTTTGTTTGTTAGCGTGCATTTGGTAGATACGAGAAATACGCTCTTTGTTTCCAGAACGAGTATTCAATACATAAGATCCAGCGTCTAAGTGTCCTGAATAAGCTCTAAAGAATGCTAAACGACCTACGAATGGGTCAGTAGCAATTTTAAATGCTAATGCAGCGAACGGCTCAGTAACCGATGGCTTACGTACGATTGGCTCTTCAGTATCAGGATCTGTACCTTCGATAGCTTCCTTATCCATTGGAGAAGGTAAGTAACGACATACAGCGTCTAACATGAACTGAACACCTTTATTTTTGAATGAAGATCCACAAGTCATAGGGATGATGCTCATATCAAGAGTAGCAGCACGTAAAGCTACGTGGATTTCGTCCTCTGTGATTGAGTCCTCATCTTCCATAAATTTCTCAAGAAGATTTTCATCATAAGCAGCAATCTCTTCGATTAATTGACCTCTGTATTGTTTTACATCGTCAACCATCTCTGCAGGGATCTCAACAACGTCAAAAGTAGAACCATGATTCTCATCATGCCATACGATTGCACGGTTTTTCACTAAGTCAACGATACCTTTGAAATCAGCCTCATCACCAATAGGTAAAACGATTGGCACAGCGTTAGATTTCAACATATCTTTAACTTGTTGACATACTGCTAAGAAGTTAGCTCCTTGACGGTCCATTTTATTAACGAACCCCATACGTGGAACTTTATAATTATCAGCTAATCTCCAGTTAGTTTCAGACTGAGGCTCAACACCATCAACTGCACTAAACAAGAATACTAATCCATCTAATACACGTAAAGAACGGTTTACCTCTACAGTAAAGTCAACGTGTCCAGGAGTATCAATAATATTGAAGTGGTACTCCATAGATTCAGGTATTTTAGCACCTTGAACTGTTGGGAAATTCCAAGTACATGTAGTAGCTGCTGATGTAATAGTAATACCTCTTTCAGCCTCTTGCTCCATCCAGTCCATTGTAGAAGATCCTTCGTGAGTCTCTCCCATTTTGTGGTTTTTACCTGTATAGAACAAAATACGCTCTGTAGTTGTTGTCTTACCAGCATCGATGTGTGCAGCGATACCAATGTTTCTTGTATATTTTAAATCTCTTGCCATTGTATATAGTTTCTGTATGGATTAAAATCTAAAGTGAGAGAATGCTTTATTAGCTTCAGCCATTTTATGAGTATCCATTCTCTTTTTAACAGCAGCTCCTTCTTCTTTAGCAGCAGCTAAGATTTCAGACGCTAATTTTCCAGCCATAGATTTCTCATTTCTTTTTCTCGCATACAAAATCATCCATTTCATCGCCATAGAAATTTTTCTATCTGGACGAATTTGCATTGGAATTTGGAATGTAGCTCCACCTACACGACGAGAACGAACTTCTACGTGTGGCATAACATTAGTTAATGCATCTTTCCAAATTTCTAATGAAGATTTTTCTTCATCTTGTTTTTTCTCCTCAACGATCTCTAAAGCATCATAGAATACTTTAAAAGCTGTTGATTTCTTACCGTCCCACATTAAGTTGTTTACAAAACGCGTAACTAATTGATCATTAAATTTTGGATCTGGTAAAAGAGGTCTCTTTTTCGCCTGTCTTTTTCTCATGTCTTCTTCTTAAACGTTTAAACGATTATTTTTTGTCTTTAGGACGTTTTGCTCCGTATTTAGATCTTCTTTGTGTTCTACCGTTTACTCCAGCAGTATCCAAAGCTCCACGTACGATGTGGTATCTAACACCTGGCAAATCTTTTACCCTTCCACCTCTAACTAATACTATCGAGTGCTCTTGTAAATTGTGTCCTTCTCCTGGGATGTATGCGTTTACTTCATTACCATTTGTTAAACGTACCCTTGCAACTTTACGCATTGCAGAGTTTGGTTTTTTAGGTGTAGTAGTATAAACACGCGTACAAACTCCTCTTCTTTGAGGACAAGAATCCAAAGCAACCGATTTACTCTTCTTAGTCAATTGGGTTCTCCCTGTTCTTACTAATTGTTGAATTGTTGGCATAATGTTTATTAATAATTTCTACAATATATTATTCCGCACTATATACGGGGTTGCAAATGTATAACTATTTTTTATTTATTCAAACCTCAAAGCATTAATTTTCAACATAATTAATTTTTTTTATCAACAATTCTCCTTTTACCTCTTTTTTTCTCTTTATACGATAGTTATTCAAAAGTTATCAACATTATTTCTCTCCCTTTTTAGTAATCCAGCATTTGTTCTAAATCTTCTCTTTCACTATTCAATAACACCAAAAAAAATAAACCTTAGCACTCTTCTCCCTTTTATACATCACCACAAAAAACATTCCTCTTTACAGCTTTATAACACAACAGCACACCTCTTATTATACATTATAGTATATACTATCTAATATTTTTATAAATACCATTAAATCCAAATACTTAAAATCTATCTTTGCACGTTTTTTAAATTATATTATTAAGTAACTTTGCCCCATGGAACAGGACAATCAGATATTTGGTATTCGTGCAATCATCGAAGCCATAGAAGCAGGAAAAGATATAGATAAGGTATTCATACAGAAAGAAGCTTCTGGAGAGTTAATGAGTTCTCTTCTTAAGACACTAAAGAAGAACAACGTAAACTTCTCTTATGTACCAATCGAGAAACTAAATAAACTAACTAATAAAAACCATCAAGGAGCTGTAGCGAATATCTCCCCTATCTCTTTTACTTCATTAGAAGTACTAGTAGAAGGTGTATTAGAGAAAAAAGAGAAACCTCTTTTCGTCATCCTTGACCAGATATCAGATGCTCGTAACTTCGGTGCTATTATACGTACAGCTGTATGCTGTGGTGCAGATGGTATCATTATATCTAAGAATGGAGCTGCTCCGGTAAACGGAGATACAGTAAAAACATCTGCGGGTGCTGTATTTAATATTCCTATCTGTAAAGTAGACCATATTAAGGACGCTGTATTCTATCTACAAGGGTCTGGTGTAATAACACTAGGTGCAACAGAGAAAGCAGAAAAAGAAATCTATGATGTAGACCTAAATGTGCCTGTAGCCATCATTATGGGAAGTGAAGATAAAGGTATCAACCCATCTGTACTTAAAATCATAGACGAGA
The DNA here is from genome assembly GCF_000807225.1 of Myroides sp. A21. Classification (NCBI taxonomy): domain Bacteria; kingdom Pseudomonadati; phylum Bacteroidota; class Flavobacteriia; order Flavobacteriales; family Flavobacteriaceae; genus Myroides; species Myroides sp. A21. Next base: position 618,910 of record NZ_CP010327.1, read on the forward strand.
AAGCAAAGTTACCGATGTTTAGCACAATAGATTCACTAAACGTATCTGTAGCGTGTGGAGCATTTTTATACGAAACAATCAGACAAAGAAGATAAGATTTGAAAGACGTAAAGGTATTATTAAAGAAGCCTAACTACCCTGTTAGCGATGAGTTCATGGCATACTTAACCAAGTATAAGCGCACTACTAAAACTAGTGTGATCTATGATGACTTATTGCGATTCAGTGGTTATATCAATATCGAGGACAGCAACGGTAATGATACACTGTGGTTACGTGTATATTATCCAGAGTTCGAGTATAAAGAGATAGAAGCTAGCCTTACTAAGATATATACCTTACTTCACTCTGATGGTGACATCGAGACACTACAGTATCTAACTATTGATCATATTGACTTTTGTTCGTTTGGTAATTCTAAACCATTCCGAGTGAAAGTTCGAAATATACTCAATGACAATATCACCAACTTCTATGTAAAGAGAGCCGATGCCTCACGCATATACGGATTAGAACTAGAAGAGATGCTGTCTCCGAATACGATGAATTATCTCGTACACAATGACACCTTAATAGAAGAACACATATTAGGTATACCTGCTGATGTATTTATCACAAATCACCTACCTAAATGTACTGAAAGTGAAAAATCACAGATCGCTAAAGAGTTTGTCAAGTTTAATGAACGCTGTATGATCGGTCTACTGGGTGATATGAGATCTTATAATTTCGTCATTATACCTACTCATGACTTCGATCAGGTAGTCTATAGAATCAGAGCTATCGACTTCGATCAGCAGAACTATGAAGGCAACCTCAAGTTCTACCTTCCTCAGTTCTTTAAAGAGAACTATACTATCGTGAAGATGGTATTAGAGAAACTAAAACATACTTCGATAGAACAGTATCGACGAGAAGTGAGATCTGTGATCGTAAGAAGAGTACTGAGTAATAAAGAGAGACTAGACGAACTAATCCACGTGATGATACAGGATACAGTCTCTACTCCAGAACATGTAGAAGAGTTAAAAATGTCCTTACACAAATTAACTCACGAGAAGTCTTTCAAATATTGTAAAAATATGGGAGAGATACTCGAAACAGCAATAGACTTCGTAGTCAAAAACTATAAAAGCACCTTCTAAGGTGCTTTTATAGTTTATATCGTTATCTAATTTGATACTGAGAGATCAGTACTGGTAATGTCTTTCTATAAGGATCTTTACTCTTCTTTTGTTTCGGTATGATAATAAAGTTGCCATGCTCATCGAAGCACCTCATAAAGGGGTCTGACTGAGGATCAAAGTTAGGGTCTTGCCACTCATACTTATACCCCTGCTCTATATGCTCAGGAGATGAAACTACAAAACTAAGAATCAATCCTGTCAAAAAACCACTCAAATGTCCTTCCCACGAAATACCGCTCTCTACATGGGGAAACATATACCACACCGTACCCCCATATAGCACTACGATAACCAGCGATAATGCCATCAGTCTATAATATCGCGTCTGTACTCCCTTAAAGAACATAAAGCTCACTAGCACATAGACTAATCCACTAGCACCGATATGATAACTATCTCTACCCATCAACCATGTACCGAAACCTGATAGCAGAATCCCTAAGATCAGTACCACCAACGCTTGTTTCTTATAAAAATACTGCAACATTAATAGCAGTGCAAAGAGGGCTATAGAGTTATTATACAAATGCTTTATCCCACCATGTATAAAAGGACTAAACACAATTCCCCTTAACCCCACTACCGTTCTCGGCAATACGCCATACTCGTGTAACTCATAAAAATTATTCCAATCCATCCAATACACTCCCCATATCAGTACAACGACGAATAAGGGTAGTAAAATTAGATTAATAGATAATGGAGGTAATTTCTCTTTACTCATATATTCATTCCTTTCTCCTTAAGTACATCTTACTATATAAGGTGCATATTTACTCCCTATACCAAACCTATCCATAAACACCCCTTGTAATGAAAGGCTATTATACATAGTACTCAAATTTTATATAGGTTAAATATAACTCATTTTATAACGAATTGTTTTTTCATTCACACCATTTTAGCATTGAAAAGAATATCACCCTCCTTACAAACAACTCTATACAGTAACTAACCTCTAAAAAAAGCAATTCACTTTTTTATTTATAATCACATATTCAGGTCTAAAAAAGGATAATAAACAATATCATTACCTCTTTTTTTTTGAAAAAGGGTCTAAAACAAGTCCATAATCCCTAAATCAGTAAAAAAACAAATCATTTTTTTTATTCAACAAAACAAACAAAAGACTAAATATCAACCAATTACACAACACCCCTTAAAAAACAAAATATTGAAAACATACCGCCAGCCTAGTAAAATAGGTTCTTAATTTGAATTCCTTGGACAATAATAGGACAATAAGCAATGAATACTGGACTAGAGAAGCCCTTTGTCCAAGAATACTTCTTCTATACTCCCCGCATTCTCCTTCAAGTAAGAATAAACATCAACATTAGCTTATGCACAGATATTCATGCTCTAATCAATAACTACTGCGCCTTAAACATTCCATTACTGAAAAACATCGTTATCTAAAAAAGAGATTGTATTTTTGTGAGAAGAGATTTAATTACGATAATGGAAGCACCTTTAGCAGAACGAGTACGCCCACATACACTGAGTGACTATGTCAGTCAAGAACACCTCGTGGGAGAGAATGGTATCTTAACGAATCAGTTAAAAGTTGGGTTTATCCCATCCTTAATCTTTTGGGGACCTCCAGGTACAGGTAAGACTACTCTGGCAGAGATTATCGCAAAAGAAAGCGAGAGACCCTTCTATGTATTGAGCGCAATTAACTCAGGGGTTAAAGATATCAGAGAAGTAATCGAGAAGGCAAAGTCTAACAGTGGTCTATTCACTGCTAGGAACCCTATCCTATTCATCGATGAGATACACCGCTTTAGTAAATCTCAACAAGACTCTCTACTAGCTGCAGTAGAGCGTGGCTGGGTCACGCTAATCGGTGCTACAACAGAGAATCCGAGCTTCGAAGTTATCCCTGCTCTTCTCTCTAGATGTCAGGTCTACACACTTAATGCGTTTACAAAAGAAGACCTACAGCACCTCCTAGAGCGCGCTATGAATAAAGATCTATTCTTAAAAAAGAAAAAGATAACCCTGACAGAGACAGAAGCTCTATTTAGAATATCAGGTGGAGATGGTCGTAAGCTACTAAACACCTTCGAGCTTATCATCAATGCTACTCATGATGACGAGATAGAAATCACCAATGAACGCGTAATGCAAGTAGTACAAAAGAATACTGTACTATATGATAAGACTGGTGAGCAGCACTATGATATCGTATCTGCTTTTATCAAATCTATCAGAGGTAGTGATCCTAATGGAGCTGTATATTGGCTGGCAAGAATGATAGAGGGTGGTGAAGATGTGAAGTTCATCGCACGAAGATTACTTATAGCTGCATCAGAAGATATCGGTAATGCTAATCCGACTGCACTCATTATGGCAAATAATACCTTCCAGGCCGTATCTGTCATAGGATACCCTGAGAGTAGAATATTATTAAGCCAATGTGCTATCTATCTAGCTACATCCCCTAAGAGTAACTCTACCTATCTAGCGATAGGCAAAGCACAGCAACTCGTCAAACAAACAGGTGACTTATCTGTACCTATACACTTAAGGAATGCACCTACTAAACTAATGAAAGAACTAGGGTATGGCAAAGAGTACTTATACTCACATGACTATACAAATAACTTCGTAGAACAAGAGTTTCTACCAGATGAGCTAGAAGGCACTGTACTCTATGAACCAGGTGTGAACAATAGAGAGAACAGCACTCGAGAGTTCTTGCGCAACAGATGGCAATTTAAATACAACTATTAAATAGAAAGACCTGCTTATAGCAGGTCTTTTAGTTCTATTAATTTCTGTACGTGATAGATCTGAGGGGTTACTTTTTCTTTAGATTGACTGTAGTAGATTGCATCCATTCCTACGCCTAGCGCTCCTTCTATATCCGCTAAGAAGTTATCACCTATCATCACGGAGTCTTTCACTCCTGCCTTTGCTTTATCTAAAGCATAGTTAAATATCTCAGGATTTGGCTTACTCACTCCAGCCATTTCAGAATTAGTCACTGTCTGAAAATAACCTGATATCCCTGATCGATCTAACTTTTTGCCTTGCACTTCATTAAAACCGTTGGTAATAATATGAAGTTTATATTTGTCTTGTAAGTAGTCTAATACTTCTATCGCACCATCAAATAAATAATTATGATTAGGCATAGCCTTTAGATAATTATCCCCTAGTAGCAACATCTCTTCTGTAGTAGACTGATACCCTAACTTAGCAAAGGTATCTCTGATTCTCCCGATTCTAAGCTCTTCTTTACTTACCTGATTTAGACTATACTTGTCCCAATACTCATTGTTGATTGCAACATAGTGGCTTAGAAAAGCCTCTGTGCTAAAAGGTAATTTTAATTCTTCAATAACATCATTAAAAGCTAAAGCAGAGTTCTTCTCAAAATCCCATAAGGTATGGTCTAAATCAAAAAAGATATCTGTCTTACTCGTTAAGCTTTTTACTCCCATTTTTTATAATCTTTTGTTTGAATTACAAAAGTAGGTATTTTAGAACTAAATCTACTTATAAAATACTCTCATCTGCAAAGCTATAATAACTGTATTCCGTAATAATCAAATGATCTAGTAACTGTATGTCCATAATACGCCCTGCTTCTTTAATCTTCTTAGTGATCTGTATATCTGCATCACTAGGCTTGACCTTACCACTAGGGTGATTATGCGTTAAGATTATCCCGACAGCCTTCTGCTCTAATGCTGTCTGAAATAACAGTCTTATGTCTACTACAGTACCGGTGATTCCTCCCTTACTCAATGGAGCTTTATACTTCACCTTATTAGAGTTATTCAGATATAACACCCAAAACTCCTCATGTTCTAAATCCCCTATGATAGGATTAATCAGTTCAAACACATCACTGCTAGTAGTGATGATAGGTTCTTCTATACGCTCACTTAATCTCCTTCTCTGCCCTATCTCTAAAGCCGCAATAATCGCAATAGCCTTCGCTTCTCCTATTCCTTTAAACGCAGTGAGCTTCGAGATACTCTGTTTCGCTAATACACTTAGATTATTATTATACATCGCTAATATACGCTTACACAGCTCTACAGCAGACTCCTCTCTATGCCCTGATCCTATGAGTATCGCTAATAGTTCGGCGTCACTTAAGGAAGTCTTTCCCTTCAGCATTAGCTTTTCTCTAGGTCTATCATCTTCTGCCCATTGTTTGATCGTAATCTTTTGGTGTTCCATAGTCATTGTTTTATACTATTCTATCGTACAAAAACTAAACCTAATGAAGCTATTCTATATAAAGCTTCTATTAAAAAGCAGTCAGTATTCAAACAAAAAAAGGTTATCAAATACAGCTGTACTTGATAACCTCTTTAATAGTATTATAATAATGACGTATGCCGTCTATTTATTCTTTACTTTCTCACTAAAAGCTTGCATATCTAATCCACCATAGTTACCTGAACTCATGAATAACAATACAGCATTGTTTAAGTCTAATTGCTCTAAATATTGTTTGAAATCAGCAGCGTTAGTATACGTAGCTAACCCTGGTCTATTAAATGCCGTCTGCATCTGCTCTTGAGAGATCTCTGGCATATTCTTAATCTTAAGCGCATCTAAAGAATAGAATACCACTGCTTCGTCTGCCTTAGCTAACGCACCTTCGTACTGTGATAAGAAGGCCGAGTTAAGACTACTGTATGTATGTAGTTCTAGACATGCGATTACTTTCTTATTAGGGTACTGTGCTTTCACAGCTTCTGTTGTAGCGATCACTTTACTCGGTGAATGTGCAAAGTCTTTATAGATCACTGTTTGGTCTGTCTCTACTAACTTCTCTAGTCTCTTAGATGCCCCTTTAAACGATGCGATAGCTTCGTAGAAATCTTCTTCATCTATCCCCATATTCTGACAGATCCACTTCGCTCCACTTATATTACTAAGGTTGTGCTTACCAAAAACCTCTAACGGCATAGGCCCGTCATTCGTATCTAAGTAAGTCTGCTCATTCTCGATAGTATAAGAAGGTGTAGTATAAGGTATCTTTCTAATCGGATTAGTAGCTTCTTCTACCAGTTGGTTTACCACAGCGTCTTCTTCGTTATAGACTAAGATTCCACCATTCACTAACTTTCCAATAAAAATCTTAAACTGCTCTACATAGTTTTCAAAAGTTGGGAATACATTGATATGATCCCATGCGATACCACTTAACAAGGCGATATTCGGCTGGTAGATATGAAACTTAGGACGAAGATCTAATGCTGATGATAGGTATTCATCACCTTCTATCAACATAAATTCATTATCTGAAGTAAGGTTTACCATTCTATCGAAGCCTTCTAACTGTGCCCCTACTAGATAATCTACTTCTACATTATGATAATGCATCACATGTAATATCATAGAAGTAATGGTAGTCTTACCATGAGACCCACCTATCACTACACGTGTTTTATTTTTAGAATGTTCGTAGATAAACTCAGGGTAAGAATAAATAGTCAGTCCTAATTCTTTTGCTTTTAGCAATTCTGGGTTATCCCCCTTAGCATGCATCCCTAGAATAATAACGTCTATCTCTTCTGTTATCTTCTCTGGGAACCACCCTTCTTCTTTTGGTAATAATCCCTTAGCCTCTAATCTAGACTTAGAAGGTTCAAATATAGTGTCATCACTACCTGTTACAATATCTCCTTTTGCATGTAAGGCTAATGCCAAATTGTGCATTGCACTTCCTCCGATTGCGATAAAATGTATACGCATTATATAAGTTTTTTACTGTCAATTCTACTAGTTGTAAAATTACAATTTAAATAACAATATGAAATTCTTTTTCTTTATATTACATTCAATTTTTAGCTAATATACCATGCAACATGATAAATCCTATTACGAAATAAACAACAACAGAGATACGAGTCTTGTTTACTACATTATCTCCTTTGTATGTTCGGTTATTGCATTCTTTATCTGTTGGATTCCTTTTGTCAATTTTATCTCTATATTTTTTAGCCTTATAGGTCTTGCCTTCGGCATCGCAGCCTATCGAAGAGCTAAAAAAGCTCTTGTCAGTACTACTATGCCCTTAGTTGCTATTATTATTTCACTGTTTCCACTAGTAATCTCTATAGGCACTACATCGGTACTACTCATCTATATCAATAAATAGATACTTTATAAATATAAAAAGCTCAAGTGACCTTGAGCTTTTTTCATTCTTAATAATTCAGTCCTAAATACTTTCTAAAGTAACCACATTCTTTAATTACTTCTTGGTAATATTTTGTATCACTATACTTAGCAGCTAATTCTGAGAAGCCATTCCACTTCTTAAACATGACATCATCACCCCATGCTCCCATATAATAATCCTTGTTATGATAAGTCTGTACATAGAATTCATTTCGCTCTAGCTTAGCATCGAAGTAAGCTAGCTTTGCTTTTTCTTCTTTTGTAGTCGCATGTTGCTTAGCTATCGCATAGTACTTTCTAGCATTATTCATATTCAAGATGCTAGACTTATTCTCCATACCGATACTATTACTGCCATACTCATCCCAAATACTGTTGTAATACAACACGCGTGCATTACCAAAATATGTAGCATTATAATAAGCATTACCTACTAAAAGTGCATTGCTAAATACATCTGTACCATTAGCAATATTCGCCTTCATATCTCTTAGTTTCTCTAAGAATGATAACTTCGTATATACCGTAGTCTGCTTAGCTGCATGATCACAATCGTTACAATCCTTGATCTTTCCATTAAATGGATTACCTAAAAGTGTAGCTGTGTTATACATAAACACTGTGTACTCATCATCATAGGTATTCTTTCTCTTGATAGGTTCTGCCTTCTTCATCTCTACAATAGCTTCATCTATCTTATCTTCATAGAATAAGTGAATCGCTCTACTCTCATAGATATCACTAAGATTATATTGATATAAAGATGTGAACAACTTTTCTATCTCTGAATGATTCGTTTTTAATAAGAAACTCTCCATAGCACTAGACTGTTTCTTATCCTTATAAAAAGCTACACCTTGAGAGTTTAATATCTCTGCCATGATAGCATTGCCTTGCTCTTTATAAGTAGCTGATAAAAATTGTCTAATCCAACCTGCTGCATACTCATATCTAAAAGGATCACTATAGTCATTCTTCACTAGGTCTGTATAGACCCATTTCAGTTCTGGCAATAGTTTTTCTTCTGTACTCTTATCTAGTTTTTTGACTTGAGATACAGTATTAATCAAGGCAAATAATCGGATTTGCTCTGCTAATAATTTATCTCCTTTTTTAGAATAATCACTTGCTTCCTCTATTTGCTTAGTGGCACTCTTGTACTCTCCTTGAAAGATATCCATATACCCTGCCGCTAACTTCCACAACACTGGATTGGCTACTTCTTGTGGTTTATCCGCGACAGACTTTATCCACTTCAGTGTATTCTGATCTATCTTCTTCTTAATCGCCTTGAAATACTCATCACGAGATTTAAAACTACTTTCTGCAAATACATTCACTTCCTGCTCTTGCATGTTCACCCATCTCGTCAAGATGTAATCTATATGCGGGCTCTTCGGGTTAACCTCATAGGCACGCTTCATAGATTCACCTAGGTCATCATAGTATCCCATTATAGACCATATCGCTGCTTTCACATCTCTATCTTCTGTATTCTCCACTATTTTAGTAATAGCCGCTTTATCAAGAGGCTTAAAGTTATACAAAGCAACTTGACGCATAGAAGGTTCTCTATCAAAAACAGTAGCGTATAGTAGGTTTGACTTCGCAAAATTAGCTAGCTCATAATACGCCCCTGCGACATAAGACATCGCTCTATAATACAGTGTATTTTGAGGTTGACTACTCGCTGTAGATTCAAAATAAGCAATCACACTACTCTTATCTGCTGAGTAGAACTTAGCTTTCATTACCTGAAACCACATTCTATTAGCAAAAAAAGTATCCTTCTTATCCATCTTCTCATAGAAGCTCTGTACTTTATTGGCATAGTCTGTTGGCAATTGCTCTTTGACTTGTTGCTCATAGTTCCAATACTCGAACTCTTGAGCTGAATACTGTTCTACTGTTTTGGCAAAGTTTAGAAAGTTAATAAAGTTCTCTACTTTCTTATTCTTTAAGTCTAAGTCATAGATACTACTTCGTTTCTTTCCTTTTCGCAGTTCACTATATATAGTATACATCGTGTCTATCTCAAACTCATTAGACACTAAACATTCCTTCACTACATCCGCTGGTACAGTATTCCCTAAATATTGTGTCCACTCCTTAACAATATCCTCATTATACATACCTGCGTTATACATGTATGCACCATCATAGAACTTCTCATAAGGTGCAAAAAACAAAGGCTTATATGAGTTATCTACAAATGCTTCTGGTGTAAAACTTGAAACAGAGGAATAACTCCACCACCCATCAGCACATCCGTATGAATACACACCTGCTCCTAACAGCAGTGATAAGCTACTCGCATACAACAATCTTTTTCCAAACTTCTTTTTCATAATAAGGGATATTTCTTGAATTTAAATCATATAGTATAATTTCAGAGGGGCACTTCCCACTTGCCTTCTCTAAGTCTTTTTTCATCTCTAACAACTGCTCACTAGTAGTCGTTTCTACTTTTATCTGGTCGCCAACTAAAAACAATTGTCCAAAGTACATTCCTTCTTTTGTCACACTATATCTAGTCTCATCTATTCTTTTAAAAGCACTTATTTTATCCACTTCATCTGTACGAACTCTACTGATCAAGCGAACTACTTTATTAGCTCTAGTATGTACTACCCATGAATAAATAGGAAAAGCATACTTCAGTTCTAAAGGATAATCGGCCAATGCACCTATATATTTGCTCCCTATATTACGGTCATAAATAGAGTTCAACGAATCTGCTGAGATAGTCCCCATATTATAGTACATCAGTACACCATAGTCTACTTTTGGTATTCCTGTCTTAGCAGCGTACTTCACTTGGTGTAGTCTAATCGTAGATGACACCTTCCACTGACTTTCTTTCTTAATTGACTCTATCAATTCAAAAAAAGAATCCTTACTCTTTAAGCTCCAATCACAGTCTAATTGTATCTCACTTATCTGTATATGGTTGTGTTTATTAATCTGATTGATATAGTCTATTATCTTTTTTGACAATTCTCTATCTACCTTACTATTCACTAAGACTTCATTCTTGATATACACAACAGGAACAATCTCTACATCAAGAATAGAGTCTTTAAACAGTATAGGTCGTATAGGTATAGGAGAATCACCTTGTAGTCCAATATCAAAATAGCGAATATAAAGCTTGTCCACTTCTAACTCTTTAAGCGTAGTTCTTTCTAGTGAGTCTAACTGAAAGTTAGTTCTCCAATAGTAAAAAGACAACTTCGTCTGCAAGTCCTTATCTCCCTTAGAGACACAACTAACCAAGAATATTAAACAGATAAATAACACATACTTTTTCATGATGTAAACTTAATTCAGGAAACATTTATGCACAAAAAAAAACGCCTAAATAATTTAGGCGTTTTGTGAATTTTAACTAAACGAACTATTTTACAATAGTCATCTCGTCTACAATATGTTTAGCGTCAGCGAACTTATCTATAATGAATAGTACGTAACGAATATCTACGTTAATTGTACGTTGTAATTTAGGGTCATAAATAACGTCTCCTGCCATAGCTTCGATATTACCATCAAACGCAAGTCCGATTAATTCTCCTTTTCCATTTAATACTGGAGAACCTGAGTTACCTCCCGTGATATCATGGTTAGTCAAGAAGTTTACAGGCATATGTCCTGCTTTATCAGCATACACACCATAATCTTTCTTATTATATAAGTCGATTAGTTTTTGTGGTGCTTCGAACTCTTCATCACCTACTTTATGTTTAGCAACTGTACCTTTTAAAGTAGTAAACCAGTTCTCTGCAGCATCATTTACTTTATTTCCTCTTGGTAGGTCTTTTACAGTACCATAAGTTAAACGTAAAGTAGAGTTTGCATCTGGATAGTACTTACCTGTAGGGTTACTTTTTTGTACTCCATCTACAAACAATCTATATGCTTTTTGGAACTTATCTTCTAATGCAGTTACATTATCAGGCATAGCTCTATAATGATCCATAATAGCTACAGATAACTTAAACATTGGGTCACGAGAAATAGTCACTCCTTTAGGATCTGCTAAGAAAGCATCAATAGCCTCTTGGTTAGCAAATACACTCTTTTCAAAAATCTCATCTACATACTTTTCAAAATCACCATTGTATTCTTTGTTGATTTCAGCTACATAAGGAGCGATGTCATATCCTGTAGATTTAGTTGCATAAAGAGCTAATTGTTTAGCTAACATTTCTCTTTCTAATGGCTCATAAGTACTACCATAGATACTCTTGATATACTCTTTAAACTCAGGTAACATCTCAGCACGTTTCTTATCATCACCAGCAGCATACGCTTCCATACCTCCAGCTAAACGATATGGCGCAGCTACTAAATTAGAAGTACGCAACATTGTCATTAAGTAATTATCATGACGAGACTTCTCATTAGTCGCTTTATACCATGCATTAATGTCTGCTATTACATTTCCGTATTTAGCAACGTTCTCTTTTTTAGAAGCCCATTTATGGAAATCTTTTTCAGCTTTTGTTTTAGTCGCCACAGTCTGGTGTTGAGTCAATGCATCAATCATACCTTGACGGTTCTTCCAGTAGTTAGCTACACCAGCATATTTAGATGCATAGTTAAGGCGTACTGCGTCATTTGCAGCCATATACTTTTTCATTACATCCATTCCTAACTTAGATCCTTCAACCCAAGCTGGATAAGCGAACTTAATGTTTTGCTCTACTCCTTGTGCAGGCATCCATCTATTTGTTCTACCTGGATATCCTAATATCATAGAGAAGTCACCTTCTTTTATACCTGTGATAGATACAGGTAAGTGGTGTTTAGGAACCATTGGTACATTATCTGCAGAGTACTCTGCAGGATTACCATCTTTATCCGTATAAACACGGAACAAAGAGAAGTCACCTGTATGACGTGGCCATTCCCAGTTATCAGTATCACCTCCGAACTTACCGATGCTGTTAGGAGGAGTTCCTACTAAACGTACATCATTATAATCTTGGTATACGAAATAGTAGAATTCATTACCTTGGAAGAATGATTTTACAGAAACAGTATATTTTCCATCTCCATCATTTTCTTTTTGAATCTTAGCGATTTCTTGGTTGATTGCTTTCTCTCTTTCGATTTCAGACATCTTATCATTAACAACGCTTAAGATACGCTTTGTTACATTGTCCATTCTCACAAAGAAACGAACAGAAAGACCTTTAGCAGCTCTCTCACTTGCTTTATCTTTTGCCCAGAATCCATTCGTTAAGATATCGTCTTCTGGTGTAGATAATTTAGCTATTTTATCATATCCACAGTGGTGGTTAGTCAATACCAAACCTTGATTAGATACAATCTCTGCTGTACATCCACCATCAAATTGTATAATAGCATCTTTCAACGAATGATTATTGATACTATATATTTCTTCAGATGTCAACTGTAGTCCCATCTTCTCCATATCGCGTTGGTTTAAACGCTCTATGAACATTAAGAACCACATCCCTTCATCAGCTTTTACCGTAGTAGGTATCGCTAATATGAATGCAGTTAAAAATAAAACGATTTTTTTCATATTAATTAGTATGTTAGAAATGCGAAGATAAATTTAATTCTATAAATCTTCCTCAATTGTTGTAATTATTCTTTGTCTGGTGATTGTTTATCAGCTGTTAACTTTTCCTCTCTACAAGCGTCTAAAGGGATATTATTATGGTTATCATATCGATTCTGTAATTCATCTACTACAGACTTATCCCATAGCTTTATCCCTGTAATATAAGCCGTTCTTGCAATCAAGAATGCTGCAACAGGAGAAGTGATAAACAAGAAAAATATAATAGCTAACACTTTAGTCGTTGTTGAAAATTCTGCAAAATGTATAGCTGCCGCTGTAAGAATACACCCGATACCTAAAGTCGCTGCCTTAATCGTAATAGACAGTCTAGTATAGAAATCAGGCATACGTACTATTCCTATGGAAGCTATTAACACAAATACTGCTCCTACAGTACTTAATATCATTATTAAAATATCAATCATCTCTATTTCTCTTTAATAAATAATAGGCAAAAGCCACTGTACTCAAGAATGCTATTAATGCCAATATCATTGCTACATCTAAGAATATTGGGTCATTAGCAATCAAGCTAAACACTCCAATAACCCCTACCCCTACTGTAATCAGTAAGTCTAGAGCGACTACTCTATCTGATACACTTGGTCCTTTTAGAAATCTTATAAATATGAAGATTAAAGACAAACTGATGATAGGCATAATTACATATATTAAATAATCTTCTACTGTCATCGCAATATCTCTAATAGTTTAGTTTCTGTTCTCTCTTTCATATTCTTAATAAACTTGTGTTTATCTCTTAAATACATAGTATGTATATAAACATAACTTTTATCTTCCGCAATATCGATCACCATAGTACCCGGAGTTAAGGCAATGATATTGGTCAACATCGTAATCTCAAAATCTGTCTTAGCATCTAGATTATACTTAATGATACCAGGTGTCGTGTGATAATTAGGAGTCATTACATCTATAGCTACACGTAGGTTAGCCTCCATCATATCATAAAGAAAATAAAGAATGAAAATCATAATCTTCGGTACGCGATAGAAATATTCTTTATCTGCTTGCTTAGATCGTCTTGTTAACATCCATAAAATAAAGAATCCTGCCGCACCTCCAAAGATGAAGTTAGAATAATTCAACTGTCCTGTTAAAGCAACCCAGACAAATGTCAATAATAAATTAAGTAAAAAATACTTCAACATAATCTGCTTATTTTAAATGATGCATTACTGATTCTATATATATTGACGGATTCATTAGTTCGTATGCTACACGCTCTGCTACTTTAAATACAAAAGAGGCATTAAACCCGATCAACAAGGATACTACAGCTAATCCAATAACTGGTAATACTAAAGCTATTTTACCTCTAGTATGGAACGGTGCGAAATAGTCTACCTCTTCCGCATTCGGCTTTGGCAAATCTTTCCAAAACACTTCTGACCAAATACGAGCTACAATAAATAAAGTAATAAAACTCGCAAATATCAATGTCCCTAATAACACATAACTCTCCTGCTTAAAGGCTTCTTGGAACAAAAGAATCTTTGGCCAGAACCCAGACAACGGTGGTATACCTGCTAGAGAGAATAGGATAATCGCAAAGACGATAGACAACTTAGGGTAATCCTTATAGAACCCTCCTAATCGATAAATATCTTGTGTTACACGTATTTTCTGTATCAGACCACTCATCATAAAGAAGTTACTCTTCACAATAACATCGTGGATTAGATAGAACACTACTCCTACAAAAGCTAGCTCTGTATAAATACCAATACCTGCTATCAGATACCCTATATGACAAACAATAAAGTAAGATAGTATTCTTCTAATATTACGCTTATTGATCACTCCTAGTGCTCCACTTATCATGGTAAGAATAGCAATAACTATAAATACTTGTAATACAAAGTCATCAGGTTCGAATACTACTGTGAATACTCTTATCATAGAATACACTCCCATCTTAGTCAACAATCCTCCAAACACAGCACCGATAGCTGATGGTGGTGTATGATAAGATGATGGCAACCAGAAGTACATTGGGAACACTGCTGACTTAATACCAAAACCAACAAAGAACAACAATGCGGTTACTGTTACTAATCCTCTATTCTCCACTGCTGCTACATGTTCAGGTAGGTCTGCAATATTCAGACTACCTGTTATCCCATATAGAATCCCGATGGCTGTTAAGAAGATTACCGAAGCTAACATATTCATGGTTACGTACTTCACAGCACCTTCCATCTGTCTCTTTTTTCCTCCTAATGTCAATAAAACGAAAGAAGAAATAATCACTACTTCAAACCACACATAAAGATTAAATATATCTCCTGTCAAAAAGGCTCCCATCAATCCCATAATTAAGAAGTGATAGATAAAGAAGTGTCCATATCGTATACGACTAATATTAGTCGCAGCCGTTGAGTATATACCTACAGCTAATGACACTATAGCAGTAAGCATCACCATCGTAGCGCTCAACATATCACCTACGAAGGTAATTCCAAATGGTGCTTCCCAGCCTCCCATTTGTAAAGTCATATTTCCATTTTCCCATATTAGGGTAAACAACCTCAAACTCACAAAGAAGCCGATGATGTTACCTATTACACTCGCGGTCTTCTGTGCCTGTACATTCTTCCAGAAGAACAACAGTACTATAGCCGTCAGCATATGTGCTAATATAGGAGCTAATATAAAGTTCGAAATCATATATCTAAATCTTGGATATTAAGTGAATCTAAATCATCAGTTCCTGTTGTCTCATGTACTTTCTTCAATAGAATAATAGCAAAAGCTGTCAACCCAAAACTGATAACTATGGCTGTCAAGATTAGTGCTTGGGGCACTGGGTCTGCATATACATCTGTAAAATGTTTACTCTCCCCGTTAATGATAGGCGCTTTCCCTTTGGTTAACTCCCCCATTAAGAAGATCAATATATTGGCGCCATTACCTAGCATCATAAACCCTAAAAGTAACTTAACCATACTTCTACGCAAGATCAAGTATATACCTGCAGAATATAAGATTCCAACTAATAATACTAATAGTAATTCCATACTTATCTCTTTTATTCACTTTCTGAAATAGTTAATAATATAGTTAGCACAACGCCAACTACCACTAAATAGACTCCAATATCAAAAAACAAGGCAGTCCCCACTGAGCCTATAACTGCTACATTATCTGCGAACCAAACTCCTGTCATAAAAGGTCTTCCCAATATTACAGGCAAAAAACCACTTATAAAAGAAATTGTCAAGCCTATAGGTATCAACATACGCGGCGGAATCTGAAACAGTCTCAATGTTCTTCTAGTCGTATAAGCAAAAGCGTGTAACACAAATGCTATAGACGCTATCAGTCCTCCAACAAAACCTCCTCCTGATAAATAATGCCCTCTTAACAATACGAAAAGAGAAAATAATAATAACAGAGGTAATAAGTAATTAGTCGCTGTCCTCAATATCGTTGAGTCCATCTTCTTTATATCGTACTTAGTCTTATTCTTCATCTTCTCTATATTTTAACATACTGAATACTCCTAATGCAGCAATAGATAATACTATCGTCTCTATCATGGTATCGAACCCTCTAAAGTCTACTAAGATAACATTCACCACGTTCTTACCTTTAGCAAGTACATATACATTCTCTGCATAATATCTACTGATATCCTTATCTGCTGGAGATACTAAAGCTTGTAAAGTAATAATAGAAATCAAAACACCGAATGCAATAGAAATAACTGCATCTCTAAACTGTATCTTCCTATTACCTAGTTTTAAGAATGGAGGTAACTTAAACAGTACCAAAATAAATAGTACTGTAGTCAATGTATCAATAGCGAACTGCGTCATTCCTAAATCAGGCGCGCCGTAGAATACGAATATTAAACAGATACAATACCCTACTACTCCAGTAGCTGCAATTGCTGTCAATCTTGATGATGTATTTATTGCAAAGACAATTGCTACTACCGCAATTAAGAATACGACTAACTCATAAGCTCTAAACTCAGACAGCCCTGTCGTGTTCACACGTAGTGGTACATCTGCAAATAACGTATATCCTACTAATCCCACAAAGAAAACAATGATTACTGCTAGATAAGATCTTAGATATCCGTTGTGGAAGATCCAAGTATAACGATAAGCTAATACTCTGAAGAACTCTACGATGATAGAGAATATATTCTTAGGAGATACTTTTTCGAAGTTCTCTACTACACATAGCGGGTTCTTCCATCTCTTAAAGATGATATACACTATCGTACCCAGCACGATCGTACATCCACTTAATAATAAGCTAGTATTTACACCATGCCATATCGCTAGTGGCATCTCTACTACAGAACCGTACATAGCACTAAAGGTCGCTATGATGATTTCGTGATACGCTATAGCTGGTAATACTCCTAATAGTAAGGTAAAGAATCCTAATACTACAGGAGGAGCTATAAGTGCCCAATCAGGTTGATGAGAGATACAGACATTCTTAGTCGCTTTACCGAAGAAAGGTTTTATACCAATTAAGAAACCTGAGCCCGTCAAAAACACATTTGTGAAGAATAAGGCACCTACTAATATTATCGCTAAAGTCTCATCCATATAATGAAGTCCACTCTCATAGATCAACTCTTTCCCAATAAACCCAAAAGTCAGAGGAATACCTGCACATGATAATGCGGCAACAACAGCTGCAACACTTAACAGAGGGAAATACTTACGCAGTCCTCCCAACTCGTTAATATCACGGGTATGTAAAGCGTGATCTATAATACCTGTAATCAAGAAAAAAGCTGCTTTATACAATGCGTGTGCTAATACGAATACCGCCATAGCATATAGCGCTATCTGAGTACCTATCCCTAACAAGAACATTAATAGTCCTAAGGCAGATATAGTAGAGTAAGCTAATATTCCTTTCATATCTTTTCTAAAGACACTGTGAAAAGCGCCGAATAGCATCGTCACACCACCTACTACTAGTAAGATTGTGTTCCACTCCATCTTACCTCCTAGTATAGGAGTGAATCTAGCTACTAAATATACACCCGCCTTCACCATCGTAGCAGAGTGTAGATACGCTGATACTGGTGTAGGAGCCTTCATCGCTCCTGGTAACCAGAAGTGAAAAGGGAACTGTGCAGACTTAGTAAAAGCTGCTATAAATAAGAAAATGATAATTAATAAGTAGAAAGGACTCTCTCTTAACACATCACTCTGTCCTAATAACTCGTGTATAGAATATGTTCCGGATATAGTTCCTACTATGACACCAAAGGACAGTAAGAAGAATCCTCCTAACCCTGTAATGGCTAAAGCCCATAATGCACTCGTTCTAGATTCTTCTTCTTCATTATTAAAACCAATCAAGAAGAATGAGCTTATACTCGTAAGCTCCCAAAAAATAAACAAGGTGATTAGATTGTCAGAAGTAACGACTCCTAACATTGCTCCCATAAAAACAGTGAGGTAGCAAATAAAACGGTGTAACAGAGGATGCCCTCTTAAATAAGAAGAAGCATATAAATATACCAATGTTCCAATTCCAGAAATCAATAATCCAAACAAAAGTGATAGACCGTCTATTTTAAAGTCTAAATTGATTCCTAATGAAGGAATCCATTCAGTGCTAAATAGGACACTATTAAATCCGTCTTTTACAGAACGTAAAAAAGATAATAGATATAAAAAAATTGAAAATGGAAGTAGGGATATTAATGCTACAAATTTAGTTTGTACAAACTTCTTTAGAAATAACACTCCGAAAGCAAGTACAAAAGTGAGAAAAATTAATGTTAGCATATTTTGTTTATTTCTCTAAATATATATTTTCAGTTTGATGTAAATATATACAAAAAAAATAAATTTTAACTTATAACTTGCCGTATAACAACAAATAACATCCACATTTTTCTCACCTTCACCCTGCCAATAGGGAATTAAAGGCAATTCCCTTAATTTAATCTTATTTATTCAACATTTCCCATAATTTATCCTTTAACTCCATTAGCCCTTGTTGAGCCACAGAAGAGATAAACATATATGGTACTCCATCTAATTCAGCATCTAGCTGTTCTTTTAATTCAGATTTTAACTCATCATCTAGCATATCACACTTAGTAACTACTAAAAGACGATCTTTATCCAGCATTTCTGGATTATATCTTCTTAGCTCATCTATTAAGATGTCATACTCTTTTTTAATATCATCAGCATCCGCAGGTACCATGAATAATAAAGTAGAGTTTCTTTCGATATGTCTTAAGAAGTAATGACCTAAACCTTTCCCTTCTGCAGCTCCTTCGATAATACCAGGAATATCTGCAATCACAAAAGATTTAAAATCTCTATACGACACGATACCTAAGTTAGGCTTCAGTGTTGTAAACGGATAATCCGCTATCTTTGGTTTAGCTGAAGTAAGTACAGATAGTAATGTAGATTTACCTGCATTAGGGAATCCTACTAATCCGACATCAGCTAATACTTTTAATTCTAATATAACATCTAGCTCTTCACTAGGCATTCCAGGTTGTGCATATCTAGGAGTCTGGTTAGTAGATGATCTAAAATGCCAGTTACCTAATCCTCCTTTACCTCCTTCGGCTACAATTCTCTTTTCGCCGTGTTCAGTAATTTCGAATAATACTTCACCTGTCTCTTTGTCCTTCACTACAGTTCCTAATGGCACCTCGATAATTCTATCGTCACCATCTGACCCTGTACTTCTAGAACTTCCTCCATCACCACCGTGACCTGCTTTAATATGACGTGCAAATTTAAGGTGAAATAAAGTCCATAAGCCTTCGTTTCCGACTATGTATACGTGACCTCCGCGACCTCCGTCACCACCATCAGGCCCACCTTTTTCAATAAATTTTTCTCTGTGTAAGTGTGTAGATCCTCTACCTCCCTTACCAGAAGCTACATATATCTTTACGTAATCGACAAAATTCCCTTCAGTCATTTCCTTTAATTTTTTTCGTCCTTATTGCACCATACAATAGGAATTGGGCGGCAAATGTAATATTTTTTAGCGAATGTTATAAAGTACCTTATATTAAAGTATCTATAACTTTGCTTAAACGTCCTGTAATTTCTTCGATAGAACCTATTCCATCTACAGCGTAGAATTTATTTTTTGCTTCGTAGAACGCGATAAGAGGAGCTGTCTTCTCATTATACTCTGTATAACGTGTACGAATCTTAGCCTCATCTTGATCATCAGCTCTACCACTAGTCTTACCTCTCTCTAGGATACGTGCTACTAATACATCATCATCAGCCTCTAAACCTACAGTTCCTGCAAAAGTGATTCCTTTCTCATTCAATAGTTTTTCTAGTGCTTCAGCTTGAGCGATTGTACGAGGAAAACCATCAAATAAGAATCCTGATTTATCCATATTCTTGCTCACCTCTTCTGCCAACATATTAATTGTAACACTGTCCGGAACTAGTTCTCCTTGATCCATATATACTTTAGCTTGTTTACCTAGCTCAGTATCGTTTTTTAAGTTAAAACGGAATACATCTCCTGTAGAGATATGTGTTAAATTATACTTTTCTTTTAAAAACTCAGCCTGTGTACCTTTCCCAGCACCTGGTTTTCCAAATAAAACTATTGCAATCATTATTTATTGTTTATTCTGTTAGTCTAATCTTTATTCTTTAATTTGGTATATCTCTGGTATATTTCTACCGTACTTATCATAGTCCATTCCATATCCTACGATAAACTTATTCTCAATCTCAAAAGCTACATAATCTAAATGAATATCTTTCGTATAAGCCTCTGGTTTTAAACATAACGTACATATACGTACTTCACTAGGTTTATGTTGATCAAATAATTTCTTTAACGCTACTAGTGTATTCCCAGTATCTACGATATCTTCTATAATAACTACTCTTCTATCAGTAACATCTATATCAAGTCCTAATAACTGATTAACTTGATTAGTTGATTGAGTTCCTATATATGAAGCCATTTTAACGAAACTCATTTCACATGAGCCTTTATAATGCTTCACCAAATCAGAAATAACCATAAACGAACCGTTTAGAACCCCTATAAATACAGGAACATCTCCGTTCATATCCATTTCTATTTGTTCTGCGATTTCACGCAATCTAGTATCAATCTGTTCCCTAGAAATAAAAGGAACAAACACTTTATCCAATACTTGTATTTCCATTGTGTCGAAGTTGTTCGTAATTTGCAAATATACAAAAAGAATACAGGTTTATTCGTTTCTATGCAAAGGATTTAACCTAAATAACCAAAAAATAAACCTCAATAATTTACTTTTTGGCCATTTGTTTTTAAAAACAAAAAACGTAGCGCTATTACACGCTACGTCTAAAACAAACTAATTCAATCTAACTCTAAAACCAAAGTTTATAGTTCTATCGTTGAGATTATTTTCACTACTTAAAACGTAATTTCAATTTTAATGAGCCAATTCACAACTCATAACCTACCAAATATAAGTTAATTTTTTTAACTAAAAAATATTTATTTAATATTTTATTACCATACTGAAATCAAAAATAACCAATCAATACCCCATAAAACTACAACTATCATCAAACAAACAACATATTAACTAAAAATTAATCACAAAAACCTCCTTTATTAACTATACAAATAACACTTCTTTAAAAAACTTTTCACACTATTTCTTACGAGAATATAATTCTATTCTTATCAAACTCTCATTATCTCTTCTACGATAGCTTGTCATACTTAGATATAGCGGATAAAACTCTTACTTCCACATAAAAAATATCTCAATCCATCATTAATACATTCATACCCTTTGAACTATTCCTCTATTCTCCATTCATATATACCTTGATCAGTAAGTGATATCAATCTGCTCGGGTAGTGATAGGCTATTTTTGGTACTTTTAAGCCGACCAAATGCCTATCACTAGCCGACCACATGCCGACCACCTCTCCCAAAAAGGTAAAAAAGACACATCTTCTCCTATAATCTTTACACCTATATTATATATCACCTCCATCCAATAACATACTCTAGATAACCAGACTAAGCTCTTCAAAATCATTTTTAAATAGAATAAGCACTTTCCAAAATCAATGTTCATTACATCTTACCCTTAAATATAAAACCAAACTAGGCATGAGGTGAATTTTAGACTTACTCTTTTATATTTTTAAATTATCTTTGCTCAATAACAATACAACTACACAATGAATTACTTTTCTACTGATTTCCGTTTGGGAATATTAGGAGGAGGTCAATTAGGTAAAATGCTCCTATATGACACTCGTAAATTTGACATCGCTACCAATGTACTAGACCCTAGTAAAGATGCCCCTTCTCAGTATGGAGCACATCAGTTCTTCCAAGGGGATTTAATGGATTTTGAAACTGTTTATCGCTTTGGTAAAACAGTAGATGTCTTAACAATCGAAATAGAAAATGTCAACTTAGACGCACTAGATAAGTTAGAAGAAGAAGGGCTTAAAGTATTCCCTTCTCCTAAGACACTTCGATTAATCCAAAACAAAGGAAATCAAAAAGATTTCTATACTACTCATAATATCCCAACTGCTACTTATAAGAGATTCTCTGATATAGAAGCTCTAAAAACAGCAGCTACAGCTAATGAAGTAACGATGCCATTCGTATGGAAGTCAGCTCAGTTTGGGTATGATGGTAATGGAGTAAAAGTAGTTCGCACGATTACTGACTTAGATGCACTACCTAATGTAGAGTGTATCGCAGAAGTGATGGTTCCTTTTAAAAATGAATTAGCTGTTATTGTAGCTCGTTCTGCTTCTGGAGAGATCAAGACGTATCCTGTAGTAGAAATGGAATTCCACCCAGAGGCTAACCAAGTAGAATATGTGATTTGTCCTGCGCGTATCGATAGCGCTGTAGCAGATAAGGCAAGAGCTATCGCTCTTCAAGTTTCTGAAAAATTTAATCATGTAGGTTTATTGGCTGTAGAGATGTTCCAAACGCAAGATGACGATGTAATAGTGAATGAAGTGGCTCCTCGTCCTCATAACTCTGGACACTACTCTATAGAGGCAAGCTATACTTCTCAGTTCGAACAACACATCCGTGCTATTCTAGATTTGCCTTTAGGGAATACAGATAGCAAAGTGGCTGGTATCATGGTAAACTTAGTAGGTGCTGAAGGCTATACGGGTCAAGTGTACTATGAAGGAATGGAAGATATCTTAGCGATAGAAGGTGTGACTCCTCATATCTATGGCAAACGCGAGACTCGTCCTTTTAGAAAAATGGGACATGTAACGATCGTGAATAGCGATATGGTTAAAGCTAGAGAAATAGCTCAGCAAGTAAAAGAAACTATTAAAGTAATCAGCAAATAAATCTTATGAAAATAGCAGTAGTAATGGGCAGCACATCTGATATGCCTGTAATGCAAGATGCAATCAATATTATTAAAGAATTCGGTGTAGAGGTAGAAGTGGATATCGTATCTGCTCACAGAACACCTGAGAAACTAGTAGACTTCTCTTCTAATGCTCATAAGCGTGGTATCAATGTGATCATCGCAGGAGCAGGAGGAGCAGCACACTTACCTGGTATGGTAGCTTCTATGTCTCCACTTCCTGTAATCGGAGTGCCTGTTAAATCTAGTAACTCTATCGACGGATGGGATAGTGTACTATCTATCTTACAGATGCCTGGTGGTGTACCTGTAGCTACAGTAGCCCTTAATGGTGCTAAAAATGCTGGTCTTCTAGCGATACAGATATTAGGTAGTCAAAACGAGGACCTTCGCAATAAGATGGTAGACTATAAAAATGGATTAAGAGAAGCAGTGCTTAAAGCAGCAACTGAAATAAAAGGTCTTTAGACCTTTTATTTAAATTAAGAATTATAAATTAAAAATTAAGAATCATCACCCTACGGGTGAGGGATGACTCAGCAACTTAAATATAACCGAAATATAGAGTAAGTATATTACTTCATATTTCGGTTATTATTACTTTAAAACCTATAACTACCTTGTTACTTTATGAAGCAAGAAAATATAATACAGACTAAAACTTATGATTTTGCTGTAAGAACCATCCGCCTATATAAACATCTATCTGTGACTAAAAAAGAATATGTACTAAGCAAACAACTTCTTCGTTCTGGTACTTCTATAGGTGCTAATGTTGAAGAAGCCCTTGGTGCACAGACAGAAAAAGACTTCTACACTAAATTATCTATTGCTTATAAAGAAGCTCGTGAAACTCATTATTGGATTAGATTATTAGCAGACACAGACTTTTTGACTATTCGTGAGAAAAACAGCTTACTTCAGGATTTAGATGAGATTCTAAAAATCATTGGTAGTATCAGAATTACTATACAAAATAAAGAAAGAGTTACACAGAATAAATAGGTATTTAAGCACTTTCTTAATTCTTAATTAAAGAAACAGGCTGTGTTGGCATGCTGTTAATATATCTCTGACGATTCTACTTATAGGAGAGCTATTATTCACTCCGTACATCCCAAGATAAGGTAAATGCTGTATCACCTCATCTCTCCCTTGATACACCACTTCTTTACACAGTTTATCTATAGTATTACACTCTTCTTCTGTCAGTTCAATACCTTCTTGTACTTTCTGCCATGTAGTAGATGCTAAATCATAAAAAGCTTCTCTACGCGTGTGATATGCTGTCTGTAGCTTCACTAACAATTCTGTTTGGAACTGTTCATAAACACCTCCTTTGAGTTTATTAAAATATACCTCTACTTCTTGTAGAAAGTGGTATTGCATTCCCAACTGATTCACAGCTAATGTAAACTTCGCAAACGGATAAAAAGGAAAC
The DNA here is from genome assembly GCF_000807225.1 of Myroides sp. A21. Taxonomy (NCBI): domain Bacteria; kingdom Pseudomonadati; phylum Bacteroidota; class Flavobacteriia; order Flavobacteriales; family Flavobacteriaceae; genus Myroides; species Myroides sp. A21. The sequence continues at coordinate 643,672 of NZ_CP010327.1, forward strand.
TTATAAAGTGGGGTGTCGATAGTACATGCCTCACTCGTGATACTAAAGCTACGTGATTTAGGTACGCATAATCCTTCTGCCACGATAGAATGACTCCCTGTAGCTATTAGTCCTAAGGTATCCCAACTGTTCTTAGTTGTTACTTCAGAAGGCAAAAAGAAAAATGACTTATACACAGGTCTTCCTTCTGCATCATACTGCAATTCCCCATTGACTTCAAGATGACAATTCGCTGTAAAAACTGTACAATGCTGTAGTCCCGTTACGATATCCCAAGTCCCATTGATAAGGTAATATTCTCCTTCTTCTCTTGCTACTCCACTTACCTTACCACTACCTCCAAAACACACCTTAGCGTCTTGAAAGACTTTATTACTTTCATTAGGATCTAAAAAGCCTACAAACATATTAGCTCCTGCACATAGCGTCACTGTCCATCCTAAACTACCATCTATAGTAGCTAATTGCTCTTCTACTCTTAGTGCATCTATAAAGTCTAGTTCTAATCCATTATATTGTTTAGGTACAAATAGGTTGAATAAATTGTTTCTATACAGCACTTCTAATTGTTCTGTTGTTAGATGACCTAGTTGTTCTGCTGTAGTTATATTGTCTTTAAGTATTTGCACATCGGCATCACTTAGATACTGTCTCATAATATGTTGTTTTGTCAACAACAAAGCTACCGCATTAAAACACTTTAAACAAAAAAGACCTCATCAGTAATACTGATAAGATCTCTTCTATTGCTCTATTTTTCTCTATTCTAAATTTTCTGGTAATAATAAACTAAACTGACTCGCTGTGAGAATATCTCCTATGATACGGTTCATCTCTGTAGTATAATTCATCGCTCCCATACCTAAATAAGGTATGACTTTCAGAACAGCATTACGTCCTTTATAGACTAGGCCTTTGCACATCTTCTCAATATCAGCAGTAGTCTGCTCTGTTAACTTCCCATTTAATGCTATCTCATCACTAGAGGACTGAGCTAATCGATAGAAGGCTGCTCTTCTCTCAAGGAATTTCTCTTCATATTGATAGAACAATTCATCTTTAAACTCAAAGTATTTATTATACAACTCTCCTGTAAAGTACTTTCTTAGTTCATCCATAAAATGCTCTTGCATTCCCAAATGATTTGCAGTCAAGGTTAACAATGCAAACGACATAAAGGGATAGTGATAGGTCTGTTCGTTGATAACAGGATGATTACTATCTATCTCAAAAGCACGATTACTACTTACCCTAAAGTCTCTGATATTGACGCTGTGACTCGCAGTAGCTTTTAACCCGACAGACTGCCAATCTTCAATAACATTAATCTCCTTAGGGAAGAAGAAAAACGTTTTAAAATAAGGCGAACCATCTTCCTTATAAAGCAATTCTCCTTTTTCTTCAATATGACAGTTCAAGGTCAATACGGTACAATGTGGTAATCCGACGATATAATCCCAAGTACCATTCACTATATACCCATCTCTGGATACCTTAGCGATACCATCTATCTGTCCACTTCCTCCAAAACATACTTTAGGGTCTTGGAAAATCATTTTGGCAAGAAAGCTTTCTAAATATCCTACGAACATATTAGCACCAGCACACATGGTCACTGTCCACCCTAGACTACCATCTATTCTAGCCAACTGTTCTTCCACCTGTAAAGCTTCAATCAAACTAACTCCTAGGCCTCCTAAATATTCAGGCACAAACATATTAAACAACTTATTATCATAGATAACTTGTAGTTGCTTATCCGTTAATGTACCTAATCTAATAGCTTCATTTACTTCACTTCTCAGAATGTCTACATCCTTTGATGATATTTCCATCATAACATATTGATTAATTATCTATTATAACAAACATATTAATTTAAAAATTGATTAATATGTGATTATTCACACCTAGTGCAAAAAACATTCCAATATTATTAACTAACCATTATTTAAAAAAAACTTACTTTTATAGTATAAAAATAAATTAGAAAATATGTCGGCATTGAACAATCCATTTAACACCGTTCATGGTACAGCACCATTTACTCAAATTAAAACGGAAGACTATATACCTGCTTTCAAAAAAGCAATACAAGATACAAAAGCAGAGATAGACACTATTACGGCTAACGTTGCAACACCTACCTTTGAGAATACACTAGAGGCATTAGCCTACTCAGGGATGGAATTAGATGTATTGTCTAATATCTTCTTTAACCTGAACTCTGCAGAGACCAACGATGAGATGCAGAAAATAGCACAAGAGGTAGCTCCTATGTTATCTGCATTAGGCAATGATATCTCTTTAAACGAAGAGTTATTTAAACGTGTAAAAGCAGTTTATGAGCAAAAGGAGACACTGAACCTTACTATAGAACAAGAAACCTTATTGACAAAGAATTATAAAAGCTTTGTCCGCAATGGTGCATTGTTATCAGAAGATAAAAAAGAAAGATTAAGAGCAATAGATGCAGAACTGTCTACTACAGCCCTAAAGTTTGGAGAAAACGTATTAGCAGAAACACATAAATACCAACTGCACATCACTGAGGAGAAAGACTTAGCTGGTCTTCCTGAAGGCGCTATAGAAGAGGCAAGAGCTTTAGCAGAACAAGAAGGTAAAGAGGGATGGATATTCACATTAGACTATCCTAGTTATATCCCTTTTATGACCTATGCTGATAATCGTGAGTTGCGTAAAGAGATGGCTATCGCTTCAGGTAAAAAAGCCTTTCAAAATAATGAGCACAACAATGAAGCGAATGTCTTAAAGATCGTAAACCTACGTCATGAGAGAGCTAATCTATTGGGATATGCTACACATGCTCACTTCGTATTAGAAGAGCGTATGGCACAGAGCCCTGATAAGGTAAATGCTTTCTTAGAAGAGCTATTAGCAAAGGCTAAGCCTGCTGCAGATAAAGAGTTTGCCGAATTAACTGCTTTTGCTCAAAAAACAGACAAAGTAGATGTGTTAGAGAAATGGGATGGTTCATACTACTCTGAGAAGTTAAAACAAGAGCGCTTTAGCTTAGATGATGAATTACTTAAACCATACTTCCAGTTAGAGAATGTATTAGACGGTGCTTACCAAGTAGCAAATAAGCTATACGGATTAGTTTTTACAGAAGTACAGACTATAGAGAAGTATCATGCAGATGTACGTACATTTGAGGTAACGAACGAACAAGGGGACTTCATAGCGGTATTCTATACTGACTTCTTCCCACGTAAAGGAAAGAGAAACGGTGCATGGATGACTTCATTCAAAAACCAATATATCAAAGATGGTATCAATGAAAGACCACATATCTCTATCGTATGTAACTTCACTAAGCCAACTGCGACTAAGCCATCGCTACTTACCTTTAACGAAGTGACTACTCTATTCCACGAGTTTGGGCATGCACTACACGGCATGTTAGCAAATACAACTTATCCATCATTATCAGGAACTAATGTGTATTGGGACTTCGTAGAATTGCCAAGCCAAGTGATGGAGAACTGGTGTTATGAGAAAGAAGCTTTAGAGCTATTCGCTAAACACTATCAGACAGGAGAGACTATCCCTATGGAATTAGTAGAAAAGATCAAAGAGAGCGCGAGCTTCTTAGAAGGAATAGCTACAGTACGTCAGTTGAGCTTCGGTCTATTAGATATGGGATGGCATGGGCAAGACCCTACTGCTATCACGAGTCTAAAAGACTTCGAAACAAAACAATTTGCCTCTACTCAACAATATCCTGATGTAAAAGAGAATGCAATGAGTACTTCATTCTCTCATATCTTCCAAGGTGGTTACTCATCTGGATACTACAGTTATAAATGGGCAGAGGTACTGGATGCTGATGCATTCGCATACTTCAAAGACAATGGTATCTTCAATAAAGAAGTAGCTACTAAGTTTAAAGAATATGTATTATCTCAGGGAGGAACTGACCACCCAATGACATTATACAAAAAATTCAGAGGTCAAGAACCTACTCCAGATGCTTTATTAAAAAGAGCGGGATTGTTATAGGTTAACGGTGGACGGTTTACAGTTAATAGCTGTAGACCGTTTAGCTGTTAGCTACATTATATTATCTATGAACAAAATTCCTTTCACTAATAACAAGACAAAAAATATCACACTTAAAAAAGGAGATTACCTCTTTCAAGCAGGTGATGTAAATACATTGTTGTATTATGTCGTTAGTGGATGTATACAACTCTATATCTTAGACCAAAGTGAGGAACGCATTATTCGCTTCGGATATAAAGGAAGTACAATCTGTGCTTTAGACAGTTTAATTACTCAACAGCCTACTATCTATTACTTACAAGCCATCAGACAGACAGAAGTTATTGTCCTATCTTCTGAAGAAACAACTAGATTACTAAACGATATGGAAGGAATAAAGAAACTTATTATTCAGTTTCAAGAAAGAGAAATTGACCTACTAACAGATTCTCCTATTCTTCGATATCAAAGAGTCTTAAAACGATCTCCTCTACTATTTCAAGAAGTTCCACAAAAGTATATTGCTCGTTACTTACGAATGACAGCTGAAACTCTATCTCGACTTAAAAAACTTGATTTGAATCAAGATTTAGATTAATCCTTTACTAGACCTTTGTAGTATAAAATTATTAATGATGACTAATCAACAAGTATTAGATGGATTATGCTTGCTTACAGATAAGCATTTAGAGCAGCTGCAATACATAAAGAGACTTAGTACAGAACAGCTTAACTATAAACCAACAGTAGAATCATGGAATATATTACAGTGTATTGCACATCTTAACTATTACTTTGATTTTTACTTACCTCAATTTAAAAGTGCAATGAATGGTAAAAAGAGAGAACAGCTACTATTTAAATCAGGAGTGATAGGTAAGTACTTTGCCAATATGTTAGTATACAAAGAGAATCAAAAACCTATTAAAAGTCCTAAACACACTAATCCAATAGATAAAACCATATCTACAGGTGTAATTAACATTTTTGAAGCTAACTTAATTACTCTCAAAGATATTATAGAACAAATGCCAAAAGAAGTACTAATCAATAGAGAGATTGTAACTATGTTTTCTAATTGGTACAAGCTCAATGTAGGAGATAGCTTGCGCATTGTAGTGTATCACAACGATAGACACTTTCATCAAATACAGAAGTTACTGCCATAAAAACAAAAACTCCCATTGTATTGTTACAATAGGAGTTTTCTTTTAAAGTACATTATTCATTATAAAAAACACTCTTCACTATAAGTATAAGCATCTAGTGTAACAGGTATTTTATTCGCTTCTTTAAGGTCATGTTGTGCCTCATTATAACGCTCGACATCAGCATCCGCTTTAGGGTCCTTTATACTTCCTAATATTGCATTGATACGGTCAAACTCGCGTTGCTGATCAGCTTTAAGATATCCTTCTGCTACTTTACATACTTCTTTAAAAGTTTTACCTCCTACTTCTTTTAAGAAAGCTGCATCTGTCTTATCATGGTCTATTCCCTCATCATCAGTATAGATGACATTCATATTTCCGATGATTTGTATTGCCTTTTGAAGACGCAATTGATCTACATCTCCTAAAGTTACCATCATCTTATCTTCAGAATCCATATAGGCATCCATATTATCTACAGCCAACCTTAATTCTTTTGTCTCTGTCTGTACTTGTGTAGTCTCCACCTTCGTTTCTTCCATCACTACTGTCTCCACTTCTTTCTCTTTACAACTAACTACTAAAAGAGCTAATGCAAATAATGTCAACCCTATTTTTCTCATACTTCTGTTTTAAAAAACAAATGTAAAACCTAAAGCACAAATTATACAATAGCCATTTATAGTGATTTAATAAATTAACATTTACCACTATAATAAAGAAAGGGAGAGGCAATCCATACCTCTCCCTTCACCAAAACAAAACCACTATAAAAATATAGTCACCTTACTTATTATGAAATTTATTATTATGCAAGATCTCCAAACTTCCCAGAGTTAAAGTCATCTACTGCTTGTACCAACTCATCTGTTGTATTCATTACGAATGGTCCATAGTGTGCTATTGGTTCATTTAAAGGTTCTCCTGAGATTACTAAGACTACAGTATCTTTAGTAACTTCTACCGTAAACTCTTCTCCTTCTCTCTCCATGTGCGCCACATGATCTGTAGCTACTGCTGTTCCATTTACTTTTACTTCACCTTCTAATACTAACAATAAAGTAGTGTACCCTGAAGGAAAGCTAAAGTTAGTACTTGTACCTACTTTTGCTTTTAAATTGTACATGTGAATAGGCGAGAATGTAGAAGCTGTTCCTTTAGTTCCATTATAGTCTCCTGCTATCACTTCGATTACCCCTCCCCCATTAGGCAATGTATATTTTGCCATTTTATCATGTTCTATTGCCTGATACTTAGCAGGTCCTTTCTTATCTTCTCTCTTTAAGTTCACCCATAACTGTACCATTTGAAACTCACCACCTGTTTTACTCCATTCTGTTTCATGAAACTCTTTGTGTAAAACTCCAGACGCTGCAGTCATCCACTGTACATCACCTTCCCCTATGATACCTCCACCTCCGCTACTATCTCCATGTTCTACACGTCCTTTATATGCTATCGTTACAGTCTCAAACCCTTTATGTGGGTGAACTCCTACACCTCTTGGGATTTCTGAAGGCCCAAATGTGTATTTAGAATTATAATCAAACATGATGAAAGGATCCATCTGTTGCATATTCATATTAGGCATACTTGGAATAAAGTTGTGCACTCTAAAACCATCTCCTACAAAGTGTGCTGGTTGTGGTTTTACTACTTGTTTAATATTTCTTGTTTTCATATCTCTTTGTTTTTTGTATTACAAATTTACAACCTCATCCACCTTTAAACACTTAACCTACAACAAGAAGTATGCCTCATAAAAAAGGAGGTTTACCTCAGCAAACCTCCTCCTGTTTATTTGTCTAGTATGACTAGTTCTTAATCTCTATTCTAATGCCTTCGCTATGAGCACTCATCTCTGGTGCGTACATACTCTGCATAGTCGTAATACCATTAGAGAATTGACCACTTACATTAGCTCTTAACTCATACTCGAATACATAGCTTCCTTTTCTCAATCTCGATATAAAGAAATTCGTAGATGCGTCTCTTGTCTCTTCATAGTATCCGAACTCTCCTTTCCATCTATATCCTGATAATACATTCGTAGGTTCAAACCCACTAGCGCGCATATCTTTTAAGTGAACATAATCCATATCCCTATCTGCACTTATCTCTAAACGTACTGTCACTATATCACCAACTTTAATTGGAGACTCTTTAGTGATCTCACGTAGTACTTGACCTTGCTCTGTATTCGCTTTTATATATAGCTTTTTAGTTAACTTAATACCTGTCTCTGCTGTATTAATAGCATCTAAATCTTCAAAGTACTGCCAGTACATCGCGCCATAAGCAATACCAGGAGATGTCTTATTTACTTCTACAACACCTTTTTTAGCTGTCAGCTCTGCTTTAGTCCAACTCTGTTTAATATAACCACTACCCGCCTGAGCATTTGCTTCTGTATCTATAGGATATCCTCCTACTTTTACTTCAAGACCTTGCTCTGCATCTAACCAAGACTTTCCTGTATTTAATAAGGCATATACAGCCTTTGTAGTAGCTTTAGTAGATCTCCATCCAGTAGTTTGTTTATTCTTTAGTAACCAAACTTTCATCTGTTCTATCGCATTAGCGTATTTCTCTTTATTTACCTCGTTGGTAGCTTCTAGAATTGCTACTTGAGTTTCGATAGGCGCCTGATACCATAACCATCCTGCAGTATTATTCTTCCAATACATTCCCATCTCATCAGATTCTATCGCTGTCTCCATAATCCCCTTAACAATACTCTCTGCCTTTTTATCAGAACCAAATCTCTTTGCTATCACAGCTCGTATAGCCTCTTGATAAAGATTATTAGCAGGTTTCTCGCTCTCGATACTTTGACGAATAGCTGTTATCATAGGAGAGTATTTCTCATTGATACCAAAGTCCCCTATAAAATAACTACGTGCATATAGATAGTGTGTACCTAAGCTAGGAACTTTACCTTTTACACCAAACTTCACTTGCTCTTCATAATCTTTATACTGTGCCTGATCCATATACTCTATTGCTCTCTTTAGCATCGAAATATAATTCACATCACTTGCCCAAGGCGCATCCATTGCACCTATGCATTTCAGATTACCAAAACCTTCTACAATAGTTTGTGTAATATAGTTGTCTGATTTACCTCCTTTAAACCAAGAGAATCCTCCATCTTCGTTTTGTTGCTCGATTAACTTATCAATATCCGACTGAAGATCATATTGCATTTTATTCAAATCAAACAAGACTGCCATACGCTTCATTTGCTCAGCCTCACTTGTTGCTTCTCTAACCCATGGCGACTCAGCTAACAGTACACTCTTCAACTCTTGATTCTGTTCTAGTTTAGAAGACATTTCTCCTTTTACATTCCATTGATCAAAGACAGTCTTAATCTTAGGATTGTCATTTAATATCTTCGTTGCAACAGCATTAGCAAACACTTTACTAAACACTTGCTCTGAGCTATCATAAGGATATTCTTGTAAGTATGGTAAAGCAAACACAGCATTCCAAATCGGATTAGTCGTTAACTCTAATGTCAGTTTATGATTCTGCAGTGTATTGCTTCTATTCGCTTCATACTCTTTAAACTTGAATATCTTATTCTGTCCTTCTTTGATGTAGATAGGCATCGTCTCTGTTACTAGCATTCTATTAGTCAATACCGGTAGTACAGACTCTTCTCCATCACTATAATTATCTGACACAGCTACTATTCTACACGATACTACATCTACGCTATTCGGAACTTCTATATCCCAATTTACAGCACTTGACTCTTCCTTATTGACAGAGAACTCTCCTGTTTTCTCTACCAACAACTCATTCGTGTAAGCATTAAACAGTTGAAGAGTAGCTTTTCCTTTTCTATTAGTATCAGATAGATTAACTACTTTAGTAGATAACGTTAACTTATCTCCTTGTCGTAAGAAACGAGGTAAGTTAGGCACTACCATTAACTCTTTTTGAGTTACTACTTCTTTTTCTGCATAGTCACTACGCAAATCCTTAGTATGAGCAAAAGCCATAAACTTCCATTTAGTCAAAGCTTCAGGCATTGTGAACTCAAACTTCACATCACCATTCTCATCTGTCTTTAGTGTAGGGTAAAAGAATGCTGTCTCTTGTAAGTTTTTACGAATAGTCGGTGCAGGGGCATCAGCTTTTTCTACACTGTTACCTCCAGTACTTACGTCCTTAGACTCATTCATAGAAGCATCTTCTTTTAACTCCTCCTTAAACGCAACAGTTGGAGCAACTATGTTTTCAGCCATTGCATCTCCACTCACCTTACTCATCCCTCTCACTCGCATTGTTCCAGAACCAATTCTTACTTTAGGTTGGAAGTTTAAGCCGTAAGTATTAAATACGATTGGTCTATCTATTATAAACTTAGTATAATCAACTGTCTCACTTGCTAATGAATTAAAGTAACTTATTCCCTTGATATTACTAAAATCATACATACTAAATGAAGGTCTGTTGTAATAATGTACAGGAACCTTAAGAGTAGTATTTAGACTATGTGATACGAACTGATCTAAAGAAGCATCATACATAGTAGCCAATATTTCAGATACCACTTGCTCCTTCTCCTTCCCTTTTACACTTAAAGACCACTTTTCTTTAGCTCCTGGTTCTACCTTATCTCTAAAAGACTCAATAACTAAAAACAGTTTACTCTCTTCTCCTTTTAGAGCAACACTAGCCGCATCTTGTGCTGCTATATTGTGCTTTAATGCTAAGGCATAAACATCTACTACCTTATAATCCTGTTTAATAGGAATATCTATTGACGAACCTCTCTTATTGATCTTCATCACTTTTTGATAAACCTGTTTACCGTTTGCTTTTACTTCTACGAATGCATACGTATTATTCTCAGCACTACGTATCTCTACACTAGCCTTATCTCCTACTTTATATACTTTGTCCTCTGCTTTTAATTCTACTAAGACCTTTGATGGCTCTTTTGACTCCTCATTTCTTAATGTAAAGCGTTTCTCTATCTCATTCTTCTCACCGTTCTCGTATACATATCCCTTAACGATATACGCACCCGAAGACAATTGTTTAGCTCCCTTAAATACCACCTCTTTTGTATCTGCTGTATTAAATGATGTACTAAACACAGAATTACCTATTCCCCATTGTGCAGTATCTTTCTCATCTCCGTAATCTAAATGAGGGAATAGAGAGACAAACTCATTGTAATCATACAACTTATAATCTCCTTTATCTAAACCAAAATTATCAGAGATACGCTCAGGATTAGGAGCTAAAAGAGGAAATATACTTAACTCCCCTTGAGAAGCATAGTCTATCCCATTTAAGTTCTTCGTACTAATCGTAAACTTACTCAAATCCTTTACTGTAGAAATAAAAGGAAGATTAACAGCTAACTCTATATTCTTCTCTCCTACTATAACATCTATACTACTGCTATGTGTTTCTCCATTCTGGTCTATTACATCTGCATAGATATAATAAGTAAAGGTACGAGGCAGCTTACTTTCTTTTTCTTCTTTAGGCAACGCCTTAAAGCTGATAGTAAACTTTCCTTTCTCATCCGTTATTGTCTCTCCCTGAATCATTGTCTCAGGATTCAGATATCTACTTGGGTAGTAAGGTCCACATATCCAATAAGGCCATATCTCTTGTCGTTCTACTCTATAGATTACTTTTGCCTTATCTATATTAGCCCCTAAGAAAGCTTTAGCGTTTCCTTCTACTATTACCTCCTCATTTAGCTTATAGATCTCTTTAGGTTTTTCGAACTCTACTTCAAATTTCGGGCGCTTATACTCTTCTACTGACAGATGACTCCATCCTACAGTCTCCTCTCCTAATATGACTTCAACACTATAATTACCTAATCTACCTACAGATGGCAATACAAACTGTCCATTGACAGAACCAAACTCATTGGTCAACAGTTGTTGTGTAGTCAATTCCTTTCCATTAGGATCATATAGCTTTATAGATACTTGTGCCTTAGCTACGACTTGCTCACTCAGCTTACTCTTTTTAGAAACTATAGATTTAAAATATAAGACTTGTCCTGGTCTATAGATACCTCTATCTGTTAGTACAGTCGCTTTATACTGTACATTATCTTCTTTTTCTTCTTGCTGATAACGATTGTATACATAAGAAGAATAATATACCTCTTCCCCTTTTATATTAGCATAAAGATATCGATCAGATTTAGCAAAATCAAGATTAGCCTCTCCATTCGAGTCTGTCGTTATCACCGTTTCCCAATAATTACTATTAGTTCGCTTCTCATCTTCATTAGCGATGTGAATACTAATATTGCTTAATGGCTTACCTGTTCTTCTATTATAAGCACGTAATTTCCCTTCGTTTATTTCTATAATATTAGGTGTCACATTAACTAGGCTCACTTGTACATCCGACTCTCCTTCTTTGATTTGGTCAAAAGGAACATTAGAAAATGCTATAAAGTATCTACCTGCCTCTAATGGATGTAACGCTACCACAGTCTTGTGCATTTCATAATCAGTGAAGGTACTCAACTGCAATGCATAAGTATCTATAGAAGTATATTCCTTATCTAATCTGTTATATGCCTCTATCCCCTTATGAAAGGGTACATTGTTACTTCTCTTAGCCTGGTTGTTCTTATACACGCGCACATATACCTTATCCCCATTCTGATGTCCTATGCTCACAGGTATAGCCTGCTTATCTAGCACATACTTATTGATATTATAAGTGTATTGTTTGCGTTCTGTATACTTCTTCAGTGCACTTAAGTTCTCTGCCGTCTTGGTATTAGGAAATAACTTTACAGCCTTATCTATTAGAGCTACTAGTTCTACTCCATTTAGATAATTAGCATATCCCTCATACACAAGAGGCTCATTAGGATACGCTGCTAATAAGCTTTCGAACTTCTCTTTTCTATCCTCACTAGATTCTATAGTAGCTGCTAGATACATCTCTACATACACATAGAGTGTAGGATCATTCTTAGCTTTTACATCTTTTAGAAGAGATGCTTTTAACTCTTCCTTCTTTTGCTCTAGTGTTCTACGTTCTTCATCTGACAAATCAAATGAGTTATACTGTAGATTGTCTAAATAATTTAGACGCAATGCATCATACACTGTCAGTTTAGTCCTATTAACACCTAAGTTAGAAACATTAGAGCTAAACATATCTCCCCAATTACCAATAGACTCTCCTTGTTCTTTAGCTGCTAGAGAAAGTCCACTTTGATAATACTTTTCTATTTCTTTCTTAAACTCCTCAGCAGTCCAGTATGCAACACCAGAAGCTGTACTTTGTTCTAAAGTTGTTCTACCTCTAAGTTTATATTTATTAGCAGTGTAATAAAGCTTAAATATTTCAGCGATATACGTGTCGATAATAGCCTTATTAATTCCTTTAGCATTTCTTCTTTCTTCAGCGAATTGCTTAATGACTGTATTGACATCATACTTATCATCTTCACTGACTAAGATATTCACTCTTGCCTCATAGAACATTGCCTTAATCATACTAGGATAGTCATTGTGTCTTTTTGACAACTTCTTTACTTCCTGTATATTGGGCAACATGCTCTTTACCTCAGCATTCTCTTCTTGTTTCTGAATAATATTCCACAACTCTTGTATTCTCCCATTCGAGCTTTGTCCAAAGCCGATCATCGGAGCAAGAATCATAAGATACAAACCTAACTTCTTCATAGTTTTATAATTGAATCCTTAAAGATAGAGTTTTTATAAATTACTTCTAAAAACTTGTACAGCAAATGATACAAAATAGTCGTTAACCTATCATTAAATAACAACTTCTGTTCTTCTTTTTTCTAAACATTTATGTAACCTAAGCTTCACAAACGCATAATGCGAATAACTTGTATTATGCAGCATAATCGAGGTTACTTTGTGATATACAAAAAACATCATTATGAAAAGAATTATTCTAAGCCTTATCTTATGTGTATCCCTAGCATCATGCTCTAGCGATGACAACAAAGTAGAACAAAAAGAAAACAAAAAGTATCAAACTGAGAATGTCGTATTACTCGTAATCGACGGCCCTAGAATGACAGAGACGTGGCAAGAAACTACACAAGCGCATATCCCTAACCGTATTGCTCTATTAAAAGAAGGAGTTTTTATCAGCAACTTTAGAAACAATGGACTAACGAATACTAATGCAGGACATACAGCTCTTATCACAGGTGTATATGACAGTATTAAAAATAACGGTAAAGAACTTCCTACCAATCCTTCTGTGTTACAACAATGGTTAAAACAAACGAACAAAGACAGTAGCAAAGCTTGGGTTGTCGTATCTAAAGACAAATTAGAAGTACTAAACAATACTAAAAACCCAGATTGGAACAATAAATATATGCCTAAAGCAGATGCAGGAGTAGCAGGTAATGGTACAGGTTATAGAACAGATGAAGTAACTATCGAGAACTTCAAAAAAGTAATCACAACTGACAAACCTAATGTAGTTGTTATTAACCTAAAAGATGTGGATAGCTATGGACATGCTAACAAATGGAATGAATACATACAAGCTATCAAAACAACAGATCAAAGCATTAAAGATATATGGGATTTCTTACAATCTCAACCTGACTATAAAGGCAAAACAACACTAATGGTATCAAATGACCATGGTCGTCATTTAGATGGGGTAAAAGATTCTTTTGTTAACCATGGAGATGCTTGTCTAGGATGTCGTCATATCGAATTCTTCGCTATGGGACCAGACTTTAAACAAAATACAACTATCAGTACAGGTAGTTATGAACAAATAGATGTAGCGAATACAATGGCTGAACTATTAGGTATAAAGCTAGAATACAGTAAAGGAAAAGTGATAAAAGATATCTTTAAGTAAGTCTATACTTTGTTTCAACAAAAAGAGCTATTAGAGAAAATCTCAAATAGCTCTTTTTTTAGTTATAAGTAATAATTTATTTTATTGGCAACAAAGGATCTACAAATGCAATAACAGGTCTGACATACAACTTTCTATCTTTGATAAATCCGACATCACTCACTTGTCCTTCCACAAGCACTGTCACTGTCGTTACTCCTCCAGGACTTACATTAAAGTCCTCTGACTTAAACTTTTTTCCCTCTACAGTAGTTAGTTCTAGATATCCCTTTAACTGGTTAGTAGTAACAGACTTCACATTGTACATGAACTGACTATACCTTTTTGAATCTCTTTGTATAACAGTATGACTCACATATTCTGTATAAGCATCTTTATCATTACTCTTAAGTCCATTGTCATCTGACGAGCAACTAACTAATAATAGCATCATCATGATCATAGACATCAATATCTTATTCATAAAGCAATTTTTATTACAAATAAACTGCACAAACAAAATAAAACACAATGCTTTAACACTACGTCAACATTAAGTATCCCATTTGTATATATCCTATAGACATTCTATCCTGCCTTTGGAAATTTATACATAGGTGGATTAAAGAAGTCTCTTGAAGGCATTCCCTTATTCGGAAATGCATCAAAATTGATAGGTGTAGCATACACTTTATAGCTTTTTACATAATCTCTTTCAACTACTACTCCTTCTTTCTTCACTAGAACTTCTCTATGTTCTCCCATACTAAGAGAAAATCTATCCGACTTTATCTTCTCATTATTTATAGTAACTATTTCTACATACCCTTGCATAGGTGTACGCACTTTAGATCTAATAGTAAAATAAAAATTAGTGTACTCCTTAGCTTTTCTAGTTTCTACAGATGTACCATTGTACTGAATACTGACATCTTTATTGCTTACTTCTAAGTCTTCTTTTGAACATCCAGTAACAAAAACCATGACTAACATCATGATAACCAAACTTATATTTTTCATGTTATTATTGTTTTAGGGCATCAAAGTAAAATAAAAACAACAAAAGTTTATACCAAAAAAATATTATTTAACGTAAATACAAAACAGAAAACAATAAAATTAAGATTAAAAAATATAGTTTATTAAAATAGTCACCAAAAACTAACCATCAATACTAGAAACTAAATATAAAAACTAGTTTACACTAATATAAAACTCACTACCACTCCTCAAATGTATAACTATGACTGAAGCTCAAATCAAAGTTTTTATATTGCTCTTTAATTAATTCTATACACTCTTCTCTAGTCCCTTCCTTCTGATAAGAGCCTTTTTTACTCACTATAGGAATATCTATAATCCACATATCATCTCTTAACCAACCAAACTGTAGTGTATCATCCTCTCCCTTAAATATTCCAATAAAAGTACCTTCTTCTGTCGACAACTTCTTAAAACACGTGATTACTTCTAGCTCTGTAGCCACCTTAGACTCGTCTCCTTCTTGCCCCTGATCAGTAAGAGCGTCATAGTAAAACAACTTTATCATATCTACCTTTTTATCTTTCAAAATTAAACAACTCTATGCAACATTTTACAACAAAAAAAGAGCATTACCTCAGCAATGCTCTTTCTTTATATCTTAGTTACTTGTGCGCTTAGGTCCTCTTGACTCTGGCCACTCTTGACGTTCTCCTTTACTGTCTAATGGAAGAACAATCTTTTCTCTAGATACCAACTCTTTCTCCTCGCTTGCTTTATAAGCCATGATAGCGATCAGAATAGCGTTGTTCTGTACGTCGTCATAAACGATTTTGTCAGCTGTATCTCTGTTTGTATGCCAAGTATAGTTACCATACCCCCAGCTCAATGAACTCATCATAAACCCAGGTATATCTTTACTTACAAATGACACGTGATCTGAACCTCCTCCTGATGGAGAACCAGGGAAGTGTGTTTTAATTTCTTTCTTATATTTCTCAGGCACTGCGTATAACCAGTCTGTGATATATTGATAAGAGTTTAAGAACCCTTGTCCAGAGATATTAGCCACACGTCCTGTACCGTTATCTTGGTTGAATACTACTTGTATCTTATTGTGTAGTTCTGGGTGATCTGCTACGAAAGCACGAGATCCATTTAATCCTTGCTCTTCACTTCCCCAGTTACCGATTAGGATAGTACGTTTAGGATTAGGCAGTACTGCTTTTAGGATACGAGCAGCCTCCATCATCGTGATGATACCTGTACCGTTATCCGTAGCCCCTGTTCCACCATCCCAGCTGTCTAAGTGTGCAGATAAGATTACATACTCATCTCCTTTCTCTCCACCCTTAAGCTCAGCTATTGTATTATATGTCTTCGTAGTACCTAGATCCTTTGACTGTGCATTCACATGGATATGAGGTTTCTTACCATTCTCTGCTAATCGATATAGCATTCCATAATCTTCTAATGCGATATCGATAGTAGGCACTTTTTTAGTCTCTGCTCCAAAGATTCTATTAGACCCCATGATACCTGTCCAGTATGACATTACCACACCTGCAGCACCTGCGTCTTCTAATACTTTAGGCAGTTCCTTAGCTGTATATCCTGTATTTTTGATACGAGTAGTCCACGCTTTCTCAGCTGCAGCTTTCTCTTCTTTCATTTTAGTATAAGACTCTTCCGTAGCAAAAGTTTGCCATTGGTAGTCTGGTCTTCCTGTAGGTTGGTGCATAGAGATCATGACATACTTTCCTTTTACAGAAGGTAACCAAGCATTAAAGTCCGCCTGAGAAGCTACATCTGCTAATATCACTACTTCTCCGTCCACCCCTCCTTTTTTAGAGGCAGGACTCCATGCCAGTTGCATTCCCTCTAATGATTTAGTACGAGGTGAAGTCATCGTGATCTGTGTAGTACCACGCTCCCATGCTTTCCATGTTCCGTATTCTTCATTACGCGCCTCGAAGCCCATAGAAGAATACTGATCCTTAACCCAATTATGTGCTTGCATCATCTGTGGTGTTCCAACTAAGCGAGGTCCGATGACATCCATTAGTTCAAATGCATACTTCTTTAATTGAGAATTAGTAGTTCCTTCTTTTACGATAGCTTCTACTATAGGATCTTGTTTTTGTGCTAATACTAGCGCACTAGACAGTAAGGTCACCCCTAGTACACTATGTGCAATCGTCTTACTGATTACGTTTGTGATTTTCATATTGGTTAGTGTTTAGTTTAAGATGGGCAAATTACACATTTTAACCATACTTCCAAGGTTATTAATCGCCTATTTCACCATAAACACTAGATTATACAATAAAATTCACAATAATTAACCTCTATAAATACTCATCACGTAATTTTAATCACTTTTTATTACATAATTACAGCCAACCTATTCATAATACTCATACGTAATCTCCTTCTCACTCACTAGTACATCTTGCTCCAGATATACTTCCTGCTTTGTAATATTCCCAAAACTATCGTACCCCTTATTCATTACTATATATTTAGCATCTGTAGAAGCTAGCACATCTTTCTGTATATACCCATTCTGATATCCACTATTATCAAACATAAACTTCGTCAATGAGTTTATCTGTACACTCTCTCCATCCTTTGCTATCATCTGCATAGAGCTTATCTTCCCTTCTTTATCTACTGCCCCTTTTATAGTATTACTCACTGAGGGAGTATTAGTATAAGATGTAACTACAGTATACGCCGTAGGAGAAGACCACTTCTGTATCGCTTCACTTATCACAGCTCCTTCATAATCATATCCTTTTAATACGCGTTGTTGTCCATTATACAGCTCGTATTTAAGAATACCATTACTACTAAATTCTAACAATTCAGTATCTAACTCATTGTCTAGAGACTCCATTGATATCTTATAGCCGTTCTTATCATATAGACTTATACTCTGTGACACAACATTCGAATCAGACATTCGTATTACCTCTGTTACAGCCTTTACCTTTCCTCTGATCCCCTCTAACTTCGCATCACTATAGGGTGTAGTACTCCCCTCTGACTTACATCCTACTAGCATTACCGCTAGTACCAACATTAACCGCTTAATCATTTCTTTTTCTTTAGCTTTTTTTTATTACTGATAATATTCATAAGTATATTCTACTTCGTAATTAGCATCTATGTCCTCACTAACCTTCTTTTGTTTAGTTACATTTCCCTCTTTATCAAATGTAAGGTTAACTACCTTGACCTCTGAATAAGGCTCCTCATTATCACTTTCTTTTTCCATGACTTTATACCCCTTCTCATCATACTCGAATATTCTTCTATTTCTAAAACTACCTCTATTCTTATCTACATATTCTTCATTGATCTCTAAGTATACCTCTCTTCCCTTCTCATCTACCTTTACTTCTTTTTTATTACTAGAATACACACCGTCAGGCTCTATAATAGAGATATAACTAGTATCTGTCAACCACTGATTAGTCACTGTGATATATCTATTCTCATCAGGCACATAGGTCTCGATACTTCTGCTACTATTCTGATAAGGCTTATAATTAATTTTAAACAATACAGTATATTCTCCTGTCTTAGTTCCGTCTATAAATGCCTCTTCATACACTTTATATCCATCTTCATTATAAGTGGAAACACGCTTACCTGCAAATCCAAAGAACATATTTGAACTAGTAACCTCTCTACTCTTCACCTTCCCTTTTAATCCTTCTAACTGTGTATCAGGTATAGGGGTAATGGTATCTTTAGTACAACTCGCTAGTACTATCACTAGCATAAACAGTAAACACTTTTTCATTTTCTTTTCTTTAGTCTTTTTTATTATTCATAATATTCATATGTATACTCTACTTCATAATTAGCATCTATATCCTCACTAGATGTCTTTTGCCTTGTTATATTAGCATACTTATCGAATGCCAAATTAGTTACTTTAATCTTACCATAAGACTCATTCGTAAGTCTTGATTTCTCCAACACTTTATCCCCCTTCTCATCATATTCGAATATATCCCTAAATATAGTATCCACTTGACTTTTGCCTATATACTCTCTTAATCCTACTTTATGGATTTGCCTCCCTTTATCATCTGTCTTTACTACCTCCTTATGTATCTCCCCTTTATCTTCTTCATTCACTCTAATTATAGTATAATCTTGACTAGTAAGCCACTTAGTCGTTGTCACATCATATAACTTGTGATCTGCCCCATACGTTTTACTAATTCTAGTACTATCTTGATAGGGTGCATATTCCATTCTAGCCAATAAAGAATATTCTCCTTTCCTATTTTCATCTATGAGTATCTCTTCTGATATCTTATATCCTAAATCATCGTACAGAATAATCTGCTTACATGGTAATCCAAAAAAGCCATTCGAACTAATAGCAGTTTTACTCTTCACCTTCCCTTTTAATCCTTCTAACTGTGTATCAGGTATAGGGGTAATGGTATCTTTAGTACAACTCCCTAGTATCAACACTAGCATAAACAATAAACACTTTTTCATTTCCTTTTCTTTAGCCTTTTTTATTACTCATAATATTCATAAGTATAAACCTTATAATTATTTAACTCGCCTGATTGGTCAAAACACTCTACCTTTAAAACATTCCCTTTATAATCATAACCAATTTCTACTAAATTAAATTCTTTTTTTTCTGAATTAGAGAGATCATTAAACACATAACTAATAGGTTCTCTCTTATCGCCATAACTATATACTACATTATAATTACTGTGGGGACTAAACTCTCCTTCCTTATGACTCTTATATTTTAAAGACGCCATTTTGCCATCTTTATTAAGTTTAACTACTAGTGTTCCATACATAGGAGTATATCCAAGGTAAGTCCGCTCATGTACATATCTATCTTCTGCCTCCCATACCATACTACCTTTAAAGATGTACTTACGATCTTTATTAAGCTTATTAACTTCTCTTTTGTTACCTATATATTCTTTATATACAGTTATACTCTCTTGACTTGATATAGAATTAACTTTATTATCACTAGAAGTAAAAGTGCGAATCACACTCTCTAAACAATACCCTTCCTTACTATAAGTACCTACTGTTACCTCTACCTCATCAGAGCCTATTTTATACCTCGAAATAGTACGAGATTTGACTTGCCCACTTAGATTCTCTAGCTGCCAATCCGTAGGTGGTATTACATCCTTTCCTTTATCACACGACTGTAGAGTCAAGGTTATTAAAATCAACAACAAACATCTTCTCATATCGAATTTTATGTTAAAGATACACTATTCCTTAATTATCTTATTCTAAAATTATTACGAAAAATGTTATCATCTTAATTTTTCTCTACCAAATCTCTTATCAAAATAAACGGTCCTATCCTAGGTAAAACAAGAGATCAGCAATAATATACCTCCTACTTCTATACCCCGTCTTGAAAATGTACCTTTGCGCAGATTTTTAATTAAAAGATTTTTAAAACAATGAAAAACCTTAAAGGAATTCTATTCGCATTGATTTCTTCGGGTACATTTGGTTTGGTGCCTTTGTTCTCCTTACCATTGATACTGCCGAACTTGCGACCAGAAGGAGTGGTTGCTATAGGCATACCGACCATTCTATTTTATCGATTCTTATTTTCATCTGTGACTATGGGCGCAGTATGTTTGTACAAAAAAACAAGCTTAAAAATTTCTATTAAAGATCTAGCAGTCGTCTTTTTCTTGGCGTTATTGTATGCCGCAACAGCCAAATTCTTAGTCGATGCGTATGAGTATATAGATAGTGGGCTAGCCACTACTGTACACTTCTTATACCCTATATTCGTCAGTATTGTCATGATTATGTTCTATAAGGAGAAGAAGTCTATCGCACTCTTAGTAGCGTCTATTCTATCTCTAGTGGGAGTGGGTATGATGTGTATACACGGTGAGGCTTCGCCTTCACTGATCACAGGCCTGGTACTCTCTGCCCTGACGATATTCACCTATGGACTGTATATCGTAGGCTTAAATAAATCTAGAATATCAGAGATGAACTTTGATTCATTGACTTTCTACGTATTGTTAATGGGATGTTTAATCTTCTTATTCTACTGTCTATTCACGACAGGAATACAGACGGTGACACTAACGAGTGATTGGATTAATCTTATCCTATTAGGAGTATTCGCTACCTTCATTTCTGACTTATGTCTAGTACTAGCAGTGAAGCACGCAGGTAGCACCGTTACCTCTATCTTAGGATCTATGGAGCCTGTAGTAGCTGTACTAGTAGGTACCTTATTCTTCGCAGAGCACTTCGACTGGATGTCTGCCTTAGGTCTACTATTCGTACTAGGTGCTGTAACCTTAGTTATTATTGCTAATCAGAAGAAATAGTAATTAGTTAACAGTTATCGGTTTACGGTTAACAGCCTTGCCCTAAAGGTATAAGGTACTTAGATGATGTGATAAACTATGTATTGATATAACAAACTAAACTACCTCACACCTTCACAAAAAAACGATTTCAAAAAAAGCCTGCTAGTATGTCTAGCAGGCTTTTTCTATTCTTCTTTATTAAGCTTCTCTTTCTAATACATCATCAAGACTCTCTTTGCGTACATCTACTAATTTCATCCGTGGATAGACGAACAGTTGTTGTTTTGTATAAATATCTTTAATGATAGCTAGACATTGTGTCTTGTCAGCATACATCTGCGGATTAACCAACGTAGGAGGATTTAATACCTCTACTAAGATACGGTCTTCGTCACAGTGAAACTGCATCGTGTGTGCACCTACCGTAATACCGACGAAGTTATCCACTAAGTCTATCGTCTCTGAGAATATCTCGATACATTCTTCTAGTGTTAACTCTAGATTTTCTTCGGATAGGTTCTCATAATAATCTGTATAAAATACTGTAATCATACTGCGTTTTAATTGTTATAACACCTTCTAGACAACGCTATCTCAGTGGAAGTACAAAGGTATCGTTTTTTTCATTTTTTGCCTTATCCTCCTGAATCTTCTCTGTAATTAAAACTCCCACCTTCAAAACAACCTATCACAATCTCAAGAGCAAATACATGAAGAATACGTGGAGTATAAAAGGATGATCCTTGGACAAACAACCTCTTAGCTCCACCATTGTCAGTGTATTCTCCTACTATTCTCGAACAATCTGCAATAAAACCGCATTAACACTAGCTTCAGGATAGGTGTATGATAATAGTAAACTTAACACTAAAAAACAACAATAAACTATATATCAAATACTTAACAAAAAAACTACTCAAAAAAAACGTACATCTTTTTTATATTAACCCCCCATAAACATCCAAAAAAGCGGGATTTCTTAAAAAAAAGTGTTCAAAATTTCTAAAATGAGAGAAAAAAAAGACTAATAACTAGATGAAAACAAAAAAAGTAATGCTATTTATTTGTGTGATGCTTTCTTCTGAAGGGAGTTATTTGCGCTCCACACATATTGTTGTAAGAGATAAAAGAGGACACCTCCTAAGATATAACAGCCTACATCATATAAATCTGCTGTATAACGAGAATGGTGTTGAGGAAGATAATATTCAAAATAAAAGGTGTAGTACAAAACTACACTAGTAATCATCAGGGGAGATAACTGATATGTACTCCCTTTCCACAGGCGTAGCATGACTAATATCACTGCCATCGTAAGGGGAATAGAGAGAATATCGTTGACATAATTATTAATAAAGGATGGTAACTCTACCTCCAGGCGTTGTGCTGTGTAGATAACCCCACCCACTACTAACATAGTAATGAAAGTCCAATGCTTCAATACACTCATGCTACTATCATCCCGATTAGCCACGCTATAAACATCGTCACTGCCATCACAGTAAACCAAACGCCATAGACTAACTTAAAAAATAAACGTACTAGCAGCCATGGATGCTTCGTCATACGGAGTAGAAACTTCTCTATCGCAGAAGGCTCTTCGGCTAATGCCTTAGCGATGCGTTCGCGTTCTAAGTGCTTGCGTTCTTCTTCACGTTGTTGTACCATATTCAATGCCTGTCCACACGATATACAGTTATCTGTATCTACATTAAATGTTCCGCATTTAGAACAGCGAATATGTACTTGTCCTTTAGTCATAAATCAAAATAATCTTCTGTCTTCAAAACTACTATATTATAACACAATAAAAAAAGCCTTTACTCCAATAAGGAAATAAAGGCTTCTTCCGTTAATAAAAATATAGTTATTACTTTTGATCTACGTTATGTTGTCCATGAGCACCTCTTCTGTGTTCCATCACTTCTAGATTCTCATCTACGAAGTATGCACTACCGAATCCGTTCACATAAGAACCTTTAACTGGCTTAAAGTTAAACATGATGAAGTCTTCTAAGTTATCTAATACTTCTACTACCTTACCATGTCTTTCTCTTAAGTCAGCGATTGCTTTCTCGTATAATGGGTTTTCTTTCTCGATTAACTCCGCTTGAGTATCTAAAGTTAAACGGTGTCTAGCATATAATTGTTTAGATACGCTCTCATCTTCTACAAACATGAATGATACTTGCTTGCGATCACGTAAGTTCTTTGTATGTTTTGCCATAAAAGAAACTAATATCTGAAACTCATTTCCTACTCTAGAATAAGGAGCTGTACTTACTAATGGTGTTCCGTCCTCGCTGATAGTAGCCATCATTACTGACTTACACTCATTGATTAATTCTTCGATTTTAGGAGCCTTAGGCTTTACTTTATGTTGATCGAAATTTGGGTTTATTGTATCTGTACTCATCTCTTATAAATTTTAATGAAGCGAAGATAATAAATTATTTAAACTAAATAAGAATAAGAAAATGGCTTTAACAACATTATACCATAAAGACACAAATAAATATACTGACTATCCGTACTAGGTTTAAATAAATTGCCTAGAAGTGTGTGTTTAAAAATAATTGTATTTTTATCGCCTAGTCAAGACAACAATGAAAAGAACACTTTTAATAGCACCACTATTATTACTATTAATGAATTGTGGTAGTTTTAACTCTACTACAAAACGAAAAGGGAAAACATTTAAAACAACAGTATTAGACCATGCTGTAGAGAAAAGTTACTTATTAATCACAGAAACTTATGCAGATGGAAAGTCTAATACAATAAATAAAGATAAAGAGAATACAGAAACAGAAATACGCAACTTCTTATTTACTTATGATGAATATGGTCAATTAATCAACACCTACTCTAGTAATATCATCAATGAGAAAGCGAGTAACCCTTCTAGCTTAGGAGTGACGTTAAATACTAAGAAGCAATTGACAACCATTTCACTAGACGAGGATACTGATAAGTTAAAAGCTATTTATAAAGACAATATTCTTCACCAAATCACACATTACGAGCCAGAGTTTAAAGAGCTAGTCGTTAGTACATTTACCTATGATAAACATCAACTGCCTGTACATGCTCGATTAGGCAATGAAAGCAAACCTAATGAAGTTATCAATCTTGACTTCACCTATGACCTTAATCAAAATGTACGTACCTATAAGAATCCTCTTGAGTTATTCTCTTTTAGCTATGATGATAAGCAGTATATACTAGCGGGGCAGCCTTATTACTATAATCCGTTCTACTATATGTCTATAGATTGGCTGACCTTCACGTCTTATGCTCCTAAAAACAACATTGTGGGGTTCGAAGATGATGAGCACATCACTACGATAGACTATACCTATAATACAGACAACTTACCTATCACAGCAAGGGTTAGAAAGACTTCTAAAACAAATGCACTAGATAGTAGAGTGACGTGTGAATATGAGTTTTATTATAAAGAACTAGAGGTTATCCGTTTAAAAAACAAGAAAAGATAAAACCATGAAGTCTATCAGCTTAGTTCTTCTACTACTACTTATATTTCCTATTGCTTGGGGACAACCAATCACAGTAGTAGAACGAGTAATAGAGAAACAACATATACCGAAAGCGCATATTATATCTATCACCCCTAATCCTTCCACAGATCAAACTGATAGAGATACTGAGGTATTTATAAGACACTATGATTTTACATACAATACGCAAGGTGTCTTAATATCGACTAGTAGTTACACTATAGAAAATGATATGCCTAGTTATCCCTTTACTACATACATAGAGATGGAGGATAAGCATACTATTAAAAATATTGATTTAGGATCTGATACGAGCTCTTACAAACTAGAGTACACAGATAAACTACTAAGCTCGTTTATATTTACTAACAGTAATTTTAGAGAAACGAGAACTAGTACATATAACTATAACACGAACTTATTACCACGTCAGATTACGATTAGCACTACACCAGAACAGACGAATGCTATTGAAATAAGTTTGGAGTATAACGATAAGTTAAACTTGAACAGAGAAATATATAATGGTCAATACACTGACTATACTTATGACAATAAAAAATATCCTTTCAGCTATCTGCCATACGGATATACTATATCTAGTTTCTTAGGGAGTGAATCCTTAATATTTACAAATTATATTCAACAAAACAATGTAATTAGAATTGAAAATGTTAAATTTATAACTTCTATAGACTACACATATAACAAGAAAGGATTCCCTATTACTGCTAGAATCACAAGTATAGATAAGGAGGATAAGAACAACAAAAGGCTTTTATATGAGTATGAATTCATCTATAAAGAATTACATATACCAATAATGAAGTAATATATTATAAAAATACTATGAAAAGAAGTTTGTTATTCACTCCACTGTTACTATTCGTAATTAGTTGGAATAGTTATAGTACATCCAGTCCTATACCTTCTGATCAGATAAAGAAACTGACTGTAGTAAGCCAAGTTGTTGAGAAGAACTATGTTCCTGTTGATAACGCTACCCTTATCGATAATGTAAATGTAGTAGACGCAAGTACACCTAATACTGAAGTATCTATTACTAAATATGACTTTAATTATAATGATTTAGGTCAAATGACTTCTGTGGAATCCTATTTAGTAGAGAATGGAGCACCTAGTAGTTCCTTCACTGCTACCATGGAGTTAGATGAGAATAACCTACTACGCAAAGTCATCTATGGAGAGAATAAAATGAGCTTAGACCTAGTATACGACAATAAAATACTTCAATATACAGAGTTTAAGGATTTATACTATGACGAGTCTAGAGTAAGTAAGATCGTGTATAATAGACTAGATCTACCTGGCTCTATAGAGATATCTTCTAAGCCTCAGTACTCTGATCCTGAAGTAACTGACTTTATCTATAATCCTAGTAACAATCTAAAGTTAGTCAACCTAGATAGCAATAAGACAATCTATACTTATGACCAAAAGAATTACCCATTTGCTTACTTGCCTTATGCGTATAATGTGTCAAACTATCTTAGTGCTAATGAGCTGATGTACACTAACTATAATCAACAAAACAATATCGTTAAAATAGAAAGTAGCGACCTCCTAACTACGATAGAGTACACTTATAATGCTCAAGATCTACCTCTGACTGCTAAGGTAAAAACAGTAGTCAAGTCTATGCCTAATGAGCAACCAAGTATTTATGAATATGAGTTTACTTATAGAGTAATAGAGCTGATGTTATAACAAAGAAGGTTAGCCAATGGCTAACCTTCTTTGTTATTATAAATCTAACTGATAGATATAATCATCCATTACATATCCGCCCCCGATATCAAAAGTCTTAGACTCTATACACTTCATATTATTGCGGATATAAAAGTCTATAGCTCGTTGGTTATTTTTATTCACAGTAAGATATACCGCAGTAGCGCCTTCGCGTCTAGCATAGTCTACTACATGCTCAAACATAAAATGCCCTAAGCCCTTTACTTGTTTATACACATTAGTATATAATTTAGAAAGAAACACACGGTTGTCCTCCATAAGCTTATAGTTTGTGTAGCCTAATAACTCGTCCCCTTGCATTAACAGTTCCCATTGGTACCCTTCTTTTAGTTCACCTAAGATACGCTCATCACTATACATCATTGGTAGCATATAGTCTATCTGTTCTTGTCCGATAATATGAAGATACGTATCCTCCCATATCTTCTCTGCTAAAGGAAGAATTAAGTGTATATTACTTTTATCTACAGATATAAAAGTGGTTGTTTCTACTAAGTTATTCATTGTTATGATTCTTTATAAGATGACGAAAATACGATAAAACTATAAATACAAGTATAAAAAAACGAGAGTAGTTAGACTACTCTCGTTCTCCTTCTTTATATCCTAATCAGATATTATCCTTTATAGTTAGTCAAGAAGTCAACTAGAGTACGTACTCCACTTCCTGTACCACCATTACCTTTATAATCTCTAGGAGCATCCATCCAAGCTGGACCTGCGATATCCATGTGTACATAAGGTGCTTTAGCAAAATGCTCTAAGAACTTACCTGCTGTGATAGTACCTGCAAAACGTCCACCGATATTCTTCATATCTGCTACGTTAGATTTCAACAAGTCTTTATAGTCGTCCCAGAAAGGTAACTTAGCTAAACGCTCGTGTACGTTGTAGCCTGAAGCGATAATAGCATCGATAGTCTGCTCATCATTCCCCATAATACAAGATGCCATATCTCCAGCTACTACTAAAGCTGCACCTGTAAGTGTAGCTGCATCAATAATAACCTCTGGATCATACTGAGTAGCATAAGCAATAGCATCTGCTAAGATCATACGTCCTTCTGCATCTGTGTTTAATACCTCGATAGTCGTACCGTCAAACATAGTAATCACATCACCAGGAGCATAAGCATTTCCTCCAGGACGGTTATCTGTAGCAGGAACTAATCCGATAACGTGAACATTCACATCATTTAAAGCTGCTGCATAGATAGTACCTGCCATACATGCTGCACCTCCCATATCGCTCTTCATAGAGTCCATAGAACCCGCAGTTGGTTTTAAGCTTAGACCTCCTGTATCATACACTACTCCTTTACCTACTAGTACGATAGGCTTTTTATTGATTGGATTAGCAGGCTTGTACTCCATAATAGTAAAAGTAGGTTGATCAATAGATCCTTTATTAACAGCTAATAAACCACCCATTTTAAGATCTTCAATCTCTTTGCGACCTAATACTTTCACTGAGAAGTTAGCCTCTTTACCTAGAGCTTCTATTTCAGTTGCTAATTGAGTAGCATTTAAGAAGCTTACAGGTTCGTTTACCATAGTACGAGCCCAATACACCGCTTTTACAGTATTGTTTAAGTCGCTGATTTGTTTAGCTGTGAAATCTCCTTTTACCTCAACATTACTCAAAGCGAACTTCATTTCTTCTGCTTCTTTGAAGTATTTTAAGAATTGGTAGTTTGACAACATAAATCCTTCTACTAAAGCTAATGTAGAAGCGCCATTACCTACGATAGTAAGGTTGTCAGCTTTTTTATCTAATTGTTTACGAACGCTATTACCAGCTAAACGCATTTTTTCTAAGTTCTCATTCTCTTTTACGAAAAAGAAATACTGACTTCCCACTTTAGCAAAGTCTTCTTCTTTTTTCCCTTCTCCGAATGCTTTTACAAAATCATTTAAGAATGCAGGAACCTCAACAATTCCTTTGTTCTCACTACTTAAAACGAAAACAACGTTCCCGTTTTCTTTCATGTTATTTACTAGTTGTATCATCTTTGTCTTTTTATATTACTGCAAATATAACATTTTTAGACGCAACTAAAAAAGAGCTTTTCTTAAAACTCTGCTATAATCCTTGAAGTATCCAAAAAAGACACGTTTTACGTTTTTAGACAAGTATTTATCGAATAACAATAAATTTTATTTGTTTTATAAAAAATTAAATATACTTTTGAATTACAATTAACCAACTAAATTACTAACGATGATAAAATTACTAATCCATTGGGCTATGCTTTTAATAGCATTATGTGAACGATTAATAAACGTATTATTTTAAACCTAGATTATGAAGCTGAAATTACTTACAGTTATATTTATTGTATTATATATAGCCAATCTTTGTGTACACTTTAGAGATTTTCAACAAGGGTATAATAATGCTCCAGAATGTCATGATGATAAAGTGTATACTACTTTGATCGTTAAACAGACTCCTAGTGATACCTCTGACCTTCATTTATCTCTAACAGATAAAAAAACTACTGGTATACAAATACGTGAAATAAAAGAGACTATTGAAATAGAAGTTCCTAAACAATATTCGAACGGGATTAGTAATTTCTTCATAGGTTTGTTAGGTATCCTTACTATACTCCTTTTCCCAGTTATCATTATTGTATTTATAAAATTCTTTAAAAACTTATATAATGGTAATATAGCATCTAATAGTCAAATAAGACGACTACAAATTCTAGCTTATTTTCAATTACTTCTACCTGTATTAGGGAATATATTTATTTATTATTCAAACAAAGAACAACAAGAAGTAGCTAATATCTATAACCTCGACCTAGTTAAGTATGACTATGATTTTTCGTTATTTATTATTCCTTTAATTCTGTTATTGATTGTTGAAGTATTAAAGCAACATTTAACTTTAAAAGAAAATGCTGAACTAACCATATAACTTGATCTTATGAAACTAAAATTTCTAACTATATTATTAATCATTGCCTATTTATTTTCCTTTAACAACCACTTTAGGGATATGAAAAGAGGTTTTAATGAAGGTTCTGACAGCGCAAGAAGCATTTCGACAAATCCTTACTATATAACAATCAAAAACGGTACAGAATACAATGCAAAATTAACTACTAATCATAACTCACCTAAGATAGCAGTAACTGATTCAACAAGTAGAATTCGTGTAGATGATGTTCCTTTTAGTTATTCATTTCTTAGAACTGTTATGATAATGAGTTCATTTATTTTTATCGGCTTTATAGTCTATGCCTTATACAATAGCTTTACTATTCTAAAGTTTTTGTACAAAGGAGAAACTGTTAGTCGTATTCAAATTAAACGTATAAAAGTACTAGCTTCTATACTTTTAGGTCTTGCTATTTATGAGAATATACTCGAATATCTATCTACTTACGAAGCATCAAGAATAGCATCTCTATATAACCTAGAAGCTGTAAAAGGTGATTTTAATTTCACGATGTTCTTTATTCCTTTAATTTTGCTGATGATTGTAGAAGTATTGAAACAACATTTGCGTCTAAAAGAAGATGCAGAACTAACCATATAACCCCACGATATGCCAATAATAGTAAACCTTGATGTCATGATGGCTAAGCGAAAGATATCGCTTAATGAGTTGGCTGAGCGTGTAGGTATCACCGTGAGTAATCTATCCATACTCAAGACCAATAAGGCAAAAGCCATACGCTTCAGTACATTGGAGGCAATCTGTAAAGAATTAGATTGTCAACCAGCTGATATACTAGAATATGTAAATGAAGACTAAGCTAAATGCTTGGTCTTTTTATTCTAACATACTTGCATTCCCTTGAATAACAACAATTAACCACCATACAATAGGCACACTCTCTACCCAGAATAGCGTAAAGAACTTAGTTCGTTTCGGTGAAGCATATACAATAAAAAACAGCGTTAATAATACAATCAACATATTATTCCATGCCTGTATAGGCTGATAACCTACCTTAAAGAATTCGATAACATAAAAAGGAATTAGCAGTAATCCTAATAGCCATTTGGTATTAGCTATTCCTAGCATCTGAGGTAAGGTCTTCAAATACTTATCGTCATACTGTAAATCAACGACTTCAAATATTCCAATTAGAATAAACACTAAGATAAAACGCTGTATAAACTTAACTACAATATCCCAACTGACTGGTATATCAGCATTCATCACTGGCACTATAAGCGTTACAGTAGCCCAACACAGACATACGATATACACTTTAAGTCCTGCTAGATTGCGCAGATTACTTCGGTTACTACTGATAGGAATAGCGTATAGTACTGATAACACCAATAAACTCAAAGTAACGAATTGTGCTTTCCAATTCAGCATAAAGAAGGCAACAGTACCTATCAGCAACGCAATAATACTTATCCCTATAATGACTTTCAGACGTAGTGTAAATGGGTTCTTATGTCTATAGATTACTTCAGCATACTTAATAAAGTTATAAGAAAACAGCGTTCCTGTAAAAGCTAAAGTAGACACGACTGCATCAAATGGAAGGTGACAGAAATAAAATGTCATCTGCACTAAAGCAAAGACTGCTAACGAAACGTGAACACTTCCGTTTAAATAAAGAGCAACTATTCTGTTTTTTAACAAATCCATATTAATTATCAATCTAACAAGTGTAATGCTTATTTACTTTTCAAAATTAATCGATATAAACATACAATTGTCAGATTAATGGTTATTTTTGTGTGATTAAACACAACTTTTATTTATTGTCCAAATGAAAACAAACGCATTTGCATTAAGACACATTGGTCCTCGTCCTGAGGATATGGCAGAAATGCTTAAAACAGTGAAAGCTGATAGCATCGAACAATTAATCAACGAAACTTTCCCAGACGCAATCCGTCTTAAAGAAGACTTAAACCTTGCTCCTGCAATGACTGAGTATGAGTACTTATCTCACATTCAAGCATTAGGAAACAAAAATAAAATATTCCGTTCTTTCATCGGTTTAGGATATAATGAGGCAGTAGTTCCTGCAGCTATTATCCGTAACGTATTTGAAAACCCAGGATGGTATACAGCTTATACTCCTTACCAAGCTGAAGTAGCTCAAGGTCGTTTAGAAGCGTTATTAAACTTCCAAACTACTGTTATCGAGTTATCAGGTATGGAGATTGCTAATGCTTCATTACTAGATGAGGCTACAGCAGCAGCTGAAGCAATGATCTTATTATTCGACGTAAGAACAAGAGATCAAAAGAAAAACAACGTAGTGAAGTTCTTCGTTTCTGAAGAAATATTACCACAGACTTTATCAGTATTACAGACTCGTGCTACTCCATTTGGTGTAGAGTTAGTAGTAGGTAACCACGAAGAGTTTAACTTCTCAGAAGAGTACTTCGGAGCGATCTTACAATACCCTGGTAAACACGGTATCGTAGCTGACTACGCTGACTTTATCAACCAAGCAAAAGCAAAAGACATTAAAGTAGCTGTAGCTGCTGATATCATGTCATTAGTATTATTAACTCCTCCAGGAGAAATGGGAGCTGACGTAGTAGTAGGTACTACTCAACGCTTTGGTATTCCATTAGGATTCGGAGGTCCTCACGCTGCTTTCTTCGCTACTAAAGAAGAGTATAAACGTAGTATGCCAGGTCGTATCATCGGAGTATCTAAAGATGCTGATGGTAACTTCGCTCTACGTATGGCTTTACAAACTCGTGAACAACATATCAAACGTGAGAAAGCTACATCTAATATCTGTACGGCTCAAGTATTATTAGCTGTTATGGCTAGTTTCTACGCTGTTTACCACGGACCTAAAGGGTTGACTAATATCGCTTCTTTAATCCATGCTAAAGCAGTAACTGTAGCTACTGAATTAGGTAAATTAGGTATCGAGCAAGTGAACGCTAACTTCTTCGACACTATCTTAGTGAAAGCTGATGCTGCTAAAGTGAAACCTATCGCTGAAGCAAACTCTATCAACTTCAACTATATTGATGCAAACACTATCTCTATCTCATTAAACGAGACTGTAGAGTTAGCTGATATTAACGCTATCGTTAATGTATTTGCTCAAGCTACTGGTAAGACAGCTACAGAAGTAACTACATTAAGCACTGAAGTTAAATACCAAGATAAACTAAAACGTACTTCTAAGTTCTTAGAGCACGCTGCATTTAACAGCTACCACTCTGAGACTGAGTTAATGCGTTATATCAAAAAATTAGAACGCAAAGACTTAGCTCTTAACCACTCTATGATCTCTTTAGGTTCTTGTACAATGAAATTGAATGCTGCTGCTGAGATGTTACCATTGAGTAACGCACAGTGGAACAACGTTCACCCATTCGTACCTGCTGACCAAGCACAAGGATACTTAGAGATGTTACACGGATTAGAAGAGAAGTTAAATGTGATTACTGGTTTTGCTGGTACTACATTACAACCAAACTCTGGAGCTCAAGGAGAGTACGCTGGTCTTATGGCTATCCGTGCATACCACCACTCTAGAGGAGACTTCCAACGTGATATCGCACTTATTCCTGCTTCTGCACACGGTACTAACCCTGCTTCTGCAGCAATGGCTGGTATGAAAGTAGTAGTGACTAAAACTACTCCAGAAGGTAATATCGACGTGGCTGACTTAAAAGCTAAAGCTGAACAATATAAAGATAACTTATCTTGTCTGATGGTTACTTACCCATCTACACATGGTGTATATGAGTCTGCTATCATGGAGATTACTCAAATCATCCACGATAACGGAGGACAAGTATATATGGATGGTGCAAATATGAATGCACAGGTGGCAATCACTAACCCTGCTAATATCGGGGCAGATGTATGTCACTTAAACTTACACAAGACTTTCGCTATCCCTCACGGAGGTGGTGGACCTGGTGTAGGACCTATCTGTGTGGCTGAGCACTTAGTACCATTCTTACCTACTAACCCTATCGTTAAAGTAGGTGGTGAGAAAGGAATCACTGCTATCTCTGCTGCTCCTTATGGATCTGCATTAGTATGTTTAATCTCTTATGGATACATCGCTATGTTAGGAACTGAAGGTCTTAAGAAAGTAACTCAACAAGCGATCTTAAATGCTAACTACATGAAGACTCGTCTTGAAGAGCACTACGCTATCCTTTATACAGGAGAGAAAGGACGTGCTGCACACGAGATGATCGTTGATGTACGTGAGTTCAAAGAAAAAGGTATTGAAGTAACAGATATCGCTAAACGTCTTATCGATTACGGTTTCCACGCTCCTACAGTATCTTTCCCTGTTGCTGGTACATTAATGATCGAACCAACAGAAAGTGAGAGCAAAGAAGAGCTTGACAGATTCTGTGATGCGATGGCTTCTATCCGTCAAGAAATTGAGAATGCAACTATCGAAAACCCTGTGAACGAGCTTAAGAATGCTCCTCACACATTAGCATTATTAACTGCTGATAACTGGGATCTTCCATACTCAAGACAGAAAGCAGCTTACCCACTTCCTTATGTAGCTGAAAACAAATTATGGCCTACTGTACGTCGTATTGACGATGCTTACGGTGACAGAAACTTAATTTGTTCTTGTGCTCCTATCGAAGTTTATATGGAGAACTAATCTTAACAGATTTATCTATACAGAAAACGCCATCATTACGATGGCGTTTTTTTATGCTCTACTATGTTCTTTTTGACCAAAGCTACTAGGTAGCACCTCTATAGTTATCAACAATATTGTTAACAACTATAATTCATCTTATTCACATTATAAACAGTGATAACCTCAACACTAAATAACAATCAAATACCACTAAAACAACAACTTATAAAAAAATAGTAAATATAAAGAATAAATACCCTCTATAGTTATCAACATTTTCATTCCATAAACAACTCTTATTAACAAGGTTATCAACATAGTTATAAACACTGTTGTTAACTATAAACTATCGTATTCGAAGTAACCTCCTTGTTCTTTAATATGAGTGATCATCTCTTTATATATACTATTATGACTAAGCACCTCAGCATTACCGATGATAATCATTTGCTCTTTTGCACGAGTCAGAGCCACATTTAACTTACGGTCTACTGACTGATCATCATTAAGACTCACTACCCCATCTAGCTGAAGTACTTCATTAATGGTAAACGAATAAATAATAATATCTCTCTGTCCTCCCTGAAAGCGTTCTACTGTATCGACTACTATATCTTCAGCATTTAGAATATCACTACCTTCTAATTTATTTTTAATCAGTGCTATCTGATTCTTAAACGGAGCTATAATTCCAACCCGCTTAGTCAAATCTGTGCTGCATCCATTTAGTTGATTAAGCTGCTCTATCTTCTGCAATAGACAAACAACAAAATCAGCTTCTTTCTCGCTTGTTTTCTTTTGTTGTCCTGCGTGGTGTTCTTCCACATTGACAAAGATGACTCTGTTCTGTGCTAGTATTGCACTTAATAGATCATTATCTACAGGCTTTAAGTTTAACGGAGCTACTTGTCTCTGTAGGCTATTTTTAGCTATTGTAGTTAAATTCTCTAATGTATATGCCTCTTTTAGTTTGCCTTCATAGAATGCTATATTAGGAAATGCCGCTATCTCTCTATGCATACGCCCTTGATAGGTCAATGTATCATGTGCATAACTAAGCTTATTCAGTTCACAGAAGTTATATAATCGTTCGAATAATGAATTGCGTCTATCCGCTAGTCCTATCTGTTCTAGCAGAGGATTATTAGTCTTAGACAATGTATCACTCTGTACCACTATCGCAGGCAGTTGTTTGTGATCACCGATCATAATAAACCTTTTACACTTAGGCAATAGCCCTATAATCTGAGGTTCTAATATCTGAGAAGCTTCATCTATGATAACTGTATCAAATTTCTTTAGCTTGAACACATCATTCTTACTAGACATAGTAGCTACTGTAGACAGAAACACTCTATTATTACGAATAATATTAGACAAAACATTTCTAGTAAATCTCCTACCTGACTTTTCTAACGCCTCACTCTCTCGCTTAATAATCGTGCTGACTAGATGATCAGCATATTTCTGACTACTAGATAACGGGCTACCTATACGCACAAACTTATCTATAGCAGATACATGCTCTAGCGCATCCGTCACCGCACCACATAGCTCATCCACAGCCTTATTAGTATAGGCTAGAAGTAATATATTCTGATTGGTATTGGTATATAATTCTTCTACAAGCTCCTTAATAATATGAGAAGTCTTACCCGTACCAGGAGGCCCATTTAGTACAAAGTAATCTTCTGATGATAAAGCATTGTTTAATATTCTATTCTGCTCTACAGAAAGAGTAGGCTTATAGAACCCATAATTTATCCCTTGTCTAGGAGGTAGCACATTGAGGATTACCTCTCTCTTATTCTTCGGTGCGTTCATGAACGCATATAGACTCTTATACATACTCGTAAAAGAAGAATCCATAGAGTCGCGTTCTAGCGCCCATAAGCGATATTGATTAAAGTAATTAATCCCTCTCTGTTTATGACGAAATACAACTGTTACCGTTTCTTTAGTGATACTCTGTATCGTACATTTAAATATCTGATGCTTCACTGCTGTGTCAGTATCGTGATCTCGAGGATATAATACACAGACATCTCCCTTTCTAAAGTTGACAAAGTCATCTACTAATGTTCGCCTGAAGATAATTTGCTTTTCTTCTTCGAAGATTTTATTCTCTATAATCTCTAGATCATATAAGATACTATACTTATCTTTTTTGACCTCAGCACTGTCTATCCATAAACTTGCCAACCCATGACTTCCTTCATAGTCACTCGCTCCTAACTTACTAATGTATTGTTCTCTTGCGATAAAGCTGACAAAAGAATAAAAATAAGTACGCTCTAACGCTGAGCACTTCTCTAGCACAGACGTAAACATATCTATCTGCTTATAGAGCATATCTTTAAACTTGGTATTCAGATTAGGGTTACGCACTATATTCTCCCCTTTTACATAGTGGAGTAGCAGCGCTACTTTATCCAGATCATCTGACTTTAAGATATGTTCGTTTAGCACGATTCTATTTCTCAACTCACATATTGCTTGTACCCTACGAAGGTTGATCTGATCTTTACGAAGATTATTAGTTCTTGGTTTACTATAAAAAATAAAGCCACTTAGATACTTCTCATTACCTATCTCTCGATATGGTATATCATATACCACAGATAGCATAAGGTGATATAAATACAGCTGTACAGTGTGATTAGGTTTCACCCCTACTCCATCATCAGGATAGACCGTCCCGCCAGACTTCAGCTCCACGATAGTTGTCTTTAGATTATCTTTCTTTATACTATGCAGAAGGTCTAAACGCCCCTGCACCCCATAGACATCACACAGAAAGCTTGGTTCTAGGTTAATATCTCCCTCATTCGTGATACCATAATGTACGAACTCTTCAAGATATACTCTCTTGATCGTATTAAAATGAGTTTCACAGTCATATCGATATTGTTTAAACTGTTCTATATCTAATATATCAGGACAAGCCGTATGCTCAAAAGGATAGTTCTCAAAGTGGTGGACAAAGACTGTATTAAAGTCTACTGTCTGCGCATCTTCTGCACCTACTAACTCATCCATGACAGCATTAGCAAAGTTACCAATGAGTAGATACTTATTATTAGGTATCTCATCGAACTTCGACTTTATAAAACTCAATGAAGAAGTCCCATAGTCTTGAAAACACTCTGCTATAGCAGACACATCTATTAAGTAATCTGGTTCTAGTATAAATATCTTCGGGTGGTGTATCTGATGATCATCCACTCCTATATTAATGAGGTGTAGTGTAGCTCCCTTCCATATTTTCTCTATGGAACTAAATGAAGCATTCACTCCTTCTTCATTAATCTGTACTCGTATAGGCTGTCCATCTTCTGCGTTCTCTACATCGCATAAGAGTAAATTATCTTTTATCCCCAATACATTAACTCTCAACTTATCAATAATCTGCTCAAACTCATTATGCTTCAGGGCTAACCTCTGAATAGGAAATGGGTAATATGATCTATTCTCATCAGGTACAGGCACCTGAAATACGTAAGATATAAAATCATTTACATCCATCCAGTAGGTCGCTAGATATAGCTCTAACTCTGCAGAATCATGCTTAGTCAGATCATTACTAATCATTCTAAAACTATGGATAACACGGCTCGCATTATACTTATTACATATGTAGGATAGACGAGAGAATAGATTAGAAAGACTGATCACCTCATCCTTTACTACATATTTACATATTTTCTCTAGTAGATTTCTAAGTAGTCTGTACTTAGCACGAGTAGTCAGTTCTGTATTATTGATAATATCTACTAATGAGGTAAAGTATAAGGAAGTATATTTATTATCAAGCATGTGCAGTATCCGTTTTAAACATCAAAGATAATCTAGATTTTACAGTTAGTAAAATATCTCACCTATACATAAAAAAAAGAATTGTCTTATTAACTAAGACAATTCTCCTCTAAAACATTTAATAACTTGTGAACTATAATTGTAACCTCTCAAGCAAATTTAAATTACAAAAGCTTACAAAACCATTCACTATTCAAAGTAAAAATAACTAATACATCAACTAATCAAATATTTGATTAGACTTACTCCTATTACACTATATGATAGTGTATATTTATCCTATTGATATACTATTCTTTAGTACAGAGTAAAACAACTGTCAGTATAGTCGAGAAGTACAGTCTTCTGTCCTCCACTATTTTCTTCTAAGTTTACTTCTGCATACTGTTACATTTCATTCAGTTTTAGTCGCCTTGAGTCCGTAGTGAGTCCGTTATGAGTCCGCAGTGAGTCCGTTATTTTAACCAAAACAACGGACTAAAGAAGGAGACACATCCCTTCTAGTGTAGAATCAAAAGCAACATAACTGCTATAAGACTAAAAGCTAACTAAATGCACAGAAGAACCACTACTTCCTCATATTCTTTAACTAAACATAACACATGCTATTTATAGACAATATCCTTACCTGATCTACCCTCTTATAATCATAGCGTTCATGAAATAAAAGTAAATTTCTCTACAGTGATATTGTTTTTAGACAAACTGATAACTATCATATAATATCGATTTAGATATAAGTACTTTTACCAGTGCCAATAATTCGTATAAAGTTTTTATACAGCTGTTTTTTAGACGAAAAGAGAAGTATATGGGATATACTTCTCTTTTTATTATTTCACGATAGGAACCTTGTTAGACTCTAGTGGAGCCTCATAGATTTTATACCCTAATTTCTTCACCTCTTCTAGTAGCTTAGGACTTAGTACCTGCTCTACAGCCTTCGTATTATACACATAGGCTACATAGTACTTATACCCACCATCACTGATACTATCTTTACACGCATACCAAGTAGGAGCTACTGCTAGTTCGGATTTAAAAGGAAGTCTTAGCTGTACGAAGCTTTTCGGCTTGATGATCACATAGTCTGTTACCTTCTTTGTTTTTAGCTTCTCTTGCCACTTCGCTAATAAACCGTCCGAATCATAATCCCCACTCATCAGCATCGGCTCATCGATATGACTTGCCTTATTATACACTCTCTGTCTCAACACATATACTTGGTTCTCATACGTACTTCCTACACTAGCCCCATAAGCTAACTCTGAAGTATCCCACGGAAACCAATATGTATCATTGGAGTTATTCATTACTACAATAGTAGCTAGGCTATTATCCTGCACAGTGGAGTCTAACACCTTCACTTCTATTGGTTTTTTTGCGCTTTGGCCAAAAGCACAAAATGCACTAATAAGTGCAACAAAAACAATAATTAATCTATTCATTTTCAACCGTCTCTTTAATCCGCACAAGATAATAACTACATATTATTTGTCCTCTAAAAGGAATTATAATTTTACAAATTAGAACAAATATAAATAAGGACTTATATTTGTATCCAAACACAAAACAATCATTATCTATATCATGAAGAAATTTTTCTATACATTATTAGTTCCATTCGCTCTACTATTTGCTCATCCTATCACAGCTCAAGAAGCAATAGAAATAGGTAAAACATATACAATCAAATCTAAAGTGCTTAACGAAGATAGAAAGATACAAGTATACCTACCTGCGGGATATAATGAAGCTCAATATCCTAATCAGCAGTATCCTGTCATCTACTTACTAGATGGAGAAAGTAACTTTAATTATCTAACAGCCTATCTAGATAAGTTAAGCAGATATCCATACCCTTCTATACCAGAAATGATTATAATAGGAGTGATTAATACCAATAGAACAAGAGATTTAACTCCTACTAAAGTAAGTAGTGAGGAGATGTCTACTGAGCAGGCTAAAAAAATAAAAGGTGAAAACGGAGGGAATGATGCCTTCTTTAAATTCTTAAAAGAAGAGGTCTTTACTTATGTAGATACTAACTATAGAACGCTGGATTACAAAATACTAATCGGTCACTCATTCGGGGGGATTACTGCTCTAAATAATCTACTGAACTACACGGATATGTTTAACGCTTATATCGTACACGATCCTAGTATATGGTGGGATAATAAGGTTATACTGAGAGAATATACTGATGGGATAAACCAAGACTTTAAACACAGAAGACTATTCCTTACCCAAGTAGGCGAAAGCGAGAACAAAGGCCACCTAAGTGATCATTATAGTTCGATTAAAGAATTTGATAAATTATTACGTACTAATACTCCTACTACACTGAGTTATCAATATGTAGCCTATGAAGGAGAAGACCACGGTAGTATACCACTAAAAGGGAATCTAGATGGACTAAGATATATATTTGACGGCTATCGAATCAACTTTAAAGAATTAAAGACCAATCCAAC
The DNA here is from genome assembly GCF_000807225.1 of Myroides sp. A21. Classification (NCBI taxonomy): domain Bacteria; kingdom Pseudomonadati; phylum Bacteroidota; class Flavobacteriia; order Flavobacteriales; family Flavobacteriaceae; genus Myroides; species Myroides sp. A21. Next base: position 684,181 of record NZ_CP010327.1, read on the forward strand.
ACTCTTAGAAGAGACTTTCGATCAGCTGAATAAACAGATGCATTATGATTTTAAACCGACTGAAAAATTCTTAGATACGGTGATTAAATACTTCACCACAACAGGAGACAATGACACAGCCAATCAATTAACTAAGTATAAGAATACGCTTTACAAGAAATAACGCAGTAGTATCGCGCGCGCATTCTTTTAATGCCAATAAGTAATAGTACACAATAAACATTACTTATTGGCATTATTATTATATACCTACACGAAAAGTACTACGAAATCAAAACAGCATTTCAGAATACTTCAAAAAAAAGAGAAAAAACTTATCATTAATAAATATAAAGCTCTAAGTTTACCTTACAATTAACCCAAAAACGATATTATGAATATTAAAATAATAAGTTCAGGATCTTATATCCCGACTAAAGTAATAGATAATACGAATTTCGACCAGTTTGACTTTAGAGATGAACAAGGACAACCATTAAAAGATACTAACCAACGTACAGCTTATAAACTACAACAAATAACAGGGATAGAAGAAAGAAGATATGTAGAACATGAATTAACTACCAGTGATATCGGTACTATCGCCTCTGAGCACGCTATCAAAAGTGCAGGTATAGACCCAGAGACATTAGACTATATCATCTTTGCGCATAACTTCGGAGATGTAAAGCACGGAACATTGCAGTCTGATATCGTACCTAGCTTAGCATCTAGGGTAAAACACAACCTAAAGATCGCCAATCCATCATGTGTAGCATTTGATGTTCTTTTTGGGTGCCCTGGTTGGCTACAAGGTGTGATACAAGCCTATGCGTTTATGAAAGTAGGTATGGCGAAGAGATGTCTAGTCATCGGAGCAGAAACATTATCACGTGTAATAGACTTACACGATAGGGACTCTATGATCTATGCAGATGGTGCTGGAGCTACTATATTAGAACTGACTAATGAAGAAGGCGGAATACTATCTGTAGAGTCTGCTAGTTATACACTAGACGAGGCTTTCTTCATTCACTATGGCAAATCTTATAATCCTGACTTAGACGAGAACACTAAGTACATCAAGATGTTTGGACGCAAGATTTATGAATTTGCACTAACTAATGTACCGTTAGCAATGAAGAGCTGTGTGGATAAGAGCGGAATAGATATCAACAAAATCAAAAAGGTGATGATACACCAGGCTAATGAGAAAATGGATGAAGCTATCGTAAAACGTTTCTTCGAGTTATACGATATGGAAATGCCAGAACATATCATGCCTATGAATATTCAAAAACTAGGGAACAGTAGTGTGGCTACTCTACCGACTCTATATGATATGATTATCAATAAGCAACTAGACCCGCACCAATTAGAACAAGGGGATATTATCCTATTCGCTTCTGTAGGAGCAGGTATGAACATTAATGCCTTTACTTATCAGGTATAAAATATGTATTAGAGAGAGAGCTTCATGCTCTCTTTTTTTTATAATACTCCTCTATTAATATTTCTATTATTTGTTTTCCTTTCTCTCTTTTCCACAAGACTTTCCTGTATAAAAGAGAATAGCTGTACAGACACCTAATGCGCTGTAACATATATAACTAACTAAATTATTACTAAAAAAGTCAAATAAATCAACTATTAGTAATAGTGTAGCTACAGCTATTATAAATTTTAAAATCCGATCTAAACTATACACTCGACTATACTTTCTATTATAAACTCCTTCTGTTGTGTTTAGTTACTTCACTAAAAACACAATAAAAACTCTATCAAATAATTATCAATAGTAATGCCAATTTTTCACAAAATATAAGCTCAAAAGACAAGTTCACATATAGTCATTTTAATTAAATCGAAAGTTTACTAGAAATATTTAAGTTTAAATCAATAATAAAAGAAGCAATCGTCTATTTTTAGTCATTCTTCTTATTCTTTATTAGAAGAAAAATAATTCCACCTTCCTTATACAAATAACAAATTTTCTAAACTAACGCCATCAGTATAATAAAGCTCTTTTTGATTCTAAAAAACACCTTAAAAGGTAATTTTGCAAACAAAAAGAAAGTAAAGAATGAAAAACACTATTTATTTCGTCTGTTTATTAACATTGTATCAAACCCTAGGTTGGGGGCAATTAATCAATAATAAACAACATCTAACTGCACCGACAACGCCTAACTACGGTTTATCTCCTAAGAAAGAGAAGACTTTTTTTGAGAAAGATGCTGTACAAATTAGCTTTGTCCCTGCGATACTCTTAACAGCTTCAGGGCTAACGTGGAATAAAAAAGAAGAAATTAGAGAAATACGCAATAGATACGTTCCCACATTTCAGTACAAATATGATGATCTATTACAATATGCTCCTGCGGCGGCTACCTTTGGTCTAAAAGCAGCTGGTGTAAAAGGGCGTAATGAGTTTAAGCGTTCTGCTATATCCTATGCTACTAGTATGGCTATCATGGCTATTCTAGTCAATGGAGTAAAATATACTGCAAAAGTAGAACGCCCTGATGGTTCTTCTAAAAACTCATTCCCGTCTGGTCATACTGCAATGGCCTTTGCTAATGCTGCCTTCTTAGATAAAGAATACGGTCTAGTCAACCCTATGTATTCCATAGGTGGATATGGTGCTGCTACCATGACTGGTCTTGGGCGTAGCCTCAATAATAGACATTGGGCACCCGATATATTAGCTGGAGCAGGTATTGGTATATTGTCTACTCAACTAGCTTACTTCTTCGTAGATAAAATATATGGGAACAAAGGAGATAATCTCAGTCTCATATCAAAATTCGAAGGAAATGAAAACCCTTCTTTTATGGCTATAAAACTTGGGTACACAAGTGGGCTAGAAAGCATAATAGAAACAGAAGACAATAAATCTCTTGCAAAGCTCGGCTGGGAAGCAGGACTAGAAGGAGCTTACTTCTTCAATAGGCACTGGGGACTAGGAGGTCAAATCACAGTAGCTAGTTTTCCCTTTGCAGAGAATAAAGTCAATGATCCTGAGGACCCAAATATCAGAGGAAAAATCTTATCCGAATCTATGGGTAATCTAACTTTCTCTGTAGGGCCATACTATGCGATCCATTTCTCTGACAGATGGGATCTGATGATAAAAGCATTAGGTGGCTATAGCATAGGGGCAGATGGAAATATCTCGTTAAAAGTGTTGTCTCACGAAGTTCATATCCCTGAACTAGAAGATGGAAAAGTACAGCTAGCAGAATATAAACCTGCTAATGTATTTCAATTTACAAGTGGTTTAGCGCTTACTTACAATATCACTGACAACTTAGGACTAACTGCCTACTCAGACTTCAATCACAGTCAATCTAAAATCACCTACATCATAAACGAAGACATACTAGACGAAGACGACCTAAAAGTAAATGTAGTAAGGCATCCTCTTAATTATTTAAGTATGGGGGTAAGGCTGACTGCATACTTCTAATTAGTGCTTCTATAAAGACCATAAAAGAGAACCAAGTTATGGTTCTCTTTTATTTACATCTACTCCTAAATACAATATCCCTACTAATTGTATTTTATTTGATTTTAGTAACTTTGCTCTTCTATAAAGTTCTAATTATATTATGAGTAAAGATTTAGAGACTATTAGCGATTATTATAAAGATGGAGTGACTAACCAATACTATGCTTTAGATACTGCTGAGTATCAGTGTGGCAAATCTCACTTTAATATTAATATGCGCAAATACTGTAACTTTAAAACGCCTTATAACAGAAGAGATTATTATAAAGTCTGCCTTATTATAGGTGCAGGAGAGTTTAAATACGGAGAGCATCACCTCGTTATAGACAGGCCTGCCTTATTCTTACCATGCCCTACTACTCCATACGAATGGGAATGTCTGAGCAATCGACAAGAAGGATACTTTTGCTTATTTAACCAAGAGTTTCTGATAGAACACAGTACCATTGAATTCTTTAAAAAAACCTCTTTATTTAAAGAGTGGAGTAAGCCTTTTATCTTCTTAGATGAAGAACAATTAGAGTTGGCCTCTACCTACTTTAAACAGATGTATAGCATGGCACAGAGTGATTATCCCTTAAAGTTTGAGATTATCAGAAACTTGTTAGCCCTATTACTTCATCAAGCATTACAACTAAAAGTAGACGATCTACAACTAGAAGAAACACCTAGTAGCACTAGACTATATAGACTATTCGATGATTTACTTAACAAGCAATTTCCCTTGGACTCACCAGCTTATCCGCTACAGTATAAATCAGCTTCAGACTATGCTAAAGCCTTAAATGTACACGTCAATCATCTCAATGCATCTATTAAATCAACTACGAATAAGACTACTACTCAGCTAATCAAAGAGAGACTATTCGAAGAGGCAAAAAGCCTGCTAAAGAACACGAGTTGGGACATAGCAGAAGTAGGATATACACTAGGATTTGACCAACCTTCTCACTTCAATAACTTCTTCAAGAAAAATGCTGGCATCACTCCTTTAAAATATAAAAGCAACCACTAACCTAATCTTTGATTTTTACAATTATCCCTTTGAGATATTTAATTCCAAAAATCACTCATAGACTTAATTTTGCCCCACAAACAACAATTATTATCTATGTTAAGAGAAGCAAGTGAACAAAGAAAGAGGCTAGCCACTATACTTGCCTTTTGTTCTATACCCCTTTCTGGTTTTGTGACCGATATATATTTACCGTCATTCCCTTCTATGGCTAAAGGACTAGCTGTATCAGAACAAGACATACAGCTTACCCTTACCTGCTATCTATTAAGCTATGGTATATCACAGATATTCGTAGGTAGTCTTTTAGACAATATAGGAAGATACAAACCGCGTTTAGTCGCGTTACTGATATTAATCTTTACCAATCTTAGTATCACACAGATGGATAGCGTCTTCTATATCTGTATTATGAGGATTATACAAGGGATGGCCATCTCTACATTAGTAGTTGCTACACGCGCTATCTTTATAGACATCTATGATGAAACGAAGAGACAGTATTACTTAAGCTACTTTACGATCGTATGGTCATGTGGTCCTATATTAGCGCCTTTCTTAGGTGGATACTTAGAGAAGCTATTTAACTGGCATGCTAACTTCTATTTCTTAGCTATCTATTCAGGGGTTTTATTAATCTTAGACCTGTGTATCAGTGGTGAGAGTATTCCTGAGAAGAAGAAGTTTAATTTATCTGATACATTAAGCTTATATAAAATGATGCTAAGTGAAAAGAGATTTATGATTGGTACCCTAATATTAGGACTTAGCTACTCTATCGTAATGATCTTTAATATAGCAGGGCCTTTTCTAATTGAAAACACATTTAACTATGGTTCTGTAGTTATTGGTTATTGTACATTAGTACTTGGATTCTCATGGATGCTCGGCGGTATAATAGGAAAGAAAAGAATGCACTTAGACTTAAAGCCTAAAGCTCTTAAGCCTTCATTAGTACAACTATCTCTTATTGCAGTTCTATTAATTACTACAATATGGATAGAGAGCTTGCCTTTATTAATTGGTTTTCTATTTCTTATACATATCTGCTCTGGTACTTTATTTAATAATTTCTTTACCACGACCATGTTACAGTTTCCAAATAATGCAGGTACAGCAGGTGGTCTAATGGGCGGATTGGTATATGTGCTTACCTCTTTTGTCACATTAATAATCTCATCTACAGGAGCTATTACCACTCCCACTGCACTAGGAATAAGATACCTCATAACGGCTATAGCATTACTACTAGCTATACTTTATATAATCAAGCTATACAATAAAGAAAAAGTAATAAACTAGAAGAAAAATAACTAAGCTTTGCATATTTCTATACAATACAGCATAAAATAGAACATCGCTGTAATTATAAAACTAAAAATAACTTATCGAATATGCATTACATCTCGATAAATACTTAATAAACCTCTCTTAAAACTAGCTATTTTATACAGAGTAGACAATTCGTATACTGTAGTATTTTTTACTATTTTACAGTCATATTTATCAGTAATTTTGCATTAGTCTTTAGGTAAAAAGAATCCTTTTTATCACAATATATTCAACTAATAATGTACTTAGAAGTACGTTTTTAAAAATGCAATTAAACAATAAGTTTTTAGGCTTTGCATCCGCAATCTTTGCAGCGATGTTATGGGGAGTATCTGGAGCTTTTGCTCAGTTCCTTTTTAGAGAAAAAGAGTTTAACGCAGAATGGTTAGTTACTGTTCGTCTTCTTATCTCAGGAGTATTAATGTTATTATTTGGGATTGTCAGAAAGAATCCTGATGTCGTAAATATCTGGAAAGACAAAAAAGATGTCATTCAATTAATGCTTTTTAGTTTATTAGGAATGCTGACAGTACAGTACACTTACTTTGTAACTATACTTCACTCTAATGCAGCAACAGCAACAGTAATACAATACACTGGCCCTGTGTTCATCGCTATCTATCTAGCATTAAGACTGAGCAAATGGCCTAAGCCTATTGAATTCTTAGCGATAGGAATGGCGATGTTAGGTACATTCTTATTGGTAACACATGGAGATATTAATACACTGAATATCACTCCTACAGCATTAATATGGGGTATAGCTTCTGCTATAGCATTAGCCGTATATACACTTATGCCTGTACATTTATTGAATAGATATAGCCCTATTGCTATTATAGGTTGGAGCATGCTTATCGCAGGTATAGCGATGAGTATTATACACCCTCCACATAAGCTAGAAGGTATATGGGATACAGATACATATTTGGCAGTATTATTCATTATCTTCTTAGGTACATTGATACCGTTCTATATCTTCTTAATGGCGATAAAGAATATTGGACCACAAAGAGCTAGTTTATTAGCTTGTGCCGAACCTCTGTCTGCTACTTTAATAGCTGTAGTATATTTTGGGGTCAACTTTGAATTAATGGACTATATAGGAAGTCTTTGTATTATAACAACGATATTCCTATTGACTAAAATCAAGAAGAAAGTTATTCCAGAAAATTAAACAACGAGAATATCCATTTTTTATAAGCAACGCGGTATATCCCTGTAAGGTATATCGCGTTGTTGTTTTTATATAGGTTACAAACCTAGTTTGCGAAGTAGCTTATCTAACATTGACTTTATTCCTATAACCCAATTTGTCTTTAATAGAACAATGAAGTTTAAGATAATCACTAATCCAACTTTTAAGACTAAGACTAATAGAGGGTGAGAACTATTAGGTATAGAAAATATAATAACAACAAAAGTGACCATCAATAACAATAGCTTAAAGAAGTTAGTATCGAATGGCCATAACTTCATCTTCTGATAAATGTAGTAAGTCTTAGCTATATTAAACAACGTTAGAGACAATAGTGAAGCTAGTCCCACACCGAATATTCCTAAATCTGTATAGGCTAATAATACATAGTTCAAAACAACATTAAGAACCATCAAACTAAGAATAGACACTAAATTAAAACGGTAATACTTAGAATAAGAAATAATCTCTGTATTAAACCCTGTAGACATATTAATCACCACATTAATACCTAGTAAATAGATAATCGGCAATGAAGGGGCTAACTTATCATAAGTAGGCAACAACTGAAATAGAGGTTCTATACCTACGGCAACACAGCTAAAAAGAAGCATACCAATAAAGAAAAGATTACGTGCTACTTCTTTATATTTCATATTCAGTGTACGCAATTCCGCTCTCTTTATTAAATCAGATATAATAGGTGCATATAGTGCAAATACTCCTGTAGCTGGTATAGCGAGTGTAGACGCTAAGGTCACTCCAATATTATACGTACCATTCGCTTCATAAGAGATAAAGTAAGGAATCATCAAAGAGTCTACCCTAAACGCAAAGAAAGATCCAAAGCTTCCTGCAAAGGCGAATAAGCTATATGCATAATACTCCTTCTTTCCTACATAAGTAAATAAGTCGTCGTATTTCCAATGCCAATTAAACTTAAAATGTCTATATATATAAGCACCTATTACTATGGCGATAACGTAGTAAGAAACAATATAATACCACACTGCATTATCTATCGAAAAACTACCATACACTACTATTAAGAACACTGTTGGTAAAGCTATCTTTGGGATAATCTTTTCAAAAAACGTAGGAAAAGAAAGGCGTTGTAGATTAGTCGCTTGTCGTCTAAATAGCTCTATATAAGCCATTGAAATAGCTAGTACAAACCCCATAACTACATATCTCAGCTCAGCACCATCATAGACATAGGATCCTAATAGTAATACTATCCCTACTCCTATCGTGAGCTTAATCATAGAGAGCATACTATAACTAAAGAGTTTGCCTTGTAAACGCTCACTTAATTTGGGGTAAAAGTTGATCAAAGCATGTGTGCTCCCTAATACAATAATCGGAAATATAATCTGCGCACATGCATCTACAAAACGGATAATACCTAACAGTTCTTTGTCCTGAGGATAGATTAACACAGTAGACACCACTCCTATCAATACACCAATATAATTGATAAGAGTAAAAAGAAATGCCTGTTTTGTAGATATTTTATCTTGCATGAGGATGCGTAAATCTGTTAATCACTTACAAATATACTTGCTAATAAGTCCTTAACTACTATTTTTTTTAAATTTGTAATTCTTATGTGAATATACCAACTTATAAAAGAAAACTTATTCGCACAAACACTATTACATGAAATACCTAATTATCATGCCTGCTTATAACGAGTCGGCTTTTATCGGTCATACTCTAGACAGTATAATTTCTCAAACGTTATTACCTACTGATGTAATAGTTGTAAACGATAATTCCACAGATGACACAGCCAATATCATTATGAACAACTATGCTCATCTTCCTTATATCACACTAATCAACAAAACGTCTGAGGCTATACATCTACCTGGTAGTAAAGTTGTACAAGCTTTTAACTATGGTTTAGAACAAGTAAACAACTTAGATCAATACGACTTCATTGTAAAGCTAGATGCTGATCTTATCCTACCTAATGATTACTTTGCTACTATTGCAAGTACTTTTGCGCAAGACCAAGCTATAGGTATGGTGGGAGGCTTTGCCTACATAGAGAAAAACAAGGAATGGACAATCGAAAACCTTACAGATAAAGATCATATTAGAGGCGCATTTAAAGCATATCGACTAGACTGTTTTAAACAGATAGGAGGACTTAAACCTGCCATGGGATGGGATACAGTAGATGAACTCTTGTGTAGATTTTACAACTGGAAGATCATTACGATAGATACGCTAAAAGTGAAACACCTCAAACCTACTGGTGCAATGTATAATAAAGCGGCTAGGTATAAACAAGGAGAAGCTTTCTACAGACTTCACTACGGAATAGTAATCACAAGTATAGCAGCATTAAAACTAGCAATGAAGAAGAAGAAACCTTTCTTATTCATAGATTATATCAGTGGCTACTACAAAGCAAAAAGAGAAAAACAACCGTATTTAGTCACTGAAGAGCAAGGCATTTTTATACGTAAATACCGTTGGAGTAAGATAAAATCAAAGTTACTCTAATCACTTTTTTACTTTAATAAACTTAAAACTCATTTGTAATTGGTAATTTAGCCGATATTTTAATATTTATGATCAAATCTGGATTAACACATATAGGACAGTACTTTATAATGCTAAAAGAAATGTTTAGCAAAATGACAAAGTGGAAGGTTATGAAAGTACTTATATTTAAAGAAATAGATGATCTTATCATTGGTTCTTTAGGTATTGTGGCATTCCTATCGTTTTTCGTTGGTGGTGTAGTAGCTATCCAAACTGCTCTTAACTTAACCAACCCTCTTATACCTAAATATCTTATTGGATTCGCAACGAGACAATCTGTAATCCTAGAGTTCGCTCCTACCTTTATCTCTATCATTATGGCAGGTAAGATGGGATCATTTATTACCTCTAGTATTGGTACGATGCGTGTAACAGAACAAATCGATGCACTAGAAGTAATGGGGGTTAGCTCACTTAACTACCTAGTGTTCCCTAAGCTAGTAGCAGTAATGTTATATCCATTCGTTATCGGTATCAGTATGTTCTTAGGAATCGTCGGAGGATGGTTTGGTGGTGTAATGGGGAACTTTGTTACATCAGAACAATTCATCATTGGATTACAAGATTCATTTACTCCATTCCACGTTACATACGCATTTATTAAAACCTTCTTATTTGGATTCTTATTAGCTACCATCCCATCATACTTTGGTTACTATATGAAAGGTGGTGCATTAGAAGTTGGTAAAGCCAGTACAACTTCATTCGTATGGACGAGTGTAGCTATTATCTTAACCAACTATATATTAACCTCTCTACTTTTAAGCAACTAAGAAATGATCGAAGTAAAAAATATACAAAAGTCGTTCAATGGTACACAAGTACTGAAAGGAATTACAACTACTTTCGAAACAGGTAAAACTAACCTTATCATTGGGCAGAGTGGATCTGGTAAAACAGTAATGCTTAAAACTCTTCTAGGTATTCACACTCCTGATGAAGGAACCATCAGTTTTGATGGCAGAATATATACAGACCTGACAAATACCGAAAAAAGAGAGTTGAGGACAGAGATAGGAATGGTATTCCAAGGAAGTGCCTTATTTGACTCTATGACTGTAGAAGAGAATATAGCTTTCCCTCTTCGAATGTTTACTAATAAATCTGATGCAGAAATAGCACATCGTGTAAATGAAGTTATAGATCGTGTAAATCTAATCAATGCTAACACAAAAAAGCCCTCAGAGATATCAGGAGGTATGCAAAAAAGGGTAGCGATAGCTAGAGCAATAGTTAACAACCCTAAATACTTATTCTGTGATGAGCCTAACTCAGGTCTTGATCCGAAGACAGCTATCGTTATAGACAACCTTATTCAAGAGATCACACATGAGTATGGTATTACTACAGTAATCAATACACACGATATGAACTCTGTATTAGAGATCGGTGAGCACATTGTATTCTTAAAGAATGGAGTATTAGCTTGGTCTGGTAATCATAAAGAGATCATTCAGACAGACAATGAAGATGTAGTTGACTTTGTGTACTCATCAGAATTATTCAGAATGGTACGCCAAGCCATGAGACAAATCGGAAACGAAAAGAAATAATATAAAAAAGGAGTAAAACTAATAGTTTTACTCCTTTTTCTTTTCTTGTATTCTTACTTAAGTTTATCTGTCACTTGCTGACTCACAACCTTAATCTCTTGTTCTTTCTTCTTAGGGTATAATAGTAAGATATCATCCTTATCTACGATGATATAGTCATTCAGACCATCTACTACCACCACTTTTCCTTTCGCAGTTCTAACAATGTTATTTGTAGCATTATTAAAGAAAGCTGTAGCATTAACTACTGCATTGTCATTATCATCTTTAGGAAGTTTATCATATAAAGATCCCCATGTACCTAGATCGTTCCAATCAAATGTAGCTGGCAATACATATACATTATTAGCCTTCTCCATCACAGCATAGTCTATAGAGATATTTTCTGCCTTAGAATAATTCTCTTCTATAAATGCTTTTTCTTTATCTGTATTTAAGAACTCATATCCTTTATCAAACAACTCAGTCATCGCAGGTTGAAATTCTGAAAAGGCATCTAAAATAGAGCTTACACTCCATATAAAAATACCCGAATTCCACAGAAAATGTCTACTTTGAATAAATTTACGTGCTGTAACATAATCAGGCTTCTCTCTAAACTGAACTACCTTTTTGATAGGACGAGAGTCTAACTTGTTAAACTCTATATATCCATACCCCGTATTTGGGAACGTAGGTAAGATACCTAAAGTCATCAATACCTTATCTCGCTCACATACATCAAAGGTACGTTGTAAGTTAGATACGAACTGTAACTCATCTTCTATCCAGTGATCACTAGGAGCCACAACCATTACAGCATTAGGATTCTTCTTCTTAATCTTCATAGCTGCATAGAGAATACAAGGAGCTGTATTACGCATATCTGGTTCAAGGATAATACTATCAGATTCTACAGAAGGCAATTGTTCTTTTACAATTTCTTTATAATTCTCATGTGTTAAGATCAGAATATTCTCTTTAGGCACTACCTGAGACAGACGTTTAAAAGTCTTTTGTATCAAGGTATCTCCTGATCCTAACATATCGTGAAACTGTTTTGGAAACTCTGGTGTACTCACAGGCCAAAAGCGTGACCCTACTCCACCTGCCATAATCACAGCATAATAATTTGAACTCATATATCTTTATCTATTTACAACATAATGGGTCAATAACTCTACTTCAGCATTTGCTTTAAAAGTATACATCTTTCCCGTTGAAACTTCTAAACACTCGAAGCGTTTTACCCGTATAGGACCACGCTTAAATATCTTTCCGTTATACGTTTTAAAATGACTCCCTAAAGGAATTTCATATATAAAACAATTGTTATTATTTATATCCTGTACATCATAACGCCTCATCGCTATAGATAGCTTCTCATCAGTATCGCTACTAGCAGAAGGATTTCTAAAATGATTTGCTAACAAGGGTAATAATGCACTAGGAAACACTTCTTCTCTTAAAAAGGGTAACATTAATAATTGAAAAGTACTTTTCCACTCTACTCCGTGCGGTTTTATTCCTCCTCTATACTTCTGATAAGCCACTAGATGAGCTATCTCGTGAATCAGGGTCATCAAAAAACGGTAAGGATTCAGGTTAGAATTTATCGTTATAATGTGTTTCCCATCGTGATTACGAGTATAATCTCCATGACGTGTAACTCTCTCATGTACAATCTTTAGATGCACATGATAGTGTTTTATCAATTCAAATACAGGTTCAACTGCTTGTTCTGGTAAGTATGGCTTTAGCTTCTCTATCAATTATACTTTTATTTAAGGGGTAGTAGTAGACACTTGCAACACCTTCCCATTAAAAAATCTATTCCCATGTATCGCAAAATTCACGATATACTCAGCCATCTCATCTGGCATAAGTGGAGCTTGATATCCAGGGAATGCCTCTTCTAACATCTCTGTCTGTACTGCTCCTAAAGCTACTACATTAAAGAATATTCCCTTATCCTTATACTCTTCAGCTAGCAACTCACTTAAGATAGTGATAGCCCCTTTACTAGAACTATACGCAGCTAATCCTCCGAATTTTAATACTCCTTGCACTCCTCCCATACTACTTACTGACACCACATGACTATTCACTTTCATAAATGGGATAGTAACTTGCATTAGACGAGCAGCACCGAATACATTCACATTGTATACATACTGAAAATCTTCTTGTGTGATCTCCTCAAAAGGTTTGTTCACGATAGCCCCTGCATTATTAATCAGGATATCTACATGCTCCCAATTATCCTGTACAAAGGTAACTACCTTCTGAAGGTCCTCTTCTTTAGTTATATCAACAGCTAAACAAGTAACATTATCTAAATCAATAAGTTTATCAGATATTTTTCTAGATACAGCCAATACATTATGACCTAATTTTGACAACCATTGTACGCACTCTAGTCCAATACCTCTACTTGTCCCTGTAACAATTACATTTTTCATCTTAATACATTCTTATTTCTCCCGGAGCTAAATTAACAAGTTTGTTCACAACCGGTATTATATCTTGTGTAAAAGAAGTCATAAAATTTAAATCCATTAAATGAGCTTCATCCTTTACATGGTGGTAATATTCATAATTTTCAAAGTCAAAAGAACTAAATGTTTGACATGGTACTTTAAACATTTGATAGAAAGGATAATTATCAGAACGCTTAAACAAATTAAACTCCTCAGCCTTTTCTAATTTACCTACAATAGGCTTCCCTGCCAATTCGTTTAACTTAGTTGCCATAGTAGATAGATCATATCCTGTAAGATAAGTCATATAATCTCTCTTCATTGGTAGCCCTAACATTTCAAAATTAAGCATGGATACCACATTCACATTTTCTTTCTTTAAACGCTCTGCTAGATGCTTAGATCCCCATAGTCCCTTCTCTTCTCCTGTGAAGAATGCCACAAGTACTGTACGTTTATTATTTTGCAACTTCAAGTTACGTGCTAACTCTAACAGGATAGCTGTACCAGCAGCATTATCATTCGCTCCATTTGCAATAGAATCCCCATCTACAGGCTTTTCTATTCCGATATGATCATAATGAGCACCTAACACCACTACCTCATTTTTTAAAGTCTCATCACTACCAGGTATAACTCCTACGATATTCCAAGCATCTGTTACATTCTGTAACGTATCGTTATAAGAACTATAATAAGGCTTAATCTTGTACTCTTCTAATCGCTTAGCTAAGTACTCTCCAGCCATTTTACCTCCTTCTGTACCAGTATCTCTACCTAGTAACTCATCAGAAGCTAAATAATATAATGTTTCTTTAATATTCTTTTGTTCAGCATTAGCTTTAACAACAGATGGTGTCTTAGTAGTAGCACATCCAACTAATAAGACTGCTGCCAATAGGCTTAAAATTCTCATTTATAAATATTTTTATCAAAAATACAAAAAGGTAATCAACTATAGAAAATAAATTCTATCGTATATCAAGCATACACCATAAATTATTACCAATAAAAAAGCCCTTATTCAAAAGAATAAGGGCTTAAGTATATTATTATTTAGATTACGCCAACATAGTCACTGGGTTCTCTACATAATCTTTAAATGTTTGTAAGAACTGAGCACCTGTAGCACCGTCCACAGTTCTGTGGTCACATGCTAGAGTTACTGTCATTGTATTACCTACTACGATTTGACCATTCTTCACTACTGGTTTTTCTACAATAGCACCTACTGATAGAATTGCAGAGTTTGGTTGGTTAATAATAGAAGTAAATGACTGAATACCAAACATACCTAAGTTAGACACAGTGAATGTACTTCCATCCATCTCAGCAGGAGTAAGTTTTTTAGTCTTAGCTTTACCAGCTAATTCTTTTACTTTACCACCGATATGAGTTAAAGACATCTGATCTGTGAATGGTAATACTGGTACTACTAATCCATCCTCTACAGCTACAGCTACACCGATATTGATGTGGTTGTTATAGATAGTTGCATTATCAGTCCATTGTGTATTCACCTGAGGGTGTTTGCGAAGTGCCATAGCACATGCTTTCACTACCATATCGTTAAACGACACTTTCGTATCAGGTAAGTTATTGATAATCTTACGAGATTCAATAGCATTATCCATGTCTAACTCGATAGTTAAATAGTAATGAGGAGCAGTAAACTTAGACTCAGCTAAACGACGAGCAATCGTCTTACGCATTTGTGAGTTTTTCACTTCCTCTACACTTACTTCTCCAGCTGGTACGAATGCCTTAACAGCAGGTACAGCAGCAGTAGCTGCAGCTTCAGGAGCAGCAGTTTTAGCAGCAGGTGTATAGTTTTCAATATCGCGTTTGATGATACGTCCATTCTCACCTGAACCTTTCACCTCAGTAATATTTATTCCTTTATCTTCAGCAATTTTCTTAGCCAATGGAGAAATGAATACTCTCCCATTAGTAGAAGTAGCAGCCTCCACACTTACAGTTTTTGGTTCTTCAGCTTTAGGAGCCTCCGTAGCAGGAGCCTCAGCAGCGAAAGTACCACCATTTTGAGCAGATGTAACTACAGCTGATACGTCAGTTCCTTCTGGCCCTAAGATCGCTAATACGCTATCAACAGGAGCAGACTCACCTTCGTTAATACCAACATATAATAAAGTTCCAGCCTCAAAAGCTTCGAACTCCATAGTAGCTTTATCAGTTTCGATTTCTGCAAGGATATCACCTTCCTGAACCTTATCACCTACTTTTTTAATCCAAGTAGCTACTGTACCATCAGTCATAGTATCACTAAGACGAGGCATAGTAATGATTTTAACTCCAGCAGGCATAGCAGCCGCAGCAGGAGCTGGTGTTTCAACTTTAGCCTCTGCTACAGGAGCAGCAGCCTCAGCAGCAGGAGCAGCATTACCCGCACCACTGATTAAAGCAGAAATATCTTCACCTTCATTTCCTATAATAGCAAGTAACGAATCTACAGGAGCAGATTCACCTTCTTGTAATCCAATATATAACAATGTACCTGAATTAAATGATTCAAACTCCATTGTTGCTTTGTCTGTTTCAATTTCTGCAAGGATATCTCCTTCAGAAATCTTATCTCCAACTTTTTTTAACCATGCTGCAACAACACCTTCTGTCATCGTGTCGCTTAAGCGTGGCATTGTAATTACTTCTGCCATGTTCTTTTTATTATAATCTGTGAGGGATAAAAGGGTAATTCTCTTGTTCGTATACTACGTCATACATTACGTTTTTCTCTGGGAATGGAGACTCTTCAGCGAATTTCTCACACTCAGCCACGTAATCTTTTACTCTTTGATCCATTGCTTCGATCTCAGCTTCAGTAGCATATCCTTTTTCTCTAATTACATCTAATACTTGTGTAATTGGGTCTATTTTTTTGTACTCTTCTACTTCCTCTTTAGTACGGTAGTGTTGAGCATCTGACATAGAGTGACCTCTATATCTGTATGTTTTCATTTCTAATAAAGTAGGTCCATCTCCACGACGAGCTCTTTCGATAGCCTCGTACATAGCTTCAGCTACTTTTACAGGGTTCATACCATCTACTGGTCCACTAGGCATTTCGTATCCTAAACCTAATTTCCAAATATCACTATGGTTAGCTGTACGCTCTACTGAAGTCCCCATAGCATATCCATTGTTCTCAATGATGAATACTACTGGCAATTTCCAGTTCATAGCCATATTAAATGTCTCGTGTAAAGACCCTTGACGTGCTGCACCATCACCGAAGTAACACATAGTCACAGCATTTCTGTCAAAATATTTATCAGCGAATGCTAATCCAGCTCCTAGAGGAATTTGCCCCCCTACGATACCATGACCACCATAGAAACGGTGTTCTTTAGAAAAGATGTGCATAGATCCACCTAATCCTTGTGATGTACCAGTACCTTTTCCTAATAACTCAGCCATAATACGCTTAGGATCTACTCCTAATCCGATTGGCTGAACGTGATTTCTATATGCTGTAATCATCTTGTCTTTAGACATGTCCATTGCATGTAAAGCTCCAGCCAATACTGCTTCCTGCCCATTATATAAATGCAAGAATCCTCTCACTTTTTGTTGAATATATAAAGCAGCAAGCTTATCTTCAAACTTTCTCCAAAATAGCATGTCTTCATACCACTTTAGATAAACTTCTTTTGTAATTTCTCTCATATGACTTTACTTTTCATAAACGGTCTCCCGTTTAAAATACAGACTTTCTCGTTTAACCACACTACTGTGGAGAAGCAAAAATAATATATCTACACTAGACTGAAAAATTTATTTGAAGTATTTTAGATTTGATAATATTTTAGACAATTAATTTAACAATACCTTATAATTAGATCGTTTACTTACATTTCTATTTTTTAAAACTTAAACCTAAAAATCCCTCTTTTGCTTTTTTAATCTTATTATAACATCCTCAATATTGCTAATATCAACCTCATTTAAAGAGACATAAATTATACCACCTTTCGAATAAAGGGCAACTAGTCTGTAAAATCTTCTAAAAACTCCTATTATAGCTCATTTATAGTATTCTCCATCTGCTAGTGTTATTATCTGTCATCTATCAACCTTGACTATTCATTGTCTCTTAGTGCAGATCAGTTAATCGCACTTCTATCTTGCCTGCATACTAAGTCCGTTTCTATCCTTGTTTTAACGGACTCACTACGGACTCATAACGGACTCACTACGGACTCAACTCGCATTACTTTAGTACCAATTCATACTAAGTTTGCATGCAATACCTAAAAAAGAAGAGAGCCTATTCTCACAGGCTCTCTTCTACATTATAAAATATATAATACACTATAAACACTCTCTTACTTAATGATCTATAATAGTGAATAAACTAAGTAGTTCTAATCAAAACTAATTTTGCCACCACATCTTATAGTTAATATTATCTCCTCCCATCTCTGCTACCTTTTTCTCATAATTACCTTTGTTCTGAGTACGTATATTGATCGGGTATGGGAATCTATTAGGCATATTCCCATCGTTTAGCATTGACTCTGTCTTAGGTAGTTTAGGGTATCCTGTACGCTTGTATTCGAACCACTGTTGATAATCGTTCATATACAATGCATAATATTTCTGCAACATAATACGCTCTAATGTACCATTATACCTAGTACTTTCTAAAGTAAAATAATTAGTTGGCATCTCTAATCCCTTAGATGTAATAGCCTCTTTCACCGCCTGCTCATAATAGCTCTTAGCATCTGATAAGTATCCCTTCTGAGCTAACTCAGCCTTTATAAATAATACTTCAGCATACGTTAGTATAGGTGCTTCTGTAGGATTAGCCGCCATAACATTATTCAATGTAGAAGCTTCGTAATCAAACTGTGAATCTGAACCATCAAAGGCACTAGGTATTCCTTTATACCCTATATATATTTTCTTCTTTCCTTCTACTCTGTATGCTTCTGTTGCATATAATGGAAGCCTTGGGTCATTAAAATCATTTAAATTATCAATAAAGAAAGAAGCCATCTTACGACTTAATGTAAAATCTTGAATACGACTCCATGGAGAGATATTAGGTGTTACCCCTGTTATCTTTAGGTTAGCCTGTGACTTCACATCATTAATAATAGGATATTTATCTGGATCGTTAAGTATCGTCAGCATACGTTGATATGCATTCTTATTTTCTTTATTTGATATTCTCAACAATAAACGCAAATGCAAACTATTCGTAAACTTTTGCCAGTCATCCCAATATGTCTTTGAGTCTATATATAAAATATCAGGATTATATACTAACTTCCTATTTAAATCATATAAGCTATTTGCTCTCTCTAGATCAGCTAAAAGACTATCATATATCTTCTCTTGTGAATCAAATGCTGGATATAGAATCTTCTCTTCTCCCTTAGACGCTTCAAAATAAGGTACATCCCCAAATAAATCAGTTAAGTTAGAAGTGATCCACGCTTTTAGAGTTAAAGCCATCGCTTCATAGTTAGGATCTGCTACCTTCACGGCTTCATACTCCATATCTCGAGCATTCTTTAACCATCTGTAATAAGCATTCCACGATGACGCTCCTACATCATCACTTAAATCATATCGTTGCATACCTGGTACATCACTAGGATAAACCACGATATCTTGCATTAAATGATTATTATGAGACCAACTGCGATACATATTATGACTAGCCATCTCATAGATGATAGGGTTTAATAACGTTGCTGGGCTAATCTGTTGTAAACGGTTAGGATCAATATTCTTCTCTTCAAAATCAGAAGTACAACTCACAGTCAGCAATACTGTTGCTGATAATCCTAAAAATATATTTTTGATTTTCATCTGTCGTTTTCTTAATATTAGATATCTAGTTTAATGCTAAAACCGTAAGTAGCAGGTGATGGCATCTGCCCCATCTCTACTCCTGGCATCATAGAACCTCCATTTAACGCTGCTGTCTCTGGATCAAATAACGGGAAGTTAGACAACATCGCTAGATTACGTCCATATACAGACACACTTAGCTTCTTCAGGCGTAACTTATTTAATATCTGCTTAGAGAAATTATATTCAAAACTCACTTCTCTCAATTTGATGTAAGAAGCATCGAATGTATTAGACTCTAGATTAGCTCTTCTATAGTATTCTTTATAGTAACTAGCTGGGTCTACCTTAGTCGTATTAGGAGAGAATGTACCATCTCCATTTCTCACTACTCCATCTCCTATGATATATCCTTGTTCTCTACCGTATAAAGTGTGTTCTAGTTTCCCCTGTTCACTCATCTTATGATGAGACTGTGAATATACATTACCTCCGTACTGCCCATCTATCGTAAAGCTGAACTTGAATCCTTTATACTTAAACGTATTAGTCCATCCCATCGTCCAATCTGCATAAGCACTACCGATATATTCTATTTCTTTAGATTGTTCAGGAAGTCCTTTATCAGTATATACGATTTGCCCTTGATCATCTCTCACAAATTTATAACCGTATAAGTCTCCTGTGGTTCCTCCTACTTTAGCTATAATAGATGCTGTACCAGATGTAGCTAATACTTGTTGATCTCCTCCTTCGAACTCTTCTGCTAGGCTTAAGATTTTATTCTTGTTTTTAGCCCAGTTCACTGAGGTGTTCCAAGAGAAATCTTTTGTCTTAATAGGTGTACCACTTAACATTAGTTCAATACCTCTATTGCGTACATCTCCTCCATTAATTACAGCCTTATTATATCCTGTCACATAATTTAATGGTACGGTAATAATTTGATTTTTTGTATTGGTTTCATAGACTGTCACATCAAGACCTAATCTATTGCCAAACATTTTGTGCTCATATCCGATCTCAAACGAATTAGTTCCTTCTGGTTTTAATTCACCATTATGTAAAGTCGTAGCAGACGTAGCAGAGCTCGCAAAAGCACTATTAGAATAGTATTTCAACGTTTGATATGGTTTAGTACCATTACCTACTTTTGCTACAGACACTCTCAATTTAGAGTAATCAATACTCGCAGGCATTCTAAAAATATCATTCAACACAAAACTTGCGTTTAATGAAGAATATAAAAATGACCAATTCATTTTAGGCAATGTACTCGACCAGTCATTTCGAATAGTTCCATCTAAGAATACCATATTCTTATACCCAAATGAAGCCATTCCATAGACAGAGTTCACTTTATAGTCGTCATCTAGAACATTAGTGATAGGATTATTGATACCATTCGCTAACATATATACACCAGGCGTAACTAGTCCGTCTACATAAGATGTCACACTGTGATATTTAGAATCAAGCATATTCCCTCCTATAGATCCACTATAGGTAAATATATCTGAGTCATTATCTGTATAAGTTAATAACACATCAGTATTGATCTCTTGGAAGTTTATCTGTTGTGTTCTAAAGTATCCTTTACCAAACTTAGTGGTACTATAAGGTCTACGTTGTTCACGTTTATCATTACGAGAGTTCAGCGCAGCACGCAACATTAATTTTAATTTAGGTGCAAGAGTAATATCAGTCGATAGGCTTCCTGTTATAGTGTTTGTATTTACTGGATTAGTCGTCTCATAAGCGATTAGATAAGGATTCTCTATATATGAGCTAAACGGATGTATTTGTTGTGTCTGATTATAATCTTTTTTCCAGATAGGTCTATACCATTCTAAGTCAACATTAGGATTCTGAAAGATCATAAAATATCCTATCGTATGGTTACCATATCCTGTACCTGGTAGGTTATCACTCTTTCTGTTGGTATAACTAACATTAGCATTTAAAGTAACTGCATCAGAGATATTATACTTCGCCTTAGTAGACAGCGTAGTTCTATCGAAGCCGGTGTTAGGCATGATCCACTCATTCTTAGAGTGCGTTATCGTTGTTCTAATATCTCCTTTATCACTTCCACCTGATAGGCCTAAAGTGTTAGTAGTAGTAATACCAGTACGCCAGAAGTCTTTTATATTATTCTTATATGGCCTCCACAAGGTTCTTTCTGCACCTTGAGTCTCTGTTGTAGGGTCATACTGATAGTAATATTGTCCTTCAAACTTAGGTCCGAATGCACTACTCGTACTTCCCGTATTCGCACCATCATCTGATAAGCCGTAAGAGTAATAAGGATTACCTTCCTTGTCAAAGCTATTTCCACTACCTTGACCATATTCGTATTGATATTTTGGCCATCTCTGAATCACGTCAAAACTAACATTAGAATTAAAAGAGATACCTAATCCTTTGTCTTTTTTTCCAGATTTAGTAGTAATCATTAATACTCCGTTACTAGCTCTAGAACCATACAATGCAGCTGCACCTGGTCCTTTAAGCACAGAGATACTTTCTATATCATCAGGATTTATATCAGCTATACCGTTACCATAATCTACAGGAGCATCAGTACCAATATAAGAATCACCCGCCCCACTACTCCACAAAGTACTATTGACAATCACACCATCTACCACTACTAATGCCCCATTAGCATCAGCATTTAATGATCGATCACCACGCAACTTAATTTGTGTCGAATTCATTGGTCCAGAACTAGCAGAGGTCATAGTCATACCAGCCACTTTTCCTTTTAAAGCATCTGACCAAGTATTAGAACGAGTATTGTCTAATTGTTCACTGTTCAAAGTCTGTTGGGAAAACCCTAATTGCTTCTCTTCTCTCTTAATACCTAAAGCCGTTACTACAACTTCATTAAGCATACTGCTTGACTCTACTAAGGTCACATTCACAAAATCACCTTTACTAACAATCATTTTCTTCTCTTCAAATCCCATAAAAGAAATGATGATCTCACCTTTTAAGAAAGTATCAGGCACAGATAATGTGAAGTTACCATCTAGATCAGTCGATGTGATGTGCTTAGATCCAGACAGCTGAACCACTGCACCAGGTAAAGTCAATCCAAGGTTATCAATTACTTTTCCCTTTACGATCGAGCCACTACTTTGCTCTGAAGAAGATTTAGTAGTCATACTATCTAACGCATCAGTTGAAACATTAGAAGCGAATAATGAATTTGATTGTAGCAATAAAACACTTCCTATAATCAAACAAATTTGATGACAATTACGTCTAACTTTTTTCATTACTTAAAATTGTGTTGTTGTTGGTTGTACTAAATACCCCACTTAATACAGTCACAAAAGAATGAAATGCCATTAGTCGACACAACGTTTAACGATTACCAAACAGTTAATCATTGTTATATAATTGTAAACAAAAAAATATCTAAATAATTTTTTAGTCTAATCTAAATTATTAATTTAGCCTTGTCTAATAAAAATAAAACTATAAATAATGAAATTCAAACTTCCTGATTTACCATATGATAAAAATTCTTTCAATTCTTTTATATCTACTGAAGGATTCGATTATCACTATGGAAAACATCATCAAACGTATGTAAACAACCTTAACCATTTAATAACAAACACGAAATGGGAAGATGAATGTTTAGAGAACATTATCACAGGTACACAAGCAGAAGGAGAAGTAGCCATATTTAACAATGCTGCACAACATTTTAATCACTCTTTTTTTTGGAAATCTATTACTCCTAATCAAGGTGGTCAGCCTAGTGAAGAGCTACTAGATATGATAGGTAAGTACTTCGGATCTCTAGAAGAGCTAAAAACTCAATTCATTGACAAAGCGACTAAATTATTTGGAAGTGGATGGGTATGGTTAGTACTAACTCCAGAAAACAAACTGGAACTAATGAGTCTAAAAGATGCTGACACACCAATAGTTTATGGAAACAAGCCATTACTTACTATAGATGTATGGGAACATGCGTATTATATAGACCATAGAAATGCAAGGCCTAGCTTTATCCAATTATTTTGGAATGCAATCAACTGGGAATTTGTCAATAAAAATTTAGTAAAATGAGTATAGAATGTATTATGCACATAGAGAAAAGCTGTCAACTAAAGCAAGAACTTGCTAATGAGCAGCTCCAAAAAGGAAATAATGGTTTAGCTATTAACTACTATATCGAAGCCATAAGTCGATTAGAAGTATTATGTGCTTCTTATAAAGCATATCTAAAAACAGGTCCTAAACTCTATCTACAATACATAGATATATCTATGAGGTTAGTCACCTTATATAGGAAAGAACAGGAGACTGACAAGTATAAAAAACTAGTCTCTAAGCTTAACAATTATATTGACAATGTCAAAGAGCTTATAAGCAAAGATCATGAAATGTCAATTACACTAGCTAACTTCAAACTGAAGCTTAATAATATTTAAAACTAAAAGAGATTATTCCATTAATTAGTAAAGCCATAATTCTAAATTGACAAGAATAAAAAACTCTTTTTAAACAAAAAAGGTCTACATTAAATGTAGACCTTTTTCTTTTGGTTGATGTTAAATCAACTATTCTATTGGATTTATGCTTCTCCTTTAGTGCCAAACTTTATAGCTGATAATTCACCAGTAGCTTCAACATCAACTATACTTCCATTACTACCTTCATAGCGCTGGATATTTTCTTGTAAAGCAGTCATTAATCTCTTCGCGTGTTGAGGCGTCAAAATAATTCTAGACTTTACTTTACCCTTTGGCATTCCAGGCATTATGGTAACAAAATCAACCACAAATTCAGTATTAGAATGATTGATAATCGCTAAATTAGAATACACTCCTTCTGCTGTTGCCTCGTCTAATTCAAGGCTAAATTGATCTTGTTCTTTTTCCATAATACTAGAAGTTTAAATCTGTTTCTTTATTTGCAAATCCTTCATCATCTGAAGTACTAACAAGGATACTTTCGTACTCTCTCATACCTGTACCTGCAGGGATTCTGTGACCTACAATAACGTTTTCTTTTAATCCGTTTAATCCATCTACTTTACCTGCTACAGCAGCTTCGTTTAACACTTTCGTTGTTTCCTGGAACGACGCAGCAGAAATAAATGATTTCGTTTGTAAAGACGCACGAGTAATACCTTGTAACATTGGAGTACCAGTAGCAGGCATAACATCACGACTAACTACTAAGTTCTTATCCTCACGTTTCAATAATGAGTTCTCGTCACGTAATTCACGCATAGTAATAATCTGTCCTTCTTTCAAATTATCAGACTCACCTGCATCAACTACAACCTTCATTCCATATAATCTATCATTCTCAGCGATGAAGTCAGCAGCATGTGCTAATTGATCTTCTAAGAATAAAGTATCTCCTGGATCTTCGATTTTAACTTTACGCATCATTTGACGGATAACTACCTCAAAGTGTTTATCACTAATCTTAACCCCTTGTAGACGATAAACCTCTTGAATCTCGTTTACTAAGTACTGTTGAACAGCAGAAGGTCCTTGGATTCTTAAGATATCGTCTGGAGTGATAGCTCCATCAGAAAGTGGCATACCAGCTTTCACGTAATCATTCTCTTGAACTAAAATTTGATTAGATAACTTAACTAAGTATTTTCTAACATCTCCAGTTTTAGACTCAACAACGATCTCTCTGTTACCTCTCTTAACTTTACCGAACGATACAACACCATCAATTTCTGAAACTACTGCAGGGTTTGAAGGATTACGAGCTTCTAACAACTCAGTAATTCTTGGAAGACCTCCAGTAATATCCCCAGCTTTAGATGTATGACGAGGAATCTTAACTAAAACTTTACCAGCTTTAATCTTATCGCCATCATTTACCATTAGGTGAGAACCTACAGGTAAGTTGTATGAACGAATTAACTCACCATCTTTACCATAGATTAATAAAGTAGGAATTAATTTTTTATTTCTTGATTCAGTAATAACTTTTTCTTGGAATCCTGTTTGCTCATCGATCTCAACCATGAACGTTTGTCCTTGTTCGATATCCTCATAAGCAACTTTACCAGTAAACTCAGAAACAATTACACCATTATAAGGGTCCCATTTAAATAACGTAGCACCTTCTTCAACAACATCTCCATCATTCACATAGATTGTAGAACCATAAGGAATGTTATTTGTTGTTAATAAGATACCTGTATTAGTATCAAATAACTTAGCCTCAGTAGAACGCGAAATAACGATATCAATAGCATTTCCTTCATTATCCTCACCTTTTACTGTTTTAAGATCTTCTATTTCTAAACGACCTTTAAATTTAGCAGTAATACTAGATGTCTCAGAGATATTACCAGCAGTACCTCCCACGTGGAATGTTCTCAATGTTAACTGTGTACCAGGCTCCCCAATAGATTGAGCAGCAATAACACCTACAGCTTCACCTTTTTGAACCATTCTAGCAGTAGCTAAGTTACGTCCGTAACATTTAGCACAGATACCAACTTTAGCCTCACAAGTCAATGGCGAACGTACCTCAATTGATTCAATTGGTGCAGCATTGATTGATTTAGCAATAGCTTCAGTAATTTCTTCACCAGCTTCAACTAATACATCAGAATTAAGTGGGTTAATCACTGCATTAAGAGCAACACGTCCTAAAACTCTCTCTCCTAATGATTCGATAACTTCCTCATTCTTCTTAAGTGGTTTAACTTCAATACCTCTTAATGTACCACAGTCAACAGAGTTAACGATAACATCTTGAGCTACGTCATGTAGACGACGAGTTAAGTATCCAGCATCCGCTGTTTTTAACGCCGTATCCGCAAGTCCTTTACGAGCACCGTGAGTAGAGATGAAATACTCTAAAATCGAAAGACCTTCTTTAAAGTTAGAAAGAATTGGGTTTTCGATAATCTCTCCACCACCAGCTGTAGATTTCTTAGGCTTAGCCATCAAACCACGCATACCAGTTAACTGACGAATCTGCTCTTTAGAACCACGGGCTCCAGAGTCAAGCATCATATATACTGAGTTAAATCCTTGTTTGTCTTCACGAATGTTTTTCATTGCTAACTCAGTTAACATAGCATTTGTAGAAGTCCAAACATCAATAACTTGGTTGTAACGCTCATTATTTGTGATAAGTCCCATGTTATAGTTCATAGTAATATGATCTACTTGTTGGTTCGCATCATCAATTAATTCTTGTTTACGCTCAGGAATCATAATATCACCTAAACTGAAAGATAATCCTCCACGGAATGCGTAACCGTATCCCATGTTCTTGATATCATCTAAGAATGCAGCAGTAGTAGGTACATCAGTAATACTTAAAATACGACCGATAATATCTCTTAATGATTTCTTAGTTAATACCTCATTGATGTATCCTGCAACTTCAGGTACTACTTCATTAAATAAAATTCTACCTGCAGAAGTCTCAATAATTTGATATACTAATTTTCCTTCAGCGTTATAATCTTTAGCTCTAACTTTAACGTTAGCATTAAGATCAAGTTTACCTTCATTTAATGCAATATGTACTTCCTCTACAGAGTAGAAAGTCAATCCTTCACCTTTGATAATATGTTCTGGAGTTGATTTACGTGACTTAGTCATGTAGTATAACCCCAATACCATGTCCTGAGATGGTACTGTAATAGGAGCACCATTTGCAGGGTTTAAGATGTTGTGAGAAGCTAACATTAATAATTGTGCTTCTAAGATTGCCTCTGGTCCTAGAGGTAAGTGAACTGCCATCTGGTCACCATCGAAATCGGCGTTGAATGCCGTACACACTAATGGGTGTAATTGAATCGCTTTACCCTCGATTAACTTAGGTTGGAACGCTTGAATACCCAATCTGTGTAACGTAGGAGCACGGTTAAGTAAAACTGGGTGTCCTTTAATTACGTTTTCTAAGATATCCCAAACAACTGGTTCTTTTTTATCTATAATCTTCTTAGCAGATTTTACTGTCTTAACAATACCTCTTTCGATTAACTTACGAATAACGAATGGTTTGTAAAGCTCAGCTGCCATATCTTTTGGCAATCCACACTCGAATAATTTTAATTCTGGTCCAACAACAATTACTGAACGAGCTGAATAGTCAACACG
This sequence comes from Myroides sp. A21, assembly GCF_000807225.1. Taxonomy (NCBI): domain Bacteria; kingdom Pseudomonadati; phylum Bacteroidota; class Flavobacteriia; order Flavobacteriales; family Flavobacteriaceae; genus Myroides; species Myroides sp. A21. The sequence goes on from NZ_CP010327.1 coordinate 711,727, forward strand.
TTTACCAAGTAAGTTTTGACGGAAACGTCCTTGTTTACCTTTTAATGAATCAGAAAGAGATTTTAATGGGCGGTTAGATTCTGTTTTAACAGCAGAAGATTTTCTAGTGTTATCGAACAATGAATCAACAGCTTCTTGAAGCATACGTTTCTCATTACGTAAAATTACTTCAGGAGCTTTGATCTCCATTAAACGTTTCAGACGATTATTTCTGATAATTACACGACGGTATAAGTCATTTAAATCAGATGTAGCAAAACGACCTCCATCAAGTGGAACTAATGGACGTAATTCTGGTGGAATAACTGGAATAACTTTCAAAATCATCCACTCTGGTCTGTTCTCACGATTCAAATTAGAATCACGGAAAGACTCAACTACTTGAAGACGTTTTAACGCTTCAGTTTTTCTTTGTTTAGATGTTTCGTTATTAGCTGCGTGACGTAGAGTATATGATAACTGATCTAAGTCTGTAGTAGCTAATAAATCCATAATACATTCAGCACCCATTTTAGCGATGAATTTATTTGGATCTGTATCATCTAAATATTGATTTTCCATCGGAAGAGTATCACAAATGTTTAAGTACTCTTCTTCAGTTAAGAAATCTAATCTATTGATAGGTTCACCATCAACGTTTTTAGCAATACCAGCTTGGATTACCACATAACGCTCATAGTAAATGATCATATCTAATTTCTTAGAAGGAAGACCTAAGATATAACCAATTTTGTTTGGTAATGAACGGAAGTACCAAATATGAGCAATTGGCACAACCAAATTGATGTGACCAACTCTATCTCTACGTACTTTCTTCTCAGTAACTTCAACACCACAACGGTCGCACACGATTCCTTTATAACGGATTCTCTTATACTTACCACACGCACATTCGTAATCCTTTACAGGTCCGAAAATACGCTCACAGAAAAGACCATCACGTTCTGGTTTATGAGTACGATAGTTGATTGTTTCAGGTTTTAAAACCTCACCTCTCGATTCTGCAAGAATAGACTCTGGCGATGCTAAACCTATTGAGATTTTATTAAACCTTTTTACGGTATTTTTCTCTTTATTTTTATTCATGGTAAACTTACTTGTTAAAGTGTATGATAAAGAGTAAGCAGTGCAACACTGCTTACCCTATAATCTTAGTTTATTCTTCTAATCTGATGTCTAGTCCAAGACCTTTTAATTCATGCATTAATACATTGAATGATTCTGGTAATCCTGGTTCTGGCATAGTCTCTCCTTTAACGATTGCTTCGTAAGTTTTAGCTCTACCAATAACGTCATCCGATTTTACCGTCAAGATTTCACGTAATGTACTAGATGCTCCATAAGCCTCTAATGCCCAAACCTCCATCTCTCCGAAACGTTGACCACCAAACTGAGCTTTACCTCCTAATGGTTGTTGCGTAATCAATGAGTAAGGACCAATAGAACGCGCGTGCATCTTATCATCTACCATGTGACCAAGTTTCAGCATATAGATAACCCCAACAGTTGCACGTTGGTGAAATCTTTCTCCTGTTCCTCCATCATATAAGTAAGTGTGTCCAAAACGTGGTATACCTGCCTCATCTGTAAGAGCATTGATTTGATCTAATTCGGCACCATCAAAGATTGGAGTCGCATACTTTTTACCAAGTTTTTGACCAGCCCATCCTAGTACTGTTTCATAAATCTGTCCAATGTTCATACGAGAAGGTACCCCTAATGGGTTCAATACGATATCTACTGGTGTTCCATCTTCTAAGAAAGGCATATCCTCATCTCTAACGATACGAGCTACAATACCTTTGTTACCGTGACGTCCAGCCATCTTATCTCCTACACGTAATTTACGTTTTTTAGCAATATATACTTTCGCCAATTTCAAAATTCCAGATGGTAACTCGTCCCCTACAGTAATCATGAATTTCTCTCTTCTTAGAACTCCTTGAAGATCGTTTAATTTGATTTTGTAGTTGTGGATTAAATCAGTAATCATACCGTTTGTATCCTCATCAGTTGTCCATTGTCCTTTAGTTAAGTGAGCGAAATCATCTACTGCAAATAACATTTTTTGAGTAAATTTCTTACCTTTTGGTAAAATCTCTTCTCCTAAATCATTCAATACACCTTGAGATGTTTTACCATTCACGATGAAGAATAATTTCTCAACTAAACGCTCTTTTAACTCGTTGAATTTAACTTCAAATCTAGTTTCTAATAAAGCCAATTCGTCTTTATCCTTAGAACGTTTACGTTTATCTTTTACTGCTCTTGCGAACAATTTTTTATCTAAAACAACCCCTCTTAATGATGGAGAAGCTTTTAATGAAGCATCTTTAACGTCTCCTGCTTTGTCACCAAAGATAGCACGTAATAATTTCTCTTCTGGAGTAGGATCAGACTCTCCTTTTGGAGTGATCTTACCGATAAGAATATCACCAGGCTTAACTTCAGCACCAATGCGGATCATACCGTTTTCATCTAAGTCTTTTGTTGCCTCTTCAGAAACGTTAGGGATATCATTAGTTAACTCTTCGTTACCTAACTTAGTATCTCTAACTTCTAAAGTATAGTCATCAATATGGATAGATGTAAAGATATCTTCACGTACTACTCTTTCACTAATAACGATAGCATCCTCGAAGTTGTAACCTTTCCATGGCATGAACGCCACTTTCATATTACGACCTAGAGCAAGCTCTCCTTGTTGAGTAGCATATCCTTCACAAAGTACTTGTCCTTTAGTAACTCTATCACCTCTTCTTACGATTGGCTTTAAGTTGATACTTGTACTTTGATTCGTTTTTCTAAACTTAATTAAGTTGTATGTTTTCTCATCTGGATCAAAGCTAATTAAACGCTCCTCATCAGTACGATCATACTTAATGATGATCTTCTGAGCATCAACATACTCAACAGTACCTTCACCTTCAGCATTAATTAAAACACGAGAATCTGAAGCTACTTGTCTTTCTAATCCAGTACCAACAATTGGAGATTCTGGACGTAATAAAGGAACTGCTTGACGCATCATGTTCGATCCCATCAACGCACGGTTGGCATCATCGTGCTCTAAGAAAGGAATCAATGAAGCAGAAATAGAAGCAATCTGATTTGGTGCAACGTCAGTATAGTGAACATCTTTTGGCTCAACTACAGGGAAGTCACCCTCTTCTTTTACTACTACTTTTTGCTCAGTGATAAATCCCTTTTCATCAACAGGAATGTTCGCTTGAGCGATTAACATACCTTCTTCCTCTTCTGCACTTAAATAAATAGGATCATTAACGATATCTACTTGCCCTTCAGTAACTGGACGGTAAGGAGTTTCGATGAATCCCATATTATTTACTTTAGCATAAACTGCTAAAGATGAAATCAAACCAATGTTTGGTCCCTCTGGTGTCTCAATAGGACATAAACGTCCGTAGTGAGTATAGTGAACGTCACGCACCTCGAAACCTGCTCTTTCTCTAGATAAACCTCCAGGTCCTAAAGCTGATAAACGACGTTTGTGTGTAATCTCAGCTAATGGATTCGTTTGGTCCATGAATTGAGATAACTGGTTCGTTCCGAAGAATGAATTAATAACTGACGATAAAGTCTTAGCGTTAATTAAGTCGATTGGAGTAAACACCTCGTTATCACGTACGTTCATACGCTCACGAATAGTTCTAGCCATACGAGCTAAACCAACACCAAACTGAGCAGATAATTGTTCTCCTACTGTTCTAACACGACGGTTAGATAAGTGATCGATATCATCAATCTCAGCTTTTGAGTTAATTAATTCAATCAAGTATTTAACAATAGTGATAATATCCTCTTTTGTTAAAACTTGTTTGTCAATTGGAGTATCAAGATTAAGTTTCTTGTTCATTCTATAACGACCAACTTCACCTAGATTGTAACGTTGATCTGAGAAGAACAATTTATCAATAATACCACGTGCAGTTTCCTCATCTGGCGGTTCTGCATTACGCAACTGACGGTAGATGTGCTCTACTGCCTCTTTTTCAGAGTTAGTAGGATCCTTCTGTAATGTATTATGTATGATGGCATAATCTGCCTGATTATTATCTTCTTTATGTAAAAGGATCGTCTTAACGTTAGCCTCAATGATTTCTTCGATATTATCTTTATCTAGGACTGTATCACGGTCTAAGATAATCTCATTTCTCTCAATTGAAACAACTTCTCCTGTATCCTCATCTACGAAATCCTCATGCCAAGTGTTTAACACACGTGCTGCAAGACGTCTTCCGCTATATTTTTTTAGTCCTGTTTTTGATACTTTAACCTCCTCTGCTAGGTCGAAAATCTCTAGGATATCCTTGTCTCTTTCGAATCCAATAGCACGGAATAATGTTGTAACAGGTAACTTTTTCTTTCTATCGATATAAGCGTACATTACACTATTAATATCGGTAGCAAACTCAATCCATGATCCCTTAAAAGGAATTACTCTCGCCGAATATAACTTAGTTCCATTTGCATGGAATGACTGTCCAAAGAAAACACCAGGTGAACGGTGTAATTGTGAAACTACAACACGCTCTGCTCCATTGATTACGAAAGTACCACTTGGCGCCATATACGGAATTGTTCCTAAATAAACATCTTGAACTATTGTTTCAAAATCTTCGTGTTCAGGATCAGTACAGTACAATTTTAAACGCGCTTTTAGCGGAACACTGTAAGTTAATCCTCTATCAATACACTCTTCGATTGAATAACGAGGAGGATCAACAAAGTAATCAAGGAACTCCAATACGAACTGGTTTCTTGTATCAGTGATCGGGAAGTTCTCCATGAAGGTATTGTATAAACCTTCCTTACCTCTCTCTTCAGATTTCGTTTCTAATTGAAAGAAATCTTTAAAAGACTTAACTTGAATATCCAAGAAATCTGGATATGCAGGTATATTCTTTGTAGAGGCAAAATTTAATCTTTCAGTCTGATTTGTGATCATCAATGGACAAAAAATTTTGATTAGAATTTGAATTGTTTTTACGCAAAATCTCTTTATACGCAAAATGGTTTAGGCCTGTGGGAAGCTTCCCAAGACCTAAACCTAAAATATTTTTTAGAAAAAAACTATTTAAGCTCTACTACAGCTCCAGCTTCTTCTAATGCTTTTTTAAGACCTTCAGCCTCATCTTTAGAAACTCCTTCTTTGATGTTAGCTGGTGTAGAGTCTACGATATCTTTAGCTTCTTTTAATCCTAAACCTGTTAATTCTTTAACAGCTTTAACTACAGCTAATTTAGAAGCTCCAGCTTCTTTTAATACTACAGTGAATTCAGTTTGCTCTTCAGCAGCTTCACCTGCAGCACCTCCTGCAACTACTACAGCAGCAGCAGCTGGTTCGATTCCGTACTCATCTTTTAATATAGTTGCTAATTCGTTAACTTCTTTTACAGTTAAGTTAACTAATTGTTCTGCGAATTGTTTCAAATCTGCCATTTTTCTATCTTTTAATGATTTGTAAAAATATAATTTATTAATGTGCGTTCTGATGAACTTTAAAAACTAGATCTAGTCGTCGACTATTCTTCGTCTTTAAATTGGTTTTTAAGAGCTGAAATAACTCTTTGAGCTGGTGATTGAAGTAATCCAATGATTTCTCCAATAACTTCTTCTTTAGATTTAATAGCAACTAATGCATCTAAATTGTTATCTCCGATATAGATTTCCTCGTTGATATAAGCTCCTTTTAAAGCTGGAATATCAGATTTTTTTCTAAAGTCTTTGATAATTTTAGCAGGTCCATTTGCAACATCTGCAAATAAAACAGCACTGTTCCCTTTTAAAGTAGAAGGTAGCTCTTCATAATTTCTATCTGAAGCTTCCATTGCTTTAGCAAGCAATGTATTCTTAACTACTTCAATTTTAATTCCAGCTTTGTTACAAGCTCTTCTTAAGTTTGAAGTAACTTCAGCATTCAATCCTGATATATCAGCGATATAGAAGATATTAGCGTCAGCTAACTTAGCCTTTAATTCTTCTATCGCTACTGCTTTCTGTTCTCTAGTCATACGAATAATTTTTTATTTACCAATTATACTGCTTTAGGATCTAAAGCAATAGCAGGGCTCATAGTACTAGATATATTAATAGACTTGATATAAGTACCTTTAGCTGCAGTTGGTTTCAATTTGATTAATGTTTGGATTAATTCAGCTGCATTCTCAGTAATTTTATCAGCTTCGAAAGAAACTTTACCGATAGATGCGTGAACAATACCAGTTTTATCAACTTTAAAATCGATTTTACCAGCTTTCACTTCTTGAACAGCTTTCGCTACGTCCATAGTAACAGTTCCTGTTTTAGGGTTTGGCATTAAACCTCTTGGCCCTAAAATACGACCTAAAGGACCTAATTTACCCATAACAGCAGGCATAGTGATGATTACATCAACATCTGTCCAACCGTCTTTGATCTTTTGTAAGTACTCATCTAGTCCAACATAGTCAGCCCCAGCAGCTGTAGCTTCAGCTTCTTTATCAGGAGTAACCAATGCTAACACTCTTACATCTTTACCTGTTCCGTGAGGTAACGTAACCACACCACGAACCATTTGATTTGCTTTACGTGGATCAACTCCTAAACGTACAGCGATATCTACAGACTCGTCAAATTTTGCAGAAGCAACTTCTTTAATCAATGCAGATGCATCTTTCAAAGAATATAATCTATTCTTTTCAATTTTAGCAGCAGCCTCTTTTTGCTTTTTCGTTAATTTTGCCATTTCTTCTTTCTTTTACAATTAAAAAGGAGCTGTTCCTGTTACTGATATTCCCATAGATCTTGCAGTACCAGCTATCATACTCATAGCTGCCTCAACAGTAAATGCATTTAAATCAGGCATTTTGTCTTCCGCAATAGCACGAACTTGTTCCCAAGTTACGCTAGCTACTTTTTTTCTATTAGGCTCACCAGATCCAGATTTCACTTTCGCAGCCTCTAATAATTGAACAGCAGCAGGTGGCGTTTTAACAACAAAGTCAAATGATTTGTCTTTGTAAACAGTAATTTGTACTGGTAAAACTTTGCCTGGTTTATCTTGTGTTCTAGCATTAAATTGCTTACAGAACTCCATGATGTTAACTCCAGCAGCCCCCAAAGCAGGTCCAACCGGTGGCGATGGGTTCGCAGCACCTCCCTTAACTTGTAGTTTAACTACTTTACTAATTTCTTTTGCCATTTCTTAAAAAAATTTGGCACATCTCATTTGGAAGCCAAGATGTGACTATTGTAACATTATAATTTTTCTACTTGTGTAAAACTTAATTCTAATGGTGTTTTTCTTCCGAAAATCTTAACCATTACTTCTAGTTTACGTTTCTCTTCATTAATGTTTTCGATTGTTCCATCGAATCCATTGAATGGTCCGTCGATAACTTTCACTGACTCTCCTACTTCATAAGGAATAGATCCTGACTCAACTTTTACAGCTAGTTCATCAACTCTACCTAACATTCTGTTTACTTCTGACTCACGTAAAGGAAGTGGATCTCCACCTCTTTCACCTCCTAAGAAACCAATAACACCTGTTATCGATTTAATAGCGTGAGGAACTTCTCCTGTTAAGTTAGCTTCAATCATAACATAACCTGGAAAGTAAACACGTTCCGTAGTCTTCTTTTTACCATCTTTTACAGTTACTACTTTTTCAGTAGGAACTAATACCTGTGATAAGTAATCTGATAAACCTAAACGAGTAATTTCAGTTTCGATATAATTCTTAACCTTATTCTCCTGTCCACTTACCGCACGAACCACATACCATTTTTTGACACTTGTATCAGCCATAATCTTTCTTTAATTTTCTCTATGCAGTAGCCCAATTATAAAATACTCCTAAAACTCTTCCGAACGCAGTGTCTACACCCCACGTTGCTAAAGAAAACAAAATTGCAAAAATAGCAACTATTATAGTGTATCGTTGAACTTCTGACCACGGAGACCAAGTAACATTACTTTTCAACTCTGTGAAAGCATCAGATATGTAATTAAAAACCTTTGCCATGTTAATATTGTTTTTGCACGGGTGGAGGGATTCGAACCCCCATCAACGGTTTTGGAGACCGCTATTCTACCCTTGAACTACACCCGTTTGTTAATAAAAGTCAGTGGCCGTAACCACTGACTTTTGGAACTTATTTATACTAAATAATTAGTCAATAATTTCAGTTACCTGACCAGCACCTACTGTTCTACCACCTTCACGGATAGCGAAACGTAAACCTACTGATAAAGCGATTGGGCTTAATAACTCAACAGTGATAGTTAAGTTATCTCCAGGCATAACCATCTCTACTCCTTCTGGTAATTGGATAGTTCCAGTTACGTCAGTTGTACGTACGTAGAACTGTGGACGGTAGTTGTTATGGAATGGAGTGTGACGTCCACCTTCTTCTTTTTTCAAGATATAAACCTCAGCTTTGAATTTAGCGTGTGGTTTTACTGAACCTGGTTTACAAATAACCATACCACGACGGATATCAGTTTTGTCAATACCTCTCAATAATAAACCTACGTTATCTCCAGCTTCTCCACGGTCTAAGATTTTACGGAACATCTCAACTCCTGTAATAGTAGAAGTTAATTTGTCAGCTCCCATACCGATGATTTCAACAGCATCTCCTGTATTAGCAACTCCAGTTTCGATACGTCCTGTAGCAACAGTTCCACGTCCTGTAATTGTAAATACGTCTTCTACTGGCATTAAGAATGGTTTCTCGTTGTCACGTACTGGCTCTTCGATCCAAGCATCAACTTCTTCCATTAAGTGTAATAATGCGTCAACCCATTTTTGCTCTCCGTTTAATGCTCCTAAAGCAGAACCTTGAACTACTGGTCCATTATCACCATCGTATTGGTAGAAAGATAATAAATCTCTTACTTCCATCTCAACAAGCTCTAATAACTCAGCATCATCAACTAAGTCAACTTTGTTTAAGAATACAACGATTCTTGGAATACCTACCTGACGTCCTAAAAGGATGTGCTCACGAGTTTGTGGCATTGGTCCATCAGTAGCAGCAACTACTAAGATAGCACCATCCATCTGAGCAGCACCAGTAACCATGTTTTTCACGTAATCCGCGTGACCTGGACAGTCAACGTGTGCATAGTGACGGTTTTTTGTTTGGTACTCTACGTGAGAAGTATTAATTGTAATACCACGCTCTTTTTCTTCTGGAGCATTATCAATTGAATCAAATGAACGAGCTTCTGAGAATCCTGCGTCAGCTAATACTTTAGTAATAGCAGCAGTAGTAGTAGTTTTACCGTGGTCAACGTGTCCGATAGTACCGATGTTTAAGTGCGGTTTCGAACGATCAAAAGTTTCCTTTGCCATGATTTAATAATTTAATCTTAGTTATATAATTAGTGTTCAAATATAATAAAAAAACCTGAGCCAATGACGGGATTTGAACCCGTGACCTCTTCCTTACCAAGGAAGCACTCTACCCCTGAGCTACACCGGCTTGATGCTTCTTATTCTCTGTGGGGAGAGCAGGATTCGAACCTGCGAAGGTTTCCCAACGGATTTACAGTCCGTCCTCGTTGGCCGCTTGAGTATCTCCCCTCAAACTGTGTTTGATATTACTTTTCTTTGAGCCGATGGAGGGACTCGAACCCACGACCTGCTGATTACAAATCAGCTGCTCTAGCCAGCTGAGCTACACCGGCAAATGACTCAATAGAAAAAGTCCGCTATTTCTAACGGACTGCAAATGTATATATTTTATTGATTAAAAAAAACAATTTACTTATTTTTTTAAATTAATGAGCTTTGATTTTCTCTTTGTGTTTTACCACTAATCGCTCTAGTGCATCTGCTCCAGCATCTACACCTTCTTCGAAAGTCTTACACGTTTTTTTAACAATCATCTCGTCACCCGGAACCAGTACTTTTATTTCTGTAATCTTATTTTCTTTTTCATTTGTGTTCTCTAATTTAAAAAAAACATCTACTGAAACTATCTTATCATAATACTTTTCGATTTTTGACAAACGCTCGTTTGCAAAATCTACCAACTTACGATCCACATTGAAATTAATAGCTTGAATGTTTACTTTCATAATTAACGGTTTTAAAAGGTTATTTTTCTTTATTCTTCCCTCTTGGATGCGAACTTTGATACACTTTCTTCAACTCACTTAGATTAATCTGCGCATATCCTTGTGTTGTTGATAAGCTTTCATGCCCCATTAATTCTTTAATTGAATTAATATCTGCTCCTCCTTCTAAAAGGTGCGTAGCAAAAGAGTGACGCAACATATGAGGGCTTTTCTTCTCCTTCGTTGTTGCATTACTAAAGTATGAATTTATTACTCGATAAACAAACATTTCATCAACTTTCTTACCAGATTCTGTTACCAAAAGTCCCTTAATACCCACCACAGAACTCAAGACTAAACTTCTTGATTCAAGATATTTTTTCAATAACACTTCTACACTACCTAATAATGGTACGATGCGCTGTTTTGACCCCTTTCCTAAAATACGCACTTGATGCAAATAAAAATCTATATCATCCACATCTAAAGCAACCAACTCTGCTCTACGAAGCCCAAGACAATACAACATCTCCACAATCAGCAAATCTCTCAGAGAATTAAAATCCTCCTTACCTTCAAACATCGTACGTACTGTATCAATCTCCTTTATAGAAAAAGGCAATTGCAACTTTTTTTCCACTTTTAAAGATCGATGTAAGTAAAGCGGATTAGTCTCTACCTCCCCTATCTTCAACAAGAATTTATAAAAAGAACTCAGCGCACTAGTCTTTCTATTTATAGACCGATTAGTCAGTCCCTCTTCAGATAACTTTACTATCCAGAGACGCACACCATCATATCCCGCCTTTAGATAATCTAATGACAGCAGCTCTAAGAAAGACACATAATCTCCAATATCGTTCTGATAAGCTAAAACCGTCTTGTCAGAATACTTTCTTTCTTTCTGTATATACTCAATAAACTTTTCTAAATTTTCAAACATAAAAAAAACCGTTGCAACAAAGTTAATACTTTATTACAACGGTTATTTTTTAATATTCAATACTTATTAGATTTCTACTGAATCTTTCAAGTGTTGAACGTATGCAGCTTTTTGCATTTTGTCTCTTTTAAGTACAGACGGTTTTAAGAATGCCTGACGAGATCTTAACTGACGTAAAGTTCCTGTTCTGTCAAATTTTCTTTTATAGCGCTTAAGTGCTCTATCGATATTTTCTCCGTCTTTAATTGGAATGATTAACATGTTTTCATACACCTCCTCTCATTAGTGGTGCAAAAGTAAAACTTTTTTTATTCATCACAATAAAAAAACAACTTTTTTTTTAAAAACATATACTTAAAGACAAATACTTATCGTTTATCTAAGAAATAAAGATAGAAAACTAACAGCCATAGAAACGAGTGTGAACATTCTTAGAACCTCTTACCTAATTATTACCCACTCTTTGAGGTTTCCCTCCCAAAAACAACAATTTCAAAAATTCTATACGAATACTTAAGATCACATTGTTTCCTATACTATCTACTAAGGTATTAGTACATAAAACAGCTGACCAAACAGCTAACTTCTATACACTTACCATCCTACTAAAAGCAAACCTATTCCTAAAGCTAAAAATGCTAAACACAGTGTGAAGAACAGATATTTAAAATAACCTTTAATCCCTTCTATTGCATACTCTAGCCCTTCTCTATCATGATTTCTAATGGCTGACTTTAAGCCTATACTATAGTTTAACATTCCTATTACAGAAACTAATTGAAGAAAAAACAAAATAGCTAAAGTGAAAACGACTATCATCTTATCTGAATATGCTATCCCAAACATAATCACTAATAAGACACTTAACATCAAATTACACACAGCTATAAACGCTCCCCATCTACCAATACTTCTCAAATATGACTGTATCTTTTGAGTAAACACAAATTCTTTTGTCATCATTCAAACAAATTAAGGTAAATCAATTATCACTAATGAATAAGCAATCCAGCCGATAAAAGAGGATACTAACAGCATAATAAATATCCCCATAATCCTCATACTCCAGCTCACGCTCATTAATCCACTCTCTAATAACTCCACATTATTCACATCCACAGCTTTTCTCAATTTCTTACTACTATTCATCAGGTGTACATTAATCAAAAAGAAAATCACACAACCCCCTGCTAATATTAAACAGGTATCTTCTGTCATTAGTCGATCATCTAACGCTGGGTTATCAAACATTGGGGGTTTTACCTTATACTTCATATAGTATAATGTATACCCTACTCCTCCTAAAGAAAGTAACATCGTCACATAACTTACCCGATTCATATAAGTTCCTAATAGTCCTAAACCACTATGCATAGAAGTAAGTACTTTTATATTACTCTCTGTGATTTGTTCGTAACCTTCATTCATTAATAATAGGTATTATTTATCCTCACCAAATTACTAAATAAATCTAGGACTACTATTATCCTTTTTACTTCTTACTAATTCTCCGCTAACCAGCTCTTAAATTCACTCACTCTTTCTCTACTCACAATCACCTCATCTGTATAATTCCTCATCGTTAGTTTTAATCGAGCAGTAGACAGTTGTACGATCTGTTCTATATAATCGATACACACTACTTGAGACCTATTCACTCGAAAGAACTTCTCTGGGTTGACCATTTTAATAGCTGCTTCTATAGAGCCTTCTTCTAGCAGATGAGTCTTTCCTTCTACTGTAGAGACATACACTCCTCTATCCTCTCTATAAAAACACACCACCTCATCTACCAACACCATCTTTATCTGCATCCCCACTTTTATCATCAGCCGTTTTGCATAACTATTCCCACCTATACTTTGCCTAAGGTTTTCTACGGTCTGTGTTGTACTGCGTTGTTGTGACTTGTATTTATTAATAGCACCTAATAGTTCTGTTGGCTCTATTGGCTTTAGTAGATAATCAATGCTGTTTAGTTTAAATGCCTTAATCGCATAGTGATCAAAACTTGTGACAAAGATGATAGCACTCTTAATCTCTACTTGTTCGAATATCTCTAATGACAGCCCATCCGCTAACTGTATATCAGCAAATATCAAGTCTGGGTGCTCATGTTGCACAAACCAAGGGATAGCCTCACTTACAGAATACAGCGTATGCTGTACTTCTAACCCAAGTTTTTCTAATTCTCTACTTAACAGCCTTGCTGCAGGCTTCTCGTCTTCTATAATTACTATTTTCATCAGCTGTCTTTTCTAACTAAAGGTATTCTAACGCTAAAACTATCTTCTAAATCTTTTATCACAATATCTTGTTTAAACAACAACAGACTTCGCTTAGACAAATTCTGAAGTCCTAATCCTGTTGAATCTACTTGTTTAGGCTTCGCACATCTTTCATTCCACAGCACTAAACCATTATCTTCTACAGTAAGTATCACACTAATTTTTCCATCAGAAGGAATTATATTGTGCTTTACTACATTCTCTATCAAAATCTGTAGACATAACGTAGGTACTTGTATATCGCTATAGTGCATCACCTCATCACTAACTCTGAAATCAATAGCATTATCATAACGCACATTGAGTAGATATACATAGTCTTTTATAAAAGCTACCTCATCAGATAGAGCACATGATGTATTGTCTAATCTTTCTAATACATACCTATAAATCTTAGAGAATGAGCGAGCGAACTGCTCTGCCTTAACTGGATCTTCTTGTATTGTACTTATTAACACATTCATATTGTTAAACAAGAAGTGTGGTGATAACTGCTCTTTCATACTCTCTATCTGACTCTTCTGTAACTCTATCTCTATTTCCTTATTCTTCAACTCTAACAACCTTAATTGATCGTTGTAAGCAAATATGAATACAACAAGTAAAACAAATACACTAATCAACACAATGGCTAAAAAGTTACCAAAGCGCATATGATCTCCATTGTAAAAGTCTTTAAACGATAAACCATAAAAGATATTGAGCATTATAGCTAAGAACAGATAATAGGCAGTAACAGAAGTAATGATACCATTTATAAAGAACGCTATATTACTAACCTTCTTACTTAACTGTCCTTTTATCTTTTTTTCATGCCTCTCTATCCCCCAACAAACTAAAGTGCTTGTAATAAAATTAGACAGATAGATCAGTACTGATAATACAAATGAAGAGAATGTAGATTTTTGAAAACGAGCATTGCCAAACAACTCAAAAAAACTCATCCCTTTATCTTGAAAAGAATAGTAAGATATCATTAAACTTAAAATCAATCCAAAGCTGGTAGCTAATAGAATATGTCGACGCCAATTAATAACCATAGTTCTCATGTATAAAAATCTAAATTACAACAAAGACAGTAACAATTATTTCCCTTTACACAATTCTTGTGTTTTTAATGCCCAATCTTTCCCCCATGATGGATAGAATGGCACATCACTCTTCTGTTTATCGAATAGTTCTATCGACTTCTCTAGCATCTTACAGTAATACCCCATATCTACCTTCATAAACTTAGCGCTATTAATCTGAAAACTTGCCACAGAGTACACCGCTCTCGGATTAGTAGGATCTAACTCTATCGCCTTATCATACGCTTTATTAATAATCGGAGTCTGTACCATCCCCTTATTCATCGGATCAGTAATTAACTCTAGTGTCTCATTCATTCCTTTTAATACATACCACTCACTTCCTCCCTTGTCTAACCATTGGTCTATTAGTACGCGATTAGCTGCTACGATATCTTCTATATTATCAGCCTTCGGATTACTAAATCCTCCTGTGATACTTATAAACACCTTGTAGTACACTGGTACCCAATTCTCCTTATCAGACATCGCTATGCGGTCTAGTATAGCCACTGCTTCTTTCGATTGCCCACTTTGCCATTGTTGCATCGCTTTTTGCATTCCTACCTCGTATTTAGATTGTCCGAAACTCACTACACTAAATACACCGAATAATAAAATCAATAACTTTTTCATCTTTCTAATTATTTAATTATACAACAAATCTACACTGACTATCAAATCTTTAAAAAAGAAACTGCGCGAACTGTTGTTTCTAATGTTTAAGTTGTTTTACAAATTCTCTAATTGGTTTTTCTTCTTATCAGCACTTATTGTCCACATAAACCCTACATATATAAATCGTTTCGCAGAGGCATTCGTGATATCAGGTTGTCCCCCTCGCTGATTAAACTGATAAGCATATACAGGGTTTCTACCCAACAAATTATCTACTGATAAGTACACTATCTTTTGCCCGCTGAATAGATAAGCCCAACTCATGCTTACATTGTGTATCGGGCTACTCTCATAAGTAGCTTTATTAATTGTATTCATATCGTGGAAGTGACGTGGACTACTGTAGTTATACGTCATACTCACCTGAGACTTCCATTGCTCTATCCAATACTTCGTCACCACAGAAAAATTGTGCTTCACTACATAAGACGGCTGTATCCATTCGTTCCAATACATCTCTTTACGTTGAGAGTCAATGTAAGTATAGGTTACCCAATAGCTAAAATTCTTAATCGTGATATTATCTTTCCAAAACAAGTCAAATCCCTTTGCATAGCCCTCTCCTAACTGAGCATACTCATTTGGCATACCCAGTGGAGTTAATAACAACTTGCTATAGTCTTTATAGAACATCTCTGCTCTCAATAGACGTTTTCTAAACTCATAAGTATAGTTCAGTATATAATGATTAGCCTGCATCCAGTCTTCTTGTTTCACTGCTAATGACTGTTCTAAGTTCATCGCTTGATTAAACACCCCATAAGAGAAAGACATCTGATGCTTAGGTGTCATCTGATACGTCAGCATCGCTCGTGGCTCCACTGTCCAATCTTCTATCTCTGAATACTTACTCGTTCTCAAACCAGCTCTCAATGACAAGTCTGATGTTATCTTCCAATTGTTCTCAAAAAACAATACCCATCTATTCGCATCCGTACCTAAGTCTTCCGCTCTACTTCCTTTACTTCTCGTCAAATCTAACTTAGAAGCCTGTACATCTACCCCAACAAAAGACTGAAACTGCCCATTCCACTGATAAGACAACTTCACCTTCTGATTCACATCCCAACTAATCTTCTTTACACTCAAATCATTGCTATCTCCTGTATAATCCATATACCCTAATCCCGTACCAATATCAAGTCTCATATAAGGAGTAAGCTTCTTAAAGAACACACTATTCATATACACATTACTCGACTTAAAGCCTAGTGTATCTACTCGATTACTTGGTTGTATCTCTTGCTCATACTTAATGGTAGAGAGGTCTACAGCAGTGTATAGTTTATATCCTCCGTCCTTAATCTCGCGCTTATACATCATCTCTACAGAAGCTGTAGAGAAAGGTTTTTTAGTATTATATCGCTGTTTTACCACTGCAGTATAGACTCCTAAGTTTAGATAGTTTAGACTATATGACAGCGAGTTCTTGCCCCATTGATGTGTCTGCGCGAAGCTCCCTCCTACAGTAGAGATAGAGTAATCTCTACGTGACGGATCTATCTCATCTGATGTATCTAACTGTAATACTCCTGATAACGCATCTCCAAACTCTGCGCTATATCCTCCTGCTGAGAAAGACATCCCCTTAAACAGAAATGGATTAAACTTAGAACGCACAGGTACATTCCCCACAGAAGAGGTATAAGGTTGAAACACCCTTACACCATTGACGAATATACCACTCTCCTCTGCTCTACCTCCACGTATCAGTAGTCTCCCATCTTCTCCATTGGTCTGTGCTCCTGGCATCGTACTTAGGACTCCCATAATATTACCAGGGCTACCCGCAGTACTCACTACATCCATCGCATTTAATACTATACTCTCTGCGCGTTCTCTCTTATTCTTACTATTCGTAGTAATAAGTATTTCTCCCATCACCTCATCTTGCCCACTTAACACAAAATATTCATTATAATTCTCCTTTGTATTAATCTCTACATCTAGATTTCCATACTGTGGGTGCATTAACCTCAGTACGCCACTCACTACTGTATCTGTAACTATAAAACTAAAATACCCTTTCACATCAGTCAATGCTCCTTCAAAGCTATCTTCAAGGTACACATTCACATTCTCGATTGGTTTATTCTTATCGTTCACCACTGTACCCGATAATTTAATCTGTTGTGCCTGCACAGCACCTAAACACATGGTTAATAACAAACATAATAGTGTTCTCATCTTTCTTCTTGATTAATTCTATCACAAACGTAATCTGACAACACAACTTCTAAAAAAACGAGTGCGTGAATGGAAGTATTTACTGCGCGAATGGGAGATTGATTAACGGTTTACTGTTATCGGTTCACAGTTTTAGTAATGTGGATAAACTAGAGCTAGGTATCTTGAGATGTTTATTTATTCTTGCTGACTTATAACCATAAAAAAACGGTTAATAGCTTTTAACTATTAACCGTTTTCATATACTAACTCAGATAAAGAATGCTATATTGAATGGAGTAGGTTTAAAACATAACATTTAATAACTATATACTACAAGTCTTATAATATGAGATTCCTCCTTCGTCGGAATGACAAACTAGACAGATAGAGCTTATCCTTTTTAAAAAAGCTTATGAGAAACAATTCATTAGTACCTTACATCAAACAAGAATCAATATTAAGACTGTATTATGTTAGACACAAAGTATTATGTTTCTACCGTGCTATTACATACAACACGCCTATATGACCATCAAAGTAAAAGTCATTCACAAACTTCTCTATCTTACGAACCCTATAATGACTGTCATAACTAAATTAATTACAAAGAATAAACAGATAACAAACAATAACTTTCGAATAGTACTGAAAGTTTCTTCTAAAAATTCTTCAGAATTATGAATAATGGTCTTTCTGATTCGTCTACTTAAAAAGAACAAATGCATACATGAATAACTACTTAATACAAAACTTAACAGATTCATTAAAACAGGCAGATATTCTTGTTTTGATAACCTCACAAATAGTTCAAAAAAACTGACTAAACTAATGACTCCACATACAACAATTAAAGGTATAACCCACTTACTAATACGTTTTAAGTAAAGTAGTGATTGTTCTGTTAGTACTAACTTTTGATTGCTATCTTCACTATGTTGATTTACTTGATTATTCATGACTTAATAACTGAGAAAAAAATTATAAATGCAGTAATAATACCTACTAAAACAGAACTAGTGATAAGTATAGTTATCCTACTAAGATTACCTAAACTATATTCTAATTTATTACTGTTCTTCATCTCTAAAGCTATTTTTAA
The DNA here is from genome assembly GCF_000807225.1 of Myroides sp. A21. Taxonomy (NCBI): domain Bacteria; kingdom Pseudomonadati; phylum Bacteroidota; class Flavobacteriia; order Flavobacteriales; family Flavobacteriaceae; genus Myroides; species Myroides sp. A21. The sequence goes on from NZ_CP010327.1 coordinate 730,045, forward strand.
AGATGTACTAAATCTATATAGAAGATAACATATATACACAAATATTAAGAAGGCTAATAAGAAACTCAATCCTAAACCAAACAATTTACCATCTATAAAACCCGCTATTATGATAAGGAAAAATTGACTCATTAAAGGTTGAAGTGTATCACTTAAAAAAAGATCAAATAGTATTACTAACAATACCTGTGATAAAATCAAGATTAATAACGCTTTTGCTAATACTCTTATCCGTTTTAATTGGCCAATAGACATAGCTGATATCCCTAATTCTTGCTTTGTATATTCTTTTATTTCTTTATCCATTTCAGTTCTATTTTTTTATACTATTTAGACATAAAGTATTGTATCTCTACCGTGTTATTACATACAACACGCCTATATGCCCATCGAAGTCAAAATCGTTCTCATAGACTAGTCCTATCTTCTCTAATACTTTGATTGATGCAATATTCTCTTTCATCGCTCTACCGATAATACGGTGTAGCCCTAAGGCTGTAAATCCATATTCTAAACACGCCTTTGCGCTCTCTGTAGCATACTCCATATTCCAATACTCCTCATAGAAGCGAAAGCCTATATCTGTCCTATCTATATCAGCATTGTACTTTAGTCCACACCATCCTAAGAACACATTATCCTCTTTTCGGATGACTGCCCATCGTCCATATCCGTTTCTCTCATAATCACTATAATTAGCTAAGAAAGTATGCGCATCATCCACACTGTCAAAAGCATCATCCCCTGTATAGCGCATCACATTAGGGTTAAGGTTTAGCTGATAAAAGTGCGCTGCATCTGCAGTAGTTAATTCTCTTAATACTAATCGATCTGTTTCTAAAACGCTCTTCATACCTAGTCATATTTCTACTATGTTAATATTACGAATATTTAATGAAGTAACAATTCATAAACTCCTTATAAACATCCTATTCATTTTACAGTTGACCTACTTTGGAGAAAATGATCTGATTTGGTTAAAATAGATATTTATGAGAAAACGATAATCCTTATCAACTCTTTATTGACAAGGCTTACAAGAAATTGGTTACGCTTTATTAAGCAGTTTGTTCGGAAGTTGTTCGGAAAAACCTCGGTTTTTACTAGGATAAAGCCCCCTTTTCCGAACGACACTAAGTCTGTCTCCGAACCAAACTATATCTACAAAAACATATCATTACTAATATCCTATATCACAACTCCTCACCTCCACTACCATATATATGGTATATTCTGAAAATGACTAATAAAAAACAAGGTTTATAAATATCTTTGCTTTGAATAATTTAGTACTTTAATCAAAAATACAGGTATCAGAATATGAAGAAATTCTTTAGTAATACTATAGTAAAACTTTTACTAGGGGTGATAGTTGGTCTAGTCATAGGACCATATCTTACAGACAGCTTACTACAAATCATTTTATCAACGAGACATATACTAGGTCAGATCATTCTGTTCTTAGTACCGCTGATCATTCTAGGATTCGTAGTGTCTTCTATCGCTAAACTAGACAAGGGACAGACTGGTATAATCGGTTTCTCTATTATTATTGCTTACTTATCTAGTATCGGAGCAGGGTTCTTTAGTAGTACACTAGGGTTTAACATTATCCCTCACTTACAGATAGAGAACAATGTAGAGACTCTTAAGGAGCTTCCTGAAATGTTGTTTAAGTTAGATATACCACCAGTTTTTGGAGTGATGACTTCTCTGACACTTGCCTTAATGATCGGTATCGGTATTCTATGGACAGAGTCTAAACCGCTAGAGCGCGCATTTGATTCTTTTAAAGATATCGTATTGTTATTAGTGAATAGGGTATTAGTACCAGTATTGCCATTCTATATTATGGCAAACTTTGCATTACTTAGTTATGAAGGGTCTATACAGTCACAGCTACCTGTGTTCTTAACTGTGATTCTTATCGTGATAGTGGCACACTTCATTTGGTTAGGTGTGTTATATACGATAGCTGGGATATACTCTGGTAAGAATCCATGGGAAGTTATTAAACATTATCCTTCTGCTTATCTAACAGCTGTAGGGACGATGTCTTCAGCAGCTTCTCTAGGAATGGCTCTTCAATCTGCACACAAAAGTAAAGTGCTAAAACCTGAGATAACGAACTTTACTATTCCGTTCTTCTCTAATATACACTTATGTGGATCAGTATTGACAGAAGTATTCTTCGTGATGACTGTATCTCAAGTGTTATATGGTACATTACCTACACTCGGTACGATGATCTTATTCGTACTACTGCTAGGTATCTTCGCTATCGGAGCACCTGGTGTACCTGGAGGTACTGTAATGGCCTCATTAGGTATCATCGCTTCGGTACTAGGTTTTGACGATGCTGGTATCGCATTAACCTTAACGATATTTGCATTACAAGATAGCTTCGGTACTGCATGTAATATTACAGGAGATGGAGCACTTAGCCTTATGGTAACAAAATACAGTGATAAATAAAGATAATGAGGGAAGGCCTGTGCTTTCCCTTTTTTATACCTTCTACGCTATGCTAAAGAAATTAGTAAACAATACTATCGTTAGATTAATATCAGGAGTAATCATCGGTCTATTAGTAGGACCTTATCTAAATGATATTCTACTTCAAGTCATCTTATCAACGAAACATATTTTAGGACAACTAATCTTATTTTTAGTTCCTTTAATCATCTTAGGATTTATCGTATCGTCTATCGCTAAGCTAGACCAGAAGTCTTCTGTTATTATAGGGTTCTCCCTAGCTATAGCCTATATATCGAGTGTCGGAGCAGGACTATTCAGTGGTTCATTAGGATACACTATATTACCTTGGCTAGATATCCCCTCTACTGCTGCTACGGGAAGAGCATTACCTGAGATGCTTTTTAAACTAGACATTCCACCTATATTCGATGTGATGACTTCCTTAGTACTTGCACTAATGATAGGTTTAGGTATACTATGGACACAGTCTAAACCATTAGAGATAGCTTTCGATCATTTTAAAGAGATTGTGTTATTATTAGTCAATAGAGTACTAGTGCCTTTATTGCCTTTATACATTGCATGTAATTTTGCTTTGCTTAGTTATGTAGGTAGCATACAGTCCCAATTACCTATATTCTTAATCGTGATTATCATCGTGATCTTAGCTCATATCATATGGATCGCCATCTTATACACGATTGCAGGTCTGTACGCTAAAAAGAATCCGTGGGAAGTACTCAGACATTATGGATCAACCTATCTAACTGCGCTAGGAACGATGTCTTCAGCGGCTAGCTTAGGTGTAGCACTACAATCAGCACATAAGAGCAAGGTACTAAAGCCGGAGATTACGAACTTCACTATTCCGTTCTTTTCTAACGTACACTTATGTGGTGCTATGGTTACAGAGACCTTCTTTGTGATGACAGTATCCTTAGTCCTTTATGGGCATTTACCTGATGTTAGCACATTGATTCTCTTTGTGCTTTTACTAGGTGTATTCGCTCTAGGAGCACCTGGTGTACCTGGGGGAGCGCTAATGGCATCCTTAGGATTAATAACCTCTATGCTGGGCTTCGATGATACAGGGATAGCATTAGTATTAACCATATTCGCACTACAAGACAGTTTTGGTACTGCGTGTAATATAGTGGGTGATGGCGCATTAAGTCTTATGGCAACAGCCTTTCATGAACGACAACAAAAAAGGGAAGCTCAGTAGCTTCCCTTTCTTATATATCGCCTAATCTGATTAGTCTTTTAAAATGTTACGAGAGATAACTAATTTCTGAATCTCTGTAGTTCCTTCTCCGATAGTACACAACTTCGAATCACGGAAGAACTTCTCTACTGGGAAGTCCTTAGTATATCCATATCCTCCATGGATTTGGATCGCTTCTGTAGATACTTTCACACATACTTCAGACGCATACATCTTCGCCATCGCTCCGATCTTAGTCATTGGTTTGTTATTGTTCTTTAAGAAAGCTGCTTTGTGTAATAATAACTCAGAACACTCAATCTCTGTAGCCATATCCGCTAATTTAAAACCGATAGCTTGGAATTGGCTAATTGGTTTTCCGAATTGAACTCTTTCTTTTGAGTATTTCAATGCTGCTTCATAAGCTCCTTTAGCAATGCCTAATGATAATGCACCAATAGAGATACGCCCTCCATCTAATACTTTCATCGCTTGAATGAACCCTTCTCCTACTTCTCCTAAACGGTTAGCATCAGGTACACGACAATTATCAAAGATAAGTTCTGCAGTCTCAGATGCACGCATTCCTAATTTATTTTCTTTCTTACCACTAGAGAATCCTGGTGTACCCTTCTCTACTACGAAAGCTGTCATCCCGTGAGAATCACCTTTCTCTCCTGTACGAACGATAACAACTGCAACGTTACCCGAGATAGCATGAGTGATAAAGTTCTTCGCTCCATTTAAGATCCAGTGATCACCATCTTTCACAGCTGTAGTACTCATACCTCCTGCATCAGATCCAGTGTTGTGCTCTGTCAATCCCCATGCACCGATCCACTCTGCTGTCGCTAGCTTAGGTAACCATCTTTTCTTTTGTTCTTCATTCGCAAATGATAAAATATGATTAGTACATAATGAGTTATGTGCTGCTACTGATAAACCAATAGATGAGTCAACTTTAGAAATTTCTTCTACGATAGTGATATATTCGTGGTAACCTAGTCCAGATCCTCCGTACTCTTCAGGAACTAAAACTCCCATATATCCCATCTCTCCTAGTTTTTTAAATAAATCTACAGGAAAGATTTGAGCTTCGTCCCATTCCATAATATGTGGGCGAATATGTTGTTCTGCAAAGTCTCTTATAGATTGAGCAATCATTGCTTGAGTTTCATTGTATTCAAAATTCATGGTTGATAGTTTTAATTCGTAAATCTCAAATATAAACTAATTATATCAATTTTGTCAATAGGGAATTTCTCAATTTGTAGTAATCCTTCTTTATTAACAAAATCTCCATTCATACTCCTGTGCTTAACTACTTCTCTTGCGATATAATAATTCATATAGGGTAATTCTTTCAATTGATTTATAGAGGCTTCATTGATATTTAAAGTTGTAACAGTTGGTGCATTCATCACTTTAAAATGTCTATATAATTCATTTACAACTTCTTCAGAAAGCCCATACACAAACTTTAACTGCTGTATGGACACAAAACCACCGTACTTCTCCCTTTCTTTCATAATCTTATCGGCATAATACGGGCCTATTCCTCTGACTTTCTGTAAGTCTTCTAAAGTTGCACTATTTATACATATTGCTACTATAGGGACATCTACTTTAGGCTTACTATACTCAACATATTCTCGTTTAACCTTAGGGTTATTCACCCAATCTGGGAACTTAAAATAAGTACTATAGGTTTTCAACCATTCGTCTGATACTTGAGTAACTTGTTGAAATTCTTTAGCAGAATTGACATACCTATTCTCCTTTCGGAATAATAATAACCGATCTATCTCCGCTGTAGACATTCCTAAAACAAAGCCTCGATAATCTGTAATAAAGTTGGGGTTAAAAGGATAGATCGTATCTCGCTTAGCTATGGCAATAGTATTAATACTATCTAATAGACTAATCTGCTTCTGATACTCATCGTTAAAAAGAGTGGAATACTGCTCAACTATTTGCAGATCGGATGACCTAGGATAATAGATATAAAGCTGAATGGCAATCACAAGGAGCACTAAAAAGAAAAGGCCTCGCTTCTGTGACTTCGTGTAGTAGTAAAATCTTTTTCTGTAGTTAGATAACATCTCCTCTTTTTACAGGAAAATTACAAGATTACTATCTAACTCACATACAGTATTCAAAGAGATTTATAGGTCGAACACTGATGTTCTCTTTGTATAGATTAAGTCTTTAATACGAGCTAAAAAAGCTAAAGTAAGATATAAAGCAAAAGCTAGTCCTAAGGTAAAGAATGATAAATAGATAAAGAACAGACGCACACTAGTAGCGCGCATCCCTAATCTATCCCCTAGACGGCTAGATACTCTGAATCCTCTTTTCTCGAAATAGTGTCTTAAACTAGTAACCATACCTATATCATATTAACTAGACAAAGATAAACAATATCCATCACAGCGAAGTGAACTATGGTGTATGATTAACTTTTTTTGAGAAATTCTTTCCCTACAGCACACTCTATACATCGATTACTATCACAATACTTCTTCTTTAGATGAACTAGAGCTTGGCTATCTACAGCATTAATCGCTGTTATATTATAACTAGAGAATAAACTGACGATACTGTTCTTCTCCGCTTTTATGCTTTCGGCTAGTGTTATAATATCACTAATATCGTAATCTTCATGCGATATCGACTTCTGATAAATAATCTGCATCGGTAAAATGACATTGATAATTACTAAATCAATAAAGTCTTTAGTCAGCTTCTTAGCCTGTTTCTTACTTACTTTATTAAATACATAATGTGTCTCCCAATATGAACTCACTTTTATATCAAATAATTGATAGAAATAATCTAAATCTGTTGTTGTCAGTATCTTTACAACAGGGATCTGCTGGTGATATAACCAACTACTCAGCTGTGCTAATCTAATAGTAGGAAAATTAGGTGGTCTAAGCTGAAAGAATCGTATAGGAGATGGGGATGATACTGAAATAGTATATTTATGTCTTAAGAAGATCCATTCTCTTTTTATGTCTTTTACGTAGTCATCCTCTAGCTCATACTCTTCTTCTAACAGACCTGTTACTCCAAACAATAGGGCTTCTATTTGTAACAAGGATTGGGATTGTTTATAAATAGACACTATAGGTAGATGTCTTACTGCATCATAGAATGCTTCGCCATTCGCGTTCAAACCAAAGCTCTTAGCTAGAAAACAAAAGAATACATGTTCCCAATGATTATTTGTTTCTAAAAGCAATTGTTCCATTGGTTTGGTTTTTTCTATCAACCGTTCCAGAAACAACTTCTCTTTCCAGAAGGTCCAGATACATGGGTCAACTGCTCCTATGCTATCTTCACAGTTTAAGTGATTCTTGCGCAAAAAGAGTTGAGTACATTTCTCTAATACTTGTTGATCTACATAGTTCTTCAAAACGAAAACAGATATCTCACTGCCATCTAATCTAAAAACTGGAATATCATATTCCCAAACTACGTGTAGTATCACACTATCATAACGTTGATCTCGCTCGTGATGATGTGCATACCAGTCAGAAGCCTTAATATGTATCTCTACATTTCCCGCCCATTCCTGATCAGCAATGCATATTCTTGCATTAAAAAAGTCAGGCCCATCTAGACCTGTAAAAGTCCCTGTAGAAAGTATATTGAGAGATTCATTAGATGTTGTATATAAGTCTTTAGAATTGAACAACTGATTTGCCCAAACATAATGTAGAAAAGCTTCTTTCATAAAAGTATTCTCTTATTGATTATATTCAATTCGTTTTCTCTATTTTTATAAAAAACTATAATCACACTAACTACAATCATGAGAATATTATTCTACCTCACTTGTCTTACTATGACCTTGTCTTCTAGTATTATATACGCACAAAAACCTAACCAAAATATGCTTATAGAATACTATACTTACTCCAACAATAAAATAATCAATGTAGAAGACCCTATAATTCTGATAGCAAATGAGGATAATGCTTTTATCGCTAAGAAAAAGCAACTCGATATAGGGCTAGAAAAATATCCTTATGAACAAACTTATATCGACTATAAAAACAATATTCAATACAGTGTAGCCCATCTAACAAAGAAGAATAAAATAAAGATGGTACTTCCAAACACCAACCAATCCTTCACACATCATAAAGAGACCAAAACAATATTAGGCTATAAATGCAATAAAGCGACTATAACAATTAATTCTAATAAAATCACCTTATGGTACACTAACGATCTAAAAGCGAAAGGAAGTCCTATGTCATTAGGAGCTAATCTAGGGGTAGTGTTAGAGATAGATCGCAATGGTACATACAAAACGATAGCTAATAAAATAAACAAAGATTTAAAACTGAATATACAAGACTATATACAACTAGAAGATAGTCATGAGGTAGATACTAAAACTTATAAAACTGAACTATGGAAAAGCAGATTCACTACAATTAAGCTATTCGAAGATGACTTGATCAATTTCTCTGACTCTATTATTAATAAGCCAAATCTAATGCGCTTCGCTAAAGGGACAGTTATCGTTACTAAAGTAAAAATACCTGCTATAAAACCTACTGATCAAATATTCGTCAACTTAACAGAACAATCTAATGGCGATGCTTATGATAGAACAGGTAGTGTGTTCTTGATACCGCACTATCACGAAATTTCTTTTATGGATGCTTTAGAACAAGGTATAGAGGTACTCCCTATCTATCAGAATCAGGATTCGTCAGAGAAATTCCAAGGTGTTATCGCTACACAAAACTATACTCCTCCGATAGAGTTAATGCGCTTCTTCACTCCATTTGGTGTCAAAGGCTTTAATCATATCGATGTACTAGATTATAAATGGCAAGAGAAGGTGTATTATAGACAAGAGATTTCTGAGTTTCAACCTTTATTAAGCAATAGTGAATGGTATGTAGGGGTATATATAGGCAATTATGATAAAGATGGTCATAAAATAAGTGCTGATATCACTATCCATCCTGACGGACTAAGCAATGCTAATAAAACGACAACGATGATGCCTATCTTTAACACTACTAATCTAATGGAGATGGCAGGTCAGAACTATCCTATTATGTTCGCTTCACCTACAGGTTTAAAAATAACCTTTACGACAACTACTGATATTAAAAATGCTAGATTAAGGTATATCACAACAGGACATGGCGGATGGGAGAATGGAGATGAATTTAATCCTAAACTTAATACAATCACTCTAGATACTGATAAAGTGTTAGACTACTTTCCATGGAGACAAGACTGTGGCTCTTATAGAGAGTATAATCCTGCTTCTGGTAATTTTGAGACAGGGTTATCCTCATCTGATCTTAGCCGTTCTAACTGGTGCCCTGGTGCTATCACGCCACCTATTTGGGTTCCTCTAGGAGATATAAAGAAAGGTACACATACCTTAGAAGTCAAAATACCTCAAGGAAGAAGAGAAGGTAATAGCTTTAGTTATTGGAATGTGTCTGGTGTTCTCTTTGGAGAATAAAAAAAGCGCAGTTTTACTTTTTGTAAAACTGCGCTTTTTTTTATTCTAAATTCTTATGTAAAGAAGTTCCATGTTATCCCAAATCTCAAGGTAAAGTCCTTATATGGATTATTAGGTGCTGAATAATATTTGTATCCTGTCATACTAGAGTTAAAATGCTCCAACATAATATATATTCTAGCTGTTCTAATCTTCATATTAATAAAGAAATCTAATACTGGGTAATTCCCTATTTCAACTTTATCTTGTACAAAAAAGTCTCCTATCAATGGATTGTAATCATTTCCATAGTACTTCGTAAAATAACTCAAGGTGATACCTGTCTGGAACTTTAAAGCCTTATCAAAGAATGCATCTGTAAAATATAAAGTATTACGTGTCACAAACTCTGGTACATTTAAGATATTATCTTTTTGATCTACCTTTTGATACAAGAATGTATTATCTAAACCAAACTTACCAAATCTAAAGTCTTTCTCGGCTTGAATAGATAAGTAGTTAATCGTACCACCATATTGTTTAGGGGTAACTAACACTTGTTGTGGAATACCAAACTTATCAAACTCAGTAGCATCATTTGAAAAATATAGTTTATCTTTTAACACTGAATATGTTCCTGACAGCTTTACCCATGGTGTAGTCACAGAAGCGTCGAATTGATTAATCTTTTCGTTCTTAAACTCATTATACCAATTGTAGTTAACATAATCACTCTGATATAAATAATAGTTTAAATTCCCCATTCTATTTAGGTTTTGATAGCCTAATTGAAATGCAATATCTTCTGAATATTTATAATCTAAATTAGCTTCGAAATTTCTTGTTTCGTCATTCCCTAGAGATGTACTGGCTAAAACATTTGCTTTCCAATTCTCCTTATGATAAATATATCTACCACCTAGCATTGTTATATTCTTCTCTAGTTGATCTGGTATTAGACCACCTCCCACATGAGCAATACTTTTATAATGATATCTATACTTATAAAAATCAACAAACCCTTCAAATCGTCCTGCTACATCTGACTGGTAAGCAGCCCCTACTCTATTAAATACATTGTAATATCTAGTCTTATTATCAATACTACTTTTAAATGCATCTCCAAAGTGTGTCTTATCTGTAAACTGGCTATTAATATCTGCTTGTGTATACTCAAAGAACTTATCTTCATAAGTAAACTCATGAGTTAATAAAATACCATTTTTAAAAGAATTGTTTAACTGATATTGATGATTTAAGTATAAACGCTTTCCTTTCAACATCGTTTCTACATCTCTGTAATAGACATTAAGACGTTCACGTTTATTATATGGTTTAACACTACTTTCGAAAAGATCTAAGTCACGTATCCCCCCATTCTCTTTATTCATGATGTCTTGAGCTGTAAAGTGAGCTCTCATCAAATATTTCTTGTTCTCAGATTGATAACTTGACCCTATTCTAAAATTCCCTGTTGAAGACAGTTGATTAATATACTTTCCTAAAGAACGCAATCCTTTATACCCTACAAAGAAATTTAAGTTCTTACTTGTATTTAAAGTAATGAAGGCATCAAGGTTTTGTCCCTGTTTCATCACTGATCTATAGTATAAATCAGTATAAGGAGTAGGTGCAGAGAAATACTTAATATCTTCTACATTTAGGTATGCAAACTGCTTAGCTTCGAAACCAAAACCTGGTAAAACATGATTCGCTTTATAATTATATTTTAATACGTTATAAGTCTGACCTTCATTAGCAAACTGAACTAACCCAAAAGGATCTTTTCTTAAATAATTAAATTCATAATGCTTCTTTACAGATAGAGCTGTATCAACAGCTATTGTGTCATTCTTAATCGAGATTATCTTATAGTCACTGATAGGTGCCACAGAGTCTTTCTTTACCTTCTGTCTAAGGCTTCCTATTTCTTTCTTCTCTTTTTTATCTTGGTCTCCATCAGGTCTATAACTTCCTTGCATATCTAAAGTTTGAAACTGTGCCTGAATAGTCACACAACAAAAAAACAATAGAAAAACACCTAGGTACTTTCTCATAAAAATATAATTTGGACAAAGGTAAATTTATTTTTGAATTAAATAAAAAAAGCCATCCGAAGATGGCTTTCTATTTTATACTTAGTAAGCTAATTATTTCTTAGCCCAGATAAGTTTTGTATCCATTTTGTCACCACCCATTCGAGCAGCAGCAGCATCTTTGTTATTTTTATTAACAAGATTCATGTCTGTTGGATATTCTAAACGTTCTGGTAAATCATTTAATCCTTTTAATGATTCAAATACATAAGAAGTTACTTCCTTTTCTGGCACTATCAAATCGTGACTCTGCCCAGGTAATAATAAGTTCTTAGGAAACTTCGTTCTACGGTATTCTGCCCATGCTTCATAAGGTTGCATATACAACGCAATATATTTCTGAGTCATTATCTTTTCTAAAGAAGACGATCCTACTTTAGAAAGATAATCATTGATTGCACTAGCATTTACTTTCCATCTTTCCATAGAAGCTTTAATACCGTTTTTATAATTATTCTCAGTATCTATACCTAATTCAGCAAGTATAAAAGCTACTTCAGCATATTCCATTAAAACTTCTTCATAGTCTGCTTTATAAACTTCAGCACTAAACTGTGATGCATAGTCAGCCTGTCCTCCTGCTAATTCATCTTGAATTCCAATAGGCATTCCTTGATAAAACTTTAGACCATTCTCTCCATCTCTATCAATATAATTTCCTAATTCGATACTAGGAACAGAAACACTATTATTTAGAAAATCAACTGCTACTTCTTCCTTAACAATAGTACCATCTTCTTTCTTAACATCTAATAATTGAGTTGTTGGAGCTACCATTCTATATAAACGAGGATCAACAATTCCATCAAAAGGATTCTTATGAGCTACTTTACTCTCTCCTTTTAACATTTCAACAAAAATATTAGTAGGCGAAAAGTCATTACGTTTATCGATAAAACCAGCTCTATAAAATGGCGCAGGATTAACCTTATCATTTTGGAACTTTTGAGCTACATTATCGTTATTAGATTGCATTAAAAAGTCTAAATTAGCTTTTAACTCATCTAAATGAGCATTAGCCTCAGGAATTACACCTTTAACTCTATTAGCAATCTTTAAACGCAAAGAATTAGCAAACTTTTTCAGTTTTAAAGGAGAACCAAATAAGAAATCTCCAGAATTAAACACATTACTTGCATTCATATTAATTTCATCTGCAGCCTCTTTAAGTTGCTTCATCAAATCTTTATAAATCTTTTCTTGTGGCGCAAACTTTGGAGTTGCTATTTCCCCCTCTTGTGTTAAAGTCATTCCTTGAAAATCATCATCCTCAGTACTATAAGAATAATATGGAACATCACCATACATATCTACAGCTTGCAATTGAGCATAAGCAATCATAATACGTGCTGCTGCTTTTTGATTAGCAGGGTCTCCATAAGTAGCTACTCTTGCTGCATTCTTAGGATCATCAACAATATCTATAATTTCTTTATAATTCTTAACAGCTAAATATATGTCTCTATATAAACTATTATTAACACCTACTCGAAACTGGTGTCTATCTTCTGCTGTATAATTACGTTGAGCCGAATACTGTACCCAAGGTAATGCCATACGTCCAGAAGGGAAACCTCCACGAGTTTTAGTCATTAAATCCTTATTAGCGCCATTAAACAACCCATTAGTACGAACTTCTTTAGGTAAATTAGGGTTTTCATTAATTGTCTCTAAATCTTTATCACAACTTACGAAAGCCATAAAACAAGCTAATAAAGACATTTTATATATATACTTTTTCATGAGAGTTTCTAGAATTTAAATTTAACATTCATACCATAAGATCTTGTAGATGGTAATGAAGCTCCTTCAATAGCTTGAATATTACCACTTCCGTAAGATGCCATCTCTGGATCCATTCCTTTCCAATCCAAGTTCCAAGTAAACAAGTTACGTCCATAAGCTGAAATAGTAATTCCTTTAAATGGTCCAATCCATTTAGAAGGTAAATCATAACCTAAAGATACCTCTCGTAATTTAATGTAATCAGAACTAAAGATATTCTGAGCATCAACAGATGTTTGGTGAGCTTTAGCCCACTTAGAAGCGCTTACTACTTGGTCATTCTTACTTCCATCAGCCTTAACTCCTTCAAGAATAATACCTTTTTCACGGATACCATTTTCAGCAGTTTCTTCTAACATACCTGAATACATTCCAAACATATGTGTAGTAGAATAATATTTACCTCCTTTTTGGATATCTAATAGCACACCTAAACTGAAGTTTTTATATTTAAATCCATTTCTAATTCCCATATTGTAATCTGGTAAATAAGAACCTAAAGCCTGAACACCAGTTGCTTTATATAATCCATCATCACCAATTACTTTATTTCCTTTATCATCATAAACATAATCTGTTCCATAAATTTGACCATAAGTCTCACCTACTTTACCTTGTAATGACACATTAAATGGAGCGGTTGTAATTTCTACAGATTGAACTCCTTCTGCTAATCTTGTTAATTTATTTTTATTCTTTGCAAAGTTTACAGAAATATCCCAAGAGAAATCATTTGTACGAATTGGAGCTAAATTTAAAGTAGCTTCTATTCCCTTATTTTCCATATCTCCAGCATTCATCCAACGATAAGCAAATCCCGTTGCTGCATCATACTGAACACGCGTAATCAAATCTTTTGTCTCAATCTGATAATAAGAAACTTCAAATCCTACTCTATTATTTAAGAAAGAAGCTTCTAATCCAATTTCTTTTGTAGTCATCATTTCTGGCTTCAAATCAGGATTATTTGCTGTTGCGCTCAATGCATAAGTAGGGTCTCCTAAGAAAGGTCCATTCAAATTAAAATAATCTTCTGTTCTATAGGCATCTGTATCATTTCCAACTTGCGCCCATCCTACACGAACTTTACCAAATGATAACCAATCAATCTCTGGCATTAACTGAGAGAAGATAAATGTTCCTGTAACAGATGGATATGTAACTGATTTTTTAACAGTCGAAAACCAGTCTGTACGTGTTGTTGCTTCTAAAAACAAATACTCCTTATAGTTTAAACTAACAGATCCAAAAAGTGAATTTGTACGTGAATGAGTTTGATTATTTGAAGCTTTAGCATCAGATACACTATTTCCTAAATTATATAAATTAGGTAAATCTAAACCTCCAACTGTTGTACCATAAACATAATCTCTACGCTTTTCACTTCTATTAACTCCCACAAAAGCGTTAAGTCCAAAATCTCCAAAGTGATCATCATAATGTACACGTCCTTCATAGTTATATTCAGAAACATTACGTTTCATAATACTATATTTAGAAGTAGCTTGTGAACCTACGGCCACTCTTTCTTCAACAGTAAAACTATAACGATCACCATATACAGTTCCTACAGCATATATTTTATCAGTAAAATTATATGTTAACTTCACATTCCCATACGTTCTATTACGAACATCTTGAGATGTGTTCTCATTGATTACCCAATAAGGGTTATCAGAATACGCAGGTGTTCCATTATTCCAAGCTGTTCTGTTCCAAGAACGTTGATCTCCATTCGCTAATTTATAGTCTTGTAATTTTTTAAAATCTAATTGACGTTGTCCCCATTGAAAGAACTTTTGTGCCACAGAGTTATCACCATAACCAACTTCAGGACGGTTAAATCCTTTAGTATATACATAATTAAAGTTAGTTTCTGCTTTTAATTTATCTGTTAATTGTGTAGATGCACTTATAGATAAATTATTACGCTGAAGTTTTGAATTTGGAACCACACCTTCCGTAACATTGTTACTAAAAGACATTCTAACATTACTATCTTTAAAAGATCTACCAATAGCAAAAGATTGATTATGTGTAACTCCTGTATCAAAGAAAGATTTCACATCATTCTTTGATTTCTCCCAAGGAATCTCTTTCATATAATCATTAGCAAATTCAGGATCATATGCATGCCATGGTAAATACATTGTACCATCGAACTTAGGCCCCCAGCTTTCATCTACATTATATTGCGCAATATTATAAACCTTACCTCCTATTTCTTGAGTTCTAAATTTAGTAGTAGAACCTCCCCCATATTGGGTTTGAAGTTTAGGCATAATATTTATACTTTCAAAAGTGATACCAGCATTAAACTCGATGTCAGTACGTCCATTTTTAGCCGACTTAGTAGTATAGATAATAACACCATTACCCCCTCTATTTCCATAAAGAGCAGAAGCAGGACCTCCTTTTAATACTGTTACAGATTCAATATCATCTGGATTAATATCTGCAGAAGTATCACCATAGTCACGACCTCCAGCTCCACGTTGCATATTTGTATCAGAGAAGTTACTGTTATCTAATGGCACACCATCTACTACAATAAGAGGCTGGTTGTTACCTGTTACAGATTTAACACCACGTAATACGATACGTGCAGAACCTCCCATTGAAGAAGGAGCAGTTACTTGAAGACCAGCAACGTTTCCTGAAAGTGCATTAACAGCATTTGTCTGACCTGATCCAGATAAGTTATCTCCTTTAACTTCTTGTGAAGAATAACCTAACTTTTTCTTATCACGCTTAATACCTAAAGCTGTTACTACTACTTCGTCAAGCATTTCTTCATCGCTTGCCATAGTCACATTGTAAACAGCTTCACCACCTACAGTGTGTTTAATGTCTTTCATTCCTACAAAAGAGAAAATAATGACATCTCCCTTTTTAACTTTTAACGAATACTTTCCGTCAAGGTCAGTCTGAGTACCTTCTGAAGTACCAGAAATCGTAACGGAAACACCTGGAAGAGGAAGTCCACCTTCACTTACAATCCCATTAAAAGTCTTTTCCTGAGCAAAACCTACTTGCACTAAAAAAGCAAGAGACCCCACTAAGATCCATTTAAACTTTGATTTCATTTTAATTATTGATTAGTTAGTATGACAAATCTAACAAAATATTTTAAACTCATTAAGTTTATTTTAAGTTTTTTAAAAAATCAAACATTAAACTAACCTTATAAATAAAAACTAAATCAAACATTATTATTAAAAAACAAAACAAAAAAACACATATATAATAAAATTAAAAAACAAAAAACTATTAAATTTATTAATAAACAAACTAAGATCGATACAATTTTGACACAGCGTCTAATTCGATCACGTCATGTTTAAAGGAGGAGTACAAATAAGAAGTATCTTGTATAGGTTGACTAAAACTTCGGATCAGTGACAAAAGTTGGGGACTACGCAAAAAGTTTGGTTAATCTAAAAAGGAAAAACTTCTTATCTCTAACACCTCTATACATCATACGGAAGAATTTAATTTTGGCATTAAATGATTCCGCAGAAGCATTTGTACTTCTATTAATAAAGTAATTGATGATTTCGTTATAGTGTACATTAAAAGTCTTTAAAACAGTACTAAAGTGTTTGAGTGAAGCTTTTTCAATATCATTAAACCAATGAGCTAGCTTAGTCATGGCTATTTCTTTATCTATTTGTAGATTATATATCTGTCTAAGGTTATTAGCTAATAGATAGGCTTGTTTAATCTCTGGGTATAATTCAAATAGTATTTTAGCTCTTTCTTGTTGATCAGATGTCCAATTAATTTGGTTTTTATAAAGTAGAGAACGTGAGCGAACTAAAAGTTGCTTCTTAGTATCTCCATTAGTAAGTATTTCAGGATTATATATAGTGCCTTGTTCCTTAGCCTTTAAAATAGCAGTGTTCTCAGCGTCAAGTTCAGCCCATCGATATTTTATTCTAATATCTTGTACAGCTTCGCTTACAAGCTTTTGTACATGAAAACGATCGATTACCTGTACAGCTTTAGGAAAGCACTTCTTAGCTATCTGTTTCATAGCCCCTGCCATATCTAAAGTAATCTCAGTTACTTTATCTCTAAGCTTTTTAGGTAGTTTAGATAGATGCTTAATTACAGTATCTGATTTTGTTCCTTTAACTATCGCAACAATAGTTTTTTCCTGACCTTTACTGGCTTTAGAAGTCAGTATAGTATATAACTCTCCCATAGATAAACATACTTCGTCTATGGACAACTGATTAGTTATATTTTCTGGGTAGAGTAGCCAGTCTTGTGCATGTTCTTGTTGATCCCATTGTTTGAAACCACTAGTTTTATGTTTGTATTGGCGTTGAAACTTCTCTCCTTTAACCCCAAATAATTCACCAATAACCTTACAGCTAAGTACTTTAGTATCGGCCAATTTTTTTAAGAACTCCGAAAACTCTGTAGTCATTCGTGTTCCTTCTGCGATGATATTCCAATCACGTGATATAATTTCTCCTGTTTGTTTATCTGTCCAACGACGACGTTGAACATGTAGTTTAACTGATTTACCTCGTAATGGGAAGTCTTCAATAGTAATCATACTATAGAAACCTTTAGAAATAAGCTGTCTTTCTGTACATTGATTTGCGTAATCATTCTTCTCTTCAAAGTAGATATGTAGTTTTGTTTCTAATTCTTCTATTTTGGTAATATTGAAGTGTTCTACTAAGTAAGTAGGTAAGATTAGTTTTAGTATTTCTTGGCTATCCATCATAAGGCAAAGATATTATTTTACACTTTCCTCCCCAACCTTTAACGTTGATCCAAAACTTCTGCTTACTTTCCAACTCTTAACACAAATTCTTCTCAAATAGTATAAAAAAAAAGGAGCCTACTGCTTGAGTAAACTCCCTTTCTTTATATTTAGGACTAACAACTAGTCATTATAAACAGTATTGTTTAATAATTCAGCTTGAGGTACTTTAAAAGTCATGCGTTCATCATCATACTGAAATTTCCCATTAGGATTACTCAGATGATTAGATGCATATTTAAACGTTCCTTTATTTCTCTTAATAGCTGCATAAGCTTTACCTTCCCCCCAAAGTTCTATACGAGTCTGTAACAAAATCTCATCTAATAAGGTCTTTCCAGATAAATTATCAATATACGAAGTATCATTAAGACGTATGGATAACATATTTTTCAATATTTCTTTAGCTTTAGCATCATTACCTAGCCTTGAATTAACCTCAGCATTCAACAAATGCATTTCTTCTATACGCATAAACACATAATCAGACTCTATATAACGTTGTCCTTCAAGAATTTTCCCTTTTGCTGAGTAAAATTTATTAGCAGCTACAACAGCTTTTGTTCCATAACTTCTTGTTTTACCATTCGCATCTTTAACTACATCTACCACAAATTGGTCTCTTCTTACATCTCCTTCTGGGATTTGTTGATATAATTCAAAAGCCATTCCTTTTGTATCACCTAATGCAGCATAACTATAGGTAAACACATCTACCTGTCCATACCAAGAAATCAAATTCAACTTATTATCTAAAGTTAAAACAGCCGACCACATCCAATTAGGATTACTTACAGCCTTGTTAAACCCTCCAACTAAACTTGATTTAGTTGCCAAAGGATATCCACCCTCATTAAGAATAGACTCTGTCAAAGTAGCAGCCTCCTGTAAAGCATCTGTGGTACCTTTAGCAGCATAAATATATGCTAAAAAACCTTTTGCAACATAATAATTTATATTCGGCCCTCTGGTATAGTTTATTTCTTCATACAACTTAAGAGATTCCTTTAAATCAGAAATCATTAATTCAAATACTTCTTGCGTTTTCTTAGCTGGTTTATTTGCTAATGACGGGTCTGTATAAACTGGTAATATTTTTTCATTTGCCTCATACCCCTTAGTATACATCGTCATTAAATTATAATACATATAAGCTCTAAGAGCCTTTGATTCAGCTAATACTTTTTTCTCATTGTTAGTTAATTCCGTTTTCCCATTATAACTTACTATTATATTATTAGTCCCACGAATCATATAATAATAAAAACGCCATCCTTTATAATTACTTTCATCAGCATAGTTTAATATCCCACTAAAGTCCGCTATACGACTATACCATCCATAAGTGTTTTTATTTTGATTCATATCACCACTTAATATATCCGTATAGACATCATAACCTTTTTGTCCATAATCATCATGTCCTGTTGTTCCACCTCCACCTGCACGAACATTATAAGCATATAATCCATTTAAGGTAGCTTCTCCTAAATGAGGAGATAATTCAGAAATTTTATCAATATCAGATTTAGAAATCTCTGCAGTACTTGATGTCTCTAAAAAATCCTTAGAACAAGCTCCTAAAAGTAAACTTGCTCCTAAAAATACCATTATTTTTGTCTTCATTTTCTTCATTTTTTTTTTAAAACTTAACCTTAACACCACCTGTAAAAGTTGTTAGTGGAGGATATTGATACATAGACGATGAACCAAACTCTGAAGCTGCTGGATTAAAACCATCACGTTTTGTAAATAAGAATAGATTATCTCCAGAAACAAAGAAACTTAAATCAGATAGCCCAAGTTGTTTAACATACTCTTTTGGTAAAGAATAACCAAGTCTCATATTATTTATTGCTAGATAATCACTTTTTGTTAAGAATCTAGTTGACGTACTGTTCACATTAGTATCAGCGTTGCTAGATAATCTAGGCACATCTGTTATATCGCCTGGTTTTTGCCAACGATTAGCGATATCATTATGCCAGTTATTACCTCCTATTTTGCCATTCCCCATTAAATTTGCATAAGCACTATCATAAGCATAACCGCCTAAACTATAAAGCATTTGAACACTAAAATCCCATCCCTTATATCCTGCACTTAAGTTAATACCTCCTCTAAGTTTAGGTATAGCAGATTTTCCAATATGTTGTAAAGTTCCTCTTGCATACGAAGTAGTAGTTTCTTTCGTTAGTTTTCCTTCCATATCAGGATTATCAGCTAAAAAGTCTGTTAAAGAACTAACATATTGTTTTTGTCCAGCGCCATCAACATAACTATAAGTATACCATTGTGCCTGCCCTGTTTCTGAATTTACACCAGCCCATTCTCTCATATAGAAATCTCCTAAAGAATAACCTTTAGAGCGGCCATAGATTCCGTTTACATCTAATACTTTTTCTCTTCCTGTAGATGGATCAATAGGCATTCTTTTTAATTCATTTTTCAAATACTCACCATTAATTGATAAATCAATATAAGCATCTTTTGTTTTTAATAAATGTCCTGTTACATTAAACTCTAAACCTCTATTCATTAATTTACCATCATTCACTGTCATTGATGCATATCCCGCAGAAGGTCCAATAGCTCTAGTAAAGATCATATCATCAGTATTCTTAATATAATAGTCAATATTAACATCTAAAAACTGTTTTAAACTGAACTCAGCACCAACTTGGAACATTTTAGATTTTTCCCATGTTAAAGAAGTATTACCAATACTAGTCTCATAAATAGCTAAACTACCACCATAAGTATCTACTTGCCATAAATTATTTCCTGGATAGTAACTTCCTACTGCTTGATCACCTGTTGTACCATAACTAGCCTTAAGCTTTAAATAGCTCACTAGATCTTGGTTTAACATAAAATCTTCTTTCGATGCAACCCATGAAGCACCAATAGATGCAAATGTACCCCATTTATCATCCTTAAATCTAGAAGACCCATCACGTCTAATAGATCCTGTTAAGTAATACTTATTTGCATAATCATAATTTACTTGTCCAAAATAACTCTCTAGAGTATAATCACTAATATAACCTGTCGAATTAATTGGAGTACCAGCATTATTCAATTCTGTACTATGAGGATCGGCTAAATCACTTTTATTCATAGTATTGTATCTATATTCCCAAGAATAATTTTCATGAGCTGCTAAAGCTTCAATTCCATGATTACCAAAAGATTTTTTATACCTTAACATCTTGGTCCAGTTATATGAAAAAACCTCACTCTTAACTTTATAAATAGATCCTTTCATAGATGCGGCAGATCCATAATACCTATCACTTCTCTGATTATTTGTACTATTATAATATTGACCTCCAATAGTTGTTTCAAATGTTAATCCATCATATAACTTTACAATAAATGAGGCATTAGCATTCATTTCGTCACGTAAAGTTCGATTCAATCCATAATGAACATCACCAATAGAATTAGTTAAAGCACCAAAACCACGTCCTGTTCCATAATCATACTGATTACCACCATATACATCTTTAACAAAATTACCTTCAGCATCTCTTAAAAACAATGGATAAATTGATGGTATATTATCTGTAAACCAAAATACACTTCCTGAATCACTAGCTTGTCCACTATTGTTACTTTGTGAATGTGTATAGCCAATATTCATTTTAGCATCTAACCACTCTTTTGGTTTATGTTGTAAGTTTAACCTAGCAGTTAATCTTTCATAATCAGATTTCACAGAATACCCCTCATCTTTTAAATATCCTATAGAGCTATAATATGATGTCTTGTCACTTGACCCACCCATATTTAAATTCCCCTCTATACGTCTAGAAGATTGAAATGCATAATCTTCCCATTTCTCAGGATTATATTTTCTTGTAACACCATTACGTACTTTTCCTGTAGTTGGATCGATAAGCTCTCCTCCATTTGCTACATTCCACATATTAAAATTAGCACTTATACCATAATCCCCTTTAAACAAATTTTGATTTGCCCATAACGTAGCATCTGAATCAGAAAAATTACCTTTTATTTTACCATAATTCTTTAAACCTTCATAAGCATACTCAATATACGTTTCAGGAGATTCAATTTTATCGTATTGAGGAAGAGCCCTCCAGTTAACACCAGTTTTTGCTTCAACTTCTATAAAAGATTTAGATCCTTTTCCTGTTTTTGTATTTATTATGATCACTCCATTAGCTCCACGAGAACCGTAAATAGCTGTTGCTGTAGCATCCTTCAGAACAGTCATTGAACCAATATCTGCTGGATTAATAGAACTAATACTACCACTATAAGGCACACCATCTACAATATACAATGGACTACGATTACCATTAACTGAACCAAAACCACGAATACGTACAGTTGGCTCTGCTCCTGGTTGTCCTGTTGGGTTAATAATACGAACACCTGCTGCTTCTCCAGCTAATGCAGCTACAGCATTAGAAACGCTTTTTTTCTCAATTTGAGCAGAACTAATTTGAGATGCTGAACCTGAAAAAGACTCTTTAGTTGCCGTTCCATACCCCACAACTATAACCTCATCTAAGATATTATCATCTGTAGATAGATTAACATTGTGAGTATTTGCATTACCTACCTTATAAGTAGTGTCTTGCATACCAATAAAACTAAAGACTAATACATCTCCAGGTTTTACATTTAAAGAATAATTACCATCCAAATCTGTTTGAGTTCCATGGTTAGTACCTTGGATTGTAACAGAAACCCCTGGAAGAGGCATTCCTCCCTCGCTTACAACTCCCGTAAGCTTCTTGTCTTGTGCATAACCTGCGCTTACTGAAAGTAAAAGCAAACTAGCATAAAACCAATTAAGTCTAGATTTCTTCATTAATAACATTGATTAGTTAGTTTCACAAATCTAACAAAATATCCCACATTAGTTAAGTTAATTTTAAGAAATACAAACATTAATGAAGTGAAAAAATCTATTTATATTTTAAAAAAATAAATAATAAATAATCAATTATCATAAAAACAAGCCAATAAACATAAACAAAAACCATTTAACAAATATTATCATAAAAAAACATTTATTATATTCTTCTAACATTCGAAGTTTTCAAAAATTAAAATGAACTATTTCTCCGATTCACTATGAATAATACAATAAACTTAAACAATAAAACAGCGTCTTTTCCTATTACGCTACGTTAGGAGAATTCCTCTAAACAAAAAAGGCTTTCGCATATGCGAAAGCCTTTTCCTTATTTTTCAGATGACCAAATTAATTAGTAACCTTTATTTTGATCGATTTTACTATCATTGATCTCACTACGAGGGATAGGGAATGCTAACTTAGCATCACCATATTTAACCCCATCCTTAGATTGAGGTGTTACACCTAGATCTTCTTTATTACGCATTTGATCGTCAAAACGGAATCCTTCAAATACTAATTCTTTACGTCTCTCTGCTAATACAACCTCTAATGTTAAAGAAGCAAATTTAGCTTTAGGGTTACCTTCATATCTTTCTTCAGCAACCTTATTAACTAATTCTAAAGCTCTTGTAACATTTGATTTTGAACGAACTGCAGCCTCAGCGTAGTTATAAATTAGCTCCTCATAACGCATAACCTTGATGTTAGAGCTAACAGCTGTATACTTACCAAAGTTACGGTAGTACTCAGCTTTACCTTTCACCATATTTACACCTTGCATCTCTTCAGATGAACGGATATCTGTTTTGTCTGTAAAAAGAGCTTTTAAGTTCTCTTCTATCCCTACAACATCTCCATATCCTAAATAAGAATAGATATATGATAATCCATTAATACCTTGATTATTGATATTATCTTGTGCTAATTCTAGTATAGAGTTACTTTGTGGTTCTTCAGCTCTAAATGAAGCAACATAAGCACTTCTTTGAACAACAGCACCACCTAAACTCAATGCTTTCTCAGCACTTTCCATTGCAATGTTATAATCTGCACTATCAAATGCTCCAAAAAACAATGCTACTCTTGATTTCACACCATTAATTGATTGTGCATTGAAACGTGTTTTCTTAGTTGCATTCTTATCTACTAAAGTCAAAGCCTCATCTAAATCTCTATAAATAAGATCTCTAACTTCTCTAACAGAAAGTCTTTTGTAATTTTTAGCATCTAATTCGCCAAACTGCGTAATATAAGGTACACCTAATCCTGCTAATCCAGCATTGTCAACATTTTGTTGTCCAAATAAACGCAATAGATCAAAATGAGCTAATGCTCTTATTGCTAAAGCTTCAGCTTTTCCTTGATTAATATCAGTTTTATCACCTATTGTAATATTAGAACCTATAGCTAAGTTAGCAGAACTAATTACCTCATAGATCTTCTTCCATGTATCTGATGGAAAAGCATGAGTAGGAGTCAAAGTAAAACTAGATACATTTTGAAAACGGTTAGAAAAACCAGCCGCCGCATATGCATTATCTCCACGTACTTCACTGAAGATAACCATATCACGTCCGTAGTAATTATAATTTACCATTCTATAATATGCACCAGATACTGCCGCTCTTAAGTCAGTAGCAGATACTAGTGGCTTAGATTCGATATCTCGAGCACCTTCTAATGTAGCGTCTAATCTATCATCTGAACAACTAGTCATTCCAGCAGATAAAAGAACTACAGATAATATTGAAAATATAATTTTTTTCATAACTTTTAAAACTTAACATTTACAGAGAATACTACTGATTTTACAGGCGGAGTAGCTACACTAACATAACCTGAAGGATCTACTTCTGGGTCATATTTTAATCCTTTGTCTTTAACCCATGTCCATAAATTCGTTCCAATAACTGAGAAACTTAAACCATCGACTTTTAAAGCTCTTGTAAATTCAGAGTTGAAATTATACCCTAAAGTAACATTACGCAATCTAATATAATCTCCATCGTGTAAGAATCTAGTAGATGGACTTGTGAAACTCTTGTTACCTCCAGTAGCAGTATACTCTACGATTGGCACGTTAGTAATATCACCTGGTTTTTGCCATCTATCTAACATCTCTACAGACGCATTTGAAGAAACTAAAGCACTTGTAGTACCAGCTGTTTTAAATGCATACTGCTCATATACTTTATGTCCTCCAGCGAAAGTAAACATACCATCTAAGAAGAATCCTTTATAATCTACGTGTAAGTTAGCACCTCCAGTATATTTTGGTAAAGCACTCGCTCCTTGGAATCTATGTTCTGCTTTAGAATAATCAGAAGTAGCATTACCGTCTTTATCAAACCACATAGGTTGTCCTGTAGCAGGGTCAACACCAGCCCATGTTGGCATATACCACTCTCCTACTTCATGTCCTGATACATCAGCATTATAAGATTTATAAACCTCTAATTCTTTTCCATCAACAACAGGCATCTCAGTAATTCTATTACGAACTGTACCAAAGTTAAAACCAACAGAAACATTAAAATCATCAGATCTAACAACTTCCCCATTGAACTCTACTTCAATACCACGGTTATTCATAGCTCCCATATTCATCATTTGGCTAGTGAAACCAGACATTTTAGAAAGAGATCTATTGTATAATAAGTCACTTGTTTTACTGTCAAAATAAGCAGCTCCTAATGTAATACGCTCATTAAACAACCCTAAAGTAAAACCAAAGTCCATTTTTTGTTGTTTCTCCCATCCAATAGGTCCTCCAATCTGAGTTGGAATAAGTGCTGCCTCTCCATCATAAGATACGATATCAGCACGACGTACATATTGATTAGGATTAATCTGAGAGTTACCATTCGTACCATACGATCCTCTAAGACGTAATGTCGAAATAGTTTGTTGATTTTGCATCCATTCTTCCATATGCATATTCCATGCACCACCAACTGAATAGAAGTAACCTATTCTATCTGTAAATTTAGAAGAACCTTCACGTCTTCCTGTTACATCTACTAAGAATCTATTTTGATAGTTATAGTTTAAGATACCAACATATCCTAAGTTAGAATCATCTAAGAAATCATATCCAGCATCTCTATTAGCAGCCGCAGCAGCTAAAGAATTGAATCCTTCTAAGATAATCTGTCCTGTTCCTTGTAAGAAACTACGTTTAGATTTTTGATATTCTACTAATACTTTAGCATCGAACTTATGGTTCTCTCCTAAATAGAATCTATAGTCTAATCCGTTTTGAGCTACATAACTAAAGTTTCTTCTAACATATTTAGCAGCAGTACCATCATAAGTTCTACCATCACCATGAATAGGGTTTCTATACTCAGAATAATCTGCTAATGTATAATCAATACCCATAGAAGAAGTAAACTTCAAGTTATCCGTAATAGCATAACTAATAGAATTAGAATTAATTACACGAGTAACATCATTCAAATTTTGATTATGCTTTGTAGTATATACAACATTGTGATATCCTGATGGTGGTAGATAGTAACTACCATCTTCGTTATACAATGGGTTCCATGGATTCATCACTAACTTAATATAGTTAGGATTCGAGAAATATGATCCCCCTTCAGAAATACCATTTTGTTTAGTATTTGTAACTTTAATACTAGTGTTAAATTCGATTTTATCACTTAATTTTTGCATAAAGCTTAAAGAAGCTCCGATACGTCTAAAATCAGATCCGATAACAGTACTCTCCATTTTGTCATGTGACATAGATGCGTAGAAGTTGTTACGCTCACCACCACCTGTAGCAGAGAAGTTGATACTAGTTAAAGGCGCATCTGCATTCTTAACATATTCACCCCAATCATTATCAGGACGACCTGCAGCAATCCAATTACTGTAACCACCAGCATTAGCATGTTTAGGCTGTGTTAATGCCCAAGCTCCAGCTTCTGCACGAGTAAATCCATTTTCAGCACCGAAAGTATTATATAACCCATCTAAATAAAGTTCTTCTTTTTGATTAGATGATAATAATTTAGGCCCTCTAACAGCGTTATTTTGGAATCCTACACGTGCACTTAAATTATATTTAGTAGCTCCTGATTTACCTCTTTTAGTAGTAATCAAGATTACCCCATTTGTACCACGAGCACCATATACTGCTGTCGCACCAGCATCTTTTAATACAGTCATAGACTCAATATCTGCTGGGTTAATCGTTGCTAATAATGATAATGATGTAGAAGGTGAATCTGATCCTTGATTTCCTCCAGAGAAATCACCATCATACATAGGTACACCATCGATAACGTATAACGGCTCATTAGTAGCAGTCATAGAGTTACGTCCACGAATACGAATATTTTGTTTTGCTCCAGGAGAACCAGATGAAGCAGACATTTGTAAACCTGCTACACGTCCTTGTAAAGCTTGGTCTGCAGAAGCCATAGGAGTAGCTGAAACAGCATCACCTTTAATAGCTACAGCATTACCTGTTACTTCATTTTTAGTTTTAACCTGACCGTAAGCTAACACCACAACCTCTTCTAAAACAGAATCTTCTGATTCTAAAGAAACATTATAGTTATTTGCTGTAGACACTTTATATTCTTTATCGTTCATTCCGATAAAAGAATATACTAATACATCTCCAGGTTTTACCTTAAGAGAGTAGTTTCCATCTAGATCTGTTTGAGTACCTTCGTTAGTTCCCTTGATTACCACGCTTACACCTGGTAATGGAAGTCCTCCTTCTGATACTACTCCAGATAGAGTCTTTTCTTGTGCAAAAGAAGTTTGCACAGCTAGCCCTGCTACCAGAGCTAAAGTCCATCTTAACTTAGAAATCATTATTAAATTGAATTAGTTAGTTCACAAATCTAAAAAAGTAATTAGATAACCTAACCTCAATACCAATTATTAACAATACAAGCCACACTTATTCACAATACATTATTTAATATTCAAAATATTAACAAATAAAAAACATTAGAAATCAAATAAAACAACAACCAACGCACATCAAAATAATTGTTTTTTTAACTCATTGCTAAAAAAAACAAAATTGACTTATTTTTTTTAACAATTAAAACCTTCCATACTAGTAAATACACCCTGTAGCCCAAAATAATTCACTAATAAACTAACCGTTTTTTAACAAAACATTGAACTAAGAACTATAAAATTTATCATAAGATTCTCTATAACTATCCGGCTTATATTATTTACATTTGCGATAATTAAAAACGAAACTTCAGATGTTATTAAAAAATTTCTCAGAGTTTAGCTTAGAAGCTGGTACTGACGAAGCTGGTAGAGGATGTATCGCTGGCCCTGTAACGGCTGCAGCTGTTATACTCCCACTAGACTTTGTCAATGAAGAGATAAACGATTCTAAAAAAATCACCTCTAAGATACGATACAAACTCCGAGATATCATAGAAGATCAAGCATTAACTTATAAAGTAACACATCTACACGAAAATGTGATCGAAGAACTAAACATCTTACATGCTTCTATTAAGGCAATGACTCTTTCTGTACTTGACTTAGACCCTAGACCAGAGTTTCTTATCATAGATGGTAATAAGTTTACTCCTATACCAGACTTACCTCATCAGTGTATAGTCAAAGGGGATATGAAATATCTAAGCTTAGCGGCAGCGTCTATATTAGCGAAGACGTATCGAGATGATTATATGGATAAAATCCATGAGGAATTCCCAATGTACAATTGGAAGAAAAACAAAGGATACCCAACTAAAGAACACAGGGAAGCTATTGCTAAATATGGCCCTTGTAAGTACCATAGAATGTCTTTTAAACTTCTACCTGATCAATTAAAACTAGACATATAACAACCTTATACAAATTATAAATACAAGCAGAAACTCAATAAGTTTCTGCTTTTTTTATTGATCTAATTTCCTATGATAGGATAATGATGGCACTTTGATCGCATAATGGTCGCATAAAAAATAGGCAAAAACATGCAACCACTATCCCATAACTATGCGACCACTATGCGATAACTCCCAAAATAGCAGGTAAAAAAATAACCTATTCTATCGAAAGAATAGGTTATTGATCTGTATTTTGAAAGTGCAATAAATCGCTTAAGAGAAGATCTTATTCACTGCATTAATCGTGTAATCTAAATCTTCGTAAGTCAATGCATCTGTAATAAACCATGTTTCATACGATGATGGAGCGATATATACTCCTTCTGCTAATAATCCATGGAAGAATTTCTTGAACGTATCGTTATTACCATACCCTGCCGTTTCGAAATCCACTACTTCTCTTTCGTCAAAGAATACAGAGATCATCGATCCTACACGGTTAATCGTATAAGCTACATTATTATCTGTTAATACCTTGCGCATACCTTTTTCTAAATAAGCTGTCTTTTCTTCAAGACGTTTAAATAGATCAGCATCTTTATTGATCTCTTGTAACATCGTAAGACCAGCAGCCATAGCTAATGGGTTCCCAGATAGTGTTCCTGCTTGGTATACAGGCCCTACTGGTGCAAGGTAATTCATGATTTCATTACGAGAAGCAAAAGCCCCTACAGGCAATCCTCCACCTATCACTTTACCAAAAGTAACGATATCAGCATTCACACCGAATAATTCTTGTGCTCCACCTTTTGCTAGACGGAACCCTGTCATCACCTCATCAAAGATTAATAGTGTACCATGCTTATCACATAGTGTTCTTAATCCCTCTAAAAATCCTTTAGCTGGAGGCACACATCCCATATTACCAGCTACTGGCTCGATGATGATTGCTGCTACTTCTCCTTTATTTGCTTCTAGGATAGACTCTACATTACTTAGATTATTATAATCTGCTAATAAAGTATCTTTTGCTGTACCTGCAGTTACACCAGGACTATTAGGAGAGCCGAAAGTAACAGCTCCACTTCCTGCAGAAATCAAGAACGAATCTGAATGTCCGTGATAACAACCTTTAAACTTGATGATTTTATCTCTATCTGTATACCCTCTAGCTAATCTGATAGCACTCATACAAGCTTCCGTACCAGAATTCACAAAGCGTATCTTATCAATATTTGGCACCATAGATACAGCTAGCTCAGCTATCTGCGTCTCTATCTCTGTAGGCATCCCGAAAGAAGTACCTAATTTTGCTTTTTCGACTACAGCATTAACTACTGGCTCATAAGCATGACCTAAGATCATAGGCCCCCAAGAGTTAATATAATCTATAAGTTTATTACCATCCTCATCGTATAAATATGCTCCTTTAGCCTCTTTAACGAAGATAGGAGTTCCTCCGACAGATTTAAAAGCACGTACTGGAGAGTTTACTCCTCCTGGTATCACTTTCTCAGCTTCTGCAAAAAGCTTACTACTTCTTTGGTATAACATATTATTTTATTTTTAAAGTTTGACCTATTGAAAGGTTTGTTCCTGTTAATTTATTCATTTTCTGTACCTGTGCTACAGTCGTATTATATCTCTTAGAGATAGAGTATAATGTATCACCTTTTTTCACTATATGTACAGTTCCTTTGCTCTTAGTACTAGACTGAATAGACTTCGATGTAGATTTAGTTTCGGTTACTGTACTCGGCTTATCAGTCGTTGTAGCTACTGTTCTAGGTCTTGGCCCTGTCACAGTCTTATTTAGCACCTCAGCATCGTATTTATACAGTTCATATCGTTCGATAAGACTGATCAGTTTATCAGCATATCTAGGATCAGTAGCATACCCTGCACTCTTTAGCCCTACTGCCCATCCTTCATAGTCATCTTTTTCTAATAAGAACAGATCACTATAACGTCCTCTATTGGTTAAGAACAGAGAGTGGTCTGTATAAGATTCGTTAGGATTGCTATATTTTCTAAAGCATTCCTCTGGGGCATCATCTGTATGGCGTACAGACTCACCGTCCCATCCTTGATGACATTTAATACCGAAGTGGTTATTCGCATTTCTACTCAGCGTACCTTGTCCTGATCCAGATTCTAATACCCCTTGTGCTAACTTAATACTAGCAGGGATTCCGTATGCCTTCATATTATCTTGTGCAGCATCTTTATACGTAAGGATATAGTCACGTATCATATCAGTAGTCACACTCAGTCTAGACGTAGCTTCTAAGACCTCACTAGAGCTTCTCTTCTTCTCTTCTTTTTTTCTATCTGCTTCACTCTTCTGAAGCTTATCTCTATACTCTGACTTAGACACGAGTTCTTTTTCTTTTACTTTTTTCCCAGTAGGAGCAGGATATCTCTTCGTAGTTAGAGCCTTACTCTTAGGCATTGGAGTTTTCTTGCTAGCACACCCAACAAGAAAGACCATACAAATAAAAAAAATGATTCTTCTATACATACATTACTATTGCTAAATTTTAATCTTTTCGTTCCAACCTTGTAAGCCACCAGTGTGTATTACAAGTATTTTACTATTATCCTTAAATCTTCCTTTCTTAATCTCTTCTAATACCCCGTATATCATCTTACCATTATAAATAGGGTCAAACAAAACACCTGTTTGTTTATAGAGCTCTCTTAAAAATGATAACAACTCCTCATTATACTTAGCATATCCTCCGAAGTGATAGTCTAAGACTAAGTCCCAATTATTGTTAGTAACAAACTTACGAATATCCTCATATAAAAAGCTTCCTTTAAGGGCAGGAAAGCCTAATATTGTTTGATTCGGATGAGAACTGTTAATAATACCTGCTATCGTCCCCCCAGTTCCTACAGCTGTACAGATATAATCAAAGGTCTCGTCACCTTCTTTTAATATTTCTTCAGTCCCCTTTATCGCCTCTTCATTGGTTCCTCCTTCTGGCACTAAGTAAAAGTCTCCATACCTAGCTTTTAGTCTATCGATAATCTCTACCTCACCTTTATTTCTATAATCCGTACGCGTCAGAAAGCCTAATGTCATTCCATCCTCAACTGCCTTCGTTAGTGTTGAATTACCTGTGTAGTTATTCTCTAGCTCTTCACCCCTAATGATACCTATCGTCTCTACTCCACAGATACGCCCTGCTGCTGCAGTAGCCGCTATATGGTTAGAATATGCGCCACCGAATGTCAAAAGCTTACTATATCCTAACTCTTGTGCTTTTAAAATATTGTACTTTAATTTTCTAAACTTATTACCCGATACTTCCTCATGCAATAAATCCTCTCTTTTGACAAAAATAGTAATCCCTCTAGGCAATTCTACTTTTAATTGTTCATTATATACATTCTCGTTCTCAAACATTGTTTCTATTTCTTAAGAATGAATAAAGTCTTCTCGTTTTTAAATACTCTAGATTGTGTTCATACTGATACGCCTCTCTCTCAAACAAGTTCTTTCTATACGCCTTCTTCATATCCTTAGTCTGAAAATAACGCCATACAAAATCTAAAACATACCAAAGATAAAAGAACACGATCAACAGCTCTACTTGTTGTCTTAGATGGATGCACTCATGGTTTAGCAAATAACGATCTCCTTTAGATTCTGCTGATCTTAAAATAATAAAGGGAAACAATGTTATCCCTTGATATCCTTTAGGAACTAAATATTTACAAACAACTACCACTCGCTTTTTTTAGAACTTTTTAATAATCGAGATATTAATTTTATCCAAGTTTATTACTATCTTCCCATCAGTTTTACTACAGCTAGTGTAATAAAGCGTCAACGTAGCAAAAATAGTTAATGATTTGGCTAATTCACTAGTATTTAAATAAAAATTAATAACAAACAAAAAAATATAAAAATGACTTTTCAAGAACATATTTTACAAGGGATACCGACTGTGTTACCTCCTAAGAAAGAGTATGATTTATCTATCAACCACGCTCCTAAGAGAAAAGAAATCTTATCAGATGATGAGAAAGTACTAGCTCTTAAGAATGCGCTACGCTATTTCCCAAGTGAGAATCACAGCACACTTATCCCTGAGTTCAAAGAAGAACTTGAAAAGTACGGAAGAATCTATATGTACCGTCTACGCCCTGACTACAAGATGTATGCTAGACCGATAGATGAGTATCCTGGACAATGTCTACAAGCGAAGGCAATCATGCTGATGATCCAAAACAACCTTGACTATGCTGTAGCTCAACATCCACATGAGTTAATTACTTACGGAGGTAACGGGGCTGTGTTCTCTAACTGGGCTCAATACTTACTGACGATGAAGTATTTAGGAGAGATGACTGACGAGCAGACATTAGTAATGTATTCTGGTCATCCTATGGGACTATTCCCTTCTCATAAAAATGCGCCTCGTGTAGTGGTGACTAATGGTATGATGATCCCTAACTACTCTAAACCGGATGATTGGGAGAAGTTCAATGCGTTAGGTGTGACACAGTACGGTCAGATGACTGCGGGTAGCTATATGTATATAGGTCCTCAAGGTATCGTACACGGGACAACAATCACTGTGCTAAACGGTGGTAGAAAAATAGCTAAGAACGGAGAAGGATTAGCTGGTAAGTTATTTGTAACATCAGGTCTTGGAGGGATGAGTGGTGCTCAACCAAAAGCAGGTAATATCGCTGGATGTATTACAGTATGTGCAGAGGTAAACCCTAAAGCAGTACATACAAGACATTCTCAAGGATGGGTAGATGAAGTAGTAACTGATATCAATGCTTTAGTCGTTCGCGTTAAGAAAGCACAAGAAAATAAAGAAATCGTATCTATCGCATACCAAGGTAACGTAGTAGATATATGGGAAGAGTTTGACAAACAAGATTTATACATAGACTTAGGTTCTGACCAGACTTCTCTTCACAACCCTTGGGCAGGTGGATACTACCCAGTAGGTGTTGCTTTTGAAGAAGCAAATGACTTAATGGCTAATAACCCAGCTAAGTTTAAAGAACTAGTACAAGAGTCTCTAAGAAGACAAGCAGCTGCTATTAATAAACATACAGCTAAAGGAACGTATTTCTTTGACTATGGAAATGCCTTCTTATTAGAAGCTTCTAGAGCAGGAGCTGATGTTATGGCTGCTAATAATATCGACTTTAGATACCCTAGTTATGTACAGGACATTATGGGACCGATGTGTTTTGACTACGGATTTGGGCCATTTAGATGGGTATGTACATCTGGAAATCCAGAAGATCTAGTGAAAACAGATGAGATCGCTTGTGAGGTATTAGAAGAGATGATTAAAAACTCTCCTGTAGAAATACAACAACAGATGGCTGATAATATCCGTTGGATAAAAGGAGCTCAAGAGAATAAACTAGTAGTAGGGTCACAAGCTCGTATCTTATATGCAGATGCAGAAGGACGTATTAATATAGCAAGAGCATTTAACGATGCTATTAAAGCAGGTAAAATAGGTCCTGTAGTATTAGGAAGAGATCACCATGACGTATCTGGTACAGACTCTCCATACAGAGAAACATCTAATATCTATGATGGCTCTAAATTCACAGCTGATATGGCTATCCACAATGTTATCGGAGATAGCTTTAGAGGAGCTACTTGGGTATCTATCCACAATGGTGGTGGTGTAGGATGGGGAGAAGTAATCAACGGTGGTTTTGGTATGTTACTTGATGGTACTATTGAAGCACAAAAAAGATTAGAGTCAATGCTATTCTGGGACGTTAATAATGGAATCGCTAGAAGAAGCTGGGCTAGAAATGACGAAGCTATTTTTGCAATAAAAAGAGCGATGGAAGTAGAACCACTTCTAAAAGTAACTATTCCGAATATAGTAGATGAAAACTTATTGAAATAACAATTAAAACAATTTCACTCATGAAAGCTATTAAACTATTACCTCTAGCTCTATTGATGTTATTTATAGCATCATGTAGTAGCGTTAAAGTAACAGCTGATTATGACAAAGCTGTGGACTTCGAACAATACAAAACGTATGCTTTCTTTAAAGAAGGCATTGATCAAACAAAGATTAATGACTTAGACAAGAAGAGAATTCTAACTGCTATTGATAACAATCTTACTGCGAAGGGTTTTACAAAAGCTAGTAGCAATCCTGATTTTGTTATTAATATTTTCACTAAAGCGTCAAAACAAGTCAATGTGACAACCCATAACAACTTCTATTCTCCTTACGGATACTATGGTTGGGGATGGGGACCATATTGGGGGCCTAATAATACAACAGTGTCGACTTCTATAGAAGGAACACTTTATATAGACGTTCTAGACACAAAGAAAAAAGCGTTAATCTGGCAAGGAATAGGAACAGGATACCTAGACAACGCACCTACTCCAGAGAAAAAAGAAGAGAGAATACACGAGTTTATCGAAAAGATCTTAACTAAGTTCCCTCCTACTCTAGAGAAGAAATAATTCTTCCTGTAGATGATATATACAGAGGCTTTCCTTTAGAGGAGAGCCTCTGTTCTTTTATAGTTTCCTAAAGAATTATCTTAATGCTTCGATTAAAAACACAACAATAAGGTATTCTGAGTGCCTATCATCCATTGTTTTTATTATATTTACGACAAACAATAACAAATTTCATTTATGAAAACACAAGAATATGAAAGTAACGACTTGATCGAAAGATTACCACAGCATTTAAAACAATTTATCAAACCACAGAGTTATCAGGATTATACACCTATTAATCAAGCTGTGTGGCGATACGTTATGCGTAAAAATGTTGATTATCTATCTAAAGTTGCACACGAATCATATCTTGACGGTCTAGCTAAAACAGGTATTTCTATAGAAAGCATTCCTAGTATGTATGGAATGAATAGAATATTAAAAGAAATTGGTTGGGCTGCTGTAGCAGTAGATGGCTTTATACCACCGAATGCCTTTATGGAGTTTCAGGCGTATAAAGTACTTGTTATTGCATCAGATATTAGACAACTAGAGAATATAGAATACACACCTGCACCAGACATTATACACGAAGGGGCAGGACATGCTCCTATTATCGCTAATCCAGAGTATGCTGAGTATCTAAGACGCTTCGGAGAGATAGGTTGTAAGGCTATTTCTTCAGGTAGAGACTATGAGATATATGAGGCTATCCGCTTACTGTCTATTTTGAAAGAGGCTGAAGGTGTCGATCCAGAAGAAATCAAAAAAGCAGAAGAGCAAGTAGATTATCTACAAGGCATAACAGAAGAACCTTCTGAGATGGCACTTATCCGTAATCTACACTGGTGGACAGTAGAATATGGACTAATCGGTACTACGGAGCACCCTAAGATATACGGAGCAGGCTTATTATCTTCTATCGGAGAGAGTGCGTGGTGTATGACTGATAATGTAAAGAAACTTCCTTACAGCATAGAAGCGGCGTACCAAGGCTTTGATATCACTAAACCTCAACCTCAGCTATACGTGACTCCAGACTTTGCTTATCTAAGTGAAGTATTAGAAGAGTTTGCGAATAAGATGGCCTTAAGAAAAGGGGGCTTAATGGGAATAAACAAACTAATAGATTCTAAAGCCCTAGGTACGATAGAACTGAATACAGGTCTACAGATATCAGGTGTATTCACGCGTGTAATCGAACACGAAGGTAAACCTGCTTATGTACAGACAACAGGAAACACTGCTCTAGCTTATAGAGAGAAAGAACTAGTAGGACATGGGACAGAGACACATCCACACGGATTTGGTACTGCATTAGGTCGTTTAAAGGGAATCAACCTTGCTATAGAAGACATGAGCCCTAGAGACCTTAAAGCTTATAACTTATATGAAGGCAAGCCAGTGACTCTAGAGTTCGAAGGAGGTATCACTGTATCTGGAACTAATATCACAGGTATTCGCAATATACATGGAAAGATTATTCTGATTAGCTTTAGTGATTGTACAGTGAAACACAATGACGAAGTACTATTCCAACCTGAATGGGGTACGTATGATATGGCTGTTGGTGCTCATGTCATATCTGCTTTCTCAGGGCCTGCTGATTACCACAGTTTTGATCTAATCAATCACGTTCCTTCTAGCCAAACAATAAAAGCAAAAAGAGACGAGAGTAAAATAAAGCTCGAAAACTTCTACAAAGAAGTTAGAGCCATGAGAGAAGAGAATAAAACAACTGATTTAAACAACGTATTAGACGTTCTAATCAACGACTACCCTTCTGATTGGTTACTTACAGTAGAAATACTAGAACTTGCTAAAAAAGCTTCAAATATAGCATTAGCTGAAAAAGCAATGAGCCACCTTAAATCTGTTCAAACAAACAGACCTGAAGTAGCTCATTTAATCAAAGACGGTATAGATATTATTCTAAAAAGCTTATAAAGCCATATCTAATACTAAGTCTTTATCACTTTGAATAACGTTACCCTGATACTCTAGTTTCCAACCTAGAGTATTGGTAACTATTAATATTTTAGAAAGTTCACTGACAAGTCGATTCTCTGCATTCGATTTTAAAGTGGACTTTTCTATTTTATCCTCTAAGTCTTTCTTAACCTTCGCATTAATCTTATTGTAGTCATCCCCTTTAAAAGGGTTGAAAGTACTCTGTTCTACATCTAATATTTTATAGTCAGGATAGATATTTACTTCTGCTTCTGGGATATATATTAATTGCACTACCTTATTCTTCTCATCGATCTGATATTGTAGTTGACTCAAATCATACGCTACAGTAGCCTTAGCGTTAATAATAACAACAGCCTTCTTGTCAAAAGAAAGCATATTCAAAAAATACTTCTGCTGATCCTTATACGTCATTACTTGTGAGAAGGTAGCTTCTGTCACTACTAGCTTGCTCACATTCTTTAATTGCTCTTGGATTAGAGCTGTATTGTATTGCATATCGTCTTTACTTCCTTTTACAAAGCTGTTATACAAAACAACTCCTGCAAACATAAAGAAGAGCACTATAAATATTCCGAAGAGTACGCGCAATAACTTTCTCATAACTATCTAAAGTTCATAAATGGATATTTCTCTAATAAATAATCTATCTTGGCTACCAATGTATCTAAGAAAGCTAAGTGCTGTTCTGCAGTAGGATTAAAAGGTCTATGGTTCAGTCCTTTTTGCACCTCATCTACTTTATGCATGATCGGATACATATCAGGATGAATCCATGTCGTCATAAAGCGCTCCCAGATATAGTCTATCGCCAACTCATTTGGATGTAACATATCAGCCTTATAGAAGCGATAATCTCTTAACTCATCCATCACAATCTCATAAGAAGGGAAGTAACTAATCTCTGCTCCCTGCTCATCTTTTTGTGTATCTAACACATCGTGTAAGGCAGTAAATAATACTGACTTACTTCTCTGATTCTCTACGATACCATCTTTAAAATGTCTCACTGGAGATATTGTAAACACAATCTGTATATCAGAGTTAATAGCTTGTACTAATTTAATGATTTTAAACAGACTAGCCTTTATTTCCTCGTAACTTAATAATCTCTTTTTGAAATTGTGCTGTGGTACCTTATGACAATTAGCAACAACCATTCCACTCTCGATATGCTCATACACCCAAGCCGTTCCTAAAGTGATATACATAAAGGCACTTTCTTTTAACGCTACCTGTAGGTCAAACAACTTTACATTCAGCTTCGTCACGATATCTTCTTCTTCTAACTCATTCAAATCAGAATGCGCGATAAAGCTACTCCACACCTCATTATGACAGAACACATCTGCGCTAGTAAACTCATGTCCTTTCGCAGCATACTCCAATACACGCTCTATCGCAATAGGATGAAACAGAATACCGAATGGGTTCACCACACTCTGGAACTGATACTCTTTTAACTTATCACTGATATTCACAGCAAAGCAAGACCCCATAGATAAGATCTTATCCTCATACTTAATTCTGTCCTTGGCTACCTTAGTAGGCACTACTGTACTAAACTTCATCCTCCTAAATTTATTAATGCACCTTGAATCCACAGCCACCATTTACTGCGAATAAATTCTACTTTACATAGCTTCAATTAGCTCTAAAACCACACTATAGTGTGCTTTAATCACTAATCTTGCTCTGTTTTGTATAATTTATTCTCGTTTAAACGTTTTCTATAGATTTAAGGTTGCTTAGATTCAACAAATAAATGCAACAGCATTTAAAAGAACAGCGGGGAACATTTGCCCCATGGGGCAAATGTTCCCCGCTGTTGGCGAAAAAAAACATCTACTTTTGAAGTTCCTACACAATCAAAAAGATGTCACATTTAACGTTAGAACAAAGATACAAAATAGAAGCATATAAAAATTTAGGTAGATCACTTAGTGAAATAGGTGATTATATAGGCAAAGACAGATCAGTTGTTAGCAGAGAGCTTAAACGTAATTCAGATGGTAGAAACGGTGTTTATAAAGCCGATCTTGCTCAAAAAAAGACAACACTTCGTCATAAAGAAAAACCTAAGCATAAACGCTTAAATAAAAGTGTCAAAGCAACCATTTTGTCGCTGCTCAATAAAGATTATAGCCCTGAACAAATAGTAGGAAGATGTAAAATAGAGAAGATAGAAATGGTTTCAGTAGAATGTATTTATCAGTTTATTTGGAAGGATAAAAAGCAAGGAGGAAAGCTTTATAAGCATCTACGAAATAAAGGGAAAAAATATCGTAAAAGAGGAAGCAATAAAGATAGTAGAGGGGTAATATCGAACAGATTAGATATAGATGAAAGACCTGGTATTGTTGACAAAAAAGAAAGAATAGGAGACTTAGAAATTGATTTGATAATAGGAAAAAATCATAATGGAGCCTTATTAACTATTAACGATAGAGCCACAGGGATTTTACTAATGGGGAAGGTTGAATCTAAACAAGCTCATGCGATAGAGGCTAAAACAATAGAGCTATTAAAGGATTACAAACCTCTTCTACATACAATCACTTCTGATAATGGAAAAGAGTTTGCAAACCATCAAAATATAGCTAATGCGTTACAGATTGCCTATTATTTTGCAAAACCTTATCACAGTTGGGAAAGAGGCGCTAATGAAAATTTAAATGGTTTAGTCAGACAATATTTCCCGAAAATGAGTAACTTCGATTTAATTACACAACAACAAATAGATAGAGTTGTAAATATTTTAAACAATAGACCAAGAAAGAGATTTGGTTTTAAATCGCCTAATGAAGTTTTTGCAGATAAATTAGACAAAATAGCAACTGTTGCATTTATAACTTGAATTCACGTTGTATAAAAAAAGATTCTCATATGAGAATCTTTTTTATCTATTATTATTACAAATATAATACTATTTCAAATAATCTTTTGCGTGAGCAATAGCTTCTGCCATACCAGCTGGGTTCTTACCTCCTGCTGTAGCGAAGAATGCTTGTCCACCACCACCACCTTGGATGTGTTTACCTAACTCACGTACGATAGTACCAGCATTAAGACCTTTGCTTTCTACTATATCTTTAGATACATAACATGTCAGCATTGGCTTATCATTAGCTACACTACCGAACAGTATATATAGATTAGAGAACTCATTACCTAACTCATACGCTAAGTCTTTCGCTCCTGAAGCATCTAAGTCCACTTCTACAGCTAAGAAAGCAATACCGTTCACTTCTTGGATTTGACCTTTTAAGTCTCCTTTTAAGTTCTTCGCTTTCTCTTTTAATAGTTGCTCTACTTGCTTTTTAAGTTTAGCATTCTCCTCTTGAAGAGCACCGACCGCTTTTAGAGTATCTTGTGGATTCTTTAATACCATTTTGATCTCTTTAAGAGTCAACTCTTGTTCAGCGTAGAACTGACGAGCAGCTTTATTCGTAATCGCCTCAATACGACGAATACCCGCAGCTACAGCACCTTCACTTACAATCTTGAACTGCCAGATATCACTAGTATTCCCTACGTGAGTACCTCCACATAGCTCCATACTCTCTCCGAACTTAATAGCACGTACCTCATCACCATACTTCTCACCGAATAATGCCATAGCACCCTCAGCGATAGCCTGAGCCATAGGGATACTTCTGCGCTCTACTAATGGCAAGTGATCGTGAATTCTATCATTCACAAATGCCTCTACTTGTGCTAACTCTTCTTCTGTCACTTTAGAGAAGTGAGAAAAGTCAAAGCGCAAGTGCGTAGGAGCTACTAACGAACCTTTTTGTTCTACGTGAGTACCTAAGATAGTACGCAATGCTTGGTGTAGTAAGTGAGTAGCAGAGTGGTTAGCCATAGATTGCTTACGAGCATCTACATCTACCTTCGCTACTAAAGTTCCTTCTACATTAGCAGGAAGCTCTCTTACGATATGTAATATTAAGTTATTCTCTTTTTTCGTATCGATTACTTGGATCGTGTCATTAGCAGATACTAATACTCCAGTATCTCCTACCTGTCCTCCTCCTTCTGGATAGAATGGTGTAGCGTCTAATACGATTTGGAATAACTTACCATCTTTTTTACTGTCAATCTTTCTATAACGAGTAATCTTTACTTCATTCTCTAACTGATCATATCCTACGAACTGCTCTACATTTCCTGATACTAATACAGTCCAGTCATCTGTAGATACTTCAGATGCCGCACGAGAACGTGTTTTTTGTTCTAACATTGCCGCGTCAAATCCAGCTTCGTCTAGTTCATACCCTTTCTCTCTAAGGATAAGCGCTGTCAAGTCAATAGGGAAACCAAACGTATCGTATAGTTCAAAAGCCTTCACTCCTGATACTACTTTTCCTTCTGTTTGTTTGATTACATTGTCTAATAAATGTAACCCTTGCTCTAACGTTCTTAAGAAAGAAGTCTCTTCTTCTTTAATCACG
Organism: Myroides sp. A21; assembly: GCF_000807225.1. Classification (NCBI taxonomy): domain Bacteria; kingdom Pseudomonadati; phylum Bacteroidota; class Flavobacteriia; order Flavobacteriales; family Flavobacteriaceae; genus Myroides; species Myroides sp. A21. The sequence goes on from NZ_CP010327.1 coordinate 771,483, forward strand.
TTTTTCACTAATTCTTTTTGACTTGTGATTTCTGGGAAGAATGCTCCCATCTGTGCACTTAACACCTCTACTAATTCATAGATGAATGGTTCTTTCTTATCTAAGAACGTAAATGCATAGCGAATAGCACGACGTAAGATACGACGGATCACATACCCTGCACCATTGTTAGAAGGCAACTGTCCATCTGCAATAGCAAAGGCAACTGCTCTTACGTGGTCAACGATAACACGGATAGCAATATTAATCTTCTCTTCCTCATCATCTTTTGCTTTCATTGTGTACTTACCACCTGTAAGCTCAGATACTTTAGCAATAAGTGGAGAGAATACATCTGTGTCATAGTTAGACTGTACACCTTGAAGCACCATACATAGACGCTCAAATCCCATACCTGTATCTACGTGCTGAGCAGGTAACTTCTCTAGAGAACCATCCGCTTTACGGTTAAACTCCATAAATACGTTATTCCAGATCTCTACTACCTGTGGGTGATCACCATTCACTAATTCTCTACCTGCTATCTTTGCCTTCTCCTCAGCACTACGGATATCTACGTGAATCTCAGTACATGGTCCACATGGTCCTTGGTCTCCCATTTCCCAGAAGTTATCTTTCTTATTCCCCATCAAGATACGATCCTTGTCAATTAGGGTACTCCAGATATCATAAGCTTCTTGGTCGAATGGTACGTTCTCCTCTTCGCTACCTTCAAATACAGTAACGTATAAAATATCTTTAGGGATGTTATAAACTTCAGTCAATAATTCCCAAGCCCAATTGATAGCTTCTTTCTTAAAGTAATCTCCAAAACTCCAGTTCCCTAGCATCTCGAACATCGTGTGGTGGTATGTATCGATACCTACCTCTTCTAAGTCATTGTGCTTACCAGACACACGAAGACACTTCTGTGTATCAGTGATACGGTTACTTTTAGGCTTGGCGTTTCCTAAGAAATACTCTTTAAACTGGGCCATCCCAGAGTTATTAAACATTAAAGTTGGATCGTCTTTAAGAACGATCGGCGCAGAAGGTACAATCATGTGACCTCTTTCTTCAAAAAAGTTTAAAAACTTCTGACGAATTTCTTGTGATTTCATATCCTTTGGAAACTAATTTATTCTTTTATATTCTTATTATTAAGTTATTCGGTTAGTTGTTAAACATATTATAAATTAACGAATAACTAGCTTTTATTTTATTCTCTTTGGCACTTAAACTATCATTATAACGAAAACATTTTTTAAATTTGTTAGCTAACCAATGACAGCACTTTTTATAAGATACAAAAAAGATAGTGCAAAAATAGTGTTTTTTTAAAAATATGGCTAAGGTAAAATATTATTACGACCCTGAAAAATTAGCGTTCCTTAAAATACGCCCTAAAAAGTTTAGACAGATAGGTAATATACTCTTGTTTTTACTCACAGCAGCTATTTTTGGAGTGCTTGGATTAATCTTTTTAATTAATAGTGACATTCTACAAACTCCTAAAGAAAAGAAACAAGCTAGAGAAATAGCAGAATTCAAAACTAACTATACTCTTCTAAACAAGAAACTTGACCTGATCACAGAGGTACTAGACGAACTAGAGGTGCGAGATAACGATATTTATAGAGCTTACTTTAATACCGCGCCTATCCCTGATGAACAACGCAAGTCCGGTCTAGGAGGTATTAATAGATATAGATCATTCGTAGGACTTAACAACGAAAAGCTGTTAACAGAAACGAATGTGAAGATGGATCAACTACTGAAACAGGTAGCCATACAGTCCCAATCTTTAGATGACATCATCGCACTGGCCAAGAAGAAAGAAGAATTCTTATCTTCTATCCCTGCGATACAGCCAGTGAAGAATGAAGATCTGAAAAGAATGGCATCTGGATACGGATATCGTAGTGACCCCTTTACTAAAATCAAGAAGTTCCACGCTGGTATGGACTTCTCTGCAGAGGTAGGTACTCCGATATATGCTACTGGAGATGGTAAAGTAATCCGTGCTAACAATGAACTATCTGGGTATGGTAACCTAATCGAAATAGATCACGGATACGGATACCTAACTAGATATGCTCACTTAAGCAAGTACCAAGCTCGAGCTGGACAATCTGTTAAACGTGGAGATATCATAGGATATGTAGGTAGTACTGGGCGTAGCTCTGGTCCTCACTTACACTATGAGGTACACTACCAAGGGAATGTAGTCAATCCACTGAATTACTACTACGGAGAAATCTCTGCTAAAGAATTTGAACTTCTATCACAAGAAGCTAACCAAGAAAACCAATCACTTGACTAATGGAATTAAACTTGCCTGATAAACGATACTATAGCATTGGCGAACTTGCCAAGGCATTTGATGTAAATGCTTCGTTATTGCGATTCTGGGAGAAAGAATTTGACATTATCAAACCTAGAAAGAACGCAAAAGGAAATCGAATGTTCACACCTCAGGATGTGCAAAATCTTCAACTCATCTATCACTTAGTGAAAGAAAGAGGATTCACACTAGACGGTGCTAAAGAACACATGAAGAAGAATGCAAAAGACATTATGGATAACTTCGAAATCATACAGAAACTAGAAGGAATCAAAACAGCGCTACTGAATATTAAAAATGAACTCTAAATAACAATAAAATCAAAATGAAAAAAGCTTTACCAATTATCATCGTACTTGTAGTATTAATCGGAGGATTCTTTATGTATTCAATGAGTGTACGCAACAAAGCATTAGCATTTGACCAAGAAGTTAATACCTCATGGGCAGATGTACAAGGGGCTTACCAACGTAGAAACGACCTTATCGGAAACTTAGTAAACACTGTAAAAGGGGCTGCAGATTTCGAAAAATCAACATTAGAAGCTGTAGTAAATGCGCGCGCAAAAGCTACTTCTATTAATATAGATCCATCTAATGTAACTCCTGAACAATTCCAAGAATTCCAACAAGCTCAATCTGGTGTATCTAGTGCTTTAGGAAGACTATTAGTAACTGTAGAGAAATACCCTGATCTAAAAACAAATCAAAACTTCTTAAAACTACAGGATGAACTAGCTAGTACAGAGAATCAGATCTTTACTCAACGCAGTCGTTTTAATCAGACTGTAAAAGCATACAACACTTATATTGGTGGAGAACCACAAACTTATTTTTTAGGAAAATACCAACCTAGAGCGCACTTCCAAGCAGAAGCTGGAGCAGAGAAAGCACCTGAAGTAAAATTCTAAAAAACTAGATAATGGATAGACTAAGAGAGTTTTTAACCAAAACGGATGAAGAAGAAATTGTTCTTGCTATTACTCAAGCAGAGAAGAATACTTCTGGAGAGATTAGGGTTCATATCGAAACGACTTCTAAGAAAGATCCTTTTGAAAGAGCTCAGGAGGTCTTCTTCGAATTAGGCATAGATAAAACAGCTGCTAGAAATGGTGTGCTGTTTTACATCTGTATTAGCTCTAAAGCATTCGTGATACTAGGGGATCAAGGAATAGACCATAAAGTTAAATCAGACAACTTCTGGGAAGGAACCAAAGAACTAGTCATTAATCACTTCAGACAAGGTCTGTTCAAAGAAGGATTAGTCTACGGTATCCTTAAAGCAGGAAGTCAACTAAAAGTACACTTCCCTTCTCTAGAAGAAAATAAGAACGAATTATCAAACGAAATTTCAAAAGCATAAATCAATGATCAAGCTATTACTAAAAGCATATCATTTTATAACCCTGATTATAATTCTATTATTATCACAGGTAACTTATGCACAATTAGACGTTCCAGAGAAACCTTCTTTCCAAACTTCTGTATACGACTATGCTACCATACTAGAAGCGAATCAAATGAAGCAATTAGAGCGCAAACTTATTGCTTATAGTGATTCTACTTCTACTCAGATAGTACTAATTACCATTCCTTCTCTAAAAGGAGAAAATATTGGTATACTAGGACCTAAATGGGGACAAGAATGGGGCATCGGACAGAAAGGAAAGGACAATGGTATCGTGATCCTAATGGCGGCAAAAGAACGTCAGATCGGTATCTACCCAGGTTACGGAGTAGAACACCTTATCACAGCTGGACAAGGAGGAGAGATTATCCGTAATATCATTATCCCAGAGTTTAAGCGCAATGATTATTACGCAGGATTAGACAAAGGGACAGATGCTATCTTCGAGCTATTGACTGGTACCTATAAGGCAGACAAGACCGTTAGAACAGATGGGGATAATAGTATCGGTGGTCTAGCCTGTTTAGGAATCATCATATTGATCATCGTACTGACTATTGTATTCGGTAAGAAAGATAACAATGGAAGAGGCGGAGGTAATCATCGCTCACGTGACTTTGGAAGTAGCCTACTAGACATCCTGGTATTAAGCAGTCTTGGCCGTGGTGGCGGAGGCGGTGGAAGCTTCGGTGGCGGTGGTGGCTTCGGAAGTGGAGGTGGTGGCGGAGGCTTCGGTGGAGGCTTTGGCGGCGGTGGATTCTCCGGAGGAGGATCTAGCGGTAGCTGGTAGACATACGTCATTCTAAATATATAAGCAGGTAATATAGTAAGTGCTAGTCGCTTCTACATTACCTGCTTTTTTTATGCACTCTCGCTTGCTTTCATTAAAACACAACTACTTTACACCTCCGTACTGACTGCGTTATTTCACTAAATAAAACGGAGTCAGTACGGACTCATAACGGACTCACTACGGACTCAGTCCGCACAAATCAAAAAGGCAAGTCGAGTATAACTCCTATTCTAGCTATACTCTACTTGCCTTTATTATATTTTCTTGTATTTTATTTATGTACTGTTTTTAATAACTCATCACACGCATCGGTCTAGAGACTCCTCCTCTTCCTCTATTCCCTCCTTTTTTAGTTCCTGCGAACTCATTAAGCTTATAAGTCAGTGAGAACATCACATATCGCTTCAGTACTAAACTCTCAGAATCCACTATCTGCATTGGGTCTATCGTACGTGTACTACTTGTATTCTGATTTAATACATCATACACTTTCACCTTAGCACTGAATTTGTCTTTATAGAAATCATACGCTAGACTAATATTCCACATATAGAAATCCTTCTTAAACCCTTTAGCAATCTGTGAATTATAATTATAAGCAAAGTCGTTACCAAATGTAACCTTCTTCGGCCAATATGTTGTAGTCTGTATATTAAATCGATGCGTAAAATTAGAAGCCTTATCCACTGAAAAATTAGTATAACTCGTTGTATTATAATTATAGTTATACGATGGTTTTATAGACACCCATTCTCCGTAATCATAGGTTAGGTACACACGTGGCCCCATCGTATTCCCTCTAGCGGTATAGGTCTCTCCGTCTATATACCCATTATTAATGGTCTTATTATATCTAAACATAATACCGTATCTCAGCGCATGCTCACCCCATTTACTATTCTTAAACCAGTCAGCCGTAACTCCCCACTGATAGTTCCCCTGTATATTCTTATACGTAGAGATAGCCTTCTTATCCTCATCATAGATTACAGATCCTACTATACTATTATCAAATATTCCTGCATTAGCCGAAATACTATATCCAGCACGAGTCTGAAAGTCATACGAACGGTAGCTAAGATTAACGTTATGCTGACCAGTAGGTTTTAGATCAGGGTTACCGATCGTAGTCGTTAATGGGTTAGAGATATCTGTGATGTCAAGTAATTGACTTGCGCTTTGATAATTGACATTATATCGATAGATACCGAATAGACTCTTGTCCTTCGTCAGTCTATAATTAATCATTGCATTAATATTCGGGTCGATATAATGTTTATCTAGACTATACCATTTCGCATTATAAAGAGCTGTAGCCGTATTCTTAACGATCTGAGTCCTCGTCGAAATATTAATATTGTACTTATTCTTATTCAACGCAAAGTTTACATAAGGAGACACCTTATTCCCAATATCCGTATATCTATTTGTCTCTAGTACATTGACATCAGTATACCCCTGTTCTGTCTCATTATAGTTAAATACTTGGAGATCATTAATGCTCTGATTTCTACTCCAGTCCACCCCCACAGATACTCTTAATGAATCTGTGATAGGCTGTGTGAACTCTACAGATAGACCATAACTATCCGTAGTCGTATAATTCTTTCTATATTGTCTACGCCAATCGTCTTCTGTATCTGATTGAAAAAACTGCGTCAGAGATTCACTCAATGCATTATTCGTAGCACTCCTATTACTGTTATTAAAACCAATACTTAGATACTGTCCTTCTTTTTTAAACTTGCGTGTATATTGTGCAGACGAACCAAAACTATCAGAATTCCCTCTAGACGAAGAATGAGCATTACTGCTATTCAGTTTTTCTCCATGCTCATCATAAGAAACTTGATTGCTCTCACTAGTCGAATAGGTGTGATCTGTACTAAAATGAGGGCTAAAATAGAAAGCGTCTTTTTCTCCCATATAATCTACAGATACATTCCCTCTATGCCCTTCATTCCCTCCTAGTGAAGAAGAATTAGAATCTGTGCTAAACTGCCCTGAAGGCAAAAACTTAGTACTAGACGACTTATTAGCTTGTTCTGTCTCTGCAAAGTTATAATCGTAACTACCATTAACCTTGAGCTTATCAGATACATCCTCTACAAAGTTTAGTCCTAACATACGCGATTCTGTAAACCCACCTCTAGAGCGCCCCGTACGCATATTATCAAACACCTTGTCCATAGAGAATCCAACAGCATTGATATTATTAGCAGATCCAATCAAACTAATCTTTCTACGCTTATTAAAGGTATTTAAGAACATTCCTGCTTCATAGTGCTCATCTGTTCCATATCCACCTGATACTCGCCCAAAGTGCCCTTTATTCTTATCCTCGTCTATCGTGATATTGATACTCGCATCATCTGTTCTACTGCGTTCACCTGTGAATTTTTCTTTCTTAGTCTTTTTTTCAGTGACCTGTACTTTCTTGATAATCTCAGCAGGTAAGTTCTCTAGTGCTACTGCACCATCTTCGTTAAAGAAAGGTTTGCCATTGACTAAGATTTCATTGACAGGCTTACCATTGACCGTGATCTTTTTATTCTCATCTAGCTGCACTCCTGGTAGATTCTTTAAAAGCTCTTCAAGATTAGCATCAGGTCTTACCTTAAACGAAGCAGCATTAAACTCTAAAGTATCTTTCTTCATTCGAATAGGTGGAGCATCAGCCACAATCAATACTTCGTCTAGCTGATTGCCATATTCTTTAAGGATAAGTGTTTTAAGGTCTAGATTTTCTTGTACCCCTTTTTCAAACTTCTTAGCGTAATCTTGGTACCCTACCATAGAAAGCTTGAGCACTGAAGGATCAGATAGCTTACTGAAGGCAAGCTTAAAGTTACCTTTGACATCCGTCATGGTGTACTCCACTAGCGTAGAATCTTTCTCTTTCGATAGATATACCGTCACCGCTTCTATCGGCTGTTTTAAACTATCTACTACTGTCCCAGTAATATTCACAGTGCTCTGTGAGTACATATTCACACAGGAGATTAATAGTAGTAACGTCAATAAGTTTCTCATAAAAAAAGCGGTCAATGTTATTACACAAAGACCGCTAGTATATATAGAATATATTACTTACTATTTCTGACGGAAATAAATATCGATAGGCACACCACTGAAGTTGTACATTTCTCTTAACTTATTCTCAATATATCGTTTGTAAGGGTCTTTGATATATTGTGGCAAGTTAGCAAAAAATACGAATTGAGGTGTAGCTGTAGGCAATTGCATACAGTATTTTATCTTGATATATTTTCCTTTAATTGCAGGAGGTGGCGTATTCTCTACGATAGGCAACATCGCTTCATTAAATTTAGAAGTCGAAATTCTTGCTTTTCTATTTTCATATACTTCCACAGCAGTCTCTAACGCTTTTAATAAACGTTGTTTAGTCACTGTAGATGTAAAGATAATAGGCACATCTGTAAATGGCGCAATCTCTTGACGGATTCTATCTTCAAACTGTTTAGTAGTCATAGTATCTTTCTCTACTAAATCCCATTTGTTTACAAGGATAACAACCCCTTTTCTATTCTTCTCTGCTAACCAGAATATATTCTGATCTTGTCCTTCGAACCCACGTGTAGCATCTACCATCAGGATACATACATCACTGTGCTCGATAGCTCTCACAGATCTCATCACTGAGTAGAACTCTAAATCTTCTTTTACTTTTGATTTTCTACGAATACCAGCAGTATCCACTAAGTTAAAGTCAAAACCAAACTGTGTAAAACGCGTATCAATAGCATCACGTGTAGTACCAGCAATATCTGTAACGATATAACGATCTTCACCGATAAGTGCATTGATAAAGCTAGATTTACCAGCATTAGGACGACCTACAACACAAAAACGTGGTAACTCTTCTTCTTCTGTCTCTCTTACTTCTTCTTCTGGCAATGCAGCTACTACAGCATCTAATAGATCTCCAGTACCACTTCCACTCATCCCTGCGATAGGGTATATCTCTCCTAAACCTAGGTTATAGAACTCGAATGTATCATCCATACGCTTCGAGCTGTCCACTTTATTAACAGCTACGAACACAGGTTTAGTCTCCTTGCGCAATAAACGAGCTACTTCAGCATCCATAGGTGTGATACCCTCTTCTACATCTACTACAAATATTACTACATCACACTCTTCAATAGCTAAAGATACTTGACGTCTAATCTCACCCTCAAAAACGTCGTCAGATCCTTTTATATATCCTCCGGTGTCAATCACTGAGAACTCTCTTCCATTCCACTCTGACTTGCCGTAGTTTCTATCACGTGTCACTCCACTAACCGAATCTACGATGGCATCTCTTCTTTGAATCAATCGATTAAAAAAAGTTGACTTCCCTACGTTTGGTCTACCAACTATGGCTACTATATTACTCATAAATATTTTAAATATGTCGCAAAGTTAGTATTTCAATGCGATATTTTAATGATTATTTTATTATTCCTTATTTCTTTTGATTATATCCAAAACGACGTAGTTGATAGTCGCTCGATCTCCAATCTTTATTCACCTTTACGAATAGTTCTAAGTGAACTTTCTTCATAAAGAATTGTTCCATTTCTTCTCTAGCTGTTATCCCTACTTTCTTTAAAGCAGCACCTTTATGTCCGATGATAATCCCCTTCTGACTATCGCGCTCTACCATAATAACAGCTTTAATACGAATGATATTCTCTTCTTCTTTAAACTCCTCTGTCTCTACCTCTACAGCATAAGGCACCTCCTTATCATAGTTAAGCAAAATCTTCTCACGTATAATCTCGTTCACGAAGAAACGTTCTGACTTATCTGTTAGGGCATCTTTAGGGAAATACGGTGGAGATACTGGCAATAGTTCTATGATGCGATCATATACAGCCTGCGTATTAAACTTCTCTAAAGCAGATATTGGAAATATCTCAGCATTAGGAACCTTCTCACTCCATAGGGTTACTTGTTCTTCTAGTTGTTCTTGATTAGATTTGTCTATCTTATTTAGAAGCAACATTACAGGTACTTTAGAGTTGTTAATTCTAGCGAAGAACGCTTCGTCTTTTAACTCTCTCTCCCCTATCTCTACCATATAAATCAATACGTCCGCATCCTCAAAAGCAGATTTAACGAAGTCCATCATTGATTCTTGTAATTCGTATGCAGGCTTAATAATACCAGGAGTATCTGAGAAAACGATCTGATAATCATCTCCATTTACGATTCCTAATATTCTATGTCTAGTAGTCTGTGCTTTAGAAGTGATGATAGACAATCTCTCTCCTACTAAAGCATTCATTAGTGTTGATTTACCTACATTTGGATTACCAATAATGTTAACGTAACCAGCTTTATGCGTCATATTATTTAATTTTTTCGGTAGCAAAGGTAGCTTATATCAATGACATAGGAAAAATTAAATATTATTTATAACAACACTTTATATATATTTAGCTTTTGAAATATAGATAAACAATTAGCCTATCTAAGGTTATATACTTAAAAATAGAAGAGAACAAATGATAGATGAGAACAAAAAACATTGGTCTAAAGTAGAATACCTACACGAAACAGTCAAGAATCCTAATATACATATCAAGGGAACAACAAGTTATTACAGCAATGCCTGGACGGACAGCTTTGAAGATAGTGTAGTACGTTACCTATATGGTGATGAATACAGTCTACAAGCCTGGGAACCACTATGGCATATAGATCAGTTATACATAGGATCTCATGTCTGTATAGCGGCGGAAGTCGTTATCTTAATGGGAGGGAATAATACGCATCGCACAGATTGGTTTAGTCTATACCCTTATCTAGATGTGATACAAGAAGCGTATCAGGCAAAAGGAGACACTACGATAGGTGATGGCGCATGGTTAGGTATGCGATCTATGATCATGCCAGGCATCACTATAGGTGAAGGAGCTATTATCGCTTCAGGTGCTGTCGTTATAAAGGATGTCGAACCGTATACTATCGTAGCTGGTAACCCTGCAAAGCCAATAAAACAGCGTTTCTCAGAAGAAATAATAAAAAAGTTATTGGATTTAAAAATTTATGATTGGTCAGAAGAAAAACTAAATCATCTCCTTAAACACCTATGTAACAATGACATTGAGGCTTTAGAATCAGCTCATTCTGAGTATACACAAGGCTTACAATCAAAATAAAAGTAAAAAAGAGCGAATTATTTTAGGAGCTCATTTGTGAGTTCCAAATATTCGTTCTATATTTGCACCACAATAACGCGGGATAGAGCAGTAGGCAGCTCGTCGGGCTCATAACCCGAAGGTCACAGGTTCGAGTCCTGTTCCCGCTACTAAGTAAAAGCCATTTCTAACGAAGTGGCTTTTTTTATATCCCTACTTTAGTTTAATTCAGATTTATATCAAGAACAAATAATACATTGTCAAAAATGAATAACCTAATCAAAACTTTATTAGAATTAGAAAAACTAAAATATGTTGAACGAAGTACATCTGTAAAAAATCGAAAAGAAAGTACTGCAGAACACTCTTGGAGTTGTTTAATGATTGCCGATGTATTAATAGAATATATAGATAAACCACTTAATAGACTAAAAGTCTTCGAATACTTACTATACCACGATATAGCAGAAGTCTATGCTGGAGATGCTAAGTTTAATAATCCTCAAGAATTACTTTTAAAAGAACAGAAAGAAAGGGATGCATTAAAAACTATTGAGTCTTTCTATCCTAATAAATCTAGATTAATCAACATATTAGACCAATATGAATCACGTTTAGATTTAGAATCGCAATTTGCTAAAGCAGTCGACTGCCTAGACTCTTGTATTAGAAATATCAACGATACCAATAAAACTAGTGCAGATGGTTTTACAGAAGAACTGATTCGCCATAAATATCTACCTTATGTATCTAAATTTACGATTACATTAAATCTATTTGAAACTTTTATGTCTATACTTAAGGAGCAAAATAAATTATAGTGTTTTATCTAATAGTTCTTATCTAAATATCAGTTTACTATAATACTCTGTTGGTACTTATACATATTTATGGCAACACTTAGCAATCCAAGCAAACCAATACCTAGTACAAGTAAACCAACTGCTATCTCTTCTAAAACACTAGAAACAGCAAAATAGTATCCTACTCCACCACCAATAAAAGAAAGCACAGCCATTAGCGTTATAATATATAAGGCTATTACACCTTTCTTCTTGTCCTGCCATATACGTTTAGAAAAATTATTCTGCGTCTTGGTCGAATCCTGCAATGCCGAAAAGCTGACCCCAATTCCTATAAACATCAATGCATTATTCATACACGATAAATAAGTATCCATATTACCGAAAGCTATTCTATCATAGATCGGTTTAAAGCTATAGAATAAAGCTATTAATAGAAAAGGGTACTGTAGGTAACTAATAATTTGAAATGTTTTCTCAATATTCTTCATATAATAGGGAAGTATTAATTCATAATAAGTCTCAGAAACAGAATAAGTACTATTATTACCCTGACTAACACAGTCAAAAATACTAAAATATTCACAAAATAAATGAATCACCTCTTTTTTAATTAACACTTACACACCTATCAAACAACTTTCTTAAAAAGAATATAACCTTCTAGTAATATTACTTCTATAAAATATATTATCAATAATAATTAAGTAAAAAAGACTCCTAGCAGTGAAAAACATTTAACATTAAAGCCAATAAACACTGTTTTACTCAATTGTCTGATTTTGTCAACCCGAATATTGGTTGTACATTTGTACCACAATAGCGCGGGATAGAGCAGTAGGCAGCTCGTCGGGCTCATAACCCGAAGGTCACAGGTTCGAGTCCTGTTCCCGCTACTAAGTAAAAGCCACTTCAATCACTTGAAGTGGTTTTTTCTTGAAATAATATAACTTTATTACGCCTATTTTATAAAAAAAGGGATTACTTAATGTAATCCCTTTTTTATTATCTATTGTAATTGTTCGTGGATTTCTTCCCACTCAATCATCAAATCATCAATCTTATTCTTTTTCTTCTCATAGTCACTAAAGAAATTAGAGTCAGCCATTAGTTTTTCATAGTCCACAGCTAGACGTTCATCATCCTTAGCTACCTTTTTTTCAAGTTCAGCTATTTCATTCTCAATCTTGCTCAATCTATTTTGAAGTGTCTTTTGCTTCTTTTGTTCTTCATAAGATAAAGCAGGTGCTTTTTTCTCCTCCACCACTACTGCTTTAGCTACTGGAGCAACAGTTACTTTCTCGATTTCACGCATATTCTGTGCATTGCGCTCTTCTAAGAAGTAATTGATATCACCTAAGTACTCTTTTATCTTTTGATCTTTAAACTCATAAACTAACTGCGTTAACCCTTGTAAAAAGTCACGGTCGTGAGATACTAACAGTAAAGTTCCCTTAAAGTTCTCTAGAGCTTTCTTCAATACATTCTTAGACTTAATATCTAAGTGGTTCGTCGGCTCATCCATCAGCAATACGTTGATAGGAAGAAGTAACATTTTACACAACGCAAGTCTGTTACGCTCTCCTCCAGAAAGTACTTTTACTTTCTTCTCGACATCATCTCCTCTAAACAAGAAAGACCCTAGCATATCACGTACTTTCACACGGTTACCATCAGTAGCTGCATCTAACATTGTGTCTAATACCGTTTTCTCACCATCTAAGTAGTCTGCCTGGTTCTGAGCGAAGTATCCTAACTGAACATTGTGTCCTAGTTTAATAGTACCCTCGTATTCAAACTCCTCCATTATAGCTTTAATCAACGTAGATTTACCTTGACCATTCTGTCCTACAAATGCTACTTTAACCCCGCGCTCTACTAATAAGTCGATATCTTTAAAGATCACTTTATCACCATAACGCTTCGTTACTTTATCAATTTCTAAAACTACTTTACCTGGATCTATACTCACAGGGAAAGAGATATTCATTACCGCATTATCATCCTCGTCTACTTCGATACGCTCTACTTTATCCAATTTCTTTATAAGAGATTGTGCCATAGAAGCCTTCGTCGCTTTATATCTAAACTTCTCGATAAGTTTCTCTGTCTCCTCTATCTTCTTCGCCTGATTCTTTTGAGAAGCTAACTGCATCTCACGAAGCTCTTCACGCAATACTAAATACTGTGAATAAGGCTTATTAAAGTCATATATCTTCCCTAGTGATATTTCTATCGTACGATTCGTTACGTTGTCTAAGAACATCTTATCGTGCGAAATAATCACTACTGCACCAGCATACGACTTTAAGAATTGTTCTAACCAAATGATACTCTCGATATCCAAGTGGTTCGTTGGCTCATCCAGAAGTAACAAATCGTTATCTTGTAATAACAATTTCGCTAGCTCGATACGCATACGCCATCCTCCAGAGAAAGTATCTGTCTGATTATTAAAATCCTCACGTTTAAAACCAAGTCCTAATAAGATACGTTCTGTGTTACCAACATAATTATATCCTCCGATAATCTCAAAGCGGTGCGTCAAATCACTTAACTTTTCGATTAACTCACTATAACTTTCAGACTCATAGTCTGTACGTTCATTTAATTCAATATTAACCTTTTCAAGATCTGCTTCTACCTTCTTGATTTCTACGAAAGCTTGATAAGCTTCGTCTAGTACAGTCCTACCAGGTATAAAATCAATATCCTGTCTTAAGAATCCGATACGGAGGTCTTTTTCAACAGCCATACTTCCAGTATCAGGCTCTAAATCTCCTGATAATAATTTCAACATAGTGGACTTACCAGCTCCATTCTTCCCAACTAACCCCACACGGTCACCTGCACCGATGCGGAATGTCACATTCTCAAATAAATACTCACCAGAAAAAGAAACTGATAGATTGTGTATATTTAACATACTTAGATTGTACTAAAATTTAAACTTCTTATATCTATGAATAGAGATATTCTCCTCTAGCTCCATAGCCTTTTCTATATTATTATATAATTTCTCTGCTAAGAAAGGGCCTAATAACACCCCTCTAGTTCCCAATCCATTCAACACATGGATTCTCGCAGACTCTCTACTTCTTCCTAACAATGGACGACGATCTTTTACAGTAGGACGCACACCAGCATTATGAGCTACTACTTCAAAGTCTAAGTCAACAACATCTCTCAATCCTTCTAATAACTCTCTTAACCCTTCTTCTGTAGTCGTATCTGTTTTATCTTCCCAATCATAAGTAGCACCTACTTTATATAGATCATTACCTACTGGGATTAAAAATACATTTGCCTTCAATATAATATCTATATTAAGATTTGGAATCTTCACCAAAAGCACCTCACCTTTAGTACCATCTAAAGGCAAATCTTTAAAGAATGGATTCTGTAACATCCCAAAACCTTCTGCAAAAACAATATGCTTAGCCACTATATCCTTATAGCTAACTTCATCCTCTGTATAACTTAAACAATCGTAATCAAAATCCTCTTGTCTATAACTATTGATTTCGTTCAAATAAGCTCTATAAGCCTTAATCAAGGTTTTAGTTTCGACATAACCTGTATAATTCACTTCACCAAAACCAAAAGGAGACTTCACTCCATTAATTTCATTACGAACTAACTTAGGCGATAAATACTTTTCTAAATTAGGTTTATCAGCTGCATGAAACCAATTATTCTGCTCCTCAACAGATAACAATCTTCTGTACAAAGGCATTTCAAAGATAAACTTCTCTCCTAACTTCTTTTCTAATGCTGCATAAAAAGGCAAAGCAATATCTAATTGTTCTCCTACTTTCCACACATCCGTGAAACGCTTTAATACAACAGGGTTATACATACCACCGGCCATTAGTGAAGATGAGCGCTTCTCATTGTCTATCACCACAAAGGTCTTTCCTTCACTAGCTAGTTTTTCTGTAAAACAGATTCCTGCCAAACCCGTACCTACTACAATATAATCTACCATACTTAAAGCCATTAAAAAAGCTCTTATCTATTCTAATAGATAAGAGCTTAATAAATTAGAAACTACAAAATTAGTAATTCCACATATCATCTTCAAGGTTTCGAATCAATTCTTTAATTCTTTCTGCCTCAAATAAACGTTTTAAATCATTACTCTTGATGTAATCATCAATTTTACGATTACCGTATTGGTTATCTGCTTTATAAATAGTAGCACTGAATCTTCTCGAGTTTAACAAATGGTCAAAATTGATTGGATTAAGTGGGTTCTTAGCATTGAATGCATAGTTTTGGAACAATGTATTACGAGCATCAGCAAAGAATATCCAGAATAACTCTACATAGTTCTCGTTAGCTGATCCTTTAGTATACAAGTCTGCTACTACTGGAGCAATACCTAATAATCTATATTTTAACTGTCCTTCATTTCTATCGAAATACCACATACCCATGATGTGATACTCTTTAACATCAGAAGGTCTTAACTCTACTTTCTGAATATATTCCTCAGGAATAGCTTCTCCAGCATTGTAATATTCGATACCAGCATCTGTAGTATCAACTCTCACGAAAGAGTCTTGAATATCTTTTAATGTACGTTGATTTTTAAAATCACTATTATCATACACTTCAGTAATCTCTCCAGATTTAATACCATCGATTAAAACTTGGAACAGAGGTTTTCTTCCTTCAGATGAATACTCATCAATAGGATATAGATACATCTCATTCGCTTTCTCAGCTAATGAAATATTCTCCCATACTTTAATACCGAATAAGATATCTTTCTCACGAACGTGTCCGTAAGGTATTGGTCCTTCTGCTTTGATTAGAATCTCCGAGATTGGCATAATACCAATATCAGCAGCAGATTTTGCATTCAATAGATTCGTCTGAGCGAATGATGCTATTGAAAACAGCGTAAACACTATATATAGTGAAAAATTCTTCAAGTTCATATTCTTCAAAATTTTCTTCTTATAAATTTAAGTGAAATTACATAATCTCAAACGTACATGGTGATGTTTTTTTCAATGCATAGTCTCCTGCACCTTCTAAACGCACTTTAATATCCGAAATTACTACCACGTCACCTAACTGAGCTCTACGAATAGCCGCTTTTGCTCTTTCATTCATTCTATTTCCAGGAACAACGATACTAGGTTGTCCAGGTATTTGCAATACAAAACTAGTAACTGTAAGATTTAAATCAAAGTCAAAGTCTTCTAATTTAGCACCGATAGTCACAATCTCTAAGTTAGACTTAGGTCCCTTAGCATTGAACTCCCCACGTACTGTTCCTCTTGGAGAAGGAATATCTTTAATACGGAAAACTTTTCTATCAGATACTTTTTGTCCATCAGGTAAAGTCCCTGTTACATTAATAACTACTTCTCTTCCTGATTGTGGTCTTAGTGTATATTTACCACCTCCTTGACTTGTAAGTCCTGGAGCAGAAGCTTGTACTTTATCATTAGCGATACCAGCAAACGAAATAGTCATAGGGTTAGAAACACCACGATATACTACGTTCATCTTATCAGCAGATATATTAGCTGAGTTTGGTTTAGGTACTACTACATAACTACCTTTAATATCAATCTCTACTGGCTGGCCATCCTCTACGAAAGTAAACTTACCTCCGATTTGGTGCTCACCTACGTTACCAACAGTAAACCCTAAGTTAACTTGTCCATCAACTAATGATTTAGATAAATCAATGTTTTGACCATTAACAACTACTTTAGTAGGAACAGTTGATTTGTCATAACGACCTAAGACAACTTTACCTTTATAAGTTTCACCAGCAAAAAGAGTAGATTTATCAGCTACTACGATTGCTTGATAGTTCTTCATAGATGCAGCTTTACTAAGTGTATTACCCATTAAGCTGTTATAAATCTCTGCCTCAACTATTTTTGCATCGTTTTGCATTGTTGATAACTTAGTCAAAGAAGCAATAGCTGGGAAACCATAGAAGTTATAATTTAAATAAGCTCTATCTTTTCCTTGGCTATCTTTAACATCGTTTAGATTAAATTTACTATTTATATCTAATACAATCGGTTGGAACTTAGCATCTTTTTCTAAGATATCAAGAAGTGCTTTTTTGTACTTATTAATACCATCGATAAAAGCCTGTCCTTCTGCTGAATAATTATCACCTGTGAACCAAGCATCATTGATAATATCAGATTTATTCATACGCTCAGCAGGTAACTTACCATTCTCTGTGCGTTCTCCTTCAAATTCGCTAGTAATTAGAGTTTTATATTTCCCCACGAAGTCATAGAACTCTTGCGTAATTTTCTCTACTTGCTTTGCTTTTTTTGCAGGGTCAGCGAATTGAGCTGGGTTTTCCTCAGCTTTCTTCTCTAAAGCCCCTAGCAAACCTTCATTATTTGCTTTTGCACCTTCATTAGCTGCCTCGAACTTCTCGTTCACTACACCAAAAGCTGATAAAACCTCTGTAGATACCTGAAGTGCCATCATCGCGATAAACACCAGATACATCAGGTTAATCATCTTTTGTCTTGGGGTCAGTTTTTGTTTAGCCATTACCTTATAATATTTTAAAAATTATAAACTAATTAGCATTTCTTCCACCACCCATAGCAGAAAGCATTCCACCATAAACGTTGTTTAATGACGCTAAATTGTTTGTTAATGCTTGCATTTGCTCTTTTAACTGAGCATTGTTTTCAGCTACTGCCTTATTGATTTCAGCATTCGCTGTTGCGCTTTCTAATTGTACTTTATAAGCTTTATTTAGAGACTCTAACTGTTGAGCAGCTAATGTCATTTCTTGCGCATATTTTTGTGTTGAAGCAACAGAATTCACAGAAGGCCCCATCTCTCTAGAAGCAGCCTCGAAGTTACGAATACTATTTCCTAAGCTATTCATTAACTCTCCATCAATTTTAGCATCCTTCAACATCTGATCTAATTTTTTAGAAAGCATCCCTTCTGTATCTTGAGGCTCTACAACAGCTTGTTTAGCCACTTTTACTTCTCTAGCTTTCCCATCTTTTAATTCTGGATATACCTTTGCCCAATCTAATTCCTCATCAACTGGCTCGAATGCAGAGATTGCAAAAATAAACGCCTCTACTAATAGACCTGCAGTTAACATATTGTTACCATTAAAAGGTCCAAATTCCATGTGCGTAATTTTAAATAATGCACCGATGATTACTACTGAAGCTCCCATTCCATAACAGAAGTTCATCACTTTTTTAGATATTGCCATAGCCTTTTTCTTCTTTTATTTTTTTGTTTGATTATTAACGAGCCATTTTTGCTTGGTTAACACGTGATAAAGAACCTGACACAGATTGTACTGTTCTAAATCCAATGTAACTTCTTGCTGAATCTGCGTACTCAGAATCACGAGTAGCAACTTGTAAGAAATATGCTGGGTCTCTCCAAGAACCACCTCTTACTACTTTTAGTGGGCTTTCGCTAGGTCTATTTCTAGGCTTTAAAGCTGACATGTGATCGTAACTAGAAGCATCATAAGTAGAGCTAGTCCACTCTGCTACGTTACCTGCCATATTGTATAAGTTATATCCATTAGGAGGGTAAGAACGAACATTAGCTGTATAAAGAGCTCCATCTGCTGCATAATCAAAACGAGTTGGTTTAAAGTTTGCCATAAAGCATCCTTTCTCATCCGTTGCATAAGGTCCACCCCAAGGATACATAGCTCCTTCTAGACCACCTCTAGCAGCGTACTCCCACTCACTTTCCATTGGCAAACGGAATTCATTGATCTCAAGAGTCATCTTATTATCTTTCAGATAAATGTTTTTATACATTGATCTCCATGCAGCGAATGCTTTAGCTTGGTGCCAGTTTACCCCTACTACAGGATAATCACCAAAAGCTTCGTGCCAGAAGTAATCATTGTGCATTGGTTCGTTATAAGAATATTGGAATTCTTTAATCCAACGTGTTGTATCAGGATAGATTAATAGCGTCTCCGTTTTTAAGTGTCTATTTCTCTTCCCTCTATTTTCTGTTGATCTATCTCTAGTAGCTGCATCTACATCTACATAAGAATATTTAAACTTCAACTTAGAGTTATCGAAAGTAGTCATGCCATTATACGTCTCACTAGCTGGGATATATAATGAATCCATTACTTCCACATAGTTAGCGTCTGGATACTTTCTAGTATCTTTCACTAAAGGAACTTTTTTATTTAAACGACGTCCAGAGTAGATATCATCACTCACCTGAAGGCTGTAATAGTTCTCATACATATATCGTTGGTATGGGGTCATTCTTTCTAAATCCTCTTCGGCATCTAAGAATGCATACGCACCGATACCACCTGATTCTTTAGCCACACCCATTTCATCAGCTGCAATAGCTAATTTAGTTCGAACAACTGAATCCTTTACCCATTCTACGAATTTACGGTATTGGTTATTCGAAATTTCAGTTTCATCCATATAAAATGAACCGATAGTAACTGTTTTTGTTGGTGCATCTTGGGCTCCTAAGAAATCCTCATTGGCTTGACCCATGGTAAAAGTACCTCCTGGAATAAGTGACATCCCTTGTGGTTTCTCACTGCTCCATCTTTTTCCAGCCTCACCATGCATCAATTCACCTCGATCTCCAGTTCCACAACTGGTCATCAAAGCTAAAACTGCTCCTAACGTAATGATCTTCTTCATATAATTTTAGGTTTTTATGTACTACTATAAAATACTTACAAGTAATTTTTTTTCTTTTTATTTCACAAAACAAAGCTAAAAATTAATTTAACTTAATTATTTATTTTTGTTAAATTAATTTTTATACTACACTTTTTTTTATTGTTCGCCACCATCTTTCAGGTATAACTTGGCTTATAGCCAGCTCATAATCCTCATAACTACAAGGCAACAACACTTTTCTTTCGGCATCCATCGTTTCTATAGAAGCCTCTATCCACCAGCGTTCAGAGATATCACTCTTATAGAATATCAAGTCGTCATATCCTTCTATCGGCACGATATACTTCATATAACTAGCCTTACTGACAAAAGGGTATTCATTCGATCTATAATTAACACCTTCCACAAAATACCAAAGGATTTGTGCTATTAATAACGTTTCATTTTTATTATTATTATAATTAAATATTCCAAAAGATGAAACTCTATCACTTAACCCACTATATCTAGCTAAGGCACATATCTCTCTTCCATCAAATCCATTCGGATTAAAGAACTCAAAATTACCAGAATCAGCAGACTTAACAGAAGTCATATCGATACTTACGATATCAGCATCTCTAAGTACTGGCTCAGCTAATTTTATATTACCAGATATTTCTCCTACTCTATACGCCTCAAAATATAAACTTGCAATTAAGTCTATTTCTTCTTGCGCATTGAAGTAAGTCTGATACCCAATATTAGAAAAATTAAACAGATTCGTAGGCTCTTCTAGTATAATACGCGTCAGATAACTATTTGCCACATCACCTTCTGTCTTAGAAAGGTCTAACTTAGCATCTATAGACACTAGATTCACAGACTGCTCTAGCGCATCATATGCTCTATACATCGCATAGGTCATATCCTGAGACCCTCCTACGAATATAGGGATTACCCCTTGTCTCACTAGATCAGCTACTAGATTCTTCACTAAATAATAAGTATCTTCTAATCTCTCACCCGCTACTACATCTCCTAAGTCTATAATATTCACACCCCAGTTACCAGGATATAACGAATACCAAGCCTTTCTTATTTTAGTGATATCTACTATACTCACTCCTTCACCATTACCTCGATTATCGCTAATACCTATAATAGCAATATTATATCGACCTTCATTCTCAAAAGAACCACCAGAGAAGAACGTTACTTTCTTCCCTATACACTGACTCTGTAAACCATCTATATAAGTGATTAATTCGTTATTTATCGGTCTTAGCAGTTCGTAGATCATTCTTTCTTATTTTTTAGTCGTCTTCTTAGTTGCTGTTTTCTTAGCAGTAGTAGTTGCTTTTTTAGCTGTCGTTTTCTTAGCAGCTGTCTTTTTAGCAGGCGCTTTTGCTTCGATCATTGCCTTTACCTCATCTAGAGATAACGCTGCAGCATCCACATCCTTACCTAGCTCTATCTTCGTTTTTCCTTTTAAGATTACAGAACGACCCCATCTTGCTTTCTCTACTCGGATACCTTCTTCTGCCCAATCGTGAATTACCTTATCCTTCTCTTTCTGAATCTTATCTTCGATTAGCTCGTTGATATCCGCTTGAGATAGATTGTCGAAGTTATACTTCTTATTCACGTTGATAAAAATACCATTCCACTTTAAGTATGGTCCGAAGCGTCCCACACCTTTCTGCACAGGCAGCTCTTGGTATGTAGCGATAGGAGCATCTGCTTGCTCTTTCTCTTTGATTAATTCTAATGCTCTATCTAGCGTCACATCAGCAGGTTCTTCTCCTTTAGGCAGAGAGATAAATGACTTACCTACTCTCACATAAGGACCAAATCTACCATTGTTTACCTCTACTTCTTCTCCTTTATATTCTCCTAATACCTTTGGCAATAGGAATAATGCTAGTGCTTCTTCTAATGTAATCGTACCGATATTCTGCTCAGCAGTAAGGCTAGCATATTGCTTCTCTTCATCCTCAGGATTACCGATCTGCGCCACAGGACCAAACTTAGCTAAACGCACTAATACTGTACGTCCACTCTTAGGGTCGATACCTAATATACGCTCTCCAGACTCGCGCTCTGCGTTCTCTTCTACATCTTTCACTGTTGGGTGGAAGTGATCGTAGAACTCTCTCATCATCTTAGCCCAATCCTCATTACCAGCCGCGATCTCATCGAAGTCCTCTTCTACCTTAGCAGTGAAGTTATAATCTAAGATCGTCTTAAAGTTCTTCACTAAGAAGTCATTCACGATCATACCGATATCTGTAGGTACTAACTTCCCTTTATCAGATCCCGTTTTCTCTGTCAGCACCTTCTCTTTCACCTCAGCACCTCTAAGCATCATCATCTTATAGTTGCGCTCTTTACCTTCAGTCTCTCCTTTTTCGACATACGTTCTAGCGATAATAGTAGAAATAGTAGGTGCATAAGTAGACGGACGACCGATACCTAGCTCCTCTAACTTCTTCACTAATGACGCTTCTGTATATCTAGCAGCAGGCTTAGTAAAACGTTGAGTAGCTACTAACGCATTTTGTTCTAATCCTTCTCCAATTCTCAATGCTGGTAAGATTCCTTCTACTTCTTCATCCTCATCATCATGCCCTTCTAAGTACACTTTTAAGAATCCTTCAAAAAGCAATACCTCACCCGTAGCCACAAATAACTCTTTAAACTTATTTGCTTCTATACGCACATTCGTTCTCTCTAACTGAGCATCACTCATCTGAGATGCCAAAGTACGCTTCCAGATCAGATCATATAGACGAGCCTGATCTCTATCTACAGGAGCACTGTGCAGAGCCATATTCGTCGGACGGATAGCCTCGTGCGCCTCTTGAGCTCCTTTGCTCTTAGTCGTATAAGTACGTGGTTTAGAATATTCTGCTCCGTAAGACTTCGTGATTTCAGCTGCTGCTGCACTCATTGCCTCTTTAGATAAGTTCACACTATCCGTTCTCATATACGTGATCAGTCCGCTCTCGTATAAACGCTGCGCTAACATCATCGTCTGACCTACTGAGTAGTGAAGCTTTCTAGCCGCTTCCTGTTGTAGTGTAGAAGTGGTGAATGGAGCTGCAGGTGATTTCTTAGCAGGTTTAGTCTCTAAATCTGCTACTCTGTACGCTGCTCCAATATTAACTGCTAAAAAGTCTCTTGCCTCTTTCTCAGTTGCAAAGTTCTTAGGCAGTTTAGCTTTTAATGTTTTTCCTTCAGCAGTCTTAAACTCTGCTGATATATGGTAAGATGACTCTACCTTAAAGTCATTAATCTCTCTTTCTCTCTCTACGATAAGACGTACAGCCACAGACTGTACACGTCCAGCAGATAATCCTCCTTTTACTTTTTTCCACAGTACTGGAGACAATTCATACCCCACTAATCTATCTAGTACACGACGAGCCTGTTGTGCATTCACTAGATTATAGTCTATCTGACGCGGGTTATCTATCGCTTTTAAAATAGCATTTTTTGTAATCTCGTGGAATACAATACGCTTTGTGTTATTACTCTTTAAATTTAGTTCTTCCGCTAAGTGCCATGCAATAGCCTCTCCCTCGCGGTCCTCATCGGATGCTAACCAAACCATTTCAGCTTTCTTCGCAAGATCCTTTAACTTCTTAACTACCGCCTTCTTATCACTCGATACCTCATATTTAGGCTTAAAGTTATTCTCTACATCTACTCCTATTTCTTTAGAAGGCAGATCCGCTATATGTCCATAGCTAGACTCTACCTGATAATCCTGTCCTAAAAATTTTTCAATGGTTTTTGCCTTTGCAGGTGACTCAACAATCACTAAATTCTTTGCCATACTTCATTATTTTGTGAAGCAAAAATATATGATTTTTTTGAATATATCCGTGCCACTACTTATTAATGCTTCTTTTAACTAATATGCCAGCATATAAAAATTGTAATAATTACCTAGTTATTCGTAAAATAAACCAACATTCTAGTAATAAACCGATATATTGATTTTTTTTACAAACAAAATCAAGAAATTACACAATTTAATAACAATTCTCTAAATTTTTTAATTTTTACCTCTCTCAATGCTTTTATACCCCTTTTATTTCGCACAATGCTTAAAGTTTTCTAAACCTTTAGAAGTAAAAAAGTCAATAGTGAATCTACTGTTTAACAACTAAACAAATTGCATTTTTTTAAAATCACTTTTTATTTATAACCTGAGTTCTATTAATCAATTGTTTTAAATAATTACTTAATAAGCAAAAACAGTATTAGTTTAAACATTATAAATACAACGACTTAGTGTTTTTTAAAGGCGTGTACGTAAAAAACTATTTTTAGCTCATCAGCATATACTAGTTAACTAAAGATATTTTCGTTCTGATCTACTAGGGGATTGCTTGAGGGTTTCTTGCACCTTTCTTCGACAAAGATGCCTTCTGGGCAAGGAAAGCCCTAGAAAACTCCTAGGAATCCCCTAAGAAGTGCAAGCGAAGTACACATATTTATATCATTTAAAAACAACATTATTCTAGAATCGTGCATAAAATCTTTTTAATTGAACTGAGGTTTATATGTTTTGTTTAATATTTATAGTTTTATATATATGCCCCACTATTCATCGTATCATTATTAGAAATTTCCTTGTATTCCATTTTATTTTGGTAGTAGATGGTTCGGGTAGAGATAGGGTTCGCTTTTAGAAAACACCTCTCATCCCAAGTAAACACTGACTATCTCCGAACAGCTTCCGAACGAAAATAAACCAAAACAACACTACACACTGAATATCAACAAAATAAAATCAAAACAAAAGTGCATACGAGGTCAAAAAGGGATTATAGAGCCATAAACGCCAAATCAGTTCATTAGTATCCATTCTGTAATAATCAACTCAACAACTTAGAATTACAACTCAAAGATTATGAGCAAAAAAGGTATTCTATAGCGTTAAATAAAATGGGGTACAAAAAAACCTTAAAACTAACACTGTCATCTTGTCAGTTAGACAAAAAAAAGTATCTTTGCTCCTTAAAGTAAAACATCCTTAAAGTATCTTATGGAAAAGGTAATTGACGAAAATAAACAAGGTACAAGCTTACATTTAGAACAAAAACAAGACAACAACAAGAAGCTATTTATCGAAAGCTACGGTTGTCAAATGAATTTCTCTGACAGTGAGATTGTAGCATCTATCCTATCTAACGAAGGGTATAATACAACAGACAACTTAGAAGAAGCGGACTTAGTGTTAGTAAACACTTGTTCGATCAGAGATAAAGCAGAACAAACTGTTCGCAAACGTTTAGACCAATACAACCAAGTAAAAAGAAAGAACCCTGGTATGAAGGTAGGTGTTCTAGGGTGTATGGCTGAGCGTCTTAAAGCAAAGTTCTTAGAAGAAGAAAAAATCGTGGACATGGTAGTAGGTCCTGATGCTTATAAAGATCTTCCTAACTTACTTAAAGACGTAGAAGAAGGTAGAGATGCGATCAACGTGATCTTATCTAAAGATGAGACTTATGGTGATATCTCTCCAGTGCGTCTACAGAGTAATGGGGTGACAGCATTCGTATCTATCACTAGAGGATGTGATAATATGTGTACATTCTGCGTGGTACCATTCACTAGAGGTCGTGAGCGTAGCCGTGACCCACAGAGTATCATAGAAGAAATCACAGACTTACAAGAGAGAGGTTTTAAAGAAATCACATTACTAGGTCAGAACGTAGATAGCTACCTATGGTATGGTGGAGGTCTTAAAAAAGACTTCGATAAAGCTAGCGATATGCAGAAAGCGACAGCTGTAGATTTCGCTCAGTTATTAGATCAGTGTGCTACTACATTCCCTAAGATGCGTTTCCGTTTCTCTACTTCTAATCCTCAAGATATGCATATCGAGGTGATAGAGTCTATCGCTAGACATGAGAACATCTGTAAGTATATCCACTTACCAGTACAGTCTGGAAGTACACGTATCTTACAGGAGATGAACCGTCAGCATACTAGAGAAGAATACATCGAACTAGTAGATAAGATCTATGCATTGATACCAGATATCTCGTTATCACAAGATATGATCACTGGATTCCCTACAGAGACTGAAGAGGATCACCAGGACACATTATCACTAATGGAACACGTGAGATATGACTTCGGGTTTATGTTCGCCTACTCTGAGAGACCAGGTACATTAGCTGCTCGTAAGTTAGAGGATGATGTACCAGAAGAGGTTAAAAAACGTCGTCTTACAGAGATCATCGCTGTACAAAACAAAATCAGCCTTGAGCGTACAAAACGCTTCGTAGGTCAAACGGTAGAAGTACTTATCGAGAAAACATCTAAGCGTAACGAAGACGAGTGGTCTGGGCGTAACTCTCAGAACACTACAGTAGTATTCCCTAAGGAGCACTATAACGTAGGAGACTTCGTGATGGTAGAGATCGCTGACTGTACTTCTGCTACATTAATCGGTAAAGCGGTAGGATACTCTCCTATGCAAGGATAGTAAATAGCAATATTTAAAATATAAGAATGGAAAACCTTCAAGTCATAAAACAACGCTTCGAAATTATCGGTAACGATGTCAAACTAAACCGTGCATTGGAAAAAGCTATACAAGTAGCTCCTACTGATATCTCAGTCTTAGTCACTGGAGAGAGTGGTGTGGGTAAAGAAAGTATTCCTAAGATTATACACTCTATGTCTCATCGAAAGCACGGTAAGTTCATCGCGGTGAACTGTGGTGCTATCCCAGAAGGGACGATAGACAGTGAGTTATTCGGACACGAAAAAGGGGCTTTTACGGGTGCTATAAGCACTCGTGAAGGTTACTTCGAAGAGGCAGATGGCGGTACGATCTTCTTAGATGAAGTGGGAGAACTACCTCTGACTACTCAGGTAAGACTATTGCGTGTGTTAGAGAATGGAGAGTTTATAAAAGTAGGTTCTTCTAAAGTCCAAAAAACAGATATACGCATCATCGCTGCGACTAATGTCAATATGATGGATGCTATTAATAAGGGCAAGTTTAGAGAAGACCTATACTACAGACTGAGTACGGTAGAGATCACCTTACCTCCTCTACGCGAGCGAGGTGAAGATATACACCTACTGTTCAGAAAGTTTGCTTCTGACTTCTCACATAAGTATAAGATGCCTCCGATAAAGCTAGAGCCTGCTGCAGCTGCATACCTTATGCGCTATAGCTGGAATGGTAATATCCGTCAGTTAAGAAACGTGGCAGAACAGATATCGGTATTAGAGACCAATAGAGATATTTCTCTACCTGTACTTCAAGGGTATTTACCCAACCATGACAGACAGTTACCTTCTATCGTGAATGGGCCAAAGGCAGAGTCTGACTTCAGCAATGAACGAGAAATACTGTACAAAGTCCTATTCGACATGAAGAGTGACTTAACTGATCTAAAGAAGCTGACACTAGAGCTACTACAACACGATAAAGGGACAGTATCCGAAACCAACAAATCTCTTATCCAAAAGATCTATGGTACGAAGAAGACTGAGCTACCAGAACTGATGGCTCCACCGAGTACTAATCTAGACATCATCGCTATGGATACTCCGGTATCTCCTAGTGCTAATCTAGGTTTTCACGAGACAGTAGATGATGACGAAGATACTTCTAACTATCTAGAAGCAGAGACAGTAGATGATGAACCTCTAAACTTAGCAAATCAGGAGATAAAGCTGATCAAACTAGCACTAGAGAGACATAACGGCAAGAGAAAGGCTGCTGCTAAAGAATTAAACATCTCAGAGAGAACATTGTATAGAAAAATAAAACAATACGACTTATAGACATGAGAATCAAACAATTATTTGCTCTAATATTTATATCTTTATTTTTTACTAGCTGTAAATATTATAACTTTACGGGAACAGGTAAGATAGATGCTAGTTCATTTCAGGTCAACTCATTCCAGAACAATGCTCCTTTAGTAGAGCCTGGTATAGAGCGTACCTTCACAATGTCCTTACAAGATCTTATCCAAAACCAAACTAGTTTAAGTCTTACTAATGCTGATGCTGACTTAGTCTATGAGGGAGAAATCGTAGAATACCGTATCAGTCCGATGACTGCTACAGCTGATCAAAGAGCGGCTCAGAACAGACTATATGTGTCTGTGAATGTGCGTTTCTTCAACAAGAAAAAACCTGATGACGACTTCGAAAAGAGATTCTCATTCTATTATGACTATGATGCGAACGTACAGTTAGCAGGGGCTAGTCTTAACACAGCTATCGAGACTATCTATGAGCGTATCACACAGGATGTGTTCAATGAATCATTAGCTAAGTGGTAATTATATAAAAATAAATATCTTGACTCTAAACGAATTAGACATATTGCTTCGTCAACCTCAGCAAATCCAAGAGAGTGACAGTCCTCAGCTAAAGCAACTCATAGAGAAGTATCCGTACTTCCAGTCTGTGAGAAGTCTTTATTTGAAGAGCTTATATGTACAAGAAAGTACAGAATATAACTTAGAGTTAAAGAAGACTGCTGCACATACGCTAGACAGAGATATTCTTTTTGATTTCATCGTTTCTCCAGAGTTCGCTACGTATACTCCTATCGCGATAGAGATAACAGAGCCTGCAGCTGCTGAGGAGGCTGAAATACCAACAGAAGAAGAACCTCAACAAGAGGCTCCAGAACCTAAGCTAACCTCTACGGCTATTAAGAGCTTGCTACAGTCTATCACCTTCCACGAGACAGACGATAAGGAAGAAATACAAGATCCTGTAGAAGAAACACCTACAGAAGTCGTTATAGAGCCTGAAGAGGTCATCACAGAGGATCCTATCGTCACTACGCTAGAAGAAAGAGAAACTGTACAGCAAGAAATAGAAAAGCTAGAAGAGAAATTAGAAATAGGAAAACCATTAAACTTCTCAGAAAACGAGAAATTGTCTTTCCAAGAGTGGTTACAATTATCTAAAATAAAGCCGATAGACAGAGAAAATGATTCTATTTTAACAGATTTAGAACAAAAATCAGATATCGAAAAACAAAAAAAAATAGAATTAATAGATAAATTTATAGAAACTAACCCCAAGATAGTTCCTACTAAGAAACCAACCGTAACCCCTGCAAACATTGACACTTCGGTACAAGAGAACAGTAGTTTAATGACAGAAACGTTGGCAAAAATCTACTTAGAACAAAAGAAATATCAGAAAGCAATACAAGCTTATGAAATATTAATTTTGAAATATCCAGAAAAAAGTAGTTTCTTTGCAAACCAAATATTAGATATAAAAGCGTTACAACAACATAATAGTTAACACCATGAACACATTTACAATATTTTTAATCTTAATCGCAATTGTATGTTTTTTACTAATCGTAGTAATTATGGTACAGAATCCTAAAGGTGGAGGATTAGATTCTTCTTTCGGTGGATCTACTGTAGCTGGAGGAGTTAAAAACACAAATGATTTCTTAGATAAAAGTACTTGGACATTAGGTGCAGCATTAATCATCTTAATTCTGTTATCATCTACTAGTTTCAGTGGTGGAGCTGCTGGAGATTCTAAATTATTAGATCCAAACGCAGTAGTACCTACTCAAAATCTGACACCAGAAGCGCCTGCTACGCAAGAAGCTCCTGTGACAACAGAAGAGACTACTCCAACTCAAGAGACTCAAAATCAAGCTGAATAATTTTAGCTTTAAACAATACACGAAATGCCGGCTGTCAAGCTGGCATTTTTTTTTGCCTATATTGTCACTTTTTAGCTTTGGCACACTTTATGCCTTTTCATTATCTATAATAATTAAAAATAATAATTCAATTTCATAAACTATAAAACTATGGCAGTAAATATTAAACCACTTGCAGACAGAGTTCTTATCGAACCATTACCAGCTGAAACTAAAACTGCTTCAGGATTATTCATCCCTGATACAGCAAAAGAAAAACCACAAAGAGGTACTGTAGTAGCTGTAGGAAATGGGACTAAAGATCATGAAATGACAGTAAAAGTAGGAGATACTGTATTATACGGTAAATACGCTGGTACTGATCTAAAATTAGAAGGTACAGACTATCTAATCATGAGAGAGGACGACATTTTAGCAATCGTTTAAAATTGAATCATTAACAACTAAATCCAAAAGAATAAAATGGCAAAAGATATTAAATTCGACATCGAAGCTCGCGAAGGTTTAAAACGCGGAGTGGACGCTTTAGCAAACGCAGTAAAAGTAACATTAGGACCAAAAGGAAGAAACGTAATCATCGGTAAATCATTTGGTGCGCCTACAGTAACTAAAGATGGTGTGTCTGTAGCTAAAGAAGTTGAGTTAGAGAACACATTAGAGAACATGGGTGCTCAGATGGTGAAAGAAGTTGCTTCTAAAACGAATGACTTAGCTGGTGACGGTACGACTACTGCTACTGTATTAGCTCAAGCTATCGTAAAAGAAGGTCTTAAGAACGTAGCTGCTGGTGCAAACCCAATGGACTTAAAACGTGGTATAGATAAAGCTGTAGAAATCATCGTAGAAGACTTGAGAAAACAATCTCAAGAAGTAGGTGGTTCTATGGATAAAATCAAACAAGTAGCATCTATCTCTGCTAATAACGATGACTTCATTGGTGAGTTAATCGCTCAAGCATTCGAAAAAGTAGGTAAAGAAGGTGTTATCACTGTAGAAGAAGCTAAAGGAACTGAGACTTATGTAGATGTAGTAGAAGGAATGCAGTTTGACAGAGGGTACTTATCTCCATACTTCGTTACGAACTCTGAGAAAATGGAAGTAGAATTAGATACTCCATATATCTTACTATACGACAAGAAAGTATCTTCTCTTAAAGAACTTTTACCAGTATTAGAGCCAATCGCTCAATCAGGAAAACCTCTATTAATCATCGCTGAAGATGTGGATGGAGAGGCGTTATCTACATTAGTAGTAAACAAATTAAGAGGAGCGTTAAAAATCGCTGCTGTTAAAGCTCCTGGATTCGGAGATAGAAGAAAAGCTATGTTAGAAGATATCGCTATCTTAACAGGTGGTGTGGTTATCTCTGAAGAGCAAGGGTATACATTAGAGAATACTACTTTAGAAATGCTAGGTACTTGTAAGAGAGTTAGCATCGATAAAGATAATACGACTATCGTGAGTGGTGATGGTGAGGCTGATATGATCAAAAACAGAATCAACCAAATCAAAGCTCAAATGGAAACTACTACTTCTGACTATGACAGAGAGAAGTTACAAGAGCGCTTAGCTAAGTTAGCTGGTGGTGTAGCTGTATTATACGTAGGTGCTCCATCTGAAGTAGAAATGAAAGAGAAGAAAGATCGCGTAGATGACGCTCTTCACGCTACTAGAGCTGCTGTAGAAGAAGGTATCGTAGCTGGTGGTGGTGTAGCTTTATTAAGAGCTAAAAATACTTTAGTTGACATTAAAGCTGAGAATGCTGATGAAGAAACAGGTATCGCTATCATCGCTAAAGCAGTAGAAGCTCCATTGAGAACTATTGTTGAGAATGCTGGATTAGAAGGTTCTGTAGTTGTTTCTAAAGTATTAGAAGGAAAAGAAAGCTTCGGATACAATGCTAAAACGAACGAGTATGTAGATATGCTTAACGCTGGTGTAATCGATCCTAAGAAAGTAACTAGAGTAGCTTTAGAAAATGCTGCTTCTGTAGCTGGTATGATCTTAATCACTGAGTGTGCATTAGTAGATATTAAAGATGACAGCGCTGCTGCTATGCCTATGGGTGGTGGTATGCCAGGTATGATGTAATACCTTATCTTATTTCAATATTATATAAGAGGTTGTCTTTTTAGACAGCCTCTTATTTTTTACCTTACCAGTAAGAACAAAAAAAGGCTTAGTGTACTGAATACACCAAGCCTTTTTTATATCATTATTTTAAACTTCTTACTTAGAAGTAATTTCTTTTAAGTCTGCAATAGTTGCGATAGGATCAGCAGCACTGAACACAAAGTTACCTGCTACTAAAGCGTCTACTCCAGCATCTACTAAAGCTTTTGCATTTTTATTATTTACCCCTCCATCTATCTCTATCATTACATTCGCTCCTTTAGCTTCTATCATTGCTTTTAGTTTACGCACTTTTTCATACGTGTTCTCAATAAAGCTCTGTCCTCCAAAACCAGGGTTAACACTCATAATAAGTACTAAATCTAAGTCTTGAATGATGTCTTCTAATACACTTACAGGCGTATGAGGGTTAAGTGCTACTCCAGCTTTCATACCTTCAGCTTTAATAGCTTGTACTGTACGGTGTAGGTGTGTACACGCTTCATAATGCACAGTCAAGATATCTGCTCCTAGCTCCTTAAACGTCTTAATATAACGATCAGGGTCTACTATCATTAAGTGAACGTCTAATGTCTTCTTAGCATGCTTATTAATAGCAGCTAATACTGGCATTCCAAAAGAAATATTTGGCACAAATACTCCATCCATAATATCAATATGGAACCAATCTGCCTGACTGTTGTTCACCATTTCAATATCTCTCTGAAGATTAGCAAAGTCTGCTGCTAATACTGAAGGTGCTATAATCGTATTTTTCATATAATTGTGTTGTTTGTACAAAGATAAAAAAAATCCCAACAGCGAAGGCTCTTGGGACGTATATTGCTTATTGTTTAATAACTTCTGCTTCGAATAATTCTGAGAAATATTGGATAATCTTAGCTCTTACCTCATCTTCATCTACCTGCTCTACACCTAGTTCTACATTCAGAGAAGTAACTCCTTTACCACGAATACCACAAGGGATAATATTATCAAAGTAACCTAAGTCCGAGTTTACGTTTAAGGCAAAACCGTGCATCGTCACCCAACGAGAGGCTCTTACCCCCATCGCACATATCTTACGTGCAAAAGGTGTTCCTACTCCTAACCATACTCCTGTCTCTCCTTCACTTCTACCAGACTCTATTCCGTAATCTTTTAAAACTAAAATGATAGTCTCTTCTAATAAACGCAAATATTTATGTATATCTGTGAAGAAGTTCTCTAAGTCTAAAATAGGATATCCTACTACCTGACCAGGTCCGTGATAAGTAATGTCTCCTCCCCTATTAATCTTATAGAATGTAGCTCCTTTTGCCTTTAACTGTTCATCGTTTAAAAGCATATTGTGTACATCTCCACTTTTTCCTAATGTGTAAACATGTGGATGTTCTACGAATAGTAAATAGTTATCTGTATCGTCTGTACGCTCTTCTCTTCTATTTCTAATTTTGACATCTAAAATAGATTGGAATATCTCTTCTTGGTAATCCCAAGTATCTTTATAATCTTTCTCGCCTAAATCAATAAGCTTTACTTGTTTATTCATTGTGTTGTTTGTTATTTATTGTATTTAGGATTATTTAGTATGACTAATGCCGCAATAACCCCTGGTACCCAACCTGCGATAGTCAACAGTGTCACTATCAAAATAGATCCACATCCCTTGTCTAAAACGGCTAAAGGTGGTAAAAAAATAGATAATAATACTCTTCCTAAACTCATGGCTAAATAATTTTGTCTGATACAAATTTCGGCATTTTTTAGTCAACTCCCTCGTTAATGAAGTTAAAATGATGAGACCTACCTCGTTTTATTACAAAGTATTGCAAATTAAGTCGTTTTATAGCGAATACTAATTGTCGCATTTTCAAAGATTAACTATATTTGCCTTTTAAATTAATTTACAGTTATTATGCAACTTTCAGAACAAGAAATCATCAGAAGAGAAAAGCTGAGCAAGTTACAAGAGCTTGGTGTGAATCCCTATCCTGCTAATCTATTTCCAGTAGACCATACATCGAAGGAGATAAAGAACGATTTTGAAGAAGGTAAGAAGGTTATCGTGGCTGGTAGATTAATGTCTTCAAGAATTCAAGGAAAAGCTTCTTTTGCAACTATTCAAGATAGCGAAGGAAAGATTCAGTTATATATCAATCGTGATGAGTTATGCCCAGGAGAGGACAAGACTCTTTACAATGAGATTTACAAAAAACTTATTGACTTAGGTGACTTCGTTGGTATCGAAGGAGAGTTATTCACTACACAAGTAGGAGAAAAAACAGTACGTGTACAAGGATTACAACTATTAAGTAAATCTTTACGACCACTTCCATTACCAAAAACGGATGCAGAAGGAAATACATTTGACGCTTTTACAGATCCAGAATTGCGTTACAGAATGCGTTATGTTGATTTAGTGGTAAATCCAATAAATAAAGATATCTTCATTAAACGTACGAAGTTATTCAACGCTATGCGTCAGTTCTTCAACGAAGCTGGTTATATGGAGGTAGAAACTCCTGTATTACAGTCTATCCCAGGTGGAGCGTCTGCTCGTCCATTCATCACTCACCACAATGCACTAGACATTCCTCTATACTTGAGAATTGCTAATGAATTGTACTTAAAACGTTTAATCGTTGGTGGTTTTGATGGTGTGTATGAGTTCTCTAAAAACTTCCGTAACGAAGGTATGGACAGAACACATAACCCTGAGTTTACTGCTATGGAGATCTATGTAGCTTATAAAGACTACAACTGGATGATGGAATTCACAGAGCGTTTATTAGAATTCTGTGCTATCGCTGTTAATGGAACTACTAAAGCTACTTTCGGAGAACACGAAATCGACTTTAAAGCTCCTTACAAACGTATCACGATGGCTCACTCTATTAAAGAGTTTACAGGATTTGATATCACTGGTAAATCAGAAGATGAGATTCGTCAAGCTGCTTTAGGCATGGGTATTCCAGTAGATGAAACAATGGGTAAAGGAAAACTTATAGACGAAATATTTGGAGAGAAATGTGAAGGAAACTACATCCAACCAACATACATTACTGACTATCCTAAAGAAATGTCTCCATTGACAAAAGCTCATAGAGATAATCCAGAATTGACAGAGCGTTTTGAGCTAATGGTTTGTGGTAAAGAGATTGCGAATGCTTACTCTGAGCTTAATGACCCTATTGACCAAAGAGAGCGCTTCGAAGCTCAAATGGCTTTAGCTGATCGTGGAGATGATGAAGCGATGTTTATCGACCAAGACTTCTTACGTGCATTAGAGTATGGTATGCCTCCTACATCAGGATTAGGTATCGGTATGGACCGTTTAATTATGTTCTTAACCAATAATCCTTCTATCCAAGAGGTGCTATTCTTCCCTCAAATGAGACCAGAGAAAACAGCTCCTTCAGTAGAATTATCAGATGAAGAGAAAATCATTATTCAGATATTAGAAAACAATGACAATAAAGTAGAATTAGGTTCTCTAAAAGAACAAGCTTCTTTAAGTGGTAAGAAATGGGATAAAGCAATGAAAGGACTTGCTTCTCACAATCTTACTAAAGTAGAAACTGAAGGTGATACAAAATATGTAGTGTACCAACACTAAGAAATAAAAAACGAGACTATTAAGTCTCGTTTTTTTATACCTATATTCAAGAAAATGACTTGCGGTAATGATCTGGTGTAATCCCTTCTTGTTTTTTAAAGAATGTAACAAAGTAAGACGTACTATCAAAGCACAATTCCTGCGCAATCTCATTGACATTAAATGTGCTAAACTGCAACAATCTCTTTGCTTCTACCACAATGCGTTGACGAACTAATTGTCCTGCAGTTATCCCTCGCTCTTGTTTGCAAAGTTTATTGAGATAGTTAGGAGTCACACATAGCTTCTCAGCGTAAAAAGAAGGTGTTTTAGCCTCTTTAAAGTGAACTTCGACTAAATCCATAAAAGCAAGAATACGATCGTTATAACCAGCCTTATTATACTCTATCGAAAAGTGCTGATCTTCTTCGTCCACGCTCTGTAACTCACATAGCAATATATTTAAATAAGAACGCAGAACCTTCATTCGATATACTCTATCAGTACTATACTCACCCAACATCATATCTACCAATAACACAACCTTAGTACGCACACTCTCACTCACTATCTGCTGAGAGGCACTATCTAATTGAAAGAAATCAAAATAACGCAATATGTTCTCATGATAGCGTTGAGAAAAGAAAGAATCCTCAAAACCGATGAATATACCTGTACATTCAGTATTGAACTGCATCTGTACAACATCACCTGGTTTTATAAAGTAAACACTTGACTGATAATCAACATAATCAACCCCATTAATCTTAATAGCATAACTCCCTCTATACACAAAGACAATCATGTAAAAGTTAGCCCTAAAACTATCTTTTAATAAAGGATAAGCATTGCCTAAGGCACTTATTGGCTTAATAAAAAATGAAGACTGATCTTGTGTAAAATAACTGATTGGAAAGGATTTTATAATCTTAGTAGACATAAGAATCTTTAATTAATATTATACATAAGCTCACTGACCGCACTACTATAGATAGACGATCAAATAATCACATTATAAATACTAATTAAACGAGAGGAGGACGTAGATCCTGACGGCTAAATAAAGAGGAATACAAATTATTATATCTATCATAAACCTTATGTACTCCTTTTATATCAAAATTAGGAGTAGGTAGTTCAGATTTATAATCAACATACATCAAAACAAAAGCAATAGTATATACCTGCTTAACAGCATCTTTCTTTTGTTCTTCCTTAGCTATCTTAGCTAATTCTTGCATTAGATAACACTGTCCATTACAATGCATCTCAGGCTTGTCTTGATTCACACATAAAAAAGTAGCGATATAATCATAGTCTACCAGGTAGTCTACCAACGGCACTACTGGTCTAAATACTAATAAGGATATGATTATAAACAAAAACTTTCTCACAATACAAATATACGCTAACCTAAGGTATAAAAAAAAGCGTTACCTAAATAGTAACGCTTCTAATCTATATTATCCTAAGTATGTCTTAAGAATTTTACTTCTAGACGTATGTTTTAATCTACGAATAGCTTTCTCTTTAATCTGTCTAACACGCTCTCTAGTAAGATCGAATGTTTCTCCTATTTCTTCTAATGTCATAGGATGTTGATCACCTAAACCGAAGTATAAACGTACAACGTCAGCTTCTCTAGGAGTCAAAGTCTCTAATGCTCTCTCGATTTCTGTTCTAAGAGACTCATGAATAAGCTCTCTATCTGGATTAGGAGACTCACCTGAACGCAATACATCGTATAAGTTAGAATCTTCTCCTTCTACTAACGGAGCATCCATTGATAAATGACGACCAGAGTTCTTCATACTCTCTTTTACATCATTTACAGTCATATCAAGCTCTACAGCGATTTCTTCTGCTGAAGGTGGACGTTCATTAGATTGCTCTAATAAAGCATACATCTTATTAATTTTATTAATAGAACCGATCTTATTCAATGGTAAACGTACGATACGAGATTGTTCTGCTAAAGCTGATAAAATCGACTGACGAATCCACCATACTGCATAAGAAATGAATTTGAATCCTCGTGTCTCATCAAAACGCTGTGCAGCTTTGATCAGACCTAAGTTTCCTTCATTAATTAAATCGGGTAATGTCAATCCTTGGTTTTGATATTGCTTTGCCACCGATACTACGAAACGTAAGTTTGCTTTCGTTAATTTCTCTAGTGCTCTTTGATCTCCTGCTTTGATTCGTTGCGCTAACTCTACTTCCTCATCCGCAGTAATTAAATCTACTTTACCAATTTCTTGCAAGTACTTATCTAGAGAAGCGGTCTCACGATTCGTTACCTGCTTGGTAATTTTAAGTTGTCTCATATTATTTCTATCCTTATTTTTGCTATGATGTGCTCTTCACACATTAGTTATACGTACACTATTACTAAAAGGTTACAACATTTTTAAAAATATTTTTTAACCTCATATTACCTACACAAAAAAAGCGCCACAAAATCAAAATCCTGTAGCGCTAACTTTATTTTATAAAAAATATAACTCTTTATCTTAGTAGTAATTCTCTTTACTTAATTCTAACTCATCTACCTCTACCTCATCCAGATACCTTTCTAAGCTATCATCTAACTCCTTCATCCATGGTGTATGATGCTCTTCTGCAGTGACACCTGTCATCACAGAAGTATATACTTTATCTCTATAATTTAGAATATTAGTTTCTTTATCATTTAACCAACTTTTAAACATCTCTGCCACTCTATCTAGATCAAATGTAGGATAATCTGTCATCTCTATCAATTCTTTGATATAATCAGTCTGGAAGTCTACATGCTCCTCTCCTGTTACAGACGCTTTTTCTAGTTCTACCCACTTAGCGATATCCTTATCCCTAGTTTCTTTATTAGGTAAAGCGATACGTCCTAACATATAATCTCTAGCAAACCAAGCTTGCGTATCGAACATATTGAACGTATAATATTGATCTTGCATTCCTAAAAAGATTAGTCGCTCATTCTCATTGAACACAACTCCTTTGTACAGATTATCTGGATATAGGTTATTCTTTGTCTTTAACCTTAAATTATCTGGCAAGAACGGGAACTTATGTTGGTACCCCGTACACAGAATTACGGCGTCATATTCCTTCTTAGAACCATCTTTAAAGTGAGCCACATTATTCTCGAAATGGGTTACAATAGGCTTTTCTTCGATACCTTTAGGCCATTTAGCACCTATAGGATTGGTTCTATATGAAATAGTAACTGATTTACTACCGTGTTTAAAACATTGTACACCGATATCCTCAGCAGAATAACTACTTCCTATTAACAAAATATCTTTATCTATAAACTGATCTGCACCTCTAAAATCGTGCGCATGCATAACAGTCCCAGGGAAGCTATCTATTCCCTTAAAATAAGGCATATTTGGCGTTGAGAAGTGTCCCGTTCCCACAACTAAGTAATCGAAGTACTCCTCAAAAGTTTCATTCTTTACTAAGTCATCGAATATAACTCTAAACTGCTTCTTATCTTCTAGGTAATCTACCCATCTAGCCACAGTATTAAACTTGATAAAATCTCTTGCATTACTCTGCTTAATACGCCCTTGTATATAATCGAATAAAACCTCTCTCGGTGGGTATGAAGATATAGGTTGTTTAAAGTGCTCCATAAATGTATAATCAGAGAACTCTAAACATTCTTTAGGCCCATTAGACCATAAGTATTTATACATACTCCCGTGTATTGGTTCACCATATTTCCCTACACCTGTACGCCAAGTATAGTTCCACATTCCTCCCCAATTATCTTGTTTTTCATAACATTTAATCTCTGGAATAGGGTTACCTTTTTTTTGTTCTGACTCGAACGCACGTAACATGGCTAATCCACTCGGACCAGCACCAATAATTCCAACTTTTAAATTTAACATAACTACATAACGAATTTGTCCTCACTATAAAGTGAAGAAATTAATAAAATGATTATCACTGATTGCTCAGCCGAGATAGAATACCACATGTTCGTATTCTATAATAGATACATCTAATAAACGATGTACATTAGGCAGCATAATTATATGCTGAAAATAAGGTCAAGTATATCAAACTTGAATTTGGATAGGAGTTGAATACACATGCTAAAAATATATAAGCATGCCACCCCCTATTAACGTTAATTGCTAATATAATACAAATTAATGACTTAACCAAAAAACACCATTATTAACCGCAAAAACACAACTACCACAATGACAATAATCAGCAGTATATAATATCGATATGGAAAGAGGAGGTCAGATATACTAACAGATATCTAGGATAGCCACCACTTGACTAGCTATCTCATAAAAATGAATACAAAAAAAGGACACCTATTACTAGATGTCCTTTATATAATAAAAAGAATTACTCTTATTTATTTTCTTGTTTTGGAGCCGCGTCTTTTTTCTCTTCTCTAGGAGGACGTGGCATTAAAGCTTTACGAGATACTTTAGCTTTTTTAGTTTTAGGGTCTATACCTAAATACTTAACATCTAATTCATCTCCCATTTTAAGAACGTCAGATACATTCTCAATACGTTTCCAATCTAATTCAGATACGTGAAGTAAAGTTTCTTTACCTGGTACAAATTCTACTACTGCACCGAAGTCAAGCATCTTAACCACTTTAACATGGTAAGTCTCACCTTCTACTGGAGAGAAAGTAGTATTACTAATAGCAGCTAATGCTCTATCCATACCTGCTTGATCAGTACCTAATACTTCGATGATACCATAATCACCTTCTTCGTTAATAACGATAGTAGTACCAGTTTCTGCTTGAAGCGCTTGGATATTTTTACCACCTGGTCCGATAACTGCACCGATAAAGTCTTTAGGAATTGTAACAGTAACAATCTTAGGAGCTTTAGGTTTAACAGTAGGATTAGGCACAGCGATAGTCTCTTGTAATAATCCCAAGATATGCATACGACCATCATGAGCTTGTTTTAACGCTTGCTCCATAATATCATAAGCTAATCCTTCGATCTTAATATCCATTTGACATGCAGTGATACCATCTTTAGTACCAGTAACTTTAAAGTCCATATCTCCTAAGTGATCCTCATCACCTAAGATATCAGACAATACAGCCCAACGTCCAGTTTTTGCATCAGAGATAAGTCCCATTGCAATACCTGAAACTGGTTTTTCAATTTGAATACCTGCATCCATTAATGCTAGAGTACCAGCACATACAGTAGCCATAGAAGAAGAACCGTTAGACTCTAATACCTCAGATACTAAACGAATAGTATAAGGACAGTCTGCAGGGATCATGTTTTTCAAAGCACGTTGTGCTAAGTTACCATGACCTACCTCTCTACGAGAAGTACCTCTTAATGGTTTTGCCTCACCTGTAGAGAATGGAGGGAAGTTATAATGTAAGTAGAACTTCTCTTCACCTTGCTCACTTGGTAAGTCGATAATATTCGCATCTCTTGATGTACCTAATGTTACAGTAGCTAACGCTTGCGTTTCACCACGTGTAAAGATAGAAGACCCATGCACTGAAGGTAAATAATCTACTTCACTCCAGATAGGACGAATCTCAGTAGTCTTACGACCATCAAGACGAATGTTTTGATCTAAAATAAGGTTACGTACAGCCTCTTTTTGAGTTTTCTTAAAGTATGTACTGATCAGTTCAGCTTTCTCTTCTAAATCTTCTTCAGAGAATAAAGCTTTAACTTCTTCATACACCTCAGCGAATTTCTCTCCACGCTCAGATTTAGCACTAGCATGAGAAGCTATTTCATACAATTTAGCATACGCTGCATCATGTACGATTTTCTCCACCTCTTCATCAGTTGCTTCTGGTTCGTACTCACGGTAAGTAAGTCCTAATGCAGCACGCATCTTCTCTTGAGCTTCGATCTGAATTTTAATCGCCTCATGAGCAAACTTTATTGCATCAATCATTTCTTGTTCTGAGATTTCTTTCATCTCACCCTCCACCATACATACAGAGTCTTTAGATGCACCGATCATCATATCAAGATCAGATGCGTCTAGTTGTTCTCTAGATGGATTGATGATGAACTGCCCATCAACGCGAGCAACTCTTACCTCAGAAATAGAATTATAGAATGGAATATCTGATACTGCTAATGCTGCAGAAGCAGCTAATCCAGCTAATGCATCAGGCATTACATTTTCGTCATGAGACATTAATTGAATCATAACTTGTGTTTCTGCGTGATAGTCATCTGGGAACAATGGACGTAAACAACGGTCTACTAAACGCATTGTTAACACCTCTTGATCACTCGGACGAGCTTCACGTTTAAAAAAGCCTCCTGGAAAACGTCCAGCAGCAGAAAATTTTTCTCTGTAATCTACAGTTAAAGGAAGGAAGTCTACACCAGGGTTAGCAGTTCTCGCTGATACAGCTGTAGCTAAAAGCATACAGTCTCCCATACGAACAACTACAGAACCATCTGCTTGTTTCGCTAATTTCCCAGTTTCGATCGAGATGCTACGGCCATCTCCTAAATCGATAATCTCTTTAGTTACCTTAGGAATCATAATAAATTAATACTTTAGGGTTTCTGTCTCTCCGAAGAGAGACATTAATAATTGTGTGTTGTGTTGTGTGTGTTGTTGTGTAGTTGTATGAAACCCAATGAAAAACCAGTCTTTTTCTGCAAAAAGGCTAAAAAGAAAAAGAGGCGCACAAAGGCACCTCTTCTCTATATTGATTATTTTCTAATACCCAATACTTTGATAATCTCACGATATCTGTTAATTTCTGTATTCTTTAAGTAGTCAAGAAGTCTTCTTCTTTTACCTACTAAAAGAACTAATGAACGCTCTGTATTATAATCTTTACGATTTTTTTTCAAGTGCTCAGTTAAATGCGTGATTCTGTATGTGAACAAAGCGATTTGTCCTTCAGCAGATCCAGTGTTAGCTGCAGCTCCACCGTGTTGTGCGAAGATCTCAGCTTTTTTCTCTTTTGATAAATACATGCCAATATTATTTTTAATGATTTTTATGCATGAAATATGGTGTATCCATATTTACGTTTGCAAAGGTAATTTTATTTTTCAAAATACAACTATAAATAATACACTTTTTTTTAGGTTCTTATTTACCCTCTAGTACATTGATTACCAATACCTCAATTAATAACAGTATAATCTAAACAAAACGCAAGTCTTCTTTATAATAGGAACTAAATAAACAATTTAGCTATTTCTACATTTAGTAATTCTAAAAATGATTGATCCTCAGCTGTAAATGCATTAATCGTATTAGAATCAATATCTATTTGTCCGATATTAACTCCATCAACAAATAACGGAACTACAATCTCAGACTTAACAGTAATACTACAAGCAATATAATTATCTTGAGCAGTCACATCTTCTACTAAAAAAGTCTCATTACTAACAGCCACCTGTCCACAAATCCCCTTACCAAAGGGAATCACTGTATGGTCTGTCTCAGGACCGCTGTAAGGTCCTAAATGAAGCACTCTCTCTTCTGGCACTGCAAAGTAGAACCCAACCCAATCATAGTACGCTATTTTCTCATTTAACAGAACACATACTTGCTTTAACTTCTCTGTTCTATCTAATACATTAGATTCTAATATTGCCTTAGATGCCACTAAAAGCTCTTGATATAAATTATTCATCTTAATTATGGTTTTATAGAAAAACAAATATAACAATCACTTCATTCTATCAATAGAAGTATTTCAAAAAAACTTACACATAGGTATAAAAGCAAAAAAGCATTAGAACTCACCTCTAATGCTTTTTTCAAACAACAATATGTAATTTCGTAGCCAAACTCACAAACTACAAAATATAATAATCTTTTTTATAGCAATTCTTTTTATTCCTTATTCGTATTGCTTTATCAAATACTTAATCAAATCAGTACTAGTAAGCATTCCTACTAATATATCTCCATCCATAACAGGCAATGATCTAAATCCTCTTTCGATAATTATTTCGGCTGCATCCTTAATACTACAATCTGCTTGTATAGTCACAACGTCCTTAACCATTACTTGTTCTATAGAGAACATATTATATATAGTGGTATCAATAATATCATCATTATCTCCTACCGTCTCTGCTAAACTAATTCTTACTAAGTCAGTATAACTGAGAATTCCTACTAACTCTCCTCCAGATAACACAGGAAGATGTCTAATCTTGTTCTCTTTAAATAACTTTTCAGCATTTGTCAATGAATCTGTTAGATTTAACTTGACAAGTTTTGAAGCCATAATACTAGAAATTGGTACATTCTGTCTCATATCATAACTTATTTTGTTAGGACAAATGTAACCTAACACTATATCTAAAAATATGATATTTATCAGATTCCATCTTTTTTCATTTATTTTTTAAAAAAAGGCAATTTTATTTTCAGTCTAACACAACACCAATTGCGTCCTCCCTTAGCGTTTATCACTACTTATCACTTCACACAAAAGAAATCTACCCCTACAGAATAATCTCTACCCACTACAAAAAAAGAATATTACCTCTCTCTTCAGCAGTCTTTTTTATTACTAAAATAGGGGTGGTCGGCTTGTGGTCGGCATATGATAGGCATGTGCTCGGCTAAAAAGTACTATAAATAAGCCCATCACTACCCGATCACATCCCCATCAATATCCGATAATATAAAAGTAGGAGTATAATAAAGAGATAATAAGAGTATAAAACAGGCTTTTGAAAAATCTATTCTTTAACTAGGAGATAGCTTGCTACATAAGTCATCATTATAGCAAACAGTAAAGTCTATAAAACAAAAAACGCTATTATCTATGATTAGATAATAGCGTATATATTTTGCGTCCGCGGGAGGGTTCGAACCCCCAACCCTCAGAGCCGAAATCTGATATTCTATCCAGTTGAACTACACGGACATTAAATCTACTATTTAGACAATAGAGATTTTACTGCAGATGAGATGGTCTTACCATCAGCTTTACCAGCTAATTCTTTAGTAGCGATTCCCATTACTTGTCCCATTGAAGACATACCACTGAAACCACCATTCGTAATTATCTCACCTATTATTTTTTGAACTTCTTCTTCTGATAATTGCTCT
Organism: Myroides sp. A21; assembly: GCF_000807225.1. Lineage (NCBI taxonomy): Bacteria > Pseudomonadati > Bacteroidota > Flavobacteriia > Flavobacteriales > Flavobacteriaceae > Myroides > Myroides sp. A21. The sequence goes on from NZ_CP010327.1 coordinate 816,085, forward strand.
GGCAAGAATTGTTCTATGATTGCAGCTTGTGCTATTTCTGGCTCAGCTAAATCATTTCTCCCTTGCTCTGAAAAAATATTAGCACTGTCTTTTCTTTGTTTTACTAACTTCTGAAGAATCTTAATCTCCTCTTCTTCTGTTAAATCAGCTTGTGCTCCTGATTGAGTTTGAGCTAATAATAACTCTGACTTTACTGCTCTTAATGCTTCTAAAGCTACTGTATCCTTCGCTTTCATTGCACTTTTTATAGCGTCCATGATCTTTGATTGTAAACTCATATCAATTATTTTTATTTTTTGCAAATATATAAAAAAGCCCATGTAACTAACAAAATCATATAGTTATAAGTTCACTAAATTCTTTATATTATACAATAATCAACTTATTTATCCGAATAATGTACCTCTTTTCTGTTGGGAATCAGAATTAAAAGTTTTAAAAATTAACTTTTAAAAATATTCATAATCATAATAAAATTTGATATTTGTCAAAACTCGTCTGAACCCAATATAGAGACGGTCTACTAAAGCATCAAACCAAAACTAACAAACATAAGAAGCGATATAACGTAAACAAGCAATAAAACATTATAAACACCTATTACTACCTTACAAAATATGCTAACTTCTATCGAACTAAAATCTACCTATGGTATAGAGGTAGGTAGAGCTACTTACCTTACAGAAGACACTGTGCCGTTCGAACAACACAAAGATGTCTACCAACTACTTTGGTTACAAAAAGGAAAAGTAACTGTCACCCTAACTACGAACAAAAAAGAAATTAAAGAAGGAGACTGTCTATTCTTAGGAAAGAATGAGCTATTTCGCTTAACGGCTTCTGAGAGTTACACCTTATACTATGTGCAGTTTACAGATAATTTTTACTGTAGAACAGAACTTGACAGTCACTTTTTAAGCAAGTGTTTCTTCTTTGATAATACGAATGCTATTAATTCGATTACGCTTAAGCCGGAGCACGAAGTTTTTGTACAATGTTATTTTACCACTTTATTAAAACTGAAGTCAAAAGAATATAGTGATGTACATTATATGTTAGCTCATAATATTATAGAGAGAGTTCTTCTGTATATTATGGCAGGCCATATAGAGAAGTTTGTCAGCTTTAATAAAGAGAAACTTACTCCACTACAAATACAACATACTGTAAAATTTAATGAGTTGATCAAAAATAACATTAGAAAAGAAAGAAACGTTCATTTCTATGCAGAACAGATGAATATCTCTATCGCTAAGTTAACTGAAGTGTGCAAAGAAGTATTTGGGACTACGCCTAAAAAAATAATAGCGAGTGCAGTGGTCAACGAAATAAAGCTATTATTAAAGCATACTCCGATGACCATTAAGGAAGTTGCTTTTGAGCTAAACTTTGAAGACGTGAGTAACTTCATCCGTTTCTTTATAAAAGCAACAGGACTGAGCCCTAAAGAATATAGAGAACTATTATAATATCGTTTATCCCTTCTCCCCTTGTAATGACTATTTACAAGGGGATTTTTTACATCCTTCACAGTCAATTCTCTCTCCGACTAAATAATCCTAACAAAAAGAGGTTTTAATACCGTTTAAACTTAAAAACCTAAATAACAACAATCTACTACTATTTAAAGTGTCAATAACATATAAAAACACATCTTAGACTACATAAAACAAATTCACAAATCTTTAAAATCAAGGCTTTTATTAAGAATATTTTATCACATTATGTGATAAATGACAATTCTTTGAAGATAAATGACACTATTTGAGAATCAAAGCTGCTATACTTTTGCCAAACAAAATAACAAATCAAGTATTCCCACAATTAAAAAGAAATAAGCAAATGAAAACAACATTTAAATTAGTATTAGTAGCAGTTTTAGCTTTCGCAAGTACTTCAACTTTCGCACAAGACAAAAAAAGTACAGGAAGCACAAACTTAAACGTTAACTTATCAGACGTTTATGAATTGACTGTTAAGAATCCTAATGTAAATATCCAAATGAACACTGTAGAACAGTTTCAAAAAGGTAGTACTTCAGGTGAATTACAAAACCACTTAGAAGTAACAGCTACTCAAAAATATGAAGTAAAAGTGATCGCTAGCAGTGATTTAACAAATGATGGAGTTAGCATCCCTGTAAACACAGTAGAAGTAAGAGTAAAAGGTAACAATAACTTAGCAGAAGGTGCTGCACCAGCTAACTTTAATGCTACTCATAACATCACTCCATTAGCTACTACAGAGAGCAGCTCTTTAATCACTACATCTGCAGGAAGTGCTAAGATGGGATATGCTATCGAATACGCTATACCAGCAAGCCAAACTTCTGCATATACAGACAAAAAAGCAGGTACATACAGCACTACAGTTACTTATAACTTATATGCTCTATAATAAGATATAGCCTTATACAATATAAATCTACTGTAGTGATATCATTCACTTCAGTAGATTTTTTTTTGGACTAAAAAGCGAATTAATACCCTCTGCTTCTATTCCATTTATTTGTTACCCAAAACAGCTAAAAACATTGACGATTATTGACTTTGTACGCTTTTTTTTACTAAATTTAGAATATCTAAAACAGATGATATGAGACAATTATTCTTTACCTTCTTTTTGATCTTAGTCAGTGTGGTAATGCATGCTCAGAATACTGCGCAAACTAACCTTATCGTGACTCTAAAACCAATACAGTCTATAAAGATTAATGATCAACAATCTAATATCAATCTGTCTTTCGAAACAGTAGAAGATTATACTAAAGGAAAGATCAGCGACCAAGCAGATCATATAGAAGTAATGAGCAGTGGTACTTATGAAGTAAGGGTGGCTGCTAGCTCTCCGCTGACTAGTAATAATGAACAAATAAGTTTAGAAAACATTAGTCTAAACCCTACATTAGGAACTATCGGTGACTTTAGAGAAAATATAACCATGATACCTGTATCACTATCTATGAAAGAACACAATATGATTAGTTCTAATCTAGGTGATGTGAAAAGAACTTTCAATGTGTCTTATAAAATGGATGCATCCGAAGAATTATTAAATAAACCAGTAGGTACTTATAGTACTGTAATTACTTACACTATCTTATCATTGTAATATTACACGTGTTTAAAAAATCATTATTCATCACACTCCTCTTCTGTGTCACCAGCATCGCTATGGCTCAGATAGGATCTACAAGGGCTAGGATAGTACTAAACTTTAAGGAGCAACAATCCTTGGTTATCTCACATTCTACTGTAGATTTAAACTTAAATAGAGGAGAAGTATATACACAAGGGGCAGAAACAGGTATTCTGAAAAATCATGTGATCATAAAGTGTTCTACTCCATACGAATTGTCAGTACGCACCATAAATCCATATTTTCAATATGAGTCAACATTGTCATCACTGCCTGTGTCTATCATTCATATCAAGCCAAGTGTAGCCACATCTACCCTATTAAACTTCCCGTTGAGATTAAGTACAATCAACTTATCTGATAAGCCTCAGATAATCTTACAATCTGAGAACAGAAGTAACAGTCAACAAATAGATGTCAATTACGCGATTCCGAAACAAAACATTGTAAGTATATTAAATAAAAAAGCAGGAACATATAAAACAGAGATTATATACACGCTACTGCCTCACTAAAATTAAAGCACCACATCATAATGAAAAAACTAATACTACTATTCCTTTTACTAAGCGCTCTTCCAATATTCGCACAAGCAGGACTGTCTATCTCTCCTGGTAAAATGTACTTTAGAAATGCTGCTGGAACTATAGCTACTCAAAAAGTTCGTATAGCCAATCCAAATGACAAAGCTGTCGAAGTAGGAGTCTCTATTGGAGATTGGAATTATGATGAGAGAGGTAGTAATAATGTAGTAGAAGCTAATACATTAGAAACTTCAGCTTCTCAATGGATTCAAGTATTACCTAATTCTTATTTTGTAATTGAACCAAACGAAGTCAAAGAAGTAGAGATTATACTTAATGTTCCTCAAGACCTGCCTGCTAATATACCTGTACATACAGCGATGGTGTTCTTCACTCAGTTAAATCCTGGGAATGCAGTGGATGAAAACGGTGCTGCTATCAAAGTGACAGTGCGTATGGGACTAAAAGTATATCATGCAAATCAAAATAATACAGAGTCTGTAGAAATAGTAGATATCAAACCTGCCAAGACTGCTGAGGGAGAAAAAGCGATAGAAGTTAACTTTCAGAACGATGGAAAACTATGGAGTGACGGAAAGATGACAGCGAGTATCTTCAATCAACAAACGGGAGAGAAAACAACATTGAATACACTAGATTTTTACAGTCTACCTACTGACTTAAGAAAGCATATTATACCACTACCGAATCAACTAAAAACAGGCACTTACACCTTTATTATCCAACTAACTTATGGCAAGGATAATATCGTAAAAGTGGCAGAACTAGACTTCACGCTATGAACCTAAAGTTAAATATATACATCAGCCTATTTTTATTACTACTGAGCAATACGGTATTAGCACAGTATGACTTAAATATTTATGGAGGCGGACAGTCTGTATTAAATTCATATAATGATCTAAAAGTAGGGAAGACAGAAGATAAACAGATCTCTGTACAGTTTCGCAGATTCTACGGAACGCCTTCACCTACCAAATGGAAGTTAACGGTAAGACTACTCGATGATTACTATGCAGGAAACTATATGGTACCTGCTGAGATGTCAACATTAAGTACGAATAAACAAGGGGGTAATTTTAATCAACTTGCCTTCAGTGTCGTGGGAAGAGATTTACCTCTAAGCAAATATCAAGAAAATACGATCATAGAGAGTACAACACCTCTACCAGAAGGTAACTACTATACCTTAAACTTTGACTTGACTATTCGAGGAGGGGTACATTTACTGACTATTCCTAACAATACTTATATGAGTACATACGAGTTCTCCTTATATGATACTTCGTCAGGTAGAGACCAGTTACTTCTACGTAAAACATCTGGTACTGGTAATGCAAGATTCCAAATTAACTATGTAGGAAATCACGGAGATCAAATAGCAGAGTTGCGAAATGGTGCTAGTGAATTTGTCTTTAACTTTGATTCACCAGATGATATTGTAAAAGGGAAAACGATCACGATAAGCAATGCTCTTTACATCAAGAGTTATCAAGGTCATCAAGTACTCGTAAAGACAGCAGATAATATGATGTATAATAACACGATGTCGAATAGCTTACCTGTTTCTATACTAAAACTAAAGGCGACTTTAAATAACCTTGAAGGAGGTAGTCCTTCAGATGCTAGAGATGTAAAGATATTCGGTCCATTATCACTGTCTGCTAATGAACAGCCTCTTGCCTCCTTCTCGAGATGGAGTCAATCGATGTCATATAACCTTGAACTGAGCATTCCTCCTAATCAGAAGGAATTACAACAAGCTAGTGGTAGATACGAAACTTATTTATACTTTGTAATTGTCCCTAATTAATGCTTAAACAGCTTTATACATTACTGTTTATCTGTTTGTTTTCACTTTCATACACACAACAAACACCTATACATTTAAAGTTTACGGATATAGAAACTCCTGCGGATGAATATGGTAATATCTCATCAGCCATAGAAGTATCTAATGTCAGTAATACACAATGGTCTGGGAATATAAAGATAGAAGGTAATTCTACTAACTTACGCATATCTAGTAACGCTAATAAATTCATTCAGATACACCCTGGACAGAGAGTCTATGTCCCTATCATAGCGAATATAGACCAGTCTGCTAGTAGTGAGATAGATTTGTTCATAAGAGCTAGTCTAAGCAACAATCTAAATCAAATCATACAAGTAGCTGAACAAAAGATTTTAATACAAAGAAACAGACGTATCTTACTTCAAAATCAGAACAATCATTTACAGTTCCAAAAAATAGGAGATACGATACATTTAAAAGCTTCGATTCAAAATAGAGGTAATACATCAGAAAAGCTTCATTATATCATAACCTTTCCGAATCAGGTCAATAAACACCGTACTCATACTTCTCATATCACATTAGCTCCACAGCGAGATACTCTCATTACTATCAACCAAATCATCTCGAAAGAAGCTGTTAAACTAGAGGATTTTGATATCACTGCTACGCTATTATATGAAAATGGAGATTTTATATCACGTACTAACTATAGTGTCAGCTCTTTAAAATCTAAACGACGATATAAAATAGATAATTCGAATACAGATCCTTATTACCAGAGAAACACAATAGAACTTAACCGTGTTAGTGGTAATAATGTAATGAACTCATTTCAGTTGATAGGTTCTACAGAAGTTCACTTAAGCGAAAAGACTAAAGTAGGATTAACTGGAGATCTAATCTATTGGGACAAGGAGAACAAATATAATCTACGTCACTTCCTAGCAGATATCAAGACCGAAAAAGTACAAGTACTAGCTGGTAATATTTACCAAACAGGGGAATTCTCATTACAAGGACGAGGGATACAAACTAATATTAATATAAAAGACTCCATTTCTATACAAGGTGGATACTTAGATAAAACCTATTTAATCACAGATGCAAGTGATCGCTCTATTGGCTATAATACATGGATTGGGTTTACTTCGCTTAAACACAAGTGGAGACAATCACAGCTGTACTATGATCTAAACCATCGCTATGATGAGAAAAAGACGCTGTGGTATAATACATTTAGCCTATGGAATACTCCTACATTTAATTTAGAAATGATGGAAGGTATCTCTACTATAGATAGTAAAGAAAATAATCAATTAGGAGCCTTTATAGGGATAAATGCATATGCCCGATGGGACAAGTATCAATTCCAAACAAATAGCTTCTACAGTAGCCCTTATTATGCAGGTATTAGACAAGGTGCTTCTCAAGTGTCTAGTAGCATCAGAAGAAACTTTGATAAGCATAGTTTTGGCTTGACACAAAGTTTCGTCCACTATGCTCCTAAATACAGTTATACAGATTATAATAACTCAAAACAACAATCTAATACCATAGGGCTAAACTATTCCTATAGAATTCAGACCAATATGCTTCTACTAAGCCCACGTTATGTAAATGAACAACGCTTCAATTACAAAACTCAATTAATGGATGACTTAGATGCATTGAGATTAAGTACTTCATTCAATCACAATAGTTTCACTAGTGGCTTAGGATATAATGTATCACTTGATTTAGGGAACTATCTCTCTAAGGTAAGTTTAACTGATAAATTACACTACCGCTTAAATGCCGGAGTCAACTATAAAAGTGTTGATTTTGGAGTGAGCTATCAGTACAATTATAGCAATCTAAGTGAAGTCATCAACTCGAGTTACTTAGGCTTTATAGATACAAGTACTTATACTAATCTGATGATTATGGGAAACTATAGACAACGTTTTTTCAATAATCATGTAGGAGTGGTACTTAACGCTTATTATACGAAGACATCAACAACAGATGACTTATGGCAATTAAATAGTCGTTTAGAATATAAGTTGACAAAGGACTTTGATATCTATGTTAGTAGTTATAACAACTATGGAGGCTTTTCTAAGAACAATAAAACAAATTATGTACAAATAGGTGTAATCAAACAATTAATGCCTTACAAGCCTTATGAGAAAGCGTATACTCTAAAGATAATCGTTTACTACCAAGATGAAGCGAATAATAACTATCCTGCATCTAATAGAATAGTCTATATCAACAATAAATCATTTATCACGAATAAAGAAGGAGCAATAGAATATAAAAAGTTACCTCTTGATAGCTATACCATACAAGTCAAAAATGATCAGGAATGGTTTGCTAATACAGATAAGATCGTATTAAAATCAGATACCACACATAGCATTCACTTAAGACAGACAACTACGTTATCTGGTAGTATTAATTATGAATTCTCTGAGAACTCGCATCTTATCAATAGAAATCTCTCTGGACAACGTATCGTAGCTCAAAGCCATACTGGAGAAAGCTACACTACCTATACGTCAGATAGTGGTAACTATATTCTATACATTCCTAAAGGCGACTATATACTAACGCTATACCCAGAGAATAGTGCTTATGTAGATGTTCTAAAAAATGCTATCAAAGTAAGTACCCATATTAATCAACCGCAGATAAATAATTTCACTATTAAAATCAAGGATAAAGAAGTACAAACTAAAAAGTTTAACTCTATCCAATTCTAGCGTCAAAATATGGCGAAAAATAAAAGGACTATCTTTCGATAGTCCTTTTAAATAATATACTTGTAATTAATCTACATTATCGTGTAAATATGAGTTGTTAGATCTTAACTGCCCATCGTTATTACTATCTAACCCGAAAGTAATACGTGACTTATTAGTTGTCTCGTCTGACTCGTGTAAGTCTACTCCACTTCTTTTATAAGCTGGCTCACGCTCTAACTCTGTTAACTGACTGTTCGTATTATTAAACTTGTAGTTAAACTCTTTCATCTTTTTTCTGCGTTCAGCAGCGCGACTCTTAAGTGTAAACTCCTCGATACTCATCTCGATAGGGTTTACTTCATCTAGTTCCTCTTCTACTACTGCATTAGATGCTTCTACTGCAGCTGGAGTTGGTTCCTCAGATTTAATAGAAAATCTAAATTCATCTTCTATTGCATCTTGATGTTTATTAATCGGTTTTGCTGATGCTAACTCACTTTCTTTATCTGTATAATCTTCTAAAGAGAACATGATAATTTCTTCTTTAGGAGCAGCCATATTTTGAACTGATTTAGCTTCATTACCATAAGCAATATTGCTTTTTGCTTCTACCACATCATCCTCTAAATGATACACAACAGGAGCATTTGCTTGTGGTTGTTGAGACACTTGTGTTTCTGGTCTTTTTGCTACATTTACAATAACAAACTCAGGATCAACAACATTTATATCTCTTATATCTTTTGTTTTTGCTAAATTTTGCTCTTCTGAAATACTAGTATTTTTTTTTACTTCCTCAGAAGGCGTTACGATTTCAAAAAAAACATCTAATCCATTAGCATCACTTGCTTTCTCAGTAGCTTCTGCTGTCACTTGATTTACTTGAACGTCTTCCTCATTCATTGCCTCTACAGAGATACCTTCATCAAGATCTTCATCTTCAAAATCACCTAACTGATGTACAGTAATTTTTTCTGTTTCTTCTACTGCATCTTCTGAAGAAGAAATAATAGTAGTAACCTTAGATAATGGCTCATCTGGAGAAGAGTAGCCGAAAGACTCTACAGATGAAGCTTGCATTAAATTATGCTCTAACTTCTGATCACCTTCTAATACGTGAATAATCTTATTAGGCTCACCTGTTGTAACAATACTTTTTTGTTGTTCGATATTGAAACCTGTAGCAATGATTGTTACAGAAATAGCATCTCCTAAAGACTCATCTTCACCAACCCCCATAATGATGTTAGCATTATGCCCAGCTTCTGTCTGGATGTGGTCGTTGATTTCACCTATCTCATCAATTGTAATCTCATTTGCACCAGACACAATTAATAACAATACATTCTTAGCACCGCTAATCTTATTATCATTTAATAGAGGAGAATCTAATGCATCTACAATAGCATCTTTAGCTCTAGTTTCACCAGAAGCTGTAGCAGATCCCATTATAGCAGTACCACTATCAGATAATACAGTCTTAGCATCCTTTAAGTCAATATTCTGAGTATAGTGATGCGTAATAACTTCTGCGATACCACGAGCTGCAGTAGATAAGACTTCGTCGGCTTTGGAGAAACCAGCTTTGAAACCTAAATTACCATATACCTCTCGTAACTTATTATTATTGATAACAACTAAAGAGTCAACTTGTTTACGTAGACGTTCAACCCCTTTTAAAGCTTGGTCTTGTCTTACCTTACCTTCGAATTGGAAAGGAATAGTAACAATACCTACTGTAAGGATATCACGTTCTTTAGATAACTGAGCAATAACTGGAGCAGCACCTGTACCAGTACCACCACCCATACCAGCAGTGATAAATACCATCTTAGTGTTGGTATCTAACATCTTCTCTATCTCTTCTATACTTTCTAAAGCAGACTGTTGGCCCACTTCTGGATTAGCTCCTGCTCCTAACCCTTCCGTAAGGTTAACTCCTAACTGAATTTTAGTTGGAACTGGACTATTTTCTAATGCTTGAGAGTCAGTATTACACACTATAAAATCTACACCTTTAATTCCTTGTTGGAACATGTGATTAATAGCATTACTTCCACCGCCTCCTACACCTATTACTTTGATAACGTTTGATTGGTTTTTCGGTAAATCAAACTTTATTCCTCCAAAATCTGTATTCTCCATATACGTAGCCTTTTTATTCTTGCTTTTCAATAAAATCTTTTATTTTTCTAAAAAAAGTACCAAAGAAATTTGATTCAAATTTTTCTGCCGTTGGCGATCTAAATTCAGTCTCTTTTGGTTCTTCAGAAACTTTAGGTCTTTCTTGACTTACTGTTTCTATTGGATCTTGTGATACAACTGGTTGTTGCACCACAGGCTCTGCGCGATTAACAACAGGCGCCTCCACTTCTGGAACTCTATTCTCAACAGCAATATCTGCTAATGAAACAGCTCCTTTTATATGATGTCTTTCACTTTCCATTACTAACCCTACCGCAGTAGCGTATAATGGACTAGATATCTCTAAATTAGAATCTCCTGCTAAGTGCTCATTAGGATATCCTATACGAGTATCTATACCAGTGATATATTCTACTAATTGCTTAATATGTTTTAATTCAGAACCACCTCCAGTTAAAACAATACCAGCAATCAGTTTCTTCTGTGGGCTTTCATATCCATAACTCTTAATTTCAGAGAATACCAATTGTATGATCTCTTCTACTCGAGCATGAATAATCTTAGACAAGTTCTTTAAAGATATTTCCTTTGGTTCTTTTCCTCTTAATCCTGGAATAGAAACAATCTCATTATCTTTATTTTCTCCTGGCCAAGCAGACCCAAACTTTACTTTTAGTATCTCAGCTTGACGTTCTATAATAGAACATCCTTCTTTAATATCTTCTGTAATAACATTTCCTCCGAAAGGCACTACAGCTGTATGACGAATAATACCGTCTTTAAAGATAGCTAAGTCCGTTGTACCACCACCGATATCGATAAGTGCTACCCCAGCTTCTTTTTCTTCTTGACTTAGAACTGCTTCAGCTGATGCTAAAGGCTCTAAAGTAATACCTGAAAGCTCTAATCCTGCATCTTTAATACATCTCCCTGCATTCTTTATTAATGCGGCTTGACCTACTACTACATGGAATACAGCTTCCAAACGACTTCCATACATTCCGATAGGTTCCTTAATACCAGGCTCTCCATCTATTTTGAACTCTTGTGGAAGTACGTGTATAATTTCTTCTCCTGGAAGCATACTCAACTTCTGAACTTGAGTAATTAATTGCTCAATGTCCTTGTCTCCTATTACTTCATCAGGATTATCTCTACTTATATAATCACTATGTTGAATACTACGTATATGTTGTCCAGCAATACCTACTACTACATTCTTGATCTTATACCCTGCTGCTGACTCAGCATCAGTAACAGCATTCTGAATAGACTGAATAGTCTGCGTGATATTGTTAACAACACCTCGTTTAACACCTAGACTTTTAGCTTTACCTAATCCTAAAATTTCTAGTTTACCGTATTCGTTTTTCTTTCCAATCATTGCGACAATCTTAGTTGTCCCAATGTCTAAACCTACAGCTATATTTTCTTTTTCCATACTCTTTTTCTATTTCGTGCATACCACTTGTTGGGTAAACTTGAGGTTTATATACTTGTATTTCTCTTGTTCAACATTCTCTCTTATCAAATACTGTACAAAGGCTTTATAGTTTTGTAACTTTATTTCCATTTCATCAAACCCTCCAAACAAAATGTCAAAACGGTTTGTACGACTAATCAACATTAAAGTTCCTTTTGGTTCTATAACAATCCCTGTAATGTCTTCTCTTAAGAATTCGTCCTTGTTGATTAATTCAAGTATTTCCTTAATATCTCTTTCATTACTCTTGTTCACCTTTCCCTGCACCATAGGAACTCTATCAGAAAAATTACTTGATAATGGCATCATTTTCCCTAACTCATCAAGATAATAATTATTATCCCCATCTATCACTCTTCCGATTGCTTTTTTTTGCCAAATATCAACGATTATTTTATTATCTATCGTCAAATAAACATCCGCATTTCTGATTAATTCATTTTTTAGCACGTTTTTCTCTAGATTATTCAAATCTAAAACACTTCTATTAATCTCGGAAATTTTTGGAAATTTATTTTTAAGCAAATTGCGAATTTCACTACTTGTTACAAAGTGTTCTTCACTTTCCTTAAAAACCACATCGATATCCTTAACTTCACGATCATTACTACGTTTATTAGTAAAAGAATACAAAAACAGTAACAGTCCACACAATAGCAATATGCGAACATCTGACCACTTTATTTTCTTAAACAACTTTTCCACGTACTAAAACTTCTATATTATTCTAATCCTTTCTTTATATCTTCTACCATTTCTCCTAAATCACCAGCTCCTATAGTCAAAACTAATTCAGCCTTAGAAGCCTTTAAATAAGGTAATAACTCCTCTTTTTGCAAGACCACTTTATCCACTGATGTCATTTGATCTAACAATGCTGCTGACGTCACTCCTTCTATAGGCAACTCTCTTGCTGGATAAATATCTAATAACACTACATGATCGAAGGTAGATAATGCTATAGCAAACTCACTCATAAAGTCTCTTGTACGACTATACAAATGAGGTTGGAACACAGCTACTATCTTCTTATCACTATATAACTCATGTACCGCCTGACTTACTGCTTGTATTTCTGTCGGGTGATGAGCGTAATCATCTATATAAATAAGATCATCTCTTCTGATCTTATAAGAAAACCTTCTTCTAACACCTTTAAAGCTTCCTAAACCATCTACTAATACATTTGCATCTATTCCGTAATTATAAGCCATAGCGAAGGCTACTAATGCATTAGATAGGTTATGTCTACCTGGTAATCCAAAGCGAACACCTTCAATGCTCTCATTAGGAGTTATAATATCAAAAACATACCATCCATTATCAATAGATATGTTCTCTATTCTATAAATACAGTCCTCTCCAAAACCAACTTTAATACCATTTAAGTCTACTTGTTCAGTTTTAAAGAATTTAGTCTTATCCTCAACCTTATTTGCAAAGTCTTGGAATGCTACTAACATTTCTTCTGCAGTACCAAATATATCTAAGTGATCCGCCTCAGTAGAAGTAATACAAGCTGTATCAGGATACAATCTTAAAAAAGAACGATCAAACTCATCTGCCTCTACTACTGTTACTGTTTTACCACTTCCGATTAAGTTAGTCTGATAATTCTCTACTACTCCACCAACAAATGCTGTTACATCAACACCTGCTTGAAATAATAAATGTCCTAAAATACTTGTTGTTGTAGTCTTACCATGTGTTCCTGCTACTGCAAAACAATAGGTATCCTTAGTTATCAACCCTAATACTTCAGAACGCTTACGAATATCAAATCCATTATCGATAAAATAGTTCCACTCTGTATGTGTACTAGGTATCGCAGGAGTGACTACAACTAAAGTTGTTTCCTTATCCTTATACACATCCTTTACTAACTCTAAATTATCTTCAAAGTGGATATCAATTCCAGCTTCTTTTAATTCATCAGTTAATTGTGTTTCAGTGCGATCATATCCTGCAACATTCTTTCCTATAAATTTAAAATAACGAGCTAAGGCACTCATACCTATGCCTCCGATTCCTATAAAAAATACGCTCTTTATCTTACTTAATTCCATACTTAAATATTCATTATAGCTTCTACTTGATCTACTATATCTTTTGTTGCATTAGGTAACGCTAACCTTCTAAAGTTAGTACCTAACTTATTTTGCAACTCTTTATCTTCTACTAACGCAGTAAATGTTGGCAAGAACTGCTCTGCTAGCTCTGCTTCTTTTAGCAATATTGCTCCTTCTTCGCTTACAATACTCATCGCATTTTTAGTCTGATGATCTTCAGCTACATTAGGAGAAGGAATAAATATAACAGGCTTACCTACCAATGCTAATTCAGAAATAGAAGAAGCTCCTGCTCTAGAAATCACATAGTCTGCTGCTGCATAGGCTAAGTTCATCTTCTCCACAAAAGCAGTTACTAATACCCCCTCTGCCTGATATTTCTTATACTCCTCATAATACAGCTTACCACACTGCCATATAACTTGTATATTCTTCTTCTTTATCTCTTCTAAATTCTCTTCAATCAATTGATTTATTCTCCTAGCTCCAAGACTTCCTCCTAAAACTAAAAGAATGTCTTTAGAACTATCTAATCCAAAAGAACGAATACCTTCCTCCTTCATAGAACTAACATCTAATAAATCATTTCTAACAGGGTTACCTGTCTTTATAATCTTTGACGCAGGAAAGAATCTTTCTAGATGATCATACGCCACACATACCTTATTTACCTTCTTTCCTAATAACTTATTCGTTATACCTGGAAAGGAATTCTGCTCTTGGATTAATGTCGGTATATTCTTACCAGCAGCAACTTTCACTACAGCTCCACTAGCAAAACCTCCAGTACCAATTACTACATCTGGTTTAAACTTTTTAATTATTTTACCAGACTTCCATAAACTACTAATCAGTTTAAACGGAAACGCAAGATTATCTACAGTCAACTTTCGTTGAATACCTGATATCCATAATCCTTCTATCTTATAACCTGCCTGCGGCACCTTCTGCATCTCCATTTTATTCTCAGCTCCTACGAACAAGATTTCAGCATCTGCATACCTTGCCTTAATCTCATTAGCAATAGCTATCGCAGGATAGATATGTCCTCCTGTTCCTCCTCCACTTAATATGACTCTCGGTGCACGTTTCATTTATTATATTATTTCCTATATTCTATTTTACTAATTCTTGATTTTGCCTAAGCTCTTCTTGTTTACCTAGCTCTTCTTGCATACGCTCTTCCTCTATCATTCTTTCCATCTCTTGTTTCTGTATCTCCTGTTCTTTTTTGGTAACACTTAGAATCACTCCTAACGAAATACAAGTCATCCAGATCGATGTTCCTCCACTACTAATCAGAGGTAACGTTTGTCCTGTCGTAGGCAGTAACGACACAGCTACTCCCATATTGATCAAGGCTTGGAATATAAAATAAAACCCTAACCCAGTAACCAACAACTTCCCAAATAAAGTCGGAGCCTTATGTGCTGCAATCAAAAACCTAAAGAACAAATACAGATAAAGAAACAGTATCGATAGTCCACCCACCATACCATATTCTTCAACAATAATAGCATAAATAAAATCCGATGAAGACTGTGGTAAAAAGTTCTTCTGAACACTTTTCCCAGGCCCTTTTCCCACTAATCCACCAGATGCGATAGCTATCTTAGCGTTGTCAACTTGATAAAGATCCTTTCCTCCTTCATCTGCATTAGCGAATCTATCTATACGACTTATCCATGTATCTACACGGTTAGGCATCGTTCCTTCAGGTAAAGCTTTTGCTGCCAATACAAACAAGGTCACAAACAACATTCCTGCTCCAAAAATAGCTGCTAGATATTTAAAAGGATACTTCCCCACAAATACCAATATACCAACCATCAAGAAGATCAAAGCTGCTGTAGAAAAGTTAGCTGGAAAGATTAATCCAACTACAACCATAACAGGCAACCATAACTCTAATACTGAAGGCCAAAACTCAACTTTCTTATCTTGAATACTGACCAGATACTGCGCTACATACCCTAGTACAACTACAGCTGCTATCGCAGATGGTTGTATCTGAATAACGCCTAAGTCTAACCACCTACTCGCATTTGCTCCTCCTATGGTCTTACCTTGAATCAAAGTAAAGAACAGTAACACAATGGCTACTGGCATCATAAGAATGGACAATTGCCTAAAATATCTATACTCTAGTTTATGTGCTAAATACAATAACACAAAACCAATAGATAAGTGAGCAAAATGCTTAAACAAATAAGAGAATGTAGACTTCCCTGTACCTATCGTATAAACTAAGTTAGTACTCGCACTATATACAGGTACAAACGAAAATAAGGCCAGTAAAAATATTACTGTCCATATATGTTTATCCCCATATAAATTAGCAACTAACTTTTTCATTTTATCTTATAGATTATTTACTTCAGCTTTAAACTGATGTCCTCTATCTTCGTAATTTTTAAATAAATCAAAACTTGCACAGGCTGGTGACAGTAATACTGTATCACCACTCTCAGCTAAGCGTTGTGCCATCTTCACAGCATCCTCCATACTCTGAACCTCGATCAATGTGTCCACTACCTGTTCATAAGCTGCTTTTATCTTACTATTATCAACACCTAGACAAATAATACTCTTTACTTTCTCGCGAACTAAAGGCATTAACTCATCATAATCATTTCCTTTATCTACTCCTCCAACAATCCATACTGTTGGTGTCTTCATACTTTCTAATGCAAAAAAGGTAGCGTTGATATTAGTTGCTTTAGAGTCATTTATATACTGAACATTCTCTACTTTCATTACCTTTTCTAAACGATGTTCAGCTCCTTGAAAATCGGATAAGCTCTCTCTAATACTTTGCTTTCTTATTCTTTTTAATTGTGCCACAGCCGTAGCTGCCATAGCATTCTTAACATTGTGCTTTCCTTCAACACCCAATTCGCTAATTGGTAATACCACTGTTTCCTTGTCCATAGCCACTACAATATTTTGCCCTTCTAAATAAGCTCCATATTCTAACTTTTTAGTAATAGAAAATGGTACTCTTTTAGCGGCAGTTTTATTATTAGTTAACCAACGTTGAATCTCCACATCATCATCATCATAGATTAAATAATCCTCTTTGGTTTGATTCAATGTAATTCTAAACTTAGCATTGATATAATTTTCATATTTATAATCATATCGATCTAAGTGATCTGGGCTAATATTAGTAATAACAGCGATATGAGGTCTAAACTTGCGTATGCCATCTAATTGAAAACTGCTCAATTCTAACACATAACACTTTTCAGGATTCACAGCTACCTGCTTAGCGTAGCTATCACCTATATTTCCTCCTATACCAACGTTCAATCCTCCCTTACTCAATAGATGGTAAGTAAGCATCGTCGTTGTTGTTTTTCCATTACTACCTGTTATAGCGACAGATGGCTCTGTATTAAAAGTATAAGCAAACTCTATCTCCGAAATAACATCAATATCCGCTGCTAATGCTTTTTGAATAATAGCTACTTTATCTGGTATCCCAGGACTTTTAACTATTATATCACCACTCAATATTTCTGTTTCTGTATGTCTTCCTTCTTCCCAGCGTACATTGAACTCATTAAGAACAGCCTTGTACTTATCTTCAATCTGTCCAAAATCTGAAACGAATACATCATACCCTTTGGTCATAGCTAGTACAGCTGTACCTACTCCACTTTCTCCTGCTCCTAATACAACTACCTTCATACTATCTAATTTTTAAAGAAACAATACAGAATATTCCTAACAATATTCCGATAATCCAAAAACGAGTTACAATCTTACTCTCGTGATATCCTTTCTTTTGGAAATGGTGATGAAGTGGTGACATTAAAAATATCCTTCTTCCTTCTCCATATTTCTTTTTTGTATATTTAAAGTAACCTACCTGTAATACTACTGATAAGTTCTCTGCTAAAAATATTCCACATAATACTGGAATGATTAATTCTTTTCGTACAGCTATAGCTAATACTGCTATAATACCTCCGATAGTTAAACTACCCGTATCCCCCATAAATACCTGAGCAGGATAAGTATTATACCATAAGAACCCTATCAATGCACCCATAAAGGAGGCTATATAAATAGTCATCTCACCTGAATGGGGTATGTACATTACATTCAAATAGGCTGATAACACAACGTTCCCCGAAATAAACGCAAAAATTCCCAACACAAATGTTGAGATTGCTGATGTACCGGCAGCCAATCCATCGATACCATCTGTTAGGTTAGCTCCGTTAGAGACAGCTGTCACAATAAATATCACAATAGGAATAAAGATCAACCAAGTATATTTCTCTGCTCCTTCTCCTAACCAACTGATTAAAATCGAATAATCAAATTCATTATCTTTTAGAAAAGGAATAGTCGTTGCTGTTGATTTTACATCGTATCTACTAGCTACATCTTCTACTAAAGCTCTATTCGCAGGCATTTCTCTGACTGTCACAGTAGGGCTAAAATAAAGCACTGCTCCTACGATTAATCCTAGTCCTACCTGTCCTATTACTTTAAATCGTCCTTTTAGTCCTTCTTTATCTTTTTTCTTCATCTTTAGATAATCATCTAAGAATCCAATAGTCCCCATCCATACTGTCGTTAATAAAAGTAATAAAACGTATGTATTGTCAAGTTTTGCAAACAATAGAACTGGTATAAGAGTTGCTACAATAATGATTAGTCCTCCCATAGTTGGTGTACCTGCTTTTTCCTTCTGCCCTTCTAATCCAAGCTCACGCACAGTCTCACCAATCTGCATTTTTCGTAGATATTTGATAATTCTCTTACCGTAGATGATCGAAATCAGCAATGAGAATATCATAGCCATACCTGATCGGAAAGTGATGTATTGAAACATCCCCGCCCCAGGAATTTTGAAATAATCATCTAAGTACTCAAATAAATAATATAACATACCTTAAATCTCCCTTATTCTATTGTTCTAAAAATTCAGTTACAATCTCTAAATCATTAAAATGATTTCTTACCCCTTTAATCTCCTGATAAGTCTCATGTCCCTTACCAGCGATTAAAATAATATCCCCAGCTTCTGCCTGCTGACAAGCTAATTTGATAGCTTGCTTACGATCTACCACTATTATCGTCTTCATCGTATTCTGAGGCTCCACTCCTTTTTCCATTTCTTCTAAGATTACAACAGGGTCTTCGAATCGTGGGTTATCTGAAGTGAATATTACTTTATTACTCAGTTCTGAGGCTATCTGTGCCATCTCTGGTCTTTTTGTTTTATCTCTATTACCTCCACATCCTACTACTGTGATCAGCTTCTCATTATAAGTACGAATAGAGTTAATTGTTTCTACTACATTTTTTAATGCGTCAGGTGTGTGAGCGTAATCTACTATAGCAGTAACCTTCTTAGAAGATACTACGTATTGGAATCTTCCTGCTACACTAGTTAACTTACTTACTTCTAACAAAGCCTCATCTTCATTCACTCCTAATTGAATAGCTGCTGCATAAACAGCCAATAGATTAGAAGCATTGAAGAGTCCTATTAGTTGAACCCAAATCTCTCGCTGATTAATCTTCATCAGCATTCCTGAGAACTGACTTTCTAATACTTCTGCTTTATAATCAGCTACATTCTTAAGACCGTAAGTCTTGATAGTTGCATCTGTATTTTGGGTCATAATCAACCCATTTTTATCATCTACATTCGTTATTGCAAAAGAACCTTTAGGCAACTGATCGAAAAAGGCTTTCTTCGCATTTCTATATTCAGCAAATGTTTTGTGATAATCTAGATGATCGTGTGTTAGGTTAGTAAATATCCCTCCATCAAACTCTAGACTATGTGTACGCATCTGAACAATACCATGCGAACTAACTTCCATAAAACAGTATTCACATCCAGCCTCTACCATCTCATTTAAATAATGATTGATCGTAAGAGAATCTGGCGTAGTATGAGTAGCATTATAATCTATATCTCCTACTTTTATAACTACAGTAGACAATAAACCTGCCTCGTATCCTAAATTCTTAAACAATGTATATAGTAGAGTAGCAATAGTCGTTTTACCATTGGTACCTGTTACTCCTACTAATTTTAATTTAGAAGAAGGATTGTCATAAAAATTACTAGCAACGATGGCTAATGCCTTATTACTATCTTCTACTAAAATATAAGTTACTCCTTGTGCAATATCAACTGGTAGTTTCTCACAAATAACAGCACTAGCACCATCTTTGATTGCTTGTGTGATATAATCATGACCATCTACTACAGTACCAGGTATAGCTACAAATAGAGTCTCTTTTGAAACTTCACGTGAATCAAATGCAATCTTTGCTATAGAAAGTTCTAAATCACCTCCTGTAACAGATATCATTTTTGCTTTGTATAATAATTCGTTTAACTTTTTCACGATAGTTCTAATACTACTTTTTGATTTCTACTTATTTTTTGTCCAGCTATTACAGACTGTTTCTTTATTTTTCCTATTCCTTTTATTTCTACTTTTAAGCCTAGATTTTCTAAAAGAGGTACTGCATCCATTGCATACATTCCTCTCACATCAGGCATAACTTCAAGATTATCCATTACTATTTCATGATAATCTTGGTAACTCGTTCTCACATTAGATGGTACTTCATCTATATTGCTCAAACTTGTTGTTGTAGGCACATCCGTATATATCTTCTGTGCTATACGTTTAAATACTGGTCCAGACACATCCGCACCATAATAACTCTTCGTTCTATCTGGTTTATGTATAATTACTATACATGAATATTTCGGATTCTCTGTCGGGAAATAACCAGCAAAAGAAGAAGAATAATACATATCCTTTCCTTTTCCTTTTCCATAATTTACCTGAGCAGTTCCCGTTTTACCCGCCATTGAGAAATTAGGAGAACCTACTTTTCTACCTGTACCTTTTACAACTACATTAGTCAGTACTCCTTGTACCTGTTTAATAACCTCTGGAGAAGCAATCTGAGGGTTTAAAACCTCTGGTTCAAACTTCACCACTGTTTTATTAAACTCTTTTACTTCTGAGACAAACATTGGTTTCACCATTACTCCATTATTTGCTACTGCATTATACAATGTCAATGTATGTAAAGGTGTTATTGAAATACCATACCCAAAAGCCATCCAAGGCAGCGCTAATCCACTCCAGCCTTTTTTACCAGGTTTCGGTATATAAGGTACACTAGCTCCTTTAATAGGTATATCTAATGCCTTATCCATACCTAGAGTAGATAGATAATTAGTAAACTCACTAGGCTTATCTTTAAATCCTTCATTCACTGCTTGTGTTATTACAGTGTTTGAAGACACCTCTATTCCTCTAGCTAACGATATCTTACCATATCCTCCCCATTTAGAATCACGAACTCTAGCATTATAGAATTTCACAACACCATCATTCGTATCGTATATCCTAGCAGTATCACTTTTACCTTTTTCTAAAAGAGCTAATAATGATGCTAGCTTAAACGTAGAACCAGGCTCGTGTTTCTCTCCTACAGCATAATTAATCGTTTCATAATAATTACCACTTTCAGATCGTCCTAAATTAGAAATAGCCTTAATAGCACCAGTTCCAACTTCCATTACCACCACACACCCATGATCTGCACTATAATACTCTAATTGTTTTAGTAGTGCATGGTGAGCGATATCTTGTATATAGACATCAATGGTAGATACGATATCTTGCCCATCGATAGGCTCTATCTCATTTTCATCATTAATAGGCTTCCATTGATCCTTTCCAAGACTTTGCATCTTTCTACGACCATCTACTCCACTTAAATAAGATGTAAATGCTCCTTCTATTCCCACTCGAGTGAAAGAATTATCCTCATTCTTTCTTTCATACCCGATTGTTCGTTGTGCAATCTTACCAATAGGATGTTGCCTAATTGTTTTTTGCAGAGATATAAGCCCTCCTTTATAAGGGCCTCTTTTTAAAAGAGGAAAGCTTTTAACTCTTACATATTGTGTATAACTAAGATCTTTAGCTATGAATACATATCTGTTTCCATTCTTTCTGGCCTTTCTAAGCAAATTCTCATAATAGCTAGAAGGTTTCTTAAACATCACTCCTAAAGAATCAGATAATGGCTTCACATTCTCATAAAAATCCTTCTCACTAGGTGCCAAACCATCAAAACGAATTTCAAAGACCGGTACAGAAGTCGCTAATAGACTTCCATCTGACGAATACACATTCCCTCTATTCGCAGGAATCTCTTCTATCTTTACTCTAGTTTTATCTTGAGCCTTAGCTCTTAGCTCTTTTCCTTCTATCCCTTGGATCTGTACTAATCGATAGACAATCCCCCCTGCAAAGAGCAAAACCAAAGCAGAGATAAGGTATATATTCACATAAATATTCTTATTATTTAGCGCCATAACTTATCCCAAAAACTTTCTTTTTCTACTTCTCTAGTTACTTTAATCTTCGTCGCTGGTGTCTCTGAAGGGAATATCCCATCTTCTTCTAAGTTCTTAGTGATGGTAGATTCCATCTTCAGTTCCATTAACTCTGATCGTGTATCAACAAACTCTGCACGCAACATCTTCACTTCATGAGTTAGTTTTGCTATTTTAAATACTTTCGCCTCATACGACTGAGTATTACCAATTAACAATAAACTTAAAATGATTACATAAATAATAAATGCCCAAGTCTTAGCTGAATTCTCATTAACAAGAATCTTCGCTTTGATAATATCTCCTGGGCTACTTATTTTATTTTTCATTTTTTCTCGGCAATTCTCAATTTCGCAGAGCGAGCTCTATTATTTACTGCAATTTCTTCATCAGTAGGCAAGATTAACTTCCCTAGCTGTTTCATCGGAACTTCAAATCTTCCAAAGAAGTCTTTTTCAGGTTCTCCTTCGAACATTCCGTTTTTCATAAATCGTTTCACTAAACGATCTTCTAATGAATGGTAAGAGATAATGCTCAATCTCCCTTTCGGCTTCAAGACCTCTTGACTTTGCGTCAACATTTCTTTCAATACATCCATTTCCTGATTCACTTCTATTCGAATCGCTTGATATATCTGAGCCAAAATTCTAGCACTCTTATGTGCAGGTAAGAATCTAGCCAACACCTCTTTTAATTCATCTGTATTCTTGATTGGGGCATCTGTTCTAGCTTTGACAATTGTATTTGCAATTGCTCCGGCATTTTTTAATTCCCCATACATATAAAACATATTTCTAAGGTCTGCTTCTTCATACTCATTCACCACGTTAAAAGCAGAGATATCTCCAGACTGATTCATTCTCATATCTAGCTCACCATCGAATCTAGTCGAGAATCCTCTCTCTGGCACGTCGAACTGATGTGATGACACTCCTAAATCTCCTAACACTCCATCTACCTCCTTCACTCCATGAAAACGCAAATAACGTTTCAGGTATCTAAAGTTTTGATTAATCAAAGTAAACCTTGGGTCATCTATCGCATTAGCTAATGCATCCTCATCTTGATCAAATGCAAACAACTTTCCTTCACTTCCTAGACGGTTAAGTATCTCTCTAGAGTGCCCTCCTCCTCCGAATGTCACATCTACATAGACACCATTCGGATCAGTAATTAATCCATCAATACTCTCTGTCAACAAAACAGGTCTGTGATAACCGTATTCTTCTTTACTCATCAAAACTTATATTACTCATTACATCCTGAGCCAACTCTCCGAAATCAAAATCATCTACCTCTAGCGTTGCCTCATACAATTTCTTATCCCAAATTTCCATTATATTCACTTTAGACGAAAAAACAAGATCCTTGCTTATTTGTGCAAAGTCGATTAAGTCTTTCGCTATCAAAAGACGTCCTGCATCATCTATTTCAACATTCTTTACACCGGCCATAAAACGACGAATAAAAGCATCATTCTTTTTATCAAAAGGATTCAACTTTCCTATTTTGCTCATCATTTTATCCCATTCCGCCATCGGCCATAACTCTAAACAGCTCTCAAAAACAGAACGTTTTAATACAAAACCATCACCAATACCAGGCAACTGCTTCTTTAGAGAAGCAGGTACTAGCACCCTTCCTTTGGCGTCTATTTTGCATTCATATGTTCCGATTATTGCCATCTATGTACACCTATAAATATAATCTTAGCAAATGTAGTCAATTTTTTACCACAATTTACCACTTTTTCCCACTTTGTTGATAAGTTTTGAGTGTTAAACTAAATAATTCAAGTAAATAGGGTAATCAGCTGACTAATAGCCCTTAATTTTAAAATACAAATCACAATTCGAACCCTCGCATTTGACTATAAAAATGCTTTTATCAACATCCATAAATTAGCATTTACAACAAGGCCAGAAGCGCTGAAATGGACAAATTCACACTTTTACAATAAATTATTACTCCTTTTAGAATTTTTCTCATATTTAAAAACGTATATTTGTGGGAATTTAAAAATCGCATTTAGAAACTACATGGAGCGAACTTTAAAAGAAGATGGTAAATTCCGTTTTATAGAAATTGGCGAAGGTACACCAATTGTTATCTTACACGGATTAATGGGAGGTCTGAGCAATTTTGATGGTGTTACAAATTTTTTCCCAAATGAAGGTTACAAAGTAGTTCTTCCAGAACTTCCACTTTACACGAACAGTATTTTAAAAACGAATGTAAAGGCTTTCGCAAAATTTGTAAAAGATTTTATAGATAGAAGAGGTTATAAAAAAGTGATCTTGCTAGGAAATTCTCTAGGAGGACATATCGCTTTGTACTTTTCAAAAATGTATCCTGAATATCTTCAAGCGATGGTATTAACAGGAAGCTCTGGCTTATACGAAAGTGCTATGGGAGACAGTTACCCTAAACGTGGGGACTATGAATATATCAAGAAGAAAGCTGAAGATGTATTTTATCACCCAGAAATAGCTACTAAAGAAATCGTAGACGAAGTCTTTGCTACAGTTAATGATCGAATGAAAGTAATCAAGACTATTACTATCGCCAAAAGTGCGATACGACACAATATGTCTAAAGATTTACCTAAAATAAAAGTACCTACGTGTTTAATCTGGGGAAAGAATGATAAAGTAACCCCTCCTGAAGTAGCTGTAGAGTTCAATGAACTACTACCTGACTCTGACCTGTATTGGATCGATGAGTGTGGACATGCTGCTATGATGGAACACCCAGATCAATTCAACGAATTACTAAACGCGTGGTTTATCAAAAGAAATATCAAGTAAAATGAAAATAAATACAGCTGAATTTGTTGTTAGTAACTCTGACGCTAAGAAGTGTCCTAATGAACCTATCCCTGAATACGCATTCATCGGTAGATCTAATGTAGGTAAGTCTTCTCTGATCAATATGCTTACTAATCAAAAATACTTAGCCAAAACCTCTTCTAGACCAGGAAAGACACAACTAATCAACCACTTTAAAATTAATTCTAATTGGTATTTAGTAGACTTACCAGGTTATGGGTACGCAAAAGTATCTAAAAAGACTAAAGCTGTATTCCAGAAGTTCATCACAGATTACTTCGAGAATAGACAACAATTAGTAAGTGCCTTTGTATTAGTAGATATCAGACATGAGGCTCAGAAGATTGACTTAGAATTCATGCAATACCTAGGAGAGACAGAAGTTCCTTTCTCTATCATCTTTACTAAAGCTGATAAAGTAGGTAAGCAAAAAGTAGCTGGACTAATAGCCGACTACAGAAAGAAAATGTTAGCTGATAACTGGGAAGAAATGCCTCCGTGCTTTGTTACCTCATCAGAAGACAAAACTGGTAGAGACGAAGTCTTAAACTATATCGAAGAAATAAACGTTGAGATGTTTAAAAATCAAAACTTTATATAAAACAAAAAAACTGCTTAATAGCAGTTTTTTTTATTTCTATCATTAGATATAATACTCATTTACTGTAATAATACCTGCCCTAATAGCATATCGCGTTGCATCATACACATTGCTAACACCTAGTTTCTTAAATATATTCTTGCGATGTGTTATCACTGTATGAGCACTAATATTGCGGTCTGCAGCTATCTCCTTAGTCATTTTTCCAGATGCTATTTCTTTTAGTATCTCACGCTCAGCATTAGTAAGCACCTGTTCCACTTTCAGAATACTATCCTGATGTTCTTCCAGCTTCTTCATTATCCAAGGTGCGAGATAGGTCTCCTTAGAAATAGTCTTATAGATACCCTCCTTGATATGTTCTAGCTTATCATTTTGGAAGACAATATTAAAAGCAGAAATGCGATTAGACAAAAACTGTTTTAACCATTGCTCATTTAACTCACTAAAAAACAACAACCATTGTGACTTCTCACTTTGCTCTCGCAGCAGTAGCAATAACTCCGTTTGCTTCTCTAGACATCTACTAAAAGGATCTACAATAATGACTGCACTAGGGTTCTTTAGAAGATAACTCTTTAAGCCCGTCAAATCATCAATCTCAACAATACTTACCTCTCCTGAGCAAACCTCTCTAATAAGCCCTTGTAAAGCGTAACGCGTGATTTCTTGACTCTCTACTATCCCTATATTTAACATCCTTATCTCCTTAAGTTAACTCTTCCACTCCTCTATTGCTAGAATAAAGTATCTTATTAATATTCTACTACAAAAATACATAACTTTTTCTAGTATTAACACAACACTAAATAGTCTTATAACAAAAAAGGTTACTCTTAATTATAATATTAAGAGCAACCTTTTATATGAATAAACGCTAACTAATTCTTTTTATTTTTTCCCTTATTTATAAAGGTTTCCATTTTCGATCTCCTCTACCTCTGGAATTCTAAATAAGTAATTCACACTATTAGGAACAAAAGAAGACTTGTCAGAAAAACTAATGATTCTATGTCCTTGTGGTAATAAATCTACCGTTATCTGGCTTATCTTACCTTGGCTATCCATTACTTCATAAGTATAAGGAACCAACTTATCTTGAGGATATAACTTTCTTTCTACAGCCAACTTGTTACGCACAATATCCACTCGTGAAAATCCTTCACCAAACAATTCTTTTCTTCTCTCTATCCAGATTTCATCAAGAAGAGCTTGTCCACTTAATCCACTCACTTCCTTAGCACCTCTTGCTGTTTTTAAAACATTCAAGGCATTAATAGCATCAGCACGTCCTAATCTAGCTTTTGCTTCTGCACTTATTAGATACATCTCTGACGAACGCATTAATACAATATCTGCTATACGACCAGCTTTAAACTTAAATTTAGCATATCTCATATAAGCTACATCTCTCGTTTTCGGAGAAGTATTAGAAGGATCTGGAGTCCAGTAAATCATACTTTTTCTATAATCCCCTTCATCAAATAACTCTTTAAAGTAAGGGTCAGCATTAAAACTGAAATAATAACTCTCTTTTGATGTTACATCTAAATAGTTAAACTGATAAGAAGCCCCACTTTGTTCAGATGTCTGTTGATGTCCCCATATCCACTCTACATTACTAGAGTCGTTAAAACCACTCTTATAATCATCTTCTGACATCAATTGACCATACTTGCTCAACACTGCCTCTGCATAAAAATTAGCTTTCTCCCAATTCTGAGTATACAAATAAGCACGTGCCAATAATCCTTGTACTACAGTCTTATCAAATTTATACTTAAGATTTCTCTTATAAGTATCAGGTATCAAAGACAACGCTTCTTCTAAATCCGAAATGGCTTGTTTATACACTTCTGTCACAGTAGCTGCTGATGCAGGTACTGTACTAGGTGTAGTTGCAGTCAAATAAATAGGCCCTACTACAGCATTAGGATTTACGTCTATAGCTAATGCATAACTAGAAGCTAAGTGTAAGTACATAAATCCTCTCAACGCTAATGCTTGACCACGTACACGCTGTTTTTCATTTACAGTACCTTCTGAAGCAAATACTTTATCAATTACGTTATTAGCATTATCAATCGTTTTATACGTAAGATTCCAACTAAACGAATTTGTCCCTCCACGATTATAAAGAGCTGTGAAAGCATAATGACTACTAAATCCATACATATTATTCACCACTACATCATTCCCCATAGCGTCGTTTGTTCTTAAAAACGCTCCATATCCTGGATTAGCATAAGTACTATATGAATCCATTAAGTTAGCCCATGTACCGATCAATACCTTGTCATTACCTTCTACTGTAGTAAAAACATTCTCATTCACCACTGCATCTGTAGGTTCAGTATCTAAAGAACAAGAAGTCATTCCAATAGAAAATAGAACACTAAACGCTATATATTTAAAAATTGTTTTTCTCATGATTTCTTAATTCTTTATAATTTAATATTTAATCCTAAAGACAATGTCTTCATCGCTGGGTATCTATAATAAGTAGTCCCGTTGAATGTTTGCTCTGGATCAAAACCTTGTTCTTTTGTCCATGTAAATAAATTCTCTGCTTGGAAATAAATAGAAGCAGATGATAAATTAATTTTTCTTAACCACTCTTGTGGAACGTTATAAGCTAACGTAAGGTTCTTTAATTTTAAGTATGAACGATCTACCAAGAAACGATCTGAAGTATTCGTCCAGCTATTAGCAGGATTAGTTGTTAATCTAGCGATATCAGTATTAGGATTCTCTGGCGTCCATCTTCCCATCATATCCGCACTCCATGTACTACCGTTACCAGCATGTCTATACATTCCTACCTTATCCCCATTATAAATCTTACCTCCTATATTATAGGTAAAGTTAGCAGATAATTGCCATGACTTATAAGACAACTCTGTTGAGAAACCTCCAGATACATCAGGTAACGAAGTTCCTTTGTATACTTTATTTTTATTTCCACTTACACTGCTGTAGTTCTCAGTCACTGTACGACTACCATCCTCATTCTGAATATACCATTGTGCATTACCATTCTCTGGATTTACACCAGCCCACTCAGGCAAATAGAAATCATAAATAGATCCTCCTACTTTCCATATCTGATTTCCTTTATTGATTTCAGAACTAGGTAATGAAGTAATTTTATTTTTATATGTAGTCAAGTTTAATCCTACACGCCATCTCCAATCTTCTGTTTGAATAGGAATACCATCTAAAGTAAATTCCCATCCATAGTTTTTAATTCCTCCAATATTTACATCTTTACTAGCAAATCCAATAGATGGAGCTAACTGTTGATTAAATAATAAATCTTTTGATCTTCTTTCGAAGTACTCTACTGTACCTGTCAGACGATTATCAAACAATCCAAAATCTAATCCAATATTTAAGTTTAAGTTCGTTTCCCACGATAAGTTAGGCGTTTCCATTCTAGAGCTAACTAGTCCAGATTCTCCTAAGTTATTACGTATAGCGTACAACCCTTGATAAGCATAATACCCTACCTTATCATTTCCTTGTGCACCATAACTTGCTTTTAATAATAAATTGTTTAACCAAGTATCTCTATACTCACTCATAAAGTCTTCATCTATAATTCTCCATGAAGCACCGAATGACCAGAAACCTCCCCATTTATTAGATGATTTAAAACGAGACGATCCGTCTGCTCTATATGACCCTGATAAATAATATTTCTTATCATAAGAATAGTTTACACTCCCGAAGAAACTCAACATACTATATTTATCAGCCTTTCCATAAAAATCTATCAATCTAGAAGCAGCATCAGGCTCCTCGAATCCCATCATCGCAATCTGTTCTCTTGCACCTCCAAAATAATTAGAATCATACTGATAATACTCTTGTCCTGCCATTACAGCTAATGCGTTCTTATCATCTAAATCAATATTGTAGTTTAAAACATTATTAAACGTCATATTAATTGTTCTTGTATTTCTACGGCTAATACTTCCTCCATAATTAGCAGAAGCTCCTTTATCAGGGTTTGACACACTATGGTCATACATACTATTGTAATCAACACTTAAAGATGTCTTTAATTTTAAGTTATCCAAAAACTTAACCTGTCCGTATGTTCTAATACTCGCTACATCTCTTTTTATTTCACTCTTATCCAAAGGAAGAGTTTCTACTAAGTTGTAATTTCTATAAGATGTAGTTCTATAGTTCCCATAATCATATATCAGTCCTCCAGTATTTGCATCTCTTAGATATTCTCCTGTAGCTAAATCACGTTGATAAATAGGATAAAAAGAAGGTAACCCTCTCGCAAAACCAATTACATTATTAATCGCACTATCATCCTGTTTCGGATAGTCTTGTATAGAATGAGACGCAGAAACATTCATCCCTATTTCTAACCAATCCTTAGCATCTATCACAATGTTAGAACGCATATTAAAACGTTTAAAACCTGATTCTAACACGTATCCTTGATCGTTTAAATACCCTCCAGAAACGTAGTATCGAGTATTCTTACCTCCTCCACTTACACGTAAATTAATATCTGTAAATCTCGCATTCTGACTTAATGCATCATTCCAATCGTCATTCCACAAAGGCTTTAACCCTGGCAATAACTTACCGTCTGTACCTACAGGAAATGGATTACCTGTTCCATAAGGGTTAATACCTACAGAACCAATCAAGTTATTTGTAGCATAAGCAGCTGCTTCGGTAGCATTCATTTTTGCAGCATCCATCTGCCCATTTCTTAATGCTTCCCACTGCAATTCCATATACTGATTAGTACTTAATTGTTTATAATCACTACGTGCTCTATCAGAAAAACCATGCTTTGCACTGATTTCTATCTGAGGTTTTGTTTCTTTACCACCTTGCTTAGTTGTAATCATTATTACCCCATTAGCTGCACGAGATCCATATAAGGTCGCTGCAGTAGCATCTTTTAACACTGATATAGATTCGATATCTGTAGGAGAAATAGAGTTTAACCCTCCTTCAAAAGGCACACCATCAACTACGAATAACGGATCACTATCTGCATTCATAGACCCAATACCACGGATTCTAATTGTCGCATTAGACCCTGGCTGTCCACTAGCCGAGAAAGACTGAAGCCCTGCTACAGTACCTTCTAATGCTTTAGACACATCACTTACTTGTGCCTTTTCTATATCTTTAGCTTGCACTAAACCTACTGACCCAGTATATGTCTTCTTATTAGCAGTACCATAAGGCACTGTAATTAATACTTCTCCTAATTCACTCGCTTCGTCTGCAAGTTTTACATTCAGAACTTCCTGTCCTTTATATGTAATATTCTTTGTGGTATATCCTATAAATGAAAAGACTAATACCTGTCCATTATTAACTTTTATAGAGTAATTACCATCTAAATCTGTCATTGTTCCTTCATCACTTCCCTGAATCAGAACACTCACACCTGGTAAGGCTCCACTTATATCTGTAACAGATCCTGTCACAAGTTTTTCTTGCGCCTGTAAGTTTAAAACACTAACAAACACAAATAAGATTGCGTAAATTTTTTGCATAAAACAATTAGTTTAAAATGAACTATCTTTGAAAGACTGATTCATTATGTCTAGAAATATTGAAATGTAGTATCGGTACAGCCACTATGAGCTGACCTAAAAAGAATAAACTATAGGCAGCAACACATGCACATCATAGAAGATGCGCTAGAAGAAAAGAAATCAGTAAATCTAAAAATACGAGTGTCAAGTTCTCGCTTTTGTTGAATTGATTGCATAATATTTAGGTTATATAATTTTTTCTTATCAGTGAAAAAAGCAAAGTAGGGAAACCCTTATATGTAATTATTTTCTTACAAAACAAACAATAATTATACACAACAGATTAAGGATATAGCACTCCCTACTTTTGTAATACAAAGGTATTTCAACACCTCATTCTATGAAATACCATGTATATGGTATATTTTAATTCTCTCTCATAATATTCAGAGAAGAAAGACACCATAACCATCCAAAACGACAGAATAGTCAACCTTTTAATTAGAGCCAAAAACTAGTAAATACAACGAGGGAGTAATCCTTGTTTCTCAACAAAAACGCGACTGGTCGCATAGTTATCGCATAGTGATGGCATACTGCTCGCATAGTTTTACCCATTTTTTATGCGATCACTATGCCATCAATACCCCATTACCTTATGACCAGATAAATTATAGGCCAAAAAAAAGGGCTCCCATTACTGAGAGCCCTTATATAAGTATACTTATAATCTTACTTTACATGTAAAACGAAGTAATTTTTCTTTCCTTTTTGTAGTAATACGAATTGATCATTAATCAAATCATTTGTAGTCACTACGTAGTCTTCAGCTACTTTCTCTTTGTTTACAGAGATAGAATTAGCTTGTAACGAACGACGAGCATCTCCATTAGATGAAGCCAAATTAGAATTAGCAGCTAAGGCATCTACGATAGTTAACCCTGCTTCGATATCTGCTTTTGCTACTTCTGACTGTCCTACTCCATCGAATACCTCTAAGAAAGTCTTCTCGTCTAATTGTTTTAAATCTTCTGTAGAAGAGTTACCGAATAAGATATTAGACGCTTTGATAGCATTATCTAATTGCTCTTGACCGTGTACCATAATCGTTACTTCTTCTGCTAGGCGACGTTGTAGCACACGTAAATGTGGAGCCTCTGAATGCTCTTTAACTAATGCTTCAATATCTTCTCTAGAGATGAATGTAAAGATCTTAATATAACGCTCAGCATCAGCATCAGCCACGTTTAACCAGTATTGGTAGAATTTATATGGAGAAGTGTACTCTGCAGACAACCAAATATTACCCCCTTCTGACTTACCGAATTTAGTTCCGTCAGCTTTAGTAATCAATGGGCAAGTAAGCGCATATGCTTTCTCGCTAATTGTTCTACGGATTAACTCTGTACCAGTAGTAATATTTCCCCATTGGTCAGATCCTCCCATTTGTAATGTAATATTATTCTCTTTGTATAAATGCAAAAAGTCATATCCTTGCATTAATTGATAACAGAACTCTGTAAAAGACATTCCATCTTGGAACTCACCGTTTAGACGTTTCTTTACAGAATCTTTAGCCATCATATAGTTCACTGTGATATGCTTCCCTACTGTACGGATAAACTCTAAGAAAGAGAAATCTTTCATCCAGTCATAGTTATTTACTAACACAGCAGCATTCTCAGCACCTGAATTAAAATCTAAGAAACGACTTAATTGTTCTTTAATCGCATTTTGATTATGACGTAAAGCTTCTTCGTCTAATAAGTTTCTTTCATTAGACTTTCCTGAAGGGTCACCTACCATACCAGTAGCACCTCCCACAAGAGCATAAGGTTTATGTCCAGCTAATTGAAAGTGTTTCAATAGCATTACTCCTACTAAATGTCCAATATGCAATGAATCGGCTGTTGGGTCAATTCCCACATACGCAGCACGCATTTGCTCCAACAAATGTTCTTCAGTGCCTGGCATTACGTCGTGGAGCATTCCTCTCCAAGTCACTTCTTCAATAAAATTCTTCATTTAAATAAATTTTACACAAAGATAGCTCAAAACCTTAGCTTATGGAATAAAAATTCTCAAACACTGCATTTTTATACGTTTTCTACATTTATCCTTTAAGAACTAATAATAGGGGCGTTAGAATTCAACTTTATTTCATAATTTTTCACTATGTAAAACATATAACTTACTTTTGTCTAAATATGATACTAGTAACAGGAGGTACAGGCTTAGTAGGAGCACATTTATTATTACATCTTCTTCAGTCAGAAGGTGCAGTTCGTGCTATTTATAGAAATGAGGATAGTATTAAAAAAACGAAGAACCTCTTCGTCTTAAACAATCAAGAAGCCCTATTCTTAAAAATAGAATGGGTCAAAGCAGATCTAATAGATGTACCAGCACTTGAGAAAGCCTTTGTTGGAATTGATTATGTATATCATTGTGCAGCTTTAGTCTCTTTCGAGCCTAAAGATGAAAAAAAACTTCGCAAGACGAATATAGAAGGTACCGCTAATATCGTGAACCTATCTATCGCCTTTAACGTAAAAAAACTGTGCTATGTAAGTTCTATCGCCGCTCTAGGTGAGACATTAGCCAAAGATAAAATCATTACAGAAAAGACAGATTGGAACCCTGAGCTATACCATGGAGACTATGCTATCACTAAGTATGGAGCCGAAATGGAGGTATGGAGAGGAACTCAAGAAGGACTAGATGTAGTCATCGTCAATCCTGGTATTGTATTCGGACGTGGCTTCGGTTATGAAGGCAGTGGAGCTTTCTTCCAAAAAGTAAAGAAAGACTTTCCATTCTACACCACAGGTATTGCGGGAATCGTAGGAGTAAATGATGTAGTAAAAGCAATGCATCTCCTCATGATCAGTGATATTAAAAATGAGAGATTTGCATTAGTTTCTAATAATATTACTTACCAAGAGCTTATCAATCATATCGCAGACTTAATGGGTAAGAAACACCCTAGTATCCATGTATCGCGTACATCAAGTCTATTCGCATGGAAGTTAGACAACTTCGTCTCTCTGATAACGAGAAAAAAAAGAAGCTTTACACGATCAATCGCGCAAGCTTCTCATTCTTCTTATATTTATGATTGTTCAAAAATTAAAAACACTATTGAATTTGATTTCGAAGACTATCAATCTTTTCTCGGTCCAATTTCAAAGTATCATCAAGTTTAATATCTTCTTTCTTTAATTCGTCTTTAGGCTCTTCTTGAGATTTAGACAATAAAGAATCTGCTACAACCTTAGCTGCTTCTAGACGACTTAGAATATTGTTCTGCATAGTGTGATACACACCATCGCCTAACTCTACATAATATCTATTATTCGATACGAAAGTAAGACTGTCTATATCGTATTTTTTAAAGACAGAGTTAACGTTAAGCCTTTTCAGAGTATCTTCTCTACTATACGCACTTACACTCTCGATAGAGTATAACAATGCCATATCATATAAGATATCTTCCATTTTTTGTTGCTCGATAAATGGAGACGGTTTTACCACATCATTCTTACATGACATAAGTATAAACACAGCTAATATTACTAAGTATTTATTCATCTATTCTTTGATTTTATCGTACGAATAATAATCGTTGTCCTTTATGTTCTTCTTTTACCATATCGTTCTCATACGCTAAGAAACCATTTACAAAAGTATGAGTAATTTTAGAACTAAATTTCTCTCCTTCGAATGGAGACCACCCACATTTATATAAAATATTGTCTTTATTTACTTCCCAGTCATGATTCACATCTACGATAGCTATATCAGCATGGTATCCTTCTTTTACATAACCGCGTTTCTCTACTTGGAATAAAATAGCAGGATTATGTGCTGTTTTCTCTACGATTTTCTCTATACTGATTTTCCCTTGTTTAGAAGCTTCAAATAGCGAAACTAAAGCATGCTGCACAAGTGGCCCTCCAGAAGGAGCAGAAGAATATGCCTTACTCTTCTCTTCTAAAGTATGAGGTGCATGGTCTGTAGCGATAACATCTATTCTATCATCTAACAACGCTTTCCAAAGACCATCTCTATCAGCTTCTGTTTTTACAGCAGGATTCCACTTAATAAAGTTACCTTTTTTATCGTAATCTTTATCCGTGAACCATAGATGGTGAACACATACCTCTGCAGTAATCTTTTTATCTTTTAAAGGAATATCGTTTCTGAACAACTCTGTTTCCTTCGCTGTAGAAAGGTGGAATACGTGTAGTCTAGCTCCTGTTTTCTTCGCTAGTTCTATCGCTTTAGAAGAAGATAAATAACAAGCCTCTTCACTTCGGATAATTGGGTGATACTTCACAGGGATCTCTTCTCCGAACTCTTCTTTATACTTCGCTAAGTTAGCCTTAATCGTTCCTTCATCCTCAGCGTGTACAGCGATAAGCATAGAAGTACTCGAAAAGATCTTTTCTAATACATCCTGTCTATCTACTAACATATTACCTGTAGACGAACCTAAGAAAAGCTTAATACCAGCTACATTACGTGGGTTTGTTTTTAGCAGTTCTTCTAAGTTATCATTTGTACCTCCCATCATAAATGAATAGTTAGCAAACGATTTAGTAGACGCTATTTCGTACTTCTGTTCTAATAATTCTTGAGTCACAGCATTGGGCACTGTATTCGGTTGCTCTATAAAAGAAGTAATCCCTCCAGCAATAGCTGCTCTAGACTCAGATTCTATATCACCTTTATGAGTCAAACCTGGTTCTCTAAAATGCACTTGATCATCGATCATTCCAGGAATGACATAATTTCCTTTCGCATCGACAACAGTTACATCATTAGAAACTTCGATATTAGAAGCTACTTTCACAATAAAGCCATTCTCGATTAGAACATCCGCTTCTACAATAGTCCCTTCGTTTACGACTTTTCCGTTTTTAATTAAATAGTGTGTCATTATAGTGTGTTTAGTAGTTTACGTATACGTAGATTAATAACGCCAAAAACAGCTTCTTTAATAATTCCTCCAGACATTTTAGATTCGCCTCTCGTCCTATCTGTAAAAATAATAGGCACCTCGGTAATCGAAAAGTTCTTTACATAAGTACGATACTTCATCTCGATCTGAAAAGCATACCCAACAAAGCGCACCTTATCAAAATCAAAACTCTCTAATACTTTGCGTGAAAAACAAACAAAGCCTGCTGTCGTATCTTTAATCTTCATCCCAGTTATCATTCTAACATAAATAGAAGCTCCATAAGACAACAAAACACGGTTTAACGGCCAGTTCACTACATTTACTCCTGTAACGTATCTAGAACCTATGGCTAAGCCTTGATTCGCTTTACAAGCCTCTAAAAGTTTAGGAAGGTCATTCGGATTATGAGAGAAATCCGCGTCCATTTCAAATACATAGTCATAGTCACGTGCCAAAGCCCATCTAAAACCATGGACATAAGCAGTACCTAGCCCATTCTTACCTTCTCTCTTCTCTAAAAACAAAGATTCGGGATACTTACTTTGCAACTCTTCAACTACAGCTGCAGTACCATCAGGGGAATTATCATCAACAATCAGAACATGAAAATGCTGAGGCAATGCCATAACAGCATCGATAATCAATTCTATATTTTCAATTTCATTATACGTTGGTATAATGACAAGTCCTGACTCCATTTTTTAAAACGTTTGCCACAAAAATAACCTTTTTCTAGAAAGTTATCACTTAAATAAAATACAAAGTCAATCTAAAAGGTTTTTTTGCTAATTTTGCAGATATTATGGAGAATCTAATACTTATCGAGCGTGTACTCCCTAGTAAAGATTGGGCAACAGTCCTATTCTTTATCGGATTCTCTATTATTGCAGTTAACCGTACCATCTTCGGCGTACGTTTTTCTGAGTTTACAAAACTAGCAGCATCGAATAAGTACTTAAAGATTTATAAGGATAATACAAACTTAAGAAATAGTTTCACTTTATCTTTTTTACTTGTACAACTTATATCGATTACTTTCTTTATACAAATAACATTAAAAGCTTTCGAACTCATACCAGATTACAGTTTTGGTTCGTTCTTAATGCTTTTAAATTTTGTAACCACCTTTATCATCGGAAAGTATTTAATAGATAAGATTATATCAACAACATTTGGTATAGACGAATTTTCGGATGCCTTAAATCTACAAAAAGCTACCTATCGAAATTATATCGGAATGTTACTGTTAGCAGTAAACGTTCTTTTATTCTACAACAATATAACCAACAAACTTATAATTGGGTTCATGTTGATTGCATTAATCGCAACAAATATCCTTTTATACGTTCTTTTTATAAAAAACAACCAAAAATCAATAATGAATAAGGTGTTCTATTTTATTTTGTATCTTTGCACCCTTGAAATAGCTCCTTATCTATTATTATATTTCTGGTTAAAAGATTACGGAGCATTATAAGAAAAAGTACAATTATGAAAGTGAAAACAATTTTGGTTTCTCAACCAGAGCCTAAAGTAGAAAACTCACCTTACTTCGAATTAGAGCAGAAATTCAAAGTAAAAATTGACTTTAGACCCTTCATCCACGTAGAAGGTGTACCAGCCAAAGAGGTAAGACACCAAAAGATTGATTTAAACAATTACACTGCTATTATTTTAACAAGTAAGAACTCTGTAGACCACTTTTTCCGCGTAGCAGAAGAAATGAGATATAAAGTTCCTGAAACGCTTAAGTATTTCTGTCAGTCAGAGGCGGTAGCATATTATTTACAAAAATATGTAGTATACCGTAAAAGAAAGATTTATGTAGGTCAGAAAGACTTTGCAGAATTAGCTCCTTTGATTAAGAAGTATAAAGATGAGACCTTCTTACTTCCTGCATCAGATCAATTAAATCACGATGTACCAACTACTTTAAATGATTTAAAAGTAAATTGGACTCCAGGTACATTCTATCGTACTGTTATGAGTGACTTATCAGATTTAGCAGATGTGAAATATGATGTTTTAGCTTTCTTTAGTCCAACAGGTATTAAATCTCTATTCAAAAATTTCCCTGACTTTAGTCAAGACAATACGAGAATAGCTGTATTTGGAACTACAACGCAAAAAGAAGCTTTAGACAATAACTTAAGAGTAGACATCATGGCTCCTGCACCAGGAACACCGTCTATGACTATGGCATTAGAAAAGTACATTCAACAAGTAAATAAATAATATCTATTTATATCATAAAAAACCACCTCTATGAAGAGGTGGTTTTTTTATACTTATTAAATAAGAGTTCACTGCTTAATTAAGAGCAAAAAAAAGGAGATGATTACATCATCTCCTTTTTTCTATAGCTATAATTATATTATAATTGAGGTCCAGCAGCTACTAGAGCTTTACCTTCATCATTATTAGAATATAACTTAAAGTTTTCTACGAATAATCCAGCTAATTCTTTTGCTTTCTCTTCCCATTCAGAAGCATTAGCATACGTATTACGAGGATCTAGAATAGTAGTATCTACACCTTCTAAAGCTGTTGGTACAGCGAAGTTATAGATAGGCACGATAGTAGTCTCAGCATTCTCGATAGAACCGTCTAAGATACGATCAATGATAGCTCTAGTATCTTTAATAGAGATACGTTTACCAGTACCATTCCATCCAGTGTTTACCATATAAGCAGTAGCATTGTGCTCTTCCATTTTCTTCACTAGCTCTTCACCGTATTGAGTTGGGTGTAGAGATAAGAAAGCCTTACCGAAACAAGCAGAGAATGTAGGCTCTGGTTTAGTTACTCCACGCTCAGTACCTGCTAACTTAGCAGTAAATCCTGATAAGAAGTAGTATTTAGTTTGCTCTGGAGTTAACTTAGAAACTGGAGGCATAACACCAAAAGCATCTGCAGTTAAGAAGATAACTTTAGTAGCATGTCCAGCTTTAGACACAGGCTTAACAATATTCTCGATATGTTCGATTGGGTAAGATACACGTGTATTTTGTGTTACAGAACCATCGTTAAAGTCAATAATACCATTAGCATCAACAGTAACGTTCTCTAATAAAGCATCACGACGGATAGCACCATAGATATCTGGCTCATTCTCTTTGCTCAAGCTGATTGTCTTAGCGTAGCAACCTCCTTCGAAGTTAAATACACCTTCGTCATCCCATCCATGCTCATCGTCTCCGATTAACTCACGTTTTGGGTCAGTTGATAAAGTTGTTTTACCTGTACCTGATAATCCGAAGAATACAGCTACATCACCATCTTTACCTTTGTTAGCAGAACAGTGCATAGCAGCCATTCCTTTAAGAGGTAAGTAGTAGTTCATCATTGCGAACATACCTTTTTTCATCTCACCACCGTACCAAGTACCACCGATAACTTGAATCTTCTCAGTCAAGTTGAACGCGATATAAACCTCAGAGTTTAATCCGTAATCTTTATAGTCTTTGAAAGTAGTTTTAGAACCATTCATTACTACGAAGTCTGGCTCACCGAAGTTAGCTAACTCTTCTGCAGTAGGACGGATAAACATATTAGTTACGAAGTGCGCTTGCCACGCTACTTCCATAATAAATCTAACTTTTAAACGAGTATTCTCGTTAGCTCCACAAAACGCATCAACAACGAATAATCTTTTTCCAGATAACTGATTAACAGTATTCTCTTTTAAAGCATTCCAAGTTCTGTTATCGATTGGTTTGTTGTCATTTGGAGATTCTGGTGAATTCCACCATACTGTGTTTTCTGTAACTGAATCTTTAACGATGTACTTATCTTTAGGAGAACGTCCTGTAAACTCTCCAGTCATTACGTTAACTGCACCTAGCTCAGTTACAACTCCTTTATCATACCCTGTTAAGTTAGGGTTAGTTTCTTCATTATATAAAACGTCGTACGAAGGATTATAGATTACCTCTACAACATCTTTAATACCATATTTTTCCAGTGAAATTGATTCAGAAATATCCATTTTCATTATTTAGGTTGTGTATTAATTTGTTTGCAAACTTAGAAATAAATTTAAAATATAAATATACAAAAGAATTATTTAATCATGTTTTTACTTTTATACGCCTGAATTCCAGCATATAGCCATGCAACAATGAACAATACTCCTCCTACAGGAGTAATTGGACCAACAACTCTTAAGTCTATGGTTATCATATCTTTAAAGGTAAGAAGGTATATAGAACCGCAGAAAAACAATATTCCAAACAAAACCAGATACATAACTATTTTTTTAGCCTTGTCTGAAAATATTCCGCATATACCTATAAAAAGTAAAAAAAGTGCGTGGTACATTTGATAACGAACGCCAATTTCAAAAGTAGCTACTTGAGCCTCTGTTACAACTTTCTTTAGACCATGAGCTCCAAAAGCCCCTAGCATAATACCAATTGCGCCGATTATAGCAGCTATAAATATAACTTTTCGTCCCATTTATTTTTCTTTCAAATATACAACTTATCAGACAAATAGCACATTAAAAATTTTGTAGAATTTAATCTATTTATTGAACTACTAATTTTTGTATCTTGAAAAACCAACTAGAATATTATGACAAAAGAAATTTTAATAGTAGGAGCAGGCAGATCCAGCTCTTCATTAATCAAGTATCTCTTGGACAAATCAGACTCAGAGAACTTACACCTTACTATAGGAGATTTATCTCTAGAATCCGCGAAGCAAAAAGCGATGAATCATCCTAATGCTACGGCGATCGCATTTGACCTATTCAACGAAACAGAAAGACAAACCTTAGTACAGAAAGCAGACATTGTAGTTTCTATGTTACCTGCCATACATCACTTAGAACTAGCTAAAGACTGTGTGAAGTATAAAAAACACATGGTTACGGCATCTTACATCAGCCCTGCTATGCAAGAACTCAATGAGGAAGTAACTAAAAACAACCTCATCTTCATGAACGAAATAGGCTTAGATCCAGGGATAGACCACATGAGTGCGATGAAAATTATACATGATATCGAAAGAAAAGGAGGGAAAGTCATCTCTTTTGAATCTTTCTGTGGTGGACTAATCGCTCCAGAATCTGACAACAATCTATGGAATTACAAATTCACTTGGAACCCTCGCAATGTAGTATTAGCTGGACAAGGTGGTGCAGCTAAATTCTTACAAGAAGGCCAATATAAATACATCCCTTACAACAAAGTATTTAGACGTACTGAGTTTTTAGATGTAGAAGGATATGGAAAGTTCGAAGCTTACGCCAATAGAGATTCTCTAAAATACAAAGATGTCTATGGACTTCGTGATGCTAAAACCATCTTTAGAGGTACGATCAGAAGAGTAGGATACTCTAGAGCCTGGAATCTTTTTGTAGAATTAGGAATAACAGATGATAGCTATACTATAGATAATTCTGAAGAGATGACCTATAGAGAGTTTATCAACTCCTACTTGCCCTACCACCCTACAGATACTGTAGAGACCAAACTAAGATTAGCACTAGGTATTGACCAAGATGACATTATATGGGACAAGCTACTAGAGCTAGACTTATTCAACCCAACTAAAAAAATAGGATTAAAGAAAGCGACTCCTGCACAAATCTTAGAAAAGATCTTAAGTGATTCTTGGTCATTAAGCCCAGAAGATAAAGACATGATCGTGATGTATCACAAGATAGGATACGAACTACATG
Source organism: Myroides sp. A21 (assembly GCF_000807225.1). Taxonomy (NCBI): domain Bacteria; kingdom Pseudomonadati; phylum Bacteroidota; class Flavobacteriia; order Flavobacteriales; family Flavobacteriaceae; genus Myroides; species Myroides sp. A21. The sequence continues at coordinate 857,999 of NZ_CP010327.1, forward strand.
GACAGAATCACCAGATAGACTCACGTATGGTCTGTATAGGAGATAATCAGATCTACACTGCTATGGCTAAGACAGTAGGTCTTCCTGTAGCTATCGCTACGCTAAAAATATTAAAAGGAATCATCACTACACCAGGTGTACAGATGCCAATAGAAGAGGAAGTATATACTCCTATTCTCAAAGAATTAGAAGAGAATGGCATTCACTTTATAGAAGAAGAAGTTCCTTATTCAGGATATAACTAACTAAAAAAAGCTCCAGTATCGGAGCTTTTTTTCACTATCTTATTTCGGAATAGAACTAATCAATCCCTTTGTGTACTCAGTCTTAGGGTGAGCATACAACTCATCTGCCTCGCCTATTTCCTCTATCTTACCTTTATTCATCACCATCACCTGATCAGACATATACTTCACTACAGACAGATCATGAGATATAAATATATAGGTAAAGTTATACTTATCCTTCAAATCGTTTAGTAGATTCAGCACCTGAGCTTGTACAGATATATCTAGTGCAGACACAGACTCATCACAGATGATCAGTTTAGGTTGTACCGCTATCGTCCTAGCGATACCGATACGCTGTCTCTGTCCTCCAGAGAACTCATGTGGATAACGGCTAAATACAGACTCATCTAACCCTACTCGGTATAGTATTTCGATCACTCTCTCCTTTCTATCCGCATCACTACTTCCTATCTTATGTACTTTCATAGGTTCTAGAATAGCTTCTCCTACAGTCAGACGAGGGTTTAAAGACGAATACGGATCCTGGAATACAATCTGTATATCTTTTCTAAACACCCTAAACGCCTTAGAAGAAAGCTTCGTAATGTCTTGACCTTTATAGAATATCTGTCCTTTAGTAGCTCTATCGAGTTGTAGGATGACATTGCCTAATGTAGATTTACCACACCCACTCTCACCCACTAGTCCAAGTGTCTCACCTTCATATACATTAAAACTAATATCTTGTAGCGCGTGGAATACCCCTTTTTTAAACAGTCCTCCATTAATGACATAATCCTTGAACACATTCCTAATCTCTAGCAACGGAGCATTACTATATAACTTTTCTAATCTATCTTTTCTATCCTCAGTAGTCACCACATCTCTCACCACCTTATTATTCAGAAAGTCTCCTATCGTAGACAGTCTTTTTAATCGCTCTGTAAGAGAAGGTCTAGACGCTACTAAGGCTTTAGTATACATATCTTGTGGATTGTTAAACACTTCTGTTGACTTTCCTTGTTCTACGATATCCCCTTTATACATCACTAGAATACGGTCGCTGATAGACGACACTAGATTCAAGTCATGAGAGATAAATAAGATACTCATCTTATTATCGCGTTGTAGGTCTTTCAGTAGATTAATGATTTCGTTTTGCACAGTCACATCTAATGCTGTCGTAGGCTCATCAGCTATCAGTAGCTTAGGCTTGCACGCTACAGCCATAGCGATCATGACTCTTTGCTTTTGTCCACCAGAGATTTGGTGAGGGTATTTAGTATAAACTTGATTAGGATTAGGCAATTTAACTCTATCGAAAAGGCGTAACACCTCTTCTCTTAAAGCCTTTCCTCTGAGCGAAGTATGCTCTCGAAGTATCTCAGCCACCTGTTCGCCACAAGTAATAGAAGGATTTAGAGCACTCATCGGCTCCTGAAATATCATAGATATCTGAGCTCCACGCAACAGTCGGAACTCACTATCTGTATTATGCGTAATATCTTTTCCTTCAAACACGATATTACCCGAGCTAATACGAGATATTTCTCGAGGCAATAGCCCCATTAACGCAAGTGATGTAACTGACTTACCAGAACCCGACTCTCCTACTACACCAAGAATCTCGTTAGCATAGATATCAAAAGAGCTACTTTTGATAATAGTATTCCAAGATTTCTCTTTCAGAAAATCGATTTGTAAATCCTTTACAGATAATATAGGTATATTTTCTTTCATTTTTTATATTCAGTACGATCACTAGAATAACAAAAATATATAATAATTGTGATATAGTATAAGCTATCTAATAAACTAATTAAACATCTATACTATACCACAATTTTTACAGAATATACGAACATACTACGCTACTTTTACTTGGTCATATTCCTTGACTAACGTAACGATAGTAGGAGTTTTTTCTTTAAAATTTGCAAACATTGGGCAAGCTGATTTTACAGCATCTAGCCATTCTTTTAGCAACACTATAGATGCCTCAGAAGTAGGTTTTACGATTACATCTACTCTGTTGAAGTGGTCTAAGCTATCCTTTTCGAAGCCTTCCCCTTTTATCACACCAGACACTTCTATCTGAATAGATTTTAGATCTAACCCCAATGTATTACCGATTAATTTTCCCACTGCGTGGATACTACCTGCTAGCTTAGCTAATAATAACTCTGCAGAGTTCGCATTCACGTCTCTTACTAATTCTCTTCCATCTTTCACTGTGAAAGAGTAGTTGGCTGTTTTTACAGCGAATTGTTGTTCCCTTACTGAGAAGCCCAACACTTTTAAAACTTTACTTTCCATTCTTTTAATTATTTATAAAATTGACACTATACAAAAAGGTCCCTTCAGCTATCTGCCAAAAGGACCTTCTTATTTATTCTTAACTATAAAAATAGTATGATCAAAACAAGCTATCTCTCTTGGCTACGTATGTATACATCGAATGCTTAGGAAAACAAATTCCCTTATATGATGTTGACGTTAATAGATTATAGACTAAATTCATTACTTTATTTTTATATGTTTCTTTCTTAAAAAAAATAAGCCCCTGTGAGGTACAGAGGCTTATTAAATATCTTTATACGTATCCAAAGACAGCTCTATACCATAAACGATGCATTCTTCTTAGAGAATACACATTTTGTTGAATAAACCATATTTGAATAAATTTTCTGCATTACTATTTCCTTATTTGAAGTCAAAATTAGAAAAAAATTATTTTAACAACAAGCACTAACCAATGTTTTTTAATATTTCTTTAACTTAAACAGAAAATATCTCGCTCTGACTTAATAGTTCCTCACGCTTAAATCTCAGCAAAACCTGTGCCACTGCTACCACATCTTTCTCACAATACACGATTATTCTGTCAATATCTTTATCTTCATAATACACCTTAGCCACCTCACTCCCGTCTATATCGTCTTTAGGAGAGGGTATACCTAATATTCTAGTCAAAAGCCTTAAAGATGTAAAATGTTTATAATCTCCTATCTTCCACATTTCCATAGTATCTAGATGATTCACCTCCCACGGTTTTTTCCCAATAATACACAGTTTGTTGGGGATTTTTACCTCATTTATCAACATCCGCCTCACAACAAAGGGAATATCAAATTCCTTAATATTATGCCCACATAGAACGCGAGTAGGATCATTAAAATATTCGTCTATTAAATTAGAAAACTCTTGTAACAGACGGCGTTCCTCTCCTGCAAAGGATTTTACCCTAAACTGTCTATCCCCATTCTTATAGGTAAAATACCCCACTGAGATACATACCACCTTACCAAACTCTGCCCAAATCCCTGCACGTTCATAAAACTCCGCTGCAGTCTGCCCATCTCTTCTCTGATAAGCCGTCTTGATATCAAACAGATCTTGCATCTCCTCATCTAGATCATTAAAAGCAGGCACTTCAGGCACTGTCTCAATATCAAAAAAGAGTAAGCTATCTAGCATCACATTTCTAAGCATATCTTATTTCCTTTGGTTCAACATATTATAAGCCTCATCGATATAAGTATACAGATCGTTACTATGAGGATCTTCCTCTGTCTGTAATCCCTTTAAGTGTCCTAGACGCACAATGATCACATTATCCTTAGGAGACACGATCACGAACTGTCCTAAATGACCTCGCATATAGAAGAAATCTTGTCCATTGTGATTCACTAACCACCAACCATAGCCATACTCAGGCGCATCTTTAAAACGTGGAGTAACTGACTTTTTAATAAACGTACTATCTAATATCATATCACCGTTCCACAATCCCCCGTCTTTATACAACTTACCAAATCTAGCAAAATCACGTGCATTACTCGTAAAACAACAGTATGACTTCTCTACACCATCCCCTTCATGATCTATCTGCCATAACGCTGGATTCTCTGCTCCCATAGGCTTCCAGAAATGTTCTGATATATAATCCGTCATATACTTACCAGTAGCTTTCTCTAACACCATCGTCAATAGCTCTGTATCTCCACTTTTATAAATAAACTCTTGTCCAGGCTTATCCTTTATCTCTAAGCCTAGCATTACATTTCTCAAATCTTTATCAAAATAAGCTCTCGTCACCACTGAGAACGGACTGTAATATGCCTCATCCCAATCTAATCCTGACGCCATAGAAGACAGGTCTCCTACAGTCACTTCGTCTTTATACTTCCCTTTTAACTCTGGTAAAAACTCTATTACCTTCTGATCTAAGCTCTTGATCTCACCCCTCTGTAATGCCTTACCTAAGGCTGCAGATACGATACTCTTAGCCATCGAGAAAGAGTTAGTATAAGAGTCCTTTCCATACCCGTCATAATAAGCCTCATAGAAGATACTATCATTCTTGATGACTAAATAAGCTATAGACTCCAGTTCTTTATGCGTATTCTCTAAGTTGTCACTCGCTTTTATCGTATTATAATCCTTCGTGAATGCCCACGGCTGCCCTACATCATTCTTAATCTCCCTAGTCGGAAAATATTTATAATCATCTAAGAATGCTGTCTTATATCCATTAAAGTATATGGTACGCACCGCCGTAAAGAGGTAATCCACTTTAAATATATACATCAGTGCCACAACTAGCGCTATCAAAATCACTAGCCACTTCAGAACTTTCTTTAATACCTTCATAATAGTTTAAATAATTGGTTCCTATAAATTTAGAAAAATAAATCACTTCTCTAGCAGTTATTTTTAATAACACCTTTTAATATGATCACATCACGATGACTCTATTTGGAGTATTTGGCTATTAATTACCTTTTTGACCTATTATGAAGTTCTACATAGAGCATAATCCACTCTACATCAACACTTCCTGTTTATTAATGTAATTTCTGTTCGGATAGTGTTCGGAAATACCAAGTAAATACTAGGGTTAAGAGGTGTTTTTGCGAACTGTACTAATTCTCTATCCGAACCATCTATACAGTAGATCTACAGTATATATCGCTATTTACGGTCTAAGCAAACTCTAAATAGACTAATAATCATAAAACTACAGGAGTATTTGGTCAACGTTCAATCTAGGATTATATTTGTGCCTTTAATTATTACTTGAATTTCGATTATGCATTTTATATCACCAGAGTTAGAGGATTATGCGGCAAGACACTCAGAAAATGAGCCTGAGTTATTAGCCAAACTAGATAAAGAAACGTACCAAAAAGTACTACAGCCTAGAATGCTGAGTGGTCACTTCCAAGGTCGTTTTTTGAGTATGATCTCTAAGCTAGTTAACCCTCAGCACATATTAGAGGTAGGTACATTCACCGGATATGCTACACTATCACTAGCAGAAGGGCTGAGAGCTGATGGTACTATCGATACAATAGATGTAAACGAAGAGTTAGTAGACTTTCAACGAAAATACTTCGATATGTCTGACTATGGGCATCAGATCACTCAGCACTTAGGTAGTGCATTAGACATTATCCCTACTTTAGATAAGAAGTTCGACCTAGTGTTCTTAGATGCAGATAAAAAGAATTACACAAACTACTTTCACCTCATCATCGAGAAGATGAATAAGGGAGGAATCATCCTATCTGATAATGTCCTATGGTCTGGTAAGGTAGTAGAAGATATCAAATGGAATGATAGAGCTACTATAGAGATCGATCAGTATAATAAATTACTAAAAGAAGATCCTCGTGTAGAGACGATACTATTACCGATAAGAGATGGACTAACAGTATCAAGAGTACGATAACAAAAAAGGCTTAAAATATAGATTCTAAGCCTTTTTTTAGTGTTAGTTAAACTAACTTATATTTCTTTTCTACCCATTTAAATCCTTGGTAGAATAATGTTCCTGAGATAATTCCTGCACACATTCCTACGAAAATGTCTGTAGGGAAATGCAATGACAAGTAGATTCTACTATATGCAAATACGAGTGGGAATATAAATACTAAAAACGCGTACTTATAATATCTTCTCAATATTAAGAATAAGAACAGCATCGTCGCAGTAGAGTTAGAGGCATGTCCTGAGAAGAAACTCAGTGAACTACTGCACTTCACTACTCTAAGCATCGCTTTAATATCCTCTGTACTACACGGTCTAGGGCGACCTACTGTACTTTTGACTAGATTAGTAGACTGATCTGTAAAGGCGATAAGCCCTGCTATGAACAACAGGATAATACCCAGTGTCTTTAGGGATACTTTCTTATATACTAGGTAAAGTAATAAGAGGTAAAACGGAAGCCAGTTAAACTGCTTCGTGATAAATAACCAAAATGGGTCAAATGTAGGAGTACCTAAGTTGTTTAAGAACAGCATTAGTTCCTTATCCCACTGCACAATTGTTTCTAACATTAAAGTTGTCTTTTTATTGGCCCTGTAATATTCTCAATGTCCTCTTTCTGCTTCTCTACTTCATTCTGAATATCCTTCATAGGATTAATATCTATATCGAAAGTCTCTGTTATATCTTTTTTAATACCAGACTCTTCTGCGCTTTTATTGATTTCGTGTTTGATATCGTTTGTTGCATTCTTTAACTGAGCCATAAACTTACCAAAGGTACGTGCCATCTCTGGAACCTTATCAGAACCAAACAACATTAAAATTATAATAATGATGAAAAATATTTCACCCCCTCCGATTCCAAACATAAATATTCGTTTTTCTATTTATAAGGTTACAAATCTACGAAGTTTATTAAATTCTCACATAGATTTTATCTAAAACCATTTGTTAAACTATTCTATCTTAGTCTGCTTCACTTCTAGATCTAACTTCTCCTGGATCAGCTCTATAAACTCTAAGGCAAGTTCTCCAGCCCTACTAGCGACTTTCTTTTCGTCTACTATATTCGTGTTCAGAATAGAAGACATTAACTCATCTGTAGCTACATAATAGGCAAACCCGTAAACATAATCTTTAGGAATGCTGTAATCTTTAGTCAGCTTTTCTGGGCTAATATACATTAAGAACTTATCTTTTCGTCCTTCTTGTCTTTCATAAGCTAATGCTTTCTTCAGCATCTTAGTACGTCCTGAAATCATATTCACTATCGCATCTACAGAAATCAGTCCACTTCCTGTAGTAGCGGTATATAACTTACGCTCAGCTGGTGTACGTATCTTAGTCCCTTTAGGGATTAGCCCTAGAGATTCTGAAGTGATCTTCGTGATCACTATTTCGTCTAATTCATAATAGAGTGAGTTAGGCTCTAGTGGTATTAAAATAATATCTCTCTTTAAATCTATATCATCTAACTGATGTCTATATCCTAGAAAAACAGGTCCTGAAAACATAATCGTATCATTCTCCTGTGCCTTCAGTTTAAAATATCCTCCAGGAGCAGTCATCGTAGACTCTCCAGTATTAATATTCGCTACATATACCCCATCTAATCTCTTCGTTCTAGATACAATCTTACCATCTATCATCTTTCTTTCTTGCGCGAAAACAACAGAAAAGTTCAATATTAATAGAAAGGCTACAAATATTCTCATCATTCCTTAATTATAATTGTAAAAATATTCCATTCTATAGGATACACAAATTTTACCCTCGCAAACTTATGTTAAATAAAACAATGTGCTTATAAACACTATAACTGATCCTGTTTAAATAACGACCTATAACTAGATAAATCACTTATTTAATCGCTCTGCCCCGGTACTTGTTGTTCTAATTCTTTAAAAGGTCTGTCCTTAATCACTTCTAAGAAGTCGACTGCTACAGGAGCAATCACTGTCTCTAGGTAAGTCATATCTACAGGTGTTACCTCTAGTGCTTCTTTTACCTTCTCATCGTTCACTGCATAAAGAGCAAAACTCTCTACGTAGTCATAAGGTATCTTATATTTATCAACCAATAGCTCATCACTTACGTAGTCTAAAAATTTATCTGCTCTAAACCCGGCACGCTCATAGACCAGCGCTTTCTTAAGCATCTTAGTTCTACCGTTGAGCATATTGATTAAAGGTGCGATAAGACCAGAAGTAGCATAAGCTAGCTGTCGTTCCATAGGACTAGGCCCTTTAGACTTATAAGTATATTTAGGGTATGGAGACTTATTCTTTTTCGTAACAACTATTTCGTCCAATACCTCTCCTATAGTATTTCTTTCTAAAGAAAACAGAACAAGGTCTCTGTTTAAATCTACTTCAGTAATCATATACACATGTAATAGGTATGATAAACTAACGAATCTCAAAGTATCATTCGCTTCCCCCTGCAGACTGAAGTATCCCTTATCATCTGAAAATACAGAAGTTCCTTTAGAAGCATTAAGAACCAACACTTCATCTCTATCGCCATCTCTAAAAAGAATTTTTCCATTTAATGTCTTTAATCCTTCTTGAGCTAATACAAATTCTCCCAAAAGAAGAGTTACTATAATGGCAATGTATTTTATATTCTTCATATACTAGTTTATAAAGTGTTCACTTCTAAGCAAGCAAAGCATTGATAAACTCTGCTAACATTCCTAAAACTCAAAATAAGTATTCAATAAAACTTCCATCTAACCACACCCATCTATCTCTATTACCTCAATGCCCCCCGATCTATTTAAATCTCTAATAACTCAGAGGTGATCAAAAGAAGAGAAGTTACACCTCCTCTATTCTTCTAGAACAAGCAAATACTACAAGACTAGGAAGAAGTATAAGTAAGCTATAATAGGTTATTTTGTCTTCGTTTTGACCATTTCTAGAAAATCTAATACAATTGGAGCTATCATTCTTTCTAAGAATTTAGTATCAATTATCGTAGCATTTACGATATCTCTTATCTCTTCTCTAGACACAGCATAGTACGCAAAGCTCTCTACATAATCAGGAGGTATCTTATAATACTCTACTAACCTTTCTTCATCTATCGTGTTTAACAACTTACTTACTCTGAAGTCCTCCCTCTCATATGCTAGATTCTTCTTAAGCATGGCAGTCCTACCAGATAATAAATTCACCAGTGGATCTAATATTCCTGTAGTAGCTGTTCTGAGCTTTCGTTCTGCAGGAGTATATCTTTTCGTATATTTATTTGTAAATCCTTGTCCTCCTGCATCTACTTTAGTGATTAGAATCTCGTTTAATCTCGTACTTAAATCAGGCAAGGGTTCTAAGGGAAATAAGAGCACACCTCCCTTTATATCTGCTTCTGCTATGACATAAGTATATTCCATATGATATACACTACTAAATCGTATAGTATCTTGTGGTTCTCCATATATATCAAAATAACCTTTCTTATCCGCTAATGTCGTTTTGCTTCTATTGATATTAGTGACCACAGTCCCATCTAAATCACCTCCACGAGTGACTAGCTTACCACTTATCATCCCTCCCTGTTCTTGAGCCAAACCGTGACCTATCCCAGTTAACAAGATTAATAAAGTCAATAACTTCTGAATTATATTCATTACAATACTTCTATTTATTGGAAGACAATACTCTGCCTTGACAGCCTTCTTTATATTATACTAAATATGACCTTGTACACATATCATATTTCTTCTTCCTTCTTATTCTTAATCATTTCTAGAAATTCAAATACCACTGGTGTAAGCTCTCTTTCTAATTCATTGACATTAACCATTCCTACATTGAGTAACTCTTTTATTTCTGTTTTTTCTACTGCATAATACGCAAAACCCTCCACATAATCTAAAGGTATTTGATAGTAATCAACTAATCGTTCGTTAGTAACCACTTCTATCAGCTTATCTACTCTGTGGTCTGTCTTCTCATAAGCAAGGTTCTTCTTAAGCATACTCATTCTCCCTGACAGCATATTTACAAAGGGATCTATTGGTATCATTCCTCCACCTGTTTTAGCAGTTCTGAGTTTGCGTTCTGCAGGTGTGTACCTCTTCGTATATTTATCTGTAAAGCCTAGTGCATCACTATCTATCTTCGTGATGACAATCTCGTCAAGTCTATTGATGCTGTATAACGGTTCTAATGGAAATAGTACAGGACTGCGCTTGATATCAAATTCGTTAACTACATACTGATACTCTGTATGATTAGGACTGATAAATCTTATCGTATCATTAATATGACTGCGAATAGAGAAGTACCCCTTATCATCAGATAATACAGAAATGTCCTTTGAAGAATTTAGAATCACTATTCCTTCAAAGTTTCCGTCTCTAGTCACTATTTTTCCATTAAGAACGGATGGGGAGTCCTGAGCAAGGTGAATACTACTTACAAAAAGCAGTATTATACTCAAGAGTTTTTGAGTTAGGTTCATGATAGTGTTTTATAGTTAGGTGAACATTTGCAGGTGAAAAGGCAAATGTTCTATTTAAACGACTTATTTTTACAAAAATTATTTATCCACATGAAAAATCTAATTATTGCGAGTACTTCTACCATATATAATGGAACTTATCTAGAGTACTTATTACCGACATTAAAAGAACATTTTAAGAACATATCAACACTATTGTTTATTCCTTATGCAAGACCAGGAGGCATCACGCATGATCAATATACAGAAAAAGTAAGAACCGCTTTTGCTACTATCAATATTGATGTCAAAGGAATACATGAGTACACTAACCCAGTAGAAGCTTTACAACAAGCAGAGGGAATCTTCACAGGAGGAGGAAACACCTTCTTATTGGTACAACAACTCTATAAAAACAATGTACTGAATGCGGTAATAGATGTTGTAAACAACGGAACTCCTTATCTAGGATGTAGTGCGGGAAGTAATATCTGTGGACTAACAATGGAAACGACTAATGATATGCCTATCGTATATCCTCCTTCATTCAAGACATTTGGTTTCGTACCCTTTAATCTAAATCCTCATTACCTAGACCCTATCGAAGGTTCGACTCATATGGGAGAAACTAGAGAAACACGTATCAATGAGTTCCACGCTTTTAATACACAACCTGTAGTAGGGCTTAGAGAAGGTAGTTGGTTAGAAGTAAAAGGTGACCGAATCACTCTAAAAGGTGAATTAGACGCTAGAATATTTGAGCAAAATAAAGAAGCTTATGAAGTAAAAACTAATACAGACTTAAGCCATCTTAACTAAACAAAAAAAGCCCTAACAAATGTTAGGGCTTTTTTTATAGAGCGGAAGACGAGGCTCGAACTCGCGACAACCAGCTTGGAAGGCTGGAGCTCTACCAACTGAGCTACTTCCGCAGATGATGTTATTTTAAAACCTACATCAGGTTTGTAGAGCGGAAGACGAGGCTCGAACTCGCGACAACCAGCTTGGAAGGCTGGAGCTCTACCAACTGAGCTACTTCCGCAGATGATGCTATTTTAAAACCTACATCAGGTTTATAGAGCGGAAGACGAGGCTCGAACTCGCGACAACCAGCTTGGAAGGCTGGAGCTCTACCAACTGAGCTACTTCCGCAGACGATGTTATTTTAAAACCTACATCAGGTTTGTAGAGCGGAAGACGAGGCTCGAACTCGCGACAACCAGCTTGGAAGGCTGGAGCTCTACCAACTGAGCTACTTCCGCAGATGATGTTATTTTAAAACCTACATCAGGTTTGTAGAGCGGAAGACGAGGCTCGAACTCGCGACAACCAGCTTGGAAGGCTGGAGCTCTACCAACTGAGCTACTTCCGCAGATGATGTTATTTTAAAACCTACATCAGGTTTGCAGAGCGGAAGACGAGGCTCGAACTCGCGACAACCAGCTTGGAAGGCTGGAGCTCTACCAACTGAGCTACTTCCGCTTTTGTGGATGCAAATATAATGCTATTTTTAATTTTGATGCAAGCATTTTAGTTGATTTTTTTTAAATAATTCTTCAATTAAATGTTTTCTATCATAATATCAAATAGATGCAAAAATGTTCCTACTATAAAATACATCTTATATAGACGCCATCTAAATAATTAAGAAACTTTTAAGTTTGGTTGGTTCGGTAATTACAAAACTAACCGTATATTTGCATCTCTCAAAACATTAAAGTAAAATGCAATACGACCAAAATTTAGTAGACTTATTCCAAGATTATTGCGCTCACCATGAACTGGTGCACCACTTCTCACCATTAACTGCACAGATTTATACATACATTATGTTTAATAATAACAGAGATGGCGTGACTTTTGATGAATTAGTTGAAAGATTAAATGCAAGTAAGAGTTCTGTCTCTACAAGTTTAAATCTATTGATTTCGAATAACCAAATTGAGCATTTCAATAAGATTGATGAAAGAAAAAGATACTTCAGATTGAACCCTAACTATATGACTCTAAGATTACAAATCATTAGAGATGTATTAGAACGTGAGCATGCATTGTGTCTTAAAATGCTTAAATTCGTTGATGAAGGTGTTTTAAAAACAGACAATTGCAACAATAAAGTAGAACTTTATATAGATCATTTAGCAAAAAGTAAAAGTCATTTAGCAGATACAATAGAAAAATTAAAAAGTACAAATTAAGTAATTATATGAAACGTTATTTACAATCGATCACTTTCGCTGCAATCGCTATCACTGTAGCGTCATGCGGAAATAAAGATCAACAGCAAGGGGGACCTCAGGCATTACCTTACAAAGTAATCGAAGTACCTACTCAAAATGTAACAGGTTATAAAAACTACCCTACTAATATCCAAGGGAAAGTTGCTAGTAGCGTTCGTGCTAAAATAGCTGGATACATTCAAGAAGTTTATGTAGACGAAGGTGCAATCGTTAGAAAAGGACAACCTCTATTTAGACTTGAGACGAACACTTTAAACGAAAGTGCTGATGCAGCTAAAGCAGCAATCAGAACAGCTGAAGCTCAAGTTAATGTTGCTCAAGTAAACGTTGACAAATTAGTACCTCTGGTAAACAAAGGGATTATCAGTAAAATCCAGTTAGAAACTGCTGAAGCTAACTTAGCTAGTGCAAAGAGTCAAGTAGCTAATGCTAAAGCACAACACAAAAGTATAGTTGCTAATATTGACTACGCTGTGGTTAAAAGCCCTATCGATGGTATTGTAGGACAAATTAACTTCCGTGAAGGGGCATTAGTAAGCCCTAGTGACCCTCAACCGTTAACTGTAGTATCAGATGACAGTAGTGTATTTGCTTATTTCACACTTAATGAAAAAGAATACTTCGATTTCTTAGAAAAAATAGAAGGTAAATCTTTAAAAGAGAAATTAAGTCACTTACCTACAGTAAAATTACAGTTAGCTAATGGACAAGTGTATGAAGAACCTGGTAAAATCGAAACTATCTCAGGTCAAATTAATCCAACTACGGGTACAGTACAGTTAAGAGCTGCTTTTAACAACCCTAACAGATTGTTGGCTAATGGTAATAGTGGTACCTTATTACTTCCTAACGAATATACTAATGTATTAGTAGTTCCTGAATCAGCTACATTCGAACAACAAGGTCAGGTATATGTATATACTGTGGCAAACGATACAGCTAAGGCTACTAAGATCGAAGTAATCGATAGAATCAACAAGTTGGCAATCGTAAAAGATGGTGTCAAAAAAGGAGAAAAAATCATTGGAACAGGCTTAGGAACACTGCGCAGTGGATCTCCTATAACTCCAGTACCAGAGAAATTTGAAAAAATTAACGAAGACATCAAATCAACATTCTAAAGTATGTTAAAAACATTTATTGAAAGACCTGTATTATCTACAGTTATTTCTATACTTATAGTAATACTAGGGGTACTGGGATTAACAGTACTTCCAGTTACGCAATATCCAGATATTGCGCCGCCTACTGTACAGATTGCTGCTTCATATCCTGGAGCCAATGCTGAGACAGTAATGCAATCTGTTGTTATTCCTATTGAAGAACAGGTGAACGGGGTTGAAAACATGGACTATATTACCTCTACAGCATCGAATGATGGTAGTGCTAGTATTCAAGTTGTGTTTAAACAAGGAGTTGACCCGGATATCGCTGCAGTAAACGTACAAAACCGTGTGGCACGTGCTACACCACTTTTACCAGCAGAGGTAACGCGTTCAGGGGTAACTACTCAGAAACAACAAACAAGTGCATTAATGTTCTTGTCTTTCTATTCGACAAGCCCTAACTACGATGCTATTTACATCCAAAACTACATGAATATTAACGTTATTCCTGTACTAAAACGTGTAAGTGGTGTTGGGGATGCACAGGCTTTTGGTTCTCGTAACTACTCTATGCGTATTTGGATTGACCCTGCTAAGATGAAAGCTTATGGATTAGTTCCTTCTGATGTTGTAAGAGTCCTAAACGAACAGAGTTTAGAGGCTGCTGCTGGTCAGTTAGGTGAAAATAATGCTGAGGCATTCCAATATGTAATTAAGTATAGTGGTAAATATAAAACGCAAGACCAATACGAAAATATCGTAGTAAAATCATTGGGTAATGGACAAGTACTATACTTGAAAGATGTCGCTAAGATAGAATTAGGTGCAATGTCTTATGTAGGTAGTTCTGAACAAAATGGACACCCTGCTGTAGCTATGGCTATCTACCAAACACCAGGTTCTAACGCTCAAGAGATTATTCAGAACTTACATACTGAACTTGAGAATATGAAGACTTCGTTCCCTGATGGTATTAATTATACAGTACTGATGGATACGAACGAATTCTTAGATGCATCTATTAGTAAAGTAATCAGCACACTTATAGAGGCATTCTTACTAGTATTCGTAGTGGTATATATCTTCTTACAGGATTTCCGTTCTACGTTAATTCCTTTAATTGCTGTACCAGTTGCAATTATAGGTACGTTCTTTTTCTTAAGTGTATTCGGGTTCTCAATTAACTTGTTAACACTGTTTGCACTTGTACTGGCCATCGGTATTGTGGTGGATGATGCCATCGTGGTAGTAGAGGCTGTGCATGCGAAGATGGAAGAGACAGGCCAAGATGCTAAAGAAGCGAGTTTAAACACCATGAGTGAGATTTCAGGTGCTATTATCTCGATTACATTAGTAATGTCTGCTGTATTTATACCTGTAACCTTTATTCCAGGTCCTACAGGAGTATTCTATAAGCAGTTCGGTATTACACTTATTGTTGCGATTTTAATTTCGGCTGTTAACGCCTTGACCTTGAGTCCTGCATTATGTGCACTGTTCTTAACTCAACATGGAGCTCATGGAGAAGGAAAGAAAAGAAACTTTGTTCAACGCTTCTTTGATGCATTCAACGTTGCATTCAACAAATTAACTCACAAATATGGTAACTCATTTAAGTTCTTATTAAAACATAAATGGACTACGTTTGCCATCTTACTTGCGTGTTTAGGTATTACATATTATGCTGCTAAAACAATGCCTAGTGGATTCGTACCAAACGAAGACCGTGGATTCATCATGGGTAATATCGAGTTACCTGCTGGTGCTTCTCAAGACCGTGTAACGAGTTTACAACAACAGTTCTCTAAAGTAGTACAGCAAATCCCAGGAGTAGAAGGGGTAACTATCGTATCAGGATTCTCATTCATCAACGGACAAGGTTCTAACTACGGTATGGCGATGATTAAGCTAGACGACTTTAAAGATAGAACTACACCTGAGTTAGCAACTGATGCGATCATTGGTAAACTGTTTGGTATCGCTGCTACACAGTTCCAAGATGCTAGAATGATTTTCTTCCAACCGCCAAGTATACCAGGTTTCGGTATGTCTTCAGGTTTTGAGATGAAATTATTAGATAAAACTGGAGGTGCGCTTACTGACTTTGACCAAAAATCAAAAGAATACTTAGGAGCATTAATGCAACGTCCTGAAATCTTATATGCTCAGTCATCATTTAATACAAACTATGCTCAATACGAGTTAGACTTAAATATCCCTAGAGCTAAAGAATCAGGAGTACTAGTAAGTGATATTTTCTCTGCTCTTCAAGGGTATATTGGAGGTATCTATGCAGCTGACTTTACTCGTTTTGGTAAACAATACCGTGTAATGGTGCAGTCTTTACCTGAGTACAGATCAGACAAGAATAGCTTAAACGAGATTTATGTAAGAACTGCTTCAGGAGAAATGACTCCGGTAACTCAGTTCGTTGATTTGAAAAAAGTATATGGTCCACAGTCAGTGAACCGCTATAACTTATTTACATCTTCGAATATCACAGGAGCTCCTAAACCAGGATACAGTTCTGGAGACGCAATTAAAGCGGTACAAGAAGTAGCTGCTCAAACCTTGAGCACTGATTACGGTATTGACTTTACAGGTCTATCTCGAGAGGAGATTAGCTCTGGTAACCAAACTGTGATGATCTTTGCTTTATGTATTATTTTCGTTTACTTCTTATTATCTGCTCAGTATGAAAGTTACTTATTACCACTAGCTGTAATCTTATCATTACCTACTGGTATCATGGGAGCGTTCATCGCACAGAAATATGCAGGATTAGAAAACAATATTTACTTCCAGATTGCCCTGGTGATGCTGGTCGGGCTTCTTGCTAAGAATGCTATTCTTATTGTGGAGTTCGCTTTACAGAGACGTCAGCATGGAGAGTCTATAGCAGAGTCTGCAATCAACGGTGCTAAAGCTCGTCTAAGACCGATCTTAATGACCTCTTTTGCCTTCATCTTAGGTATGATGCCATTAGTATTCGCTAAAGGTGTTGGAGATGTGGGTAACAGATCTATCGGTACTGGTGCAGCATTTGGTCTATTGATTGGTACTATACTTGGGGTATTCGTAATTCCAGTACTTTACGCTATCTTCCAATACATACAAGAAAAAATTAAACCGATTAAATTCGTAGAGCACAAGTCAGAATAATATGAAAAAACAAACTTTATATAGAGCTTTACCTATTGCTGTTTTAGCTGTTACTATGCAGTCTTGTATCGTATCTAAAAATTACGAGAGACCTGAAGTAACTAACGAAGCGCAATTCCGTACTGATAACATATCTCAAGATACTCTTTCTATGGCAAATATGTCATGGAAAGAGCTATTCTCTGATCAAACGCTTATTCAATACATTGAACACGGATTAGAAAATAACTTAGATATCAGAATCGCATTAGAGAATATCAATGCTGCTCACGCTTATATGCAACAAGGTAAATGGGGATACGCTCCTACATTAAACCTAGGTGCTAACTATACTCACTCTGTATTATCTAAAAACGGACCTCAAGGTATCGCTTTTGGAGATACTAGAGTTAAAAATGATTTGTATGATGTTACAGGACAGTTCTCTTGGGAACTAGATGTATGGGGTAAAATCAGAAGTGATAAAAGAGCTGCAGGTGCTAGCTACCTACAAACTCTTTCTGCTCACCAAGCTGTAAAAACTCAGTTAATCTCTACTATCGCTACAACGTATTTTCAATTAGTAGCTTTAGATGAACAAAAACGTGTAACAGAACAAACTATCGTAAACAGAACTAACAGTTTAGAAACGATTGAAGCTTTAAAAGAATCTGGACAAGTGAATGAAGTAGCTGTTAAGCAAACTCAAGCACAATTGTTCAATGCAAAAGCTCTTTTAGTTGATCTTGAAAACAATATCAAACTAACAGAGAACGCATTCAGTATTCTATTAGGTAATAATCCTGGTACAATCACTAGAGGAGAACTTAAGAGTCAAAAACTTAATGCTGACCTTTCTGTTGGTGTACCACTTCAATTATTAAGCAATAGACCTGATGTAAGAGCTGCTGAGTATGGATTAATTAACGCTTTTGAAATGACTAATGTTTCTAGAGCGAACTTCTATCCATCTTTCAGACTTACAGCGAATGGTGGTTTACAGAGTTTAGATTTTGATAACTTATTCAATACAAGTTCTTTATTTGCAAACTTCATCGGTGGTTTAACTCAACCTTTATTAAATGGTAGAAAAGTTAGAACTGCACATGAGGTAGCTAAAGCAAAACAAGAATCTGCTTACCTAAGTTATAAACTATCTATTCTTAATGCGTCAAAAGAAGTTTCTGATGCATTATACACTTACCACAGTTCTTCAGATAAGTTAAAACTTAAAAAGCAAGAATACGAAGCATATAACCTAGCTACTGAATACTCAGAAGAGTTATTAGTACAAGGTATGGCTAACTACCTAGATGTATTGACAGCTAGAGAGAGTGCACTTGCTGCAGAATTAAGTTACATTAATACAGAATTAGCACAACTTACCTCTATCGTACAGCTTTATAGAGCTGTCGGAGGTGGTATAAAATAATTTTATAGTTAATTGTTATTCATTAAAAGAGAGTAGTTATTTAGTTAACTACTCTTTTTTTATACATTTGACTTATGAATATCTCTAGATTACTTCTTCCTCTTCTTTTTCCAAAATACACTTGGAAAAGGCCAAATACTCAAAAGCACATTTACTTAACTTTTGACGATGGCCCTATACCCGAAGTCACAGAATGGGTATTAGATATACTGAAGCAGTATCAAGTAAAAGCCACATTCTTCTGCATAGGTGATAATGTGAGAAAACACCCTGCTCTATTCAATAGAATCTTACAAGAAGGACATCAGATAGGCAATCATACTTTTAATCACTTAAATGGCTGGAAAAACGCAAATGAAGTATATATAAACAACTTCTGCTTATCAACGGAAGAAATGGCCAAACACACTAGCTTTGAGAACAGAACACGTCTATTCAGACCTCCTTATGGTAAAATAAAAAAGCAACAAGCTAAACAAGTAATATCAGAAGGATATGACATCATCATGTGGTCACATCTTACCAAAGATTATGATAAGAACACCACTCCTGAAGAATGTTATAAAAGAGCCATAACGAATATGGCTCCTGGAAGTATTATTGTATTTCATGATAGTATCAAGGCTAGTCATAATTTATACTATGCCTTACCTAAGACTATTGACTACTTATTATCTAAAGGGTATACCTTCTCTACGTTATAGTGTCTTAGTGACATTGATAAGAGAGTTTGCATCCATAACACCGCTTTGGCGCCAGATCATACTACCTCTTTTATACAGCATCATAGTAGGCACTTGCTTTATTCTTAAAGCCTCTACTAGTTCACCATTTTTCTCAACATCTATTTTTACTATACGCAACCTATCCCCCATAGCAGCTGCTACATCGATTAAGACAGGATTCATAGTAGTACATGCTTCGTTCCACTGTGCATAAAAGTGGATTAAAACAGGAACATCTGCTGTTACTAACTCTCCGAATTTTGACATATAATATAAATTAACTTTACTATAAACTTCTTTTAATATACAAAAATATCACTTTTTAGCAATATTCTTTACTTTTTTCGCCTTAATTCTATCACTGTGATTTCTGGCCAGATACCTGTACGTCCTTGATAAGCGTGATATCCAAATCCTCTATTTACATAAATATACTTACCCATCTTCTCATAAAGCCCTGCCCACTGCTTATACACATACTGTATAGGACTCCATTTTATAAATCCAGGTATCTCTATACCGAACTGACTACCATGCGTATGACCTGCTAGAGTCAATTGAAAATTCTTTTTGTGTTCTAATATTTTAGCTTCCCAGTGTGATGGATCATGACTCATTAAGATCTTAAAGTCTTTAGAGTTCACTCCTTCTGTAGACTTATCTAAATCTCCTAGTTTCTGAAAGTGTCCTCGTACTCCCCAGTTTTCTACTCCTACCACTGCTATCCGTTGACCATCTTTCTCAAACCACACATGCTCATTTCTCAATAATCTGAAACCTAACTTTGGACTGATATCACAGATATCTTTAAAGTTCTTTTGTCTCTCTTCCTCTGTGTCCCAATGTGCATAATCTCCATAATCATGATTTCCTAATATAGAGTATTTACCATATTTATAATGGCGTATTTTATTGAACACATCATACCACGGAAGCATCTCATCTGCTAGACTATTCACTAAGTCTCCCGTAAATAACAGTGCATCTGATTCTTGACTATTAATTAACTCTACCGCATATCTAATCTTCTCTTCATTGTCAAAACTCCCACTGTGTATATCAGAAATATGGGTAAACTTAAATCCATCAAACGCCTCTGGCAAATCCTCAAACTCTATGATACTCTTCCTAACCTCGAATTTATATCGCCCTATCGTGATACCGTGTAATACTGAGATAAAAGGTATAGACGCTATCCCAAAGGCAAGATGAGATACAAACTTTCTTCGCCCTGGCACGAAAGATTCTTTATCCTCTTTCTTTACTTTAACGCCTTTACTATAATTCCAGATACCTCTACCTATTCTTACTACATCCTCAGTAATTAGTAATATAGTAATAATCGCTTTAGGCAAATAGAATAAGATAACTAAAGCTCCTGCTACTAGCGACTGATGATTCCTAGCGTGATTGCGATCAAACTGTGAAAAACCATATATGATATATATAATACCCAATAAAGAGACCACCACATAGCCCCATCTCATTAGCTTATTTTTAGTCACCTGACGAACAGCCTGAAAACAATAAAACTCTATTATAATAAATACTAACAGTAATACTATAAATCTCCCCATTTCAATAATCTATAAATAACAAATTTAATTTTTTCCAAATGCTTTCAAAGTATCTTTAACAATATTTAATGATATTTATCAAACATCTAAATCACAAAACTTTTGTTCTCTCCTAAGTCCTACTACAAATTCATTATCTTTGAACATATAAATAATTACCCTTAATAAAAAACCACATTATAGATGGCTAATAAAAATCGTCTTTTCTTACTAGATGCCTATGCTTTAATATTTAGAGGATACTACGCATTTATAAAAAACCCTAGAATTAACTCTAAAGGTCTTGATACCTCTGCTATTCTAGGGTTTATGAACTCACTAATAGACGTTATAAAAAGAGAATCTCCTGATCACCTAGCTGTTGCTTTTGACAGAGGTGGTAGTGATTTAAGATTAGAATTATTTCCAGAATACAAGGCTAATAGAGATGAGACTCCAGAAGCCATCAAAATAGCTGTTCCGTATATTAAGCAAATCTTAGAAGCCATGCATATCCCTATCGTAGAAGTGAGCGGGTATGAAGCTGATGACCTTATCGGAACATTGTCTAAACAGGCAGAGAAAGAAGGCTTCGAAGTATATATGGTGACTCCGGATAAAGATTATGCTCAGTTAGTATCTGAGAATATCTTTATGTATAGACCAGCTCGTATGGGGAATGGTATCGAAATATGGGGAGTAGACCAAGTAAAAGAGAAATTCGAAGTAGACTATCCAGAACAAGTGATAGACTTCTTAGGAATGATGGGGGATGCTGTGGATAATATCCCTGGACTACCTGGTGTAGGAGAAAAAACAGCGAAGAAATTTATCAAGCAATACGGTTCTATGGAAAACCTATTAGCCAATACACATGAGCTAAAAGGTAAAATGAAAGAGAATATAGAAGCAAATAAAGAGAAAGGATTACTTTCTAAAAAACTGGCTACTATCATCCTAGACTGTCCTGTACAATTCAATGAAAAAGACTATATACTAGAATGTCCTGATATTGAGAAATCAGAAGCTTTGTTTATTGAACTTGAGTTTAGAAGAATGAAAGAACAATTCGATAAACTATTCAATAAAGGAAAAGAGGCCATTCCTACTCCAACAGTTACTGCTACAACTACAAGTGGAGCTGATGAGCAATTCTCTCTTTTTGGAGATGATTCGAGTAATACCTCTTCCTCTACTGAAGCTTATTTTGGTAATCTAAATACAACTAATCACGTATACCAACTGTGTAATAGCAGTATGGCTATTCGTTTATTAATCCAAAACTTACTAAACCAAAAGTCAGTGTGCTTTGATACAGAGACGACAGGTTTAGACCCTTTTACTGCAGAATTAGTAGGTATAGCTTTCTCTTTTGAAAAAGGGACAGCATTCTATGTACCTTTCCCAGAGAACCAAGACGAGGCAAAGGCGCTTGCACAGCAATTCGCTCCTTTCTTTGAAGCAGAAAATATTGAGAAAATAGGACAAAACCTTAAATATGATATCAAGATTCTAAAACAATATGACATTGTAGTAAAAGGTCCTCTGTTTGACACGATGATTGCTCATTATTTAATCAATCCTGATATGCGCCATAATATGGACGTATTAGCAGAGACTTACCTTAAATATACACCGCAACCTATCGAAGAACTAATCGGTAAAAAAGGAAAGAATCAAAAGACTATGCGTGACATAGATGCCGAGATAGTCAAAGAATATGCAGGAGAAGATGCTGATATCACTTATCAACTAAAAGAAACTTTTGCGCCTCAATTAGTTGCTACACATACACAAGAGTTATTTGACAATATCGAAATACCTCTAGTAAATGTATTAGCAGATATGGAGACAGAAGGTATACGCTTAGATACTGAATATCTAAAGTCGCTATCTGACACCTTATCTACTGACATTAAGCTGTTAGAACAACGCATATTCTTAGAAGCAGGAGAAGAATTTAATCTTGCATCACCAAAACAATTAGGTGACATTCTATTCGAAAAACTTCAAATAGGAGGCTCTAAACCTAAGAAAACAAAAACAGGTCAATATGCTACTGGTGAAGAAATATTAAGTGACTTAGCACCTAAGCACGAGATAGTACGAGACATATTAGAATGGAGACAGTTAGTAAAACTACAAAATACTTATGTAGATGCACTACCTGACCAAGTGAATATAAAAACGAATAGAGTACACACAGAATATATGCAAGCTGTAGCTGCTACAGGTCGTCTTAGTTCTAACAACCCTAACTTACAGAATATTCCTATTCGTACAGAGAGAGGTCGTCAGGTAAGAAAAGCCTTTGTAGCTCGTGATGAGAACTACGTTCTACTAGCAGCCGATTACTCTCAGATAGAACTGCGCATCATAGCAGCACTGAGTCAAGAGCCTAATATGCTAGAATCGTTCCAACGTGGAGAGGATATTCACCGTTCTACTGCTGCTAAGGTATTCAATGTACCTTTAGAAGAAGTAACTAAAGAACAACGTAGTCATGCCAAGACTGTTAACTTCGGTATTATCTATGGAGTATCTGCCTTCGGACTAAGTAATCAGACTAATCTATCCCGCGCAGAGAGCAAGGAGCTAATCGATGCTTACTATGCTACCTATCCTAAACTGAAGAGTTATATCGCTACTCAGATAGATTTCGCTCGTGAGCATGGATATGTACAGACTATCTTAGGTCGTAGAAGATATCTAAAGGATATTCACTCTCATAATGCTGTCGTGAAAGGTGCAGCTGAGCGTAATGCTGTCAATGCTCCTATACAAGGTAGTGCCGCAGACATTATAAAGATAGCGATGATCAATATCAACAAGAAGTTGACTGCTGAGAATTGGAAATCTAAGATGCTACTACAAGTACACGATGAGCTTGTCTTTGATGCTCATAAAGAAGAACTTGAAGCATTAAAGACAATGGTCAAATCTGAAATGGAAAACGCTTATAAACTAGATGTACCATTAATAGTAGACCTAGGTACTGGAGAAAATTGGCTAGAAGCACATTAATTAAAACATATATAGTATCCCCTTGAAGTTTAGATGTCTTCAAGGGGATTTCTTTTGTTCATATTTAGAATCAACTTATTGCATAATGATGAGCATCACTTCTATTTTTAACTACCTACTCTATTACTGATAATAACATTAGCATTTTATTACAATAATCATGTAATCTAGACCTAACTAAATTATTCTATATTTGCCTCAAATAATTATTAAGATAAACAAGATGAAAAAGTTACTAGGCAAAATAATGTTAGGAATCACGGGATGGAAGTACGCTCCTAATAACTTTGACCCAAAAAAAGAAAGGAAGACTGTACTTATCTGCGTTCCTCATACTTCTAACTGGGACTTCTACTACGCATTAGCCTGCTTCTGGATTATGGGGGTACCTATACGCATGTTTATAAAAGATTATTATACTAAAGCATGGTTTGGTTTTTTCTTTAAAGCACTTGGATGTATCGGTGTAGATAGAACCAAAAGACAAAATCTAGTAGAATACGCAGTCAATGTCATTAATACTACTGATGATATAGCTATCATTAATACTCCTGAGGGTACCCGTGGGTATTCTGATCAATGGAAACAAGGGTTTTACCATATCGCTAAATCTGCTAATGTACCTATCGTATTAGGATATGCAGATTATAAAAAGAAAGAATGTGGTATCATTAAACTTGTCCATGTGGAAGATAAAACATTCGAACAAGTATTAGACGAAATCGGCCCTCACTATAATGCAGAGATGGCAAAGTATCCAGAGAACTACAATTCAAAATTATATTAAAGGCTCATAGAAGTAGAAGAGAATAACTACACTAGGTAACCAAAATCTCTTTATGTTACCACTCTTACATTAGACATCTATCAGTTCTAAACGAGATAGATTCAGTACATGACCTTATTATTTCAATATTAAGTCCATAATGACTCCGTTATTTTATAAGATTTTACGGAGTCACTACGGACTCATAACGGACTCACTACGGACTCATTCAAAACCAAAATGCATGTTTTCTCAAATAAAAGCACATGCTGAATAGAGTAAAATCAGAGTTCAAATCACTCAGCATGATCTCCTAGTTTTACTACCATACTATATATACATGTTATAATAAACTCTTTTGTAAGCCACAAAACACGTTTCGACTACAACATCCCTCTTCAAGAATTTTATCTCTTGATAAAGAACACTCCCGTTTGACTGTGATTTACTTTCCTAGTATCATCATTTAATTACAAACTCTACCTCTTTAATAAAACTACCATTATCAGTTGCTAGTTGTTTTATAATCTTATAAGTACCTTTCTCATATTTTAGTTCCTTGCTAAACAAGTTGATATCAAAACCAACTCCTTCACCTGGCCCAATAGGATGAATCATTCTATCAAAACCAATACCTTTCATATCCATCACCTCCCAAGACTTTCCTTTTAGAACGTTGATAGAGTAGTCTGAGCCAGTACTTACTTCTACTGAAGATTGATTAGTTATCGTTAAATGAAGTACTTCAGGTGCTTTATCATAAGCCACTTGTTCTAACACCATAGTTACTTGGTTACTTATACTATCTAGCGACTCTTTCTGATTAGGCGTTTTAGTAACTACTTCTTCGATTACTTCTTCATGTGTTGCCGCTTCTTTCTTTTGTGGACATCCAGCCATTATTAGCGCTAATACTGCCATTACAGGTAATGTGATCTTTTTCTTCATATCATTTATTTTTATTTACTAAATTACTCAAAACAAACATTTTATAATTACAAAAATCAATGAATTTAGTGTACATCGTATCTAGTAAAAAATACTAACCTAAATAGAGCAATTGATATTGGAAGTAGAGTAGCGATACAATTGTTAGTCAAACAATTGAGCGCCAATATTTTCTAAAAAAGGGAGTAGAAATTTGTAAAGTACAGAAATAATTGTACTTTTGCACTCCCTTAATTGGGAATGGAATGTTTAATTAAATACAAATTTATTGTGGAAAGTTTAAGCTACAAGACAGTATCGGCTAACAAAGCAACTGCTCAAAAAGAGTGGTTAATTGTTGACGCTGAAGGTCAAAATTTGGGACGTCTTGCTTCAAAAGTTGCAGTACTTTTAAGAGGTAAGCACAAAACAAATTATACACCGCACGTAGACTGTGGAGACAACGTAATCGTTATCAACGCAGAGAAAATCAACCTAACAGGTAACAAATTAGATGACAAGACTTACATCCGTCACACAGGTTACCCAGGAGGACAAAGATCATTAACTGCTAAAGTAATGCAACAAAAAAACCCTGCATTATTGATCGAGAAAGCAGTAAAAGGAATGTTGCCTAAAAACAAATTAGGAGCACAATTATTCCGTAATTTAAATGTTAATGTAGGTTCTGAGCACAAACATGAAGCTCAACAACCTAAGGCCGTTAATTTAAACGAAATTAAGTAATGGGAGTTATTCACAAAATCGGTAGAAGAAAAACCGCTGTTGCTCGTGTTTATGTTTCTGAAGGATCAGGTAACATCACAGTTAACAAAAAAGATTTTAAAACTTATT
Source organism: Myroides sp. A21 (assembly GCF_000807225.1). Lineage (NCBI taxonomy): Bacteria > Pseudomonadati > Bacteroidota > Flavobacteriia > Flavobacteriales > Flavobacteriaceae > Myroides > Myroides sp. A21. The sequence continues at coordinate 884,221 of NZ_CP010327.1, forward strand.
TCCCAACTGGTACATTACAGTACAAAGTATTACAGCCTCTTACAATGACTGAGAACGCTGAGAACTTTGACATAAAAGTAAATGTATACGGTGGAGGAACAACAGGTCAAGCTGAAGCAGTGCGTATGGCTATCGCTAGAGCAATGTGTGAACTTGATGTTGAAAACAGAGCAGTTCTTAAACCAGAAGGATTATTGACTCGTGACCCTCGTATGGTAGAGCGTAAGAAATTCGGTCAGAAGAAAGCTCGTAAGAGATTCCAATTCTCTAAACGTTAATATTTATTTATTATTAAAAATCTGGGTTTTTGTTGCCCCACTTACAACATGCTGTAAGAGGTAGTTTAGCATCTAAATAATTGAGACCAATTTATTGCTACTCGATTATTGCTAAAGTAACAGAACGTAAACTATTAGAAAATGGCAAACAAAGTAGAAGTAAAAGATTTACTAGAAGCAGGTGTTCATTTTGGACACATGACTAGAAAATGGGATCCAAACATGGCTCCTTATATCTATATGGAGCGTAATGGTATTCACATTATCAATCTATATAAAACTGCAGCTAAAATAGAAGAAGCTAATGAAGCTTTGAAAAAAATCGCTGCATCAGGAAGAAAAATCCTTTTCGTTGCAACTAAAAAGCAAGCGAAAGACATCGTAGCTGAAAAAGCAGCTGCTGCTAACATGCCTTACATCACTGAAAGATGGCCAGGTGGTATGTTAACAAACTTCGTTACTATTCGTAAAGCTGTTAAAAAAATGGCTTCAATCGATAGAATGAAAAAAGACGGTACATTTATGACTCTTTCTAAGAAAGAGCGTTTACAAGTTGAACGTCTTCGTGCAAAATTAGAGAAAAACTTAGGTTCTATTGCTGACATGACTCGTCTACCAGCAGCTCTATTTGTTGTAGATATTAAAGCTGAACACATTGCGATAAAAGAAGCTCAAAAATTAAACATTCCGATCTTCGCTATGGTTGATACAAACTCTGACCCACGTCAAGTAGATTTTGTTATTCCAGCAAACGATGATGCTTCTAAATCAATCGATAAAATTTTATCATTAGTGACTTCTGCTATTATCGAAGGTAATGCAGAAAGAAAGTCTGAAAAAGAAGAAGCTACTAAAGTAGAAGCTCCTGCTGCTAAGGCATAATTTTTTAACAATATCATAAAGTCGTTATGCTGATAGTTGTCTACCTTTGTATACACTGTCGATAACGACTTTTTTTTATTAACTCATTAATACTCTTTTAAAATGGCAAATATTACTGCTGCAGAAGTAAATAAACTAAGACAACAAACAGGTGCCGGAATGATGGACTGTAAAAAAGCTTTAGTTGAAGCTGAAGGAGATTTCGATAAAGCTATCGAAGTTTTACGTAAAAAAGGACAAAAAGTTGCTGCTAACCGTTCTGACCGTGAGTCAAGCGAGGGTGCTGCTGTAGCTTTAGTTAATGCAGACAAAACTAGAGGTGTAGTTATCACATTAAACTGTGAGACTGACTTCGTAGGTAAAAACGAAGGATTCCAAGCTTTAGCAAAAGAATTAGCTGAGAAAGCTATCAACTTTAACACTAAAGAAGAATTCTTAGCATCTCCATTCGACGCTACAATGACTGTTGCTGAAAAATGTGTTGAGCAAACAGGAGTTATCGGTGAGAAAATCGAGATCGGTTCTTTCGAAGTATTAGAAGGTGCTTTCATCGGTTCTTACGTTCACGGAAACAAAATCGCTGCTATCACTGCTTTATCTGAAGCTGTTGCTAAAGCTGACGAGATTGCTAAAGACGTATCTATGCAAGTTGCTTCAATGGGTGCTGAAACATTATCTTACAAAGATTTTGACGCAGAATTCGTTGCTAAAGAAACTGAGGCTCGTATCGCTGTTATCGTAAAAGAAAACGAAGAATTAGTACGTTTAGGGAAAACTCTTAAAAATGTACCTCAATATATTTCTTACGCTCAACTTACTGAAGAAGTATTAAAACAAGCGGAAGAAGATGCTAAAGCTGAATTAAAAGCTGAAGGTAAACCAGAAAACATTTGGGATAGAATCTTACCAGGTAAAATCCAACGTTTCATCAGTGACAACACTACTTTAGACCAAGAGAAAGCATTATTAGACCAAAACTTCATTAAAGATGAGTCTAAAAAAGTTGCTGACTATGTAAAAGGTTTCAACGTAGAAATCACTGGATTCAAAAGAGCTTCTTTAGGTTAATCAATAACCTTTTAGCAATATTTAGAAAAGCCTCAGTTAATTCTGAGGCTTTTTTTTATTACTTTTACCTGACACAACTAATTTTATTATGAAATTATTAAAGAACAATCTGCTAGTGCAGATCATTATCGCTATCGCTTTAGGTAGTGTGTTAGGAAACTATCTACCAGAATCAATAGGTAGAATATTCAGTACTTTTAACAGTATATTCGGTGGCTTTCTAGGCTTCTCTATCCCGCTTATCATTTTAGGGCTAATCGTTCCTGCGATTGGTAACATTGGTAAAAATGCAGGTAAATTACTTATCATTACCACAGCTATTGCTTATGGTTCTACCCTATTCGCAGGTTTTATATCTTATGGAGTGAGTATATCGACATTCCCAAGTATACTAGCGACAGAACAAATGGGAGATATTACAGAATCAACAAAGAACCTAGCTCCTTACTTTAATATCGAAATGCCTCCAATGTTTGATGTCATGAGTGCCTTAATCATCTCTTTTATTTTAGGAATAGGAATCTCTAAAGGTAATTTCAAATACTTAGAGGGTGTTTTTAACGACTTTCAGAGTATTATCATGTCATTAATCAACAAAGCCATTATTCCGTTCTTACCGCTCTTTATTTTCGGTATATTCTTGAATATGACTTATAATGGGCAAGTATTCATTGTACTAGACACCTTTATAAAAATCATAGGAGTAATCTTCTTACTACACATCTTCGTTCTACTGTTCCAATACATAATAGCAGGTACGATAAGTAAGCAGAACCCTATTAAGCTAATGAAAAATATGTTACCTGCGTACTTTACAGCTCTAGGGACACAATCTTCTGCGGCAACAATACCTGTGACATTAGAACAAACATTAAAGAATAATGTAGATCCTAAAATAGCTGGATTTGCTATACCTTTGTGTGCGACAATACACTTAGCAGGTAGTACATTAAAAATTGTAGCGTGTGCTGTTGCATTAATGTTAGTACAAGGGCAAGCTGTAGACTTTACGTTAATGGTTGGTTTTATCTGTATGTTAGGAGTTGCGATGGTAGCAGCGCCTGGTGTACCTGGAGGTGCTATTATGGCTTCTTTAGGAGTACTAAGTTCTATCTTAGGATTTGATACAGAACAACAAAGTTTAATGATTGCACTATACATCGCTATGGACAGCTTCGGTACAGCTTGTAACGTTATGGGGGATGGAGCTATCGCTATTATAGTAAACAGAATATCTAAAAACACAGCTATAACAGAAGCATAATGTTCTAGCGAATTCACAATTATGTACGAGAAAACATATCCGAGTAAGAGATTTAAAAAGACAATGGAGTTTGTCAATAAGCACATTTCAAAAGACTCACAAATACTAGATCTAGGAGTAGTTAACCCACTAGCCAAAATAATGAAAGAAGATGGCTATCAAGTAATCAATACTTCTGGCGAGGACTTAGACGAAGATCAAAGTGTACTTTTAAATACTGATTATGATGTGCTAACAGCTTTTGAAATTGTAGAGCATTTACTAAATCCTTATACGGTATTAAAGTCGTGTAAAGCTTCTAAAATAATGATTTCTGTTCCTTTGCGTTTGTGGTTTAGTACTGCATATAGAAGTAAAACAGATATGCTAGACAGGCATTATCACGAATTCGAAGCTTGGCAATTAGACTGGCTAGTAGAGAAAGCAGGGTATAAAATCATAGATAGAGATATGTGGACACACCCTATCAAAAAACTAGGGATACGTCCGATCTTTAGATGGTTTACCCCTAGATACTATATCGTTTACGCTGAAAAAATATAAGTATACAAACGCTGAGGAATTCCCTCAGCGTTTTTTTATTATATCATGTTATCCCTACACCTAATTTGCACAGTTCAAAAAAAGACCTATATTTGCCTCAAGCTTTAGGGGTGTCTACAAGACTTTGTAGGCTGAGACTTCACCCTTGGAACCTGATCTAGTTAATACTAGCGTAGGGAAAAGTAAGATGACTTCATTAGATAGGTACGTTCGTACCCTATTGTAGCCATTCCTAAAGTTATATATCAAAACGAAAAGGAATGGAACTAAAAATCAACAATCAACAAGTACTATTTGACACGGATACCTTGAGTATTCAGGCTATGTTGGATATTTATTATCCACAGAAACAAAAAGGGATAGCGGTAGCTGTGAACCAAACTGTTATTGCTAAACCCCTATGGTCTACTTATCACTTATCTACTAGTGATGATATCTTAATTATAACTGCTACACAAGGTGGTTGATTCCATTCGTTTAAAAAACTAAATAACTCTTAAAACTAAAAGACAATGGAACAACACAGCATCTCACAAACTCCTTTCCCTAACTCAAAAAAAGTGTACATCAAGGGAGAGCTCTTCCCAATAGAAGTAGCGATGAGAGAGATATCTCTTAGCAACACTAAACTATCTAATGGCGGTACAGAAGAGAATCCTCCTGTAACAGTATATGACACATCAGGTCCTTATACTGATCCGGATATTACCATAGACATACGCAAAGGTATTCCACGTCTACGCGAAGAATGGATACTAAATAGAGAGGATGTGAATACATTATCTTCTATCACATCAGAATATGGTAAAGCTAGATTAGCAGATGAAAAACTAGATCACTTGCGCTTTGAATTTAGACATAACCCAAAGGTTGCTAAAGAAGGAGCTAATGTTACTCAACTACATTATGCTAAAAAAGGTATAATAACTCCTGAAATGGAATATGTAGCCATCAGAGAAAACCAAAGAATAGAACAGCTGAACAACGCTACCTCAGCCATGAAGCAACAGCATCAAGGCAATAGTTTCGGTGCCAATACTCCTAAAAACTTTATTACTCCGGAGTTTGTCAGAGAAGAGATTGCTAGTGGACGTGCTATCATTCCTAATAATATCAACCACCCTGAAAGCGAACCTATGATTATTGGGCGTAACTTCTTAGTGAAGATCAACGCTAATATCGGAAATAGTGCTGTGACCTCATCGATAGAAGAAGAAGTAGAAAAAGCGGTATGGGCATGTCGCTGGGGAGCAGATACGATTATGGACTTATCAACAGGTAAGAATATTCACGAGACAAGAGAGTGGATTATACGCAACTCTCCAGTACCTATAGGAACAGTACCTATCTACCAAGCATTAGAAAAAGTAAAAGGAATAGCCGAAGATTTGACATGGGAGATATTTAGAGATACCCTGATTGAACAAGCAGAACAGGGAGTTTCTTATTTTACCATACATGCGGGAGTACTACTACGTTATATTCACTTGACTGCTAATCGAGTGACAGGTATTGTATCTCGTGGAGGGTCTATTATGGCGAAGTGGTGTCTATTCCATCACAAAGAAAACTTCTTATATACTCACTTTGAAGAGATATGTGAAATTATGAAGCAATACGATATAGCGTTCTCTCTAGGTGATGGACTAAGACCAGGCTCTATCGCAGATGCTAATGATGCTGCTCAATTTGCAGAGTTAGAAACACTAGGCGAACTAACTAAAATCGCGTGGAAACACGATGTACAGGTCATGATAGAAGGACCAGGACATGTACCTATGCACATGATTAAGGAGAATATGGAAAAGCAACTTCGCGACTGTGGAGAAGCCCCTTTCTATACATTAGGCCCACTAACTACAGATATAGCGCCTGGTTATGATCATATCACTTCAGCTATCGGAGCAGCTATGATAGGGTGGTACGGAACGGCTATGCTATGTTATGTAACGCCAAAAGAACACTTAGGCCTACCTAACAAAAAAGACGTGAAGGATGGAGTGATTACCTATAAACTAGCTGCTCATGCGGCAGACTTAGCGAAAGGACATCCTGGAGCACAATACAGAGATAATGCACTGAGTAAAGCCCGCTTTGAATTTAGATGGGAAGATCAGTTCAACCTTTCACTAGATCCTGATACAGCAAGAGAGTTTCACGATGAAACACTACCTGCTGATGGCGCTAAAGTAGCTCACTTCTGTTCTATGTGTGGACCTAAATTCTGTTCTATGAAAATATCACAAGAAATTAGAGATACAGCAGAACAAGGAATGCGCGAGAAGTCAGAAGAGTTTATAGAATTAGGAAAAGAAATATATCTATAAAAGAGAACAGAGATGGTGGTCATAACCTACCCTACTCCTATAGAAAACGAGACAAGCCTTATCAACAAAATGTTTGAGAAAGGCTTGCCTCTACTTCATGTTCGCAAACCGAATATGTCCTATGAAGAGTTAGTAAAATGGGTGAATAATATCGACAATTACTATCATCCGTACTTAGTTATACACATACCAACAATAGTTATTAACAACAATGAACACGTTTTTAAACAATATAAAGCACTTATCAACAAGATAAACAGTACTTATACACACTTATCAACAACTGATTGTTTATATGTTAATAACTATAGTGTAGAACTGCCTAAGTTATCAACATCTGTTCATTGTATAAGTGAGGTTAATAAGTTATCAACAAACATAGACAGAGCATTCATCAGTCCTATCTATCCTAGTATATCTAAGAGAGGGTATGTCTCAACTATTGATTGGACAGAGGAATTAAAGCAAAGAACTAATAACAGAGTAACCTTAGTTGCCCTTGGAGGTATCACGCCTTTTCACATCGAATCTATTCATACAATGGGATTTGATGATTATGCCTTATTAGGAACAATATGGGAAGCTGAGCAACCCTTAAAACAATTTGAATTATGTCAATATTACGACCAATTGCATTGGCAATAGCTGGCTTTGACCCTACTAGTGGTGCTGGGGTTATGGCAGACATCAAAACATTTGAACATCATCAAGTATACCCCATGGCGGTGCTATCTGCTAATACGATACAGACAGAAGATAACTTTATCCATGTAAGATGGGAAGAAGAATATACTATCCGTCAATTATCTGTTATACTTGAGAACTACACTATAGCAGCAGTAAAAATAGGTATTGTCAGAGACCTTGATACATTGAAGCTATATGTGGATACTATCAAAGGTTTATCTCCAACGACCAAAGTTATTTGGGATCCTGTATTGCGTTCATCTAGTGGTTTTGACTTTCAGACTATTGAACGAATAGATTCTTTAACTACTGTCTTACAACAGATAGATCTGATTACGCCAAACTACCTAGAGATACACCAATTAGTCACTACGAATGACGATGCTATTCAAAAAGCACAGCGATTAAGTCAATACTGTGATGTTCTGCTAAAAGGAGGACATAATCCTAATGCATTGGGCTTTGATTACTATGTGAGTAAAGAGGTGATACAAACTATACCTCCAACTCAGCTATCAGATTATCCTAAACACGGTTCTGGCTGTGTATTATCCTCTGCGATAACAGCTAATATTGCAAAAGGAGATCACACATTGACAGCTATTCAGAAGGCTAAAGCCTACATAGAAACATTCTTCAACTCTAATCATACCTTACTCGGATATCATGCTAAATAAAATACAATACATCAGTCATGGAGATACTCCACAAGAACAATTATATCACATAGAAACTGTATTAGGAGCGGGACAACAGTGGATACAGTATCGCTTCAAAAATACGACGAATACTACCCTGTGGCAAACAGCAGAACAGGTCAAGAAGCTATGTGAACAATATCAAGCTACTCTGATCATTAATGATCATGTAGACTTAGCTAAAGCTATAGAGGCCGATGGTGTCCACTTAGGACTTACTGATCTAAGCATCACACAAGCCAAAGCTTATTTGCCTAACAAGATCATAGGAGGTACAGCTAATACAATAGAAGACATCCAACTTAGACATGCAGAAGGTTGTGATTATATCGGTCTAGGCCCTTATCGATTTACTACTACTAAACAGAAGCTAAGCCCTATACTTGGTCTAGCAGGTTATCAACAGCTCCTAAAACAGATGCAAGAACTAGATATCAACATCCCCGTAGTAGCTATAGGTGGCATACAACTAGAAGATGTAGAAGACTTAAAACAAGCAGGACTACATGGCATAGCGATATCTGGTTTACTTCAAAACAGCACTGATAAAAAAACATTACTACAACAACTAAACTATATACTCAAATGAATACACAACCACTTACAATAGCGGATAAGACCTTTCAGTCACGCTTATTCTTAGGAACGGGTAAATACGGTTCTAACGCAGATATGGAAATCGCTACATTAGCATCCGAAAGCGAACTAGTTACAGTCGCTCTGAAGCGAATAGACACGACCACTGACACCAATGCTATACTCACTCATCTACAGTACCCACATATCCACCTTCTACCTAATACATCAGGAGCAAGAAATGCTAAAGAAGCAGTCTTCGCAGCACAACTAGCTAGAGAAGCACTAGAGACAAACTGGCTTAAACTAGAAATACACCCAGACCCTAAATACCTACTTCCCGATCCTATCGAAACCCTAAAAGCGACAGAAGAACTAGCCAAACTAGGGTTTGTTGTCTTGCCATACATACACGCAGACCCTGTATTGTGTAAACGACTAGAAGAAGTAGGTACAGCAGCTGTCATGCCTTTAGGAGCCCCTATAGGTACCAATAAAGGGTTAAAAACAATGGACTTCTTAGAAATTATCATAGAGAATAGTAAAGTTCCTGTTATTGTAGACGCTGGTATCGGAGCGCCTTCGGACGCAGCTAAGGCTATGGAGATAGGCGCTGATGCTGTACTTGTCAATACTGCTATAGCAGTAGCTGGTAACCCTGAACAAATGGCTACTGCCTTTAAACTCGCTGTCAGAGCTGGTCGCCTAGCGTATGAGGCTAAGCTAGCTACTGTAGTAAATCACGCTCAAGCTTCTAGTCCACTAACAGCATTTCTAACAGAATAAACTATGTCTTTTATACAAACTTATGAACAATACGACTGGGAAGAGATTAAGAGAACAATCTATGAGACAACCTCTGTACAAGTAGAACAGATCTTAGCTAAGAATAAGAAGACCCTCACAGACTTTATCCATCTTATCTCTCCTGCTGCTACACCCTATCTAGAAGAGATGGCTCAGCAGAGTCAACAGCTTACTCAAAAGAGATTTGGCAAGACGATATCACTATATGCTCCGATGTATCTTAGTAATGAGTGCAATAATATCTGTACCTACTGTGGCTTCAGCTTAGATAACAACATTCGTAGAAAGACTCTCTCTCCAAAAGAAATAGAACAAGAAGTCAAAGTAATCAAAGCACAAGGGTATGATCATATATTACTCGTAACAGGAGAAGCTAATCACGTAGTCAATATCCATTACTTCAAACAGAGTATAGAACAGATACAGCAGTCTTTTTCTACCATTTCTATAGAGGTACAACCCCTAAAACAAGATGAGTATGTACAGTTAGCTGATCTAGGTGTATATGCTGTACTAGTATATCAAGAGACCTACCATAAAGAAGTATATAAACAATACCACCCAAAAGGGAAGAAATCCAACTTTGAATATAGATTAGACACCCCTGATAGAATAGGGAGAGCTGGCATACATAAGATAGGATTAGGTGTACTCCTTGGACTAGAAGACTGGCGAGTAGATAGTTTCTTTAATGCACTACATATAGACTATCTACAAAAGACTTATTGGCAAACGAAGTACTCTGTCTCCTTCCCTAGGCTAAGACCTGCAGAAGGCGTTATAGAGCCTAACTTCATCATGGAAGATAGAGACCTCATACAGCTCTTATGTGCATACAGAATATGGAATGAAGACCTTGAGATATCTATCTCTACCCGTGAGAGTGAAATACTGAGAAACAATGTATTTAAACTAGGTGCTACTACGATGAGTGCAGGTTCTAAGACCAATCCTGGAGGATATAGTGTAGATGAAAACTCTCTAGAACAATTTGAAATATGTGACTCAAGAAGTACATCAGAGATATACCACCTGATAAAAGAAGCAGGATATGATCCTGTATGGAAAGACTGGGATAAAGCCTATCAATAAATAAAAAACTATAGTATGGATACAACAGATTTCTTGCGATATAACAGACAGATGAATCTACCTGAAGTAGGAATAGACGGTCAGATGAAGATAAAACAAGCTAAGGTATTAGTAATAGGTGCTGGAGGATTAGGTTCTCCAGTGCTAACTTACCTTGCTAGTTGTGGTGTAGGCACACTAGCGGTAATAGACTTTGATACTATCGAACATCACAACCTTCACAGACAAATACTATTTACAGAAGCTGACATCAACAAAAACAAGACTAGTATAGCCAAACAACGCATCGAACAAATAAACCCACATATCCACTTCACAATATACGATGAACAGTTAACCTCTGACAATGCAGTAGCTATTCTGAGTTCATTCGATATTATCGTAGATGGTAGTGATAATTTTAGCACACGTTATCTAGTGAATGACACATGTGTAGCATTAGATAAGACACTAGTCTATGGTACTATATTAGGTTTTGAAGGTCAGGTGAGTGTCTTTAATCATCATAACAATGCCAACCTCCGTGATCTCTTCCCAGAGCCTCCTGCTCCAGAAGATGTCCCTAACTGTAGTCTTAATGGGGTACTTGGTACATTCCCTGGTATAATAGGAACTATTATGGCTCATGAGACACTGAAAGTCATCTTAGACCTTCCCTCCCTTTCTGGTCAACTTCTTATCCTCAACACATTGACCTGGGAAATAAATAAACTGAAGTATGGTAGCGTTACCTCTTAGGTAAATATTCTAGAAATACCTCTCTAGGTATCTCATAAGCACCTAAAGAACTTAGATGATCATTATATACTTGACAGTCTAGTAGCTTATACTTTTTATCACTTAGATATTCACATAAGTAGATAAAAGCTACTTTACTAGCATTTGGTACGAAGGAGAACATACTCTCTCCACAGAACACAGGTTTCATATCTACACCATAGAGACCACCTACCAGTTCTCCATCTTGCCAAACCTCTACAGATTTAGCGATGCCTAAGTCATGTAGATTGCAGTATGCCTTGATCATATCATCTGTAATCCAAGTACCTAACTGCCCATCGCGCTTAGCGTTCTGGCAATTATTAATTACATCTGCAAAACAAGTATTAAAAGTAACTGTAAATATATTTTTCTTTAAGATACTACGCATACTCTTAGAGATATATACCTCATCAGGCTCTAGCACCATACGCATATTAGGAGACCACCATGTAATAGGCTCTCCATCTTCAAACCAAGGAAATATCCCAGACTTATACGCTAATATCAATCTATTAGCAGATAAATCACCACCGATGGCTAAAATACCTGACTCATGCGTATTATCTACTGCTGGAAAGTATAAGTAATTACTGTCTAAGAGTGTTATCATAGGCATAAAAAAGTCCCTAAGAATAATCTTAGGGACATCTTAAAAGAATATTTTTAGAATGGTAAATCATCGTGATCTTCCTCCATATAGCTTGAAGCAGGAGGAAACTGTTGTCCCATATTACTTTGTCCTTGGTTAAAACCTTGTTGGTTTTGGTTTTGATTGAACCCTCCCATTTGTTGAGATTGAGTATTCTGAGCAAAACCTTGTTGTTGGTTTTGGTTAAATCCTCCTTGTTGAGCTTGGTTATTTTGAGCGAAACCACCTTGTTGCCCTTGATTAAACCCACCCATTTGTTGAGCTTGATTGTTCTGAGCGAAACCTTGTTGTTGGTTAGATTGTTGTTGCATACCAGCATTTCCGTATTGAGACTGCATATTATCTTGTTGTCCCATATAAGGTTGTTGGTTTTGTCCCATGTTACCACCTTGTTGAACTGGCATCATGTGTTCTATTCTCCACCCTTGGATTGTATTAAAGTATCTGATTTCTCCTTGTGGACTTTGCCACTCTCTACCTCTCAAATTAATAGATACACGTACTTGCTCACCTACTTGATAAGAGTCTAATAAATTTACTTTATCTTGTGTAAACTCAATCATAATGTGCTGAGGATATTGCTCTTCCGTAGTTACTACTACTTCTCTCTTTCTGAATGATGAACTGATATCTTGTGTATGTCCAATTAATTTGATTCTTCCTGTAACTTCCATTTTAATCTCTTTTTTTAATTACAATCTATTTGGCTAAAATTGTTTTCCAAGCCAAAGGTACATTATTTTCTTCTAAATATTTTTTTGCTAATTTAAATTTATTGATTTGATTCTTAGCAACCAAAATTTCTTTTAACTCTTCATTTGCATTCACAAAAGAAGCAACCTCCTCTTCCGTAGGCAGCTGCTCTACATTACCTAATACTCCAAGGTCATTACCAGAGAACACTCCACTCTCCACTACTCCTTCTGGTAGAGCATCTACTCCTAGGCCTAGTGTAGTCAATGGTTTTTCTACTTCAAATATACCATCATTCGCACGAGTATACCAGTTCGCTCCCATACGTGCTACTAGATCTATCTTATGCTGATCTATCTGTCCGTTCTCATCTAATATTTCCTCATTGACATGTATTTTTACCACCTCACAGATTACTAGATTACCAGCACCTCCATCATTACCCAGTCCGATTACCTCCTGTACCACACATTCATACTGCACTGGACTTTCTTTGACTCTGAATGGCTTCACGATATCAGATGGCACCATCGTCAATCCTGATTTGACAAACTCATTCACCCCATCCTTATATTCTGTACTAGATAGAGAAGTCTGCTGTACCATATCATAAGTCACCACGTTAATCACTACTTGTAGATTAGCTTGTACGTTAAATAAGGTATGTTTATTCGTATTATCTCTTACACGTCTAGACGGAGAGAAGACCAATATAGGCGGGTTAGTACTCACCATATTAAAGAAGCTAAACGGCGACAGGTTAGGTCTACCATCAGCATCTACGGTACTTGCTAGTGCTATAGGACGAGGTCCGATAGACGTCTGCATTAATCTCTGTAATTCTACTACAGATATATCTTTAGGTTCTATAGATTTCATATGTATATTTAATTGAAGAAAAGTAAAGTTACAAAAGCTTTTAGGAACCATAAAATTTTTAATACTTCATTAAACTAAATTCAATTCATTTATTTTAATTACTTTTAAATGTTCATAAAACCCATATCAGAACTTGAGAAGTAAAAAAGAAATATTTCGTTGGTCAGTCATTACTGCAGCCTTAATCACCTTATTAGTCATCCTATGGAACACCTATTCCTTTTTTCAAACCTATAAGACAGAAGAGAGAACCAAGATGAAAATATGGGCAGAAGCGCTGAATACACTTGATATAGCTACTTCTATAGAAGCTGACGTTTCTCTACCCTTTCTGATTATCATGGAGAATAAGACTATCCCTATTATCCAGACAGATGAGCATGATAAGATCATCTCTCTAAACAATATAGACGAACAAATAGTCAATACTCCTGAGAAAAAAGAAGCTCTACTGCGCAAACTGAAGTTTCAGAACCCTCCTATTATCCTAAAAGTAGGTAAGCAAACTCAGTATGTCTATTATGGTAACTCATCCTTACTGACCAAGCTAAAGTACTACCCTGTCACATTAGTACTTATATTCTTATTCTTCACAGTTCTGCTATTCTACTTCTATAGAAGTAATAAGATCGCTACTCAGAACAAGCTATGGACAGGAATGGCGAAAGAAACAGCCCATCAGATAGGTACACCTCTATCCTCACTATTAGGTTGGGTAGAGATCATGAAGCTAGATAATGTAAGCCCTGAAATTACAGATGAAATAGAAAAAGATGTCAAAAAACTTCAGATAATAGCAGATCGTTTTTCTAAGATCGGGTCTATACCGAAGCTAACTAATGTAGATATCGTATCAGAGACGAGGAAGTCATTTGATTATTTCTCTCTGAGAAACTCTAAGCAGATTATCTTCACGCTAGACTGTCCTGACTACGAAATTAATATTCCTCTAAACAAGGAATTACATAGCTGGACTATAGAGAACCTAATCAAGAATGCTATCGATGCCATGAAAGGAAAAGGAAAACTAGCTATCCTGATACAGGATAGTGAGAAGACTGTCAATATCTATGTAACAGATACAGGAAGCGGGATACCGAAGAAGATGTTTAATAAAATATTCGAGCCTGGTTATACCACTAAAAAACGTGGATGGGGGCTAGGACTATCTCTAACGAAGAGAATCGTAGAAGAATTCCAAAACGGAAAGATTAAAGTAACGCAATCAGAAATAGGTAAAGGAACTACATTCTGTATCACATATCACAAAAAAAAGGCTGATCTATAATCTAGACAGCCTTTGTTACATTATCCATACAGTCTTATAAATGACTGTTAATAGCTTTAGCTACACTCTCGAACTCTTCTGGAGTTAGCTTTTCTTTCTTAATGAAACGCATATCATCCATTTCTTGAAGAGGGATTAAATGCACATGTACATGAGGTACTTCTAACCCTACTACAGCCATCCCTACTCTCTTACACGGTACAGCTAGCTCTAACGCCTTAGCCACCTTACGAGAGAACCTCATCAATTCCATATAATGATCCTCTTCCATATCAAAAATCTTATTGATTTCCTTTTTTGGAATACATAGTGTATGTCCCTTTGCATTCGGATTAATATCTAAGAATGCAAGGAAATTATCATCCTCTGCTACCTTATAGGCAGGAATTTCTCCAGTAATGATTTTAGTGAAAATAGAACTCATAATATACTTTTTAAAATTAGTCTCTAGTGATCTCAAGAATCTCAAACTTCATGATTCCATTAGGAACCTGGATCTCAGCTACATCTCCAACAGATTTGCCTAGAAGTCCTCTTCCGATAGGTGAAGTTACTGAAATTTTTGCAGCTTTTAAGTCTGCTTCACTTTCAGCTACTAATGTATAGGTAATCTCCATTCCATTAGCTTGGTTCTTTATTTTCACTTTAGATAATACTAAAGCCTTAGACATATCTAACTGAGATTCGTCTATCAACCTAGCATTAGCTACTACTTCCTCTACTTTTGCTATTTTTAGTTCTAATAAACCTTGTGCTTCCTTAGCGGCATCATACTCTGCATTCTCAGATAAGTCTCCCTTATCTCTCGCATCTGCAATAGCTTGAGATGCCTTTGGACGCTCCACACTCTTCAACTGCTCTAACTCGTCTTTTAGTTTTTTAAGACCCTCCGCAGTATAATACGAAATCTTACTCATAATTAACACGTTTATATAAATAGAAAAAATCCCATAAAAACGGGATTCTTCGCTATAAAGATATTTTTATTTTTATCGTTAAATCAATAATTAACTGTTCTACTATATTTGTCAAAGTTAAATAATTAAATTTGTTTTTCAAATAGTTTATTAAAATGAAGAAATTATTTCTAATCCTATTTACTTTACTAATATCTATAGCATGTAGTAAAAGCGGTAGTGGGTATCACAACCCTTATCTACCTAATGTAAAAGTCAATCTTATGGTAAATCTGTACCAAGCAGATGCAGACTACCTAAGATATCAGAACGGTACTTATGTGAATTATAGTCAAGGCATTATAGGTGTAGCAATATTCAACGCTGGCTCACAATATTTCGCTTATGATCTAACCTGTCCTGACCATGCCTTTGACCCTGTTACCTCTAGATTAGTACAAAAAAAACCTAATGATCCGTATGTATACTGTACCAATAAACATCAACATAACGGAGAGGAACCTGCCTTCTATCTAGGTAATGGGCAGTCTATAAAACCAGGGTTAAAATACAACCAACTGAAGCCTTATCCAGTAAGAAAAAGTGGTGACAATATCTTCGTGACTTATTAATAAGTAAATCCTATCAATCTATATCAATACTCCTTCATCGGAGTATTTTTTTGTACCTTACTCTCTTGTGGAGATGGTTCGGGTAGAGATTTAGTACGGTTCGGTAAACCCCTTCTCAACCCAAGTAAATACTAGTTATTACCGAATAGCTTCCGAACGAAATAAAAACAAAAAAGAATAAACACTTATATTTCAATCATTTAAAACAAAAACAATTCTCCATTATAAGTCAAAAAGAGCAAATAGAGTCATTCTCTCTATATTAGTTCATTAGATCTTATAAGACCTACAGCATCTTACTAAAAGCAACATTACGATAAAACGAGGTCAAAAAAAACCACCATATCGCTATGGTGGTCTCTATAAATAATCTAGCCTATTAGATTGTTTATTAATATGGATTAGAACTTAATAGTCAGTCCTGCCAAGATATTAAACTCTGCCTGTGGATAATAAGCAGGTCCCCATTCTGGGTCATAATATCCATTAGACATATATTTTACATTAAATATATTATTTGCTAATACAGATACGCCTACAGATCTTACCCATCCTTTAATCGGGAACTCATAAGTAGCACTTAGATCGTTGATAAAGTATGAATCAAGCTTTGATTCCTTAGCATCTAAGTTGGCCATATATTGTTCTCCTACGAACTTCGTTAGAAGAGATACACTCATCCCCTCTACAGGTAAATACGTAATGGCATTAGAAGCAATAAAATCAGGAGAGAATGCGATATTCGTAGTACCTAGGTTTACAGGTAAATCAGCTACTGTAGTCATAAAGTTCTTATTCTTATTAGCACTAATAGTCATACTAGGTGCCCAATATAACTTATCTAATATTCTCACATTCGCATCGATCTCGATACCTGCTCTATAACTATCACCACTATTTGCTCTTAACATGGCTCCTACATCGTTTATTTCTCCTGTTAAGATAAGTTGGTTTCTATACTTCATATAGTACGCATTCACATTCACAGTAGCACGGTCTCCTTTAAATCTCCATCCTAGCTCATAGTCATCCATGCTCTCAGACTTAGGTTTTCCTTCGCCTTCGTAGTCCTTTCTATTCGGCTCTCTATTCCCTTTAGCATAAGAGAAATATAGTTGGTTCGAATCATTCAACTGATAAGTAATACCTCCTTTTGGGTTAAAGAAGTTAAATTTATCATCTACTAGCCCTGTCTCGATACCGTTAGCCTCATAAGTAACACGTCTATACTGCATATCTCCATATAAGCTCCACTGATCAGCGAACTGCCAAGTAGCCTTCGCGTAGAAGTTAAGGTCTGTCTTTACAGCATCGTCTCTGTAGTACTCATAGTTAGGTGCTATCTTCACAGGTTCTCTAGTCCACAACACATTACCGAAGTGGTCTCCTTCGTATTTATTAGCCCCTCCACCTAAGATTACATTAAGCTTATCTGTAGTGTAGCTCGTATTAAACACCATACCGTAGAAATGATTCGCTAAACTCTTCTGTCTGATAAGGTCTGTCTTATTTACCTCCTTACCGTCTACGATGATAGGTTGGAAACCATAAGTCTTAAACTTCTGGTTCGTCTTATAGTTCTCATAATATCCATCTCCCTTAGTATAGTGAAGTGACACATTAGATGACCACGCTGATGACCACTTCTCGCTCCAATGTAGTTGATAGTGCGTCTGGATATAATTATCAGTCTCATTGTCATAGAACTGTGTATTGCCTTGATCATCCTTATACTTCCCTGCAGGGTTATAACGACGACCATACTTATCTATGTCTGCCTGAGATACACCATTCCACGCTTGATAGGTCTTCTGTTTACCACCGAATACGACAGCCTTCACTAATGATGTCTCACCTACATACACTCCCTGTAAGTAGTATGACTTCATCCTAGAAGACGCACGGTCTATATATCCATCAGACTTCATATCTGATAGACGACCAGCAATCTCAAACTTATCATTGATCAATCCTGTACTAAACTTGACAGTAGACTTACGCGTATTATAACTTCCAAAAGAATTAGAGATTTCTCCATTCGCCTCATGTGAGAAGTCATCTGTCTTTAGATTAAGACTCGCACCGAATGCTGCTGATCCGTTAGTAGAAGTACCTACACCGCGCTGTAACTGTAGATTCTGGACAGATGATGTAAAGTCTGGCATATTTACCCAAAACGAACCTTGTGACTCTCCATCGTTATAGGGAATCCCATTTAAGGTCACGTTGACACGTGTAGCGTCTGATCCTCGTACCCTGAAGCTAGAGTACCCTATCCCATTACCGGCATCTGTAGTAGTCACTACTGAGGTCATATAAGACATGATGGTAGGGATATCTTGTCCGAGATTGCGCTTTCCGATCTCATTCTTAGACAAGTTAGCATAAGCGATAGGCGTCTTCTCATCTGCACGCACAGCTGATAATACGATCTCGTTAAGTGTTGATTGTTGAACAGAATCTTTAACTTGTTTCTCTTGTGCATAGGTCGAACTTGCACAAACAGCAGTTAACAATAAAGATTGAAGTAATGTTTTTTTCATTCGTAAAAAAAATATCTACAAATAAAAGGGGCAATTATTCTTATTAATTAATAATTACACTAGTCCACAACAGTTCTAGAATGAACTGTATATACTCCCTTGGCAGCATTACCCGCCCAGGTTCTATGGGTATGATCTCAGCCGTACGGCACCCCTTTGAGATTTATGGTACAAATATAGGCTGTTTTTCTAGAGAAAAACAACTATATCTAAGAAGAAGAGATGTTTAACACCTTTTGGGTTAAAACACTCTCTTTCTCAAGGCTTTCTTTAAAGAATTCTGTTGTTTATTGTCTTTTCTTTTTTGCAATACTCTACGAGGAGTTTTCGTCTCTCTACGTTCTTTCTCGATGTGTAATCCTATCGCTAATAACTGAAAGAAACGATCAATGACAATCTCTTTATTCTTAACCTGACTACGTGTATTATCTGCGTCTAGAATAAGTACACCTTCTTTATTAAATCTATTTTTCAGACGTTCTAATAGCAGTGTTCTCTCTTCTTCTGTTACTCCTTGAGAGTTTAGACAGTCCCAAGACAGAACCACTTTAGACGATACTTTATTTACATTCTGACCACCAGCTCCACTACTGCGCACAGCCTTAAATGTCAGTTCTCTTTCGATTATTTCTCTAAGCATTTTTCTCTATTTATTGTTTTATACCACGATATATAAGCCATCGTAGCTAATACTGTAAAGATAGCAAATTGTACTGCTAATATCCCATATCCTCTATAAGCATATAACGGAACAGAGATAATATCTCCTATAATCCACAGTGTCCAGTTCTCTATCTTCTTTAGTGCCATATAGTACATTCCTGTGAAGAAGATACCTGATGTGATAATATCTATATAGTTCTCAGGTAGGATCTCTTTGCCAGAGAAGTGATATACGCCATAGATGATCACAAGAGTAACTGCGAATATGATAAGTCCTTTTATCTTCTCACTAGTGTTCGTACGACTAATCTTCAGAAGAGTATCTCCGTCTTTCTGTCTAGACCAGTTATACCACCCATAAACACTCATGATAGAATAATACCCATTCAAAATCATATCTCCATAATATCCTATCACATAGAGTAAGTAAACAGTGATAATCGTAGCAATAATGCCTGTAGGGTAGACAAGGATGTTCTCCTTACCTGCATACCATACACTCATAATCCCAAAGATAAATACGATAGATTCTAACACTATCTGAAGCGTACTAGTCTCTCTATATGCTCCAAAAAAAAAGTCAATCATAACAAATACACTTAAAATAAAAAACCGCACTCTTCATGGAATGCGGTTCAAAAGTATAATATATCTTTCTAATTAGTTGTTTCTACTCATTACAATTCTCAGAATATACCAGAAAAGTAACATTAACGAAGCAAATAATGATAGAGCAGCTGGTACGTGTTGGTTAGCTGCGTATTCATTTTTAATCTGCCATGTAGAGTATAAGATCGATCCAGAAGCTAAAGCTACCATCGCTAAAGAGAACCATAACCCAAGGTTAAATCCGAAGATCATACCACAAATAATAGTACCTAAAGCTAAGAAGAATCCAATACTAAGGATAGATCTCATAAAAGAGAAGTTAGCATTAGAGCTAAATACTACTCCAGTCAATCCACCAAATAAAGCCAATGTCATAATACCTGCCTGAGAAATCAGAGTAAGGTCATTAGTCATAGACATAGCGATATATAAAATAGGCACAAAGATAAATGCCTCTGCTAATACATATAGAAACAGTCCAGCATACTGAACCTTTTTATCTACTGAGTTATCAGCAAGTCTCTGTGCATACCAAGTGATCCCCATAAAGGCACCTAGCACGATCAACCATGAGAACTTACCCATCCCAATAATAGTAAACATCCCTTCTACAATGAAAGGTGTGTTCAACATAATAGCTTCTAATACAATAAAAGCTAATACTCCTGCTGCTAAAGTAGCATACGTCTTTTTATAAAACTGTGCTCTTACTACTTCAGATTCCATAGCTACAGGTAGCGTGTAATCAACATTTTCAAAATTGTTTTTCATCATCTATATTTTTCTCAAAAGTACTAATTATCTTTTTAAAATTACTATTGCATTAAGACTCTAATGCATAAACCAACACAAAGTTATCTAATTCTATTGTTTTATATTCGAATTTTTGATTAAAAACTTCATTATTAACAAAACATTCTTTCGTTTTAAGTTCTACCTGCATATCACTTTTAAAACTCAGGCTACGTGACTCACACATCTTAAACATAGCTTCTTTCGCACACCATATCTCTGTCAATGTATCAATCTCATCCGAAGAATTTAAGGCCGTGTTTAGTTCTTCTTCATTGCAAAACTTATTTGCAATACGCTTTATTTTATCGCGCTTCATTTCTACATCTATACCCACATTCTCCTTGCCTATGATAATACTAGCATACTCAAACGAATGCGAAATAGAGATAAATGAACTATCACTAAGACTAGGTCTACCGTTTATATCATAACACAAGTCGCTATCACTATATCCTCCATGGTGCAGCAACTGTCTGACTGCCATAAATCCCTTTTGGTGTACTTCAGATTTCATTCCTTTTAATCGCTCAGCAGAGCGCTCTTGTAGCATAACACCGTTCATCAGTTCCACGAGATTCTCTTCTACTTTCCAAACTAACACCTTGTAGGTTATTCCTTTGATTTCTTTTACTAAAGGCATCTTATCTATTTAATTACGCAGACAAATATACTTGAATAATAAAAAATCCTAAAGAAACATTTCACTCAATGGTACATACTGACTTTTTAATCCACAAAAAAAGCCGCTCGAGTGAGCGGCTTTAACTAATCAATATATTTAATTAAAAAATAACATCATAATCCCATGTTGGTAAAACTATAGGAGCTTTACTAGAAATAAAAGTAATAACAGGATTACTGTATTGTACAGTACCTCTCTCTTTTCTAATATATAAATTCTCTCCTAGGAATAAATCATTTAATTCAATTACTTGGGCAGGTAAACTTAATGTATTCCAACCTAGAGGAACAACTTGAACAACATTCCCTTGTAATTCTTTTAATTGGAAGAAGTAAACGTAACTTTTTCCTTCAAAAACATATTCTGACAAAGCACAAGGCACTACTCCACTTCCTGTATTAACAGTTGTATTAAAAGTTAAATTAACTGCTGACATTTTATATTCACCATTGGCTCCTTTTCCATACTCTGCAATTTTGTTTCTAAGAAATACTGAAGTAAATTTAGATCCTAAAATTTGATAAGAACTACCTGTTCTAAACATAAAATAAGGTTCTTTAGGATTAGTAGGTAAAGACAATAGTTTTTTATAGCTCATATCAGTCCAAACAACAGGTTTATTTGAATATTTAAAACTAACCTTAACATTACCTTCTTTTCCAATAAAGGAATCGCTTATCTCATCATATAAAAAAGATGTTATCTTCTGTCCTCCAACTTCCATCGCAGGAGTTACAATAAACCCTCTAGTATTATAAGTCAAAGCATAATCACTATCTTTAAAAAGTTTATTACCTTGTAAATCAACCATTCTTACAGAACCTAGATTCGTAAAGTCGAATCTCTCAACCTTACCAGCTACTTCAACATCTACAACTCTAAAATAAGGTTTAGATAGTGAATTCATATTATCAACCATAGTATATTGTTGATTAAATGTTTCCCAATCTTCTTTAGTTGCTTTGACAAATGTTAACTCTTGATCTTGTTTTGGAGTTCGAAAATAAATCTCATTTTCAGTATTACCATAATAGCCAAACTGATACTCTCCATAATATCCCTTACCTGCAGCATACGGTGAATTAGCAGGATCTGATAATTGATGTATTTTGGAACGAGTTGTAAATACTAAACTCGCAGTTGCTCTTTGATGAATAGCATATTCTGTAACCTCACTAATAGGCCCTGATGCATCAAAATCAGATACCATTTCAACATTACGAGTATCTTTAAATCTCATCAAATAAGTATAACTACCAAAATCTCCTTCAGAAGTATTATATACTAATTTCCATCCATACTCTGAAGACAATAGTAAATCTTGTAATTTTTTTTCTTGCTCAGAAAGACGTTCTGCAACAGATTCATCGAAAACTCGATCCTCTTCTTTTTGACAAGAAGCTATTCCAGCAAGAATTATTGTTGCTAAAAAAGCTTTAGTTATATATTTTTTCATAATTCTAAATCTTAATAAGTATTATTCTTCTAGATCACCTGCCATCACTGCTTGTGTATTTCTCTCAGCAGCATCACGTAGTGCATAAAAATCCATATCAAACTGATTTTTAAAATACTGTTCTACTAATTGAAACTTCTGCTCAATAATTTTTCTCCCTTCAGCATCTTTAATATCTTTCAAAAATGCTTGTTTTTCTGCCTCTGATCTCAATAGTACAAAAGCTGCCGTTTCAGCAAAATCCTCATCATAATTACTACGAGCATAAGGTGTCACGAAGCCTAAATTATTACTAACATCATCGCGCTCAATATACCAACTTGATGTATATCCTCCTTTTAAACTTGCTACTTTACTCCAAGCTTTCAAATCATAAGGTTTAGTTTGATTTAGAATATGAATATACTCGTGTTGAATAGTATGTACAAACTGTCTAACACTTGCTAAACTTTTATAGTTAATATAATCTGTATTATACATCGTAATTCTCGCACCTCCTCCAGCATCTCCTAATACAATTGTACCATTATGATTCAGATTGTAACTTCCTATGAAATGTAATTGTCTAGGTGCTAATTTCTTAACAAAATCCTCACCACCTATCTCTGTATAAGTATCAATCCATATTTTCTTGATAACTTGCAAAGCTGGTTTTACACTAGACACTTTAGGAGGAAACAATGTTTTATCAGGCTTTCCTAATGATTCATCCCATAAATAAGTAGCCGAAATATTATATGGCTTTGTATACTTATTTTCAATCCATTGATCTAATTCTGTTTTAGGTTTTTCTGTAGTATCAAAAATAGATTCATCTCTTAATTTATCATCACTAGAGCAAGCACTTAATAATACAGAGGCTGTAAAAACTAAACCAACTCCTTTTATTATATTTTTTACTGTCATAATCTTTCTTTTTTAAGGTTTATCTTGGATTAGCTTGGATTCCATTATCTATTGCAACTTGAGGAATTTGTAATTGATATCTTAGATCTCCTTTTTTAAGAATAATTTCAGGACCTCCTACCATTTGATGTTTTACTTCCAAACCAAATCTTCTAATATCAAACCAACGATATCCTTCTTCAAAACCTTCTCTTCTTCTCATATCAGCTACAGCTTCAAGCATTACTGCTTGTTTCTCATTAATAGTTTTTAAAGGAGTATATTTTCCTGGAACATATGGAAATAATTCTTCCACATACTCATACTCCATAACATCTAATAAATCCTCTGGTTTCAACTCTGGTTTAATCAAAGAGCGACTTAACACTAAGTAAGAATACATTTTTAAAGCCTCATCAATTCTATCCTCCATCACAAATGCTTCCATACGATCTAAATATAACATATCATTAGAAAACAGCACAAAAGCAACATATGGATTACCCGTCATATTCGTAAAGTCTTTGATTTTAAAATACTCATAGAATTTAGGAACATAATACACATCATTATTCTGATAAGTAGCACTAGGATAATTCCACGTTATTCCTAATGGGTTTGCATCAGCAGTAAATAATCCTTTATCTCTACTAGCTACAGCAGATGTTAATACAAAGCGTGTTGTATGTTGGCTTCTACCTTTTATTGATTCTGAATTAGCAACTAATAAGTTAGTTACTTTATCTGTTTTAGCAAATTCTCTATTATTCTGTTTATCATCCCACTTTCTAGAATCATAAACATCTCTAAGTTTACCAACTGGCACATTTCCAAGCTGATTAGAGTACTCTATTGTTTTAGCATAATCTCCCTTAAACAAATAAAAACGAGCTGCAAAAGCTTTAGCTGAAGCCTCTGTAAAATGATACTTAGCAATTTCAGGGCTACTATATGACGCTCCTTTTATTCCTTCAAGACCTTCTAATAAATCCTGTTCTATGAATTTATAAACTTCAGCGACACTATGTCTTTTATACTCTTGTTTTAACTGTGTTTCAACAGTAGTAACATAAGGTACTCCTAAATCACTTTCTGCTGTAGCTGGATTATAACTTTTCGCCCATAAATTTACAAGCATAAAATGATTATAAGCACGAGCTAATAAAGCCTCTGCTCTCAACTGTTTTAATCCATAATTAGATGAAGGTTTATTAGCATATTCTTTCTGCATTTCTTCTAAAGCCTCCAAAGCCTTATTAGCACTAGCAATCGCTTTATAACTATCCATCCAAAAAGCATATTGAGAATCTATATCTTCCTCTGTAGCAGGTAACCATTGATAATTTTGTTCTGTTTGCAAAGAAGTAAAATGCAAACGCCCACTATCAACAACATTATCACTCATCTGTTCAGCAAATTCAGCATGACTAGTATTTGGATAAGCTCCTACCAATAATTCTCCCACCTTTTTAGGTGTATCTATTTGAGTTCTATTATCTGGCACTTCTGAAAGAAAGTCACTACAGCCTACTGTAGCAGTTGCCAAGATTAATAATCCTACTAATATCTTTACTCTGTTCATAATAATCTAAAATTTAAAAACCAACATTAAGTGTCAATGTGTATTGACTTGTTTGTGGCATAGCTACCCCTCCTGTTCTGTAAAATTCTGGATCTTCTCCATTAAGCTTTTTATCTGCATAGATTAACCATGGGTTAGTTGCATTAAAACGCAATGAGAAATTAGACATTTTCATAGAGCGTTTGAAATGATCAGGGAATTCATAAGTCAATGAAACGTTCTTTAATCTCACAAATCCACCATCAGCTACACGCTCTGAAGAATAATTATAAGTATTATAAGCTCTTTCCATGACTCTACTTCCTAACACACTTACAAGGGTATTATCAGGTATAACAGGTACATTAGTAATATTCTCATCACCTGGATTAATCCAACGATCTTCAAATGACTTACTAAATACATCTGTATCACTATATCTAGCTGCATAAGATGGATATAAACGAATTTTATTTCCTCCTGATGCTACAATCAAGAAATTTAAACTCCAATTTTTATAAGTGAATGTATTCGTTAACCCTAAAGTCTTATTTGGTTCAATCGATCCTTCATATTTTAAATAACCTGTTGGATTATTGGTATCTTGAAAATTAGCTCCACCAATTACATCTGTTTGACCAGGTGCTTGTAAAAAAGTTGGTAATCCTCTATAATCTAGCCCTGTAAATTGATAAGAATATAAAGCATTACGAGGTCTTCCTACTACGTTACCATTAAATCCTTGTACTAAATCAATCACACGAGGAGTATTTTGTAACCTAGTAACTTCTTGATTGTAGTAAGATCCGTTCAATGTAGTAGACCAGCTAAACTCAGGTGTTTTAATATTAGTAGTCGTAATACCGAACTCAATACCTCTAGTACGCATATCTGCATTATTACCTAACTTAACATTTTGACCACCTACACCTGATGTACGTACATAATCAATTAAGTCAAAAGCATTCCTTTGGTAGGCATCTACTACTAACTGCACTCTATTATTCCATAAACCTAAGTCAATACCAATATTTGCTTCATGTTGTTTTTCCCATGTTAGCTCTGTATTTTGAAGATCCTTAATAGAAATACCATTCTCTATAGTATTCAAATCAGGTCTAGGCGTAACATATGGTCTATAGATTGCTAAAGAATTCGTTGCTGGTCCAGATGTAGCAGTTAATCCATAAGAAGCACGTAATGCTAAATTACTCACCGTATGTGAGTTCTCCATAAACTTTTCACTAGAGATATTCCACTTTCCTGAAGCAGTCCAAGTTGGTAACCATCTAGAAGAACCTGTATCTCCTTGTCTATTTGACCCATCGTAACGCCCTGTTAAAGCCACTGTATAACGTCTATCATAGGTATAAGCTGCTCTAGCAAAGAAGGCTACTGTTCTTTCTTTCTCTTCACCATAAGTAAAATACTCTCCCCCTTGCTCTAACAATTTACGCATTGCTAATAACTCTGGATAAGTAGTTAAACCCTTGTCAAATTGAACTCCTTGAGCTAAGAAATAATCTTTATCACGGTTTACTACTCTCATCTCTGTACCTCCGAAAACATCTAATTCATGTAAATCGTTAAACACATTGTCATAAGTAAAGCTGTTTCTCAATAAGAAAGATGTCATATCATTCGTAAATGTTCTCTTTAGCCCTGAATTTGTCATAATAGGCATTGGAGGAACTTCTTTTTGATCAGGATCTCTATATAAAAAGATATTTTGATCGCGTTCTACTGTTGACTTATCTGCATTATAAGCACCTATCACATTTGAATCCTGAGTCACATTATGCACACGTTTTGTAGTTGCATAGCGAGCAGATCCACTTAAATTATACGTTAAGTTAGGTAATAACTTATAATCTAAATCCAATTGAAAACGAATATCTTTTACATCAATATCCATATAGTTATTGTCTAACTCATTCATGATATTAAATGGAGCCCAGTTACTTCTATAGTACTCATAGTTTCCATTGTCATCATAAGGGCGTAACGTTCTAGTTGTATTTAAAGCATAACTAAATGGATTAATGTCAAAATCACGTTTTACAGATCCATTTACTACATCTTTTTCTGCATCATAAGCCCCTGGTGCTTTCTGATCACGTACTGAAGCAATAGATGATAACGATATTTTTAACTTATCATTTACAAAGAATGTATTCTTTAGGTTCAATGTCAGACGGTGTACTTTATCAGCAATAGACCATCCTGAATCAGCTAAGTAACCAATAGAGGCAAAATAGGCATTATTTTTTCCTCCTCCATTAAAACTTAATGAATGTTGTTGTACAATAGAAGGCCTAAATAATTCTTTAAACCAATTTGTATTTGCTTTTTCATAAGTTTGTAAAAACTTATTTTGTGCAGCTTCCCCATTATGCACCCCATATTGATTATGCACAGGATCAAATTCATTCATAGCACGATACATAATTCCGTATGCTCCACTATGTCTCCCATATAACATAGAAGCATAATCTAAATAGCCTTTATTCTGAAGCTCTCTATACGCCATCATATTATCTTGTGAATTCATCACATCATATTGATTGTACTGAGGTATAGGACGCAGTGTATTCTCCATCGTATAGCTAATAGACATAGGCGTATCTCTTCTACCAGATTTAGTAGTGATCACCACTACCCCATTCATGGCACGAGATCCATAAATAGCCGTCGCAGAAGCATCCTTAAGTACGTCAATACTCAATACATCATCCGCATTAATTCCAGACAAAGCAGAACTTAAAATAGACTCTGAGTTACCTGAAGCTAACTGCTCAAATGATACGTTCACAATATCTTCCTGTACTACACCATCAATTACCCATAGTGGTTTAGTATCTCCCATAATAGAAGAAGCTCCACGAATAGTAATTTTAGGAGCAGCTCCGAAAGTACCTGAAGGGTTTTGTATAGTTACCCCTGCTACCTTACCTTCGATCATTCTACTCACATCCGCTACCCCATCTACCTTCAGATCTTTCGCTTCGATACGACTTACAGCTCCAGCCTCCTTACGTTTAGTAATAGTCTGATACCCTGTATTAATCACTACTTCGTCAATCATCTCCGTTGCTTCTCCTAAAGAAACATTGATAACTGCTAGCTCTCCGACTTTCTTCTCTGCTGAATTGAATCCCATGAATTCAAACAC
Source organism: Myroides sp. A21 (assembly GCF_000807225.1). NCBI lineage: Bacteria > Pseudomonadati > Bacteroidota > Flavobacteriia > Flavobacteriales > Flavobacteriaceae > Myroides > Myroides sp. A21. The sequence goes on from NZ_CP010327.1 coordinate 912,608, forward strand.
AAGAACGGCGTCCTTACCATTTACCTTAATAGAGTAATTTCCATCTATATCTGTCTGTACTCCCTCTTTAGTACCTTTGACAAATATAGTAGCGCCAGGCAATGATGAACCATCATCAGAAGCCACAACTCTTCCTTTAATTACCTTTTCTTGCGCATACACACTTCCAGTAACTGTAAGTGCTAATGAGAAGAAAAAGAATTTAAGTAAACCTTTCTTCATACTTGTTAACTATTAATTAATTTATCATTAACAAATAAATAACATAATATTATCAAAAACTAGAGGTAATGTGATTTTTATCAAATTATCATCATAATACACTATTTATTAAATAATATAAACTTTTAAATATATTTAATAAAAATTACACACTATAATTTATTTATATTAACTACTATGTCAGATAAGGTAAATAAAAAAGGGTATACATAAAGTATACCCTTTTTTATTATCACAAAGCGATTTTAAGAAACCACAGTCATAATATTATTGTTTCTTTAACAAATCTCTGATTTCTGCTAAAAGATCCTCTTGAGTAGGTGCTGGTGGTCCTGCAGGTGCTTCTGGTGCAGCCTCCTCTTTCTTTCTTAATGAGTTAACTCCTTTTACTAAAAGGAATACACATAGAGCTAACAATGTAAAGTTGATTACCTCTGTAATAAAGCTACCATAAGCAAATACAACATTACCGTCTATTCCTCTTGCTGCTGCTAGAGGTGCCCCATCAGGTGCATCTCCTTTTAACACTACATACATATTAGTGAAATCAGGTGTTCCGATGATAGCAGATACTAATGGCATAATAACATCGTTTACAACACTCGTTACAATTTTACCGAATGCTCCCCCGATGATTACCCCTACCGCTAGGTCCATTACATTGCCTTTGACAGCGAATTCTTTAAATTCTTTTACAAATCCCATAGTCTTTATTGTTTAAGTTTTGAATAGTTAAAAATATAACTTTTTTACTCTATAAAAAAAATTCTTTTAACGCGAAGTGCAATACTCGTTAAAATCTCATATGGTATTGTTTTTATTTTATCTGCTATAATAGTGACTGGCAGGTCTTTACCAAAAATAACAACCTCATCATTTTCTTGGCATTTTATTTCTGTTACATTGATCATTAACATATCCATACAGATAGATCCTGTGATCTCTGCTTTTTGCCCATTTACTAAGACATAGCCCACAGGTCCCCATGAGCGATGTACTCCATCAGCATATCCTATGGGCACAGTGGCGATACGTGTTTTACCTTCTGCGCGAAATCTCCGACCGTATCCTACACTGTCTTTATCTTTGATTTCTTTGATTTGCATAATGCGAGTTTTAAGCGTACTAACATTAGCCAATTGTTGCATTTCTTCTCTATCATTACCAACTCCATACAATCCTATTCCCAATCGAACCATATCAAACTGATGCTCCGAAAAGTTAAAAATACCGGATGTATTCAGAATATGACGTATTGGGTTAATCCCTAATTCTTGTATTAGTTTATCTGAGTTATCTGTAAACATCTCTATCTGTCCAAGTGTAAAGTCTGTATATTCAGGCATATCACTTGATGATAGATGTGAGAATATAGATTTGACTTCGACCACATTAGTATGTCTAAGCACTTCTATTAACTCGTCTAGATCTTCAGTCAAAAAACCATGTCTATGCATACCCGTATCCAGCTTGATATGGATAGGATATTCATAGCAGTTGCGTTCTCTAGCTACTTTTAAGAATGCATTAAGCTCACGTACAGAGTACACCTCTGGCTCTAGATCATACGCTATCATCGCTGAGAATGCATTAATCTCAGGATTCATCACGATAATCTTAGTATTCACACCAGCCTTGCGCAATTCTATTCCCTCATCTGCAAAAGCTACTCCTAGATAATCTACCTTCTCATGAGCTAATAATTTCGCTACTTCATAGCTACCATTACCATATCCGAATGCCTTCACCATGACCATCACTTTAGTCTCTGGCTTTAGCTTTGAACGGTAGAAATTAAGGTTGTGACACATCGCAGTAAGATTAACTTCTAGTACAGTCTCATGCGTTTTCTTCTCTAGCATCGTGACGATTCTGTCAAAGCGGAATCCTCTAGCCCCTTTGACTAAGATATTCTCATCACTAAAATCCTCTACAGATACTTTCTGTAAGAACTCTTCAGTGTCTCTATATAGATAAGTGTTCGTCGTCCCGATTAGATACTTACTTATATGCTCTCCTATACCGATCACACGAGTTATCTGATGTGTAGACAACAGCTCTTTTAGCTGACCATATATCTCCTCCTCCTCATACCCACTCTTAAACATATCTGATAGTATCACAGTCTTAGACGCACTCACCTTATGCTTCTCTAGAAAGTCAAGAGCGATAGATAGTGACTGATAATCTGCATTATACGCATCATCTATTATCGTACAGTTATTCACACCATTCTTTACCTGCATACGCAGTTCTACTGGATAGAGTCCTTGGATACGCTGTGCTATCTTCTCTAAGTCATACCCTAAGTAAGACATCGTACTAATACAAGTCATTATATTACGCATAGAACTATCATCTGTGAATGGAAGTTCTACTGAGTACGAATCACCTTGATCAATAGATACAGTAAGACTAGAGGAATAAAGCTGTCCATAGACATTCGCTGACGTATCTGTCAGACTCCAAGTATATACAGAAGCAACAGAACTAAAATATTGTAATAACAACTCATTCTGCTCACAAATAACTACCTCAGCATCCTGGAATAGTTTAGCTTTCTCACTCACTTTTTCTTCTAATGAGCGAAAACCTTCTCCATGCTCTTCTGTAAGTGCTGTAAAAACACCTATAGTAGGCTTGACCACCTTAGCAAGTCTCTCCATTTCACCCACAGTAGATATTCCAACTTCGAAGATACCTAAGTTGTGCTTCTCCTCTATCCCAAATACAGATAGTGGCACACCCGTCTGAGAATTATAACTCTTAGGGCTCTTGATGATCTTATACTCTTCGCTCAGTAGATAGTTAAGCCATTCTTTTACTACCGTCTTTCCTTTACTACCTGTAATTCCGATAACTGGAAAATCAAAACGATCTCTATGAAAAATAGCCGCACCCTGAAGTGCAGCTAATGTATTATTTACTTTAAAGAAAAGTACTCCTTCTATAGGACGTACCTTAGTCTGGTCAGAGATGACGATATATCTGACTCCTTTATTTACCAATTCTTCGATATAATCATGACCATCATGATTACCTCCTTTTAATGCAAAAAATAAAGTGTGTTGATCATTCTGCAATGACCTACTGTCTACGGATATATTCGAAATATCTACATATTCACTCTTACTGTTTCCTATAATGTCTGCTCCAATGAATGAACAGAACGCATCCGTATTAAATTTCATTATTTTGCCTTATTTGATACACAAAGGTAAAGAGAGTCATACCACTCTCTATCTATATAAAATCTTAAAAATTACATTTTATATAAGACCACCCTTCTTCTTGTTTTTCGATAATATAAACTAATCCTGAAGGTACGAATCCTACATTCTCGATAATATCTGATTTATCTATTTTGCGAGCATTGATTGTATTCTCACACGCAAAGAATTGTATACCTTTTTGCATCACTGCCTTAAGAGGTTCTCCTACCATCGTCTTGCTTTTTCTAAGCATTCCGATACCAGGCCCATGCACGACTACTTGTATCGTTACATCCTCTTTCCAGTGATTTCTAACATTAGATACATAAGTCATTAGTGCATTCTGTTCGTTAATGTTGTCTGTGTTTAATTGAAATACAACGTTGTGCTTTGTATTTTTCATAAGTATATCTATTTTTAAGTTTTGGGTTCTATTTTTTAAGTTCTATAAAACTACTAAAAACCACTCATATCGACTAATAAACTCTCACAAACTTTTGCTACTATTCTGTTTAAAATTCTATTCAGATCTAAATCTATCCTTTCAAAAAAAGGAATTTCTTTTTTTTGTTTTCAGCATAAATAAGTTCCTATTTATACCCAAAATTCTCTTTCAACACCTTCTTTTTTAAAAAAATTACCTCAAAAACCATCTATAAGAACAATTTTTCTAAAAAAACAATTTACTTTTTTTACCACCAAAAAAACAACAATACACTAATTATCAATACAATAACCCTAAAACACCCCTATACCACCTCAATCACAATACTCCCCTTATACTTAGTAAAATAAGGCTTTAGAGGCATTTCCTTCGACAATACATGGACAATACCCCGAGAATGATGGACATAGAAGCACTTTTCTCCAACAATACACCTTTTATACACCCAGTATTCTCCTCTTATCACAGTATTACGTAGTATTAATTTTCACTTACATTCCTATATCCAATCATCTTTCAATATAAATGGTGTACTAACAAAAAAGAAGTGCTGTGTATCCTAGGTTACATTTCTTCTCGATTTTAATCGAGAACTTTGTCTTATTAAATTAAATGTTATGGAATGGATATATGGCCCATGGCCTTGGTATGTAGGAGGTTTATTCATCGCTACTACACTTATATTACTTTTATTAATGGGCAAATCTTTTGGGTTTTCCTCTAATCTACGCACCATGTGCTCGATGATGGGAGCAGGTAAGAGTTGTGATTTCTTCTGCTTTAACTGGAAAGCTCAGACGTGGAACTTACTTTTCTTAGTAGGTACTATCCTAGGAGGGTTCATCGCATACCACTTCTTGAGTGTAGAGCCAGCAGCGATACCACTAGCCGATCAGACGATAGAGAAGCTACATACACTAGGTATAGAAAGTGCTGGCAAGGCATATATACCGACAGAGCTATTCTCTAATGAAGTATTCGGTTCTATTAAATCTATCGGACTACTATTATTAGCAGGGTTCTTCGTAGGGTTTGGTTCTAGATATGCAGGAGGATGTACTTCAGGACATGCAATCAGTGGGTTGAGTAATCTACAATTGCCTTCCTTGATAGCTGTAATTGGTTTCTTTATAGGAGGGTTAATTATGGTACACCTACTGTTCCCTTTTATTTTCTAACACAAGTGATTAACAATATTTATATCAATAAGATACAATGAAAAAATTAGCCTATTTATTAGTCGGAATGCTTTTCGGGATAGGGATGTTTAAGTCTGGCGCGGCATCGTGGTTCAGAATATATGAAATGTTTCAATTCGACAGCTTCCACATGTATGGTATTATGGGAACTGCGTTAACAATCGCTGTTATCGCAACCTATATTATCAAGAAAAAGAATATCAAAGACTTCTCTGGTAACCCGATAGAGTTCACCCCAAAAGAGAAGAGTGTACCACGCTATCTGATAGGAGGAATCTTTTTCGGGTTAGGATGGGCATTAGGAGGAGCTTGTCCCGGACCTATGTTTGCCTTATTTGGAGCAGGCTTTTTACCTATTTTGATTGCCATCATCGGAGCATTATTAGGGACTTGGTTCTATGGATTGATCAGAAGATGGCTTCCTCATTAATAAACAATATGGATTAAAGGAACTAATACTTTTGATATATTGTCACGATAAAGTAACTTAGAACCATTAATTCATTTGTTTATTCTTTTATGGAACATATCATACGAAACAAGTACCGCTCTACCTTCGAGGAGAAGTTATTAGAAGAAATCATAGAAGTATCTACTATAAAAGACTTTAAAGAAGGAGAAAAGTTGATGGAGATAGGAGAATACATTAAGAAGATTCCTCTACTCCTAGAAGGTGCTATCAAAATCATCAGAGAAGATCAGCGAGAGGGAGAGATAGTCCTATACTATATAGAAGAAGGAGATACCTGCGCGATGACACTGACCTGCTGCTTAGGTGAGACGAAGAGTCAGGTGCGCTCTATAGCAGAACGCGATGGTAGTGTAGTCTTAGTTCCTGTAGGAAAAATGGATGAATGGCTGGTAAAATATAAGAGTTGGCGCAACTTCGTACTCAACAGTTATAACAACCGTATGAACGAAATGCTAACTGCTATAGATAGTCTTGCCTTCATGAATATGGAAGAACGTCTATGTAACTTACTGAGAAGTAAAGCGAAGATATACAACAGTCGCTTTATCAACAATACACATCAAGAATTAGCTGACGAACTAAATACCTCTAGAGTAGTGATCTCTAGAATACTAAAAACTTTAGAAAACGAAGGTATTATACAGCTCAATAGAAAATATATCGAGCTACTTAAGCCTTAAGTACAGATATGGATTATACAGCATTAATAGGGTATGCACTAGCCTTACTTATCGGGATATCACTAGGCCTTATCGGTAGTGGTGGATCTATACTCACCGTACCTATCCTCGTGTATATCATGAAGGTAGAGCCCTTCGTAGCTACAGCATACTCACTATTCATAGTAGGATCTACTTCTCTAGTAGGTGGTATAAAAAACTATATAGACAAAAAAGTAGATCTAAAAACAGTATTGCTCTTCGGGATACCCTCTGTCATCACAGTATATATCACGAGAGCCTACTTACTCCCACTTGTACCAGATGTAATATCCATCGGTAGCTGGAGTATAGATAAGAATATTGTGCTGATGGTCTTATTTGCCTTAGTGATGTTCACTTCGGCAACTAAAATGATCAGACCAAAAAAAGAAATAGAGGTAATAGATACTAAGCCAGCCTTATCAGGGCTAGTATTACAAGGCATCTTGATCGGACTGCTAGCAGGTACAGTAGGTGCTGGAGGAGGATTCTTAATCATTCCCGCTTTAGTCTTATTTGCCAAAATGCCTATGAGACAAGCTGTCGGCACCTCATTATGCATTATCGCTATACAGTCCTTAATAGGATTCTTAGGCGATCTAGGTCATACCGCTATGGACTGGGCGATGCTACTTACTTTTAGCGGGATATCTATGGTAGGGATCTTCATCGGTATCTATTTAACAAAGTACGTTCCTGATAAAAATTTAAAAAAGTGCTTTGGTTATTTCGTACTAATCATGGCTATTTATATCCTAATTAAGGAAGTGTTTTTATAGTTTGTAACCTAAGTTACTGTCATTTTAAAAACATCTTCTTACTTTTACTACAAACAAAGAAATAAACTACAATATGAAAATAGAACAAATTTATACAGGATGTTTAGCTCAAGGAGCTTACTATATAGAGAGCAACGGAGAAGTTGCTATCATCGATCCACTAAGAGAGGTACAGCCTTACTTAGACAGAGCGGCTAAAGATAATGCGACGATTAAATATATCTTCGAAACACACTTCCACGCAGACTTCGTGAGTGGACACGTTACATTAGCTGAGAAAACAAATGCTCCTATCGTATACGGACCAAATGCTAACCCAACGTTTAAGGCACATATCGCTACAGATGGAGAGGTATTTAAAATAGGAAATATCACAATCACAGCATTACACACTCCGGGGCATACGATGGAGAGTACTACGTACTTACTAAAAGATGAGAATGGAAAAGATCACGCTATCTTCAGTGGAGATACGTTATTCTTAGGTGATGTAGGTCGTCCTGACTTAGCTCAGAAAGCGGCTGACTTGACTCAAGAGCAATTAGCAGCTACGCTATACAATAGCTTACGCACGAAGATTATGACGTTAGCAGATGATGTTATCGTATATCCTGCGCATGGTGCTGGGTCTGCTTGTGGAAAGAACTTAAGCAAAGAAACTGTTGGTACCCTAGGGGATCAAAAACAAACGAACTATGCACTACGTGCTGATATGACAGAAGCAGAGTTCGTAAAAGAAGTAACAGATGGTCTACTACCTCCTCCTGCATACTTCCCACTAAATGTGAAGTTAAATAAAGAAGGATATGAGAATGTAGAGACGATCATCAATAACAACAAAGCCCTTACTCCAAAAGAGTTCCAAGCTTTAGCAGAAGAGTCTGGTGCCTTATTATTAGACGTACGTTCTGCTTCAGACTTCGCTAGTGGACATATACCAGGAGCTATCTTTATCGGATTAGATGGTCAATTCGCTCCTTGGGTAGGTGCATTAATCACAGATATTAAACAACCTATCTTATTAATCACTCCAGAAGGACGTGAAGAAGAAGCTGTGATTCGTCTATCTCGTGTAGGATATGACAATACGTTAGGGTACTTAAAAGGAGGATTCTCTACTTGGAAAACAGAAGGTTTTGAATACGATACTGTACAACAAGTAACAGCAGAAGAACTAGCTGATAAAATAGTGAATGAAGATATCAAGGTAGTAGATGTACGTAAGCCAGGAGAGTACAATTCTGCTCATATCAACTATAAAAACTTGACTCATTCTCCATTAGATTATATCAATGATAATATCGCTGACTTCCCAACAGAAGGTAAATTCTTTATCCACTGTGCAGGAGGATACCGTTCATTAATCGCGTCTTCTATCCTAAAAGCTAGAGGATACCACAATATGATCGATGTAATCGGAGGTTTCGGCGCTATCAAGAACACCTCTATCCCATTACAAGAAGGAGGTAGCTGTACAGCAACATGTCCAACAACTAAACAATAATACAATGAGTAATTTTCAAGAGTTAATCGATAGAGATCAGTTAACTTTAGTTGATTTCTTCGCTACGTGGTGTGGTCCATGCCAGATGCTAGCTCCTGTGCTAGAAGAAGTAAAAAAAGAGCTACAGGATGATATCTCTATTATCAAAATAGATGTAGATAAGAATACGGCTCTTACCACACAGTACAGCACACAATACCAGATGAGAGGTGTACCTACACTAATGCTTTTTAGAAAAGGTAAACTTCTGTGGAAACAATCTGGATATATGGATAAACAGACATTATTAGGTCATATCGATCAGTATAAGCATAATTATTAAAAATAAGGCTACCTATCAAAGGTAGCCTTACTTTTTATAATACTATTCAAAGATTAAAACCCTGCTATATATCAGTTGTTCAATTTATTAGAATTAATATTATATATTTATGACAATTAACCTTAATTACTGACTTATGAAAAAAATAATGTATACACTTATGTTTGCATTGACAATAAGTGCTGCAGATTACGCTCATGCTCAACAGAAGGAGAAACCAACTTTCGTAACCTCTGTTGAAGACATTAAAGAATACAAACTGTCTAATGGGCTAAAGGTACTCTTACTTCCTGATGCTACTCAGAATAATGTGATAGTTAATATCGTGTACAACGTAGGGTCTAAACATGAGGGATATGGAGAGAAAGGTATGGCTCACCTATTAGAGCACATGCTTTTTAAAAGCACTACTAAACTAGGCGATATCAAAAAAATGCTCTCTGACAAAGGTGGCCAAGCACAGGGGACTACTTGGTATGACCGTACAAACTACTATGAGATATTCGCTACTTCTGATGAGAATCTAGCATGGGCACTAGAGATGGAAGCAGATCGTATGATTAACGCTACTATACTTCAATCTGATTTAGACAAAGAGTTCTCTGTAGTGCGAAACGAATTTGAGATAGGAGAGAATAACCCTAGTAGAGTATTAATGGAAAGAACTATTAATACAGCTTACTTATGGCATAATTACGGGCTTAGTACCATCGGGTCAAAAGAGGATATCGAACGTGTTAAAGCTCCTCAATTAAGACGATTCTACGAAAAATACTATCAACCTGATAATGCTACTCTACTTATAGCTGGTAAGTTTGATGAGGCTAAAGCATTAAAATACGTAGAAGATTACTTCTCTGTGATTCCTAAACCTAAACGTGTATTAGATGAAATATTAACTGTAGAACCTGCTCAAGATGGTGAGAAATTTGTAGAAGTAAGACGTGCAGGTGATTCTAAGCATATACAGACCTTATACCACACTGCTTCATACGCAGATAAAGACTTTGCGGCACTTGTAGCACTACAATCTATACTGACTAATGACCCCTCTGGATATTTATATAAAGATTTAGTAGAGACTAAGAAGGTATCATCACTATACTCTTTTAGCCCTACAGTGAGAGATGCAAGTTTTATCTTATTTAACTTTGATATTCCTCTTGATAAAGATCAAAATGAGACACTGAAAGATATCAAGACTGCTTTAGCTAAAATAGAAACTATCAAGTACACACAAGAAGACTTAGATAGAGCTAAAACAAGAATCTCAAAAGGTCTAGAAGATTTAAAGAACAATACTATCCGAACTGCTATTAACTTAACAGAGATTATCGGAGCTGGAGACTATCGCCTGGCTAATTTGTACAGAGATAATGTAGAGAACTTAAAACTAGAAGATATCAATAGGGTAGCTAAAAAGTACTTTAAAGATAATAACCGTACAGTAGGTATGTTTATCCCTTCTAAGGATGAAATAAGAGTGAAGCCAACTGAGTTCTTAGATAAAGACATTAAGGCGCTAGTAGAGAACTATAAAGGAAAAGAAGCATCAGAAGAGTTAAGACCATTCGAAGCATCTATTGCTAATTTACAGAAGAATTATTCTACTGCTAAACTTGGAAATGGGCTTAAATATGGTATTATAGATAAAGATATCAAAGGGGAGAAAGTACAAATAAGTATGACACTACCAGTAGGTAATCAAAAAGACTTATTAAACAAACAATACATAGGTTCTTTTGCAGCAAACCTATTGAATGCTGGGACTAAGACTATGACTAAACAACAGATAAAAGATAGGTTAGATCAATTAAAGTCAACTATATCTGTTAGATTTAATGGTCAAAATATTAGCATAGGAGTATCATCATACAGAAGTAGTATAGAAGAAACGATGGTTATTCTTAAAGATTTATTGACTAACCCTATCTACCCTGAAACAGAATTAGAGAAATTAAAAATAGACTATATTACTAATTTAGAGTCTCAACTAAGTGATCCTCAAGCTATCGCTTCCAACAAAATCTCTCAATTAACAGAGAAAGAAGAAAAAGGAAGTATCTTCTATACTCCATCAACTCAAGAGAACATTGATGGTATTAAAAAAGTTAAACTAGAGGAAATTAAGGACTTCCACAAGAATTTCTTTGGTGCCAATAACGGTATTGCTACAGTAATAGGTATGAAAGACAAAGAAGCTGTGGATAAGCTATTAGAGAACACGTTCGGTAACTTTAATAGTAAAGCTAAATATGAAAAAGCATATCCTAAGTTTATAGACACTAAACAAGTAAAAGAAATATTCGAAACTCCAGACAAAGAAAATGCTGTAGCTATAGGTAAACTAAACTTTGAGATGAATCAATCAAATCCTGACTATGCTGCATTAGTATTTGCAAACGAAGTAATGGGAGGTGGATTTATGACTGCGCGTATCCCTCAACGCTTACGCGAAAAAGAAGGAATTAGCTATGGTGCAGGTACCTCATTAAGTGTACCTAGTGATCCTAAAAACGTGAATGCTTCTTGGTCTATATACGCTTTTATGAACCCTACTAAACGCGTTGATGTAGAAAAAGCTTTGAATGAAGAGTTTAATAAATTAATTACTTCAGGTATTACTGAAGATGAATTAACTGCTAACAAATCTTCATGGAAGAATGCAAAACAAGCAAATCTAGGTAGCGATGGATACTTAATATATTTATCTTCTTTATTCTTGTTATACGACACTCCATTTACAGAGCATGACAAATTAAATGCTGAGATAGACAAACTAACTGTCAAACAAGTGAACGACGCTGCTAAGAAGTACTTACAGCCTTCTAAATTCACAACAGTTTACGCTGGTGATTTTACTAAAAAATAAAGCAAATAACCTTTAAACAAAAAGCCGATTGATTACTCAGTCGGCTTTTATATTTATATACACTAGTCCATTTACTAACAACTAAAGTCTACAGATATAGCTCCTGCTAAGTAGATAAAATGTTGAGCTCCTTTAGATAAATATACTTCTACAGACTGTATTTCATATTCAGGTGAAGCATCGAACACAAAATCTAAGTTGCCATCTCCGTCTAAATCCCCAACAAACAACAACTGTACAAAGGTGTCATTAAAGCTTGGGATATCAAGGATTACTTGTTCTGCCTCTCCATTGACTGTAAGGTATAACTTATAATCTTTAAACTTCTTATATTTCTTAGTCTTACCACTATCATCTGTATAGTCATAAGAATCTACTTGCTCACCTTCTGCTCTCAAAATATACTGTTTCCCATTAAATAGATACTCCTGTGGAGCATCAGGCCATAAAGGTTGCTCTTTAATGTTTAGAGCAGTCTTAGTGCCTTTCTTGATCATTGCATTGGGACCTAAGAAAAAAATAGGTTCCACAGGGCCTGTAGAGAAGATTCCTAGTTGCTCACTTTCTGTACACTCATTCATCTCTTCACTGATGGCATAATCTGCTTTAATAACTTGAAAAAGTCCTTTCTTTTCTTCAAAAGCTAACCATTTATCATTGACCTTATTGAATTCTTCTTGGTGGAAATCCTTGTCGTAATATCTAGGAATAAGAATGTCTAGAATGATGTTTTCTTCCTTACCATATATTGTTAGAGCAGGTTTTTCTTCTTCTGTCGCAGTTACTACTTCTTCTGTAGAAGGTTTAACCTCAGGAATCACTTCTTTCTCTTTTGTTTCTTTACACCCTACCAATGCAAGTAGTGTGAATATGAACAAGGTTTTTTTCATATCGTATATTGGTCTGTTATATTTACATTTTAAATCAAAAAAAAAGACTACCAATGTTGATAGTCTTTTCATTAAATATTTTAAAAGCTGTATTTAGTCATTTAACTTTAATACAGCCATAAATGCTTCTTGTGGGATTTCTACGTTTCCTACTTGACGCATACGCTTTTTACCTGCTTTTTGTTTTTCAAGTAATTTACGTTTACGAGAGATATCCCCTCCATAACACTTAGCTGTTACGTCTTTACGAAGAGCTTTTACTGTTTCACGAGCAATTACTTTTACTCCGATAGCTGCCTGAATAGGAATATCGAACTGCTGACGTGGGATAAGTTCTTTTAATTTCTCACACATCTTCTTACCGATATGATAAGCGTTATCAGCGTGCATTAATGCTGATAATGCATCCACTACGTTAGCATTGAGCATTACGTCTACTTTCACTAAGTTAGAAGTACGCATTCCGATAGGAGAATAATCGAACGAAGCATATCCTTTAGATACAGTCTTCAATCTATCATAGAAGTCAAATACAATCTCTGCCAATGGCATATCAAACATTAACTCAACTCTATCTTCTGTAAGGTAAGTTTGGTTAGTGATAATACCACGCTTATCAATACAAAGACTCATTACTTGTCCAACGAAGTCAGCTTTAGTAATAATAGTCGCTTTAATATATGGTTCTTCTACTCTTTCTAATTTAGAAGGTTCTGGTAAGTCAGATGGGTTATTTACTATAATAGGTGTATCAGGTTCTTTCTTAGTATATGCTAAGTAAGAAACGTTAGGTACAGTAGTAATAACAGTCATGTTAAACTCACGCTCTAAGCGCTCTTGGATGATCTCCATGTGTAACATTCCTAAGAATCCACAACGGAAACCAAAACCTAAAGCGGCAGAACTCTCTGCTGCGAATACTAATGAAGCGTCGTTAAGTTGTAACTTCTCCATAGAGTTACGCAACTCTTCATAATCTTCTGTGTCTACAGGATAGATACCCGCAAATACCATTGGTTTTACGTTCTCAAACCCTTCGATCATATTTTGAGTAGGTTCTTTTGCATCAGTGATGGTATCTCCTACTTTTACTTCTCTTGCTTCTTTAATACCAGAGATTAAGTAACCTACGTCACCTGTTTTAATCTCTTGTTTAGCTACTTGATTTAATTTAAGTGTTCCAATCTCATCTGCGAAATACTCTTTATTAGTAGCCATGAACTTAATCCTCTGACCTTTCTTAATCGTACCATTAACCACACGAAAGATTACCTCAATTCCACGGAATGGGTTATATACAGAGTCAAATATTAAAGCTTGTAATGGCTCCTCAGGATTCCCTTTAGGTGCAGGAACTCTCTCGATAATAGCTTCCAAGATATCTTCTACCCCTAATCCTGTCTTACCTGATGCAGGAATAATCTCTTCATAGTCACATCCTAATAAATCAACGATATCATCGCTTACTTCTTCTGGATTAGCACTTGGTAAGTCAATCTTATTTAATACAGGAATAATCGTTAAATCATTCTCTAATGCTAAATACAAGTTAGAAATAGTCTGAGCCTGGATACTCTGAGCAGCATCAACAATCAATAACGCACCTTCACACGCTGCAATAGACCTAGAAACTTCATAAGAAAAGTCTACGTGTCCTGGGGTATCAATTAAGTTAAGTATATATTTCTCTCCTTTATGAGTATATTCCATTTGGATAGCGTGAGATTTAATAGTAATACCTCTTTCACGCTCTAAGTCCATACTGTCTAAAAGCTGAGCTTGTTGCTCACGAGCAGTTACAGTCTGTGTAGCGTCAAGTAATCTATCTGCTAACGTACTTTTACCATGGTCAATATGAGCAATAATACAAAAGTTTCTAATGTTCTTCATCTTCGTAATATCAAAGTTTATTGGATTATATGCCCATTAGAAGTATTGAAACCACTTTCAATAATCATATAATCTAGATTCTAAGGCTCTTACATTCTTTTAATTAAAGAATCTACCTAGCCTATATTTTGCAAATATACTTTAAAGTTTCAATTTTTAGTTATTTTTCTGTCTTACAATCTCCCTTTATTTAAAAGAAATTGGTTATAATATCTATTGCATTAGATTTAGTAGTCTATTCTATGTTTTATAAAGACACATTTAGTAACTTTATATTCATAAAAGAATACACTATGAAATCATTACTTACAATATCCTTATTCTCTTTAGCGACCTTAGTAAGTTGCGGACAAAAGAGTGATATCACAAAAGATCATATCATACTTCCGAATAACCTTAAAGAGGTATCAGGGCTATACTATGATGCTACTTCTAATTCATTCTGGGCACTACAAGATAGTGGCAATAAGAATGAGTTATATCAAATCAAAGCTGATGGTAAAATAAGCCATACTCTAAAAATAAAAGACCAAAAGAATATAGACTGGGAAGAATTAACTGCAGATAAAGAAGGCAATCTTTATATCGGAGACTTTGGAAATAATAAGAATACTAGAAAGGATCTACGCATCTTAAAGATAAACAAAGACGATTTGCAAAAAGATAAGACAGAGGTAGCTGCAGTAATCTCATTTGAATACCCTGAACAAAAAGCCTTCCCTCCTAAAGAGACTGAATTATTATATGACGCAGAAGCTTTTATCTTATACAATAATAACTTCTACATCTTCACTAAAAATAGAAGTAAAGGCTTCGATGGAACCTCTTTAGTATATAAAATACCTAATCAAGCAGGGCATCACAAAGCTGAACATGTACAAACATTCAATGGATGTAATATATACAAACACTGTGCTATCACAGGCGCTGCTATCAGTCCAGACGAGAAGACTTTTGTACTGCTATCTCATTCTAAACTTTGGATAATAGACGGTTTTAATCCCAACGCTATTATGGATGGAAAGATTAGTGAGCACAAACTACACCACGTCTCTCAAAAAGAGTCTGTGACTTTTGGAGACAACAATACTATCTATTTAGCTGACGAGGTAAAAGATAAAAAAGGTGGTAAAATTTATAAAGTGGATTTGGGTACATTAAAACCCAAACCCTAATCCAAATACAAAGCGACCTCCATCTACACTGTTAAAGAAAGAGCAGTGTAGAGTCGCTTGTTCTACAGCACTTATCCACAGTCCTGCCCCATAAGAGTTATGCCATTTAGTAGAAGACTCCCCTGGCTGCCATACTCTACCGTAATCGAAGCCTCCATAGAAACCATAACTCATAGGAAGAAACCCTGCTGTAAACTGACCTGCATTAAATCTTAAATCTGTTGTTTGTACAAAAGATGTCTTTCCTGTAAAACGCTCTGGTCTAAAACCTCTTAAGTTAGCATTACCCCCTATAGTGGCTGCGTGGTAAAAATCGTAGTTATCATTAAACCTTGTTTGGTATGTAAAATTAGTCGCAAGTACTAATCTTTCACCTCTATCAATATAGTGTAAGAAACTCGCTTTAAGGTCTAAATACGCAAAGTTCTGCTTAGTCTCCTCTAAATTCATTCTCCACCCAAGTTTTGAATTAAAACCAAAGCCAACTGTTGGATTAGCAGGATAATTATACTGCTCATAGTTATACTCTACCTTAAGACCTCCATACTGTTGAAAATCAAAAACCTTAGTATCTACACCATTTACATCATCGGTGATATATCTATCCGTTTGATGTTTTACCTTTAAGGCATCATATTCTAAGTTTGCTTCAAAACTAGCTCCCTGTTTTCCTTCATATCTATACCCAGGAGAAACAGAATAGCTCTCAATGCGTACTCTCTTATAATCTTTGCCTTTTTCTTTATCAAAATAATACGTTTCATTCCCCAGTCCGTAGTAATTAACTGCAAAGTTAGGACTAGTCGCTCTACCGCCTATCGTAAACATCCAGTCATTAGTCGCATTAGGGAAATACCCTTTATACTCTGCCTCTAACCCCTTTGTATTAAAAGAGTAGAAACCTTTCAACACATGCTTTGCTGTATAAGGATCTTGAATAAACTTAGAACGTGTAGAACTGTATAAAAAGCCAAGCTTAACACCATCTTCCGGATTAAAACCAATATTTGGCAATAACATATTCAAGTTAAGAGGTACTCGCTCATAATTAAAGTTATTAATGTCATACTTATTAGTCAGTATTGTTCTTCCATTAGAACCTTCCATCTTTACTTCATTCTTCTTATCCGCATAATCATACACGATTACTTTAGAAGCATTATCTACTAAGAAAGTGTCTTGATTCTTACCACCTATTAATCTAATCTTAATCTTCGCTTTCTCATCTCCACTTACTTTAAAAGTATCCTCATCGTTCAGTCCATATACCCAAATCTCTTTAGTCTCAGTAGCATTATATACCTTATCGAATACTAGTTCTTCTCCAGTCTTTTTAGCTCTATATTGTTTTACACGAACATTCCCTTCAGCCAATCTCTCAATATCAAACATCTCTTTCTTATCAGTTCCTGATAAGATGACATACTCGCGTAACTGTTTATAATATTTCGGCAAGAAAGCATCTATCTTACTACGTCTTGCTTTGAATATTCTTTTGATTTCTTCTACCTCTTTTGTTAGTACTTCTTGAGGCAATTTACTAAACGCCTCGTCTAAAGCCTCATCGTCTAACTTCTCTACAACATCCTTAGCCTCTCTCAACCAATCTTCTAAAGAAGTACCTTTTAACAAGTATTGATCTAATGGAAAAGCTGTTTTATTAATCCATCTAGGATTAGCGAAGTCTTCTGTATAATTCTGCATATGTCTAAGTGGTGGTAGCTTCTTTATCAATGATAACAAAGCACCATCTATCTTAGCAAAAGCCTGATCTCTATCTCTAGGTACTGGTCTATAGATAACTTTATCTCCTTCTGTAAACTCTGACCATCTCCACTGGTCACCATGTCTATCCCAATCCCCGATAAGCATATCAAAGATTCTAGCACGCATATAAGCCGTCTGATCTACCTCATACTTCTCATCTTTTCTCAACTTCGCAATAACATCAGTTGTACTGATAATATTACTAACGTTCCCAAAGCTTACTTCATCCTCATATCCTGACGAAGGTCTCTCCTCAATCATATACAATTCGTCCCCATAGTTATCATTAAACCTACCTAAGACAGACTGCTTAGGTACATAATACAACTCTGGATTAGTGTGATACATCCCTATCTTATCTGCTAAACCATCAAGTATAAATGGTGTAT
Source organism: Myroides sp. A21 (assembly GCF_000807225.1). NCBI lineage: Bacteria > Pseudomonadati > Bacteroidota > Flavobacteriia > Flavobacteriales > Flavobacteriaceae > Myroides > Myroides sp. A21. The sequence continues at coordinate 930,447 of NZ_CP010327.1, forward strand.
ATGGATGTGAAGTCGTATAGAAGTCATATATAAATCGCTCTGTCCAAGTATTGTCAAAAGCATTCATCACATAGTGATCCTTAAACACGGCAGTCTGTGCAAAACGAGACACACTCTTACGCACACCACGCATCACATACTCTTTACCCTCTTTATCTACTAGTCTTAAAGACATAGACTGATTACCTCCTCCAGATATAGTAGGTGTAAGTCCTCCTTTTAGAGTAGTCAAATCTGCTACAGACGCCGTTATCGGTGTACCGTATACATTGCGATAATGCTCCCCCCATAAGAATCGATAGAACTTACTCTTTTCTGTCCATTGTTTAGGATATACACTAGCTTGTGCTGTTTGTTGTTCAAGCTCTTTATTATCTATATCTCGGTTTTCTTTTCCACCTCCAAAGTTATCTAACATCACAGTGCTATATAAAGCTGTATATCCCCCATCTTGATAACCATAGAAAGAAAGCTTAGCACTCTTATCTTCTCTAATCTCAAGCTTAGAATACCCAAACACCCCAGCAGAGAAATCTCCTTCTACAACCGCTCTAGCAGGCGTAAGATTGCTCATCGCTCCACTTATTATCTGCTTTACACCACCTCTGTCTATATACTGTAGATTATGCTCATGACCTGATGCTATCACTACATTTGTATACATTTGCGCGATTGTTCTTATGCGCTTATTTAGCTCATTGTATTTTTTGCTTTGAAGATCTTGAGGATTGATTCCAGACATCTGTCTAGTATAGTTGTATATACTGCCTATAACTGGTAGAGGCACACTCCCTCCTAAAGGAAACAAATGATCTTGCACAGAGAACTTCCCTCCATGATTACCATTGCTATATACAGGGTGATACATCGCTAATACCACCACCTTATTCTGATTCTTATTAATCTCACCTCTTACTTCTTCGAAGAAATCTTCTCTCGTCTTTATATCACAGTCTTCATTGATATTCGGATGGTTATCCCAATTCTCAATGTACCACTGACTATCAATCACGATTAGCACAGTCTCATCATTTACCTTAAGCCTTTCTAGTCCACATACTTTACGAGGAAGTAGAGCTTTCTTATTCCCTGTTCTTTCGACTAAATATTTATCTAGATTCTTAATTCCTTCATAACTACCTTGCCAATCTGATTCACCGTTAATGAATACTGTCGTTCCCTTATTACTCTCCAATAACCCCAAGTGACTCACTAAGCCATCTTCTGCTTTCTTTCTTTTTTTAGAAGAAGTACCTGGCATTCCTTTCTTGGTATTATTCCCTAATAATACTAATGTTGAGTTCTTATCACTCTCTTGACTCAACATCTGTTTAAAAGCTTCTAAATGCTCTTGTTCCTCCGTATTATTTGCTTGGCTTAAGTTTCCAACCAAATAATAAGTATGCACAATTTTTTGATTGCTATTGCGTTCTTGAGAAAACGCCCCGCTTTTAGTACCGTACTGAGGCTCTAATGTTGCACAAGATACTAGACCTACTAAAGAGGTTAAAGAAAGTACAACAGCGATTTTTGAAAGCTTTAACGGTGTTTCAGAAAATATTTTCATATTTTAGGGGTTATAAAGGTTATGACTATGACGATTCTACAAAAGATTGAAGAACACATCTTTCAGATACACAAAGATACACTATCACATCAATATACGTACCACAATTTTAACCATACAGTACGTGTTGTTAATGGTTTAGAAGAAATTTTAAATCATTTAACAGTAGATAGTCATAATGCTAATTTATTGAGATATGCCGCATGGTTTCACGATATAGGTTATATTAATTCTTGGGAAGGACATGAAGAACGAGGTGCACAGATGGCACAAACTTACCTATTAGAGAACGGAGTACCTCATGATGACGTATTAACCGTTATGCAATTAATACGTGCTACTAAGCTAGACTATGTTCCAGATAATGACTTAGAGTGTATTATTAAAGATGCAGACTTCGCACACTTCTCAGACGAGAATTATGTAGAGACTAGTAATCTGCTAAAGAAAGAAATAGAAAACTTATGTTCTAAAACATTTACTAGACTAGAATGGTTAGAGCAGAATAGAGATGTGATGCTGTATAGACATCGCTATTACACCAACTATGCTCAACAAAATTGGCAACCTACTAAACAAAAGAATCTGCTAGATGTACTGTCTAAAATAGATAAAATCAACTCTAACAAAAAGAAAAAAGAGAAGATAGAATCGAATAGAACAATCGATACTCTATTCAGAACTACTTTGCGTAACCATACTCAACTTAGTGCCATAGCAGATAGAAAGGCGAATATCTTATTATCTGTCAATGCGATTATTATCTCTATCTGTCTATCGACATTAATACCTAAACTAGACAGTCCGAGCAATGCTCATTTGATTGTGCCTACATTTGTATTATTAATATTTAGTGTGGCAACTATCATCTTTGCAATACAATCTACTAGACCCAAATTAACGTCAGGTAAATTCACTAAAGAACAAGTAGAAAACAGAGAAGTAAACCTATTATTCTTTGGTACTTTCCATCAGATGCCTTTTGAAGAATATGAAGAATCTCTAAGTGAAATCATGAAAGACAAACAATACCTACACCATGCCCTGACTAAGGACTTATATAGCCTAGGTATTGTCTTAAACAAGAAGTATAAGTTCTTGCGTATCACTTATGCTGTTTTCACATTAGGTATTATTTTATCTGTTATTACCTTTACATTAGCATTTAGAGGTATTGGTTTTTAAGGTAATTATGCATCAGTGTATCATAATCTAATGATTCTATATCAAAGTCTAGATTCACACCTATACGCAGTCCTATAAGACCAGATACACTCTGCATATCTTCGATTAGGAACTGCTCTAAATTATGGTCTAGAAGACCTGCCTTTTGACCAAACTCAATGTATCCTAGATATTCTTCTAAATCATAAGTAGAAGCAAAGGCAATTGTAATCTTTTTGGGTTGTACGATGCGTTCAGTCGAATCTTTTATATTCGCTTTATCTAATCTTTTTTTGATTATTTCATATCGGGTATTATATGCACCATCGATATCGAAGCGCTTCTCGTCCATTCTGAACTGAATACCAAGAGAAGAATCATATACTAAGATTAGTACAGTCACATCCATCTTTAATGGTTCATGTACATTATTGCGATAGTGTATACACATCTGTTCACACATCACCTGTAATTGCCACAAACGGAGATTGTGTAGATAAGTAAAGTCAAAAGACTTCATCGGGCTGATAGAACTACCTATATAAATATTGTGTTCTACCCCATCTGTCTTAAATCGTTCATAATAATGAGGAAAAACTTTCTGTACAGACTCTTGTCTCTGATCTAATAGATCAGTGAAAGTCTTATTCATCTTACCCACCTGAGTATCATATATCTTTCTATATCTATAATAGATACCTAGCTCTTCATCTATATAAGAAAAGTACTCGTCTAATCGAGGTCTATAGAATAAGTGTTCATCCTTTAATAAATAAGGGTGTACCTCATTGGTCACATAGTTCTGAATGCGCTGTTCTAACCCTGTCACGAAGTCCTCTTCTAAGTGTCTCAAATAGGCTTTTAACTTTAGAATATGTCTTTCTAAGATTAACGCATTCTCGCTAAAAGTACAATTGCGAAACACAGCGATTAACTTCTCTAGCTGCTCTCTTAGGTCACCTAGAATAGCCTCGTTGCGGAGTGCTCCAGATCCTTTTATATCTATCTCTCCATATAAAGGATATACATTCTGAAATGCAATAGGATTAATAAAGTAATCTTTATCTGCTACACTATCGATATAGTTGCGTCGAGCTTCTTCTAAGAACTTCCAATAAACACTAGGGTGTATCGTCGTAAACTCTCGTTGGATAATAGCCTCTACCTGATTAAGCATATCTGACTTCACTCGTTGGAAAGTCTCTGATATAATCGGCATCAAAGCATTTAGCTTCTGTGCATTCACACTATTCAATACTCTAGGTTCTTCTGAGACTATCTCGAATACACCTTCTACACCACTAGACAGTACTACAGGGCTAAACAGTCCACTGCGCACCCCATGCCTTTTAAGGTGTAAGCACATCACGCACTCCTTATCATTAGCTAATACTACATCCACATCAGAGATACTATAATATCCTTTTTGATCAACCACAGTCGCATACGCCTTCTCTGATAAGAGAATAGAAGAGTTCTCCTCATCTAGTAAAAAACTAGGCATAGCCATCATCTCATTAGTCTCCTTCTGTATCAATGTATCTACTACTAAGGGCGTGTACCCTATACGCAGATTAGGCACTCTGAATATAGAGCTGAATAGTTGCCCTAAGATAGCTCCTATTGGTTCACGTTGTAACTCTGCTTTTAAGAAATTCTCTTTTAATAAAGACATCGCATTCTCTATTGTGGCATCTACTAGACTAATAATACCGAATCCTTTCAGCACCCAACTCTTCTGAGGAAACTTCTCTTTCCACAACTCTAGATTATCAAAATTATCTTCTAGTAGCTCGATATCTTCCTTAGTCAGCATGACCGCATCTTCTGTAGGCACTACCTCTACGAAGTCTGCATTATACAGTACTCTATAGTGATGGATAATCCCCTTAGCGTCTGGCAAGTCTACAAACAGAGGACGAGTTAAGTCAAATGTCGCCTTAAAATAATGATTCATGATAATACAACAGCACGCTATATAATACTGCTGTTGGTTAAAATCTCTGATCTCTATATTATAGTTACCACCACTCTCCTCGATAATCTTTCTAAACCTTCTACTGTGATTAAACATCAACTTCTGAAGAGGCATCCCCACTGCCTTAATCTCATTATCCGTCAAGGCTATCGGAAATAATATCTCTAGTAACTCCCCTATCAATGCCTCATGTTCTACTAATAGATTATAATCTTCTATGATCTCAAGCAAACATGGCACTTCATTGATACGACCTAATAAGTCTCTAAAATACGTCTTCTTCATTTCATTCTTCTCAGGATCATCGATAAAAGCTTGCATAGCTTCCACCAGACGGTGAAAAGAAAATTTGATATCAAACGGGGTATAATCAAAAGTGGCGAGTCTCATAATATGTTAGGTGCTTTAGGAGATAAAGATACGAAATTCTCACTTTTACATTACACTTATCACATCCTCTAATTTTCCTATTTCACAACAATATCAAAACTAAAAACCTGAAATCTAAAAAAATCGTACTTTTGCCTCAAATTTCTAGAACGAATATGATTAAAATAGGCAATATAGAACTACCAGATCACCCATTGTTATTAGCTCCAATGGAGGATGTTAGTGACCCACCTTTTCGCCGTCTGTGTAAGAAGCACGGTGCAGATCTAATGTACTCAGAGTTTATCTCTTCTGAAGGACTGATTAGAGATGCGATGAAAAGTAAAATGAAATTAGACATCTTCGACTATGAACGCCCTGTAGGGATACAGATATTCGGTGGTGATGAAGAAGCGATGGCAGAATCTGCTCGAATCGTAGAGACTGTACAGCCAGATTTAGTTGATATTAACTTTGGTTGTCCTGTAAAGAAAGTGGTATCTAAAGGAGCAGGTGCGGGTGTACTAAAAGATATTGACTTGATGATTCGCCTGACCAAGGCAGTAGTACAGAGTACTCACTTACCTGTGACAGTGAAGACACGTCTAGGATGGGATGAAGAATCTATCAATATTGACGAAGTAGCAGAACGCTTACAAGATGTAGGGGTTCAGGCATTGACTATACATGCACGTACTAGAGCGCAGATGTATAAAGGTCATTCTGATTGGACACATATAGAGCGCATTAAGAATAATCCACGTATCCAGATTCCTATCTTCGGGAATGGAGATATAGACAGCCCACAAAAAGCCTTAGAGTACAAAGAGACTTTTGGGTTAGATGGTATGATGATCGGTCGTGCTGCTATTGGTTATCCGTGGATATTCGATGAGATCAAGCACTTTTTTAACACAGGAGAGATATTACCTCCTCCTACTATCAAGGATAGATTAGAAGCTGCTAAAAATCATTTGATCTGGTCTATGGAATGGAAAGGAGAGCGATTAGGTATCGTAGAGATGAGACGTCACTACACTAATTACTTTAAAGGAATACACGGTTTTAAACCACATCGTTTAAAATTAGTGACTACTGATGACCCTATCGAGTTATTATCCCTATTCGATAGAATAGCAGAAGAATATAAAGACTACGTAATAGAGTAAATCTTATACATAAAAAAACCACCTATTAATAGGTGGTTTTTTCTCTTTTTCAAAACAATTTCTATACTGTAATCTCTGATTCACAGACTTACTAAATGAAATTATTCACATAATTACTAGCGCATAATTATGTTATCACTAACTATACCAAAATGTCCTCTGAAGCGAACTATTTTTATTGGTTTCTGTTTATAAACGCATTTCTGGCTCCGTTAGTATTACGCTGCTGGAAAAATACCATATTTAAACAACTGAAACCATCTATCTACATATTCACTGTTAAAGTCTAGCACCTTCATCACTTCTCTACTAAACTCTGTAGCTCCTATACCACTAGCTGTTACTACATTTTGATCTCTTACCACGAGCTGATCTACATAGTTCTTCTCTCCGTGATAAGTAGGTACAAATCCTTTCATATAGAACAAGGCATTACTCGTATGCTTCACGTAGTCTAGCATACCTTTCTGAGCTAAATAAAGCGTAGCTCCACAAATAGCAGCTATTGGTAACTGGTATTTATAAATCCCATAAACTACCCTATCAATAGCATTAAAGTTATTTGTACTCTTTTCCCACATCTCTCCTCCTGGCAGTATTAAAAGTTTCAGTGTAGAGATGTCTATATCCTCTAGACTACAGTCTACCTTAACCTTTAACCCTCCTACCGAAGTAACATCAGCACCTGTATTAGAGACAGTTAATACCTGGTATCGACTATCTTGTATTAATTCAGGCATCAGATATCCAATCTCCCAATCTGAATATCCATCAAATAAGTAAATGTAAATATGATTTGCTTCCATCTTCTTCTTTTTCTCAAAGATATAGCAATATTGTATCAACTTAAATAAAACAGTCGCTACAAATCATAGCAAAAAAAACTCCTTTCGATTTGAAAGGAGTTTTCTACTATTCTTATTTATTTTATTTCTTTATCTGAGATAACATGTATATCTCTCTGTGGAAATGGAATCTCGATATTAGCATCATCTAAAGCATTCTTCACTATCTGCTGAATCGCGAATACTGTATCCCAGTAATTAGCTTTATCCATCCATACACGTACATTTAAGTTTACAGAGCTATCTGCTAAACTATTCACAAAAATGATTGGCTTCGGATCTTGCTTCACCTCTTTGTGCTTCGCTAATGCTTCTTGGATAACATTCTGTGCTGTCTTAATATTAGTATCATATGAGATACCTACTACGAAGTCATATCTACGTGAAGATATATCACTATAATTAGTAATCACAGAATTGGCTAAAGGCCCATTAGGACTAAAAATCTTTAATCCAGTAGGTCCTGTTAGAGTAGTATATAACAAATCTATCTTATCTATAGTACCTTCTGTACCACTAGTATTAGATACATAATCCCCAACCTTAAAAGGTTTAAACAATAAGATTAATACTCCTCCTGCAAAGTTAGATAAACTCCCCTGAAGCGCTAAACCAATAGCTAAACCAGCAGAGGCGAATATCGTTAAGAACGATGTCGTCTGAATACCCATAGTAGAAGCAGCAGTTAATATCAATAAGATATATAAAACCACTTTAATAATGCTCAATAAGAATCCCCTTAAAGACTTCTCCATATCACGCTTCTCAAAACGACGACCTAATCCTTTTAAAATAGCTTTAACAATAAAACTACCAATAACTAGTATTAATATTCCAACACCGATTTTAGGTAGAGCTCCCAAAGTATTAGTAATCATATTCTCTATTCCTCCAGCAAATTTTTCCATAACATTTTTTTTATTTTTATTTACAATTTCATTTTCTTAGCGATTCCCTTTGGGATACCATCTTTATGGATCATGATATCCGTTGTTTTATACTTCACGAACTCTTTACTCATATACATATATCCTTTATAGTCATTCGTAGTTCCCCAAGAGTTCTTGATGATATAGTACTCTCTACCTTTTTGATCTTTAGCGATACCTACGATGTGCATCCCGTGATCATCTGTAGTCGTATAGTTATCGAATGCCTCTTGACGCATCTCAGGAGTTACTTTTCTCTCTGGTTTTGGTCCGTTAAACATTTCTTCTTTCTCTTCAGCAGACATATCCTCCCAATCCTTCTCAGGAACGAAAGCTACACCATTTTTCCAGCTAAAGTATTTCTCACTCACATCACCAGCCCATGCTACAGTAAATCCGTTATTTACAGCGTGATCGATGATCTCAGTTAGCTCCTGCATTGGTACATTATACACTTGATTAAAAGCCCAGTTATCAGGCACTAATAATACAAACTTCTCGTACATAGGGTAGTTTAGGTCTGATCCTATCTCTACATAATCATCAGCGTTAATCCCTACTACCTCTTTCGCAAAGCTCTGTGGAGTATATTTTTTACCTTCCCATGTAAACTCCTTAGGAGCCTCTCCTAGATAGGCGTCTATAGCAGCAGTATATGCTTTCTCCCAGTTCGGAGTTAATTTTCTATTCGGGTTAGATACTACCGCCTTTAAGATACCTTCTTGTACCGCAGCCATCTCTCCAAATTTATTAATCGTCGTACCATAGTTCAGTCCATCATATACAGACTGAGGTACTGCTCCATACATTCTATACATATTCATCACATCGTGAAACGCACCACCATCACCTAGCGTTACCGCACCATGCATTCTTACATACATTTTTCCTTTTTCGATATATGCATTACGAGCAGAGAATATCTGAGAAATCTCTACAGGGCGTTTTCCCATTCTCATCATTTCTGACTCGATAAATGAGTTCGCTGAGTAAGACCAACATGTCCCTGAAGAACCTTGATTTTTCACAGAAGTGTTTTCAATATTCACTACATCTGTAAACGTGTAAAGCTCTTTACTCTTTGCACTTGCATTTAATTTTAATGAGTTTACTAAGTTATCTTGCGCTACTGTAGTAACAGAATATCCAGCCGACAACATAAGGGCTAAAACCCATGCTTTTAATTGATTTTTATACATATCGTTAGGTTTGTTAGAATCGTAAAGATAAAAAAAGTGATTTAAACAGCCTTACCTTCTACCACAAAACTACATTTCTTTAGCATATTCATACAAAATCGTCTGAATAACTACTTCATTAACACTCTTTCACTCCATCTCACTCCCCATTAACTCATTTTCGTTACATCCTACTATTACACTCCTCTAGATTTAGCTATAGTTACTATGATTACAATATGTTCCCAATGTGATCGGGTAGTGATAGGCTATTTTTGGTACTTTTAAGCCGACCAAATGCCCATCACAAGCCGACCACAAGCCGACCACCCCTCAAAAAGTGGTAAAAAACACCCTATAATCATTCTTTGATTAACCTATATAAGAAAGGTAAATATCACTTTTATAAACGAAAAGTCGTATAATAAAAAAACAGTGTATCTATATTCTAGAATACACTGTCTTAACATACTAACTGAATAGTATAAAGTCTCTTTTCAATTAATAGAAAGAGTACATATATTTTATTTTGAATAACTATAAGTAGTTACAACTTCTATGTCATTAGACAACCAATCCGGAACATATTTACCATCAACATAATCACCAAAATCCATTTGTCTAGTTCCTTTTAAAACTGTTTTAGTAGGATAATTATTCTCGTCATAAGAGTAAGTTATTTTTAAGTCATCCAGTACAATTCCATCTTTATTCGTATAAGTATAAGCAATAGGATTATTATTAGGCAACAATTCTTTAGCCATTTTTAACTCTGCTGGTACGCTTGGACTAGCAAGATTTAATTCAACACCATCTAATAAATCAATAACTCCTGCAGCTCTTAATGTGTGGAATCCAAAGAAAGGTTTGTCGTCATACGTAATTTTAATTACATACTCTTCCATCTCCTTATTATAAGCAAGGATTTCAGATGGATTCTTTTTGTTGTCATACTTAAGTACTTTACCATATTTATAAGCCGAGTTTTGGTATACCAATAAATCTTTTATCAATATCACCTCTTTAGGAGTAGTGATTTTCTCTACTTTCTTATTACTTCCGTATGCTATATCTCCTTTACTATTTTCAAAGATACTACCACCCTTCTTACGTTTAATATATTCAATAGAAGTAAGTTTACCATCTGCTGCATAACTCAGGTTAAACGTTTTGTCTTCTTCCTTATCTCCATCTTCATAAACAACTACATCTATCTTCTCAATGTTCTTAATGACTTTATTAGGTTCTGTTGTCGTAGGTGTACTATTATCATCTGAACTACATGATGATACTCCAACAAATGCAAGTGCTGCTAAAGCACTAAAAATAATCTTTTTCATAGCTAATTTATTTTTATGCAAATTTAAGTTAACAAGCATATACTTTGTACAGATGAATTAATTATTCCATTTTTACTATCGAAATAACCACACTTTTATACTAATCACATATTTAAAAGTGGTTTTTAACATAAATCAAATAATTATACCGAAACGATAAAATAAAAATATTGACATAAAAAAACAGTGTACCTCTGATATCAGAGATACACTGTTCTTAACTATTAATATACTATATATTACAACGTTTCTTTCAACCAACGGAAGAATTCACCTTGCCATACTTGTGCGTTTTGTGGTCTTACTACCCAGTGATTTTCATCTGGTAAATATAAGAATCTACTTTTCACACCTCTTAATTGAGCAGCTTGGAATGCTTCTTGTCCTTGTCCAATAGGCACACGGTAGTCTTTACCACCTTGGATAATTAGGATAGGCGTATTCCACTTATCTACATTATTAATAGGGTTAAAGTTAGTGTATGCATTCTGAGCATCCTTATTATCTTTTTCCCAGTATGCTCCACCTGTATCAAAGTTAGGGAAGAATACCTCTTCTGTAGTACCATACATACTTACTAAATCAAATACTCCACAGTGTGAAATAAACGATTTGAAACGGTTCTCATGGATACCTGCTAAGTAGAATACTGAATATCCTCCATAACTAGCTCCTACAGCTCCTAATCTATCTCTATCTACATACTTCTCTTTCGCTACGTCATCAATAGCTGCTAAGTAGTCTTGCATTGGTTTTCCAGCCCAGTCTTTAGAGATTGCTTCATTCCACTCTACTCCATGTCCTGGCATTCCTCTACGGTTAGGAGCTACTATAATGTATCCCTCTGCTGCCATTAATTGGAAGTTCCAACGGAAAGAATAGAACTGAGACAATGCTGACTGTGGTCCTCCTTGTGCATATAACAATGTTGGATATTTTTTGTTTGGATCAAAGTTAGGTGGATATACTACCCAAGTAACCATATCTTTACCGTCTACAGTCTTCACGATTCTCTTCTCACTCTTGCTCAATGCAATCTTAGAATAAGCGTCATTATTCACTTTAGTCACTTGATTCCAAGTCTTCTTAGCCATATTATAAGCATATACCTCAGAAGCATGGTTAAAGTCTGTACGAGTCACTAGTGCTACATCTCCTGTCACATCTACGATACTCGTCACGTCAAAGTTACCATCAGTGATTTGTCTTACGTTGATAGCGATACGTGTTCTACCAGGGAAGTTCACTTCGAACAACTGCACAGTACCTCCTACAGCTGCGATAAAGTAAATCTTCTTACCATCTTTACTCCATCTGTAACTATCTACAGTACCATCCCATCCTGCAGTAAGGTTCATTTTGATTCCATTGTAGTCTACAATGATATCATTCTTATCAGCCTCATACCCATCACGCTTCATCTGTAACCAAGTTAGGTGTCCTTCTGGAGAGTAAGTAGGATGTGTATCATATCCTTTATTTTCTTCTGTTAAGTTCTTAGTCTGTTTAGTCGCTAAGTCGTATAAGTATAAGTCAGTATTCGTACTTGTAGCATACTCCGTACCGAATTTCTTCTTAGACACATACACAATACCTTTACCATCAGGAGTCCATACATAATCTTCGTCTCCACCGAATGGCTTCTGTGGTGCATCATAAGGTTCGTTACCTAAGATATCTATCTTCGCTTCTTTATTATCTGTAGGAGCATATAATACGTGATTATGTGTACCATCGTTCCACGTATCCCAATGTCTATAGTCTAATCCGTCATATACATATGCATCAGACTTCTCCATCGTAGGATATAGGTCTTTACCTAATACTTTATTGATTTTTACAGCCTCATCGAATAAAACTAATTTTCCATCAGGAGAAATGTTTTTATCATTAAGTAAGTGTTTGTATTCCTTAATTTCAACAGGAGTACCTCCAGTTACAGGAATTTGATAAGTCTTAGAATCAAACTTATCTTCTGTCATATTAGCGTGGCTTACTTTGTAGATTAAGTTTTTACCATCTTTAGTAACTCCTACTGGACTTACTCTACCTAATTTCCACAGAAGCTCTTTAGTCATTACTTCTTGAGAAAAAGCAGATAAACTCGCTAAGCTTAAAGCAAATAAGAATATTTTTTTCATTGTTAGGGTTTTATTAAAGCGTAAAAATAGGCTTTTCTTTTGATTTTGCTCGAAAGTTAACTAATTCTCTTAGTTTAGACATTCTTTCTTATACAAACGACAACAAATAGTGTACTCTAATAAATAATGTACTTCTATAATACTGAGCGTAGATTTAATTAATAGTATTATTGATAATAAAAAAGTAAAAAAACAACCTAAACGATAATAATTGAATTTCACACCATTATAGTACGTTATTTTTTTTTAAAATCGTCTTGATTTGAAAAAAAAAGAGGTATTTTCACGCTCAAATTTGATTTACATGAAAAACAATAAACTTTTTATAGCGATCATCATTGCGCTAGTACTTGGTGTAATCGTTGGAAGTATTTATCACTATTCATTCCCAGAATACAAATTAGGATTTGCAGAAAACATTAAATTATTAGGTACTATCTTCATCCGTTTAGTACAGATGATTATTGCTCCACTAGTATTCTGTACCCTAGTAGTAGGTATCGCCAAAATGGGAGATATGAGTATGGTAGGAAGAGTAGGTGCTAAAGCAATGGGATGGTTCATCACTGCTTCACTAGTCTCTCTAACGATAGGTTTAGTATTAGTGAACTGGTTCAAGCCAGGTATCGGAGCTAACTTTGATTTAAACAATGTCTCAGGAGCTAGTGACTTACTAACTAAAACTGATTCATTAAGCTTACAATCATTCGTAGAACACTTAATTCCAAAAAGTATATTCGAAGCCTTTGCCCATAATGAAATTCTTCAGATAGTAGTGTTCTCAGTATTCTTTGGAATCGCGCTATCTACATTAGGTAAAAAAGGAAAATCAGTAATCAAATTATTTGACAAAATATCAGAGGTAGTCTTAAAGATGGTAACTTATATCATGTGGACTGCACCTCTAGGGGTATTAGGAGCTATCGCAAGTGCAGTAGCACTATACGGTCTTTCTATTTTCTTAACGTATGGTAAGTATCTATTAGCCTTCGCATCAGGATTGGCTGTTTTATGGGCAGTCTTAATCTTAGTTGGTTACTTGATCATCGGTAAAGATGTATGGAGACTGTTAAAAGCAATCAAAGAGCCTCTACTAATCGCCTTCTCTACAACTAGTAGCGAGGCAGTATTCCCAAAATTAGTAGAGCAATTAAAAGCTTACGGATGTTCTCCAAAAATCGTATCATTTACCTTACCTTTGGGGTACTCATTTAATCTAGATGGAAGTATGATGTATCTAACATTCGCTTCTATCTTCATTGCTCAGATATATGATGTACATATGAGCCTAGCAGATCAAATCTTGATGCTGTTAGTCCTAATGGTAACAAGTAAAGGTGTAGCAGGAGTACCTCGTGCTTCACTAATCGTTATCGTAGCTACATGTGCTATGTTTAATATCCCGCCAGAAGGAATTGCGTTTATTTTACCGATCGATCACTTCTGTGATATGGGAAGAAGTATGACTAATGTATTAGGAAATGCTTTATCAACTGCTGCGATAGATAAATTTGAAACAAACAATGAACAAACTAAACAATTAAGTTAGATTACAGAACATAAAAGCACTATGGACGAATTTTCAATAGCACAACTTATAAACCCTGAATTCTATATAAACTTACAGATAGCAGGACATTCAATAGGTATATATGTCGTATTATTTATTGTATTTGCAGAGACAGGCTTATTCGCAGGTTTCTTTTTACCAGGAGATAGTTTACTTTTCTTATCAGGGATATACAGTACAGCTCTAATGGCTGAAGTAGTACCGATAGAAAGTGACTTCTTAAATGTAGCCTTATTATCTACTCTAGTCGCCTTGGCAGGTATCCTCGGTAACAGTTTTGGGTATTGGTTCGGTAAAAAGAGTGGAAACTATCTCTACAATGTCAAAGACAACTTTATCTACAAGAAGAAATACTTATACGAATCTAAGGTATTCTTCGAAAGACATGGAGGAAGAGCAATTATATTCGCTCGTTTCTTACCAGTAGTAAGAACATTCGCTCCTATTATAGCAGGTATTGTACACATGGACATCAAGAGGTTCATGCTATACAATGTGATCAGTTCTTTCTTATGGGCTACTACATTAATCTTTGCAGGTCACTACCTACAAGTATGGTTATTAGACAGCTATGATATAGACTTAAAACACTACATCGAATACATTATCTTATTCTTAGTATTAGTGACTACATTACCTATCGTAATGAAAGTGATTAAAAGCAAGAAGAAGGATAAAGAAGAAAGCGAAGAGATATAATATATAAAGGAAGTAAAGTATGTTGTACTTTACTTCCTTTTTTTAATCCTTTACAGCTACTTTTAATAAGAAAAGGTCTCTTACATGAAACCATAAAATAAGGCTTGTATCGTACGATACAAGCCTTATTTTATTAAGATATATTAAATCTCTATTCTATCCTATTGGTGCGATTTCGAAGACTAATCCTTCTACCTTCTCATCTACAGGTATCTGACAACTTAGTCTACTAGTAGGTTTAACATTACGAGCATCCGAATCTAACAATGCGTCTTCTTCATCACCCTTCTCTGGTAATTCCACTTCATCTCCATTAATCATATAGCATTGACAAGAAGCACACATCAACATACCTCCGCATATACCGAATGTACCGTCTTCTGCTAGTTCATAAGCACGAACAACTTCCATCATATTCATCCCCATATCCGTTGGGGCATCTATAACATGAGTCTCTCCTTCGCGATCGATAATGGTTACTTTTATATCCTCAGCCATAACTAGTCTATAGATTTCACTACTGCTTTTTCTGCTTCTTTACGTGTACCATCGAATCCGTTGATACCTGATACAGTAGTATATTTTAATACAAATTTCTTACCTGGATTCAACATATTGAACACACTCTGACACATCAAAGTAGCTTCGTGGAATCCACATAGAATTAATTTTAACTTACCTGGGTAAGTATTGATATCACCAATCGCGTAAATACCAGGTATGTTTGTTTGATAATCTAATGCATTATTAACCTTAATAGCATTCTTTTCAATCTCTAATCCCCAATCTGCAATAGGTCCTAACTTAGGTGTTAAACCAAATAATGGAATAAAATAATCACAAGCTATTTCGCGTTTCTCTCCATCGATATCTACGACAACCGCTTCTAATTTATCTGCTCCTTTTAACTCAACAACTTCGCCTGGAGTTAACATATTAATCTTTCCTTGGTCTTTAAGAACCTGTACTTTCTCTACAGAGTCTAATGCTCCACGGAATTCATTACGTCTATGTACCAGACTTACTTCAGCAGCTACATCTGCTAAGAAAATACTCCAATCTAGAGCAGAGTCACCCCCACCAGCAATAACTATTTTCTTACCAGCGAACATTTCTGGTTTTTTAACGAAGTATTCTACTCCTTTATCTTCATAGAATGCAAGATTCTCTATCTCTGGTTTACGAGGTTCGAAAGATCCTAAACCACCAGCGATAGCAACTGCTTTACCATGATGTTTTGTCCCCTTGTTAGTTGTCACGATAAACGTACCATCTTCTAACTTCTCAATATTCTCCGCTACTTCATTTAATGTAAAGCCAGGTTGAAACTGCTTTATTTGTTCCATTAAATTATCTACTAGCTCACCAGCTCCAACGCTAGGATATCCTGGAATATCAAAGATTGGCTTCTTAGGATACAATTCTGTTAACTGTCCTCCTGGTTGTGGAAGTCCATCGATAAGATGGCATTTTAGTTTTAATAATCCTGCTTCGAATACAGCGAACAGACCAGTAGGGCCCGCTCCAATAATTATTATATCGGTCTCAATCATGATGTAGTTCTTTAGTGCAAAGGTATCCTTTGCGAAATTTATTAAAAATGATAAAAGTCAATCTTAAGTAACTAGTGCTAATAAAGCCTTCAATTACTCAAGATTGACTATGTTATTTTTATCCCACATTAACTACAGATTCGATCTCTGGAGCATACTTTTTAATCGTAGTCTCTACTCCAGCACTTAAGGTCATTTGATTAACACTACAAGCCGTGCAAGCGCCTTCTAAGCGAACTTGTACAACTTTGTCATCTTGAATATCAATAAGAGTGATATCTCCACCATCTGCTTGTAAAAATGGACGGATCTCATCTAACGCCTTTTCTACATTCTGTTTTATAGTTTGTGATGCCATATATTTTTCTTGTATTAAGTCTTATTTTTTAGCAACTGATGAACATCCTGCCATAGTTGTAATTTTGATAGCTTCAGTAGCAGGTAATGACTCATTTCTCAACACTACTTGTTCTACTACATTTCTGCTTAAATCTTCGAATACCTTTGCGATGATAGTATCGTTTTGTAATGCTGCTGGACGACCATAATCACCAGCCTCACGGATACTCTGTACGATAGGTACTTCTCCTAAGAAAGGAACATCTAAGTCTGCTGCTAAGTTCTTAGCACCATTCTCACCGAAGATATAGTATTTGTTATTTGGTAATTCTTCTGGAGTGAAATACGCCATATTCTCAACGATACCTAATACAGGAACATTGATACTCTCTGACATAAACATTGATACTCCTTTTTTAGCATCAGCTAGCGCTACTGCTTGTGGTGTAGATACCACTACAGCCCCTGTAATAGGAAGAGACTGCATAATAGATAAGTGAATATCTCCTGTACCAGGAGGTAAGTCTAATAATAAGAAGTCTAGTTCTCCCCAGTCTGCATCAAAAATCATTTGATTTAATGCTTTTGCAGCCATAGGTCCTCTCCAGATTATTGCTTGGTCTCCTTTTGTAAAGAATCCGATAGAAAGGATCTCTACTCCATACGATGATACAGGCTTCATCTTAGAACGTCCTTCTACTTCTACTGAAATAGGTTTAGCTCCTTCTACATCAAACATGATTGGCATAGATGGTCCATAGATATCTGCATCTAACACTCCTACTTTAAAGCCCATATTAGCTAAACTAGCAGCTAAATTAGCAGTAACTGTAGATTTACCTACTCCCCCCTTACCAGAAGAGATAGCAACAATGTTTTTAATACCAGGAATAGCTTTTCCTTTAATCTCAGGCTTTTCAGGAGCCTCTACTTTTATATTTACTTTTACTTTCGCCTTGTCATATACTTGATCGTGAATTACTTTCATCACGTCAACTTCTGCTCTTTTCTTAATGTGTAAAGCTGGTGTACTAAGTACTAAGTCCACTACTACTTCGTCTCCGAAAGTCATTACATTACTTACAGCTCCACTCTCCACCATATTTTTTCCTTCTCCAGCTAGAGAAATGCTCTCTAAAGCCTTAAGGATTTCTTTTCTATCTAATTTCATTATATGCGATTCGTTTTCAACAATTTAATATAAATTCTGACTAACGCAAATATAGTGGGAATATTTGAACTTTTAATGTTAATATATTCTAAATACAAATAATGTTATAACTAATATTTATAGTGTATTTGTATTGAAAAGTTTAAGCTTGTTTTCCATAAAAGAACGATTATAAGCGTTCTTAATCAAAGCAAATTGAGAGTTCAATAATTGATTTTTTGAAGCATTAAATGAGAAAATATCAACCTTTCCATTCTCATACTTTGCTTGTGTTGTACTGAATGATTTCTCTGATAGCTCAATACTTTTTTGAAGCTGTTTTGCGATATTTTCTAACTGTGCAATTTCTGCTTTTAGCTCTGTAATTTGATTGTTTAGATTAACTTCACTCTCCTTTATTTGCAAGGTATTCAAACGTATTTCTTCATTTTTCACTCTTACTTGTCTACGTATATTTCCACCTTGAAAAACTGGTATACTCAATCCAAAACTAACGTACTGACTCTTGTTATCTCCCATCTGTTTTGAGAAAGAATTAGTGCGCAATTCTATATAACTATTAAACGGCTTAGAATAGAAAGAACCATATTGATAATTCCCAACTAATCGAGGTAAATTCTTAGACTTAATCAGTTTCTTCTCTTGTTCTAAAACTTGTTGTTTCAGTCTAGTTTTTTCTAGTGTTGGATTAAACTCATATCCTTCTATTTGTGCTATAGATTCCTCCTTTTGTACCACACTAAACTCATTCACTCCTAAATCTTCTATATTTAATAAATGAAGTAGCTTTAGTTTCTGATTCAATAAAGTATTCTCTGTCTGCTCTATACTAATAGTCTCACTGTGATAGATGTATTCTATATCATAGAAATCACTTTTAGGTTTGGCACCAGCTTCTACTTCTTTCTGTACACGCTCTAAGTTAGCCTTACTGTTAATTAATTGTTGTTGTTGTATTTCTAAAAAAGACTGTGAACCTATAATCTCATAAAATAACTCAAGAATAGCAGTCTGATATTGAAATAAGACTTCTTCATTCTCTAATTTAGCATAATCAATAGCTAGGTTATCTTTCTTGTATTGTATAAAATTACTAAAGTCAAATAATGTAACTCCAGCATCTAATGAAGCTCTTGTAGACTGAATATTAGAACTCACACGACTATTCGTAACAGGATCAATAGCAGATCCAAAATTATA
The DNA here is from genome assembly GCF_000807225.1 of Myroides sp. A21. NCBI lineage: Bacteria > Pseudomonadati > Bacteroidota > Flavobacteriia > Flavobacteriales > Flavobacteriaceae > Myroides > Myroides sp. A21. Next base: position 949,659 of record NZ_CP010327.1, read on the forward strand.
AGACTGTGCCCCGTTCACCCCTATATCGGGCAAATAATAAGAAGCCACACTTTGCTTTCTACTTTCAGCAACTTTAGTCTCTAAAGCAGACACCATCAATCTTAAACTATTCTCTTTTCCTTTTTCTACACAGTCCTCCAAAGTCCACTGCTCTTGAGCTACTCCTGCAATACTAAACAAAATAGTCAATACTAAACACCAACTCTTACTCATACTTTATATATTTTAAAACATCAATACGTGTCGCTTTATAAGCCTTCCAAAACACTAACAACATTGAAAAAAGCATTAAGCTTACAAAAGCAATAACAAATGGTAACACGGTAATCGAAATACGATAAACAAAGTCCTCCAACCATATATTCATCACATAAATCACCGGGTAAATAGATAGGATAAATCCAATTAGACAATACATAACAAAACGCACAGATAATTTCAGAATCAAACTAATTGAGTTTGCTCCTAGCACTTTTCGAATAGCAATTTCTTTTAATTTACTTTCAATACTAAAGGACACGATTGCCATCAAACCGAACAAGGCTATAAATACTGATACCCCCATCAAACACACAAATAATGTACGTTGATATAACGTCTTTTGGTAACTTTTAGCAAAGTCTTCATTGACAAATTTGTATTGTATTGGATAGGTAGAATCAATTCTCTTATTCCAAAACTCTTCTAAAGCTTGTAAGGTTATTTGCGTATTGTTAGTATCTATTTTTACCGCTATATGATCTGTTAAATGATAAAACCAATCCACTGAATTAGGCATAAAATAAGTTACAGGATTAGTACTCTGACTAACCCCTTCTACCTTCATATCTTTTACAACACCAATAACTTCAAACTCTTTTCCATTCCATTTAATCTTTTTTCCTAGTATTCCATCTGAAAAATTAAAAGTTGATTTAAATGTTTCGTTAACAACAACTTTACTAATACTATCTGTCGCCAAACTACGATCAAAAAAACGTCCTTCTTTCAATTCTCCATCAAATACTTTCAAAAAATCATATCCTACAGGAACGTTGTTACTTTGTACAGAAGCTTCTCCTATTCTATTTCCTGAAGCACTATTATACCCACCTCCAATAACCATTGAATGAAGTGTTACTTCTTTTACTCCTTTAATCTTTTTTAAATCAGACTCAATATCATAGTAAAGATCATTTCGCCTCTGAATATCTTTAATTTTAAAATTAATATTAACAACCTGATCTCCATCAAAACCTAAATCCTCTTGAAGAATATGCTCTACCTGTTTATCTATAAAAACAGCCGTTGACAAAAAGAAAAAGGCGATTACAAATTGTAGAATCAGAAACATATTTCGAAGACTAACACCCGCTTTTCCTCTTAAATAATTTCCTTTCAACACTTTTAATGTATCAAACGACAATAAGAACAAGCTTGGTAATGTACCAGATAATAAAACAACTCCTAAGACAATTCCTAAAATAGGCAAAGTAAATACCCAAACATGGAAGGGCATAGTTCTATTAACCAACAAATTAAAATAGGGTAACAATATCTCAACAAGCACTAAGGCAATCACTAAAGCTAGTAATACGCAAATAATAGATTCGAAGATAAACTGTAGAAATAGTTGCCATCTTGTAACACCAATTGCCTTTCTTATACCAATTTCTTTTGCACGTTTAAAACTGTTTACTAAAGCTAAATTAACTGCATTTATAATACTCAACATTAGCAATAACACAGAAGATGTCATCATTATATTCAATACCTTAGAAGCTGCTGGTCCTCCTCCTAACCCTTTTGAAATTGGGTTTAAATGAATTGTATCTAATGAATTAAAATTAAGTATAGCATTAGCATTAAAGTTCTTCTTCACCTCTTCTAAAGTCATGGACTCCTTCTTCATATACATCTGGAAGACATCGTCATAAATCACATCTCTTATACGTTCTTGGACATCTTTAATCTGAACGCCTTCTTTTAACTTGAGTAATAGAGTGTAATTATGATCTCCCCAGTTATTCTCTTTATTATTGGCAATCTGATCTTCCGTAACGAATGAAGTCAACCCTTTAAAATTAACTGAACTATTTCCAGGAATACGATAAACAAAACGAATAGACAATACCTTTCCATTTTCCAATATAACTGTCTTTCCTATTGGATCAATACCTTTACCAAACAAACGCTCCGATTGGTCTATATCTATTGCTAAAGCATCTTTATAATTCGTCTTATATTCTTCTGCGCTACCATAAATAGTCTCGAAAGGAAAGAATTCAAAAAAATTAGCTTGCTTTTCATCAATATCATAGAGAAATTCCTTACGTCCATCCACCTCAACACTTGAAATATCGTCAAATGTAAAGCTAAAATTATATGCCTCTACAATATCTGATAACTTGTCTAAATTGTTAGCTACAGGTGCAGGAAACCAATTCTTAAAGAAAGACTCTGATGTTCCTTCAACTTCATAAACTCTCTCTTTAAAAGGGTTCCAGTGATTATAACTATGCTCGTTATGCCAAAACAACAATACAAGTATAACAGCTGTCATACCAACAGCTAATCCTAAAATATTTAGAATTGAAACCACCTTATTCTTCCAGAAATGTTTCAGGTATAATTTAAACCAATTATTAATCATAAGTATTCGGATGAAGTATTACACTGCCCAATGCATATATCCTAAGATAAGTGATAGATAGTCATTATAAACATATCTATCACTAGTCTAGAAGCTATAAGAATTAATCTATATTTTTCACTTGTCCTGAAGACGAAGTATTTGAACTAACTATCTTAGCTCCTCCTGTATATTGAACACGTCCTGAAGAACTCGCTCTACCAGATACCTCCTCAGTTACATTAAACACCATAGAACCTGATGAGCTAGCTTTACCTTCTAGTGTTTTAGTTGTAAAGCTAGATCCTTTAATAGAACCACTACTAGAAGCAGAAGCGCTCACAGAATCAGCATTCCCAGATAAACTCAACCTAGCAGAGCTACTAGCTCCGAAGTCCCCAGTTTTAGTCTTTAATGAAATATCTACACTTGCTGAAGAACTAACACTTGCAGATGATTTCTTTGTCACCTCAAAACTACCTTCTATTTTAGAAGAAGAACTTGCCTCTATAGATAGGTTATCTGCTTGTACTAACTCTCCTCTAAACCTTGCTGAACTACTCGTTTTTACATCAAATGATTTAGCAACAGCTTTGTTCAATAAGTTAAACTTAGCAGAAGAAGACAACCTTACCTCTTCTAAACTAGGGTTATTTATAGTAACTACTACTTTTCCAAAATCTCTAATATTGATACCGTTCTTCCATTTTTTATTAGTTTTTTGATCAATGAAGATATCTAACCCTCCAGTAATTGTCGTTTCTGTCTTGACATCTTTCATATTCTCAGATTTCTCTACTTCCACTACTACACTCTTAGCTCCTCCATAAGTAAAGTTCACTTCTATTCCTTGAGAAGCTTTTACAGATTTAAAATCACTAACTTGACGCGTTTCTTTTGATTGTGCGAACACACTTCCTCCTACTAATAAGAAGAACATTACTATTTTTTTCATATTTAAATTTGTTTTATGGTTATTCATATTTTATATATTTCAGTACATTGATCTTTGTTGCTGACCATGCCTTTAAGAACACAACTACGCCTGTTAATATTAGTATCACAATCAAGCAAATGATAAATGGTTCTACACTAATATCAATTCTAAAAGCATAATCACTCAACCATTTGTTTAAGAAATAATAACTAGGGAATATAGCAATACCAAAACCTACTAGACACATCACTACATACTGTACAGACAATTGTTTTAATAAGCTAGAGGAACTAGCCCCCAGCACCTTGCGAATAGCTACTTCTTTTAGGCGGTTATTAATATTAAAAGAAGCCAAACTATACAATCCAAACAAAGCAATAAACACAACTATTCCATTTAGTGTTAAGAAAATATCTCTCTCTTTCTTTACATTATTAAATGTCTTTGCATATTGCTTATCTAAAAACTCATAACTAAAAGGCTCGTCAGAGATATCCCTGTTCGCCCATATCTTCGCTATTTCATTCATTGTCTTCTCAACATTATCACCTTTAACCTTGACTGTAATCTGTCTACTATTTAATCCCACCCAAGGAATTGTTTTTAAACTAAAGAAGACTAGAGGAGCATAGTTAGATTTAAGACCATATAGATTAAAGTCCTTTACCACACCTACTATTGTCAGCTTATTACCGTTCCACTCTATTGTTTTTCCTATAGGATGCTCTTCTTTCATTTCATAGGCAGTACGTTCATTAATCAATATATTAGAGATAGAGTCAGTCGCAAATTCAGGTGATAAACCTCTTCCCTCTTTCAGCTTTATATCTAAAGTATTTAGATAGTTATAGTCCATTCCTACATTAATACCCTGTATTCTATTTCCATTATGTATAAAACCTGAAGAACTACCATAACTACTCCCTATACTGATCGAAGCGATAGACATATTCTCTACTCCATTGAGCCTTGTGATCTCCTCTTTCAGAGATTGATATATATTAATCTTCTCCTCATAAGGACCTTTACTAATGAAAGGAATGACTACCACTTGATCTCCTTTAAACCCAAGATCCTTATTTAACATATAAGTTACTTGCCCATATACAATATAACTTCCAACCATAAAGAAACAAGCCACCGTAAACTGTACTATTAACATGACGTTCTTTAATGTCTTACCTTTCTTACTCTTATTTACTTCTCCTTTCAGAACTTCTAACGTTTTAAAACTAGCAGTAAATAAAGCAGGAATAATACCTACTAATAAAACAATAATCACAATGAACAATAGCAACCATGGTAGTATATAAAATACTTCTATTTCCATCTGTGAATCTAAGAATACTTTTAACCATGGCATCGTAAACTCAATCAATACAAAAGCAATAATACAAGCTAGTATAGAGGTAACTAGAGCCTCAAATAACCCTTGTAATATCAAATTCTTCTTAGTCGCACCTAATGTCTTTCTAATTCCAACTTCTCGTGTACGACCTATCGCTTGGGCAGTGCTTAAGTTGATATAATTAAATACAGATAATACTAATATCAATAAAGAAAGGCCTATCATGATATTCAATCTCCCAACATTAGTTGCTCCCTCAGGAGTACCATTTAAGTCAGAGTTATTCTGCATTCTTTGTGTTGCTAAGACATGTAGTTTATATCCTTTATTTTTTAGATTCTTAAACTCCTCCAGTGTCACACCTTCTTCTTTTTTCATATACTCCTCAAGACTCAATCCTTCATCCTTCGCTAGCGATACATACACTTGCTTAATCAAGATATCCTTTATTAGCCCTTCCACTTCGGTAGTATACTTAGCATCGTCTAACTTTAACCAAATAGTTGAGTTATAATTACCCCATTGCTCTATTCCCTCTTTCTCATATTGATCAACTGCATTAACCAGTATATTTGCCATTATTGAATTCCTGTTCTTCCCTAGTTTATACACAGCACTTACTACATATGTATCCTTATTGTATTCAAAAGATTTACCTATCGGATCTTCTTCATTGAATAATTGCTTAGCATACTCATCAGTAATAACAGCAGTATTCGGCCCATTAAATGGCTTATTCTTATCTCCTTTTACAATCTCATAAGGAAAAAAGTCAAAGATGTTAGACTTTACATATCCTACCTTTTCTACACCTTTTTTCACCCCATCTACAGTCATTGTCCCACCTCCATAATAATTATCCAAATAAGTATAATCAATGATATGTGAAGACTCTTCTTTTAACTTAGAACCAAAAGGATATGGTAACTTCATCCAACTCGTATCTGCATTCAGAATAGACTCTACTGTGAAAATATTATCCTTATTCGGATTCGCCTGATCATAAGATGACTCTTCTCTGTAATGCACGAATGACAAGATAACAGAGGCAAAACCCACTCCTAAACTTACTAATGTTAGAATAAAATAGACTTTATTCTTCAGCACATTAGACCAATATATTTTTAACCAGTTCTTTATCATACTATTCGTATTTGATATACTTTAATACATCTACTCTAGTGGCTTTAAAAGCACGACTTATAACAATTAGTAATGTCAATATTATAATGATGACAAAACAAAATATAAATGGCCATACACTCATCTCTATTCTAAAAGCATAATCACTTAACCATTTATTCAAGAAGTAATAACTGGGAAATACAGCTATTCCAAAACCTATTAAACAAAACACAATGTACTGCCCTGTTAACTTCTGTATCAGATCTTTAGGTCTCGCACCTAATACTTTGCGTATAGCAACTTCTTTTAACCTAGAGTTAATCGTAAATGATGCCAAACTATACAATCCAAAAAGAGCAATAAAAACAACCAATAAATTCAAGACTAAAAATACTTTGCGCTCTTGTAAAGACCGTTCAAAACTCTGTGCAAAACGCTTATCTACGAACTCATAAGTAAAAGGTGAATCAGAGATATTATGTTTTTTCCAAACCTGTTCTATAGCTTCCATCGTCTCTTTAACATTCTCCGTATTTATCTTAATAGACATCTCATTCATATTGCTCCCCCATCCTTGTTCAAAATCTAATGACATAAATATCATTGGACGATAATCTTCATGCAATCCAAACAAATTAAAATCCTTTACAACCCCAACAATAGTAACTTTCTCTTCATTCCATTCAAATTCTTTTCCTAAAGCATTGTCAGTAATACCCATCATTGTTATTGCCTTTTCATTTAGCAATACATTTTTTATACTATCAGAAGCAAAATCTTGAGACAGTGCTCTTCCTTCTTTTAATTTAATATCAAATAGTTTTAAAAAATCATCATCCATAGCTGCTACACCTGCCTGTATTTGTTTGCCTTGATAAGAATATCCTACAGACGAATAATTTTTTCCGCCTATTGCCAATGACCACGCACTTGCCCCCTCAACTCCTTTTATTTTAAGAATATCTGCTTTTAGTCTTTTATAGATAGGTAGAGTATTCTCTACAAGATCTCTTTTAAGGTTATACGGTACCCCTACTATCTGATTTGCATTATAACCTAAATCCTTGTTAAGCATATAATTCACTTGTTGATTAACAATCAAAGAACCGATGATAAAAAAACAAGCAACGATAAACTGAACTGTTAGTAATGTATTCTTAAACCAAACTCCTTTCTTACTTCTTTTTATATTTCCTTTTAAAACTTCTATTGTTTTAAAACTAGAAATATAGAACGCAGGCACTGTTCCCACTAAAAAAATTACAGTTATTAGAAACAATAAAACCTGAGGCACAAATTCCAAAACATTAAACAACAATTTAGCTTTAAAAAACACTCTCAGACTAGGAAGAGCATATTCAACTATAACTAAAGAAATGATAATAGATATAAGTACTGTTACAGCTGACTCAAAATAGTTTTGCAGCATTGTACTTGCTTTATTAGCTCCTAATACTTTGCGTACACCTAACTCTTTACCCCTATTCATTACTTGTACTGTAGTAATATTGATATAATTAAATACTGACAATAACATGATAAGACTTGAAAGACCTATAGCAATATAAATTCTATTTCTATTCGCTATTCCTTCTGGCAAAGCGTTTTTTTGATTCGAATTAACTAACCGTTGTCCTTTTAAATCATGTAAATAAAATGTCAATACATAATCTTTTTCTTTTTTTAGTTCCTCTATCGTGAGTCCTTTGCTTTTTGCTACAGGAGCAATCACTTTTTCGTCGTATATACTTAATAATTGTTTCTCTATCAACTCTTTTGACTCTGGACTTTTTAATTTAATCCAAAGTGCTGAACTATAATTTCCCCAACCATTACTACCTATAGCATTTTCTACTCGTTCGTCCAAAACATTAAATACCATATTAGGATTTATAGAACTCAGTGTTTCTGCTTCCTTATAAACTCCTTTTACTGTAAATGTCTTTCCCCACAAAAGAATTACTTGCCCTACAGGTTCTTCATCTTTAAATAGATATTTCACATAAGTATCCTTGATAAATACCTGATTAGGTCCATCAAAAGGTTTTATTTTATTTCCTTGTACAATCTCAAAAGGGAATACGTCAAAAAACGCTGATTGCCCAAAACTAGCTTTTTCAAAAACTTTAGCCTCTCCATTGATCAACACTACACCTCCCTGATAATGAGCATCTAAATAACTATAAGTTTCTACACGATCTGAAATATCCTTTAAAACCTCTCCATAAGGATAAGATAATGATGGCCAGCCTTCCTCTTCACTAAACTTAGTCTCTACCATAAATACACGATCACTATCCTTGTGCCAAGTATCATAAGACATCTCTTCAGTATAATATAAATACGAAATAATCACAGCTGATAATCCTATCGCCAACCCTATGACTGTCAACAAGAAATACATCTTGTGTTTCATCGTATTGTACCAATAAATCTTTAACCAGTTTTTTATCATACTACTCGTATTTAATATATTTTAATACATCCACTCTAGTCGCTTTATAAGCACGACTGATAACAATTAGTAATGTCAATATTATAATGATGACAAAACAAAATATAAATGGCCATACACTCATCTCTATTCTAAAAGCATAATCACTTAACCATTTATTCAAGAAGTAATAACTGGGAAATACAGCTATTCCAAAACCTATTAAACAAAACACAATGTACTGCCCTGTTAACTTCTGTATCAGATCTTTAGGTCTCGCACCTAATACTTTGCGTATAGCAACTTCTTTTAACCTAGAGTTAATCGTAAATGATGCCAAACTATACAATCCAAAAAGAGCAATGAAAACAACCAAAGAATTCAATACTAAGAATACATTTCGTTCCTGTAAAGACCGTTCAAAACTTTTAGCAAATCGCTTATCTACAAATTCATACTGAAATGGTAAATCAGTTATATTATGTTTCTTCCACACCTCTTCAATAGCCTTCATTGTTTCCTCAGCCTTGTCAGCTTTTATCTTAATAGACATCTCTTTCATATTGTTTCCCCACTGATTATTAGACAGTGTAACAAATAATAATGGTCTATAATCTTCTCTAAGTCCTACTAGATTAAAATCCTTTACTACTCCTACTATAGTATATTCCCCTCCATTCCATTTTATATTCTTGCCTATAGGCTGTGACTCCCCCATTATGGACATTGCTTTCTCATTAATCAAAATATTTTGAATACTATCATTAGCTAAATCCTTTGATAACATTCTTCCTTCTTTCATTTCAATCTGATATAATTCCAAGAAATCATAATCTATTGCAGCTATACCAGGCTGCACATCTTTTTCTTTATAACTAAAGCCTGAAGACACATATCTACTACCGCCAATATCTAATAAACACGCACTCGCTCCTTCCACATTACTTAGATTTAAAACATCTGTTTTTAATCTCTTATACACGTCATATTTATTGTTTATACCCTTCTTAAAATTATATGTCACCCCTACTATTTGTTCAGCCTGAAATCCTAAATCTTTTTTCAACATATAACTCACTTGCTGATAAATAATAAAAGATCCTATAATAAAAAAACAAGCAACAATAAACTGAACTGTTAATAGAAGATTTTTAAACCACACCCCTTTCTTACTTCTCTTTATATTACCTTTTAAAACTTCTATTGTTTTAAAACTAGATACATACAGAGCAGGTATAGTTCCCACTAAAAAAACTACTAATATTAAGAAAATTAGTAATTGTAGTATAAAATCAAACAAATCGAAGATTAACTGTGCCTTAAAAAACACTCTTAAACTAGGTAAAGAGAATTCTACTATTACAAAAGACAATACTATAGATATTAGTACCGTTATAGTTGATTCAAAATAGTTTTGATATATCAGACTTAAACGATTCGCACCAAAAGTTTTACGCATACCCACTTCCTTACCTCTATCCATCACCTGTACTGTAGTAATATTAATATAATTAAATACAGATAACAATAAGATTAGCAATGATAAACCTATAGCTATATATATTCTATTAACATTAGCACTCCCTTCTGGTAATGCATTTATATCAATATTTTTCTCAAAACGTTGTCCCTTTAAATCATGTAGATAATAACCAAAATAACGCTCCCCTCTACTTCTTTTATACTCGTCTACAGATATACCTTTTTTATTAGCCTCAGGCAACATGACATACTCATCATATATAGCGAGTAACCTTTTCTCTATAGTTTCTTTAGACTGCGTATCCTTGAGTTTTACCCATAAAGCAGAACTAAAATTTCCCCAATACCCTTTCTCTACTGCTTCTTTCTCCCTTTCATCTAAATCATTTATTATGATATTAGGATTGATAGAACTTAATGTATTTGCTTCTTTAAATATTCCTTTTACTACATAAGAGACATCCCATATCACTATAGTCTGCCCTATAGGATCTTTATCTTTAAATAAATAGTCTACATATGTATCTTTTATATATGCTTGATTTGGGGCATCAAAAGGTTGTAGTTGACTTCCACTTACTATTTCAAAAGGAAATACAGTAAAGAAATTAGACTGTACGCTAATAGCCTTGGTATAAGAAAGCAGTTCTCCATTACGCAGTAACATTCCATCATCATAGCTATTATCTACATAAGAATATGCTTCTACTTCAGGAGATATTTCATTTAATTTAGATCCAAATGGATAAGATAACATTGGCCAGCTCTCCTCTTCACTAAACTTAGTCTCAACCATAAATACACGATCACTATCCTTGTGCCAAGTATCATAAGACATTTCTTCAGTATAATATAAATACGAAATAATCACAGCTGATAACCCTATCGCCAATCCTATTACTGTCAACAAGAAATACATCTTGTGCTTCATCGTATTGTACCAATATATTTTTAACCAGTTCTTTAACATCTCTATTCGTATTTAATATACTTTAATACATCTACTCTAGTCGCTTTATAAGCACGACTAATAACAATCAACAATGTCAATCCTAAAATCAACAACAAACTATACACATACACACTCCATCCTATCTCTATGCGATACGCATAATTCTCTAACCACTTATTTAAAAAGTAATAACTAGGGAATACTGCTATTCCAAATCCAACCAAGCAATAAATTACATACTGAAATGTCAATTGTCTTAACAGTCCGAAAGTCTCAGCTCCAAGTATCTTTCGGATAGCTACTTCTCTTAACTTTGTTCCTATCGTAAAAGACGATACAGCAAACAGTCCAAATAAAGCAATGAATACAACTGTATAATTTAATACTCTAAATACTTTTCTCTCTAATAACACACGGTCAAAAGTTTTCGCATAACGTTGATCTACAAATTCATAAACAAAAGGAATTTTACTATCTATATTATATTTCTTCCATATTTTTTCAACAGCATCTAGAGTAGACTCTATCTTATCTTTACTTAATTTAATAGAGACATATAGAAAATTATTTCTTATCCTTTGATTAGTATGAAAGTGGTAGTAAATCTTAGGTTTTACTTCGTTTGCTAATCTTTCATTATTATAGTCATCTACCACACCTATGATTGTGTACTTAAAACCTTTGCCTTCTATAAACTTCCCTAGTGGTTCTTTCTGTTTCATTTCTCTAACGAAGGCCTCATTGACAATAATGTTATTAATACTATCTGAAGCAAACTGAGAAGATATATTCCTCCCTTGTTTCATCTTTATATCATATAAATCAAAGTAGTTATAATCCATTCCTATTTGTTCGACTAAGAACTCTTCTGATTGATATGAATGATAAGTAAACGTATTAGATAATGCATTACTTCCAAAGTGTGAAGAAGCTGTTGACACATCCTCCACTCCTTTTATTTGTAGAAGTTCCTCTTTAAAATTATAGTATTGATTTAATCGATCAGAAGTCCCATCGTATTCTCTATTTTCCTTAAATAATACACCTATTACCTGATCCCCCTTAAAGCCGAGATCTTTATTAAGCATATAATTAACCTGTTGATGTATCAATATCCCACTTGTGATAAAAAAACTAGCAATAACAAACTGTAGAACTAAAAAACTATTCTTTATTACTCTTCCACTAGTGCTTTTATAGATAAAACCTTTAAGTGCTGATAACGTATCCATCTTATCGAGATATAGTGCTGGTAAGATACCCACCAAGAGAGTGACAACTATTAATACACTCGATAATAAGCCTATAAACTTAAAAAACGAGAACTCAATCGTTGTACCCACAAATACATTTATGAACGGCACTAATAATTCTAAAATAATAACACTTAATAATAAAGCTATTCCTGTTGTTATAAAGGACTCTAAAAGCCCTTGACTAATAATTAAACTTCTATTTGCGCCTAAAACCTTTCTCACCCCAACTTCTTTAGTTCGATTCAGAGACTGAGATAGTGCTAGGTTGATAAAATTAAATATCGATAACAATAGAATCATAACAGAAAGTCCCACTATAATTTTCAACATCAATAGATTAGTATTTCCCTCAGGAAAAAAATAACCTATTGCATTCATCCTAGCGCCATTTAAGGGTAATAAATAACTCTTAGCATAGAAGCTTTTAAAAGTCGTCTCTACAAATTCTTCTACAGAAACTCCTTTAGACTCTGCTAAAACAGAATAAAAATGTTTATAGAATAAATTATCAATAGCGACTCTAGTCTGTTCTTTATCTTTGGTTTTAACTACTAAATTATAATTACTTGTAAACCAATCTCCTCTAGACGCTATCTCTTCAGTACTTAACTTATCTATTACAATATTAGGACTCATAGAACTTCTTATATCATGTCCTATTCTATAGACAGCAGATACACTATACTTAACATCATTTATCTCAATTTCTTCTCCTAATGGATTAACATTCTTACCGAATAATAATTCAGCTAATTCTAGTTCTATAGCAATATCATTTGGATTATTAAACGCTGTTTTCTCATTGCCATAAACAAACTCAAAAGAAAAAAAAGAAAAGAAATTCTTCTGAGCATATATTACTTTCTCAATAGTATATTCCTTCTCATCTATTTTTACATTTCCTCTAAAATACACCCCATTATAGTACATATAATCTTCCACTATAGGGTAATTCTCTTTTAAGAAATACCCTAGTGCAAAGGGCTGACTATTACTAGAGATCTGATCACTTTTAGACTCTAAAACAAAAACCTCATCCTTATAAGGATTCCATTGATCATAACTAGACTCTTCTAGATAATATAACGATGCTAATGTAACTGACGCAATACCTATCGCCAACCCTACTACTGTCAACAAGAAATACATCTTGTGCTTCATCGTATTGTACCAATAAATCTTTAACCAGTTCTTTAACATCTCTATTCGTATTTGATATACTTTAATACATCTACTCTAGTCGCCTTATAAGCACGACTGATAACAATCAACAATGTCAATCCTAAAATCAACAACAAACTATACACGTACACACTCCATCCGATCTCTATGCGATACGCATAGTTCGCTAACCACTTATTTAAAAAGTAATAACTAGGGAATACTGCTATACCGAACCCAACCAAGCAATAAATTACATACTGAAATGACAACTGTCTTAACAGTCCGAAAATCTCAGCTCCTAATACCTTTCGAATAGCTACTTCTCTTAGCTTTGTTCCTATCGTAAAAGACGATACGGCAAACAGTCCAAATAAAGCAATGAATACAACTACAGTACTTAGAATATTAAATATTCTCTTCTCCATCTGTACTTTATGGAAAGTCTCTGCAAACTGCTTATCTACAAACTTGTATTGAAACACATCCCTTTCTTCTATATTATACTGCTTCCACAGCTTCTCGATATCTACAATAGTCTTACTAAAATATTCTGGAGCCACCCTTATGTATATAACAGAATACATCCCATAGCTATGCTTAGTCTCTGGCATATAAGAATATACAGATGGCAATATTTTTACTTCAAGTCTATCGATATTAAAGTCTTGAATTACTCCCACTACTGTTTTCTTCTTGCCTAACTGTTCTATTGAAGTATCAAGAGGATTAGTCAAATTCATCCTACGAACAAAAGTCTCATTCACCACCACATTATCTAAACTATCAGAAGATAATTGAGCAGATAACATCCTACCTTCTTTTAGCTTAATCTCTAATACATCGAAGAAATCATAGTCTATCATAACATTACTAATCATCAAATTCTCTTTCCCGTTGTTATGATAGGTGCCAAATACACCATTTGAAGTATTTCCAAAACCTATAGTACTAGTAGATACCGACTCAATTCCTCTAATCTTTTCTAGTTCGGCTTTAAAGCTTGCATATTTAGTAGCACGTTTCCCTGTATAACTATTATGATTAAGAAACTCTATATTAATAACTTGATCTCCTTTAAAACCAAGACTTTTATTGAGCATATAACTTACTTGTGCATTGACGATGATAGAACCTATAATAAAGAAACAAGCTATTGTAAATTGAAGAACTAAAAAACCATTACTAAGCCATTTACCTCCTCTAGTTCCTATTATATTTCCTTTTAATAATTTGACAGTCTCAAATCTTGAAACAAAAAAAGCAGGAATACCACCACATATCAGAATCACTAAAGTGGCAATAACGATAAGAACAGCTAAATCATTGATAAACGAAAATGTGATATTCGTCTCTAAATACACATTGATATAAGGCAGAATGAGCTCAATAATACAAATAGCTAATACTAAAGAAAGAATAACCACAATAGCAGTTTCAAAAATACTCTGCTGATAAAAACTTCTCTTACCTCCACCAGCTACTCTTCTCATTCCTATTTCTTTTCCTCTACTCACTACTTGCGTTAATGATAGATTGACATAATTAAAAATAGAAAGTAAGAGTATCGTCATAGATAAGAAGATACTTATGTTTAACATTTGCACATTTGCACTACCTGCAGGGAATAACCTTTTATTCGGTAGCATACGAGCATCTGCAAGCTTATTTAATACAATATCTCCTGTATAGTATTTAAAAGGCTCTTCTTCTTTATATTGCTCTAATGTTAGACCATCCTTCTCTGCATTAGGAATGGCAACATATTTATCTCTAAGCTCCACTATAGCCTTTTTAATTTTTTCAGGCTGTTTAGTCTTCACACATAGATTTAATCCAAATTCCTTCGTCCAGTCATCACTGTCCCTAGACTTTTCAGTCAAATTATTCATAACTGCATTAGGAGCAAAAGAACTGCGTAGGTCTCCTATTTTGTATACACCAGAGATTATAAACCTAGTGTTACCCTGACTATCATAGTTTGGATTAATAGCTTCTATTGTCTTACCTATTGGGTTTACTCCTTCCCCAAATAGTGCTTCAGAGATCTTAATATCTATTGCTACATCATTAGGGTTAACTAATGCTTTTTCAGTATTCCCATATACAAACTCGAATGGAAAAAACTCAAAGTAGTTATCTTGTACAGTATATGTATCCTTTACATCTATTGTCTTCTCATTATAAATAAAATTTAAAGAACCATTATATCCAAAATACATATAATCATCTAGTTCCTTATAATTATCCTTTAGATACCTTCCCATAGGACGGAACTGATCTGTCATAGAGAAATTCGGAGCTACAGTCTCTACGAGATACACCTCATCCTTATTCGGATTCCACTGATCATAACTAGACTCTTCTAGATAGTATAATGATGCTAATACAACTGACGCAATACCTAGTGTTAATCCTACTACTGTCAACAAGAAATACATCTTGTGCTTCATCGTATTGTACCAATATATTTTCAACCAGTTCTTTAACATTTTTATTCGTATTTGATATAATTAATAATATTGATTTTAACAGCCTTATACAGCTTACTTGCTAAAACCACAAAGACTAAAACAGAGAGTAGCACTAAAGAAAGTACAAATGGGTAAACCGAAATATCTGTATGATCTACAAACCTATCTAACCATTTACTCATCAACCAATATGTAGGGTATAGTACTAATACATAAGTAATCCCCAGAGCATATATAAAAGGCTTTAATAACTTCAGATAGAGTTCTTTCTCACTAGCCCCTAATACTTTTCTGATCACGATTTCCTTTAATTGTTGTTCTATTGCAAAGGACATCACCGCGTAGAGTCCGAACAGAGCGATCAACACTACTGCTCCATTCCACAGCATAAACATATTGCGCTGTGATAATGTTTTCTGATAAGTCTGAGCAAACTGTTTCTTCACAGCCATCACCTCAAACGGATACTCATAATCAACATTCACTATCCAGAACGCTTGTAGACGTTCTAGAGTTTCTTCCTTTATCTCTGGATCTATCTGCACAGATAGAGACTCTATACCATAAGGCAAAAACTCTATATCTCTCCAGTGAAACAGAAGCATTGGCTTTATACTCTCTTCAAATCCGTCTCGGTTAAAGTCTCCTATTACCCCTTTTATGATAAATGTATTACTGTCATACGCTATGACCTCTCCTACTACATCACTAGGTTGTTTACCTAGTTGAGTAACAAATTTCTCATTGACATATACGGTTGGGAGATCTTCATCTATATCCTCCTGAATCGCCAGCATATTGAATCCCATCATCTGTATATACCCTTCATCTACCCCATCCATGATGAAGTCCGTTATTTTCTGTTGTTGGTAATAAGCCGTATGGTTCGTATTCATACTATTTCCTTTAAAAGAGATCGTAGACAGCCCTACACCTTTCACCCCTTTTATATCCGCTATTTGCTCTATGACTTTAGATGATCTATACATCTTACGTCTGATCTGTTGTGTATATAGCTTGACTTGATATACCTGTTCTCCTTTAAATCCTAATTCTTTGCTTTGCATATAATCCACCTGATTATACACTAGCCATCCAGCGATTAAGAAAAAGAAAGCAATCACCAACTGTATTCCCACGAATGTCATTCTCCACTTAGAGATACTTAAATGAAGCTGTACTTGCCCTCCCTTAGTGTGTTGTCTAGCGATAATACTACCGTATAAAGCAGGTAACAAACCTCCTAGGCAAATAATTCCTCCACCTATCAGTAAAATCAAAATCCCCATAGCTTCCCAAGAGAATACTAAGTGTTGATGTAAAAAACTGTTGTAAATAGGTAAACTCAATTCTACTAAAACCAAAGAGATACTTAACGCAACTAAGACATTCAGTACCGTCTCAAAAAGTAACTGTAATACCAACTGTCCTTTTGAAGCTCCTATAATTCTTCTTAGAGACAACTCCTTTGCTCTACTTAATACATTAGACTGATTCAGACTGATATAGTTCACTACAGTCAGTAAAAAGATTAAGAACGAACACCCACTGATTAACCCTATTGTTTCTCTCTTCGTATTCCCTTCTAATAGAGTACTCTGCTTAGATTCAAATCGAGCTTCTGCTAATGGAACTAACTTAGAAGTAACCTCATCTCCTCTATCATCGAAGTATTTATTCTTCTTTTTCTTATTGTAGTAAACTTCTTCTAGTTCTTTTAATAACTTAACCTGGTCTACTCCTTCTGCTTTTTTAAACACGAGTCCACCTACATTCTCTTGCCATAACTCATACTCTTCCATATCATCAAAGTCTATAGAAGCAAGTACAACCTCAGGCATAATTGTAGCACGTTGATTTAATTCATACACCCCTCTTATCACATACTTCTGATGTGCTAACGAAAGTGTATCTCCGACAGGATTAGCCTCTCCAAAAAAACGAGTAGCTAGATTAGAAGATATTGCTATAGAATAGTCATCTATGAACAGTCTATCTTTATCGCCATACTTAAATTCAAAAGGAAAAAAGTAAAAGAACGTATCTTGTGTATTCAATATCTTACTTACAACTCCTTGTTCTGTTTTACTCTCCCCATAGAAATCTAAATACTCTAACGCGTAGTAACAGTAGTCTTCAGCTAATCGATTCTCTAATAAATAAGGTCCTACCCCTGCAGGGATATAGATAGAATTGGATTGTTTTCCCATCTCTAGGTTTACTTCATACATATTACCTACCTTAGGTATCCATCTATTATAGCTATACTCACTCTTATAGTAAGTCACTGCTAGGATAACAGAAGCCATACCAATAGCTAACCCTATGATATTCCACAAAAAGAACAATCTAGAGTTGCTGATATTTTTAATATATATTTTAAACCAATTCTTTAGCATAACACTAATTACCTGCCTTAACTGATCCCATAGAATCTGTATATTTCTTTAATTCTTTTGGTGTATTATAGTACACCACTTTACCCATAGAGTCTGCATAAGCATTTAGACTTTCTGTAGGATACACTTCTGCCTTCCCCATAGAGTCTACCTCAGCTTTTACTGTTTTTGCTTTTAAGCCTTTGCCTGCGAATGTCGCTGCACTATCCACATTGACTACAAGGGATTCGACATCTCCTGTCACTTCCACACGACCTGCTGAGTCTACATTAGCCTTCATCGTCTTCGCTGTTACATTACCTACATACTTAGAGGCTGAGTCTACATTAATACTGATTGTATTCACAGAGAAATTAGCATTTATAGATCCAGCCCCATCAACAGATATCTTAGCGCTATCACCAGATACTCTACCAGACACCACTATTCTAGCCATAGCACTAGCGTAATAAGTAAGTACTGACTTCTGAGAAACATTCACTGTAATCTTTCCTATACTTTTATATCTTCTGTTTGGAGATTTGGATTCAATAGACAATTTAGTTCCTACCTGTCTGATTTGTACTAACTCTTCTGGGCTCTCCTTATCAGTGACTATTTCTACTGTATTAGAATCCCTAGTTGCATCAACATTAACTATCACTATAGAAGATACTTCTATACTCTGTACTCCACCTGCTATAGTAACCGTTTGCTTACCTTGTCCATACATGATGAAGGACAATAGCGCAGCTACAAGTGTTAATAAAAAACGTATCATAATTCTGTGTTTTTATTCTGCAAAAACATCTACGATTTTAGTATTCATTTTCTCTGATAAGATCATTCCATCTTTCATTAAAATCGTGCGTTCTGAGTACGAAGCATCGTGATTCGAGTGAGTCACCATGATGATTGTAGCTCCTTGTTGGTGCAGTTCTGTTAATAATTCCATTACTTCGTTACCATTCTTACTATCTAAGTTACCTGTAGGCTCATCGGCTAGGATAATCTTAGGGTTCGTTACCAAGGCACGCCCTACAGCCACACGTTGTTGTTGTCCTCCTGATAACTGTTGTGGATAGTGTTTTAATCTATGTACTATATTTAAGCGCTCTGCTATCTCCATTACCCTCTTCTTGCGCTCACTACTAGGTACTTTATTATAGATTAGAGGAAGTTCTATATTATCATACACTGTCAACTCATCGATTAGATTAAAGTTTTGGAATATAAATCCGATGTTTTCTTTTCTAATCTGTGCTCGCTGACCTTCTGTTAATCCCACCATCTCCTTGTCTAATAACAGGTAGCTTCCACTACTCGCATTATCTAATAGTCCGATGATATTTAACAACGTTGACTTTCCACATCCTGAAGGTCCCATAACAGAGATAAACTCTCCTTTTTTTACATTTAAAGAAACCTGATTTAAAGCTGTTGTCTCTATTTCTTCTGTCTGAAATACACGAGACATTTGATTAATAGTTATTACCATAATTATTCTTCTATGTTTAAATGTTCTACTCTTAAATAATCTTTATAACTTGATACGATCACTTCTTCTCCTACTTCTAAGCCCGATATCACTTCATAGTAAGCAGGGTTCTCGCGTCCTATCTCTACATTCCTTCTTGTAGCCTTATTGTTTTTTACTACATATACCCATTCTCCTTTTGTGTCTTGAAAGAAATTACCTTTAGGTAATAAGAGCGCTTTCTCTTTTCCTGACAAGAATAACTTCACTCCGAAAGTCGTCCCTTCCTGTAGTTTTAATTCCTTTTCTGTATCGAAAGCCAGGTGTACTTCGAATCTACCGCTCTTCACCTCAGGCAACACTTTGATCACTTCTACATTCGTGATCTGCCCTTTCATATCGATCTGCCCTCTCTGCTTAAGCATTATTTTATCGAGATAGAACTCATCTACCTGTGCGACTAGCTTATATCCTTCCATCACATCTATCTTACCGATACTCTCTCCTCCGTTATACGTCTTTCCTAATATAGCCTCGAACGATGACAGCCTCCCCGATACAGGTGCTTTTAATAAGAAATTCTGTTTATTCTCTCTTAGCTGCTCTAAGCTTCTATTGATGACAGCTATCGATTGATCTATTTGTTTTACTTGTAACGCATTACTTTGTTTCTCTTTTTGGATACTCTCTTCCATCAGCGCCTTACGCTTTTTTTGATATGTTAGAGCCTCTCTTGTTTTGTTCCAATCACTCTCTGACAATATCTCTTGATCATATAATTTCTTATTCAGATCATACTGTAGCTCTGCATTCTTATAATCGTACTCGATGCTTATCAAATCTTTCGTTAAATTTAACTCTTGATTACGAATATTCATCTTATTCACATTCAAATTATTCATTTGATCAATCAGAGAAGCTTCTTGAGACATAAAGTTAAACTCAGAACTCGGGTTATACAGTCTTACTAAAGGTTGTCCCTGTACTACCATACTACCATTCTCTACTAATCTCTCCATCACCGCTCCTCCTTCTGTGATATTAACTAACAAAGAATGCAATGGTTCTACCTGAGACTGAAAAGAAATATACTCTTCGAAGAAGTTCTCTTCTACAGGACGAATACGTATCTCTTTCTTAGAAACGTTTAAAGCGATATGCTGAAAAAAAGTGATATAACTGATCAATAGCAAAGCGATAATACCAACTGAAACAAGTATTATCTTAACTTTTTTTCTATTTTTACGAGGAATAGTACGATCCATTATTAATTGTTTTATAGATATAATAACAATAATGTGCCAATCATTAATGAACACATTAATCATTACAAATCAACAACTTAATATTTGATCAAAAAATAAACTGTTCAGTTTCGGACACTAAAACGTTCGCTTTTGAAATAAACCTTTACACCATGAGAAAAACTAACGCTACAATTCTTGTATTAGACGACAATTCTGAAGTTCTTATCGCAGCAAAAATGTTGCTAAAAAGACACTTTGAAACCATATTGACGAATAATAACCCAAAAAAAATAGCAGAAATACTTTCTCAACAAGAAGTAGATGTGATTATTCTAGACATGAATTATCGTGTAGGCTTCGAAGATGGTAAAGAAGGGATATTTTGGTTTAAAGAGATTAAAAATATTGCACCGAATACACAGATTATACTGATGACTTCTTATGGTAATGTAGAAACTGCTGTAGAAGGTATCAAACTCGGAGCGGTAGATTATATCCTAAAACCATGGAATAATGAAGCACTTATAGAAACCGTAAAAGGAGTAGTCAAACAACTGCGCAAAAAAGAAACGCTAGTAGACAAACCACAAAAAGAAGATAACGTATTTATAGGTCAGGCTCCTAGCATTCAGAAAGTATATACGATGGCTAGTCGTGTAGCTAAAACAGATGTTAATGCACTAATATTAGGAGAGAATGGTACAGGTAAATATGTACTGGCAAAGCATATACATGACAATTCTCCTCGAAAAGAGCAACCATTTATTCATGTAGACTTGGGGTCTTTAAACGAAAATCTTTTTGAGAGTGAGCTATTTGGTTATGCTAAAGGAGCTTTTACAGATGCTAAGCAAGATACGGAAGGTCGCTTCGAAGCCGCCAATGGTGGTACTATATTCTTAGACGAAATCGGCAATGTACCTCTTCACTTACAAGCTAAGCTTCTTCAAGTCATCCAATCTAAAAGCGTGATTCGACTAGGGGAGTCTAAAGCTCGCCCTGTAGACATCCGCATCATCACAGCTACGAATGCTAATATAGAACAAGAGGTCAATGAGAAGTCATTCAGAGAAGACTTGTATTACCGTATCAACACTGTGACACTACAGCTGCCTCCATTAAGAGATCGTCTAGAAGATATCTTACCTCTACTACAATTCTTTGTGGAAGAGTATGCTCATAAATATGATCGAACTGTACCGAGTATTAGCGAATCTACTCAGCAAGCCTTAACTTACTACGACTGGAAAGGGAATATACGCGAAATGCAAAATCGTGTGGAGCGTGCATTAATCCTAACAGAAGAGGATGAGCTAAACCTTCATGATTTCGGTATTTCACCAACTATGATTAACGATACCTCTACAGAAGAGAATACCTTACAAGATATGGAGCGTATCTCTATCCTTAAAGCACTAGAGAAGTACGATGGCAATATCTCTCAGACGGCTGAAGAACTAGGGTTATCTAGAGCCGCATTATATAGAAGACTAGAAAAATACAATATCAAAAACTAAGTTTAATCCTATGCAATCATTCCACTTTAAAGCCTTCTTGCGCATTATAGTTATCCTTCTATTAGGATTGTTAGGCATGTATTTGTTCACTAAGAACCTTGTGTATTCCTTTGTCTTGGTATGTATACTGATAATCGCTTTATTCATTGAACTTTTCTTTTTTCAGAAGAAATATTACACAGCTATAGACCGTATCGTACTAGCGATGATGTATGATGACTATTCGCTTAAGACTACAAAAGAGCAGCCCAATGAGACATTAAATAACTTACAGAAACTCTATCATAAACTGCAAACACAACAACAGCAAAACGAAATACGTGAGCTGGTCTATCTAAATATTTTAAACAATATAGAAACAGGTATTCTAATTCTAGAGAAGAAGAACGATAAGTGGGACATATTCCTTATCAATGATTACTTCTCTTCCCTATTCGATATACCGAAGATTAGGTCTTGGACAAACCTAGAACGACTACTCCCTACACTGACACATCATCTACAACAACTAAACTTTAAAGAATCTAAAGAGTCTATCGATATCAAAATAGAGCATGAGGAGAAACAAACCTTTATGCTCCAAACTTCTAATACAATAAGTCAAAATCAAGAGTACTTCATCGTATTATTAGATTCTATTCAGAAAGTGTTAGAGAAAAAAGAAAAAGATACTTGGGAGAATCTAATGAAGATTATCTCTCATGAGATCATGAACTCTCTTACACCTATCCACTCACTTGCTCATAATACTCAAGAAATACTAGAAGAGGAAGAGCTGTCAGAAGAAGATATGGATGATATCAAAGTAAGTATCAATACAATCGTTAACCGTACTAATCACTTACAGCAATTCATAGACAACTATAGAAAATTAACCATGCTGACTTCTCCTAAAAAGCAGTCAGTCCCCGTTAATCGCATTATACAGATGAGTATAGAAACTCTGATGCCTCTATTCAAAAATAATGGTATCAAAGTACAAACGAACTTAAATCTGCAGATCAATCTAGAGTGGGACATTAAACAGATGGAGCAAGTATTTATCAACTTATTGACGAATGCAATACACGCCACTGCCAAACAAGAGGTAAAAGAAATCCATATTAACTTATACGAAAAGAACAATCGTATCTACATAGATATAGAAGACAGTGGACTAGGAATCATCCCTGAGATTAAAGAAAAGATATTCATCCCTTTCTACACCACCCGTGAAGAAGGAGCAGGTATTGGATTACCTCTATCTAAGAATATCGTAGAGATGCACAATGGATACCTAACGTACCACAGACGAGAAGACAGAACAGTCTTCAGTCTTAACTTCCCACTGTATTAAATTAATTAGGAATTAGAAATTGCACCTATGGCATAATATCTAGTATCTTGTCATTCCGACGATAGGAGGAATCACACTAGCATATCCACAAACGCATTTAGCCCACACGCCTCCTGACTACGTCAAAGTACAGACGCATTATCATGCGCGTCACACAATGGACATCACTAAAAATGTCTACTAGATATTTTCTTAATACCCGACCTTTTTGACCACATATCTATATATGATCTCTAAAGCTATCAAAAAGAGGAATACTATAAATAACAAAACTCCACCTAATCAAGTGGAGTTTTTTCTATAATTATTTAAAACTTTCAACTATTTCAGCTATTTTATCTAATAAAGCATCACTTATTCCCATACTTAATTGATTGGTATGAATTACTATCCTACTAGGTTTTTCAAGATTATCATAATGAATATTTATATAATTTGATTTTGTAACATCAATAGTACTTTGTTTCTTGTCAAACGTTACATCAAATATTTCTTCAATATTTATATCTTCGTCTCTTACATAGTGTCCTACTGCAACTATAACAATAGGAAAATCACGATAAAAATCATTAGATAAAAACTTTCTTCTTTTCTTTATACTAATAGTTCTCTCTAGCTTATCAACTCTAGAACTACTTTTTGCAGATGCTTCACTCAATTCAGTTATAAAAGAATTCTCAAAGAAACTAACACAATTATTCTTTACTCCATTATTATAAATCTTATCATATAATTTTTGATAATTATACCAAGTAGCACTTGTTCCTCTTTTTCCTCTTTCTATATTCTTTTTAGTATCAAAAGAATATATTGTATTCTTTTGTCCTTTATATGGATAAAGTGGATTAAATAATGGTTCATTACTACACCAACTCATAACTTCTTCTTGAGATAAATTTTTACTTATATTATCTACCCAGTATAAATGATTATTCTTTACTTCTTGATTATATCCTTTTAGATTATTTTCTATATCTATTGCAGCCTCTTTTCCAACAAACAAAATTTTCCCCATAGGGTTACCTTTTCCAATATAAAGTTCGTCTTTATTTATTGCTATTAAATCTTTAAAATTTTTATTATACTCCATAATATTAATCTCTTTTCTTATAAAGATAATGTAAGATCTAAGAACCTGAAAATTGAGTCATGACTTTTTACAACCATATTAGCACAGACTCACAGTCCATACCTATCTCGCCCCTTCATGATATCCTTTTATCTCCTGATGTATAGCTCTACCATCTCCTTCAAGATATTCTCCAGAGAGAGCATCAAATAAACTCAATCCAAATATTCGATTAAATACACTACTGTACAAAGGCAATTGATTAAACACAAGATCTTTATTCTTCATCTTAACCCCTATCCCATGCTTGTTGCGAAAGCCAATGTATATCACTTCTTCTATATCTCTCCACTTAAGGGTAATCCCTCTCTCATAGTTAATAATCTCATCGGGTGTAAGTCTCAATAGGACGTGTCGACTTGCTGACTTTCTTAACAAGATAATGCCTAGAACTATCCAGACTATACCTACTCCTATGAATAGTGATAACAATAAAGTCAACTGCCAAAATGTTATAAATAACGTGATACTCACCTCCACATCTCTAAGTATAAAATAACACAGTACTAGCCCGAATACTAAACCTATAGCACCTATGATCACAAGGCTTCTACCCATGCTAGAACCATAATAATATACTTTCTCTTCTTTCATTCAGGTATTTTTTAGTAAATATAATGATATCAGAAAAACAAAGCCTGTACTGATAAGTAACAACTAACTAATCATTCGTTTTTTCTATCCCCTTCAACACTCCCTCAATATTCCTTCAAGACTTCTTCAAGAAATAAGTGCTCTAATAGAGTAATCTTGGGGAAATGTTGAAGAACTCTTGAAGGAGCTCACTCTAAAGCGTACTATATCTAGGATTACAGGCTATTCTGGTTTTTAACCCCTAAAAACAAAAACAACCACAAACAACTAATAATCAATGATTTGAATCATTAAAATCTCAATATGAATGCAAAAAAACTAAGCTTATTTTTTAAAAAAAGACACAAAAAAAGGCTTAAATAGCCTAAATATGCAAAAAAACAGTAAATAAAGAGTCTTCTAAAACTCTTAAAAAGGAAATAACAGCTATTTATTAGAGAAAAACAGACCTCTTTCTGTAAAAATAAGAAGTAAACAAACTAATTCAAAATATGAACTAATAACATCTAAATAATTGGATTAAAATACACTACTAGAGAAAAGAAGCGGTCTATGAGGTTAATTATTCTCCTTCGTACACAGTAGGTTCCCAAAGGAGTTCTTTAAAATTGACCACTTTATTATCTACTACCTCAACCCCTTCATTCTCTAATAACTGTTGCATCAGATTAGTTCCATCAAAATGAAACTTACCTGTCAATAATCCATTGCGATTCACTACACGATGTGCAGGTACTGTATCATCATCATGAGACGCATTCATCGCATAACCTACCATACGCGCCGAACGCGCTGCTCCGATAGCTCTAGCTATAGCCCCATAAGTAGTCACTCTACCTACGGGTATCTGTCTTGCAACAGTGAAAACTCGTTCAAAGAAATTAGCCTGCTTGTCCATTATTTCAATAACTTATATATCGTGATTAAACAGATAATACCCGTAATAGTTCCGATTACATAATTAATATTGCGCAAGATAAAAGCATCTTCTCTAGAGGGTTTCTTAAAAAAGGAAATATAGAGATAAAACATCATCGCTGATCCTATCACTACCCCTAATGAGAAGAATATAGTACAGATCAGGTCAAAGATATGATAATCATAAGTAGCTAAAGTAATACTTAAAAAAACGTAATAGGGAATTAAGAATACATTGATCGAAGCTAAGAAAAGTCCATAAACAAAAGGCGACTTGCTCTTCTTAGGATTATTCTTTTTCTTCATCTCTTTTTTCTTTGCAAAAAAGAAGAAGTAAATCGTCAATATTGCAAAAATAACTAAACCGATTTCGTGTAATGCCTCAGTAATACTCGGGCTAGAATCAATAAGCTTAGAAAAGAATATGGCGATAAAGGTCTGAATAAAAATAACGGTCGAAGCTCCTAAGACATACGAGAAAGCATTGCGCCCTCCTTCTTCCTTAGCAATCTTGACAGCTGTCATATTAAGCAGCCCTGGAAGAGAAACTCCCAAGGTAGCTGCTAAAAAACCGAAAAATAAAAGTGTGACAACTTCTACTCCCATCTTACTTAATTCTAAATTGAATGTAAGTTATAGGTTTATTTTGTTCTAAATACTGTGATTCGTAAAAAGTTTGAATTTCTGTTACTACTGAAGGTGCACCTTCATTTTTATAAATGTGGTGATTAGCGTAGATAACTTCATGTCCTTCTCCATGTAGAAGTCCTAATGTATAACCATGCATGAACTCACTATCCGTCTTTAAGTTCATAATACCATCTTCTGATAAAATATTCTTATAACGTTTAAGGAATTCACTATTCGTTAGACGGTGTTTAGTACGTTTATACTTGATCTGAGGGTCTGGGAAAGTAATCCAGATTTCGCTCACCTCACCTGATGCAAATGCATACTCGATAAGTTCGATTTGTGTACGTAAGAAAGCCACATTAGTCATTCCTGACTCTACAGCTGTCTTAGCCCCACGCCAAAAACGAGCACCTTTAATATCAATACCAATAAAGTTTTTCTCAGGAAAACGCTTCGCTAGCTCTACTGTATATTCTCCTTTTCCACATCCTAGTTCTAATACTATAGGATTGTCATTCTTAAAAACGTCTTTATTCCAATTACCTTTTTGAGGTAACTCTCCTATCATATCTTCTCTAGTCGGCTGATATACAATGTCAAAAGTTTCGTTCTCTCTGAATCGCTTTAGTTTATTTTTACTTCCCACGTGATATACTTCATTATAAATTTGCGCAAAATTAAGTAATTATAGTGAAACTATCCTATTTTAATTTTATCTGCAACAAATAGATACCCTATTGGCACATAATTAATTATCAGTAGGGTCTACGAAAGCTTTCTCTAAAGTGAAAGAGAACTCTGATCCATAGCCAAAACTACTCTCTACATAAATATGTTCTTCATGTGCCTCTACAATATGCTTCACGATAGACAATCCTAATCCAGAACCACCCACTGCTCTAGCTCCACTCTTATCTATACGATAGAAGCGCTCGAATAGACGAGACACATTCTCCTTCTTAATCCCTAAGCCATTATCTGTAACACGGATAATTAATTTATTATTCACTAAGTCTTCAATAGTTACTTCCGTAGTCCCTTTTTCCTTACCATATTTAATAGAGTTATCTATTAGATTCGTAATGACTTGTCCTATGCGTTCCTTATCACCTACTACATAAATAGGTTTGTTATAATTCAGATCGAAGATTAGAGATATATTTCTTTTTTTGGCTTTATAATCTAAAAAGTCAAAAGCATGTCGAATCGTCTCTACAATATCAAAAGTCACGATATTAAGGTGTAGATCACCAGACTCAAGCTTAGTAATCATATCTAAGTCATTAACGATATAGATAAGACGATCTACACTCTGAGCTGCCCGCTCTATATAACGGTCCCTGACTTTAAGATCATTAATCGCACCATCCTGTAAAGTCTCTAAATAACTCTGTATCGTGAATAGAGGAGTCTTTAGTTCATGAGATATATTCCCTAAGAACTCTCTTCTATATTCTTCTCTCACTTGAAGAGACTCAATCTCAATTTTCTTGTTTTTAGCAAATTTCTGGATTTCTTCTGTCAAGGTCTGCATATCAGTCGTCACGGCTTTACTTCTCAGCTCAGCATGTTCTAACAGAGAGACATTGTCATATATTTTTTTAATTCTTCTGTAGATAAAGTGCTCTACACGATACTGAAGAATAAAAAAGGACATCGTAAATAAGATTAAAAGATATCCTAACACTATCCAAACTGGGATGTTTAGATAAAATACACCTATGGGAAAGGTTACAATAAAGCTTATCAAGGTAATAGAAGATGAAGACTTTATTGCAAACTTATAAGAGTTTTTAAACTTTGTAGCCATTAACTATTCTGCGTGGTCAAATTTATATCCTACTCCTTTTATAGTCTTAAAGTAACTATCTCCGATTTTTTCTCTTAGTTTTCGGATATGTACATCGATAGTTCTTCCGCCTACTACCACTTCATTACCCCATACTGCATCTAAGATCTCGTCACGAGTAAACACTTTACCTGGCTTAGCCATTAATAAATAAAGTAGTTCAAATTCTTTTCTAGGGAATACAATTTCTTCTTTGCGAACAAATACTCTGTATTCATCCCTATCTATTCTAATATCTCCTACTTCTATAGTATTACTAGAAGTATCGTCACTGAAGCGTGCACGTCTAAGTAATGCCTTTACCTTACTCATTAGTACCTTAGGTTTGACAGGCTTAGTAATATAATCATCCGCACCTGCTTCAAAACCTGCTACCTGTGAATAATCTTCCCCACGTGCTGTTAAAAAGGTGATTACACTATTAGATAGACCACTGTTTTTTCTAATCAACTCACATGCTTCTATACCGTCCATCTCAGGCATCATTACATCTAATATAATAAGGTGTGGTTTGTTTTGAGTTGCAGACTCCACTGCTAGCTTACCGTTTGTTGCAGTAAATACTTGATACCCCTCTTGCTCTAAATTATATCCAATGATATCGATAATATCTTGCTCATCATCAGCTAAAAGGATCTTAATTTCAGAATTTTTCATACTTGTGTTGCGTGTTTTAGTAGGTCAAATATAGAGCATAATACATTACTAAATATAGACTTTACAATAATTTAATATGTTAACAATTTGATAACCTAATATACGCAAAAAATTAAACTTTGATTAACATTCACTATACATTCATCTAGGTTCTTTGCACCAATAATACAACACACTTATTTATATGAAAAATTTCTTAGTGATCTTAACCTTAATGGTATCAGCCACTTTTTATGGACAAAAGGCCGAAATTAAAGGAAAAATAACAGATGACTCTACGCATGAACCACTAGCCTATGCTACCGTGGCAATTAAAAATACTTCTGAAGGAGTAAACACAGAATTAGATGGAAGTTACAGTATCTCGATAGAAGCAGGTACTTATATATTACAGTTTCAATATATGGGATATGTAACTCAAGAAAAATCAATCACAGTTGCAAAAAAAGAATCAAAAACATTAAATATAGCATTAGCCTCTGAACACGTAGAACTAGAAGGAGTGATAGTGGAAGCTACACGTTCTAAATCTAGAGAATCAGCTCTACTTATAGAACAACAGAGATCTAGTGAGATCAAACAACATATAGGTTCACAAGAATTATCTCGTAAAGGGGTAAGTGATGTAGCTTCTGCAGTAGCTAAAACAACAGGTGTAGCCAAGCAAGAAGGTACAGGAACAATATTCGTACGTGGACTAGGAGATAGATATAACAGTACTTCTCTAAATGGATTGCCACTAGCCTCAAATGACCCAGAGAAAAAGAATATTGATTTAAACTTATTCTCTACTGATATCGTAGAATACATCTCAATAGATAAAACATATAGTGCAAGAAACTCTGGAGACTTCGCAGGAGGAAATATAGACATTATTTCTAAAAAACACAGTGGAGAAGGATTCTTCAACATTAGTTTAGGATCAAACATTAATTCTAATGCTGTAGGAGAAGATAAGTTTAGATCTCTATCAGACAGAAACTTTTTAGGATTCTCTAATACAAAACAACCTAGTAATGCGCTTCAAAGTTTTAGTTTTAAAAACTCTGCTCAGACAAAAAACAAATCTCCTTATGGAATAAGTTTAGGACTGAATGGTGGTAAATCATTCTACTTCGGAGCAGAGTCTTCATTAAACATCTTTGCTACTGTATCATTTGACAATAATTACAAATTCAAAGAAGGAATTAATCGTACTGCTCAAGCTCAAAACAGTTTTACAAAAGATTTATACATGAAGTCTTATGAGTACAATACGAATACTACTGCGATGTTAAATGCTGAGTATAATATCAACTCTAGAAATAGTATTAAATACAATTCTCTTTTAATCAATGGTACTCAAGAAAAACTAGATGAATACACTGGTTTTATCAGAGATATTACAGATAGAAAAGACTATTATGAAAATACGCTTCTATCAAGACAAAACTACAGACAAGATCGTCTATTCGTAAACCAATTATTAGGAGATCATAAACTAAATGATCAAATAGACCTAAACTGGGGGTTAGCGCTTAATAACATCTCTGCTCAGACTCCTGACAGACAGATGTACACTTTAAACAAAGTTAAAGGAGAGGATAACTACGAATTCTCAACTAACTCTAGATCTGATAATAACAGATACTTCGAGGATCTAATCGAAAACGAAGTAGGTGCAAATATCGCTGCATCTTATAAATTCAGTAAAAACAGTGAGAACCTATACAATGGAAAGTTAACAGTAGGATATAACTTACGTCAAAAAAATAGAGAGTTTAAGGCTACACAGTACGTATTTCAGATCAATGCTGATTACAACAACAATATAAATCCGTATGCATTAGATAACTTCTTTAATCAACAAAACTTCAACAACGGATACTTCCAAACATACACTTTCAGAGGAGGTGCGAATACACCTAATGCATTATTACCTCAAACGTATGATGGAGATATGACAGTACATGCAGGTTTTGCGAATGTAGAATACAAATTATCAGATAGATTATCAGGTACTATCGGAGCTAGATTTGAGACAATCACTCAAAAAGTAACTTGGCAAACACAGTTAGACGCAGATAAGAGCTCTAATACATTAGATAAAAATGCATTCTTACCAAGCTTATCTTTAAAATATGCTGTTGATGATAGAAATAACCTTCGTTTTGCTGCATCTAAAACATATACTTTACCTCAATTCAAAGAGAGAGCTAGATTTATCTATGAGGATGTAACTGAGATTAAAGTAGGTAACCCAGACTTATATGCATCTGATGATTATAACGTAGATCTTAAGTGGGAATTCTTCCCTACTAATGATGAAGTATTCTCTGCTTCTGTATTTGGTAAATATATTAAAAACCCAATCAACGAGATTGTTTCAGCTTCTTCTTCTAATGATATCACGTATGCGAATACAGGTGACTATGGATACGCAGCAGGAGTAGAAATAGAAGTACGTAAAAACTTAATCAGCTTCGATGATGTAAATACTAATAAACTAACGGGAGGGTTAAACGCTTCTATAATGAAGACGTACCAAAAATTAGATAATGAAAAAGTAAATCGAGAGAATAAATATATCACTACCTCATTTACACATGACAATTCAGACTTCACAGGTGCATCAGATTTCTTATTAAATGCTGACTTATCTTATATCAAAGAATGGGGTGAGAAAAACTTAATGGCTACTGTATCTTATGCTCATTTCTCTGATAAATTATACTCTATCGGAACAGAGCAAAGTGGTAACCTAGTAGACAAAGCATTTGGTATGTTAGATTTTACTTTCAAAATGAAATTTAATAAAAGGTTTGGTATTGGTTTAAATGCTAAAAACTTATTAGACCCAAAAATTGAAAGAGAACAACAAAACAAGACTCAAGATGTCTTAGTAAGATCATATAAACTTGGAAGAAACTTTAGCTTAAGCCTAAACTATTCATTCTAGAATCTAAATATCATATAATACCCCAAAAGCAAAGCGAGAGTCTTCTAATAAGGCTCTCGCTTTATTTTTTACTAAAAAAGGTCAATTAAAATCATATTCAATATGATCTATTTTAAAAAATATTTCTCTCCTAATTACTTACAAAAGTACTCATTCCTCTTTCCTATTTACACTCGCTTAAACTACAAATCCATATACTATTATAATTAACCAACTTAACACCTATTTAATATTGAGGAAACAAACTATTAATCATTCAATGATAATGAGTTAACATACTTTTTCTGTTTTCTAGACATCTTTGTATCAAACAATATAAAAAACTATATTACACATGAAAAAATTATTAAGAGCAGGATTCAGTATTGCATTAGTTACATTAACATTAGCAAGTTGTTCATCAAGTGATGATAATAACGGAGGAGGAACAACAGATCCTGGAACAACTACTCCAGGTCTAAAAGGAGACATATTAGGTGGAGAACTTAAAAAAGGAGATAAACTAAGCTTAGAAGCAAACAAAACATATAAATTAACTTCTAAATTAATAGTAAACGATGGAGCTACTTTAAACATCCCAGAAGGAGTTAAAATTATTGGAGAAGGTGGTACTTCTGCTTATATCGCAGTGGGACAAGGAGGAAAAATCTATGTAGAAGGAAAACAAAACAATCCTGTAGTAATGACAGGTGTAGAGAAAAGTAGAGGAAACTGGGGAGGTCTAGTAATCTGTGGAAAAGCACCTATTAACAAAGCAGAAACAGCAACAGCTGAAGTATCAGACTTAACATACGGAGGTAAAGTAGCTAATGATAACTCAGGTTCTATTAAATATTTAAGAATCGAATACGCAGGAGCTAACTACAACGCTGAAAAAGAGTTCAATGGACTTTCTTTATTCGGAGTAGGAAGTGGGACTGTAATCCAATATGTACAAGCACACGAAGGGTCTGATGACGGATTTGAGTGGTTCGGAGGAACAGTTAGTGCACAATATTTAGTGTCTACTAATAATGATGATGATCAGTTTGACTGGACAGAAGGATGGTCAGGGAAAGAAAACAAATTCTGGTATTCAAAACAATCAGGTACAGCAGATAAAGGATTCGAAGCAGATAACAATTCTAAAAACAGAGCTGCAAACCCTTACTCTAATCCAACTATCGTAGGAGTAACATTATTACCTGCAGTAGACGGAAAAGGAACAGCAATGAAATTACGTGAAGGAACAAAAGGAAATATTTCTGATGTAGTAATCGGAGCTTATGCAACTGCATTCGACGTGGAACACGATGAGACTATTGCTAACGTTAAAGATGGTTCTTTAATCTTAAGCAATGTAAAACTTATCAATGTAGGTAAAGCTACATCTGGTAAAAATACTAAAGGAGATGCAGTAGATGTATCTAAAGTATTCACTGCTGGAGAGGCTAAAGGAGCAGGAAATGGAGTTGGTGTTCCAGAGTGGACTAAAGGTTGGACAGTAGGTCTATAGTAATACTAAGATAAAAATGTTAAAAAAAAGTGCTTATTTAAAAAAATAGGCACTTTTTTGTTTTTTTATGTCATTTTAAATAATTACTTTTATACCATAATTTTAGTTAGATGGCAAAAAAATACTTTTATATCATAATGCTCATTGCAATGCTAGGCGGAAGCACAGCATTTGCGCAAAGTGGTTTGCGCTATAATAATGAACCTCGATACGCTAATCAGAATATCGAAGGGCTATCTATTTACCCTAACCCAGCGGTTTCAAATGGTAAATTGTACATTGAGTCTACTAAAAATGAACCAAAAGAAGTAGAGCTTTACAATGTTGTAGGAAAAAAAGTATTTACAACTACTGTTAATAACAGAGAGTTGAACTTACCTTATAGTGTAAATGCTGGTATTTACATCATGAAGATAAAGGAAAGTAATGCTACTGCTACTAGAAAAATAGTAGTAAAATAAGAAATACATTTTAATGATTTTATATTCTTAAAAGAGTATCACTAAAGTGATGCTCTTTTTTTATTTGTATTTTTGTACTTAAATATAATAGACCGTGTTTAAACCTGAAGAAATCATCCAAATACAAACAAAAAAAGATTTTCATAGAGTAGCTATGAAAGTCTTTAGATTCCAGTATGAACATAATCCTGTTTATCAACAGTTCTGTAATCTTCTAAATAAAACTCCTGAGCAAGTCAAAACATTAACTGATGTACCTTTTCTACCTATCGAGTTCTTTAAGAGCAAAGATGTTTTATCTTCAATAGATCCTATAAAAATAACATTCACAAGTAGTGGTACTACCGGAATGATAACTAGTAAACATCATGTGACTGATCTAGACTATTACGAATACAGCTTTAGAGCAGCATTCTCTCACTTCTATGGAAATATCGAAGACTATGTTGTTTTAGCTCTTTTACCTGCTTATTTAGAAAGAGAAGGTTCTTCTCTAATCTATATGGTAGAAGATCTTATAGAAGGTTCTAATCAGCCTGAAAGTGGATTCTACCTACACAACTATGAAGAATTAGCTAAAATGCTAATCGATTTAGATAAACAAGGTAAAAATGTTCTATTAATAGGTGTTACCTATGCCTTACTAGATATGATAGAAATGCAAAAGTTTAACCTTAGCAATACTATCATTATGGAGACTGGAGGCATGAAAGGTAGACGTAAAGAAATGATACGAGAAGAACTACACCAAGTATTATGTGAAGGTTTCGGGGTATCTAAAATACACTCTGAGTATGGAATGACCGAACTATTATCTCAAGGCTATTCTTTTGGTGATGGTATCTTTGAATGTCCTCCATGGATGGATATCTTAACTCGTGATCCAGAAGATGCTTTAACCTATGTAGAAGAAGGCAAAACAGGCGGGGTCAATGTAATCGATTTAGCTAACCTTAATTCTTGCTCGTTTATTGCTACACAAGACTTAGGAAAAAAATATAAAGATGGTTCTTTCGAAATACTTGGAAGATTTGACCATTCTGACATAAGAGGTTGTAATCTTATGGTTGTATAATAAAAGAGCCTCATACATTTAAACGTATGAGGCTCTTTCTTATAATTACTTTTCTAAAAGATCTAATTTCTCTGCAAAATAATCACAGAAGTCTTTCATTGTTGCTGCCATCTTCTCATCTTCTGTAGCACGCTCAAATGTATCTGACATTGCCACTAATGTTTGATGAAAGAACTTTTTCATCTCATCTACAGGCATATCCTTAGTCCACAAGTCTATACGCAATGTCTCTTTGGCTTTATGATCCCAGATAGATAATAACATTGCTTTAGAACTAGCTTTCTCTACACCTCCATCTTTAGCAGTCCAAAACAATTTATCTGGTACTTTATTCTCGTCTAACTCTACTCTAATATTTATATCAGAAACGTGATTTTTACTCATTACTTCTTTGGTTTATACTTTGATTTTTCAAATATTTCTTTTGCATCCGTATTAAACAGATCATGCAAAGTTACATTATTATTTTGCATATACGCATTAACAATCTGCCAACCTAACCAAGCTCCAGTTCTCCCTGGGCTATCACCATCAATATCTAAATAATACTTAGAAAAAGGAGCAGCTGTAAGAAATCGACTACTCAACTTACTGTCTGTATCAAATAATAAATTATTCTCTATAAAATATCTCCACATCTCTGGCTCATTCTCCTGACACCACTGTATCTGCTCTAAAGTATACCCCATGATATAAGCATCATTAACTTTAGGCAACAATAATTTCTTAGCGTATAATACCTTACCGTATTGTACCATACCTCCTAAGAAAGTACGATCTCTATTGCCTCCTATTTTCTGTAAAACGAAGCTTTCTGCTAAATCAGGTAATATCTGTGTGGGCTCAAAAGATGGTCTTAAATACTCAGGAAAACTAACATAGAAATGATGATCCTTCCCTAAATAAGTATCTAAAGCAATCAATGCTAACGAATCTGCATAAATAGCTTTTGCTGTCACATCCACTTCCGAGATTAATGTGATTACCTTTTTCTTCGAAGCCTCATGTGGATAATAATACTTCACATGTTTAAAGAACTCTTCTAATTGCTTTGGCAATTCACCTAAATCTTGGTATTTCTTCTCTACCTCTTCATTTAACTCAATGAATATGGTATCTTGTTTTTTCTTTATCCAAAACTCATCAGATAAATTCTCATTAAAGAAATACGGATACTGCTTTTTAATACTTGCTAGATCAGCATCTTCTGACTTGAAGAACTCCTGATCAAAGCGAGTAACAGTCATATCTATAGGAATAGCATTAATCTCTTTATCAAGTTCACTCTGCTTATCTCCACAGCTAGACCAAAAAACACAGCTCACTAGTAATACAGCACTAGATAAATTAGTAAATTTGGAAAAAGTCATTTTATCTTTTTTTATTTTCAATGTACAAATATAATAAGATAGATATCAACCTATTCCATAAATATTTAAAGTCATGGTAAACAACACTAAAATGAATACTTCAGCAGTAACAGATTATATCGTTAATTGGTTAAAAGAATATGCGCAGAATGCAAGAGTAAGTGGATATGTAATAGGAATATCAGGTGGTATTGATTCTGCGGTAACCTCAACACTATGCGCTATGACAGGACTACCGCTATTATGTGTTGAAATGCCAATTCATCAAGATTCCTCACAAGTATCAAGAGCAAAAGAACATATCTCTTTCTTACAAGAAAAGTTTACTAATGTAGCCTCTACTGTAGCAGACTTAACTTCGACATTTGAAACATTAAAAACAGCTGTTCCCTCTTCAGATGATGAAGCTATCTTAAACCTTACACTTGCCAACACACGTGCTAGATTGCGTATGACTACATTATACTACTATGCTGGACTACACAGAAGTCTAGTAGCAGGAACAGGAAATAAAGTAGAAGACTTCGGAGTTGGTTTCTTTACTAAATATGGTGATGGTGGTGTAGACGTAAGCCCTATAGCAGACTTAATGAAATCAGAAGTACGTGCTATCGGAGAGTACTTAGGAGTTCCTAGTAGTATTATAGTAGCTAAACCTACTGATGGATTATTTGGGGATGAGCGATCTGATGAAGATCAACTAGGTGCTAATTATGACGAACTAGAAATAGCTATGCTAGCACACGAAAAAGGAGCTAAAGCAGAAGACTTCACAGGAAGAGAAAAAGAAGTTTTTGAAATATATAGCAGATTAAATAGAATCAACCAACATAAGATTAACCCTATACCTGTTTGTATAATTCCTATAGAAATCAAATAATTACTTACTAATATATTTTTTTATTATTAACTATATATTAAAACAAATACCTTTGTTAAAAAATATTAGTTATGAAAAAGTTTTTATTGTTTTTACTTACCATATTATCAATATCCCTAGCAGGATGTTCTTCAGATGATGATTATTGTGGTAATGAAACCTATAGATCATTACAACTTAATGAGACACCTAATTTTAGCCCTTTAAATTTCTATGTAAAAGGACTCAAAGGAGATTCCTTTATTGTCATTAGAAATGAAAGAGATTTCCAAAATAGAGTGCATGGAGCTCAATACTATAGAAATGTTATAGATTGGAGATATGATGAGCTGATTATTGGACAAAAATATGAAGAGCGTTTCAGTAAAATTATTGACATATCAACATTCTATAAAGAAAGTTGTAATTACAACTTTCAAAACATTCTAAATGTAGAAATTAAAGTGAACAAAGGCTATAGATATAATGGTTATATTACTTACCATACCATTGTTCCTAAAACAAAAAGTGAGCAATACGATGTAATAACTACTGTTCAATTCTATAATTAATACAAAAAGAGGCAATAGCCTCTTTTTTTAGTCTTCTATCGTTTTAAATCTTGATGTTACTTGACCTAATCTCTTAGAGAACATATTCATCAGACTTGTGTAATCCATAATTAGCGTAAGCATCTCATAAGATCTCTTCTCATCACTATCTTTCAGCTTTACCTTATACTTTTCTATCATGGTATTCAATAAGAACATTCTAAGAGTTAGAATAGTTTCTGTCACATATTGAGATACTCCCTGCTCCTTCTGTTTCACTATAATATTCTGAGACTCCCAATTGTGCAAAGCTTCCTTCTCATCCTCCATGATAATATTAGTTACTTCCTGAGCCATTTCTGGATCTAATGTCTTTAAATACTTCTCCAGATCCCAAGCGTTATGATGATAGTAATCCATAATATCTTTATAAATCACTTTGAACATTGGATTGGTTAGCTGTACCTCATCTTCCTGCAAACTAAGGTAAATACGTTCATATACCTTCTGTTCTACTTTATGTTCTACCTCTATTACCTCATTGTCCTCATTCACATCTAATAAGAGCTCTATAAACAACTCTTCCATATTACCATACAACAGCAATATCTCGATGATCTTGCGTTCTAAATTATATTGTGGATCAATTGCTTCTTTTGGTTGTTGCTCTGAATGCACCACCTCCATCTGCTTCCTCTCCTGTGTATATTTCTTATTTGCCTCAGCTAATTCTTTTCGACCAATCTGAGCTAAAGAATTAAAGATTACATCCTCAGAAATATCCATTATACGAGCACATTCCTGCACATAGATTTCTCTCTGTATCTGATCAGGAATCTTAGAGATACTCTGTACCATATCTCTAATTAACTCTGCTTTCTTAATAGGGTCATTCTTCGCTTCCCCCATTAATAGATTAGCCTTGTAACGGATAAAGTCAGTAGCATTATTCTTGAAATACTCGTCTAGCTGTTCTTTAGAATGCTTTCGAGCAAAACTATCTGGGTCTTCTCCATCAGGCAAAGGACATACGCGTACGTTCATCCCTGCCTCTAATATCAAGTCTACCCCTCTAAGAGAAGCTCTAATACCAGCAGCATCCCCATCAAATAACATCGTGATATTCTTAGTCAATCGACTAATCAAACGGATTTGGTCAGGCGTTAATGCAGTACCCGAAGAAGCGACGACATTCTTTATACCGGTCTGATGCATCTGTATAACATCGGTATATCCTTCTACTAAGAAACAGTTATCTTGTTTGGCAATTTCTTGTTTAGCATGATAGATACCATATAGTACCTTACTCTTGTGATAGATATCACTTTCAGGAGAGTTTAGGTATTTAGCAGCTTTCTTATCAGTAATAAGAATACGTCCTCCGAATCCTAATACTCGACCGGACATACTCTGAATAGGAAACATAACTCTTCCCTTAAATCGGTCAAACTTACGGTCTTCTTTTACAATGGTAAGCCCTGTTTTCTCTAAGTATTCTAAAGAATATCCCTTCTGAAGAGCTGCATCTGTGAAAGCACTCCACTGATCTGGAGAATACCCTAATCCGAACTCTTTAATTGTCTCTTGAGTAAAACCACGCTCTTTAAAGTAGGTCATTCCTATTGCCTTACCTTCTTCCGCATTGAACAATGTCTCTTCAAAGTACTTCTTCGCAAACTCAGACACGATGAACATACTCTCCTTTTCATTCAGTTGCTCTTTCTCCTCATCGCTCTGTTCTGTCTCTTCTATTTCGATACCATATTTCTTTGCTAAATATCGTATTGCCTCAGGATAAGAGAAGTGTTCATGCTCCATAATAAAGCTAATCGCATTACCTCCCTTTCCAGAACTAAAGTCTTTCCATATTTGCTTCACAGGTGACACCATAAATGACGGAGTCTTCTCGTTTACGAAAGGACTTAAGCCTTTGTAATTACTCCCTGACTTTTTCAGAGTTACAAAGTCTCCTATCACCTCCTCTACACGAGCAGCGTCAAATACAGCATCTATGGTACTTTTGGAAATCATATTTTTATTGGAATGTGCTTACAAAGATAAAAAAAGAAGTCGCTTAATATATACTAAGCGACTCTTTCTGTTTTTATACCGTTTATTACTATTTTACTTTTTTCTTTCTATAACATAATTCACCATCGTGAACAGAGCTTCTCTATAAGTAGATTCTGGAAACTCCTGTAGTATATTTAAAGCCTCTTGTTGATACTCTACCATCTTAGTAGTAGCGTATTCTAGACCTCCTTTTTGTTTGACGAATGCGATGACTTCTTTCACACGTCTTTTATCCTCATTGTGATTTTTAACAGAGTTAATCAACCATTTCTTTTCTTTTGGTTCACAAGTATTCAAAGTATAAATAAGAGGAAGTGTCATCTTTTGTTCTTTGATATCAATACCTGTCGGCTTA
Source organism: Myroides sp. A21 (assembly GCF_000807225.1). Lineage (NCBI taxonomy): Bacteria > Pseudomonadati > Bacteroidota > Flavobacteriia > Flavobacteriales > Flavobacteriaceae > Myroides > Myroides sp. A21. Next base: position 990,351 of record NZ_CP010327.1, read on the forward strand.
CCAATAGGCCCATCCGTATAGTCAAATAAATCATCCTTTATCTGGAATGCCATACCGATTAACTCTCCGAACTTACGCATCTTCTCTATAAGTTCTGCATTATCTGGATCGACAGCAGCAGCTCCTAATGAACAACAAGCCGCAATCAATGTAGCTGTCTTCTGACGAATGATCTCATAATACACCTCTTCTGTAATGTCTAATCGTCTCGCTTTCTCTATCTGAAGTAATTCTCCCTCACTCATCTCACGTACAGCCACTGAGATAATTCGAAGTAAATCAAAATCACCGTTATCAATAGACAATAAAAGTCCTTTTGCTAATAGGTAATCACCTACTAACACGGCTATCTTATTCTTCCATAAAGCATTAAGGGAAAAGAAACCTCTACGTTTATTACTATCATCTACTACATCATCGTGTACTAGAGTAGCAGTATGGATTAACTCTATAACAGATGCTCCTCGATAAGTACGCTCATTAACCTCACCTGCCACCATCTTCGCTACTAGAAATACAAACATAGGGCGCATCTGCTTCCCTTTTCTATTTACAATGTAGTAAGTGATTCTGTTTAGTAAGGCTACCTTAGTAGTCATTGAGTTGCGGAACTTCTTTTCAAAAAGCTCCATCTCATTCTGTATAGGCTGTTTTATTTGCTGTACTATGTTCATTGCACCCAAAAATACGACTTTTTTATATCATTCGATAGTTTCCCTCAAATAGAAATCATTAAGAAATTGCTAAACAATTCTTTACGTAATTTCCTCTAAACTAAACTTATGATTTATTAGCCAACTGACCACAAGCTGCATCAATATCTTTACCACGACTACGACGTACCACTACAGTGATATCATTCTTCTCTAAAGCTGCTATATAGCTATTCGTAGCACGTTCATCTGCTTGTTGGAACTCTCCATCATCGATAGGGTTGTACTCAATCAAGTTTACTTTACACGGTACATACTTACAGAACTTCACTAATGCATCCACAGAAGCTTTGTCATCGTTAATTCCTTTCCAAATCACATACTCATACGTAACGCGACTCTTCGTCTTACTATACCAGTACTGAAGTGATTCACGCAACTCCGTTAATGGGAAATTCTTAGTAAAAGGCATAATACGATTACGTGTCTCTTCGATAGCAGAGTGTAAAGACACTGCCAACTTAAACTTCACACCATCATCTGCCAACTTCTTGATCATCTTAGGCAATCCTGAAGTAGACACTGTGATACGCTTAGGAGACATCCCTAGCCCTTCTTCAGAAGTAATCTTCTCAATGGCTTTCTGTACGTTATTATAATTCATTAACGGCTCTCCCATTCCCATAAACACAATATTAGACAACGGGTGTCCATGATTCTGTCTACTTTGTTGGTCGATTGTTAATACTTGATCATAAATCTCATCAGGATTCAAGTTACGCATACGCTTAAGGCGAGCAGTAGCACAGAACTCACAGTCTAAACTACACCCTACCTGAGAAGATACACAGGCTGTAGTACGTGTTTCTGTAGGAATCAAAACAGACTCTACGATAAGACCATCGTGTAACTTCACACCATTCTTGATAGTACCATCAGTACTTACCTGCATACTATCTACTTTGATATGATTAATTACGAAGTTAGCATCTAGCATCTCACGGGTAGCCAATGATAAGTTACTCATATCTTCAAAGCTATGAGCCCCTTTACTCCATAACCACTCGTACACTTGGTTTCCTCTAAATGCCTTATCTCCCTGAGAAACAAAGAAATCCCTTAATTGTTCCTTAGATAAACTTCTGATGTCTTTTTTGTCTATTTGCATGGCGCAAAGTTAATCTCAAATTATCCGACTGCCAAATACTGTAATAAAATTATAACAATAATGTAAGGAACAATCAATTAGGAACTAGTGTACTGTATAACCAACTAGTATCCACAAAGCTAGTCATTCTTAACCGTCCACCATAAACTGTCAACTGTCAACTGTTAACTGTTAACCTTTAACCGTAACCTTCTTCACTGCCAGCACATGCTTACACATTCCTCTATCTCCTTGGTACTTACCATACCACTCACAAGTACATCGCTCCTGATCACCATCTAAGATTACCGTATGTCTCACACCACCAGTTCCCTCTACACGAGCTTCTACCCGTCCATTAGCATCACTAATAATCTCTACTTTATTCTCAGCTATTAGTTTCTCAGCATTCTTTAGGCGAGGATTTAGACTTAGGATACGCTCTAGCTTAAAGGGCAATCTTCTATAAAAGAAAGCATTGTCATCTAAGTCAAACCCTAATAATCCCATAGCTGCTAATCGCCCTGTCAGACTATCTGCATCAGTGAAACTCATCCCTTCTTCCATCGCAAACATCGTCGGGTTAAAGCGTTGATTCGCATAAGCATACTTATCCATCGCATCTATCCACTCGTCATCCACATCATCTATTAACGACTCTAATGCTGCTCCCTCTCCCGAGAACCCTCTAAAAGCTTCACGAGATAAAGACAAACTAAATCGAATATCGCCAAAATACAACTGCCACGTGGTGCTCTGCATATCAGGATGTGGATATACTTGCATAGTATCTATATAAGGCAATAGAGGTTCTAACAATCTCAAGCGATGAATACCTCCTACACAGACTGCATTAGCAGACTTAACAGGTGTAAACACAGGCATATTACCACGTACAGTTAAGTAATAATCTGTCTTGATCGCCCCTTTCGGAATACCTCTAAACAGTTGTTGTGTCTGTATTTTATTAAACGTATGTACTTTCTCTGCCTTAGACAGATAGATCTGTACCGTACTCAGTCCCTTAATCCACTTAATCGGAAGAGGTACTTTTCGTTCCACTATTTTCTTATCCTCAGTCTGAATACTAACCTCCTTCTGACCTATTGACAGCAGTACATTTTCCTTTTGCTTAATACTATTCAGCGCAGTAAGCATCGGTTGGTTAAAGTCTACATTCGTAGTCCCATTCTCTAAGAACTCCCCATCTAACCCATCAGGCAATACATCTACACGAGCGTACACTCCTGCACAGTGAGAGAATCCTTCGAATCGCACTCTACCATCCCCAGCTGTAGCAATAGGGTCTTTTAGCTTAGCTAGATCAGCAGGAGATAAATTAAAACTAGACTTCACCACATTAGACAACGTGATTAAACAACGTGCCATAATAAAAGGATCCTTCACATTACCCCAAAAAAAGCATGGAGCATCAGTCTTCTTCTGTATCTCACTGTACTTCGCTAAGAATAATTCGTCCCCTCCCTTGCCTTTCGTTAAGCTAGAAGGGTTATTGTATATATAAGATAATAAGTCGTTCATGGTACTTACAAATGAGTAAGCAAGGTACTAAAATTCATAGAAATATAACCTTCTAGAACTGTACACATCTGTTCTCTTATTTTAAAAAAAGGCAATTACTCTTTGATAATAAACCCATTACACATTATCTTTGTCCATTATGCAGCAATAGTAAAATAACATTCCGAATCACAGTCGCCCCCTACAGCGTAGTAAGTGACTCAGTTTATTTAAGCGTACCCCCTCTTTAGGGTACCGTTATTTTATTATATATACTTATGCAATCAAACAAGATTAACAGCATCGTAATATTCATTACGATCACCATTATATTAGACAGTGCTGGCTTCGGTATTATCTTTCCAGTATTACCAGAACTATTAGAACACGTACTACATGCTGACCTCAGCACAGCAGCGAAGTACGGAGGTGTACTTACGTTAGCTTACGCCTTTATGCAATTTATCTTTGCACCAATCTTAGGGATTATTAGCGATCGTTATGGACGTAGACGAGTATTATTACTTTCTCTTTTTGGATTCTCTATAGACTGTTTTATTATGGCACTTGCTCATAGTTATTGGTTACTATTCATCAGTCGGCTTATCGCCGGGGTGACAGGTGCTACCTTTGCCGTGGCATCAGCTACGATTACAGATGTTACAGATGAAGATAACAGAACGAAATACTTCGGCTATTTAAATGCAGCTTTTAATATTGGCTTTATCATAGGCCCTTTAGTAGGAGGATTATTAGGAGAATATCATTTTACCTACCCTTTTTACTTTGCGGGAATATTAGGTTTATTAAATGTTCTTTATGGGTATTTCTTCTTTCCAGAAACCAATACTTCACGTTCACTGAAACGATTATCACTAAAAGAAATCTCCCCTTTACAATCTCTAAAAAGTATCAAGCGCTTTAAACAACTAAGTCTACTATTTATTGTATTCTTTTTACTTTCGGCTGCATCACATAGCATGGAGAGTACGTGGTCATTCTATACCATGATACAGTTTGACTGGAGTAAACAGCAAGTAGGATTATCACTAACCATTATAGGCATCATAGGTTTCTTAGTACAAGCATACCTATTGCAATACTTGTCTACTAAACTATCAGACCAAAGACTTGTCTACATCGGTTTATTAACCTGCTTTATAGGATTACTCTTATTGAGTTATTGTGTTACTGAAATACAACTCTGGGTAGGTATCACATTATACTTACTAGGAAGTATACAACAGACAGGTTTTCAGTCTATGCTATCTAAGTCACTAGATCAGCAACATCAAGGAGAACTACAGGGGGTATTAGGAAGCCTTAACGGATTAACGACTATTGTGGCTCCACCAGTATTTACCTATTGTTTCTACCTATACACACAGGACAATACCTTACCATACTTACCTGGTATAGCCTTTGCCATAGCAGCTTTATTACTCCTAATTAGCTTATTACTACTCTTGAGACATAAGAAGTAAGTTTTAAAAAAACAGCCCTATTCTTTACTAGAATAGGGCTACTTATATTATTATTCAGGCACTTATATTGACTATATCAATGTATGATATACTAATATGATTCCTCCTATCGTCGGAATAACAAAGAAGTAGTAATATTTGGAAGTTACTACTAACCTACACCTTACCCGTTGTCTTTGTCATCTTGACGTAAGGAAAGATCACACACGAGATGTAGAAATAGTCGTGAGAATAAACTAGTGCGATTCCTCCTATCGTCGGGATGACATACTGTGTGCTATACAGTATGTCAATAGGAAGTGACACAGAACAGAGCCTTAAAAAAACATCTGTTTGACACCGTTAGTGAATGGGACATTCCTAATTCTAAATTCCCAATTAAAAAAAGCCGATACTGTCGCTAGTATCGGCTTTTCATTGTCGTCTATAAATTGTTAGTTTATCCTTGTTTTAAAAGTTAGGTTTATGAATAATCACATGCCATAGGCACACATTCGTAATTCCTAACTCTCAATTCCTAATTGATTACTATAGATCTGCGAAGAAGTCATTTCCTTTATCATCAGTGATGATGAAGGCAGGGAAGTCTTTCACTACGATCTTACGTACAGCTTCCATTCCTAATTCTGGGAAGTCAACCACCTCTACGCTTAAGATATTCTCTTTTGCAAGGATAGCAGCTGGTCCTCCGATAGAACCTAGATAGAAACCACCGTGTTTTTTACACGCATTAGTTACCGCTTGGCTACGGTTACCTTTCGCTAACATAATCATACTTCCACCTACCGCTTGGAAACTATCTACATAAGGATCCATACGCCCTGCTGTAGTTGGTCCGAAGCTTCCTGATGGCATACCATCTGGAGTCTTAGCTGGCCCTGCATAGTACACTGGGTGATTTTTGAAGTATTCTGGCATCTCTTGTCCATTGTCTAACATCTCTTGGATCTTAGCGTGAGCGATGTCGCGCGCCACGATAACAGTTCCGTTTAACATTACACGAGTTTTGATAGGATGCTTCGTTAACTCTGCTAATTGTTCTTTCATTGGCTTGTCCAAGTCGATTACCACAGGCTCTTCTAAGTGAGGAGCTACTGCAGGCAAGAAGCGTCCTGGATCAGTCTCTAATTGTTCTACGAATAATCCCTCTGCAGTGATTTTCGCTTTTATATTTCTATCTGCCGAACAAGATACTCCTAATCCTACAGGACATGAAGCAGCGTGACGAGGAAGACGGATCACACGTACATCATGAGTAAAGTATTTACCCCCGAACTGTGCTCCAATCTTAGACTCTTGACAGATTAATTGTAATTTTTTCTCCCACTCTAAGTCACGGAACGCTTGACCTCCCATATTCCCAGAAGTAGGTAAGTTATCATAGTATCCAGCAGATGCTTTCTTTACAGCCGCTAAGTTTGCCTCAGCAGATGTACCACCGATCACTAATGCTAAGTGATATGGAGGACAGGCAGCAGTACCTAGATCCATGATTTTCTCTTTGATAAATTCCGTTAAGTTTTTATCATTAAGAAGAGATTTTGTTTTTTGGTATAAGAACGTCTTGTTAGCAGATCCTCCACCTTTCGCTAAGAATAAGAACTCATATTTAGCTCCTTGTGTAGCATAGATATCGATCTGTGCTGGTAAGTTAGAACCTGAGTTTTTCTCCTCAAACATACTGATAGGTACGATCTGAGAGTAACGCAAGTTTTTCTTTTGGTATGTTTCAAAGATACCTTTAGATAAACTCTCGGCATCATTCGATCCCGTATATACGTTTTCTCCTTTTTTTGCCACTACGATAGCAGTACCTGTATCTTGACAAGAAGGCAATTGTCCTTCTACTGCTACTTTTGCGTTTTGTAATAAGTTATAAGCCACAAAACGATCGTTATCTGTCGCTTCCGGATCGTCTAGGATAGCTTTTAATTTTTCTAAGTGCGATGTTCTCAACATGAATGACACATCTGTCATCGCTGTCTCAGCAATCATCTCAATCGCTTTAGGATCAACCACTAATATCTCTCTATCTCCTAATTTTTCTACTTTTACATAGTCAGAAGAAATCTTTTTGTACTGCGTATCATCTTTCTGAATCGGATACGGATCTTGATATATGAAGTCCATTGAATTGTTAGTTTATTTTTGTTTAGTAAAATTACTAATTAAAGTCCTTATAAAATCGTAGAATGCTTCTAAATAGCCAGTGTTTATAAGGGATATAGATCATTTACACTTTACAGATTAATATTAGAACTCTTCATTTTATTTCTCTAAGAATGAGCACTTTCTTCGCATATTAGACAACATTTTTTTATTCTCTTTTTATAATATGTAGCACTATCTTATTCCTTCACCTCCTATCACACTAATATTAAGCACATTACTATGCTTTCTATTCTAATTCCCTTTTACTCACTTTTACGCTCCTTCCACTTGCTCACTATATGATACCTATATGATGGGATAGTGATAGGCTATTTTTGGTACTTTTAAGCCGACCAAATGCCCATCACTAGCCGACCACATGCCGACCACCCCCTAATAAATAGTATTTTATTCCCATTTATCATTCAATCTAGTCTGAATTGCATTTTATATTAATGGGTAAAATCTATCTCTTACTGAATATAAAAAAGCCTTGAATCTATTGACTCAAGGCTTTTCGATATCTTACTGTTTATTTATTATCTATAAACTTCGCATATAGGCAATAAGTGCTTCCATTTCTAGATCGCTAAACTTCTTCGTGATCTCTAAGTTAGCTTGCATAATGATAAACTGAGACGGATCAACTATAGGTTCCTCATTTCCTCTCAAGAAAGAAACTAGATCAGCGTTGTGTTTATCATACACTTGTAATATTTCTTTGACACTAGGTCCTATTATTTTTTTATCTGTCTGATGGCAAGAAGCACAGTTTCCTTTTCCTTTAAAGATGTCTTCACCTAGTTTGATTTTTTCAGACATAGTCATTTCGGCTACTTCTCCTCTCTCTGATTCGTACACAGCTTCAGGTTGTGTTTTATCATCCTTACCGCCACATGCTACTACACTAATAGTAGCAAGAAGTAGCAAACTAGTTTTTATAATTTTTGTCATTGTTGTTGTTTATTTATTTCCATCAAAAATAGAGAAACAAAATGAACATTATAGTATACAAAACAGTCCTTTTAGTGCAATAAACGGACAAATAACATTTAGTAGTCTCTATATCGTTTAGTCAAAATCAATAAAATCATCTATCGTCAGGTAGTAATCTAATGCCATGATGAGCTCTTCTACCGTCACTGTGGGTTTCTGGCTCACTGCTAAGTCTACTACATCTTGTATATCTTCGTCAGAGCACAGATACCACATATCTAGTTCTGTAACAGCGTCTGGATATATCTCTTCATCATCCTCTGTCACCTCAACAGGATCACCAACATAAATCTCTAATTCTACATCTGCCTCATCTTCTACAGCATAAATAGCATACTGATAGGCTGGATCATACTCCGTAGTTCTTTCTTTTCGATCTTTAACAAGTAAGATAAACTCTGCTAATCGATATGTTTTATTTTTAAAATCAGGCGTCATATATTCTATAATTTTACTAGTGGATAAAGTTAAAACACTTCTTACTACTATTTAGAAAAAAAGTTATCAATAGCTTATAATGAAAAAAGCTCGTTGACAAAATCAACGAGCTTCTTTTATTTATAGTACTTATTCTAACTATTTATTCAATAAAATAGACGCTTCTTTAGCGAAGTATGTTGAGATAATACTTGCTCCAGCGCGTTTGATACAAGTTAATTGTTCCATCATTATCTGATCGTGATCAAGCCACCCTCTCTCTGATGCAGCCTTTACCATAGCGTACTCACCAGATACTTGGTACACAGCTACAGGCACATTCACAGCGTCTTTCACTTCACGTACGATATCTAAATAAGCCATACCAGGTTTTACCATAAGGATATCTGCTCCTTCTTCTACATCGTATAACGCCTCTTTCACAGCCTCAATACGATTAGCATAGTCCATCTGGTATGTTTTTTTGTCTTTTGGTATCTCTACATCTGCTCTCGGTGCGCTGTCTAGTGCATCGCGGAATGGTCCGTAGAATGCAGATGCATACTTAGCAGAATAACTCATGATACCTACATTCGTAAATCCTGATTGGTCTAATGCTTCACGCATACGTAAGATACGTCCGTCCATCATATCACTAGGTGCTACGAAGTCTGCTCCTGCCTCTGCATGAGATACGCTCATCTTCGTCAGTGCATCTACTGTAGGGTCATTCACTACTACTCCATTCTCTATAATACCATCATGTCCGTATATAGAATATGGGTCTAATGCTACGTCTGGCATTACGATCATACCTGGACATGCATCTTTTATCGCTTTGATAGCAGTCTGCATTAATCCATTAGGATTCCATGCTTCTGTACCTGCATTGTCTTTTAAATGATCACTTACTTTTACATAGATATTCACTGCGCGAATACCTAATGCATAAAGCTCTTTTACTTCCTTTACTGTCAAATCCACAGAACGTCTAAACATACCTGGCATCGAAGGAATAGCTTCTTGTACATTAGTCCCTTCTGCTATAAACATAGGGAACATAAAATCTTGTGGAGTCACGATAGTCTCTCTTACCAAACTACGAATAGACTCATTTGTTCTTAATCTTCTACCTCTTTGTAATGGAAACATAATTATTTTTGGTTTACGGTGAACGGTTTACAGTTTACAGTTGCTCTCGACATCTATAAACAGAACGTTGACCTGTGTTCTTATTTTAGTTTACGGTGAACGGTTTACAGTTTACAGTTGCTTTCTACATCTATAAACAGACCGTTGACCTATGTTCTTATTTTGGTTTACGGTGAACGGTATACAGTTTACAGTTGCTCTCGACACCTATAAACAGACCGTTGACCTATGTTCTTATTTTGGTTTATGGTGAACTGTTTACAGTTTACAGTTGCTCTCGACATCTATAAACAGAACGTTGACCTGTGTTCTTATTTTGATTTACGGTGAACGGTATACAGCTTACAGCAAGCGGTTTACAGTTTACAGTTAAATGTACCCGATAATTCTATTAATGTTCTATTTATAGAATAAACAATATTATAGTTTACTTTTTACTATCCATTGTTTCTCTTATTCTTTTAATCAACACTACAAGCATCTTTTTAATACTTACAATATCATTCTGAACTGAGTAAAAATCATTCTCATTCAAGTAACCTAAGTCTTTTGATAAAAATATTAAATACTCAACTTCATGTGCTGAACCTGAGGCGATATATAGATATCTAACAAGTTCTTTTTGTGTATCCTTACCACATCCTTCTGCGATATTGGTAGGAATTGATACTACTGCCCTTCTTATCTGATCTATTAAATTTCTTTCCTCATACTTAGGATATAAATTTAATAATGGATAGATCTTTAATACCAATTCATGGCTCAGTTTCCAAACATTATAATTTCGATAGTCTATCATATAATTCATGGTTATTTATAGTACCATAAATTGCAACAACAAACATTCCATTATACACAAAATCTAATAACTTAATAATTTGTTTATATAACTAATTATCTCTATTAAGTAGTTTTATACTGTAAACTGTTAACCGTGAACTGTAAACTATTTCATCCAATCAACAGGATTAGCTAATACCTTCAACAGCTTTTCTTCCCAACTGTTTTCTTCTGGATGGTGGTCATATACCCATTGTACATGTGGTGGCAAACTCATTAGGATAGATTCGATACGTCCATTGGTTTTTAGGCCAAATAGAGTTCCTTTATCATGAACAAGATTAAACTCTACGTATCTACCTCTTCTGATTTCTTGCCATGTACGGTGCTCATTGCTATAAGGGGTATCCATACGACGTTCTACGATAGGTGCATAAGCTTCTAAGAAGCTATCTCCTACTTCGGTTACGAAGTCATACCACTGTTGCATAGACATTTCTTCTGTTACTTCTAAGCGGTCAAAGAATAATCCTCCGATACCACGTGCCTCTTCTCTATGTGCATTCCAAAAATATTCATCACATTGCTTTTTATACAATGGATAAAACGCTGGATTATGTTTATCACAAGCTGTCTTACATACAGTATGAAAATGCGTAGCATCCTCATCGAATAGGTAATAAGGTGTAAGGTCTTGTCCTCCACCAAACCAAGAACGCACTACTGTACCTTCTTTGTCATACATTTCAAAATAACGCCAGTTAGCATGTACTGTAGGTACCATAGGACTCTTCGGGTGAATCACTAACGATAGTCCACAAGCGAAGAAATCTACATCTCCTACATTAAAGTACTTTTGCATCGCTACTGGTAATGGTCCGTGTACGGCAGAGATATTCACTCCTCCTTTTTCGAATACTGCTCCATTCTCGATTACGCGTGTGCGACCTCCACCACCTTCAGGACGTTCCCAAAGGTCTTCTTGGAATTTTGCCTTTCCATCTATATCTTCAAGTCCTTTTGTAATGGTATCTTGAAGCTGTTGTATATATTGATAAAATTGTTCTTTCATATTATAAATAGTACATATCCTCTCTCTGTCAGGATACTCATCATTAAAAAAACTATTGTTCCGTAGTTCAGCCAATACATTATATTACACCTCTCTACCTTATCTTTAAATAAACAATAGTAAGCAGACTCCTCTAGTCCTACATATCACTATCATAGTGTGTATGATACCTCAACCTGTTTCTGCTGTAAATAGTGATCTCTTAAAGACGACTAATCTTAGTCATGATATTAAATGAGAATGCTTTACTCTCATCTTGGATATATTGATAGACAGCCTTTGCTTTTGCTTTTAATAAAGGCTCTTGAGAAGACCACTTCACTAATAGATCTGTGAACTCTTCCATCTTATCCCAAGGGAAGTTGAATTTATGTAAGTGTAAGGCTAAGTCCTTACCTTCTGTTATCAACAGTTGTTCATAACTCAGGCCTATCTTTTGAAGCTCTACGTCTAGATCTTCTATAAATTTCTTGTCCTCTGGTGTAAATCCAATAGAAGACAACTTCTGAACAATAGACTCTATACGTCTTTCTTCTTCACTTTTTGTTCCTTTGTTTAACATAGGTCAAATGATATAGTAAAACAAAAAAGCCTACGTCATACTTCGGCAGGCTTTTCTGTCAATATTTTACTTGTGTTCGTATTCTTTTACCGCTTCGATAAATGCTTTTGCATGATCTACTGGGATATGAGGTAAGATACCGTGACCTAAGTTCACTATATACTTATCTTTACCGAAAGCATCGATCATCTCGTGTACCATTTTCTTAATAGTAGGGATCGGAGACATTAGACGGCTTGGGTCAAAGTTACCTTGTAATGTGATATCTCCTCCTGTGAATAGACGAGCGTTCTGTGGGCTACAAGTCCAGTCTACTCCTAATGCAGAAGCTTTTGACTTCGCCATTTCAGGTAATGCAAACCAACATCCTTTTCCAAATACAATAACTGGAGTGATATCAGCTAATGCTTCTACTATTTGATTAATATACTGCCATGAAAACTCTTGGTAATCTACTGGAGATAACATACCTCCCCATGAATCGAATATTTGTACTGCATTTACACCTGCTTTTACCTTTTCTTTAAGGTATAAAATAGTTGTATCTGTAATTTTTTGTAATAACGTATGCGCCGCTACTGGGTCAGAAAAACACATTCCTTTCGCTAAGTCAAAGCTCTTAGAACCTTTTCCTTCTACTGCATAACAAAAGATAGTCCAAGGTGAACCAGCGAATCCAATCAATGGTACCTCATCGTTTAACATCTCTTTCGTTACTTTAATAGCATCCATTACATATCCTAATGTCTCTTCGATATTAGGTACGATAACTTGCTCTACATCTTTAGCAGAACGGATAGGATTAGGTACCCATGGCCCTACTCCTGGTCTCATCTCTACATCAATGTTCATAGCTTGCGGTACGACTAAAATATCTGAGAATAAAATAGCAGCATCTGGTTTTACAATACGAATCGGTTGTACTGTAATCTCAGCTGCGATTTCTGGCATTCTACAACGTGTAAAAAAATCATACTTATCTCTTAATTCGCGAAACTCTGGTAAGTATCTACCTGCTTGACGCATCATCCATACAGGTGGTCTCTCTACTGTTTCACCTTTTAACGCTCTTAAGAATAAATCATTTTTAATCATTTCTATTCGATTTTAATACGTCAATTTTTAGCTGACTCTATTTATAATAATCCACACAAGCTTGTAATGTAGCCTCCACTGTAGGTTGCTTCGCTATTACAATATTCTGTGTAACTCCTTTTAATGGTTCTGCTGTAGTATCTCCTATACAGAAGCACACTTCTGTCGTGATGCTGTTCTGCTGAAGATAACTCTCTATCGCTGAAGGACTGTAAAAGCACAATCCATCTATTTTATATTCATTCTTTACTGGATTAAGTACAGTCTGATATACTGTGAACTCATTAAAGACCACACCATTTGCTCTAAAAGCATCTGGCAATAGATCTCTTCTGATACTTCCACTAAAGAATGTTATGTATCTATCTTTATAGTCCTGAACAATGATAGGAGCTAATTCTTTTGCATAATGTGCCCAAGCCTTAACTTCCCAACCGTTCTCTTCCAACAATTCTTTTGTTTTTATCCCTACACATAGCGCTGGTTTCTTATTCAGAACTTCTCTATACCCTTGACTAATCACACTCTTCACCGCATTCTGACTTGTAAACAATACATACTCATGTACAGCATCTAAGTCGAATACCAAGTGTTCTGTCAAGATATAATCTTGTTCTACTAAATGCACCTTCCCTAAAGCAACAGTGTCTAATACACTCGCTTTAATCTTACGTGTAGATAAAATAGTTGGATTAAAAGACATTTTATTTTTTTAATTGTTGACGTAGTGTTTCCATTAATTCACTACCACCATTCTCAAGAATTTCTTTAGCCGCAAAGAATCCAAGTTTCTTCCACTCTGCGATATCCACTACTTTGTTCACTTCGAACTTCTGTTGACCATCTAAAGAGAATAATACCCCTTTAAAATTAATCGTGTCATCGTGATCATTATAAGTAGCTAAAGCACCGATAGGAGCTGTACACCCACCTTCTAGTGTTCTTAAGAACTGTCTTTCTATATAAGTAGTCATCTCTGTTTCATAATCATTTAACTGAGCTACTGCGTCTAAAGCATGATTATCATCTGCATTTACGACTACTACCATAGCTCCCTGTGCAGGTGCTGGTATCATCCAGTCAAGATTAATGAAGTTCGATGGTTTCTTTTTAATACGATCTAAACCAGCTGAAGCGAAGATTGCTCCATTCCAATCGCTGTTTTGTAGTTTTTCCATACGAGTATTTACATTACCTCGTAGGTCAACTGTTGTATGCTTTGGGAAACGGTTTAACCATTGAGCTTTACGTCTTAAACTTCCTGTAGCTACTACTGCCTCAACCTCTTCTGACATAAAAGATGTATCTCCTTTATGTAATAAGATATCTACAGTATTAGCACGTTTAAGTACTGCTCCTTGTACGATTCCTTGTGGTAGAGCTGTTGGTACATCTTTCATAGAATGTACTGCGATATCTACCTCTTTTTTAATCATTGCCACATCTAGAGTCTTAGTAAAGATTCCTGTGATTCCCATCTCATATAGTGGCTTATCTAACACTAGATCTCCTGTAGATTTAACAGGTACTAACTCTGTTTTGTACCCTAATTTCTGAAGAGATTGTTCAACTGTTTTTGCTTGCCACATTGCTAGTTCACTATCACGTGTACCTATACGAATAATTCTACCCATTTTAATTTGATTCTATATGAAACACTTTTTCTATCCATTCTATACTCTGATCCACTACTGTATCTTCATGACGAAGATGGTTTGCAAAGTGCGTAGTGATCTTCTGTATGATGCGCATACTGATTAGTTCAGCCTGCTCAGAATCAAAGTTATCATATTTCTTTTTATGATAATCTAATTCCCCATCTTTTATCTGCTCTAGCTTAGATTTAAGAGCATGTATAGTAGGTGCGAATTTTCTCATCTTCGTCCAAGCGATAAACTCAGACATGATCTCTTCTATAATTTCTTCTGCTTGTGGAATGAACTCTCTTCTTCTCTCGATCGTCTTATCTGTCATTTGAGATAAATAATCAAGGTGTATTAATTCTACTCCTTCTATCTCAGTCACATCATCACTCACGTTCTTAGGAATAGACAAATCTAAAATAACAAGAGGTTTTGTCAAGTTAAGCAACGCCTTATCTACTGTAGGTTTCTGCGCACCAGTCGCTACGATAAGCACATCTGATTTGCGTATTTCTGCTTGTAAATCTGCATAATCCTTTACGATAAGGTTAAACTTACCTGCTACTTCTAATGCTTTCTCTTTTGTTCTATTAATAAGTGTGATATGATCATTCTTAGTATGCTTCACTAAGTTTTCGCATGTATTTCTACCGATTTTACCTGTTCCGAATAACAAGATATTCTTATTAGAGATATCTTCTACATGGTCCATAATATATTGTACAGAAGCAAATGACACAGAAGTAGCTCCAGAACTAAGCTCAGTCTCATTCTTGATACGTTTACTTGCTTGGATAACTGCATTGACTAATCTCTCGAAGTAATTTGTTGTCAATTCTTTCTCCTTCGCTAAGTAGAAAGCATTCTTAATCTGACTGATAATTTCAAAATCACCTAATATCTGACTATCTAGTCCTGTTCCAACACGGAATAAGTGTTCTATCGCCTCCTTAGTCTTATATACATAAGCCACGTTGCGGAAGTCATCCACTGTACCATTACTGTTATCACATAATAATTTAATCAGTTCGAAAGGGTGTTGTGCGAAACCAAATATCTCCGTTCTATTACATGTAGAAATCACGATTAAACTCTCGATTCCTTCATTTTTAGCTTGAGTTAATAAATTGTCTTTGGCCTCATCACTTAGACTAAACTTACCGCGCATTTCAGCGTCCGCTTTCTTATAACTTAATCCCACTGCATAAAAAGTCGCAGGTTTAGTCTTATCTATTTTGTCCATACCACAGAGTTAATTCAAAAAAGTAAACAAATTTAAGATTAAAGAATCGACAAAAGTAACGCTAGAAGGACTATTTATATCGCTAAGGGATTTCTGAAAAAAAAAGCCTTGCATTTCATTATAATACAGTACATTTGCAACAATAGCAAGGGTTAAAAGACACCCTATATAGAATCGTTCTAAATAAAAAATAACTAGATAAGTTTCTAACTTAAGTTTAAAAAGTATCGCTATGAGTCCTACGGAAGAAATAATAATTGATGATAATTTTTCGATATTAAGATTCGAAAACAACTTGACAGAGAACATAACATTTCAACGAGAAATGGGAACAGATGTTATCCAATTTTACTTTGGTTTAAAAGGGTCTGCCAAATTTGTATTCAATCAAGGAGCCTATTCTCTTCCTCTTAATGAAGAAAAGTTCTTGATCTTATACAACCCACAAAAACAGCTTCCTGTACACTTAGAGATATCCCCTAATACATGGGTCATAAGTGTTTTAATTTCTATCAAGAAGTTCCATGCTCTATTTTCAACAGAAGCAGAGTTCATCGGTTTTTTAACTGGTGAAAACAGAGACAAGAAGTATTACTCTGAAGAAGAAATTACTCCTTCTATGGCTATAGTCCTAAATCAGTTGTTTAACTTCTATATGAATCCAACTATCAAAAAGCTATACTACACTGGTAAGACATACGAGTTACTTAGTTTACTATTTAATCAGAATGAAGATCAAAACATAGAGAATTGCCCATTCTTATCTGATGAAGACGATGTCGTTAAAATCAAAAAAGCGAAAGATATCATCATCAGTAAAATGGCTGAACCACCTACTCTTCAAGAGTTAGCAGACTCAGTAGGTATTAACATTAAAAAACTAAAAATGGGCTTTAAGCAGATTTACGGTGACTCTGTATTCAGCTTCTTGTTTGATTATAAGATGGAATACGCACGCAAGCTCTTAGACAACGGTAGTTATAATGTAAACGAAGTAGGACTAAAGATCGGTTATAGTTCTGCTAGTCATTTCATTGCTGCCTTTAAAAAGAAGTTTGGCACTACACCGAAAAAATACTTAATGTCTCTCAACACAAATAATTAACAACATGCAAGGTATATTATTAGTTAACCTAGGCTCACCTAAAAGCCCTACAGCAAAAGACGTAAAACCATACTTAGGAGAATTCTTAATGGATGAAAGAGTAATAGACATGCCATACATCCTAAGAAGTTTATTAGTTAAAGGAATCATACTGAATACTAGACCAAAGAAATCAGCAGAAGCTTATTCTAAAATATGGTGGAAAGAAGGTTCACCACTAATCGTAATTTCTGAAAGACAACAAAAGAAAGTACAAGCAAAAGTGGACATACCAGTAGCATTAGCTATGAGATATGGAGAACCCTCTATCCAAACAGGTTTACAAGAATTAAAAGACAAAGGTATAGATGATGTACTAATGATCCCTCTTTACCCTCAGTTTGCCATGGCAACTACAGAGACTATTAATGTATTAGCAGAAGAAGTAAGACAGAAATACTTTCCTCAAATGAAAGTTACGAGCTTCCCAGCTTTCTACAACAAGAAAGAATATGTAGATGCTCTAGCTCATACTATACAAGGTCATCTAGAAGGGTATGACTATGACCATATCGTATTCTCTTATCATGGGGTACCTGAAAGACATATCCGCAAATCAGATGTAACGAAGGGACACTGTACTATAGACGGCTCTTGCTGTCAAACAGCTTCTAAAGCACATGAGTTCTGCTATAGACACCAATGTTTAGAAACAACAAGACAAGTAGTAGAGAAATTAAACATCCCTGCTGATAAATACACTAACTCATTCCAATCTAGATTAGGAATGGACAAATGGCTACAACCTCCAACTGATGCTACTGTAAATGGATTAGCTGAGAAAGGCATTAAAAAGCTAGCAGTAGTTACTCCTGCCTTTGTAGCCGACTGTCTTGAAACACTAGAAGAAATAGGCATGGAAGCACATGACGAATTCTTAAAACACGGAGGAGAAGAGTTTAGAACAATCCCTTGTATGAATGATGATGACATGTGGATAGATGCAATGGTTACTTGGATTAAAGAATGGCAAAACAAATAATAGCATGTTATACCTATATCTAAAAGCTCTACATATTATTTTTATAGTATGCTGGTTTGCAGGACTATTCTATATCGTACGTCTATTTGTATATTACTCCGAGACGAAGGATATGCCTGAAGTACAATCCAACATCCTAAGAGATCAATACACCATCATGACTAATCGCCTGTGGAACATCATCACATGGCCTGCGGCAGTATTGGCAACTATTTTTGGAATATGGATGCTGATAGCAATACCTGCTTGGTTAAGTCAACCTTGGATGCATGTAAAACTATTATTTGTAGTAGCATTAATTGCTTATCATCTAAAATGCCATCAGTTCGTCAAACAAATCAACAATAGAACGATGACTAAAACATCTTCCTTTTTTAGAATTTGGAATGAAGGAGCAACCTTGATTTTATTTTCTGTAGTATTTTTAGTAATTTTAAAAAGTACTTTTAATTGGATATTTGGAGTTGTAGGTCTAGTAGGATTATCAATACTATTAATGCTAGGAATACGCTTATACAAACGAATTCGCGATAGCAGAAAATAATGAAAGATGACTTTATATTAAAGAACTTTTCTCTGAGAAATAGAATATTTTTCTCACTTATATTTTTGAGTATTATCTCATCTGTATTGATATCAGCTGTATCAGTGTATCAATTCAGAGAAGAAGCACGTACTTATCATCAATATAGACTAGAAAGGACAGAAAACTCTATCAACGAGAATATAAACTACATCTTAACAACCTCAGAATACCCTCTAACAACAGAGAATATCCCTCGCATTTTTAGAGATAAAATACATGAGCTAGCAGCCATACACAATACAGAGATCAATATACACGATCTACAAGGACACCTCTTGATTACCTCAAGAGGTACCTTTTCTGTAGATAGCATCTCTAAAAACATCTCTCCTTTAGTTTTAAAGACAATACAGTCCTCTCCAAACAAACGCTTTGTAGATATAAAAACGGTAGATAGCAACCGTATACGTATCGCATATAGCTTCTTAAAGGATTTAAAGTACAAACCCCTAGGTATACTTAAAATACCGTATGAGGAGAAAACAGAGTTTTACGAGAACGAGATTCAGAACTTCATGGTTAAATTTGGACAAGTATATATCATTATGCTGATTATGTCTATTGCTATCTCTTACTTCTTGTCAAACTATATTACCCAAAGTCTAAACAATATTAGTGTCAAGATTACAAGTACTAAGTTCGGGCAAAAAAACGAAAAGATTGATTCTAGCAACACTAGTAAAGAGATCTCAGCTCTTATCACTGCATATAATGATATGGTGGAGAAACTCGATGATTCGTACGAAAAACTAGCTCAAACAGAAAGAGAGCAAGCTTGGAGAGAAATGGCTAAGCAAGTTGCACACGAAATAAAAAATCCTCTTACTCCAATGCGTCTGACTGTTCAAAGCTTTGAAAGAAGATTTGACCCTAATGATCCTAATATTAAAACTAAACTAAAAGATTTTTCACAGGTATTAATACAACAGATAGATACGATGACTTCTGTTGCAACAGCGTTCTCAAGCTTTGCTGCAATGCCTGCTCAGCAAGACGAAACTCTTGACATTGTCAATACTGTAAAATTAACACTTGACATCTTTAATGAAGACTATATCTGGTTTGAAAGCACCGATCAGGAGATCATCTCTAAAATAGATAGAACACAACTAATCAGAATTATTACTAACTTAGTCAAAAATGCAATACAAGCTATCCCATCTGAGCAGAAGAGCCCACAAATAAAAGTGAGTATATCTAGAACAGAAGAAAGCGCAATCATCAAAGTAGCTGATAACGGAACAGGTATAAAGCAAGAAGATCTAAACAAAATATTCCAACCTAAGTTCACTACCAAAACAAGTGGCATGGGATTAGGATTGGGAATCATAAAAAACATAATTACAAATTACAACGGTACAATAGTCTTCGAAACAGAAGAAGGTCTTGGCACCACATTTATTGTTACCTTGCCTATTATAAATAATTAATCAAATAAAAGATATTATGGATTTTGAAAATATTCTAGTAGAAAAAGAAGGAAGTCTGGCCATTATAACCATTAATAGACCAACTAAATTAAACGCTTTAAACAAGCCAACAATTGAAGAGCTTCACCAAGCCCTTAAACACTTTGAAAAAGACCGTGAAACACGTGTTATCATCCTTACTGGAAGTGGAGAAAAAGCTTTCGTTGCAGGTGCTGACATTAAAGAATTCTCTAGCTTCAACACTAGTGAAGGTTCACAGTTAGCTGCCAAAGGACAAGAGCTTCTATTCGACTATGTTCAAAATTACAACAAACCAGTAATCGCTGCTGTTAATGGATTTGCCCTAGGAGGTGGATTAGAGTTAGCGATGTCAGCACACTTCAGAATAGCTTCTAATAACGCTAAAATGGGACTTCCAGAAGTAACACTTGGACTAATCCCAGGATATGGCGGAACACAACGCTTACCTCAACTTATTGGAAAAGGAAGAGCAATGGAGCTAATCATGACTGCAGAGATGATAACAGCTGATAAAGCTCTATCTTATGGATTAGTGAACCACGTTGTAGAGCAAGAAGAACTATTAGCATTCACAAAGAAAATAGCGAACAAAATAGCTTCTAACTCTGCTTCTGCAATTGGAAGAGCAATAAAATCTATTAATGCTAACTTTAAAGATGGTGTAAACGGATACCACGAAGAAATCAAGAACTTCGGAGAATGCTTCGAAACAGAAGACTTCACAGAAGGAACTACTGCTTTCTTAGAAAAAAGAAAACCTGAATTCAAAGGTCAAAACTAATAACAAAAAAAGGTCAGAGCGTGCTCTGACCTTTCTTATTTCAATTCCTTATTCTTGAAATAAAAAAACCTCTTGAATGATCAAGAGGTTTTTTGTTGGCCTACTAGGACTCGAACCTAGAACGACTGAACCAAAATCAGCTGTGTTACCATTACACCATAGGCCAGTACCATTTCATTACTTTGGCATAATTACTTCAGTAATGCGGATGCAAAATTAGCACATTTTTTGATTCTTCCAAATATAAAATGTCTTTTTTAATCACTCTCAGCCCCCTATTTTGCTAAGATACTCATAGTCAAGAGAGAGTATTGATAATTTTAACATTTTATTTTTACGTACAATTAAAATAAAAAAAGCCTCTTGAAAAATCAAGAGGCTTTTCTGTTGGCCTACTAGGACTCGAACCTAGAACGACTGAACCAAAATCAGCTGTGTTACCATTACACCATAGGCCAATACCTTTTTTACATACCGTAAAGCGTAATTACTTCATCAATGCGGATGCAAAAGTATAACTATTTTTATAATCTCCAAACTTTTCTATCAAAAAAATTAATTTTTTCTAATTCCTTCACGCAACACAAAAAAAATCTTTTCTTTGTATATACAATCTGAAAAAATATCTAGTAATTACAAATATGTTGACATTCAATTACAAGAAGTGGAATGTTATAGGAGGATGGCTATGTTTTGCCATTGCCCTATTGACTTATACACTAACAGTAGAGCCTACAGTAAGCTTTTGGGATCCAGGAGAATATATTGCTACCTCTGCTAAACTACAGGTAGGACACCCTCCAGGGGCTCCTTTTTATCAAATGTTAGGAGCTTTCTTCTCGATGTTTGCTACCTCTCCAGATAAAGTTGCCCTAATGGTAAACATGGTTGCTGTTATTTCCAGCGCGTTTACCATTCTTTTTATGTTCTGGACATTATCTAATTTACTTAAGAAAATCGTCGTTGCGAAAAGTGAGTGGACGAATATCAATGCTATCGTTGTTTTAGGTAGTGCTGCTGTTGGTTCATTAGCCTTTTCATTCACAGATAGTTTTTGGTTTAATGCTGTAGAGTCTGAAGTATATGCTTCTGCGATGCTTCTGACATCACTTCTATTGTACTTAGGTGTGAGATGGTATGATGATATCGACACTCCTAAAGGTAATCGTTGGCTATTATTGATAGGATTAGTTATCGGAGCTTCATTTGGAGTCCACCTAATGGCTTTGTTGACAGTTCCATCTATCGCATTACTATACTTCTTTAAAAGATATCAAAAAGTAACTATCAAAAACTTTATCATAGCCAATATAGCGGCTGTGGGAGTTTTATTCTTCCTTTTTGCTTTCTTATTCCCTAAGACCTTAGCCTTATTTGGTAAGACAGAGATCTTTATGGTGAACTCGATAGGAATGCCATTTAACAGTGGGACTATTGTTGCCTTCTTATTGATTGTTGCCTTCTTTGTATTCGGGTTGAGATACACAGAGAAGAAAAACAAAATAATGGCGAACACGCTTATTCTAACACTTCTTTTTGTATTTGTCGGATTGACAAGTTGGATAATGTTACCTATCCGTGCCAATGCAAAAGTAGTGATCAATGAGAACACTCCTTCTGATGCTTCTGAGTTATTAGCATACTACCAACGTGAACAGTATGGAGAAGAAAGTATCTATTACGACTCTTACTTCACTAAAAAATATGTAGGATTAGATAAAAACAATCCTTGGAAAGACGAAAAACCAAACTACGAAAGAAACTACCAAACAGGTAAATATGAAATCGTAAACGAATATAAAAACGCAGGACAAAACTTCGACAGTACTCATAAAGGATTCCTTCCTAGACTGTGGAGTACAGACAAAAATCACCGTGTTAACTATATGCGTTACACTAAACCGTTAGACTTCAGAGTATCTTCTCAATATGCTGGAACAAAAGAGTTAGAAGAATTAGTATCTGGAGTAAAACAAGGTCTTGCTAGTGGTGAAATTGACTATGACGGACTTGATAAGTTCCTAGATCAATATGGAGAATACCTAGAAATCGAAGTACCTTCATTCTCTAGTAATATCGGTTTTATGTTTGAGTACCAATTCGGATATATGTTCTGGCGTTACCTGATGTGGAACTTTGCAGGAAGACAAGATGATGTACAAGGTCAAGGTGACTTACAACACGGTAACTGGATTAGTGGTATCAAATTCTTAGACGAAATACGTTTAGGTTCTCAAGATAACTTACCTTCAGATACATTAGAAAACAAAGGTAGAAACACTTATTTCTTCTTACCTTTTATACTTGGGCTTATCGGTATTGTATTCCACTATCGTAAAGACCCTAAGATGTTCTGGGTATTGTTAGTGTTATTCCTATTTACAAGTTTTGCACTTAAAATATTCTTGAATGAACGTCCATTCGAACCGCGTGAACGTGACTATGCTGTAGTACCAGCATTCTATGTATTCGCGATGTGGATTGGATTCGGAGTATATGCTATCTTCGACGGTCTTAAAAAATATGTACAACCAAAAATAGCTGGTCCAGCTGTTCTAGTTGTATCATTATTTGCAGCTCCTGTATTATTAGCACAACAAAACTGGGATGACCACGACCGTTCAGATCGTTATACAGCCCTTGCTAACGCTAGAGCATACTTAGATTCATGTGATCCGAATGCTATCTTATTTACTATTGGAGATAACGATACATTCCCACTGTGGTATCTACAAGATGTAGAAGGATACAGAACAGACGTAAGAGTTGTATGTACGAGTTTACTTCCATTAGACTGGTATATTGACCAGATGAGAGCAAAAGCGTATGACTCAGAGCCTCTACCTATCTCATTCACACATGATCAATATGTAGGTAATAAAAGAGATGCTATCATCGTAAACAAGATGATTGACGAAAGAATAGACATCAACTCTCTTCTTAACTTCATTAAATCTGATGACGATAGAACGAAGATTAAAACAGAGGCAGGAACTACATTGTATATCGCTCCTACTAATCAGATCAGAATACCTGTAGATAGTGCTAATATAGCGAAACACAATATCGTATCTCCTCACTTAAGAAAAGATATATTACCTTATCTAGACGTTAACATTACTGACCAGGCTATCTATAAGCACCGCCTTATCATGTTAGATATAGTAGCAAATAATAACTGGGAACGACCTATATACTTCTCTGGAGGTAGCTGGGGAGATGATGATTTCATCTGGATGAAAGATTACTTACAGTTAAGTGGTTTAGTATATAAACTAGTTCCTCTGAAATCTGATACAGAGAGTTCTCATGCACTAGATAGAGGTTCTATAGACGCAGATAGAATGTACGATATCGTAACGAAGTGGTACTGGGGTAATATGGGAAGTGATAAAATCTATCACGATCCTCAGACTAGACGTAATGCACTGAGCTACCGTATCAACCTTGCTCGATTGATGGAACAACTATTAATAGAGGGTAAAGATGAGAAAGCGAAGAAAGTTATCGATATAGCGATGACGAACATGCCTATCAAATACTATGGTTTATACGAAGTTGTACATCCATTCGTAGAAGGTTCTTATAAAGTTGGCGAAAAAGAAAATGCTCGTCAAATGGCTAAAGAATTAATTCAAAAATCTCAAGAATCACTTACTTACTATAAAGGCCTTGAGATAAATGATATCGAATACTATGCTAGAGAGATTATTACTGAAATAGAAATATGGCGCTCTCTGTTACAAATAATAGAAGAAGAAGACCCTAGCTACTACGCTAGTCTAGTACCAGACTTCAATACATATAATGGCTATTTTAAATATTTTAAAAGAGCTAACTTATAGTTTAAAAGGCGATAGAAATAAATCTATCGCCTTTTCTTTTTACCTTTGCATTACTTTAAAATAAAGCAGATATACGATGATCGAGAATAAAAATCAATCTAAGACAGATATAGGACATTTAGGTGAGTTTGGATTAATAGAACATTTAACACAAAACTTTACAATAGAAAACGAGAGTACAACTAAAGGCATCGGAGATGACGCTGCAGTATTGTCTTTTGGAGAAGATAAAGTAGTTGTTTCTACAGATTTATTAATCGAAGGAGTGCACTTTGACCTTGCATACTCTCCTCTTAAGCATTTAGGATATAAAGCGGTGGTAGTTAACCTATCCGATATCTGTGCGATGAATGCCATCCCTACACAGATTACAGTATCTATCGCAGTATCTAATCGTTTTCCTCTAGAAGCTCTAGATGAGTTATACGAAGGAATCGCCTTAGCGTGTAAGTATTATAAAGTAGACTTAGTAGGCGGAGACACTACCTCATCACAAAAAGGGTTGATTATAAGCGTGACCGCTATTGGTAAAGCTAAAGAAGAAGAATTAGTATACCGCAATGGAGCGAATGACAACGACTTATTAGTGGTAACAGGAGATATAGGATCTGCTTATATGGGATTGCAAATCCTAGAGCGTGAGAAACAAGTATTCTTAGTAAACCCTAATAATCAGCCAGACTTATCTATCTACGAATACATCATCGAAAGACAGTTAAAACCAGAGGCGAGAACAGATATCAAACAGCTCTTAGCAGATCTAGGTGTAAAACCAACAGCGATGATAGACATCTCTGATGGATTGTCTTCTGAGATTATGCATATTTGCAAAAGTTCTAAGGTAGGATGTAATCTATATGAAGAGAAACTTCCATTAGACCCTCAGTTTATGAACACTTGCGAAGAGTTTAATATCGATGCCACTACGATGGCTATCAATGGTGGTGAAGACTATGAACTGTTATTCACTATTAAAATGGAAGACTTTGACAAAATCAAGGGGAATCCAAACTTAACAGTGATAGGTCACACAACACAAGAGAGTGAAGGTGTTCATCTTATCTCAAGAGCAAACACTAAAATCCCTTTAAAATCAAGAGGATGGAATCCTTTAAAAAACAAAGACGAAGAATAATAACTATTATAAAAGGTAATTTCTAACTAGAGATTACCTTTTTCTTTTTACCCCCTTCTCCATTCTCACTCCACATTCCCTTCACACCTCCTCTAGACTAGTTTTCCATCTTAGCTAACTACCTATATTACCCCTCCATAATAACTCCGTTGTTTTGTATAAAATAACGGACTTACTACGGACTCATAACGGACTCACTACGGACTCAAATACAATAAAACACAATGTTGATTAAAGCCGTTTAGCTATCAGAGAATACCTGTTCTACTTAACGAGAATAGTATAAAAAATTCCGATTGAATACCTTGTAACCTCTTTTATCTTATTTATTTACAATCAGAATCAACCAAAATTATTGTAAAAAAACAATATTTCCACCATAGTGTAGTAAAAAATTAAATTATCAATAAATATTATTTATATATCACACATTTAATTATATTTACGAATACCAAAAACTAAAAATATAATGAATAAAACGTATCAATTAAAAGTGAATGCTGATACTGTTTTTGAAAGTGAAGATTTATTACAAGGAGACATCAATGTATCTCGTGTAAATGAATCTACATATCACGTACTCAAAAACAACAGATCTTATGACGTGGAAATACTTGAGAACTACTTTACAGACAAAAACTATACTGTAAATGTCAACGGGAATAACTATTCTGTTAATATCCAAACCGAACTCGATAAGCTAATCAATCAATTAGGCTTCTCCTTAAACTCTACTAAGCAGGTTAATTCTATCAAGGCTCCTATGCCTGGTCTTATCCTAGATATTTTGGTAACTGTAGGGCAAGAAGTAGCTGAGAATGACAACTTATTAATCTTAGAAGCTATGAAGATGGAGAACAACTTATCTTCTCCTAGAGCTGGGATTATTAAGTCCATCAACGTGAC
The DNA here is from genome assembly GCF_000807225.1 of Myroides sp. A21. Lineage (NCBI taxonomy): Bacteria > Pseudomonadati > Bacteroidota > Flavobacteriia > Flavobacteriales > Flavobacteriaceae > Myroides > Myroides sp. A21. Next base: position 1,017,097 of record NZ_CP010327.1, read on the forward strand.
TAAAGGTGCCACTGTTGATAAAGGATTAGTGTTAATTGAATTCGAATAAAGATGAAAAAAATATTAGTTGCCAACCGTGGCGAAATAGCTGTACGTATTATGACTACAGCTAAAAAAATGGGTATTAAGACAGTAGCTGTGTACTCTACTGTTGATCGTAATGCTCCACACGTACGTATGGCTGATGAAGCTGTATGTATCGGAGAGGCTCCTTCTAACCAATCTTATTTATTAGGAGATAAAATATTAGAAGTAGCAAAATCATTAAATGTAGATGGTATCCACCCAGGATATGGATTCTTAAGTGAGAACTCTAACTTCGCTTTAGCGTGTAATGCAGCTGGGATTACCTTTATCGGTCCAGATACGCATGCTATAGAAGTAATGGGTAATAAACTGGCTGCTAAAGAAACTGTAAAAGACTATAACATCCCTATGGTGCCGGGTCTAGACGAGGCTATCACTGACGTAGCCAAAGCGAAACAAGTAGCGAAAGAAATAGGCTTCCCTATCCTAATCAAAGCTGCTGCTGGTGGTGGTGGAAAAGGGATGCGTATCGTAGAAAAAGAAGAAGAATTCGAAAGTCAAATGCAGCGTGCTATTTCTGAAGCAACCAATGCTTTCGGAGATGGTTCTGTTTTCATTGAGAAATATATAGGTTCGCCTAGACACATTGAGATACAAGTGTTAGCGGATAAACATGGTAACGTAGTTCACTTATTTGAAAGAGAATGTAGTATCCAACGTCGTCACCAAAAAGTAATAGAAGAAGCCCCTTCTGCTGTATTAACTCCTGAAGTGCGTAAAGCTATGGGAGAAGCAGCTATTAAGGTAGCTAAGTCTTGTGATTATGTAGGAGCTGGTACGGTGGAGTTCTTAATAGATGAGCACCTTAACTTCTACTTCTTAGAGATGAATACTCGTCTTCAAGTAGAACATCCAGTCTCAGAGTTAATCACTGGATTAGACTTAGTAGAGATGCAAATCAAGGTAGCTCGTGGAGAGAAGCTTCCTTTTACACAAGAAGACTTAGAGATCAAAGGACATGCTATGGAACTTCGTATCTATGCAGAAGACCCTCTAAATGATTTCTTACCTAGTGTAGGGAACTTAGAAATCTATCAACTACCTACTGGAGAAGGTATCCGTGTAGATAACGGTATAGAAGAAGGTATGGATGTACCTATCTACTACGACCCGATGTTAGCCAAGTTAATTACTTATGGACAGACACGTGAGGAGGCTATAGAGATTATGATCGAAGCCATTAAAGCATATAAGGTAAAAGGTATCAGTACGACATTGCCATTCGGTAAGTTCGTAATGGAACACAATGCTTTTAGAGAAGGTCATTTTGACACGAACTTCGTGAAGAAATACTACAATGCTGATTTAATCAAAGAAGAGTATAAAGATGAAGCAGAGATAGCGGCATACCTTGCGTTACAGATGTATTTAGAAGACCAAAAACAACTTCGATTACCAAACTAAGAATCCTATGAATCCGAAAATAAATAAATTACAAGAAATACAAGCCCAAGCTAAATTAGGCGGAGGGCAAAAAAGAATAGATACACAACACAGCAAAGGGAAACTTACTGCTCGTGAACGTGTAGAATACCTACTAGACGAAGGTTCATTCGAAGAAATCGGTATGTTAGTAACACACCGTACGACCGACTTCGGTATGGATAAAGAAGTATATCACGGAGATGGTGTAGTGACTGGCTATGGAACGATCAACGGTCGCTTAGTCTATGTATTCGCACAAGACTTTACCGTATTCGGAGGAGCACTGTCTGAAACACATGCAGAGAAAATCTGTAAAGTAATGGATATGGCTCTTAAAATGGGGGCGCCAATGATAGGTCTAAACGATTCTGGAGGAGCACGTATACAAGAAGGTGTAAGATCATTAGGTGGATATGCAGATATCTTTTACCGCAATGTACAAGCATCTGGTGTGATACCTCAGCTATCTGCTATTATGGGGCCATGTGCTGGAGGAGCAGTATATTCTCCTGCGATGACTGACTTCACAATGATGGTAGAAGGGTCTAGTTATATGTTCGTAACAGGACCTAACGTTGTAAAAACAGTAACTAATGAAGAGGTAACTTCGGAAGAATTAGGAGGAGCAAGTACTCACTCTACGAAGTCTGGAGTAGCTCATACGACATCTCCTAACGACGTAGCCTGTCTAGAGGATGTAAAAACGCTATTGTCTTATATGCCTCAAAACAATATGGAGAAGCCTATGAGCCTTCCTTATACTATTGGCGAAGAGTATAGATATGAACTAGATGAGATAGTACCTGAGAGCTCTAATAAGCCTTATGATATGAAAGAGGTAATTAATCATATCATAGACGAGGACTCTTTCTTCGAAATACACAAAGACTACGCAGAGAATATTGTAGTAGGTTTTGCTAGACTAGGAGGTAAAAGTGTAGGTATTGTGGCTAACAATCCTATGTTCTTAGCAGGATGTTTAGATGTAAACAGCTCTATTAAAGCGGCACGTTTCACTAGATTCTGTGATGCTTTTAATATTCCTCTATTAGTCTTAGTAGACGTACCTGGATTCTTACCTGGTACAGATCAGGAGTGGAATGGCATCATCGTACACGGTGCTAAGTTACTGTATGCATTAAGTGAAGCTACAGTACCTAAAGTAACGGTGATTACTCGTAAAGCATATGGAGGTGCTTATGATGTAATGAACTCTAAACACATCGGAGCAGATATGAACTTTGCTTGGCCAAATGCCGAAATAGCAGTAATGGGAGCTAAAGGGGCAAGTGAGATTATCTTTAAAAAAGAAATAGCAGAAGCAGCTGATCCAGCAGCAAAACTAGCTGAGAAAGAAGCTGAATATGCAGACAAATTTGCTACTCCATATAGAGCAGCACAACGAGGATTCATTGATGAAGTAATTCTTCCTAATGAGACTCGTAGAAAACTGCTTAAGGCATTCTCTATGTTAGAACATAAAGAAGTAAATATGCCAAACAGAAAACACGGAAATATTCCTCTTTAATAAATTCAACAGCCCTTTAGTCACCTGTCTAAAGGGCTTTTTTATCTACTTCTCCCTCCCTACTCAAAGGCTTTCTATTCCCTAATCCTTATGCTCTTATTTCTTAAAATCACCCTTTACTTTCTTAAAAAAAACCTTTACAAATTAACAAAAAAGAAGTAAAAAAGAACACTCAATACTATTTTAGCCAAAAAGAGTTAATTAAATATTGATTTTTAAACATATAAGTATATTTTATTTGTTAAATAAAAACTATATTTGATCTATTAAAATAGAACCACTATGGAAGATAATAAAAACCTAGAAGGGAAGAAAGTTTCTGAAAATACGGAGCATACTCCTCCTCCAGTGCCTTCATCTGAAGAAACTAAACGCGACGAATCTATTGTTGATAGAGTAACTTCATCTATCGAAGAGACAGTAGACAACATAGAGAAAGAAGTTGTTGAGCCAATCGTTGAGACGATAAAAGAAGAAGTTATTGAGCCTGTAGTAGAGGCTGCAAAAGAACTTGAGAGAGAAATAGAGCAAGAGGTTAGATCTACACCTCCTCCTCCACAACAAGGATACAATCAACAACAAGCTTATTATCCTCCTATAGTTCCAGAAAAGAATAATCTTGGATTAGCAGGATTTATTTTATCAATTGTTGCATTTCTTCTGTTTTGGCTTCCTTTTATAAACGTAATATGTTGGTTATTAGGGTTGATTTTCTCTGCTATCGGAGTATTTAGAAAACCAAAAGGATTAGCAATTGCAGGTTTAGTGATTTCATTAATAGGTGTTATCTTCTTTATATTGACACTAACTCTTTTTGCTACAGCAGCAGTCTTAGGTAGTTAAACATATAACATACCCACATACTTTATAAAAAGGTTGTCTAAATAGACAGCCTTTTTTCGTATTTTGCCGAAAAATAAAGGATGAAAACACTTACTGATTTAATAAACATAGAGGAACCAGGAATTGCCCTTATCAATGAATGGCTAAACGATGCAGTAAGACCAATATCATTATTGCCTCAATACAATAAAGAGGTAGCTGAAGAAGCTCTCTTACAACTTCAAGTAACGACACGTTCTCCACTAGGTGCTATAGTATATGAGACTGGAGGAATACTGATAGACAATGGATGGATCAGAGTACTAGGTGGAGGAACAGAAACGCTACCTTCTAGTTATCAATGGAACAAAGGCAAAACAATAGATCAAAACAATCAATCTAGTGGTTACTATATTATCGCATTAGATGTCTTAGGTGGCTACTTCTGTATCAATAGTGGAGGTCTAGGAGAAGACCTTGGTAAGGTATATTACTTTGCACCTGACACATTAGACTTTGAGCCACTTGATATCAGTTATTCAGACTTAATTTATTTTTTCATAGCAGGTAATATAGATCAGTTTTATCAAGATTTTAGATGGAATACATGGAAAGAAGATACGGCACAACTTCCGTTAGACAAAGCTTTTCATATTTTCCCTCCTATGTGGACTAAAGAAGGAAAACACATTGATTCTACATCTATCAATCCTATTTCGATTGAAGAATTGTATCAAATCAATAAAGACTTTAAAGGAGGTTTAAATAATATAGAAGAGAAATATATATAAATGAGTAAATTCAATCACTATACAGTCATTCCTAATATCCATACACAATCATCAGAATTAGTATTACCATCTGTTGAGGATATTAACAATTGTGAACAAGTACTAAACTTCAACTTTGAAGAAGATTACAAGACCTATATTTTACAATATGGGGTAGGTATACTAGGGGGCACATATATCCGTATCTATGCTCCTAATCGAATGATAACAGAAAGAAAAGAATGGTTAGAACGAGTAACGCAATACTACTTCTGGGATGATGGTAAAGATGTACTAACTAAAGAACAAGTATTAGAAGGGATTTGTATAGGAGATACTTTTGATGGAGATGAGATTATATTCTATAACAATACCTATTTTGTATTGCCTAGACATGAGGAGAATATCTATGCTTTAGGAAACAATCTATATGATGCAATAGAATGGCTATGTAAAAAAGGAATACTTACTGAAGCATTTCCAGAAAGAGAATTTGAACCTTTTAATGAATAATAGCTTTTAAAGATAATCTTAGCACAATATTTGTATTAGTATTAATCTATACAAAGGTTTATTTTAACTTTTAAGCCTTTTATTTATACTTAATTTACAGTACTTTAGTTAAGTATTCTAGGGATGATTTAAACGCTTAACCATTATATATGCAAGACAAAATAACACTTTTAGAAAAGTACTTCGAAACAGGTCTATACGAAGATTTTCACTCTTTACAGAGCGACTTAGTGATCTGGGTAGATTGGAGTGAATACGATGATGCAATAGTAGAATATATAGAAACCTGTCTTCAAACAGGTCATCTATCAGCATCTATAGAAGACCTACCAAATGAGCAACTACAACTAAAGGTAAATTATGACAATAAGATTCATACTCATATTATCGTAGACAGAGATAATACGATTATATGGCTTAACAGTATATTACAGCCTGAGTATGAGATTCGCTTTTGCAAAATATCAGATGGGTCAGATACATTAGCATTCTTACCATTAACTAGAGAACATTGGAGACAATTAGAAACTATCTATACCTTAGAAAAAATAGAAGAACACTTTGAAGCTATTCACAGTGATTCTGTTTTCTTTAATAAGGAATATGATTTTGACGAAGATAGTTTTTTATCATAGAGATACTAAGCACCTACTCTTAAGAGCTAGGTGCTTTTTTATTCAACCTACATAACATCAACCTCATTATTAAAATCTCATTAGAACTTAACAGTATATTTACTTTGAATAAATACAAATTACTATCTTGCGTCATAATTATACAAGGAATTAGTAACTTTGTACTAGTCAATTCATAAACAACCAATTAAAGTGAAAAGAAAAATAGCAATATTTCTTATGGCACTCTTTTTAATTTCGACAACTGAGCTAGGTCAGGTGTTGAAGTTTCCGCTATTGGTTGAACATTACATTGAGCATACGACAAGTAATCCAGATTTATCACTCTGGGGATTCTTACAAATACATTACAGTGAAAGTCATAAAGAAGAAGGAGATCCTATGGATGAGAAACTTCCTTTCGTTACGCACACACACTTTGTAAGTATAGTAGGCATCGTTACCCCTACTCCTATTCTAAAAATAGACCGTATTAAGTTCAATACACTGGACAATAAAATACACGCTTTCAACGAAGATGAAGTTGAGAGTAATTACCTATCCTCTATTTGGCAACCGCCTAAATACTGTTAATACCTTATCGCAAAGAATAAGTTAGCTTTCTGTGTATCTATACATGGATAAGTTGGCTATACCTATCACGCAATTTTAACGTATTAACAGACTAAAATCATGTTAAATAAAATAATTGAGTTTTCTGTAAAGAATAAACTCATCATTGGGCTATTTGTATTAGCTCTAATCGGTGTTGGTATCTACCAGACATCTAAACTACCTATTGATGCTGTACCAGACATCACAGATAACCAAGTACAAGTCATTACAGTTGCGCCTTCTTATGGAGCTACAGATATAGAGCGGTTAGTAACCTTCCCTATAGAACAAGCAAACAGTAATATTCCAGGGATTAAGAATATGAGAAGTTTCTCTCGTTTCGGATTATCTCTAGTGACTATTGTATTTGACGAAGACGTAGATATCTATTGGGCAAGACAACAAGTAGGAGAACGCTTAAATCAAATTAAAGCTGATATCCCACAAGATATTGGACAACCAGAACTAGGTCCTATCTCTACAGGACTAGGAGAAATATACCAGTATGTAGTAAGACCATTAGAAGGATATGAAGACAAGTTTGACCTTACAGAACTACGATCAATACAAGACTGGGTTGTGCGCCGTCAATTACTCTCTGTTAAAGGAGTAGCCGAAGTCAGCAGTTTTGGAGGAAAACTAAAACAGTATGAAATAGCTGTTAATTCTAACAAGCTAGACGCCTATGGCATCACAATTAACGATGTGTTCTCTGCTCTAGAAAACAATAATGAGAATACAGGTGGGGCTTATATAGAAAAAGGACCTACTGTATTATATATACGAACAGAAGGATTAGTAGCCTCTATAGAAGACATAGAGAATATTGCTATTACTTCTAAAAATACTGAATTGCCTCTTCTAATTAGAGATGTGGCTAAAGTACAGATAGGGCATGCTACACGATATGGCGCCATGACTTATAATGATAAAGGCGAAGTATCAGGTGCTGTCGTAATGATGCTTAAAGGTGAGAACAGCAATGATGTCATCAAGAATGTCAAAGATAAAGTAGCCGAAATCCAAAAGACTTTGCCTGAAGGCGTTGTTATAGAACCTTTCCTTGACCGTACTAAAATGGTTAATAATGCCATCGGTACTGTAGAGACCAATCTAACTGAAGGAGCACTTATCGTCGTATTTGTACTAGTCCTATTCTTAGGAAATATGAGAGCAGGGCTGCTAGTGGCCTCTATTATACCCCTAGCGATGTTATTTGCTATTTGTATGATGAATCTCTTCGGAGTAAGTGGTAATCTAATGAGTTTAGGAGCTCTAGACTTTGGATTAATAATAGATGGAGCTGTAATTATTGTAGAAGCCGTACTCCATCAGTTCTCCCATAACGCCAGGTACAAATCAATGAATAAGCTATCTCAAGAAGATATGAATAAGACTGTAGTACACTCAGCATCTAAGATGATGAACAGCGCAGTCTTTGGTCAGATTATCATTCTTATCGTATACATCCCTATTCTTACATTAGAAGGCATTGAAGGTAAGATGTTTAAACCGATGGCTCAGACAGTAGCCTTCGCCTTATTAGGAGCATTCTTATTATCATTAACGTATGTACCGATGATGAGCTCTCTAATTATGAGCCGAAAAGTAACTCATAAACCAAATTTCTCTGAACGAGTAATGGCGAAACTAGAGAAGTTCTATCAGAAATGTCTTGTCAAAGTATTAGAAATACCAAAAACAATCTATGCTATTGTAGGAGTCTTATTTGCTATTGCCCTATACATCTTATCTACTTTAGGAGGAGAGTTCATTCCTTCTCTTGAAGAAGGAGACTTTGCAGTAGATACAAAAGTACTAAATGGTAGTACGCTAACCACGACTATAGAAAGTACTCAAAAGACTGCACATATCCTTAAATCACGCTTCCCTGAAGTAGAGAAAGTAGTGACTAAGATAGGTAGTGCAGAAGTACCTACAGACCCTATGCCTATGGACGCTAGTGATATGATGGTTATCCTAAAAGACAAAAAAGAATGGACATCAGCAAAGACATTTCCAGAACTAGCAGAGAAGATGACTAAAGCATTAGAAGAAGTACCAGGCGTGACTGTCGGCTTCCAATTCCCTGTACAGATGCGTTTCAACGAACTAATGACAGGTGCTAGACAGGATGTCGTAGTCAAAGTATTCGGTGAAGACCTTGATCAATTAGCAGAAATAGCAGGTAAAATAGGTAATATAGCTAATACTGTAAAAGGAGCAACTAACTTATATGTAGAACCCGTAACAGGAATGCCTCAATTAATGATTGAGTATAACCGTCCTGCTATTGCGCGTTACAGACTATCGATAGCTGAGATCAATAGAATAGTCAATTCTTCGTTAGCTGGTCAAAGTACAGGCATGGTGTATGAAGGAGAAAAGCGTTTTGACATGGTTGTTCGTATGGACGAAACCAACCGAAAAAACCTATCTGATATCGAAAATCTCTTAATCCCTACTCCTTTAGGTAATCAAGTTCCATTAAATCAATTAGCAAATGTAGAAATAAAAGAAGGTCCTAATCAAATCCAACGTGAAAACGCACAGCGTAGAATATTCGTAGGATTCAATGTAAAAGATCGAGATGTACAGAGTATAGTAGAAGAGCTACAAGAAAAAGTAGAAGCACAAATCAAACTACCTACAGGTTATCAAATTACCTATGGAGGGCAATTCGAAAACTTAAACGAAGCAAAAGAGCGATTAGCCATAGCAGTTCCCTTAGCGCTTGTCTTGATATTCCTATTATTGTTCTTTGCCTTTAGAGATATCAGAGAGTGTTTAATGATCTTTACAGCCATTCCATTATCTATCATTGGAGGTGTATTCTTATTAGCCCTTAGAGGCATGCCGTTCAGTATCAGTGCTGGAGTAGGCTTTATTGCACTGTTTGGTGTAGCTGTTCTAAACGGGATAGTACTTATTGCTGAGTTTAATAGACTTCAGAAATCTGGAATAAAAAACATTGTATTCATCGTAGTTAGAGGGGCTAAATCTAGGCTTCGCCCAGTATTAATGACTGCTTGTGTGGCATCCTTTGGTTTCTTACCTATGGCATTGAGTAACGGTGCAGGAGCAGAAGTACAGCGCCCATTGGCAACAGTAGTAATCGGAGGTTTAATGTTAGCGACATTCCTTACCCTATTTATACTACCGTTGTTGTATATCACATTTGAACAAAAATTACACTTCAGCTTTATGAAAAAGAAAAAAGTGATAACAGCTATTGCTATCTTTTTAGGACTAGGTCTTTCTGCTCAGGCACAGACGCCTATCAGCCTAGAGAATGCCTTAGCTCAAGCGATAGAGAATAACAGTACTATCCGTGCAGAAAAACTAAAAACAGAATATGCTAAAGCATTTATTAGAACAGCCACAGATATACAACAAACAACTATCACAGGAGAGTTTGGACAGATAAACGGCCCTTATACGGACAATAAATTCTCTATCTCTCAGGACTTTGCTTTTCCGACGGTATATAATAAACAGAAAAACGTATACAAAGCTGAACATCAACAAAGCATTTATAACCTTAACCTAAAGGGATATGAGCTAAAGAAAACAGTCACTCAGAACTTCTATGATTTTATCTATTGGCAAGAGAAAGAAGCTCTATTACTACGTGCAGATAGTCTGTACGCCAATTTCTACAACAAGGCTACTCTTCGTCTACAAAAAGGAGAGAGCAATATCTTAGAGAAAACAATGGCTCAGAATCAACAACTAAGTATTCAAGCACAATTAGGTGAAGTACAAAAAACAAAACAGTTAATTCAACTTCAGCTTCAGTATTTATTAAATACATCTGAGAACATCGTTCCTTCATTAGAACAGAAAAAACTAGAACTGTCTAGTCTAGAAAGTGATTTAGAAAACAACCCTGTGCTTCAATTAATAGAGAACCAAAAGATAATTGCACAAGAGCAAACTAAACTAGAGCGATCTAAACAACTTCCTAACCTACAAGCGGCTTATAATAACAGTAGCTTTATGGGCATGGCGGCTAACGATGTGTATTATGACAGGAATAATCGTTTCCATTCCTTTCAGGTAGGTATCTCACTACCCCTATTCACTAGTGGGCAGAGAGGTCGTATTAAAAGTGCTAAAGTAGCAGAAGAAGTAGCAGAAGCAGAATACACGATGACTAGAGACCTTATGAACTCACGTTATCAACAGTTATTAATAGCCCATCAGAACAACCAAGGTATTCTAAATAAATATGAAAGTTTCTCTTTTGATAACTCTAATACAATTACAAAGACAGCCCAATTACAGTTCATCAACGGAGATATCAACTATCTAGAATATGTGATGCTGATCAACCAAGCTCTAGAAACTGTCAATAAGTACTTAGATACACTAAAAATGTACAATGACAATATCATCCAGATTAACTACTTAACTTCTAATAATTAATAATCATGCTATCTAAATATATCAATACCAAATACTTTGTTCTAGGACTTGCCTTAGCGAGTATCACACTATTCACCCAATGTAAGACAGAGCCAAAAGAAGAAGAACCTATCTCTGCAACAGACGAAGACACAACTACTGTACATCTAACAGATGCACAGATAAAGAATACAACTATAGAAACAGGTTCTCTGACTGAGCGCAAAATAGCAACAACGCTAAAACTAAACGGTAAAATAGATGTACCTCCACAGAACCTCATCTCCATAACTAACCCTCTAGGAGGATACCTTAAGAGTACTAAGTTATTACCCGGTATGCATATCAAAAAGGGTGAACTAATCGCTACGATGGAAGACCCTCAGTATATTCAATTACAACAGAATTACTTAATCGCTAAGGACAAATATGAGTTTGCAAAACTAGATTACAACCGTCAGAAAGACCTAAACGCAAGTCAAGCGAGTAGTGATAAGGTCATGCAAATCGCGCAAGCAGAGATGAATAATCAACGCATCACGATGAATGCATTAGCACAGCAGTTAAGTTTAATCAACATTAGCCCTGCTTCACTGACTCATACTAATATTAGTAGAACTATTAATATCTACAGCCCTATTAATGGCTTTGTGAGTAATGTTTTTGTCAATGTGGGTAAGTATGTAACTCCTTCTGATGTAATGTTCGAATTAATTAACCCTACCGATATACACCTAAACCTAAAGGTGTATGAAAAAGACCTTGATAAGCTAGAGATTGGACAGCGTGTAGTAAGTTATACTAACGGTGCACCAGATAAAAAATATGAAGGAGAGATTATACTAATCAGCATGGATGTAAACACAGATGGAGTATCAGAAGTACATTGTCACTTTGAAGCTTTTGATAAGAAGCTAGTTCCTGGTATGTATATGAATGCTGACATAGATACACACGCAGCTGTATCACAAGCTTTGCCAGAAGAAAGTGTTGTTTATTTTGAGAAACAAAACTATGTTTTTATAGAAACAGCAAAACAAACTTATGAGATGACTCCTGTAAAAATCGGCCCTAAAGAAGATGGATATGTACAAATAATAAACGCAGATCAATTAGCTAATCAGAAGATAGTTACTAAAGGAGCCTACACATTACTTATGAAGTTAAAAAATACAGAAGAGGAAGAATAACTTCACTTCTCATCTACTACCAAAGGGGGTATTATCTAGATAATACTCCCTTTTGCTTTTTACGCAATAAGGAATCACTAATAAACAATATGTCAAAGAACTACACCACAAAGCTACTATTCTACTGACACTGCTTTGATGATACAGACTCTTATGACTATATCTGACCCTATATGCCCCATAATGGTCGCAACTAATGGGACACTATAACATTAAAACCTCAATTATAAAAAAATGCTATCCAAAAAGGATAGCACTCTCTAAGTATACTATTTAAGCCGTAATTAAGGCTTTAAAGCTTTTTGATATTTCTCAGCGATAGCTTGGAATCTAGCAGTTTGCTCTTTAGTGATAGTCGATGGGTCAGTTTTTTGTAACTCCTCAGCGATTTTCATTAATTCCTCGCTTACTTTAGTAGCGTCAGTAAGAGCTGCAGTGTCTCCAGCTTGTACTTTTTTCATCAAAGCGATGTGCTCATCAGCGATTTTTTCATACTTGTCTAATACTGCATCGTATCCAGAAGCAGCAGGAGCCTCTTCTTTTGCAGGTGCTTCTACTTCAGTTGTAGTAGCCTCTCCTTCTTTTGCAGTTTCTTTCTTCTCACCACAAGCAACAGCTACCATAGCAGCCATTCCTAATACCATAAACGTGATTTTTTTCATAGTTAATTTTGTATATAATTAAACAACCTTTAAATTATTTGGTACTACCCTTATTTACTTAATTATCATAAAGATATGCACCTCATTAAAGACTATGTAAATTTAACACAAATTAACTTACAACAAAATATTTAGTAGAATATTTTTCATTTACCACCCTCATTGACAATAAGTAGCGCTATTTCGCAAAATATTCACACTACTATATTAACATCTGCTCCGCTATTCATAAGGGTTAGCAATATTATAATGTTATTTTTTACTCCTAGCCTACCCTAGTGAATTCTTACTTATTTATAATTCAACTACTTATTTCTCCTTGATTATTACACTACTTTTAACCAAACATCATAATTCTGATGTAATTCATAAAATTATACCAAAATATTCTAATCTAAGTATCGATTATTCAATAGATATCCACTAACTTTAATTTTTCTAAGAGCCTTATCTTCCGATTGAGGCATTTTTTATTTACATAATACAGTAATTCTATTCACTATGAACAGACGTGATTTATTAAAACTATCAGGAACGTTGTTCGCAGGAAGTATCCTTACACAAGGATTTGCAACAACACAAGCATTAGGATCTATTGCAGATTTAGGTTTACCAACATCAGTTGATGACCCGTTATTCTTACACTTTAACGAAAATAGCTTAGGTATATCTCCTAAAGCTAAAAATGCAATTATTGACGTTTTATCTAATGTAAATCGATATCCTGACAGTTATATAAAAGAATTACAACGCACCATCGCTGATATATTTAAGATGTCTCCAGCTCAGGTGACTCTAGGAGTGGGATCTTCTGATCTAATTAGAGCTACAGTGAATTTACAAGTGTATAAAGCAGTCAAAAATGGGCAGAAAGTACAGCTTATCTCACCAGATCCATCGTTCTTCTTAGCTGCTAGTCATGCAGAAGGCATGGGTATTCCTGTCGTTAATGTACCACTAGATAAGGAGTTCTGTATGGATCTAGCTAAGATGAAGCAAGCAGCAGACAACTTTGATGGCATCTCTATCATCTACTTATGCAACCCTAATAACCCGACAGGGACATTAACTAGCTCTAGTGCTATCGCAGATTGGGTAACTAGTGTTGACGCTAAGAAGAACTTCTTCATGGTGGACGAAGCCTATGCAGAATACATCACTGACAAAAACTTCGTGAGTGGGACTTCATTCATTAGAGAAGGGAGAGAGAATGTCATTGTACTGCGTACCTTTTCTAAGATATTTGCCATGGCAGGTATGAGGTTAGGATATAGCCTATCTACAGAAAATCTAGCGAATGAACTAAGTCCATATATGGCAGTAGAGAACATTAGTATGACTACTGCAGTAGCAGGTACAGCCTCTTTAAAAGACAATGCCTTCATCGTACACAGTAGAGCAGTGAATGCTAATTCTCTTGGTATCACGACAGAGACCTTTGATGCACTAGGAATAGAATATCTACCTAGCCAAGGAAACTTCTTATTCCACAAGATAAAATGTGATCAACAGCAGTATATAGATGGCATGGCATCAGAAGGTATTATCGTAGGTCGTCCTTTCCCTCCCCTATTACAGTGGAGCAGAATAACGTTAGGCACACCAGAAGAAATGAACCAATTCTTAGCTGTTATCCAAAAATTCAAGAAGAAAGGATGGGTATAACCTCATCACTAATCTCAATACGAAATAAATAAGCCATGCACAGAATACTTAGTGTCATAACGATGTTAATCTGTACTACATTAGTACACGCTCAATCTGACAAACTAAAAATCAAACAACTCAATGATAATATGTATATATACACTACTTATCAAGAGTTTCAAGGAGTAACATACTCTTCTAATTCGATGTACGTACTGACAGACGAAGGCGTTATTCTAATAGACACACCTTGGGATAAAGATCAGTACGAACCTCTATTAGAGTACATCAGATCGAATCATAACAAAGAGGTTAAATGGGTCATCACTACCCACTTCCACGAAGATCGTTCTGGTGGATTAGGTTACTTTAACAGTATAGGAGCACAGACGTATACCTATGCATTGACCAATGAAATATTAAAAGAACGCAATGAACCACAAGCTCAACATTCTTTTAATAAAGAAAAACAGTTTACCTTTGGCAATGAGAAGTTGGCTGTATACTTTTTAGGAGAAGGACATTCACTAGATAATACCGTAGTCTGGTTTCCAAAAGAAGAAGTATTATACGGAGGATGCCTGATTAAGAGTGCCGAAGCTACCACTATAGGTAATATAGCCGATGGTAACGTGATAGCTTGGCCTAAGACTATCGAAGCCGTAAAACAAAAATTTAAGAATGCTAAAGTCATTATACCAGGACATGATGAATGGGATATGACAGGCCATATCGAGAATACTGAGCGTATATTATCAGCATACAATCAACAACATTCAACTAAAAACGATTAATTAATATAGTAAATCAATAAACTTTAGGTTATTAACACTAAAATGCCAATGGCAGAGTTCCTAATCTTAAAGTCTTTTATTACTTTTGCACTATGGCAAAACAAGATGATATTTTTAAGAACGTTATTTCGCATGCTAAGGAGTATGGATACATCTTCCCTTCTAGTGAAATATACGATGGTCTAAGCGCAGTATATGACTACGCTCAGAATGGTGTGGAGTTAAAGAGAAACATTAGAGAGTACTGGTGGAAATCCATGGTACAAATGCACGAAAATATTGTAGGAATTGATGCCTCGATTTTTATGCATCCTACCACTTGGAAAGCTTCTGGTCACGTAGATGCGTTTAATGACCCATTAATTGATAATAAAGACAGTAAGAAAAGATATAGAGCTGACGTTCTTATCGAAGACTACTGTGAAAAATTATACCAAAAGGCTCAAAAGGAAATCGAGAAAGCGAAAAAGCGCTTTGGCGAATCTTTTGACGAAGAACAATTCGTAGCTACTAACCCTCGTGTAGTAGAATATTTAGCGAAGAAAAAAGAGATCTTAGAGCGTATGGCTCGTGGTCTTGATTCAGGAGATTTAGCAGATGTAAAAGCACTTATCGAAGAGCTAGAGATCGCTGACCCTGATACAGGTTCTAAAAACTGGACTGAAGTACGTCAGTTTAACCTAATGTTTGGTACGAAGCTAGGAGCTTCTGCAGACTCTGCTATGGACTTATACTTGCGTCCTGAGACTGCACAAGGTATCTTCGTAAACTTCCTAAACGTACAGAAGACAGGTCGTATGAAGATTCCTTTCGGTATCGCTCAGACAGGTAAAGCATTCCGTAACGAGATTGTTGCTCGTCAGTTCATCTTCCGTATGCGTGAGTTCGAACAGATGGAGATGCAATTCTTTGTGAAACCAGGTGAAGAGATGAAGTACTACGAGTACTGGAAAGAGACTCGTCATAAGTGGCACTTATCATTAGGAATGGGAGCAGAGAACTACCGTTTCCATGACCATGAGAAATTAGCACACTATGCTAATGCAGCTACTGACATTGAGTTTAACTTCCCATTCGGATTTAAAGAATTAGAAGGTATTCACTCACGTACTGACTTTGACCTTAAAGCACATGAGAAGTTCTCTGGTAAGAAACTACAGTTCTTCGATAACGAGACCAACACTTCTTATGTACCTTATGTAGTAGAGACTTCAGTAGGTCTAGACCGTATGTTCCTTTCTGTATTCTCTAAATCATTAGTAGAAGAGACATTAGAAGACGGTTCTACTCGTACAGTATTAAGATTACCATCTGTACTAGCTCCTACTAAGGCAGCTGTACTTCCATTAGTGAAAAAAGATGGTCTTCCAGAGTTAGCTCAAGAGATAATCGAAGAGCTTAAATGGGACTTTAATGTAGCGTATGATGAGAAGGATGCAGTAGGTCGTCGTTACCGTCGTGCAGATGCACTAGGTACGCCATTCTGTATCACTGTAGATCACCAGTCATTAGAAGATAAGACTGTGACTATCCGTCACCGTGACACGATGAAACAAGACCGTGTAGCAATCGCTGACCTTAAGAACATCATAGAGAACGAAGTATCTATGAGAAACTGGTTAAAGAAAATGATGTAATCCATCATCTACCCTATACACAAAAGCCACTCTGATATAGAGTAGCTTTTTTTATGTCATTAAGTGTGTACACTATGATTCATGTTGCACTTTACAAGTAATTTTACCGATTTTTAGTTCTTCTTTAGTAGGAGATTGTTCGGATACAGATTTGATTTAGTTCGGTAAAACACTCTCTAGTCTGAGTAAACACAAGGTATTACCGAACAACTTCCGAACAGTATTAATCCAAAAATGCACATACACTTAATATACAACAAGTTAAAACAGCAATCAAACTCCAAAATAACTTAAAAAAGTCTTTTAAGGGCAAAAATATTCAACTCCATTCTTATAAATAGATTTAAATAAACAAAAAACACACCCTAATAGATAATATATACAATTATTTAAAAACAATCATCATTACCTCATTCTCATAAAAAACAAAAAATAATGAATTTAATATGCTACATATTGTTTTTATTCAACTAAATACGTTCTTAATCTATATTAACCACTAATACATCTACCCCTCTGTAACTTTGTCCTATAAATAAAGTAAAACAGATTTTTTATGAAAAAGACAATATTCACATTAACTGCAATAACACTAATGACAAGTGCCTTTGCTGATGTAGTAACAAAGGATACTACAACAAAAACTGTATTTCAAGATAAAAACAAAAAAGGCAAAGGATACCAAGCGAGTACAGCTGATAAAAAACTAAAAATAGTAAACCTACACGAGCTAGAAGGACAAGTAAAAGCAGAGATGGATCAGGGTGCCTTTGGGTATATCGTAGGTGGAGCTGAAGACCAGAATAACTTAAAGATTAACACGGAGAACTTCGATAAGAAATACATCATGCCTCGTGTGCTAAAAGGGATTAAACATGAGGATATTGACTTATCTACTTCTCTATTCGGTATTCCTCTAAAAACACCTATCATACAAGCACCAATGGCAGCTCAAGGACTATCTCACGTAGATGGAGAGATAGCTACTGCTAAAGGTATGATAGCAGCAGGATCACTATTCTCGCTTAGTACTTATGGTAACAAAACAATAGAGGAAGTAGCAGAGGGTATTAATGGAGCGCCTTTCTTCTTTCAGTTATACATGAGTAAAAATGATGACTTCAACAAGTTTACGCTTAACAGAGCTAAGAAATACGGAGCTAAGGCTATCATCCTTACAGTAGACTCGCCAGTAGGTGGGTATAGAGAAGAAGATATTAAGACAGGCTTCACTTTCCCACTAGGAATGGGTAACTTAGAGTTATTCGCAGCACAACAAGCTGATGGCAACAAGACTGGTAAAGGAGCTGGTATTACAGAAATATATGCTCAAGCCAAACAAGACTTTAAGCCTTCTGACATTAAGTACGTAAAGGACTTAACTGGACTACCTGTTATCATCAAGGGAATACAGTCACCTGAAGATGCCGAAATCGCCATCCAAGCAGGAGCAGATGCGATATGGGTATCTAATCACGGAGGAAGACAGTTAGATGCAGGTCCATCTTCATTCGATGTACTACCACTAGTAGCTAAGACAGTGAATAAGCGTGTACCTATCATCTTTGACAGTGGAGTGAGAAGAGGGTCTCATATCTTTAAAGCCATAGCTAGTGGAGCAGATATTGTAGCGATAGGACGTCCTATACTATACGCCCTACACCTAGGAGGTAGTCAAGGGGTAACGTCTGTAATCGATCAGTTAAATAAGGAATTGACTATCAATATGTTCTTAGGTGGAGCAAAAAACATCAAAGAAATACAAAATACTAAACTATATACAGATAAAGATTTTCAATTATAATAAACTCCTCTATCCTACTATTAAAGAAAGGATTACGATTAAAAAAAAGAAATAAAAAACCACAATTGCACAAGATAAAAACACTTCTTAATGTAGGTTAAGTGCTTAAAGCTAAATGTGGTACTAAATTTGTAATAAATAACAGAACAATTAAAATTATTATCATGAAAAAAATAGCATTATTATTCGTAGCAACATTATTCTCTGTTGCATCATTCGCTCAAACAAAATGGAATGTAGATAACTACCACTCATTTTTAAACTTCTCTGTGAAGCACTTAGGAATTTCTTTCGTAGATGGTCGTTTTGATAAATACGAAGGAACATTCGAAGGAACACCTGAAGACCTAACGAAAGGAACATTTAAATTCTCAGTAGATATGAACAGTGTGAACACATCTATCGAGATGCGTGACAACCACTTAAAAGCAGATGTTTTCTTCGCAGCTGAGAAGTTCCCTGCAATGACTTTTGAGAGTAAATCAATCAAAAAAGTAGGTAAAGATCAGTACAAATTAGAAGGTAACTTAACAATCAGAGATATCACTAAGCCTGTAACTTTTGACCTTACTTATGGTGGTTTATTAAAAGATGATGGACAAGGAAATACTAAATTAGGATTCCAAGCATCTACTACGATCAACCGTTTTGACTTCGGAGTAGCATATGATCCATCAGGACAAGCTATCGCTAAAGATGTAAAAATCAATGTGAACTTAGAGTTCAATCAAGTTAAATAATCCTTTTACACATACTTAATTTCTGAAATAGGCTTCGCATTATTGTGAAGCCTATTTTACATTATAGCTACTCCCTAACTCACTCATACAGAGCAACCATAATCGTCAATTAATTATAGATAATAAACTATGAACAAGAACATTATCTCGTTTATATTGCTTATTTTTATTATATATTAACAAATATAATTGCTATGAAAAAGATTTTATTGAGTGCTTTTATTGGAGCATTAGTTCTTACATCGTGTGGAGATAAGAACAAAAATGGTGTAGGAGACGGAGAGACTATGAAAGAACTAGTCGCAAAACCTACTCCGCCTAAAGCAGAAGGTCCTATACGAGTACTATTCGTAGGGAATAGCCATACGGAGTACTTCGCTAGTTTTCCGAAAATGCTAGACGCACTAGCTAAGGAAAACAATAAACAAGTAGAGGTAAAATCCCTTTTAGAAATGGGGGTAAGCATTGATCAGATCATCTCTTCAAACAAGAAAAATGCTGAAAAATTATTTAAACAAACGGATAAAGATGGAAACTATCTAGACTATGTGATTCTACAAGAATCAACACCTGTAGCCATACAAGAACTAGGCAAGTATAAATCTAACACAGCAGAAGTACATGATCAGATAGCCAAAAACAGCCCTGATGTAGCTACTTATATCTATGGTCTGACGGTTCCATTTGAGTACAATAGTGCAGATTATAAAGATTATCAACCTCTACTAGTAGAGAATGGTGTAGCAGTAGCTAAAGCGTTACCTAACACTGGATTCTTAAACTTCTCTGCTGTATTAGGTGCTGCCTATGCTGGCAAAGAAGGTTATACCGCTACTAAGGATGGTAAAGATATGCTACGTCACACAGATAGATCACGTCATATGCTTAATGACGCTGTCTTCGTAAACTCTATAGTGCTATACCAAACCTTGTTCGGTGAGACTCCTAAGATTCCTCAACAGCTACCACTGAGCACTGGTCTAGGAGATGATGATACGATAAAACTGATGAATGTAAAAGAAGGTGTCAGCGATCCTGAAGCTCTACTTAAGATAGCAACTAGCTTTAAGTAATACTATACAAAATAAATGAAAGGCTTGTCTCTAAGAGATAAGCCTTTTTATTATATCTCATTGCTTTCGATAATCAAGCGACGACAGCAGTGATTCTTCGCTTCTCTACGCATACGATTGGCTACTTTAACCACCTCTATCGGTTTATACTTCATAAACAATCGCATCTTATTAAAGAAAAACAAAATCTTAGCAGCTATTCGCTCCCCCATACGGTTAGTCCCTGGACGTAATAAAAGTCCTGGACGCAGAATAATAGTATTCTCAAAACGCAAATTCAATACAGAGCGCTCTAATGTTCCCTTTAGTCTACTATAGAAGAATGCACTCTTATCAGAAGCTGCCTTAGCTGATAATAATACAAAGTTAGTTACTCCATTTCCTTTTGCATACTGAGCGAACTGCATGACATAATCATAATCTATATGCCATTGCTTTTGTTTAGAGCCTGCCTGCTTCAGCGTAGTCCCTAAACAACTAAAAGCGACATCTCCTGCTATTAGATGCTTCCATTGGTCGATTTGTTCAAAATCAACTAAATGAACGACTAACTTAGGATGCTGAATATCCCATTCTTTACGAATAAATATGACTACTTCGTGAAAATCATCGTCACAAAGTAGTTGACGTACGAGTACTTTACCAGTTGCTCCAGTACCTCCGATGACTAATGCTTTCATAACAAACATTTTAAAGCTATTATATCACTACAATAAACTTACCAATTTGTATTGAGACAACAGATTTTAAAAAAGTTACATCTATAAACAATAAAAAAGTCTCCTAGTAGGAGACTTCTTATATTTAATAACACGTATCGATTAGATCGAATGCGGTGCTAGCATATGTTTAGGGTCTAGAATCTCATCTAGTTTCTCCTTAGTTAATAGATTGTGCTCTAATACTAATTCATAAACTCCTCTACCAGATTCTAATGCTTCTTTAGCGATTTTAGTACTTGCTTTATATCCGATATAAGGGTTTAGCGCTGTAACGATACCGATACTTCCTAATACTAACTCCTTATTATGTTCTACATTAGCCTTAATACCTACTACACACTTCTCTACTAATGTTTCCATAGCATTCTCTAACCATGTCATAGACTCCATTAGAGTATGAGCTAATACAGGCTCCATCACGTTTAACTGTAACTGAGCTGCCTCAGAAGCCATTGTGATAGTCATATCGTTACCGATTACTTTAAAACACACTTGGTTTACTACTTCTGGGATAACAGGGTTTACTTTACCTGGCATAATAGAAGAACCTGGCTGCATAGGAGGTAGTTGAATCTCGTTAAGTCCTGTACGAGGCCCTGAAGATAATAATCTAAGGTCATTACAGATCTTAGATAACTTAATAGCTACTTTCTTCAAGATTCCTGAATAAGCAACAAATCCGCTTGTATCAGATGTAGCCTCTACTAAGTTCTCAGCAGAAGTAACAGGTTGTTTCATCAACATTCCTAAATTCTTAGCACATAAATCTGCATAACCTGGTACAGCGTTTAATCCAGTACCGATAGCAGTAGCTCCCATATTAATCTCTAAGAACGCTTGGCTAGCCTGGTTAAGAACTGCTATTTCTCTCTTCAAAGTGAAAGCAAAACCACCGAACTCTTGTCCTAGAGTCATTGGCACTGCATCCTGAAGTTGAGTTCTTCCCATCTTAATAATATTCTCAAACTCTACAGCCTTAGCCTCAAATCCTTTTACTAATTTCTCTAGCTTCTCTACTACTTTCTTATTCATTTCGAATACAGCTACCTTAAGAGAAGTAGGGTATGCATCATTAGTAGATTGAGATAAGTTTACATGATCGTTTGGAGAACAGTGTTGATAATCACCTTTCTCGAAACCTAAGATTTCTAAAGCTCTATTTGCGATAACTTCATTCGCATTCATATTAACAGAAGTACCTGCTCCCCCTTGTATCATATCTACAGGGAACTCAGCATGTAGCTTACCGTCTATTATCTCCTGACATACATCAGCGATAACCTTATATATTTTTTCGTCTAAAACGTTTAATTCAAAGTTGGTTTTAGCTGCCGCCCATTTTACAATAGCTAATCCTTTTACAAACTCAGGGTAATCAGACAACTTACTTGTCGATATCTTGAAGTTATTGATTGCTCTTTGTGTCTGTACACCATAATAAGCCTGTTGAGGAATTTCTAATTCACCTATTAAGTCGCTTTCAATTCTGGTTGGTTTCATACTTATACAGTTTTATATTTTCACTAAGTTACGAAGTAATTTTTATTTACCCTCTCTAAAACACAAGGATTATTCCTTAAATGTTCCTGATACATAATACCACTTCCCTCCTAACATTTCAAACAAAGAATCCTCATAGTGTTCGCACACATTGTCCTCTGCATCTTTATAATAAGCCTTAAAGACTACACGACTCTCCTCACTGACAAGAATTTCTAAGCGTTGCCATGTATTTTCTTTTGCCCACTGTAGAATTGCCTTTTTACTATGAAAGTGTCTAGTCTTAGGATGGGTAGTATTAATGATGTATATCGCATTAGCTAAGGCATAGGCTGTGTACCTAGAGCGCATCAGCTGCTCTGCAGTAGAAGGAGCTGTAGTATTCGTCACATACGGCTCACAACACTCACTATATGCGTTACCGCTACAACAATAACAAGGTTGGTGCTGCTCCATTATCCTATCTTCTGTTTTAACTCTTCGATAATCTTCAGGAATTTACCCCAACGAACGACTTCGTCATCTGTCTGTGCATAGTCAAGTCCATCATTGATACTTTCTTCTATTTTCTCTATTGCTACAGAGGCTTCTTCTTTCTTATTTTGAGCAATTAATACCATTAATTGCATGATTTGCTGTTGTACTTCTTCTATTTTCATTTCTATATCTTCATTTCAACACAAAGATATTTGTTATTAATAATTACATAGAGAAAGTTCTGATTAATTTTAGCATAGCATCTAAATAACCCACATAGTAACCTAGAACTGATGATCATAACTGATATTCTGAATCTCCTCTTTCCGAAGAACTGTATGGCTTGTAACTCCATATTATTGAGAAATGAACAATATCTATGCATTACTTGTAGAGACGAAATCCCCTATACACAAGAACATCTTATAGATCAAAATGATTCTATGGCTAAGTTCTATGGTAAGATACCCATAGAGTTTGCTGCTAGTTTACTCTTCTTTTCTAAAGGAGGCAAAGTGCAGCAGATCATCCATAATCTCAAATATAGAAATCATCCTGAGCTAAGTTATTTCTTAGGTACTATCTATGCACATCAACTAACCAAAACAACGCGTCTAAAGGAGATCACTTCTATCATACCTGTCCCCATGCATAAAAAGAAACAAAAGAAAAGAGGATATAATCAAGTAGACGGCTTCGCGAAAGCACTAAGTGATCACTTTCACATCAAAATAAATAATCAACTTCTAATCAAAACACTTCAAACCTCTTCTCAGACAACTAAATCACGTTTTCAGAGAAAAAGTCAAACAAAAGAAGTTTTTGATCTAGACCTAAACTTTAAAGACGACGAATACAATCATTTCTTACTGCTAGATGATATCCTCACTACAGGGAATACCTTAGAGGCATGCTGTAAAAAATTATTACAAATACCAAATACTAAAATCACGATTCTCTGTTTGGCTCGTAGCATTTAAAAGTTTTAATAATACATATTTTCTAACTAAAAAATATAGTCGTTAATTTGTCTTTTAAATTAAAACTATGTCTAAGTTTCGTATATACTTTATTGTTTGTTTTACAGTATTTTGTTTTATAACGTTTTCGAACTGTGCTAAAAGAGGGTTTATTTCAGGAGGACCTAAAGATACTATTCCACCTGTAGTACTAGGAAGTAGTCCTAAGAACCACTCTATACATTTTGACAAAAAGCAAATTACTATTGATTTCGACGAATTCGTTAAGATCAAAAACGTAAATCAAAACTTGATTATCTCTCCTCCTATGGATAGAATGCCTGAAGTATTACCTATGGGAAATGCTAGAAAGACGGTTACGATCAATCTTATAGACACTTTAAAGCCGAATACGACTTATAGTTTTAACTTCGGGGACGCTATTACGGATAACAATGAAGGTAATGTCCTAAAACAGTTTAAATATATCTTCTCTACAGGAGATTATATCGACTCTCTGAAACTAAGTGGGACAATCAGAACTGCACATCAATTAAAGTCGGATAACTTCGTCAATGTAATGCTATACGATGCTGAGACATTTAAAGATTCTACTATCTATAGAGAAAAACCTCTTTATGTAACGAATACACTAGACAGTCTTACGACTTTCTCTATAGAGAATATTAAAGCAGGAAAGTATTACTTAGTAGCATTAAAGGATAAGAACAGCAACTTTATGTTTAATCCTACTGAGGATAAAATAGCTTTTATAAAAGAACCGATTGAGATTCCAACAGATCAATCTTATGATTTGACACTATTCAAGTCTGATGAGAAATTCGAGGCTTCTAGACCTGCTCAGATTACCCAAAACAAATGGTACTTACCGTATATAGGAAACGCTGAAGGAGCTACCGTAGAAGTTAAAAAAGATGGGGTAGTAATCCCTAGTGCTTATACACAACTAGCAGATAAAGATAGTTTGCAAGTTTGGTTCCCAAAGATAGAAGCAGACTCTCTGCACTTCACTGCTACGAAAGGTGAGTTTACAAAGACATTTATGGTTAAACCAAGACCTAAGATGAAAGAAATAGATTCGCTATCCGTGTCAGGAAAATCAGGTACACTTGATTTCTTATCTGATTTACTAGTAGAAACAACTACACCTGTTAAGTCTATTAATAAAGATCTAATCACCATCTTTAATAAAGATTCTGTAGCAGTCCCTTTTACTATAGATAACAAAGCAAGGGAACAAAAGTTCTATCTAAAGTTTAAGAAAGAAGAACTAGATAATTACAAGGTAACACTATGGCCTGGAGCTATTACAGACTTCTTTGGAAAAGCAAATGATACAATCGTGCTGAACAATAAAACGACAGATTATACAGATTATGGAAACTTGACCATTACACTAAATGGATTAAAGCGTTATCCTGTTATCGTTGAATTACTAGATGACAAAGAAAAAGTAATCGTTAGTCAATATAGTGAAAGCTCTAATACATTCGAGTTCTTAGCATTACCCCCTAGAATGTACTACATAAGAGTTATCTATGATGACAATAAAAATGGCGTATGGGATAAAGGATACTATTGGGACAGAAGACAACCTGAAGAATCTGTCTACTTCCCTGAACAGATAGATGTCCGTGCCAACTGGGATATTAAAGAACAAATCAACTTATAAACAAATAAGGCTCTTAGCATAAAAACTAAGAGCCTTTTTTGTTTATAGGATAGTAAATGAATCAGCATCTCTAAGTACACCGAAACTCTTTCTTATTTTATCTTGTTTTGCTTTATCTAAGGTTACATACACTACTTGTTCTCCTGTCAATGGTTCTACTAAATAGCCTCCTAGCATATCTAAGGCTTGTGAATGGCCTGAATAGATATTGTCATTCTCATCACTTCCACATCTATTTACAGCTACCAAATAACTCATATTCTCTATAGCACGTGCCTTTAGCAGAGAATCCCATGCGTAAATACGCTGATCTGGCCAACTAGCCACATAGATTAATAAGTCATATACTCCGTCATTATTTCTACTAAAAACAGGGAATCTTAGGTCATAACAAACTAAAGGGCATATATTCCATCCCCTATAGTTAACTACTAATCTATCTACCCCTGCTTTATATACCTTCTCTTCTCCTGCTAATGAGAATAAGTGTCGTTTATCATAAGTACTAATCTCACCTTCATCAGAGATAAAGAACATTCTATTATAGTAGTCTTCTCCTTCTTTAATAACAATACTACCTGTAAGCGCATATAGATGCTTTTTACACAACGATTGTAACTCGGTGATATATTCGTCTTCCATAGTCAAAAAAACGCGCTCAGGCTTCATTGTAAAGCCTGACACAAACATCTCAGGTAAAACTACCAAATCTGTATCTTGTTCTATAGAATCTAGCTTTTCTAAAAAATGTTCTTTATTCGCTTCTATATCTTCCCATACCAATGGTGATTGTAACATGGCAACTTTCATTACACTACGATATTTAGATTATACTCCAAAAATAAGCAATAATTCTTACTTCTCTTCTTGAGGTCTACCACAACACGGGCAATTACAACTAGAAACATTCTTTTTTTGTAGAGCTAATAACTTCTTCTCCTTTCTTTCAGCCAAGATCTCTGAGAAACCAGATGAGATAATACCTGTAGGTAAAGCAAAAAAGCCTATTCCAATAACAGCTAACACCCCTCCTATTAGCTTACCGATCACAGTTACAGGGTAGATATCTCCATAACCTACAGTACAAATCGTAATAACAGACCACCACATAGAATCAGGAATACTAGAAAATGCCTCAGGCTGAGAAGGGTTCTCTGCATAATAAATAGCTGTAGAAGCTATTAACAATAAAAAGATCAACATAAATGCGGCAATTGCTAACTCACTCGCTTTTCTTTTAAACACATTAACTACAAGAGCCAATGCTGATACATAACGAGTAATCTTGAATACACGTAATAATCTAAACACACGCATTAATCTTATGATACGGAGATCCACATGTACAAAAGCTAGATAAAATGGTAACACAGCGCATAAATCTATTAACTGCATAGAAGTAAAAGCATATTTTAATCTTCCCAAAAAAGGTTGATTAAATCGCTCATCACAGGTAATAGACCACATTCTCAACACATACTCTACTGAAAAGAAGACTACAGAGAATAAGTTAAATAAGGAAAAAAAAGAACTGTACTCTGCACTAACTTCAGGAATTGATTCAAAGATCAGTGAGATAGCATTCAGTAATATCAAGATAATGATTCCTCCTTGTATTATTTTGCTTTCTAAAGCATTAGAATCATTATTTAATAAATTAAAGACACAGTGCTTTATTGACTTTTTACTCCTCATAACTCGAATTCTCTTTCCAATAAATTAGAGTACAAAAATAAAAAAAGCAGATATATCTCTATATCTGCTTTTTCATTTATTTCAAGAAAAACTATTATTTCAAGCTTGCTTTTAAGTATTCTCTGTTCATACGAGCGATGTTCTCTAAAGAAATTCCTTTAGGACATTCTACCTCACATGCTCCTGTATTAGTACAGTTACCGAATCCTAAAGCATCCATCTCAGCTACCATATTAAGTACACGATCAGCTGCCTCTACTTTACCTTGTGGTAACAAAGCAAATTGAGAAACTTTTGCAGATACGAATAACATAGCAGAAGAGTTTTTACATGTAGCCACACAAGCACCACATCCAATACAAGTAGCTGCGTCAAATGCACGGTCAGCATCATGTTTAGGAATTGGAATAGCGTTAGCATCTTGTGTATTACCTGAAGTATTTACAGATACGAAACCACCTGCATGTTGAATTTTATCAAAAGCAGTACGGTCAACGACTAAGTCTTTAATTACTGGGAAAGCTTTCGCTCTAAATGGCTCGATATAGATAGTATCACCATCTTTGAACTTTCTCATGTGTAACTGACATGTAGTAATACCTCTGTCTGGTCCGTGTGCTTCACCATTGATAAATAAAGAACACATACCACAGATACCCTCACGACAGTCATGGTCGAAAGCTACTGGATCATCACCTTTCTCGATTAACTCGTTGTTTAATACATCAAGCATTTCTAAGAAAGACATATCAGGAGAAACATTGTTGATTTTATAATCAACCATTTTTCCTTGTACTTTAGCGTTTGATTGACGCCATATTTTAAGTGTAAGATTCATTTGTGTCGAATTTTTACAAAAAGACTAGGTCCGAAGACCTAAGTCTCAATATTATTTATAACTACGAGTTACCAATTTAATGTTTTCATAAACTAAGTCTTCTTTGTGAAGCACTGCATCACTTGGGTTTCCTTTGTATTCCCAAGCAGCAACGTATGCGAAGTTCTCATCATCACGTTTTGCTTCTCCATCCTCAGTTTGGTGCTCTTCACGGAAGTGACCTCCACAAGATTCTTCACGGTGTAAAGCATCTTTCGCGAATAATTCACCTAATTCTAAGAAGTCAGCTACTCTTAAAGCTTTCTCTAACTCTTGGTTAAAGCTCTCTGCAGTACCTGATACTTTCACATCTTTATAGAACTCTGCTCTTAACTCAGCAATCTCAGCCATAGCTTCAGTTAAACCTTTTGCGTTACGAGCCATTCCTACTTTATCCCACATAATTTTTCCAAGCTTCTTGTGGAAGTGGTCAACAGAATGTGTTCCTTTATTGTTCATTAAATGGTCAATGATATCACGAACATTTTTCTCAGCAGCTTCGAACTCTGGCAAATCTGTTGGGATAGTTCCAGTACGAATATCATTAGCTAAATAATCTCCGATAGTATATGGTAATACGAAGTATCCATCAGCTAAACCTTGCATTAATGCAGAAGCTCCAAGACGGTTAGCACCGTGATCAGAGAAGTTAGCCTCACCTAGGATATAACATCCTTCGATAGTTGACATTAAATTATAATCTACCCATAATCCCCCCATTGTATAGTGAACTGCAGGGTAAATCATCATCGGAGTTGTATATGGATCCTCATCTACGATCTTCTCGTACATTTGGAATAAGTTACCATATTTATTTTCAACTACATCTTTACCTAATTTGTAAACTAGCTTAGCGTCGTTTTCATCTAAGTGTTGAATACGAGCTTGCTCTTTACCATAACGGTCAATAGCAGAAGCGAAGTCTAAGTATACAGCTTCACCTGTAGCATTAACTCCATATCCAGCATCACATCTTTCTTTAGCAGCACGAGACGCAACGTCACGAGGTACTAAGTTACCAAATGATGGGTATCTTCTCTCTAAGTAGTAATCTCTATCTTCTTCAGCGATTTGAGTTGGTTTTAATCTACCTTCTCTAATTGCTATAGCATCTTCCATTTTTGCAGGAACCCAAATACGTCCATCATTACGTAATGACTCAGACATCAAAGTAAGTTTTGATTGGTGGTCACCAGTTACAGGAATACAAGTTGGGTGAATTTGCGTATAACAAGGGTTAGCAAAAAATGCTCCACGTTTGTGTGCTTTCCAAGCAGCAGTAACGTTAGAACCCATTGCATTTGTAGATAAGAAGAATACGTTACCATATCCACCTGTACAGATAACTACAGCGTGAGCAGAGTGACGTTCTATCTCTCCATTGATTAAGTTACGAGCGATAATACCTCTTGCTTTACCATCAACTTTAACGATGTCTAACATCTCATGACGATTATACATTTGGATTTTACCACGACCGATTTGACGGTTCATAGCAGAATATGCTCCTAACAATAACTGTTGTCCAGTTTGTCCTTTAGCGTAGAAAGTACGAGATACTTGTACCCCACCAAAAGAACGGTTATCTAATAAACCTCCGTACTCACGTGCAAAAGGTACACCTTGAGCTACACATTGGTCAATAATATTTTCAGAAACTTCAGCTAAACGATAAACGTTTGCTTCACGTGCACGGTAGTCTCCTCCTTTTACAGTATCATAGAATAATCTGTAAACTGAGTCACCATCACCTTGGTAGTTCTTAGAAGCGTTAATCCCCCCTTGAGCAGCAATAGAGTGCGCACGACGAGGTGAATCTTGATAACAAAAAGCTTTTACGTTATATCCTAACTCAGCTAATGTAGCAGCAGCAGAACCACCTGCTAATCCAGTTCCTACAACGATAACATCAATGTTACGTTTATTCGCTGGGTTAACTAATTTAATATGATTTTTATAGTCAGACCATTTTTTATCAAGTGGTCCATTAGGTATTTTAGAATCTAATTTCATGATCAATTTCTTTAGGACTATTTAATAAAATGAATATATAATGGGATAATAGCAAATAGCGCAGGTACAACATACGCAATTAAGAAGCTAAGCCCTTTAAGTACTCCCTTATATTTAGGATTATTAGCTCCTAAAGATTGGAATGCACTACCAAATCCATGAGATAAGTGGAATCCTAAAACCACCATAGCAAGTACATAAGCAATTGTAGCGATTAATCCAGTACTTTCGTTTTGGAAGAACTCAATTGTAATTTTATGTAAATCTTTATATCCATCAGCAATCTTTAAGTCTGTACCTGCTTGATAAAACTTAGTACCTTTTACTTCTATCTGTCCCATTTCAACAGCGTTTACTGGGATAGCTTGCTCTTGTACTGTTTTATATACTACTACAGGATCTTGACCCTCTACTTTTACTTCTACAGTTTGTAAAGGCATTTCACTAAAGTGCATTTTAGCCCAGAAGTTAGCCATGTGAGTCACGATGAATACTAAAAGTAAAGTTCCTAATACCGCCATGTTTCTTGAAGAAAATGAGCTATTAGAAGCAGCATTGTTTTTTGCATATCCGATTGGACGTGCTTTTTTGTTTTGAATCGTTAAAACGATACCATCAATCGCGTGAAAAAGGATTGAAATATACGTAACATAAGATAATACTTTTACTGCTGGATTAGTAGTCATAAATAACGCATACTCGTTAAATGCAGAAGCGTCACCAAATATCAATTGAAGGTTTCCCGCCAAGTGACCTACTAAAAACAAGCATAAAAATAACCCTGTAAGAGCCATCCAATATTTCTTAGCTAAGGATGACTTTAAAAGTGCAGATTTTGCCATAATGTAATTTTAATTGTTTTTCTTGAAAAAATCTCTCAAAAATACACCTTCTTAACGTTATCAACAAAGTCTACCCTTCTATTTATACTCGATATAAACAAAGAATAAAACAATGCTAATTCACTAAAATAGACCAATTGAGACTTTTTTTAAGAAAAAAAAAAGTTTTTTATAGTAAAGCGTTAAAATGACTTTAAAATATTCGCATCTATAACAATAATAAAGTTAGCCAAGTCTAAATTATCATATTCGAAATGACCAACATTATCACTCTCTACCATCGTAATAGTAGCTATTTTTAGCGAAGGCCTATATTGGTTAAGATACCAAACTATACCTTCATAATTATTACTGTGATAAGAACCATTATAGTGCAAGAATAAATGGTTTGGTTTTAAATTTTGAACAATAAAGTGCCCCATAGTAGCATCTTTAATTGCTTGCGCCTTCGGCAAATTCTCATCTTTATGATCCTCAAACATTGCCATCATATTCTTATATCCTGGCAAATTAGCATCATAAGGAAATGGCAATGGTGCAATCCAACTCTTCTCTTGTACACTTAAAGTATCTAATGCAGCAGTACCTTTTTTAAACAATAGACTTGCATATCGTCTAGGTACATTAGTCGCAATAAATTCTAATTTATTCTCCTTTGCATATTCTACTAATGGTCTATAATCAGTTTTATAATTATTCCACAGCCTCACTTCTTCTTGAAATTGCTCTTCTGTACTATTTCCTTTTACATATTTAGTCAACCCTTCTTGGTTATCTGCTTCAAACATCTCTGCTCCTAGAGTCAATTCTCTTTTATCTCCTAAAGATTCTGTTACTTGTAATTGCAACCAATGGCCTAATGAATTATTGTGAAACTCTCCAAATAAAACAACCTCGCTTTTACTAAGCGATTTTATCATCTTTTCATAAGAAACTTTCTTTCCTTTATTTGTATAAATCTGATAAGGTAATCCTAATTGCCCATAAGTTATTCCACATAACAACAAAAACGCACCAACTATTTTTTTCATTTTACTAAATATTTTGAAATTAGAACTGCAAAGATAATCTTTTCTATTATTTAGACTGGTTTAATATAACTGTAATACCTGGAGTTCTGTTGAATGTTAAAAGATTTGACAAAGTCATAGTATATCATACATTTGCAACAAAATTAAAGAATGGCTACTACAAAAATTCTATATAAAAACACCAATTTATCATATACTGACAAAGGAAAAGGAAGCACCTTAATCTTTCTACACGGATTTTTAGAAGATAGTAAAATGTGGAATTACTACCTTGACTACTTTTCAAAGAAATATAGGGTTATTGCTATTGACCTTTTAGGACATGGTGAATCAGGTTGTATTGGTTACATACACAGTATGGAAGACATGGCCGATGCTGTTTTTACAATTACAAATTCTTTAAACCTAAAAAGGGTAACACTAATAGGACATTCTATGGGAGGTTATGTATCACTAGCCTTCGGAGAACTATATCCGGATAATGTAAAGAAAATAATCTTAGTTTCATCTACTACCAGAGCTGACAGTCCAGAAAGGCAAATTAACAGAGACAGAGCAACTGAAGTAATCAAAAAGAATAGCGACCTCTTTGTTACTATGGCAATTAACAACACCTTTTTAGAAGACACTAAAATCACTCACGCTAAAGAAGTACAAGAACACTTAGATACTGCTCTTAAAATACCTAAACAAGGCATACTAGCAGCTGTAGAGGGAATGAAATCAAGAAATGACAGAGAAGTTCTACTCCATTTTGCTCCATACCCTATAAGTATGATTGTAGGTAATGCAGATCCTGTTCTTTCTATTGACGACATCACTAAAGAAGTTGAAAATACAGACTCTGATTTAACTATTATCCCTGGAGGTCACCTACTTCAGATTGAAGCAAAAGAAGAGCTACTAGAAGCACTAAAAAATACGATAAAATAAAAATAGGGAAGCAAAAGCTTCCCTATTTTCTATAATTCTTTTTCTATAAAATCCTCATCTGGATTTAGTATTTCTAACAACAAGGCAACTAATTCATCCTTGAATAAGGTTAATGTATCATTTGTAATAGCATGATCAACCTCTCTTCCTTCTTTTACTCCAAAAAATAAGAAGCCACCTTTTCTATTCTTGAATGAATAAATACCGGCTTCCACAGATTGATTTGTATTGTGTTTCGTATACATTAAAGCATAACACAATAACTGAATAATCTTATCATTTTTCAAATCAAGTGTAAGTCCTTCCCATGTACTTAACTTAACATCATTTGCTTCTACTTTACCACTTTTATAATCGATAACTCGGATTACACCATTTCGTTCCTCTATTCTATCTACAAATCCAAATAGATTAATAGGATAAGGTAATCTAGGATCTTCAAGTGTAAAAGTAAGTTCTGTCTCTAACTCCAATAATAAAATATCATCCCCTCCGTTTATCTTTTCTATCTCTCCTTCTAGAAAATGATACACATTTCGTTTAGCTACTTCAAAAGCGAGCAGATTCTTTCCTATCTTCTCCTTATCACTGTTGTACACCTCTTCAAACTGTAACTGTACTTCTGCATCAGCTTTTGTTTTTATTGTGTTAATAATCTCCACTGTAAGCCTAGCTCCTTTAAAGGGTTTATACAAATTCTCTAAAGAGTTGTGTATAATAGTACCCAAAGTATTTAAAGCCACACTCTCCTCTACCTCTTCCACTTCTCTAATCCTTAAGACACGTTGCAAGTAAAACTGTATAGGATTACGAAGATAATTAGATAAAGCTGATGGTGAGAAACCTTTAGTTGTAGCAATATTCTTTAGCTCTTCTTTTAAGAGGTCTGACTTCGGAATCTGAATCAACTCATTTGCTTTTTCAGGTAAATCCGCAGAATAGGTAACATATTTTACATCATGTGCTTCTAACTGTTCTACTTCTAACTGCGTTAAGAATCTACTCTTTTCTCCAGCATCCATTCCCTCTGATTGAGAGTTATACAAAAGGTAAATATTCTTTGCCCTTAACAACAAGTGATAAAAGTGAAAACTATAAATAGCATCCTTTTCCTTATAAGTTGGCAAGCCTATTTCTCTCTTTACATCATAAGGAATAAAAGAATTAACTGACTTACCTGCAGGGAACTTCCCTTCATTAACAGAAGTCACAATAACAGTGTCAAAATCCAAAACACGACTCTCTAACACCCCCATTATCTGTAGTCCTTCTAAAGGTTCACCCTCAAAAGATACTTCAGACATATCCATCACTTGTTTATACAACGAATACAAAGTATCGTAACTTTGTATAAAATCATATTTCTGACAATAAGAAACTAACCTATTCAACATCTGATAGGAAGAATACAAGAATGTTTTACTAATTCGGTCACTGTGTACCTCATCATTTAAACTATACTTAATAGCTAATACAATCTCAATAAGGTTTTGTAAAACCTCAACAGATGACCTTTCATTCCATCTACCGAAAACAAGCTTACGAACAGGAAAATCAGGATCCTCTATCCACTCTGCAAAACGATTCATGCTAAAGAAGCTAAGATTTCGATCATTAATTTCTTTAATAACCTTTTCAGGAACAATAATTTGCGTTAATACAGGATTAGTCAATACATCTAAAATTTCCTTGTAGTAAACAACATATTGTTTATTTGAGCGTCGTATAGCGGCCAAATGCATCTTAAAAATCTTGTTCAATAAGATCTGAATAGGATTACTCTTACCACTATACCCCATTGTGATATTCAAACTTGATACTGAAGAAGGCAAACTATGCAATACTGGTAATAGCAAATTCTCCTCCCCTAAAACAATGGCAACCTTCTCTAATCTCGAAGCTTCCTCTCCAAGTCCTTCTACTATTTGCCCTGCGATCTTTGCTTGCCCTACACTCTTAGGAGTTTGTATCACTTGTATATTCTTTTCTTTGCCAAACTCATCTACTATCCATTCAAAAGGGTTGTATTGATAATGTATCCAGTTGCGTTTTATACGTCTCAAAAAGAGCGCTGCATCGTGATAAGGATCCTCCATAAAATGCTTATCAATATCCCAAAACACCTTAGCTCTTTTCTCCAACAAGAAATGTTGAATAATTTTCTCCTCTGCTGCATTTAATGCATTAAACCCAGCAAAATAAAACACCTTATTATTACTGTTCAAATACTCTTTATGCGACTTAACAGCTTCACGATATATCAACCCTTGATAACCGATACGCTCCTCTAGTAAAACCTCATAGAACTTTTTATAGTAAACTGGTATCTGCTCCCAAAAGGCTAAATAATTTACAATTAAGTCTGTCTTTTGTTCAGGATCTAAAGACCAGTGTTTAATGTCTTCAATATTCTTTAAATATGAAAACACATAATCAGGATTCAACAAGTAACGATCTACTTCATTAAAATCACTTAACAACATATTAGCCCAACTAGAGAAGCGATCAAAATCCTGTGCATTACCTCCCTCTATTTCTTGATAAACTACATAAAACTTAAAAAGTAATTCTATCGAATCGATCCCTCTAATCTTAGACACTTGTTGAATGAAATCCTCAATATTAATAATCTCTGGAGCGAAGACACTATTTCTGTAATACTTCTTTAAATTTTCTAACAAAAAGACCTTAGCTCTTTTATTAGGAAGAACGATCACCAAATTGTCCATGGAATTAGGAAAATCGGCATAAATCTGCGCACTCAGCTTATCTAAAAAAGTATTTGATTTCATAAAATAAAGGTACAAAAAAAACGCTCCGATTACTCGAAGCGTTTTCTATAGATTATGTGTTTTAAATCAATTATTTAGCTAATTGGATTTCAACACGTCTGTTTAACTCACGTCCTTTAACTGTTTTGTTAGAAGCGATTGGATCTTTAGATCCGTATCCTTTAGAAGTTAATCTAGCAGAATCGATTCCTTTTTCAATTAAATAAACTTTTACAGCGTTAGCTCTGTTATCAGATAATGGTAAGTTAATTCTGTCAGATCCTGTACTGTCAGTATATCCAGCGATGTGGAAATTAGCAGTTGGGTATTCTTTCATGATTTTAACCATATTATCTAACACTGCGTAAGAACCATCTTGGAAAGTATATTTTCCAGTGTGGAATAATAATGTTTTTCCGTAGTCGTTAAGCTGTTTTACTTTCTCAGGCTCGATTTCTTTAACTTCAGGACATCCGTTGTTAGAAGCTGGACCAGGTACATCTGGACATTTATCTAAATGATCAGGTACTCCGTCTCCGTCTCTATCTGGCCAAGGACAACCATTGTTTTCTTTTGGACCAGGTACTTCTGGACACTCATCTTTATTATCTGGCACTCCGTCTCCGTCTGTATCAGGACATCCGTTGAACTCAGCTAAACCTGGGATCTCTGGACATTCGTCTTTATTATCTGGAATACCATCTCCGTCTGTATCAGGACATCCGTTGAATTCTGGTAAACCTGGTAAGTCTGGACACTCATCTAAATGATCTGGAATTCCATCTCCATCTGTATCAGGACATCCGTTGAACTCAGCTAAACCTGGGATCTCTGGACATTCGTCATATTTGTCTAAAACTCCATCTCCGTCAGTATCTTTTCCTCCAAATTGGAAACGAATACCTGCAAAGTGTTGCATGTGTGAAGCAACTCCTACGTCTGGTGTTCTAGAATCAGAGAATGAATGCTTATAAGTAGATTGCACAGTTAAAGCAACGTTTTTAGTAAACCAGAAGTTTAATCCAGCTCCTCCATTAACAGTTCCTTGACTTGCATCTCCCATAAAAGTATAACCTCCACCTACTAAGATGAATGGATCAACTACTTTCGATTTCAAAATCTCTTTGAAGCTATATTTAACTTCTGCGTCAATTCCGTAGTAAGTTAAATCTCCAGGATTGTACTTTTCATATCCTTCTGCTTCTGATTTGATGAATTTGTCAATTTTATTAACAGACCCAACTAAACCTAAAGAGAATCCATCACCTAAGTATCTAGCTACATTTAAGTAAGATACTGATGGTAAGATATTCCAGTTATCCGTTTTAAAATATCCTCCTGTTCTGTGTGCAAAACCTTTAGCTGAACTTACTTTTGTGTCAACTGCGTTTGCTCCAACAGTTACAGCCCACGGATGGTCAGCGTCTTGCGCGTGAGCTGAAAGCCCTGCACAAAGAATTGCTGCTGCAAATAATTTGTTGAAATGTTTCATAACTTTTATTTTTTACTTTACCGTAATAATCTAGCAAAAGTACAATTATCAATCAATATTTACAAAAAATTTCGTTAAGAATAGTACTTTTTATTGTATTAACCTTTTTTATTGAATAACTTTTAGCTCTTTACCTACTTCTGTAAATGCAGCGATAGCTTTATCTAAATGCTCTTGAGTATGCGCAGCTGATAATTGTACACGGATTCTCGCCTTATCTTTTGGTACCACAGGGAAGAAGAATCCAGTTACATAAACTCCTTTTTCTAGTAGTCTATCTGCCATTACTTGTGATAATTTAGCATCGTATAACATTACTGGTACAATAGCAGAATCTCCATCAATAATATCAAAACCTGCCTTTTTCATTCCGTCTTTGAAGTAGTTTGTATTCCACTCTAGCTTATCGCGTAATGAAGTATCGTGTTTTAAAATTTCAAATACTTTAATAGAAGCTCCAACAATCATTGGTGCTAATGAGTTAGAGAATAAATAGGGTCTAGAACGTTGTCTTAATAATTCAATAATTTCTTTTTTACCTGTAGTATATCCTCCCATTGCACCACCTAGAGCTTTACCTAAAGTTCCTGTGATGATATCCACACGTCCCATTACGTTCTTAGCTTCTAATGTTCCTTTACCTGTAGCTCCGATAAATCCAGCAGCATGGCATTCGTCTACCATTACTAAAGCATCATACTTATCAGCTAAATCACATATTTTATCTAATGGTGCTACTAGACCATCCATTGAGAATACACCATCCGTTACGATAATTTTAAAACGGTGACCAGCCTCATTCGCTTTAATTAATTGCTCTTCTAACTCAGCCATATTGTTATTTTCATAACGATAACGAGCTGCTTTACATAAACGCACTCCGTCAATAATTGAAGCGTGGTTTAAGCTATCAGAGATAATTGCATCTTCTGCACCTAATAACGGTTCGAATACTCCTCCATTAGCATCAAAAGCTGCTGCATAAAGAATAGTATCTTCTGTTCCATAGAAATCAGCAATAGTAGCTTCTAATTTCTTGTGTATATCTTGTGTTCCACAAATAAAACGCACTGAAGACATTCCGAATCCATGGGTATCTAATGTATCTTTTGCTGCTTGAATTACTTCTGGATGTGATGACAATCCTAAATAATTGTTTGCACAAAAGTTTAAAACTTTATCCCCTGTAGAAACAGTAATCTCTGCACCTTGTGGCGAAGTAATAATTCTCTCCTTTTTAAATAATCCGTTATCCTCTATTGACTTTAATTCATTCTGAAGATGATCTTTAATCTTTCCGTACATAATATTTTAAGTTTTAAACAATTTATACTCTTCTACAAATGTATTATATTTAAGTTCTCCCCTGTATATAGCAACACCATTTTAACGACTTCATAACCCATTTCCACTAAAGACTGTCCATAAGCCTTCACCTGGTCTTTATATTTCTCTTCTTCTTTACCTGTTTTATAATCTAATATATAAGCCTGTCTCCCTCTTACCACTACTCTATCAGGTATAGTATTACGCTGATAAGGCCCTATGATTACTCGCTCGTTAAATACAATATTATCTTCTCTAAAGAAAATCTCTAAATCAGGGTTACTCACGATACGTTGAATAATCTCTTTAAAACGCTCCTTTGCATCCTCCTGTATCAATCCCTTTTCTAGCCCTTCTCTTACCACAGCATCTACATCGCGATAATCTGTTATAAACGACATCAGTTTATGGACTAAGTTACCATACTCTATCGCTTTTTGGTTAAGAGAGTCCCACATCAAGGCTTCCCTCTGTGCAATTTTGATCGCTTCAAAATCCAATACACTCTTTACAGGAAGAATCATTTTATTCACTTCATCCGTAATGACCTCTTTACTTTTTGAAACCTTTACCTTATCTCCAAATCCATAGACTAAATCTACGTCATTATAAACACCTTCTGTCACTAAAAAATCTAAGAATAGTTTAGATAAATTATTTCTAAACTCTCCCTTACTTGTTACGTTTTTATAACTAATAATATATAACTGTTCTTCTGCCCTTGTCAATGCTACATAAAGAACATTTACATTATCCAGCAACATCTCTTGTTCTTTTTTCTCGTACAGAAGTTGAGCATACTCACCATACTCCACCACTTCCTTCTTAGAGTCAACCAAAGCTTTGGGGAACATAATCTGATCTTTATCCGTCTCTATATTCACCCATAGTTTATCACGACTAGGGCGTGTGAAATCCTCTTCTGCAAAAGGAAATATAACGATTGGAAATTCTAACCCCTTAGATTTGTGTATCGTCATAATCTGCACAGCATTTCTACCTTCAGGTGTCGGTATGCTAAACTTGTGATAGTTTGTATTCCAATACTCTAAGAAGTCACTAATTCCAAATTGATTCTTTAAAGACTTTTCTAATACCAAGTCTAAGAAATACAAAACATAAGAACTAGCACTCTTATCTGGTAAAAAAGCCAAAACAATAGCCTCAACAGCATCGTACAACGACTTCGAACGACAAGACTCAAATGAGATAGGCACATTGTGGTCTACTAACCAAGCTTCTAATTCTAACTCAGTCTCAAAAGAAAGTCCCGCTTTTATAAAGTCGTGTTTCTTTGTCAAATCACTTTGCTTACCACTTACATAGTACAGCATCATCATCTTTGCTTCTAGATCGCGCTCTGTCTTTAAGAACTTCAGTACATTAATGATTAACCTCACTTCACTAGCATTGTTAATCAATAACGAATCAGAAGAAAGTATCTCTAGACCATTCTCTGTTAAGTAATTTGCTAATAGCACACCATGGTCTCTCTTACGTGTTAGAATAACAATATCTTTCAGATCAAACCCCTGCTCTAAAACGCCTTGTATAGTATTCAGCGTAGCTTGCGCATATTGCATATTCTTCTCTTCAGCATCTTCTCCTTCATCCTTTTGTAAGAATTCAATATTTACATACCCACCAGCTTTACTATTAACTTCTTGATAACTATTATTCTCATATAGATCTTTATAATCCTCGTTAATAAAGTTGCGAGAGACATCCTTAAAAAATCTATTATTAAATTGAATGACCTCAGCATAACTTCGATAATTACGACCAAGGTTCACGGTCTGTTTATCAGGATTAGCAAAGGGATTCTCATCCTTGCTCAAAGCAATAAATTGTTCTGCCTTTCCTCCGCGCCATCTATAGATAGACTGTTTAGGGTCACCTACTATCATCAGGCTTCCCTTAGTTCCTGTATGATCTTCTCCTGCTAATGCATTATCAATCAGTGGTACCAAGTTCTGCCATTGCATTTCTGATGTATCCTGAAACTCGTCTATAAAAAAGTGATGATATCGCTCTCCTAAACGCTCATAGATAAATGGAGCTGGTTGATTCTGTATTTCATTGTGAATAATCGCATTAAACTGAGTGATCGACAATATATTTTGCTCCTCTTGAATCTTATCCATCTCCTGCCCTATAGTACTTAACAGTGATAGAGGGGTAAGGTTTTTCAAGAAAGCAGTATAAAAAGCTCTACGAGAATACAAATCATATACCTGCGCTAACACCTTTAGAAAATCTGGTATAAAAGCTTCGATTAACTCCACATCTTTAGCAGTCTTCTTTATTTTAATATCATCAAATTCGTGATAACGCTTGGTTGTACCTACAGTATCTTGAATCACATTCTCTATATGCTTGACAAAATACTGTCCTGAGAACGAAGTTTTATCCATTCCTTTAGACTCTATTAAGTCCATTATACTCTGTCCCAGAACAATGCTCTCTGCTGTAATCTTTTTAATCTCTTCGCGAAGAAAATCTCTCACTTTTACAAAGTCTTGTAAAGTATGCTCAGAGAACAACGCTATTTCTTCTCTATTATTTTCATTTAATAGCAAAGCTCCTACTTCTTTCAGCTCTCTCGTGATATCCCAGCTCTTATCATTATCTGCTTTATCAATAGAAAAATCAATCAACAAATCTGTCAATTCACTATCCACACCAGCTTTTGCGATTACTGCGTCCACCGCCTCTTGTAGTAATTCATCTGAATCTAAAGACACCTCAAAAGTCATCGGCAATTCTAAATCAAAAGCAAAAGAGCGAATAACCTTATGCGTAAACTTATCTATCGTAGAGATATCAAAAGAAGCATAGTTGTGAATAATACTTCTGATAATACGTCCTGACTTAGCTCTTATAAATCCTTCCTCTAATTCTGTTTCTTCCTGTACTTGATTAAAGATACTTGCATACTTAGGATCTAGCTCTTCTTTAGAAAAAGCATTTAGACAAGATACAACACGAGTCTTCATTTCTGCTACAGCTTTATTCGTAAAAGTAATAGCAAGTATCTTTTTATAGGCGTCATCTTGCTTATCAAGGAGTAAAATCTTAAGATATTCCTTAACTAAAGTATGGGTTTTTCCAGACCCAGCAGACGCGTTATATATTGAGAATGAAGGCTTATCAAGCATGAAGTAGGTTCTATTTATTAACTTATATTAAACATTACAAACCTTCCATATTAGGCTTTATTTGTTTAAATTTGAAATAAAATTAATATTAATCTTTAAATAATACGAATTATGGCTTTCGAATTACCAAAATTACCATATGCATACGATGCATTGGAACCACATATTGATGCACGTACGA
This sequence comes from Myroides sp. A21, assembly GCF_000807225.1. NCBI lineage: Bacteria > Pseudomonadati > Bacteroidota > Flavobacteriia > Flavobacteriales > Flavobacteriaceae > Myroides > Myroides sp. A21. The sequence continues at coordinate 1,059,095 of NZ_CP010327.1, forward strand.
TGGAAATCCACCATACAAAACATCATAATGCTTATACTACTAACTTAAACGCAGCTATCGCTGGAACAGCTTTAGAAGGAAAAACTATCGAAGATATCCTTGCTAACTTAGACATGTCTAATGGAGCTGTTCGTAACAACGGTGGTGGTTTCTATAACCACAACTTATTCTGGACAGTAATGACTCCTAATGGAGGTGGTCAGCCAACAGGTGAGTTAGCTGATGCAATCAATACTGCTTTCGGATCTTTCGAAAACTTTAAAGATGCTTTCGCTAAAGCTGGTGCTACACAATTCGGGTCTGGATGGGCTTGGTTATGTGTTAAAGATGGTAAATTAGAAGTATGTGGTACTCCTAACCAAGACAACCCATTAATGCCTGGTGTTGCTTGTGGAGGAACTCCAATCTTAGGAATGGATGTTTGGGAACACGCTTATTACTTAAACTACCAAAACCGTCGTCCTGATTACATTAATGCTTTCTTTAATGTTATCAACTGGGCGGAAGTAGCAAGAAGATACGCAGAGGCAAAATAATTAATTTTTGCACCTCATTACAAACTATTAAAAGCTCCAGCAATGGAGCTTTTTTTATACCCTTACCTCAGATTTCTCATTAATTATATGCTATGCCATACTGGATTAAACAAAAAAAGCTCAGAACCATGTCCTGAGCTTTCTATATTGTGGAAGTACGATAATTATTGTACCTCTGATATTCTTAGTGTATTCACCATACCTTTTTCGATAATTGGCATTGCTGCTAAATTGATAACCATATCACCTGGCTCAGCTAATCCTTTATCTTTTACCATAGCATTAATATCCTCAATAGTCTCATCAGTACTCACATATTTATCGTAATAGAAAGCCTGAACTCCCCATAACAAGTTTAATTGAGTAATAATACGACGATTAGAAGAGAATACTAATATATTACTATTTGGTCTCCAAGCCGAAATTTGGAACGCTGTATAACCACTATTTGTCAATGTACAGATAGCCTTAGCTTCGATATCATTCGCCATTAAAGCAGCGTGGTAACAAATATTTTTAGTGATATAACGGTTTGTCTTGATTGTAGGTGGACTTTGTGGTACTTTAATTAATGGAGAAGTCTCAACACTTTGAATAATCTGTGTCATCTTCTCGATTACTTGTACTGGGTATGCTCCTACAGAAGTTTCTCCTGATAACATTACAGCATCAGCACCGTCCATTACAGAGTTTGCAACGTCATTTACCTCAGCTCTAGTAGGAGTAAGGCTAGAGATCATCGTCTCCATCATCTGTGTAGCGATTATTACAGGGATTCTAGCATTCTTAGCTACGTGAACTAATTCTTTTTGGATCAATGGCACCTCTTGAGCAGGAATCTCAACACCTAGATCTCCACGAGCTACCATCAGACCATCACAGTAAGCTACTAACTTCTTAATATTCTTTACTGCCTCTGGTTTTTCGATTTTAGCAATGATTGGAATCTTGTGATCAGAATGTTCTTTAATCAAGTTCTGTAAGTCCATTAAATCTTCAGGTGTACGAACGAAAGATAATGCGATCCAGTCTACTTGTAACTCACAAGCAAAAATAGCATCTCTAATATCTTTTTCCGTTAACGCTGGTAATGATACTTTCGTCATTGGTAAGTTAACCCCTTTTTTAGATTTAAGTGGTCCACCTTGTACAACTACAGTTTTTACCTCATCTTCTCCATTAGTTTCTAATACATCAAAGATAAGTTTACCATCGTCTAATAAAATTCTCTCTCCTGCGTTAACGTCAGTTGGGAATTTTTTATAATTCATGTATACGCGTTCTGCGTCACCTTTAAACTCTTCTTTCGTAGAGAATGTAATCACATCACCAGGATTCACGATAACGTCTTCAGACATCACACCTACTCTTAATTTAGGACCTTGTAAGTCACCCAAAATAGAAGTAGTATATCCAAATTCTTTATTTAGATCACGGATTATATTTACTTTCTCTTGAACATCTTTATAATCAGCATGTGAAAAGTTGATTCTAAAAACATTTACACCAGCTTTAATCATATCATGTAATACCTCTCTCGTACTAGATGCTGGTCCTAACGTTGCTACGATTTTCGTCTTTTTTTGTGCTAACATATTTTTAAAAAATTAAGTTCGTTTTATTTTTTAATATCTCTTGCTTTATCTCATAAGCTGCAGATATAATTTTTACTGAATTCAACCGATCAATGATTGTACCAATTTCGAACTGACTATCAGTTTCTTCTATCTTAATCAAATAATCGACTGACTTTAATTCGGGCAATAAATACCCTTGCTTAGTTACTGGATGATTGGCTGAGACAAATAAGGGAGAGTCTAACCCTGACTCAGGTATTAGAAAAGCTTTATTCGCTACCACCTTCCAATACACATGATGATCAAAGTCATCATACTCATAGAATGAAAAAAAAGCGTGTCCCACATCTGTAAAGATGTCTACATCCCTCTTACTTCGTTCTAGATTAATTTCAAGTATTGAATTAATAAAATACACTACTTTATAATCTTCTTTTCTGGAAGTATGTATAGCGATCAAGCGATAATCCTCACTATCAAAGTCTTCAAGCTTATATTTTATTATACCCATATAAGAAATTAGTTACACAAATATACAACTTTTATCGAGCTATATTTGTATAACCTCACCATATTAGATTATATAAACGTTAAGGAATTAACAAAAATTATTGCTTTATCTGTTCTTGAAATGCGAAGTAAGCACGTTGTGATGCCTTTTCTTCTGCTTTCTTTTTAGATGTAGCTCTCGCTTTAGCTACGAGTTTATCGTCTATAAACAGACGTACACCGAAGTACTTTAATTCTTCTGCTGTATCCTCTTCGAAAGTATCGTATTTAAACGTATGCTTTCTCTTCTGACACCATTCGATTAGCAAGCTCTTATAACTAGTTATCTTCGTTTCTAACTCTTGGATATCAGATACCTTGCTCAACAGTTGTTCGTGGATAAACTTCTCACACGCAGGGTAACCTCTATCTAGATAAATAGCACCTATAATAGCTTCTAATAAATTACCATGTATATTCTCTCCGAACTGTTGATTACCCATCTTGCTTTCTACATGTGAGATTAATTTTAAATCCTTTCCTAATTGGTTCAAATTCTCACGACTCACAATTTTAGAACGCATCTTCGTCAAATAACCCTCATCACCACTCGGAACTTCTATAAATAAATAAGAAGCAATAACAGATCCTAACATTGCATCACCTAAGAACTCTAAGCGTTCATAATTAACGGGATGACCTTCTTCATCACATCTATTCATCGATCGATGCGTGAATGCAATTTTATAATAAGATAGTTCTACTGGTTTTACACCGACTATCTCAGTCACCTTTCGACAAAAATTCCCGTCTTCATTATTGAAGGAACGGGAATTATTGAATATTCTATTTAGTAACTTTTTCATCTTTATAGGATGATTTTACTTCTCTAATTTCTTAACCAACACACAAGCATTGTGTCCTCCAAAGCCGAATGTATTACTCATTCCAACTTTAACATCTCTCTTCTGTGCTTTATTGAATGTGAAGTTTAGCTTAGAATCTATCGCTTCATCATCTGTAAAATGGTTGATTGTTGGTGGAACAATACCGTGCTCTAATGATAAAATCACAGAGATAGCCTCGATAACACCAGCAGCTCCTAATAAGTGACCTGTCATCGACTTAGTCGAGTTCAAGTTCATCTCATAAGCATGCTCTCCGAATACGTTAAGAATAGCCTTAGACTCTGCGATATCTCCTAGTGGTGTAGAAGTACCGTGCATATTTAACACATCTACATCTTTAGCCTCTAATCCAGCATCTTTAAGACAGTTGATCATCACATTAGTAGCTCCTAATCCTTCTGGATGTGGCGCTGTTAAGTGGTGAGCATCAGCTGACATACCTCCTCCACCGATCTCACAGTAGATTCTAGCACCACGTGCTACAGCATGTTCATATTCTTCTAAGATAATTGCTCCAGCTCCTTCTCCTAATACGAATCCCTCTCTGTCTTTGTCCATTGGTCTAGACGCAGTCTTAGGATCATCATTTCTAGTAGATAGTGCATGCATTGCATTAAATCCACCGATACCTGCTATCGTTACAGCAGCCTCAGAACCTCCAGTTACGAAGATATCAGCCATACCTAAACGAATATAGTTAAATGCATCGATAATAGCATTAGTAGATGATGCACATGCAGATACTGTAGTGAAGTTAGGCCCTCTCAGACCGTATTTCATAGAAATATGTCCACCAGCAAGATCCGCTATCATTTTAGGGATAAAGAAAGGATTGAACTTTGGTATTCCATTTCCTTCTACGAAGTTTGTCACCTCGTTTTGGAATGTTTCTAATCCTCCAATACCTGAACCCCAAATAACTCCTGCTCTATCTAAATCAATAGTCTCTAAATTTAATCCTGAATCTTTGATCGCTTCGTCTGCACTAACCATAGCATACTGTGCATAACGGTCCATCTTACGTGCTTCTTTTCTCTCGATAAAATCCTCTACGTTAAAATTCTTTACTTCGCACGCAAACTGAGTTTTGAAATTGGTAGCGTCAAAATATGTAATGGGTGCAGCTCCGCTTACTCCATTAATTAGGTTGTTCCAATACTCTTGAATATTATTTCCAATTGGCGTAAGGGCACCTAAACCGGTTACAACAACTCGCTTTAATTTCATAAAATAACTTATATGGTTTGTACTATAAAAAAAAATCCCAATCTTCACTTTTGTAAAAAAAGGAAACATTGGGGTGTTTGTTTGATTGTATATGTTAGATTGTTGCCAATCTGTCCTTTTTTGTTTCTTCTAAAAATCAGTCATTTTCAAAAAAATAATAACACCCGCATGTTTATGGAATAAACACGCGGGATATAGTTATTACTTTTTAGCTTCTTCTATGTAAGAGATAGCTTGTCCAACTGTAGCAATGTTTTCAGCTTGGTCATCTGGAATTTGAATATCGAATTCTTTTTCGAACTCCATGATAAGCTCAACAGTGTCTAGTGAATCAGCTCCTAAATCATTAGTGAAGCTTGCTTCTGCTACAACTTCGTTCTCGTCAACACCTAATTTGTCAACGATAATCGCTTTTACTCTTGATGCAATGTCTGACATAATCTTTAATTTTAAATTTAATTTCGTAGGCAAAAATAAAAAACTTTATTTTAAATCCTGATTTTCCATGTTAATTGTCGGTGCGAAATTATAAAAATTATTAATACTTATCGCTATTTTTCTATTTATTGTCAGTTATTATTCTTTTTTTTGTACTTATTTATTGTACTTTCAACTTCATAACACAACTAACTACATGAAAAACATAGCTCTATTCGCCTCTGGTTCAGGGACTAATGTAGAAAACATCATCAACTACTTTGAAAGCAAGTCTATTTCTAATCAATACCTTATATTGGTTAACAACCAAAATGCTAAGGTAATAGAAAAAGCTGAAAAAAGAAATCTTCCAGTTCTGATTTTTGACAGAAATATGCTAAATGATGGCGCTGTATCTCAAAAATTAGAACAATTTCAACCTGATTTAATTGTATTAGCGGGTTTCTTATGGAAATTTCCCGATGACCTTGTTAAAAAATATCCGAATAAAGTAATTAATATACATCCAGCATTATTGCCTAAATATGGCGGTAAAGGAATGTATGGTCATCACGTACACACTGCAGTCGTAGAAAATAAAGAAAAAGAGTCTGGAATCACTATTCACTATGTAAACGAAAACTACGATGAAGGAGCTGTTATATTCCAAGCTTCTACTCCGATAGAGCCTTCCTATACGCCAGAAGAAGTAGGAGCAGCTGTACTTAAACTAGAACACCTACACTTCCCACAAGTAATCGAGAAACTACTATTTTAATATTATAAATGAATTTGCCACAAGTAATACTATATACCGATGGCTCCTCTAGAGGTAACCCTGGTCCTGGTGGATACGGACTGATACTAGAGTGGGCAGGTCATAATGTCTATAAAGAAGCATCCCAAGGATATCGCAAAACTACCAATAACCGCATGGAACTACTAGCGGTGATCGTAGGCTTAGAAATGCTAAAGAACGAAGGTACTAATGTCCTAGTCGTATCGGACTCTAAGTATGTGGTAGACGCTGTAGAAAAGAGATGGGTATTCGGATGGGAGAAAAAAGCCTTTAAAGACAAAAAGAATCCTGACTTATGGCAACGCTTCTTAAAAGTATACCGCAAACACAACGTCCAGTTTAAATGGGTAAAAGGACATAACAACCACCCCATGAACGAACGATGTGACGTCCTTGCAGTAAAAGCAGCAACAGGAACTAAATTATTAATAGACGAATATTACGAGTCTGAAGAAAATTAATAAAACGACAAAGAGCATCTTTTTAAGGGATGCTCTTTGTCGTTATACTACATAAGAGAAGGTCTCTCTATATCCGAAAAATCTAAGTCACTACTAAATAACCTATCGCATAACTCACTAGCTCCATATTCTGTGAAGTATGCTAATTCATTATCTGATATTGGCATTGTTTAATGTCATTCACCTCATTTTCTTCTTACCTCGTATATAATCACTGATTATACTTTCCTTGTAACACCATCTCTCTACTATAGCACATACACTGTACTTACAGCCTCTCTCTACGAATCTCTGTTACTACTAGAGTCTCCGCTAGATTATCGTGTAAAGTCTGCTTCTGATCTGACCAGAAAAACATAAAATAACCAATACAGAATATAAAACCAGATAATAATCTAGCAAAAAATCGCCCTGTAGCTTGACCAAAAGTTACTCGCTGCCCCTTACAGTCTAGCAACATGATCTTCATCGTTTTTTGCCCTATAGTCGCTTGTCCATCATTACTCTGCATTAATGAATAATAGAGCCACCCAGCTATAAATGGAAAAAAGAGGCTTGGTATTAAAAGAATCAAACCATCTAATAACCCTGCTACAAAACGCTCTCCAAAGTCAGCGTATCGATAGTGAATTCGTTCTGTAGGCGTAGTTACAATCACATATCGATTATCCCTAGTATAAGCCAAACTAACATTTTGATTATACCCATAATTTGGCGTACTATACATCGGTCTCTGAAGATACACTTCAAACTCTCGTAGAAATCTTGCCTCTGTCCAATCATGCAATTCACTATGCCAGATTAGCGTAGTCGGAGAAATTATAAACTGTCCTAACTCAGAGAACTGATATGGCCCCTGACTTTCGCCATTAATAGAGATAAAGTATTCTTTTTTCATTAATTGTATTTTTTTAACAAAAATAAACATATTAATGATTACAAAATAAACTACATACTCTTTTTATTCTTCATCATATACTCATAAAGAGTTACAGGCGTACACAGTTCCTTATTAAGATCAGGCTTATACTGCTCTGGAACATTAAATACCCATCTTAAAATAGCGATTACAATATTAAAAGGTAACAAAACCCCATTAACCATCATCATCACACACCCCTTTAAACTATATTCAAAACCTTCGGGATAAAAATAACGGTCAAATTCAAAATATTCAAAACTCACCTCAAACTCATCTTCTAGCGAAATAAGTAAATCATCTATATCAAGACCGTATCCAAAATTATAAGCAATATCACTGTTCTCAGTAATCACCTTTTCTTGTCGACTCGTATCAGTATTCAAAAAAGATATCACATTCTCTAAAGTCAATTCCCTCATAGTATTTATCTCTCTCCTGCAGCAGCATTCATTAATAATACGATAGGCTCTTTTATAATATGTGATCCCTGTGCTAACACTAAAGAAGGCACAAGAAAACAAAATATGAACCACACTATACTTATTCCTCTCATAACTCTTCTATAGTTTTATAAATTCATCCTTATAATGCTTACTCGGCTTTATCCACGCCCTAGTTCTATCTGCATTAATAATCCAATTAAAGCGTTTCATCATATCTGCTCCAAACAGACTAAAAGGTTGATTCTTTAATTCTCCTGAGAAGTACGCCACTCTCACCTGCTGTAGTTCAGCACTACCCAAACTTACTTTAGTCACCTCAGCAGTATTCGTAATCACACTTTTGCCTGCTGAGTTCTTTAATTCTTTATGATCTATAGTAACAAGTTTATCTTTTAACCTATTCTCCTCCGCAAACTTGTCATCGTATAGTATCCCTCCCGAATAACCAGACTGAAGATAAAAAGGATGTACATACTCCTGCCCAGCTATCTCACTCAGTATATCGATAAACATCGCACCGTTTCGATAATGAATAGAAACAGGCTGATACCCTTCTACACTAGGCATACTCGTATAAGAGACTAACTCTCCCTTATCATAATTTATCTCTAATATGCTATCTTTAAACAACGCCATACCGATCTTACCATCTGACTCTAATCCGCTATACTGATTATCTACAAAAGAAATACCATCCCACACATGCCCACTAATCTCTACTGTATTAGAAGCACTATAATCTTCTTTGTCAAAAATGATATGCTCTACCTTATTCATACGCACAGGCGAGATAGCGCCATCATCCATCGCTACCTGAAACATCAGGTCTAGACTATCCTTCTGATTCACAACTGTCTTTAGTATTAGATTATTATACTTAGTCAGTCTAAAAGGAATACGTACCTGAGCACTAGCGAGAGTTCCCATAGCACACACCATTAAAAGCATTAAGCTCTTTTTCATAATTAATAAGGTTATTAGTTAGTTCGTTATCGTAAATCTAAAAAACATTTCCCTTTTTTCTATTCTATCCCCTTAAAAAACACTTTTTAGACCTATAAAAGGCTAACTACAACTCCTTATTTCTGTTTTTTGACGAGATTAGGGGGTATTTACCCTCTTTTAGCAGAAAAAACAGCACACTTTTTATACCTAATTTATTGAGAAAATAAACACAAATCACTAATTACCAACATATTAATACAAAAAAAGGCAAATCACACAATAAACCTTAACCCCCTCTAACCTTAGTATTTATAAGCAGTAGAAGCGTTTCCTTCAACACTTCTTCAACATTTCTCCAAGATTGCTCTAGCTAACAAGGCTTTTGTTGAAGGAATCTTGAAGAGGTGTTGTGGCACTCTTGAAGAAGGCGCTTTTTAGAAGCTTCTGCATAGCTATCATTATGATTATTTCACTATCTTTAAGCTAATGTATAGACTCCTGTGCATGCTGTATTATGCATCGGGTAGTTTCTAAAAAAGAAGCCAGATAAGCTTCAGAGAAAAGACTTTATAATTATTTAATTCTGTGTTAAATAACAGCATGTGATAAAGATGACGACATCATCTTTTTATAGAATAATACTGACTAAGTACTAGATAATTGCATTAAAAACAACAATCTATACTAAAACACTCAGTGTTAGCAAAATAGTTAATTATAGCTTTTAAATTTGGTAGTAAAAAGAGTATTGCCATATATTTGTAGCTTATTTCTTTGCAAAAAATATGAATAAATTACTGATAGTGGGGACGGTGGCCTTTGATGAAATAGAAACTCCATTCGGAAAAACAGACAAAATATTAGGTGGTGCAGCGACATACATCGGATTGTCTGCCTCACACTTTAATATTAAATCTGCTATAGTGTCTGTGGTTGGAAATGATTTCCCACAAGAGCACTTGGATCTTTTAAATAGTAGAAACATCGATACTACTGGAATAGAAGTAGTAAAAGAAGGAAAAACCTTCTTCTGGAGTGGTAGATACCATAATGATCTAAACTCTAGAGATACTTTAGATACACAACTTAATGTATTGGCTGATTTTAATCCTATCGTACCAGAAGATTTTAAAGAATCTGATGTAGTAATGCTAGGTAATCTACACCCAAACATTCAGATCAAAGTATTAGATCAATTAACCGCTAAGCCTAAACTTATCGTTCTAGACACCATGAATTTTTGGATGAATTGTGCGCTAGATGAATTAAAGGAAGTGCTAAAAAGAATCGATGTTATCACTATCAATGATGAAGAAGCACGTCAGCTATCTGGAGAGTATTCTCTAGTAAAGGCTGCTGAAGTTATTCATACCATGGGACCAAAATACGTTGTTATTAAAAAAGGTGAGCATGGTGCTTTATTATTTGCAGATAAAGACGTATTTTTCGCACCTGCATTACCGTTAAAAGAAGTGTTCGATCCGACAGGAGCTGGAGATACTTTTGCAGGTGGTTTTACAGGTTATTTGACACAGAGCAGCAATGTTTCGTTCAGAAATATGAAGAACGCTATTATATATGGTTCTAATCTTGCATCATTCTGTGTAGAAGAATTTGGAACATCAAGGATGGAAAAATTAAATGACAAAGAAGTGGTGGGAAGACTACAACAATTTAAAATGTTAACTCAATTCGATATCGAATTAAAACAATAATGTAAAATTATAAGCCTCGTTATGGGGCTTTTTTTATTCAACAACAACACACAACTAACATGAGCGACGCTTTAAAACACGAATGCGGTATAGCGGTTCTAAGACTAAAAAAACCGTTATCCTACTACAAAGAAAAGTATGGAAGTGCTTTCTACCCGATACAAAAGATGTATCTATTACTAGAAAAACAGCACAACCGAGGACAAGATGGAGCTGGACTAGCAAGTATTAAACTTGATATGGAACCTGGGGAGCGATACATTAGTCGTGTTCGTTCAAACAAAGCACAACCTATTCAGGATATCTTCATGCAGATCAATGAGCGTATCAATGAAGAGATGGAAGCACACCCTGAATACCAAAACAACGTAGATCTTCAGAAAAAACATATTCCTTATCTAGGAGAGGTTTTCTTAGGTCACGTAAGATATGGAACATTCGGAAAGAACAATATCGAGAGTGTTCACCCATTCTTGCGCCAGAATAACTGGATGCACAGAAACCTAATCGTAGCGGGTAACTTCAACCTGACTAACGTACGTGATTTATTCCAAGACTTAGTAGAACTAGGTCAGCATCCTAAAGAAATGTCTGATACCATTACAGTAATGGAGAAGATAGGACACTTCTTAGATGATGAAGTAAATGACTTATACTATAAAATAAAACAAGAAGGATATACTAAAAAGAAAGCTTCTCCACTAATCGGAGAACGTCTAGATGTAGCGCGTATCTTACGCCGTGCTTCTAAGAACTGGGATGGAGGTTTTGCGATGGCTGGTATGATCGGACATGGTGATACATTCGTATTACGTGACCCTGCTGGTATACGTCCTGCATTCTACTTCGAGAATGATGAGATCGTGGTAGTAGCTAGTGAAAGACCTGTGATACAGACTGCATTCAATGTACCTTTTGAAGAGATTAAAGAATTAGATCCTGGTAAGGCTATCATTATTCGCAAAGATGCTTCAGTAAAATTTGAACAAATCTTAGAGCCACTTCCTCTTAAAGCGTGTTCTTTTGAGAGAGTATATTTCTCTAGAGGAAATGATGCAGATATATACCAAGAGCGAAAAGATTTAGGTAAGCTAATCTTCCCTGAGGTATTAAAAGCGATAGGAGATGATACGGATAACTCTGTGTTCTCTTATATCCCGAATACTTCTGAGACGTCATTCTTCGGAATGGTAGAAGGAGCACAAGACTTCCTTAATCAACGTAAAATAAGTGATATTCTAAAGAATAAAGAAAACTTATCTGAAGCGAAGTTACAAGAGATCTTATCTGTAAAACTAAGAACAGAGAAAATCGCGGTAAAAGATGCTAAACTGAGAACATTCATCACAGATGACAGTAGTCGTGATGACTTAGTAGCTCACGTATACGATGTGACTTATGGTGTGATCAAACCTACTGATAACTTAGTGATCATCGATGATAGTATCGTACGTGGTACTACACTTAAAAAAAGCATTATCCGTATGCTGGATAGACTTAATCCTAAGCGTATCGTGGTGGTATCTGCTGCTCCACAGGTGAGATACCCTGACTGCTATGGTATCGATATGGCTAAGTTAGAGGGATTAATCGCTTTCCAAGCGGCTATAGAGTTACTAAAAGACCGCAACTTATATCATATCGTGGATGAAGTATATAAAAAGTCTAAAGCACAAGAGCACTTACAAGACAATGAAGTCATTAACTATGTAAAAGATATCTATGCGCCATTTACAGATGAAGAGATTTCTAATAAGATCGCTGTAATGGTGAAGGATGTGAACATAAAGTCTGAAGTTAAGATTGTATTCCAATCTGTAGAGAACTTACATATCGCTTGTCCTAAGAATTTAGGAGACTGGTACTTCACTGGTGAGTATCCTACTAAAGGAGGAAATAGAGTGGTAAATAGAGCTTTCATCAACTTCTACGAAGGAAGAGACGAAAAACCATACTAGGATATAAAATAAGGTATATCTCATCACGAGAGACTAAATAATAAATGGGCTGTTATCAAAAGATAACAGCCCATTTACTTTATATAGTATAACTTGTATTTAGTTATTGTAACCAAAAGAAATACGCGATAATAGCAATTAATACCGCACAGATAATATTCAATACAAAACCTGCTTTCATCATATCCTTCTGACGAATATCACCTGTACCAAATACAATGGCATTAGGTGGAGTAGCAACAGGCAACATAAAGGCACACGAAGCTCCTAGACCTATAATCATAGACAATCCTAATGGTGGTAAGCCTAACTGGTCTGATATCGTTATAAACAAAGGAACTAACAAAGCGGCACTAGCTGTATTAGAAGTAAACTCTGTCAAGAATACAATAAAGAACGATACTACTAGCCCAATAGTGAAATAACTACTATCCTTAATCACTGATACTAATAAGTCTGCTAAAACTTCACTTGCGCCAGAATCTCTAAGTACCATACTCAAAGTCAAACCTCCTCCAAATAAAAGAAGAACTCCCCAATCCACATTGTGCTGTAACTCTTTCCATCTAGAAACCTGACTCACACAGATCAGCATAAAAGCTCCTAAGGCAATAAAGGTATCAAAATTACTAAACTTACTTTCAAAGCCTACTAGGGAAGCTACTAGTGGATTTAACTGGTCACTAAAGATCCAGCATAGCGCTGTAGTAATAAATATAGCTAATGTCAACCATCTATCAGAAGTCATTGGGATTTTCTTTGTATTAGCTTTAAACTCAAAGTCTAGCTTAGGCTTGAACACAAAGTAAATCACCCCTATCATCAATGGTAATAATATCAAGACCATAGGAATCCCCATCTTCATCCACTCTGCAAAAGAAACATTTAACTGAGAAGCAACGATGGCATTAGGTGGACTACCTACTACTGTTCCCATCCCTCCGATACTAGCACTATATGCAATACCTAAGAGTACAAACACATAGGTACTTCTATACTTCTCTTTATCTAACTGACCTAATACTCCTATCACTAAAGGTAACATCATCGCTACTGTAGCAGTATTACTAATCCACATTGATAATACAGCTGTAGCTAAAAAGAGATAAAATACAGCATAAGACAACCTTCCTTTAGCGAGGTACATAATCTTATTGGCTATGATCATATCTAGTTTCTGTACATGCAGCGCTCCTGCTAATACAAAACCTCCTAAAAATAGAAATATAGTAGGGTCTGCAAAAGAGGCTAAAGCGGGCTTAGTATCCGTCAATCCAAGTCCTATGGCAAGCACAGGTACAAATACGGCTGTGGTGGTCACATGTATTGCTTCTGTCAACCATAACACAGCTACAAAGACTAAAAGAGCGAGTCCTTTATTCACTTGAGGTTCATAAGGTAAATAGTTGATAAGAAGTAATAAGGTAATAATATTAAAAAGAATAATAAGATAATTTCTCTTTGATTTTAGTGGTCGATTTTCATGCTCATAGTCTAAACGCATATTCAGTCGTGTTTAATAATTTTAACTAAAGTTAACAAAAAAATAAATTTACAATACCTATTGTTTCGAAAAATGCTTTATTATTTGATTTCTATCAGAAATAACCACTTTAGAAGGCATAAAAAAAGCCATTCATACGAATGGCTTATTCTTATTCTTATAAAACGTATTAAGCATTACCTTCCCACTCATCGTAGAACTGGCTAAGAAAAGACTCCATAAAGCGATGTCTTCCTTCTGCTAATTGTTTTCCTGTTTCGGTATTCATTAAATCCTTTAAACGAAGTAGTTTCTCATAGAAGTGATTAATCGTAGTTCCTACGTTCTTCTTATACTCTTCTTTAGACATTCCAATCTTAGGATCAATACTCGGGTCGTGAATCAAATTATTCTTATACCCTCCGTAATTAAATGTTCTAGCGATACCAATAGCACCGATAGCATCTAATCGATCTGCATCTTGTACAATGTCTAATTCTTTAGAACGAAAAGCTTGATTAAAGTTACCTCCTTTAAAAGATATATTTTCAATTCCTTTTACAACATGGTCAATAGCATCCTCATCATACCCTAAGTTTTCTAGTAATACTCTGGCTTTATTTGGGCCTACTGTTTCATCTCCATTGTGAAATTTACTATCTGCTATATCGTGCAGTAGGGCTATTAGTTTCACTATGTCTAGATTCACTTCTCCCTCTCCTTGTACGATGTTCATAGCATTCTTATAAACTCGTTCAATGTGGAACCAGTCGTGACCGCTCTCCGCTTGCTGTAACTCTTTCTTTACATAAAGGATGACTTGATCTATACGCTTGTCCATAACTATTGTATTGTGTATTTATTATTTAATAAGGGCTGGTTTAACCCACTTAAATATGTGTTCTTCTTTACCGATAGTCATACGGTCAGCTACTCTAGCCATACGCGCTGGCAACTTCATTAGATAATCTCTTGCTTTCTCTGCGTCATCAGTAAGATTATTCAACTCTGCTACTTGCCAACGGTCAATTAATTTCTGCATAATATCGATATAATCATGTGCTGTATAAACACCTATTCGCTGTGCAGAATCAGAGAACAGCTCAAAAGCATCCCCCATCTTACCTCCTGATTCACGAATTAGGTTAGCAGGCATCGTGATCTTTCTCTTCATCATATCTACAAATGCTAATAACATTTCGCTAGGATCTACTTTAAAGATACGGTCAACAAACTCACTATATGCATGGTGATGTCTCATCTCATCCCCTGCAATCAATCTACAGATCTTAGACAACTTATGATCTCCATACTGCTTCGCTAATTTAGCTACACGATTATGAGAAATATAAGTCGCTAACTCTTGGAAACTCGTAAATACAAAGTTCTTATAAGGGTCTCTATCAGTACCTGGATCAAAACCATCATTAATCAAGTGATGAGTAGTAATCTCTATCTCTTTCATATCTACTCTACCAGATAAATATAGATACTTATTAAGAAGATCTCCGTGACGGTTCTCTTCACCAGTCCAGTGACGTAACCATTTAGCCCATCCATTACCACCTTCACCATCTTTTTGGTTCACTCCTTCTACATCCATCAACCATGATTCATACGTTGGCAATGCCTCTTCAGTGATTGTATCACCTACTAAAACAACCCAAAAATCATAAGGTAATTCTTTAGCGTATTCTCTTAATTCTTTTACCTCTTCCAAAAAGTTTTCACCTTCTGAGTCTGGTAATAAGTCTGATGGTTGCCATATTTTCTCTACGGGGATCAGATAACTTTCTACGAAGCTATCAATATTCTTTTCTAAGAATTGCATTACTTCTAGGCGAACATTCTTTATAGACATATTATTATGTTTATGTCTTTATACTACTCCTTGGTTTAGTTTGCTTGATAGTAGTAAAAGACTAGTTTATATTTAGAAACTTATTCTAGTTTTGATTTGATTTGTTCTTCACATCTCTTCATAATTTCCTCGAAAGAATACTCTTTCACAGCAAAAGGTTGATGAGCATATAAGCTTATTTTCGCTCCTAACCCATAAGGGAAGTTTCCGAAACGGAATATCTTCCAAGAATTATTAATGGTCAAAGGCACAACTAATGCATCAGGAGCAAACTTACAAAGCATTTTAACTCCATTCTCAGAGAACCTCTTCAACTTACCGTCTCTACTACGTGTCCCTTCTGGGAAGATTACTGCAGATCGGTTATGCTTAGTAATATACTGTCCTAATCCTTTAATAGCACTTAGCGCCTGCTTAGCATCCTTACGGTCTATTAATACAGAGCCTCCATGGTTAAGATTATAGGACACACTAGGGAACCCTTTTCCTAGTTCTTTTTTGCTGACAAACTTTGGGTGATTCTTTCTAAAAAACCAAATAATCATCGGAATATCAAACATACTCTGGTGATTAGATACAAATATGATCGGACGATCTGTAGGAAGCTCCTCTTCTTGACGGAACTTATAACTCGTACCAAGGATTCCTGTACAGGCCATTAGCCACCATACAAGTCCATTAACAGTAATGTTATGAGCTTTATATCCAAACAAGTTAAATGCAATCCACTGTAAGGCGTGAAATACACATAATACTATTAGCATAATAATCACAAATAGTATGGATATAGGGTAGGATATTATTTTTTGCATTAATCGATTAGTTTATCGCAAATATACACTTAAACATATATACAACAATAAACATACTTCGCAAATTAACGCTTATCTAAGTCACTATGTTTGTGAAATTACATAAAAAGTATCTGCTTAAAAAATATTTATAAACAAATTAACTAGAATCGATTAACGTACTAATAACGAAGATAGAATAAAAAAAGACCACCGTTTAGTGGTCTTCTTTCTTAACAAAATTCTTTATAAGCATCCATTAAGTTCTCTGCTATAGCATCAGCAGTATTTCCTTCAATGTGATGTCTTTCTAACATGTGAACTAATTCACCATTTTTAAACAAAGCCATAGAAGGAGATGACGGAGGGAATGGGAACATGTGCTGACGAGCAACATCTACTGCCTCTTTATCTACTCCTGCGAATACAGTGATTACATTAGTAGGTTTTTTCTCTCCTCCTAAACTCATTACTGCTGCTGGACGTGCATTACGCGCAGCACATCCACATACTGAGTTTACAACTACTAGTGTAGTTCCTTCTTTTTGTAAAGCTGCTTCTACATCAGCTCCTGTATGTAATGATTCAAATCCTGCATCAACTAATTCTTGACGCATCGGTTTTACTATTTCTTCTGGATACATAATATAAATCTAAAATTAGGTTATTAAGCAAAGTTACATTTTTTATTAAACATAAAAACATCTGAATTATAAAGAAATGTTATACTTTATTAGAAGTCCCCTTCTTCATCTTATTTATCCAGATAAAAATACCTGTTATCGGCAAACTTGTAGCTATCAAACAGACAATGAAGTAAATAACTTTAGAAAACATTCCATAGATATCTCCAAAGTGTAAAGCGCGAATAGAACTAGCTACCTTCTCTCCTACACTCTTATCACTAAACATATCTTGTCTAATAATATCACCAGAATATTGATCTATAAACACTCTGTCAGTCACAGTTTCGTTAAAACGTGCTGCTTCATTTTTACTGACTTCAAAAGATCCTGTATCTCCTTTTGGGAATGATACTGTCATCGTTCTATATTCATATGAAATGGTTTGATTAGCTCGTTGGATAACGTCTGACAAATCTAAGGTCTTAGCTCCTTCTATCAAAGTAGATTCTGGTTTGGCCTCATTGCGTCCACCGAATACCTTTGCTCCTAAAACAGAACTTAAACCATCCTTATACCATTCAAAAGACCAACACAATCCTGTCAAAGACATAATCAAAACAATAATAAGAGTATAAAAACCTAATGTATTGTGTAAGTCGTGATTAATACGTTTCCAATTTGCATTAAACTTAATTTTAAAACCTGGCTTTATACTCTTCCAACCTTTTATCTTTTTAGGGAACCATAGTATCAGACCTGATATAGAAAGAAAAACAAAAATAATAGTCGCTATCCCTACAATAGGTCTTCCTATTTTCATATCTAATAATAACCATCTATGTAGCTTAAATACAGTCATAAAAAACTCATCTGCAGGACCTCTACCTGCTCCTACTATTTCATTAGTATAAGGGTTGAGATAAACGGTTTCGTTCTTCTTATCCTTGTCTTTAAATCCTACAGAAAAAACATAAGGAGCATCCTTCTTATGGTTTATACTTACACGTTGTACTTTTCCTTGGTAAGTAGATTCAACAAAAGCCTTCATGGCATCTATAGGTATTACCTCACTCTTAACAACTGTCAGCTTATACATATCTGGTGCTAGCATTTGCTGAATCTCACTTTTAAAAGTATAGATTGTTCCTGTTAGACACACAACAAATAATATTAATGAACTGGCTATACCTAACCATAAATGTAAATCGTTCATTAATTTTCGAAAGGCATTCTTCTTTTTTGTCTTCATAAAAAGGTCTATAATCACAAAACACGACTCTACTCTGCGAGTAAAGTCGTGTTTTTATTTACTAATTCAATTGTTTTAATTAGAATCTATAAGTTAACTGAGCTGCAAAATTTCTAGGTGCAATCTCATTGATGTATCCTCCTCTATAATATGAAGTATAACCTCTATTATCAAAAATATTATTTGCGAATACTCTTAAAGTAGCATTTTTAAATGAGTAAGAAACTTGTGCATTGATTGTAGTATAATCAGGCATATCAAACGGTTCTACTCCTGCCATCGTTCCATGAGCCGCGTTAGGTGTTAAACTGTACTCATTAACTGGTCTCTTTCCTACAAAATAAGCTCCTGCTCCAACTGTTAATCCTTTCCACGATCCATCAAATTGGTAATTCACCCATCCATTAGCTGTATGTTTTGGTGCGTTCATCGGTGCTGAACCTTCATAATAAACAGGGCTATCTTTATATTGTGCATCTAGATAAGCATATCCCATCATTACTTGCAAGTTATTTGTAATCTTACCTGTCAAATCAATTTCAACTCCTTGACGATTTAAATTACCTGCTTTTTCGTAAATACCAGTAACAGCATTACCACTAGCATCATAAACTTGAGCTAATAAATTGCTGTTTTTAGCATTAAAGTATGTTACATTGAACAATAATTGTTCATTAAACCAACTTGTTTTAACTCCTGTTTCAAACTGTTTAGTATCTTGTGGACCACCAACACCACCACTAGCTAATTGATTGTTAGATTGTCTTAAACTTGTTGTAGTTGTATAAGATCCAAATACATTAATATTTTTAGTTGGCGAAACAATCAATCCAAAGATTGGATTCCATCTATCTACAGTAGCATTCTCAGTATTATTTCCATTTAGTCTACTATAGCGAACTCCTAATAAAGCACGTACATATTCTCCTACTTGGATATAATCTTGTGCCATAAAACCAATAGTAGGTGTAGTTATAACAGTTTCTTCTTTATGACCGAAAGTCACTCCATCAGGGCGATCATTAGACCAATCTCCTAAAACGTAAATTGTGTCAATGAAATCTCCTCTACCTAGTTTCTTATTATTAAAATAAGTATCATAACTATTTGAAGTAACTGTAGTTTGTCTAAAGTCAAAACCTACTTGGAAAGTGTGTTTTAATCCTCCTGTATTAAAGTCTTTACCTACTAAGTCAATTTGAACAACACTATTTTCGTCTTTTGTATTAGACTTAGACATTGATCTATTTAAATAATCATATCCAAGTTTTTTATTTTTACTAACACCAATATTTTCTTGATCATTTCTATTTACAGCAGTCACTGCAGAAACTCTTAAGCTTAACTTATCCGTTAACTCTCTTTCTACTCTTAAAGCATAAGAAAGAATATTTGTTTTTAGGTAATTATCCTTATAACCTAAGAACTTATTATGTGGCATATCATAAAGCTTATTCACATTATCAGGCCCTAAGTTAGTAGTACCTAAATCTGGTACTGCATTAGATTCCAAATAATCTAACTCAGCTGTAACTGTTGTTTTTTCATCTGGTTTATAAGTAATCGAAGGATTTAAATAATATTTATCATTTCCAGTATATGCTCTAAAGCCATCATTTCTTTCATAAGCACCATTAAAACGGAATGATACCGTTTCTTTCTTATCTAGTACCTGTTCGAAATCAACTGTAGGACGTACCTGCCCGTAACTACCAGCTCTAAAACCTATTTCTCTTTTATTTTTAAAGTTAGGAGTTTTAGTAACTACATTTATTACCCCTCCAGCTGCACCTAATCCATTACCAATACCTTGGTTGATAGCTGCAGATCCTTTGATAACTTGTACACTTTCTATTCCCTGCATATCCACAATTCCTGCAGCTGTTCTAAAATCAGAATCTAAAGCAACCCCATTCTTTAATATTGGTGTTCCTCTAAATCCACGAATAGACATACTTTCTTTCACACCTCCATAGCTAGAAAACTGAGTAACACCAGCTACGTTACGTGCCGCTTCTGTCACAGTCAAAGCTCCTTGTTCTTCAATAATAGCGTCAGAAACAATAGAAATATTTTGCACTTGATCTTGTATACCTAAAGGTAATCTTGTTAAGTTTTGAAGTTTCTTTACGTTTTTATTACTCTTCCCATAAACTGTAATATTAGAAAGAGAATTATCCACTTGTTTTAATACAAAGTTTGTTACCTCAGCATCTTTATCAACATTTAATGTTTTAGATACATTGCCAAATCCAATAAAACTAGCTCTTAGCGTTTGTTTTCCTCTCTTAAGATTATTGAAAACAAACTCTCCGTTATTATCCGTTTGAGTAGCAACATTTAATTCAACGATTTCAACTGTTGCAAAAGGAATAGGTTTGTTAGATTCATCAACTATACGTCCTTTTACCGTAGAGTTTTGAGCGATACCTACTACTACCCCAAAAATAGTAAGTACCAAAGTATTGAATAATTTCATACTATGATATATTATTTAGACTCATTTAATGAGTGCAAAAATAAATTGATTCTAAATAAGAAACAAACCTTATTAAGACTTTTTTTAAATAACTATATACCAAAAGAGTATACTCCTTACAAAATCTACATTTCAGCCTTCTAGAATCAGGCATTTTTTAGAGAATTATAATCATCCTCTATTTAGAAGAAATAAAAAGCATCCTCTATATGTTCGATATCAAAAGTTTCTCCTTTCTTATAAATACCAATAATATCAAAACGAACTTCTTCTTCTCTTTCAAATTCGGTAATAAACAGATTAGCAGCTTTAATCAGTAATTTTATCTTCCGACTATTTACAAAATCTTGAGGCAAACCAAAATCAAGAGAGCTTCTTGTCTTGACTTCAACAAAAACAAGGATATTATCTTTTAAAGCAACAATATCTAACTCTGTTTTCTCAGCAAAATAATTTCTAGTGAGAATCTCATACCCTCTTTTAATCAAATAATCAGTGGCTGCATTCTCTCCTTCTTTACCTACCTCATGATGTTTAGCCATTTTATATAAACTTTAATTGTACTTTATCTGAATCGACTTTTAAGTGAACTTGACTACCTAGATTCAATGCTAAATTACTAACCCCATGCCCTGCAGGAAAATTAAAAACAATAGGATAATCATACTCTGCTGTTATAGACAGTATAATTTGCTTTGCATCATAACCAAAAGGTATTGCGTTATCATGCATATCTGTCATGCCTCCAACAACTAAACCAACCAAACCTTCTAACATGCCATTTCGCTTTAGATTATGCATCATACGGTCAATATGATATAAATATTCATCTAAATCTTCTATGAAAAGTACTTTCCCTTTTGTATCAACTGAAGACTTAGAGCCTAAAAGACTATATAATATAGATAAGTTGCCTCCAACTAACTGCCCCTTTGCAGTACCAAGTCTATTGCTATTATCACTTTCTATTTCGTAAGCAAGCCCTTCACCAAATAAGCTTTTATATAACGAATCTCTTGACTCTACTAAAGACTTCTCTACACTAAAAGCCATAAGTCCATGTATAGTCTCTACTCCTAGATTATGAATATGGCTATGTAATACTGTAACATCACTAAAGCCTATTACCCATTTCGGATTGTCAACAAAACCACTAAAGTCAATATCATCAATAATACGCACTGTACCGTATCCACCTCTAGCACACCATATCGCTTTTATATTAGGATCTTTTAGTTGTTTTGTAAAATCACTCGCTCTTTGTTGATCTGTTCCTCCTAGTTGATAATTATCTAAACCAATAGTATCTCCTAATACTACTTCGAGTCCCCATGATTCTAACAGAGCGATTGCTTGCTTCGCTTCTTCATGACTAAACTTTCTAGCAGTACACACAATAGCTACTTTATCTCCTTTCTTTAAATATGCTGGTTTTATCATTCTTTAAACACATTAAAATTACAATCTTCAAAATACTAAAGTACCTCTCAGATTTATACAAAATTAAAAATCAAAACTTAATTGTACTGCTATAGGCTTCTTCTTTTCATCTGTATTAAGATTAGAAAGCGACACACCTATTAATCGGACAGAATCCTTTAGTTTTTCTTGATATAATAACACCTTTGCTAAATCAAGAATAATCTCTTTATCTGATACAAAATAAGGAACAGTAGTACTACGTGTTTGTTGTACAAAATCAGAGTACTTAATCTTCAATGTAATAGTCTTTCCTCCTAAGCTTTGTTTCTTTAAACGCAAACTTAGTTCTTCTACTAACATGTCAAGCTTTGTCTCAATAAAGACCTCTGAAGAAAGATTCTCATCGAACGTCCGTTCTGTACCTACTGATTTTATAGTTCGATTAGGTCTTACAGGAGAATTGCTAAGACCTCTTACAATATCATAATATATTTGTCCTGCCTTTCCGAAATGCTCTGTTAAAAACTCTACTGATTTTGCTTTTAAATCTTTACCTGTGAATATTCCCAAATGATACATTCTATCCGCAGTCTTTTTTCCAATCCCAAAGAACTTCTTTATTTCTAGTTCTTCTAAGAAATTAATCACCTCATCAGGTTCTATCGTTTTCTGTCCATTAGGCTTATTGTAATCACTTGCTATTTTTGCCAAAAACTTATTAATCGAAATACCAGCTGAAGCTGTTAAGCCTGTTCGCTCTAATATCTTCATCCTAATCTCATGGGCTATCAACGTAGCACTGGGACATCCTATCTTATTCTCTGTTACATCTAAGAATGCTTCATCTAATGCTAATGGTTCTACTAGGTCAGTATATTCATAAAAAACAGATCGAATAATACGAGACACCTCTTTATATCTTTCAAATCGAGGTTTAACAAAAATAAGGTGAGGACAATTCTTCTTTGCCATCATCGCACTCATTGCACTACGTACTCCATACTTCCTAGCTTCATAACTAGCTGCCGCGATAACACCTCTCTCTTCACTACCTCCCACAGCTAGCGCCTTCCCCCTTAGTTCAGGAAAGTCTAATTGCTCTACAGAAGCGTAGAAAGCATCCATATCGACATGTATAATCTTACGATTCATCTAATCAACTAATTATCTATTCAGACCTAAAAAACATCTTGTACAAAAATAATCTTCTTTTTTTTAAATATATTCTTAATAATCCTATTCTCTTTTTTTAATTTTGTAAGAACTATGAAAACATATAATGATAATTACATCATTATTGATTAACTAAAAAAATAGCTATACGTAATGAATGATTTTTTGGCACAAGCATTTGTCTTTCTATTTGCAGCTGTTGTATGCGTTCTAATTTCTAAGAAATTAGGAATGGGGTCTGTATTAGGATACCTTTTTGCAGGTGTACTTATTGGTCCTTTTGTACTAAAGTTTGTTGGAAATGACAGTGCTGACATCATGCATGCTACCGAATTCGGTGTTGTGATGATGCTGTTCCTTGTGGGGTTAGAACTAGACCCCAAAGAGTTTTGGAAAATTAAGAATGAGATTATTGGACTTGGTACCGCCCAGGCAGTAGGAACTACTGCTATCGTGGCAGCCATTGCCCATTGGGGGGTTGGTTTAAGTATCGGAACCTCTTTGACTATGGGGTTTGTAATCACCATGTCTTCTACGGCGATTATCTTACAGACTATATCTGAGCGGGGATTAAACCAATCCAATGCAGGTAAATCAAGTTTTGCCGTACTTCTCTTCCAAGATATTATGGTTATCCCGATGATGGCTATTATCCCACTATTAGCCGTTTCGACTAAGACACCAATTTCTACAGAGGCAAATAGCTGGTTAGATGGAGCCCCTGTTTTTATGAAAACACTAGCTATTCTTGGAGCTATATCTATTATCTTCTTAGTAGGTAATTATATTGTAAACCCTCTATTTAAATCAGTAGGTCGTTTACAGATTAGAGAAATTTATACTGCTTCAGCTTTGTTACTAGTGATTGGAGTATCACTATTAATGCAGATGGTAGGTTTATCACCAGCTCTAGGAGCCTTTATCGCAGGGGTAGTATTAGCGAATAATCCATATAAGCATCAGCTAGAAAGTGATATAGAACCCTTTAAAGCACTCCTCTTAGGAATTTTCTTTATTGCAGTAGGTTCTACTATCAACTTCCAGATTATTATCAATGAACCACTTATTATAGCTAGCTTACTAGTAGGTACTATGGCAATTAAAACTATTGTTTTACTAGCTATTGGAAAGTGGAAGAAGTTCCCAAAAGATCAGAACTTCTTATTTGCTATCTTACTATCACAAGTTGGAGAGTTCGCTTTCGTTATCTTAGCATTAGGTAAAACGATTAATCTAATCAACCAACAGTGGTATGATTACTTACTAGCTACGACAGCACTGTCTATGGTAGTGACGCCTATCTTGTTACTTCTTAATGAGAAATGGATTGCTCCTTACTTAGGATTAAGCCCTTCTACTACAGACAAACAAGAATATGACGATCTATCACATATTACTGCTGAAAAGAAAATTGTAATTGCAGGGTTCGGAGACTTTGGTAATACTATTGGGCGGCTATTGCAAGCCAATGATGTACCTACACTAGTTCTTGATAATGACGCAGAACGTGTAGACCATTTGCGCAAATTAGGCTTTAATGTTTATTATGGAGATGCTACTTCTATTAATATACTTAAATCTATTGGTGTGGATCAAGCCGATTACGTTATTGCAGCAATGGATCCTCCTGAACTAAATCAACAACTAGTAGCTGTACTTCGTAAGAACTTCCCTAATGTAGAAGTTATTGTAAGAGCGAAGAACCGTAAGAATGCTTATGAATACTTACAGGATGGTCTTACAGAAGTATATAGGGAGACTTTCTTCTCTGCTGTCTATGTAGGAGGTGTTATGTTAGAGAAACTTGGTTTCAGTCATGAAGAGGCAAATATGCAAAGTGAGCTCTTTATCAAAAGCGATAGAGCATCACTTAGAAAGCTAGCCAAAAACATACATAATTTAGAAGATTACATCAATGTCTCTCGATTAGAATTTGCAGAACAATCAGAAATGTTGAAAACTAGTTTAAAGAATACTCGAAGTCATCAAAGTCAATCTAAAACAGGAACTGATTCTAACGACATCAATTAATCAAAGAGGGGGCTATTACACGTGTAATAGCCCCTCTTATTTTATATACAAATAATTACTTTGTTTTATCTTCTTTCTTATCCCCTGTTTGCTGTGCAGATTTATCTACGATTACACTTGATGTAGGTAAAAAGAACTCCATCGGAAAACTCTTAAAATGTCTCCAAGTTGCTTTGATCAAGTCCTTAGTTTCCTTAAGAGGTATGTTACGAGATCTGAATGCTAAGAATAGAGATAAAGAGAAACTCACTAAGAAGTTCATTAATCCGATCAACCACATTCCTACAAAAGCCCAGATAAGCATATTTACAGGAGCATTAAAGCCTGATCCATACCATCCTAAAGCAATGTTACCACTTACGAATGTTATGTGGCGTATATCAATACCTAAACCTATAAACGCTCCTATCGTACCACAAGTACCCATAAAAATACCAAACCAAACATTCGAAATAATACCAGGCCATTTTGTATCTACCCAGTTTGCCAATTTCGTTGTACTAGCTACACCGATATTTCTTTTTAGCCATGGGTGCTCTTGAATTCTATAAAACACTTTATTGTGCTTATTTCTATTCGATACATTACCAGAGATAATCCCTGACATAAATAAGAACACTCCTGCTATTCCAGCATGAAATAAAGCACGTGACTCAATAGGGTCTGCATCTATTAACATTTTGTCCCAGCCATGAGAAGTGATATTTACACCAAACAACTGGTCTATTCCCCAGATCAACAAAAGTGCCACTGGGAAAGCTAGAATCACGTTACCAATGAAAGCAATAAACTGTGATCTAAACAATCTCGCGAATAGCTTAGCAAAACCAATATGCTTATCTACACTGTCTATATGTTGTTTTCTTCCATTCTCAATAGCTGTAATAATCGTAGCTGCAGTCATCGCAGGCTGTTTGGTAGCTAAAGTAAAACCTAATAAATAAATCAAACAGAAACCTAACGCATAGTTTAAACTATACAACATTGCTTCTCCGAAATTACTTACATCTGCTTCATGCGCAAAAACTTTTAAAATACACATAAAACCAACCACAATACCTGCTCCCATAGAACCGCGGAACATATGCCAGTATTCTTTACCTGTATTCGTGATATAATGTTCTCCTGTTTTAGCAGTATGTTGTGTAATCTCATAAGAGATCAACTGTGTACTCTCTTTGACTAGTCCTGTCACATTATACTTATAACAGTTATATTCTATCAGCTTACGAGCTAGTGTTATGGAATTTTGTTGTCTTTCTAATATTGTACCTTCTTTTACTACCAAGATAGAGATAAGAATATACACCCTAGCCAGCTGTTGTCTCAGTCTAAGTAAACTTTGGTTTACTTTCATAGAGATACCATACTTCGAACTATTCTTGAAGGCTTGATTTACAAATTCCTGACATTGCTTATGCAATACTACGATTTGCTTATAGTTAATATCATGCTCCAATAAGAACTTCATTTCTCCTTTATGGAAACTCTGTAATACGATAGAAAACTCTTGTTCCAAAGCTCTAAAAGGGCTTTCTAAATGAGAATACTCTGGTACCATATTGATAATCGAGCTCTCCATCGCTCTACCACTCATACGTTGAGTAATGATATCTATAGATGTCAACAGTTCATTAAGGACACCACCATCTTTCTCTTCAGTGAAGATAGTATTGAAGTTTAATAAGGTAAACAATTCTATTAACTGTTCTTCAGGGATCATATCTACCCATTCAGCATCAGTATGTTTATAGAACACCTGATTTAAAACGTATTCATACGTTTGTTTCTCTGGCTGATAAGGCAACACCTTGGCCCATAATCTCTTTTTAACCTCATCGAAGAAATCAGCATCTTGTAGTATACCAGCGTCTGATACCATACGACTAAAGTGTCGATTAGATAACAAGTCTTTTAAGTATTCCATTAAAGCAACTCTTTCTATCTCATGTGTTTTTAGATAAGCTAAGAGCGCATCAATAGATACTCTATTTATTTTTTTAGTATTCTTAGGTCTAAAAATATGCACTAAATCAACAATAAAAAGTAAATCCTCTGTAGCATAAACCTTCCCGTCAATAACATATTTATTAAATAATTCCTCTACCCCATGAGGTGAGCGCAACATATGTCGTAATTTCATTTGAAAAAAAATCTACTTTTAAATCGTTAGTAAAATAAAAACGTTTATTTTGGCATAAAATTACATTTTATTCTTAACAATCATGATCGAAATAGAAAGAAAATTTCTAGTCAACTCTCTAGAATTCATAGAGCAATCCTTTAAGTCGAATAAAATAACTCAAGGTTATCTAAACTCTCATCCAGAAAGAACTGTTCGAATCAGATTAAAAGACACTAATGCCTATATCACCATTAAAGGAAAGAGTAATGACGCAGGTACTTCTCGTCTAGAATGGGAAAAAGAAATAAACTATGATGAAGCAAATCAACTGATAGCATTATGTGAAGACTTTGTAATATCTAAAACGAGATATCTTATCCAAGTTGGTAAACACACTTACGAAGTGGATATCTTTCACGGAGATAATGAAGGTTTAATTCTTGCAGAAATAGAATTAACTGCTGAAAATGAACAATTCGATAAACCTATATGGTTAGGAGAGGAAGTGACAGGAGATCTAAAGTATTATAACTCTTATATCGCTAATCATCCTTATAAGAAATGGTAGTATTATTTAATGATTTTAATATCTACTTGTAATAATCCCTCGCCTTTGTGATCCGCTAGTTTCATGAAGGCTTTTTTAGATAGATCTATTTCGCGTCCTTTAACAAAAGGCCCTCTATCATTAATACGAACTTTTACAGATTTTTTATTACTTACGTTCGTAACTTTTACCTTCGTATTAAAAGGCAAGCTTTTATGTGCGGCTGTCATCCCCGAGTTGTGGAATTTTTCCCCACTTGCTGTACGCTTTCCATTAAACTTTTTGTGGTAATAAGAGGCCCTTACATTCGATTTATAATTACCTTTAGAAGTGTATTGTCCATTTTTTACAGAAGAACAACTTCCTAAAAACAGGGTTAATATGATTACAATAAAATAATATTTTATACTATAATTGCTCTTCATTTTCTCCTATAAACTTTTCTATTTTTACATCTAGAACACCTCGACCAACATTATCAGTTAATTCACCAAACGCTTTTTTAGAGATATCTATACTTCTACCTTTAACGAATGGTCCACGATCCGTAATAGTCAATATCACAAAGCGTTTATTCTTTAAGTTAGTCACTTTCACTTTTGTCCCAAACGGTAGTGTTTTATGGGCTGCAGTGTATTTCTGGTTGTCAAACACCTCTCCACTAGCAGTCTTTCTTCCAGTGAATTTATCGTGATAATAAGATGCTTGTGTATCATCATCTACTACGATAAAATCTTCTGTTTCTTCTTCTCCCATTACGATAGAATCGTTGTCTAACTCTAGAGAATCTGGAGTTACTTTTGTCAATGATGTTTTTACATTATTTTCTTTTACGATTCTTGTAGTCCCACCGAAACTCGATAAGAAAATTACAAAAGATATGGCTAGTAAATATTGATATGTTTTCATGTTTTATAAAATAGAACAGACGAATATTTGCAATAAGCATACCAATAAAAAAAGGACCTTCTTTCGAAGATCCTTTTTTACTCTATATTTTTATAAGCTTAAGCGAATAAACTTGGCATCCATACTTTCCATGGAAGTCTTGATAAAATCAACACTAATCCTAATGTATAGAAAATCGCAAATTTCTTAAACTTAGATTTACTATCTGTCGCTTTCTTGTGTTTAGACCATCCAATAGTAATTAATACTATCGCGATAATATTAATCAATGGGTGCTCTAAAGCATAAAGTCTTAGTGTAGAATCTTTCATTGCTACTCCAAATCCTTGAACCATTGGAGATACAAAATAAAGTACAAGACCTAATAATAACTGAATATGAGTGAATATCAATCCAAACAATCCTAATTTTCTGTCTTTGTCTTTAAACTCTTTGTTCCCTGATAATCCCATAAAAGCATTCACTGCTACTATAGCTAAGAAAATCAAGGCTAAATAAGCTACACCTGAGTGTGCCTCTTTAATAATAGTACCGAAATTCATATTGATGTTATTAGTTTAGAGGCAAATATACTTAAAACTATCGAATGCCAACGGACACAATGAAGTTTTACAATTAATTTACACTCTAACGAAAACATCATCTTTATTTATAAACATAACCTACTTGTTCTTCTAATCTAATAAATCAGTCTCTTCCTAAATTAAAATTATCTTAATTCCCTTCTAATAAATAAAAAGAGGTACATTACACCTTATTAATCTAACTACTATACATTTATGCATCCCAATATGATTATCCCTTGGAGAAACATACTATCTATACTCACCTTAAATATTATCCTAAGTATAGCGATGCGCAATGTTCTGTTTTTCTTTATCCCTATAATCACGTTAGGTCTATACAGTATCTACTTTCTGACCTTCAAGAAGAACGAACTATTCTATCACCGCAACAATCAAACACCGATTATAAAAACCTTACTCCTAACCGCTTTATGCTGTTTAGTCATCACATGTCTCATTCAATATTTATTACATGTCCTATAACCATACCCTACATATTGACAGCCTTAGCTACACGACTGATAGTAACCCAGTACTCAGGGGCATATACTTCTCTGCTTCCACAGGAGATATACTCAATATTCGTGGACGCAATGGCGCTGGTAAAAGTACATTAATGAAAATCTTATTCGGTAATACAAAACCTGATCACATCCATATCAAAGTGGATAATGAAATAATAACTAATCGCCATAAGCTTAATCAGTACTTCAGCTATAAACCACAATTCAATATCTTTCCTAAGCATCTTACAGTAAAAGATGTTGTGAAAGAAGACATGATTCGAAGCACATCCCTTCATCAATATTTAAATACTAAGATTAGTGACTTATCAACAGGTGAACAACAACTCATCCAGACGCTTTACATTCTAAACTTACCTCAGCCTATCTGTCTATTAGACGAACCCTTCGCTGGTATTTCTCCTCTGCTACAAGAGTTTATAGCAGACGCTATTAGAACTACTGCTAGACATAAAATCATCATCATCACAGACCATAATACAGATCTAGTCGACACTATCGCCACTAAATCACTACTTCTAGAGAACGGGGTATTAAAACCAATGCCCTAAGCGAACTTAGGGCATTGGTAAATCAGTTCTATTGAATCTTCTGTACTCCTAAGAAGCCTTCGTTAGAAACCATTAGTTTAAACTTCGTACCATCAGCACTAGTTAATACATTCAGTTCTAATGGTAACTCTCCAGACTCATCTGCTAAAACACCATTAATAGATCTTACTACATTTTTATCATCTAATGTAAGTCTCGCTCCTTGTAATGCAGAAACTTCTAAATTTAAGCTTCCTACACCATCTGAGGCAGTTGATATAATATTTAAAAAAGTATAATTACTTCCCATTAAGCCATAAGACACACTCCCTGTCTCTATTACATTTTCTTCAAACTTAAGAGCTTGTACAATATTACCGACTACCCTATCTGAAGTTATTGCAGTGCTAAAACTAATCGAATTATCTCCATCCTTCAACTCCTCTTCATGACTTATAACTCCAGGGGCACTAATCTGCCTATGTTTTGCATACTCACCTACCTGTTCATCTATCCCAAAGGTAGATACTATTTTTGTTTTATAATCTGATTCATTAAAAGACTCTTTTTTTAATATTTTAAAGTTCTCTCCTCCATATTCAACAATAGTTGATGTATCTCCTTTAATTTTTACTGGTTGTTCATTTGTTGACATAATTTTACTTTTTTTATTGGTTAATTAATTGATTTATACACATAGCCTCATATAACGCTCTATTCAACTATGTGCTATTTATTGATTGGTTAATATTTTATATTCTCGACTTAATGATAAAGCCTGTCATACCTAGAGCCACCAACAACATAAACCCTCTTCCCAGCCATATCTGTGTCTGTTGCCACCATGATAGACTCAGGGGTACAGCTACGGGTATTCTTGTCTCCACTACCTTTTGTTCTTTGATAAACTTATCCTTCCATTCGAAGAATAAGCGTTGAGCTTCTGACTCACAGTCCACGATTAGCTTATTATTTTGAAGCTGTACTTTTGGCGGTTGTAACACCTTGTTTTTACTGCGCTTTATATTCGCATCTTTCACAACTATTTTATTTCCTTGTACAGCTAATTCAGCCACATACTGACTCTTATCAGCAGGGATTATCAGTACTGTATCCCTCTTTACTTCTTCTACCGTTTGGGTTATCTGCTCAGTGGTGGTCGGTTGCATATTAATCGCTGTCTTGCGACTACCACAGCTCATCAATAGAAGTGCTAACAACAACACTACAAACACGAGCATATATCGATCATGCTTTTTCATATTCATATCATTTTTTGATTATGTGATTGGGTAGACTGTATAACGTCACGAGTTACTAAACACTCTAATAAATCCTTTATTGATTGTTTGGATATGACGCTTCTTCTCAGCCACGATATACCCTTCTCTACTTGCTTGGTCATTCGTATTCCCTTCTATAGTTGTGATGACATCACCATTCACAGCTATCACGATACCTGTATGACCTAATCCTTTCCCAAAGTCCATGATGAAGATATCTCCTACCTCAGGTTTCATAACACGAAGCTCTTTACTCGCATTCCATTGAGCTAAAACTCCTCCAGTTTTCTTTAAAGGATTTGACAGTTTATAATCAGTACACACCTCTTGTACACACCAGTACACAAAAGCCATACACCACGCATATCCCTCACCTAGTCCTACGCTGTTCAGATACTTTTTTACTCCAGGTCCTTTATTATTCTTGATAGGCCATTCCTGTACATGGAGTTGACTCTGAGCTTGTCTAACTAACTGTGTTCTCATTCTCTCTTGCCATTTAGCTGTTTATATTTCCTTAGTTCATCAATCAACTCCTTATTCTGTAGAGCCAATTTCTCTAATTTCTGTTCTAGATTGATGATTACCTTCTTAGCAGCAGTTAGCTCATCGATAGCCTCGCGATGCAGATTAGACGTTTTATAAAGCTCGTTGGTAGCTTCTTTTAATTTAATTCCTAAGTCATCTACTATATCTCTATAGTATTTTAGAGATTTCTCTACATTATCGAGCTCTGAGCTTTGTACCTCAGCTTTACTCTTACGTCTAGCCGCCCACCATGTCGCTAATGATGAAACGAAGCCCACTACCGTCGCTATTATTGTTTCATTCATTAGCACACTGGTTTTGGATTGGTTATACTTTACACAGTAAAATTAATTGACACACTATTTTATTCAACTCCCTTTTCATACTTTAAACGATTCACCAAAGAAATATTCTTCCCAACATATTTCTCAATATTAGGTATTCGCTCAAGTTCATTATTTATATCAAATGGATACTCTTGTGATAATCCATTTTCATAGACTACAATATAAAGTTCAGAGATAGTCTCTGGTATAGGCCCAGATGAACCAAGTACTCTTTCATCAATAATTTGAGTACCCATTTCTGAAATAGTCACCCCATTCTTTAATTGATAATTATAATAAATACCTTTACCTCCATGAAGTCTAACAAACTCCTGATACTTTTCTAATTTATCATCATAACTACCTGTATCACAACACAAGTCTTTATTGATATCTACTTTTACACTTACTAATGAATCTGCATTAGTACAATTTGTTTTTTGTTCTGTTGACATAGTTTTATTTTTTGATTGGTTAATAATTATTCTGTGATTTAAGCCACTGTTCAAAAACTGATTTATCTAGAATCATCAGTTACAATTCTTTTCATAAAGTGCAGATATACTTATCCTTGTCCACTGATTCACAGTAGATACACTTTACTAGTATTTATATTGGATTTTTAACATCTAGATGCTAGTACACATCTATTTAAAGATTTCTTTACACTGTCAACACTCTAAGCTTTATAACTAAATTTAGCTCTAACTCTTAGCATGTTCACTAATGGTAATATTAGATTTTTTCTCTATAACTTTCTTCCCATACAAAGATAGATTTCCCTATAAAATCTTCAATACTAGGAATTCTCTCTGTCTCATTATTTACACTAAAATCATAGATTTTATATTCTTGACTGTTTTCTTCATATACTTTTATATATCGTTTAGTTATTGTAATTAAACCTTCTTCATCTGGTCCATATGGGTCTGATCCTATACTTTCAATCACACCTAACTCTTTAAAAGTCACCCCATCACTCAACTGATAATTATAATAGATACCCTTTCCTCCGTGAAGTCGAATAAACTTCTGATATTTTCTAAACTCTTCTTGTGTAACGAAATCACCTGTTTGATTCCCTCCTCCACAGCATTGGTCTTTATTTACCTCTACTTTTGTAGTTACAACTACTATAGCATCATCTGATGTGCATACAGTCTCTTTTGTTTTCTGTTCTGTTGACATAATTTTATTTTTTTGATTGGTTAATATTTTTCTAAACAATAAAGACATAATTATCCTTGCTCGCTTTTTGACAGCAAGTACACTTTACTCTATTTTTATTGGATTATGAATACTGTGATGAGATTGCTCTCATCTGTAATTGAAAGAATATACTGATGGAAAGACATTGCACGTAGGCGCCAATTGTGCAAGTACTACTCCTATATTCCTAATTTTTACTTCTGCATTTCTACTCTACAAAGATCGCTCTTTTACTACCTTAACTCAACTTTCTGTTAAGTAACTGAACACTTCTGTTCAGTCTTTCGAAACACTCCTTATTGCTGTATTTCTACTCTATAAAGGTCGTTCTTTTACTACCTCAGCTCAACTTTCTGTTAAGTTACTGAACAACTCTGTTCAATCTTTCGAAACACTCTTTATTACTGCATTTCTACTCTACAAAGATCGCTCTTTTACTAACTCAGCTCAACTTTCTGTTAAGTAACTGAACAACTCTGTTCACTTCCTATAATCACTGTTGATAACCTGATTATTACGCTACAAAGATCTCACTTATCAACACCATAACCCATTTGTTGTCAAGAGACTGAACAACTCTATTCACATCTTATAAACACT
The DNA here is from genome assembly GCF_000807225.1 of Myroides sp. A21. NCBI lineage: Bacteria > Pseudomonadati > Bacteroidota > Flavobacteriia > Flavobacteriales > Flavobacteriaceae > Myroides > Myroides sp. A21. The sequence goes on from NZ_CP010327.1 coordinate 1,093,754, forward strand.
GTTAATAACTCTAATCTAGGTCTTTCATGGTTGCCTCTATTTTTGCGAGTTCTTTATACACTGGCGTATTCAGCACTTCATATAGAGTCGTACGAGAGATAGGATACACAGGACAGATATATTTCTTCCACACCACTGTCACCGGGATGTCTTCTGTCTTGTATTGGTTATATAAATCCAAGATCAGTTTATATCTTCTCAACTTATTTAATTGACTACCTGCTACTCTTTTTGTCATAACTTTTATTTTTAATGATAAAACAACTTAATAATCGAAACTTTATTTATAATCACTTATTCCTTATCCACTACCTTCTATCTCTTAACCTAGCTATTTTTTCTTCCAACTCACTAGATATTTGATAAGGTTTTAGTTCTTCTTCTCCACCTACGCTTAGGTGATACCCTCTCTCTTGGTTTATACAGATACGCTCCCCTGAGGTAAAGTATCCAGTACCATTAGTTCTGTATAAGGCGCTGTATAGATACAGTTCACGCTCTATGCTTTGTTTCTCTTTTAAAGTCAGAATAGCTGGTTCTCCTGCTTCAAATACGGTTGATGTACTCATCACTGCTTTCATAACAATTTATTTTTGGTATTGATATATCGAACAAGACATACCCAAAATATAAACATCGTTCGTATTATAAAGGAGATTTTTACTGCTTATCTAGAATATCTTACTTGTATCTGTCGAAGTATTCTACCGCTATTATTTCAGTTTATCCCTTTAAAATTAGCTACCTATGCTTTTTTTGACTAATTTTGTTCCTATTACTTTTACAAATATACAAACAAAGTTTCGATTATAAAAACAATTAGAAACAAAGTTTTTTAAATATCATTACTATTATGGATAGAATTCAACGCGTAAACGATGCCATCAAGTGGATTTTCTTTGAGGGATTAGCGAAGAACCAAACAGATCTAGCACAAAAACTAGGGTATACTAAGTCTTCTTTCTCTCAGATAGTAAATGGACGTGTAAACATCAGCGATAACTTTATAGAGAATCTAACCAAATTTGCCCTAAGCTTGAGCAAACATTGGTTACTAACAGGAGAAGGAAGTATGTTATTAACATCACATACATCTCCAGCGATACAAGAACTAACTGGAGATACTCCTACTCAGGAGCTATATAACTTCGAAGCGACTAATATCACGAAGGATACTGTACCAGAGATTATGTATAATAACCACGGAAACAAGTTTACCTTCTACCCTGATGGGCGTATCTATATAGAGGTACTGAAGATCCCTTCATCAGCTCATGCTTCTTATATTACCTGCTATCAGGATGACGCACAGCTTATACAAGAGTTTGACACAGTACAGTTCAGAGTAGATAAGTTTGGGCTTGGTCATTACAAGGCCTTTGATGTAGTAGGAGACTCTATGAATGGAGGGAACATAGAAGATACCCCTGATGGAGCAGAAGTACTAGGACGTGAAGTAGGACGTCACCTATGGGAAGGCGGTTTTAGAAACACGACTTATGGGTTTATCGTCATCACTAAGGATGCTACCTTCTTAAAAGACATTACGAACTATGACGAGAAAAAAGGTGTCATCACCTTATCTAGCCGTAATAAAATATACGAACCATTTGAATACCCTATTAATAGCGTATACCAAATATTCCACGTGATTAAACGTATTTTCTAGATAGATACATTACATAAAATAATAAAGCCCAAGCTTAAAATTAGACTTGGGCTTTTTTTATTCTTAATTTATAATAGCTAGTTACATTGAGTATCGTACTTATCTACTAATTGTTTTAATCCTTCTAGGCTAAACAAATCAATTCCTTCTAAATTAATTGATTCACATCCTAGATAAGCTTTAATAGCTGCTATAAGTTTATCTTGATCACTTCTAGTTGTCGCAAAACCATTCTTAACATCTTTTAATTTTATAGTATAAAACTTCTCTGTAGGGCTGTAGAATAATTCGAGTTTATTATTTCCATATATATGTTTAAAGAAAGTAGCCCCACTAGCTAATTTATTTAAAAATCCCATAGTCTTATTTGCAATGTCATAATTAAATCCTTCATAGCGCTCTACTTTACCATCTTTAGCTAAAGTAACTTCAAACTTAACATTATCACTAGCCTTATAACTAGTTGACTTAAACTTACCTTTTGCATTTTCAGCATAAACGAAAACTTTATTACCATAGCTTGAAATATCAGCTATATTACCAGATCCACCAAAAATATCATTCTCCAGCATATCAGTATTATCAAAAGCGATAGAAATCTCACCCTCTACTCTCTCACCTTTTCCATCGATTAAGAATCCTTTCTCTCTTCTAATATTTACATCATTTTCTTTAGCTATTCTCTTTTCTTCTGCTAACTTATCACTTAAAACTTTAATAGTTTCATCACTTACATTTTCAAAGTCAATACCATTAGCATACATAATAGCTAATAATTCTTGAGAAAAAGGTGTTTTTACACCATTATTAGACATCTGATATACTCTGAAACGTTGATTATCATAAGTAAATAACATATATGCAGGACTCTCAGCTCTATACAAATCCCCCATATTAATTTTTTCTTTAAAGCTTGACCAATATCCAATAGTTGTTTTTGTCTTTTTATTAAAGAATGCATAGATAGTCCCATTATCTTTGGTTGTCTTAAAAACCACATTCCCTATTTCCGTATTATCACTAAAAATCTTATTGTCAGCAGCTATTCTAATTTTCTTTTCTGCCATGATAGCAATCCCCTTATCAATAACAGCTTGTACTGAGTCATTAATCATATTAACTCTACTCATCACATCTTGTTTAGGTTCATCCATTAAAGCGTCTAAAACAGTATAGTCTATTCCTTTGTCATTAATCAACTTATATTGTCCTTTAGAAATTAATGCAAATAATACAGTCTCATTACCAAAAGCAAAAGATAAACTCTCAAAAGGTATATTATTACTCTTATTATTACGTAAGTCTGTCACATTCACTACATGAAATGAAGTAGCTACTCTAGTATTTACATTAATATCCTCCAACTTAAATACATTTTCTCCTTGAGGGTTCTTATATATATAGGTATTACTATCTACCTTCTCAATACTCGCTAAAGGATCAGTAGTTTTATCTACATAAACAACACTTTTCTTAATCACTAATTTCTGAGCAAAGGCTCCTGCCATTGTCGCAAGTGATAGACACATTACAAGTAAATTTCTTTTCATATTAAAATATTTTAATGCAAATATAATAAAGAAAAATAAGTTTAATTAACATAACATTAATACTATTTATATTAAAAAAATTAACCTCATCATATTGATGAGGTTAATTACTCGCTAACATAATCTTATATAAGAATCTCACTTAAGGTTTTACACGTATTAGGATAACACCTTCTCTTCCTTCTTCACCATATTTTTCGACTGCTGCATCACCTTTAAATACATCCATTGACACCATTTTATCTGTGCGTATATTTTTTAGATCTTCAGCAGACTTTTTCACACCATTAACATATACTAGTCCTTTATAGTCGCTATTCTGTACTTGAGTCATATCCTTGATGACTTTTTCTTTATATTTTTTAGTTAAGGCTTCTACTCTAGCTTCATTCGCACGATCCTCATCTGTCATTAATGTAAAGCCATACACAGAACCATTACCCGTATAGCCCAGTTCGTCAGCTGCAGCTGCTCTACTATAAACACGTATACCTTTAGTACCATACTTCTCTATTAATGCTTCTGCTTCATGTTTATTACTCTCATCATACAGCTTTCCGTTTACATAATACACAAACTCCCCTTTACTGCGCTTACCTGATTTAATGATAACTACATTCTTACCATCTATTACCGCGTCTTCAGACAACTTCTTTCTGCGTTCTTCCAAACGAAAATCTAGATCACCTTTTGCTGCTTCCCTTTCCTTTCTCTCTTCTAGCATTCTAGAGCGAGCAGCTTCCACTTTAGCTAGGCTTTCTTCTCGTGTTTTTAAAGCTACTTTTCGTGCTTCTTTTGCTTTAGCTAACTCTTCTTCTCGTACTTCTAAAACTACTTTTCGTGCTTTAGCTAACTCTTCTTTTCGTATTTCTTCCGCCTTAGCTAGAATTACTTTTCTCTCTTCTAGTATCACTTTGCTTACGCGCTCAGCCTCTTCTCTTATACGCTCACTTTCATCCACTAGTCTAGACGCTTCCTCTCCTATTCTTATAGCTTCTTCCGCTATTGCTGCCATATCATCATGACTAGGAGCCTTCTTTTTACCAGATTGATCTAGTTGATCCTCTTCTGCGTCAGTAGTCATACTTGTATACTCATCTAATAAAATGTCTTCTACATGATCTTCTTCAAAAGCTGGACTCTCTATATATTTTGCTTTTACCTCTATCTGAAAAAGGAAAAAGAACCCTGCTAATACAGGAGTGATTAATAATAATTTTAAACGTTTCATATTAGTTGATTTTGGGTTGTTAAGCATTAATATACGCTTCTTCAGATCTGAAGAGCCAAAAGTATTCACCACAGGTACACACGCTATCTTATTAGACTCGTATAGTACGAGAGCGCGTTGATACGTATAGCTATCCTCTCGTTTCGCAATCTCTTGATCTACGATATACTCCAGATTTAGGTTTACCTCTTTCTGTAGTAGTCGTATCATCGGATTAAACCAGAATGCGTGTTTTAACCCCTCTAAGAGGATAAGATCTAAACTGTGCTTCTGATGGACGTGTACTTCCTCATGGAGTAGTACTACCTCTAGCTGGCTCAGCTCTTCATAATCCTTTGGCAACACGATATAGTGTAGAAAAGAATAAGCATCACTACTCGATCTATCTACTCGTATATTCTGATGAATAGCTGTCTTAGGCATATTACTAATACGTCTAGTTAACTTAATCAGTTTATACCCAAACCACAAAAGACTCAACAGCGTGATCGTTAAATAAAGATAAGATGTGTATTGGTACACCTCATTCATCGTCCATAGACTCTTCTCTTGTACTAGCTCCACATCCTCCATTACATCCATAATCGGGAGGGACATTGGCGCTAAGTTTATCGTTTCTACCTTCGTATAAGTTAGCAAAGGCAATATTAAACTCAAAAAGATCCCGCTTATAAAGTACAATCGATTCGTCTTGACATAGGTCTCTTTCTGTAAAAACAGTTTATAGCATAAATACACTACCAGCAGTAGTCCATTTACCTTCAATATATATATAAGAATAGGTGTCATAATTCAGTTGATTGGTTGGTTGATAATCAAACTATTTTTTATTCTTTTCTATAATATCCATTAGCTCTTCTAGCTCTGTCTTAGATAATTTCTTATCCTTCACGAAGAAACTCACTAGATTACTAAACGAATTATCAAAGTACTTCTCCATAGTCTCTTCCATAAACATCTTTCGATAATCCTCTTTCTTTACCAGAGGATAATACTGATGTGACTTGCCATAAGCTTTATAAGACACTACCCCTTTTTCTTCTAATATACGAACTAGCGTAGAGAGTGTATTATAATGTGGCTTAGGCTCTGGCATGTGCTCTAGAATATCATTCACAAATCCCTTTTCTAACTTCCAAAGGATGCACATAATCTCTTCTTCTTTATTGGTCAATTTTTCCATAATCCTGATTTGATATACACAAACATACAACTATTTTATTAGTTATCAAACTAAATGTTTAGTTTTTAATTAAAATAATAAAGGTATATAAGCTAATCTGAATACCTAAACAGTCTTTATCCCTTATCAACAAAGCGATGCACTCAATCTCTTCTTAATTTAGATTAAGTGTACTTGACTAAGTATCAATGTATTTTTGATACAGAAAATTAATTAAAATATAAATTACCATGAACAAGTTAACACGTATCAACGCAGACGACGTAGCATTTTTATTAATCGATCACCAGAGTGGATTATTCCAAACGGTAAAAGATATCGAGGTAGCTACACTTAGAGAAAATGTAAAAGTATTAGCAGAAATCGCAGCTGTAGAGAGCATCCCAGTAATCACAACAGCATCTGAGCCAAAAGGACCTAATGGGCCACTAATGCCAGAGATTCACCAACTAGCTCCTCATGCACAATACATAGGGAGAAATGGAGAAGTAAACGCATGGGATACGAAGGAGTTTGCAGATGCAGTAAGAGCTACAGGAAAGAAAAAACTAGTGATCGCAGGAGTATTGACAAGTGTATGTGTAGCATTCCCAGCTATCTCAGCTGCTGCAGAAGGGTTTGAAGTATTCGCTGTTATTGATGCTTCTGGCGATATGAGTCCAATGTCTACACAAGTAACGATGAATAGACTGATGATGGCTGGAGTAATTCCTATCACAACTACTGCTGTACTAAGCGAAATCCTAAAAACATGGAGACATAAAGATGCGGCTGTATATGCTAAGGGAATGTCTTCTGTAATGCCTAACTACCAAGCATTAATAGAAAGCTATGTAAAAGCACAAGAAGTAGCTTTAGAAAAATAATAATAAACCGAGTTCTATATAAAGGAGTGATGCTTGTCACTCCTTTTTTTGTTTTCTAAAGCCCTTGTCGATATGATCAATGCCTTATCTACTCTATATTATATACACTAGTAAACTCCTACCTCATACAATATTCATTAATCTCAATAAAAAAACAACATTTCCAATCCTATTAAACCCTACAAAACGATCAAAAAATAGTCTTTTTTATGTTTTTAAATAGGGTGGTCGGCTTTTGGTCGGCTTGTGATGGGCATTTGGTCGGCTTAAAAACACCATAAATAAGCCGACCACTAGCCTAGCACATCGAAATCAAATCGAAATCAACTATACCATAATCGCTTTATGTAAGCAAGAAAGCAAAAAGAGAATTAGGAGTAATACCTATTATACAGTGTACAGCATATCTAACATTACTAAACAAAAAAAGGCCTTACACAGTGGTATACTGTGTAAGGCCTGCAACATAATTCTAACTAACTATGTATCTAATACAAATGTATACGCACAGATGTACTAGTACTGCAACTATTAAATCGCCAATACATATACGCTTAACGTTCTGTACTGCATCTAGTCTTATTATTCTAAATACTAAGAAGGTTTTATAGCATTCAGTAGTTTATACATATCATTAGATCGTACATACGCAAAATGTCTATACATGATCTCTAGTTTCTCATTGAGAAATATAACAGCTGGATAAGCATTAGACTGAGCTAATTCTTTTGCTAACTCGTGCTGCTTCGCATGGACACCAGTCTTTCTCAGCTCATAGCGCTTTCCTTTATACTCTATAGCTTCTTCTTGTTCTGCGTTAAAAGAGATGAAATAAAAGTCTTCATCTAACTTCTGCATCACTTTATCATTGTTCAACGTCTTCTTTTCCATCAGAGCACAATAGCTACACCAGTCTGTATGCATAAATACGACAACGGGTTTAGGGTCAGTAGCCATCACTTGCTCTAACTCCGAAAACATTATCTCTTTGGGTTGAGCATGGAGTGCTAACCCAAAGAAATAACTAAACATGAAAAAAAAATAAAATCTCGTCATTCTGCTTATGTGCTAACTAAAAAATGTTATATCTCACTCCTAAGAATCCTCTTATCCCTTGCAATGGAGTATAACTATAATCGTTTGGTTCGAAGATTACATCATTTCTACCTGGAGGTGGTACTACACCATTACCTGGCTCTCCGAATGGATCCCACCATCTAGAGATAGGATCTTCTTTTGGTAGCGTGTTGAATAAGTTCTTCACTCCGCCATATACTTCGAATCCGTTGTTAAACTTCTTAGTCACTTGGATATTCGCTAATACTGTCCATGGTGAGTACTCTGGTCGATAGTCATTCTCTACACGTGGCAATCTCATCGGTCCCTTCCAGTCTGATGTCAAATCTGCTGTAAATCCACTACCGAAGTTATAACTTGCGATAAAGTTACCTGACCATTTAGGAGAATGATAGATTTGCTCACGTACTCCATCTTCTTTTCTGAATACATCCATATAAGTAGCTCCTGCCATCAACTTCAGTGGGAAGTCAAATGTCACATCTACGTTAAGAGAGACCCCTTTAGAGATAGCATGCCCATCTAGGTTAGCATAGATAATCTTAGTCTGGTCTGTATCTGTATCTGCATCAATCTTATTCGTGAAATAAGTATAGAACCCGTTCAAATCGAAATTAAACACTCCGAAATTAGAAGGTACTTTCACTGTATAGTTGATATTAGCATTGTATGATTTCTCTGGGTCTAGTTTCTCAGCGAATACTACTTCTCTAGCTCCTGATAACGCTCTGTGATCTTCTGTGAAGACATTCACTACACGGAATCCTGTACCAAAACTCCCTCTTAAGGTATGGTGCGGATGAGGTGTGTACTTATATCCTACTCGTGGAGAGTGAATCCCTTTATGGGTCTTATCATAGTCAAAACGGTATCCTAATAATAATTTATTCTTTTTATTAAGCGTCCATTCATCTTGGATGAAGATACCTGGTATCGGAGTTTCTTCTGGTTGATTCTTTACTAATCCATTCTCATCATAGATACCCGTAGCACGAGTATTGTCATCATAATAAGTGTACTTAAATGACGAACCTAGTAAAAAACTGTGATTTCCTAAGGTCTTATCCCAATAAGCTTGAGCGAAAGCTACTTGTTGTTTCGCATCATAAGACTCTGGTCCATACATAGAGTTCTGCTTGTGATAGATATAAGAGAACTGTGTATAGATATTCTCTGTAGTCGGTAGCTGGTACATCCCTATCGCTTCAAAGCGGTTAGTGAAGATGCTCTCTGCATATACGTCTTCTCCTCCGCGGTGTTGTTTGCGCTTCCAATTAGTCTCTCCTCCCCATCTGTCTTCATATACATAGCGCAGTGCAAGACTAGCTACTTTATCATCCTTTCTCTTTAGAGATACTTTATTGAATAGAGATACTCTGTCTTGCTGAGTTACGTCTGTAAAACCATCCCCGTTTTTATCTTTTCGTTCTCCGAACTTAAAGTAGTTCCCTCCAAAAAGTCCTTTTACTTTATTCCCTAGTTTATAACTAGCTCCTAAATCTATATTGTTTTCTAACCAAGTCGTGCTAAAAGCATCTACGCTTAACTTCGCTGCGTGCTCTGGATCTTTAGTAATCACGTTGATAATACCACCCATCGCTTCTGTTCCGTATAGTGAAGAGGCTGGTCCCTTAACTACTTCTACTCTCTCGATCATATTCGTCGGGATACCGAATAGCCCGTATACAGTCGATAGAGAAGATACGATAGGCATACCATCGATCAGGATCATAGTATACGGCCCTTCCATACCATTGATATGGATGTCTCCTGTATTACATACATTACAGTTTAGCTGAGGTTGTACTCCGTTAATCATCTGTACAGCGTCAAATAAACTAGCAGTAGGATTCTTCTCAAAGAATGCTGGCGTATATATCTCTACAGGTACTACTGCTTCTGACTTTAGCACAGGCTTCAGTGTACCCGAGATAACGATCTCATCTAGATTAGCATCTTCTTTTAGGTCGAAAGATACTGTACTGGTCTGAGTTCCTTTTACAGTTACCTTTTTAGTCTGAGCTGCAAAACCTACGAAGTCTGCCTTCACAGTATAGGTTCCTTCTTTTACTGACTCGAAAGTAAAACCACCTTGCTCATCAGTGACTACTCCCTTATCTGTCCCTACTAAGGTAACTGTAGCATAAGAAAGCACAGTACCATTAGAAAGAACTTTTCCTTTGATATTTTGAGCATAGGAATTCAATGCAAAAAAGAGACAAAGAAAAATATTTATTGTTACAAGTTTAAAAATACTTTTACACATGGCTTTTAATTAAATTTAGGCAAAGCTAAAAATTAATTTGTAATTAAAAAAACACTAACTTTGTATTTAAACAAAAAAACAATCCATGCTTACCTATTCAGAAGAGAATTATTTAAAAACTATATTCCATTTATCACTAGGGCAAACTCAAGGAATTTCGACTAATGCTATTGCTGCAAAAATCGAAACTAAAGCCTCATCTGTGACAGATATGATAAAGAAGCTAAATGATAAGGAGCTGATTAAATATCAAAAGTATCAAGGAGTTACACTTACTCCTAAGGGAGTTATGGCTGCTAAGATGATCGTGAGAAAGCACAGACTATGGGAGGTATTCTTAGTGGATAAACTTGGATTTAATTGGGATGAAGTTCACGATGTCGCAGAAGAACTAGAACATATAAAGTCAGAAAAGTTAATTAATAAACTAGATGCATTTCTAGGATTCCCAACAGAAGATCCTCATGGAGACCCTATTCCTAATGAAAAAGGAGAAATAAAACAGATAGATAAGAAGTTATTATCTGAAGTAGAGGCTAATAAAGAAGTGGTATGTGTAGGGGTGAAAGATTCTTCTACAGAGTTCTTACAATACTTGGATAAACAGAAAATATCGTTAGGATCAAAACTAGAGATATTAGATATAGAGCCTTTTGATCAGTCTTATACTATCAAAGTTGATAATCACACCATCACAATCACAAAAAAAATAGCAAGTAATCTGTTCGTTAAAAAACAATAGACATAAAAAAAGCTTCTCTTTCGAGAAGCTTTTTACTTTATTATTTGTACGCTTTCATTACTTCATCTAACATAATGTTTAGAGAGATATACCCTCCTCCTGCTAGATACCATGCATTTGGATCTAGATAAACAATCTTGCCATTCTTATACGCATTAGTCTTTTGGATCAATGGGTTCTCTACTTCTTTCTTATCCGCATTTACATTTTCCATTACAGCACCTCTATCGATGATAAAGATAATATCAGGGTTGTGCTCTAGTACGAACTCACTAGATACTACATTACCGTGATCGCTTCCCCCCATTAGACCAGCAGCTGCAGACTTCACTCCTAGATCATTAAAGATATATCCATAGCGAGAGTCCTCTCCGAAGGCACTATAACTCTTATTGTTATACAGGATTAATAACGCTTTAGCATCGCTCTTATTAATCACTTCTTTCATCTCAGCTACTTTTGTATCAATATTTTCGATCAATTTATCTGCCTTATCTTCTACTTGAAAAACAGAACCAATTGTTTTAAGATTGTCTTTTGTACTTGCTAAATAATTACTTCCTGAGATACCTAAAGAGATTGTAGGTGCTATTTTAGCGAACTCTGGGTAATCTTTATCAAACCAGTTACTCATAATGATCAGGTCTGGATCTACAGAACTTACTAACTCATAGTTAGGCTGCATAAAAGATCCTACGTTCACAATACTCTCATCATCTGCATATTTAGAAAGGAAGTTAGGACTGTATACCTTAGCCATTCCCTTAAATGGAATACCTAACTCTGCCATATTCTCCATCGCTCCCACGTCGAACACAACTACATTCTCTAGTTTTTTATTAAAACTAACTGATCTACCCATGTTCTCTATCGTAATCGTCTCTTCAGAAGAAGCTTTAGTGTTTTCTTTCTTACAACCTACAAAAAGCAAGGCTGCTAGTACTGTGCTAGTAATAACCTTAGAAGTCATTCTCATTATATCTTTATTTAAATTAATTATAAATAACAAATATAGGGTTACTTGAGAAGAACTCCTCAAATTATTGTAACTTTTATTGCTGAAAATATCTTTTAGGACAAAAGACCTTCTATTCTATTTTGGATTTAATAATTTTGCACCACCAAACAACACACAAATTATGAAAACTCTATTTTCTCCTTTAAAACTAAGGGACAACACTTTACACAACAAAATCATTGTTTCACCTATGTGTCAGTATTCTGCAAAAGATGGTTTTGCGAGTGATTGGCACCTTGTACACTATGGTCAATTTGCGATAGGAAAAGCTGCTGCCATTGTACAAGAAGCGACTGCTGTGACTCCTGAAGGTAGAATAACCTATGCTGATTTAGGAATATGGTCTGATGAACATATAGTGAAACTAAAGCAGATAACGGAGTTTATAAAAAGTCAAGCTACTGTACCTGGTATACAGTTAGCCCATGCAGGAAGAAAGGCAAGCTGTGACAAGCCTTGGATAAATAGAGCACAGATAGCTCCCAATAATGAGAACGGGTGGCAAACTATAGCTCCATCAGCTATTGCCTTCAACGAAGCAGAAAACCTTCCGATAGCAATGGATACTGCAGAGATAAAGAGAATAATAGATGCTTTTAGACAAGGGGCTGAACGCGCTGTAAAAGCAGGCTATGAAATCATAGAGCTACACGGTGCTCATGGTTACTTACTACATCAGTTCTTATCTCCCTTAACCAATCTGCGTACAGATGAGTATGGAGGAACTTTTGAGAATAGAATCAGATTAGTCTTAGAAGTCATAGAGGCTGTTAAATCTGTCTTGACTACACAAAGTCTGTGGTTAAGAATATCAGCCACTGACTGGGCTGATGGAGGTTGGACTCTAGAAGAAAGTATAGAACTCGCTAAAATAGTATATGATAAAGGGGTAGAACTTATAGATGTGAGTACAGGAGGGCTAGTAAGACATCAACAAATAAAAGTTGAGGTTAATTATCAGGTTCCTTTTGCTGAAGCTATAAAACAACAGTCCAATATATTAGTAGGAACAGTAGGTCTAATCAAAACAGGACAACAGGCAGAAGATATCCTGAAGGCCAATCAAGCTGACTGTATCTTACTCGGTAGAGAATTTCTAAGAGATCCTCACTTCGTCATGAGAGCGGCTAATGAACTAGGTGTAAGTCTAGCATGGGCAAATCAATACGAAAGAGGAAAAGAAACATTATAATAGTACATAAAATCAAACTCAGTAAAACAACAATGAACAAAAGTTTAATAGCATTAGCTGTAGGTGGGCTAGCCATCGGAATGACAGAATTCTCAATGATGGGACTACTACCTGACATCGCTAAAGACTTACAAATAAGCATACCTAAAGCGGGTAACTTCATCTCTACTTATGCATTAGGGGTAGTAGTAGGGGCTCCATTATTGGTCATGTCTTCTAATAAATATGCTCCTCATAAAGTATTGATAGCATTAATGGTGATGTTCTCATTCTTTCACTTACTATTCGTATTGTCTCCAAGTTATACAACATTAATTATTTCTCGTTTTATGTCAGGACTTCCTCATGGAGCATTCTTTGGGGTAGGGTCTGTGGTAGCAACACGATTAGCTCAAAAAGGAAAAGAGGCTCAAGCAGTAGCCATCATGTTCGCAGGGCTTACTACCGCTAATCTAGTAGGAGTGCCATTGAGTACCTACATCGGACAAGAGTATTCATGGAGAACAGCCTATATGTTAATCGCTTCTTTAGGAATCGTATCTGCTATCACTATCGCATTTTGGATACCTAAGTTAGAAGCAGACAAAGAGACAAATCTAAAGAAACAAACCGCTTTCTTTAAAACACCTATTGCATGGGTATTGGTAGCCTTAATCTCTATAGGTACAGGAGGACTATTTGCTTGGATCAGTTATATCGCACCGATGATGACTAATATCGCTTTAATATCAGAAGCAAAAATACCTTTAGTCATGACCCTAGTAGGGTTAGGTATGTTCTTAGGAAACTTCGTAGGAGGAAAATTAGCCGATACCTTCCCGCCTGCTAAAGCCGTTATTTTCTCTTTCTGTGCAATGGCAACTTGTTTAATTATTGTATATTACACAGTACATATTCAATGGATGGCTTATGCGATGTCTCTTATCACTGGATTAGTTGCTTTCACAATCGGTTCTCCTTTACAGATGTTATTAATCAACAATGCGAAAGGTTCTGAAATGTTAGCTGCTTCAGCTGGACAAGCATCCTTCAATATTGGTAATGCATTAGGAGCCTCATTAGGAGGACTACCTATCACCATGGGGTTAGGATACAACTCTCCTGAATGGGTAGGGGCAGGATTAGCACTATGTGGGGCGATATTGGCTTATGTATTTATCAAAATAAAAAAAGGGAAATAGCTTAAAAATAGATATTTATAAAATCTAAGACATATTGTTTTGGCTTTTATTCTATCATTCATAATAAGTTTATAAATTTGTAGGAAATAATTTTTAGCAATGTACAGAACGCATAATTGCGGAGCCTTAAGAGCTTCGGATATAAATACAGAAGTTACCCTATCAGGATGGGTAAGCAAGCATCGCGATAAAGGTTTTATGATTTGGGTTGATTTACGTGACCGTTACGGGATTACACAATTAATCTTTGATGCAGAGAGAACTGATAAAGCAGTATTCGAAGCAGCTAAAAACCTAGGACGAGAGTTTGTAATTCAAGTAAAAGGACAAGTAATCGAACGCGCTTCTAAAAACCCAAATATCCTTACTGGAGATATTGAGATTTTAGTAGATACGCTAACAGTATTAAACGAATCTGCTGTTCCTCCATTTACTATCGAAGATGATACTGATGGTGGAGAAGATATCCGTATGAAATACCGTTACTTAGATATCCGTAGAAATCCAGTGAAGAACAATTTATTGTTTAGACACAAGGTAGCTCAAGAGGTAAGAAATTATCTTTCTGCTCAAGATTTCTGTGAGGTAGAAACTCCTTACTTAATTAGCTCTACTCCTGAAGGAGCACGTGACTTCGTAGTGCCTTCTCGTATGAATGCTGGAGAATTCTACGCTTTACCACAATCACCACAAACATTCAAACAGCTGTTAATGGTAGGTGGTATGGATAGATACTTCCAAATAGTAAAGTGTTTCCGTGACGAGGATTTACGTGCTGATAGACAGCCTGAGTTTACTCAGATAGACTGTGAAATGGCATTCGTAAACCAAGAAGATGTTATGGATACATTCGAAGGAATGACTAGACATTTATTAAAATCAGTTCATGGAATTGAAGTTGATAAGTTCCCTCGTATGACTTTCGAAGAAGCAATGCGCAAATATGGTAATGACAAACCAGATATCCGTTTTGGGATGGAGTTCGGTGAGTTAAATGCTGTAGCTCAACATAAAGAATTCGGTGTATTTAATAGTGCAGAGTTAGTAGTAGGTATCGCTGTACCTGGTGCTGCTTCATACACTCGTAAAGAGATAGATGCTCTTATTGATTGGGTAAAACGCCCACAAGTAGGTGCTTCTGGTATGGTGTACTGTAAATGTGAAGCTGATGGATCATATAAATCTTCTGTAGATAAATTCTATGATCAAGAAGATCTTAAGCAATGGGCTGAGGTGACAGGTGCTAAAGCTGGTGACTTAATCTTAGTACTTTCAGGTCCTGCGAATAAAACAAGAGCTCAATTAAGTGCTCTACGTATGGAATTAGGTAATCGTATGGGATTAAGAAAGTCTGATGAGTTCGCACCATTATGGGTTATCGACTTCCCTCTATTCGAATATGATGAAGAAGCTGGACGTTACTTCGCTATGCACCACCCATTTACTTCACCTAAAGTAGAAGATATTCCATTATTAGATACTGACCCAGGTAAAGTACGTGCTAATGCTTATGATATGGTATTAAACGGTAACGAAATCGGAGGAGGTTCTATTCGTATTCACGATAAGGCTACTCAAGAGTTAATGTTTAAACACCTTGGATTTAGCAAAGAAGAAGCTGAAAAACAATTTGGTTTCTTAATGAATGCATTCCAATATGGAGCACCACCTCATGGAGGTTTAGCTTTTGGTTTAGATAGATTAGTAGCTATCTTAGGGGGTCAAGAGACGATTAGAGACTTCATCGCATTCCCTAAAAACAACTCTGGTAGAGATGTAATGATTGACGCTCCGTCAACTATCACTCCAGAACAATTAGAAGAATTACATATCAACGTGGTAAAACCACAGGTATAATGATAAAAAAAGGAGTTACTCAATGAGTAACTCCTTTTTTACTTTATAAGCTCTACTTAATCTACTTTCCGTTATAAGTATTCATAGCATTATTCAATCCTCCCAAAGCAAACTCTTGTACGGCTTTAGAAGCCATTTTAAGACGCTCTGGCAACTGTTCTTTCTCTTTCTCATCCCATACCCCTAAAACATAATCAACTTGCTGTCCTTTCTTAAATTCATCGCTGATACCAAATCTAAAACGAGGATATGCAGCAGAGTTTAAAGTACCTTGAATACTTTTTAATCCATTGTGTCCGCCATCAGATCCTTTTGGTTTGATTCTTATTGTTCCAAAAGCAAGATTTAAATCATCTGTAATCACTAAAATATTCTCTACTGGTATCTTTTCTTTCTCCATCCAATACTGAACTGCCTTACCACTTAAATTCATATATGTATTAGGCTTTAATAATAAAAGTGTTCTTCCTTTTATCTTTACTTCAGCTAAGCTTCCTAATTTCACAGTTTGCCAATCACCTCCAAGCTCATTAGCTATTTCGTCTACAACTTTAAAACCGATATTATGACGTGTGTTGATATACTCAGCACCAATATTCCCAAGTCCTATAATTAAAAATTTCTTCATCCTTCTATTAATGACATAATTAATTGCGTTACAAAAGTACATTAAAGCAAAGAAGTAACCTTATTTTAAGGCACAAAAAAAGCACCTGTGTAAACACAGGTGCTTCTAATAAATATCTTCTCAAAAGAATTATTTTTTCTTTGGAGTAGCTTTTGCTGCTTTTGCTGCTTCTTGAGCTGCTTTCATAGCTGCACGAGAAATTCTTACTTGACAGATTACAGTGTTATCAGTGTGTAACAATTTGTAATTGTTAACAGGTACATCAGTAACATATAATTTGTTCCCCATTTCTAAGTTAGAAATGTT
This sequence comes from Myroides sp. A21, assembly GCF_000807225.1. Lineage (NCBI taxonomy): Bacteria > Pseudomonadati > Bacteroidota > Flavobacteriia > Flavobacteriales > Flavobacteriaceae > Myroides > Myroides sp. A21. The sequence goes on from NZ_CP010327.1 coordinate 1,110,520, forward strand.
TACTTCTACGAAGTCAGGTAAGTTAGCTGGTAAAGCCTTAACTTTTAATTTACGTAAGTTTAGGTTTAATACCCCTCCAGCCATTACTCCTTTAGAGTTTCCAGTGATTTTAACTGGTACGTCTAATGTAATTTCTTTATCGTCATGTAATTGATAGAAATCGATGTGTAAGATTTTATCGCTTACTGGGTGGAATTGGATATCTTGTAAGATAGCGTTGAATTTTTTTCCACCTTCCAACTCAATTACCACTGTGTGTACGTTTGGAGTGTAAACTAAATTTTTGAATGCTTTTTCTTCAGCAGAAAAATGCACAGCTGCTTCAGTTCCTCCGTATAACACGCAAGGTACCATTCCAGCATTACGTAAGGCTTTAGTTGATACTTTACCTACGCTTTCTCTTTCAGATCCTTTAATCGTAATTGATTTCATTTAAATATATTTAAAAAATTAATAAATTCTAAACTACAAAAGTCTTACTAATAGACTCGTTAGCATGTACATTGTGCATTACTTCTGCAAATAATGGAGCACAACTTAATACTCTTATTTTATCACAAGGCTTCTTCAGTGGAATTGAATCTGTAACGATTAATTCTTGAATAGCTGATTGTTCTATTTTCTCATAAGCACTTCCTGATAAAATAGCATGTGTGCATATAGCTCTAACACTTAATGCTCCACGCTCCATCATCATATCAGCTGCTTTAGCTAAAGTACCTCCTGTATCAATCATATCGTCAACTAAGATTACGTTACGTCCTGTAACATCTCCTATTAACTCCATTTTATCTATAACATTAGCTTGCTTACGTTGTTTATAACAAATTACTACATCTGATTCTAAGAACTTAGAATAAGCATATGCTCTCTTAGATCCTCCCATATCAGGAGACGCAATTGTTAAATTATCAAGTTTCAAACTTTTTACATACGGTAAAAAGATTGTAGATGCATATAAATGATCCACTGGTTTTTCAAAGAATCCTTGGATTTGATCAGCATGTAAATCCATTGTCATGATACGTGTTGCCCCTGCTGATTCAAGCAATTTAGCAACTAATTTCGCTCCAATCGGAACCCTTGGTTTGTCCTTTCTATCCTGTCTAGCCCATCCAAAATAAGGAATTACAGCTGTAATATGTCTTGCTGATGCACGTTTAGCAGCATCACACATTAGTAACAATTCCATCAGGTTATCTGATGACGGGAATGTAGAACATACTAAGAAAACTCTTCGTCCTCTAATTGATTCTTCAAAAGAAGGTTGAAACTCCCCATCACTGTAATGTGATAGAGTTACTTTTCCTAATTCTACTCCGTATGCTTTTGCAATTTTCTCAGCAAGCTCAACGCTCTGAGCACATGCAAAAATCTTAGCGTCTGGTTCGAAATATGACATTATATAATTAGTTGTTATGTTGCGAGTTAGAGCTTAACTGTTTTTATTAAGCGGTGCAAATTTATAAAATATAAATTGAGAAAACGATTTTTTTTATATTTTTTCTTTGTACCTAATTTTTTTTATCTACATTTGCACTCACAAACAATAAGTCATCAGCCCGGATGGCGGAATTGGTAGACGCGCACGACTCAAACTCGTGTTCTTCGGAGTGTGGGTTCGATTCCCACTCCGGGCACAAAAAAAGCCTAACTCATTGAGTTAGGCTTTTTTAATTTATATAATTTATTTAACATCATCAGCTGAAGGTCCATACATTCCTGGAATAGCTACATCTAATAAACGCAAATAAACTGATAATTGTCCTCTATGGTGATAAATATGGTTATTTACAATAAATCGATTAGCTCCAACCTTTGGCATAGCAACGATTATATGATCTCCTGACTTTAACTTCCATTCAGACATCCACTTTTCCTCATCAAACATATTTAAAGCTGATATAACAGCCTTTTCATACTTGTCTAAAAGAACCAACAACTCTTCTGTAGTTTGTGCTTCTAAAGGCTTGTAATCTATTTGAAAATCCAAACTATCCTTTGTTAGGATATTCTCAGTCCAAATTGTTAATTCTACAATATGCTTTGCCAAATCACCTAAGTTCATAGACTTTTCATGAGGCTTCCAGCCCCATTTATCATTAGGTACACAAGCTACTATCTTCTTTGTACTATTTAACTCATGTCCTAACTCTAACAAATAACTCTTAGTTATACTCATAATTTTTATTTTAAATATACGACTATTACAAATAGATTTTACTGTACCAACTGTTAAATATGCAATCACTTACTATTAGTCGATAATAAATCAATTTGCTATCTCGAAGCTTATTTTACAAGCTACTAGCATTAAAAACCAATAATGATTTATTAAATTTGAGGTTACATAAATTTAATATGATAGTACTTAAAGAAAGACTAATGTAAAATAGCATGAAAAAATTACAACTTCAAGAAATAGAAAGGGTAAAATCTATCTCTGAAAAAGATTTTATTGAAAAATATTTTAAAAAACAGATTCCTGTTGTAATAGAAAACTTAACTGAAGATTGGCCTGCTTACAAAAAATGGCGTTTAAACTATATAAAGGAAATAGCAGGTGAAAAATTAGTACCACTTTATGATGATAGACCTGTTTCTCATAAAGATGGTTTTAATGAAGCACATGCAACAATGAAGATGGCTGATTATATAGATTTACTTAACAAAGAACCAACAAACTACAGAATCTTTCTTTATAATATAATGAAAGAAGTTCCTAGTCTTAAGAGTGATTTCAAATGGCCAAAACTAGGACTCCGTCTAGTAAAACAACTTCCAATGTTATTTTTTGGAGGAACAAATTCAAAAGTCTTCATGCATTTTGATATTGATTATTCTAATATATTACATTTCAATTTTAATGGAGAAAAGCAATGTATGCTATTTTCACCAGACCAAACAAAATATATGTATAAAATACCGCATGCATTAATATCCAGAGAAGACATTGATTTTGACAATCCTGATTTTGATAAATGGCCTGCTTTAAAATATGCAAAAGGATATATCTGTAATCTAAAACATGGAGAAATGCTTTATATGCCTGAAGGTTATTGGCACTATATGAAATACCTTACGCCAAGTATATCTATGAGTCTAAGAGCATTCCCTTCTAAATATAGTAACCTTGGAAAAGCAATCTATAATATTACTGTAATGAGATATTTTGATAACTTCATGAGAAGATTAAAAGGACAGGATTGGATTGATTATAAAAATAAAAAAGCTATAATCAATACTCATAAAAGCCTAGGAATAAAGTAAATTGAAAAAGAACAAAAATATGTCCTTAACACTAGAACAAGCAAAAAGTAAATTAGAACATTTTTGTGCTTATCAAGACAGATGTCATACTGAAGTTATATCCAAATTATACAATTTAAAAGTTTCCTCTGATCTACACGATGAAATACTAGTTTATTTAATTAACAATAAATTTCTAAACGAAGAACGCTTTGCTCGTAGTTTTGCAAGAGGTAAACATAGAATCAGTGGATGGGGAAAAAATAGAATACTTGGAGAACTTAAAATCAGAAAAATATCAGCTAACCTAATAAAAATAGCACTAACTGAAATAGATGATAATATGTACTTCGAAACCCTAAATAAACTAGCTGAACAACGTTGGCAATCATTAACAGATCAAGACATAAATAAAAAAACACAAAAACTAATTGGGTTCCTACATAGAAAAGGATATGAAATGGAATACATACTCGATAAAGTAAATGATCTTCAAAAAGAATAAAAGCCTATTAGGGCTCTTTTTTATAGTCTTAGAACAAGTTTTAAAAGTTGTTATAAACAACGATACTTTTTCCAGTAAAACGTTTATAAGTACAAAATACACCTACCTATATAAACAAAAAAATCCCCAACCTCATACGAGATTGGGGATTCTATAAAGAAAGGCGGCGACATACTCTCCCACTGGTTAGCAGTACCATCTGCGCTAGCGGGCTTAACTTCTCTGTTCGAAATGGATAGAGGTGAGCCCCGCTGCAATAACCACCTTAAATCGGTTGTTACTTTAACGTAACTAATATTTTTAACTATATTGATATTTTAAACTTAACTATACTTTAGAAAGTTGCCCTCCCCTTGTATTTAAACAAGGGGAGATTCACATAAGCTTACGGGTTATTAGTACTACTCGACTTTGACATTACTGTCTTTACATCTATAGCCTATCAACGTTGTAATCTCCAACGACCCTTTAAAGAAATCTCATCTTGTGGTGGGTTTCGCACTTATATGCTTTCAGCGCTTATCCCTTCCCAACGTAGCTACTCTGCGATGCCCCTGGCGAGACAACAGATGCACTAGAGGTTGGTCCAATTCGGTCCTCTCGTACTAGAATCAGATCCACTCAAATTTCTAACGCCCACAGTAGATAGAGACCGAACTGTCTCACGACGTTCTGAACCCAGCTCGCGTGCCACTTTAATGGGCGAACAGCCCAACCCTTGGGACCTTCTCCAGCCCCAGGATGTGACGAGCCGACATCGAGGTGCCAAACCCCCCCGTCGATATGAGCTCTTGGGGGAGATCAGCCTGTTATCCCCGGCGTACCTTTTATCCTTTGAGCGATGGCCCTTCCATGCGGAACCACCGGATCACTATGCTCTACTTTCGTACCTGTTCGACTTGTTAGTCTTTCAGTCAAGCTCCCTTATACCATTGCACTCTACGCACGGTTACCAAGCGTGCTGAGGGAACCTTTAGAAGCCTCCGTTACTCTTTTGGAGGCGACCACCCCAGTCAAACTACCCACCAAGCAATGTCCTCCCCAATAAGGGAGTTAGATCTCAAATAAGCAAAGGGTGGTATTTCAACAATGACTCCACAACGCCTAGCGACGCCATTTCACAGTCTCCCACCTATCCTACACATCACTTATCCAAGAACAATACTAAGCTATAGTAAAGGTGCACAGGGTCTTTTCGTCCCACTGCGGGTAATCGGCATCTTCACCGATACTACAATTTCACCGAGCTCATGGCTGAGACAGTGTCCAGATCGTTACACCATTCGTGCAGGTCGGAACTTACCCGACAAGGAATTTCGCTACCTTAGGACCGTTATAGTTACGGCCGCCGTTTACTGGGGCTTCAATTCAATGCTTCTCCGAAGATAACATCTCCTCTTAACCTTCCAGCACCGGGCAGGTGTCAGGCCCTATACGTCATCTTACGATTTTGCAGAGCCCTGTGTTTTTGATAAACAGTCGCCTGGACCTTTTCACTGCGGCCAGCTTGCGCTGGCGACCTTTCTCCCGAAGTTACAGGTCTATTTTGCCTAGTTCCTTAGCCATGAATCTCTCGAGCGCCTTAGGATACTCTCCTCGACTACCTGTGTCGGTTTACGGTACGGGTACTAATAATCTAAGTTTAGAAGCTTTTCTTGACAGCCCTTAGGCACACTATCTCGTTGTCCGAAGACTCAAAGTACTATCGCATTTCTCCAAGTCTGACGCATTTTACTATCAAACCTATAGGTACGTGCTTCAACGAACTATTCCGTCAGTTCGCGGTGCTTTCATCACTGTGTCACTCCATCACAATTATCAGTAGTACGGGAATATTAACCCGTTGGCCATCGACGTCCCCCTTCGGGTGTGCCTTAGGTCCCGACTAACCCTCAGCTGATTAGCATAGCTGAGGAAACCTTAGTCTTACGGCGGGGGTGTTTCTCGCACCCCTTATCGTTACTTATGCCTACATTTTCTTTTCTAAAAGCTCCAGCAATTCTCACAAATCACCTTCTGCGCCGTTAGAATGCTCCCCTACCACTCACGCAACTAAATGCGCAAATCCATAGCTTCGGTAGTATACTTATGCCCGATTATTATCCATGCTCGATCGCTCGACTAGTGAGCTGTTACGCACTCTTTAAATGAATGGCTGCTTCCAAGCCAACATCCTAGCTGTCTGGGCAATCAAACCGCGTTTTTTCAACTTAGCATACATTTGGGGACCTTAGCTGATGGTCTGGGTTCTTTCCCTCTCGGACATGGACCTTAGCACCCATGCCCTCACTGATGATTATCATTACTTAGCATTCGGAGTTTGTCAGGAATTGGTAGGCGGTGAAGCCCCCGCATCCAATCAGTAGCTCTACCTCTAAGTAACTATCGATCATCGCTGCACCTAAATGCATTTCGGGGAGTACGAGCTATTTCCGAGTTTGATTGGCCTTTCACCCCTACCCACAGGTCATCCGAAAACTTTTCAGCGTTAAACGGTTCGGTCCTCCATTTAGTGTTACCTAAACTTCAACCTGCCCATGGGTAGATCACACGGTTTCGCGTCTACCACTACTGACTTAAGCGCCCTATTAAGACTCGCTTTCGCTACGGATCCATGACTTAATCACTTATCCTTGCCAGCAACGGTAACTCGTAGGCTCATTATGCAAAAGGCACGCCGTCACTTCACGTAGAAGCTCCGACCGCTTGTAGGCGTATGGTTTCAGGATCTATTTCACTCCGTTATTCACGGTTCTTTTCACCTTTCCCTCACGGTACTGGTTCACTATCGGTCTCTCAGGAGTATTTAGCCTTAGCGGATGGTCCCGCCAGTTTCAATCAAGGTTTCACGTGCCCCGACCTACTCAGGATACCACTATTCTTATCTTCTCTTACCAATACGGGACTATCACCCTCTTCGGTTTACCTTTCCAGGTAATTCTTATTAAATCCGCAAGAAATGTCGTGGTCCTACAACCCCAAAATTGCCGTAACAACTTTGGTTTGGGCTATTCCGCGTTCGCTCGCCACTACTTACGGAATCACTTTTGTTTTCTTCTCCTCCGCCTACTTAGATGTTTCAGTTCAGCGGGTTCGCCTCCATATTGGATAGTATGTCTTCAACATACTGGGTTGCCCCATTCGGATATCTACGGATCAATTCGTGTGTGCCAATCCCCGTAGCTTTTCGCAGCTTATCACGTCCTTCTTCGCCTCTGAGAGCCTAGGCATTCCCCATACGCCCTTATTTTGCTTATGTGCTTACAATTCTTTCGAATCGTACTTTCTATATATTTCTATATCTTTTTTATTCTTTCTAACTGTTTTGTTAGTTAAGTTTTATCAATATGTCAATGAACTTGTGGCGAATCGCCACTGATAATTAAACCAGCTTTGATATTATGCCGTAGTGGAGAATATCGGAGTCGAACCGATGACCTCCTGCGTGCAAGGCAGGCGCTCTAGCCAGCTGAGCTAATCCCCCGTATCTAGTGTTTGGTTAACAGCTTACAGTTAACAGTAACTTTTGGGCGGTTAGTTTAACCTCTAGTATTTCCTTCAAATTAGTAAATTAGTAGTCCCGGGCAGACTCGAACTGCCGACCCCTACATTATCAGTGTAGTACTCTAACCAGCTGAGCTACGAGACTCTGTATTACTTAATTCTTTTATTCTTTTTTTGGTATTAACAGCGAGAGTAAAGTATCATACTTCTATAATTATTCTCTAGAAAGGAGGTGTTCCAGCCGCACCTTCCGGTACGGCTACCTTGTTACGACTTAGCCCTAGTTACTAGTTTTACCCTAGGCAGCTCCTTGCGGTCACCGACTTCAGGTACCCCCAGCTTCCATGGCTTGACGGGCGGTGTGTACAAGGCCCGGGAACGTATTCACCGGATCATGGCTGATATCCGATTACTAGCGATTCCAGCTTCATAGAGTCGAGTTGCAGACTCCAATCCGAACTGAGACAAGCTTTGGAGATTCGCATCCTGTTGCCAGGTAGCTGCTTTCTGTACTTGCCATTGTAGCACGTGTGTAGCCCAGGACGTAAGGGCCGTGATGATTTGACGTCATCCCCACCTTCCTCACGGTTTGCACCGGCAGTCTTGCTAGAGTCCCCGCCACTACGCGCTGGTAACTAACAATAGGGGTTGCGCTCGTTATAGGACTTAACCTGACACCTCACGGCACGAGCTGACGACAACCATGCAGCACCTTGTAAATTGTCCGAAGAAAAATCTGTTTCCAAATCTGTCAATCTACATTTAAGCCCTGGTAAGGTTCCTCGCGTATCATCGAATTAAACCACATGCTCCACCGCTTGTGCGGGCCCCCGTCAATTCCTTTGAGTTTCATTCTTGCGAACGTACTCCCCAGGTGGGATACTTATCACTTTCGCTTAGCCACTCAGTCCGAAAACCGAACAGCTAGTATCCATCGTTTACGGCGTGGACTACCAGGGTATCTAATCCTGTTCGCTCCCCACGCTTTCGTTCATCAGCGTCAATAAATACGTAGTAACCTGCCTTCGCAATTGGTATTCCATGTAATATCTAAGCATTTCACCGCTACACTACATATTCTAGTTACTTCCATATTATTCAAGCTCTGCAGTATCAATGGCAGTGTCCTAGTTAAGCTAGGAAATTTCACCACTGACTTACAAAGCCGCCTACGAACCCTTTAAACCCAATAATTCCGGATAACGCTCGGATCCTCCGTATTACCGCGGCTGCTGGCACGGAGTTAGCCGATCCTTATTCTTACAGTACCGTCAAGTCCCTACTCGTAGGGAGGTTTCTTCCTGTACAAAAGCAGTTTACAATCCATAGGACCGTCATCCTGCACGCGGCATGGCTGGTTCAGAGTTGCCTCCATTGACCAATATTCCTCACTGCTGCCTCCCGTAGGAGTCTGGTCCGTGTCTCAGTACCAGTGTGGGGGATCTCCCTCTCAGGACCCCTAATCATCGTTGCCTTGGTATGCCGTTACCACACCAACTAGCTAATGATACGCATGCCCATCTTATACCGATAAATCTTTATTATCAATACGATGCCATATCGATAAACCATGGAGCATTAATCCGAATTTCTTCGGGCTATTCCCCTGTATAAGGTAGGTTGCATACGCGTTACTCACCCGTGCGCCGGTCTCAAAAAAGCAAGCTCTTTCTACCCCTCGACTTGCATGTGTTAGGCCTGCCGCTAGCGTTCATCCTGAGCCAGGATCAAACTCTTCATCGTATATTTTTAATTTCGTAAATTAAAAAAGTATAATTCCAAATCTTAGCGATTTGCCTTACTCTCTTATTTGTATGCTGTCAATCCAATATGTTTATGAACGTTGTCTTCTTATTTCTAAGTCTCACTTGTTTTTCAAAGCGAGTGCAAAAGTAGAACTTTATTTTTTACAATCCAAATGAATTTGAATATTTATTTAAAGTTTTTCCTTTTTTCAGTAAAATTTGTAGATAAAAAATCCTCGCTAGAAAATCAGCGAGGATTTCTAAAGAAAGGCGGCGACATACTCTCCCACTGGTTAGCAGTACCATCTGCGCTAGCGGGCTTAACTTCTCTGTTCGAAATGGATAGAGGTGAGCCCCGCTGCAATAACCACCTTAAATCGGTTGTTACTTTAACGTAACTAATATTTTTAACTATATTGATATTTTAAACTTAACTATACTTTAGAAAGTTGCCCTCCCCTTGTATTTAAACAAGGGGAGATTCACATAAGCTTACGGGTTATTAGTACTACTCGACTTTGACATTACTGTCTTTACATCTATAGCCTATCAACGTTGTAATCTCCAACGACCCTTTAAAGAAATCTCATCTTGTGGTGGGTTTCGCACTTATATGCTTTCAGCGCTTATCCCTTCCCAACGTAGCTACTCTGCGATGCCCCTGGCGAGACAACAGATGCACTAGAGGTTGGTCCAATTCGGTCCTCTCGTACTAGAATCAGATCCACTCAAATTTCTAACGCCCACAGTAGATAGAGACCGAACTGTCTCACGACGTTCTGAACCCAGCTCGCGTGCCACTTTAATGGGCGAACAGCCCAACCCTTGGGACCTTCTCCAGCCCCAGGATGTGACGAGCCGACATCGAGGTGCCAAACCCCCCCGTCGATATGAGCTCTTGGGGGAGATCAGCCTGTTATCCCCGGCGTACCTTTTATCCTTTGAGCGATGGCCCTTCCATGCGGAACCACCGGATCACTATGCTCTACTTTCGTACCTGTTCGACTTGTTAGTCTTTCAGTCAAGCTCCCTTATACCATTGCACTCTACGCACGGTTACCAAGCGTGCTGAGGGAACCTTTAGAAGCCTCCGTTACTCTTTTGGAGGCGACCACCCCAGTCAAACTACCCACCAAGCAATGTCCTCCCCAATAAGGGAGTTAGATCTCAAATAAGCAAAGGGTGGTATTTCAACAATGACTCCACAACGCCTAGCGACGCCATTTCACAGTCTCCCACCTATCCTACACATCACTTATCCAAGAACAATACTAAGCTATAGTAAAGGTGCACAGGGTCTTTTCGTCCCACTGCGGGTAATCGGCATCTTCACCGATACTACAATTTCACCGAGCTCATGGCTGAGACAGTGTCCAGATCGTTACACCATTCGTGCAGGTCGGAACTTACCCGACAAGGAATTTCGCTACCTTAGGACCGTTATAGTTACGGCCGCCGTTTACTGGGGCTTCAATTCAATGCTTCTCAACAATTACTCATCGATAACATCTCCTCTTAACCTTCCAGCACCGGGCAGGTGTCAGGCCCTATACGTCATCTTACGATTTTGCAGAGCCCTGTGTTTTTGATAAACAGTCGCCTGGACCTTTTCACTGCGGCCAGCTTGCGCTGGCGACCTTTCTCCCGAAGTTACAGGTCTATTTTGCCTAGTTCCTTAGCCATGAATCTCTCGAGCGCCTTAGGATACTCTCCTCGACTACCTGTGTCGGTTTACGGTACGGGTACTAATAATCTAAGTTTAGAAGCTTTTCTTGACAGCCCTTAGGCACACTATCTCGTTGTCCGAAGACTCAAAGTACTATCGCATTTCTCCAAGTCTGACGCATTTTACTATCAAACCTATAGGTACGTGCTTCAACGAACTATTCCGTCAGTTCGCGGTGCTTTCATCACTGTGTCACTCCATCACAATTATCAGTAGTACGGGAATATTAACCCGTTGGCCATCGACGTCCCCCTTCGGGTGTGCCTTAGGTCCCGACTAACCCTCAGCTGATTAGCATAGCTGAGGAAACCTTAGTCTTACGGCGGGGGTGTTTCTCGCACCCCTTATCGTTACTTATGCCTACATTTTCTTTTCTAAAAGCTCCAGCAATTCTCACAAATCACCTTCTGCGCCGTTAGAATGCTCCCCTACCACTCACGCAACTAAATGCGCAAATCCATAGCTTCGGTAGTATACTTATGCCCGATTATTATCCATGCTCGATCGCTCGACTAGTGAGCTGTTACGCACTCTTTAAATGAATGGCTGCTTCCAAGCCAACATCCTAGCTGTCTGGGCAATCAAACCGCGTTTTTTCAACTTAGCATACATTTGGGGACCTTAGCTGATGGTCTGGGTTCTTTCCCTCTCGGACATGGACCTTAGCACCCATGCCCTCACTGATGATTATCATTACTTAGCATTCGGAGTTTGTCAGGAATTGGTAGGCGGTGAAGCCCCCGCATCCAATCAGTAGCTCTACCTCTAAGTAACTATCGATCATCGCTGCACCTAAATGCATTTCGGGGAGTACGAGCTATTTCCGAGTTTGATTGGCCTTTCACCCCTACCCACAGGTCATCCGAAAACTTTTCAGCGTTAAACGGTTCGGTCCTCCATTTAGTGTTACCTAAACTTCAACCTGCCCATGGGTAGATCACACGGTTTCGCGTCTACCACTACTGACTAAAGCGCCCTATTAAGACTCGCTTTCGCTACGGATCCATGACTTAATCACTTATCCTTGCCAGCAACGGTAACTCGTAGGCTCATTATGCAAAAGGCACGCCGTCACCCCACTAAGGGGCTCCGACCGCTTGTAGGCGTATGGTTTCAGGATCTGTTTCACTCCGTTATTCACGGTTCTTTTCACCTTTCCCTCACGGTACTGGTTCACTATCGGTCTCTCAGGAGTATTTAGCCTTAGCGGATGGTCCCGCCAGTTTCAATCAAGGTTTCACGTGCCCCGACCTACTCAGGATACCACTATTCTTATCTTCTCTTACCAATACGGGACTATCACCCTCTTCGGTTTACCTTTCCAGGTAATTCTTATTAAATCCGCAAGAAATGTCGTGGTCCTACAACCCCAAAATTGCCGTAACAACTTTGGTTTGGGCTATTCCGCGTTCGCTCGCCACTACTTACGGAATCACTTTTGTTTTCTTCTCCTCCGCCTACTTAGATGTTTCAGTTCAGCGGGTTCGCCTCCATATTGGATAGTATGTCTTCAACATACTGGGTTGCCCCATTCGGATATCTACGGATCAATTCGTGTGTGCCAATCCCCGTAGCTTTTCGCAGCTTATCACGTCCTTCTTCGCCTCTGAGAGCCTAGGCATTCCCCATACGCCCTTATTTTGCTTATGTGCTTACAATTCTTTCGAATCGTACTTTCTATATATTTCTATATCTTTTTTATTCTTTCTAACTGTTTTGTTAGTTAAGTTTTATCAATATGTCAATGAACTTGTGGCGAATCGCCACTGATAATTAAACCAGTTTTGATTTTATGCCGTAGTGGAGAATATCGGAGTCGAACCGATGACCTCCTGCGTGCAAGGCAGGCGCTCTAGCCAGCTGAGCTAATCCCCCATATCTAGTGTTTGGTTAACAGCTTACAGTTAACAGTAACTTTTGGGCGGTTAGTTTAACCTCTAGTATTTCCTTCAATTTAGTAAATTAGTAGTCCCGGGCAGACTCGAACTGCCGACCCCTACATTATCAGTGTAGTACTCTAACCAGCTGAGCTACGAGACTCTGTATTACTTAATTCTTTTATTCTTTTTTTTTGGTATTAACAGCGAGAGTAAAGTATCATACTTCTATAATTATTCTCTAGAAAGGAGGTGTTCCAGCCGCACCTTCCGGTACGGCTACCTTGTTACGACTTAGCCCTAGTTACTAGTTTTACCCTAGGCAGCTCCTTGCGGTCACCGACTTCAGGTACCCCCAGCTTCCATGGCTTGACGGGCGGTGTGTACAAGGCCCGGGAACGTATTCACCGGATCATGGCTGATATCCGATTACTAGCGATTCCAGCTTCATAGAGTCGAGTTGCAGACTCCAATCCGAACTGAGACAAGCTTTGGAGATTCGCATCCTGTTGCCAGGTAGCTGCTTTCTGTACTTGCCATTGTAGCACGTGTGTAGCCCAGGACGTAAGGGCCGTGATGATTTGACGTCATCCCCACCTTCCTCACGGTTTGCACCGGCAGTCTTGCTAGAGTCCCCGCCTTAACGCGCTGGTAACTAACAATAGGGGTTGCGCTCGTTATAGGACTTAACCTGACACCTCACGGCACGAGCTGACGACAACCATGCAGCACCTTGTAAATTGTCCGAAGAAAAATCTGTTTCCAAATCTGTCAATCTACATTTAAGCCCTGGTAAGGTTCCTCGCGTATCATCGAATTAAACCACATGCTCCACCGCTTGTGCGGGCCCCCGTCAATTCCTTTGAGTTTCATTCTTGCGAACGTACTCCCCAGGTGGGATACTTATCACTTTCGCTTAGCCACTCAGTCCGAAAACCGAACAGCTAGTATCCATCGTTTACGGCGTGGACTACCAGGGTATCTAATCCTGTTCGCTCCCCACGCTTTCGTTCATCAGCGTCAATAAATACGTAGTAACCTGCCTTCGCAATTGGTATTCCATGTAATATCTAAGCATTTCACCGCTACACTACATATTCTAGTTACTTCCATATTATTCAAGCTCTGCAGTATCAATGGCAGTGTCCTAGTTAAGCTAGGAAATTTCACCACTGACTTACAAAGCCGCCTACGAACCCTTTAAACCCAATAATTCCGGATAACGCTCGGATCCTCCGTATTACCGCGGCTGCTGGCACGGAGTTAGCCGATCCTTATTCTTACAGTACCGTCAAGTCCCTACTCGTAGGGAGGTTTCTTCCTGTACAAAAGCAGTTTACAATCCATAGGACCGTCATCCTGCACGCGGCATGGCTGGTTCAGAGTTGCCTCCATTGACCAATATTCCTCACTGCTGCCTCCCGTAGGAGTCTGGTCCGTGTCTCAGTACCAGTGTGGGGGATCTCCCTCTCAGGACCCCTAATCATCGTTGCCTTGGTATGCCGTTACCACACCAACTAGCTAATGATACGCATGCCCATCTTATACCGATAAATCTTTATTATCAATACGATGCCATATCGATAAACCATGGAGCATTAATCCGAATTTCTTCGGGCTATTCCCCTGTATAAGGTAGGTTGCATACGCGTTACTCACCCGTGCGCCGGTCTCAAAAAAGCAAGCTCTTTCTACCCCTCGACTTGCATGTGTTAGGCCTGCCGCTAGCGTTCATCCTGAGCCAGGATCAAACTCTTCATCGTATATTTTTAATTTCGTAAATTAAAAAAGTATAATTCCAAATCTTGCGATTTGCCTTACTCTCTTATTTGTATGCTGTCAATCCAATATGTTTATGAACGTGTCTTCTTATTTCTAAGCCTCACTTGTTTTTCAAAGCGAGTGCAAAAGTAAAAACTTATTTTGAATTAGCAAAACTTTTCTAGAAAATATTTTTCTTTATTTTTTCACTCAACTCCCGTTTTTACTGAAGCGGACTGCAAAGATACTACCTTATTTTTTACTTATCCAAATTTATTTTTGTAAATTTTTTAAAGCTTATTTTTTAGTCGTTCTTGCTTCACTTTTTGTTTATGATCGTCTGCCTCTAGAGTCGTTATCACTTCTCTAATGCGGATGCAAAAGTAGTATCTTTTCTCTTACTTCCAAACTTATCTTTGCCTTTTTTTCAATGTTTTTAAAAAGTATTTCATAACTCTCTATTATATTACCTTTTACGAGCAAAAGTTTTTTTTATCTTTTTTTAAAGGTTATAGCCTTATACTATCTCTATACTATATATATGTAAGGTTGGATGGTGGAATGTATTTAATATTGTACTCTATTATATATATGTAATAATTGAGAATATACCTTCTTATGCCCTTTCTGTCTATTTCTAAATGTTACTTTATCCTATATAGAGGTGTTTTATCTACTTTTTTGTAGTTGATCTACTTATATAGGTATGCTTTTTTAGAAGAAAAGTCCCTTATTATATGGCTATTATCTTGTTTCGAAGAAAAACAGATGTACTTTTTTTATTCTCACATTGAGTAATTATCATCGTAAACAATTGTCTATCAAAAAGTAAAGTAAATTACCAGTATTATCTTTCTAAAGCCAAAACACTTCTGTATCCCAGTAATAGCAAGCCTTTATGCCTACTTCTTCAACACCGCTTCAACACTGCTTCAACATTTCTCCAAGATTGCTCTATCTGAGCACCTCTTTCTTGAAGCAATATTGAAGAGGTCTTGTCGCGCTCTTGAAGGGGGTTAACTTATGATGACAATAAAAAAGCCCTAGACTATATAGACTAAGGCTGTAGGTAATACATTCTTTAATGAAAAAAGCTCTTGCCTACTGACAAGAGCTCTATTCTATAATTATTTTTCTTCTTTAAAGGATTCAAGCAATGAACAATCATTCTCTTATATACCTTAATATATAGTATATCACAGATATTCTAGAAAAGCGAAAAGCGATACCTATTCGATATCGCTTTTCAAATCCCCTTAAAAAGTAAATTTCTTTACTTGTATTCTTGTTTTTAAAATTCCATAACCTAAACGGTTATAAGAAAAAAGCCAGTCAATGACTGGCTTCTCTGCTCCCCCTCTTGGGCTCGAACCAAGGACCCTCTGATTAACAGTCAGATGCTCTAACCAACTGAGCTAAGGAGGAAGGTGATGTCTTACCTTTATTGCGATGCAAATATAATACGATTTTTCATTTCTGCAAACACAACAAGCATTTTTTTTATATTTTTTTCATCTAATTAAAAATTGCCTTATAAATATCATTCCCATTCGCGAATAACAATAATGCAATAAGTATGAAGAATCCTACCATCTGAGCGTTACCCAAGAATTTATCACTTGGCTTTCTTCCAGAGATCATCTCGTACAATAAAAAGATAACATGCCCACCATCTAAAGCAGGGATTGGTAATAAGTTCATAACCCCTAACATGATAGATAACATCGCTGTAATACTCCAGAACACTTGCCAGCTCCAGAACTGAGGGAAGATATCATAAATCGCTTTAAACCCTCCTACTCCTTTATAAGCACCTGTCTCAGGTTGTACAATTTTCTTTAACTGTCCGAAATAACTCATGATTCTATCTTTCCCCATGTGTAACCCCGCAGGAATAGCTTCTGCTAAAGAGTATTGCTCTCTACTTATCTCATATAGTCCAAGTTTTTGTAAATTATCAAATGGCAAAGCAGGAGCATAATATGTCTCTATCTTACCTTCTTGATTTACCTTTACATCAACAGTCGTATCTTTTCCATCGCGATTCACTACAACAGCAACAGTCTTTCCTTTGTTTTCTTCTAACACATTGCTTACCATATCAAAGAAAGGTGTTTCTACCCCATTAATAGACTTCACAATATCTTTAACCATTAATGTACCTTCATTAATAGAGTTTTCACCAAATCCTGCTACAATAAAAGGAATACGCAATCCTATGAAACCATTTCCTTTATTCTCTGTGATTTGTCCCAAAAAGTCAACTGGCAACTGTACATGCTCTACAACACCAGCACGCTCTACCTCGATATCTTTCCCCATAAGGATTGCCTCTGGCAGACTATTAAACTTCACAATCTCCTTTCCATCAACCTTTAATACCTTGTCTCCCGTTTTTAGACCAGCGTCTTCTAAGATAGGATTCTGAACCCAGATTCCACTCTTTACATCTTTATTAGCTATATATGACTCACCATACGCATAAGCCATACCAATATAGATAACAAAGGCTAAAATAAAGTTCACCGTAACTCCACCTAACATAATGATCAAACGTTGCCAAGCAGGTTTAGATCTAAACTCCCAAGGTTGTGGCTCACCAGCTAATTGGTCTGTATCCATACTTTCGTCCACCATACCAGATATTTTTACATACCCTCCTAATGGCAACCACCCAATACCATAAACAGTATCTCCTATCTTCTTTTTAAACAAAGAAAACTTAACATCAAAAAATAAGTAAAACTTCTCGACACGTGTTTTAAAAAGTTTAGCAGGAATAAAATGCCCTAACTCGTGTAAGATAATTAACAACGACAAACTCAATAAGAATTGAGATAATTTAATAAGTATATCCATTTTTATTTTTTACAGACTCTAATATTATTCAGACAAAAGTAAAATATTACTTTAACTAATCTCACTTTTTTTTAAATCAAGGCTTAAATTATCAATTCTTTCACATAAATAACAAGATAAACAAAGTGTAATAAAGCTAAAAAGCACTTCACATATTATTCTAAAGTAATTCTATTTATTAAATTATTATTTAGAAAAGCTAATAAACTACCAAATAAAGTGCATAATGTTCTACAAAACTTATAAAGAGGTACGTAAAATAGCTGCTAATAGAAAAGTATTTTCTAACTTTGCTTTACAATTAATATTTATAATATGTTACAGATAGCTTTTATTAGAGAAAATCAAGAGCAAGTGGTTAAAGGATTAGCCAAAAGAAATCTTGATGTTGCCGATTTGCTAAAAGAAGTGCTTGAATTAGATGAGAAAAGAAGAAGCACACAGGTGGAATTAGACAATGTATTAGCAGAATCGAACAAACTATCCAAAAGCATCGGGGAGTTGATGAAAAGTGGTGAAAAAGCAAAAGCTGAAATCATCAAAGAGAAAACATCAAACTTACGTGACCAAAGCAAACAATTAACTGAAGAGCTTAATAATGTATCTGCATTATTAACTGAGAAGTTATATACTATACCAAACGTACCAACAGATATCGTACCTGCTGGTAAAGATGCTGATGATAACTTAAATGTATTCGAAGCAGGAGAAGTACCTACACTACACGAAGGTGCTTTACCACACTGGGAATTAGCAAAGAAATATGACATCATTGACTTTGAACTAGGGAATAAAATCACTGGAGCAGGTTTCCCTGTATATAAAGGTAAAGGAGCTCGTTTACAACGTGCGTTAATCTCTTACTTCTTAGACAAAAATACAGATGCAGGATATAGAGAGTATCAAGTTCCTCACTTAATCAATGAGGCATCAGGATACGGTACAGGACAATTGCCAGATAAAGAAGGACAAATGTATCACAGTACAGTTGACGATTTATACTTAATCCCAACAGCAGAGGTTCCTGTGACTAATATCTTTAGAGATGTTATCTTACAAGAGACAGAGTTACCTATTATGTGTACAGCTTATACACCATGTTTCCGTAGAGAAGCGGGATCTTATGGAGCACACGTAAGAGGTCTTAACCGCCTTCACCAATTTGACAAAGTAGAAATCGTACGTATCGAACACCCTGATAATTCTTATCAAGCATTAGACGGAATGGTAGAACATATTAAAGGACTATTGAACGACCTTAAACTTCCATATAGAATCTTAAGATTATGTGGTGGAGATATGGGATTCACATCAGCTCTTACTTATGACTTCGAAGTGTTCTCTACAGCACAAGACAGATGGTTAGAAATTAGTTCTGTATCTAACTTCGAGACATTCCAAGCGAATAGATTGAAATTAAGATTCAGAGATAAAGATGGTAAAAACCAATTAGCACATACTTTAAATGGTAGTTCATTAGCATTACCTCGTGTACTAGCAGGTATCTTAGAAAACTATCAAACACCAGAAGGAATCGTAATTCCAGAAGTTTTACGCCCTTACACAGGATTTGATATTATCAACTAATTAACACCAATAACCTTATAAACAAAAAGCACCAAATATTCGAAATAAGACATTTGGTGCTTTTTTTATCTTTGCAAAAAATAATTCATTCAGTGTAATTAAAATTATGATCATATATAATATCACAGTCAACATTCATGAAAGCGCACATGACGTATGGATGCAATGGACAAAAAACGCTTATATACCAGGAATATTAGCAACTGGAAAGTTTGACAAAGCTAAAATTGTCAAAGTACTCATCGAAGAAGAAATGGGAGGAAAAACTTATTCTATTCAATTCGAAACACAGAGTAAAGAGTTACTAGATCAGTTCTATAAAGAAGACTTTGATCGTTTTGAGAACGAAGCTAAACGCCTTTTTGGTGAGCTTATGCTAACATTTAAAACAGAACTAGAATTAATCAGCGAACATCAATAAGATAACCATGGATAAAGTAAGAGCAAAAAAACACTTAGGTCAGCATTTCTTAACTGACGAAAGTGTCGCAAAGAGAATCGCTGATACCTTGACATTAGAAGGATATAAGAAGGTATTAGAGATTGGTCCAGGTATGGGAGTTCTAACCAAATATATATTAGACAAACCGATAGAAACATTCGTAGTAGAAATAGATACAGAGTCTGTAGATTATCTACATGCTCATTATAACAAACTACACGACCATATATTCGCACAAGACTTTCTAAAATTCGATATAGTACGTGCTTTTAATCAAGAGCCTTTCGCTGTAATCGGTAACTTCCCTTATAATATCTCTACACAAATCGTGTTTAGAGCATTAGAACTAAGAGACTATATCCCTGAGTTCTCAGGGATGTTCCAAAAAGAAGTAGCAGAACGTATCTGTGAGAAAAAAGGAACTAAAGCTTATGGTATACTTTCAGTATTAGCACAAGCATTCTATGAAACAGAATATTTGTTCACTGTAGACGAACACGTATTTAACCCACCTCCAAAAGTAAAGTCAGGAGTAATGCGTATGATCCGTAAAGAAGATTACAGTCTACCTTGTAGTGAGAAATTATTCTTTACAGTAGTAAAAACTGCCTTTAATCAGAGAAGAAAGACATTACGCAACAGCTTAAAAAGCTTTAACTTGCCAGAGGAAATAAGATCCGAAGAAGTATTTAATTTAAGACCAGAACAATTAGACTATAAAGAATTTATAGAACTAACAAAGAAAATAGAAGCCTATGGAGTTTAAAATCAGTAGAGAATCTTTACAACAATTCGAAGATTTAATCGCTGAAAAGAATGAAAAGGAATTATTAGAGATTCTTAAAGATTTACACTACGCCGATATAGCAGAGATTATGAATGAGCTTTCTGGAGAAGAAGCGATATACATATTCGATATATTAGATAGTGAAGTAACAGCAGAAATCCTTTTAGAATTAAATGAAGATGTCCGTGAAAAGATCTTAAAAACGCTATCTCCAAAAGAAATTGCAGAGGAGTTAGACGAATTAGACACGGATGACGCTGCTGATATTATCTCTGAATTACCAGAATCTAAGAAGGAAGAGGTTCTTTCTGAGCTGGAAGATTTAGAGCATGCAAAGGACATCGTTGAACTATTGCGTTATGACGAGGACACTGCAGGGGGGTTAATGGCCAAAGAGTATGTCTCTGTTAATGAGAATTGGTCAGTGCTTACTTGTGTCAAAGAAATGCGCAAACAGGCTGAGCATGTATCTAGAGTACACTCTATCTATGTAATAGATAATGAAGGAAGGCTAAAAGGGAGACTGTCGCTAAAAGACCTCCTTACCTCTTCTACTACTACCCATATTAGTGATGTCTATATTAGAAATGTAGACTCAGTAAAAGTAGATACAAAAGATGTAGAGGTAGCTCGTATTATGCAGAAGTATGACTTAGAAGCCATTCCTGTTATAGATGAAATGGGAAGGTTAGTAGGTCGTATTACCATAGATGACATCGTAGACGTTATTAAAGAAGAAGCAGATAAAGATTACCAATTAGCAGCAGGTATTTCTCAAGACGTAGAGGCTAATGACAGTATCCTTATGCTGACACGAGCTAGATTACCTTGGTTAATATTAGCCATGATAGGTGGATTCGTAGCTGTTAATGTATCTAGAAGTTTTGAAGGAGCTATGGAGAAGTTTGGTGTACTATTCTTCTTCACCCCTCTTATTGCGGCTATGGCAGGTAATGTTGGAGTTCAATCTTCTGCTATTATCGTACAAGGACTAGCTAATAACTCTATCACCGGATCTATATGGAAGCGATTAGGAAAAGAAGTAACGCTTAGTTTACTAAATGGTTTCTTACTTGCTATTCTGATGATGCTAGGAAGTCACTTCTTATTAGGGGTAGATTATATCATAGGTATCACTGTATCTATAGCACTGATTAGTGTAATAATCATCGCTAGTCTTATCGGTACCTTTGTTCCGATCTTACTGAATAAATATGGTATAGACCCTGCTTTAGCCACAGGTCCTTTTATCACTACAAGTAATGATATCTTTGGAATCTTAATTTACTTTTCAATTGCAAAGGTTATTTTAGGTTTCTAGATTATTTAAAGCTACATCACAACCATGAACACTAAGAAAGTATTACATATAGATAGTAATCATCCTTTAATGATTACACAACTAGCAGAACTAGGATACGAAAATGTAGAAAACTACACTGCTAGTAAAGAAGAAATAGCAGAAAACATACACGAATATGAAGGTATCATTATCCGAAGTCGCTTTTCTATTGATCAATCTTTTTTAGAGAAAGCAACTAACTTAAAGTTCATTGGACGTGTCGGTGCAGGACTAGAGAATATAGACTGTGCATATGCAGAGACTAAAGGTATAGCGCTTATCGCTGCTCCAGAAGGTAATAGAACTGCAGTAGGAGAACACGCCTTAGGGATGCTACTAAGCCTAATGAATAAACTCAACTTAGTCGACCAAGAAGTAAGACAAGGAATCTGGATTAGAGAAGGAAACAGAGGACATGAGATAGAAGGTAAAACAGTAGGTATTATAGGCTATGGAAATATGGGAAATGCTTTTGCCAAACGCCTACAAGGGTTTGACTGTGAAGTAATCTTCCACGATATCAGAGAAGGACTAGAGAATGCCTATGCAAAACAAGTAAGTTTAGCAGAGTTACAAGAACGAGCTGATATCCTAAGCCTACATACTCCACAGACACCGGAGACCATGTATCTCATCAACAAGGAACTAATCCAAGGGTTCAAAAAGCCTTTCTGGTTTATAAATACAGCTAGAGGGAAGTCTGTCAATACTACAGATCTAGTCGAAGCTTTAAAGTCTGGTAAAGTAAGAGGTGCTGCATTAGACGTATTAGAGTACGAGAAGTCTTCTTTCGAGAATATGTTCTCAGATAATACTCTTCCTGAACCTATGCAATACTTAATACAAGCTAAGAATGTATTACTATCCCCTCATATCGGAGGATGGACTATAGAAAGCAAAGAAAAACTAGCGCAAACGATTATAGACAAAATCAAATTACTATACTAAAAACAAAAAGGAGTTTCAATAGAAACTCCTTTTTTTATGACTCTTGCTTTTCGCTTTTGTTATTTTCTTCTTGAATCTTTCTTTCAAGTTCTGCTTCGAATTCTTCCATTACAGGTTTCACTGTGCTTTCTGGTAGATCAGCAATCTTGATATACATCAGACCATCTATTGCATTATTAAACAATGGATCAACATTAAAAGCGATCACCTTTGCATTCTGCTTAATGTATTTTTTAATCAATACAGGCAATCTTAACTTTCCTGGTTCTACATCCTCAATGATCTTATCGAATTTATTTAAATCAGAATCTGTCTCACTAAAGATCAAATCTTTCTCACTATCCTTAAGATTTACTTTATATTCCATCTTAGGAGTGACGTACTGAGCGATATAAGGATCAAAATAGTGTGATCTCATAAACTCAATCATTAATGATTTAGAGAAATCAGAGAACTGATTACTAATACTCACTCCACCGATTAAGTATTTGTGTTCAGGATATCTCAATGTAGTATGTACAATACCTTTCCACAATAAGAATAGAGGCATTGGCTTCTGTTGATACTCTTTAATGATAAAAGCTCTACCCATCTCTATAGACTGAGACATCATCGGATATAACTCAGACTCAAAGCGGAACAACTCATTTAAATAGAACCCATTGATTCCATATTTCTTATAAATCTCTGTTCCCAATCCCATACGGTATGCTCCACAAATCTGTTGAGTATCATTATCCCATAAGAACATATGGTGATAATACTTATCGTATTGATCTAAGTCTAGTTCATTATTCGTTCCCTCTCCTACTTGTCTAAACGTAATTTCTCTTAAACGTCCTAATTCTGTTAGAATCGTTGGTATTAGATCTGATTTACACAAGAATATCTCGTAATTCTTACTCTGTAATAATCTATAATTACCTTCTCTCAGCGTATTAATCTCTTCTAAAATCTTCTCTACTGGCTGTGCCTCAATAATATCTTTCACGCTTTTTGGTAATTTGAAATTAAATGAAGGTACTTTAATCCATTTACGTATATCTTCATCCTTATATGCATTCGACAATAAGTATGTTTTAAAACGCAGGAAGTTACCATAATCATTTATATCATAGTGTTCACTTTGTTCTTCTACTGATATCGGTCTACCTATCCTTACTTTGATCACTCTATTTTTTTGAGTCAATAGTTCAGAAGGCAGTTTAGCTGTACGCAACGTAGGATTTATTTGAGACAAGAAATAGAATAACTTACTATTTGTTGCATGAAAATAAATAGGTACTACAGGTACATTTGCTTTCTTTATCAGCTTAATCGCTCCTTCTTCCCAAGGTTTATCTACGATAAGTTTATCATCTTTATACGTAGACACTTCCCCAGCAGGGAATATCCCTAAAGGCTTTCCATCACTTAAATGTCTTAAAGTATCTTTTAATCCTATAACGCTTGATTTAACATCCTTATTGTTCTCAAAAGGATTCACAGGCATAATATAAGGCTTTAATGGCTCTATGCGATGTAATAAAAAGTTAGCGATAATTTTAAAATCAGGATCATGCTCTAACATCAGTTTAAGCAATAGAATACCGTCTATTCCTCCTAACGGATGATTAGAAATAGTTATATAAGGCCCTTTCTTAGGCAGTCTCTTAAGTTCTTCTGGATCTATTTCAAATTCTATTTGAAATTCTTCTAAGATAGCATTTAAAAAATCTAGATTAGACAAATGCTTATTGCGGTCGTAAATTTTATTTAACGTAGTGATTTTAAGCGCCTTCATCAACATCCACCCCGTAAAGGTTCCTAGAAAACCATACTTATCTACGTTAATTGCCTTTGCTACTTCTTTCGCCGTTACTAACCCCATTAAAATTCAAAATTAAGTAATACAAATATACTAAAATCTTCAGCTATTCCATTTTATTTTATCAGACTAGTACTATAATTCATAAAAAAGAAATTACAAAATGTATAAATAACTGATTAAAACAAAGATAAGATATTAAATCAAAAAATATATTTTTTATATTTTTGATTTTTTAAACTACATACTCATTTTATATGAAGATAATCTCGTATAACGTAAATGGAATACGTGCTGCTATAAACAAAGGATTTATAGAATGGATTCAAGAAGAGAATCCAGACATTATATGTCTACAAGAAATAAAAGCAAAAGAAGATCAAATACCTGTAGCGGATATACTAGCTGCCGGATATCCATACCAATACTATTATTCTGCTCAGAAAGCTGGTTATAGTGGAGTAGCTATCTTGTGCAAACAAGAACCTAAGAACGTAGTATTCGGAACAGGTATAGACTATATGGACTTCGAAGGTAGAAACTTAAGAGTAGATTATGACGATATCTCTGTGATGTCTCTATACCTACCTTCTGCTTCTAATATAGAGCGACTAGACTTTAAATATCAGTATATGGATGACTTCTTCAACTATATCGATAACCTAAAGAAAGAGATTCCAAACCTAGTGATCTGTGGAGACTATAATATCTGTCACCAAGCTATCGATATCCATGACCCTGTGCGCAATGCTAAAGTATCAGGTTTCTTGCCA
The DNA here is from genome assembly GCF_000807225.1 of Myroides sp. A21. NCBI lineage: Bacteria > Pseudomonadati > Bacteroidota > Flavobacteriia > Flavobacteriales > Flavobacteriaceae > Myroides > Myroides sp. A21. The sequence goes on from NZ_CP010327.1 coordinate 1,135,432, forward strand.
GAAGAACGTGCATGGTTAGACAAGTTTATCAACAATGGGTTTATAGACAGCTTCCGTATGTTCAACCAAGAGCCACATAACTACAGCTGGTGGACATACAGAGCGAATGCTCGTAATAATAATAAAGGGTGGAGAATAGACTATCACTTAGTGACAGAGAATATGAGAAGCAAGATAAAACACGCGACTATACTACCTGATGTAAAGCACTCTGATCACTGCCCAATACTCGTAGAGATAGACGCATAACCCCTATTTTCCCCTCATAAAACAACAAACTATGTCAATTAAAAAGATTAGCCTAGGCTTATTAGCGCTTACCATGTTATCATCATGTGTGACACGCAAGTTATACAATGAACTAGATCAACAGTACAAAGATGCATTAGCCGAAAACGAACAACTAAGTAGTGAATTAGACCTGATGAATAGTTCTAATACAGACTTAGAAAATATCAAAAGACAACTAGCTGCTCAGTTAAAAGAACTTCAACAAGAGAGAAGTAATCTTAATGCTGAGATAGCCGCTGCACAGAACAAACTAAGAGATCTAGAGAAGTCTTATAACAACTTAGAACAACACAGTGCTGAGACACTAAAAGCAGAAGCTGCTAGACTAGCTAAAGCCAAAACGGAACTAGAAGAGAAATCAAGACGTGTAGCTGAGCTAGAGAGTATCTTAGCGGCTAATGATAAGCAGATGCGTACCCTAAAAGACAACTTATCTAATGCCCTAAACGCATTCGAAGGAAGAGGACTGACCATCGAACAAAAAAATGGACGTGTCTATGTCTCTATGGAAAACAAATTGTTGTTTAAATCTGGTAGTTGGACGATCAGTGATGAAGGAAAAGAGGCAGTAGTAGAGCTAGGCAAGGTATTAGCTGACAACCCCGATATCACAGTACTGATAGAAGGACATACAGATAATGATAAGATATTAGGTAATCTAGGAGATGGAGTGAAGACCAATTGGGACTTATCTACTAAACGATCTCTAACTATCGTGTCTATTCTAGAGCAAACGCCTCAGATAGATAAGAGAAATCTTACAGCTGCAGGTAGAAGTGAATATGCTCCGCTAGCAAGTAACACCACTGCTGAAGGCAAAGCGAAGAACAGACGTATAGAAGTTATCCTAACTCCTAATCTGGATAAAATCAACTCTATGCTGAATCAATTATAGCATTAAAAGAAAATATAAAATAACCTATAAAAGGCGAGATGTTAAACATTTCGCCTTTTTTTACATCGTGACAATACACTCACTTCAGATTCACCTGTTTTTTCAACAGTTTATACTTTTCTTAAGTGATTTCTCTAAAAAATTAATTACTTTTCACACACATTAGCAGTACTCATTTGTATTTGTCTGCTATAATGCTTATATTAAAAGAGCTATAAATATAAAAGCCATAATTACATGATGATTAATAACTATCTAGTTACTAATATTAACTCTATTATCAATACAGAAGATTTCAACGGACTATATCAGTGGTTCTATAACCTGCTAGACTTCTTAAATCTATCAGAATATGCTACCCATGTAGTGACAGCTATTCTATTACTAACGTCATTTACAATCTGTATGTTCATTTTAGATTATATTCTAAAGAACTTTTTTATTGTCTTAGTAAAGACTTTTAGTTCTAAGACTAAAACGACGTTCGATGACTTATTAGTAGAAAATAAATTCTTTCACAATGTCACACACTTAATTCCGATTGCCTTAGCGAAGATCTTATTTCCGATTTTCTTTTTAGGCTTTCCGAACCTAACGAAGTTTGTGATGTCCTTGACGGATATCTTAGTCACAGTGGCTCTGACCTTAGTGATTAGATCTACTATACGCAGTATCCGAGATTACCTAAAGAGCAAGCCACGTCTAGCAGACAAACCATTAGATAGCTACGCACAGGTATCTAGCATACTAGTCTATTTCTTCTCTGGGATTATTATATTCTCTATCATCACAGGTACAGACCCTATCAAATTCTTAATCTCATTAGGAGCAGCCTCAGCCATTCTTATACTAGTGTTTAAAGATACCATTATGGGATTCGTAGCGAGTATTCAAGTTTCTTCTAATGATATGGTACGCGTAGGAGACTGGATAGAGATGGCGAAGTATGGTGCAGATGGTACAGTACTAGAGATGAACCTAAGTACGGTGAAGGTGCAGAACTTTGACAAGACAATCACCACCATACCGACTCACCTTCTAATCAGTGACTCGTTTAAAAACTATAGAGGAATGCAGACTTCTGGAGGTAGAAGAATAAAGAGAAGTATCAATATTAAAATCTCTTCTATTCGCTATCTAGAGAAGGATGAAATAGAACTACTTAAAAAGATACAACTATTAGCTCCGTATATAGAAGAACGCCAAAAAGAAATAGAAGAATACAATGAGAGAACACAAGCTGATCAATCTATGCCTATCAATGGTCGTAGAATAACAAATATAGGAATGTTCAGAGCGTATGTAACGAGATACATACAGCAGAACCCTAATATTCACAAAGAATATCCTCTGATGGTAAGGCATCTACAGCCTACAGAGCACGGGCTACCGATAGAGATATACACCTTCACGAATACCACTGTATGGGCAGTATATGAAAATATCATGGCAGATATATTCGACCACGTATTAGCCGCTGTAGATTATTTCCACCTAGATGTATTCGAGTTGCCTTCTTCTGATGACGTAAGACATTTCATACAGAACAGCACGACTAATCATGATTCGTTTGGTAATTAAGGATACTTATTACCATGATTATAACAGGTCGCTATAGCCTGTCTTCTCTTAGACATGAAAGAAAGACTATAATATAGCAAACTACATACGATGAACACGGTCATGGAGATACTCTATGACCGTGTTCTTATTTTATAGTCCTAGCTTCTCTATAATACCTTCTACTTGTTGTTCTGTAGAGGTCAATTTCTCTTTACAGAACACTATTAGTTTAGATGCGCGCTCTACTTTACTCGCTAATTCGTCTACTGTGACTTCATCATTCTTTAAATCATTCAGAATTGCTTCTAATTCTAAAGCGGCTTTTTCATAAGTAAGTTGTTCCATTGCTTCACTTCTTTTATTTCTGCTAATATAATTCTATACTTCTTATTATAGATCGCTATCTCTAGCTCATCTCCTATATTTAATTCTTGGTGTTCATTCAACAGTTGTCCATTGTGCATCACAATCGCAAACCCTTTCCTTAGAATAGAACTCAGGTCATACGCTGTCGTAATCTCTTCGAAGGTAACTAATCGTACACGTTCTTTCTTCAACTGTCCTTTTGCTTGATAGACTAGTTTCTCTAGCGAAGTATTCAGTTGTTGTTGATGTACATCGATACACTGTTGCGCCAAATATGCTACTAGTTTTGTTTTCTCTTTTAACGCCTGAGTCTCTTTACCCGTTATACGTTGAGATCGATAGGAGATAGACTGCGTAGCACTCTCTATAAACGACTCTTCTGTATGTAGACGTTTTCTTACTTCTGTTATCAGTCTATTAGACAATGTATCTAGTTCTTGCTTTTTTTGTTTGGCTTGTGCCACTCCATATAACCTTATCTCCTTCTCTGCCACTTCTAGCTTATGCTGTTCTACAGTGATACACTGTTTATAAGACTGCATAATGCCATCATACATCCTACTGATATCCGTATAGAACAGAGCAGTCCGCTCCACGATATAAGCCGCTACAGCACTCGGCGTTTTAAAATAGCGATTAGCCACAAAGTCAGCTAACGAACTATCAGTCTCATGCCCTATCCCAGTAAATACTGGTGTATGACTTGTGGCTAGCGTCACCGCTAACTCGTAGTGATTAAACACATCTAAGTCTAGCGCCGATCCTCCCCCTCTAATCAGCACGATCACATCATACGCATCTGACTCTATCTCACTCAGTGCCTCTTGTATAGACGCTACAGCCCCATCACCCTGCACTTGACAGTCATAATGATCTAGATGATAGACGAAGTTATACTCGTTCTCCTCTAGTTGTTTTATAAAATCGGCATGCCCCGCTGTCCCTTTAGAACTTACTAAGGCTATGCGTTGAAGCACAGCAGGTAGATACAGTTCTTTATTCTTCTGATGATATCCCCGCTCTACTAGCTTTCTTAGATTTTCCTGCTTTATGCGTTCTACTTCTCCTAATGAGTATGACAAGTCTATCCGATGTATATTAATAGACATCCCGTATAGATTACTAAACGTGACTTCGCAATAGCACATGATCTCAGCCCCATTCTTCAGTATCTCATTCGCATTCTCCCCTAAAGTTTTTTTAATCACATAGGCATTAGATTGCCAGATATTCGCACGACACTTAGCTAATACTACTCCATCTTTGTGCTCTACGAGTTCTAGATAGAGATGTCCCTTTCGGTCTTCTTTTAGTTGACCTATCTCTGCCCTTAACCAAAAGTAGTTATTCGATATAGCCTTATCTACTATATCCTTCACTCTATAGAGGATAGTGCTCAGTCGATAATACTTATTGTCTATATACATCTGTTTAAAATCTAGAAACTCTTTAGACCAAAAATACAATCTTTATTAAGATATCTAAACGAAATCTATGGTCATCGCTTCTCATTATTATATTTATGAATAGCACAAAAATAGCTCCGAAATAAGTCTAAAACGTCCTATCGATCAGAATTGCTATAATTTATAACAGCTCCTTTCTTACATCTCCTTATTTCAGCAGGATTATCACTTCATTCTTTGAGTCTAGTCCTTGTGATCATTATTTGCTAGGCTATTGATCGGTAAGTGGTCGGCTATTTTATAGTACTTTTTAGCCGACCACATGCCCATCATATGCCGACCACAAGCCGACCACCCCTATAAAAACATAAAAAACACAATATCACACTCATACTTAATCGCATAATGTTCTTTTAATCAGTATAACTTTTTTATCTTTGTTAACCATTAAAAAATAAATATGACTACCGTAAAAATCATCAATAAATCTAAACATTCATTGCCGAATTATGAGACGAATCAGTCTGCAGGTATGGATCTTAGAGCGAACTTAGAAGAACCTATCACACTAAACTCTCTAGAGAGAGCCATCGTACCTACAGGTCTATTTATAGAACTACCTGAGGGATACGAAGCACAGATCAGACCTAGAAGTGGATTAGCTGCAAAAAGAGGAATCACTTTACTAAATAGCCCTGGTACTATTGATGCTGATTATAGAGGTGAAATAGGTATTATCTTAGTCAATCTGTCAAAAGAACCTTTCGTGATAGAGAACGGGGAACGCATTGCTCAAATGGTAATCGCTAAATACGAACAAATCCAATGGCAGCCTGTAGAGGTACTTACTGATACAGAGAGAGGTGCTGGAGGTTTTGGGAGTACTGGAGTAAAATAGATATTGTAATATAAAGATATTAGAAAATGAAAATTATTGTACCAATGGCTGGTCGTGGGTCTAGACTTCGTCCTCACACATTAACTGTTCCTAAACCATTAATCCCTATCGCTGGGAAACCAATTGTACACCGATTAGTAGAAGACATCGCTAAAGTTCTTAACGATACGATAGATGAGATTGCATTTATCATCCACGAGAGCTTTGGGAAAAAAGTAGAAGAAGACTTAATCGCTATCGCTGCTAAACTAGGAGCGAAAGGGACAATCTGCTATCAAAACGAAGCTCTAGGAACTGCTCATGCTATCCTATGTGCTAAAGAAGCTATGCAAGGACCTATCGTGGTAGCGTACGCAGATACGTTATTCCGCGCTGACTTTAACCTAGAGAAAGATGCTGACAGCGTTATCTGGGTAAAACAGGTAGAAGATCCTAGCGCATTCGGTGTAGTACAACTAAATGATAAAAACGACATCGTAGATTTCGTAGAGAAGCCTAAAGAGTTTGTCTCTGATCTAGCGATCATCGGTATCTACTACTTTAAAAGTGGTGAAACGTTGCGCAAAGAATTAGAGTACTTACTAGATAATAATATTATCAAAGGAGGCGAATACCAACTAACAGACGCTCTAGAGAATATGAAGCAAAAAGGAATGCGCTTCGTACCTGGTCAGGTAGATGAGTGGATGGACTGCGGTAATAAAAATGTAACTGTAGATACGAATAATAGAATGCTAGGTTTCTTAGAACAAGGGAACGCTAACTATGTATCTAGTAATGTAGTGCTAGAGAACAGTACGATCATCCGTCCATGTTATATCGGAGAAAATGTAGTATTAGTGAATACGACTGTAGGACCTAATGTATCTCTAGGAGACAACTGTAAAGTAGAAAATGCTACCATCAAAAACAGTCTTATCCAAACAAACTCTACGATCAAAAATGCAAATCTAGATAATGCTATGGTGGGTAACCATGCTACTTATGACGGTAAGCATACGAGTATCAGTATCGGAGACTACTCTGTACTAGACTAAATCATGATATAGACGTCGCCTGTATACTCTGTAGATGTATTTTATAGACTACCTCTCTATCAATATTTGATAACAGAACAGGCTCTAAAATATTAAATCCGTTTTAAACTTTATTTAAAACGGATTTTTTTTATCTATCTTGCTACTATAAAATAGTTTTAGACAATTATGAGAAAGATATCCCTACTTATTATATGTACTTTATTTCTAGTCGTAGGATGTAAGAAGAAGAACATGGATGGTATACTAGACGAGAGTGAGGCTAGTAATGCTAAAACTGTGCTTACGATTCTAAACAACCACAATAAACAAATAGTAGACTTCACTACCACTGCTATTCGCTCTTCTGCATCTTATGAGGCAGATAACGAGTCTAAGAAGTTCTCTATGGATATCTTTATCGAAAAGGATAAACAGATCTTGCTGAACATTCGCTTTATAGGTATTCCGATAGCGAAGGTATATGTAACTCCAGAAGGAGTGCAGTACTATGAGAAGTGGAATAAGGTATTCTTCAAAGGAGACTTCAGTATGCTAAGCCAGTGGCTAGGTACAGACCTTAACTATACTAAGTTTCAGAATCTGCTATTAGGTCAGGCTCTAGATGCTCAGTCAGGAACTAATAAGTATGAAGCATCTATAGAAGAAGGATTGCACAAAATCAAAGCTAAGGTAGAAGAAGATATTCAATCTGCTTATTTCTTCGAAGACCAAAATGGATTATTGAAAAAAGAAGAGATATCTCAGGCATCTAGCAATAGAATTGTCACTATTTCGTATCCAGAATATAAAAAAGTGGGAAAATATACGACTCCTACTGAAATAAATATAGATGCAAGACAAGAAAAAAGCATACATTTGAACATTCGTTATGACAATGTGACTTTTAATGATAACTTGAACTTTAATTACAAAGTTCCAGCAGGTTATAAACAAGTCGGAATAAAACAATAAGATCAACAAGAAGTAATCTACAAATGAGACGAGCGTATTTATCCTTATTATTAATATGTACTGTTTTTGCTTACGGGCAAAAGAAAGAAACGCAAGAACAACTGGAGCGTAGAAAGCAGCAAATCTTAGTGGAGATAAATATTGTCAAAGATTTACTTAAAAAAGAAAAGACGAAAGAGAGAAATATTCTATTAGAAATAGATGAGAACAACCGTAAGATTAACTTAAATAGACAGTTAATAAACAATGTTCAAAAACAAATATCTGCAACAAATAGCAATATCTCTAAAACAGAAAAAGAGGTTAATACCCTAGAAGCAGAGTTGGCTAAACTTAGAAAAGACTATGCTGATCTGGTATTAAAATCATATAAAACAAAGTCTAGCCAAAGTAGACTGATGTTCGTATTATCATCAGATAACTTCCTTCAAGCTTATAAACGAGTACAGTATATGAAGCAATATGCTGACTATAGAAAATCTCAAGCAGATGAGGTGAAGGCTAAGGCTGAATCTCTAAAAGAGGCACTCGCTAGACTGAGTATACAAAAAGCAAAACAGCAAAAGCTACTTGCTGAACAACAACAGAACGAAAAGAACTTACAAGAGGATCTAGGAGAACAAAAGAACCTAATGTCTATCGTACAAAAAGATCAGCAAAAGTATAACAAACACATCAAGCAAAAGCAAGAGGAGACAAAGGCAATCGATAGAAAAATCAAGCAATTGATCAAAGAAGCGATTGAAGAAGCGAACCGTATCGCTAGAGAGAAAGCCGCTAAAGAAGGTAAGAAGACGACTAAGTCTACTGCCTCTACTAAGTCTGCTACTGCCTTTGAGCTTACTCCAGAAGGGAAAATCGTAGCAGATAACTTTAGAGCAAATCAAGGTAAACTACCTTGGCCAGTAGCTAAAGGATATATCTCTCTACCTTATGGAGATCAGCCTCACCCTGTACAGACTCAGCTGACGATACACAATAGTGGTGTAGAGATCACTACTGAGGCAGGCGCTAGAGCTAGAGCAGTATTCGGAGGGGATGTGCTTCAGGTACAGGTATTACCTGGTGGTAATAAAGCTGTCTTAATACAACATGGAGATTATATAACTGTTTATCAAAACTTAGGTGATGTATCTGTGAAAAAAGGAGATAAAGTAAGTCTAAAACAAGACATCGGGTCTATCAGTACGAATAGTAATGGTCAGACGGTGCTGAAGTTCTTACTGTCTCGAAATACAGATATCTATAACCCACAAAGTTGGCTGAGCAGAAGTAATTAATTCATATATCATACTATGAGTACACAGTCATCATTCAATATATTTAAATGGGTAAAAGAGAATAAAGATTTATTAAAACCACCTGTTGGCAATAAAAATATTTACCCTGAAGCAGCTGATTATATCATTATGGTCGTAGGTGGCCCTAATGCTAGAAAGGATTTTCACTATAATGAAGCTGAAGAGTTCTTCTTTCAACTAGAAGGAACTATCTATATCGATATACAAGAAAATAACGAGCGCAAGCGCATTACCTTAAACGAAGGAGACATTTATCTACTACCTGCTAAGGTACCTCACTCACCTATCCGTACAGAGAACTCTGTAGGTCTAGTGGTAGAGAAAAAGAGAAAAGACCCTGGGGCAAAAGATGGATTAATGTGGTTCTGCGAAAATTGTAATCATAAATTATATGAAGTCTATTTTGAATTGACGGATATAGAGAAAGATTTCTTACCTCATTTTAAACATTTCTACTCATCTGAAGAATTGAGAACCTGTAAGTGTTGTCAGACTGTGATGCCTACTGATGCAAAATTCGTAGAATAGTAGATTACTGTACATTACACTCCCTGTCAATTTTTTTTTTATATTAGCAAGTAACAATCAATTACAAACTATAAATAAAAAAACAAATGACGACATCTAATAACCAATTTGGTATTTCGGAAGTATTAGAAAAATTAGGACTCGTGGCAGAGAACAATGGTTCTTCTACAGGTCTTAACTCTTTTTCTAACGGTAGGATTATAGAATCTTATTCTCCTGTAGACGGTCAACTTATCGGAAAAGTAAAAGCTTCTACAAAAGAAGATTACCAAAAAGTAATGGCTACTGCAGAGGAGGCTTTTAAAAGCTGGAGACTAGTACCTGCTCCTAAACGAGGCGAAATCGTAAGACAAATAGGTGAAGAACTTCGAAATAAAAAAGAATACTTAGGCAAGCTAGTATCATACGAGATGGGAAAAAGCCTTCAAGAAGGTCTAGGTGAGGTACAGGAGATGATCGACATCTGTGACTTCGCAGTAGGTCTATCTCGTCAGTTATACGGACTAACGATGCATTCTGAGCGCCCTATGCACCGTATGTATGAGCAGTGGCACCCTATCGGAGTGGTAGGTGTTATCTCTGCATTTAACTTCCCGGTAGCAGTATGGAGTTGGAATACCATGATCGCATGGGTATGTGGTGATGTGTGTATCTGGAAACCTAGTTCTAAGACACCATTATGTGGTGTAGCGTGTCAGAATATCGTAGCTGGCGTATTCAAGAAAAACAATATCCCTGAAGGTGTATGTAACCTAGTTATCGGTAATGAGTGTGGTGATCTAATCAACACGGATCCTAGAATCCCTCTAGTGTCATTCACGGGGTCTACTCGTATAGGTAGACATGTATCTAAGACTGTAGCAGAACGCTTCGGTAATACTATCCTAGAGCTTGGAGGTAATAATGCTATCATCGTATCTGAGCATGCTGATATCAACATGGTATTAGTAGGGGCTGTATTCGGAGCTGTAGGTACTGCAGGACAGCGCTGTACTAGTACGAGAAGGCTGATCGTACACGAGAGCGTATATGATAAAACAGTAGATGTACTACAAAAGGCATATGCACAATTAAAAATAGGGAACCCATTAGACGCTACTAATCACGTAGGACCACTTATCGATAAAGCAGCTGTAAAAGATTACTTAGACGCTATAGAAAAGGCAAAAGCTGAAGGTGGTAAGGTCATCGTAGAAGGTGGTGTACTAGAAGGTGCTGGGTATGAGAGTGGATGTTATGTAAAACCGTGTATCATAGAAGGTAAGAATACTTACGAAATTATACAGGCTGAGACATTCGCACCTATCTTATACATCATGAAGTACAAAGATATCGAAGAGGCTATCGCTATGCAAAATGGGGTGCCTCAAGGGCTATCTTCTTCTATCTTCACGAATAGTATGAGAGAAATGGAGTTATTCTTATCTCATGCAGGCTCTGACTGTGGTATCGCTAATGTGAATATCGGTACATCTGGTGCTGAGATCGGAGGCGCATTCGGAGGTGAAAAAGAGACTGGTGGAGGAAGAGAGTCTGGGTCAGACGCGTGGAAAGCTTATATGAGAAGACAGACGAATACAATCAACTATGGTACAGAGCTACCATTAGCACAAGGTATTAAATTTGACTTCTAGTCTATATGTATAAAAATAGAGGGTGCTTACAGTTAGTAAGCACCCTCTATTTTATTCTATTATCTAGGTGTTTAGAATCTATATCCTAAGTTAATCCCTGCATTAAACTCAATAGCAGAGAATCTGTCATTCACTTCACTACTGAAGTTTCTCGCAATATCTGCAAAAGGATGAATCGTGAATGAGTCTCCTAAAGCCCACTTATACCCGAAGCCTACTCCAAAGATGAAGCTATTCATATCTACTTTAGTTCTGATAGATGTATCTGCTGCTTCTGACCATAGATTCTCTTTAAAATCTCCAAAACGGTATTTCAAGAAAGGAGATACTACATAACCACTGCCATGTGCATCATTCCCTGACCCAAAATAGTAGTTGTAGTTAACAACTAAACTATTGGTATTAAACTTTTGGTTCTTTCCTCCTTTTTCTTTGTGGTAAGAAAAACGGTCGTTGATATTAAAATTAGCTCCTATCGACTGGTTGTGCCCGATAAAGTGCTCATACCCGATTTCTACTGATGCAAGTGCAAGTGTATTAAACACATTCACTTTTACTTCATTAACAGCCTGTGCTCTAGCTCCTACTGTACCTACTAAGAGTAATAGTACTAAATATATTTTCTTCATATAACAAGATTGTGTGTGACAAATATAATAAAAGTGTTTTTTATTTATGGTTCCTTCCCTCCTCATCTGGGTATAGCTCAGCGACTACATCGCTCTGCCAATACTCCTTTGTCTCTATATCTAGAATAGAAATACGTCCTAAGAATGCTGCTCCTGTATCTATATTCCATACATTGGCAAAGTTCATAGGATGCTTAAAACCATAATTAGTAACAGGTGTATGTCCTATAAAGATTTCATGATAGTGCAACAATCTCTTCGGGTATCTAATGTCTTCCTTACTGATCGTTGTATCCATAGATAATACCATCTCCCATAACGTTCTATCCCAATAAAGGCCTTCTTCAATATACTCGTCCTTCACTCCTCTTAAATTAGTAAAGCCTGCATGAACGAAAAGTCTATTGTTCTCATCGATATAATAGTTCTGTAAGTTTCTAAAGAAATGAAGATGTTTCTCTCTCATTTCCTTTGTGATATTACCTAGTGAATAAGACTTAACAGAAGCGTCTCCTCCATTGCCTTCCCATAGTTTATTCTCCTTACCTGTTTCTAACCAATTCACTAAAAGCGTCTCATGGTTACCTCTTAAGAATGTACAATTATTTGTCTCCTTCAAAGCTAATAAATACTCTACTACCTTCTCAGATTCACTCCACCCATCTACATAGTCTCCTAAAAAAATTAATTTATCTGAAGGGGTTACTTTTGCACGTTCCATCACTTGTAATAGCGCCTTATAACCACCGTGTATATCTCCTATAACTAGTGTTCTACTCATCTATTTCTGTTTCGTATTTCAGTTTACGCAAGATACGCATTACTTCTTTAAAGGCTATAAAGAGCTGAGGGTCATTCGAATATTTTAGATAATCTTTAACGGAGATTAGTTCATCTTTAGCATCTTCAAAACCGTTTAGGTAGCACAGCATCATATTAAAACATAGTTTACCTAAGACACGTTCTTCCTTAGAAGTCAGTTTAAGGTTGTTCTGAAGTTTATAAATAACATTAAGACTAGATCCGTAGATATGTCCAAGGATATTTCTATTATAGGATGGTGCTTTAAATAAGACTGTGTTGGTCATAGAATAAGTCCCGTTCTCTGAGAAAGAGATCATCACTTCTTCGAATGGGTAATAACTCGTCTTATCATTCAGCCCTAGATTTAGATACTCTGTTATCACAAACTTATGCCCATTATACGCAATCGTGACAGAGTCAAGATCTGAATAAAACAACTTAATCTGCTCATTGACAAACTCTATATCTACTCTAGAATAAAAAGGCATCCCCCTAACCATCTTTTTATTACCTGCCCAACAGATGATAAATTGTTCTCTAAAAACATTATATCTCGGCTTCATATCTCGATGCGTATCTGTCATAAAGGTGATAACACTATCTAAGATACTCGCTAGGTCATTCTGAGAGTTCTTCTCTATGCTTTTTACTATTTCCCTATTCGTGCTACGAGGTACTACTGCATCAGGAACAGAGGTACTGCCTATCCTCACGAAATAACTTCCTTCTGCTATCTCACTGATTGACCGCTTAAACGTCGTTAGACCGATACCTGATCGAATAGAGACAAGACCTACTACCTTATCTTTGGGTAAGTCATTAAAAGCCACATTATCATAGGTGATAAGCGGAGGGTTATCTAAATAAGCGTTGACTAAGTTCTGAATCTTACTGTCATCATAGAAGTCTACACCTACTATTTCGTTATCTTCATCTTCTATCCCTACTAATAAATAGGAGCTATTGTCTGGATTTGAATTCGCTAAAGCACAGATATGTTTTAAAAACTTAGCTTTGCCTGATTTACTGTGCAGATTGAGTTGCCTCTTCTTATCATAAAAGCTATTCTCATCATAATGCGCTAGTAAATTTTTAATAAGTAATCGCTTATTAATCACAACATTCTTGTTTTGTTCTTAAAATTATAAAAAGAAACTCACAATTCAGACCTAAATCAGAAACCTCTTTGTTATATTTAACCATACATTAACAACTTAATAGAGAATATTTTTTGAATTTGCGGTAAGAATCAGAAAAGTATATTACTTTAGAAAAAAAACTATAGATATGGACACAACAGGATCTAATTATGATATCCGTGAATTAAACGAATTAATAGAAAGAGAGAGTGCATTTATCGATATCCTAACCATGGAGATGAATAAAGTTATTGTTGGTCAGAAACATATGATCGATAGACTTTTAATTGGTTTGTTAGGACAGGGGCATATTTTATTAGAAGGAGTACCTGGATTAGCAAAAACTTTAGCCATTAATACTTTATCTAAAGCAGTACATGGAACATTTAACCGCATCCAGTTTACGCCTGACTTATTACCAGCAGACGTTATCGGTACAATGATCTATAACGTAAAAGAAAATGACTTTTCGATCAGAAAGGGACCTATATTCGCTAACTTCATTCTAGCGGATGAGATTAACCGTGCTCCTGCTAAGGTACAATCTGCATTACTAGAAGCGATGCAAGAGAAACAAGTAACTATCAGTGATGACACTTTCAAACTAGACAAGCCATTCTTAGTTATGGCTACTCAAAACCCAGTGGAGCAAGAAGGTACTTACCCTCTACCAGAGGCACAGATGGACCGTTTTATGCTTAAGACAGTTATTGATTATCCTAAATTAGAGGATGAAAGACTTGTTATCCGTCAAAACTTAGCTGGTGAGAAACCTCAAGTTAATGCTGTAGTAACTCTAGAACAAATACAACGAGCTCAAGAAGCTGTTAAGAAAGTATATATGGATGAGAAAATAGAGAAGTATATCTTAGATATTATCTTCGCTACTCGTTATCCAGAACAATTTAAACTAGAGAAGTTAAAACCTATGATTAGCTTCGGTGCATCTCCTCGTGGAAGTATCAACTTAGCTCTAGCAGCTAAATGTTACGCTTTTATCAAAAAGAGAGGGTATGTAATTCCAGAAGATGTGAGAGCAGTAGTAATAGATGTATTACGCCATAGAATCGGGGTTACTTATGAAGCAGAGGCTGAGAATATTACTTCTGTAGATATTATTAACCAAATCGTAAATGAAATAGAAGTTCCTTAGTAGAACAAGGATAACTTTTAATATACAAAACCTATTTATAGTTAAGTGTAGATAGGTTTTGATGATTTTGTTAATTTGAAAGCTGTATAGTCATGGAAACCAAAGATATCTTAAAGAAGGTCAAGAAGATCGAAATAAAAACAAAGCGATTAAGTGACCATATTTTTTCGGGAGAGTATCACACTTCTTTTAAAGGGAAAGGTATGACCTTCTCAGAGGTGCGTCAATATCAATTTGGCGATGATGTAAGGGCTATAGACTGGAATGTTACTGCACGTTATAATGAGCCTTATATCAAAGTATTCGAAGAAGAGCGTGAGTTAACAATGATGCTCTTAGTGGATGTGAGTGGTTCGGAAGCGTTCGGGTCTACTGATCAGTTTAAAGAGGATATTGTACTCGAAATAGCTGCTACACTTGCCTTCTCTGCTACTCAAAACAATGATAAAATAGGTCTAATACTGTTCTCTGATCAGATAGAGTTATTCATTCCTCCTAAAAAGGGAAAAACACATGTGCTGAGAATAATCAGAGAGCTTATCGACTTCAAACCTAAAAGTCTAAAGACAGATGTAGGCTTTGCTCTTGAGTATCTCTCGAAGGTAGTCAAGAAGAAAGCTATTGTCTTTGTGCTTTCAGACTTCATTACACACTCTTTTGAACAGACTTTAAGGATATCGGCAAAAAAACACGATATTACAGGCATAAGAATCTACGATAAAAGAGAGAAAGAACTTCCTAATGTAGGTCTTATCAATGTATTCGATGCAGAGACTCATACAGAACAGTTAATCAATACTTCTGATGCTAGTGTAAGAAAAGCCTATGCTTCTCACTTCCACAAGCAAGAAGAAAACTTTACCAAAGTATTTCAAAAATGTGGAGCAGGAACTATCAATATTGAAGTAAATGATAGTTATGTCAAAAAATTACTAGGATACTTTAAATCGAGATAAGGACAATGAAATCTAATTTTCTACATATCGCTATTATTTTTTTAATTGCTACTTTCTCTACTCTAGCTCAAAATAGAATAGAAACGCAAGTAGATACTACTGCTATAAAAATAGGAGACACCTTTCTATACACCATAAAGGCCCATTCTAACACAGGAAGTTTAATTACATTCCCTGCTACAGAACAGATAGGGAACTTTGATGTAGTAGAGTCATTCCCTATTGATACGATTAAGAATGATAATACACAGGAGCTTATTAAGAAATATCACTTGACGCAATTCGACCCAGGTGATTTTAGTATTCCTGCTGTACCTGTTATAGTAGATGCTAAGCTATTTCATACAGACTCTATACAGATACATGTACAAGATGTAGCAGTAGATACATTAAAACAACCTCTTTATGAAATTAAGTCAATCTCTAAAGAAGGAGCTTCTTTCTCTACAGATTGGTATTATCTACTGTTTATCTTCATCGCTGTACTAGCGGGGATAGGTATCTATATCTATATCAGAAGACAACAAGAGAAGGACCTTACGGAGGATGATAAATACAAAACTCCTTATGAGAAAGCAGTTAAAAAACTGAAGAAACTAGAAGAGAAGAAAAACTGGAATAGAGGTGATGCTAAACCATACTATTCTGACATGAGTATTATCACAAGAGGGTTTATAGAAGATACTTTTGGAATCTCAGCAAAAGAATTGACGACTTTCGAAATTATCACTATTCTTAAGGCTACTTTAAATGATAAGAAGGTAAAGCTAGATCCTGTGGTGATTAAAGAATTAAAACGAGTTCTAGAATCTGCTGACTTAGTTAAGTTCGCTAAGTCTCAACCTACTGAAGGTGAAATAACAGCAGATACTTCTAAGATACAGAATGTCATAGACAGTATCAATACAGCTTATCCTATCTCTGCTGCAACACAAACAGAGTTAATCAGAAGAAGAGAGGAAAGTAAAAAGAAAAAGAAAAGAATACGTATATGGATCCCTACAGCCATCACAGCTTTCTTAGTTGTTGTGACTGGCATAGTGTATATTATCAATACTTCTGCTAAAGAAGACTATCATTGGTTTACATTCAACAATACGAAGAAACTGATGAACAAAGAATGGATTACTAGTACGTACGGTACTGCTCCAGGACTGACTATCTCAACTCCTGAAGTTCTAATCCGTAAGAATGAACCTTTATTGCAAGAAGGAAAACCTGATGGTATATCATCACTTAATCAATTTAAATATGGTGTACTAGAAGACCCTATTCACATTGTATTAAATAATGTAGTTACCACTAAGGAATATAAATATACTGATAAGGAATTGATTACTTATTCTATTTCATTGCTGACACAAAACAATAAAATAGAAAACTTAGAGTATAAAGATGAACGCTTTGAGAATGCAAATGGTATTCTCGGGACACTTGTTTATGGTGAGTTTGCATTCAAGAACCCTACTAATCAAGTAGAAGAGAAAGTAATGTTCGAAGGAGTATTAACAGACAATGGTGCTAACAAAGATCAAGTATGGATATTCTATCTAGCAGAAGATGAGATAGCTCCTAAGCTAGTAGAACGTATGTTTGATTCAATACAGTATAAAAAAGAGGAGAAATAACAATGATACAGAATATAACTTTTGCCAATCCTGAGTTCTTCTGGTTATTTATACTATTACCAATAGTCCTATTTGTATGGTATAAAAACAGAAAGAAACAGCGTGCTACTGTCAAGCTAAGCACTATACAAGGTGTACAAGAGCATACTTCACTATTAGTTAAGTTATTGCCTATTTCTATTATCTTACGAGTACTAGCCTTTAGTGCCATTATAGTGGGTATGGCTAGACCTCAAATCGTGAATGTAGATTCACAGATACACTCTACGCATGGTATCGATATCGTGATGGCTATGGACGTATCAGGAAGTATGTTAGCACGAGATCTAAAACCAAACCGTTTAGAAGCATTAAAAACTGTAGCTGCAGACTTCGTATCACAACGTGTGACAGATCGTATAGGATTAGTTATTTATGCTGCTGAAGCATATACTAAGACGCCAGTGACTAGTGATAAATTACTGATACTAAATGACCTTAAGAGTATAAAATATGACAATGTACTAAGAGATGGTACTGCTATAGGTGTAGGTTTAGCGACATCAGTAAACAGATTAAAAGACAGCCCTGCTAAAAGTAAGATTATCATACTTCTTACAGATGGTGTCAATAATACGGGTACAGTAGACCCTACATTAGCTGCTGAGATCTCTAAAGAGTACAATATTAAAGTATATACTATTGGTATCGGTACTAATGGGTTAGCAGAATCTCCAGTAGGAATAAGAGAGAACGGTGAAATAGTATATGAGAAAGTACCTGTAGAACTAGATGAAGAGCTTATGAAGTCTATCGCTAAGACAACAGGAGGTAAATACTTTAGAGCAACAGATACTAGTAAGCTTAAAGCAATTTATGAAGAAATCAATCAATTAGAGAAAACGAAGATTGACGAACAGAAGTTCGTTAAATCTGATGACAAGTTTCAATTCTTAGTGTTACTTGCCTTTATTCTATTGTGTATTGATTTCACATTACAAAAAACATTATTCAGAGGATTCATATAATAGATTATGTGGGAGTTAGACAATAAACAATATCTTTTTCTATTTTCAATCATAGCAATATTGATCTTAATCTTTATTGGGGATATCTTGTGGAAGAAAAAGAAGCAACAATCATTTGCTACAGCTAAAGCAATTAAAACTTTGGCACCTAATCAATCTAAGAATAAACCAATCATTAAGGCATCTATTTATCTAGTAGCTCTAATATCTATTGTAATTGCTTTAATCAATCCTAAGATAGGAACAAAGGTTATTACAGTCAAAAGACAAGGTGTTGATATCGTATTCACATTAGACGTATCTAAGAGTATGTTAGCTCAGGATATGGCTCCTGATAGATTGGCAAAGATGAAACAACTAGTCTCTCAGATTATCAATAATCTAGGACCAGATAGAATAGGTATAGTAGGATATGCAGGTACGGCATTCCCGATGTTGCCTATTACTACAGATCATTACGTAGCTAAGATGTATCTTCAGACGATGAACACAGATATGGTCTCTTCACAAGGTACCGCATTTGAGGACGCTATCTATGTAGCTTCTAATTTCTATGACAATCCCAATACAAGCAAAGTCATGATCCTTATCTCTGATGGAGAAGACCACGGAGAAGAAATGGAGAATGCTATCAAAATAGCAAAAGAAAAGAAAGTAAAGATTATCACCATCGGTGTAGGAACAGAGGCAGGAGGGCCTATCCCTATTAAGACACCTAAAGGCGTAGAATATAAAAGAGATTGGAACAATGAGATCGTTACTACAAAGCTCAATCCATCTACACTTAAATATATAGCTGATGCTACTGGAGGAAAGTATTATTACGGTTCGAATACGCAAGAGATTGTAGACCTTATTAAAAACGACCTTAGCAAAATAGAAAAAACAGATTTTGAAGATCAACAAATCGCAGAGTACCAATCTCAATATCAGTGGTTCTTAGGGTTTGCTTTCTTACTGATCTTTATCGATTTATTCATACTAGAAAGAAAGACTATCTGGATGAAGAAACTTAATTTGTTCAATGAAAAAGAATAGCATGCGATTAATTATGAAAAACTCATTCTACATCACGATATTTTTATTGTTTACTGCTTACTCATTTGCACAGTCTGCTGGTAGAGCACTGAGCACAGGTAATGAAGTATTCGAGAACAAACATTATACTCATGCAGAATCTTCTTATAGAATAGCTAATTCTAAAGACAGTAAGTCTGTAGCTGATTATAACTTAGGAAACTCTTTATACAAACAGCAATTAACCAAAGAAGCAGAAGCTGCCTACCTTAGAGCCATACAAAAAGCGACAACCAAAGAAGCTAAGCACCAAGCCTACCATAACTTGGGGAATGCTTATATGAAATCTAAGAATTATCAAGCAGCAGAACAAGCTTACAAAAAGGCTTTATTAAACAATCCTAAAGATGATGAAACTCGTTATAACTATGCTGTAGCGAAGAAAATGAACAAAGAGAATCCTCAAGACAATCAAGACAACAAGGATAATCAAGATCAAAACAAAGATCAGAATAAGGATAATCAAGATCAGAATAAAGACCAAAACAAGGACAACAAAGATCAAGACCAAAATAAAGATAATAAAGACAAAGGGGATAAAGGAGACCAAGACAAGAAAGATCAAGATCAAAATGATAAAGGAGATCAGGATGACAAGAACAAAGATGGTCAGAATGATAAAGATAAAGACGATAAAGGAGACCAAGACAAGAAAGATCAACCTAAACAGAATACCCCTAAAACACCTAATCAAGATCAGATGGATCGAATATTAGATGCGATGAATAAAAATGAAAAAGATGTACAGCAGAGGCTAATTAATAGAGGTCCTAAAGGTGGTAAACCAGAGAAAGGACAACCTGCTGGACAAAATGAACAAAGAAAAAAAGACTGGTAGAATACAATGAAAATACTGCGTTACTACATATTATTATTCGCTCTGATTTGCACTCAAGCAATCTTAGCTCAAATCAGCTTTGAAGCAACAGTAAGTAGAGATAACATACCGCTTAACGACAATGTTCGCGTTGACTTTGCTATGAACCAAGATGGAGATAACTTCTCTCCACCTCGTTTTGACAATTTCACTGTAGTTGGAGGGCCTAACCAATCTGTTAGCTACGCTTGGACAAATGGTAAAAAGTCTTTTAATAAAACCTATTCTTACTTCTTACAACCGAAGAAGAAAGGAACTTTATCTATAGGTTCAGCATCTATAGAAATAGAAGGACAGGTCTATAAAACCAAACCGATTACCATTACAGTATCTGACGCTGTAGCAAAGCAAGATCCTAGACAGCAATATAATCAAGTACAGCAGAAAGCTCTAGATGAAATACATCTAGTCGCTGAGGTGACGAATCAGAATCCTTATATAAACGAACCTGTAACGATAACGTATAAACTGTACTTCAATACCAATATCGCAGGATATACAGGAAGAAAAATACCTACTTATGAGAAGTTCTGGGTGCACAATGTAGACATCCCTAGACGACCTGAAGTGAAGCTAGGTAAGTATAAAGGGACAGATTATAACTACATTGTATTAAAGCAAGATGTATTAATGGCTCAAGAAGCAGGCAATCTTAGTATAGATCCTCTTGAGTTAATGATACAAGCAGAAGTTCCTACAGGTAGACGTGACTTCTTCGGATATCCAGAGTTTGGGTATATGGAGAAAGAATACAGTACAGGTAGAGTAACAATCAAGGCAAAAGACCTTCCTGAAGCAGGTAAGCCTGACAATTTCTCTGGAGGTGTTGGGACATTTACATTTAAAGTAACACCAACTAAGACAAGCCTTAAATCAGGTGAACAAC
Organism: Myroides sp. A21; assembly: GCF_000807225.1. NCBI lineage: Bacteria > Pseudomonadati > Bacteroidota > Flavobacteriia > Flavobacteriales > Flavobacteriaceae > Myroides > Myroides sp. A21. The sequence continues at coordinate 1,156,461 of NZ_CP010327.1, forward strand.
TAAACCTAAAAGTTGAAGTTGCAGGTAAGGGTAACTTGGATTTATTGACCATTCCCACCCCTACTGCGCACTCTGCTCTAGAGATGTATGACCCTACTAGTTCAGATAAGATTACTTCTGGGGTACATGGTATGCAAGGTAGCAGAGTGAACGATTACATCATTATCCCTCAGTATAAAGGGGATTATATGATTGACCCTATGGAGTTCTCATATTTTGACTTAAGTACTAAGAAGTATAAGACTATTCACATTGACAGCTTAGCGATTAATGTACTAGAAGGGCCTACCCTACCAACTAATACAGAAGCAAAAGACACAGACGTAGTAGATAAGAGCGAATTATTCCAACCGAATAAAGCTACACCTACAGTAGTAGAAGCTTCTACTAGCACATATTGGGACACTACGTTATTCTACGTCCTTACAGTACTGCCATTCGCTGCTATACCGCTATTCTTACTTGTAGTGATACAGCGTCGTAGATATGCATCAGACACAGATGGTATCCGATTGAGAAACAACAATAGACTAGCTAGAAAATACTTAGGGGAAGCGAAGAAAAACATCAATAACAAAGAATTATTCTATGAAGCACTAGAGCGCTGTCTACACAACTTCCTAAAAGCGAAGCTAGACATGGTGACTAGTGAGATGAGCAATGAAAACATTACAGAGATTCTAACAGATAGAAATATTACTGAAGACGCTATTAAGAACTTTATGGATATAAAGAACGCTTGTGAATGGGCGCGTTACGCTCCGACTGATCAGGTTAATATCAATAAGGACTATGACAATGCGATTACAGTAATCTCTGAACTAGAAAAACAATTCAAATAGACCAACATGAAACACATCATCACTCTTTTTATATTTGTTTTGAGCTTTCATACATGGGCACAAACGGATTCTTGGAAACAACAATTTGACAAGGGGAATGCCTTGTATCAAAAAGAAAAATATAGTGAAGCAATCACAGCCTTTAAAGCCATAGAGAAACAAGAAGCTTCTTCACCAGAAGTATTCTTTAATCTAGCGAATGCTTATTATAAAACACGCGATTACGTCAATGCTGTTTATTACTATGAGAAGGCCTTAAAGCTTAATCCTAGTGACACTGCTATAGAGACTAATCTAAACTATGCACGCAAAGAACTTATAGACGATATTACGATAGTGAAGCAGTATGATAACGAAGACATACTTCACCAGTCATTAGGGAAGCTATCCGTTGACCAATGGGCTACACTAGCCACAGTGATGTCCTTTGTAGTACTATTGTGTTTTGTGGTATATTATCTGAATCACAGCAGTACTATTAAGCGTATTAGCTTTGTATTGATGCTTGTTTCTATCCTAGTGATAGGAGGTAGTGTCTACGCAGCTACATTTGAGCAGAAGTATGCTTCTAAGACTACAGCTGCTATCTTATTTACTGAAAAAGTAAACCTTAAAGAAGAAGCGAAGAACACCTCTCGTACACTAAAAGAACTACACGAGGGTACTAAGGTGTATATCTTAGAGAAAAAAGCATTGTGGATCAGAGTGAAACTAGATGATCAGCAAGAAGGATGGATAGAAGAGAATACGATTAAGTATATCTAGATCGTTTCGGGTTCTTTTATATCCTGTATCATATCGATACTCTTAGAGAATAAAGATTTAACTAAATCGTATAAACTAGGTAGTACAGACTCAGACAGAGATACATATATTTTATAACTAGTAGAGTTCATTAATGTTTCATGACTAACGAACTTAAATATCGCGTTAACCTCATCGAATATAGAGAGAAAGATACTTCCTACTAGGATCACAATCAAGATCTGAAATACAGCCCCAAAAAGTCTGTTGAACAGCCCTAAGAATACCGCTTGTACAAACTTAGTTGCTAACTGAGCGATGAAGCGTGCAGCTAATACTGCCAACACAAAAGCCAAAACAAAAGCGAGTAAAGGAATAGAAGGTGACTCCCATCCTAGAGAATTCATCAGAAATTCTTTGATAATATTTGAGAATTTCAATGCTCCTATTATTCCGATAAATAGAGATAGAAAAGAAACTACTGAAATAAAAAAACCATCTCTAGCTCCTTTTATAATAGCAAAAATAACGGCGATAAGGCATATAATATCTAAAAACATAAATACTCAAATATATTCTGTGCGAAGATATTACAATTCTATTAATTACAATAGAGCAGAACTGTAGTATATTTGTCACCATTACAACTAACAATATGGCAAGAGACGAACAATTAAAAGCTAGATGGGACGCTGTCGTTCAGAAAGTATCTGACCGATTCGGAGACGGAGAGACACTAGACTTAGAAGCTATCATATATTTAATCGGAGTACAAGAACTAGGTAAAATCAAAAAGAGATATAAAAAAGATGACAAAGTGAACTTAATGCATATCGCTATCTGTCGTCTATTAGAACCTTATGGTTATTACGAGTTTGATCACTTCGACCAAGACGGATGGCCACACTATAATGTAAAAGAAAATCTACCTAGTCTTAAAGCAGGTGAACAATCGGTTTTAATGAAAGAAGCAATAGTCAATTACTTCTTAGAAAGTAAGTTTATTGACTAACATAAGAAACAATTATAAAAATTATAGCTGTTTATAATTTTATGTCTAATTGAAAAGCAGTAAATTTGCTTTTTACTTTACTTAAGATGATAGATAAAATAAAAGAATACATCGGTGAAGCGGAACACTTTAACACCGATAATAAAGAGACGCTTGAAACATTTAGAATTAAATTCTTATCTAAAAAAGGAATTTTAAACGACTTATTTGCACACTTTAAAACGGTGCCTAATGAGCAGAAAAAAGAGTTTGGTCAAGCTATCAATCTATTAAAAAGCACTGTCGAGAATAAAGTAAAATCTATTCAAGATGAACTAGAATCTAAAGATGTGCAAGGTCTTTATGGAGACTTAACACGTCCAGGTTACCCTCTAGAGATCGGGTCTAGACACCCTATTTCACTAGTGAAGAACCAAATCGTTGATATCTTTAATAACATTGGTTTTAATATCTCTGAAGGTCCTGAGATTGAAGATGATTGGCATAACTTCTCTGCGTTGAACTTCCCAGAGTATCACCCAGCTCGTGATATGCAAGATACATTCTTCGTTCAGACGAATCCAGAACAACTATTACGTACACATACTTCATCTGTACAGACTCGTTATATGGAGAAGAATACACCACCTCTGAGAACTATATCTCCAGGGCGTGTATTTAGAAACGAAGCTATATCATCTCGTTCACACTGTATATTCCACCAAGTAGAAGGTCTTTACATTGATAAAGATGTTTCTTTTGCTGACTTAAAACAGACTTTGTTATACTTCACTAAAGAGATGTTTGGTAAATCTAAGATTAGATTACGTCCATCATACTTCCCATTTACAGAGCCTAGTGCTGAGGTAGATATCTATTGGGGATTAAAGACTGAGACAGACTACCGTATTACTAAAGGTACAGGGTGGTTAGAGATCATGGGATGTGGTATGGTTGACCCTAACGTTCTTAAGAACTGTAATATCGACCCTACTGAGTACAGTGGTTTTGCCTTTGGTATGGGGATAGAGCGTATCGCTATGCTATTATACCAAATCGGAGATATCCGTATGTTCTTTGAGAACGATGTACGTTTCTTAGAACAATTTAAATCGAACTTCTAATAAGAAAACGATATATAGTAAAAACACCTCATCTGATCTTGATGAGGTGTTTTTTTATATCCTTATACATATAAGCCCTTATAATCACTACATGCATCATAAGGGCTATTTATTTCTAATAATACTTGATGATTAACTAAAAGCTCTTCTTCACTCCTATCATAATACCGTCTTTAGCAAACGCCCCACCTTGATATGAGCGTACATAGTCTATACGGAAGAAATTAATCTTACCAAATCCGAAGTTAGACAGACCTGCTGTAAACTCGTGATATGGCTTTATATCACTTACCATAGCATTGTGATACCCTAATACTACATTCCATCCTGTCTCTCTTAGCAAAGGAACCTTATTAATCAAGAATCCTTTAAAATCATACTCAAAATGACTCTCTACATAAGACTTATTCGTGCTCAGAGCATAATATGGCAATAGGTTAAACGAGGTCAATCTATCATTCGTGATGTTTAGATGAGTCTCGTTACCTGTGAAGTGTTTTCTATCCACATAAGAGATATTATCAGCACCAAAATATTTACCCATCAATACATTATACTCAAATCTCCCTTTATTGCTCACCGTTAGTCCTTGGCTAAACCTAGCTTCTAGCTTATCATACTCTAATCCTTTCTCACTACCACTGAATCCCTTTTCATAGTTCACCTCTATCAGAGGATAGTTAGGATTGCGCATATAGATACGCTTAGTAGGATAGCTTACATAGTTCATCCCTAAGGATAGCGTAGTACCTACTCTAAACTTGTATAGATGATGATTCGTGATCGGACTACTGTTCATATCTAGAGGAGCTAGCGGATCATTAGAGGTATAAGCTCTACTACCCTTATAGAATGAGCCATTCGCATTATTATACAGCAGGCTTCTATCCTCATACCCTATCGCACTGTGTACCTTTAGAGCTTCATTGAAGAACTGACCGTAATACCCCACATACACATCATTGTGATTGTAGTACTTCGCATAGTTCTTTCTCATTAATAGGGAGAATGCAGTATTTAGTAGTTCAGGTATATTCTCCTTATTATACTGTTCTATCTTACTTCCTCCTTCTATATATACTGCTGACTTAGATGCTCCCTTAAACTGGCGCAATAGCTTTCCATACACTCTCAGCCTATCAGAGGCAAACCCGTAACCAAAACTAGCTTTACCATACGTATACCCTATCTTATCCTTATCGTAGATAGAACCATACACATCCGTCTTCATATTGAACCCCTGCACAGTATTAAATCCAGGTTTATCCATCCCTATTAACCCAGTGTAGCCGATGCTATACTTATTATCTTCTCCTCTATAGTTATACCCACCGAACACATCACCTACTTTAAATCTATTGTGCTTCTTGCGAATACTATCTTTATATGCAGGAGACTCCTTAATTAGTCTGATACTATCCTTCACTCGATAATCATTCAACTCCTCTTCAGACAAAGCAAATAATCTATTCTCTTTCCAGAAATCATCCCCTTTCTTATTCACATCCTTCGCAAAGGATAAAATCTCTTTATCAAAGCTCGCTCTAGTGAAATTAGGTGTGAAGTTATAGTTATTAAACACACTTAAGAACACGGCTTGTATCCGTACTCCTAATGCTCCAAACACTAAGTCAAGGTTCTGCGAGCGCTTCACCCAGCTCTTATTGTCCTCATTATAACTAAAGTTCTGACTCACATTGATCTCTTCTATCAATGGTTGCTGTACACTTACTCCCGTTACTTTTAAATCTATACCATAGATAGCCCCTATCCCATCTACTAAGTAGAGATCACCTGAGAACACAGGCTGAACTGATGACTTAGGCGTTACCTTGATTTTATTAATCAATACCCCTTGATCTCTGAAGGTAGCCTCTAGCGTGTACTTATAGTATGAGAACGCTACATCTGCTATCGGAGAGATTAGTTTAGTATCCATATCTCCGATCACGATATGATTATCATAGAAGTCATAGAAGGACTCATCCGCAGTATTAAAGCTATATCCACTATTGCTCCCACTTACCTTAGACGCGATGATATGCTCCTTTAATTTATTCGGTTTTTGGTACTTTAGACTAGACACCGTCTCTGACAGATACACTATCCCTCTACCTAGTGAATCCACACCAGATAATCCACTGCCATTCACCTGTACCTTCTTTTGAAAAAACTTAGACATCTTCAGCGTCTTCAGCATCCCTTTAGAGTAAAAATCTGCAGTGAAAGCAGACATTCCTTCTGTATTCTTCTGTTTGTTCTTTATCGCTAGACGGATCAGATCATCTGCAGGATTCTTACCAGCTGTGATCACGATATCTTCTAGTATGAAGTCTTCAGACTCCAGTACCACATTTACCTCTTGGGCAGTACCAGTATAGGTAATATTCTTTCGCAGCGTCTTATAGCCTAAGAATTGATATACGACTGTGTACTCCCCCTTCTGAGGTAAGCTTAATTCATATAATCCTTGTTCATTACTTATTGTATTCTGTTGGCTTTTTTCTAGATATACCGTAGTATAACTAATGGGCTTACCCTCTGTGTCTTTTATACTTCCCTTTAGTTGACCGAATACAGTCAAGCCAATCAGAAGCATAAAAAGTGTAACAAATTGTTTCATTGGTTAGGTTTTGTTTAATAGTAACTATTAGACATTGTATTTATTGCATTGTTACACCTTGACCATGATATTATACTAAATAACAGAACTCTTCATACAGTGATCATACCTCATCACATCGCTAACCTTCATATTCATTGACTTCATACCACTATATACTCACTCAGAATAAGACAATACCTAAGTAGAGAAAGTTCTAAAGCGTTAATTAACTGTAAAAGAATTAGTCATTATAACATTAAATACACCTTTAACTCATTCTCTTTTGTATTTTTGTCAGTTCAAACTAAACTACCTATGTCAAGATTCAACCTATTAACTGTAAAAGAAGTTCGCAGAGAGACTCCTAATGCAGTATCAATAGCATTTGATATTCCTGCCAACCTAAAAGAGGAATTTGCATTCACAGCAGGTCAATATCTTAATATTAAATACCAACACGAGGGGAAAGAGATTCGTAGAGCTTACTCTATCTGCTCTACTCCTACTAGTGGAGAAGTACGTGTAGCAGTAAAAAAAGTAGAACACGGTGTGTTCTCTACATTTGCTAATGACACACTGAAAGCTGGTGATCAGCTAGAAGTAGAAAGCCCAGAAGGAAGATTCACTTTTGAGCCAAATGATTCAGTAGCTAATAACTATGCAGCCTTTGCAGCAGGTAGCGGTATCACTCCTGTGATGTCTATACTAAAGACAGTATTAGAGCAAGAGCCTAACAGCAAGTTCGTACTAGTATACGGTAATAAAAATGCGGAAGAGGCTATCTTCCACGACGAATTATACAAACTACAAGAACAATACGCAGAGCGTCTATTCATCCACTTCGTTTACTCTCGTATTAGAGAGAACGATTCTATCTTCGGACGTATAGATAAAGCAGCAATCAACTTCGTAGTAAACAACAAACACAAAGATGTAGCGTTCGCTCGTTTCTTCTTATGTGGTCCAGAAGACATGATCGATACTGTAAGTGCTACTCTACAAGATAGAGGAGTTGCTAAAGACAAAATTGCTTTTGAGATCTTCACTCCTAACACAGATGGTGTAAACCCTGTACAGGCAGAAGGAGGTACTACTAAGGTGACTGCACTAGTAGATGACGAAGAAGCTAGCTTCGAGATGCCGAAGAGTGAAGTATTACTAAACGGTGTGCTTAAAGCCGGTATAGATGCTCCATACTCATGTCAGGGTGGTATCTGTAGCTCATGTATGTGTAAGATCGTTAAAGGATCTGCTGTGATGAAGAAGAACAGCATCCTTACAGATGATGAGATAGCAGACGGACTTATCCTATCATGTCAAGCTATCGTTACATCAGACGAAATCTATGTAGACTACGACGATATATAATAGATATACGATATAATCTAAGCTCTCCCACAGTGGAGAGCTTTTTTTTGCGATAATACTCCGAGGTGATAGTCTATTGCTCCCTATATGATAGGCTAGTGATAGGCTATTTTTGGTACTTTTAAGCCGACCAAATGCCCATCACATGCCGACCACATGCCGACCACCCCACAAAAAAAGGTAATAAAAGCACATTTAATACTTTAGAAATAATACTCAGATTGCAAATCCGGGTCGAAATATAAAACACATTAAAACATCACAATAAAAAAGAGCTGTACAAAGCATTATACTTCATACAGCCCTAAATCAATTATAGCTAATAACATTATATTAGCTATTCTAACATTTCACATATAGCTCTACTACCAAAAACTATCTTATTACAATAATTTTTTGTACCTGAAACCACTTCTTTTTAAAGGTAATTTCCATTTTACAGAATCATATAAAATATTAAAAATGCAGCCTATAACTATATATGTGTAAACATCTATAAGTTTTTTATCCTTATCAAAAGGGCTTCTTAAACTCTTCAATACTCTATAGTTACTTTCTATCATTTCATTATCCTCTTTGTTTAGTATCTTCATATTTAAAACACGTGAATGTAACTGAATTACTGTATAAAGAATATATACGTCGTGTTTAAAACATCTTGAACATGACAACATATCATGTAATAATTTCTCTTTTGTATTCATAATTTTATATTTAAAAGAAACAAACGTAAAAAGAAAACATACCATGAGATGTGACACGAAAAACGATAACTAAGTTGATATATAACTAATTATAAATTATAAAAAAAGAGCTGTACGAAGCATTATACTTCATACAGCCCTAAATCAATTATAGTTAACAGTGATAAATTAATAAATAGCAAGAGGCTCTCCCACCGCGTGGAAAAGCCTCTTTCAATCTATCACAACACTAAACTTACTAGTTTCTCATTTACTTGGTCAAAGTTGAATGACGTGTACACACGGTCAAACTCTCCTTTGATTGCTTCATTCATCAGGTTACCTACACTACCTTCATGTGTATGGTTTACCTCTTTTGACGGTTGATAAGTACCTGCCTCTATCGACAGCCCTATCTCTTTATATGCTTCTCTAAAAGGCATCCCCTTTAGTACATAATCATTCACTACCTCAACGCTAAACAAATAGTCGTATTTCGGATCGCTTAATATCTCTTTATTCACCTCTATATTGTCCAACATCAGTTTCAGAATATCTAAACACTCTTTCAATGACGTGAAAGCTGGGAACAAGTTCTCTTTTAACAACTGAAGATCTCTGTGGTACCCAGAAGGCAAATTAGTGGTCATTAAGGCTATTTCGTTAGGCAAAGCTTGTATCTTATTACATCTTGAACGAATAAGCTCTAGAACGTCTGGATTCTTCTTATGTGGCATAATGCTCGAACCTGTAGTCAAATGATCTGGGAATTTAATAAAGCCCATGTTCTGACTCATATACAAGCATCCGTCCATCGCGAACTTAGCTAAAGTAGCTGCAATAGCGCTTAACCCTTGTGCTAAAATACGCTCTGTCTTTCCCCTACCCATCTGTGCATAGACTACATTATAATTCATAGACTGAAAGCCTAATAAGTCTGTAGTCATCTGCCTGTTTAACGGAAATGATGAGCCATAACCTGCAGCCGATCCCAATGGGTTCTTATTCGTAACCTTCCACGCAGCTAGCATCATCTCTAAATCATCTACAAGGCTCTCTGCATACGCCCCAAACCACAAGCCAAATGACGAAGGCATTGCGATTTGTAAATGCGTATAACCAGGCAGTAAAACATCTTTATACTGATTACTCAATTGCTGTAGTGTATCAAATACCTCCTTCGTCTTAGTAACTATCTCCTCTATCTCATGGCGAAAATAAAGTTTAAGGTCTACTAATACTTGGTCGTTTCTAGAACGTCCTGAATGTATCTTCTTACCAGCCTCACCTATTCTCCTAGTCAATAATAACTCTACTTGAGAGTGTATATCTTCTACATCATCTTCTATCTCGAATTGACCAGCTAATATCTCTTGGTATATCTGTTTTAATTCTTTTTGGATAAGGACTAAGTCTTCTGACTCTAATAACCCTATACTTTCTAACATCTGTGTATGTGCTAGTGACCCCATAACGTCAAATGCCGCTAGGTTCATATCTAACACTCTATCTTGTCCTACTGTGAAGGTATCTACATTACTATCTACAGTAGTGTTTTTTTGCCATAATTTCATTTGCTACACGATTTGCGTTAACATCTCTATATACAAGGCTATTCCCTCTTCTATCTCCTTTACATAGACGAATTCGTCTGCTGTATGTGAGCGAGCAGAGTCGCCAGGTCCACACTTAAGCGATGGAATACTTAACAAAGCTTGGTCACTCGTAGTAGGTGAGCCATACGTCTCTCTACCTAGTGCTATACCCGCCTGTACGATAGGGTGATCTTTAGCTATAGACGAAGGCTTTAATCGAGTAGAACGCGCATTGACCTCACAGTCTACATGCTGTCTCACCATCTCTAATACTTCTTCGTTTGTATAAGCATCTGTCACACGTACATCTACAACAAAATCACAAGTAGAAGGCACCACATTATGCTGTGTACCAGCATTGATCATTGTCACACTCATCTTGATAGGTCCAAACTCTTCAGATACCTTAGGGAACTGATAGGTATTAAACCACTCTATATCTTTTATTGCTTTAAATATCGCATTGTCTCCTTCATTACGCGCTGCATGTCCTGAGCGCCCATGAGCTACACAGTTTAACACCATTAGTCCACGTTCTGCTACAGCTAAGTGCATTTGTGTAGGTTCTCCTACGATAGCGAATTCTAATTCTCCTAATTTAGGTATTACAAATTCTAAGCCATCATTCCCTGATATCTCTTCTTCTGCCGTAGCAGCGATACAGAAGTTATACTTCATTCCCTCTTTTTCATAGAAGTAAAGAAATGTAGCGATTAAAGAGACCAAGCACCCTCCAGCATCATTACTCCCCAATCCGAACAACTTGCCATCTATAATCTCAGGCTTAAAAGGGTCACGAGTATAGTCTTTATTTGGTCTCACAGTATCGTGGTGAGAGTTCAATAAGATCGTAGGCTTACTCGGATCATAGTGCTTATTAAACGCCCATACATTAAAAAGCTCTCGGTGAATAGCTACTCCATGAGACTCTAAAAAGTTAGCGATTAGATCAGAAGTCAAATGCTCTTCTTTACTAAAAGATGGAGATGCTATAAGGCTTTCTAATAAAGCTATTGCCTGTTGTGATAAGTTGTCTTTCATTGTGGTTTTATATAGTTATGGGTAGTTGTCTTGTTATCTTATATTAGAGTTGAATCGTAGTACCAGCTTTTATATCTAATAGATCCTCTGCTTTCTTGATACATACCTTATCTACTCCTTGGTTGACAGCCGCCAAAGCATTCTCTATCTTTGGCAACATACCATCAGCTATCACCCCTTGTTGTTTTAGTTGTGTAAAGTTCTCTTGATTAATGGTATTGATCACAGAGTTCTCATCGTTAATGTCTTGCAGTACCCCTTTGCGCTCAAAGCAATATACTAAGGCTACTTTATACTTAGTAGCGAGAGCAACGGCTATATTAGAGGCAATAGTATCTGCATTGGTATTTAGTAGTTGGCCTTCCTTATCAGCCGTAATCGCAGAGAATACAGGACTAATCCCTATCTCTAACAATTGTTGTAATCGAACCACATTCACATCGCTTGCCTCAAAGTCCCCTACATAGCCATAGTCTATCGGCTCAATAGGGCGTTTATGACTCTGTATCAGCTTAGCGTCTGCTCCTGAGATTCCCATCGCATCACAACCTCTTGCTTGAAGTTGTGCTGTGATTTGTTTGTTTATCAAACCTGCATACACCATTACAGCTATAGGCAACATCGCTTCGTCAGTGATACGACGCCCATTGACCATCTGAGTTTCTATCCCTAACTGCGCAGCCATACGCGTAGCTAATTTACCTCCACCATGTACTAAGACCTTAGGGCCTTCTATACGAGCATAGATGTCTAAAAAAGCGTTTAACGCAGACTCGTCATCGACGATATTACCTCCTATCTTAATAACTGTAAGGCTTTGCATAATTTATTGGTTTTTAAGCATTTCTTTTAATACAGCTTGTGCTGCCCATACTCTGTTCCCTGCTTCTTGTATCACGATAGCATGCTCGCTATCTAATACTTCTGACGAGATCACTAAATCACGTCTAACAGGTAGGCAGTGCATTACTTTGGCTTGGTTTGTTGCTTCTAATTTATCAAGAGTTAACATCCAAGACTTATCTGTACACGTTATCTGTCCGTAGTCTTCATAACTCGACCAGTTCTTTACATATACGAAGTCTGCATCTGCTAAAGCTTCATCCTGATTAGTAGTCACTGTAGCTCCTACTGTAAACTCCTCTTTCAGCGCATAACCCTCTGGATGAGTCACCACAAAGTCTACAAGACCTTCTGCCTGAGCTCTACACATCCACTCTGCGAAAGAGTTCGGTACTGCCTGCGGAAGTGCCTTAACGTGCGGTGCCCATGTCAATACTACTTTAGGTTTTTTGCCTTGAGGTACTAATTTATCTTGTGCAGCGTCATAATTATAATCGAAGTGCTCTACTATGGTGATCAAGTCTGTAAAGCTCTGTAGGGGATGTCTTGTCGCGCTCTCTAAGCTCACTACAGGTTTGCCACAGTACTTAGCGAACTTGCTAAACAATTCTTCGCTATAGTCTTCCTCAGCATCTTTTAACCCAGGGAATGAACGAAGTCCTAATATATCACAGTACTCTCCCATCACAGCTGCAGCTTCTCTAATATGCTCTGCTGTATTTCCGTCCATCACTACGCCGTCTTTAGTCTCTAAAGCCCAACCGTCTGATGTCATATTCATCACCATTACATTCATCCCTAAGTTAGCAGCAGCCTTCTGAGTACTCATCCTTGTACGCAAACTTGGATTTAAGAATACTAAACCTATTGTTTTGTGCTTGCCAAGAGTTTCTTCTGCAAAAGGGTTTGCCTTACACGCTAATGCGCTGTTTACTGCTTTAGATAGAGAAGGTATATCGTTAACGGAAAAAAATTGTTTCATTGTAATTGTCTTTTTAGAATTGTTGTAATCTGTTGTTGAATTTATCCAAGAATAAATCTGCATCAGCTTGAGTCAGATTTAATGCTGGTAACAACCGAATTACATTAGGGCTTGCATTACCCGTGAAGATGTGGTCTTTCACTAATAGTTCTTTACGAACCTCTTTTAACTCAGGAGCAAGGTCTATTCCAATCATCAGTCCTTTTCCTCTTACTTCCTGTATCTTGTCTAATTTCTTTAATTCATTGATTAAGTAATTTCCAACCTGTGCGGTATTTGCCATTAGGTTGTCTTGCTTCATTACTTCTAATACAGATAATGCTGCTGCACATGCTAAGTGATTTCCTCCAAAAGTAGTTCCTAACTGTCCATGCCAAGGCTTAAACTGCTCTCCTATCGCTATTGCTCCAATAGGGAATCCATTCCCCATTCCTTTCGCCATCGTATAGATATCAGCACTCACTCCACCGTCATTCACTGCGTAGAAAGCCCCTGTACGTCCATATCCACACTGTACTTCATCTGCGATAAATACTGCATCATATTGCGTAGTAAGACTTCTGATTTTCGCTAAGAAGCTATCTGTAGCTACCTTAATCCCACCTACACCTTGTATTCCTTCGATAATCACTGCTGTTACTTCATCACCGTAAGATGCGAAAGCTTGTTCAAGAGCTTGCTCATCGTTAAAAGGCAAGAACACAATGTTCTCTGTTTGATTGACTGGGGCAACTATCTTTGGGTTATCAGTAGCAGAAACAGCAAGAGAAGTTCTCCCATGAAAAGCTTTATCAAAAGCGATAACTTTCTTTTTACCATTATAAAAAGAAGCTAATTTTAAAGCATTTTCATTTGCTTCTGCTCCTGAATTACACAAAAACAATTGATAATTGTCCATCCCAGCTACTTCCCCTAATAAGGCAGCTAATTGCTGCTGAAGAGGGATTTCTATAGAATTAGAATAAAATCCGATTTTGTTTAATTGGTCCGTTAATCTCGCTACATAGTGCGGATGAGTATGTCCGATAGAGATCACAGCGTGCCCTCCATATAAGTCTAAATACTCTTGACCCGTGCTGTCATATACTCTACTCCCTAATCCTTTTACAATCTCGATAGGGTTAAGTGGGTATACATCATATAATTTCATCATAATTAATCGTTGTTAGAAAGCCGAAGCTTTTAGTTGTAAACCTGTTTTTTCGTCTAATCCGAATAGCAAGTTCATGTTTTGAACAGCTTGTCCGCTTGCTCCTTTCAGTAAGTTATCTATCGCACTAGTCACTAATACATCATTTTCATTCTTTACGATAGACACCAAGCATTTGTTCGTATTTACCACTTGCTTTAGGTCGATGCCCTTTTTACTTACGTGTGTAAATGGATGCGATGCATAATACGTATTGTACATGGTATAAAGCTCATCTTCTGTCAAAGTCGATTCAAACATCACACTTGCAAAAATCCCTCTAGCGAAGTCTCCTCTCTCTGGGATAAACTTAATGTTCTGTACATAGTCAGATTGTAGTTGTACAAGGCTTTCTCCTATCTCGCTAAGGTGTTGGTGAGTGAAGGCTTTATATACTGATATATTATTCGCTCTCCAACTAAAGTGAGATGTAGTAGATAAACTCTGTCCAGCTCCTGTAGACCCTGTCAAAGCATTGATATAAACAGACTCAGGCATCTTAGCTGCATGTGCTAAAGGCAACAAGGCTAACTGTAATGCTGTAGCAAAACAACCTGGATTAGCTATATAATTCGCTTTCTTTATCTTCTCTTTATTCAACTCTGGCAAGCCGTAAACGAACTCTCCTGCTGTATCTTTTAATCTAAAGTCTTGGCTGAGGTCTATAATCTTAATCTCCTTATCAATGTCATTCTCTGCTAAGAACACTTTAGAATCTCCATGCCCCATACACAAAAACAATACATCGATATCCTCCATCAACACATTCGTAAAATGTAAGTCTGTATCTCCGAATAGGTCACTGTGAATCTCATATACCGGCTTACCAGCGCTACTGTTAGAGTGTACAAAGGTGATCTCTACTGCGGGATGAGGTAAGAGAAGTCTCAACAACTCTCCTCCCGTATAGCCAGCACCTCCTACTATTCCTACTTTTATTGTCTGCATAATTCTATTGGTCTTGGTTATTAACTTTGTGCCAAATCATGACTTGGTTACCAAAGATCTTAGAGAACCCTTTTACATCTTCGCCTGTCCATGCATTGTTCATCTCTCCATAGCTACCAAACTTATTAGACATTAGGTCATGCGCTGACTCTATACCTATCACTACAAAACGGTGTGGGTGTAACTCTACGATTACCTTACCACTTACAGTCTGCTGTGTACTGCTCAAGAATGCTTCCATATCTCTCATTACTGGATCGTGGAACTGTCCTTCGTGTAAGTAGTTACCATAGAATGATGCTAACTGTTCTTTCCAGCTCAGTTGCCACTTCGTCAACGTATGTTTCTCTAAAGTGTGGTGTGCTTTTACCAAGATGATAGGTCCTGCTGCTTCAAAACCAACTCTCCCTTTAATCCCGATAATCGTGTCTCCTACGTGGATATCTCTACCGATACCGAATGGTTGAGCTAAGTCTTGTAACTGTTGGATAACCTCAGTAGGTTTTAGTTTCTTACCATTTAAAGCTACTGGCTCACCCTTCTCAAAAGTAATCTCCACTGTCTCAGGAGTTGCTTTAGTCACTGGTGTAGGCCATGCCTCTTCTGGTAAATATAGATTAGAGGTTAGGGTTTCTTTTCCACCTACTGAAGTTCCCCATAAACCTTTATTAATTGAATATTTTGCTTTCTCTGCATTGATTTCGACACCGTGTTTTTGTAAGAACTCGATCTCTTCTTCTCTGCTTAATTTTAGATCTCTAATTGGCGTAATAATCTGTACACTAGGCACCAATATATTAAAGATCATATCAAAACGCACTTGGTCATTCCCTGCCCCTGTACTACCGTGAGCTACCGCTTCGGCACCAATCTTCTTAGCGTAGTTAGCAATAGCTGTAGCCTGACACACACGCTCAGCACTTACTGATAATGGGTAAGTAGCATTCTTCAATACGTTACCAAATATCAAGTACTTCACACTGTCATTATAGTAGTCTTCTGTCTCATCGATAGTCGTGTGAGAAGCAACTCCTAAAGCATACGCTTTCTCTTCGATAGCCTTCACTTCTACTGCATCAAATCCACCTGTGTTTACCACTACAGAGTGTACTTCATACCCTAATTCTTCTTTTAAATAAATTACACAGAAGCTAGTGTCTAATCCTCCGCTAAATGCTAATACAACTTTCTTATTATTCATGATTGATGTGTTTTAAAATTAAAATAGATGTGTTTTTTTGACTGTTTTCTTCAATTGCATTTGCAATCGTTTCAGCAATGAGTACTTTTTCTGCATATTTTTAAGTCTCTCTTTTGCTTTGGTCTTTTGGTCTATTTTATTCCGAAGCTCTTTTTCTTTATCTTCTGGGTTCCAAAGCATGGCTGTACAAAGACAGTTCTTCTTCTCTTTACTCTGTAAGATTTGGAAGTTTACACAACTCTCACACCCTTTCCAGAACATCTCATCCTGAGTAAGTTCTGAGTAAGGCACAGGTTCATAGCCTAAATCTGAGTTGATCTTCATAACAGCAAACCCTGTAGTTAGACCGAATATTTTAGCCTTTGGATATTTCTTTCTAGATAATTCAAAAACACATTTTTTAATAGCTTTTGCCAGTCCCTCTTTTCTAAAAACAGGGTTCACAATCAGTCCAGAATTGGCTACATAATCACCGTGACTCCAAGTCTCTATGTAACAAAAACCAGCCCAAGTACCATCAACATGTAGGGCGATAACAGCCTTACCTTCAACCATTTTATTGGCAACGTACTCTGGTTTTCTTCTAGCAATACCAGTCCCTCTAGCAAGAGCTGACTGAGCCATTTCTTCACAAATTTGTTCCGCATATCCTACGTGTGTTTCATTCGCAGGAATTACGATAAACTGATTTGAATTCATTTCAAAACAAGTGATTAAGAATCAAACGAGCCAAGATATTGATACCGAATAGGTACAATAATCCTCAGACTGTCTGAAAAGCATTAAAAATCAATGATATATGTACAGATATAATGCCAAAAAAGGCATTATACTAAAAAAAGGCTAAAAAAGATTAAGCCCGGGCGCGAGATGACCGCGATGTAGACAATGAGAAAACCGCAACAGTTGCTAAGGCAATGTTGTTAGAGATAAAAGTAATATTTAAATCGGTTCTCTTCATAAGTTTTATAACTGCTTAAATAAGCATGAACAAAGTTTTCTAATTAAAATTGGATTATGCAAGGTTTTTATTAAAAAAATAAAACATCACTCAATACCTTATATACTAAGAGTTTGACAGTATTTGATTCAAAATATTTTTAGTTCATTTTACCTAATAGTTCATTTTGAACGTCATTTCTGCACTCTCCCTTTATTTAAAATAGGATATAAACCACCATTAAAAAGGGTATTTTATTCTCTAAATAAACGCTATAAAAATATCGTTTTTACCTCTAATATTCCACTCAATTAGCCTATAATAACGGTGATAAAATGGAATAAAAAAGAGGAATTATTCTCCAATAACACAATAAAAAAAGCCCTATTCAATGTCTCTTATAATAAGACACTGAATAGGGCTATAAGTATGTTTTTTATCGTATTAGTAGCTAATTAAGCTCTTCACGTCATAATTAGATAACTTATCTCTTCCGTGTAAGAATGATAGTTCCATTAAGAAGTTTACTTGTACTATCTCTCCTCCTAAACGCTCTACAAGCTTACATACAGCCTCTGCTGTACCTCCAGTAGCTAATACATCATCATGGATTAATACCTTCTCTCCTGGCTTAATCGAATCAGTATGTATCTCTAGGATATCTGTTCCGTACTCTAATCCATACGCTTCAGATATCGTGTCAAAAGGAAGTTTACCTGGTTTACGCACAGGAATAAATCCTGCTCCAAGCTTCTCTGCTAACAAAGTAGCAAAAAAGTAACCTCTACTCTCCATCCCTACTACTCTATCAATCTTCTTATCACCTACTAATGCTAATAACTGATTAGTAGCTTCTACCATAGCTGCATGGTCATTTAATAATGGAGTGATATCTTTAAAACCAATACCTTCCTTCGGAAAATCTTGAATATCTCTAATATAATCTGCTATGTTCATAGTCAATATTTTATACTGTAAAAATACAATTATTTATCTGATTTTATTACTTCTATAACCTTGTCACACACTACTTGTGGATCTATTGTATGCATCGCATTCTCATATCCTTCTACAATCTTATTTCCATACACAGACGTAGGTAATAATGGATACTGTGATCTATCTGCAGTGATACAATAGTCTGCTGGTTGATTAAACGGTGCAAACCCCGCATAAGGGTGTGTCGCTCCCCACAGAGTCACAACTTTCTTGCCAAGCATAGCCGCTATATGTGCATTTCCTGAATCCATAGATAGCATCACATCTAAATGCTGTATAAGATTAATCTCTATATCAAACTTCACCTTACCTGCCATCACGATTACATTATAGTTATCGCGCTTTAGCTGGTTCAATAAAGCTATTTCTTTCTCTCCTCCTCCAAATAAGAATATAATAGACTTCTCACGTTCTGCTAAAGAGTCTACCACTTGTTGCATCAAGTTAAGAGGATACACTTTCGTATCATACTGTGCGAAAGGAGCAATCCCAATCCATATGGTATCTTTCTCCTTTACATATTGTAATAACTCTGGGGCTAACTCTGGTACAGCAGGGAACTGAGGATTAGTTAAATCCACTTTAAAGCCAAGCTTAGCTAATGTATTCTGATGATTAGAAAACATCGTAGGCAACTGTTTAAAGACTTTGTTCTCTGCTCGAGTAAGTTCTTTCTTTCCTTCTCTTCCTTTATCTAATGCAGCTACTTTAGTACCACTTAAACTAAATAAGCTTCTGATAATCTGTGCTCGTAGTACATTGTGAAAATCAGCAAAATAATCAACCTTAAGCTTCTTTAAGTCACTAAATAATCTGATCAAACCCAAGAATCCTTTGTGTCGTTTCTTTACGTCAACTGCAAAGAAATCAACCCTGTCTATATCTTTAAAAAAAGGTTTGAAAAAAGGACGAGATACTACAGTCACCCGTACATCTGGATGCTGTGCTACTAAAGCACGCACTACAGGCACTGTCATAGCGACATCCCCCATAGCAGACAATCTAAATACCAATATATGTTTCAACTGTGCCACAACTAGTTAAATTAGGTTATGAACAAGAAAAGCGTGAATACTCACGCTTTCTATATTTTTTTATCAAAGATATGATTATTTCTTGTTTTGGTACAATACAGGGTTTAATTCCTCATCATTGTACATTTTCATTTGCTTGTATACTTTCATATACTTATCTCCGTTAGCGATATCATTTAATAAATCATCGATAGCAGTAGTTAAGTCTTTCTTTTGTTCTAAAAGTACATCCAATTTAGCTTGACATTTATCTCTGTGATCTTGAGTAGCTTCAGGTCTAGTAGCTTCTTCATTCATGTGATAAATCTTAAGAGCTAAGATAGATAATCTGTCAATAGCCCAAGCTGGACTCTCAGAGTTAATCTTAGCAGTAGCCTTTACTTGTACATCTTTATGTTTTTGTAAGAAATAGCTATCAATATATTCTACCATATCTGTACGCTCTTGATTCGAAGCATCAATTCTTCTTTTCAATGCTAATGCAGCTACAGGATCAATCTGTGGATCGCGAATAATATCTTCGAAATGCCATTGAACAGTGTCAATCCAGTTCTTTAAATACAATAAATGTTTGATATCATCTTTTGGATATGGGTTGTTGATTGGCTGGTCAACATTATCAAATTTATGATAGTCACGAATACTCTCTTCGAATATTGGAAATGCTAATTCTGAAAACATACTAATTATTTTATTTACAAATATAGTTTTTATACCTTTATCGTACTAATTATACCGAGATGAAAATTCATTATATTTCAGCAGAAAACAGTATCCTGAACCACTTTTTAGCACAACTTAGAGACGTTAATATCCAAAAAGATAGCATGCGATTTAGAAAAAATATCGAGCGAATCGGAGAGATTATGTCTTATGAATTAAGTAAGAAGTTACCTTATAAGGATATCGCTGTACAAACTCCTCTAGGAGTTAAACACACAACGTGCATTGAAGACAATGTAGTATTATGTTCTATCCTACGTGCTGGATTAGCGCTACACACAGGGTTTATGAACTTCTTTGACAACGCTGAGAATGGATTCGTATCTGCTTATCGCCGTCATGGAAAACACGGTGAGGCTAGTGAGATCTTAGTTGAGTATCAAGCGGCACCTTCATTCCAGGACAAAATATTGATCCTTATTGACCCTATGTTAGCTACAGGACAATCTCTAGTAGCCGTAATCAATAAGCTAATGGCTGAAGAAAAGCCAAAAGAACTACATATAGCTGTAGTTATCGCTGCTCCTGAAGGAGTACAATACTTAGAAGAAAACCTTCCTGATAATGTAAATCTATGGGTAGCTACTCTAGATGAGAAATTAGATGATCACAATTATATCGTACCAGGACTAGGTGATGCTGGAGATCTAGCATACGGACATAAACTATAATACTAACTGCATGAAGTAGAAGAATACCCCTAGTCCAAATACGCTGTATACTATGGCTTCTCTTCTCCACTTCTGTGGAATATCTTCTATATAATTAGCTCCTAATACAGCTAATGGGAAGAAAGTAAATATTAAAGTTCCGTTGTTTTTATCAGCAGAAATCACATAAATAGCAACGCCTATAAGGAAAGATAACAGTATTTTCTTATAGGTGCTTTGCATATTAAAAGGCTTCGAAGAAATACTCGCTGCTTGGCTAACAAAGAATAGTAAAGCAATAGGTACATAGACTGCCAAAGCAATATTCTGATATACGTTTTCAAAATACATAAAGTCAAAGCTCACTCTACACTTCTCCCAGAACCAGTCATAATAACTACCGTCTGTAATCACTAAGTACAATTCTAAAAATATAGAAACACAGAAAAAAGCAATAATTGGGATAAACCAGTTTCTATAATCTTTTGCTCCAAAATAAGTTATCGCAAAGAACAATAGAAGTAAAAATAATACACTCCAAAAGTGAAATAACCCTGCTACAAAAATCCATAAAGAGGTATCAAACATCTTCTCCTTAGACTGCTTCAATGAATGCAATGAGAATATTCTTCTCAGAGCCAACATGATAAAGTAGTTGGCTATAATAACCTTACTATGTACTAAAACAGTAGGGAATAGCATTAAAAAAGAGACGAATAAAAGAGGTACATAAGCATTGTCCCTTACTAATCGATTACGAGTAGCAATAAACTGTGATAAATACATCATCACCATTAGCAAAGCTAGTAAAACAGTTCTTTTACCAAACTCATAAGTAGTCCAAACCAACTGATCTTGGTCTATAAATAAGTACAAAACACTGATTAATAGAATTAAGATGGTCAGTATAATGTAATTAATTGGTTTTGTTTTACTAAAAATACTTGCTAACATTTATATATTTTATATTTTTGTACATATTAAGCCTATACTTCCATTTTATCGGTTGAATAAGTTTAGTAACGGATTAATAAAATAATTTTATTTAATTTAAAATAAAGTACAATGACTTCATTTTTTCTTGGATTAGGATTCCTTTTTGAAAAAGTTCTATTTATTCCAATGGATCTTTTTGCAAAATTAGAATTAACAAATTGGTGGACTGCAAATATTATTACTTGGGCGTTTATCCTTATTACTTGCTACTATTTTGCTTTTTGGTTAAAACAACTAAAAATCTTCAAAGCAAATAATGAAGATGACCAAGATACTACAGCCCACTCATTTTTAAAATAGTTTCGATTTTTACAAATCGAAACCTATATCTGAACGGTAATAAATCTTATCGAAATTTAGCTTAGCTATGTTTTGATAAGATTTTTTTAATGCTTCATCGTAACTGTTTCCATAAGATGTAACAGCTAATACACGACCACCATTAGTCACTACTTCTCCATCTTTTAGTGCTGTTCCAGCATGGAATACAATAGAGTCTGTTACGTCATCTATACCTGTAATTACTTTTCCTTTCTCATACTCTTCAGGATAACCACCCGATACTAACATTACTGTAGTAGCTGTGCGCTCATCTAACTCTATCTCTACTGTATCAAGTGTTTCGTTAGCCACTGCTTCAAAAAGATCTACTAAATCAGTCTTCACTCTAGGCATCACCACTTCTGTCTCAGGATCTCCCATACGTACATTATACTCGATCACGAATGGATCATCTCCAACCTTAATCAATCCAATGAATACGAAACCTTTAAAGTCTAAGTTGTCTTCTTGCAATCCTCTTACAGTAGGAATAACTACTCTCTCTTCTACTTTCTTTAAAAAGTCATCAGTAGCAAAAGGAACTGGAGAAACTGCTCCCATACCTCCTGTATTTAACCCTTTATCTCCTTCTCCTATTCTCTTGTAGTCTTTTGCAGTTGGTAATAACTTATATGATTTACCATCCGTTAATACAAAACAACTCAATTCTATACCAGACAAGAATTCTTCAATAACTACTTTAGAACTAGCATCACCAAACTTAGCATCTACTAACATATTCTCTAACTCCGCCTTAGCTTCATTGATGTCTTCTAAAATAACTACTCCTTTACCTGCTGCTAATCCATCTGCTTTCAATACATAAGGAGCTTTTACTGTATCTAAGAACTTCTTCCCTTCTTCTACTGTATCTTTTGTGAAAGTAGCATAACCAGCTGTCGGTATATTATGTTTAAATAAAAACTCTTTAGCGAAGTCTTTACTTCCTTCTAATTGTGCTCCTTTCATAGAAGGTCCTATTACAGGAATATGATTTACTAGATCATCTCCTTTAAAGAAATCTACAATTCCTTTTACAAGAGGATCTTCAGGTCCTACTACCACCATATCAATCTTATGCTCTAGAACAGTCTTCTTTACTGCTTCAAAATCATTTGGATTGACCGCTATATTCTTAGCAATTTTCGCTGTACCAGCATTTCCTGGTGCTACGAATAACTCTTCACATTTAGAACTTTGAAGCATTTTCCAAGCAAGTGCGTGCTCACGTCCTCCTGAACCTAATAGTAAAATTTTCATTAATTGTGTTGTTTGTTATTAAACACCAAAAATAAATATAAATAACACAATAACGAAAGTTACTCTAAAGAAAAAAGCATCTAATTTAGTTTAGATGCTTTCCTATTAATATGCTTTTTTTTCTCCTTTAAAAACATTGTAAACAGTAAGATACACAATCTTTAAATCTAAGAGTATAGACCAGTTCTCTAAATAAAACAAATCATACTTGAATCGATTAATAATATCTCTATCTGTTTCTATTTCTCCTCTATATCCATGTGTCTGTGCCATCCCTGTAATTCCAGGCTTGATAAGGTGACGTAGCATAAACTTGTTTACTCTCTTTGAATATAACTTCGTATGAACCACCATATGAGGTCTAGGCCCTACGATAGACATATCTCCTAAAAAGACATTGATAAACTGAGGGAATTCATCTAAGCTAGTTTTACGAATAAAAGCTCCTATCTTAGTTACACGCATATCATTCTTAGTCGCTTGCTTCTGATCACAATCATCATTAACAGCCATAGACCTGAACTTATAACATACAAACTCTTCATCATTGACTCCAGTTCTTTTTTGTTTAAAGAATACAGGTCCTTTAGATTCTCTTTTAATCAAAATAGCGAGTAAAGGAAATAACCAAGACAACACAAATACAATCACTAAAGAAGAGAATACAATATCAAATAACCTTTTTAATAACTTATTATAGGGCTTATCCAAAGGAATAACACGTCTAGGGACAATAGCTATCAAGTCATAATAGTCTACCTTCAGATTATGTGTAATAATCTGTTTTTGGGTAGGTACATACTTTAATGTTACTAAATTATTATCTGCCAACTCTAACAATCTATGATAATCCTCCCCTTGGATTATTGAAAACTGTATATAAATCTCATCTACCTTATTCTCCAAGATAAGTTGTTCTATCTCATCTACTTTTTCTAAACATAATACATCATCATAAGTAGCAACTATTCTATATCCAAGATCTCCTCTCTTTATAAACAGTTTATTTAATAAAGATATTTCCTTACTCTTTCCTATTAAAATGATATTTCTAGAGTTCCCCCCTAGTACTTTTCGAAAATACTTTAAAGAGAAAAAGATAAAAAACTTCACTCCTGTAATAATCCCAAAAGCATATACACAGTATAGGAATATATCTAAAGGTTCTGCAAACCTAGCTGCAATCCCGTTAAAAGAGGTAATCAATACTAAGATCAGAACAAACTGCTTTACTATTTTCTCTCCAATCTTAACTACTCGTGTATGGCGGAAGACTCCATAGAAGTCGCTCATCCATGCTGCAATAATCCAACCAATAGTAATGACTAAATGAAATAGATATACTCCTTTTAAACTAGAGAAGTATAAAGCTGCCATTGTATTGATTACAAACAAATCAATAGCTATAGTCAATGGTCTAATTAAATACGAATATCTACCTGAATTTTTACTCACTAATATATATACTTTGAAAAATCTTTATGTTCTTCTCTTAATAAATCCTCACTTGAATAAGCTTTAAAGTACTCATACGTCAACTTCATACCCTCACTTCTACCGACTTTTGGTTCCCAACCTAATATTTTCTTAGCCTTCTCAATACTAGGACAACGTTGTAAAGGGTCATTTATTGGTAAATCCTTATAAATAATCTTTTGTTCTGACTGAGTAAGGGCAATAATCTCTTTAGCAAAGTCTAATATTGTAATCTCATCTGGATTTCCAATATTAACTGGTAGGTGATAGTCTGATAACAGTAATCTATAGATACCTTCAACTTGATCATCTACATAACAGAAAGATCTAGTCTGACTACCATCACCAAAGACAGTTAAATCTTCTCCTCTTAATGCTTGCCCAATAAATGCAGGTATAACACGTCCATCATTAAGTCTCATACGAGGGCCATAAGTGTTGAAAATACGTACTATCCTTGTTTCTACATTATGAAATGTATGATATGCCATAGTAATAGATTCTTGGAATCGTTTAGCTTCATCATATACCCCTCTTGGTCCTATCGTATTTACATTTCCGTAATATTCTTCTGTCTGTGGATGTACTAATGGATCTCCATATATCTCTGATGTAGATGCTATCAAAATACGTGCTCCTTTTACACGAGCTAAGCCAAGTAGATTATGCGTTCCTAATGAACCTACTTTTAGCGTCTGAATAGGTATCTTTAAATAATCTATCGGACTCGCTGGTGATGCGAAATGAAGTATATAATCTAATTCTCCAGGTATATGCACAAACTTCGTTACATCATGATGATAAAACTCAAAGTTCTCTAATTGAAATAGGTGTTGGATATTCTTTAAATCACCTGTGATTAGATTATCCATTCCTATTACGTGAAAACCTTCAGCTATAAAACGATCACATAAATGCGAGCCTAAAAAACCTGCTGCTCCTGTTATTAATATTTTTTTCATCCTTTTCTAAACTTCTCTTTAACTACTAAAAAAATAAACTTACCATTGGTAATAAAGCTTCTTTTCCACATTCTCTTAGGTTCTTGAAGAAATCTATAAAACCATTCCATTCCACATTGTTGAACCCATAGAGGAGCGCGCTTTACCTTTCCTGAAACAACATCAAAACTTCCACCTACCCCCATAGTAAAACCTATTAAAGATAATTCCTCTTTGTATGTTGACAAGAATATTTCTTTTTTTGGAGAGCTAATTGCTACAAATAAATAAGTAGCTTTACTATTCACAATATCTTGTACAATACTGGGTTCCTCTTCTTTTGTAAAGTATCCATTACGATACCCTCCTATAACTTGATCACCATATTTTTCTTTAAACTTATCTGCTACCTTACTTACAACTTCTTCATTTGCACCTAACAAATAGACTGATTCTCCTCTATTTGCAGCATTTTCTACAAGTTTGACGAACAAATCAACTCCTGATACTCGTTCTTTCAATGATTTTTTTAAGAATTTAGAGGCCCATACCACAGCCATTCCGTCAGCATTAACTAGATCAGCATTCTTAATACTATCAAACAACTCTATATCACTTTGCATATTTACAAGTTTAGCAGCATTAACCACTATATGCATAATAGGTTCTTTAGTATCTATAGATTTATTAATAACATCTAATGTCTCATTCATAGACAAATTATCAATGGAAATATCAAAAATTTCTTCTTTCATTTTTCAAATTAATTAATGTAAAAATACTTGCATAAAAACTAAAAAATATAATAGCCATATTACGATATAAAATAGAATCAAATAAAGAACCAACACCTATAATTACAAATAAAAACAAGAAAGTAAAATTTTTTGCTCTAATATTATGTATTACATTAACTACAAGAAAATAGAAAAACAAAGCAACTCCTACTAAACCATATTCAATAAAAAAAGACAAATACTGATTATGAGGTCCGTACTTTTCTTTTACTGCATAAATTAATCCTTCTTGTTTATAAGCTTCCAGTGAAATTCTATCTTCACTTCCTGATCCAGAGCCTACAAAAGGATGTTCCATTCCTTTATAAAAAATAGCTTCCCATCTACTCCATCTGCTATCATTTTTAAACTCTCCACTATAAGATGTTCCCTTATTCTCAGTTAGCTCCCATACAACTTGGCTTGAAATTCTTTCATAAAGATATGTTCCTTTTAAAACCTGATTCAGCCCCAAAGAAGAGAATATTACCAAAGAGACCACTATCAATAGTTGTATCCCACCTTTGCGATACTTTACAAATAAAACAAATGCTCTTATTATACAAAATAATATATATAATGTTAATAGTAAAAAAGGGCTTCTACTATTTAAAAACAACAAACAAATTACTAAAACAAAAACTAATAGAACTCTTACAGTTTTATGAAATACAGTTTTATTTTCTAAAACAATTACCAATGCAAATACTACATAGAAACCATAGAAAACTGGATGAAAGTCAAGCAAAGAAGCAAATACGTGATAAGTAAAATCATAACTAAAAATATCTCTTTCTAAAACTATACTTTGCCCCTTAAATAAATAATAGTTATAGAAATTATTTAATATCAATATACAACTAGATACAAACGTTCCACCAACAAATGCCTTAAATGAAACATCCTTAATCTTCTGTAAAAAAACTAAAGGAAAAAAACTAAATATTATAGGTATAAGTAAATAAGAAGAAAACCTCTCAATCAATTTTATTGAATTCTTCAGATCTTCTGTATAAAGTAAACCTAAAATCAATAATACAAAA
The DNA here is from genome assembly GCF_000807225.1 of Myroides sp. A21. Lineage (NCBI taxonomy): Bacteria > Pseudomonadati > Bacteroidota > Flavobacteriia > Flavobacteriales > Flavobacteriaceae > Myroides > Myroides sp. A21. The sequence continues at coordinate 1,183,776 of NZ_CP010327.1, forward strand.
ATAAAAACAGTCGTCTTAAAGCTATTTTTTACATATATTTTTAATCCATAAATCTCTAAATTCTTTCGATTCTTATAAATATAGAATAATACACTGACTACTAATAAGCCTAAACCTATATTAGCCAACTTTGTGTAAATAGGTATTAAAAAACAAAATAACGATGTCCCTAATAAAACTAATTTCCTTTCCATTTTAAATCTTTTTAAACATTATAGCAAACCCAAATCCTATATACACACCAGCTATTCCTGAATTTAATATATGTCCTGATAAGCACGATAGTAAAAGTAAAAAACATAAAAGAATTAAAGTTACTCGACCAAAAGGGAATTCCTGCTTTTTACTAAGCAAAATAGATTCTTTTAATAGACTTCCATAAAATTGAAAAAAAAGTAAAACCCCCATTATACCATAAGAGAAAAAAATATCTATCATATCTATTTCTACAAATTTAGATGCCCATTCATAATATTGCGTAGGCCCAACTCCTATAAAATAATTAACTAGATTATATTTCTCTTGTATAATCAACCAAGTCTCATGGAAATATAAATTCCTGCTTGACAAAACAAAAGTTACAAAATCTAACTTATCCCAAAATAAAGTATATCTATCAAATATTGATGTATTTGTTATAAAAAGAACAATTATAATTAATATGCTACTAATTCCTAATAATGCCTTACCAATTGTTGCTTTAGATATATTTTTAGAAAAATCATAAACACTTAAAAGAATTGCAATATAAACAAGAACAATTCCTAGCATCCCTGTTTTAGAGCTAATCAATAAACCTAAAACAAAACTAAAGGCTCCATAAAAAATAAAAGCTAACTTGTCCTTTTTAACAACCAAATAATAATAACCTATGATAGCAGATAGAACAATTAGTAATGCTGATATTTCATTACCTGCAATAAAATATCCTCTTGTCCCGATATTACCAAACTCATACATTGGATAACCTAAACCTACCAACTTACTCAATAAATTGGATGCTAAAATCCAAAATGAAAATTTTATCCACCTCCATAAAATAGTAAAACTATTATTATCAACTAGATAATATTTAAAATAATAAAAGGAGATAATAATAATTAGATACTTCGAAGTTCTAATAGTGTCCTGAAAAAGGAGGTTGAGGTCTGAATTATAAAAACAAAATTGAGTGATTGAAGGAATAAAAAGGATAAGCGTATATAATAAAATTTTTTGAAACACTTTAGGGTATAAAATAAGCCTAACACTTAATAATAAAATAAGAATAGACTTATACAATTGACTTAAAGAAAATATAAACTCAATCTTATTCTCATGTAATATACCATTTATCATGTCCAAAATCAATAATGGAAACAATAAATATCCTATAATAAAATCTAGCTTTTTTACATTATCATGTATTAATTTCATGTCACAATTTGTTTTAATAAGAAAAGTTCTTTTTCACCTTGTTTTCGCCAATTAATTTTCGTCATTCCACTCCTACCTTCTTTTACTATATTCTCCATCACATGAGAATCATTAGTAATCTCAATGATTCTCTGTGCAAGTTTCTCTAGATCATCATCAATTAAACCCCCTATTCTATCTTCAATAAATTCACTTATTGCAGAATTATTATTACTTATTGTTAACAATCTACTTGCCATAGCTTCGCACATAATAACTCCTTGAGAATCAAACAAAGTAAAAGCGCTAAAAATACCATAATTAGAAAACAACGTAGGCAAATCTTTTCTCTCTATAAAATCGTCTATTATCCTAACTCTATTCTCTAGATTATACTTCTTTATTAGCTGTTCATATTTATACTTCAAAAAACCTTTACCATAAATATCTAATGTAAATATATCCGGTAAAAATCTCATTAATTCTATAGACATATCAACTCCATATTTAACATCAGAGAGAGGTCTTATTGTAATAATCTTATGTCTATTTTGATAATTAAACGGAACATCAAACAACTCAGTATCAACCCCATTAGGAACTGCATAAAACTTTTCAAACTTTATAGCAAGAATCTTCTCAGTATGGTTTTTCATCCATAGTGAAGGCGTCATAATTAAGTACCTATTTGATAAACTTATTTGCCTTAAGAAGCGCTTCATCCAAAAATGATTCCAAGTATTAATATATAGATACTTCACAATACCTTTTATTGACCAAGTAAAATCATACAAATACTCAGGATACTTTAACACATCTGTTCCATGAATATAGATTGCTACAGGATATTTATTCTTTAAAATAGCATTGTATATACTAAAGCCACCATTCTTTAATGGATATTGATTAAGTAAATGCAGATATAATAGATCATACTTCCCTAATACATTAGCTATTTCACTTGACACATCCTCTATTACATGAATCCCTTGATAATTATATATACTTTTCTCCTTTGCTGGTACTAAAATAGTCACATCTACTCCTTGAGATTTAAAATACAATGCCCTAACATGAACAAACATATGATTGTATAGCTGATTTTCTTTAGGATATCTAGATGTTATAATTGCAATTTTCATTATTTATTAAATAAGTAATAAATCGATAGTAATGTAAAAATCTGTTTTTCTCTATTAAAGCCTTTTTTGTGTTGTTCAAAAATATCCAATACAGCCTTTTTATTAAACAATTCAAAATAAGGACTATCACTTTCTTTAATCATTTGTATATAATACTCGCCTAAATCCTCTCTAAACCACTTTTCAGTTGGAGACATAAAACCTTTCTTAGGTCTATTAATTATTTCCGTAGGTAAAATTTCTTCTGCAAATGCTCTATGTATTCTTTTTGTTTTTCCATCAGCTATTTTAAAATCATATGGTAAAGATTCTAAAAACTTAATTAATTCAACATCTAACATTGGAACCCTTGTTTCTATTGTAAAATTCATGGAAACTTTATCTGTATACATTAAGAGATCATCTGCTAAATTCATTCTCAAATCAACCGCCATCATTCCTTCAACACCTTTCTTGTCTTTACACTTTAATAATTCATAGTAATAACAGATTCTATCATAGCTTTTATAATCACTATGATTTATAAGTGTATTGATTTCGGTATCTGTAAATAGGGCATAGATGTTTTCCCAACGCTTTACATCATTCTTAATAGACAATGATTGAGCAGCTCTAATCCATCTCTCTTTTTTACTGTAATTAGCAATCGGCTTCATTAATTGAAACATAAAAGAAGGAAACTTATCTGCTAAGATTTCTCCTTTATAGCGAGTATATCCACCAAGTGGTTCATCTGCTCCCTGCCCTGTTAAAACTACTTTTAAATCTTTACTTACAGCCTCATTTAAATAGAACATTGGTAATATTGAAGTTGTTCCTAAGGGTTCTTCAACAATACGACATGTCTCTTCAAAAATCTCTTTAAAATTACTAGCTGATATAATAATATTATGATGATCTGTCTTTAAGAAATCAGCAGACCTTTGAGCATCTTCTATTTCATTAGCAAATTCATTCTCTTCAAACCCTACTGTATATGTTTTAAGCCTATTATCAGAATGTTTCTGAGCAAAATAAGTAACTAAAGCAGAGTCTATTCCTCCACTTAGTAAAGTACCTACTTCTACATCAGACATTAATTGTCTCTTAACAGCATCTTCAAAAAGTTGACCATATTTACCTACTGCCTTATTAAAGCTATAATTCTTAACTATTGCAACTGGGTTTATATAACTATAAATATCAATAGAGCTCTTCTCTAAGTCATACTCTAGAATATGTCCAGGACGCACTTTTAAAATACCTTGATAAATAGTATCTGGCGAAGGATTATATCTAAGTTTCAATAACTCAGCTACATTCTCTTGATCTATCTCTAATTTTCCCTTGTAATATCTTAAAGGTCTAATCTCTGAAGAGAAGAGTAATTTATTAGATTCTTCTAATAAATAGTATAAGGGTTTAACACCAAAGTGATCGCGAACCAAATACACTTTTTGACTCTTTTTATCTAGCAAACAAAAACTAAATATTCCATTAAAATCCTTTATCGCCTCAATACCAAATTTAGCTAAATAGTAAAGAATAGTTTCAGTATCAGAATTTCCTTTAAAACTAATCTCAGGCAATTTCTTTCGAAGCTCTAAATGATTGTATATCTCACCGTTAAAAACAATTACAAAATTTTGATCTATAGATGTCATAGGTTGATATCCTGCTTCTGTTAGTTCAACAATGGCTAATCGTCTATGTCCTAAAAAAACAGTACTATTCTCTATATCAAAACTTTCAATAGCTCCACTATCTGGACCTCTATGATATATTGTATTTAATGTTGCTTCACCAAATGGTAAATTTATACTTCCTAAAATTCCACACATAATTTAATATTTTTTTAATTGTTTCTCCCCACTCCACAGAATTAAAGCAAAAACAATAAATGTTGAAATCAAATTAGTTCCTATAGCTCCCACTACTCCATATTTGGGTAACAATGTGAATATGGTTATTAAATTAACTACAGCCCCAATAACCATAATTAAAAAACGTATTTTCTGTTTATTTAAAGCTACTAATAACATTTCGTACCCTGAATAAACAAAACTGAAAAATATAATCCCTAACACACCGATATACGCTTGATTAATTGTTTCTGTTAAAGCTAACTTGGCTATTTTTTCTAAAACAAATTCTCTAAAAACATACATTACTCCTAAAATCAATACTAGAATAGGAATAGCTATTTTTTGCAGAGAATGAAATACTATTCCTTTTTCTTCAACAGAAACATTTTTTATTTGATTTAATAATACTTGTGAAAACGCAAGATTTAATAGAGCAAATGGAGCCACAATTAATAACAACCCTCTATACGTTCCATAAATATCTCCTTGAACTAAAAGTGGCAATAGTAACATTCCTCCCTGAACAAAAGAAGCTGTAACTATATCCTGTAATCCATAATACTGTCTCGCTTTCCAAACAAGTAACAACTGTTTTTTAGTTAGAAGAACTGTAATATCTTTAAACAAAGAAATACCTTTAGATAAATTAAGAAAAGTAGCTGTCGTTAATAGATTAAATAAAATCAATAAGTAAAAAATTGTATTGATTTCTAATGTTTCAATATAAATTACATACCCCATTAGAGCAAAAATTAATAAAGAAAAAACAACATTTATCTTTAATTCAAAGCCAAACTGCCCTATTCCTTTTAAATAAGAAAAAAGAATATTATTAATACTAAAAACTACTCCTAAAATCCAACCTAAATATATTACATAACCATAACTATTAACTCCTAGAAAATCTAAAATCAAAATTACTCCAAATACTAAAAATGATAATATAGTAAGTATAAGAACTGATGCCTGTAACTCTTTACTATTATCCTTATCTATGTTTGTTTCTTTTATTAAATAAAACTGACTACCGAAGGGTAGAACTGATACCAAAATATTAGCCAACGAGTAAATAAATGAAAAAATTCCAAAAGGGATAATTCCTAATTTTGACAATAAAACAATACTAAGTAACCATCTTGATCCAAACTGTAATCCTAATGATAAATTATTAATAATAATATTTTTTATAAATTCCTTATTCATCAATCAATTACATTTTTTCTAATAGAATTTAAAATATACTCTACTTTATCATCTTGGTCAAATAACACATTTATTTCTCTCAAGCTCACGTTTCCTCTACTACCAACATCGAAACTTATCTTTAACTTATTGGTAGCAAATGATACAGGAAAGTAGTTTATATCAATAAATGTATCGAATCCTCCTGTTTTATAATACTTTCTATTTTTATTATAGATATCTTTATTGGTATATATTTTTTCCCAATTATCTTTTTCCCACACATAAATAGAATAATTGTGTGGTAAAGATTCTTCAGTAGGGCTATAAAAAACAATACCTTCTATATTTCTTCGATACTTATCAAACTCTATTATTAGTTCATTATCTTTATTTTTTGTACTCCAAAAATTCCCCCAACTCCACAACTCATCAGTTAACACATCTATATTTTCTTGTAATTTTAAAGAAGTTACTTTCTTAAATTTATCGAAATCATAATAACTATCAATTTTTCCAGTATCATACTTAATAAACTTATGTGCATATTCTCGTAATATTGATTCATTAGTCCAATAATATAGAGTCAAAAGTTGATAAATCTCTAATTCATGATAATGATCTGGATCTTCATTAATTGCTGAAGCATATGTCTCATTCTTCATTTCTTCTACTCGAAATTTATTGTAATTTGAAGTAAAGAAAGAATCATACACATGAATTTTTGCTTTTAAAGTATTTATACCTTGATCAAAAAGACGTTTTGCATCATTATTACCTGTAACTCGATAACTATAATACAATCCTGCTAGCGAAAACATATACCCATTCAAAACATGTGATTTAGGATCTGCATATTCTTCATAAAAAGGATAACCATCCCAAAAATTTAAAACTCCTCCTTTATCTATTGAATAATCAAATGATTTCAAGAACTTATTGGACATATCTAAATATCTATTATCTCTCGTTAAATTATAAGCTTGTAACATAATTACTACAGCGTATCCTTGTGACATAGCTGATGCCCATTTAGAAGGTAGTCGATAGTTTTCAACTTGTAGTTCCGTCTGTAAAACCGCAAAGTCTTCTATCAAAACTGCCTCGTTTAAGATATGTGAAGATATTTTTAAAAACTCTTCTTTACTATTCTCTGATTTAGTTTCTAAAAAATTAGCATGATATGCTAAAGCCACTTGACAAAAAGTAATTGGATAATAGTGATGCCCGCTATTATAATAAATTAGAGGAATTTCTGCTTCAGATCTTTCTAAATTATCATACATAGCTATATTTGAACCAGAAAAGGGAAACTTAGGGTACAGACTATCATTATTAAAAACCTTTTTGTCTAAAAAATCAACTGCATTGAATCCTACTTTAACTGTATCTTCAACATTAAAAACATTATTTTCGGTACTAATATAAGTACTCACTGTAACATCTCTTTTACATGAATAAAACAAAAGAGTTATTAATAAAATAAAATAAAAATCCTTCATATCTACATACCCAACACACTATACCTCGGTCTACTAGCCCTAGTAGGATATTCCTCAGTAGTGATTGGATTCACTTTTATATTAATATTATTCTCTTTAAATATGGATACCGCAAAGTCATACCAAGAGCAAATTACATCGCCTCTATAATGATAAACCCCATAATCATGATTTCCTTGCATCAGAGACATTAAAAAATGACATAATTCTATTGCATGAGTAGGACAACCTATTTGATCCATTACAACACTTACTTCACTTTTAGTCTCTGCTAATCTCAACATCGTCTTCTTAAAATTATGACCATAATCAGAGTACACCCATGAAGTACGCACGATATAGTAACGCTTCATATTCGCTTTTATGTATAATTCTCCCTTTAATTTAGAAGCACCATACACATTAATAGGATTTGGGATATCAGAGACAGTATAAGGAGTCTGTTTATGACCATCAAATACAAAGTCAGTAGACAGGTGCACTAACGTAGTATTGTATTGATTACATGCTCTTGTTAAGTGCATTACTCCTTCAGCATTTACTTTATACGCTAATTCTTCCTCATCCTCTGCTCTATCTACAGCAGTATAAGCAGCTAAATTAAAACAATAATCAGGGTACACTTTACTGAAAACCTCATCTATCGAAACTTCATTCGTTATATCTAACTGACTAGAATCAAAGAAAAAGAATTCCACTCCATCATATTCATGACTTATAGATTGTAAGCATTGTCCTACTTGTCCTTTAGCCCCTGTAACTAATATCTTGATCATATAGGTAAAGCATTTTCGAATAATGGTAATACCTTATCTTTATCAGAAACGATAACCTCATCAAGATTAAACTCCCAATCAATCCCTAAACTTGGATCATTATAGATGATACCCCCTTCAGATTCTTTATTATAAACGTTATCGCACTTATAAGCGAATATTGCCGTCTCACTCTTTACTAAAAAACCATGCGCGCACCCTCTAGGGATAAACACCTGTTTAAAATTATCTGCTGATAGCACTTGAGTGAACTGCTGTCCATATGTACTAGAGTCCTTGCGAAGATCCACTACTACATCTAATACCTCACCTTGTAATACTCTTACTAGCTTAGCTTGCTGATAAGCTCCTCTTTGGTAATGAAGCCCTCTTAGAACGCCCTTAGAAGACTTAGATTGGTTGTCTTGAATAAAACGTACAGCTAACCCTGTTTCTTTCGCAAAAACAGCCTCATTAAAGCTCTCTAAGAAATATCCTCGCTCATCGAAGAATACCTTTGGTTCTATGATAACACAATCTTGTATAGGAGTAGTAAATACCTTCATCTTTTCAACTAAATTCTAAGACTATAAAATTACACTTAAATTCACAATTTAACATATAAATCAAAATAAAAAGCCACCACATATATTCTGTGATGGCTCATTTATCTTAAACTATTTAGAATTTAATTACTTAATATTAAATATCTGCTCTAGTATTTTAATGGTAATTAAGTAAGTAGGCTTTACTCCTGTTGTACCTAACCCTCCTGAAGCTAATGTACTACCTGTCTCTAATGGGTTATCAGAAGCATAGTAAGCATATCTTACTTTCACATCAGGATTAATACTTTTTCTGATCTTAGAAGCAGACTGTATTGCTTTTTGGTAGTGAGCACCTTCCATCTCTAGACCGATTACACCCCATGTAGAATCGTGGAAGAACTTTAATAAATCCTTATTTTGAAGTGATGTCCCTAATACAGTTACCATTGTTCCTCCAAATACAGGGATATCATCATTCTTAAACATATCTACTGTCAATTCATTGTCAAAAGGATAATTATCCCCTGTTCCCTCATTAATATGAGCGAATGGAATCATGATATCTCCTTTACCTCCCACTAAGATACCTGCTTTACCCATGATAGATACAGATTCCACATCTATCATCGTTGTCTTTTTATAAGGCTTTAAAAGCTCATCAATCGTCTCATAAGCCTGCTCACCGAAAGCGTAATCCATAACGATAATCACAGGATACTCTCCTTCTATTTGCTGAGCCTTAAAGTTTGTAGTAGCGAAATCTATCTTAGCAGTATCGAAGATTTGTACGTCAATGTTCGTTCCTGACTCATCTCTTAAGAAAGTCATTCCTTCATTTTCAGCGCGTTCATTAACCAAATCTCTAAGGTGTTTGTTCTCAGGCTTGCTAAGCTCTTCGTATACCTCTAGCTCAGAACTTACCTCTACTTCACTCTTTACAACTGAAGGAGCAAAGATAGAATTCATAACACTGTGCATATTCGCACTGATGATATGGATTGGACGTTCTAATAATCCTTTAGCTGTGAGCACCTCTTTAATTCTATCAGACCACATTTCTCCATAGATATGGTGTCCTAGACGTTCTCTAAGTAGTGGGCTAAAAGTGATTGTACGTTTATCGTTATACACATCCTCTTCTATCGCTAACTTTCCTAACCAGTAAATCACGTCTAAGAAACGGTCTGGATTCTCAGGAATAGCGAATTTCTCATATACATCTAGAACCTCAGCAAAAGAACGTCCTAATACATTAGCTAGGTGAGACATGATTACCTCTTTCTCCTCTAATTCTAAAAACTCTTCTTTTTTAGCTGCAGTTTCTATCTTTTTCCAATCGCGAGTTACCTTACCATCTTCTCCTATCAATACACGATCTTTAATTTTATGCGATTCGATGAATATAAATGTCAAGTGAGTCAAAACATCATAGATATCAGATCTACCTCTAGTGATCTCGATATTCATCTGTTCCTCATCTATTCGATAACAGTTTCTTCTTCTCTTAGGTGGTACTATAGCTGTAAAGTGAGAGAATGAATACCCCTCATCAGATGTCAAGTTAATATAACGACACTCCTCTATTCCAATCGGAAGGCGTTCGATAACATATAACAATCCGTTTAACTCTACTTTTTCTTCTGCGATAGTACCATATATTTCTGGACGCAATTCTAATAGCGCTTCTCTTAATGTATCTCCTGACACTCCCATCGGTTTATAAAAACCTCTGTTAAACAAATGGCGCATTGTAATATACATACGCTCCACAGCTGCAGACGACACTTGCGCTCTCGTTCTAGATATATTCTTTATCTCTTTCATATACTTCTCCTTTTTACGTCTTATTATTTCTTTTTACTAATATAATTTTAATTGATCAGCGATGATTCTATCATTGCTTAATCTAGGCAACTTATTTTGCCCTCCTAGCTTTCCTATACTTTTCATATAATTATTAAAGCCTTCTTGTTTTACTTTAGAGATGACTAATGTCTTCAACACCTTTCCTACAATTAGATCATCATAATACATATTCTGCTTTCTTAGAGCATTATCTATCTTTAAAGCAAAAGCTTCTAAATCCTCAGGTTCATTGCCGAACTCTATCAACCATTCATGGTAAGGCAATCCCTCTTCTGGACTAATCTGTGGTGCTACAGTAAACTCATTAACCGTTACTGACGTACCCTCCATAGCTTCTTGTATAGCAGACTCTACCTCCTTACCGATCACATGTTCTCCGAATGCAGAGATAAAATGCTTTATACGCCCAGATACCACTACTCTATAAGGTTTCAGGTTAACGAACTGTACCGTATCACCGATATTATATCCCCATAGTCCAGCGTTGGTAGAGATAATTAATACATAATTCACACCTAGCTCTACCTCTCCTATCGTATATCTTCTAGCATTCTCATTAAAGAACTCCTCTACTTTTATAAACTCATAGAAGATACCTGCATTTAGCAACAATAACATCCCTTTCTCTGTCTGTGTATCTTGATAAGCGAAGAATCCTTCAGAAGCAGGGAACAACTCTATAGATGGTACCTTACGTCCGATCATTTGTTCAAATTTACCTCTATAAGGCTCATAGTTTACACCTCCATAAATGAACAAATTAAAGTTAGGAAATATATCCCCTACAGGTTTACCTTTTTTCTCCTTTAGTTTTTCGAAGTACATCTGTACCCAGCTCGGAATACCAGAGATCACACTCATATTCTGATCTACTGTCTCTTCCACGATAGCATCTACTTTAGTCTCCCAGTCCTCTATACAGTTTGTTTCTAGACTAGGCAGTCTATTCTTCTGTAAATAAGCAGGAACATAGTGAGCTACTATCCCTGATAATCTACCTAATTTTATACCATTTTTCTCATCTAGTATAGGGCTCCCTTGTAAGAAGATCATTTTACCATTTACGAAGTCCGCTTTACCTGTCTCATATACATAAGCTAATATTGCATTACGAGCAGCTTCTATATGATACGGCATAGACTCTTTGGTTAATGGGATATACTTAGCCCCCGAAGTTGTACCCGAAGTCTTTGCGAAATATAAAGGTTTACCTTTCCACAACACATCACTCTCACCAGCTACTACTCTATCTACATAAGGTCTTAATCCTTCATAATCTCTGATGGGTACATGTTTTACGAAATCTTCGTAGCTATTAATATAAGCAAAATTATGGTCTTTTCCAAATGCCGTATGCTTAGCATCCTCTAACAATTGTTCAAAAACCTTCTTTTGCGTATTAATAGGATCATTGACCCACTTCTGTGTTTTCTTATGTATAATTGAAGCAAATACTTTAGCCCCAAATGATTTTATTGACATATTCTCTTATTCTAAATCTATAAATAATGAGCTATCTAATGGATAGGCATCTTTCCATAATTCGAAGTGGAAGTATTTTGTAGAAGCATTTAATGCGGTAGCCTCACTACTTCCATCAAAAAGACCGATTACTTCTCCTGACCTTACACTTTCATATTCTCCTTTAGTAAGAGAAGTTAAGTGTTTATATACAGATATTAAACCTTCATCGTGTAGCAAGATGATTGTATAACCATCTTTTATAGTCCAGTCTACGAATAACACTGTGCCTTTACTAATCGCTTTTACAGGTGTATTAGCAGGGGCTCTAAAGTCCACACCGAAGTGCATTGCTCTACTATCGTATTTTCTAACTATTTCTGCATTAATTGGGCTAAACAGGACTTGGCTAACTTTAGGTTTACTCTCTTCGAAGAGATTATACTTATCCTCTAGTCGAACCATTTCTCTTAGCTTCATATCTGTTTCACTAGGATCTTTATGCTCGATTTGATTTAATGGTTTCTGAGTTAACTTTAAAGAGTCTATACTAGCCTCTGTCACCTGTATTTCTCCTAACAAGGCACTTTTGATTGCACTTAGATACTGTTGATTCTGTCTAGACTCATTCTCTAGCGAATCTACTTTCAGAGCTAATTCGACTGCCTTTTGTTTTAGCTCAGCAGAAGAATACCCAGGTATATATTCCTTTAACGGAGTTAATACCAACATCAAAACAGTTGATAGAATAAATAAAAATACCAATGTAGTACTGGCACCAAAAACATTAAGTAAATTAAGCTTAAAAGACTTTACATCTTCGAACGTCTTATCATTAACGATAACAATACGGTATTTACTTAAAAGTGTATTTTTCCACTTTTTTCTTTTATGTCCCTTTCCTAACATCTGTACCTATTTTACTACACAAATATAATAATTATAAAATTTGACTCTATCACTTTACCTAAATATTCACAGTTTAAAAGAAAATTCCTTACTACATAAACGTTAAAAGTTAAATAAAACCTATTACGAATAAACGTTTTACATTTTTCTTACTATATTTGTCGCTACTTAATGTTTCAAAAAGATTATTATGAACTCATTACACATATTTTTAGGAATGGTTGGGCCATGGCAAATTATAGTTATTGTAGCTATCATTCTATTGTTATTCGGAGGTAAAAAAATCCCTGAATTAATGAGAGGACTTGGTTCTGGTATCAAAGAATTTAAAGATGCTACTAGAGACGAAAACGCTCAACAGACAACTAAAAAAGAGAATACACAAGATAACTCTAAGACAGAATAATTCTGTTCTAAACTTATATATTTTACGCGTTATATGGCTTGCCGTATAACGCTTTTTTTGTTTCTATACATCACTATAGCTCAAAAAAAAGTACCTATCTTGACAATAAAAGATAGGCACTTCACTTATAAAACATAATAAAAACACTACTTACCTGCTTGTTTTCTTTTTCAATAACAACATTATTGTTTTCAAACTCAAGTACCAATTTAAAAACAAGTATCGTGCCAAAAACAAGATTTAGAAATGTTTTTTTATTTATTTTTTCAGCCTAGAATACGCGATAGAGTAAATTCTACAAAAACAGCTCTCAACTTATCAAAAAAGCATACTATAGTATAGTTTTAGAAGAAATGAAAGAGATGTGAAGTAGTATTTATCGTAGTATTAAGCGAATGCGGAATCTAGGTTTAATCTAATATCATAGACAGCTGTATTCTCTTTTTAGCAACATCTACATCCGTCACCTTCACTTGTACATGCTGGTGTAACTTCACTACTTCATTCACGTCTGATACAAAGCCTGCCTTAAGTTGAGAGATATGCACTAGACCACTCTCCTTAATCCCTACATCAACGAAACAACCAAAGTTGGTAATATTATTGATAATACCAGGTAATACTTGACCTATTTTTAAGTCTGTAATTTGTTTCACACTAGGATCAAACTCAAATACCTTAGCACTACGTCTAGGATCTAGACCAGGCTTCTCTAATTCTTTTAAGATATCTTGAAGCGCTAATGCTCCTACCTCACCCGTAGTATATTTATTAGCATCTACTTTAGCGATAAGCTCTTTATTAGAGATCATATCCCCTATAGACACCTTCATATCTTTAGCGATCTTCTCTACTACACCATAAGCCTCTGGATGTACAGCAGAGTCGTCTAATGGATTCTTAGCGTTCTTAATACGCACAAATGCAGCTGCCTGTTGGAAGGCTTTATCTCCTAGTCGAGGTACTTTCTTAAGTTCTGTTCTGCTCTCAAATGGTCCATTCTCAGTTCTGTATTGCACTATATTCTCAGCCATCTTCTCACCTATCCCAGACACATAGCTCAATAACGATTTACTAGCAGTATTTAGGTTAACTCCTACTGAGTTCACACACTTCATCACCACATTATCTAGCTCTTTTTTAAGCATAGACTGATCTACATCGTGCTGATACTGTCCTACTCCGATAGACTTAGGATCTATCTTCACTAGCTCTGCTAATGGATCAGACAGACGACGCCCGATAGACACAGCACCTCTCACTGTCACATCATAAGTAGGAAACTCTTCTCTCGCTATCTTAGACGCAGAGTACACAGATGCTCCAGCCTCATTCACTACGAATACTTGTACAGGCTTATCAAAAGCTATTTTCTTAATAAAGAACTCCGTCTCTCTAGAGGCTGTACCATTACCGATAGCGATAGCTTCTACATTGTATGCATTGACCATAGAGCGAATCTTCTTCATCGCCATAGTAGTATCCTTCTGAGGAGCATGAGGAAATATAGTCTCGTTGTATAACAAATCACCTTGCTCATCTAAACAAACCACCTTACACCCAGTCTTAAACCCTGGGTCGATAGCTAATATGCGTTTCTCTCCTAATGGCGAACCTAATAACAACTGAGTAAGGTTATCCGCAAATACCTGTATAGAGTTTAAATCTGCCTTCTCCTTCGCTTCTACCAAGGCCTCATTAGACAATGCAGGTTCTAACAGACGTTTATAACTATCCGCTACTGCCTTCTCTACTATCTTACCACACTCATTCTTACCTTTAACTACATTATCTTCTATGAAGCTAATAGCCTCACTCTTATCAATACCTACATTAAACTTGATAAAACCTTCTTTCTCTGCTCTTAGAATAGCTAATAATCGATGTGCAGGTATCTTATACACAGGTTCTGCCCAATCAAAATATTGCTCAAACTTCTGCGCATGCTCTTCTTCTTTTTTTGCCTTTACTACCTTAGTACTGATCACCCCACTGCGTTGGAACTTTCTTCTCAGTGATTTTCTCACATACATATTTTCATTAATCCATTCAGCAATGATATCAGATGCCCCCTGTATAGCCTCTTCTTCACTTCCTACCTTATCATTAAGATATTTAGCAGCGATAGACTCTATATCATGAGCATTCTGAGCCATAATCACTTTAGCCAATGGTTCTAAACCATTCTCTCTAGCCGTATCAGCCTTCGTCTTACGAGTCTTCTTATAGGGCAAGTATAAATCCTCTATCTCTATTAGATCAAAGCTATTTGTAATCTTATTGCGCAATTCATCTGTTAGCTTCCCCTGTTCTTCTATAGAACCTAATATAGACTCCTTTCTCTTCACTATCCCTTCGTACAGCTCGCTATACTTTGCTATTTTTTCGATAATCACCTCATCTAGATTACCAGTTCTATCTTTTCTATATCTAGCGATAAACGGTATAGTACATCCCTCTCCTAACAGAGACAGCGTATTCTCTATACTTTTTGCACTAGCACTCACAGCCTGTTGAATAAACTCTATCAACGTCATATTTTATTATTTTAAGAATAGCTAAAATACTACCTTTGTCACAATAAATAAATCTCATGAAGTTTTTATTCCTATATCTACTTATAATAAACTATTTAGCTTTCTCCATGTTTGCCTTTGACAAAGAACAAGCGATTAAAAACAAAAGACGTGTTTCTGAGAAGAACCTCCTGTCTCTTTGCTTTTTTGGAGGAACACTAGGTGCATGGATTGCGATGAAGAAACTTAGACATAAAATCTCTAAAGACTCTTTTAAACTAAAGTTTTATGCCATCCTAGCCATACAGGTAGCCTTATTCTTTATCGTCTTTAAACGATAATATCCATAAAAAAAGACCTATAACCGCAGTCATAAGTCTCTTGTATATTACTCTTCTGCAGTTTTAAGCCAAAGCAACTTCATATTGAGTCTTCTCTCAATTGAAAAACTATACCTCCAAATCTAGCAGGCTGTGCTGTAAATATTTTTCCATCTAAATGACAATCATCAAAATAAAAAGTAGTCTCTGTTTTCTCAACTACATTATTACTCTTTAAATGTTTTACTTCTATTCCATCATATCCTAAATAAACAATGTCTAAAAGTAATCCATCCTTATCATACATCTTTTTATCTGAACATTCTCTACAGATATGTTTAGGATACCTACTATAAAACTTAACTAAACTATGACAGTTAGAGCACCACTGTTTTATTTCTTCTCCTCTATATTCATCACTATAAACTAAATTTATCCAACTGTTTATTTGTTCATATTCTTTAAAGGTAAAACTTTGTTGCCTATGTAGTTCATTTATAGTCCCCAACACAACACTCGCTAAAGCAAATGGACTTGTTTTAATATTATAACATCGAATATACTTTAGGTACCAATCTTCATCTTGTACAAAAGATTCCCATAAGTTCTTAATACTTGAAAATTCAATAATAGGACTTATTGTTCCAGCTCTCACTAACTCTCTAAAATCAAATTGTTTCGATTTATTTAATTCATAAACCTTATAAACGCCCTTATCAAAAATATTCAGAACAACATTAGTCTGCTTATAATAAGCAAATAATATGTCATAATCCTCTAACTTATCCTAATATCCCTTACTAAAATCAACTATAGATGGTCTATTAGCATACTCCTGTTTAATTCTAATTCGTTCCTCTATTTCTTTAATTGTACTTTCTAATAAACCACTATGGACTGAAAGTCCATAGTTTGTTAAAGCAGACTAAAGTCTGCCTGTGTGGAAATACAGAACTTAGTAGTTTTACTTAAAACTAACTTTTAAAATATCTTAGTTTCAAAATGCACTAGATAACCAATTCACAAGTAACAACAACCAATATTGTGAAAGGTTTTTAGAAGCTGAAAGCTAAATGCACTAAAGTGCATAGTTTTAACTACCGTCTGCGACCAATAAAGTATCCTTTTTTTCTCCATAAAAAGCAACACCTTGACTTGTAGTTATATGATCTCCTTTTAAAAAGACTAACGTTTCATCTATATAATCACAATCTACTTTATCATCATATTTACGCTGTCTTGTGTATTTAAACATCCCGTCTTCAGTATAAATAGTTTGCATATCATAATTAAAGAAAGCCTTCCATTCTTTATATGTCATTATTTTACCATACTCTGGTTCAAGGATATAACTCTTTTATGGTTGTCTAATCATACCTGCACCAGATACCCATCTATCTTCATTTTGATCTACTGTATGTACATATATTAAACCTGATTCAAAATCTTTAAAACTATAGCTTACTTCCCAGCTCCAATCTAACTCAATATAATATCCCCTATTTGCACAAACAAAGTAATTTAACTTCTTCATATTTAAAAACCTTCTATTTTTCTTATCATCTAATCACTTCTAAAGCACCTCCTTCTTTCGGTCTATGCAAATTAATCTCATAAAAACTAGTTCCACCACCTTGACGAGTTACCAGTATCAAGGGCGATTTATTATAATTCTCCTTATCTATCCTTACTAACTTTACTATACGACCATTGGCATAGAACCTCATTTCATAATCTTTTAAAGGCTCTATCTCTTTGGTTTTATAGCTATTTTTCCAAAAATCAATTAAGAAATTAGCATAACTACCACTTTTTAGATAAGAATAGCGATGATAATCCAGCTGGCTTTGATAGGCAATACGCGCCAAATGCTCCGCTTCCGCTTTATTAAGAAATTCTATAGTCTCGTTATAAAACATTTCTACCTCCTTTAATAACTTAACCCTATCCTCTGTCTGAAGATCAACACTATTCATCCAATGTTGTACATCGTGTTCGTAATAAACATAAGGAGCATCAAAAACAAAATTGTCTTCAAATGCCATTAAAGAGCTTTCATCTTTGGGTAAAGAATAGGTATGAACAGTAGTAGATTCTCTATTCTTATTTTGACAGACAATACTAAAATCAAATTTAGCCTTACTTAGATCTAAGCTCTTCTCACTAACATAGTTTACATCTACAGATGGAGTGACTATTAATTCTACTTGCTGTACACCACTCTTTACTATAGCTTGATTAATAGGAATATTACCAGTGAAATCTCCTGATACATAATGACTCAAAACAGGAAAACCACTCACTAATACTTCATAAGTACAACCATGTGATTCTTTAACCTCAAGAGTGTACTCTAGCTCTTCGTCATATACTTTTACTTGTTTAAACAGCTCTTTTGTCTTCTCTACAAAGCTTGGATTCAATTTATCTTGAGCCTTATTTGGCTGTTGTCCACAAGCATTCAAGCTGAAAACTAGTATCAGTATAACTATTAGTCTATTCATGACTTACTCTTTTATTTTTAGGTACTATTCTAATAAACCATTTATTATCAAAACAATTACCATAAATATACAGTAAATTTTCATTCAATAATCACCTCCCCACATACACCACCACACTAGGATTAAAAGCCTTAGTGTTATACAGTGTCAGTTGATTAGGATTGTTATTAATCGGGTAGAAGAACTGTATCTCTGCCACCACCATCTTAAGACAATCTCGATGAGGTATCAGGACAGATAGCGGTTGAGGACTGACCACCTCATCACTCTTTTTGAAATCAATAGATAATGCACTTGTTTGCTTACCGAGCATCTCATCTGTATCCGTCATAAAGAAACCTTCTATGCGCAAACTAGCATGTGTACACATAGGAGGGAAGTCTACCTGTTCTATCGGGATAAAAGGTGCCACTGATACAATTATCTCCTTATTTTCCAACTCATCTACAGCTATATCTACCAAGAAGGTATCTGTAAATAGTTTGGTTGTATTCCATTCAAATCCGACTACCTCAGCGATAGAAGTATTGTACAGTGTAGTCTCTGCTATCGGCAGTACAGTATTCTTGCGCAAGGCCGTCATCACGAGTCCCATCAATCGCAGATGAGCAGTAGACTCATACCTCATCCCTAAGAAGTATTCGACATGCTTACGTATATGTCTCAGGCTCTGCGCAGTATGCTTAAACAGCTTAGCAGAAGGGTTCTTGCCCTTGTCTTGTTTTGAGCGATTAGGCCTGCTTTGTACGATCTGTACATTGTTTAAAGACCTAAAATACACAGGCCCACTTACTCCTGTAATTTTTCCTTTTGGTGACATCTTTGCCATAACTTTTAATTTTATAGGTTGGTATTCTAAAATTGCACAAAGACTATTCCACCTTATCGGTATATGATCAGTAGGTGATAGGGTAGTGATAGGCTATTTTGCGATGTTTTAAGCCGATCAAATGCCCATCACTAGCCGACCAAAAGCCGACCACCCAAATAATAGTAGCACAAAAAAGAGAGGTAACCCCTAATTTAAGACAATCTGTACCTGTACAATTACTGAACACATCTGTTCAGTTTAGTTGCTATTGAACTGATATTGACAGTGACAACCTCATTTAGTCAGCGACAGTTAAATAGCTCAATGTCAGTCAATATTCAAATATTGAATCACTTTTAATTTACTTATCCGACCACATACCAAAAACCTAAATGCATACTACTCTCGTCGATTAAACCAAGAAGAGAAAGACAAGCTTCATTCCCAAAATAACCATAGCAAATCTCCTTCGTATTGCCTAAGGTTTGACCTAATACGATTTCGGCATATTGGTTATCGCCACGAGTGGAGATAAAGTGCCCTTTTGTGTTCTCGAAAGCATTGAGATAAGATTCTTCTACAGCATCCGAAGCAGATAATAGAGTAGAGGCTTGGGCAGTATCTTTAAGAGAAAACTTACCATTCTCTATACAACCAAAGTAGGAAGGCACTGTGAAGTTAGGTTTGCTTATCTCGTGATACTCTACCTGCACTGTACTTATATCTACCATACTGAAGAAGTCTTGGGTTTCTTTTGTGTTTCCTATCACTGCTTCTAATGTCTTAATCACCTCCATAGAATTAGCAAACAGCACATTAGCATACTCGTTATCATAGTTGCGCACTAAGCAATGATATACTAGCCCTTCTACTTGGGTCAGCTGTCGCTCAAATCGAGCTACTGCAAATAATAATTCGTCATCACTTACTGTGGTTTTCTTTCTAAAACTGGTGAACTCCATCGCACACACTGGTGCATTGCTTACTCGTATCATTCTGTATCTTGTTAAAATTATGGAGTAAAAGTAGAGCAGAGCAGTGACAACCTTTTGTCAGGGGTGTATACGCTTATTTTTTAATTTTAGGATATACTTTCATGATATCAAAGTAGGAGTTTCTAAAGGCAACTAAGCTCTTATAACCTACTTTAAAAGCGATTTCGCTCAAGGTAAATTCTCTTGTATCTACTAGTTCTATACTCTTCAAGATACGGATGATCTGAAGGTACTTCTGTAGAGTGATACCCGTCTCTAGTTTGAACAGGCGCTGTAGATTGCGCACAGACATAGTAGAGATACTGGCTAGTTCATTTAAGTCTAGCGTTGAGGTAAAATGCTCATTGATATAAGCACATACAGGTATTAACCTATGATCTGTAGGGATAGGTAATTGAAGAGATTGATTCTCTTCACAGAACGATTTTAAACTCATCAGAATAGCCTGTAAGAACTGTTCTTTCTCTAACTCTGTATGGACTACTCTGTTCCACTTCGTTGCGTACTGTAGCATCTCTCTCAGCACAGTAGGCGCAGGGAATATATGTACTTGCTCATAGAATGAGTCAGCTGGTACATCTTTATACAACAGTACTTTTAAGTTGATATCCTTCGCTGTAGAAGTAGTAGCGTGCTGCTGTCCAGAAGGTATCCATGCTACGTGATACTGAGGCACTAGATAGATACAGTTATCTACGTGAAGGTACTGATAGCCCTGTTCTACATAGGTGAGTTGATATCGCTGATGAGCGTGCTGATACTCATCGTGAACGAAGTTGTCCTCATACCATACATACGCCTGTACCTCATTAGTATCATCATATACTCCTAAGAGTTTCTCAGTCAATCCACATTTGATATTGGCGTTTTGCATATATTTTTTGACAAATATAATATAAACTGCATACATACCTTTGTGATTATACTTAAAATAAATAATATGAAAACATTATATACTGCACTAATCACTTGTGCACTACTCTTCACAACATCACAGATCATGGCAAAAGATACCCTAACCAAGATATTAGTACTTATCCACTCTGATACAGGTGGTACGTATAAAATGGCGCAAGAAATCGCTAAAGGAATAGAAAACAATCCTCACACAGAGGCGACTATAAAACTAGTACAATCTTCAAAAAACGCACTGTTGCATGATCTACAGATAGCTACTCCTGAGGAGCTACCGACTTATGATGGAGTCGTATGGGGGTCTCCTGTATATTTTGGCAATATCAGTACTCCGATGAGTGCCTTTTTTGCGAAGACAGTAGATCTATGGACTACTCATGCTCTAGAGGGAATGCCTACGGCGGTATTTATGTCTGCTGGTAGTGGAGCAGGGAAGGAGCTAGCATTACAGTCGTTCTGGAACAGTCTAGCAGTACATGGGATGATACTCGTATCGAATGGCATCAGAGCTACGGAGAAGCTAGATAATAGCATCCCTCAAGGCACTAGTGTACTAGGAGCAAGTAGCCTTGCTTCAAACAAAACGGTGCAACGTCCTAGTGAAAGTGAACTGCTGATCGCTTATACGCAAGGTCAAAACTTCGCCAAAGTTGCCAAAGCTTTAAAAGGAACTTTTCAGAAGAAAGAGGAAAGTACACCTAAACAAGTAGTCACTGATGTAGAAACTACACTTAAACAAAAGAACATCATACTGCCTGTAGCACCAAATCCTGTGGGGAACTACACTCCTTACTCACGCAGTGGAAATCTAGTATTCATCAATCAGGTAGCCTTAAAAGATGGAAAAATATTATATCCTGGTAAGGTAGGTGTAGATATCACAGAAGAACAAGCAAAACAAGCTACTGAACAGACAATGCTGAATGTAATCGCAGTGCTTAAACTAGCTGTTGATGGTGACCTCAACAGAGTAAAGAAAACCGTACAGCTAACAGGTATATTCAACACGACTCCTGACTACTCTCAACACGCTAATCTAATGAATGTGGCATCAGATCTATCTGTAGCAATATTTGGAGAAAAAGGTAAACATGCTAG
Source organism: Myroides sp. A21 (assembly GCF_000807225.1). Lineage (NCBI taxonomy): Bacteria > Pseudomonadati > Bacteroidota > Flavobacteriia > Flavobacteriales > Flavobacteriaceae > Myroides > Myroides sp. A21. The sequence goes on from NZ_CP010327.1 coordinate 1,205,945, forward strand.
AGGTACTCTAGGTGCTACTTCTGTACCTGTCAACTCTGCGGTAGAGATACAAGCTATCTTCGAAATAGAGTAATCAAAAAAGGTATTTGAATACTGTTATTTCGTCTTATAGATAATCCCTAACTTGTCATTTCTAACATGCTAATAGGTTAGATATGCAGTATCCATCTTATTCATTTACAACAGATAGAGAAAACTCAGTCTACGAATTTACAAGCATAGGCAAAAACCAAGCTATCAAAAAATTAATTATCTTTACACCTGTTGAAGGTGAGTATAAAGTTTATAACTTAAGCTTTGGAGATAGAACCAATTACGATGGTGATTTATTGCGTATAAACGATAGAATTGTCAGTAATAATGGTGATATGAATAAAGTATTGGCTACTATATTTAGAGCTGTACTCAAATTTACGGAAGGCAAAGATTTTTATAAAATATACTTTACTGGTAGTACTCCTTCACGCACACGATTATACAGAATGGCTGTATCTAATAACTATGCTGAACTATCTAAACATTTCAGTATATACGGATTTGATATGGAAGGAAAAGTAGTGTTCTTTGCAAAGAATACAAACTATCAAGGTTTCTTAATCACACCAAATACAAACAGTATAAAATAAGGCATTATGAAAAAAAAGATTGATTCAAACGAAGTAAAGACTGATACTAAACCTAAAATTATTACTATTAATAACAACCTAAGAGTCATTGACGAATCAGGTAAAATAGAATATGCAAATAATCTATTTGCACAGCTAAGAGCTTCAGGGGAATTAGACATTTTCGAAGAAAGAGAAAGAATACGAAAAGAAGAATACGAAAAGGCACAAAAGGAATCTTAATATTCCTTCAACAATAACTAAGGACTTTTAGTTCTCACTATTTCGCCTAATAATACTTCTGATCACTAACGAATCTACTATCTATCTTCTCTGGATATACACAGTCTTTGAATACTGTTATTTCGTCTTATAGATAATCCCTAACTTGTCATTTCTAACACGCTAATAGGTTAGATATGCAGTATCCATCTTATTCACTTACAGCTTTTAACAGGAATTACAGTTATGAATTTACAAGTATCTCTGATACTCAAGTAATCGAAAAAATAATTAACTTTACACTATTAGATATAGAAGACGAATTATATAATCTAAGTTTTGGAGATAAGAACAAAGACCTAGTAAATAGTAATGCTATAGATGACAAAGTCGTTAGTAATAATGGTGATATGGTTAAGATATTAGCTACACTATTTCAAGCAATTTTACTATTCACGCAAGACAAAGAAGTTTATAAAATAGTCTTTAGAGGTAGTACCCCTTCACGAACACGATTATACAGAATAGCTATATCAAATAACTATGAGGAACTGTCTAAATATTTTAATATCTATGGATTTGATATAGAAGGAAAGTTAATATTCTTTGCTAAGAATAAAGAATATCAAGGCTTTCTAATCACACCTAATACGAACAGTATAAAGTAATGCATTATGAAAAAAGAAATTGATTTTAATAAAAACGAAGAACCTATCTTACATAAAGTTACATACTCTGATAGAGAAGAGGTTATTATTGATAATACAGGGAAGCTAGAAGGTACAATTGCTTTAATCAATGAACTAAAAGCTTCTGGAGAATGGCAACGTTTTAATGAAATGTTAGAAAGAAATAGAGCAGAAAAAAAAGCACAAGAATAGTTATTCAATAACTTACTACTGATAATAAAAAACAAGACTGTTATAAAATAAAAAAGCACGTAATCTAGAGACTACGTGCTTTTGTTCTTTTTACATTATAGTATTTACTTGTTTAGGCACAAGTAATCTTGTTCACTCTATTCTGGTGTCTTCCACCTTCGAAAGCTGTGTTTAAGAAAGTCTCTACCATCGCTACAGCTTGCTCTATAGAAGTATAACGAGCAGGTATACTGATCACATTAGCATCATTGTGCAGTCTTGCTAACTCAGCAATCTCTTTTGTCCAACAAAGGGCACAGCGCACACCTTGATGTTTATTAGCAGTCATCGCTATACCGTTTCCGCTTCCACAGATTACGATACCAAAATCAACTTTACCTTCTTCTACATCTGTAGCTACTTTATGTCCAAAATCTGGATAATCAACAGACGAAAAATCATCTGTCCCATAGTTAGTTACTGTAAATCCTTTTTCTTCTAGATACTTAACGATAGCCTTTTTGTATTCAGGTCCCGCGTGATCATTTCCGATTGCTATTTTCATTGTGTGTTGTGTTGAATAATTTTGTACAAAGTTAAGAATAAATCTTTTCTACAGCCCTAATTCTTCCACTGCTATTTGTCTCATCTCTACTTTTCTTACCTTACCTGATATGGTCATTGGGAATTCTGATACAAACTTCCAATACTTCGGTATTCTGAAGTGGGCTATCTTCTCTGTACAGAAGCCTTTTAATTCATCACCTGTCAAGGTTATTCCTGGTTTTAAGATTACCCAAGCCATAATCTCTTCTCCATATTTCTCATCTGGAACTCCAATAACCTGTACGTCTGCAATAGAGGGATGAGTGTATAAGAAGTCTTCTATCCACTTCGGAGATATATTCTCCCCTCCACGAATAATAAGGTCTTTAATACGCCCTGTAATCGAAATATACCCTTGATCATCCATAGTAGCCAAATCTCCTGTATGCATCCATCTATTCTCATCTAATACTTCAGAAGTCAGTGTGCGATTATTCCAATATTTCAACATCACTGAATACCCACGTGTACACAGTTCGCCTGCTTCTCCTCTAGGAACGATTCTACCTGTTTCTGGATCTATAATTTTGATTTCTAGATGGTCTTGTACAGTTCCAACTGTCGTGGTCTGTTTGACAATATCAATACCAATATGTGTTTGGGTAGATACAGGTGAAGTCTCTGTCATACCATAACAGATACTCACTTCCTCCATATTCATCTCTGTCTTCACACGGCGCATCACTTGCTCAGGACACAGTGAGCCAGCCATCACTCCCGTTCTCAAAGAGGTAAGGTCATACTCTTTAAAGTTAGGCAACTGTAGTTCTGCGATAAACATAGTAGGTACTCCATATAAGGAAGTACATTTCTCGTCTTGTACTACCTGAAGGGTCTTAGCAGGGTCAAATCCGTCATTTGGAATCACGATCGTAGCTCCATGAGAAGTACAACACAGATTGCCTATAACCATCCCAAAACAGTGATAAAAAGGCACAGGAATGCAGACTCTATCTGCAGTAGTGTACTTTAAACGCTTGCCGATAAAATAACCGTTATTAAGGATATTGTGATGTGTAAGGGTTACTCCTTTAGGAAAACCTGTCGTCCCTGAAGTATATTGTATATTAACAGCTTCTCCGAACTGTACAGAGTCTTCTATAATGGCTAGTTCTCCATCTGTTATCTGATCGCTATCTGATAAGAAAGTATCCCATTCTTCTCCTAAGAAAACAACTTCTTTTAACGAAGGACAATCTTCAAAAATCAAGGAGATGATCTTCTTGTAATCACTACTTTTAAAACTTGGAGCAGATACGATAAGGGATATTTCAGATTGATTAACCGCAAACTCAATCTCATGTGCTCGATAAGCAGGGTTAATATTAACTAATATCACACCTATACGAGCTGTAGCGTACTGCATAAGTACCCACTCATAACAGTTGGGCGCCCATATCCCTACGCGATCTCCTTTCTGTATATTATGCGCTAATAATGATTTTGCAACTTGAGTCGTCAAGTTATAGAACTCTTGATACGTTGCTCTGAATCCTTGATGAACACTGACTAATGCCTCGTTATTGGGGTATTGATCTGTTATCTTTTTTAGATTCTGTCCTATGGTTTCTCCTAACAATGGTGTATCAGATGCACCATGCACATAAGAAATAGTATTCATAAATATAGTTTTTTGTTGGTTTTTCTAAAGTACGAAATTTTAAATACAATTCACTTTATATAATTAATTGCTATAAAGAATCTTAGCTATACTAGATAAAAGACATCATTATCCTCAAAAAATTATCCTATTCTCTAACTCCCTTCTTTTAGTCAAACAAACAAGTAATTACTACCATAAATAGAGGCATCGCTAAAACGACTAATAGACTATAAATCAGTAACTTTATAATACACCTATATGTATAATTAAAACAGCTGAATATGAGACCTCTTAAATTAATAGCAATACTATGCACAGTCTTCTGTTCTATAAGTATATATGCACAAATAGACGATGGTACTTACAAATATGCAGATACAAATAAGCCCTTAAATGGGAAACTAAAATGCTTTTATGCCAACAACCAATTAGCGGAAGAAGCAACCTTAGTAAATGGTAAAAAAGAAGGTATTAATAAAAGTTACTACGATAATGGAAAGCTAAAAAAAGAATGTACCTACAAAGACAATAAGCTAAACGGAACTTTTAAAGAATACTATACTAATGGAAAACTAACCTATTCTGCAACCTACGTTAATGGAGATAGAGAAGGTTTAGCTCAGTCTTACTCAGAAAATGGAATGCTAGAAGATGAGTACAATTATAAAAACGGAGTACTTAATGGTATCTCTAAAGATTACTTAGATGGTAAACTTCTTCAGAAATCTACCTATATCCAGAATAAGCTCGATGGAGAATTCTTCTATTATCACCCTAATGGCAAAGTAAAGATTAAAACACTTTATAAGAATGATAAAAAAGATGGACCTGAGAAGATATACGCTCCAGCAGGAACGTTACTAGAAGACAATTATTATCTAAATGGTAAGAGGAGTGGTTTAAGAAAAGTGACAGATACTAAAGGTAATCCTGTCAAAGAAATGAACTATATCAACGGTCTGCTAGATGGGGAGTACAAACAATATGTTGCTGCTGATCTATACATTAGAAGAACATTCCAAAACGGATATGAAGTAGATAGACCTACTCTACACAATGGGAAAGGTAAGCTAATAGATCAATCTGATATCATCTATAAGAAGGTATATGAACCACTAGTTATAAAAGCAATGCAAACCTTTAATCCTGATGAAGATGAATAATAAAGCTCTATTTTCAATTTTATGTACTTTGCTTACTTGCTCAATAACAACTGTATATGGACAAGAAGAAGCTGTATTGTATCAACTAGATGGTAAACCACTAGATGGCAGAATACAACAATACAATGATTATGATATAAAAGTAGAGGATGTCACTTATAAAGGAGGCATGCGTACTGGGATTAGAAAAACTTACTATCGCAATGGAGTGCTTTTTTCTGAAGGCAAATATGTACTAGGTAAGCTAGAAGGAGAATACAGAACCTATTATGAGAATGGTAAAACAAAGGGAATATATGCCTATCAAGAAGGATTAAAAGAGGGGATAAGTAAGTTCTATGATGATGATGGAAAGATAGAATATGAGACATTATTCAGAAACGATAAGAAAGAATTACACCACCGCTTTTATGACAACGGTAAAATAAAATATACAACAACCTATGTAGAAGGTATTATTACACAAGAAGATAAGTTTACAACTAGAGGAAAACTTGATCAAAGAAGTTACTATAAAAATAGAAAAGTAATCAAAATAGACTATTACGAAAATGGGAAGTTCTCACATGGGTTAAACTTTGACTAATCCACTTTTACACTACGTTAAAGGAATAAATTGTAAAGCAAGAATAGGATATTGAGGTACCTTATTCTTGCTTTTTGTATTATTTTATCTCTCTTTTTAGGGAGTTTTTGGAAAATAAACTAGAACATTATAAATTTGCAGAATCAAACGTACTTCAAGAAATGAAAGTACAGTGCACTAATCAACGATAAAATATAAGTATTAAATAACTCTACCTTCCTTTCTCTAAAAGAGTTATTTCTCGACCTATTTCTTCAAAAACTTAGCTACAAAAGAAGAAATACTATCGCTGATTAAAACAATCAAATTAAAATATTACTAAAAAATAGGATAAAACAGTTAGTAATTCGTACATTTAAGGATAATTACCAACCCTATTTTAGGTAAACATAATGAATTAGAAAATGGCAAAAAAAATTAAACATAAAAAGAGTAAAGCATTTGACTTTGCTCCAAAAATATTAAAATTCTTATCTAAGAATACGACTAAAACGTATAACTATAAACAGATCGCTGCCCAATTAGAAATAAACGATACTCAAGGTAGAAATGAGATTATCAAAGAGCTTAAACACCTTATCTCAAAAGGAAAAATAGAAGAGATCGAAACTGGTAAATACAAATTCATTCCTAAAGCAAACTATGTAGAAGGTTATATCGATATGACTTCTCGTAAGACTGCTTATCTAGTAGTAGAAGGAGTAGAGGATGATGTGTTTATTCCAACAAATAACCTAAACAAGGCTTTAGATGGTGACTTCGTTAAAGCATATATCTACAACAAACGAAAAGGTAAAAAACCTGAAGGAGAAGTAGTAGAAATCTTAGAAAGACACAAAAAACAATTTGTGGGAGTTATCGAGATTCAAAAAAACTTTGCTTTCGTATCTACTGCAGATGCTAAGATGTACACAGATATATTCGTTCCTAAAGAAAAAGTAGGAGAGGCACGCGATGGAGATGTAGTCGTAGTAGAAATAGAAGATTGGCCAGAGAAAGCAGATAGCCCATTCGGTAAAGTGATGAAAGTACTTGGTAAACAAGGAGAGCACAATACTGAAATACACGCTATTTTAGCTGAATATGGATTAACAGCTGAATTCCCTAAAGAAGTAGATGAATATGCTAATCACTTAGATACTTCTATCACTGAAGAGGAAATAGCGAAGCGTAGAGATATGCGTGATATTCTTACGTTCACGATTGACCCTAAAGATGCAAAAGACTTCGATGATGCCTTATCATTCCGTCAGTTAGAAAATGGATTCTACGAAATAGGTATTCACATCGCTGACGTATCTCACTATGTAAAAGAAGGAACTATCCTAGATGAAGAGGCTTATAACAGAGCTACTTCTGTATATCTAGTGGATAGAACTGTACCTATGCTACCTGAGGTGTTATCTAACTTTGCTTGTTCGTTAAGACCTAATGAAGATAAATATACTTTCTCTGCTGTATTTGAATTAGACGATAAAGCAGAAATCAGAAACAAATGGTTTGGTCGTACTGTAACGCATTCTGACCAACGTATGGCTTACGAAGAAGCTCAGTATATCATTGACTCTAAAGACAGAGTTATTCCTGCTGATATCTCGCTTACAGGAGAAGATCAAGAAGTAAGTGAAGAAGTAGCTGATGCAGTATTAAAGCTAAATGAATTAGCAATGATCATGCGTAAGAACCGTATGTCAGATGGTGCTATTTCTTTTGATAAAGTAGAGGTTAAGTTTAACCTAAACGAAGCAGCTGAACCAGTAGGTGTGTTCTTCAAACAATCAAAAGAAGCTAATCATTTGATTGAGGAATTCATGTTATTAGCAAATAGAAAAGTATCTGAGTTTATTGGTAAACAAAAGAAAACATTCGTATATCGTATACACGACGAGCCAGATCAAGAGAAGTTATTTGGTCTACAGACTGTGATTGCACGCTTTGGACATAATATTAACTTCAAGTCTAAGTCTAGTATCTCTAAGTCTATCAACAAACTTCTAAAAGATGTAGAAGGTAAAAAAGAACAAAACTTAGTAGATACTCTAGCGATTAGATGTATGAGTAAAGCGAGTTATTCTACGAATAATATCGGGCACTATGGATTAGCGTTTGATTACTATTCTCACTTTACTTCACCTATTCGTCGTTATCCTGACGTAATGGCTCATAGATTATTACAACACTATTTAGACCATGGTGATAATGTAAATCCGGAGTTATATGAAGTAAAATGTTCACACTGTTCTTCTAGAGAGAACCTAGCTGCCAATGCAGAAAGAGATAGTATCAAATACATGCAAGTGAAATATATGCAAGATCAACAAGGTACAGAGTTCTTGGGTGTTATCTCAGGTGTTACTGAATGGGGTATCTATGTAGAAATAGTAGATAACAAGTGTGAAGGTATGGTGCGTATTAGAGAAATAAAAGAAGACTATTACGTATTCGAAGAGAAACAATATGCATTAGTAGGACAAGCAACGAAAAAGATGCTTCAGCTAGGTGATGAGGTTATCGTTACTGTTAAGAATGCAGATCTTGTAAAAAAACAATTAGATTTCAACTATATTAAAAAGGTAAACTAAGATGAAAAAAATCGTTTTATTCATTGCCGTAATGGCAAGTACAATTTCTTTTGCACAAAAAACGAAATCAATAGGAGACTTTTCAAAAGTTAATGTTTTTGATCAAATTGCAGTAACTTTAGTTCCTGGAGAAGAAGGTAAAATAGAAATTGAAGGAGATAAAGAAGACTATGTAAACGTAGTAAACAAGAACGGAGTTCTAAAAATAAAGATGAACTTCATTAATAGTTTTCAAGGAGATGATATCAAAGTAAAACTATACTACAATAAGCTATCTGAAGTAGTAGCAGGTGAAGGTGCTAGCATAAAAGGAGAAACTCCTATAAAAGCAACTACGCTAACTATAAATGCGAAGACTGGTGGAATGATTAATCTAAATATAGATGTAGACAAAGCAATTGTTAAGTCAAGTGCGGGTTCAGTTATTACACTAAAAGGAAAAGCAAATGTACAAGATGTACTGAATAGTTCTGGTGCTAAAGTAAAGAGTCAAGACTTAGAAACAAATCAAACTATCGTTACCGTGAATGCTGGTGGTGTCGCAGAAGTAAGAGCTACTGAACTAGTAGAAGCAAAGGTGAGAGCAGGTGGAGAAATTAGAGTTCATGGAAACCCTAAAACAATTAATGAAAAGAATGTTCTAGGTGGAGTAATTAAAAAAGTAGATTAGTAATAATACGTTTTTATACAAAAAAATGTATCTTGCAAAAGATTATGAATAAATGCCAATTCTAGAATTGGCATTTTTTAATTATATAAGATGTTTGATGATTTATTAACAGGTGTCACTCTTGGATTCTTTCTGAGTTTTATGATCGGACCTGTTTTTTTTATTCTTATTGAGACAAGTATTACAAGAGGGTTTAAGGCAGCTATAGCCTTCGATATAGGTGTTATATTAGCTGATGCGGTATTCTTCGCTATAGCGTTCTTTAGTAGCTTTAAATTAATCAATGCGATAAAGGATGACCCTGCACTATTCCTCTTTGGGGGAATGATTATGCTTACTTATGGGATTATCTCTTTTATCAAACTAAAAAAGGTACAAGTACAAACCTTACAAATAGCCCCACCTAATCTAAGACGAGAATACTTAAACTTATTTGCAAAAGGGTTCCTACTTAATTTTATCAATGTAGGAGTACTCGGTTTTTGGTTAGGGATTATTATAACATTAGGCCCGCAGATGGATATGAATCCTAATAAGATGTTTACCTTCTTTGGGTTCACTATTCTAGCGTACTTCGTTACAGATCTTTTCAAAATATTCTTAGCAAAGAAACTACGCGAAAAGCTCACAGCAACCAATATCTTAAAGATAAAAAAAATAAGCAGTATCGTTATTATGGTATTCGGGCTAGTCATTATGATTAAAGGAATACTTCCAAAATCTGCAGATAATCATATTAATCTCCCTCTCCCTAATCTAGAGAGTAAGAGATAAAGCAAAGGGCTTAGTGAATTACTAATCCCTTTGTTTTTATAATAAGATATAACGTTAACTATAATGCATAAAAAAAGGATAGTGAAATCACTATCCTTTAGTTGAGGCTTCGAGCGGATTCGAACCGCTGTAGACGGTTTTGCAGACCGCTTCCTAGCCACTCGGACACGAAGCCTTGTCCTTGAATTGGATTGCAAACTTACTAAATATTTTGATATTTCAAAACCAATTAATGTACTTTTTTACAACAATTCAAGACGATATTATCTAACTCCTTGCATTTCAACCGTTACATATTCTACATCACCACCTACAGGAGGGTTTATTTTAGAAACTAATACTGTTATTTCTTCTACCATTCTTATTTCTAGGATTACTCTATCGATGATTCGTTGTGCTACATGCTCTAATAACTTAGATCGAATAGCCATCTCTTCCTTCACGATTGTATTTAAGTGAACATAGTCTATAGAATGTTTCAAATCATCTGTAGAAGCAGCCATCGTAAAATCTCCTTTCGCAATTAAATCTACTCGGTAATCCGAACCTATTTTTGCCTCTTCATCCATACATCCATGAAAAGAAAACGTTCTAATATTGTTTAATCTAATTATTCCCATAACACATTTGTTTGTTTAATAATGGCTAAAAGTACAAATTATTTGCCTCCTATAATTCATAATATGCTAAAAGACTATCAGCTTTTGATTAGTTTTTTGATACCTTTGTAGTTATAATAATTATTTCCATGTCAACAAAAGAGAAATCATTAAACTTTATTGAGCAAATCATTGAAGAAGATATCAAGAATGGTTTGCCAACAGAAAAACTTCATTTCCGTTTTCCGCCTGAGCCTAATGGTTATTTGCATTTAGGTCACGCGAGTTCTATTTGTTTAAACTTTGGATTAGGTCTTAAATACAATGCGCCTGTGAACTTGCGCTTTGATGATACCAATCCTTCTAAAGAAGAACAGGAGTTTGTTGACGCAATCAAGCAAGACGTAGAGTGGCTAGGGTACAAATGGGCAAATGAAGTTTATGCATCTGACTATTTCCAACAGCTATACGACTGGGCTGTCCAAATGATTAAGGACGGTAAAGCTTATGTTGATAGCCAAACTTCAGAAGAAATGGCTCAGCAAAAAGGTACTCCATCTACAGTAGGTGTAGATAGTCCATATAGAAATAGATCTGTAGAAGAGAACCTTGATTTATTCGAGAGAATGAAGAATGGCGAATTTGAAGAAGGAACTCATATTTTACGTGCTAAGATAGACATGGCACATACGAATATGCTTATGCGTGATCCTATCATGTATAGAATCATGAAAAAAGCACACCACAGAACGAATAATGACTGGTGTATATACCCTATGTATGACTGGGCTCACGGAGAGAGTGATTACTTAGAGAGCATCTCACATTCATTCTGTACATTAGAGTTCTTACCTCATAGAGAGTTATATGATTGGTTCTTAGATCAAGTGGTAGATGAGAATAATATCAGACCTAAACAACGCGAATTCGCTAGAAGAAACTTATCACATACAGTAGTAAGTAAGCGTAAGCTAGCTCGTCTAGTAAGCGAAGGACACGTGACAGGATGGGATGACCCACGTATGTCTACGATATCAGGACTGAGAAGAAGAGGATACACAGCAGCTTCTATTAGAAACTACGCTGATACGATAGGTATCGCTAAGCGTGATAACCTTATCGATGTATCTCTATTAGAATTCTGCATTAGAGAAGACCTTAATAAGATAGCTCCTCGTGTGATGGCAGTATTAGATCCTGTAAAACTAGTAATCACTAACTATCCTGAAGGACAAGAAGAGTGGCTAGATGCAGAGAATAATCCTGAAGAAGAAGTAATGACTTTCCGTAAAGTGCCTTTCTCTAAAGAGCTTTATATCGAAAGAGAAGACTTCAAAGAAGAAGCGAATAGCAAATTCTTTAGATTGACTTTAGGAAAAGAAGTACGCCTTAAAAATGCTTATATCATCAAAGGTGAAAGCGTAGTAAAAGATGAGAATGGCAACATTACTGAGATACACGCTACTTATGATGCTGACAGTAGAAGTGGTAGTGGATCTGAAGCGAGCAAACGTAAAGTAAAAGGAACTATACACTGGGTATCTGTACCTCATGCAGTAGAAGCAGAAGTGCGTATCTATGACCGTCTATTCGTAGATGAGAACCCAGATGGTAATAAAGAGGTAGACTTCTTAGATTTTATCAATCCTAACTCATTAGAGGTAGTGAAAGGATATCTAGAACCAAGTCTAAGTACAGCGGTAGAAGGAGATAAATTCCAATTCCAACGTTTAGGCTATTTCTGTGTAGATAAAAACAGTACTCCAGAAGCGCTAGTATTCAATAAAACCGTAGGTTTAAGAGATACTTGGGCAAAAGTAGAACAAAAGTAATACTTCTATAAAAATTACACAAAAGCAGTGTTTTAACTAAAAATTAACGGTTAAAACACTGCTTTTTTTATACCTTAGAGTATTAATCATTTTAAAAATTAAAAGCTATGTCAAATCATTTAGGAAATACAACTATCGCAGTATTAGCTGGAGTAGTAGTAGGAGCAGGTCTAGGAATATTATTTGCACCTGACGAAGGAAAAAAAACACGTAAAAAAATCAAAAAAACATTTAATGAGTCAAAAGATGATTTAAGTGATAAAATTGATGAATTAAAAAAACAAGTACGTCAAACTGTAGCAAAAAAGAAACAAGATTTCGAAGCTGGATTTGATGAGTTTTTAGCTCATACAGAAGACAAAAAAGATGATGTTATCGCTGCTTTAGAAAAAAAATTAGCAGAGTTAAAGTCTAAAGGAAACAGTATAGCTGAAAACGCTAAGAAGTAATCAAGTAGTATATAAGAAATGGCATTTAAGGATATAAAAGAGAATCTAGACGACATTAAGACTAACTCTGAAGAGTTTATCAATACAAGTTTAGATTACTATCGCTTATGGGGGTTTAAAATTACAGCCAAAGCTGGGAGCAAGTTTATGACTTTACTTCTAGTATGTCTGTTTGTTATGATGTCTCTACTTTTCTTATCTTTATTTGCAGCTTATGCTTTAGCAGCTTGTCTTGAGAGTACAGCTCTAGGTTTTTTAATAGTAGCAGCATTCTATATGCTGATAGCTGTATTAGCTTATCTATTTAGAAAACCTCTAGTAGAGAAACCATTTCTTAGAAAGTTATCTGAGATAATATTTAACGATTAAAACTGGTACGATGAGAAAGTCTTATTCTTCTTTTGAAGAAATCAAATATGATCTAGAAGTTCTAAAACTGAAAAAAGATATACACTATCACAAAGTCTTTAGAGCAGTAGATAATATAAAAACAGAATTATCACCTGATAGAGTCGTTAGAAATACATTAGGCTCAGTTACATCTTATGTAAAAGGTTCGAGTAATATTCAAGCGTTTTTAATAACAACTGCTTTAAAATACTTCTTTAAGAATAGAACTAAAAACAAATAGTTTTTTAATAAGAAAGGGCTCCATCTATATGGAGCCCTTTTTGTATTTATTCATCTTCTAAGCCATCTTCATAGCTTGATGAGTAATCATTATATTCTTTAGAAGAAAAGTCCTCAGAACGCTTAGAAACACCTTCTACAGTACTCATTTCTTTTATCTTGCTACTAGCTGCAAATGAAGCTACCATATTCGTAAGCATATCGCTCGCTGCTGATGGTGCATTTGGTAATAGGATCAAGTTAGAACGGCTATCTGCTCCTACAGACTGTAACGTATCATAGTGCTGTGTAACCACGATTAGGGCAGAAGCTTCTTGTGAGTTAATACCTACTTTATTTAATACATCCACACTCTCTACTAGCCCTTGTGCGATCTCTCTACGTTGATCAGCGATACCTTGTCCTTGTAAGCGCTTAGATTCAGCCTCAGCTTTTGCTTTTGCTACGATGCGGATTCTACTTGCTTCTGCTTCATATTCAGCAGCTACTTTCTCTCTATCCGCCGCATTAATACGGTTCATCGCATTTTTTACCTGGATATCAGGATCGATATCCGTGATTAGTGTATTGATGATATCATATCCGTACGTTGTCATCGCCTCATTTAATTCGCGTTTCACCGCGATAGCGATATTATCTTTTCGCTCGAACACATCATCTAAGATCAGCTTAGGTACTTCTGCACGCACTACGTCGAATACATACGAAGTAATCTGATCATGAGGATATTCTAGCTTATAGAACGCATCTTCTACTCTATCTTGGATAACCTTAAACTGAATAGAAACTTTCAGTTTAACGAATACGTTATCTTTCGTTTTAGTCTCGATTAATACATCTAATTGTTGGATACGAAGATTTACTACTCCTGCCTTTCTATCCACAAAAGGTATTTTAATTTGTAATCCAGAATGTCTAATACTATTAAATCTTCCGAATCGTTCAATGATCACAGCTGACTGCTGCTTCACCGTAAAAAAGCCAAGAAGTAATAGTATAATTACCGCTCCGACTATAAAGTACATTGGTGTCATAGTGCAATTTTTATGAATTATTCTGTTAAAATAAATATTTATATCCTTATTTAAAAGAATAATTCATTATTTATTACTTTGTCAGTATAATATTAGCAAAAAGCAGGTTCAATTGACTATCCTCTATATACTCTATGTCTGGAAATAAAGGGATAAGATACTCTTTTACAGCCTTAGCTGGAACTGCAAGTACGAGAGCCTTCTCTGACTTTTTTAATAAGATCATCGGTATCTCACTACCATTCTCTAGTGTAAAGCTCAGTTCGCCTAATCTGTGATTCCATTTGAAGTTGGTTTTGCTCACCTGACAGCCCTGTACATAGTGATCGAAGTTACCTGTAAAGTCCTTTTGAAGGACTAATAGATCTTTGTTACAGTTAGGAGTATGAGGATAAGGAGAGCTAAATACTGCCTGTCCTATAATGGGTTTTACCTCTATCTGCTGAGGTGTCCATTCCCCAATCAAGTGCTTTTGAACAAATTTTATCCACTCGCTCTCAGCGCTAGAGCCACCATTATCATCACTAGAACATCCATTAAATACTAAACCTGTGAATAGAAATAAAATAATATAACCGACCTTTTTCATAGCATTACGTTTTAATACACACCTAAATTTAGGCATTTATATCCAAAATATCACAGAATATGTAATAATAAAAAAGAGGTATAAACGATGTTCATACCTCTTCTATATCTTATTTATTCGCTTCTACAGCGATAGCTATTCTCTCTATAGTCTCCTCTTTACCGATCATCTCGATGATGTCAAATAAGTCTGGTCCCTTCACAGCACCTACTAGACTAAGGCGAAGTGGTTGCATCACTTTCCCCATTCCGATACCTTGCTCATTGATCCAATCCTTCACGATAGACTCTATATTCTTCGCTTCGAATGTCTCGATACCTTTTATTACTTCAGACACTTGTGTCATAATATCAGATGTATCTTCTTTCCAATTCTTTAATGCCTTAGCATCGTATTCTGTTGGTTTTACAAAGAAGAAATCACTCAGCTCATAGAAATCAGCTACGAATGTTGCTCTCTCTTTGATTAATCCTACTACTTTCTCTACATAAGCATCTGTAGCTTCGATACCATTATCTTTTAAGATTACTTGATATGCCTTAGCTAAGTCAGCATCGCTCTGTAGCTTCAGATAGTGTTGGTTAAACCATTTGTTCTTCTCTGGGTCAAACTTAGCACCTGCCTTGTGTACACGTGTTAAATCGAACTTCTCTACTAACTCTTCTAAAGAGAAAATCTCTTGATCTGTACCATCATTCCATCCTAATAAAGCAAGGAAGTTCACCACAGTCTCAGGGTAGAATCCTCTCTCTCTATATCCAGAAGACTTCTCTCCAGATGTAGGATCTTGCCAATCTAATGGGAACACAGGGAATCCTAGTTTATCTCCATCACGCTTAGATAACTTACCGTTACCAACTGGCTTAAGGATTAGAGGAAGGTGAGCGAACTCAGGAGCTTCCCATCCGAATGCTTTGTATAACAACTCGTGTAGTGGAAGAGAAGGTAACCACTCTTCACCTCTAATCACGTGTGATGTCTCCATTAGGTGGTCATCCACGATATTAGCTAAGTGATATGTTGGCATTCCGTCACTTTTATACAATACCTTATCATCTAATAAGCTCGTTTCGAACTTGATATCACCTCTGATAATATCTTTTAGATGTAAAGTCTCACCTACAGGAGTTTTAAAGCGGATAACATAAGCCTCACCATTAGCTATCTTAGCATCCACTTCTTCTTTACTTAATTTAAGAGAAGTACTCAGCTGCTCTCTATTCGTATGATTATATATAAATGTCTTTCCTTCAGCTTCAGCTACTTTTCTTAATTCGTCTAATTCTTCAGCAGTATCAAAAGCGTAGTATGCCCATCCACTCTCGATTAGTTGATCAGCATATTGTTTGTACAATTCCTTGCGTTCACTCTGTCTATAAGGTCCGAACTTTTC
The DNA here is from genome assembly GCF_000807225.1 of Myroides sp. A21. NCBI lineage: Bacteria > Pseudomonadati > Bacteroidota > Flavobacteriia > Flavobacteriales > Flavobacteriaceae > Myroides > Myroides sp. A21. The sequence goes on from NZ_CP010327.1 coordinate 1,222,142, forward strand.
ATTCTTACCGATAGTCTCATCAGGTGAAATCCCTAACCATTCTAAAGCTTCTAATATATAAGCCTCAGCTCCTGGTACAAAACGATTTTGGTCAGTATCCTCTATTCTGATATAGAATACTCCGTTGTGCTTTTTAGCGAATAAATAATTGAATAATGCGGTTCTTACGCCACCAATGTGTAATGGTCCAGTTGGACTTGGTGCAAAACGCACGCGAACTTGCTTAGCCATTTTGTTTAAAATTTTTTACAAAGATAAATACTAAGGCCATTTATCTACTGATATTTAATATAATATTTTACTACTCTATCTATTTCTAAATAGATCAAACGCGTTTATCAATAAATGTAATAGGTTTACGACTCATTGGATTAAACACGATAGGTTGCAGTGTATCAAATGCTTCAAAGACTACTTTAGGCGCTACACGTAGTTTAGCTCTAAAGGTATCTTTGATATTCTTAGAGAATTCTTGACTCGTATCTTCAGTCACAATGCGAATTACTATCTCATCTGTTCCGATATCATTTGTAGAAACTTCTATAAGATGTAACTTAATCTGAGGAAAAGAATTCAACAAATCTACTATTGCAGGTGGATATAATGTCGTCCCTTTATATTTTATCATATGTCTCTTGCGTCCTTCTACAGGTCCTAAGCGATAAGTATGTCTACCACAACGACAAGGAGATACATGTTTACGCACCATGTCACCTGTCTTAAAACGGATTAAAGGCAGCGCCTCAACCCCCAATGTAGTCACCGTCAACTCTCCTAATTCTCCATCTGCTACTACATGATTCTCGTCATCTAATACTTCAGTGATAATCAACTCCGGATTCACATGTCCTCCTTGTGTAAACTCACATTCTGTAAATGCCGCTCCCATCTCTGTAGAAGCATATGTTGAATATAATTTAATATCCCACTTCTCTGTGATTCGCTGAGCCAGAACAGAAGGTGTCAAATCATCCTTACGAAGCGCTTCTCCAATACAGATTACGCCTTTTACACTACTGTTATTATAGTCTATGTCATTCTTCTCGGCATAGTCTATCAACTTCAATAAAAATGAAGGAACAGCTATTAGATACTTTGGTTGATATTGTAAGATAGAGTCCCATTGCAACTGTGGTATTCCAGCACCTACACGAATAACACCTGCACCCAACTTTCTCAACCCTAAGAAATAAGCCAAACCGGCCATAAATCGTCTATCTATGGTAGTCATTAGTTGTACCACATCCCCCTGTTGTACCCCAGCACATTTGAAGGATTGATACTCATTCTCTGCTAATCGCTCCAAGTCACCATCGGTCAACCCAAATGTAACAGGGTCTCCCAATGTTCCCGAAGTAGTGGCATAATCAATAATAGAAGTTTTAGGTACACAGAAGAAAGCATCATTCTGTCTCTGCAAATCATCTTTAGTTGTCAAAGGTAATTGCTGTAAATCTTCTATTGTTTTAATAGTAGCTATATCAATACCTTTCTCTTTAAACAAAGTTTTATAGAAAGGAGAGTATTCATTGACATAAGCTAAGACTTCTTGTAGCCTTTGCTCTTGATATTTCAGAATATCTTCTTTAGATTGATAATCTATACGAGAACTTTCCATTACTTATTTCTTATTTTCTTTAAATACTTCTTTATTTTTTGTTCGGCAGGTAAGGTTGTCACTTCTTTAGTCAGCGCTGTATTAAACTCCTCACGAGCTAAAGAATACTGCTTCTTTTGCATATAATACAATGCTGTACGGTAATACACTAACCAATACTCAGGATTCAACGCCTGATACGTTTTAATGTATTCCTCTGAGACTTCTTGTTTCTCTTTGATCACTTTCTGAAAGACGTGGTCTTCCACTCTAAAGCGTTCATAATCTCTAAATGCTTTACTATCGATAAACTGGTCTTTCGCTATCGTTAAACTATCTACACCTAAGTGATAATCCTTATTTTCTTTACTAAAGATCTTGTTTAAATCATAAGCCACGAACTCTCCCAGTTGATAAGGATTAGACGACACCCATACCAGTCTTTTCTCTGGTTGAAAGACAATGCCATGGTGTGCTAATAGTTGGTTTAACGCCTTCTCGTTTCCATACCCTATTTCCTTTCCATTCAGTCCTTTTGTATCTCTTAGTATATCAACCATCTTCTGAGGAGTCAACACCTCAGCATTATGTACATACTCGTTGACCTTATCCCATCTGTATTGCGAGTGACTCTCTTCGATTTGTTTTTTATTTCGCTTATCTTTTTTAAAGGCATCGCTTTGAAAGTGATTCGAGCAGATTAATGCACTGCTATTAGGCACTTCATATACCCCAAAGTTCTTTGGTGCTATCTCTATCAATATTGCCTTCCTATCTGCTGCACTCCCCACCATGATAGACTCAGATACAAATACTTTCTTCGTTTTAGCAATGGCGATAGCTTGTTCTATATTGTCAGCATATTGTAGTATCTCACGAGCAACTACAGAGATAGGTGTTTTTGCCTTCAGTGGGATAGAAGACTTTCCTGCATTTAGTGTTACAGTCAGTCCCTTTTCATTCATTCCTGATACCACACCTGTCATACCTCCCCACGTCACAGACATAAACGCATTTCCCTTTTCAGGTTGTATAAAAGCGATTATTTTATTCTCCGCAAAATCATCTCCTACATAAAAGTCAAAGTTTCTCCCTATCAACAAACCACCATCAGCAGAGTTCTCATCCCATACTGCAAGAGATGTACATCCTACTAAAGCTAGATCCTGAAAAGCATGTCCTATGTCATGCGCTCCGTGAAGATAAAGATTGCGCTGGTAAGCTGGTCCTAAGAAATCAAATCGGGTAGTAGCATAGTTACTTAGTCCGTATATCTCAGCTTTGTATTCATTCGGAATATATTGATATAAGTCTCTATTGTAATACTTCAATAGTTTAATCAACATCTTTTGCTTAAATCCTGCTGGTACAAACTCCTCTACTTTTGAGAAGAAGATTGTTTCTTGCTTTTGATACAAATCCTTTGTTAGAGCTCCTGTATTTAATCCAATTTGATAAGGATCACCACTAACATACAATTCCCATAATTGTTGTTTATTCTTACTTAAAAAGCCTTTATCAGTTATGCGAATACTATCCTGTATGATACTAACTTCTGGCGTAGCGGCATCCCATCCTTCAAGAATAGGAATATCTTTCAATCCTTTCTTTACACCACAACTTCCTAATAAGGCACATATAATTAGAGTCCCAATATATCTATACCAATGCTTCATCATCTCTATACTTATTGAGTTTCGTTAGCAAAGAATCTTTATCTACCATCTCTAGACAAGTTACAAATGCACCTATAGTCACTCCCATTACTCCGTGCATACGCACATTCTGCCCTGAGAAGAATAAGTTGCCTATCTTCGATCTCGGAGAGATAAATGTCTTCATAGGGATATTAGCATCCTTGATAAATCCGTACATATTTCCTCGTTCTGACCCTATAAAATCTCTATAAGTCAAGGGCGAAGAGGAATGAACACTCTTTATAGCCCTGCAGATACCAGGATATTTAGACTCTAACTTAGCTAATAGAAGTTGCTCTTTTTCTCGTTTGAAATCCTCATAGCTATTTCCTCTAGTTCCTAGATTCTTAATAGTCGATACATTGTATGTCTCTCCCCATTGTTTGACTTCCTCGAAATCCATATAGGTCATCACTGTCATACTATCTGCCCATTCTTGTGCAGGAGAAGTACAGTTCATAGAAGCTACTAACAAATTAGGCCATCTACCTTCAGCTTTTTGATGTGTATCCCATACATCATCTATACTGTTATAATAGTATATGTTGCTATTCTGATAAGGATAGCACTCTTTTTTAAATACAATATAAAGTGAGAATACCGAAGGTACCTCCTCTAGACTCATAATACGCTTTACAAATGGTTTAGAGAAACTCTCTGTCCCTACCATGCGTATCGTGTGCTTCAAGTTAATATTAGAAACAAACTGATCTGCCGTATACTGCATCCCATCTGCTGTCTTACATGATGCCAATTGTTGGTTGTCAAAAACAAAACCTACAACTTCTTTATTCTTGTAGATCTCTCCTCCATAACTCTTCAGTACTTTGATAAGTGCTCTACTGATTTGACTTCCTCCATTGACACATCTCCAAGCACTCTGTATGTAAGAATTGACTGTCAAGGCATGTACATATAAGGGGGTCTTCTCCTTATCTGCTACGTATAAAAAGTTAGAACCTATAAGCACTGCTTTTAACTTTTCATTACTTGTTATTTCATCTAAGAAATCGATCAACTTAATACTTACGATATTCTCGTCATATCCTTTCCCCCCTTCGAGGTAATACATCGGGAAGCGGTGACAGATATCATTGATAGTATCACAATACTTGCGCAGTGCGACCTCTTCTTCAGGGAAGAACACAAGTAATTGTTGCACAAAGTTTTCATACCCTTGTGCATGTGGATAATCAATCATTTCGTCTTCAAAGGAGATAAAGTCATATCCATTCTCATCTAAGCGATATAGTTTCAACTTATCCATAATCTCTAGATAAGAGAAATACTTATACAGATTCTCACCGACATCTAGACCTCCGATATAGTGTACCCCTGTATCGAACACAGACTTATCACGAGCGAACGTCTGTAGGTTACCTCCATACTGTGTGTTCTTCTCCAGTACGCAGACTTTCTTTCCTTCTTTTGCTAATATTACAGCAGAAGCTAATCCCCCAAGACCGCTTCCTATCACAACTACATCATACTTCTTCTCCATAACTTTTATTCTCTTAGATACACACTGATATATTCATTCTGTACAGATAATTTGAAACTTCTATCAGGTACATACTCCTTTACTTTTCTATGTAACACTACTATCTTATGGATAGTAGTAGGTACTTCACCACTTACTATTGTAGATACTAACAGCGTATTGACACTACCATCTATTTCAAATACATCAGTTATATATTCTACCGTTCTACACTTTGTTACATAATTGGTTTGTGCTACGCTACGCTTGTAATCATCTTGAATATAAGCATACACTTTGCGCTTGCTCTGTTGTAAAGTTAACAAGAAATTAATCTGTCCATAGTCCTCTCCTACATGCAATATCTTCTCTTTGTCAGACAAGTGATTATCCAATTCATAATAGTCCTCTGCATAATGCTTAAAATCATCTTTCACCTCTTTCAAGATACTGCCTTCTTTATAAAAATATCCTAAGAACAATTTACGTCTAAAGTAATTCTTATCCTCTAGTTGTCTTCTAATAGCTCTAAACTGTTCTTTGTAGAATTTACTTATCTTCTTTGTTCGCTCTGAGTAATCCTCACCATACGATCTATCTTCATAAGTAATGCGTTCTCCTACTGTAGTAATAATGTGCCCTCCATATATGATATAATCTCTCTTTCCATTAACCTCAGCATTCCCATGTATATACATAGGTATAATATCTAACTTCAAGGTCTCTGCTAAGAAGAAAGCTCCTTTGTGGAAGCGCTGTACATCATTGGTCAATGAGCGTGTTCCTTCAGGAAATATCATCAACGAGAATCCTTGTTTCACACGTTCCTCTAAGTGCTCTACACTGTTATCTACCCCATTAGATACAGGATAGAACCCAGCCATCTGTACCGCTCTACCAAAGATAGGTGACTTATACACCCAGTCATTCACTAGATAGACTATATTTGAGTTAACCATTCCTATCGTCAATGAATCTAAGAATGACGTATGATTAGCTATAATAACTGCTGGCTTCTTGAAGTCTTCTTTTTGCTTATTGATAATCCCTTTTTTCACAAATGGGTTTAAGTATAATACAGAAGCCATATACAAAGACATTCCCTTGCCAAACAACCTCAACTTAACTACTTTTCGCATAGGCAATATGAACATCAATATCCTTGCAATAAAAGAGTACAATACACCACATACCCCAAAATAGGTAAATGATACAATACTAAACAATAATAAACGCAACGTAATAGGTGACTTTCCTTTCTGCTGTCTATTTGTAAAACAGAAGCGATATAAACGAGGATATAATACAAATGCCGAAATAGCCGATACAGACAATCCTATCAAAGACACTACAGAGATAGAACGCAAGGCTGGATGTTTCGCAAATATCAGTGTACCTATAGCTAATAGTGTTGTCAATACAGCCAAGATAATAGACGAACGATACATCACACTCTCATTCTTACCCGTTGTATATTCTTTCTGTAGGGCACTGGTCATAAATATAGTGAAGTCCACTCCCTGACCGAATATCAAGGTACACACGATCGAACTAAAGATATTAAACTCTATGTGAAACAGTCCCATCAGACCTGTAGTAATAAATCCGGTAATAATGATCGGTACCATACTCACTAGTACCATCTCTATACGTCTAAAGAAAAACCATAGAATCAACAATACAGCAATCAAAGAATAATTGACCAAACTCGTAAAGTCTTTCACCAGATTACTCAAGAAAGTCTCATTAATAGCCTTCCTATCAATCACCAAATACTCTTCTGGCCCTTTTAACTCATCGACAAATGCAACTCTATTGTTTTCTTGTACTTTGACCAACGTATTAATTGTATAGAATCCATCCTTCTCTATGAAGAACTCATCCATAATCTGAGGATTCAACTTTGTATATTCTTGAATTGGAATAACACCAAAGCTCGTATCTAATAAATCATAGAACCCCTCATACGTACTTTCCATAAAGTCATATCGCTGTCCTTCTCTGATCAGTGTATGCTTTATACTTGATATATTTTGCTTTGCCCAGAATGTGTCCCAAAGCTTAATCTTCTGCTCTTGTTGACTCTTAGATAATACAATATTGCCTAGTGAACTATACTGCAAGATATGTCCATCTGCTTTCTCACTCTTTAAGTGCTGAGCTAGTCGTGCATTATCTTCTACCACATCATCTACAGATTCTCCATAGCACGTTATATACAAGGATTTACTATTGCTATCTAAGGTACTATTGAGCTTTTCTTCTGCTTGTTTTAATTCTTCTGGAAAGTAGTTCATCGAAGACAAATCCTTATCGAAAGTAGTCTTGTCAAAAGTAAAACAACTTACTACAATCGCTAAAAGACATAGTCCAAACAACCACTTACTCTTATCAAAGGGAAACTTAGCTACTTTATCTATTAGTGTATTCGACTTGCCTACCAAATCTTTCTCAGACGGTTTATACAGATGAGGTATGAATAGCAAGGAGAATAGACCTGCTGCCATCACTGTAATAGACGCAAATATTCCCAAGTCTTTTAAGGCTTCTGAATGCACAAATACTAGACATAAAAAGGCAATGGCTGTCGTAGCACAACTCATTATGATAGGTCTAGTGATCTCTCTATACACTTCTTTTATATCTCCACTATGCTTGTAGTGTGTCATAATATGCAGGGCGTAGTCTATCGTAATTCCTATCAATATAGCCCCTACACTCAACGATATAGCAGATATAGAATCCTTGATAAAATACAAGACAAACAAGGCTACTAATGCAGCACATATAGTCGGTATAAACAGTATGACTGGAATAAATAGTTTGCGATAAAAGGCTACTAATAGAACCATGAGCACTGTCACAGATATAGCTACGGTCTTCTGTATATCACTCTTGATCTGCTTAGCATTAGCTACAGCTACAAAAGAAGCTCCGAAATAATCTACACTTACTTTATCAGCATACGTTCCATTCAAGCTCTCTTTTACCTCTTCTAAATAGTTGATAAAAATAGTATTGTGCTCCGTCTCTGTACCGTCATATACAGGATCAATGAACAAGAGTAGCTTATCCTCATCTTTGTTCATGATATACCCATCCACAAGGTGGAAGTCATCACCGATATTGAGTTGTTGCAGCTTCTGTAGTGCCATAAAGCCTATCCCCATTGGGTCTCGCTGTATGAACTGCTTCGCTACCATTCCCGTAGGAGAGATTAGCGTCTTATAGTTGGCTTCTACGACTTGCTTTAAACTATCATTATTCAGTTTGACAGCTATTTTTTCATAGTCACTTTCTTCTAAAAACAGGGGCAAGTGTGCATAGACAAAGTTAATTGCTTCATTGATATTCTCATCATCTACCTTGCCTTGTATAGACTTGACATATTCGTTCTTCACCGCTAGAGAATCTAAGAACTGATCAGCTAACGTCACTAAGTCTTCTGTAGTTCCCTCTTGTTGTTTCTCTATGATAACTGATATCTTATCTGAGAAACGCAGCTGACTAAGTACTTTCGAAGTGATACTTGTCTTTTCATTCTTTGGTAATATACGAGTGATATCCTCTTCAAACTTAATATTTAAAGCCCCATAAGCTGTTAATACCACAAAAAGTAAGGATAGTATAAAGAACATTACTTTGTTCTTCTCTCCCCATTTATAAATATGATAAAATACACTTGACATTACTTCCTTTTTTTATTGAATACAGATAATAATACATAACTCACTGTTCCGAACAGTACACTCATTACACTTGCTAGGACGATACTTCCCACTAGATACTGTACTAAGTGTGCAGACATAGAGGTTATAGAATACTCATCTAAGATAATATCTTTCGTCCCATGTGGAACCAAATAATATCCTAGCTGCAAAGATGCAAATACGATAATAGGTATCATCGGTGGTATACTCACATTCGAAAACGTAAATGCCAACACTTTATTCAACCTGAATGTGATAGCTAAAAAAATAGATAAGAACGACTGTAGTCCCCACAGTGGCGCTATACCGATAAATACCCCTAGTCCTATAGATATCGCTTTGACCCTATTCGAATCATCACTTCCTAGTATATCTTCTCTCAAAAAATCTTTAAACCTTTTTTTTTTGAAACGTCTAAAAAAATTCCTTGGGATAATATAGACCAACAGTAAGGTTACCAAAACTGTATTCAGTATACTAATACGCGTAAAGTCCTTAAATGGTCTAAAGTGAGATACCCGCTCAGACTCATCATAGAGTACTTGTACAGGTACATTGCGCACAGCTACATCATTCCATGCTGCTCGCACAATAACCTCTATTTCGAATTCAAATTTATTTGTGTAATATTTCTTTGCCAAAGACTGCAAAGGATATAAGCGATACCCTGATTGAGTATCTGTCAAAGTAATACCCGTCTCAAACCAAAACCAAAAGTTAGAAAATCGGTTGCCAAAGCTACTCTTCTTCGGTACACCCTCTTGCTCCATATTGCGAGAACCAATAAGCAATAGGTTCTTCTCTTCACTCTCCATCAACGCCTGGACAAACACAGGAATATCACTCGGATAATGTTGTCCATCACTATCTATTGTGATAGCATATTGATACCCTTGGCGTATAGCTTCTCTAAACCCAACAGTCAGTGCATTTCCTTTCCCCTTATTCTCTGGTAAATGAATAGTATGCAACTCTCTGTTATAATCTGCTAAAATAGCTGAGGTATCATCTGTAGAGCCATCGTTAATGACAATTATCTTATTCGTATAAGACAATACTCCATCGATAACACGCCGTAAAGTCTTGTGGTTATTATAAGTGGGAATCAAGACACAAATGCCCAATTCGCCTATGGTATTATGTATGTTAGGTAAGGTAAGGTCTTCTTTCATTTATTCATCTTCCATTACAGAAGTTTATTTCTGTCATCAGTAGTAAATGCTTTTGATTGTTTCGCATAACTACTAATCCATTTCTTTACATCAGCAGACTGATTGCTATAGTTCTCTAGTATTACCAGTTTATCTTCTTGTATATTCGCTTTATACTTCACGATATTCGGTACGTGTTCTTGTATGATGAGCCTGATTAATCTTATTTCTACATCCTTTGGCTTACTAGCTACTGCTCCATCTAGCAGTGCAGCCCCCTGTACGATTAGCGCTTTTTTATTCTTAATACCTTTCTCGAATTTAGCTTTCGTGATTAGCGCACTTCCTTTGTAAGCATTGCCCAAATCTGTGTTATCTAATTTTAGAGTCTGATTATAGAACGCTTCTGCTAGTTCTACAGACTCTCCCGCGTGTTCAAAACGTTCTCTGATACTAGTCGTCGAAGTCTGAAACAGCATCATTGCACTAATGAAAATAACAGTTAAGAATTTCATATCTATTTCTTGCTATAAGTACTACTCATTTTTAAAGCGATAGTACCTACAAAGTCGATAGTACTCTTCACCTTTACGATTTCGTCTACCTCATCTACCTGTAGCGAAAACGTTAGTTCATTACACTTCTCAGGATTAATCAAGGCCATAAACTTCACATTGATTACCTGTTCCATAAAAAGTTCACACTTCGAGATTGATTCAGACAATTCTTTAATGATCTGCATCATACATATACCAGGCATTACAGGATTATTTGGAAAATGTCCTTTAAATACATCATGCGTGGTATTTAATCGTACTAAGGCAGTATATTGATTCGCTGTAGTCTCTTCTAAATTAACTACTTCATAAAAATTGTCGATAAGCATAAATACCTATATTATTTCTTAAAAAAACTTTAATGCAAAACTAATTAAAAAAAACATACTGTTATTTAAACGCCATTTAACTTCTTCACAAAAAAAACAGAAGTTCTAGCATTTATTTTCTTATTTAATCTATATTCTTCAGCAAATAACAATAAAATTTCCCTGCATATTAGGTTAATTTTTAATTATACACAAAAGAAATAAATATATAATAGAAACTCATTATATCACCTCTATTCATCCTTTCACCACTCCTATACAGAATATAACACATTAATTACAAAACGATTAACACACTAAAACTCCTCCTTTCAAAACAATACGTAGCTACTTCTCTACTGACTGCATCACCCAATATTCATCACAGAAATAACAACACTCCACAATGCAGACTAGAAACACAAAGGTAAAAAACAGACTAAAATTCATATTTCGCCCTAATTTCTCTATTTTTCCGAGTATACAAAATCGGGGTGGTCGGCTTGTGGTCGGCATATGATAGGCATTTGGTCGGCTTAAAAATATTGTTTTAAGCCGACCACATACCCAGCACTAGCCTAGCATACTGGAAACATAGTGAGCTAAACATATCGTATTTTACACCTATTGTATCTTAAATAGCACACATTGCACTACTTATCTGTAAATAAAAAGTAGGTAATCAAGAAAATTATATACTTAAAAAAGGGATAAAATTGACACGCTAAACTGTCTAGAAAGGAGGCAAACACTAAAATAATGTAATACTAGTATCTGTCTGAATAAAACGATTTTATGATCTGTTCTCCTAATTTTAGGATGTGATCCTCCCTTATACAATGTCACACTAGGCTTCCTAATACGAACGAAATTTCAAAAACTACAAATACTATTAGCTCTGTATATCGAGTAAATAATCATGAAAAAACAGCCATAAAAAAAGTCGATTAAACGCAATGTTATTGCGTTTAATCGACTTTGAATATATTTATATACTGTGTACTAGAACTTCAAATAGGCTCCTATCTGAAATGTATTATTACGCATATAATCCGAATCATCATATCGACTACTATAGTGATACTCATCAGCAGATGCATTAATACTCACTATACCAGGCATCCAGCGAGCTTCTATCCCGATGCGCTTGGTAATATCGATACCGATACCGAGGTTAAGTGTTAAGTCAATAGGAGTGACATTATACTTACTGCTATTCGTTGCTATAGCTAAACCAGGTCCTGCTTGTAAATTAATCTTACCAAAATAGAATTTATTAATCACGTTAATGTCTATGTAACTAAGTTTTAATTCATCTGCATCTCGCTGATACGGATCATAATGTGGATTATTATTTGTTCCTTTCACTCCTTGACGTGAGTATATCAGCTCAGGTTGTAATTCATAAAATCTAGCAAAACGAATAGGCAATTGTATCCCTGCGTAAAAATCAGTGCGATAATCTCCACCTATATTAGTTACATTACTAATACTCCAACCACCGCGTATACCGGGATTAAGTATCTTTCTCTTCTCTTTAGCATAAGACTGACTTACCCCCATGACTATTAAAAGTGTAAGTAATAGTTTTTTCATAATTATAGTGTGTTTATAGTAGCCAAAAGAGATTAGAATCTAAAGTAAGTTCCTACTTGAAGTATATTGTTGCGCATTTCGCCATTATCACTATCATAGTAATAATCATTAATACCAATCAGACCAGGCATCCAGCGAGCTTCTATCCCGATGCGCTTGGTAATATCAATACCGACACCTAAATTAATAGTTAGGTCTACTGGGGTCATTTCTGATACGTTATTATGAGCTTGGATGGCAATACCTGGTCCTACCTGAAGATTCAATCGACCAAAGTGAAACTTATTAATCACATTGATATCAATATACCCCATTTTTAAATCAACTGAACGACCATGTCCATTCTCATAATAGATTCTGTCAACGATATTATCTGCCCCTTGACGAGAGTACACTAATTCTGGTTGAAGCGAATAAAACTTAGCTAAGCGTATAGGAAGTTGCACCCCTACATAGAAGTTTGTACGGGAGTCCCCCCCAGAGTTTACAACACTGCTAAAGTTCCATCCTCCACGAACACCAGGCGTTAGTATTCTTTGTTTCTTTTGTGCATAAGACTGACTTATACCCATGATTAATAAAAGTGTAAGTAATAGTTTTTTCATAATTATAGTATCTGTGTGGTTCATACTTCTTATTTACTCATCAGTCATAGGGGTAAGTATTATACGCATCGGAAAATTGTAATGTTCTATCGATAAGATAGGCTTATCATTCTCTGATTGTACATAATTATATGATACTTTAGCTTTCTTCGGTGTACCATAGACTAGGCGAGAAACTCTGCCTAAGGCATTGTCCCAAAACACGACAGTCTCTAACTTATTATACCTTCCTAAGAAGACTGTATCGTCTTCTCTTAGACTAAGTTTCTTCACAGGTAACTGAACAGCAGTAAACAACTGAAAATCTTTAGCTAAGATATTTAATATTAGCTTCTTATTTATATCACTCATCACATAATTAACAGCATATTTATCCGAATAAATAGAAAAATCAAATAATGTGTTTCCAAAATCAGAAGTCATAACCACTCTGTGCTGATTCTCATCCATGCGCTTAACCACTAAGAGCCCACTTAGTTCGTGTTTAAACACTGTCATATTTGCCCTAAAGATGTGTTCTTCACCTAGGGTAGCAAAATAGTTATTCTCGATAACACTCTCCTGAGTAATAAAGCTATCTGTATAAATACCATCGAGCTTAATACTCTTACACGATACCGCTAAAAGGCTACACAGACTAATTAGTAAAACTCGAATCATTTAGTTTGATATTCGTTTTCTTATTCTTAAATACGATGCGTGTGTAGTCATCCGAAGGCTCCACTAACTTCACTTCAGATACAGTACTCTGCCCTTCATCGAAGTATAAAACGATTTGTGAGATATACTGAGATATATCTTTACTTAGAGGGATAAGCTTCGCTATACTGCGTTTATTATCTCTGAAATAAGAAATTTTAAACTCCTTTTCATCAAACATATTCCCACTGATACTGCCTACAATAAGGTTATTGATCTTAGCGAACTTCTTATTATTTCCTATATCTACCTTGTTTTTCTTGCCTTGATCATTGATACTTATTTTATTGTCTTTAAAGGCAATGCTGTACTCAAACGGCGTACTGTATTTCCACAGTAGCTTATTAGGCACTTGTAGTAGCATTTCACCTTTTGACTCGATATCTTTTGACATAAAGCTCATATGCTTATACTGCGTAAAGTCTGTAGATAAACTTGTTATTTCTTTGGTTTTAGAGACAACCTCTTTCTTAAATGAAGCAATCTCAGCTTGACTCATTGCTTTTTCTTGTGCCAATGAGACTGTTGTCATCACCAGTAAAAACAATGTACTTAATACCTTTTTCATACGTTTAATCATTTAATAATTGGTCTAGAGTGACCATCTCATATCCCTGTTTAGTCAGTTCGATAAGCAGTAGCTCTAGCGCCTGCACACTCTTATCTGTCGTATCGTGTAGTAAGATAATAGCTCCAGGTCTAATCTTGTGTTTTATACGTTCAAAAATACGTTGTTCTGTTTCAATAACAGTATCTAAAGACCGAATATTCCATCCTGCTATCTTATAAGTTGTTCTAGCCAAGGCTTTAGCGATATTAGGATTAGTCACCCCAAAAGGAGGTCTGTACCACCTCGGTCTAATACCGGTGGTATCTACTATCGTCTGTTCTGCTGTTATTATCTCTTGATAAACCTCATCTGCTGAGAGAAACCCCATACGTGTAGTGTGTGTCTGGGTATGGTTGCCAATAAGATGACCTTGTGCTAACACCTGTAGAAGAATGTCAGGATGCTGTGCTACTTGATTGCCAATGCAAAAGAAAGTTGCTTTTGCCTTATACTGTGCCAATAATTCAAGTACTTTAGGAGTGAATAGGGTAGGACCATCATCAAAGGTAAGGGCTATACGCTTGCGCTTCTCCTGTTTTTGATGAGATACAGCCTTTGTAAACACGTTTAATCTCATATCAAATGCACCCCAAGCAAGTAAGCCTATCCAAAGCACTCCACCTAAGATAAACCACCAACTGCGAACTGAATCTGTAAAAATAAGAATAACAACTACTGTTGAATACAAGATTCCAAAGAAGTTGATACGTTTAAATCTCAGCATTTTCTAAGTAAAGTTAAACTGTGGTCTTTTCCGTCAAACTGATTATACACTAAAACATACGTTACCGACTTGGACTCACCTGTGCTAAATAGTTGTTGGTATTTAAGCATTTCGCAGGCATTTAAAAGACCAAATGCCGAAGCAGTATGATACTCTCCACTAAACTCTTTGAACGTCTCTACGGCACTATTTGCACACGTAGTTTGCGCATGTAAGTAATAATCTCCATCGTTCGAAGTCAGATTACTACCCAGTACTAAAACGTCAATCTGCTCAGTAGTTAAGTTATTTCGAGACAAGAAGCTTTCGATAAAGTCTTGTACTGAATCTATTCTGTTGCAAATATCTGTGTCGACAATCTCCGCATAAGACTGCTCAGACTGCTGCTTATCTAATACTAAGAAAGTAGCTCCCTCCCCATAGTTAACCCCTTTAGAGAATATCTCTTCTGGTGTATTTATCTTCTTCGCCAATTGAAGAAATCTCATCGTAATATCTCCTATCTCATCTACACCTCCGATTAAAGCATTGTTTAACTCACCTGACTGTATCTGTAAAATACCGTCCAAAAGAGCAGACTCAAAAGAAGTATTTTGATGTACATAAGTAAAGTTATATCCCATACACTGTAGCTGTAGAGCTATCTGCCCACCTACTGTATTATGGGTAGATTGAATAAACGAAGTAGGAGTAAGGTAACTCTCGTTGTTCTCTAACATCGTAGATAAAAACTTCTCAGAGTCTATCAGACACCCTAATCCTGTGCCAGTAATCACAGCGTCAGGTATCGTTATATTAGCCTCTTCTAATGCGGTATGTGAAGCGAATATCCCCATCTTCACCCCCTTAGCCATACGTCTAATCATCCCAGCAGGGATAAGATCTCTATAAGAAGGTTGTTTCGCTAGATTAATACCCTGAGACACCTGTGTTAAAGATGTAGCTTTAAAGTTTCTAGATCCCTCTTGACAAGAGACAGACCCTAGTCCATTTACATACACTTTCATAGCTTAGATTTTAGAGAAGATAACAGTCGAACAATTACCTCCAAAACCAAAAGAATTTGATAATACAGTATTAATCTCTTTGTGCATTAGAGTAGTCTGTGGTCTTATCGAAAGTTCTTCCATTGGAGTAACGAAGTTTTGGTTCGGAAATACTACACCATGTGTCATTGCAAGTATACTATATACCGATTCTATAGCTCCTGCTGCTGCAAGAGTATGCCCTGTATAGGGCTTTGTAGAGCTAAACACAGGCATAGCATCTTCGAATATGCGTTGCATCGCTCTTCCTTCTGATAAATCGTTGTTCGGAGTAGCCGTACCATGTGCATTGACATAATCGATTTGATTAGGAGATAGATTAGCCATTTTTAATGCCTTTTGCATCGCTAAGTAAGCACCTTCACCATTCTCTGATGAGGCTGTCTGATGGTATGCATCATTGGCATTAGCATATCCACTTACTACACCTAGTATAGTTCTACCGTCTGCTATAGCGATATCTTCACGCTCTAGTACTAAATAAGCAGCAGCTTCTCCTAGATTTAATCCTTTGCGATTGTGATCAAATGGCGTATTATATCCATCTGTAAGAATCATCAAGGTATTAAACCCATTAACGGTAAACTTAGACAATGCATCAGTACCTCCTACGATAACACGGTCTAACTTACCCACTCTAAGCAATCTAGATCCTTGCATAATCGCATTCGCAGCAGAAGAACACGCAGTACTAATCGTAGTCACTAATCCGTGAAGTCCTAAATAATCTGCTATCTTCTCTGTAGAGTCACCAGCTCCCTGTGTATCAATATACTTTCTGCTCTCTACGCTAGTCTCAAACTCATAAAAGAACTTCTCAGTATAATCCATTCCACCTACAGAAGTAGAAGATATCAATCCCGTCTTACGGTCATTGATATCTTGTATTCCTGCATTTGTAACAGCCTCTCTAGCTGCATATGCTCCTAGTAAAGCTGTACGCGTATAATTATTATCACTGCTCAATCCTAGTGCTGTAATTAACTCCTCAGTAGTCATTTTGACTTCACCTACTTTAATTACTCCACGGTGAATAGACTCGAATAAAGTCAGTTCATCTATACCAGATTGACCTGAAATAAGGGCATTGTAGTTCTCTTCGACAGTATTACCTATCGCAGAGATAATCCCCATACCTGTAATAACGATACGCTTCTGCATAGCAAATTATTTAGTTCTGTTAGCAGCAATATAAGTTGCCATTGTTTCAACTGACTGAAAGATACTACGTCCTTCTTTTGGATCACTTAACTTAATCCCGTAATCTTTGTCCATTAATACAATTAACTCTAAAGCATCAATAGAGTCTAATCCTAGACCATCGCCGAATAGTGGATCGTTATCTTGGATATCTTCCACTGCAATATCTTCTAAGTTTAATACTTCAATGATTTTTCCTTTTAATTCAATCTTTAAATCTTCCATTATATCTTATGTATTTCTTTAATATTCTCTTTTGTGTGTTCTATTTTTCCTTGTTGTTGAGGTTCTACGACATACCCAAAGAACTGATACGTTCCTTCTAAATACTCTACCCAAGCACAGACAACCTTCTTCGCTCTATTAGTCTCTAGTAAATACGATGCTTGTGCATACATCAAATCAATATCGAAACGAGGCGAAATAAAAAACGTGTTCTCTGACTGTAGTTTATGTCTTATACTAACCTCTGCCAAACATATATTAGCCAATGTATAGACAAATACGGCAGGGCTAGGATAGAAGTTATCTCTGTCCACTATCGTCTCACTGTGTTTCAAGTCTGTATCTAGACTAGAACTAGCATTGCTAAACAACAGTGCAATATCATGGGTCGGTTTTTCAAATACCTCATCCATCAATAAACATTCTGCTCCAATAAACGCTAGCTTACTCATCGGATCCATTTTGAAAAACTTCGAATAATCTATTTCATTTGCTTTATAATATGCCTTAACAAAGGCAGCAAAGTCACCTTTATCTCCAGTAAATACGACTTTATCATTAAGGCTAACTACTTCGTCTGATACAGTACACCATTTGCTGATGCTATATTTATATTGTTCAGTCATATTTAATTTCGTTTAGCAATTAATAAAGCAGTATTAGACCCCCCAAAACCAGACGCTGTCTTCAAGGCAATATTTAAAGGTAATGTACTCTTCGTCGTAATCATATTCAAGACTCTAGATACACCTGATACTTCATAACCTCTAGAGACAACCAATTGATTGTGCAGCATACTTTCTATCACCATCACAAGTTCTAACAGTCCTGCAGCTCCTAGTGTATGTCCAAAATACCCTTTCAGACTATGAATAGGTGTAGTAGCCAAAGCACATCTATCAAAAGCGATAGACTCCATCTCATCGTTATAGTTAGTCGCTGTACCATGAGCAGATACTAAATCAACTTGCTCAGCTGTAATACCCGCTTCTCGCAATGCTCCTTGTATACTTAGATACAGTCCTTCTCCTGTACGTGAAGGGCCTGATATATGGTTTGCATCTGCTATAGAAGCTTCTCCTATCACTTCGAATGCTACTGTGTGCTCCTTGTGCTCTGATGATAAATGTATCGCTGCTGTAGCTTCACCTAGTGTAACTCCTTTTCGAGTAACATCAAAAGGTCTACATGGCTCATCACTCATCGCCTGAAAACTATTGAAGCCAGATACTACAAATGGCGTTAATTCATCCCCTGCTAGAATATAAGCATCGTCGCATTCTCCCATCTGTATCATTCTCTTACCGACTGACACTGCCAAGATACCCGATACACAAGCATTACAAACGACAATAGGTAGTGTACTAAATCCAAACAAATCTGCTATGCGCTGTATCATCACATTGATATCTGCACCTGTAGCACCTGTATGAGCTAGGTCGCTAATATTACCTTTAGTCGTAGCTAGAATCAGCTGTGACTTAACAGAAGGTTTTTTTTTGTCTATAATAGGCTTAAGTGCAAGGATAAGCATCTTCTCTAAGCGTGTATATACACCTGATATATTCAGCTTACTCCACTGTACTTCTATACTAGTATCCTCTATCTGACCTGCATAGATATCCTCTATAAAGCCAAGTTGTTTGACTTTCTTTATTCCTGATCGACCTTCTTGTATTCCTTGCCATGTTAGTTGCTTATCAGCACCTACACTACTCAGACAAGAAGTAGATGTGATATATACTTTCTTCATATTACAACAAACCTACTGTTCTTTTCCACTCCTCATAAAAAGCAGGCAACTGCAAAGACAAGTTCCCTTCTTTATCTAAAAATACCTGTACGGTTTCGCCTGTACAGACTATTTCATCCTTCTGATTAAATATCTTAAATCTGAATATAATCTTAGCCGCCTGTGTATTGATATAACTCGTTTCTATACGCAATACATCCCCATACTTTACTGTTAGCTTATGTGAACAAGATGAAGATACAATAGGTGTCACATACCCATTATCAATAGCGTCTAAGTACGATATCTTATACTTGCGACCGAATGCTTCTCGACCATCCTCAAAATAGGTTAGATAGTTTCCATGCCACACAATACCTAAAGCATCCGTCTCATTAAAACGAACCCTTACTTCTGTTATCTCCACTAACGGAGATACTTCGTTATAAAGATCTTTTTTTCTTATCATAAAACAGAGCAATTAAAAGTATTAATAATGAGAACAAAAGTAGCAAAATAATCATATAGCGTGCTTGCCATAAGCCTCCATCCCTTAGTAGGATAGTATAGTACCCTTCTAATGCCCAATTCATAGGTGAGGCACTAGCGATATACTGCATAAAACTTGGCATCGCAAATGTAGGTACCCATACACCACTCACTGCTGCAAGTATAACTACAAACGTAGCTCCAAAAGGAGAGGACTGCTCTTGTGTCTTAGCTATTGTCCCTAACAATACACCTAGGGACACTGCAGCTAATCCTGAAAACAGTGTAACAATAGTAAGTCCAAATAGAGTATTACTAAACTCAAATGAAGCTAAACCTATCATTGGGAAGAGATACTTTCCTACTAAAATGATGAGGTAAAACTGCAATAAACATATCGTTAAATAAGTAAATACCTTCCCCCCTAAAGTAATCATAGACGAGGTAGGCATTGTATATAATCTAATATTTGTTCCTTGATTTTTTTCTTTGACAATATTCATCGCTAAGGGTACGATGATAAAGAAAATAGCAAATAGACTCCATGCAGGTACATTGTGTTGTACTGCATTTGGGATTTTATTAAACTCCTCATCTTTAGGCGCTATCTCTTTGAAGCTAATTAAGCTCTCCTGAGCGAATAATTCTTGTGGTTCTGAACTCTCGCTCAACTGAGTTGCAAAAGCACTGTATATCGTCTTATTCTCTATCGTAGCAACTATCTTATCTATTGCTCCTTTAATCCCTTCCTTAAAAGAAGTCTGTAGAGCAGGGTCAAAGTATAATTTAACTTCCTTCGGTGTGAATGTCTCTTGCGTACTAAGCGAATCTCCATCCATAAAGTGTGCGACTACACGATTAACATTACTATCTATGCGTTCTGTTAAACTACTACTTAGATGCTCAGGAATTACGATAGCCAACTGATATTGCCCTTTAAGTACAGCTTCTCTTGCTCCTTGTTCTGTCAAAGGGCTATTGTTCATCTCACTAATAAACTCAAATGTACCAGACTGTTTTACTTCAGTGATTAGCTTATTAGATATCTCGCCTTTATCATTATCAACCAATAGAATTTCCATCTTTTGGTTAGTGATGTTCTCATAGGTGTTATTCTGAATTAAGGTAACTGTAATTACTAAAAATACAGGCATCACAAAGAGTATTGCCAATCCACCAAAGTCGCGAATCAACAACAAGAATTCCTTGCGTATGGTCATCCACAGTTTATACATCATCTCTTAAATTCGTTCCTGTTAGAGATAAAAAAGCTTGCTCTAAAGTCTCTGTATTGGTTTGTTCTTTTAATTCTTCACTGGTACCTAGTGCATAGATAGTTCCCTTGTCAATAATAGCAATCTCTGTACACAATTCTTCTACCTCAGCCAGGTGATGTGAAGTATATAATATTGTCGTTCCTCCTTGGTGCAATTGCTTTAAGAAGTCAACAATAACGAGTCTTGATTGTAAGTCTACACCTACTGTTGGTTCATCCAAAAACAAGATACTCGGTTTATGCAATATTCCTGCTATTAGATTAACACGTCGCTTCATTCCACCAGAGAATGTATCAACTCTTTTGTGTTTAAAAGCTTCTAGTCCTAAATAATCAAAGTAGTAATTAATTCTTTCTTTGAGTGCCTTCCCTTTAAGTCCGTACATACTCCCCAAGAAACACAAGTTCTCGTAAGCAGTGAGGGTAGGGTATAAGGCATACTCCTGAGGGACTACACCTATCTGTTGTTTGATAATACTAGCATGTGTACGATATGACAATTCATTAACTAGTAACTTACCTGATGTAGGTTTAATCAAACCACATAACATAGATATCAATGTGGTCTTCCCAGCACCATTAGGCCCTAAGAAACCAAAGAATGTTCCTTTATCAATACAAAGTGTCAAGTCCTTTACAGAAAAGAACTCACTCCCTTCATATTTCTTATAGAGGCATTCGATATCTATTATCTTCTGTTGCATTATATTGCTTTTTTCAATTTTTTAAAGAATTGTTCTTCTCTATCTGCTAAACTTAATAGTTCTTTAGATAGCGCGATATATACATCATCTCCATTCTTTCTCTTCTTGTATACCCGAGCAGCATTAACTGCAAAGTCACGCCAACTATCACCGATAGCAGTCATCTCTTGAGACAATTCTATTAATCTAGTATTGCTTATTTTGTTCCCTGCTTCTTGTAAAAAGGCAGCATAGATAAATCTAAAACCTCCTCCTCCAGTACCAATTTCTTCTTGCATACGCACCATTTGCGCTAAGTAATGATTTGCTTTAGCTCCACCGACCTTCTTAGGCCACTTCACAATAGCTCTTGCTACCATACGCATTCCCTTTACACCAACAATAGGTACAGGAGCAAGCATATCTGTACAAGTCTTTCTGATCGCTTTTTTGATTGCTTTTTCCCAATCTATGGATTGAGGTATTTCTATAGGATAATAGATTTGTCCTTTAGGAGCAAAAGCCCCTTGTGCAAAACGTACACGCTCTAACTCTTGTGGAGTTAACACTGTCGTACTTTCCATCACAGGGTCACTTACTAAGAACCTTTCATCCTCTTTGCCATAAACAACTAAGTTATGTGCATTAAAATGGAATCTATATTCATCAGGAAAATAAGGTAAGTGATATACACCTACTTGTAATCCACATGGAATCCCTTCTGTTATCTTTTGTTCTAAGACTTGTTGTGCCTTAGCTTTATTAGAAAACTTAATACGCTTTACCTTTAGCCCTAATCGCTTTGCCAAACGATTAAAGATTAGCCCTGGTAAAGGGCGATAACTAATTGCAGGTGCATGATTTACTTTGATAAAAGGTAAATACACATAAAACAGACCAGAACCTAAACCAAAAGCCATTGGTTCGCTAATCTTTATCCCTTGATTAGTTAACAAATTTGAAGCAACACCGTTTTCACAGTGTGCTGATTGATGATGTATAAAATCTACAGTCATAACTTATTCCTTTCCCTTAAATGCTTTTAATTCAGCTACTGTGATACCAAAAGCATCTGCATATCTCTGTAATATCGTATTGCTTAATTTATTAAACACAGTTGGTTTAAAATGTCTTTTGACTCTCCACTTCCACATTGATACATAAGCACATAATGTTTGCATATCCATTCTATTCACTTCCATGTAGTACACAATAGGACTGTAAACACCATCTATCACTTGATGTCTCGCTTCATTCACTCTTTCTTCTATTTGAGACAGGGTAGCTTCTTGTACTATTGTTTTAGTTTCCCAACCTGAGCTTAATGCTGTCACATATTCTCCATCATCATTCACAGCATAGCACAGCTCCTTAATATCATTTTCTTTTAGACTACTCTTGTCTTGTGGTACATCAGACTCTTTCATAAGCTATTGTTTTTGTAGAAATAGATTGAGTTCAGCACTCATAATCTCATCCTCTCCTAATAAAGTACTAACCTGCATCACACAGATGACAGTATCTCCTCCATCTATTTTAGAAACCAAAGATCCCTTAGTAATAATCATTTCTCCGACCTTAGGTAGTTTATCTATCTTCACTTTTTTTATCGAACTAATAAAGCCTAGTACACTGACGTTCTCTCTTTCATTATCATTCTCATCAAAGAAAAATGACTGACCAACTATAGCAGCGCAAGTCTGAGCTGCATTCTCTATTAGTGCTACCTCTTGGAGTTCTCCTTTAGTGACGAATAAGTTATCTTCCTTTATTAAAAAAGTAGTACTTACCGTTTTACTCCCTATTTCACTAATGATATCTACCATAAGCATCGGTTCGCGATGAGGTAGATAATTTTGAATACTTACAGATCGAGTAGAACGTCCCATCTATTCTTCTTTAGCTAATACAGTCTTCATCGAACCTGAAGCAATTACTACTCCTTCACAATACGTAACTAATTCTACTAAGGTCACTCCCATAAATTCTTGTAGAATATCAACCTTTGTATATATTGTATCACCTACTTTAGGTAAGTTATGTATATCTATCTTCTTGATAGACCCAATATAGCCAACTGGTGCAGGCTCATTACGCAAATGAAACTGATACCCTGTATGCAGTGCTACAGACTGAGCCATATGTTCAATTATTCCTACCTCTCTCAGCACATCGCTATTTACACACAGATTATGTTCATCTATTGTTAGTCCAGCAGTTATACTAGTCTCAGTATATTCATACAAAGCATCTACCATAACTATTGGTTCACGTTGAGGTATCAACTGTTTGACTAAGTTGCGATCTATTATATCTACTAATTTATCCATCTATACCACTTTTAGATAAGCATATGCATAAGAGAATCTTCCACTCTCTGGAACGGACAACATAATGCGATCACCTGATTTTAATTTACCTGAATTCATCAGTTCTTCTAACATTAGATAAATCGAAGCTGACCCAACGTTACCAACACGCTTAAGGTTCATAAACCATTTGTCTTTTGTTATTTCTATACCTGCTTCAACAAATTTAGTATATAAATTATCTACAAAATAATGTGATGACACATGTGGCAAAAAATAGTCTATTTCGCCTGTTTTGACATCATATTTTTCCATTGCACGTTTCATACTATCCACACCTCTTTCCAATATATTGTCATTTAGTATCTTCACATCTTGTTTTAAAGAGAATACAGATTCAGTCAACCATTCACTAGAAGAATAATCACTCCAAGGTTTGATAGAACCATCTTCTTGTTTATCTCCTCCAGCATACATACACGCTTCTAATTCATAAGCGTATGAGTAAGCATCCATCCACAATACTTCTAGAGAAGTAGTATCTCTAGGCTTATCCTCTAATAATAAAGCTGCCGCTCCATCAGATAACATCCAGCGCAAAAAGTCTTTTTTAAATGCGATAATAGGAGTCTGTTCCAGTTCCTTTAGATTGTCTATCTCAGCTTCAAAGCGGTCTGCTTTCATCCATGAAGACACACGTTCAGATCCTGTACAAACAGCATTCTTAGAATTACCAGACTTCACTGACATATAACCAAATTTCAATGCACTCATCCCAGAACAACACACCCCAGAAGCAGAGTTTAGTTCTACTGATTTTGTTTTCATTAGACCATGTACCATAGCTGCATGAGAAGGCAACAAATGATCAGGTGTAGAAGTACCACATGACAATACCTCAATATCCCTTAAGGTAAATTGATTATCACATAATCCTTTTATTGATTCAAATGTCAAATCACTATTGTTATGTGTTACATAGCCATTACTATCAATAGCATAATAACGTTGTTCAATTCCATTGTTACGCAATACAATACGTCTCGCTTTTGATTCTTTATTGTCTATCTTACCTAATTTGGCTTCCATCTGATCATTATCAACAGCTTCATTAGGCAAAAACTTTGCACTTTTTGTTATATATACTTTATTCATAATAGTAACTAATCTATTCCTTGAAAATACTTTTCGTCCTTTTTTATCTTCCAATATTTCAATGGATATAACAAGAGGTGAATCATATGCACGATAGGTGAAATCAACCATATCGCGATAAATAAATAATAATTAAATATCTTTAATAATGTCTTTCTATTTTTACTCTTATAGATTAACGCTGACCATACCTTAAATATTCTATTGGCTTTCTTATCCATAGATACTAAAAAATGCCTAACTTCTACAGCCCCTATATTTACTAGCTCTGTCTGCATACCTTGATAATTTTCTTTAAAAAGATAATTTTTTATAACCGTTCCAAAACGGTTGCTATTCATTATCTCTTCATTTGATATACCTGGTTTAGGCAAAAAGCCCCAGACTCTGCGTTGCTTACCACTAAACATCCAATCGACAATCGTAATAACACTTACCAAATTAATATGTCTATCTACAAGTGCTATATTACCAACCAACTGTCCATTGACATCCTTCAATAGTTTTTTCATCTTTTCTTGTGCCATAACCCACATATTACGGCTACCACTCACTGTCACTACAGGAGTATTAGCAAAAATATGCTGTGCATATTCACTCTTTAAAAATGAATTAATCGGAATAGATGGGGAGAGATACCACACTTGATACCCTAATATGATTAAATCATACTTAGTGTTTAATATTTCATCAACAGGAGCAATTACAGGTTGTGCTATCTGTCTAAAAGATTCTGGAAAAACATTAAAGAAATCTTCTTTGTTCCAAGGAAATAAAAAGTCTTGTTCTAACTGTATTTTACAATACGTAATTTCTACATTATCATCTAACTGAATAGGCTCAGTAAGTCTGTCTAAGACACGCTTAAGCTGTCCTGACTGAGAATAATATAAAACAAGTACTTTTTTTTTCATTATTTCTTACTATCTGTATCCCAAAAATCATAGTAATTAAACCACTGTAATGGATACTTCTTTACAATCTGAGTAACACTGTCACAATATGATTTTAATAGATGCTGCGCATCTCTATGTTTTACCTCTGCACGTCTAGTGTACAAATGGTAGTGTAAATTAGCTTCCTTCATCACATATACATACGCAACAGGTACCTTCATACGAGAAGCTATACTAAATGGACCAGCTGGAAATACAGCTTGTTCACCTAAGAATTCCTCTGTCAAGACCTTTGTCCCTGGAAAATATCTATCTCCAGTAAAACAAATAATCTCGTTATTAGACAAACAATTATTAATCTCAAAAATGTGAGACATATCATCTTTGACAATAATAAAATTAAGGTTTGTCTTAATAGATATACTCTCAAAATACTCTTTGATAAATGAGTGCTCTCTATCCGTTGTTACCAAATTTATTTGACATTCAAAATCTATATCTGCAAAGAAATATTCTGCAACCTCAAAATTCCCCACATGAGCACTAATCAGAATTGCCCCTTTTTTTTCTTCTAATAATTGCTTTAATATTTCTATGCCATCAAATTCGTAAGTAAAACGGTTGCGTAAACCTAAAGAGATAGCTGTTTTATCAATAAGTACCTGTCCAAATCTAAAATAACTCATATACATCATCATTACAGATTTCACTATTGAATATCTATGCCTATGATGTAAATAATAGTATAATGACTTATTTGACTTCCATGCTGTTATTAAATAATAAAAAGCTACAAATACTAGAACACTATAAGCTGTTCTAATACCGAGCTTCTTTATACAAAAAACAAATATTCTATATCCTAAAAGTGTCCCTTTAGATTTACCTTGCCATTGTGTCATTTTAATTACTTAGCTGCAACTTTTGTTTCTATAAGTGTATAAAAATCTTGAAATGTTACAATATTTGCAAAATCAGCTTCTACTAACTTTACCCCAAAATTTGACTCTATTAACACAACTAAGTCTACGTAATCTAAACTATCTAAATCAAGACTTTCTTTCAAGTTATTATCATTTGCAATAACATCCTCATCTACTTCAAATTCTTCTATTAAAATTTGATTAATCTTTTCTAAAATCTCTTCGTGATTCATTTCTTACTTTATATTTTTTTAACTACTAATGCTGAATTTGTTCCACCAAATCCAAAAGAATTAGACAAATATATATCAAATTTTTTATCTAAAGTTTGGTTAATTATATTTAATCTACTCGAGTCTTCATCTGGATTTTTAAAATTCAGGTTAGGAGCAATAAAATCGTTATTCATCATTAACGTAGAATACACAATTTCTGAAGCACCTGCCATCCAACATTCATGTCCTGTAAGAGACTTTGTAGAACTCACAGCAGGAGAATATCCTTTAAATACTTCATGGATTGCTTTAGCCTCATTAGCATCTCCTAGTGGAGTAGAAGTAGCATGTGCATTCACATATCCTATTTCATCTATAGCAACTCCTGATTGTACTATAGCTCTATGCATAGCTGTAGCTGGTCCTTCTACGTTAGGTGTAGAAATATGACCTCCATTAGAAGAAAAGCTATATCCCATAACCTCTCCTAGAATAGTAGCTCCTCGCTTCATAGCTGATTCATAACTTTCTAAAATTACTGTCGCACCACCACCACTAGGTACCAAACCATTACGACTACTATCAAATGGTCTAGAAGCCTTATCTGGTGCTACTCCTTCTTCTGCAAACACTCCTAATCCATCAAAACTAGCCATAGCATAAGGGTTAATCTCCTGTGCACCTCCACATATAACGATGTCTTGTAGCCCTCCTTTGATCATTAAGTATCCTAAACCAATAGCATGTGATCCACTAGCACATGCTGCACTAATAGTCATGTTAATACCTTTTAGTTTAAAGATAGTTGATAGATTCATTGTCACTGTAGAATTCATAGATTTGAATATAGCGCCAGAACCTATTAAGGCAGTATCTTTCTTCTCTCTAAAAATATCTGTTGCTTCTATAACAGCCCTAGATACACTGTCATTTCCATAAAGAATACCTACCTCATTCTGCTCTAAATACGCATCTGTAATACCTGCATTCTTCAGTGCTTCCACTGTAGCTACATAAGCATACTCTGTCTCTTCTCCAATAGAAATACGCTGTCTCCTACTCAATTCATTCTTAAGATCTGGACGAGGCACCATACCTGTATAGGCAGATCTAAATCCCTTATTATGACGCTCCTGATCATAAATAATACCTGACTTACCTGTATACAATGATTGCTTTACTTCATCTAAGTTTAATCCTAGACAAGAGTAAATTCCCATACCTGTAATTACTACTCTATTATCCATATACTAAGAATATATACCTCCATTAATATTAATCACTTCTCCTGTGATATAACCTGCCTTATCAGAAGCTAAAAAACCTACTAAATCAGCTACTTCCTCTGCTTTTCCGAAGCGATTAGCAGGAATCATCTTCACTAATTCCTTTTGATCTAATTCAGCAGTCATATCAGACTCTATAAACCCAGGTGCCACAGCATTCACAGTTATATTTCTCTTTGCTACCTCTTGTGCTAATGCTTTAGTAGCTCCTATCACACCAGCCTTAGCAGCAGAGTAGTTTGTCTGTCCTGCTGTACCTTTTACACCTGATACAGATACAATATTAATTACACGGCCATATCTATTGCGCAACATCTTTTGCATAAAGAATTGCGTTACATTATAGAATCCATTTAAACTTGTTTGCAGTACTTTATTCCAATCTTCTAAAGGCATCCACATAAATAGACCATCACTAGTAATCCCCGCATTATTAACAATAACTTCTATTACAGCTGCAGGATTAGCCTCTACCCATTGTGTTAATACACTAACTACATTCTCATGATTACTAACATCAAACTTAATAATCTCTCCTGTTGATCCTAATTTATTTACTTCAGCTAAGGTCTCTAATGCCTTTTCTTCATTAGACTGATAATTAATTAATATATGATACTTTTTATCTGCTGCTAGACGCAAACATATTGCTCTACCTATTCCTCTTGATCCACCTGTAACTATAGCAGTTTTCATACTTTTAATAACTTTTATTTACTAAATAATTCTAAGTTGTCATACCATTTATTGCCTAACAACTCTCCTTGGGTATTGATATAGCCCCATTTACCCTTATATTTTACAC
This sequence comes from Myroides sp. A21, assembly GCF_000807225.1. NCBI lineage: Bacteria > Pseudomonadati > Bacteroidota > Flavobacteriia > Flavobacteriales > Flavobacteriaceae > Myroides > Myroides sp. A21. Next base: position 1,251,116 of record NZ_CP010327.1, read on the forward strand.
GAGCTAGTCCATTAATAAATCCACTACCTCTCTTTCGATAAACATAGTTTCTAGCATTTATCTCATATTTAAAAGGGATTAACTCTTTACCCTCTTTATCTATAAAGCCCCACTTTTTATTGTAGCGAGCAGCAGCTAATCCTTCTGTTCCAAAAGCTAATACATAATCATACTTAAATGGTATTACTACCTCATTTTTAGTATTAACATAGCCCCATTCACCATTTACTCTAGCAGAGATTAATCCTTCAGATAATTCCCCCATGTTTTCATACATAAATGGGATAACCTCATGTCCGAGACTATTTATCATACCTACTAACTTTTCTTTTTTAGCAATGATATAATCCATATTCTCTATCGAAATAATCTTAGTTACTTCAGGTAATTCTATCTTCTGTTCATTGTTCCACAAATAAAATATCTCATTTTCTTTTACCCAAGTTATCCCATTGTGATATTCACCAACAGCATCATACATACACGATACTATAATATTACCTTTTGCATCGATTATACCCCATTTACCTTGAGATAATGCTTTAAAATATTCATCATTTAAATACATTATTTTCTCATAAGTAGGCGGTACTATGACTACTCCTTCCTGATTAATTAACCCTACTTTTTCTCCTGGTTTATAAAACGCTACTCCACCTTTAAAGTTATAAGTCTTTCCTAACGTTTTAAATGGTTGATTCTTCTTATCGATATAAAACCAATCTTTGTCATTCAACACCATCGCTATTCCATAATTAAAGTCTTTTACCTTATCATAAGAAGGCGATATAACCCATTCCCCTTTTTCATTAATAAACCCCCATTTATTTTTTTCAAAAACAGCAGCAAGTCCTTCATTAAAGCTTCTAGCTTCTTTAAACCTTGGTGGGATAACATGTACTCCCTTTTCATTAAGAAAACCTATCTTCCCCTTCTCCTTAAACAAGGCTAATCCTTGACTAAAACTACATATAGTAAGTAGTGATATACAGCATGTCAAAATAAACCTATTCATAGACAGATATTATTGTTTTAAATAATCTTTCACTTTTTGTAGATATGGATACATTACTACATCCTCAGCAAATGTTGGGATGATGTTACGTACTTCTTTATACCACTCTTGTGTTGGTAAAGATAAGTTATCTTTACAATTCAATGCATCTATTGCTTGAGCCAAAGTAATCATTTGAATAGATAATACTTCGAAGCTATTTTCTATCACCTTATCACATAATACAGCTGCATTAGTCCCCATACTTACGATATCCTGATTATCATTATTATTAGGAATACTGTGTACATACATAGAGGTAGATAATGTCTGACACTCTGCTGTAGTAGAAGTAGCAGTAAACTGTACTCCCTGCATCCCGAAGTTAAACCCAAGTTTACCCAGGTTTACGAATGGTGGTAACAGCTCATTAATCTTAGCATTCAAAAGATAGTTAAGTTGTCTCTCTGATAACATTGTCAATCTCGTCATCACTAACTTTAGTTTATCCATCTCTAACGAGACATAATCTCCGTGGAAGTTTCCTCCGTGATATACTTGTTTAGTCTCCATATCTACGATAGGATTATCATTAGCAGAGTTTATCTCGTTCTCTAATACTTTTTTTACCTCTTGTATGGTATCATACACAGGACCTAAGATCTGTGGTACACATCGGATAGAGTAGTACTCTTGTACTTTATCCTTGAAGATACTTTCTTGATTCTCTCCAGTATATAAATGTTCGGCTCTTTTTCGCGCCATTTTACTACTCACTAATGTATCTCGCATTGCCTTTGCGATATACTGTTGACCTTTGTGCTTTTTAGCTTGGTTAAGTTCTACAGAATAGTGGTCATCATACGCACTTACAAGCTCATTAATAGCACAAGACATCTTAATAGACCAATCTAATAATCTATTTGCATTTTGCCAATTCAGAATACCTATACCAGTCATAACAGAAGTACCATTCATAAGTGATATCCCTTCTCTAATGCGTATCTCTATTGGTTGTAGTCCTTCTAGTTCAAAGACTTCTTTTGTATCTCTTCTCTCTCCTTTATAGAATACTTCCCCTTCTCCAATTAATACTAATGCTAAATGCGCCAACTGTACCAAATCTCCACTAGCACCTACGCTACCATGAGCGAAAATCAATGGTGTAATATGACGATCTAATAACTCCTTCATCAAGGTAATAACAGTCAGGTTAACTCCTGAATATCCTAATGACAATGTATTCAAACGAGCTAATATAGCCGCTCTAACTTGTGCTACTGATAATGGTGTTCCGATACCTGAAGCATGACTTCTTATTAAATTATACTGTAGCTGAATACATTCCTCCTCTTGTATTCTATATTGAGCCATAGGGCCAAAACCAGTATTCACGCCATAGATTACTTTATTCTTTGAATAATCAAGTAAAAACGAGAAACTATTCTCTACACGTGTTACTAACTCTTTAGATAAAACTATTTCATTTTTATCATTTAGTATAGTTATAAAATTTTCTAAGGTTAAGAAGTCTTTTAAGATATTCATTATAAGTCTATTAATATTTTTTAATTAAATGCTTTCAAGAATTGAATATTGTCAATAACTTTGATAGTCATAATTTTAAGGCAAATTTAATACTATTAACAAAATAACAATATAAAATGTTAATTGAAAATGTAGATGTTCTAGTTATCGGTGCTGGACCATCTGGTAGTGTAGCTGCAAGTTACCTTCACAAGATGGGTATTAGTGTGAAAGTAGTAGAGAAAACTAAGTTTCCTCGAATAGTTGTAGGAGAGAGCCTTATCCCCAGAGTGATGGATCACTTCGCAGAAGCAGATCTATTCCCTTCTCTAGACAGTATGGGGTTCCAAAAAAAACCTGGTGCTCGTTTTATACGTGGTAAGGAGATTTGTATTTTTGACTTTAGCGATAAGTTTTCAGAAGGATGGGACTGGACTTGGCAAATCCCTCGTGCTGATTTTGACTTGGCTATTGCTAACGAAATGATTAAAAAAGGGGTTGATCTTGAATTCGAATCTGAAGTAACCCATATAGAATTTAAAGGCACAGACTCTATCACTACAGTGATTGACAAAAACAAACAAGAAAAACAAATACATGCCAAATTCTTAATTGATGCTAGTGGTTATGGTCGTGTATTACCACGTTTACTCAAGTTAGATGCGGCTTCGAAACTGAGCCCACATTCTGCAATATTTAGCCATATCAGAGATGTGAGGAGACCGGAAGGAGTAGAGGGTACACAAATCTCTTTTGACATTCTAGAAACAAAAGTGTGGCTATGGGTAATTCCATTCTCAAATGGTAATACTAGTGTAGGTATCGTAGGCCCTACAGACTTCATAGAATCATTATCGAATAACAATTCGACTAAAGAAGCACTAGAAAAAGCAATCACATTATCTGATTTCTATATAAAACGCTTTGGTGATTTACCATTCGAATTCGATCCAATTAAATTAGCCAACTATTCTATCAGTGTACAAAAAATGTTTGATGATGGCTATGTATTGACTGGTAATAGTACAGAATTCTTAGATCCTGTATTCTCTTCAGGAGTGTGTTTTGCAACAGAATCTGGTATGTTAGCAGCCAAACTAGCTATAAGACAAATCAAAGGAGAAAAAGTAGATTGGCAAGCTGAATATAGCGACCACATGAATAAAGGTATAGATGTATTCACAACCTATATTCAAGAATGGTATACGGGTAATCTACAAGAACTATTCTTCCACCAACCCGAAAATCCAGATGTAAAAAGGAAGATATGCTCTGTACTAGCAGGGTATGTATGGGATGATCAAAACCCTTTCGTTAAGAAACACAACAGTGTAATACGCAATATGGCACACCTTATCAAAATGGAAAAGGAAAGCAAAAACGTTTAAAATAATAGATAAAAAATAGCCGCTCTGTACAGAGTGGCTATTTTTTTGTGCCTATATATAGGTACACTAGAATCATTATTATAATCATATTTGATCAAAATGCCCTCTAATGGAGTGAATAGCGCTAATTGGTCAAAATGACTCTAAATGAAGTATATAAATAGTTATAACTAACTAAAACATAATAATATACACATTATCTTTTTTATTTTGTTCGGATAGTGTTCGGTAGTACCCAGTATTTACTTGGGATAGGAGGTGTTTTACCGAATCGTACTAAATCTCTACCCGAACAATCTACTAACTAAATACACTACATTTTCATCTACTAGAATTTAAAAAATCAAGAATATTCTTAATCCTAAATAGGCAAAATAATACCTTATTTTAAGGTCAAAAAAATGCGTTTTTTACTCTCAAAAAACACATCAAAAACTAGATCAAAATACAGTACCGAAATCTCTAAAAAAAGAGCAAAAAATACAGCTATAAAAGCTTGCTTAAAACTCAAAATAGAGAGCATATTTCAATAAAAAAATTATCTATTCGATAAAGAAATAAGAGGTAAAAACAATACAAAAATCTTAAAAAGACACTTCATTCTACCCCCCGTCATGGCTAAAAAAACTCCTGTCCATACCTCAAAAATGAGTACGTAATCTCTCCAATCTTACCCCAAATTCCACTAACCAACTAACCCAAATAATAACCTCGGGACACTTAATTTTGAACTCAAAAATACAATCGAAACTCTGTTTACATCCTCAATTAGGGGTATAAAAGGTGCTAAAACTCAGATAGTAACTAAGTTTACTATATTTCCTAATGTATTATAATACAGCGATTTATCTTCATACACCCCATTGTTAATAAGAAACAGTATAACACTGATATTAAACAAAGTAAGAACTAACAATTTGTGTTGATAACTGTAAAAAGTTTGAAAAAAGTATTTTTTGTTTATTTCAAAAAAATTACAATACAGCTCATGCACACATATTTGCAAATTTATTTTCTAAAACATATTGTGTGGATATTAAGATCAAAAGTATAGGTTGTGAACAGTTTTACACACCCTCATTTATCTAAAAATAACTGTTGATAACGAAAAAGTCTCTTGTTAATAACCAATCTAAACTATTTGTTTTAAATGATTTGGGAATTAACAACCTGTTGATAAGTATTAATAATTGATTTTATAGAATTTATAGAGAAAAGTTATTGTACATATTAACAGACAATACTATACTATTAGTTTATTTTAAAATTTTAAAAAATCTATTTCTATATATTATAGTTGTTAATAACGTTGATAAGTGTTTTTGTTTTTCATATTTGGTGTTATGTATTGTTGAGTGTGAAATATTGAAATTATAAGGCGTTGTTTTTTAAAGGAGACTTTAGAAGGATGACGGTTAAAATTTTCGAAGCCTCTGAGGTTTGCTTATAAATTTTTGATAGGGTAGTAGGTCGCTATATGAAAAATATAGACGGTTGGTTTTTTTGAAAAGTAGAAATGTTCCACGAGGAACATTCCGAAACATCGCCTTGTATTTTGCGTATATTTTCTGACAGTGGAAGTGAGGTAAAATATCTAAATTATGAGAGGTTGTTTTTAGTAAAATTTGGCTCTGATTTTTTAGTGTTTTTTGTATCGTTTTTAAGACTGTTTCTTGCCTATTTTTTTGCTGTGATTTTTAGGTTCGATTAGAGGGATTATTTTAGAATTTTATTTCTCTATTTTTTATTAGCAGGATCATATTTTTTGACTGAGAAATTTAAGAGGTAGGTTGTTTTCATATTGTTTAAAATCTCTGGTGATGTAATCCGATTTATTGATCCAGGTGATATTTATATTTTTCTTTAAAAGAGAAAATCTTAGTCTTTTTTGATTTTGTGTTTTTTTCTCCTTGAGTCTTTATTGATGAAATGCTAATTGTTCCTCGTGGAACATTTTTGAAGGTTTTTATATTTTTCTTTTTTCATTGGATTGATTTTAGACTTTACTCATTTTTTCTCATTGGTTGAGAAAAATTTGTCAAGTAGTATTTTTTTGTTTTTGCTAGTTAATAAAAATGCTTCTAGATTTTGATATTTGAGCTTGAGATTATTTTTCTTCAAAATATGAGTTTGTGGGGAGTATATTTTTTAAGAGAATTAAATTTCGTTGTTTTTGGTACATTTTTTCAACGCGCTGAGAATCGCGTATATTTTTTTTTCTGACGATTGGTACGTTTTATCGAAAATATGGAAAGGAGAGATTTTGAGCTTTTTTATTATTTTAGTTTCCTCATTGTTCTTCTTTTTTATTTTGACCTTGGATAAAAAAAGTGAAGCGTTGAGATTGTCATATTTTGTTTTTTGTTTCAAGTGAAAAAAAATAGAGTAGTGGTAGTGTGTTGTTTTTGTATCACTAGATATTTTTTCTAATTGTTATAGATCTAAGTAGGTGTTTCGTTTTCTATTTGCGTAACTTTGGAACTTGATAAGTCTGTATATTTTATACAGATCTTTTTTTACAAGAAAACAACGCTGTATAATTTCGATATATTATTTTATTGAAGTGTTAGTATTAAATATCAAAAGCTAAGCGGGTTGTTTTAGAATGGAGAAGGCTTTTTAAGTCTATTTTTAGGCATTAAAGCCTAAAGGATTAACTATCTGTGTTTTTAGTTTGTAAAATTGATATTTTAAGGGCTTTTTAAGTCTATTTTTTATTTTTCCGTGTACCTTTGCAACAATTATTTTTTAATAGAGAAAAAGAATGATATTTTTTAACTATGAAACTGATTTTCAATTAGTTGATGAGACTAAATACGAAGATTGGATTGAAGAGATAGTGACTTCAGAAGGATTGATCCCTGGGGATATCAGTTATATATTTTGTGACGATGCTTACTTACATGAGATTAATGTTAAGTATTTAGATCATGATACTTTGACAGATATTATCAGTTTTGATTATTGTGAAGGAAAGATTGTCTCAGGTGACATCTTTTTATCTATAGAGAGAGTACGTGATAATGCTAAGGACTTTAATGTTGATTTTGACGTTGAGTTACTAAGAGTTATGTCTCATGGTGTCTTACATTATTGTGGTTATAAGGATAAATCTCCTGAGGATGAACGCTTAATGCGTAGTAAAGAAGAAGAGAAAATGACTATGTTCCACGTGGAACAATAGTGTTTTTTCAAGTATTTTAATTTAAATGTTTCACGTGGAACAATGAGTATATTCGCTGATAAATATGATGTAATAGTAGTAGGTGGTGGGCACGCTGGTTCAGAAGCTGCTGCTGCTGCTGCAAATATGGGTTCTAAAACTTTATTGATTACAATGAGTTTGCAGAACATCGCTCAGATGTCTTGTAATCCTGCAATGGGAGGTATCGCAAAAGGGCAAATCGTAAGAGAGATAGATGCATTAGGAGGTTACTCTGGTATTGTATCTGATAAGACTGCGATCCAGTTTAAGATGCTTAATAAGTCTAAAGGACCTGCTATGTGGTCTCCTCGAGTGCAGTCTGACCGTATGCGTTTCTCTGAGACTTGGAGGCTTATGTTAGAGGGAACACCTAACCTTGATTTTTATCAAGATATGGTGAAATCTTTGATTATTAAGAATCATAAGATTGAAGGTGTAGTAACTAATCTTGGGTTAGAAATAAAGGCTAAGACTGTTATCTTAACTAATGGTACCTTCTTAAATGGGCTTATCCACATCGGAGAAAAACAGTTCGGTGGTGGTAGAGCTGGAGAGGGGGCTGCTTATGGAATAACAGAAGACCTAGTGAAAGCTGGTTTTACTTCTGGCAGAATGAAAACAGGTACACCTCCTAGGGTAGATGGTCGATCATTAGACTATAGTAAGATGGAAGTACAAGGTGGAGATATTAACCCTTCTAAGTTTTCTTACCTAGATGTGACACAACCATTAGTTCAACAAAGAGACTGTTTTATGACGTATACTTCTCCTGAAGTACACGATTTATTAAGAGAAGGATTTGATCGTTCTCCGATGTTTACAGGTAGAATTAAGAGTATAGGACCACGTTATTGTCCATCTATAGAAGATAAGATTAACCGTTTTGCTGATAAAGATAGACACCAAATATTCGTAGAACCTGAGGGGTGGAATACTTGTGAGATCTATGTAAATGGATTCTCTACTTCACTACCAGAAGACGTACAGTTTAAAGCTCTTCGTTCGGTAGCTGGGTTTGAGAATGCTAAGATATTTAGACCTGGGTATGCTATCGAGTACGATTATTTTCCACCTACGCAGTTAAAGCATACGCTTGAAACTAAGCTTGTAGAAGGACTATATTTCGCTGGGCAAATCAATGGTACTACAGGTTATGAAGAGGCAGCTGCACAAGGGCTAATGGCTGGTATGAATGCTGCTTTAAAAGTAAGAGAAGAAGGAGAATTAATCCTTAGAAGAGATGAAGCATATATAGGTGTATTGATAGATGATTTGATCACGAAGGGGACAGAAGAGCCTTATAGAATGTTTACATCTCGTGCGGAATACCGTACTTTATTACGTCAAGATAATGCTGATTTTAGATTAACACCGAAGTCTTATGAACTAGGCTTAGCGTCTGAAGAACGTATGAGAAGAATGGAACATAAGCAGACTGAAGCAGAAAACTTCGTTCAATTCTTTAAAGAAACAAGTGTGAAAACAGAGGAGGCTAATCCTATTTTAGAAGAGAAAGGATCGTCTCTAATGAGTCAACCTGATAAGATGTTTAAGGTATTCTCTCGTCCACAAATCGAGTTAGAAGATATCCTTAAATTCGAAAAGGTAAAAACTTATATAGACGAGCATGATCTAGATCAGGAGATCATAGAGCAAGCTGAAATCCAAGTGAAATACTCAGGGTATATAGAGAAAGAAAAGAACAATGCTGATAAACTTAATAGGTTAGAGGATGTAAGAATCCCTGCTAATTTCGATTATGATAAGATAGTATCTCTATCGTTTGAGTCACGTGAGAAGCTTAAAAATATTAAGCCTATTACGATATCTCAAGCTTCTCGTATCAGTGGTGTAACGCCTACAGATATCTCTATCTTGTTAATCCATATGGGTAGATAAGCAGGTTTAGCAGGCTTGAAAAAATATAGAAGGCTGGTATGTTCCACGTGGAACATACCAGCCTTTTTTTATGGATGGAACTGTATAGAATAATATAGAAGTAGTGTAGTAGGTACATATATTAGAGCATAGAGTAGGTAGACGTATAGTGTATCATATGTAAAGTTCAGAGTACTTATTTTGGCGTTATTATTAGCGGTTAAGGATATGGTATCCTCTCTATAGTTATTGTGTTTTGTATTGTAAAGGATAGTCTAATACTCTTGAATTTTTACTTTATAAGAGGTATTGAGTAGATAGTATTTGATGCTTTAGTTTTTACTTTCTTTTAAAGGAGAGGATGAGTTTATACCTTAATACTATATTAGAAAGTACTCTTATCTATATGCTTATTTACTTTCATAGTGATTATATAATTTTACTACACAGTACTAATTTGAGTAGATAAAAGAAAGTAGAATATTCGTAAGAGTTTATATTTATGTATAGTTATCTGGGTTGTCTTCTATCATTTTTTATTTAGAGAATAGGGGATAATATTATGTAATGAGTTAGTACTTTATGGGGGTATTATGATTGGCTATTTTAAAGAAGAAAAATGAAGTTTAATGAAAGGAAGGAACGAAGCTTTCTAGTTATCTACTTTATATTTTTAGTTAGAGTAATTGTTTAGGTTATCTATTTTAGTTTAGTACTTTTTGTTTTTTAAGTGAATTTTTAAGGGTTGTTATTCGACGTTAAATAATAACTTTAAGTAACATTTTTAGACTTAGGTTTTCTCTCTTTTTATTTTAAAATTCCCCTTAACTAAGTCATTATTTTTTTGTGGTTTTAGAATCATACCCGATATATGTTGTTTATATTTGTGTGGCTTTTAAAACTTCATTGATGGAAATTAATGCAACTATTAAATATATAGAAGTAGAAGATCATTCTGTTTCTAAAGAGAAATTTGAACTTTATTTAGATGAGAAGTTTCAGTTATTAAAAACTGAACCAGTTCCTGATTTGGATAAATTAGATAGTTATTATGAAAGCCCTGAATACATTTCTCATACAGATAGTAAAAAGACTTTCTTCGATAAAGTATATCAAACGATCAAATCAAAAGCTATACAGAATAAGTACAAAATACTTGAAGATATTAAAAGTGATCAAGGTGTACTTTTAGACATAGGATGTGGAACAGGGGAGTTTCTATTAGAAGGGAAAAGTAGAGGTTGGTCTGTTTTGGGCTTTGAACCAAATAATGGAGCTCGACAATTAAGCTTAAATAAAGGAATCACCTTAGTAGATTCTCTAGATGATATAGAAGATCATTCTGTAGATGTTATTACGATGTGGCATGTGTTAGAACATATACCTGATTTAGATAAACAGATAATGATGCTTCAACGTATATTAAAAAAAGAAGGAACACTGATTGTCGCTGTACCTAATTATAATTCTTACGACGCTAAGTATTATGGTGAATATTGGGCAGCTTATGATGTACCTCGTCACCTTTGGCATTTTTCTCAAAAGTCAATTCCATTACTTTTTAATCTTTACCAATTTGAATTAGTAGAAACATATCCAATGTTGTTCGATAGTTTTTATGTTTCACTTTTATCTGAACAATATAAAACAGGAAAGAAGAATTGGTTTAAAGCTTTTCGTGTTGGATTAAAATCAAATATTGAAGCAAGAGCAAATTTAGAGTACTCTTCACTGATTTATTACTTAAAAAAGAACTAAGCTACTTTTTAGTAGGATAAGATGTTTTTTTAGCTCTTTAGAAGTACTATTTCTTATTTTAAAGCGATTTAAGCGAGTTTCTACTTAGTAGTGATGTCTTTGTATTCCTTTTTTGAGATAATAGTTATTTTAGTGGTTTAAAAAAGGTGTTATGTATTAGGTTTATCTATATAGTTGAATGTATTTGATAGATTTTTATTATATCTTAATTATTTTTATTTAACTGTAAAAAGTTTATTACATTTACAACAGGTTTAAAAAAGCGAAAATGAAAAAAACTATTTTAATGCTAGGTATAGCTGGATTATTATTTTCATGTAATAATAATGCAACTCCTGCTACTGAATTCAAAACTGCTTATGTAGATTCTGCTAAGTTGATGAAGGAGTATGAAGAGATGAAGGATATGGAATCAAAATATAAGATCCAATCTGAAGAAAAAGGAAAAAGCTTAGAAGCTGAAGTTGCTAAGTTCCAACAAGAGGTTCAAAACTTCCAAGCTAATGCTCGTCAAAAAGGACAAGCATGGGCTGAGCAAACTGCTGCTAACCTTCAAAGAAAAGAGCAAGAATTACAGTTTAAACAACAAACTTTAATGCAAGCTTTACAAAAAGAGAGCGGTGAGGAAATGGAAGCTGTAGTGAAAAAAGTAAAAGAACATATCGCTGAGTATGCTAAAAAGAATAACTTAGACTATGTATTCAATACTGAGGATGCATCTACTGTTATCTATAGTAAAGACGGTAATGATGTTACTGAAATCATGATCAAAGAATTAAATGCTAAATATAAAGGTAGTGCTACTCCTGCTAAATTAGAGGAAACAAAACCTGCAGAAAGCAAAGAAGATAAAAAGTAATATCTTTGAATTACTTTAGAGAAAGCCCTTGTTTTAACAGGGGCTTTTTTCGTTTAGTACAGTTTTATTATCGTATTTTGTAAAAAAAAAGGAATGACTAATTTTTCAGAAGAAGCAGAATACGTTTTAAAGTTTATCAATGAGACGAATAGATCTCTTTTTTTGACAGGAAAGGCTGGTACTGGTAAAACTACCTTGTTAAAAGAAATTATTAATACTACACATAAGAATGCAGTAATAGTAGCTCCTACTGGGATAGCGGCTTTGAACGCAGGTGGAGTGACTATACATTCTTTTTTTCATTTGCCTTTTGCTGCTTTTGTTCCTGATACTAAGAATCCTCCTATTTTTACTGATACAATCAAGTTTGAAAATCGCGTATCGCTAAGGCGTCATATGCTGATGAGTAATGCTCGTAGAGCGTTGTTCTTAAACATGGATTTGTTGATTATAGACGAGGTCAGTATGTTGCGTGCAGATGTACTAGATGCGATGAACTTTATGTTACAGACTGTGCGTAAAAGTCAACAACCTTTTGGTGGAGTACAGGTTCTTTTTATAGGAGATTTATTACAGTTGCCACCCGTAGTCAAGAACCAAGAATGGGATGTGTTGAAGCGCTATTATGACGGGGTATATTTCTTCCATTCAGAAGTTGTTAGACAGTATCCTCCCTTGTATATCGAGTTAGAGAAAGTGTATAGACAGTCGGATCAAGTGTTTATTAACTTGCTAAATAATCTTCGCAATAATCGTGTATCTAGAGAGGATCTGGCACTCTTAAATCAGTATACCAACCCTAACTTTAATATAAAAGATAATCCTGGTTATATCACTCTAAGTACACATAATGCTAAGGCGGACAAGATTAATGAAGACGCACTTAGAGGATTGTTTACGAAGGAGTTTAGTTTTATGCCTGAAGTCGTGGGAGATTTTCCTGAAAAGATATATCCTATCGAGGCTAAAATGACGCTTAAAGAAGGTGCTCAGGTTATTTTTATTAAGAATGATATCTCTCCTGAGAAGCGATTCTACAACGGTAAAATGGGAATGGTGAAGACCTTGACTAAGCATGAGATATTCATAGAGTTTGAAAATAAAGAAGTCATTGAAGTAGAACGATACGAGTGGCAGAATATAAAATATACGGTTGACCCTAATACTAAGGAAATCGTAGAAGAGGTCTTAGGTACCTTTAGTCATTATCCGCTTAAGCTAGCATGGGCTATTACAGTGCATAAGAGTCAAGGGCTTACCTTTGATAAAGCTGTTTTAGACGTATCTAAGGTGTTTTTACCTGGGCAGGCTTATGTTGCCTTATCTAGACTTCGTTCGTTAGAAGGATTAGTTTTATTATCACCTATACAGATGAACGGCTTAGTCAATGATGAGGATGTAATGAGCTATGCAGAGAATAAGGCTGGTGCAGAAGAATTAAATCTGCAATTAAAGATAGAGACAAAGAACTTTCTTCGAAACTATCTGATACAGACCTATTCTTGGTTTAACCTTAGTACACAATGGCATACGCACCTTTATAGTTATAATGCCGAGGCGGAGAGAAGTAAGAAAAGTGCATTTATGGGCTGGGCTCAGCGTATGACAAATCACTTAGATGAAATGGTTGTTCACTCAGAGAAATTTGTCAATCAGTTAAGAGCGTTGTTTGAAGAAGAACCTTTCAGATTTGAGTTTACTAAAGAACGTGTACTTAAAGCGTATGATTACTTTTTCCCTCGTTTAGATCATATGGTTTTTGAGTTATTGTTCACTATAGCACAGGTAAAAACTGCGAAGAAATCAAAGGCGTTCTATGAAGAATTAGTACCGTTAGAAGAGTCGTTATTGAAGACGGTTATTCAGATGAAGAAGGCTTCTATTATGTTGAAGTTAATAGAAGAGGATAAGAAGATATGTAAGGAGAATCTGCGCTCACTAGAGATCAGCGAGTATAAGATTAACCATTTAGTCAATATCGCTAATCTGATAAGAAGTACTAAACTAGGAGTAGAAGAGGAGGAAGATATAGAAGTGTATTCTTCTAGTCCGAAGACGAAGTCGAAAGAGAAAAAGAAGTCTACGTTTGTCATTACCCTAGAGATGTGGAAAGAGAAGATGAGTATAGAAGATATTGCATTAACTAGAAAACTGACTACGACTACGATTTATTCTCATATCGGTAAGTTGATTATGGATGGGCATATTACCTTAGAGGAAGTATTGCCAAAAGAACGTATAGAGGAGTTAACCGCTTTATTTGAAAAGAGTAAGGGAATGACATTATCTGAGATTAAAGTGAATGCAGAAGAGGACTTCTCATGGGAAGAATTAAAGTTGTATCAACGTGCAATGGCTCAGAAAGAGGAGTAAGGTATATACTGAAGTAAACATACTGTCATTAGAGAATGAATCAAGTGTGGGGCTTATTTGCTTTTGCTTTGCTAGGGGAGTGCTTGCAGTATTCTAGCACATTCCTTCGACAAAACACCTGTTTTGCCTAGGATTCTCCAAGGAAAGTCCTAGGAATCTGCAAGAAAGTGCAAGCTAAAGCTATACTCTTCTAAATAGAAACAATAAAAAAACGGTCGTATTCATCGAATGCGACCGTTTTTATTACTTCTTATGTATTAACCGTGTTAGCTTTATAGATAGATCTGTGAAGATCATTTTAGCATTACCATTTCGTTCTATATGGTAGATAGCATCACCTAGCTCTTGGTATATTTCATTTATATTTTCTCCGTTGACAAAGGGAGCAAAGTTTTCTAGTTTAAACTTATCTACTGTCGTTTTATAATACACTAGTTCTGGAGTTTGATAGTTTAACAGCAGAGCCTGTCTGAATAGTTCTATACAGAACTCTATAAACTGTTTTTGCTGTTCACGCCCTAAAGCAGCTAGTTCCTCACTCCATTCTATTAATTCTTGAATTACTGCAGCATTTCCCTTGGCTCTAAAGGCTGCTCGTACCCATTGTACAAACCATTTCTCATAAGGTAAGGCATTCGCTTTATTATGCAGTAAGCTCAGTGCTTTATTATAACTTCCTTGCGATTGATTAGCGATCATGATGGCTTCCTGTGGATCACATTGCTCACGTTGTATTAAAGCTTCTTGTATTTCGATAGCGTTAAGCGGAGGAAACTTTAGTACTTGACATCTCGAGAGGATAGTCTGTAGAATATTCTTCTCGTTCTCTGCGATTAGGATAAACACTGTTTTAGCAGGTGGTTCTTCTAATAGCTTTAGTAGTTTATTAGAAGCCTCAGTATTTAGCTTATCTGCCATCCAAATGATCATAATCTTATAACCACCTTCAAAGGATTTTAAGGCAAGTTTCTTCAGTACTTCACTCGCTTCATCTACTCCTATTTGTCCTTGTTTATTCTGAATATCAATGTGGGTGTACCAATCGAAAAGGTTTCCGTATTTATTTGTTTTTAAAAAACTACGCCATTGTTCTGCGAATAGATCACTAGTAGCATTCCTTTTTACAGCTTCTGTCGTAGCTACAGGATACACAAAGTGTAAGTCTGGGTGAGCAAGATTGTTGAATTTGATATTACAGGCATCATTTCCTCCTGTGTTTTCATTACCCGTATTTTTGCATAGTAAATACTGTGCGTAGGCGATAGCCATAGGTAAAGTACCTGTACCTTCTCCACCAATAAATAACTGTGCATGAGGTACACGACCTGATGCAGCTGACTGTATCAAATGATTCTTTAAAAAGGATTGCCCTATAATATCTGAAAATTGCATAAGGCAAAGATAAATTAATTATCAAGTGTTTAAAATAATCAGATTCATAATTGTACAACTATTTTATTTCTGTTTAGAGAATATTTACCTTCACAAAATAAGGTTTGTTCTATAACAATGTATTGTAATGATACAGCTTATTATGGGGTACTAAATCTATGAAGTGATGATTAAGTCAATGTGTTTTGCGTTTAGTTTTGTGTTAGGAGTATCTATTTTGTTTGTTATTTAGAGTTTTTTAGACAAGTTCTAGTCTATAACTGTTCTAAAATTAAAAATAGTTTAAATATTTATTTGCCCTTATTATTTTGTATTTCTGTCTGTAAATACTATAATATTGAATAATAAATATATGTAAAGTGTAATATATTTATTAATAACTCTGTTTATTGGTGTATTTATAAAAGACTAATGAGTGTAATATGTTAAAATTTTCGTTTAACAATATAATAATCAGGTAGTCTGATATCGAAAAAGATTTATATTTGTGTAACTTATCGTAAAATATATAAAAAAGTAAAGATGAAATCTATTGATAGTTTTGATTTTAAAGATCAAAAGGTGTTGGTTAGAGTTGACTTTAATGTTCCCCTAGATGAGAATTTTAATGTTACAGATACAAATAGAATAGAGGCTGCAAAACCTACTATTGAAAAAATAGTAAAAGAGGGTGGTGTAGCTATCTTAATGTCTCACTTAGGAAGACCTAAGGGAGAGCGCAATGACAAGTATTCACTACGTCATATCGTTGCAAAAACAGAAGAGATTTTAGGACATAAAGTTACTTTTGTGAACGACTGTGTAGGAAGTACAGTTAAGGAAGCTATCGCAGCTAGTAAAGCTGGAGATATCATCTTATTAGAGAATCTACGTTTCTACGCAGAGGAAGAAAAAGGTGATGAAGGGTTCTCAAAACAATTAGCTGAGTTAGCTGATTTTTATGTGAATGATGCTTTTGGTACTGCACATAGAGCACATGCTTCTACTACTATCGTAGCGAAGTACTTTGCTGATAAAAAATGCTTTGGTTATTTATTAGCTAAAGAGATAGAGAGTTTAAATAAGGTATTGAATAGTACTGATAAGCCTGTTACAGCTGTATTAGGTGGTTCTAAAGTATCTTCTAAAATTACGATTATCGAGAATATCTTAGATAAGATAGATCACATGATTATCGGTGGAGGGATGACTTTTACGTTTATTAAAGCTCTAGGTGGTAAGATCGGTAATTCTATCTGCGAAGATGATAAGCTAGATTTAGCTTTAGATATTTTGAAAAAAGCGAAAGAGAAGAATGTACAAGTACACTTACCTGTGGATATTTTGGCTGCTGATGCATTCGCTGCTGATGCGAATGTACAAGTGGTAGCTGCTAATGAAATTCCTGAAGGATGGCAAGGTTTAGATGTAGGTCCTAAGACATTAGAGAGCTTAAAACCTGTGGTAGCTGAGTCAAAAATCATCTTGTGGAATGGTCCTTTAGGAGTATTCGAGATGGAGAAATTCGCGAATGGTACGATCGAGTTAGGTAACTTCATTGCTGAAGCTACTAAAAATGGTACTTTTTCATTAGTAGGAGGTGGAGACTCTGTAGCTGCTGTAAAACAGTTCGGTCTAGCGCCTAAGATGAGTTATGTTTCTACTGGAGGTGGAGCAATGTTGGAAATGTTGGAAGGTCAAGTATTACCAGGAATTAAAGCAATACAAGAATAATAGTAGGTCCCTATGTTTATATACCAAGCATAGGGATTTTATAATACATAGCGCGATGAATTACAAAGTATTAACTTTATTAGCATGCGGTCTTTTTTCGTACTCAGTCATGGGACAGAATGAGCCTAGTACGCTTACAGAAGTAGCAAAGAAAGAAATGAGCCCAGAGGTGTATCTGGACTCTATTAAAAAGACATTCGTTAACCATGCTAGTAGTGCCTCTATAGAGAAGCGCTGGTTGAATGAGTTATTGAACCAAGATTTATTTAATGAGCTAGAGAACGAGTTAGCTGATGCAAACTTTGACGAAGGAGATGTTCGTTTTGATGAATTACCTACTGAGCTTTTAAAAGAACGTTTAAAAAGATTAAATGAGAAAACACCTTTTAATGTTGAATACAATGAAACATTAGAGCGAGTGATTAAATCATTTTTAAAGAATAGAAAACGTTCTTTTGAGAGGTTATTAGGCTTATCAGAATACTATTTCCCGATGTTTGAGGAGCAATTAGCAAAACAAAATGTTCCTTTAGAGGTTAAGTATTTATCTATAGTAGAATCTGCACTTAATCCTGTAGCTCGTTCTAGAGTGGGAGCTACTGGTCTATGGCAATTCATGTATCCTACAGGTAAACAATATAATCTAGAAGTTACTTCTTATATAGACGATCGTATAGATCCATTAAAGTCATCTGAGGCAGCTGCTAAGTTTTTGTCAGACTTGTATGGTATGTTTGGTGATTGGGATTTAGTATTAGCATCATATAACGCTGGACCAGGTAACGTGAGTAAAGCGATTCGTCGTTCTAATGGATATACGAATTACTGGAATATTAGACCAAATCTTCCACGTGAAACACAAAACTATTTGCCTGCATTCTACGCTACTATGTATATTTTTGAATATGCAAAAGAGCATGGTATCACGTCTAAAAATGCACCTATAAAGGTAGTGGAGACTGATACAATAGCGATTAAGAAAACAATGTCTTTTGACCAAATCGCTAATTTATTAGATGTCTCTAAAGAAGAAATAGAGTTCTTAAACCCAACTTATAAGTTACAAGTGATTCCTTATGATAGTGGTAAGTTGAACTTCTTAAGACTACCTATAAAGAAAATAGGTTTAATGGCCTCTAATGAAGAAAAGATGTATGCTTATGTAGATTTTTTAGATTCTAAAAAGGAACAACCAAACTATGCTGTAGTTGCAGAATCTATAGTAGAAAGTAGCTCTGTTAATCCGCGTTATCACACGATACGCAAGGGTGAGAGTGTAGGTACTATTGCTAATAAATACGGTATTTCGGTTGCACAATTAAAGAAATTAAATAATCTAAAAGGAAATCTAATCTACCCTGGTAAGAAATTAGTAGTAGGTAAAAAAGCGGTGGCTCAAGCGTCAGGTGGTACTAAGAATAATTTCTATACTGTGCAGAGAGGAGATTCTTTATCCTCTATAAGTAAGAAGTTTGCTGGAGTGACTGTGTCTAAATTAAAGTCCTTAAATAATATGAAGGACTCAGATGACATTCGTCCAGGTATGAAGTTAAGACTTAATTAGAAGAAGATAAGAGTGAGGTATATTGGTTATGTATTGTTAGTATTGTTTGCACTCGTTGGGTGTAGAGACAGGTCTGCTAAGAATAGATCTAATAATCCTATGGATGAACCTCACCAGATACTTATAGTCATTAATGATAGACTATGGTATGGTAGTGTAGGGGATAGTATAAGAGAACATCTGGCTGTACCTATAGAAGGAATTACACCACCAGAGTCTACTTTTTCTTTAGAACAGATCTCACCTAATCTATTTTCTTCACGTACGAAGAATAGAAGAAATATAATCGTCTTTTCGGATAACTATAGTAACAATAGTTTTCTGTTTGAGAAAGATAAGTATACTGCTGGTCAGATGTACTTTACAGTAAGTGGAGATTCTAGAAAGGGACTAATAAGCGAGTTTAAGAAGAATTCAGACTCGATTGTGAGTTCTATTTTGCGCTCTGAGTTTGATGTCGTTGCAAAGCGTATTCTTGAAGGGAAGATAGTTGATATTGATTATTTTCAAGACAAGTTTCAAGTAAGCCTTAATTTGCCTACTACGTATAAGTTGGTTGGAAGTAATTACCACTTTGTATGGTTTAAAAAGAATATTGCTTCAGGTAATAGTAATATTCTGATTTACGATGTACCAATAGATAGAATTGAGAATACAGATGATACTATTCTAAATAACTTATTAGCAGTGAAGGATTCAGTGAATGGTAAGTACATACATTCTATAGAAGATAATTCGTATCTAAGGCTCAATGAAGGGTTTATTCCTAATAATAAAGAGTTTGTAAGACAAGGAAGAAAGGTCTATGAGTTCACTGGAGATTGGGACATGCATAATAGCTTTATGAGTGGTCCTTATATGAGTTATGTGTTCCGTGATGAATCAGCTAGTAGGTATCTGTTTATAGAAGGGTTAGTATATAATCCAGCTATGGGTAAGAGAGGTATCTTAATGGAAGTAGAATCAATCGTCAACTCATTAAAGTTTAATGAGAGCGAAACAAATTAAATAGAAGTAAAAAGGCGTTCATCACTGAACGCCTTTTTATGTTTTAATACCTTCTGTGTAGAGGTAATTCTTCTATAGGATTTATCACCATTGGGAATCGCTCTACGGTTACAGCACTACTGTCAAGCCCAAAGGCCTTTTCTTCTGACAAGGCTAACTTTTTAAGCCATTCATATAGTGTAAGTATGATTGTTTCATGAGCAGGTAGCTCATTATCATAAGACAGTTCTTTCTCTATCAATACATATTCAAAGTCTGTATAGATATTGTTTTTTTGTAAAGAGGTGTATTTACTGATTACATCTACTTCTCCTGTTTCTGTTAACTCTTTGAGTACTTGTTTCATGAGTACACTGATCTTTTGGTCATTTCTAAAACCTAGATAAAAGTCAACACGGATAATATTATCAGCACCTATCTTCTGTATTTTGTATTCTAAGTTATAAGGTTGATCACTTACATTGACATGTATAAACCAATAGTTATCTGCTCTTTTAGGTCTACGTTGTGTGATAGAATACAATGCTTTATATTCTATTTTAGAGCATGTATTGGAGTTGGTTAGATAGATTAGATTAGAAGCAAATTTAGGAATGCTTGTATCTCCACTGATATCTAGAAGAATGTCTTTATACTGTTCTATATTGACAAACTCAGTATAGTTCTTTCTTATCTTCTTCGCTAGGTAGTTTATAATCATCGTACCTGCTAGTAAAGACGCTATGATAACAGTAACATAACCACCATGAGTGAACTTCTGAACGTTAGCAATAAAGAATGAGACTTCTAAACTTAGGTATATTAATTCGACTAATACGATTACAACAATATGTACACGTTTTAGGTACATATAATAACCTAGTAAGATTGTAGTCATAATCATACATAAGGTAATCGCTAGTCCATATGCAGCTTCCATATTACCCGACTCTTCGAAGTGCAAGACTACGAATACACAGCCTAAGAATAGTAACCAGTTGATAGAAGGAATATATAGTTGACCTTTTACATTGGTTGGGAATTTTACTTTTACTTTTGGCCATAAGTTAAGTCTTATCGCTTCATTGATTAGTGTAAAGGATCCGCTTATTAGGGCTTGTGATGCGATTACAGCCGCTATTGTTGCAATGGCTATACCAAATGGTAAGAACCACTCAGGCATAACTAAAAAGAAAGGGTTTGCGGGGTTTTGATTATCTGGTGATAGTTGTAGTAGTGTTTGGTTAGAAAAGTTGATTAAATAAGCTCCTTGTCCAAAATAACACAACACTAGCATCGCTTTTACAAATGCCCAAGTGATGCGTATATTTTTTATCCCACAATGTCCTAGATCGCTATAAAGTGCTTCTGCACCTGTAGTACATAGAAAGACAAATCCCAATACAAAATATCCTTCTGAGTGTATAGAAAGTAAATGAACTGCATAATAAGGATTTAAAGCCTTTAGTACTGTAAGGTTATCCATTAAGTGAAATAGACCAATTATCCCTATCATTAAGAACCACAAAGTCATCATAGGGCCAAAGAATTTGCCAATAGCCTTGGTACCAAATTGTTGGATGACAAAGAGAATAAAGATAATCCCTATCACTATCGGAATAGTCTGTAGGTTTGGTTCATATATTCTAAGTCCTTCTATAGCTGATGATATTGAGATAGGAGGGGTGATAATACCATCGGCTAATAGTGCACTACCTCCAATAATAGCAGGAATGATTAACCAACGTTTCTTCAACCTCTTGACTAAAGTATAGAGTGAGAATATACCTCCTTCACCATTATTATCTGCCTTTAGGGTTAGAAAAACATACTTAATGGTCGTCTGTAAGGTTAAGGTCCAAAAAACGCATGAAATAGCTCCTAAGACAATATCCTCTCGGATAATCTCTTTTCCTATGATGGCTTTCATTACATAAAGTGGGGATGTACCAATGTCTCCATAGATAATACCTAAGGTCACCAGTAGTGTTCCTAAGGTTATTTTATTCAATTGAGAACTGTGGCCATGTGATGACTGTGCTTGCATAAAAGTGTCGGATTTAAACTTGTAATTTGTAACGATATGGTTACTAATAAGCTAATAGTCAGAATAGGAATATATACCACTCCATGGCTAGTCTTAGTTTAGTAAAGATATTTTGCTTTTAATAAAGCGATATCCACTTCTAATATTTCTGTTAGGTACTGTTCTACAGAATTATAATATTCTTCTATAGTATTCAATGCTTTTGCTAAGAATTGTTCTTGTACTGTGAATAGGGTTAGAAGTGTTTCGGCTTGTTGTGTTTCTAGATTAAATTGTTGTTGTATCTGTTGTATATCGAGATTGACATATTGATTAGTCAATAGGTAATCTTCTATCACTGTATGTTGATTCACGCCTAGAGCAGATAGGAGTAGAGCAGCAGCGAAGCCTGTTCTATCTTTACCTGCAGTACAGTTAAACATTAGTGGAGCCTCAGAACATTCTACCTCTCTAAAGAAAGCTTTGTATTGACTTTGGTTGTGGAGTACCAGTTGTTCATTGATATCCACTAAGAGTTTAGTAGCTAGGTTTATATCTCCCTTTTGTACGATCTGCATGACCTGATTCTTACTAAGATTACCAGGAGTGATCGGTAGAAGTACTTCATTAGTTACTGTTTTTGGTAACAGTGTTTTCTGCTCTTCACTTTCTTCTTCACTTCTAAAGTCTACTATTGTAGTCAGCGGAAGTGAGCTAAGGTAGTTTAAATCTACGTCAGTTAGGTTACTCAATTGTCCTGAGCGGAATAAGCACCCCCATTTGACTGTTTTGTTGTCCTCTGTTTGATATCCGCCTAGATCTCTGAAGTTAGACTGACCTTCTAAAGGTAGTTGGCGCAATCTGTTATTAGCTACTTCAAGAGCTTGGTGTGTAGTATTAAGGTCTAGAGTGCTTTTGTTAGGGGTAGAGATGTGTTCTACATCACTATCTGTTTCAATTAAACAATTTCCTTTTTCTAAATTTTGCATAGAGCTATCACTATTTTAAAGCCTGAACAAACTCAGGTATATTTATAACAATGCTTTTCTGAACTCTTACATGTAAGTAGCATTAGATGCTAGATATTGTAAAAATGATCAACTCAATCAAGAATAAATAATACCTTTAAACAATAAAAAGATACTTATTTATTAGTATTTAATGATTAATAATCAGAAAACTATTAAGTTAAGTGTATTTTTAATATAGTGCAAATATAAGGGGTAAAAAAGACAAACTATTAAGAGTTGTCTTCTTTTTTTTCTGTTGTAGCGTCTATGAATTTCTCGAAAAGCTTAATCATCTTCTCGTTTACATCTTTGAATGTTAATCTATCTTTAGATTGATAGAATAGCATCATTGCATAAGGCTTATCTATATTTTCTAGTAGTAAGTGTTTATTCTGCCTATATGCTTCGCGTAATAATCTTTTAAAATAGTTTCTATCTACCGCCTTTTTAAAATGGCGTTTAGATACAGACACTCCTACTTTTAGAGGGAGGTCTTCTTGATTAGCTATCTGTACGTATACCATTCTCAAAGGGTATTTACTCACAGTTTTGCCTGTTGTAAATAACTCTTCGATTACAGCCTTGCTTTTTAGCTTTTCCTTTTTAGGATAATTGTATTTTTTTTGTTCCATATAGCCTGCAAAGGTAGCAAAGGAATATGAAATATTTATAAATAAAATAGGCCGCTACTGCGGCCTATTTCTATTTTGTATAAATACTATTTTCTTGATTTACATCAGCCATAAACTGGCTTGGGTCGATTACTATTTTCTTAATAGCACCTTTTGGTTTATTGATTGTGAACTTATATTCTGGTTGAGCCCATCCCCATCCATCTAACACTGTTCTTTCGTATTGTACGTACTGGTTAGGTTTGATCCAGTGCATTGAAGTATAAGGAATGTAGAATGTTTCTATAGAACCATCTTCGTATTCTACTAAGATATCTAGAGGCATACCCATTCTTCCCATTCTACCTAAAGTAACTAAAGTTTGGTTTTTCTGTACCTCTTCTACGAATAGGATAGAGTAGTCTATCGTGTTGTTCGTCTGTGTCCAGTCGATTAAATATTGGTCTAATACAGCACCAGATACTTTCTCAGCTACACGCTTGAAGTCATTAGGAGTAGGGTGAGTGAACTTGTATTCATTATAGTACGTTCTCAGTGTAGTCATCATATTATCCCACCCGATTAAGTAAGCTAATTGAGTTAAGAAGATAGACCCTCTGCTGTATGCAGAAGTAGAATAAGCTCTATTGGTCAAGTAATGATCTGCATGTGTGCTTAATGGCTCTTGCATTCCCTTAGACACTAAGCTATAGTAGCTCTTATAAGTAGATCCGAACGGGTTCACATCTTCTTGTTGGTCTTTAGGTAAGATCTTTAGCATCGCTAGGTCAGAGATAAATGAAGTAAACCCTTCATCCATCCATTCGTGTTTCGTCTCATTAGTAGCTAAAGCATGTTGGAACCAACTGTGCGCTAACTCATGAGCTGTCACTCCTGCTAAGCTTGGGAATGATCTCTCGCCTGTGATTAGGGTACACATAGAGTATTCCATACCTCCATCACCACCTTGTATTACAGAGTATTGGTTATAAGGATAAGGACCTACATTCTCATTGAAGAATTTCATTAACTCTGCTGTTACAGGCTGTAGTTTTTTCCAGTTATCTATAATAGCAGGATTGTTTTTATATAAGAAGTGAAGTTTCACTCCATCAGGTCCATCATACGTATCGTGTATGAAGTTAGGGTCTGCTCCCCATGTAAAGTCTAGTACATTCTCAGCTTTAAAGTGCCATGTAAGCTCTTTACCTTTTTTGATAGAATTATCATCGATACCAGCATCTTGGTATCCATATCCTACCTCATTATTATTTACGATATTACCTGTACCACCCAAGATATAGTTTTTATCTAACGTAATTTTTACGTCGAAGTCACCCCATACACTGTGGAACTCTCTACCTAGATACTGCTCAGCATGCCATCCTTCGAAGTCATATTCAGCGATCTTAGGGAACCATTGAGACATAGACAGTGCTACACCCTCTTTAGAGTTTCTACCAGCTCTACGGATCATTACAGGAGCTTGTCCATCGAAGTTCATTGTGAATACAGTAGATGACTTAGGAGCGATAGGTTTTTTTAGAGTCACCTCTAGTATAGTACCTACTTCTTTCGTCTCTAAAGCCTCACCATCTTGCATCATTTTAGATACCTTTAAGTATCCTATTTCGTTGTCTTTTAGCTTTGTGATTCTACTTTCAAATACTTTTCTACCTCTCACTGTTTTAGTATCTACCATACGAGAGTCAGGATCAGCGATATTTGATAATAGCGCATCCATATCACTATTGGGTTGGAATGCGTTGTAGTAAAGGTGGAAGTATACTGCTTTTAAAGTATCAGGTGAATTGTTTGTGTAAGTTAACTTTTGAGTACCTGTGTATTGGTACTTTTTCACGTCCATCTTCACGTCCATTTTATAGTCAACATGTTGTTGCCAATAACCTGGATTAGGGTTGTTTTGAGCGATTGCGTCTATTAGGGCAATAGAGCAGATAGCTAGAGTTAGTAATATTTTTTTCATAATGTGTTTGAAATCAAAACTCCACATATATTATGCATAAATGTGGAGCTTTTTATATTAAGGGTTACTTAGTTACAAGTTTTATTTTTTAGCTTTTGATAATTTCTCAGCTAATAATAATGCATTGTACGCATTTACAAACTTACCAGAAGTAGAGATAGATTGGAAATTTCTGATTTCTTTTTTCTCACCTACTACTACGTCGAAGTTTACTGCTACACCTGAGTCCATGATGATTTTCTTCACTTCTCCAGCTGTAAACTCTGGGTAATAAGCTCTCACTAATGCTGCAACACCTGCTACGTTAGGAGAAGCCATAGAAGTACCTTGTAAGTACTCATAACTATTCGTTGGTACAGTAGCATAAATTTTCACTCCAGGAGCGAATACGTCTACATCATAATCACCATAGTTAGAGAAACGAGCCACCATATTTTTACCAAACTCTGGGTTAAGAGCTCCTACTACTAAGAAGTTGTTAGAGATCTCTGGTCCCATCTTTACGTTATCGTTAGGGTAGCGCTCTACACCTCCAGGGATGTTTAAGTCCATAGCATCATTACCTGCAGCTACTACGATAAGTACGTCTTTCTCTTCTGCATATTTAATAGCGTCACGTACCCACTGACTGTTTTCTTCATAGTATTTACCGAAGCTTCCGTTGATTACTTTAGCACCGTTATCTACTGCATATCTGATACCTAATGCGATATCTTTATCATACTCATCTCCATCAGGTACAGCTCTTACAGCCATGATCTCTGCTACGTCAGATGCTACACCGTCTCCACCTAAGTTATTACCACGAGTCTGAGCGATAATACCAGCTACGTGAGTACCATGTTTAGCCTCTTCTCTTACAGGTCCGATCACGTTGTTATCACCATAGATTCTATCATTGATATCTGTATGATCATCACCTACTATCTTTCTACCGTCGAACTCTAAGTTTAAGTGGTGTTTCGCTTTACTTTCTACACTGTTTTTGTAAGCTTCTAACCAAGACAACTCTCTTCCACCAGCTAAGATATTATACATAACATTTTTAGAGTGGATGATTTCTTCAGTCGCGTCTAATGGAATGCTGTTTAAGTCATCCATTGTGTAGTCCTTCTTATCTAGGTATTTTGCGATACGCTCATTTGCACGCAATAACATATCTACACGTAGTTTGCTCTCTTGGTTGCTTTTTACCTCTTCGTCGTATTCCTTCACAGCTCTTTTATACTGATCAGAACCATCATCACCTCTACGGATCACACGTACCATCTCTACATTTTCGTGTACAGACTGTCCTAAGAAGTTCCACCCGTGGATGTCATCGATGTATCCATTATTATCATCATCGATACCATTACCCGCTATTTCATTAGGGTTTGTCCAAACTTGAGTCTTTAAATCATCGTGATCAATCTCAACACCTGAATCCACAACTCCTACAATTACTTTCTTAGGTAATTTCTTTCCTTTAAGAATTTCTTCATACGCTCTGTCAACAGACATTCCAGGAACAGTATCATTAATGATGTCTAAATGACTCCATCTGCGTAATTGTTCTTCTGTAAGTTTTGTTGTTCTCTTCGGTAGATTATCTACACCCGAGATCGGTGTATTGGTAATCGTACTCGTTGTACCACAGCTAGTTAAAGCTAATGCTAAAGCAGCTGATAGGTATAAAGGTTTAATCAATCGCATTATAGTTAAATTTAAATTATCAATGTTATTCGTGCTAAAAATATAAATAAGTTACATCTTGAAAGTGTACTTAACACTAAATTAAGATTTCATTAGCTTTTAAATTCTCATTTAGTCTCACTCCTTTTTCAGTATGTTGCACAGTGATGATTTCATTATGAGCATCGTGTTCTAAGAACAAATACCAATTCTCATCAGCTGCCATCTTTAAGAATTTCTCTTTTTCGTCTAGTGTTAGCAGGGGTCTTGTATCGTATCCCATTACATAAGGAAGTGGGATATGTCCTACTGTAGGCAGTAGATCGGCTACATAAGCTATCTTTTTGCCTTTATAGTTCAGTATAGGGATCATTTGTTTCTCAGTATGTCCATCTGCGAAGAAGATATCAAAGCCTAATTCGGAGTTGTGCAGTATGTTTCCTTGAGCCTTTGGGATGAAGTGAAGTGCACCGCTATCCTGTATAGGAAGGATGTTCTCTGATAAGAAAGAAGCCTTCTCTCTCGCATTCGGTTTAGTTGCCCATTCCCAGTGATTCTCATTCGTCCAGTACTTCGCGTTTTTAAAAGCGTTTACATATCCTGTCTTATCACTATTCCAGTTTACAGCACCTCCTACGTGATCGAAGTGTAAGTGTGTCAAAAATACATCTGTGATATCATCTCTGTGAAAGCCATGCTTAGCTAGAGACTTATCTATGCTATGGTCACCCCATAGATTATAATAACCAAAGAATTTATCAGATTGTTTATTTCCCATACCCGTATCGATAAGGATCAGTCTGTTGCCCTCTTCGATAAGGAGTAGTCTAGCCCCTAAGTCGATGAGGTTATTAGCATCAGCAGGGTTGGTTTTGTTCCAAATCACTTTGGGAACAACGCCAAACATAGCACCACCGTCTAGTTTAAAGTTGCCACTTTCTATAGCGTATAGTTTCATAATTGTTTTAGTTTATTTGAGTTAGGTGCAAATTACTAAAATTATTTCTCCTAGTCTCTCTTTTTTGCAAAAGTCTGTCACTGACCTTGGTATAGCAGAGGATCTAATCGGTTATCTAAGGAAGTGATACTAGTATATAGATGCTTCGGGTAGAGATTTAGTACGGTTCGGTAAAAGGGTACTTATCCCAAGTAAACACTGCTTATTACCGAACAGCTTCCGAACAATTTTTGAATAAAACGATATAAAGTGCTTATTAATAGTTGGTTATGCTTAAATGAAATGACCAAAGCAAGGCAATCTCTCCAATATTAACCAAAAAGGGCAAAAGAGGGCGATAGTTAATGAAGAATTTAGAATTGTATTGTAATTAAAGTAGAGACGGATTATTATCCGTGTCCAGAAAGTAGCCATATCAATGTACACACTGATTATCATCCGTGTCAAACAAAATAACAATATCAAAACTCATTATAAAACCTGTCCTTATTCCAACGTGAAGGATTAGTATGAATATAATTAGCAATATTATTATATGCAGAAGCTGCTCTGATTATATGGTCATGATATCCATCTTGCCAAAAGAACGCTATACCAAGACTTTTAGCATCTTTCTTTACTCCAACTTTAAACCCCTTTATTATATTTCCTAAACTTCCAGATACGCTTTTAAATTCCTTGTTATTATCAATTTTCTTAGTATTATAATTACCTCTATTAATATGCAAGATACCATGCACATGATTTGGCATTACAATAAATGCATCCAAAACAACAAATGGGTAATAATGAGGGATACTGAACCAACAATTTAAAACACATTTCCCTAAATCATTTAAGTACATCTTATCTTGAAATATATACCCAAAATAATGTTTCATATCTCTTGTACAAATAGTAATAAAATATGTCCCATCATTTGTATAGTCCCACCATTTAGCTCTATTTGAAGACCTATTATACACGCCTTTAAACTTCTTATTCATAATTTTTTTTATGATTAAACATAGCAAAAAGCAATCCTTACTGATATGTATATTAAATGTTTACAATTTATTAATATTGATTTATATCTATCCTTTTCGTGTTTAATGTAGTTTTTTAAATTCTTTGGGTGACACGGATAATAATCCGTCTCTACTTTGATATTGATTGGGTTTGTTTGACTTGGATGATGATTTGTTTATTTGACTTGGATGATGATTTGTTTATTTGACACGGATGATAATCCGTCTCTACTTTATTGACGATACAATTAACTGACCTACTTTTTGGACACGAATGATCTGTCTCTACATTGATTGGGGTTGTTTGATATGGGGGGAGGGGGACTTCTTCTTTTTAATGGATATTTAGAGATAGAGATTTGTTATTTTTCGCTTTTATATTTTATTGATAAAGGATAACTTTGTCTTTTTGAAAAAATATTGCCTTGATTTGTTCAATACATTCTTTTAAATGTCCTTGAATAGTATAATTAAAGGTACAATATTTGCAATAAAGTATTTTAGTAGAGCAAAATAATCGAATTAAGTGATTAGTTTTCAGTAGGTTTTTTACTAAAGTAGTTAGGAAAGAATATCAAAAAAGGAGTTCTAACGATAGTTTTTATCGATATTAGTATTAAAACTTCTAATCGTTATAAATATGTTAGTTAGTACAAGAAACCATTTTTTTATAATACCTTTGTAAATCAAATTTTAGAACTAATCTATTTTAAAAAAGGTATGATAAAAGTTTCAGATATAGCGAGTAAACGCGTGGCCCTTTTGATGGAAGATGAAGGGTTTAACCATACTACAGATTATGTACGTGTAGGAGTGACTAGCGGAGGATGTTCCGGACTTTCGTATCAATTAAAATTTGATCACGAGATAGGAGAAGACGATAAGGTTTTCGAAGACAATGGTGTAAGAATCGCTGTGGATAAGAAAAGCTTTTTGTACCTAGTAGGAACGACTTTAGAGTATTCTGGAGGATTGAACGGTAAAGGTTTTTATTTCAACAATCCAAATGCAAGTAGAACTTGCGGATGTGGAGAAAGCTTTTCATTATAAGACCTCAAGGTAGAAAGGCGGATGTACGTCTGTCTTTCTTTCCTTTTGATAATTAGTTTAATAAAAGAAGCGTACGAGAAAGTAGTGGCTTTTAAGTATAAATATATGAGTAAGTATACAGAAGAAGATTTAAAGAAAGAATTAGAAACCAAGGAGTATGAGTATGGATTCTATACAGATATAGAGTCAGAGACATTTCCTGTTGGGTTAAATGAAGATATTGTTAGAGCGATCTCTGCTAAGAAAGGTGAGCCTGAGTGGATGACTGATTGGAGATTAGAAGCATTCCGTATTTGGGAATCGATGGTGGAGCCAGAATGGGCTAATGTGAACTATACTAAACCTGATTTTCAAGCTATATCTTACTACTCTGCACCTAAGAAGAAGGATGAGTATAAGAGCTTAGATGAGGTGGATCCAGAACTGATAGAGACTTTTAATAAACTTGATATTTCGCTTAACGAACAGAAGCGTCTTACTGGTGTAGCGATGGATATCGTGATGGACTCTGTGTCTGTAGCGACTACATTTAAAGATACTCTAGCTGAGAAAGGTATTATATTCTGTTCTATCTCTGAGGCGATCAAGACTCACCCAGAGTTAGTGAAGAAATATTTAGGTACTGTGGTACCACAGACAGATAACTTCTATGCGGCGCTGAACTCTGCAGTATTCTCTGATGGTTCATTCTGTTATATTCCTAAGGGTGTTCGTTGTCCTATGGAGTTGTCTACATACTTCCGTATTAACCAAGCTGGTACAGGTCAGTTTGAGCGTACATTAGTGATCGCTGATGAGGGTAGTTATGTTTCTTACTTAGAGGGATGTACGGCACCATCACGTGACGAGAACCAATTACACGCTGCTGTAGTAGAGCTTATCGCTATGGATGATGCTGAGATTAAGTATTCTACTGTTCAGAACTGGTTCCCTGGAGACAGTGAAGGAAAAGGTGGAGTATTTAACTTCGTGACTAAACGTGGTCTATGTGAGAAGAATGCTAAAATCTCGTGGACACAAGTAGAGACAGGATCTGCTGTGACATGGAAGTACCCATCATGTATATTAAAAGGGGATAACTCTATCGGAGAGTTTTACTCTATCGCTGTGACGAATAATTTCCAACAAGCGGATACAGGTACTAAGATGATACACTTAGGTAAGAATACGAAGTCTACTATTATTTCGAAAGGTATATCTGCTGGTAAATCTCAAAATAGTTATAGAGGATTGGTTCATATGGGACCTAGAGCTGAGAATGCTCGTAACTTCTCTCAATGTGACTCTTTATTAATGGGTAATGAGTGTGGTGCTCATACATTCCCTTATATCGAGGCTAAGAATACTACTGCTCAGATTGAGCATGAGGCAACAACTAGTAAGATTGGTGAAGACCAAATCTTCTATTGTAACCAACGTGGTATTCCTACAGAAAAAGCGATTGCACTTATCGTTAATGGATTCTCTAAAGATGTGTTGAATAAGTTGCCAATGGAGTTCGCTGTAGAAGCACAAAAATTATTAGAGATTTCTTTAGAAGGAAGTGTAGGTTAATCTACGCCTAAACTAAAGAGTTCAAAAAATCAGATTACCTCAACAAAATTAAATAAGACAATTTATGTTACAGATAAAAAATTTACACGCAAGTGTTGAAGATAAAGAAATATTAAAAGGAATTAACTTAGAAGTAAAAGCTGGTGAAGTACACGCTATCATGGGACCTAACGGTGCTGGTAAGAGTACATTATCATCTGTGATCACTGGTAATGAAGCATTCGAAGTTACTGAAGGAGAGATTCTTTTAGAAGGAGAAGAGTTAGGAGAATTAGGACCAGAAGAAAGAGCTCATAAAGGGGTGTTCTTATCGTTCCAATATCCTGTAGAGATTCCTGGTGTTTCTGTAACTAACTTTATGAAAACAGCAATCAACGAATCACGTAAAGCACAAGGATTAGAAGAAATGCCTGCGAACGAGATGTTGAAAAAAATCAAGGAGAAAGCGGAGTTATTAGAGATCGATAGAAAGTTCTTATCTCGTTCTCTTAACGAAGGATTCTCTGGTGGTGAGAAAAAACGTAATGAGATCTTCCAGATGGCTATGTTAGAGCCTAAGTTAGCTATCCTAGATGAGACTGACTCAGGACTAGATATCGATGCTCTACGTATCGTAGCTAATGGAGTGAACAAACTAAAAAGTGAAGATAACGCAGTAGTGTTAATTACGCACTACCAACGTTTATTAGACTATATCGTGCCAGATTTCGTACACGTATTATACGATGGTAAAATCGTTAAGACAGGAGGTAAAGAATTGGCATTGGAATTAGAAGAAAAAGGATACGATTGGATCAAAGCTTCTTTAGAGAAGTAAGAATACTAGATTTCAAGAATCAATCATTTTAATCTAATTGCAAAGAAAGAATTATGGAGCTTAAAGATAAATTAATTACGTCTTTTGTGGCTTTTGAACAAGGTTTAAAAGGTGAACATGAAGGTTTACACGATATTCGTTTAGAAGCATTAAAGACATTCGAAGATAAAGGATTTCCTACTAAGAAAGTAGAAGCGTGGAAGTACACTTCATTGAATTCAATTTTAAAGAATGAATTTCGCGTATTACAGAAAGAGGAGACAGCGATAGAGTATAAAGATGTAAAGAAATACTTCTTAAGTGATTCTGACACGTATAAATTGGTGTTTATCAATGGAGTGTTCAGTTCTCATTTATCATCTACTACTCATGATGGTTTAGACGTATGTTTAATGTCATCTGCACTGACTAAGCCTAAATATAAAATGGTGATCGATGCCTTTTATAACAATACGGCTGATAAGACAGATAGTATGACGGCGTTAAACACAGCTTTTGCTACTGAGGGAGCATTTATTAATATTCCTAAGAGTAAAGTAGTGGCTAAGCCGATAGAGATTATATACTTCTCTACGGTAGCGGATAAAGCTCTGTTAGTACAACCTCGTAACTTAGTAGTAGTAGGAGAGAATGCTCATGTACAGATCGTAGAAAGACATCAGAACTTGACTAACTCTACTGTACTTACTAATGCTGTAACTGAGATCGTAGCGCATAAACGTGCTATCGTAGATTTCTATAAGTTACAGAATGATAATGAAGAAGCTACACTAGTAGACAATACATATATTACTCAGAAGCAAGAGAGTAGAGTTTCTGTTCATACTTTCTCATTCGGAGGTAAGTTGATTAGAAATAACTTAAACTTCTATCAAGACGGAGAGCGCATTGATAGTACGTTAAAAGGTGTGACACTAATCAGTGATAAACAACACGTGGATCACTACACATTAGTATCTCATAACCAACCTAACTGTGAGAGCCACCAGAACTACAAAGGTATCTATGATGGTAATTCTACAGGAGTATTTAATGGTAAGATCTATGTAGATAAAATAGCACAGAAAACAGATGGTTTCCAACAGAGTAATAATATCTTACTAAGTGAAAAAGCTAATATCTATGCTAAACCACAGTTAGAAATCTTCGCTGATGATGTGAAGTGTTCGCATGGATGTACTATAGGGCAGCTTAATGAAGATGCGATGTTCTATATGCGTCAAAGAGGAATTCCTAAGAAAGAAGCAAAAGCATTACTAATGTATGCTTTCACAGATGAAGTAATGGAGTCTGTAAAAGTACCTGAGTTAAAATCTAAGGTAGCAAAAGTAATTGCTGGTAAATTAGGAGTATCTATGGGATTTGAAATTTAATTTCACGTTTTTTATACTTGGTCAAATATAAAAGAGACTGCCTTAGGCAGTCTCTTTTTGCATTTATTAAATGCTATGGTCATATTGGTTAGGTATGATAATAAAAACGACCTAGCTATTGGGGGAGCTAGGTCGCTTAAGAAAAAGAAAGTTTGTTGTTTTTGTTGTACAAAGTATATTTCATATATCGTGCCAAAAAATGTAACGTGCTGTGTTTTAGTGTTTGAGGGTATAAAGTGTTGTTTTTTTAACTATATTTTAAGAGATTACTAGTATTCGTATTTTTATACTGCAATTAAATGTCAGTATAGCTGAATTGCTATTGTGTATTGCTGCTAGTGAGTAAATAAGAAAAGGGTATTGCACAGAGCGTGTTTAGAGGTGTTAATATGCTGTTTTTCGACAATTACTTATATAGTTGCTTTTAGTAAGAGATATTGGCTTAAAAGGTACTATATGATGCTGTGGTATGTGTCCCACTTTATGCGACCATAATAGGCTAGAAGTATGCATATACAATCATAAAAGTCAGTGTAGAGAATAAAGAAAGTATGAAGTGATAGTTTTGTCTACAGAATTATAGTTCATACGTTCTTTGACATACTGTATACTACGATGAGGTAGAAGAGTAGGGATATAAAAAGAGAGAACCCTCTGTGTGAAGATTCTCTCTTTATAGATTATAAGATAATTTAGATTGAGTTCTTAAGATTCGCAACTGCTACAAGTCACTAGGTTAGTTACCATCTCTTTAGAGACACTCTGACTACGCTGGTAGTACAATGTTTTAACTCCTAGTTTCCACGCTTCGATCATTAGGTTGTTTACTTCCTTGATCGGTAGAGCAGAAGGGATGTTTAGATTTAAGCTTTGTGCTTGGTCTACGTACTTCTGTCTTACAGCAGCTTGTTGTATGATTTCAAGTTGACTGATTTCTTTGAATGTCTTGAATACTGCTTTTTCTTCTTCAGTAAGACCTTCTATCTGCTGTACACTACCACCGTTAAGCATGATAGTTCTCCATGTTTCTTCGTTGTCTAGACCTTTTTCTTCTAGTAACTTCGTTAAGTATTTATTCTTACGCATGAAGTTTCCTTTAGATAGTCCTGCTTTGTAATAGTTACTACTAAAAGGTTCTATACCTGGAGAAGTCTGTCCTAAGATAGCAGATGATGATGTAGTAGGAGCGATAGCCATAGTAGTCGTGTTACGTCTACCATATCCTTTCATGATTTCTGGTTCACCATAGATGCGTGCTAATTCTTGAGACGCTTTGTCCGCTTTAGCACTGATATTATCGAATATTTGATTCGTAAGCATTTTAGCTTGTAGTCCTTCGAATGGGATCATATTCTTCTGTAAGTATGAGTGCCATCCTAGTACTCCTAAACCTAATGCTCTATGGCGTTTAGCAAAACGATTAGCAGCAGCTAAATAGTAGTTTCCTTCTGTTTTTTCTATAAACTCTTGAAGTACTGCGTCTAAGAAGTAGATCGCTAGTTTAACAGCTTCTGTGTCTTTCCACTCGTCGTATAACTCTAGGTTCATAGAAGATAAACAACAGATGAACGATTCGTCATCAGATGAAGGCAACATGATTTCAGAACAAAGGTTACTTGCGTTTACACGCATATTTAGGTCTTTGTACACTTGTGGTTTATGTCCATTCACGTTATCAGAGAAGAATAAGTATGGCATACCTTTTTGTTGACGACTCTCTAGTACTTTAGCCCATAACTGTCTCTTCTCTCTATCCCCGTCTATCATCTCTTGCATCCAGTAGTCTGGTATACATACTCCATAGAATAGGTTCTGAATAGGGTTACCGATGTTTTTTATATTTAAGAATTCTTCACAGTCAGGATGGTCTATGTCTAGGTATGCTGCAAAAGCACCTCTACGTACCCCTCCTTGTGATATGGTGTCCATCGCTGTATCGAACAACTTCATAAAGCTTACAGCGCCGCTACTCTTACCATTATCTGTTACAGCACTTCCTCTCTCACGAAGCGCTCCAAAGTAACCTGATGTACCACCACCAATTTTGGTTTGCATAATTACTTCACCAAGTTTGTGTGTGATTCCCTCTATACCATCTGGAATATGTACGTTAAAACAAGAAATAGGCAGACCTCTCTCTGTACCCATATTAGCCCAGATAGGAGAGCTCAGACTCATCCATCCACGTTCTATCATCTCTTGGAATGATTCTTTTAATTCGGGTTTATACAGTCTTCTGGCAGCAGCTGATGCGATACGGTCGATAGCACCTTCTACTGTTTCTCCTTTAAGCAAGTATCCTCTATTAAGGATTTGTTCACTTTCGGAGTTTTTCCACCAAAGTTTTTCTGTTAGGTTATCGTTGTCTTCTGTCAATAATGGTAATGAGAAATTGTTCATAGAATTCTTTTAGATTTTTTTGATAGTGAATTTTTTGGTTTAGAATAGGTCGTCTGCAGAGAAACTCTTATCGTGCTTAGTATAGTCAACAGGTCTCTTAGCGAAGAAATCATCTAAACTGTTTGCGAACACTTCTTCTTCGAACCAAGCCATTGGTTTGTATTGTTCGTGGGTGATATTAAATACCTTTTTAAGGCCGATCTTTTGCATACTTTCGTCTACTCTGAACTTCATGAAGTTTAATAGATCTGCTTTGTTTACCGTTTCTATTTCTCCTGTGCTGAATATCCAGTCTAGGATTCTGCTTTCAATCTCGATAGATTTATGGATTACTTCATTCACATGATTGATTAACTCATCATCAAAGAAGTCTGGGAACTCGTCTCTAATCACATTAACGATATAAATACCTGCGTTAGCATGTACTTGCTCGTCTACTGATGTCCATGCAATGATGTTGCTCACATTCTTCATTAGTCCTTTAAAACGAGTAAAAGATAAGATGATGGCGAACTGGCTGAACAGAGATACGTTCTCAATCAATAAAGAGAATAAGATAAGAGATACTACATACTTTTTGCGGTCAGTATAGTTACCAGAGTTCTCTAATACTTCTGATAAGTATTCAACTCTTTCTTTAATAACAGGTACAGTTAATAAGTTCTCGAACTCGTCATTATATCCTAATACATCTAATAATCTAGAATATGCTTCTGAGTGTCTAAACTCACATTCTGCAAATGTACTTCCTAGTCCATTAAATTCTGGTTTAGGGAAGTGTAAGTATAAGTTTCCCCAAAAGGTCTTAACCGCAACTTCTATCTGCGCAATAGCTAATAAACTGTGCTTGATAGCTAGTTGTTCTTCTTTCGTTAAGTGTGAGTGGAAATCTTGTGTATCAGCTGTGAAGTCAACTTCACTATGTACCCAAAATGATTTATTAATTGCATCTGTGAATTGGTAAATTCCAGGATACTCAAACGGTTTGTAGTTTACTCTTTTATCAAAAATCGACATAGCTTAATTTTATTAGATTATATAATTAGGATAACCTTCTTCTAGTTAAAACGTCAAGTGAGTGTACTTTTTAAAAGTGATGAACACTTGTGAACACTGCGATAGCCTTGTGTGTAAGTAGATAAGATTGACGAAGTTATCTTAGCTAATTTACTGTTTACTAATAACTAAATCAATATAAAATGTTTGAAAATCATAATTAGTTATTAAACATCTGTTGATAACTATTATTTGTTGAAATGTTGTGATTGTCGATTTTATGGTGATATCATTTAAGAGTAGGTTTATTGTGATGATATTGTCTTAATGCCATTTTGTTATTCCTAGTTTTTACAGAATAGTCTTAAAAAATATGTAATTTTCTATTTCTGTTGAATAGAAGGGCACCTACTGAAAATAAAAAAAGTGGAAGGTATGCCTTCCACTTTTTAGTATATTAAGCTAGTTTAGCAACTAGTTCTCTCCATTGTTCTAATTCAGGTATTCCTGGTTTTCTCTTACCAAAGAACTGGACGATGATTTCGCCAATCTCGTTGAATACTTCTACAGAAGTTACGATACCATCTTCTGTTGGTTTGCGCACTATCCATGTCTGTGCTATTTTATCCATATCTAGGTGCATATTGAAGTCTGGGTCTAGTACATTGTACCAGTTCTGATGCCACATCGTTCTTTTTACTTCACCTGTGTGAATCTGGATATTACCTCTATTCCCTACAAAGACCATAATAGGTGTCTGAGCTTCTGAAGCACCTTCTAACAAGGTTACGATAGCATCTTTAGTAATCTGCTTAGCGTAGTACTCATCTGGAGCTAATCTTAATGCTTGGGTACGAGTTAGGTTGTATTTCTTTAATAGTGAAAAGAAGTTATGTGTATCTTTTAGTTCTTTCCACTCTGTTCTGAATCCTTCTACATCTATCTCTTCATCTAATCTTTCGTCTAGATTATGTAAGTAAGGTTCTGTTGTTTCTTCAGTTGATTGGTTCTCTGAAGTATATTTTTTTACTAACGCATGGAATGCTTCTTCGTTGCTCTGAGGTACTAAATAAATCTTGTGAATAGCTTCACCGTCTTTACCAAAGAACTGTAAACTCATTCTGTCTTTGTCTCCTGCTTTCTCTACTACTGCGAATACTTTCTTCCAGTGGCTTAAGAATATTCTTAGATCAATATCAGGATTAACGAATAAACCAGCGTGAGGGCTACTAAAATCAGGGTTAGCATACACACCTTTTCTCTCATGTACACATTCGTCATTACGTGTAAGTGCCATTACTTTTCCTAAAGTTTCTACTTCAGATAGTATGGCTTCAAATTCAGGTTTTAATCTTGTAACAGATTCTCCTATTTGTGTAGCAAGCAGTTCCATTTCACTAGCGTTAAGTTCTTTGGCTGCATTGCGTATTCTAATATGTGGATTGGTCACCTTTAGAGCGTCCCAACGTTCTTTTAATGTTTGTGTGCTTGTACTCATAATTATTGTTTTTAGATACCAAATATTATTAAAGGATTATTGCTAACAGGGTTTTTAGTTACTACACATGGGAAGTTATATACCTCAGAGATGATCTCTTGAGTTAATACTTCTGCAGGTGTGTCATAGATTACTTTTTTCCCTTTTTGTAGCAAGAGTATTTTATCAGCATACTGTGCTGCTAAATTTAGATCATGTATTACTACGATAGCTGTATTTCCTTTAGACGTAAATTCTTTAATGATATCCATGATACGATGCTGATGTAGTACATCTAGATTGTTCAATGGTTCGTCTAAGAATAACAGCTTATTCTCAACATTATTGTTTAACTGTGATAATACTCTAGCTAAGTGGACACGTTGTTTCTCTCCACCAGACAGATGATTATACTCTCTGTGCTGTAGTGGACAGATGTCGATACAGTCCATACTCTGCTGTACTGCAGTCTTGTCTTCTTCTGTAGGGATGTGGTCAAAGTAAGGATATCTACCCATCATCACTACGTCTTCTACGTTTAAGGGGATATCTCCATTGTGATGTTGTGAAAACTTAGCTTTGTGCTTTGGTAGTTCTTTCGTACACCATTTAGGGTATTCACATGATTTCAATAAAACCTTGTTTCCTTTTTCGTGTAATTCGTCAGCAAGTATACTTAAGAATGTAGACTTACCAGCTCCATTAGGACCTAATATCGCAATAAACTCACCTTCTTTACATTCGAAATCTATATCGTTGATGATATAATTTCCTTTTGCTAAATAGTTTATTTTAAAAGCTTCAATCATAATTAGAGTGATTTTTTAAACTTGATTAATATAGCAATAAATACTGGTGCTCCCATAATCGAAGTAAGAATACCTATCGGAATCTCTGAAGGCGGCACTAGTGTTCTGCTTATTGTATCTGCAACTAATAATAATATACTACCACATAGTGTAGACAGGGGTAGGATAAAGTAATAGTTCGATTTAAAAACAAGTCTAAGTATATATGGAACTATTAATCCTACGAATCCTATAGTTCCAGTGAATGCTACTATGGTACCTACCATAAGGGCAGATAATAGTACTATTTTTTTCTTTGTTTTCTCTACTGGTATTCCTAAGTGGGTAGCATCTCGTTCTCCTAGCATCATAGCATTTAAAGCTTTTCCCTTGTTGATTAACAAGGTTATAGATACTAGTATTACTACTGCAAGGATACTAACTTTAGTCCAAGTCGCTCCTGCTAAGCTACCTAAGGTCCAGAATGTCAGGTTTCTTAACTCTTCGTCGCTTGATAGATAAGTAAGCAAGCCTGTCGCAGCACCTGTTAGGGAAGTAATAGCTACTCCTGATAATAGTAAGACACTGATATTCGTCTTACCTGCTGTGGTGGACATTTTATACACAAAAGTCATCGTGATGATGGCTCCTATAAAGCTCATGATACTCAGTAGTGAGTAGTGTACAGCTTCTGGGATCAAGGATTTAATGTGAGATCCTAAAACAATAGTAACTGCTGCAAATAATACAGAGCCAGCTGTAATACCTATAAGGTCAGGTGAGGCAAGGGGATTCTTAAACATCCCTTGAAGTGTTGTTCCGGCAAGAGATAGTCCAGCGCCAGTTAAGATTGCCATTAGAACTCTGGGAAGTCGGACATCAAAAAATACATAATAGTCGCTTGGATTTACCTCTTGCTTAGTGAACAATATTTGGTATAAAGTCTGAAATGATCCAGACTCAAATTGATAAACTCCTATGAATATAGACGCAATGGCTATTACAATTAAGATAACAGATAATACTATTGCGTAAAAAGAGAGTTTGGTTTTCATTATAATTTATTCAGATAGTAATTGATTTAATTCTTTCGCTGCTTGACCTACTCTTGGACCGAATCCACTTAATAATAAGCCATCCATTGCAATTACTTTTTTGTTTTTACCAGCATTCGTTTTGTTGATACCGTCGATTTTTAATACTCCATCGATACCTCCCATACTTTGTAATCCTGTTGTGAACATTAGGATATAGTCTGGGTTACTGTTTAGTAATGATTCTGGTGTAAGAGGTTTGAAATCTTCAAATTCTGTTACAGCATTTTGTCCTCCTGCTAGACCTACTATATTGTTTACTGGTGTTTTGTCTCCTGCTACAAGAAGTGTTGCAGCTCCACGAGCATAGATGAACAATACCTTAGGTTTGTTTTCAAATGAAGGAAGATCT
Organism: Myroides sp. A21; assembly: GCF_000807225.1. NCBI lineage: Bacteria > Pseudomonadati > Bacteroidota > Flavobacteriia > Flavobacteriales > Flavobacteriaceae > Myroides > Myroides sp. A21. The sequence continues at coordinate 1,291,928 of NZ_CP010327.1, forward strand.
TGTAAATCTTGATCTATTTTGTCTAGAAGTGGTTGGTAGTTTTCATTGTTTAATGATTTAGCTACTGTTTTTATTAATGTTTTTGTTCCTTCTAAAGAGAACTCTTGTTTAATAACTTCTAAGCGTATTTTTGTTTTTTCTAATTGACTTTTAAAGTCATCATTAAGGTCTTTTTCTGTAGCATATATAATCGTTGGTTTTAACGCCATAATGCTTTCGATAGATATTTTAGAAGTATGTCCTAGATCTTGAGCTGTTGTTTTAATGTTCTCAGGATAAGTACTAGTTACATCTACTGCTATTATATTTTCTTTTTCTCCAAGAGCAACAAGTGTTTCTGTAATTGCTCCATTTAGAGAAATAATTCTTTCTTTTACTTGAGTCGTTTCAACTGGTGTAGACTCTTGTTCTTTTTTAGAATTACAGCTCATCATTGCTGTAACGATTAGGAATAAAGCTGTTAGTTTTTTCATTTGAGTTGTTTATTTGAAATAGTTCTAAATTATGGCAAAAATAGAATCTTTTTTACGCGTTACAAAACATATTTAGATTAATTTTAAATTAATATTTAGTAGGCTAAAGTATAGTTATCCTTATCTTTGCTTTTACATTTGCATACTAAAGAAGTATGACGAGTATTTTTAATTAAATGAAAAGTAATATGTTAGATATAAAGGAGGTACGTAAGAATTTTCCAATTCTTACTCAATCAGTAAATGGCAAGCCTTTAGTTTATTTTGACAACGCAGCTACTGCACAAAAGCCAAAAGTGGTAGAGGATGCAATTGTTAAATATTACGAAACTATCAATGCAAATATTCATAGAGGTGTGCATACACTAAGCCAATTGGCTACTGATGCGTATGAAGAAGCTCGTAAAAAAGTACAAGCTCATGTGAATGCTAAGCATGATTATGAAGTACTGTTTACTGCAGGGACTACGTTTGGAATAAACTTGGTGGCAAGTGGTTTTGGTAGTTTACTTAAGGAAGGTGATGAGGTGCTTATTTCAGCTATGGAGCACCATTCTAATATTGTGCCATGGCAGTTCGCTTGTGAACGTTCAGGAGCTACATTGAAAGTTATTCCAATGAATCAGGATGGTGATTTAATTATGGAAGAATTTGACAAGCTATTAAACTCTAATACAAAAGTAGTAGCTGTAACCCATATTTCTAATGCGCTTGGTACTATCAACCCAATTAAGGAAATTATAGCTAAAGCTCATCAAGTGGGAGCTGCTGTATTAATTGATGGTGCTCAAGCAACACCGCATATTAAACCTGATGTACAAGACCTTGATTGTGATTTCTATGTTTTTTCAGGACATAAGGTGTGTGGACCAACAGGTACTGGAGTTCTTTATGGAAAAGAAGAATGGTTAAACAAACTACCACCTTATCAAGGAGGAGGAGAGATGATCAAGACTGTTACTTTTGAAAAGACTACGTATGCATGTCTACCACATAAATTTGAAGCAGGTACGCCGAATATTGCTGGAGGGATTGTGTTAGGAGTTGCTTTAGATTATCTAAATGGAATAGGGTTTGATAAAATAGCAGCCTATGAACATGAACTTTTAGAGTATGGAACAAAACGTTTATCTGAAATAGAAGGACTTAAAATATACGGAACTGCTAAAGAGAAGACCTCTGTGATTTCTTTTAATCTAGAAGGTATTCATCCTTATGATGTTGGAGTTATCGTTGATAAACTTGGTGTAGCTGTGCGTACAGGGCATCATTGTACACAACCTATTATGGACTTTTTTGGCATTCCAGGTACGATTAGAGCTTCATTTGCTTTCTATAATACAAAAGAAGAGATCGATGTATTGGTAGAAGCAGTGAAGAAAGCACAAATGATGTTATCATAATAAGTAAATAAAGAAAATATAACGATATGACAATTAAAGAAATTCAAGAAGAGATAATTGACGATTTTTCAATGTTCGACGATTGGATGCAACGTTATGAATATATTATAGAATTAGGGAAAACCCTTCCGTTAATCGATCCTCAGTATCAAGTAGAAGAGAACTTGATTAAAGGATGTCAATCACAAGTGTGGTTGTATGCAGAATTACAAGATGGTAAGGTCGTTTTTACGGCAAATAGTGATGCTATTTTGACTAAAGGAATTATTGCTATTTTGATTCGAGTGTTTTCAGGACAGAGAACAGAAGATATTCTAAATGCAGATATGTCTTTTATTGACGAGATAGGTCTAAAAGAACATTTGTCTCCGACTAGAGCGAATGGATTAGTTTCAATGATCAAACAAATTAAAATGTATGCTTTAGCTTATCAAGCTAAACAATAAATTTATAGAATATGGAAGAAGTAGATGTACAACAATTAGGGGAGAATATAGTTAAGGTTCTTAAAACTATATATGACCCAGAGATTCCTGTAGATATATATGAGTTAGGATTGATTTATGATGTTTTTGTTAATGAAAATTACGACGTTAAGATTTTAATGACATTAACTTCACCTAACTGTCCTGTAGCAGAGACTTTACCAATGGAAGTAGAGGAGAAGGTAAGATCAATAGACAATGTAAAAAGTGTTGAGATTGAATTAACTTTTGAGCCATCTTGGACAAAAGATTTAATGAGTGAAGAGGCTAAATTAGAGTTAGGAATGCTTTAATTATGGAGGGAGAAATTGTAAATAAGGTTGCTAATAGCGCTCTTAAAGTTTTTGACTTAGAAGAGTTGTATCCTACGAATCCTCGTATGGATATAGATATAGCACAATGGTTATACGAAGGATTTGTTCTTAGAGAGAAAGAATTCAGAGCTTCATTAAAAGAAGTAGATTGGTCTATTTATGAGAATGCCTATGTAGGACTTTTCTGTTCTACAGACGCTATTCTTCCAGGATGGGCATATATGCTTTTGACCAGTCATCTTCAACCAGTTGCGAAACGTATATTTTTAGGTGATAGAGCACATTTGGAAAAATCTATTTATCAGGAATTATTATTTTCTTTAGATTATTCTCAATATGCAGATTTACCAGTAATTATTAAAGGTTGTTCAAAGAAAGAAATCCCAGAGGAGGCGTATGTTTTAGCAACACAATTAATGATGAATCATGCACGTTCAGTGATGTTTGGAGAAGCATGTTCTGCAGTACCTGTGTATAAACGTACAATTAAAAAGTAGTTCATTCTTTGCTATTTTAACTTATTGTTATTATTTTTGATTAAAATTTTAACAATATGAAGAGACTTTTATTAGGAGTGTGCGCTTTCTTAGCAGTGTATTCAGCTCAGGCTCAGGAAACTGAGGCTAATACAGCAACAGAAGCTGTTAGCCCATGGACAAGAACGGGTAATTTTACTTTTTTACTTAACCAATCTAGCTTCTCAAATTGGCAAGCAGGTGGAGATAATAACGTATCTGGAAGTTTTAAAGTGAATTACGATTTCAATTACAAACAAGGTGATTGGAACTGGGATAATAAAATAATTGCTAGTTATGGTCTTACTAAGTTAAAAGGGCAAGATCAGAAAAAAACGGATGATAGATTAGAGTTTAACTCTTTACTAGGTAAAAAAGCTCAAGGTAATTGGTTCTATTCTGCATTCTTGAATTTCAAGACTCAGATGGATCGAGGGATAGATAAAGATGGAGTATACAACTCACACTTTATGTCTCCAGCTTACTTACAAGTAGGACCTGGTATGTTGTGGAAAAAGAGTGATAATTTGAAAGTGAATATAGCACCAGCTACTTCGCGTTTCATTTTTGTTCATGACCACTTTACAGAGTTTGGTGATGCTTTTGGTGTTGAAAAAGGTAAATCAATGAAATACCAACTGGGGATGTCTGTTAATGGATACTACAAATTCGACATTATGGAGAATGTATCTGTTGAGAATATCTTAAACTTATATTCTAACTATCTGAAAAAACCAGAGAATGTGGTAATTGATTATCAGTTGAATGTAGTGATGAAGATTAATAAATATCTTTCTACAAACTTTACATTCCAAACAATCTATGATGACTTAGCTTATAAAGGCTTCCAAGTTAGAGAAATGGTTGGAGTAGGAGTAAACTACAACTTCTAAGAGAATATATATAAAGAAAAGGTTGGCATCTGCCAACCTTTTCTTTATTATAATAGGTTAATCCCTTTTAGTTCAGCTTCTTTTCTTACTTGTTCTGGCCAGATACTCGCTTGTACTTCTCCAATATGCTTTTTGCGTAATAAAAACATACAAATTCTCGACTGACCAAGACCTCCACCTATACAAAGAGGTAACTTGTCCTCAAGTAATAAGCTGTGATATAACAATGATTTTTTATCTAAAGCTCCTGCTAACTCTAATTGATGTTCTAAAGCTTCTTTGTCTACTCTAATTCCCATAGAAGATAGTTCTAATGATTTACCATGAACAGGGTTCCAAACTAGTAAATCTCCATTTAGTCCTTTATAACCATCTTCTGTAGGAGTAGTCCAATCATCATAGTCAGCAGATCGGCTATCATGCGGAATGCCATTAGATAGCTTTCCTCCAATTCCTATAATAAAAATAGCTCCATATTCTTTCGCTATTGCATGTTCTCTTTCTTTTGGAGCAAGAGTAGGGTATAGTTGTAAAAGTTGCTCAGAATGGATAAAAGACAGTTTTTTAGGTAGGATAGGTTCTATTCCTAGTTCTTCATATATTCTGTGTTCTGTGTCTAGCAATGTTTGATAGATCGAACGTACTATATTTTTCAAATAACTTAATGTTCTATCTGCTTTTTCAATACGTAACTCCCAGTCCCATTGATCTACATAGATAGAGTGTATAGGACTACTATCTTCGTCAGGACGAAGAGCTTTCATATCTGTTAGAATTCCCTCATGAGCATCTAACTCTAGCTCTTGTAGTCTTATTCTTTTCCATTTTGCTAATGAGTGAACTACTACACCGCGATTGTTATTTAGAAATTTTACAGGGAATGACACTGGACGCTCTATACCGTTTAAATCATCATTAATACCTGTGCCTTCATTTACGATCATAGGTGATGATATAGGGTATAGGTTAAGTGCGTCACATAGTCCTTTAGAGAATTGTTCTTTGACTAATGCAATGGATTTTTCTGTTTGTAAAATTTCTTTTTTGCTCATGATTTTTTGTTTTTGAATTTGTTTTAAAATAAAAAAGGCTCCTCAGAGAGGAGCCTTTAAACGGATAATGAAATAATATATAATTAACTTAAATCAATGCCAATAGGATTCCTCTTCGAGTCGTAGAAACGATTCAAATTATTATTAGAGAAATTATTGTTCATTGATAAATACATATAATCAGCTTTTTAGCAATACTGTAAAAATAGAAAAAATATTATTATCTAATCTTCTTTTACTAATTAATTTATAAACAAATATTTTATTCTTCTTCTGAAGATTCAATTAAATGGTCATAATCTGGGAATAAAAAGTTGTTGTAAGGGAAACGTGTAATGTGGATTTCACGTACTGCTTCGTAAACTTTCTTTCTAAACTCTTCAAAGTTTTCTTTGTTTGTTGCTGAGATAAAAATAGCATTGTTTTCACCTACTTTATTCATCCAAGTCTTCTTCCATTCTTCTATTGAATAGTGTTTAGAAGTGCGTTCTGTCATTAGATCGTCTTCTTCGATTCTCTCAGGTTGATAAGCATCTATTTTGTTAAATATCATAATAGTAGGCTTGTCATTACTCTTGATATCTTTAAGGATCTCATTTACAGATTCGATGTGATCTACGAAGTCATGATGAGAAATATCTACCACGTGTAATAATAGATCTGCTTCTCTTACTTCATCTAAGGTACTTTTAAATGACTCGACTAACTGAGTAGGTAGTTTACGAATAAACCCTACAGTATCTGACAATAAGAATGGCAAGTTACCAATTACGATTTTACGTACAGTAGTATCTAGCGTTGCAAACAACTTATTCTCTACGAATACTTCACTTTTACCTACAGCATTCATTAGTGTAGACTTACCCACGTTAGTATATCCTACTAAGGCTACTCGTACCATTGCTCCACGGTTTCCTCTTTGAGAAGCCATTTGCTTATCGATTACCTTTAATTTATCTCTTAAAAGGGTAATACGGTCACGTACGATACGTCTATCTGTTTCTATCTCTGTCTCTCCAGGACCTCTCATTCCGATACCTCCACGTTGTCTTTCTAAGTGCGTCCACATACCAGATAGTCTAGGTAATAAATACTGGAATTGTGCTAGCTCTACTTGAGTTCTTGCATACGAAGTTTGTGCTCTTTGCGCAAAGATGTCTAGGATTAGGTTAGTACGATCTAGTACTTTACAGTCTAGCTCCCTAGAAATATTCTTTTGTTGAGCAGGCGATAGTTCATCATCGAATATCACGGTATGAATATCGTTCTCTACAATATAATTATGAATTTCTTGCATCTTCCCAGTACCAACAAAGGTCTTAGGGTTCGGCTTGTCCATTTTCTGTGTAAAACGCTTATATACTTGTCCTCCTGCAGTAAATGTCAAAAACTCTAATTCGTCTAAATACTCATTTAGCTTTGATTCATCTTGATCTTGTGTAATGATTCCAACGATTACAGAACGTTCAAAATTTATTTCTTCTCTATCAATCATATAAACTATATTATAGTGCAAAATTACTAAAATTGTAAGACTAAATAAGTAGATACTTTAAAATACTGTCTTTTAATTTGTTATCACTACCCTTAAAACGTGGAATATTATGAAAACATTTACTCTTTTTATGAAATCAAATAACTTTTACTCTTTGTTTTTCAGTATCTTGCTATAGATTGTTATGGTACATTTTTTGCCATTATAGAAGAAGTGATAACATTTTATACTTTTTGAAATGAAAACAATACAATATATATTTTTAGTTATTTTTTCTCTTACTGAGGCTTTAAGTTTTGGTCAGAGAGCTGTCGTAACAGCTAATAACTATGACATTAGCGATAATCTAGACCTTCAGGCTGTAGCTTCTATATTTGGAGAGTCTAAGGATTTAGCTGACTTTGAATTTAGATTGAATGACCCTAACTTGAGAATCAATAACCTCGATTTGAATAGAGATGGTTATGTAGATTATCTACGAGTTGTGGAATTAGTGGAAGGAAGAACACACCTTATTGTCATTCAGGCAGTATTAGGCAAGGATCTTTTCCAAGATGTTGCAACTATTGAAGTAGAAAAAGATACTAGAGAAAATGTAGTATTAATGCAAGTAGTAGGGAACTCTTATCTGTATGGACCTAACTATATTTATGAGCCTGTTTATTTAAGTAGACCTCCCATGTTTACTTTATTCTGGACGAATAATTATAGAGCTTATCACTCATCGTGGGGTTGGGGATATTATCCTGACTATTACTACCATTATTCTCCTTATAGTACAGACAGATATATGAGTCATGTACACATTCAGATTAATCATTATAATAATTATTATTATTCTAGTAATAGATATAGTACACGTGCACAAAGAATGTATTATGATGTAGCTCAGAACTCTTATGAAAGCCAGAATCCAAATCAATCCTTTAGAACTAGATATGGAGAAGATAGTTTCTACAATAGAAAAGATCTAACAGATACAAGAGGTAGTTCTAACTCACGTAGTGAATACTCAGTGGACAGTAACCAAAATCCAAATTATAGAAGATCTGCTTATACGGATAATAGTAGCACATCTAGTAATGGAAGTGGTAACTCTCGTTCTAGTTACAGCAGAGGAGGTAGTTCTACAGATACTAATGGTTCTGGTTCATATAGCAGAGGAGAGGCGATAGCGAATAGTGGAAGCAGCAACTCTCGTTCTAGCTACAGCAGAGGTAGTAGTTCTACAGATAATACTAGTTCAGGTTCTTATAATAGAGGAGAGGCGATATCGAATACAGGAAGTAGCAATTCTCGTTCTAGCTACAGTAGAGGTAACTCTTCTAATAATACGAACTCATCGTCTAATAATTCATCTTATTCTAGATCTAGCTATAGTAGAGGAAGTTCATCTTATCCAAGTAACTCATCTTCAAGATCTAGTTATAGTAGAGGCAGCTCTTCTTATCCGAGTAGTTCTAGTAACAGTAGCTACAGTCGCTCGTCTAGTAGCTCTTACCCTAGTAGTAGCTATAGCCGTTCATCTTCTGGAAGTAGCTCATCAGGCTACAGTAGAGGAGGAAGCAGTAGTTCATCATCGTCTAGATCTAGTTATAGTCGATAATTAAAAGAGTAAATAAGCTAATTTTAGCAATAAATAAGAAAAGGCGAAGTATCATTACTTCGCCTTTTTTATATGCTTTAGAATTGTCTTATTTAAAGATGTCATTTAAGATTTTAGCTAATCTTAATCCCCCTTTTAGTAATTGACTTTCTACGTTGTCTTTGTGATCAAAGTGGTATCTGTAGCTTAGAGATTCTTCAGGCTCTACACTAGCGTATAGTTTATTAGCCATCGTATACGAATCATAAATCCAATCTTCTAATGTACCAGAAGTGATTTTTTGATTGTAGTTAGCACCGTGTACATCTAGTACGGTAGCATACTCTGTGTAGCTGTATTTATCGAAGTCAACTAGAGCAGAGTCCCATAGACTGTGTAAGTTAGTTGCTTTTCTAAACCATTCTATTTTTACTCTATTTCCTCCTAGATCCTCTGGTCTACCGATGTGTAGTGGTTGATGAGCATCACCGATGATATGGATTAAAAAGTACAGATTCTCTTGTTTTTTAGCTAACGGAAGATTCTTGTCTTTTAACTCTTCGATAAGGATAAGAGCTCTTTTGTATAAGTTCTCATCTGTAGAGTTAGCTAGTTCTTTATCGAATGCTTGTCTATCTAGATCACCTGGCATATTGATATAGTGCCAGCTATCTGCGAACTTCCAAGAAGGATCCGACTTTAAGAAGTCTGGCCAGTTAGCCCAATACGCTAATTGTTGGTTACCAATGATTTCTTTTAATTGTTTTTTAGCTTTTTTGCTTAAGTTTCTTTCTGCTAATTCAGCTACTACTCTGTGACCAGTAGTACCCCAAGCAAATACATTAGCTGTCTGTAATGCAAAGAATGCAACTACAAATAGGGATAATAATTTCTTCATAATATTATTCGTTAAATAGAGCTATAAGTTCTGTAGCGTCACTCGGTTTCATCTTTCCTGCGATAACTAGACTTAACTGCTTACGTCTTAAGGCTCCGATGTATCTTTCTTTCTCTAAATCTGTTTCAGGGATTAGCTCAGGGATAGCTACAGGATGACCTGTATCATCTACAGCTACGAATGTATAGATAGCTTCATTTGCTTTTTTCTTTATTCCTGATTCTCTGTCTTCGATCCATACATCTAAGTATACTTCCATAGACGAGTTAAATGAGCGTGATATTTTAGCCTCCACAGTTACTACACTTCCTAGAGGAATAGGTCTGTTAAAAGCGACGTGGTTCACTGATGCAGTAACGCATACTCTGCGCGAGTGTCTTCTAGCAGCGATACCAGCAGCTCTATCCATACGAGCTAATAATTCTCCACCGAACATATTATTAAGTGGGTTAGTCTCTCCTGGTAGAACTAAGTCTGTCATTAAAGTAGCTGATTCAGATACTAATTTTGCTTCCATTGTTATTATTTTCGACAAATATAGGCACATTAAATAAAAATCCCGAACCTTTTCAGATTCGGGATATATGTTTTAACTATTTATTGTACTAAAATCCAAGCATCAATATTGATAGTATTATGTATTTTTCTCATTTCTCGTTGAGCCTCTTGTTGGGTCGTATAGCTACCATAAGAGACAGGATACACTCCATACTTCGTACGAGATAGTGCTTTTGCGCCTTCATACCCTTTTTTCTGTAGTTTCTTAGCCTCGGATAGCGAAGTTTGTTCTGATCTAAAAGCACATGCGATAACGTGATAAGGGGTACTTACAGTCTCTTCTAAGACTACCTCTTCTTCTTTTACAGGAATAGAGATAGTAGTAGCAGTAGGCTCTATGATGAATGTAGCTTGTTGAATTTTATTCTCCACTCTACTTTGAACATTTTTACTTACAGTGTACGCTTCGTCATTTAAATACGCTTCATATCCTTTGTTTACAAAAACTCCAGCTGTACTTATAAATAAAGCTACTACAGCCGCATATTTAAAGAATGTGTACTTCTTATTCGTTTTAACAGTAGGCACAGTTACAGTTTCTGCAAGTGGGATGATAGGAGATCGCTCTATCGTCTTTGCTATTACTGTAGATAGACCAAAAGAGGTCATTAAGTAATTACTATTAGAAGCAGGTTCGAATACTAGATTGCCTTCAGAATTAGTTTGGAACATACCCACATTCAGTAATTCTAAACTACCGATATTGCGCAACTCTACTTCCCATCCTTTAATACTCTGATTGATTAAAAGAACAGCTTCATCATAAGAGATATTCTCTTCTACAGCGATATGATTAGCTAATAACCCATCGTTATGCTTAATATTCGCATTAAAAGAAAGACTCTTCTGAGGAGGGAAGAAACATTGTTTCTCCTCACTGTAGTATGATGACTTGATTTCTGTCAATAGAGCTCCAAAACCAGGAATGATTACACACTGGTATCGATAAAGCAAAGCTGATATGTATTTTTCGATCTTCATAAAGACAAAATTACATTAAACAATAACTAATCAAAAAAATATTCACTATTATTTTTAACCACTGATAACTTTTTTATATCTAGTAAGTTATATTACTAAAACAAATGAAAGAATATCGCGGGTTGACATGATGTTGGATAGGTTTTTGAGGCTGTGATGTGAAGATACAAATACTATAATTGATTACCAATTTATCTATGGAAGAAGAAAGGTTATTTTATATGTTGGCATTACAATCTACTGTGGGCGTAGGGCCGATAACAGCTAAGCGATTATTAGATTACTTTGGTTCTCCTAAAGAAGTCTTTTTAGCAAAAGAGAAGGATGTAATTGCTGTACATCGCATTGGTAATATGCTATGGCGCAATCTTCAAGATAGCAATGTCTTAAAAAGAGCAGAACAAGAGTTAAGAAATATCCAAAGGTATCACCTGTCTTGTTTTGATTATACAGATAGTTGTTACCCTTCCTTGTTGAAAGAGTGTGAGGATAGTCCCTTACTGTTGTTTAGTACAAGACCCAGTATCAGTTTAGACAATAGAAAGGTCATTAGCTTCATAGGTACTCGTAATCCAAGCAAAAGAGGTGTGGATATCTGTATGGAATTAATAAGTGATCTGAAGCCGTATAATCCTATTATTGTGAGTGGTCTAGCCTACGGAGTAGATATTACTGCACATGTTGCTGCTTTAGACAATGGTTTAGATACTTATGCTGTTCTTGGACATGGGTTGAATAGAGTTTATCCAGATGCTCATACAGCTGTAGCTAGGCGTATTGAAGAACAGGGTGGAGCTTGTCTATCTGAGTTTTGGGTAAGTAGTAAGGTAGATAGAGAGAACTTTATTCAGCGCAACCGCATTGTAGCTGGGATGTCTCAAGCGACTATCGTTGTAGAAAGTGCTATTAAGGGGGGCTCTATGTCTACGGTGAATTTTGCTAATGATTATAACAGAGACGTATTTGCAGTTCCTGGGAGAGTTGGTGATATTATGAGTGCAGGTTGCAATCATCTGATTCAAAAGAATAAAGCTCAATTATTAACTTCTGCTAAGGAGATTGTAGAAACTTTAAACTGGGATGCTCAAGCTAAAGCGCCTAAAGTTATTCAACCCCAATTGTTTCTTGATCTCAATCCTGAAGAACAATTGATTGTAGATTTTTTGAGTAAACACGAACGTGAGTTACTAGATATTATAGCACTCAGTTGTTCCCTTCCGATTTATAAGGTAAGTAGTATCCTGCTTAATTTAGAAATGCTTGGTGTAGTAAGACCATTGCCAGGTAAGTATTTTGAACTCCTATAGTGATGATAAATAAATAAGCCTTACACTGAGGTAAGGCTTATAAGATATCTAAAGAAAGGTTATAGAAGACTATTTAGCACTTCCGTAACCTAGTTTCTCTCTTACTTTATTTAAAGTTCCTGTAGCGATTACAGACGCTTTTTCTGCACCAATACCTAGTAGACGATCTACTTCTTCTAAGTTATTGATATAGTACTCGTATTTCTCACGAATATCTTTAAACTTCTCAACGATAAGTTCGAAAAGCTCTTGTTTTGCATGTCCATAACCATAGTTACCTCCTAAGTATTTAGCTCTCATCGCTTCTACTTGTTCTGGAGTAGCTAATAGTTTATAGATCGTGAATACATTACAAGTATCAGGATTCTTAGGATCTTCTAGAGGAGTACTATCTGTCTCGATGCCCATTACTTCTTTTCTCAATACCTTATCTGTTTGGAATATATTGATGGTATTGTGTCTAGACTTAGACATTTTGTTTCCATCTGTACCAGGCACTACCATTACTTCCTCTTGTATTTTCACCTCTGGTAATACAAAAGTTTCTCCCATCTGATGATTGAAACGAGATGCTACATCACGTGTGATCTCTAAGTGTTGCATTTGGTCTTTTCCTACAGGTACGAATTCTGCATCGTATAGTAAGATATCCGCAGCCATCAGCATTGGGTAAGTAAATAACCCTGCATTAACATCAGATAAAACATCTGCCTTATCTTTAAACGAATGAGCTAATGTTAGACGTTGGTATGGAAAGAAGCAACTTAAGTACCAAGTAAGCTCAGTTGTTTGCGGTACATCTGACTGGCGGTAAAAAGTTACATGATTAACGTCTACACCACAAGCAAGCCAAGTAGCCGCAACACTATAGGTATTTTCTTGTAAAGTTTTAGCGTCTTTAATTTGCGTTGCAGAGTGCAAGTTCGCAATAAAAATAAAAGACTCATTCTCTTTTTTGTTTGCCATTTCTACTGCTGGTAGAATAGCTCCTAAAAGATTCCCTAAGTGTGGAGTTCCTGTACTTTGAACTCCTGTTAGAATTTTAGCCATTGCGTGATATTAATTATTTAAAAAGCAAAGATAAGTGAATTGAAGTTTATTTGCCTTGTTTTTACTAGCTAATGTGGTTATATGGCGATAGAATTGTTTATTTTTGAAGTTAGTAAAAGATAGAATTTGTAATACAAATGATGAAAAGTATAGGTGCGTTTTTCAGTTCACTTTGGCGACTGTGGTTTTATATCTGGATGGTAATTGTTATTTTACTATTATCTCCTTTTTTATTGATAACGATTGGATCAGAGAAGACATATCCTCAGTTTTTTAAAGTAGCTCGTATCTGGGCTATTCTCGTATTCTACGGAATAGGGATGAGGTATAAGATAGAAGAGGAGACTCCGTTAGAGAAAGGGAAGAGCTATATGTTTATTGCTAATCATACTTCGATGTTAGACATTATGATGATGCTTATCCTTGTAAAGGACAATCCTTTTGTCTTTGTAGGTAAGAAAGAATTATCGAGTATTCCAGTGTTTGGGTTCTTTTATAAACGTGCTTGTATTCTAGTAGATAGAAAGGATGCAAGAAGTAAGAAGCAGGTATTCGACAGCGCACAAGAGCGTTTAAGTAGAGGGCTGAGCATCTGCATTTTTCCAGAAGGAGGCGTGACAGATGATAGAACGATCATACTAGACAGCTTTAAGGATGGGGCTTTTCGGCTTGCTATAGATCATCAGATACCGATAGCTCCTTTAGCGTTTGGTAGGTTGAGACATTATTTCCCTTTTGTATGGGGGATAGGGCACCCAGGAGTGGTACCAGTCAAGATATTCCCTTGTATAGAAACGAAAGGGCTGACCTTAGAGAATAAAAAAGAAGTAAGAGATATGGCTTTTAATCTATTATATGATCCTGTGCTAGAATGGGAGAAGGAATATAAAGCGAAATAATGCAAAAAGCGGTGAGACAACGAAGATCTCACCGCTTTTTTAGTTATAGTGTGGTTTATGGATTCACAGTTGTATAATACCTGCTCCTGAAATTCTACCACTAGCATGAACGAAGTCATTCATAGATTGGTTTTGTTCAGTAGACAGTTTACTGTAATTAATATCAAGTTTAGAACGGCTCATTGATAAATCAAATAGTTCTTTTTGAATCTCTTTTTGACGGCCTGCATCAGTTGAAGTTTTAAACTCTTCTACTAGTGCCATCTCTTGTTTATAAGAAGCAATCACATCTTCTTGCGGCACGTCTGGTAGCTTTAGTTCTAATGCATTAGGCTCTGTAATCGTACACGCTCCTCCCGCAACCATGTTCTGTTGGTGAAAACCTTTGCTCTCTGCAGGTAAATCTTCATCGTAGAAAGCTATGAACTCTGCTTTAGTAAAGAATTTATTGTAGAAGTTACCTACAGCATTCTTATTATGCGTAATCTGTTCTTCAGGATATTCTTCACCTAAGAAGTAAGTACACCTATATAAGTTATTATCTATAAATAGAGCGTTAGTCGATTTGATATTATCTTCATAAAGTACATCATCAATAACAACTTCTCTCGCAGTAGAACCAAATTTGTCAAAGTTTCCTTCTGTAGCATATACCATAGAGAAGATATAGTGTGGTTCTAAAGTTGGGTTGATGATACCACCAGAGTTTTGTTTGAATACATTGAACTTGTTTTTTTGTCCATTGTAGTCTAATTCGTGCACACCATTATCTAGTTTTAATACCTCAAAGGTATTTGGGGCTAGGGTATATTTTTGATTATCTAGTGATACTGTAATCTCTTTATCAGTTGGGTTAGATAGATAAAAATCATGTCTTTTAAACGGATCGTCGCAGCTAATAAAGGTCATAATTGTTAGCAATAGTGCTAATAATCGTAATTTCATATTATTGATTTGTGTTTTATTGAACTACAAAATTAAGTGATTCTCCTTTTAGTGCCTAGTGTTAATGGATTATTATATAAAAGGCGTTGGTATTGTTGAGATACTTTTTTTGTACTATTTAACGTTATTATGTATTGATTAATAGATGTATGGCTTTAGATAGACAGCATAAGAAAATTGTGTTGAGAGGAATATTTAGTAGTTTACCTATGCTATTAGGCCTTTCTGTTTTGTTTATCATTGCAGAAGGTAAAGGAGTTTTTCTAATTCCTTGTAAAACTCTATGTTATTGGTTTTATGTATATAGCAGTATTGACGTTATGATATGCTGCACTAGCAGGATTTATAGGTTGATATATAAAAAAATCCCTCACAATACTATTGTAAGGGATTCATATTTAAGGATAGAAACAATTAAGCTTCTTTATTTTTGATTTCGTCCTTGATTAATTGTTCAAGTTCTTCCATTAGTTCAGGGTTGTCTTTAATCACTGATTTCACAGCATCACGACCTTGTCCTAATTTAGTATCACCGTAGCTAAACCAAGATCCGCTTTTCTTCACGATTTCATAGTCTACAGCCATATCCAGTACTTCACCTACTTTAGAGATACCTTCACCATACATGATATCAAACTCAGCTGTACGGAAAGGAGGTGCTACTTTATTCTTCACGATTTTTACTTTCGTTCTGTTACCGATCACATTCTCACCATCTTTAATCTGAGTAGACTTACGAATATCTAGACGTACAGAAGCGTAGAACTTCAATGCGTTACCTCCTGTAGTAGTCTCAGGGTTACCGAACATTACACCGATTTTATCACGCAACTGGTTAATGAAGAATACAGTACAGTTAGTCTTGCTAATAGTAGAAGTTAACTTTCTCAATGCTTGAGACATTAAACGAGCGTGTAATCCCATTTTAGAATCTCCCATCTCTCCTTCGATTTCACTCTTAGGAGTTAAGGCAGCAACAGAGTCAATTACTACTAAGTCAATAGCTCCAGAACGAATTAAGTTCTCAGCGATCTCTAATGCTTGCTCACCATTGTCTGGTTGAGATATAATTAAGTTGTCGATGTCTACACCTAGTTTTTGTGCATAGAAACGGTCAAAAGCATGCTCCGCATCAATGAATGCTGCGATACCACCTGCTTTTTGTGCTTCTGCGATAGCGTGTAAAGTTAAAGTCGTCTTACCTGATGATTCTGGACCGTATATCTCTATAATTCTTCCTCTAGGGAACCCTCCTACACCTAATGCAAGGTCAATACCTAGTGATCCTGAAGAAATAACTTCTACCTCTTCTACAGCAGTATCTCCCAACTTCATTACTGTTCCTTTACCATAAGTTTTGTCTAACTTATCAAGTGTAAGTTGTAACGCTTTTAATTTTGCTTCTTTATCTGCACTCATTTTTTATAAAAATTAGATTCTTACTGATGTAAAAGTAATATAAATTAATTACAGTCCAAGAGAGTAGTATCATTATGCTATGAATTATAGCAGGTGAGCACGATCTCTTTGCTATGATATAATTTATAGCAATGTGTTGTTTTTAACCTCGTCCTTGTGATAGTATGATGTAGGAGAAATAATCCTAAAAATAAGGGTTTGAATTTTAGGAGAATGTACCCTAAGATAAGGTTTAGACAATGGGTGATGAGATTTAGACGTTGTTTTAAGTGATAAGGGAATGATCAGTATTTGATAGGCTAGTGATAGGCTATTTTATGCACTTTTAAGCCGACCAAATGCCCATCACTAGCCGACCATAAGCCGACCACCTCAATTGTGATTGGAAAAATAAGACATGATGGCTTCGTTCTTTTAGGAGATAGTATGTGAGTTTAAGTGTGTGGTGTTGCATTTGTAGTAGGGCTTATTTATAGAACGGTTTTGATTTTAGCGTATGGAGAAGTGATGGGGTCTATACTATTTTAGAATTATGTATTTTTAGCACTTAATTTTAGCGTTATTAGGATAATATATGTATCAGGTAAAAAAGTGTTTTAAAGTATTGCTGTTCAATCTGGTAGTGTTGTTTTCATGCTCTAGTTGTGATGGTTTATTCGGAGATAGATTAGTAATAAGTAATGTAATAGAAGGTACAGAAGACGTTATATTGATTCCTTCTCAAGATAAGGATGGAAAGTGGGGATATGTAGATGAGGATAAGAATTGGGTGATAGAACCTCAGTATGCCGACGCTTGGATGTTTAGTAGAGGTATGGCTGTAGCGAGTGTAAGTGATGGTGAGTATGGTATTATAAACACAGTAGGAGAGTGGATGGTAGAACCAAAGTATCTAATCATCACCACTCATGTAGATAGACGGGGGGCGAAATATTTTATGACACAAAAAGACCATAAGACTACGATATATGATGAGGGAGGCCATAAGATTACTTCTACTCTGGAGATGATTATCGAGTCTGATACTATTTTTGAGAATGACCGTTATCGATTAGTTGGTAGTAATAATCACTATGGGTTTATTAACCCAAAAGGAGAGTGGGTTATAGAGCCTCAGTATTCTTTTGGGACACAATTTTCTGAGGGATTAGCTAGTATGAGTCTAGACGATAACAGACGTGTTATTATCAATGATAAAGGAGATGTTCTCAAGCATTTCTCTGAAGAAATTGGTTATGTCGGAATCTTTAGAAATGGTTTAGCCCCTATACGTAATAGAGATGCTTATGGTTATGTAAATAAGACAGGAGAGGTAGTTATCGACTATAAATATGTAGATGCAAGTGATTTTAAAGATGGAATTGCTTTCGTACGAGAGGATGATTCTAATACTTTTCATTGTATTAATACTTCGGGAGAGACGTTGTTCAGTAAGGAGTGTGACTTTATACTATCAGTAGGTCATGTACTAGTGTATACCACTGTGATGGCAAAGACGGGAATCCTGAATAAAAAAGGTGATATCGTATTACCAATAGCCTACGATGTAATCTTCGAGATAGAACAAGAGCATTATGTAAAGGTGCGTCAAGATGATAAATACTTCTATATAGACTTACGTAATGGTAAGTGTTATTAAATTATTTAAGGTTAGTTTTTTGTGTAGGAAGTAACTTATCCCGACTTTTGTAACAAATAGAAACACAATGAAATTACCAATATTAGCATACGGAAATAAAACATTAAAGGTAGACTGTGATGCGATAGATAGCAGTTCTGAAGACCTAAATAAGCTGATCGATAATATGTGGGAGACTATGGAGAACGCTTATGGATGCGGGCTAGCAGCTCCTCAGATAGGAGAGACTAAACAGCTATTCGTAGTAGATAGTATCGTGATGTATGAGAATGCAGAAGAGGATGAGCGCAAAGCTAATTTCGCAGAGGGAGATACAGGGATGCGCGAGACATTTATCAATGCACGTATTATCGGTAAATCTGACGAGACATGGGATGAGGTAGAAGGATGTCTAAGTATTCCTGATATTTTTAAGCGAGTTACGCGTCCATGGTCTATCACGATAGAGTACCTAGATAGAGATTTTAAACCTCATACTAAGACGTTCCACGGTACTACAGCGCGTATTATACAACATGAGTATGATCATACGAGAGGGGTGTTATTTACAGATCGATTAAGCTCATTGACTAAAAAGTTGATAGGTACAAAGCTTAATAAAATTATGAATGGTAAGGTATTTACTGATTATAAAATGAAACCATAAGGAATACAAAAGTCGCTATAAAAGCGACTTTTTTGTTTTCGGTATATGGGGTTGGGATAGCGTGATTTAGAAGAAGTATATATCATGATGAATCTTTCTGAGTATGTGGACAGAATAGGTCTGTTCCATTTTTAACTAAAAAACGATTTTTATAAGAAAAGTTTATTTGTAATTAATTGTTTTACTTGTTGTTATGAGCTTGGTTAAATTATTCTTAATTTTATTTTTTCACACTTCTCTATCCTACTTTTGATCCAACAAAAACAAAGATTTATATCGCTATGAAATTAACAAAAATGACTTTAGCTATTGCATTAGTAGCTATTACTTTCGCTTCTTGTAAACAACAAACTGAAGCTCCTGTAACTGAAGAAACAACAACTACTGAAGTAGTAGAAGAGACTACAGCGCCTGAGGCTGTGGACACTACAGTATTAGTTGCGTCTTGGACTCAACCAAACCCTATTAATGATAAAGAAGTACAAGGATTCGAATTAAAAGAGGACGGAACAGCTACTTCTATTAATATGGCTACACTTAAAACAAATAAGTGGTGGGTAGAAGGAGATAAATTGTTCTTAGAACAAGAGAGTATCGGTAATGGTACATCTAGTGTAGATACTGTGTCATACCAATTTGAGGTGGTTGATGGTAAAACATTAAACCTAGTGAATGGTGAGTCAAAAGAATCATTCACTAAAAAGTAATCTAATTTAGATTTTTTAAGTACAAATGAAACAAACAGTTCTTGCTTTAGCTTTTGTAGCTATCGCTTTCGCTTCTTGTAAACAACAGACAGAAGCTCCAGTAGTGGAAGAAACTACACCAACAGAAACAGTAGCTGAGTCTACTCCTGTCATTCTTGATATGAAACACTTGGTAGGTGCATGGACACAGCCAAATGGAGCAGATGCAAGTCTACTACAAGGATTCGAACTAAAAGAGGACGGGACAATGTCTTCTATCAAGGACAAGGCTAACGAATTCACTAAATGGAAGATGGTAGATAATACTGTTATCTTCGAAACAGCGATGGTAGGTACTGATTCTACTTCTGTGAAGTCTGCTACCTTTACGTATGAGATGACAGATCAGAATACATTAAAGCTTACTGCTAATGGTGTGACGGAAGTGTTCACTAAACAATAAGAACTACTATTATTTATATAAACAGAAGCTACCTCAAAAGGGTAGCTTTCGTTATTTTTGTAAGTATAATATAAAGGTAATGATGGAACATAAAGAACTTAATTTGTCAGTAGTAGAGCTAAAGTCGTTTATCCCGTGTAAGGACTTTGAGGTGTCTAAAGCGTTCTATACTGCTATTGGATTTAAGATAGTATGGCAGAGTGAAGAACTGTGCTTGCTTGATTGTGGAACGGAGAAGTTCTTTTTACAGAATTTTTATAATCAAGAGGCTGCAGAGAATCTAATGTTTCATTTGCAAGTAGAGAATGCAGATGATTGGTACACACATCTGCAAAACCTAGATCTTCAGTCAAAATATGCTATCCGACTGACGGCTGTAGAAGACAGAGCGTGGATGATGAGAGACTTTTTATTAATAGATCCATCTGGAGTGCTGTGGCGTATAGCACATAATATCTAATGCTGTCCAATGGACTTAGTATAATTATTAGCTACCTGTTGGGTGGCTTTTTCTATTTTTACTAGTCAGAAAAAGATAGATATGACGACAACAGACTTGAGTAAGCTACAATATTATATAGATGTGTTACCTGCTAGATTAGAGCAGTTTACAGAAGAAGAATTTTCTTATAAAGAAACAGAGGGTAAGTGGAGTAAAAAAGAGATACTAGGACATCTTATCGATAGTGCGACTAATAATCATCACCGTTTTGTTAGAGGTCAGTTTGAGGACAATCCTGTTGTTTCTTATGCACAGAATGAATGGGTAGAAGTGAGTGCTTATCAGCAAATGCAACAAGACACTGTGATTAGAACATGGAAGATGTATAATGCATTTCTCTTAGAGATAGTTTGTAATATTTCTGTTGAGGTTTTGAATACTAAAATGGCTAATGGTCATACGCTTGCCTTTTTAGTAGAAGATTATGTAAGTCATTTAGAACACCATTTAGGTCAGATATTCGATGATTTTGATTTTAAGGCATAGGGATAAACAAGAAGAGGTTGACCTATACAGTCAACCTCTTCTTGTTTAGATAATACATGTGTATTACTTAATAAAGCTAAGTGTCTTATCTGACCATTCACCGATAAGAGGTAATGGTTTTTTCTTTTCTCCTGCTGCATTAAGTATTCCCATAATCATATATAAAAGAATAATTAAGTATAACACTAGTGCTATCATGCCTGCAATGATTGGGAATATACCTGCTATTACTCGTATAACAAGTGATAAAACGAAGCTTAAGATTAATACACCAAATGATTGTCTTAGGTGGTATTTTAGTAAATCATTTGCTTTTTCTTTTCCTACAAAGAATGCTACTAACCATCCAATTAATGTGATGTATGATACGATTGATAAAGTTTTATTGTCCATTTTATGAGTTTTATTGGAAACAAATATCTGTATAATTGTCTCATATATTATTGTTTAGACTTGTCTATTTCGCAAAAATGGCTGTTTATGGGGATATTTAAGTAGTGTATTATCGCGTTCAATTCATAACAAAAGATAAATCTATAAGGTCAAGTATTCTTACAGAATACCTTTTGTAGAGGAGATGCTTAAAATAGAAGCTGAGGTTCTAAAAAAAGGATTGAATAATTTGATAGTTAACTATTTATGTAAATTTTATAAGGTTCAATTCTCATTTTTAAATCTAAATACTATCTTTGCACCGAAATTCTTCCATTTAGGATTTCAAACATATATAATCTACACTTAAAAGTATATAGCATGCAACTGTATAACACATTAAGCGCAGAGGAAAGAGCTGAACTTATCGAGCAAGCGGGAGAGAACCGTTTGACTTTATCTTTCTATGCGTACGCCAAAATAGAAAACCCACAACAATTTAGAGACGATTTATTCCTAGCTTGGGATGCATTAGACGCTTTAGGACGTATTTATGTAGCTCATGAGGGGATCAATGCTCAGATGTCTGTACCTGCATCTAAGTTTGATGCATTCAGAGAGACGTTAGAGCAGTATGACTTCATGAAAGGAATTCGTCTGAATGTAGCTGTAGAGCAAGATGACTTATCATTCTTAAAATTAACAGTAAAGGTTAGACACAAGATCGTAGCTGATGGTCTAAACGATGATACATTTGATGTTACGAATAAGGGAATTCACTTAAAGGCAAAAGAATTCAACGAATTATTAGAAGACCCTAACACGGTCGTAGTGGACTTTAGAAACCACTATGAGAGTGAAGTAGGGCACTTCGTAGGAGCGATCACTCCAGACGTGGACACATTCCGTGAATCACTGCCAATCATTAAAGACCAATTAGAAGACATCAAAGAGGAGAAAAACTTATTGATGTACTGTACAGGAGGTATCCGCTGTGAGAAAGCATCAGCTTACTTTAAACACAACGGGTTTAAGAATGTATACCAATTAGAAGGAGGTATTATTGAATACACTCGTCAGGTAAAGGCAGAAGGATTAGAGAGTAAGTTCATCGGAAAGAACTTCGTGTTTGACCACCGTCTAGGAGAGCGTATTACAGACGATATTATCTCTAACTGCCACCAGTGTGGTAAACCATGTGATACTCACGTAAACTGTGCTAACGAGGCATGTCACTTACTGTTCATTCAGTGTGATGAGTGTGCTGAGAAGATGCATGGATGCTGTTCTGATGAGTGTTTAGATATCATTCAGTTACCAGAAGATGAACAAAAACGCTTACGTCAAGGAGTACAAAAAGGAAACTTAGTATTCAAGAAAGGACGCTCAGAAGCATTAAAGTTCCAAGGAGAACGCAGTGCTACTGATGAGATCAAAGCAGTGAAGGTAAGTGCAGTAACACAAATCCGCAAGAAACAAGCAGAGCGAAAAGTTCTAATCGGGACAGCTCAACACTACTTTACTAAAGCTAGTGTAGGGCAGTTTATTGTTGACAAGGAGTTAAATGTTGGAGATAAAGTAGCTATTGTAGGACCTACTACAGGTGATGAGAGACTAACTATAGAGAAGATGATGGTAAATGGAGTGGAAGTTAGTACAGCTAATAATGGAGATAAGATGACTATGGAATTAGGTTTTCGTATTCGTAAAAACGACCAATTGTATAAAATAATAGATTAAGCATAAAGAATATGACAGTTTCAGGAAGAGTAGAGCTTATGGCTCCTGCAGGTAACTTCGAGTCTTTACAGGCCGCATTAGATAACGGTGCAGACTCAGTATATTTCGGAGTAGACCAGTTAAATATGCGTGCGCGTTCTACGGTGAACTTTTCTATTGATGATTTAGAAGAGATTGCGAGAAGATGTAAAGAGAAGAATGTACGTACTTATTTGACGTTAAACACTATCGTTTATGACCACGACTTATCAGTGGTGAAAACTTTATTGAATAAGGCAAAAGAGGCAGGGCTTACAGCAGTAATCGCATCTGATCAGGCAGTTATTGCATCTGCAAGAGCGATCGGGTTAGAAGTACATATCTCTACTCAACTAAATGTAACGAACATTGAGACTGTTAAGTTCTATAGCTTATTCGCTGATACTATCGTATTATCTCGTGAGCTAAGCTTGCGACAAGTAAAAAAGATCACAGAAGCTATCGAAAGAGAACAGGTGAAAGGGCCTTCTGGTAATTTGGTAGAGATAGAGATCTTCGGTCATGGAGCATTGTGTATGGCAGTATCAGGGAAGTGCTACTTAAGCCTTCACTCACATAACTCTTCTGCAAACAGAGGAGCATGCAAACAAAACTGTCGTAAAAAATACACGGTAATAGATCAAGAGAGTGGTTTTGAGATCGAGATAGACAATGAGTATATGATGTCTCCTAAGGACTTATGTACCTTAGATTTCTTAGATCAAGTGATCGATGCTGGTACTAAGGTACTGAAGATAGAGGGTAGAGGTAGAGCTCCTGAGTATGTAGCAACTGTGATTCGTACTTACCGTGAGGCTATTGATGCTATCGCTGATGGTACTTACTCTCAAGAGAAAGTAGCAGAATGGATGAAAGCTTTAGAAACGGTGTATAACCGTGGATTCTGGAGTGGATATTACTTAGGACAGAAATTGGGAGAGTGGAGTGATAACCCTGGTAGTAATGCAACTCAGAAAAAAGTGTATGTAGGTAAAGCTGCTCACTACTTCCAGAAAGCATCTATCGGAGAGTTTAAAATAGAAGCTTATGATATCAAGGTAGGAGATAAGATTCTTATCACAGGACCTAGTACGGGAGCACAAGAGTTAATCGTAGAAGAATTATTCGTCAATGAGCAGAAGGTAGAGAAAGCGACTAAAGGAGATGACTGTACTATCAAGATTCCGTTTAGAATTCGCTTATCTGATAAGCTGTATAAAATAGTAGAGGCATAATGGTCATAGTCACGCTACAACGAGATAAGTGTATCGGATGTAATTATTGTGTTGAGGTTGCTCCTCAGCAGTTTCAGATGTCTAAGAAAGATGGAAAGACTGTTTTGTTGAAATCTGTGAATAATAAAGGATTTCATACGCTTAAGTCACCAGATTATACTATTTTAGAGGCATGTGAACAAGCAGAGAAAGTTTGTCCAGTACATATCATTACCGTAAAAGATGTATAATATGAGAAAGATATATTATTTAAGTACTTGTACAACATGTAAGCGTATCATGGCTGAGATGCCAGAATTAGATACGTTTGAACTACAAGAGATTAAGAAGAACCCTGTAACAGAGTCACAGTTAGAAGAGATGTATAAGCAAGTGGGTAGTTATGAAAAGCTATTTAATAAGCGAGCTCAACTGTACAAAAGTGAAGGGTTAAAAGACAAGAATCTTCAAGAAGATGATTTTAAAAAACTTATTCTAGAGCAATATACTTTTCTAAATCGCCCAGTAATGTTTATCGACGGTAACATTTATGTTGGGAATAGTAAGAAAGTAGTAGAGGCTGCTATCGAACAAGTAAAGAATAAATAGTAAGGAAAAAGAGTCAGCATGTGCTGGCTCTTTTTTGTTATAAGGAAAACATTAATGCAATGAATTATATAAACGGTTCAGATAAGTTTTTTACTTGCTGAGGTGATTTTTTGTTTATAGGAGGATAAAAGTTTGCAATTTTGTGTTTTTAAAATCAAAGAGATATGAGACAGGTAGTATTATATATTTCGAGTAGTTTGGATGGTTATATCGCTAAACCTGGGGATGACTTGAGTTTCTTGGATGCTGTACAGCGAGAAGGAGAAGATTATGGTTATACCGCTTTTGTAGAGACGATCGATACGGTTTTGATTGGTAAACGTACATATTACTGGGTAGTAAGTCAAGGACATGGGTTTCATCATGCAGATAAAGAAACGTATGTAATGACTAGACAAAGTCTACCTACAGAAGGTAATGTGACTTTCTATAATGGTGATCTAAAGGAATTAGTATCTAGACTGAAATCACAGGAGGGTAAAGATATATTCTGCGATGGTGGAGCACAGTTAGTCAACAGATTATTGAAGGATAGACTCATAGATAAGATCGTATTATCTGTTATCCCTGTATTATTAGGTGATGGTACTAGACTATTTGATATCGGGATACCAGAGTCTAAGTTAAAGTTAGAGAATACAAAGTCTTTTGAATCAGGATTAGTACAATTATGTTATAGCCTAATTAAGTAGTTTATAAACTGTTCTTTTGCTGATTGACTTCCATTAAAATAAGTTTGTTAGTATTTTTAAGTATGTTTTTTACACACGCAAACGTCTGTATATCTGTTTTTTAAATACTTTTTTAAAAAATATTCTTTTTTTGATGTGACCAAATGCGATGCTTGTTGTCTTAATATCGAAGACGAAAGGGAAGAATTGCTATTAATTCCTTTATAAAAAGAAAAGAAAAAGTTTTAAGTGTTTGGGGGTTAAATTAAAACAGAAGAGTTAAGGTTAGGTTGTTTTAGTAAAAAATTTAATTCACATAGTTTCATCGCGACTTTTACTATTGCTGACTTTGTAGATTGTGGTGGTCTAAATAAGGACTTAGAAGGCGTAGTTCATAGTTATGGTTGTTTTGGTTATCTCCTATTCTAGGCGATGGAACGAACAAATAATAGGAGTATAAAACACAAAAGAGAGCTATATAGCTCTCTTTTTTTATGTGTATCTGTTATTTCTTATTAGCCTGTTTAAGAGCTTTACATCACTTAAGTATAGGAATCAGAAGCATAGAAGCTATTACTAGTGTTTTATAGGTTCTATTTATTTATAATTTGTGTTTTATTCCTTTGGGTATGAATGTATTTACTAATAAAAGAGCTTTTATTTGAAGTTATAGAAGATAAACAGGTGTATTATCACAGATATATTGACTTAGAGTTAATCTGTAATCTTATTAAGCAGTATTTTGTGCTATTTATAAGTCAGTTAGTAATGATTTTGTTACCTTTGTAGCTATTATTTTTTAATATATGATACAATCGATGACAGGATTTGGTAAGTCATGTTTGCAATTACCAACAAAGAAAATCACAGTAGAAGTAAAATCGCTTAATAGCAAAAGCTTAGATCTAAATGTTAGATTGCCTTTGATGTATAGAGAGAAAGAACTACCTCTTCGTAACCTTGTTGCACAAGAATTAGAGCGTGGTAAAGTAGACTTCTCATTATATAGTGAGATTACAGCAGAAGAAACTTCTAATAAGATTAATGGCCCTATCGTGATGGCATATATTGATCAAATGAAGGAGATTATCCCTGATGCAGATGCTACAGAGCTTATGAAGATGGCTGTGCGTATGCCTGATGCATTAAAAGTAGAGCGTGCTGAGCTAGATGAGAATGAGTGGAAAGAGATAGAAAAGGTTATCACTGAGGCTATCGCTAATATGAAGGAATTCCGAGCTAGTGAAGGAGCTTCATTAGAACAAGACTTCAGACTGCGTATCGGTAACATCCGCAAGTATATGGATGAGGTATCGGTATTAGACAAAGAGCGTATCGTGACTGTAAAAGAAAGATTGCGTGCGAACTTAGTAGAACTTCAGTTAAATATCGATGAGAATAGATATGAGCAAGAGGTGATCTACTATCTAGAGAAGATGGACATCACAGAAGAAAAAGTACGTCTGAGCAAACACTTAGATTACTTTATCGAAACACTTGAAGGAGCTGAGGCTAATGGTCGTAAACTTGGGTTTATCGGTCAAGAGATGGGACGTGAGATTAATACTATGGGATCTAAATCTAACCACGCTGAGATGCAGAAGATAGTGGTAAAGATGAAAGATGAATTAGAGAAAATAAAAGAGCAAGTACTAAACGTACTTTAGGTTATATATACAACACGACAGAATATTATTATGCAAAGAGGTAAGTTAATCGTTTTCTCTGCTCCATCTGGTTCAGGTAAAACTACAATAGTAAGACATTTATTAGAGCAAGAAGATCTGAACCTAGCGTTCTCTATCTCTTGTACATCTCGTGAACCAAGAGGGGAAGAGGTGAATGGTAAAGATTACTATTTTATTTCTCTTGAAGAGTTTAAACAAAACATAAAAGGAGAGAAGTTCTTAGAATGGGAAGAGGTATATAGAGATAACTTCTATGGTACACTTAGTAGTGAAGTAGAGCGTCTGTGGGCAGAAGGTAAGAATGTAATATTCGATATCGATGTAGCAGGAGGTCTTCGTATTAAGCGTAAATTCCCAGATGAGACTTTAGCTGTATTTGTGAAACCACCTAGTATAGATGAATTGAAGATTCGTCTTAAAAAGCGTTCTACAGAGAGTGAAGATAAGATCAATATGCGTATTGCTAAAGCTTCAGTAGAGTTGGCTACGGCTCCTCAGTTTGATATGATTATTAAGAATTACGACTTAGATACAGCTAAGAATGAGGCTGTAGAGTTAGTAAAGAACTTTATAAAGTAAGAAGATAAGTATGAAGGTAGGGTTGTATTTTGGAACATTTAATCCTATTCATATCGGTCATATAGTTATTGCTAACCATATGGTGCAGTACACTGACCTAGATGAAGTATGGATGGTGGTAACTCCTCATAGTCCTTTAAAGAAAAAGAAGGGGTTGCTAGAGGATTTTCATAGGATACATATGGTTAATTTGGCTACGGCTGATTATGATTATATCAAGCCTTCTGACGTAGAGTTTAATTTGCCACAGCCTAATTATACCGTGAATACGATGGCACATTTACATGAGCGTTATCCTAAACACGAATTTAGTTTATTAATGGGACAAGACAATTTAGATAGTCTGCCTAAGTGGAAGAACTACGAGGTGCTATTAGAGCGTTATCCTATTTATGTATATCCTCGTATATTCAGTGGCAAAGAGGAGGCTAATCCTCTTCTAGCTCACCCTAATATACACCTAGTAGAGAATGCACCAATCATGGAGATATCTGCTACGTTTATTAGAGACTCCATTAAAGAGGGTAAGAATATTATGCCTCTACTTGATAAAGAAGTGTGGAAGTATATAGACCACAACTTGTTTTATAAGAAATAATTAAATAGAATTTAATACTATAAAAGGAATGCATATGCATTCCTTTTTTTAATTTTATAAGATAAAAGAAAGTAGTTATGTTGAATTTTGAATTATATAACCCTACTCGTTTATTGTACGGGAAAGGACAGATAGGTGAGATAGCTAATCTAATCGATAAAAAAAGTAAAGTACTAGTCGTATACGGTGGAGGTAGTATTAAGAAGAATGGTGTTTATGATCAAGTGATAAAGGCTTTAGAAGGGTATGAAGTAGTTGAGTTTTCGGGAGTAGAACCTAATCCTCGATATGAGACATTAGTGAAAGCTGTTGATTTGATTAAGAATGAAAAGGTTGACTTTATCTTAGGTGTAGGAGGAGGAAGTGTGATAGATGGGGTTAAGTTTATATCTGCAGCTGTGTACTATGAAGGAGATACTATAGATATTATTCAGAAAAAACTAAATGTAAACTGGAAGGCTATGCCTTATGGTGCGATACTGACATTACCTGCTACAGGTAGTGAGATGAACTGTGGTGCTGTGGTAACAATAGAGGCTACACAAGAGAAACTATCATTCTCAGGAGAGGTATTATATCCTGTGTTCTCTGTATGTGATCCTACTGTGATTGCTTCTTTGCCTGTGAAGCAGATTGCTAATGGTATAACAGATGCATTCGTCCATGTGTTAGAACAGTATATTACCTTTCCTCAAGGTGCACCTTTACAAGATAGGTTTGCGGAGAGTATCCTACAGACCTTAATAGAAATAGCCCCTAAGATACTAAAGGATCCTACTGATTATGATGCGGCGATGAACTATATGTGGTGCTGTACGATGGCTCTAAATGGGTTAATATCAAAAGGAGTAAAAGAAGATTGGGTGACACATGCTATTGGTCATGAATTAACTGTGTTATATGGTATAGATCACGGACGTACATTAGCTATTATTGGCCCTAATCTATATAGTGTGATGTTCGATACGAAGAAAGAGAAATTAGCGCAGTTCGGTAGACGAGTATTTACTCTAGAAGGGAGTGATGATGAGGTAGCTAGACTGGCTATAGAGCGTATGATAGCGTTCTTTCATTCTCTAGGAGTTGCTACTAAACTGAGTGATTATACTGAAGATGGTGAGAAGGCTGTAGAGTGGATTGCAGAACGATTTAATGAAAGAGGATGGCTAGCAATGGGAGAAAATAAAAATATAACAATTGACAAAGTAAGAGAAATAGTCAAACTAAGTTTATAATTCTATAGAGAAGCACATTTACTGTAATGGTGAATGTGCTTTTGTTTTTTTATGTTTAAAGGAGTTGATAATTAGCAGTATATCTTATATACTGTTAATTTAATCTAAAATCGGTCACGGAATGTGAAGGTATATGCTTTGTTTTTAATTAAACTAAAATGCGAATATGTAAATAAAAGTGTTTTTTATCGGCTTGTTTCTGAGTTAAACTTAGATTTATTTCAATATTTGTTGAATAAATGATGTGTTTTTTCAGCTTAAGCTATTGTTGTTCTAATTGTTTGCAATGTGTTTTTTACTTACTTTTGACCAACTAATAAATTTAGTGTATGAATGAATATCCGAAAATTGCAGTTATAGGTGGTGGGAGCTGGGCTACTGCTATAGTAAAAATGTTGAGCGAAAACCTAACTGAGATTGCTTGGTATATGCGTAACGAATCTGCATTAGAAGAGATAAAAGTTAATTATCACAATCCTAATTACCTAAGTTCTGTAGAATTTGATGTAGAACAATTAAGGTTGACGAATGATATTAACAAGGCAATCTCTTATGCGGATTATGTAATCTTCGCTATTCCGTCTGCGTTCTTGTCACAGGAGATGAGTAGACTACATGTTAGCCTAGAAGGGAAAGTTATTGTATCTGCGATTAAAGGGATTATCCCTGAGACGAGTCTTATCGTAGGAGAGCACTTCCATCAAACTTATAATGTACCATACGAGAACATTGCAGTAATCACTGGGCCATGTCATGCTGAAGAGGTGGCACTAGAACGTCTATCTTATTTAACGATTGCTTGTCAAACAGAAGAGTATGCTAAGACAATATCTAACTGTGTAAGCAGTCATTATATCAAAGCGAAAACAACGGATGATATTATCGGTACAGAGTATGCAGCAGTATTAAAGAATATCTATGCTGTAGCATGTGGTATCGCTCATGGTCTTGGCTATGGAGATAACTTCCAAGCTCTACTGATGAGTAATGCTATCCGTGAGATGAAGAAGTTCATTAAGAAAGTGCATAGAATGAAACGTAATATTAATAACTCTGCCTATTTAGGAGATTTATTAGTAACAGGATATTCTCTGTTCTCTCGTAACCGTATGTTTGGTAATATGATAGGTAAGGGATATACTGTAAAGTCAGCTCAAATGGAAATGAATATGATCGCAGAAGGGTACTATGCTTCTAAGAGTGCTTATGAACTAAATAAGCAATATGGTGCTAAGACTCCGATAATCAATGCAGTATATGATATTTTATACAATGGAAAGGATCCTAAAAAGGTATTCAGAAAACTTACTGAGAAATTAGATTAAAAAAAATATAGATTTAGCCGTGTTTAGGTTTTATTCT
The DNA here is from genome assembly GCF_000807225.1 of Myroides sp. A21. Classification (NCBI taxonomy): domain Bacteria; kingdom Pseudomonadati; phylum Bacteroidota; class Flavobacteriia; order Flavobacteriales; family Flavobacteriaceae; genus Myroides; species Myroides sp. A21. The sequence continues at coordinate 1,322,708 of NZ_CP010327.1, forward strand.
AAAAATGTAAAATAACTTATTGTTTTTCAATAAGTTATTTTTTTTAGCTGTAATTTTGAGATACAAAAGTTTGTTTGTAATTTGTTGATTTAATGTTAGTTAAGGAGTGTTCTCTTGGGGGAGATTATTCCATTTAGTTTTGTCAAGTAAAAAATTAAAAGATGGATCATTTAATCAATCACCCTGCTTTATTAGGGGTATTTGGAGTAGTCGTTGTTATTATGCTACTTTTAGACTTAGGAGTGTTTAATAAACACAGTCACACTGTATCAACAAAAGAAGCACTGATCTGGACAGCTGTGTGGATAGGCTTAGCAATGTGTTTTAGTGGAGTTATTTATTATTACCTCGACTTCGAAAACTTTGCAAGGTTTCAATCAGCTTATTGGATAGAGAAAGCATTATCAGTAGATAATCTATTTGTATTTATATTGGTGTTCACCTTTTTTAAGGTTCCAAAAGAGTTACACCACAGAGTGTTATTCTGGGGGATTTTAGGAGCTTTAGTCTTTAGAGCTATCTTCATTTTTGCGGGTGTAGAGATTATTAATCATACATATCTACCTGCGATGGAAGTATTTGGTAGAACAGTAGAGATTAATGTGGTATTGACCATATTTGGTATCTTCTTGTTGATTTCGGGTATTAAGTCTTGGTTTGCAAAAGAGGAACACGATGAGAATGAAGACTTATCTAAGAATTTTGCTGTACGTATGGTGCATAAGTTCTTTAAGGTAAGTGATGAGTATGATGGAGAGAAGTTCTTTACAGTTAAGAATGGAGTGCGTATGGTGACGCCATTATTCGTAGCATTAATGGTGATAGAGTTCACAGACGTGATCTTTGCAGTAGATAGTATACCTGCTATTTTTGCTATCGCACCAGATGATCCATTTATCTTATATACATCTAATATCTTTGCGATCTTAGGATTGAGATCATTATACTTCTTATTAGCTAACTTTATGGATAGATTCTCTAAGTTAAAATATGGTTTAGCTATTATCTTATCTTTTATTGGAATCAAGATGATAGTATCGCCATTCTACCATGTAGAATCATTAGTGTCATTAAGTATTATAGGAGGTGTATTAGTACTATCAGTGGTAGCATCATTTATGTTTCCTCCTAAAAAGGATTAATAAAAGTATATCAAATATATAATAAGAAAGCCCTTCTAACAGAAGGGCTTTCTTATATCTTATCAATAGTGACATCTATAGTTTTAAAGACTGTGAAGGTTTAGTAGTACCTCTATGACACATAGCACATGATACTACATCAATAGTCTCTGGTTTCGGGTGATTCTGCCAATTAAAGTTCTCAGCATTGATCTTTTGAGTCATTGTGATCATGTGTCGAGCGAACTCTTTTTCTTTTTTTGTATCTGCAGCGAAGTCTAGTTTATCTGTTCCTTCTACTGTAGTGTGACAGTATCCACATTTCACTCCTAATGCATCATTATAGCCTCTCATTAGTCCTTTAAGGCTGTCATTAGAAATATCTTTTGGCAATACCTTTAAGTTTTTCCATTCTGTGTCTCCTGCTTTACTTTCTGTTACAAGTGTTGACGAACTAAAAGCAAATAATGTTACTAATACACCTAAACTGCATAAAATGCTCAATACGTTTTTAATTTTCATAATCATCTATTTTTTAAGTTGTGCTTACCAAATTAAGCAAACTAACATTTGGATTGATTATAAATTAAGGTATTGATAGATAGGAGAATAAATTATTTTGCTAATATCCCTTTTTTAGTAGTAAATGGCAATGTCTGTAAATGTGCATCTCCTAGAGAGTCCTGAATGAAGGTATATGTCTTATCATATAATTTACCTCCTTGGAAGAAAGTAAGCATAAATGAATTACTCAGTTTAAAAACAGATTCATCTAACAATTCTATTTTTACACTTTCTTTTGGAGCAAGAGATTTGAATGCATGTCTAAATACTCCTGTACCTCTTACTTCACCATCTATCTCACCTATCGCTTGTGATACTACTAGGATAGCTTCCATTTCTTGATCTGAGTTATTGAATAGATATGCGTACCAAGAGTCTGCTAAGAATTCTTCGTTATATTCTTTTATGATTGCAATCTCTATATCTTTTACTACTGGAATCTCTATGTCTTTTTTCATTGTATTAATATTTTGGGCAAAGATAAATGATTTTGTCCTAAATATCGTAGTCATTGAAGTGAGGTAGAGTTGGTTTACTATTGTAGTATAAATAAGTGGTTAAGTGTTAATTTTTAGGATAATTATATGTTTTTTGCTTATGTGTTTCTGTGTTGATTTTAATAATAAAGTGGTTAATTTAAAATAATGCTGTTTTAGTTGTAACGAAATACCTAAATAGAGTACTAATTGTTATAATAAATATTTATAGCAATGCGTAAGTTGTTTGTTTTTTTAGAAAAGAAAAGATTGTCTCGAAGCAATGATAAGACCATGAATACGATATTGGTTGTCTTTAAGTGGATAGCGATAGTGTATTTTGGTTTACTGTTTTTGGTAATGGGGATGAGTGGCTTCTTTATTATCGAAGATATGAATCTAGGTATGGGATCACCTATACAGGTGATTAGTAGGTTTTGGATGTATTATATGGTGATGGAGATGTTTATGAGATTTACACTTCAGAAGTTGCCGACTGCTACTATAAAACCGTTGCTCGTACTGCCTTTCCCAAAGATTAAGATCGTGAACTTCTACATAGGAAGTTCATTCATCAGTGCGTTTAACTTTATTCAGTTACTATTTATTCTTCCATTTGCGATAGTTAGTATGGTACAGGGATATTCAGTTCTAGGAGTTATTGCTTGGATGATAGCTGTCTATTTATGTGTGTGTACGATGCACTTTGTCAATATACTGATAGAATCTTATAAATCTGTTTTTATAGCTGTTATAGTCGTATTCGGATTATTAGCCGCGATTCAGTATTACCAATTATTTGACAGTACTTTATACACACAGCACTTACTGTATAGTGTGTATGAATATCCTGCATTAGTATTAGTCTATGGTGGAGTGTTGTGGTTAGCTATTAAGATGACCGTGCGTTACTACGTTAAGAATATGTATATGGATGATCTATTAAAGGTTAAAGTAGAAGTAGCTACTACACGTGAGATGAAATGGTTAGATGGATTTGGGACGTATGCTTCTTTTCTTAAGAATGATTTGCGACTGATCACTCGAAATAAAAGAGCACGTACTACGGTGCTTATGAGCGTATTATTTATGTTCTACGGTTTCCTTATACTTCGTCCAACAGAAATGGGAGGGTATCCGACCTTTATGTTAATCTTCGTTGCCTTCTTTGTATCAGGTGGTTTCCTAATGATGTTTGGACAGTATGTGCCTAGTTGGGATTCTTCTTATTACTCTTTTATGATGACTCAGAATATCACGTATAAGAATTATTTAAAGTCTAAATGGTTAATTATTGCGTTGGGAACTGGCGTGTCTATGTTGGCGGCGGTATTGTATATCTGGACGAGTATGGATCTAGTGTATTTAATCATTGCGAATGGAGTGTTTAATATTGGTATCAATGGTTATATCGTATTATGGGGAGGTGCTTATCTAAAAAGCCCTGTCGACTTAACAGCGAATAAGAATGTATTTGCAGATAAGAATGCATTTAACCTTAGGGTGATGCTGATCTCGCTACCTAAGCTCTTTTTGCCTATTCTAATCTATTATATCGGGTTTTGGGTATATGGTTTTTGGGGAGGATTTACCTTGTTAACTGGAATAGGGATCATAGGAATGTTCTTCCAAAATCAAGTGTTTAAGTACATAGAGAAAATTTATAAACAAGAAAAATATAGCACAATAGAGGCTTTTAAATCTAAGTAATATGATAGTAGTAAATAATTTAGTAAAGTCTTATGGTCAACAGACTGTTTTAAATATACCTAGTTTAGAAATAACAAAAGGACAAAGTGTTGGATTGGTTGGGAATAATGGAGCTGGTAAAACGACCTTTTTTAGCCTTCTATTAGATCTAATCAAACCTACTCAAGGGAGCATTTCTAATAAAGGGAATGTAGTTAATGAAAATGAGGAATGGAAAAAGTATACAGGATCATTCTTCGATGATTCTTTCTTAATCGGGTACCTGACACCTGAGGAGTACTTTTATTTCGTAGGAGAACTAAGAGGGATGTCACGTACAGAGATAGAGAGTTTTCTAAATGAATATGTAAGTTTCTTCAATGGAGAAGTACTGAATCAACGTAAATATTTGCGTGATTTCTCTAAGGGTAATCAAAAGAAGGTAGGTATTATAGCTGCCTTTATGGGAAAACCAGAGTTAGTTATCTTAGACGAACCTTTTGCTAATCTGGATCCGACTACACAGCTGAGATTAAAAGAATTGGTAAAGCAAAAGATGAAAGATAGAGAGATCACGATTATTATATCGAGTCATGATCTTCAACATACTTATGAGGTGTCTGATCGAGTGATCGCCTTAGAAAAAGGACAAATCATGAAAGATGTCTTGACGCAGGATATCACATTTGATGCATTAGAAGAGTTCTTTCAGGTATGATAGAATGCATTTCTTTTTCATTTCAGTTTGATTACAATGGCTTTATGCATGATGGTATAATGAGATTGTTTTAGATTGAGGGGATTAGGTTAAAATAAAGATAGAAATATTAATAGATGAGCTTCGATTTCGTTATGGATGAATAAGAGGAGAGCGTTTCGCTTGCACTTCTTAGGGGATTGCTAGGAGTTTTCTAGGGGTTTTCTTGCCTAGAAGGTGCTTTTCTCGAAGAAAGGTGCAAGAAACCCTCAAGGAATCCCCTAGTAAATCAGTATCAAAATACCTTTGGTTTATAAATAGACAGTGATAAAGACTAGATTTAGTTTGAGTTTTTTTTGCTTATTGTGTGAATTCAAAAAACTCATTATTAATCGAACGAAAAAGGAGAATATTACTTAATTGGTTAGTTAGCGGGACTCTAGTGAATCTATTTTGCTAGAGTTTTGTGTTTATAGTTATTGCCTAAGATTCCCAAGAAGTAGAATAATAGAAAATATAGGATATTGTGAATGTTTTAGTGATATGTGGTTAGATTTCTATAGGATGCTATAAATTGACTGAGATATTGCGATAAGTAGTGTAAATTACTTTTATAGGTTTTGTTTCTGTAGAACTTTAAAAACTTTTAAAATACTGTAGAAGTATTACTAAAAGTAATGTATTTTTACGTTTTGTTATATACTAAAATAGTGAATTTGTAGTTTTTAAGTAAAGCTCATTGTGTTGAATACTCGTTTTAAATATCTGATTTTTTTAGTTTTACTTCTTTTGGGAGCGGCTTGTTCTGTAAAGAAAGATAAGTTATTGAATAGAGGGTATCATGCGATGACTACTCGGTATAATATTCTATATAACGGAGAGTTGGCTTATGATGAGGCTTTAATTTCTTTAAAAAAGGATTATTATGATGACTTTTGGGAGATACTTCCTGTAGAGCGTATCGACATTAAGATAGACTCTACACGTGAGTTCGAGAGAGGTAGGTCACTAGAGTCTAAAAAAGGATCTATTCTAGACAATGTGCAAGTAGATGGAGCCAATGTTACAGGTGAAGAAGAACAGGGAGAGGTAGGATTTAGACGAGCTGAAGATAAAGCAGCTAAGGCCATTCAGAAACACTCTATGTACATAAAAGGGCGTGAGCGCAACTTCCAGATTGATGATGCTTATCTGATGTTAGGACAGGCTAGGTACTATGACGGACGTTTTGTACCAGCACTAGAGGCTTTTAATTATATTCTGTATAAGTACCCAGACGGGAGCTTAATAAATGATGCAATCATCTGGCGTGAGAAATCTAATGTGCGCCTTACTTATGATGATATTGCAATTAAAAATTTAAATGAATTTCTTCGAGATAAAAAAGATAAACTAAGGAAGCAACAGGTGGCAGATGCGAATGCTACGCTTACTCAGGCATATATCAATATAGAGGAATATGCTTCTGCTATACCGCCTCTAAAGATAGCTATAGAACACACTAAGGATAAGGAGGAGTATGCACGTTATACTTTTATCCTTGGGCAGCTATATGCTAAGTTAGGCAAGGAGACGGAAGCGAATGAGGCATTCGGTATCGTAATCGATATGAATCGAAAGAGCCCTCGATCTTATGTGATACAGTCTCATGCGCAGCAGTTTGGTCTGAAGCCTACTCAAGCTAAAGATTCGGTAGCGTTCTTAAAGAAGTATAAAAGATTAATTAGAGATAGAGAGAACAGAGATTACTTAGACGTTCTACACCGTCAGGTGGGGTTGTTCTACGAGGGTAGTGGCAATACAAAAGAGGCATTAAAATCGCTAAAAAGAGCTGTTAAACTAAGTAAAGGGGATAAGCAACTAAAGTCTAAAAACTACTTGAGTATAGCCGAGATTTACTTTAATGAAGCTGGTTATGCGTTGGCTGGTCAGTATTATGACAGTGTATTATCTATCATGCCTGCTAAGGCTAAAGAGCGCTTTAGAATCACGAAGAGACGTGATGCATTAAGAGATGTGGTAAAATATGAGAGAGTTGCTCATGTGAATGATAGCGTACTTCGATTAGTAGCGATGAGTGAAGATCAGCGTATTGCTTATTTTCAGAAGTATGTAGATGACCTTAGAAAAGAAGACTTTAGAAAGCTACAGGCAACACTTAAAAAACAAAGAGGAGGCAATCAGAATTATTTTAATATGGCTACTTTCGGTGACGCTATAGATGTGGCTTTTGGTACAAATAATCAGCAGACAGGAGGTAGTTCTACATTCTACTTCTACTCAACTCAAGCAGCTGCCTTTGGAAAGACAGAGTTTAGAAGAAAATGGGGGAATAGGCCTTCTGTAGATAACTGGAGATGGGCGGCTGATATACAAGAAGCGCAGAATAATGCTGTGGCAGAAGAACAAGCCACACAGAATGCAAATCAAAACAATAGTACTGAGCAGTTTAACGATACTAGATATGATATCAATAGTTATATTTCGAAAATCCCAAGTGATGAAAAAGAAATAGCGTCTATCAAGAAGGATAGAGACTTTGCTTATTTCCAACTGGGATCTATGTATGCAGATCGATTTAAGAAATATGATTTGGCTAGTCAGAGATTAGAGTCGTTATTGACCTTTGACCCTGCAGAGAGATTAGTCTTACCAAGTATGTATAAGCTTTACAAGATTTATCAAGAAATAGATATGGCAAAAGCAATAGCCATGAAGGATAGAATAATTAATCTATATCCTAATTCTAGATATGCCAAGTTATTACAGAATATGTCTATGGATAAGATTGATGACTTATCACCAGAGCAGATTTATGCACAGGCGTATAAGGTGTATGCTGATGGTACAGATTATAATAATGCATTGCGAACTATAGATAGTGCTTTAGAACGATTCGATGACGAAGGCTATGTAAGTAAACTAGAATTGTTAAAAGCACATGTGATTGGTCGATTAAAAGGTCTAGAAGCCTATAAAGAAGCATTGAATTTTGTAGCTCTGACATACAGTTCTTCTCGTGAAGGAAGAGAAGCAGAGGAGTTGTTAAAGACAACAATCCCAATGTTAGAAGCTAGGGAGTTCTCAAGTGGAGATTCAAAGAATTGGAAAGTAGTGTTGCTAGTACAAGACAAGGACTCAGGCGCTAATCAAATGGTTAGTCGTAGTTTTATACAGTTTGCAACAGCTAATAGCAGTAAAGGGATTAAGTACTCAGAGGATCCTTATATCGGTGTAGGAGAGTTCTTTGTATTACACGGATTTAAGAATAAAGAGGAAGCAGAGCAAGCTGCTAGAAGTGTAAACAGCAATGCTGTTACCATAACTGCAGATAATTATATTATCGTTCAGATTAAGAAGAATTGGGAGAAGTATATAGCTCCATCAGAATAAGGTTGAAAAAAAAGTAAAGAAATTATGTTCCAAAAAACGAAAAATGACGGGTCTATAGATCATTTAGGCAAGACAAATAGAATTATTGAGGCTACAATAATTAAAGGAGATATTGAAGCAGTGACGGATTTGCGTTTAGATGGTGTCTTGCACGGTAATTTAAAAGTAAAAGGTAGAGTGGTTGTAGGGCCTCAGGCTCAAATCATAGGAAATGTGGAGTGTGAAAATGCGGATATAGAAGGCTTAGTAGAAGGTGTCTTGAAGGTAAAAGATTTACTACATATTAAAGAGACTGCAGAGGTAAAAGGAGACCTATTAGTAGGCAGACTTTCGGTAGTACCAGGGGCTAAAATTCAAGTGAAATGCGATATGGCTATAGCAGGAAACGGAGAACAAGGTTCAGGTAAGAAAGGAAAATAAGTAGGAGTGAAAAAAAATTCAGGGCCAAACCGTTGGTTAAGTTTAATTAATATCCCTATTCAGATGGGGGTAACTATTTACTTGTTTCACTTGTTAGGTACTTGGTTAGATGATAAATATAATTTAGTTGACGGATTAGCAAATAAAATTTGTACGTTAATTGGAGTAGGATTAGCTTTGTACCAAGTTATAAAACAAGTAAATCAATTAAATAAAGATTAATGGATAAGGAAACAGTAAGTTTAAGTTTAAAACTTTTTGGGGTTTTAGCAGTTATATTTGCAATTCATTTTGCACTTTTCACATATACTGATTTTGGTCAGTCATTTGTAGAATTAGGTTATTCATTAGCGGGTTTTTATGGCTTTGAATTTATTTTTTCTATAGGAATGTTATTTGCTATGCAAGGAATAAAAACAAGTATGCCTAACAGTTTAGGATATGTGTTTTTAGGCTTTATTACAGTTCGATTATTGGCTAGTTACCTATTCGTAAGAGAAGGATTAGATAGCGAGAATGTAGATGAACTATTTAAGTATAATTTTCTGTTAGTTGTCTTGATTTATCTAGGCGGGGATGCATTTATTGCATATCGTATTTTAAATAAGAAGGTTAGTTAACAAAAAGATAATAAAAAAAAGTTTCGCAAGAAAGTATGAAAGTCTAAGATTTATTGTACTTTTGCACAAAATTTTAAGAACCATAAATATTCAAGAAGTTAAGGTATGGTGACTCTGAAGAAATCACTGAATTTATTAGCAGCTGTAATTTTTACAGCATCGTCGGTATTTTCGTACGCACAAAGTAATGCTCAGAAGCTTGAAGAATCTATTCAAGAAACAGGGCAGTCAATTGAAGAAACAATCGCTGCTGTAGAAGGTACAGAGCATGTAGAAGGAGAAAAAACACAAGCTGAAAAAGTGCAAGATCACATCACGCACCACTTAGCAGATGATTACTCTTTCATATTCTTCTCAGACGAGGCTACTGGTAAACACTACGGGTTTCCACTGCCAGTTATTTTAATAGACAATGGTCTTAAAGTATTTATGTCATCAGAATTTGACTACGGTAACAAAGTAGTTGAAAAAGATGGACAACACTACAAGTTATATCACAGTAAGATATACAAAACTGATGCAGCTGGTACTATCGAGTACGATGCTGAGCATCATCCTACAAATGAGAAGCCATTAGATTTTTCTATCACTAAAAATGTGGCATCATTATTATTTACTACAGTATTAATCTTCCTTATGTTCTTAAGCTTAGCTAAGACATACAAAAAAGGACCGAACAACTTGCCTAAAGGTTTTGCAAGAGCTTTAGAACCAATGGTGCTTTATGTTCGTGATGAGATGGCTATTCCAAATATCGGAAAGGACAAATACAAAAAGTTCATGCCATACTTACTGTCAGTATTCTTTTTAATTTTCTTATTGAACTTATTAGGATTGACTCCACTAGGATTCAACGTTACAGGAAGTATTTCGGTAACTGCGTGTTTGGCAATCTTTACATTCATAATTACACAGTTCTCTGCTAACAAAGATTATTGGAAGCACATGTTCTGGATGCCAGGTGTACCAGCACCAATGAAATTAATGTTAGCACCTATCGAAGTATTAGGAGCATTAATTAAGCCATTCTCATTGATGGTTCGTTTATTCGCTAACATTACAGCAGGTCACTCAGTAGTATTTGGACTTATCGCTATTATCTTCGTGATGAAAGAAGCTTTAGGTACTGCTGGAGCAGTAGGGATAGGATTCTTCTTATCAACGTTCTTAGTAGTATTAGAGATCTTAGTAGCTTTCTTACAAGCGTTCATCTTTACAATGTTATCTTCATTGTTTATCGGAATGGCTGTTGCAGAGCACGAACATGATGAGGCTCATCATTAATAGAATTAAATTAGAATAAAAATAAAATTTGTTTAATTAATATAAATCAATCACTATGACATTACCAAACATTATTGGTGCAGGTTTAATCGTAATCGGAGCTGGTTACGGATTAGGAAAAATCGGATCTTCTGCAATGGACGCTATTGCTCGTCAACCAGAAGCTGCTGGAAAAATCCAAACTGCAATGATCATTATTGGAGCTTTATTGGAAGGTTTAGCATTCGGTGCTTTAATCTTAGGTAAATAATCCAAGACAAGTAAAAGAGTTTATCTGTAACGGTTGGTTGCAGATAAACTTCTTAATTAAACAACATAGGTATTAAAAAGTATAATTTTAGATAATGGATAAATTAATTAACGATTTCGGTTTTGGATTATTTTTCTGGCAGTTCATCATTTTATTGGTGATTGTATTCATCCTAGGAAAATTTGCATGGAAACCAATTGTAAATGCTTTAGAGGCTCGTGAAGAGGGTATCGCTGATGCATTAGCAGCTGCTGAAAATGCTAAAAGAGAAATGGCTAATTTAAAAGCTGATAACGAGAAATTATTAGCAGAAGCTCGTGCTGAGCGTGATGCTTTAATTAAAGAAGCTCGTGAGATTAAAGAAAAAATGTTAGCTGACGCTAAAACTGAAGGTGAAGCTGTAGGAGCAAAAATGATTGCTCAAGCAAAAGCTGCTATCGAAAGTGAAAGAGCTACTGCTATCGTTGAGTTAAAAACTCAAGTTTCTTCTATTTCTATTGAAATTGCTGAGAAATTATTAAAAGAACAATTAGCTAACACTGAAGCTCAATCTAAATTGGTTGAGAAGATGTTAGACGAAGTTAAATTAAACTAATAAAAGGATCATTATGGTAAGCACTAGAGCAGCTGCAAGATATGCAAAAGCAATGCTAGAAGTTTCTGGTCAAAAAGGAAATGCTGAGGCTATTAATAGCGATATGATCTTGATCTCTGAATCAGTATCTCAAAGTGAAGACTTAAAAGTGTTTTTAACTAATCCTATCGTGAGTGGTGAGATTAAATTAAATGCTTTGTTAGAAGTATTCGCTAATGTTGATCAAAGTACTAAAGAATTGTTTAAAGTGCTTAAAGCGAACAATAGATTTGAAATCTTAGGTACAGTCGCTTTACAGTTTCAAGAGCAATACGAAGCTTTGAAAGGTATAGAGAGAGTTGTAGTTACTACGGCTGTTCCGATGGATGCCGCTTTAGAGAGTAAAGTTTTATCTAAAGTTCAAAGTTTAGCTCCTGGAAAACAAATTGTTGTTTCAAATATAGTAGATGCTTCTATCTTAGGAGGATTTATCTTGAAAATGGGAGATAAACAGTACAATGCTTCAATAGCGAATCAATTACAAGTTTTAAAAAGAGAATTAACTAATTAAAAAATCACCGCACGAATGTTCGTGTATAAACATAGATAAAAATGGCGGAAATTAAACCAGCTGAAATATCAGCGATTTTAAAGAAACAATTATCTGGATTTAGCTCAGAGGCTTCTTTAGAAGAAGTAGGAACAGTACTTGAAGTAGGAGATGGTGTTGCTCGTGTATACGGGTTAACAAACGCTGAATACGGAGAGCTAGTTGTATTCGAGAATGGACTAGAAGCAATGGTACAGAACCTTGAAGAGGATAATGTAGGTATTGTATTGTTAGGAGCTCCTACTGGTGTTAAAGAAGGATCTACAGTAAAAAGAACAGGTCGTATCGCTTCACTTAAAGTAGGTGAGAAAATGGTAGGACGTGTTGTTAATACATTAGGTCTTCCAATCGATGGTAAAGGTGCTATCGAAGGTGATTTATATGAGATGCCATTAGAGCGTAAAGCTCCTGGGGTAATCTACCGTCAACCAGTAACTGAGCCGTTACAAACAGGTATTAAATCTGTTGATGCCATGATTCCAATCGGACGTGGACAACGTGAGTTAGTAATTGGTGACCGTCAAACAGGAAAAACAACTGTTTGTATCGATACTATCTTAAATCAAAAAGAATTTTACGATGCTGGACAACCAGTATATTGTATATATGTAGCTATTGGACAAAAAGCTTCTACTGTAGCAGGAATTGCTAAAACTTTAGAAGATAAAGGTGCAATGGACTATACTATTATCGTAGCTGCAAATGCTTCGGATCCAGCTCCAATGCAAGTTTATGCTGCAATGGCTGGAGCTGCTATCGGAGAGTACTTCCGTGATACAGGACGTCCTGCATTAATTATCTATGATGATTTATCTAAACAAGCGGTAGCTTACCGTGAGATGTCATTAATCTTACGTCGTCCACCAGGTCGTGAGGCTTACCCTGGAGACGTTTTCTACCTTCACTCAAGATTATTAGAGCGTGCTGCTCGTATTATCGGTGATGATGAAATCGCTAAGAACATGAATGATTTACCAGAGTCTATCAGACCATTCGTTAAAGGTGGTGGTTCATTAACTGCTTTACCTATTATCGAAACTCAAGCTGGTGACGTTTCTGCTTATATCCCAACTAACGTAATTTCGATTACTGATGGACAGATATTCTTAGAGTCTGATTTATTTAACTCAGGTGTTCGTCCAGCTATTAACGTAGGTATTTCTGTATCTCGTGTTGGAGGTTCTGCGCAGATTAAATCAATGAAGAAAGTAGCTGGTACTTTAAAACTTGACCAAGCTCAATACCGTGAGTTAGAAGCTTTCGCTAAGTTTGGTTCTGATTTAGATGCTGCTACAATGAACGTTATCTCTAAAGGACAACGTAACGTTGAGATCTTAAAACAAGCTGTTAACGATCCATATACTGTAGAGGATCAGGTAGCTATTATCTATGCAGGTTCTAAAAACCTTCTTAGAAGCGTACCAGTATCTAAAGTAAAAGAGTTTGAAAAAGACTATTTAGATGCTTTAAACTCTCGTCATAGAGATGTATTAGATCAGTTAAAAGCTGGTAAATTCACAGACGAAATTACTGCTGTGCTTGAGAAAGTAGCTAAAGAAATTTCTGCAAAATATTAAGAAATAATGTTTGTCTACAAGTGTTGATTATCTTCATTTGTAGATAAATTTATATACAATTTACAATGGCAAACCTTAAAGAAATACGTAATAGGATTTCATCAATTGGATCAACAATGCAGATTACATCTGCTATGAAGATGGTATCTGCAGCTAAGCTTAAAAAAGCTACTGATACTATTATGGCTATGCGTCCATATTCAGAAAAGTTGACTGAATTGATTCAAAATGTTAGCGCAACTTTAGAGGGTGATAATTCAGGAGTATATTCTCAAACTAGAGAGGTTAAGAATGTTCTTCTTGTGGTTATTACTTCAAACAGAGGTTTGTGTGGTGGTTTTAATGCGAATATTATTAAACAAATTAATACACTTAAAGCTACTCAATATAAAGACGTTAATGTTGATTTATTGACAATTGGTAAAAAAGGTCACGATATATTACGTAAATCTTTTACTGTAATTGAGAATAGAAGTGATTTGTTTGATCATGTAGATTTTGCAAATTGTGCTGTTATAGCTGAACAAATGATGGAAGCTTTCGTTGAAGAGAAATATGATTCAATTCAGATCGTTTACAATCAGTTCAAAAATGCTGCTACACAAGATGTAGTAACAGAGCAGTTTTTACCATTGTTACCAGTGGAATCTAGTGAAAATGCTAGTTCTGACTATATTTATGAGCCTTCTAAAGAAGAGATTATTAATACATTAATTCCTCTTTCTTTAAAAACTCAATTATTAAAAGCTGTTGCAGACTCTGTAGCTTCTGAACATGGAGCTCGTATGACTGCAATGCACAAAGCAACTGATAACGCTAAAGACTTACGTGATGAATTAACGTTAAGTTACAACAAAGCTCGTCAAGCTGCTATTACAAATGAAATTCTAGAAATTGTTGGTGGTGCTGAGGCATTAAACAACTAATCTGAATATTATACTTTTAGAAAAGGGATACTCGTCTGAGTATCCCTTTTTTTGTGTTATTAATAGATTTAAGACGTTTTTTGACATGTGCTGTCTGTTTGTTTGTCGATTGACGGAAAAGAGCTTAGAAAGTTTTTAATGTAGTTAGTTAGTTAGTTAGTTAGTTAGTTAGTTAGTTAGTTAGTTAGTTAGTTAGTTAGTTAGTTAGTTAGTTAGTTAGTTAGTTAGTTAGTTAGTTAGTTAGTTAGTTAGTTAGTTAGTTAGTTAGTTAGTTAGTTAGTTAGTTAGTTAGTTAGTTAGTTAGTTAGTTAGTTAGTTAGTTAGTTAGTTAGTTAGTTAGTTAGTTAGTTAGTTAGTTAGTTAGTTAGTTAGTTAGTTAGTTAGAGTCAATAAAAAAGCCGTTTAAGATGTCTTAAACGGCTTTATACTTATATTAAGTAATGTTATTTTAATTCTCTAATTAGATAGATATAAACAGGGAAGTGGTCACTGTAACCTGGTTCTCCATTAGTATTTCTAAGAGGATAACCTTTATATTGTCCTGTTGGTTGAACCATAAATGGTTTTTTATAGATTTTCGCTTTCCAGTATGCCCATGATGAGTAATCATCTCTAACATAAGGCTCGCTAATTACCATTTGGTCAAAAACATCCCATGCATCACGGTAAGCTAATGTCCCTAATCCATCTTTTGACATTTTTTCCATTGGATTAAAAAGACCTTGTGGAGTAAGTTCAGATTTTTTACCAGCTGTTTTCAGTACTTTTTTCATACTGTTATTGTATGGACCGTCATTCATATCTCCCATAGTGATTACTTTCGCATTTGGGTTGATAGTGTATAATGAATCGATGATTTTTTTGTTTAATGCAGCAGCAGCTTCACGTAATGGGCTACTTCTTTTCTCTCCACCCACTCTAGAAGGCCAGTGATTTACGATGAAGTGTACTTCCTCTCCATCTAAAAGACCTGTTACTAACAGCTGATCACGTGTGTAGATACGAGTACCTTTTTCTCCTGTATGTTTGTCTACTTTATTCATATCGTAGATATAAAGAGGATGCGGAGTCGCATTAGTTACAGAGAAGTGTTTTTTCTGATATAACAATCCTACATCAATACCACGCTTGTCAGGAGAGTCAAAGTGCGCTATACCATAATCTCCAGGTGCAAGTTGTGGGTCGCGTACTAAGTCTTCTAGAACTGCTCTATTTTCAACTTCAGCAACGCCTATTACTGCAGGCATTTTAGTGTTTTCGTCCGTACCAATCTGAGACATAACTTTCGCAAGATTGTGGATTTTCTTTTGGTACTTTTTAGATGTCCAAGCTTGTGCTCCTGTAGGAGTCCACTCTTCATCATAAATTTTAGGGTCTCTAATTGTATCAAACAAGTTCTCGCAGTTGTAGAACGCAATTGTTTGAATCTCATACTTTTTCTCTTGTGCTTGTGCTCCCATTGTGATAAGAGCAAACAACAAAATGATTCTTTGAAGTTTGATGTGCATGACTAGGTTAATTTAAGTAAAGAATTGTCTTATTTCTTTGACAAAAATAGCTAATATTATTATAATAACATACCTTTGTATTAGAAATAACCTTACGGTGTTTCTTAACATAGCACTTTAATCATTTTTAATTTATGAAGAAACTTTTATTTAGTTTGTTCTTTGTGTTGCAGGTAGTTATATCTTATGCACAAGGAGTTCAGGAAATTAAAGGGAAAGTTGTGGATGGTACCACTCAGATGCCGATGAATGCGGTATCTGTAAGAGTACAAGCTACTACCACTTCCTCTTTAACAGACAATGAAGGAAGATTCACTTTAGAAAATGTTAAAACGGGTAACCATGATGTTGTAATCTCTTATGTGGGATATGTAACAAAGCGTTTACCTGTAGAGGTAGGTGATGGCATCATCGACCTTGGTACAATTTCTTTAGACGAGGATTTCGCTTCTATTGCAAATTTAGGGCTTATTACACTTACGGAGAATGACCTAAGTGATGATGACTCTAGTAACGACACTTCATCAGGTTTGTTACAAGCTACAAAAGACCCTTTCCAACAAGCAGCAGCTTATAACTGGGGGTCTGCATTCTACAGATTGCGTGGACTTGATAACGAATATGGTAAGACAATGATCAATGGGGTGGTGATGAACAAAGTTCATGATGGTCGCCCACAATGGGGGAACTGGGGAGGTCTAAATGACGCTACTCGTAACCAAGTTTTCTCTTCAGGATCTACTCCTTCAGATTTCTCTTTTGGTGGAATCTTAGGAACACAAAACATCACTACAAGAGCATCTCAAATCAGAAAAGGTGCTAAAGCTGGTTTCTCTGGTTCTAATACGAACTATACTTGGAGACCTTACGTTATTTACTCTTCTGGTTTAGATAAGAATGGATGGGCATTTGCTTTATCTGCATCTTATAGAGGAGCTAAAGAAGGTTATTTTGATGGAACGAATTATGATGCACTATCTTTATTCGCTGCCGTTGAAAAGAAATTTAATGATAATCACAGTTTAAACTTTACAGCTATTTATGCTCAAAATAAAAGAGGGAAAAACTCTCCTATTACAGATGAGCAAGCTGATTTAAAAGATTTTAAATACAATTCATACTGGGGATATCAAAATGGAGATAAAAGAAATTCTCGTTATAAAGATGTTTCTGAACCAATCTTCCAATTGACACACTATTGGAAAATAGATGAGTTAAATAACTTAACGACAACTGCTTCTTATCAATTTGGACATATTGCTAACAGTCGTTTAGGATACCAAGATAATTTAAATCCAGATCCTACATATTATCAAAGAATGCCAAGTTTCGCTTTAAACAAGACGGATCGAGATGATATCAGAAAATGGACTCCAGATAGAGATGGTGCAAGAGAAGCTGCTAATTATTTTATAGGGAATGGACAGTTAGATTGGGAATGGATTTATGGAGTAAACCAAAATTATGCTGATAGTCGTAGTAGAATTGTATTGTATGAAGACCGTCAAGATGATAAAACATTTTCTTTTAATACTAACTTAAAGTCTGTATTATCTGATCATGTTACTTTAGATGCAGGGTTTAATTATAGAAGAGTACATTCATCTTATTATAAAAAGTTAGTTGATTTATTAGGAGGAGATTACTATTTAGATATTGATACATATCAAAAAGGAGATAATGCACATAGTGATTTAAATAATCGTAATCGTAAAGTTGGTGAAGGTGATAAATTCGGATACAACTATACTGTAGATTCAAATATTATAGATGTATTTACACAGTTCAATTTTGATTATGATAAGTTTGATTTCTATATAGCACAGAAGATAGGATATACTTCTTATGAGAGAGATGGAAAATATAAAAATGGTGTTTATGCTAACAATTCTTATGGAAAAGGTGGTTTAGTAGATTTTAATAACTTCGGATTTAAAGGAGGAGCTACTTACCATATTACTGGGCGTCATGCTCTTAATATGAATGTTGCGTACTATAATCAAGCACCATCTATTAGAAATACTTTTGCTAATGGACGTGTAAATAATTTAGTTACTAAAGACTTAACGAATGAAGATATATTTAGTGTTGATGGTAGCTATATTGTTAGAACACCTAAGTTAAAAGCTCGTGTTTCTGGATACTTATCTGAGATTAAGAATAGTACTCAAGTTAATTTCTATTATGCTGATGGAGCAGGTGTTATGAATGCTGAAGGAGAGTTGTATAATGGAAATGGTTCAACATTCGTATCAGAGATATTAACAGGAGTGAATAAGCGTAATATAGGATTAGAGCTTGGAGCTGAATATCAGTTAACTCAAACATTAAAGGCAACAGCTGCAGCAGCTATAGGACAATCTTTTTACACAAATGATCCTACTCTTCGTTTAAATTCTGATAACGTAGCTAAGAGTTTCGACTATGGTAAATCTTATTTAAAAAATTATAAAGTAGCGAATGGACCTCAGACAGCACTGTCTTTAGGACTGGAATATAGAGATCCAGCTTATTGGTGGGTAGGAGCAAATGTTAACTATATGGATAATGCATATACGAATGTTTCTGCTTTAAGAAGAACAGATAACTTTGCTACTGAACCGTTGTATCCAGGTCAATCTTTTGCCGATATTAATCAAGCAGATGTGGATAGAATGCTTAAACAAGAGAAGTTAGCGGACTTTACTGTATTTAATATTACAGGAGGAAAATCTTGGAGATTACCTAATAGAAACCTAATTGGTTTCTTTGCTAGTATTAATAATGTATTCAATAGACATTATAAAACTGGTGGGTTTGAACAAGCAAGAAATGCTAATTATAAGCAAGAAATTATTAATAATGGGCAACTAGTAAACGAAGGTCATGGATATAATACTTTCGGAAACAAGTACTGGTACGCTTATGGACGTAATTTCTTTGTAAATGTTTATTACAACTTCTAATTCTTAGAACAATGAAAACAATTTTTAAATCAATTTTATATATATCATTTGCCAGCCTTCTTGCTGTAGGTTGTGCTAAAAATGATGATTTTACGACACCTGATGCTACACATTGTGATGAGCCTCAGATAAAAGCAAATAAAACGATAGAGGAAATTTTTAAACTTTCTTCTACTACTAAAAAAGCATATGAGTCTTCAACAGAAGATTTTATCTCTGGAGTAGTTGTTTCTAGTGATGAAGGAGGTAACTTCTATAAAGATTTATATATCGAAACAATAGATGGAGGTATTGCTGCTCGTGTAAAAATTAATAGAGGAGGAACATATGGACTTTATCCTGTAGGTAGAGTAATTCATATTCGATTGAATGGATTATTTACTCAGATAGATAATGGTGTACTAGCTATTGGTATTAATGATCCTGCAACTAATTATACTGGAGGAATAACTAATATACCTAAGCATATTTTTAGATCTTGTAAAACAATTACAGGAGATGACTTTAATAAGACATATAATCACGTTGTTAGTTTAAAAGAAGCGATTACTGATAATTATTTAGGTAAACTAGTTACAATTACGGATGTACAGTTCAAGGAAAAATTCTGGGACAAACCATTTTGGGATGAAAATAATTTAGTGTCTCCTACAAATAAAGCTACAAATGTAGAAATTGAATCTAAAGAAAGTGTTACTGCTAATGTTATTTTTAGAGTAGCTGAGCAGTCTAGTGGGTTTAAAAATCATAAGGTTCCTGCTAAGAGCGGTACTATGACTGGGGTAATGACTAAATTCTCTAAAGATTATCAATTTGTGCCTCGTACTATGGTTGACTTAGTAGGATTGGATAAAGACCCTTTCAAAGGGAATACTGGAGGTAGTGAAGAAGGAAGTTATGATGATCCTAATATGAAATTAGAGTTAGGAAAATATCTTGCTTTCCCTGGTGCTAACTTTGATAAATGGGAGGACTTTACATCTGTAGTGAATAGTTATGGATTGAAGCATGTTGCTTTAGCTGAAAAACAGGGATGGAATAATACTAATGGAATGAGCATTAAAGCTACTCCTAGTGGTAATGATTTCTTATTTACTTTAGAAAAAGTTAAGAATGTACCTACGGGAGCAACTAAATTATCTTTCTTAGTAAAAGGAACTGCTGGAGCTTCTTTAGTACCACTTATGTATAAAGCTGATGGAAAATCTTATGTAGCTTATAATGTAGGAAATCTATCTGTGCATAGAGTTGTTAAAGCAAATACTACACCTTTAGGGAATAATACTACTCCAGAATATAAAGGTAATATCGACACTAAAGGACAATGGGTAAAAGTTGTTCTTGACTTGACTTCTGCTCCAGAGGGTTCAGGATATAATACTTCAGGAGTTGGTAATTTCTTTGCTATTAAGGTTGGAAAAGAACAAGCATATGATTTAATCATTGATGAAATTCGTTTTGAGGATGGTACACCTGGAGATGGAGGTACAACTGAGCCAGAAGTTCCTGCTGGTGACTTACCAGAAGCAAAAGCACTTGTAGAAAATTTTGAAAAGAAATTTACTAAGGAAGATAGAGCTAGTAGTTATGATGCTAAGGAATTAGATTTTGAAATCGGAAAATGGTCTTTCTCTGATAGTGGTGTTTATTCGGACGCTAATGATTTAAAATCTTCAGGAGAACAATCAATAAGATTTCGTGGAAACGATAAAGCAGAAGCTTTTTTAGAATCAAAGTTTGTTGTTACAGGTTTGAAAAAAGTAGAGTTCCAATTTGGTGGGGCTACTTTTAAAGAAGATCCTGACGCAGACAAAGAGATTGCAGTAGAGTTCTTTTATTCAATAGATTCTGGTAAAACATGGAAGTTAGTTGGGAAAAAAGTTGGAAAAAGAGGTGAGTTAACTACTGCTTCTTTTGATATTGCAGCAAAAGCAACTGATAAAGTATCTATCAAAATACAAAATGCTTCTTTTGTAAGAAGTACAAAAAATAGACTTAGAGTTAATATTGATGATATTAAATTCATTAAGTAGTTAAATTCTGATTTATAAATAAAAAAGCTCGGCTATGCCGAGCTTTTTTTATGTTCTTTACTTAGAGTGTATTCTAGAATTATTGTTTTAGAATAGGACTAAAACATCTTATTGATGATCTCTTGACCATAAACCAGAGATACTTCTTCAACGAATGATTGAAAGCTAAAGCTTGCCTCTTCATTTGCGTTATCGGAGATTGTACGTATCACAATAAACGGTACTCCAAACTCAAAACAAACCTGAGCTACTGCAGCTCCTTCCATTTCTACACATAATACTTCTGGTAATTGTGACTGAAGATTGTTTTTTTGTTCAGATGTAGAGAAGAATTGATCCCCACTAGCTATTGTGCCATAATGAACAGTAGGTTTAGTAATATTAAATTTAGCTAACTCTGATGGTGTAATTAGTTGGTGTAGATTCTCTAGCCCAAACATATTCTCTATATGCTTACAAGTCTCTTTTGACCAATGTGTATCAGTATCAAAATATGTTTTGCCTAGCAGTGGTATTTCAAATTTTGGTCTTAGAGGAGAAGCATCCATATCATACTGTACCAAATCCTTTGCTACGACTACATCACCTACTTTTACATTAGGGTGAATACCGCCAGCTACACCAATAAAAGCAATACGATCTACTTTAAACTCTAATAAAAGTGTTGCCACAGTTGCAGCAGCTGCTACCTTACCAATGCGAGAGTAGACTATAACTACTTTTTGGTTATTAATATAACCTTCATAGTAAGTGCGATTACCTATTTTTCTTTCAGTTTTATCTCTTAGTTGAGTGATAATTCCATTTACTTCTTGTGGAATTGCCCCTAATATACCTATCGTATTTGTTGAGTGCATAAGTTTAGTACTATTTTGAGTAACCAAAATTACGAAAATTATATGCAACCTATTTTGATAGTTATTGAAGTAGTGTATTTCCTTGTCGAATACATGTAGAGTCCGTGCAATATTCTGGTTAATAGTAGGTTTTTTAGCAAGAATACAATTATAATTGCCATCGAATTATGCATTGAGATAGGTATGATAATTTTTATAAAGAGTTATTAAAAGAATGTTTTAATGATAAGATAACCATGTTAAGTTGTATTTCTTTTTATATCTTGTCATTTCTGATGTTTAAAAAGATATTTTTTTAGGACAAATCAAGGTCAAAATACAATGTAAAGTAAGGTCTAGATGTGCGCTGTAGTCTTTTTTAAATAAGATAATTAAGCGAAATAGGATGTGAAATAGTTGTATAATAAAAAATTATTTAAGAGAGATGTAAAAATAGTATCTTTACAGCGAGTAAATAAATGCAATAATTCCCGAAAGGGATTCAATATATAAAAATTATTAGATGGCTTGTACAAATTGTTCAACAGAAAAAGATAGTAGTGGGCTCCCGAAGGGATGCCAGAATAAGGGGACGTGCGGAACAGACGGCTGTAATAAATTAGCAGTTTTTGATTGGTTGTCAAATATGGTTTATCCTAATGGCACCGAAATATATGATATAGTAGAGGTTCGTTTTAAGAATGGTAGAAAAGATTTTTATCGATACCCAAAAGAGATTGCAATCTCTATGGGAGATATCGTAGCTACAGAATCTTCTCCTGGACATGATATTGGTATTGTTTCATTAGTAGGGGAGTTAGTGAAAGTGCAGATGAAAAAGAAAAAAGCTGATCCTAATGGAGAGGTTTTAAAAATCTACCGAAAAGCAACTCAAAAAGATATTGATATTTGGCAAGAGGCACGTAATAGAGAAGAGACCGTTAAAGTTAGAGCTCGTGAGATTGCTATAGCTTTAAAATTAGAGATGAAAATCTCTGATGTAGAGTTTCAAGGTGATGCTTCTAAGGCTACTTTTTATTATACAGCGAGTGAACGTGTAGATTTCCGACAGTTAATTAAAGACTTTGCCAGAGAGTTTAGCATTCGTATAGAGATGAAGCAGGTTGGGTTTAGACAAGAAGCTGCTCGACTAGGTGGAGTGGGGTCTTGTGGACGTGAATTATGTTGTTCTACTTGGTTAACTGACTTTAGAAGTGTAAATACCTCTGCAGCACGTTATCAACAGTTATCACTTAATCCGCAAAAGTTAGCAGGACAGTGTGGTAAATTGAAATGTTGTTTAAACTTTGAGCTAGATACGTATCTAGAAGCCTTAAAAGATATGCCTGATTCTGATACAAAACTAATGACTGTAAAAGGATTAGCAATATGTCAGAAGATAGATATATTCAAAGGACAAATGTGGTTTGCTTATATTAATAATTCTGCAAATTGGTATGTACTGTCTACTGAGATGGTGAAAGAGATTCTTGCTTTGAATAGAAAAGATCAGAAAGGACAAGAGCTAGAGAGTTATATGCTGGAAGTAGAGTGCGAGGAGATAGACTTTAACAATGCATCTGAACAAGATAGCGTTACTCGTTTTGATCAGCCTAAACGTAAGAAAAAGCCATCTAGAAATAATAAGAAGAAGGATGGGCAGGCTAGAGAGGGACAAGAAACTCAGGCTCCTAATACATCTCGCGAGAAAACATCTAATGGGGAGGCACGTAATAATAAGCAACCTAAACAAGGTGAAAGAGAGCCTAGAGATAAGCAACAATCTCGTAATAGAAACAAGAATAGAGCAGAGGGAAATAAAGAGAGAGAAGGTGTAAATCTTGAGAAACAGAATACGGGAGAACAAAAAAATACTCGTAAAGAGGTAAAAGGAGGTCCTAGAGAACAGAAAGGTCCTAGAGAACCTAGAAATGAAAATAAGGGGCCGCGAGAGGGCAAACCTCATTTTAAGGAAAAGAAGAAACCTGTAGAGGGATCTAATGAAGGAGGTACTGATGGTGAAGGGACTGCTAAGGCAAAACAACATCATAAAGGCAACCGCCCAAATAGAAATAAACGATTTAAAAAAGATAATAATAGTGACAATTCTAATGCAGAGAATTAGTAGTTATTTATTGGTGTTAAGTGCTGTGATGCTCTTTGTTGTATCTTGTCAGAGAGATACGAATATGGTCTTTGACCAATATCAGAAGACTTCAGGTGCTTGGGATAGAACAGATGTAAAAACATTTGTGTATGACGTGCATGATACAGTACAGCGTCATAATCTTTATTTGAATATAAGAGTGAATAAGAACTATCCTTATAGTAATTTATTTGTTATTTTTAAAATGCATCAACCTAATTTAGATGTCGTGATAGACACCCTACAGTTCCAAATGGCTAATCCAGATGGGACGTTATTAGGAAATGGTTTTTCTGATGTAAAGGAGAGCAAACTAGAATTGAAAGAAGACCTTGCTTTTCCTGTTAAGGGAAGCTATAAGTTTACTATAGAACAAGTTGTTCGTGAATTAGGAGAAGTAGAAGGAGTTAATTCTTTAGAAGGGGTTTCAGAAGTAGGCTTTCGTATAGAAAAACAATAATAGAATAATAGATTTATAAGTATTATAGACTTTATGAGTTCAAGTAAAAACAAAAGAGGGGATAAGAAGCAACCAAAGAGTTTGCGAGGTTATTTAAAAGCGTTTTGGATTCTATTCTTAGGAATGGTTGCCGCAGTTATTTTCTTTTTCTTATGCGCATCATGGGGAGTTTTTGGGCCGATGCCAACCTTCGATGAGTTAGAGAACCCTGCTAGCAATGTAGCGACTGAGATTATCTCTTCAGACGGTAAAACAATAGGTAAGTTTTATTTAGAAAATCGTGTGCCTGTTAAGTATGAAGATTTACCAGAGTATTTAGTTAATGCATTAATAGCCACAGAAGATGAGCGTTTTAAAGAGCATTCAGGTATAGATGCTCGTGGTACACTTAGAGCAATTACTTCTGTAGGGAGTAGTGGTGGAGCTAGTACCATTACACAACAGTTAGCTAAATTATTGTTTCATGGAGAAGGGTCTAGAAGTTTGCCTAAACGTATTACTCAGAAGGCAAAAGAATGGGTTATCGCTGTGAAACTAGAAAGACAGTATACAAAAGAAGAGATTCTTACGATGTATTTAAATAAAGCTGACTTTGTTAATAATGCAGTAGGTATCCGCTCTGCTACTCGTATCTATATGGGTAAAGAGCCTAAGGATCTTACTATAGATGAGGCTGCTATGTTCGTAGGAATGTTACAGAATCCAGCTTATTTTAACCCTGTTCGTAGACCTGAGTTAGTGCATAAAAGACGTAATGTAGTGTTGCACCAGATGGCTCGTAATGGCTTTATTTCAAAAGAAGAAAGTGTAAAACTACAAGAGTTACCATTGGCATTAAACTTCACTCCAGAAAGTCATAGAGAAGGTATCGCTACTTATTTCCGTGAGTATTTACGTGATTATATGCGCCGTTGGGTAAAAGAGAATCCTAAAAAAGACGGTACTACTTATGATATTTATCGCGATGGATTAAAGATATATGTATCTATAGACTCACGTATGCAGAAGTATGGTGAAGAAGCTGTAGAAGCACATATTGCTAACTTACAAGAAGAGTTCTTTATAGATCAGAAGAATAATAAGATGGCTCCATTTTATAAAATTAACCAACAAGAGGTTGATAATATTATGATGAGAGCAATGAAGACTTCAGAGCGTTGGAGACAAATGAAGGAGCAAGGTAAATCTGAGAGTGATATCATCAAATCATTTGATGTGAAAACAGAGATGAGAATCTTCTCTTGGAAAGGAGAGAGAGATACTGTGATGACTCCTAAAGACTCTATCCGTTATTATAAGCATTTCTTACAAGCGGGTATGATGGCAATGGAGCCTCAGACAGGACATATTAAAGCATGGGTAGGAGGTATAAATTACAAACACTTCCAGTATGACCACGTAGGACAAGGAGCGAGACAAGTAGGTTCTACATTTAAACCATTTGTATATGCTACTGCTATAGAGCAATTACATTATTCTCCATGTGACTCTATTATAGATTCACCATTCACTATGCCTAAAGGTAGATATGGTATTTCTAGAGATTGGAGTCCTCAGAACTCGAACCGTTCTTATAGAGGTATTATGACCTTAAAACAAGCTTTAGCTGGATCTGTAAATACTATAACAGCTAAGTTGATGGATAAAGTAGGGCCTAAGGCTGTTGTGAATATGTGTAGAGATTTAGGTATCTCAGGAGATATTCCACAAAGTCCAGCGATTGCATTAGGAGCTGTTGATATTACTGTTAGTGATATGGTGGCAGCTTATAGTACATTTGCGAATCAAGGTATCTATGTGAAGCCTATTTTTATTACACGCATAGCTGATAAGAATGGAGTTATTTTATTCAATGCTATACCTGAGACAAAGGATGTAGTGAGTAAGGATGTAGCTTATGCTATCATTAAGTTGTTAGAAGGGGTTACTGAGTCAGGATCAGGGGTAAGATTACGTACTACTTGGCAAGGTGCAGGTTATAAACGTGTAACAGGTCACCCTTATAAGTTTACTAACCCTATTGCAGGTAAAACAGGAACGAGTCAGAACAATAGTGATGGTTGGTTTATCGGTATGGTACCAAATTTAGCAACAGGAGTATGGGTTGGTAACGATGATAGAGCAGCTCACTTTAGAACGATGACTTATGGACAAGGAGCAACATTAGCATTACCTATTTGGGGTATATTCATGAATAAGTGTTATGCTGATAAGAGTTTAGAGGTAGCTAAGTCAGGCTTCCCTGTACCAGAACACCTATCTATACGAGTAGATTGTACGAAAATTGTTCAACCAGAAACGGATGATGTTTCTGAAGGAGCTTTAGATACAGAAGAATTTGATTTTTAATAATAGAAACGCCTTTTTTTAAAGGCGTTTTTTTTTGTATTTTAGGAACATATTACTAAACCAAATATTATGATCAATAAAAAGGTAGCTAATGTTCAAGAAGCTTTAGCAGATATACAGAATGACATGACTATCATGTTAGGAGGATTTGGCCTTTGTGGTATTCCTGAGAATAGCATAGCCGAATTGGTAAAGAAGAACGTAAGTGGTCTAACGTGCATTTCTAATAATGCAGGTGTAGATAATTTCGGCTTAGGATTATTATTACAGAAGCGTCAGATAAAGAAGATGATCTCTTCTTATGTAGGAGAGAATGCAGAGTTTGAACGCCAAATGTTATCTGGAGAGTTAGAAGTAGAGCTTACTCCACAGGGTACTTTAGCAGAGAAGTGCAGAGCTGCTCAGATGGGGATCCCTGGTTTTTATACTCCAGCAGGGTATGGTACTGAGGTAGCAGAGGGTAAAGAGGTAAGAGAGTTTAAAGGTAAACCACATATATTAGAATTAGCCTTTGACGCTGATTTTGCCATCGTAAAAGCATGGAAAGGTGATGAGGCAGGTAATTTAGTTTTTAAAGGAACAGCGCGTAATTTTAATGCTTGTATGGCTGGAGCTGCTAAGATAACTGTAGCAGAAGTGGAAGAATTAGTTCCTGCAGGACAATTAGATCCGAATGAAATACATGTACCTGGGATATTCGTTAAGCGTATTTTTCAAGGAGAACAGTATGAGAAGAGAATTGAGCAACGCACAGTTCGTTCAAAGAATTAATCACCTTTTAAACTTAAGTTATGTTAGATAAAGTAGGAATTGCAAAACGTATAGCAAAAGAAGTTAAAGATGGCTTCTATGTAAATTTAGGAATAGGTATACCAACATTAGTGGCAAACTATGTGCCTGAAGGTATGAATGTTGAGTTTCAGAGTGAGAACGGTATATTAGGTATGGGGCCTTTTCCATATGAAGGTGAGGAGGACCCGGATTTAATTAATGCAGGTAAACAAACGATTACGAGTTTACCAGGGGCGTCTTTTTTTGATTCGGCAACTAGCTTTGGGATGATACGTGGACAACATGTAGATTTAACTATTCTAGGAGCTATGGAAGTATCAGAGCAAGGAGACATTGCGAACTGGAAGATTCCTGGGAAGATGGTAAAAGGTATGGGAGGAGCTATGGATTTAGTAGCTTCTGCAGAGAATATCATTGTGGCGATGATGCATGTGAATAAGGCTGGAGAGTCTAAGATATTAAAAGAATGTACATTACCCTTAACAGGTGTGAAGTGTGTTAAAAAGATAGTTACAGAGTTAGCTGTTATGGAAGTAACAGATCAAGGTATTAAGCTATTAGAAAGAGCACCAGGAGTATCTGTAGAAGACATTATAAAGGCTACTGAGGTTACTTTAATCATTGAGGGAGATATTCCTGAAATGACAATATAAAAATTAAATAGAAGAGCTCTAAGAGCTCTTTTTTTATTTCAGCTTCTTTATTTCTGAATGTATATATGTTGATTAAGTCTGTAATTGTTTATTTTTATATAAAAAATGTACATGAATAAGTTTGTCCAATTCCCTTTGTATCTAAAGATAACCTGTGTTTTACTTAGCTTGGTTGTATTTAGTTATATCGCTATTTTACTTGAGAACATATTTGTACCTATGTTTTTAGGTGTATTGGTAGCTTCTTTATTAGTTCCTTTTAGTGAGTTTTTAGAGAAGAAATTTAGATTTTCTCGTGGTATTGCTTCTATAGTAGTTGTAGTCTTAGCTTTGCTTATTTTGAGTAGTGTTCTATTGCTGATAGGAATGCAATTAACACACTTACAAGATGATTGGCCAGCATTCCAACAGCAGTTGTTAGAAGGAGTCTCTAATATCCAAGAATGGGTGTATAGTAAGTTTGGTATTGCGAAGGAGAATCAAATGAATTACTTAGAATCAGCTGCATCTAATTCACTAAAGACAGGTACAGATATATTAGGAGCCGCTATGAGTTCTTTGTCTACTTTATTAATGTTTCTTGTATTCACGTTCTTATATTCAGTATTCCTATTGATCTATAGGGGACATTTGGTACGCTTTGTATTAATGTTATTTCACAGTGATCACAAGGATAAAGTGTTAGATACGATACATGCGATTCAGAATATGGTGAAGAAGTATTTAGTAGGGTTGATGTTACAGATGATGATCGTTACTACATTAGCATTTATAGCGTTTTTAATACTAGATATTAAGTATTCGTTTATGCTAGCATTGATTACGGGAGTATTGAATGTATTACCTTATATCGGTATTCTAATCGCTTTAGTTATTACTATTTTAGTGACATTTGCGTCAGCTTCTGGAGCCAAGGTGTTATTTGTGTTAATAGCCTTTGTTGTTATCCATGCTATTGATGGTAATATTGTGATGCCTAAAATAGTTGGTTCTAAAGTTAAAGTCAATTCTTTGGCCGTGATAGTAGGACTTATTTTAGGAGAGATGGCATGGGGAATATCAGGTATGTTATTAGCCATACCTACTTTAGCAATAATGAAGATTATATGTGATCGCGTAGATAGTTTAAGACCTTGGGGGTATTTATTAGGAGAAGAGACTTATCCCGAAAAGATAAACATAGAAGAAGAAAATAAAGAGTAAGTATAAAAGTAAAGAGGTTAGCCATTGGCTAACCTCTTTACTTTTAAAGCGATTTACTTCTTAGATTTATACACAAAGAAAGGAACTTTTAAGCGTTTAGCTAAGTGCTGTGTAACGCTCTTAGATAAGATATTCTCTATAAAAGTTTTGTTTCTTTTAATCGTTGCTACTAGATCTACAGGTTCATGTTCTATAAAGTCAAGTAGTGTCTTCTCTATATTTTCTGCATTGAATATATGGAAGCTGACAGGAGCATCTTTATACTTCTCTTTCCATTTATTATATATCTCTTCGCATGAGACACACCCTTTTGATTTAACATGAACTATTTTTAAATGTGCTTTATTGGCTTCAACACCTTTAATAAGGTCATCAAGCGTAGCTTCCTCTTCTTGTTCAAAGCGAGAAGTAAAGATGATATTATTTAGATCTCTAAAATGAGCTTCTTTAGGAATACTTAATACAGGTATATCTACCTTTGTAATTGTATTGATAGTATTAGATCCTAATAGTTTTTTGTGAAAACTAGCATTCGCTCCATCAGTACCCATTACTAGAAAGTCAATGTGATTTTCTTCAATAGCATTCAGTATTTCAGGGATTAGTAATCCCTCTTTTACTTTAAAGAATACAGGTACATGTTCTAAGTTTAGCTCACGTCTTGTTTCGATAAGTGCAGGGCTATTCGCATGTAATTGTTCCAGTTTCTCAAAATCGTTTTTCTTAATAACATTTTCCACTAGATGTGGACTGATACCACCCGATATAATAGGAGGATCATAGACATGTAATACATAGAGCTCAGCCTCTCTATAGTTAGCTAACTGCAGTGCATATTTAAAAGCATTGTTTGCAGTCTCTGAATAATCAGTTGGAAATAATATCTTTTTCATAATAGAAGACTTTCTTGTAGCATACAAGATACTAAAAAAAATGATGGTAAATTATTTTTATAACAATAGAATTAATGATACATTTCTATTGATTAACTAGAAAAATCTAGAACATATATTTGAATAATTGCTTTTTTTTTATCTAAAATTTATACGATAAATCAGTAGCCATAGCGATTTTATTTCCACTGATTTTCTTGTAAAAAGCGCTATTATTCTCTCCTATAGGAGGTAAAGTTAGACTGTGTTTAGTCGCCTCTTGTGTGTAATAATCTAACCTGTTTTTATATTTAGGTGATACGATATTGTAGATATGGTTACCTGTGAATCCCTTTTCTATAATGGCAGTAGATAGCGTGATAATATCATTAAGATGAATCATATTAATAGGCAACTCAGGGTTCTCTAATATATTTCTTCGAACGATGTAGTCTACTGGTTTTCTTTCTTCACTGAATAATCCACCTAAGCGTAAGATACAAGTGTTGATTCCATCTTCATTTAATAGTACATCTTCAGCTTCTCTAATCTGTACTGCTGTAGGTTCATTTGAGAATAGTTGATTGTCTTCTGTGATCTCTTCGTTTTGTGGAGCATATACAGATACAGAACTCATCATGATAACATTCTTGATATTGTGTTTACGAATATAAGGAAGTAACTTTTTAAAATTCTCAGCATACGTTGGTTGAGGCTCATCTCTAATAGGAGGGATAGTAATGATAAGAAGTTCAGCATTGCCAATGAATGAATCTAAAAACTGAACATTATCTTCATATAGATTAATATGATAAGGCTTGATCTGATGTTCCTCTAAGATATTCATTTTGGCTAGAGTAGTGGTCGAGCCCTTGACGTGATATCCTTTTTCTATTAAATTTTCGGCCAATGGTGTACCTAACCATCCACTACCGAGTATGCTTATATGTTTCATATTAAGTGGTGTAATTTTTAAAATAGTTATAAAAATAGGAATTTACTTTGTAAGGATAAATTTATCTACGGATATTTGGTCAAGAAAAACAAAACAACATGAAAAAAATACTATTTCCCCTATTAACTTTCGGGTTGTGTTTGACAATGTCTAGCACTGTTTCTGCTCAAGAAGTACAAAAACAAATCGTAGTAGAAAATCGAGTTAACGATAGTAAACAAGTAGATAAACCTTATGTTATCTTGATCTCTATTGATGGTTTCCGTTACGATTATATCGAGAAGTTTGGAACGAAGTTTTTAGAGAAGTTTGGAAAAGAAGGTGTGAGAGCAGAGTCTATGCAACCATCTTATCCATCAGTTACTTTCCCTAACCATTATACGATAGCGACAGGACTATATCCTTCACACCATGGTTTAGTTGGTAATAATATGTATGATCCAAAGATAGAGGAGAGATATTCTCTTAGAAATGCTAAAGCTGTACACGACCCTGCTTGGTATGGAGGTACACCATTATGGGTATTAGCAGAGCAACAAGGAATGTTGAGTGCATGTTACTATTGGCCTGGATCTGAAGCACCTATTAAAGGGACTTTACCATCATATTACTATGCTTACTCTGAGAAGTTTGATATGGATGGACGTATTAATGAAGTAGTGAATTGGTTGACATTACCAGAAGAGAAAAGACCTCACTTCATTACCTTCTATTTACCAGAAGTAGATCATGCAGGTCATGGATTCGGACCAGATGCAGAAGAGACAAAAGAAGCAGTTCACTATGCTGACCAATCTATAGAGAAACTTGTAGCAGCAGTAGATAAGTTAAACTTACCTGTGAACTATGTGATTGTCTCTGATCACGGAATGCTAGCACTTGACCAAGAAACGCTATTGAGCTTTCCTTTAAAGTTAAAAGGAGATGAGATGAAACTAGCGAGTAATGGTACTTATATAAGTGCTTTTATCAATGATAAGACTCAGATAGACAAGTACTATAAGAAGATTAAAAAAGCGAGTAACCCTAAACACATGAAAGTGTATAAAACAGAAGATCTACCTAAAGAGTTTCATTTTAGCAAAGAGCATGATCGCTTTGGTAGAATAGGGGATATCGTGGTAACAGCGGAAGCTCCATACTATTTCACTAACAGAAAATTAGCAGGAAGTCATGGTTTTGACCCAAACTCTGTTAAGGAGATGCATGCTATTTTCTTAGCTAAAGGTCCACAGTTTCAATCAGGGAAGACAATAGGAACATTTGAGAACATCGATGTATATCCTGTTATCGCTAAGATATTAGGTTTAGAGATTACAGAAGAAATAGACGGTACAGATAAAGTAGCTAAAGAAGTATTAGTAAAATAGTTAGAATAATCTATTCTATTGAAATAAGAAAAGGCTTGTAGAGTTTTCTACAAGCCTTTTTATTTGTGTTTTAAGACACTTCAATTAGAATTGGTACCCAAACCCTAAGTTTAAGTATATATTGTGCATAGAGAATGATATAGCGTCAAAATCGCTATTTAATACTCCATTAAATCCATAAGATAACTCTCCTAGTAAAAAGAAGTGATTATTCATCTTCCATTCAGCACCTACTTGAGTACCCCATTGGAATTTGCGTACTTCATCAGAGAAGTCATAAGGAGCACTACTATCATCCTCGAAAGTTAATTTAATACCATTAGGGTCAGTTTGTCTTAGATGACCATTCGATACATATCCATCAAATGTTTTGTCTATTAAAGCTGAGAAATATAGCCCTCCATAGATATTCCAGTTATCATTGATAGAATACACCACATTTACAGGTACGGTTAGATAAGTGTTTCTCACCTTCGTTTTTACATCTCCAGTGAAGTAACCTCTTACTTTAGAGTTGTCTTGTATAATCTCTGTTAAGTAACCTTTTACATTTGCCTTCGTTGTCATTCCTTTCCCTTCAAAGCGCAGACCTAAACGAACTCCCCACTGTTTATCATCAGTTAACCATTTCGTAGCATTAGCTTCTAATCCTAACTGTAATCCTGGGTTGTAACTATTGATTTTTCGTATTTCTCTTGGAAGACCTAGAGGAGAAGAACCACCGATACTAAAATGTGCTCTTATCTGGTAATCCATATTTTCTGTAAAGAACTTTTCAAAAGAATTTTTGTCTGATGCTTTTGATTCTTCTTGATTTTGTGCAGAAGTAGTAGTCAGTATTCCTAATGAGAATATTAACGTATATATTATTTTTTTCATTGTCTCTTAATTATGTATTGTACTAATATTACTTATCGAAGTCTAATTCAACTTCATCAATTTGTAGAGTACTACCAACAGCTCCATTGAAGATATCTCCTTCCACACTTGCAGAGAATACGATAGCAATCATATAGTTAGCCTTCGGATCAAAAGTTTTCCCCTCTACCATTTGGAATGGGATTTCAAATTTTGTCCATTCATCAGTTTCAACTCTGTTCTTATCGTCTAATCTTGCGATAGCAACCATCCTAGGATCTAAGAATTTGTGGTCACCTGCTAAGAATTCTTTTTTAGGATTGTCTCCTTTTTCAAAGATAATAGCATATGCATCCCATGCATCTTTAGTTAGTGCAGATCCTTCTTTGCTTGTGATTGTAAAGTCTTTTCCAGCTTTATATTTATAGTATCCTTTTAATGTTTTAGGCATATTAATTCCTGTACTATAAGGAATACCAAATCTTGTAGATTTAATAGCTGGGAATGTAAAATTAAAAGTACCTAAGTATAAGTTCCCTGCTGCGATAGGAGACCCCATCATACTACCAAGAGGTCCAGTACTTCTAGTTACCATTTTTACTCCTTTACCTTTGTATCCATCATTAATAGAGAAAGTCGGGTATACTGCTGGTGATAGCTCTTGATCGTCTTCTAGTAATGTTTCTGCCAGCATATTATAGCCTTGGTTACCACTAGCCCAGTCGTATTTTGTCATACCATCAGGAAGTACCTCGAAGAATTCGTGGTATTGTCCTTCTGGCCCTTCAGTCACTTCTGTGTGTACATTCTCAAAATCATAATGTGTAATAAACGTATTTGTCAAGAAACTTACATTGTATGCTTTTTTCCATTTACCATCTTGTGATGTAATAACGTACTGTACTGGACCTTTAGAGAAGTTTTGTTTTGACCCATTTTCAGGAGTGATAGTTGCTCCGTCCGATAATTTAAATAGCGGTGCAAACTCTCTTTCGTCTACGTCAGGAAGAAGTCTAAAGAACACATTATTATTAGTAATTGTTGGAGTAGTAAGTAAGAACTTATTCGCATCTTCAATTGTTGCAGAAGTAATGTCTGATTCCATTGTGTCTGCCTCATCTTTTATACAAGAAGAGAACGTGATCCCTATGGTTGTTAATAGGGCGAATAATAAGTAGTTTATTCTCATAAGTATTGTATTATTTATGTTATATAAAATTATTGCTTGCTATTTAATGATAACTTAATGTTTAATTAACTGTCAAATAACAAACGAACATACAAAGATAAGGATTATCACTCTAATAGTCGTTTCCTTTAAATACGTTAAAGATATGAGGACAACTTCTTGTTTTGATATTATTGTAAGTGATTCGGTTTTTTGTACTCTTAAAGTTTGCCTATTCATTGAGAAAATGAAAAACACTGTGAGAATGTTTCAAATGGTTTTTAAATAATAAAGGTCAATCTATACGATTGACCTTCATAGTTTAATGTTTTTTTAACGTTAGAACGTATACCCAAAACCGAGATTTAAGTAAATATTATACATTTTAAAAGAGATAGCATCAAAGTCTTTTTTGAAGACACCATTCAGTCCCCAGTTTAGATCTGAGAATATGCGGAAATGTGTATTTAGCTTGTATTCACCTCCTACTTGTACTCCATATTGAAATCTGTTTAGATCCTCAGAGAAGTCATAGTCGCCTTTAGCATCTCCTTCGAATTCTACAGGTGTACCGATAGGTGTACCTTCTCTTAACACTCCATCATACACATATCCTGTAAAGTCCTTGTCTATTAAGCCTGATAGATACAGTCCTCCATAGGCATTCCAGTTCTCAGATGCATTATAGGCTACTAATACAGGAAAGGTTATATAAGAGTTTTTCATCGTAGTCTTTACGTTTCCTGTGAAGTACCCTTTGGTTTGTTTTCCATCACCACCATCTATCTGAGTATAATAGTTCTTTACACGAGCATCTGTTTTCATACCTCTACCTTCCATGCGCAGCCCTGTACGGATTCCCCATTTGTGGTCATTGCTCAACCATTTAGTGACGTTTAACTCTAGTCCTAATTGCAGCGTAGGGTTATAGCTATTGATCTCTCGTATCTCAGCAGGCATACCGAGTGGAGTACTTCCTCCTATGCTGAATTGTCCTCTTAGTTGGTATTCTATATTTTCTTTAAAGAAAGCTTTAAATCCTGTTGTGTCTTTAGTTTGAGCGAAAGACACTGTGTTTATTCCTATCAATAGGATTAAACAAATACTATATCTCTGTAGTAATCCCATCTTATTCCTTATTATCTTTTTCATAAACTAACTCTATCTCGTCTACTAGCAGTGTACTGCCTACTGCGCCCTTAAAGTCCGCTCCATCTATACTAGATGTCATCACGATAGCGAGTATATAATCTTTCTGTGGATCATAGGTCTTACCAGGTACTAGCACAAACGGGACATTAAACTCCGTCCACAAGTTTGTCTCTATTCTATCTTTAGCTTCTATTCTAGCGATAGCTACATTTCTAGGATCTTTAAAAGCGTGATCACCTGCTAGGAAGTTGTTTTTCTTTTGTGTTTCAAATAATATTGCATAGATATCAAAAGTGTCTTTTGCACCAGGTATCTCGTTATAGTTACTGTCTGTCACGATTTTACCAGCAGTGTATTTAAACGAACCTCTTAAACTACTAGGTAGCTCACCTGTGTAGGGTAGCCCAAACTTGGTAGATTTAATAGGAAACAGAGGATTGAGTTTAAAAGTACCTAGGAATAAGTTACCGGCAGCTATAGGGTTACCTGCTATCTGTCCCGTTTTTGAAGTATAGACCGTCTGCATCTTTACAGACAGACCACCTCTTCTACCAGGTGCTATCGTAGTAGGGTATCCTTCTGGTGGCGTGTTTCCTGCTACAGTAGAGTATCCCTCATTACCGCTATCCCAGTCGTATATTTTATCTCCATTAGAGCCTATTTCGTAGAATCTATAGTATCTGTTTTTATTTGTAAGTTCTGCATTGTTAAAGGTGTATAATGTACTTAGCTCATCACTCGTGAAGCTAACGATATACTTCTTTTTCCAACTTTGATCTTGTGCTGTTACGATAACTTCCTGACTATTTCTGAAGTCCCTTGTTGTACCATTAGGAGGATCCATAGTAGCATTAGGCGAGATGATAAAGAAAGGTGTTTGTTTTTCTAAATCAACATTCGCTTTTACTCTAAATTCTACAGATGTATTCGTGATAATAGGATCTGTCTTTAGATACTCAGAAGGAATATATGCCTCTAGAATGTCTGCATTCGTATCTAGTTCCTCATCCTTGATACATGATGAGAAGATTAGTGGAGTTAGCAGTAAGAAGGCTTTAATGTACTGATTCATATAAGTCTTTTTTATTGGGATAACAATATTCTTGCCACAGTTAGTTTTAGTATGATGTCTTCTTCATTTAGATACCCTATATCCTCCGTCATAATCGAGATAAAAATAAAAATATTGTTCTGATTATTTATCTAAAAGATGATTTTTTAGTTAGTATTTATACCTGTTTTAATGTGGTGATTATTAGGTTTTTGCATAATAAAAAAAGGGATGACCATTCAGATCACCCCTTAGTTAGTATATATTGGATTGTATTATTTCAGAGCTCTAGTTTGATATAGATCCGTACGTCTATCTTTTTTGATACGTACACTACCGTGCTCGTGTAGTTCTTTTAGTAAGTCTACATCCACATCTACGATAAGTGTCATCTCTGTATTAGGTGTTGCTTCTGCTTTTACCCCATTTGTTGGGAAGGCAAAGTCAGATGGAGTAAGTACAGCTGCCTGAGCGAACTGTATATCCATATTATTCACCTTCGGTAGGTTACCCACACATCCAGCTATCGCCACATAACACTCATTCTCGATCGCTCTAGCAGCAGCACAGTTTCTCACACGAGTATATCCATTCTGCGTATCTGTAAGGAATGGAACGAATAAGATATCCATCCCTTGATCTGCTAGTAATCTAGACAATTCTGGGAACTCCACATCATAGCATATCATGATACCGATCTTACCACAGTCTGTATCGAAGGTCTGTATCTTAGATCCTCCTCTCATACCCCAGTAGTGTACTTCGTTAGGAGTGATATGGATCTTAGAATACATCTCGTATGTACCATCTCGCTTACATAAGAATCCTACGTTATATAAGATACCATCTACTAAGTATGGCATACTTCCTGTGATGATATTGATATTATAAGAGATAGCAAACTCCTGAAACTTCTTGCGTATAGAGTCAGTATATCTTGCTAATTCACGTATTGCATCTGCCTCAGATAAGTGGTTATAGTCAGCCATAAGTGGTGCTGTAAACAACTCTGGGAACATAGCGAAGTCACTCTCATAGTCTGATACCGCATTGATAAAGAATTCTGCCTGATCGAAGAACTCTTGTAGATCGTTTAGCGGTCTCATCTGCCACTGTATCAGCCCTAGTCTGATTACACTTTTTTTAGCATTGATCAGCTGTACATCTTTCTCATAGTAGATATTATTCCACTCTAGAAGTACTGCATATTCCTTAGAACTCGTGTCTCCCTCTAGGTAATTGCGCATTAGGCGTACCATGTGGAAGTCGTTAGCCATCTGGAATGACATCACAGGATCGTGTATTTCTTTTGTTTTTACTTTTTCTAGATATTGCTTAGGCGTTAGCTCATCAGCATATTTAGAATATTTAGGGATACGCCCTGCGAATACGATAGACTTCAGATTTAACTGTTCACACATTTCTTTACGCGCATCATATAACCTTCTTCCTAATCTAAGTCCTCTATACTTAGGATGGATGAATACGTCTATACCATATAGTACATTTCCTTCCGGATTATGCGTGCTAAAGGTAGAATATCCTGTAATCTGCTCATAGGTATGGGCAGACATTGCCTGTTTTTCATCAATAATAAGTGACAAAGCTGACCCTACTACAACACCATCTACTAAAACGACAAGCTGTCCTTCTGGAAAGACTTCTAATAATTGTTCGATTTCATCTTTGTTCCAGTACGAATCTTCTAGCCCTTGGTATGATTCGAGCATTGATTTTTTTAGCTCTAAATAATCGTCAATTAATAAATTTCTTAATTCTACTTTATTGATAGTAGTCTCCATAATGAATTTTTTTGTTTGCAATTTACGAATAAAAGAAAACAAAGTAAATGAGAAGTTTGGTTAAATATTCAAATAAGTGTTAAAAAATGGGGCTATTTTTGATATTGTTTCTATTGAACAAAGCTATATGTAATAAAATATTAACCATTAAAAAAAACAGTTATGAGTTCAATAAAAAACAAAGTGCAATTAATTGGCAGGGTTGGACAAGACCCAGAAGTGAAAATGTATAAATCAAATAAAAAGCGTGCTACCTTCTCACTTGCGATAAATGATGTGTATTATAACGATGCTGGAGAACGAGTAGAATCTTGTAATTGGCATAATATTACAGTCTGGGGGAAGCTAGCCGACATTGTTGAAAAGTTTGTTAATAAAGGAAAAGAAATTGCTGTCGAAGGTAAGTTAGTTAATCGTAGCTTTGAAGATAAAGATGGTAATCAGCGCTATGTTACCGAAATTGCTGTTTCAGAATTAGTTTTTCTAGGCAGTAAGTAAAGTTTTATTATTTCTGTTGTCGCTCAATATTCGCAAGAATTTTGAGCGACTTTTTTTTGTGCTAATCCTTTGTAGGCAATATGTAGGGCAGGATTTAGCAACTATTTAGTACACTGTAATTTAACTTTATAATTAAAGTCTTACATCTCATTTTTTAAAAAAGCCTTACCTTGCTACAGGATAATTTAAGTAGTAATACAGTGGATAAAATATTAGTTATCGAAGATGATATTCGCGTAGCAGAATTACTTCAGCGCAGTCTAGAGGAACAAAACTTTGAAGTAGATGTAGCTTATGACGGATACTTAGGGAAGAAACTTGCCTTGCAGAAACCGTATGCACTAATCATAACAGATGTAATCTTACCTAAGATCAATGGTATCGATCTGTGTAAGGAGATTAAGGCTACCTTACCTCATATCC
Organism: Myroides sp. A21; assembly: GCF_000807225.1. Lineage (NCBI taxonomy): Bacteria > Pseudomonadati > Bacteroidota > Flavobacteriia > Flavobacteriales > Flavobacteriaceae > Myroides > Myroides sp. A21. The sequence goes on from NZ_CP010327.1 coordinate 1,361,983, forward strand.
CTATCATTATGCTTACAGCACTAGGTACTACAGATGATAAGGTAGAGGGATTCGATGCAGGGGCAGATGACTATTTAGTCAAGCCATTTGAGCTAAGAGAACTTTATGTACGTATACGTGCATTGCTTAAGCGCTTCGAACATATACAGTCTACTGACGCTCATCTTTTAAAATATGCAGATTTAGAATTAGACCTAAACGAAAAGGTATTTAAGAGAAACGGACAAGAGATACATCTGACTCCTAAAGAGTTTAACCTACTGCAGTATATGATGGAGAATCCTGAGCGTGTACTATCTAGAACAGAGATTTCTGAGAAAGTATGGGATACACACTTCGATACAGGAACTAACTTTATCGATGTATACATCAACTATCTGCGCAAAAAGATAGAAATAGACCCTTCTAAGAAAGTGATTCATACCAAATCTGGTATGGGATTTATACTAAAGAGTAATGAGAATTAAGACTAGACTTACCTTATTGTTTACCTTACTAGTGGCATCTATATTATTAGTATTTGCTGTAGTAGTGTATTGGTCATCGTCTAAGAATAGGGAAGTGGAGTTCTTTGAAGAGTTAGAGAAGGAAGCCATCACTAAGGCTAAGCTATATCTAGAGACAGAGGTAAAGTCATCTACACTACATAAGATATACAGATATAATAATGAAGTCATCAATGAGGTACAGGTAGCTGTATATGACTTTGACTTTAATCTATTATACCACGATGCAGAAGAAATCGATAGTGTCAAGGAGACTAAAGAGATGATCGATCAGATCGCTTCACAAGGACGTGTACACCTATTCCAAGATGACTGGCAGGTGATTGGTATAGTGTATAACAGTGGAGGTCAGGACTATGTAATCACAGCCATCGCTCTAGATCAGTACGGATATACGAAGCTGCACAATCTTTTTCTGACGATACTCGTGTTGAGCATTGTGTCCTTGATTGTTATTTTCTTTGTGGGAAGCTTCTTTGCAGAGCGTGTTCTACGTCCATTGAAGCTAATGAATGAAGAGATTAATAATATCACGGCTACTAATCTAGATTTGCGAGTGAGTACTGAGGCTAATCAGGATGAGCTGAGCCGATTAGGAAATACATTTAATACGATGTTAGACCGACTAGAACAGTCTTTTGATTCGCAGAAGCAGTTCGTGTCGAATATCTCACATGAGCTACGCACTCCATTAGCAGCAGTGATAGCAGAGTTAGAGTTATCACTTTCTAAAGAACAAGACACCGCTAGCTATATCAGAACAATAGAGAACGCTTTATCAGATGCGAAGAAATTGGTACGATTATCGAATAGTTTATTAGACTTCGCGAAGGCGAGTTATGATCCTACCGAGATTGTATTCAAGCCTACTAGAATAGATGAGGTGATATTAGATGCCTGTCAGAAGATACAGAGGGGAAATGCTGCATATACCTTTAGCTTTATGATAGATGAAGAGATAGACAGCGAAGAGTTAGTGACGGTACGAGCAAACCCTTACTTACTGGAAGTAGCGATTATTAACTTGTTAGAGAATGCGTGTAAGTACTCCGATAATCATCATGGCAAGGTGAGTATTTCTAATCTGAATAATGCTGTAGTGATCAAGATAGCTGATGAAGGATTAGGGATGAGTGCAGAGGATCTAGACGGGATCTTTAAACCATTCTTTAGAGGTGAGAACGGAAAACACTTAGATGGAAATGGTATCGGACTTTCATTGACCAAGAAAGTTATTGATTTACATAAAGGTACTATTACAGTCATTTCAGAGATAAATAAAGGTACAGAGTTTACGATAACCTTATAGTACAACCATATAATAGCAGAAAGCACTCCTAGTAGGGGTGCTTTTTTTTGTAGTGTTGTTTCTCCTTATGATTAGCTATTAGAGGTTGTTCTAATCTTGTTGAATGTCTTTTTTGTCCTTTTTCGGTAGGTGTGGTCGGCATGTGGTCGGCTAGTGATGGGCATTTGGTCGGCTTATAAGTACCAAAAATAGCCCATCACTAGCCTATCATACCTATATCATTAGGCAATCATGTGAACTTAAAACGAAATAATGTCAAGCAGAGTGATGATTTTATCGCTTTTGGAACGCTATATGTGGGTATTCTAATAGGATTCTAATTTTTTTCTAAAAGCTTTCTAATAGCCTCTAGAAGGGGTAATACCTACTTTTGCCAAGTCAAAAAAAATAAGAGATGGAAACAGAGTCCACATTAGTTAAACGGGAATGTTAAACCTTCTTTCTGAATATGCATGATAACAATGTAGCTCAGAAAGAGCAAAAAAATAGTTATCATGTTAATTACAGTATTTATAGGAAGATTAGCTCTTGCTTTTATTTTAGGAGCTCTTATCGGGGCAGAGAGACAAGTGAGACAAAAAAGTGCGGGTCTAAGAACCAATACGCTAGTGAGTATCGGTGCAGCAGGCTTCGTGTTGATGGCGTATACCATCGGAGATATGGCTGTGGGGAGAGTAGCCTCTTATGTAGTAAGTGGTATCGGATTCTTAGGAGCTGGAGTGATTATGAAAGACGGATTCAGTATCCGTGGACTGAACACTGCTGCTACGATCTGGTGTTCGGCTTCAGTAGGGTCTATGTGTGCTGTAGGCTTATGGATGGAAGCGATAGCGATGACAGTATTGATTTTATTAGCACATATTTCGCTTAGACCTATTGGCAATATGATTAATAAACTCTCTTTTGAGAGTGAGACAGACTCAGCTGAGGTTCATTACGAGATTATCGTAGGATGTAAAGAGCAGGTAGAGAATCATATCAGAGTAATGGTGTTAGAGAATCTACGCGCTCAGAAAGATCTTCAGCTACGTTCATTAAAAAGTACAGATAATGGCAATCCTGCTTTTTCTTACCTGAAGTTTGAGATACTATGCATCGGTAAGAAAGATGATATTCTAGAGCAGATCACGAGTAAAGTGTCTTTAGAATACGGAGTATCAGAAGTGACATGGGAATTGACAGCGTATTAATCTATTAAAAACTGAGGTATTATGAGAATGCATAACAGAGATTTAAAAAATCTACAGAAGATAGCAACTGATATGAACAGTATGGAGAAGATAACGATGATGCTGCCTGTGATCAAGAAGATGCCTATTATCGACATCAGCGAGCTACTGAGTAGAGTGGCTAATGATGATTTGGTTCTTGTGTTTAATGAGTTTACAATAGCAGAGCAAGGGGAGATTTTTGCAGAATTTCCGTTGGTGAAGCAGTTAGGATTCTTTCAGAGAGTGAGTAAGAAGCTATTCGCTAGGATATTCGAAGAGATGCCATCAGATGCTAGAGCAGATCTGTTTCAGCTGATGACACAGCAGGAGCAGGTAGACTTACTACCTTATCTAACGAAGAATATACGCGAGAATGTGCTAGCACTTAGTTCGTATCCTGCGCATACAGCGGGGGGAATCATGATTACAGATTTCGCTACAGTATCTAAAGACATGACGTGCTTCGAAGCGATACAACAAGTGCGCAAAGACTCTCCTTCTAAAAAGACGATATACTATGTATATGTAGTGAATGAGGATAAGACTTTAGTAGGCTTTATTACTTTAAAAGATTTGATCATAGCTGAGCCTGATGTATTAGTTAAGGACGAATTACATACAGAGTTTGTATTTGGTTTTTTAAGTGATAGCAGTGAGTCAATAGCGAAGAAAATAGATAAGTATCAGCTAGTAGCCTTGCCGATACTAAACGATAAGAAACAGCTAGTAGGAATAGTGACACATGATGAGGCACTAGATGTGATACAAGCAGAACATACAGAAGATATGGAACGCTTCATGGGAATCATTGGTACGAATGAGGAGTCTGATTATAATCAGACGAGTATATTCAACCATTTTAAGAAGAGAGTGTTTTGGCTAGTGACACTAGCAGTAATCGGGATAGGAGCAGGGATGATCATCTACAGTTATGAAGCGACATTAATGCAGCTGATGATTCTAGCCTTATACATGCCGATGATAGCCTCTACAGGAGGTAATGCAGGGAGTCAATCTGCGACAGTAGTGATCAGATCACTGGCACTAGGGCAGATTACAGTAAAGTCATGGCTAAAGGTATTGTGGAAAGAGCTAAGGATAGCACTGATGTTATCTTGTTTTCTTGGTTTAGTCGCTTTTGGTATCGTAGTGTTTCTAAACTGGGGGACAGAGATTCCGACAGGTTACACACTAGCGTCCATAGGAGGAGTGATCGCGTTAGCCCTGTCGCTACAGGTGATTACCTCTACGATAATAGGAGCTTTGTTGCCGATGTTGGTTCGCAGGTTTAACGGAGACCCTGCAGTAGCAGCTAGCCCAGCTATCACTACGATCGTAGATATATCGGGGTTACTGATTTACTTTAGTATAGCAGCTCATTTTTTCAACCTAAAGTAGCATGATTATTGTAGATTACACTTAACATAAATTATATAAAAAGGAATGCAAAAATTACGCTCTCGATGCGATCTGTCAGCAGAAGGATAATAAAAATTCATAAAATGCTTCGTTATTTAATATGGAATCTCCGTATTATGAAGTAACTTTAAAGTGTTTTTAAGATAAAAACTTAGTGAAATAATAAATAAGGTATTAATTAAAAATAAACATAATGGCTAAAACATTAAAACTAGCAGGTATTTTAGGAGTTAGCATATTATTGAGCTATTGTTCTGAGAAGAAAGAGCAGGCAGCAGATAGTGCTCAGTTTACAGTAGAAAATAAGATCATCACTCTAACTGAAACTTCAAATCTAAAAGACAGAATAAAAACAAGTAAGGTATCAGAAGAAGACTTTACTTTCGATCTAGTTACTGCTGGGGTAGTGAAAGCTATTCCCAACCATTATGCAGAAATAGCATCTCCTTTCTCAGGGAGAATAGTCAAATCATTTATCAAACTTGGGCAAAAAGTGAGTGAGAATACTCCTTTATTTGAAGTGTCTTCACCTGACTATTTTGAGGCTCAAAAGGATTACTTCGATTCAAAACAAGAGTTTAAACAAGCAGCTCTAAACCTTAAAAGACAAGAAGACTTACTGAACAACGGTGTTGGGGTAAGACAGGAGTTCGAAGAGGCAGAGACAGAATACTCTATCGCTAAGGCGGCTTATGATAACGCTCGTGCAGCATTAAAGATATATAGTGTAGATGCTAGCTCACTAGTACTAGGACAGGCATTGACAGTGCGCTCTCCTATAGCTGGAGAGGTCTTAGAGAACAACCTAGTGATAGGACAGTTCATTAACGATGAGGCTGACCCAGTAGTGAAGATCGCTTCACTAGGTAAAATATGGATAGTAGGTAAAGTGAAAGAAAAAGATATCAATCACTTAGCTAAACTAAACAAAGTACAAGTGGAACTTGCAGCATATCCTGATGCTCCACTATCGGGTACTATCTATCATATCAACGAGATCGTGGATGAGGAGACTAGAAGTATAGATGTACTGATAGAAGTGGATAATGAGAAGAGAATTCTAAAACCGGGTATGTATGTGAGTGTTCGTTTTATCGATCAACCAGAACCAGTAATCTTAGTGCCTTCTAGAGCAGTCTTACAAGGTGAAGATAACTCATTCGTATTCGTGAAGGTAGGAGAGAATAAGTATGCTAAGAAGAGCATCGTGATCGGAGGAGTGTCTGGAGATAAGACCGTTATCCTATCAGGATTAGACAAACAAGATGAGGTAGTAAGTGAAGGAGGAATCTACTTGCCACAAGCTATTTAATAATAAACAATAATACAATGAAGAAAGGTATAATAGATACAGCTATTCACAAAAGATGGCTTGTAGCAGCGTTGTTTGCTTTGCTGTGTATATTTGGATATTATTCTTGGAAACAATTATCAATAGAAGCTTATCCAGATATAGCAGATACTACTTCTCAAGTAGTAACACAAGTGCCAGGGCTGGCAGCAGAAGAGATAGAATTACAGATTACCATTCCGATAGAGCGCGCTCTTAATGGTATGCCTGGAATGCACGTGATGCGTAGTAATAGTACATTCGGACTGTCTATGATCACGATAGTATTCGCTGATGGAGTAGATGACTACTTCGCTCGTCAACGAATCCAAGAGCGATTAAACGATGTAGAGTTGCCTTATGATGCGACTCCTGAATTAGATCCGCTGACATCGCCTATCGGTGAGGTATATAGATATATCATAGAGGGAGATGGCTATAGTCTTAGAGAATTAACGGATTTACAAAACTTCGTGATTATCCCTAAGCTTAATCAAGTACCTGGTGTAGCTGAGGTAACTAACTTCGGTGGAATCACTACTCAGTTTCAAATCGAATTAGATCCACATAAATTAGAACAATACGGTCTATCGCTAAGCGATGTAACAGAGACGATAGAAGAGAATAACGTCAATGCAGGAGGAAGTGTTCTAACGAGAGGAGACCTTGGGTATGTGGTGAGAGGTATTGGGTTGATTAAAGATTTAGAGGATTTAGGTAAAATCGTTGTTAAGGCAGAAGATGGTATACCTGTATTCTTAAACGATTTAGGTCGCTTAAAATATGGAAATGTAGAGCGCAAAGGTATTCTTGGTTTTACAGATAGAGAAAGAGATTATTCTGATAGTATCGAGGGGATTGTACTGTTATTAAAACACGAAAACCCATCTGTAGTATTAGATAAGATACACCAATATGTAGATGAACTGAACAATGGTTTATTGCCAGAAGGTGTTAGAATACACACTTTCTTAGATCGTACAGATTTAGTAGATACGACATTACATACTGTGTCTACTACGCTAATCGAAGGAATTAGTTTAGTAGTGATTGTATTGATTGTATTCTTAGGAAGTTGGAGAGGAGCGCTATTAGTAGCGATTACGATCCCTGTATCTCTGTTGTTTGCATTTATCATGATGCACTTCACAGATATACCTGCTAACTTACTTTCGTTAGGAGCGATTGACTTCGGTATTATAGTGGATGGTGCTATCGTGATGATGGAGTCCATACTGAAGAAGAGGGAGGACAATCCAGAAGAGGAATTAAAAGAGAAGTCTATAGCACAGCGTACCAAAGAGGTAGCTAAGCCTATCTTCTTCGCTACAATCATTATTATCACAGCATACTTACCACTATTCGCTTTTGAACGTGTAGAGAAGAAGTTGTTTACACCGATGGCGTTTACAGTAGGATATGCCTTGATAGGGGCATTATTAGTAGCCTTGATTTTGATACCAGGTCTTGCGTATGCGGTGTATAGAAAGCCTAGAAAGATCTACCACAATAAGTGGTTAGAGAAACTAACGAATGTATATCACAATAGAATTATCAAGATTGTAAATAAGCCAAAGCAAGTATTCGTACCGTTATTAGTTGTTTTAGCGATTACAATAGGATTGTCAATGAAGGTAGGTAAAGATTTCTTACCTCCATTAGATGAAGGTTCTATCTGGCTTCAAGTAACCTTACCTCCTGGTATCTCACTAGAGAAATCAAAAGAGATGAGTGATACACTACGTGCTAGAACTATGAAGTATGATGAGGTAACGTATATCATGGTACAGTCTGGGCGTAATGATGATGGAACAGACCCATTTACTCCATCACATTTCGAATGTTCGGTAGGTATCAAGCCTTATAAAGAATGGCCTCGTGGTAAGACTAAAGATGATTTAATCGAAGAGTTAGCAGCAGAGTATGAGTCTTTACCTGGATTTACAGTTGGGTTCGCTCAGCCGATGATCGATGGGGTAATGGATAAGATATCTGGAGCGCATAGTGAATTAGTAGTGAAGGTATATGGAGAAGATTTTCACGAGACTAGACGTATAGCGAATGAGGTATTAGGTACACTGCGTACGGTAGATGGAGCGGTAGATTTAGCAATAGATCAAGAGCCACCATTACCACAGCTACAGATCCATGCGAATAGAGATAAGATAGCTCAATATGGATTAAACGTATCTGACGTTGCAGAACTTATCGAGGTGGCTATAGGTGGTAAGGCAATATCACAGATATTTATCGGAAATAAAGTATATGACATCAGTGCTAGATATACTGAAGAGAGTAGAAATACACCAGAGAAGATCGCTAACTTAATGTTGACGTCTAGTACAGGTGCTAAGATTCCGCTGTCTCAGGTAGCAGATGTTAAGACGAGTACAGGAGAGAGTACGATCACTCGTGAGATGAATAGACGTCACTTAACTGTAAAACTAAACGTGCGTAATAGAGACTTAGCGTCACTATTAAAAGAAGCGCAACAAAAGATAGAAAGCAATATCACGTATGATCATGAGAAGTTCCACATCGAATGGGGTGGACAGTTCGAGAATCAGAATAGAGCGTATAGCCGTTTGGCAGTAATTGTTCCTTTGACCTTGTGTTTAATGTTTGTATTACTATACGGAGCTTTTGGACAGTTTAGACAAGCTGGATTATTGATGATCGTTGTACCGTTAGCTTTATTTGGAGGGATGTTAGCCTTGAACATTAGAGGGATGTCATTGAACGTATCTTCAGCAGTAGGATTTATTGCGTTGTTTGGGGTTGCGATACAGAATGGGGTGATTATGATCTCCCATATCAATGATCTCCGCAGAAGAGGTATAGCATTAAAAGAGGCAGTACTAACAGGTGCAGAAGAGCGTTTCAGACCTGTATTAATGACGGCTACAGTGGCGGTATTAGGGTTATTCCCTGCTTCGTTAGCTACAGGTATCGGTTCGGATGTACAGAGACCTCTAGCAACTGTGATCGTTTATGGTCTATTATTCGCTACTGTTCTTACACTATTTGTATTACCTGCCTTGTATTATATGGTAGAACGCAAATGGGGTAGTGATAGCGACTTCGTAAAAAGTGAAACAGACGAAAATTAGGATTAGGTATGAATGTTATTAGAAAATATATACTAGTAGGATTATTAGCATTGTTCTGTAATGAAGTTGTGGTAGCACAACTTCATACAGACAATGTAAGTGATAAGACAGCATTGACATATAAGGAGTATCTTCATAAGATGTCAATGAACAACTTAGGATATGCAGCAGCGAAGTATAATATAGATATTGCAGAAGCTGAGGTACAAGCAGCTAAGATGTTCCCAGACCCTGAGCTGAGTTTTGGTTGGTTTGATAATCAACAGAAGCGTATGCAGATGGGTTATGGCTTTGAGGCAGAGTTATCATGGGATTTAGAATTAGGTGGTAAGCGCAAGGCAAGAAAGAATTTAGCTGCAGATCAGAAGACATTAGCAGAATTAGAGTTGCAAGAGTTCTTCCAGACTATGCGTGCAGAGTCTACTATCTTATATTTAGAAGCCTTGCAGAATAAGATGTTGTTTGATATACAACGCGACTCTTATGAGTCTATGAAGCAAGTAGCTAAGTCTGATAGTATTCGTTATACATTAGGGCAGATCAGCAAAGTGGATGCTATCCAAAGTAACTTAGAAGCTAAAGGGATGTATAATGAGTTACAAGATGCAGATGACGCTTGGGAGAATAGCTTGATAGAGATCAGAAACGTGATCAGTAAACAGAGAAACGATACGATATATTTGCCTCAGGGAGACTTCAACAAGTTTGATAGATTATTCTCTTTAGATGACTTGATTGTGACTGCTCAGAACAATAGAGCTGACTTCCTTGTCGCTAGACAGAATAAGGTGGTAGCGAGTAAGCAAGTCTCTTTAGCTAAAGCAGAACGTGCGATAGATTTAGGACTTAACTTCGGGGTAGAGAACAACTCTTTTGTAAAGAATGCTATTGCTCCTACACCTGGTAATACGGTGGTTAAAGCAGGTTTTTCTATTCCGCTGAAGTTCTCTAATAGAAAAGAATCAGGATTAAAAACTGCATTATACGAGGAACGTCAAGCTCATCTAGAATATGACTTTATAGAGCTAGAGTTAGAGAAAGAGATCACTCAAGCATATCGTAACTATCTAACGAAACAAAAGCAGATCAATAGGTTTGAAAAAGGGATGTTAGAAGAGGCTAAACAGGTATACGAAGGGATCAAGTATAGCTATCAAAGAGGGGCGAGTAGCCTATTAGAAGTGTTGGATGCACAACGTACTTATAACGAAACACAACAGGCTTATGCAGAGACACTATTTGGGTATGCATCTGCTCTAGTGGAGTTAGAGAACGCAGTGGGTATTTGGGATATTGATTTTTAAGAATGAGAGGTATGAAAAACTTATTACTAAGTGTATGCTCTGTGTTAGCAGTATCAGGTACAGCTATAGCACAAGATGTAAATCACGATTTAAAAGGGAATACTACTTTTAGTGTAAAAGGAGGTTGGATACAGTCTACGCTTAAAGGAGATGATCTAGAGTATTTAGCTATAGATGGTAAAGTGAGTAACCGCAATAACTTCTTCGTAGGAGTGAGTGTGGATAATAGTTTAGGAAAATATTTTGGGCTGAAACACGAGTTGTTTTATCAACAGTATGGTGGTCGCTTTGATAGAGAGACTGAGGATGGGGCAACACTAGATGCTAAATTGCAAATGCACAGTCTACGCCTTAATCCAATCAGTGCTGTGTTTAAAGTAGGAGGGCTACAGATATATGCTGGTCCTTATGTGAATATGTTATTATACTCTTCTATCACAGCAGTAGATGAAGAGGGGAATACATATAAAGATCACGGTATTTTCGGTAGTATAGAAGATGATCAAGAAGATGGACAGTATCTACAGAAGATGGACTACGGTATCGTAGTGGGTGCTGAGTACCAGTTTAACTGTGGGTTCTTAGTAGGAGCTAACTACAGTAGAGGATTTGCCAGTATCTTCGATAACTCTAATACATTTGGGTTAGAAGAAAATCCTGGTGTGAAGAACCTGAAGATATATAATCAGAGTTTTAATGTATTCGTAGGATATAGATTCTAATCAAAGAATACATTGTTTATAAGTGTAAGTGAAAGGCTAGTTGATCATCAACTAGCCTCTTTTTATTTATAGTAGTATCTCTTTAATCTCTGATAGTTTTTTAATAGAAGTAAAGTTCGGATGTACTATTTCGTGATCGACATGCTCGTGTAACCATGTAGTATGGAAAGGGACGTGTACTGCGTGACCTCCTAATTCTAATACAGGGAGTACATCAGATCTTAGAGAATTGCCTATCATAATAAATTCTTCAGGCTTGATATCTAAACGTCCTAGTAACTTCTGATAGTCTATTTCTTCTTTATCCGTCATGACTTCTATATGATGGAAGTATGCTCCTAAGCCAGACTTATGTAGTTTGCGGTGTTGGTCTTTTAAGTCACCTTTGGTTGCGACCACTAGTTTATACTTTCCTTGAAGTTCCTTTAGTACTTGCTCTACGTCATCTAATAGCTCCACAGGCTTGGTTAATAAATCCTTTCCTATAGCTATGACTCTACTGATTACTTTTGGGCTTACAGTTCCCTTTGAGATTATGTTAGCTGCTTCTACCATGGATAGGGTAAAGCCTTTTATTCCATATCCGTATAGAGGTAGGTTGTCTATTTGTGTTTTGAATAGTATCTGTGAGATGCTTTGATGTGTTAGGTAATCTTCCATTAAGATACAGAATGCTTTCTCAGCTTCATTAAAGAAAGGTTCATTCACCCATAGGGTATCATCCGCATCGAAAGCAACAACTTTAAATGGTTTTGTCATGTTGTTTATTTTAGTATGTTATGTAAAGGTACGGGATAAAAGGATGAAAATAAGTATACAGAATATAGTAAAGTATAGAATGAATTGTATTTTTTATATATTAAGTTAATATTAATTAAAAATTAAGAAATGAGTATTTTTAGTTAAAATAAACCTGCAAAATGAGTGTTTTTAATCTTTAAAATAGTGTATTTTAAGTTAAATAAATTAATATAATGTCTATTTTTCGGGCTTAATTTACATTTATTTTAAGTGTTTGTCTTGAATAAATATTGTATATGTTTTTTTTGATTCATTTTTTTATATTTTTGGCAATGCTAAAATAATCTTAAAAAGATGTTTATGAAATTAAAACTTTACTTAACGTTTTCTATGCTTGTGTTAACAAGTGTAGTTTTTGCACAAGCAAAAAAGACAATAACTGGAAGTGTAAAAGACACTGACGGTTTACCGTTGATTGGTGCAACTATTGTTCTAGAGGGAACTGACTTCGGAACAAGTGCAGATGATCATGGGATATTTACAATTAATGCTGGCGAAGGCGATGTGTTAGTTGTTTCGTATGTGTTCTATGAAACACAAAGAATTAGATTAACATCAAAGACACATTATGACATAGTATTAAAAGAGGATGGTCAAGTGTTGGAGGATGTAGTTGTTGTAGCTTATGGTACTGCTACTAAAGAATCTGTAACAGGTGCTATCGCAGTTATAGAGAATTCAGAAATTACTAAAAGACCTGGTACCAATGCCTTAGCTGCACTAGAAGGAGCTGCTCCTGGGATTAGAGTAAACAATACATCTGGACAGCCTGGGGCTGAGCCAACTATTCGTATTCGTGGATTTACTTCTGTGAATGGAAGTAATTCTCCATTATTAGTTGTAGATGGTGTTCCTTTTGGTGGAAGCATATCGGATTTAAATCCTAATGATATTGATAGTATGTCTGTTCTTAAAGATGCTTCAGCTTCAACACTTTATGGTAATAGAGCTTCTAATGGAGTTGTTTTAATTACCACTAAGAAAGCCTCTAAAGGGAAGGGATTCTTTGGGGTAAACCTTAAACAAGGTTTGTTTACTAGAGGTATGTCTGAATATGATAAATTAGGAGCAGATGATTATATGGAAACAATGTGGAAAGCTAATAGAAACTCTTTAATAGCAAAAAATGGCTTAGAAGAGGCTAATAGGTTAGCTACAGAAACATTGATTCCAGATTATTTGAAACTTAATATTTATAATTTACCAGCAGATCAATTATTTACTCCAGATGGTAAGTTAGTATCTAATGCGTCTGTTCTATCTGGATATGCATCAGATTTAGATTGGTTTAAAGAGCTTGAAAGAACAGGGATGTATCAAGATTTAAATATGAGTGGGCGTGTGGCAAATGAAAAAGGAGGAGCTTATTTTTCAGGAAGCTTTTTAAATAATGAAAGTTATGTTAAAAATAGCGATTATAAGCGTTTTACTGCTAGAATTAATGCGGATTATAAAGTGAATGATGCTATTAAAGTAGGAGCTAATTTGACGGGATCACATCAAGAATCTCATGGTTTAACAGCTTCTATGGATGATAATACTTCAATTGTAAATCCATTCTATTTTGCACGTAATATTGCTCCAATTTACCCTGTTTATCTTCATGATAAAGTTACAGGTGATTTTGTTTATGATGAATTTGGGCAAAGAATTTATGATAATGGAGAAGGAACACGTGGTCAATTAGAAGGACGCCATACTGTTTTGGAAAATAATAAGAACAATCAGCAATCAATTAAAAATACTGTTAATGGACAGTTCTTTGCAGATTTCAAATTCTTACAAGATTTTACATTCTCTTTAAAAGGAGATATGAGTTTAAGAAATAGTGAAGCTCGTAAATATGATAATGCATTGATAGGTGATGGACAAGGTAGTAATGGACGTTCAAGACGTGATATTTATAGATATAAAACATATACAGCTCAACAGTTATTGAATTGGAATAGAAGTTTTGGTGATCATAATTTTGATGTTTTAGTTGGGCATGAAAACTTTAATAATGATTATAGCTACTTGTATGGTATGAAAACTAATCAAACTTTTGAAGGAATGGATGAGTGGATTAACTTTACAGAGGCAGGTAGTATTTATGATTATACTGTTAAATATAGAACAGAAGGATATTTATCTAGAGCTAAATATAACTATGCTAATAAGTATTTTGCAGAAGCTTCTTTCCGTAGAGATGGATCTTCAAAGTTTCATAAAGATAATAGATGGGGGAACTTTTGGTCTGTTGGAGGTAGTTGGATTATTAGTGCAGAGGATTTCTTCAAAGTGAAGCATATTGATTATTTAAAATTAAGAGCTTCTTATGGAGAGGTTGGAGAAGACGGTGGAGCTGGTACATATGGATATCAATCTTTGTATTCTATTGTGAAAAATGGGGGGAAAGCAGGACTGTATAAATCTCAAAATGGGAATGATAATTTGCAATGGGAGACATCATCATCATTTAATATTGGTTTAGACGGAAGGCTTTTTAATCGAGTTAATTTTACTGTTGAATATTTTGACAAACGTTCTCAAAATTTATTATTTGATTTAAATATGCCTTTATCAAACGGATCAAATACTCCTAGCACTAAAGGGATTTCTTCTATAACAAGTAATGTAGGAAGTATTTCTAATAAAGGATTAGAGTTGTCTTTTGATGTAGATATTATTAAAACAGCAGATTTAAGATGGAATTTCGCTGCAAATGCGACATGGTTAAAAAACAAAATAGCTAAGCTGCCTGAAGAGAATAGAAAGAATGGAATAATTTCAAGTGATTTTAAACGATTGGAAGGTAAGAGCATGTATGAATTCTACTTGTACCAATTTGTGGGTGTTGATCAAATGTATGGTGATGCATTATATGTAATTGATGATGAGAATTTTAACGTAAATGGTTCTGCGCCAGATAAAGATGCTATTGCTGATGAGTTTTTGAGAGAAATTAATGGAGTGACTTATACAACATCTACAACGTATGGAAAAAGAGAATTTGCAGGTTCAGCAATTCCTAAAGTAGATGGAAGCTTTTCAACTTCTTTAAATTATAAAAACTTTTCTCTATCAGCATTGTTTACATATAGCTTAGGATCTAAAGTATATGATTATTCTTATGCAAGTTTAATGTCTGTTGGTAGTAGCCCACATGCGTTACATAAAAATATTTTAGGATCTTGGAACGGTGCACCAGAAGGTATGACAGAAAAATCTGCAAATAGAATTGATCCTAATGGATTACCTGTATTAGATTTTGATAGAAATGTGTATACATCTTCGCGTTCAGATCGTTTTTTACAAAATGGTAATTATTTAGTTTTTAAGAATATTTCTTTAGGATATGATATGCCAAAAGAAGTAACTAAATCTTTAGGAATTAGTAGCTTGTCTTTTACTGGAACAGTTGAAAATGTTGTGACTTTTACAAAGTTAAAAGGGATGAATTCACAGATGAGTTTTGCAGGTCAAGTTATGAACTCATGGGCTCCTCCTCGAACATTTATTTTTGGAGTAAATGTAGGTTTTTAAACTTTTAATTAATTATAGTAAATATTTAGAAAGATGAAAATTAAATATATAAAATACATTTTACTGTCAGCAGTATTAACTTTGGGTTCTTGTAGTGATGATTATTTAGATACATATCCAACAAACTCTACTTCTCCTAATACAGCTTTTAAGACTACTAAAAATGTTGAAATGGCAGTAAATGGTTTAGCAAGAATTATGACAACTCAACATATAGGTGAGCAAGGGTATAATGGAGAAGGTACTATAAAGTTATTTTATGGAGAATATACAGGAAATAATTTTAGGCGTGATCAAACATCAGTGTCTTCTCTAATGAATGGATTACTCTTTGATAATAGTGCAAGTACTTATACTTATTATCCATGGCATTATTATTATTTATTGATTACCAATGCAAATGCTATTATAGCAAATGTTGATGGTGCAGAAGGACCTGTGAATGAAAAGAAGTATTTGAAAGCGCAGGCGCTTACTTATAGAGCATATTCTTATACCATGTTACTTCAATTATATGGGAATCGTTGGCAAGATTCTAATAATGGTGAACATAAATGTTTAATATTGAGATTAACCCCAGACGATCCAAAAGAGATGCCTTTATCTTCGCAAAATGATGTTTACGCACAAGTATATAAGGATTTAGATGAAGCGATTCAGTTGTTTAATGAAAGTAATTATAAAAGAGGGAATACAAATTATTTAATCGATGCAAATGTGTCACATGCTGTTTATGCTAGAGCTGCATTAGTAAAGCAAGATTATAATGTGGCATTAAGAGAAGCTACTTTAGCTAAGAAAGGTTATAAACTGATGAGTGAAGCTGATTATAAAGGAGGTTTTGCTACTCCAACATCTGAATGGATTTGGAGTAGTTATGGAGCTTTAGACGAGACTTTACATTATTATTCATATCAAGCATATATTGCTTATAATAGTTCATCATCTATTGTTCGTACAAGACCAACACGTATAAGTAAGGAATTCTATGAAAGTATTCCAACTACAGATATACGTAGACAATTATTTTTAGACCCAACAGGATATGATGCTGCTACTTATAACGCAACAACAGGAGAGGCAGATGCAAAATCTCTTATTGATGTGGAAACTAGAACAAAGTTTCCAAAGCTACAAACTAATGCTAAGGTAGCTGCATTTATGCAGTTTAAAATAGCTGCAAATGAGATGATAGGTGTTGGACATTTAAATCATTTCCGTTCTTCAGAAATGTATTTTATTGAAGCTGAAGCTTTACATTTTTTAGGCAGAGATGGAGAAGCTTCTAAGTTACTTGAGGAATTAACTAGGAGCACGGGTAGAGATGCTAGTTATACTTGTAATAAAACAGGAAAAGAACTGTTCAATGAAATCGTTAAATATAGAGGTATAGAGTTATGGGGAGAAGGATTTGATTGGTTCGATTATAAAAGATGGAACTTACCGATTTCTCGTAAGACAGTTAAAGAAGGAGGGAATTATAATGTGGCTTCTGGAATAACTATATTACCATCAGCTAACAATAAATGGACTTGGAGAACTCCTCAAAAAGAATCAGATTATAATCCGAACATATAATCATCATTTTATAAAATAGTTAGCTTAAAGGCCATTCAAATTTATGAATGGCCTTTATTGTTTTAAATAATTCAAAATAATAACACTCTCTTAATCTTGGAATTAAGGAGTAAGTTTACTTTTGAATTAGATATTTTAAATGTTAATATTGAAGTTTTTTGTCTATTAAATGCTTGTAAAGTCTCTTAGTTTAATAGATTTGTAGACAGAGACCTTATTAAACAAAACTAATCTTAAATAAATGAAATTTAAAACAACCTTATTTGCAGCAGTAGGCTGTATGTTTTCACTTTCTGCCTTAGCTGGTGAAACATTACCAAAACCAAAGTTAGTAGTAGGCGTAGTGGTAGACCAGATGAGATGGGACTACCTTTATAAATACTACGATCGCTATTCAGATAATGGATTTAAACGCTTATTAAACGAGGGATTTTCAAGTGAGAATACACTTATAGACTATATCCCAACTTATACTGCTATCGGGCATAGTACTATTTATACAGGAAGTGTACCTGCTGTACATGGAATAGCGGGTAATGATTTTATCATTCAAGCAACAGGTGAGAGTATGTACTGTACTCAAGATGATAGTGTAGAAGCAGTAGGAGGTGTAGGTAAAGTAGGAAAACAATCACCTAAGAATTTATTAGTGTCTACTGTGACAGATCAGTTAAAACTAGCTACTAACTTCCAATCAAAAGTAGTGGGAATCGCCATAAAAGACAGAGGAGGTATATTGCCTGCTGGTCATTTTGCTAACGCTGCTTATTGGTTAGATGGGGCATCAGGTGACTGGATTACAAGTACTTTTTATATGAATGATTTACCTAAATGGGTGAAGTCATTTAATAAAGAGAAGTTAGCAGATAAATATTTCAAAAAAGGATGGAATACTTTGTATCCTATAGATACGTATGTACTAAGTACTGCTGATGATAATGTATATGAAGAACCTTTTAAAGGAGAAGATAAACCTGTATTCCCACGTGATTTAGTTAAACTAAAGAAAGACAATGGGTATGACTTAATTAAAGCTACACCATTTGGAAATTCTCTAACTCTTGACTTTGCTAAAGTAGCAATTGATAGTGAAGCATTAGGAGCTAATCCTGCTGGAGTTACAGATTTCTTAGCTGTAAGTTTATCGTCTACGGATTATGTAGGACATCAATTTGCTATTAATTCGATTGAAGTAGAGGATACATATTTAAGACTAGATGCTGATTTAGCTGAGTTCTTAACTTATTTAGATAAGAAAGTTGGTAAAGGAAATTATACTTTCTTTTTAACAGCAGACCACGGAGCAGCACATAATCCTAAGTATTTTGCTGATCAAAAAGGTAACTCAGGTTATTTTAATACAGCTGAAGCAAAAAAAGTATTGAACGAAAAGTTAGAGAAAAAGTTCGGTGAGAAAGAAATCATCA
Organism: Myroides sp. A21; assembly: GCF_000807225.1. Lineage (NCBI taxonomy): Bacteria > Pseudomonadati > Bacteroidota > Flavobacteriia > Flavobacteriales > Flavobacteriaceae > Myroides > Myroides sp. A21. The sequence goes on from NZ_CP010327.1 coordinate 1,380,225, forward strand.
AGAGCTTAACGAACTACCAAGTTCACTTAAATAACGCTTTGGTACAAGAGAAAGACTTAGAAGAAGATGATATCCGAGAGTTTATCGTTAAGGAGCTAAAGAAAATAGAAGGTATTGCTTTTGTTACAGATATGGATAAAGCAGCTATAGCAGCTATCCCTACTAAGATACGTGAGCGAATAGTGAATGGATATAATATTAAGAGAAGTGGAGTGATTCAGTATATCTTAGAACCACAATGGTATAGTGGAAGAAAAGATGCTAAAGGAACAACACATGGAACTTGGGGGTCTTATGATGCTCATATACCAGCTGTATTTATGGGATGGGGAGTTAAGCCAGGTAAGACTATCCGCGAGACTCATATGACTGATATAGCACCAACTATTGCAGAGATCTTAAAAATAGAAGCTCCTAATGGGAATATAGGTACACCTATTCACGAAGCAGTAGATGTAAAATAAGCATATTATTAGAGTAAATATAAAGGTCAGTTGTAATATTACAACTGACCTTTTTTTGTGTTTGTAATTTAGATTGAATTTTAATAAAAGAGTGTGAAATTTATTTTATAGCTTTGGAAGATAGACACAAAAACACCGACAAATGAAAAAAAGGTATTTACTGTTCGGTTTTATTTTCTCTGTAAGTGCTTCAATGCATGCACAGTATAAAACTGTTACTACAAAAGACGCTAATGGATTTACTTACGAATACGTAGAGAATGACCCAGCTAAAGCAAGAGTGTATACTTTAGGAAATGGACTAAAAGTATATTTAGCTCAGAACCATGATGAACCACGTATACAGACGTATATTCCTGTTCGTACAGGATCTAATAACGATCCAGAAGATAGTACAGGACTAGCTCACTATTTAGAGCATATGGTGTTTAAAGGAACTTCTAAATTAGGTACTGTAAACTGGGCTAAAGAACAAGAGTTAATTAAACAAATCTCTGATTTATATGAGCAACATAAAGTCGAAAAAGACGTAGAGAAAAAGAAAGCTATTTATAAAAAAATAGATGAAATCTCTAAAATTGCATCTCAGTACGCTGTTGCAAATGAGTATGATAAAGCTGTGGCTTCTATCGGAGCTACAGGAACTAATGCGCATACTTGGTTTGATGAGACAGTTTATAAGAACGTAATTCCTTCTAATGAGTTAGAGAAATTCTTATTGATAGAGAGTGAGCGTTTCTCAGAACTAGTATTGCGTCTATTCCACACAGAGTTAGAAGCAGTATATGAAGAGTTTAATAGAGGACAGGATAATGATTATTGGGCTTCACATGAAGCAATGATGAAGTTATTATTCCCAACTACACACTACGGAACTCAGACTACGATAGGTACTTCAGATCACTTGAAGAACCCTTCTATGGTAGCTATTAATAATTACTTTAATGAATACTATGTACCAAATAATATAGCTGTTGTATTAGTTGGTGATTTAGAGTTTGAACCTACAATTAAGTTAGTTAACGCTTACTTTGGTTCAATGAAAAAAGCAAATCAACCTAAAGAATATATCGCTCAAGAGGCGCCTTTAACTAAGATACAAGTTAAGGACATCTATAGCCCACAAGCAGAGCGTGTAGAAATAGGTTTCCGTTTAGGAGGAGTTAAGACGAAAGATGCTATTTATCTTAACTTGATCGATATGTTGTTAAGCAATGGTCAGGCAGGTATTATAGATTTAGATGTAAATCAGCAACAAAAAGCATTGTATGCGTCTAGTTCACCTATGGTAATGAAGGACTACTCTGTACACCAATTGACAGGTATGCCTAATGAAGGACAGACTGTAGAAGAAGTTAAGGATCTATTATTAGCTCAAATAGAGAAACTTAAAAAAGGAGAGTTTGATGAGTGGTTGTTAAACGCAGTTGTCAATGAATTCCGTAAGAACTCTATGGAGGCTTTAGAAAGTAATGATGCAATGGCTACAGAAATGTACCAAGCATTTATTCATGGGCGTACGTGGGAACAAGCTGTTTCTGATTTAGAGCGTATGTCTAAGGTGACTAAACAAGAGTTAATCGACTTCGTGAACGCAAATTATAAAGACAACTATGTTGTTATCTATAAACGTCAAGGAGAGAATAAAGACTTAGTACGTGTAGAAAACCCAGGTATTACACCTATTGATATCAATAGAGATAGTGAATCAGAATTCTATAAACGTCTAAAAGGAATAGAAGTTAAAGAAATAGCTCCTGTGTTTGTTGATTTCAATAGCGCTATTCAAAAAGAGAAGATTGGTAAAACGAATAGTCAATTATATTCTATTAAGAATACTACAAATGATCTAGCAACTGTAACTTATATTACAGAAGTAGGTTCTGATAATGATAATAAGTTATCATTAGCTATTGGGTACTTAGATTATTTAGGTACTAGTAAGTATTCTGCTGCTGATATTAAGAAAGAGTTCTATAAGTTAGGTATTTCTTATGGTATTAGTACAGGTACAGATAAGACTTATATCACTGTAAAAGGATTGAAAGAAAACATCCCTGCAGGTATCAAATTATTAGAGCATTTAGTAACAGATGCTAAGGCTGATGATACTGCTTATGCTAATATGGTTGATCAGATCTTAAAAGGACGTTTAGATGCTAAATCAAGTAAAGGAGGAATCCAAAGAGCATTGAATAGCTATATCGTTTCTAATGGAGAGTTAAGCCGTTTTAAAGATATCTTAAGTGAGAATGAATTAAAGACTATTAAACCAACAGAATTAGTTGGATTAATTCATAACTTCTTCGATTACAATAATGATGTTTTCTACTATGGTAATGATAAGGAAACAGCGAAGAAAGCAATCGTAGAGCATCATAACTTAGGAAAAGGTAAAAAAATACCTGTTGCTAAAGTATATCCAGAACCAGCTACTGACGGAACATTGTACTTTGCTCCTTATGATATGGTTCAGGCAGAGATTACGTATAGAGCAAGAGAAGGTAAGTTTAATAAAGACTTATTAGCGACTAGCTCTGTATTTAATAACTACTTTGGAGGAGGAATGGCTTCAGTGGTATTCCAAGAAATTCGTGAGTCTAAATCATTAGCATATTCAGCTTATGCATACTATATGAATGCTGCAAAAGCTGACAAACATAACTATGTAATGGCTTATGTAGGTACACAAGCGAATAAATTACCACAAGCAGTAGAAGCAATGATGGAATTAATGAATGCTATGCCTCAAGGAGAAAGCCAATTCCAAAATGCTAAAAATACTGTTCTTAAGAATATCGCTACACAGCGTTATACTAAAGCACAGATATTCTCTTACTGGTTAAGCTTAAAAGAGAAAGGTATTGACTATGATATTAATAAAGATATCTACTCTCAAGTACAGAATATGCAGATGACTGATCTAGTTAACTACTTCGATAAATACGTAAAAGGAAAAACTTTCAACGTAGGATTATTAGGTAAGAAAGAGAACTTAGACTGGGAAGCTGTGAAGAAAATGGGTAAAGTAAAAGAACTTAGCCTAGAAGACTTATTCGGTTATTAATAGTAAGTTTTAAATTATATACTAAAGGAGCTTTGCATATAGTGCAAAGCTCCTTTTTCTTTTATTATAGAGAGAATTAGCTATGTATAGTAACTTATTATATCAGAATAAGATTAATGGCTGTAAATGTCTCTATTTAAGTTTTGATGATAGACTATATAGAAACGCCTGATATTAATACAATATCAGGCGTTATAAGTTTATGTTAAGCTTCAGCTGAATCTAAAAGTTCAATGTATTCTAACCCTTGTTTGATAGACTTTATATTTTTGAATGTTAGCAATAATCTCAGTCCATTCTTTGTCTGCTTCTCTTTCATCTCACAGATATTAGAACGGTGTTGTATGAAGATTAATACCTTTCTAAATTTGGCAGATTGATAGAAGTCTGACTGTTGATCCCCTAAGAAGTAACAAATCATCTTTCCTTGTTTCATCACGATCTTTTCTATTCCCATATTAGCAGCATGCCATTTGATTCGCAAGCTATTTAATAAAGCAATAGCCTGACGTGGCAGTGCACCGAATCGGTCTATTAATCGCTGTTCATACTGCTGCAAGACTTCTTCATTCGTTATTAAGCTCAGTTCGTTATACAGGTTTAGTCGCTCTGTGATATTATTGATATACTCATCAGGGAACAATATCTCGAAGTCAGTATCTATCTGAGTATCTTTTACGAATACCTTGTTCTCTTCTTTATTCTCTTCTTCGTATAGGTCTTTAAACTCGTTTGCCTTAAGCTCTTCGATAGCCTCTTGCATGATCTTTTGATACGTTTCGAATCCTATTTCATTGATGAAACCACTCTGTTCACCTCCTAAGATATCACCTGCCCCTCTGATCTCTAAGTCTTTCATAGCGATGTTTAGACCACTCCCCAGGTCACTAAACTGCTCTAGTGCCTGTATTCTCTTTCTCGCTTCTTCTGTCATAGCAGAATAAGGAGGACAGATGAAGTAACAGAACGCTTTTTTATTACTTCGTCCTACACGACCTCTCATCTGATGTAAGTCAGATAGCCCGAAGTTGTTTGCATTATTAATCAGTATTGTATTGGCATTAGGAACATCTAATCCACTCTCGATAATGGTAGTAGCAACGAGTACATCGAACTCCCCATTCATAAACGCGAGCATCAGTTCTTCTAACTTTTTACCATCCATCTGACCATGGCCGATACCTACTTTAGCATCAGGTACTAGACGTTGTATCATACCCGCTACTTCTCTAATATTCTCTATACGATTATTGATGAAGTACACTTGACCACCTCTTTCTATTTCATAAGACACAGCATCTCTAATCACCTCTTCATTAAATCCTACTACATTTGTTTCGATAGGATATCTATTCGGTGGAGGAGTACTTATCACAGATAAGTCACGTGCAGCCATCAGAGAGAACTGTAGTGTACGTGGAATAGGTGTAGCAGTAAGTGTAAGTGTATCTACATTCTCTGATATCGTTTTCAACTTATCTTTTACAGCTACTCCGAACTTTTGTTCTTCATCTATAATTAATAATCCTAGATCTTTAAACACAATGCCTTTATTCACTAACTGATGTGTACCGATAAGGATGTCTATTTTACCAGCTTCTAGGTCTTTTAGTATTTCTGCTTTTTGTTTAGCAGTTCTAAATCTATTGATATAAGACACACGTACAGGCATATCCTTCAGACGCTCTGTGAATGTCTGATAATGTTGAAAGGCTAGGATAGTCGTAGGGACTAGTATTGCGACTTGTTTGCCATTATCAACCATTTTAAAGGCAGCTCTAATAGCTACTTCAGTTTTTCCAAAACCTACATCCCCACATACCAAGCGATCCATTGGTCTTTCTTGTTCCATATCCGCCTTTACCTCTTGTGTCGCTTTTAGCTGATCTGGAGTGTCTTCATAGATAAACGAACTCTCTAGCTCATGCTGTAAATAGCTATCAGGAGCACATTGGAATCCTTTCTGCAAACGGCGTTTTGCATATAGTTGAATAAGGTTAAAGGCAATGTGCTTAACACGAGCCTTTGTTTTATTCTTCAAGGTTTTCCATGCAGCCGAACCTAATTTATGGATCTTAGGTACAGCCCCGTCTTTACCATTGTATTTTGATATTTTGTGTAGAGAGTGAATACTTACATAGACGATATCATTATCAGCATATACTAGCTTGATAGCCTCTTGTGTTTTTCCTTCTACTTGTATTTTTTGTAACCCTCCGAACTTACCGATACCATGATCTATATGTGTTACATAATCACCTACCGAAAGAGAGTTTAGCTCTTTTAGTGTGATCGTTTGCTTCTTAGTATACCCATTCTTGATACTAAACTTGTGATAGCGTTCGAAGATTTGGTGGTCAGTATAGCAGACGATTTGCTTCTCCTCATCGATAAATCCTTCGAAGATTGGCATCACGATTGTCTTGAATGATTGTACTACTTTGTGATTATCATCTTCTTTAAGAGACTCAAATATATCTTTGAAGCGCTTAGCCTGATTCTCATTAGAGCAGAATAGGTAGTTATAGAACCCATTGTCTGTATTGTCATTCAGGTTACGAGCCAGTAAGTCAAACTGTTTGTTAAACGAAGGCTGAGGTTTGATGTGAAACTCAACGGTCTTATTGACATCCATCAGTTTGGTATCATTCAGCTCCAGTAGCGTAAATAGCTCTAGCTTATGTAAGAAAGATTGTCCGTCTAAGAACATATCTTTTGGTTCCTTGTGCTTTAAATCTTTATTAAGTTTAGAGAAGGTATCTACAGCTCTATCGAACTGACGGTCTAGCTGTTCTACTGTCATAGCAGTATGCTGCGTTAGTACAATAGTCTTCTCAGAGATATAGTCTAAGAAACTCTCTCTTACCTCTGCAGAGAACTTGTTCTCTACGTTGGGAATGATAGTGATTTTCTTTTGTTTATCTACAGATAACTGCGTTTCTACGTCGAAGGTACGGATACTATCTATTTCGTCTCCGAAGAACTCTATACGGTACGGGGTGTCATTAGAGAAAGAGAATACATCTATAATTCCTCCTCTTACAGAGAACTCTCCCGGCTCAGCTACGAAATCAACTCGTTTAAAATTGTATTCAAACAATACCTCATTGATGTAGTCTATAGAGAGTTTATCTCCTTGATGTACTTTAAGTGTATTCTTTTCTAATACCTTTTTAGTAACCACTTTTTCGAAGATAGCCTCTGTATACGAAACAATGATAGCAGGCTTTTTACGAGAACTAATTCTATTCAATACCTCTGCACGTAGTAGTACATTAGCATTATCTGTCTCTTCTATCTGATACGGTCTTCTATAAGAACCTGGGTAGAAGAGAACATCGGTTTTATTGACTAGTGTTTCTAAATCATTTAGGTAATAAGCAGCCTCTTCTTTATCATTGAATATTAATAAAAAAGGAGCATCAGCTTCTCGGAATAAGGCTTCTATCTGAAATGAGATAGCCGAGCCTATTAATCCTTTTAGATATATTTTATTACCTCTAGATTGTAGGTCTTGGAGGAGTTGTTTTGTTTTTGAAGACTCTTGAAAGCGTTGTTTAATATCCATGCTCTATTCGTTTTCTGGTGTTGGGTTAGCCCTTCTTTCTTCGTTAATAGCCTCTAGCATCTCAGCTTCACCTTCTTCTTGTGGTAATTTTGCTTTGACAATATTTTCATCCATCTGAGCTAGAAGTAGTCTTAGCGCAGTGTTGGTATGCTTTAGATTTTGATCTAACTTTTCTATACTTATCGGAGTCACTTCTAAGAACATATTTAAGTTGTTTAGAGAAGTTTGTAGAAGTGCCATTCTAGCTTTGATGTCTGGCAAGTCTAGCTCCTTAGGATATTGTTGGTAAGTAAGGCTTTGTAGTAATTCTGTTATTCTATTAGCACTCTTCTGAAAAGCCCCTATAGTAGACACAGGTTTTAACTTTACCTCTTGTGCAAACTCTTGCCAAGGTTTCCAATCTTTTAGGATAACGTCTAACTCTGCTGAAGCAGCCGGAACACGTAGATTCCAGTTCTTCGTTAGATAGTCATACACACTGTCATTGTGTTGTGCTATTTTTAATTCTTGTTCTTTCACGAACTTCTCTTCGTCTTTACACGAGAATGATACGATAGATACGAAGAATAAAAGAGGTAGAAGTATATATAAATTGCTTTTCATTGTTCTTATGATTTAGAGGTCAAATTTACAAAGTTCTAAGCTATTTTATACCACATAGATTGTCAGATTGTTATATAAGTTATAAAGTTATGGGAATCTTGGTGGTGAAAATTGATTTGTAATAGGACTTAAACTATATTTGTGTACTTTTTAAATACACAAACAATGGGAACCAAAATTCTTATAATCGGAGCTTGCGGACAGATAGGTTCTGAGCTAACGCTTAAATTAAGAGATGTTTATGGAAGTGAGAATGTGATCGCTTCTGATATTAGAGAAGGAAATGAAGCTCTTATGAGTTCTGGACCTTTCGAGACATTAAATGCTATGGAGTTTGACGCTGTTGCGGCAGTGATAGAAAAACATCAAGTAGAGGAAGTATATTTAATGGCAGCATTGTTATCAGCGACTGCAGAGAAAAACCCAGCTTTTGCTTGGGACTTAAATATGAACTCGTTGTTCCACGTATTAAACCTTGCTAAAGAAGGTAAAATTAAAAAGATATTCTGGCCATCATCAATAGCTGTTTTTGGACCTACTACACCTAGACATAAGACACCTCAGTACACTGTGATGGAGCCAAGTACAGTATATGGTATTTCTAAGCAGACAGGAGAGCGCTGGTGTGAGTACTACTATAACAAATTTGGAGTAGACGTACGCAGTATCCGTTACCCAGGGTTAATCTCTTGGACTACACCTCCAGGTGGTGGTACTACAGATTACGCAGTAGATATTTTCTATAAGGCTATCGAGGATAAGCACTATAACTGTTTCTTATCTGAGGGGTCAGCTCTTCCGATGATGTATATGGAAGACGCACTGAATGCGACTGTAGGTATTATGCAAGCGAAGAAAGAAGATGTGAAGATTCGCTCTTCTTATAACTTAGGTGGTATCTCATTCACGCCAGAAGAGATAGCAGCTGAGATTGCGAAGCATATCCCTGACTTTACGATAGAGTATAATCCAGACTTTAGACAGGCTATCGCTGACAGCTGGCCAGCTAGTATAGATGATACTTCTGCACAGCAAGACTGGGGATGGAATCATAAGTATGACTTATCTTCTATGACAGAAGTAATGTTAGAAAACTTGACAAGAGAATTAAAGAAATAGAACTTTAAATATTCTGAAGAGCCAGCTTATAGCTGGCTTTTTTTGTACTTTAGCTTTTCGTATAGAAAGAAAAGTTCTTTGTGATATATAACTAAACTACATAATAATAAAATGATTCTTTATGTTTGGCAGTTTTTCTTACTTTCACTTATTGGGCTAATAATTTATAGCTTGTATAAAGTAGGAAGATCAACGTTAGAATATAATTATAAGGTGATATGGTGCCTCATTATTATATTCGCTCCAGTATTAGGCGCTATAGCCTATCTGTTAGTAGGAAATAGAGATAAAAAAGTAAGCCAGCTATAAGCTGGCTTTTTTATTTGCGTAGTTTTTTAAAGACTAGTTTATACAGTGGTACTACTACGATGACTAGCGATATTATAGCTAATGCTAGGATAACGCTACTACTGATAGCTGTCATAGAACGAAGTACTATAGTGATTATAAAAAGGAAAGCCCCTAGGAGCAATAACTTTACATTTTTATCCATCTTTGTTTTTTTTGACAAAAGTAAAACTTTAGTTTAACTTATTAAATAGATAGATCACTAATGGGCTAATGATCATAACAAAAGATATCAGAAGCACAAAGTAAGCTAACTGCGCGCCTATTACATTTAAGTAAAATAAGATAAATGACAGGGCAAATAATGCGATGCCGATTAGAAAAATTAGTTGATTTCTACTCATAGTCATTTCATTTTAGGATGATACTAATTTAGCTATTTTAACTGAGTTGTCAAATTTTATCTCGTTGCTTAAGGAGGTTTGTAAAACAATTATTAATTTTAGAGAAAATGTAAACATTCAAACTATGGACAAAGTAGTAACAGATATTTTAGATAATGCCAATAGTGCATTTCTAAATTGGAAGAAACTTAAAGTGAGTGATAGAGTAGCTTATCTTCAGAAAGTTAAGCAGAACCTACTTACTAATGTAGAGGAGTATGGAAAATGTATGACATTGGATATGCATAAGCCTATTAAGCAAGCTGTAGCTGAAGCAGAGAAGAGTGCGAGGTTAATAGATTATTATATAGAGCATGGAGAAGAGATTCTAAAAGGGAGAACTATACAGACAGATTGGTCAGAGACGTATACGGTGAATGATCCTTTAGGTGTCATTCTAGGAGTGATGCCGTGGAACTTCCCTTTCTGGCAAGTGTTTAGATTTGCTATTCCGACCTTATTAGCAGGTAATACGGTAGTAGTGAAGCATGCGAGTAACGTGCCTCTTAGTGCTAAGGCATTAGAAGACTGCTTTAGAGTAGAGGGGTATGAGCAAGTGTACTTTAATGTAACTGTAGCAGGTAGAGAAGTAGATGCGATCATCGAGTCACCTATCATCAAGGGAGTATCTCTTACAGGGAGTGAGGCAGCAGGTAGCTCTGTAGGGAAGAAAGCAGGGGAATTGATTAAGCCTACTGTGTTAGAACTTGGAGGGAGTAATGCCTTTATCGTAAGAGAAGATGTGGATATAGACGCTCTTATCCCCACAGCTATCAATGCTAGATTTCAGAATACTGGGCAGAGCTGTATAGCAGGAAAGCGATTTTTAATCCACAATGCTATTATTAAAGAATTTACAGATAAGTTTGTAGCCGCAGTCAGAGAGATCAGATTCGGTGACTTAATGGATCATAATACAGGTATCGGATTGATGGCTAGAGAAGATTTAGCGATAGAACTAGAGACCATTATGAATGATTCTGTACAGATGGGGGCGAAGATAGCAGTAGGAGGTAAGCGTGATGGAGCGAAGTTCGAGCCTACTGTGATCACAGATGTCACGCCTGATATGCCTGCATTTAAGCTAGAGACTTTTGGTCCACTAGCGGTTATCGTAGGCTATGATACATTCGATGAAGCGATAGAGATGAGCAACGATTCTCGCTTCGGATTAGGTGTGGCGATGTTTAGTAAAGATGTCGAATTCTTAAAATCTAAGGTTCACGAGTTCGACGAAGGAGCTGTATTTATAAACGAGATGGTAATCTCTGATCCTAGAGTACCATTCGGAGGGAATAAGTTCTCTGGAATAGGAAGAGAAATGGCAGAAGAAGGATTATTATCATTCGTAAATAAGAAGTCAGTGGTAATTAAATAAGGCGGTTTTTATACATATATTGTCGTGTTATGCTAGATAAATTTATTGATTTTTGGACTACAATACACTTTGTAGACATTATTGAGTTCTTCGGGACTTGTGCATTTGCTATTTCGGGTATCCGCATGGCCTCAGCGAAGAGCCTTGATTGGTTCGGTGCATTAGTAGTAGGATTTGTCACTGCTACAGGAGGGGGGACTCTGCGTGACTTACTATTAGGAGTTACGCCTTTCTGGATGTTAAATAGTGTGTATGTGTGGTGTACGGTAATAGCATTATTCTTCGTGGTACTCTTTAGAAAACAATTAGTGCATCTAAACAGTACCTTCTTATGGTTTGACAGTATAGGTCTAGGTTTATTTGTTGTGGTAGGTACAGAGAAGACCATGTCTCTAGGCTACCCATTTTGGGTAGTAGTGATCATGGCGACTATCACTGGGATAGTAGGAGGTATCGTTAGGGATATAATGATTAACGAGATTCCTGCTATTTTTAAACAGGAGTGGTATGCGCTGACCTGTATATTCGGTGTGATGATATACTATCTACTTGATTATTTCAGTGTAGGTATAATTTTTACACAAATATTCTGTGCGGCTTCCGTTTTTGTAATTCGCTTGATAGCAAATCGTTATAAACTGGGGCTTCCGACCTTAAAAAGTGAAGAATAAAAAAGTTTTAATTTTTTAAATTAAATATTTGCAGATACTAAAAATCGTTATATATTTGCACCGCAATAAAGGTAAAATATAACCTTCCTCCTTAGCTCAGTTGGTTAGAGCATCTGACTGTTAATCAGAGGGTCCTTGGTTCGAGCCCAAGAGGGGGAGCAAAACAAAAGCCAGTCTTATGACTGGCTTTTTTATTTTTAGACTATTTCTATATTTGTTATCTAATTTGAGTGTTCTTTTTAATTAGATTTTGTACTTGATTCTTTTCAGTCGTGTTAAATTAGTCCAATAAGTTTGTTTTGAGATTATCTGGAAGCCTATTTATAAGCTATAAATAGGGCGATAAGTAGTATTTTGAATTAGTACTTTTATTTTTTTTAGAAAAAAGTAAAAGTACTTCTATCTCATAATCAGATAGTTTTAATTCAAGCTTCATTTTTTTTGACAAAAAATGCTCAAAAAGCCTATAAACAGTGAGGTATTTGATTAAAAATGTATATATTTGCAATGCAATAAAGGTAGAATATAACCTTCCTCCTTAGCTCAGTTGGTTAGAGCATCTGACTGTTAATCAGAGGGTCCTTGGTTCGAGCCCAAGAGGGGGAGCAAAACAAAAGCCAGTCTTATGACTGGCTTTTTTATTTGATATCTATCCCATTCTTGTCTTTAAGGGGGTTGATTATCTTCATTTTATTATCTGTTCATCTACTAGAGCATAAGTTTTCTTTCATTTTTAATTCTATCGATATCAAGCTAATATTCGCTTGCATTCCATTTTTTAGAACGATTAATAGGTGTTAGAATTAGCGTATTCTGTTATCTTTTTTACATTAATATAGGGGGTGGTCGGCATGTGGTCGGCTAGTGATGGGCATTTGGTCGGCTAAAAAGTACTATAAATAAGCCTATCACCTGCCTATCACTATACTATCAAATAGGGAGCATAGGAAGGCAAGTGAAAACATTGTCTCATTTGTCTAAGAAGAGATAATAGAAATTGTCTAATTGGAATAAAAAGAAAGTCCCCTAATAAGATCTCTTATTAGGGGATTGATAATTATATAGTGTCTACAACAGCAGTGTTGGATAATATTAGTTAGTTCTATTTAAAGTTAGTCTTTTATAAAGTGATGTAATTAGAAAAAAAATCCCAACAGAAGGTTACTATTGGGATGGGATGATCAGGGGGTAAGGTCTTATTAGTACTGTCCGTCTCTACTGAAGTTGATCATCCATTGGATGCCAAATTGGTCTAATACCATTCCAAAATAGTCACCCCAAAACATGTCTTCGATCGGCATGATCACAGTACCACCTACCGCTATCTTAGCGAATAGATCATCTGCCTCTGCTTGGCTATCTGTGGATACTGATATCGAGAAATTGTTCCCTTGTACAATAGGTGTTGGATCGCCACATGAAGTATCACTACCCATTAAGACAGATTTACCGATAGGAAGTGAGACGTGCATGATTTTGTTCTTGTCCTCTTGGGATACTACGAATTCTGGGCTATCTGGAATGCTGTCGAATCTAACGAGGTAAGTGAATTCTCCTCCAAATACAGATTTATAAAAATTAAATGCCTCTTCACAATTGCCATTGAAGGTTAGGTAGGTGTTCGTTGTTGCCATAGATATAATTTTTTAAGTAGTTAATTATGAAGCAATTTAGGTAAAAAACAGGCTTTTGGATAAACTGTTTTGAGATAAATTGTCACAATTTTTATTTTTCGAGTATTGGCAAGGGATTGGAGAGTTTTGAGATTGTGGTATATTCACTTATGGTGAATAATGTGTTCTATAAATACAACATTGCTATATAAATTACGACATTATTATTTAGTAAAACCTGCTTTTTATCATGTATTATGAGGTATGTAAGTGCAATCTTTGTACTAGAACAATAAAACACTATAGCACTATGAAACAAAGAGTACCTGTATCTCAAATTATGTCTAAAGCACTTATAGCTGTGCCAACTAATAAAAAGTTAAGTGAAGTAAACCAATTATTAGTAGAATATAATATTAGACATATCCCTGTTATAGAAGCAGAGAATGTAGTGGGGATCATCAGTAGCAACGATATCTTAAAGATAGGATATGGAGCAAATGATTTAGACCAAAGTGCATTAGACGCTATTTATGACGCTTATAAGTTAGAAGATGTAATGACGAAGAACCCAATCGTGGTGATGGATGATACTAATATCAAAGATGTAGCTGAGATCTTCTCTAAACAGCAGTTTCACTCACTTCCGGTAGTAGATAAGGATAATGTACTACAAGGAATAGTGACAACTACAGATATGATCAATTACTTGATAGCACAATATTAAAACAACAACAATTATCCCCACAAAGTAACCTATAAAGAAATAATGATTGATAACTGATAGCGCTGTTTATACCATCATTATACCAATTTACTGGTTTGTACTATTAAAGAGTGCCTGTCTAATTTTTTAGATAGGTACTTTTTTTATGATGAGGTAGTGCGAGATTAGTTCTTCTTTTGATTATAGTACAGGGGTAAGATTAAGAAGGATAGTGCTCCTAATATGACTACGATTGCTGTCTGAGTAGTCCATAATATCCACCCAAAGGCTGTACCAGCGACAGCAGAGATGCTGTAAATAGACAATAATTCTGCGATGATTAGCGGGAATGCTCCAAAACCTCCATTAGTAAATGATACGGCAAAACTACCTGCTACAAAGGCAGACATAACGATAGGAATGCTGAGTGAACTAGTAGCTTCTAGGGCATGTGTACCGAAGTAGAATGTAGCGATATAACCAAACCAAATAAGAAAAGTGTGGAATAAGAAACCAACTTTATACGGCATTTTAAAGATGCTACTGACTCCTTCTGTAAGTCCTTTGATTTTATTTTTAATAAATAAGATTACTTTCCATTTGCTATAATAGAATAAGGCAATAGTGGCTAATAAGCCTACGAATGCGATGATAGCTAATATACTTAGTTTCTCTACTGGAACCTTGGCTAATAAGAAGTCTTTTAGTACTTCATACTGTAAAATTAAGGCTAAAAATACGCAAAGCAATAAACAGATAAGGTCAATAATTCGTTCTGAAACAATGGAACCAAAGCCTTTGTCAAAAGGGACTTTCTCGTACTTCTGCAAGACGATCGCTCTAGATACCTCTCCTGATCTAGGTACTGTCAGGTTAAGAAGATAACCAATAGAGATAGCCATAAAGTTAGTGAATGTGGATACAGGATATCCCATATAACGCAAGGCGTACTTCCATCTATAGGCGCGTGCCCACAGACTTAAAATAGAAAAGAAAGAGGAGATGATAATATAGTTATAATTAGCATCTCTAAACTGAGATTTCATCTCCTCTATCTGGTCTTCAGTAAACTGATTATAGGCGTAATAAACCAAAAAAACTCCCAACAAAAGTGGGAGTAATATATTCAATAATTTACTGATATTTTTTTTCAATAAGAGGCTATGTTAACGTGTTGGTCTCTTCATTAGGGAATACGATAGAAGGCTTGAATGTCTTCGCTTCTTCGAAATCCATAATTCCATAAGTAATAATGATAATGATATCCCCTTTGTGTACTTTACGTGCAGCAGGACCATTTAAGCAGATCTCTCCACTGTTACGAGGTCCAGGGATAGCATAAGTTTCAAAGCGTTCCCCATTGTTGATATTAACAATCGAAACTTTCTCTCCTTCTATGATGTTAGAAGCTTCCATTAAAACTTCGTCAATCGTAATACTTCCGATGTAGTGTAGGTCTGCTCCAGTTACAGTTACACGGTGAATTTTTGATTTTACTACTTCAACTTGCATTTCGCGTGAGTTTTAGTTAAAAGATATATTGTCAATTAGTCGAATGCCTTCGATATGAGCAACTAAGAATCCTCTGTATCTATGAGCCTCATTTTTAGATGTAGCTGTTTTTAGAGTATCTTCTTCTGCTATAGTGAAGTATTCGAGTTCAAAGTTAGGATTATTTTTAAATTCATTCTCAACAAAAGCGTTAACTTTAGAAATACTTTCACTTTTGAATAAATCCTTGGCTTTCAACAATACTTGATATAAGAAAGTTGATTTTTCTAATCCTTCAGTAGATACTCGTTCGTTACGAGAACTCATGGCTAATCCGTCCGTAGCTCTGAAGATAGGCACTCCGATAACCTGAACAGGTATATGAAGCTTATCTACCATCTTGCGGATGATCTGCAATTGTTGGAAGTCTTTTTCTCCAAAATAAGCTTTGTTAGGCGTAACAAGCTCAAAAAGTTTACTCACGATAGTTCCTACTCCATCAAAATGACCAGGGCGAGAAGCACCTTCCATTTCGTTTTCTAGTCCATCAAAATCAAATGATTGGGCTACAGTATTTCCACCATAAATCTCATCAACAGATGGTGCAAATATTACAATTTGTTCAGAAAGAGACTTAATGATCTCCTGATCTCTTTCTAAAGTACGAGGGTATTTTTCTAAATCTTCTGCATTGTTAAACTGCGTCGGATTAACGAAAATACTTACTACAGTACATTCATTTTCATTTAATGATTGTTCCATTAATGAAAGGTGCCCCTTATGGATGGCCCCCATTGTTGGTACAAGACCAATTGCCTTATTAGCGTCGCGAAATGGTTTTAAATACGCTTGTAATTCGGCTTTTGTACTAAAAAGAAACATTAGCTTCGTGTTTAAAATAATGGCAAAATTAGTTATTTAGAAAATAACTGCATAAATTTTTGTAAATTTGCAATGTTTATTTGTTTCAAACACAGAAATTATAATTGAAGATGAAAGAAAAGAGGATATTATATGTATCATCTGAAGTGGTACCTTATTTAGCAGAAAATGAAGTTTCATTAATGTCTTATGATGCTCCTAAAATGATTAATGATCAAGGAGGACAGATAAGAATTTTTATGCCTAGATATGGTAGCATAAATGAGAGAAGACATCAATTACACGAAGTTATTAGATTGTCAGGTATGAATCTAGTCGTAAATGATATGGATATGCCACTAATCATTAAGGTAGCTTCTATCCCGAAAGAGCGTATTCAAGTTTACTTTATAGATAATGACGAGTATTTTAAAAGAAAATCTACTTTCTCAGATGAGGATGGAACATTGTATCCTGATAATGATGAAAGAGCTATTTTCTTTACAAAAGGTGTAATCGAAACGGTTAAGAAACTTAACTGGGTTCCTGATGTGATACATGTACAGGGTTGGATGGCTTCATTGCTGCCAGCTTATTTAAAACATTATTATAAAGATGAAGCTATTTTCTCTGATACGAAAGTAGTTACTTCTATTTTTAGCGAAGGATTTAGCGGTGTCTTAGATGCTACTATGAAAGAAAAAATAGCATTCGATGGCTTCCCAGAAGACGTAGTGAATGACTTCGAGAACCCTACTTATGAAAGTATCATGATGAATGCTATCAAAAATTCAGATGGTGTTATCGTTGCTTCAGAAGAGGTAAGTTCAAATTTAACAAAATTTATAGAGTCTTCTGAAAAACCTTTTTTACCTTTCGTAGCTAAAGATGAGTTTGCTAAAGCTTATACTGAATTTTATCAGAAGTTTTTTTAATAACTATATCAGAATAGAATAGTAATAACCCAAATAGATTGGATTGACTAGATGAACCAAAAGAATATATTAAAAGGAATATCTCTTGTATTAGGCTTTATGGCCTTACAAGCTTGTGAGAGTGATTTTACAGAAACGGGAAGCGATATAATAGGAGGAGGAAACTTCGATATCGAATCGTATAACGTAAAGGATATAAAAGCTTATAATCAAGCTTATGGAGCAGTAGATGGAAGTAGATTAGGAGAAGTCCCTTTTGGGTATCTAGACAATGGATTATTTGGTGCTACTAGTAACGATTTAGTTGTACAACTAGCTAATTCAACATCAGTTGTTGGAGATATTGGAGATAATGTAAAGGTAGACTCTGTATATGTGTATGTGCCTTACTTTTCTCAATTTGACAAAGTAGATAATAAAGTTAATTACTATAAACTTAAAAATGTATATGGTGAAGGTTCTATAGATTTAAAAGTTTATCAGAATAACTATCACTTGATGGATGTAGACTTAACAGATGGTTCTGCATCTAAATACTATACTGACCAAACAGGTGCTTTAATCGATAAAAATAAGATTAATACACAGTTAAATACTTCGGGACAGTCGTCTCAGAATTCTAATTTTACTTTTACAAATAGAGAAATCGTTATCTATAAAACAGATAAGGACGGTAATCCTATTAAAGATCCAAATACAGGAGATAATCAGATTAAAGAACGCCTTATCCCTGGAATGTGGTTAGATTTGAATAAGAACTACTTCGAGAAATTTATTAATGATAATAAAGCGAAGTTGTCAGAGGCTAACGGATTCAGTGATTTGTTTAAGGGATTATACCTAAAAACAGAAGGAAACGGAAGTAAAGGAACTACTGGATTATTAGATATTGCTAAGGGTAAAATCGTAGTTATATTCCATGTTGATAAAAAGACAAAAGGAGAAGATGGTAAGGAAGTGATTACACGCGAAAGAAAAGAAATCACTCTTAGCTTAAGTGGTAATACGGTAGGAACTAAGAAATTTAGTGTGAATATGTTTAATACACTTCTAGACGGAACTTACCAATCAGAGGTGGCTAATGCGAATAAAGTGCAAGGTGATGAAAGCCTTTACATAAAAGGTGGACAAGGTAGCTTAGCAGTTATCGATCTTCTAAAGTCTAATAACCTTGAAGAGTTAAAAGCACTTAAGAAAGAGGACGTATTGCTGAACGAAGCTTACTTAACGATCTATGTGGACAAGGAGCGTATGCAAGGGCAACCTATCCCTGAGCGTCTGTTCTTATACGATTATGACAACAGTATTGCGTTGTCAGACTTTGCTAATGATGCGGTGAGTACATCTCAGTATATCAAACAAGGATATAACGGTATCTTCGTAAAAGAAGATAAAGAGAATAAAAAAGAAGGGTATTATTATAAGTTTAAAATCACTGACCACATAAGAGGTCTTCTGAAAAGTAAGAATGACGTGAGCCCTAAATTAGCCTTGACTGTTGCGAATAACTTTGCAGTAGGAGGGTATGTTAATCAGAAATTGAAAAACGAAATAAACAACGAACCTACTAACGTGAATGTTGTTCCAGCTTATGCTGTTAGCTGCCCAATCGGAGTTGTACTTCATGGAGCGAATACTACGCTGGACAATAAGAAGATGAAGTTAGAGATTTTTTATACTAAAGCTAAAAAGTAAACAAGTATGTGTGGAATTGTTGGATATATAGGTCATCGCGATGCGTTCCCTGTTATTATTAAAGGTTTAACAAGATTAGAGTACAGAGGATATGACTCTGCTGGTCTTGCTATATTCGATGGAGAGACAATCAATCTTTGTAAAACAAAAGGTAAAGTTGTTGATTTAGAAGAAAAAAGTACAGATGCAATAAAAAAAGGAACAGTAGGTATAGGGCATACTAGATGGGCTACACATGGTGTTCCAAATGATGTGAACTCACACCCTCACTTTTCTAATTCGGGTGAATTAGTTTTAATTCACAACGGTATTATAGAGAACTATGATTCTCTTAAGCAAGAATTAATTAAAAGAGGTTATACATTTAAGTCTGAAACAGATACTGAGGTATTAATTAACTTAATCGAGGATGTACAAAAAACTCAAGGTGTTAAGTTAGGAAAAGCTGTTCAGATCGCTTTAAATCAAGTAGTGGGAGCGTATGCTATCGCTGTAATGGATATCAAAAAACCAGACGAAATAATAGCTGCTAGACTTGGTAGTCCATTAGCTATCGGAATCGGTGAGAATGAGTACTTCATTACATCTGATGCATCACCTTTTATCGAGTATACTAATAATGCTATTTATTTAGAAGATGAAGAAATGGCTATTATTAGACTGCACAAACCATTGCGCATTCGCAAGATTAAAGATGACTCATTAGTTACACACTACGTTCAAGAGTTACAATTAAACTTAGAGCAGATCGAGAAGAATGGTTACGACCATTTTATGCTAAAAGAGATATACGAGCAACCAGAGGTAATTAAAGATACTTTTAGAGGTCGTTTATTAGCTGATCAAGGTTTGATCAGAATGGCAGGTATCGAAGATAATATCGATAAATTCTTAAATGCGAAGAGAATTATTATCGCTGCTTGTGGTACATCTTGGCATGCTGCTTTAGTAGCTGAGTATGTAATCGAAGAGTTTGCAAGAATACCAGTAGAAGTAGAGTATGCTTCTGAATTTAGATATAGAAACCCAATTATTGACTCTAGTGATGTTCTGATTGCTATTTCTCAATCTGGAGAGACAGCAGATACTCTTGCCGCTATTAAATTAGCGAAAGAAAAAGGAGCATTCGTATTCGGAGTTTGTAATGTGGTAGGATCTTCTATTTCTAGAGAGACACATGCTGGAGCTTATACACATGCTGGACCTGAGATTGGTGTTGCTTCTACAAAAGCATTTACAACTCAGATTACAGTATTGACTTTAATTGCTCTTCGTTTAGCAAAAGCAAAAGGAACTTTACCTAATTCTGAATATTTAAAATATTTACATGAATTAGAGCTAGTGCCTGAGCGCGTAGAGGAAGCGTTAACTCAAAATGAAGAAATATTAAAAATCTCTCAGGTTTATAAAGACTCAACTAACTGCTTATACTTAGGTAGAGGATATAACTATCCTGTGGCATTAGAAGGGGCGTTAAAACTGAAAGAAATCTCTTATATACATGCAGAAGGATATCCTGCTGCTGAGATGAAACACGGTCCAATCGCTTTAATTGACGAGCATATGCCAGTTATTGTAATTGCACCTAATCAAGATCACTATGATAAAGTAGTGAGTAATATCCAAGAGATTAAAGCAAGAAATGGAAAAATCATTGCTGTGGTAACAAAAGGAGATAAGCAAGTAAGAGAACTAGCTGATCACGTTATCGAAGTACCTGGTATTTCTGAGGCTTTAACTCCAATATTAACGACAATTCCATTACAACTGTTATCTTATCACATCGCTGTTTTAAGAGAGTGTAATGTTGACCAACCGAGAAACTTGGCTAAGTCAGTGACGGTTGAATGATAGTAGAAAAGTGAGTCTTTTTAAGGCTCGCTTTTTTTTTATTTAAAATAAAATTTCAAAGTTTTAATATTCAGAGAAAAAAACTATCTTTGCACTCTGAAAAAGTAGAATTTTTCGATAAACGTAAATAGCTGTTAAATAAATACATAAGCAATGTCTAAAGTTACAGGAAAAGTTGCGCAAGTTATCGGGCCAGTAGTTGACGTAGTATTCAACACTGCAAATGCCGAGCTTCCAAAGATTTATGATTCATTAGAAATCACAAAACCAGATGGTACTAAATTAATCCTAGAGGTACAATCTCATATTGGAGAAGATACAGTAAGAACAATTTCAATGGACTCTACAGACGGTTTAAGTAGAGGATATGAAGTAGCATCTACAGGATCTCCAATCCAAGTACCAATTGGTAAAGATGTATTTGGTAGATTGTTTAATGTTGTAGGAGACGCTATTGATGGTCTTGGAAACTTACCAAAAGAAGGTTCTAATGGTTTACCAATTCACCGTTCTGCTCCAAAATTTGAGGATTTATCTACTTCAACTGAAGTATTATTCACAGGTATCAAAGTAATTGACTTAATTGAGCCTTACGCAAAAGGGGGTAAAATTGGTTTATTCGGAGGTGCTGGAGTAGGAAAAACAGTATTGATTCAGGAATTAATTAATAATATCGCTAAAGGACACGGTGGACTTTCAGTATTCGCTGGAGTTGGAGAGCGTACTCGTGAGGGTAATGACTTATTACGTGAGATGTTAGAGTCAGGTATTATTAAATATGGAGATGACTTCATGCACTCTATGGAAAATGGAGGATGGGATTTATCTAAAGTAGATAAGCCAGGTATGAAAGAATCTAAAGCTACATTCGTATTCGGTCAGATGAATGAGCCACCAGGAGCACGTGCACGTGTTGCATTATCAGGATTAACTATTGCTGAGTTCTTCCGTGATGGAGCTGGTGATGACCAAGGAAAAGACGTATTATTCTTCGTAGATAATATCTTCCGTTTTACTCAAGCTGGTTCTGAGGTATCTGCATTATTAGGTCGTATGCCTTCTGCAGTAGGATACCAACCAACATTAGCTACTGAGATGGGAGCTATGCAGGAGCGTATTACTTCGACTAAAAAAGGATCTATTACTTCTGTACAGGCGGTTTACGTTCCTGCGGATGACTTAACTGACCCTGCACCAGCAACAACGTTTGCTCACTTAGATGCTACTACTGTATTATCTCGTAAGATTGCAGAGTTAGGTATTTATCCAGCAGTTGATCCACTAGAGTCTTCTTCTCGTATTTTGACTCCAGAGATCTTAGGAAAAGACCACTATGCTTGTGCTCAAAGAGTAAAAGAGATTTTACAGAAATATAAACAATTACAAGATATCATCGCGATCTTAGGTATGGAAGAGTTATCTGAAGAAGATAAACAAGCTGTATACAGAGCTCGTCGTGTTCAACGTTTCTTATCTCAACCATTCCACGTAGCTGAGCAGTTTACTGGTATCCCAGGTGTATTAGTTGATATTAAAGATACTATCAAAGGATTTAATATGATTATCGATGGTGAGTTAGACCACTTACCAGAGGCAGCTTTCAACTTAAAAGGTTCAATCGAAGAAGCGATTGCAGCTGGAGAGAAAATGCTTGCAGAAATATAATCTAATTAATATTTAAAGAGATCGACATGAGATTAGAAATTGTATCACCTGAGGCTACTTTATTTTCTGGAGAAGTTACTTCAGTTTCAGTTCCAGGAGCAAATGGAGAGTTTCAGATGTTAAATAATCACGCTCCTATTGTTTCTATCCTAACAAAAGGAAGTGTAAAGTTCACAGGGCAAAACATTTCTATTGCACCAGAGTTTAGTTCTAAATTCGAGAAAGTAAGTAATGATACTTATCATTTACCTATCAGTCTTGGAACTATCGAATTAAGCGATAATAAGATTATTATATTAGCTAACTAATTAGCTGATTAGAAATAAAAAAAGACCTACTCAATGAGTAGGTCTTTTTTTGTTCTATATATTAGAAGGTATAGCCGATACTTAATCTTAGTGCTAAACCTGTTTCTTTTTCAGTTGGTCTATGATCATAATGTATTCTATAGAAATCAATACCGATACCAGCTTCGTAAGAAAAATTAGATTGACCTATATTTCGTCTTATATTCCACATAGGAGATAGATGAGATGATTTTTCTACCTTAATGTTGTCTTTTGAATCCGTACTTGTAAGTGCATCTGGCATATAATCAAAGCCTAAAGAAAGAAAGTTAGCTGAATTATTCTTTGTGTTTTTACCTTTTCGAACTCTTTTATTAAAGTTATAGTAATATCTAGATTCTACTCCTAAGGACAAAGAAGCGATGTAATCTACATAATCAGAGTTACCGAAAAAGCCTACGTTGTATTGTACTTTCCCTAGTACAGTTAACTGATCTACTATTGGGTATTCATAGTTAACTCCAACTCCAAGTAGGTGTATTCCTGCTTCAAAGCGTTTCTCTAGTTTTTGTTCTTGTGCATGCACAGCATTAAAGCTTAAGGTTAGTGTAGCTATTAAAGCTGTGTAAATTAGTTTTCTCATGTGTTAATAGTGTGTTTTATTGTAGTAAATATAAATGTTATTATAGAATATAATTTATTTCTTGTGGAGTAATTAGTTTTTATCAAGTTATTATTGTCTAATGATAACATCGTATCTTCGTAAGAAGATTTTAAATAGAAAGTAATGGCAAAGGTAAAGACGGCTTTTTTCTGTCAGAGTTGTGGTACACAATACGCTAAATGGCAGGGACAATGTAATGCTTGTAAAGAGTGGAATACACTTGTAGAAGAGGTAATCCAAAAAGAAGAAAAGACAGCGTGGAAAGCAGTAAGTAGTTCTCCTAATACCATGAAGAAGGTAGCGAAGCCTCTAAAGGTACGAGAGATAGACAGTACAGAGGAGATACGTATGAATACTATGGATGGTGAGCTTAATCGTGTTTTAGGAGGTGGACTGGTACCTGGCTCTATGGTGCTTTTAGGTGGTGAGCCTGGGATAGGAAAAAGTACATTATTATTACAGATATCTCTGCGTTTGCCTTTTAAGACTCTCTATGTATCAGGAGAGGAAAGTCAGAAACAGATAAAGATGAGGGCAGAGCGTATTAACCCTGCTAATGATAACTGTTATATCCTTACAGAGACCAATACACAGAACATCTTTCGTCAAATAGAGGAGATACAGCCTGATGTATTAATCATTGACTCTATTCAAACTTTGCATACAGAATATATTGAATCTTCTGCAGGGACTGTTTCTCAGATTAAAGAGTGTACAGCTGAGCTAACTAAATTCGCTAAAGAAACTGGAACTCCAGTATTGATTATTGGACATATAACAAAGGATGGAAGTATAGCAGGACCTAAAATGTTAGAACACATGGTGGATACTGTATTACAGTTTGAAGGTGATAGAAATCACGTATATCGAATACTAAGAGCGAATAAGAACCGTTTTGGTTCTACAGCAGAGCTTGGTATTTATGAGATGCAAGGAAGTGGTCTTAGAGAGGTGTCTAATCCTTCTGAAATATTAATATCACATAAAGAAGAAGAATTATCAGGAACAGCCATCGCTGCTACTTTAGAAGGGATGCGCCCACTGATGGTAGAGGTACAAGCCCTTGTGAGTACAGCTGTATATGGTACTCCACAACGTAGTGCAACAGGATATAACCTGAAACGACTGAATATGATCTTAGCTGTATTAGAAAAAAGAGCTGGATTTAGATTAGGACAAAAAGACGTATTCTTAAATATCACAGGAGGTATTACAGTAGATGATCCTGCCATTGACTTAGGGGTGGTTGCTGCTATTCTATCTTCAGATCAAGATATGTCTATTGGCAAAGACTTTACATTCGCTGGAGAGGTAGGGCTATCTGGTGAGATTAGACCTGTAAATAGAGTAGACCAACGTATACAAGAAGCAGAGAAGCTTGGTTTCTCTACTATTTTTGTTTCAAAATATAATAAGATTAGTCATACTGGTAGAGGAATTAAGGTTGTTCTAGTGACTAAGATTGAAGATGTAGTAGAATACCTCTTCGGATAACTTAAAATTGAATACTATGAAAAAGAATCTAACGATTGTTACATTAGCTTTGACTACGGTTATGACATGGGCACAGAAGCCTGTGTTTACACCTGCTAAGCTAGAGAGCGCCCGAGTGTACTTTAACAGTGCTGAATTAACGCATAAGGCCAAATTGAAGTTGCCTAAGGGAACTTCAGAGGTAGTGATTACCAATGTAGCTGATTATCTAAACGAACCTACTATACAGATCGGATCTATATCTGAGGTGACAGTCATGGCTATACAGTATAGTAATCGATATGTAGAAGAATATGATAGTCCAGTAGATTCTCCATTGTTGAAGCCTGTAAGAGATAGTATTAAATTAGTTCAAACTGAATTAAAGAAGGTGAATAATGCTATTGATGTAGAAAGTAGAACAATTGCTTTATTAGACTCTAATCAGAAAGTAGGTGGAGAACAAGGAACAACTACTGCAGAAGTGATGAAGATGGTAGACTATTATAAAACAAAGAGACTACAGCTGAGTACAGAGTTAGATAAGTTAAACGAGAAGAAGGATGACCTTAATACTCGACTAACCAATTTACAAGATAAGCTTGCTTTTAATGAAGGCAAAAGTGAGAAATCTAGCAAGGGTAAGCTGATTATACAAGTAATGAATGACAGAGAAGGTGAAGTGCCTTTTCAGATTAAGTATTTAACGAATGCTGCGTCATGGAAGCCTTTTTATGACCTAAGAGTAGAGAAGATTAACTCTCCTGTAAAAGTAGTTTATAAAGCGGATGTGAAACAGAGTTCTGGTATTGACTGGAGAGGTGTGAATCTTAGCTTGACAAGTGGTGTAGCGAATCAGAGTAATGTTATTCCTACTTGGAGCACGTGGTTCCTTGATTATAATACCTATCTAACGACTGCAGGATATAATAGAAATGCAAATAAGAAATTAAATGTAATGGCAGATATGTCTGCTAAGATGAGTTATGAAGCTGAATCGTCTTCTATGCTAAATGACGCTGTTGTATATGAAGAGAGTACAATGAGTAACTTTACTCAAGTAAACGAATCACAGTTAAACGTATCATTTGATATAAATATTCCGTACACGGTGATGTCTAATAATAAGTCACATAGTGTTACACTTAACGACTTTGCTATTCCTGCGGAGTATAAATATTATGTAGCTCCTAAGCTTGACCTAAATGCTTATTTAGTAGCAACGATTAAGGACTATGGTAATTATAACTTATTAGCAGGAGAGGCAAACGTAATCTTTGATGGAGTATATGTTGGTAAGACAATGTTGAACCCTGCAAACACTGAAGAGGAGATGAAACTAAATATGGGTAAAGATCCTAAAGTAGCAGTTACTCGTATTTTATTAAAAGATAAATCAGGTACTAAGATGTTATCTTCTAAAAAGTCTCAAAACTTCGTATACGATATTACAATCCGCAACAACAAAGCTGAGCAGATAGATATACAAGTAGAAGACCAGTATCCTATTAGTTCTAATAAAGATATAGAAGTAGAATTAACAGAGACTTCATCAGGAAAGCTTAATGAAGAGAAAGGGCTTGTGAAGTGGGACCTTAGACTGAAAGGAAATGATAGTAAATCACTTCGCTTTGGATACCAAGTGAGATATGATAAGAATCAAAATTTAAACTTATAAGATTATAGCAAGTGAATAAAAAAGCAGGAGTGATAGAATATATCACTCCTGCTTTTTTTATAAGGCTATTCTAATGCCTATATCTCAGTGAACGGTCTTTAGCTGTCCATATATCTTCTAAATAATCTATCGTCAGAACAGTGTCTTTTTTGATAATCTCTAGTCTTGTAGAATTTTGTTTAGTGATTAGTGTATCTCCTATCTCTATTACCTTATAGAGGTATTCTCTCTCATAGAATCGCATATCATTGTCTAGTATGTAATAAGATCCTGCTCTAGATCCTTTATTAGCTTCTTGACTGATGACAACAGCCTTAAACTCTTTAAGTGTATTTTCTTTTAGTTGTCTATCATTCTCTGTGTAGGCATTTTCTCCTCCGCATTTATAAGCGACTAAGACGATAAGACATAATACAGCTAGCATAGGTATAAATGGGTTTATACTTATGTTTTCGAAGTCAAGTCCATCTTTAAACCAATTGTTTTTCATAGTAGGGTATAGTAGTGCAGGTAAGCTGTTATTTATAAAAGTTAGATCCTCTAGGTAATCTTGCCCAAATATCCGTTTTATAGTCTATATAGATAATAGTATCTTGTTTTCTGATTTCTAATGTAGAAGAATCTTTCTTAGTGATCAGGTTATCCCCTACATCTATTAAGTTAAAGATAGGGTGATATGTATAGAACTTCATATTGTTATCTAGCTGATAGTACTCCGTATTTTTATTATTTTTTTCAATGCCTTTATAGATTACAGAAGCATTAAACTCTCTCTTTAGGTTTTCTTCTAATTCTTTATCATTGAGAGTATACACATTTTCGTTGCTTTGGAAGTACATACCTACACCAAATATAGTCATTACTAGTAATGCCAATAACATAGGATATTTAGGAGTTTCTCCTTCGTTGAATAAATAATCAAACATTAGTTTAGTTGCTTTTGATAACATCTAAGATAAGTGTTATTGTTGAATAGAACTAATGAGATTGTCTTTGAGGTTGTCCTACTATTTTATGATATAGAAGGATGAGATAGTCTAGAAGTTGTGTTTTTTGTATTTAGCTTTTGTTTAAATTTGAAGTAAAAGCAAGTATTTATGGAGTATTTAGATATCGTATGGAGAAGTGTGGCTGTATATTTATTTATGATTATAGCGATGCGTGTGTTTGGCAAGAAACAGTTGTCTCAGTTAAACACATTTGACGTTGTTTTAATGCTCTTAATTAGCAATTCAGTACAGAATGCTATGGTTGGCCCTAATACGAGCTTAGAAGGAGGAATATTAGCTGCTTTTGTTTTGTTCTCTTTAAATTACGGAATGAAACGACTGATCGCTCACAACAAACTTGTCAATCGATTACTCCAACAAAAACCTGAAGTCATTATCCAGCACGGTGTGGTTGATTTCGCTAAAGCTACACAGCTAAGCATTACCTCAGAAGAGTTGACTGAGGCTATGCATGAACATGGTGTAGAGTACTTCAAACAAGTGAAATTAGCAACATTAGAAATCAACGGAAGCATCAGTATTATCGCTAAAGATAATGAGGGGCAGTATAAAGAGACTTTTCATAAGCGCAAGGAAAAACACCAAACAGTCTAAGCACTATAAATTAACATATCGCACCTAATGGTTACGGATTGTTAACCTGGTTTTAATTCTCTGATAATGCGAGAAGAGTTGTTTTGTGATAAAGTTTTTAAAGTATGGATAATTCACAATTCAATAGAAGGAAGTTCTTGCGCACTTCTTTATTAGCATCAGGAAGTTTATTTTTAGCTCCTATAATTATTAGTTGTTCTAATGACGATTCAAGCAATCCTAACACAGATGGTGTAGATGGACAGTTTCAGATCAAAAACTTTGACTATGGTGTAGCTAGTTTTGACCCAACTGCTACTAGTATTATCATTTGGACTCGTTATGCCAATGCTAATACTGAAATAGTATGGGAAATAGCAAAAGACCTTCATTTTAAAGATATTGTTCGTCAAGGCAAAGCGACTGTTGCCTCTCTTTCAGACAATACAATCGCTATAGAAATACAAGACTTACCTTCTAATAGTAAGTTTTATTATAGATTCTATAATACTGCTGCCAAAGATACTTCTGTGATCGGGGAGACCATCACACTACCTGCTACATCAGATCAAGTGAGTAATGTGAAGCTAGCCATAGCGTCGTGTTCTAATTATCCTGCAGGTCTATTTCATGTCTATGGTGAGATGGCTAAGTCAGATGCAGATGTCATTATCCACTTAGGTGATTATATCTATGAATACGCTCCTGGACAATATGGTACTAATGCGAGTACATTAGCCTTTAACAGAGCTCATAAACCGAATAAAGAGATCGTTACTTTAGAGGATTATAGAGAGCGATATAGACAGTATAGAAGTGATGCTAACCTTCAGTTGGCACATCAGAAGAAGCCCTTCATCTGTGTGTGGGATGATCATGAGATAGCTAATGATACGTATAAGGATGGTGCAGAGAATCATCAGCCAGAAACAGAAGGTAGTTTTGAAACAAGAAAAAGAGCAGCATTACAGGCATATAGTGAGTTTATACCACTAAAGACTGGTAAAGACGCTCGTATCTATAGAAGTTTTGACTTCGGTAATATTCTTTCATTACATATGTTAGATACTCGTGTTATTGCTAGAGATAAACAGTTGAGTTATGGCAATTATATGACGGCTAGCGGCTTTGATCAAGCTAAGTTTATGCAAGATTATATGAACCCTAATCGTCAATTATTAGGGAAAGAACAGTTGGGGTGGTTAGCTGGTCAGATGAACTCTAGTGGGGCTACATGGCAGGTGTTAGGACAACAGATCTTAATGGCGAAGATGCTTGTTCCTGCTGAGTTTTTAATGATTGTTAATCAGATCATGGCAGAGATAGAGGCAGGAGGAAGTGCTTCTGCTAACTCAATGCTTGCTTTACAAAAGGCTGTAGGAGAATTAGTAGTGATTAAAACTCGCTTACTTCAAGGAGATCCTACACTTACAGCACAGGAGAAAGCTAGAGTGACTACTGTACTTCCATATAATCTAGATGCATGGGATGGGTATGCGGTGGAGCGAGAGATGCTGTATAGCTTATGCAAGGGAAAAAAGGTAATGACTCTAGCAGGAGATACACATAATGCATGGTATAGTCAGATGAAGACACAGACAGGAGAGGTAGTAGGATATGAGTTAGCAACTAGTTCTGTTAGTTCACCTGGTATGGAGACGTATTTAGGAATATCGAATGATCCGAGTCAGGCTAGACAATTAGAACAAGTAATGCCATTATTAATAGATGAACTTGACTATGTAAATCTTACGGATAGAGGATATTTATATATTGATTACACCACATCTGGAGCGAAGGCAGAGTGGAGATTTGTAGACACTGTGTTTAATACTAATTATACAGTACAAACTAAAAAAACAGTTGTGATATAATAAGTTGTTGTATTTCATATTATTTAGGGAGCTCTTAGGAGCTCTTTTTTAGTAGGGTAATACATCTAAGTAGTTGGTAATAGAGCGTTTTATTTTGAATGGTTCAAGGGAAAAATACGAATGTTTTTAGGTCTTTTTGAGAATCTAATAGCATTGTTATAGGTTGATTATGAGTATTTAAGATTCAATTAGCGAATTTAAAATAAAAGAGTACATTTGTTCTTGTAAAAAAATATTAACATTATGAAAAAAGTTTTATTATCTGCATGTTTAGTGTGTTTTGCAATAGGAACAGCTAATGCACAGTTTGGTAAATTAAACCCAAAGAAGATCGAAGCTGGTCTAAAAGCAGCTAAGGCATTTACAGTAAGTGATGAAGAAGTAGCTCAGTCTGCCGCCGCTGCTGTTAAGTGGATGGATGAGAATAACCCTGTGTGTACAGTGAAGGATAAAGATCCTAAGAAGAAAGCATATGCAGAGCGTTTAGAGCGTATCTTCGGGCCATATAAGAACTATGATGGTCTAGATCTAAACTATAAAGTATATTACGTTACAGACGTAAATGCTTTTGCTTGTCCTGATGGAAGTGTGCGTGTATTCTCTTCATTGATGGATATTATGAGTGATGATGAGCTATTAGGTATCATCGGTCACGAGATCGGACACGTAAAATTAAAGCACTCTTTAAACGGGTATAGAAAAGTATTGTTAGCAGAAGCAGCTGTACAATTTGCTGGTACAACTCAAGGTACAGTAGGTGACTTAATGAAAGGAGACCTAGGGGCTCTAACAGAGAAACTTATTGGAGCTCAGTTCTCTCAAGGACAAGAGACTGATTCAGATGATTACTCTTATAAATTCTTAGTAGCGAATGGTAAGAACCCACAAGCGTTAGCAGATGGATTCCAAAAGTTTGCTGATATGGAGAAAGAATATGGAGCTGATAAATCTACTAAAGCTAAAATATTCTCTACTCACCCTGATAGTGAGAAGCGTGTAAAACGTATCGAAGATAAAATCAAAAAAGACGCTAAGAAATAGTCGTCTAAACAACAATATGAAGAGCCATTTCTGTATAGAAGTGGCTTTTTTTTGCTTCTATGTATAAGTGTCTAAGCCTATTTTGATGAAGTACTTATAATAGTCTTCTTGCATTTTTTAAAAAACACACTTCACTTTTTTAAAAAAATGCTGTTTTAGGGGGTACTAATCAGGTATATTTTAGAGTTATTGTCTCTCTTTTTTTAGAAAAACATTGATTTTGGGTACTAATGAAGGGCTATTCTAAAAAAAAGGATATATTTTTTTTAATAGGCTATTGTTTTAAGTTGTTGTTATTTAGTTGTTTATGCTTTTCTTGTGTTTTTTCTCTTCTTGGTGTACCTATCTCTATCCTAGAGGATATCTACCTTCGTCTTAAATCGCTCGACAGTTAGTGGAGAATAGGTCGTAAATAGTGGACTAGAGAAATAGTAGTCGAAGAATGCTTCTAGTATTGATCATGTATTATCCAAGAAGAAAGAATGGGGAAAGAAAGGGCAGAGGTTCTATGCTATTTTAGGAAATAGCCGGAAGGGGTAGCATTTGATTATAGCAATACGGTTTGTAGCGCTTGATGTGAAGTGCTTAAGTAAGTGGTGTTGGAGAGCTGTTGCTTAGAATTAAGTACTGATCAGCAGAAGAATTCATGTTGTATCGGGATTGAGAGTAGCTAAGAGAGAGCATTGATATACAGTTATCTTGATCTTTTCTTTTTTTTCCTCTTTTTCTTTTGATTAGGTTTTTTTACGATAAGGAGATGTTTTATATAAGCACCTAGTAAGATAAATATAAGTGCATCTACGAATATAAGGCTGCTGTACGTATTCCTAAGACTAATGTGATAGATAAATAAGCCCACTAGCGCTATTTGGCATAGTGCTAGTATTCTCATTTGTGTGGTTATCTTATTATGAGGTCTTGTACTCATGGTGTATTACAGACTTAGATGATACTATAATCTCTTAGAGATATGAGAGATGTGTTGTCATTATCTAAGAAGGAATTATTGGTTTATAATGAATAAAATAACTATGATTATAAGGGAGATGAAGAAGTAGATTAGTTTACGAATATTCTTTTGCCTCAAATTAGGATCATGGTCAGGTTTATCATTGTATCTGTTATCATCAGCGTGCTTATAGGGGGCCAATTCTTTAAATTCCTTGTTGTCTATCGAGGCTATACCTGTTCCAGTACCTATTAAGTCTATTGGGTCGAAGTACCGTATAGGATAAACTTGCTGTTTTTTTATGGATGTTATCTCTCTGTTTATACCCTTAATGAAGTCCTGTGGTGAGTCACAACAGCGAATATAGTATAGTATCTCTAAATTAATCACACCTCCTTGAGAGAGATGACTCTCTATACAAGCTATAAAATCATCGTATAGAGGTAATGCTTGATTGAGTTGCTTCTCTATCTTTTCTCTAGCTATTGCGGAATTGGTATGAAATTTTTCTTTAGAGATAGTGATTGTACATGCGGTATTATCTATACTCTCATCATCTCTCTCATATTCCAGATCGAAATCTACGAATCTATAAGCTTGTTCCCAGTGAGGTATTCTACTACTTATCATCTCATGGTCTAGTAGGCAAATCCAGAAGAAAGGTAAAAATAGTCTCTCTTCAAAGAGTGTAATAGAACTGTTGTCTTTAGTAATACTCAAAAAGATTTCGTTAGTCATAGCGTATTTTTTAAAGTATTAAATATAAGATATTTAAAGGCATGTTAAAAAAAATCCATTACTTAATTAGTAATGGATTCTATATTTATCTTTTGATGATTTTCTTGATCATTGCATTCTCAAATTTGTATATAATACCTAAGAATACGAGTATAAAGGCTATTCCTATGAAGTAGTTTTCTCTGAAGCAGTAGAAGTATATAAAGCTAAGGAGTATAGATATTCCTAAGTATCCTCCTATAGCTCTTTTGTCATAAGGGATAGGATAGTGTTTTTGTCCCATCACATAAGAGACTAGCATCATGGATGCATAGGCTATCAGAGTAGCTATCGCTGATCCCATATATCCCCAAATAGGGATAAGGATAAAGTTAAAGATCAGTGTGAATACAGCTCCCATAATAGAGATGTAAGCTCCTATGGCTGTCTTATCTCTTAGTTTATACCATACAGATAGGTTGGTATAGATTCCCATACATAAGTTGGCTAAGATGATAAGTGGTACGACTATCATCGCATCCCAATAAGACTCGTTTCTAATAAACAGGACTTTCAATACATCTGCAAATACGATAACGCCTAACATAATCATACTACCAAAAATAGTGAAGTATTTAGTAATGGTAGCGTATTTAGTAGGTGCGTCGTCATTCTTAGCGTAGTTAAAGAAGAATGGTTCGATACCTAGTGTATAAGCTTGTCTGAACAAGACCATAAACAATCCTAACTTATAACATGCAGCATATTTTCCTACTTCTGATAGTGCGATATCAGCTGGTAATAGTCGTTCTAACAAGATTTTATCAAAACCTTCATTAACAGCAAATGCAAGTCCTCCTACCATGATAGGAAAACTGTAGGTAAGCATCTGTTTATTCAGTTCTTTATTAAACTTAAACTTGATACTAAAGTAGTCTTTATAGAAGACTAAGAAAGTGAAT
This sequence comes from Myroides sp. A21, assembly GCF_000807225.1. NCBI lineage: Bacteria > Pseudomonadati > Bacteroidota > Flavobacteriia > Flavobacteriales > Flavobacteriaceae > Myroides > Myroides sp. A21. The sequence goes on from NZ_CP010327.1 coordinate 1,413,871, forward strand.
AAACTAGCAACTAGGTTAGCAATAAATATATAGACTACTTGATTTCCCTCTTTGTAAATAGTGTTGAATATACTATCTGGATAAGCGTTATTTAGCTTAGGTAGGTAGTATAAGAAGAATATATTAAGAGCGGTGTAGATACATACATTCGCTATCCTGATGGCGCTGTAGTATAGAGGTCTTTGATCTGCTCTAAGCTTAGCAAAAGGAACTATAACTAAGGCGTCTAGTACTAAAATAAAGAGTACATAGTATAATAGTTCATTTGATACACTAAGGATAGAAGCCCAAAAGTCTAAGGTCAATACGCTAATTATGGCGAATAGTAAAGTGGTGCATCCAAGGAATAATAAACTGTTATTAATAACCTCTTTCTTATCCTCTTGTTTATTATAAAATCTAAAGAAGGCGGTCTCCATCCCAAATGAAAGTATCACATTTAGAAACATCATAATAGAGAAAATAACACTATACTGACCATAGTCGTTATTTTGCATCAAGTCTGTGTGAAAAGGAACTAGGAAGAACCCAATTACTTTAGGAAATACTGCTGCTAATCCGTAGATAGCCGTTTGTTTAAATATCTTTTTATAAATGCTCACAACTCTTTGTTTAGCGGGTATTATTTATTTGTGTTTGGCTTAGGTTTTAGTTCAAAGCTTAGGTAAGGGACTATTTCTTCTTGTGTGAATGAGATGGTGATTACCTTGCTTGCAACTGTGCTTACATCTGTAGTAGTAAAGTTAAGTACTACACTATCTTCATAGATAAAGATGTTCTCTGGCATCTCTAGAGAATCTTCTTCTAGTGATAGTTCGCTTATATTAGTAGCCTTCTCTTTACCGTTATCATTTAATTCTTTTAACTTGTTGATCACTAGTTTTTTGAAGTCCCCATAGTTTTTAAACAACTGTTCCTTACTGTATTGTTCTCCTGTAGCAGGGTTATAGTGCATCGTTTTCTCTCCTTGAAATCCGTTAGCTCCTCCTGTGAAAATATAGTAATCTAAGGCAAAGCTGACTAAGTTGTCCCCGTAGAAGGTTACGATATTATTCGCTTTCGCTTGCCAAGGTATTGTCGCTTTAGGAAATTTCTTAACCATATTGGTATAAGCATTCGTAAACGAGATTACAATACTGTCATAGTTAGTAGCCTGTTTCTTCTCATTTTCAAAAGAGAGAATCTCATTAATGATAGAGAGGTTATCCTTGTTGATTCTGTCTGCTATTTCATTTTGAGGATCGACTATCTCTGCTGTTGTAATCTTGATCTCAGTACAGTCCTCATCAACACAAGTGTCTAATAATATCTTCTGGTACACTTTTTCCTCAAAAGAGAAACTCTTCTCTTTCATGCAGCTCGCAACAGCTATTGAAAGGAATAGAATTAGTAAGATTTTTTTCATGCTTTTTTTCATAGGTATGTGCAAAGCTATGAAAATTGTTATGATTATAGTCTCATATTGTAAGATTTCGCTAGTCTCTTTTTTAGGATGTATTTGCACTGTATTATAATGCTTTAGGGGAGATATTTTGAGCCAGTTGAAGCAGTGCCTTTATATGTTAGGTCTGTTTTATTTTAGTACTTTTGCACACAATTAGATGAAGAAGACGTATTTTAGATTATTAAAAGAGAATAGATGCAGATAAAGACTAAAGCAATTGTACTTAGTGCTTTAAAATATCAAGAGAAGAGCTTAATCGTAAAGTGCTTTACAGAAGAGGCAGGTATGGTGAGTTTCTTTGTTCGCAATGCTTTTGCCAAAGGGAAGTCTGCACAGAAAATAGCTTATTTTCAACCTTTGACGATATTAGATATTGACTTTGTTTATAAGAATAAAGGAGGGCTAGAGTATTTTAAGGAGGTTAAAACAGCTCATGTATATCAAGATATCTATTATAATTACAACAAGAATTGTATCGCTATCTTTATCGGAGAAGTATTGCACTCAGTATTTAGAGAGCCTGTTGTAGATAAGGATTTCTTTACTTTTCTAGAAGCGGCTTTACTGTGGTTTGATACCCATGATGAGGTAGCTAATTTCCACTTGATTTTGATGGTAGAATTGACGAAGTACTTTGGGTTTTACCCTGCATCGGAAGGAAAAAGTAAGCTTTATTTTAACTGGGAAGAAGGAGTGTTTACTGATCACTTTTCTCCCTGTTGTTTTGATGAAGAACCGACCTTTTTGTTTAGAAAATTGATTGAATTAGGCTTCTCTAGTGACCAGAAAGTCTTTAATAATAAGGATCGGAAGAGACTGTTAACCATGATAATTAGTTATTATGAACAGCACCTAAATGACTTCAGAAAGCCTAATTCTTTAGAAGTTTTAAAAGAAGTCTTCTCTAACTAAATATTTTAATGTTTTTCCTACCAATTAATTAGGGAGATATTGAAGTAATTTGTTTAAATTCGCAAAATTGATTAAAAAATATTATAATAATAACGATGAGCACTAAATTTACAGAATATAAGAATCTTGACATGTCAGGGGTAGCATCGGAGATGCTAGAGTTTTGGAAAGAACAATCAATATTCGAAAAAAGTATTAGTACTAGAGAGGATAATAAACCTTTCGTGTTTTTCGAAGGCCCACCTTCAGCAAATGGTAAACCAGGAATTCACCACGTGATGGCTCGTGCTATTAAGGATATTTTTTGTCGTTATAAAACTCAAAAGGGGTTCCAAGTAAAGCGTAAAGCTGGATGGGATACGCATGGACTACCTGTAGAGTTAGGTACAGAGAAAGAACTTGGAATTACTAAAGAAGATATCGGAACTAAAATTACAGTAGAGGAATATAACCAAGCGTGTAAGCGTACTGTAATGCGTTATACAGATCTATGGAATGACCTTACTGAGAAGATGGGGTATTGGGTAGATATGAACGATCCTTATGTGACATACAAGTCTAAATATATGGAATCAGTATGGTGGTTGTTAAAACAAATCTATGATAAAGACTTGTTATACAAAGGATATACTATCCAACCATATTCTCCTAAAGCAGGTACAGGTCTATCATCACATGAGATTAACCAACCTGGAGCATATAAAGATATCACAGATACAACTATCGTAGCACAGTTTAAAGCTATTGATGAGACATTACCTGAGTTCTTAAAAGGATTCGGTACTATTCATTTCTTAGCTTGGACGACTACTCCATGGACATTACCATCGAATACAGCATTGACTGTAGGACCTAAGATTGATTATGTATTAGTGAAGTCGTTTAACCAATATACGGGTGAGGCGATTAATGTAGTATTAGGTAAACCATTAGTTGGTAAGCAGTTCGCAGGTAAGTTCGCAGCTGTAGAAACAGAAGAAGAATTAAACGCATATAAAGAAGGTGATAAAAAGATTCCTTACTTCGTAGTTAAGGAATTTAAAGGTGCTGACTTAGTGGGAGCTAAGTATGAGCAGTTATTGCCTTATGTATTACCATACCAAAACCCTAAGAACGCATTCAGAGTAATCTCTGGAGACTTTGTTACTACAGAAGATGGTACAGGTATCGTACATACAGCTCCTACTTTTGGTGCAGATGATGCTAAGGTAGCTAAAGAAGCTACACCAGAAGTACCGCCTATGCTTATCCTTGACGCTGATGAGAACCCAGTTCCATTAGTAGACTTACAAGGTCGTTTCGTTAAAGAGCTAGGTGACTTAGGAGGTAAATATGTGAAGAATGAATACTATGATGAAGGGCAAGCACCTGAGCGTTCTGTTGACGTAGAAATTGCTATTCGTTTAAAAGAAGAAAACAAAGCGTTCAAAGTAGAGAAGTATGTTCACAGTTACCCACATTGTTGGAGAACGAACAAACCTGTATTATATTACCCATTAGACTCTTGGTTTATCAAGATCACTGAGGTAAAAGAGCGTATGTTCGAATTAAACGAAGAAGTGAACTGGAAGCCTAAAGCGACTGGAGAAGGACGTTTTGGTAACTGGATTAAGAATGCAAATGACTGGAACTTATCTCGTTCTCGTTTCTGGGGTATTCCATTACCGATCTGGAGATCTGAAGATAAGACAGAAGAACTTGTAGTAGGATCTGTAGAAGAGTTAATGAACGAGATTAATAAATCTATGGCTGCTGGTATCCAAACAGCTAATCCTTTTGAAGGATTCGTAGTAGGAGATATGAGTGAAGAGAACTATGATAAAGTTGATTTACATAAAAATGTAGTGGATAATATCGTATTAGTATCTCCTTCTGGTAAACCTATGCGTCGTGAGTCAGACTTAATTGACGTTTGGTTTGATTCTGGATCTATGCCTTATGCACAATGGCACTATCCATTTGAAAATAAAGACTTAATAGACAATAATAAATCATATCCTGCAGACTTTATCGCTGAGGGAGTTGACCAGACACGTGGATGGTTCTATACATTACACGCTATTGCTACATTAGTATTCGATACTAAAGCATATAAGAATGTAGTATCTAACGGATTAGTGTTAGATAAGAACGGATTGAAGATGTCTAAGAGTTTAGGTAATACTGTAGATCCATTTGATACATTAGCTGAGCACGGACCTGATGCTACGCGTTGGTATATGATTTCGAATGCGAATCCATGGGATAACTTGAAGTTTGACCTTGATGGTATTACAGAAGTAAGAAGAAAGTTCTTTGGGACATTATATAATACTTATAACTTCTTTGCGTTATATGCTAATATCGATGGATTTAAGTATGAAGAGCAAGACATTCCATTAGCAGAAAGACCTGAGATAGATAGATGGATCTTATCTGAGTTAAATACTTTAGTACAACGTGTAGACGAATTCTATGCAGAGTATGAGCCAACGAAAGCAGCTCGTGCGATTACAGATTTCGTTACAGAGAACTTGAGTAACTGGTATGTTCGTCTATGTAGAAGAAGATTCTGGAAAGGTGAATATGCACAAGATAAAATAGCAGCTTACCAAACATTGTATACATGTTTATTAACTGTAGCTAAATTAGGTTCTCCTATTGCTCCATTCTTCATGGATAAACTTTACAGAGACTTAACTTTAGCAACACATGGAGAAAGTTTCGAATCTGTACATTTGGCTAACTTCCCTGAATTCAAGGAAGAATTCGTTGATAAAGCATTAGAAAGCAGAATGCAAAAAGCTCAAATCATTTCTTCATTAGTGTTATCACTTCGTAAGAAAGAAATGATTAAGGTACGTCAACCACTACAGAGAGTAATGATTCCTGTATTAGATGATAACCAAAGAAATGAGATATTAGCTATCGCTGATCTAATCAAAGCTGAGGTTAATGTGAAAGAAATCGAATTACTAGATGATGCTTCAGGTATCTTAGTAAAACAGATCAAACCTAATTTTAAAACATTAGGACCACGATTCGGTAAGGATATGGGGCTGATTGCGAATAAGATACAGGGTTTTGGGCAGGAAGAAATCGCATTACTTGAAAGAAATGGTGAGATTACATTAGATCTATCAGAAAAAAGTGTTACTTTAACAGTAGCAGATGTTGAGATTACTTCTCAAGATATTGAGGGATGGCTAGTTGCTAACGAAGCTGGACTAACAGTGGCATTAGACATAACTATCAGTCCTGAATTGAGAAAAGAAGGTATCTCAAGAGAGTTAGTAAATAGAATTCAGAACATCAGAAAAGACTCTGGATTTGAAGTTACTGATAAGATTGTAGTAAAAATACTAGAAGAAAAAGAAATAAAAGAGGCTGTTTTAGCGAATGAGGACTATATCAAGTCTGAAACACTAACACACACATTAGAATTCGTGACTGAGTTGAGCGAGGGTGTAGATGTAGAGTTTGATGAGCTAAAAACGCGAGTGTTAATTTTAAAATAATTAAAATTATGAAAGAAGTAGGTGAAATTGTACGTTATTCTGATGCAGATTTAGCTGAATTTAAGGTGTTAATATCGGCTAAGATTGAGAAAGCTCAAGCAGATTTAGAATTAATTAAAAGCGCCTATATGAATGATTTGAATAATGGTACAGATGATACATCACCTACATTCAAAGCGTTTGAAGAAGGAAGCGAAACAATGTCTAAAGAAGCGAATGCTCAGTTAGCAATACGTCAAGAGAAGTTTATTCGTGATTTAAAAAATGCATTAATCCGTATTGAAAACAAGACTTACGGTATATGTAAAGTAACAGGGAAACTAATCGATAAAGAAAGATTGAAATTAGTTCCACATGCTACTATGAGTATCGAGGCAAAGAATCTGCAACGTTAATCTTTAATAAATTTAAAAACGCTCCATTAGGAGCGTTTTTTTTATGTGATAAAATAACTACATTTGTTCCTTGTAAATAAAGAAAAATGTCGTTAAAGAGAGCTTACCTACTTGTTTTGATAGTATTGATACTAGATCAGCTATTGAAGATATATATTAAAACTAATTTTTTATTAAATGATGAGATAGTCGTTTTTGATTGGTTTCGCATTCATTTTATAGAGAATGAGGGTATGGCCTGGGGGGTAGAGTTACCAGGAGATTATGGTAAACTTGCTTTGACATTATTCAGAATAGTGGCTGTATGTGGTATTGCATGGTGGTTAAATGATTCTTTCAAGAAGAAAGCTTCTAATTATCTTATCGTAGCTATTGCTTTAATTATGGCAGGAGCATTAGGTAATATTATTGACTCTATATTCTACGGAGTTATCTTTAATGAGAGTACACCTGGGCAGATAGCAACGATGTTCTCAGATCAGCCTTATGGTAGTTGGTTTCACGGTAAGGTAGTAGATATGTTCTATTTCCCTATCTGGAAAGGATATCTACCTGAGTGGTTACCTATCTGGGGAGGAAACTACTTTACTTTCTTCAATGCTATTTTTAATATTGCGGATGTAGCTATATCAGTAGGAGTAGGTATCTTAATCGTATTTAGTAAAAAAGTTTTTAAAAACTAACAATATGGCTCTCTTTTAGGGAGCCTTTTTTTATATGTAGAGATTGGGTTAGATGTAGACCATTCGTTGTTTAAATCAATCTCTAAGTGTCTCGTAGAGTAGGTGGGTGTGCTATGGACTAAGTTATAAAAGTATAAAGGCTTCCTGAGGGAAGCCTTTACTGTATTATTTAATGTCTTTCAAGATTTCTTGAACAGCTCTCTCTAGTTGAGGATCATTGTCATTTAATCTATCTACGAATGTGTTTTTAACATAGATATCAGGTGCAACACCTGTTTTTTCTAAGTTCTGCCCATCCAGTGTATAAGTACCCCATGATGGTAATCTATACGATGAGCCGTCTACTAAGCTCTTACCAGAAGTGAAGATAATCCATCTATACGTCTCTTGACCTATGATTTTTCCTAGTTTTAAGGCTTTAAACCCTGCAGCAGTCATCTCGGCATCGCTCAGAGATGATTCATTGATAAGCAATACTATTGGCTTACCACTAGGGGTGAAGTTACTCTGTACTGTTAGTTTACCTTCTCTATACTTCCATTGTAGATAGGGTCTTTGTGATAAGAAATTCAGTACCTTATCATGTACATTCCCTCCTGTATTATAACGCAAGTCTAAGATTACACCTTCTTTGTTAGCCTCTTGTTCTACCATATCTAGTAAGAATCTGTCTAACTCAGGTGAAGTCATATTCTTCATATACGTATATGCGATACGATTATCACTTAGCTTGTTCACACGTTTTTTATTCGTATAAATCCATTCGTCATACAGTAGTGACTTCATGTTTCCAAAAGAGATAGGGTGCAGCTTTGTATTAATCTCTTTTCCTCCTCTATTGAATGTTAGGCTTATTTCTTCTTGACTATTAGCGAAGGTGAAATAAGTATCTCTATTCGCTTTCTCATCTACTTTATGCCCATTCACTTTGGTTAATACATCCCCAGGTTTAATGTCTATGTCTGTAGCATAAGCAGGAGATTTACGTACGATGCGCTCTACTTGATAAGGCTTATCCGTATTGAATACGATACCAGTCTCATAAGATCTGTAGCTTAGTTTTGTCTTTTCTTCACTTCCAGAAGAATTAAACCCTAAATGAGAAGAACCTAATTCTCCTAACATATCGTTCAGTAAGATACGCAGGTCATTTCTACTATTAACATCAGGTAGATATTGAGCGAATTGCTCTTTCATATTATTCCAATCTATACCGTGGAAAGTTTCGTCATAGAAATTCTCCTCTACACCAGCCCATGTCTCATAATACATTTGGTTAAACTCATCTGCTAAATTTTTAGTAAAGCTGTGTTTGATTTTAATCTGCTCAGGCTTTCCTTTGCTTAACTCAAAGCTATAGATGTTACCACTGATTAGTGCATATACTTTTTTGTCACGTTGAAGTAATTGATTCGCGCGTTTATCGAATACTTTTTCACTTTTATTGTCTTCGAAGTCTTCGTAAACTGTTTTGTATAAATTGCCCTTTCCGTTTTCTTGATTCGTGTTATAGAACACTACCTCTTTTTTATCATCAGCGAATACGATAGGATTATATTGATTACCAAAACGGTCACTTACCTGCTCTATACGATCAAGCAGTCCCTCTGTGTTTATCTTAATAGATTTCACTTTTGGGGTATCTTCTTGTTTTTTCTTTTTGTCCTTTTTCTTAGTATCTTTTGTATCCTCTTCTTTCTTTTCTACGAATAGTTTGTCAAACTGATCAGATTTAAATGCGTCTGTCTGCCAATCTACAGAGAATCGGTAGATACTAGGATTTTGCATTCCTAGAGGATAAGAAGGATTAAGTCTGTCACTCATAAAGTAGATATACTTACCACTAGGAGACCAGTAAGGGCTAGACTCTGCTACACCTGTATTCGTTAAGTTAATTGTCTCATTCTTTGCGATATGATGAACAAAGATGTCCTCTTCGAAATTGCGCTTAGCAGTGAATAACACATACTCCCCATTAGGAGAGAAAGAAGGCTTAGAGTTTTGGAATGCCCATATTTCGTCTTTCACTATTACTTTAGAAGTATAAGTCGTCAAGTCTAATAATCTCACTTCATCTCTACCACTTAGGTATACAGCTTTAGTCATTTCTTTATTTAAAGTAATGTCTCTGTTGTTGCGATTATCAGAAGTTAATTGAGTAACTGTTCCCTTGCCATCAGCAGATCTTTTAAACCAATTTTGGTATCCTTTATACGTCTGACTGTATAGTAGCGTCTTGTTGTCCTTTAACCATTTTACTTCCATTACACGTTCTTTACCGTCCGATACCGCTTGTACGAATTTTCCTTCGATATCCGATACGAATAATATCCCACGACTAACGAATGCAATCTTCTTCGCATCAGGAGACACATCGAAGTATTCCATATTTTCTTCTACAGTATAAGACTGCTCTTTCTCGATAGCTTTATTCGTGTTTACAGAAGTAGCTAGGGGTGTTATAGACTTAGTAGCTGTGTCAAGTACATAAATCATATAATCTTTCTCAAAAACGACTTTGCTACCATCAGCTGATACATAAGGTTTCTTGATAGAAGTATCGAAGTTCGTCAAGGCTACTTTCTTCCCATTCTCGAAGGTGTATAAGTTATAGTTGCCATTGTTCTCGTCTGAGATGAAGTATATCTTCCCATTCTTATCTACTGTAGGGTTAAAATCCTTTCCTTCATAATCTGTATAAGATTTGAATGCCTTAGTCGTAGGATTATAACCTAGTATATCTGGGTTGTTCTCTCCTTTATAGCGCTTACGAGTAGTCTGACTAGCACTCTCCATAGAACTAGTGAATAAGTACTCACCAGCAGGAGTAACAACTAATCCATTTGTATTATTAAAGTAGTTTGTGAACAGTGGTTTAGGAGTACCACCATTGATATCTATAGCATAAGAACCAAAGTTATTATTCGCATTAGAAGTGAAGTAAATTGTCTTACTATCCCAACTCCAACTCTCTACATCTTCAGAAGCTTGGTGGTAAGTAAGTTGTGTGATTTGTCCCCCTGTTAGAGGCATTAAGAATACATCTCTGTTGCCGTATTGGTCAGAAGAGAATGCAAGCCATTTTCCATCAGGAGATACGCGAGGGTTAGTCTCGTTGCCTTCTAAGGCAGTTACTCTTAGAGCTTCTCCACCAGATGTTGGAGCTTGCCATATATCGCCATTATAGCTAAAGTAAGTAGTCTTTCCATCAGGGCTTAGTGATGGGGTAGAAGCAAATTTAGGTGATTGCTGTCCCCATGCTAAACTTACAAGAGAAAGTGTAAGTAAGGTGATAGTGTTTTTGATCATTGGTTAATATTTTTAATAAACATAAAAATATTTTCCTTAACTCACTAATCCTAATTTAGTTTTAACTGTTGATAGAAGGCTAATAGCAAGGTGTCTGTATTCAAATAGATCTATAAAAAGAACGAGACAATACCTTAATATTGCCTCGTTTTATATGTATTAAAATCGATATACTTCTGTAGGTGTGATGCAATAGTCAAGAGGAATATCTCCTTCTCTCACATCACTGATATGGTCTTCTGGTGGGAAGAAACTCAGTCCTACTTTAACGACATCGGGCTTGCATTCTGCTAAAAATCTATCGTAGAATCCCTTGCCATAGCCTATTCTGTTCCCTTGTTTGTCATAAGCTAATAAGGGAATGAAGACTACATCAAGCTGGTTTTCGCTTACTTGAATGCCGTCTATAGGTTCAGGAATACCATAACTATTGACTTTAATCGTAGTGTTGTCCGTCAAGAGGTAATGTGATAATGTTCCCTCCTTAAAGTCAGATTTAGATAAGATAGTATTCTTATCCTTACCCGCTAGTATCTGCAGTAGGTATTCTGTATCTATTTCCTTTTTATTTCGAATACTTAGAAACAGGTGGTAGTTCACCTTATCCCAGATCGGTAACTGTAGTGCTTGATTTGCGATTTCTAAACTTAGATCATCTATTTTATCTAAGCCTAAGTTATCGCGAAGGGCTTTATATTTTAATCTTAATTCTTCTTTATTCATTTTTTTAATGTTTTTGAGATGTGAAATACTGCATCTCCTTGATAGACTATAGGAGCATCATTTACATTGATTACATAGCCTGCATTCGGTGCTTTGATTGTTGTGTTTTCTTTTCCATACGGGTCAGATACCTCTGCCAGTACAGCTCCTTTTTCTACATACGAACCTATTTTTACCTGATCGTGTAATAATCCAGAGCGCTTAGCACGTACCCAAATAGAGTTGGTGATGATGGTCATATCTTCTTTAGGAGGACAGATGCTAAACTCATCTTTCAGCATATCAAAAGAGTGTAAGAATCGCTTCGTACCTTCTACTCCCATTTCAGATACATCAGAGTTAATATCTAAGGACTTCCCTCCTTCGAATAACAACATTTTGATACCTTTCTTAGCACACGCATTTCTAAAAGAACCTGCTATCTGTGCTGAGTACAATAGGAAAGGTGGGTGAAAGATAGTCGCTAACTCTTCTAACTCTAGGTTTTCTGGAGCGATTCTGATTTGAGGAGCGTTAAATCTACTTGCACCTCCTGCGTGAAAGTCGATAGCATAATCTACATGAGGCAAGATATAGTTCACGAGATAATGGGCAAAGCGCCCTGCTAGTGAACCAGTCTTACTACCAGGGAATACCCTATTCATATCTCTACCATCTGGGAACTCTCTAGATTGGTTAATAAACCCAAATATATTAATCACAGGGATACAAATAATCGTACCTCGCTTAGGGACATTCATCCCACGATGTACTATCTGACGTACGATATCCACCCCATTCAGCTCATCACCGTGTAGTCCAGCAGAGAGTAATACGGTAGGACCGTCTAGTCTAGCTCTAGATACGATAACGGGTATTTTTAGTTTAGTAGCTGTGTGTAATCTTGCGATTTCAAGGTTTAAAGTCTTGGTTTCACCAGGATGTATTGTTTCATCTAGTATAGTCATCTTTCTAACAATTTTGGAACTGTGAAGATATTAAAAGTTTCGCATTCGTGTTTTAATCGAAAGAGACAAATCGTTACTAGTGGTGTTTTTAGTGCTTTTTTAGGGGTGGTCGGCTTGTGGTCGGCATATGATAGGCATGTGCTCGGCTAATAAGTGCTATAAATAAGCCTATCACTAGCCTATCAACTAGGGAGCATATCGGGATGATAGGGAAGGACATGTCAGCGACAACGAATCGATGAAAACGTGAGCTATATGTTTGAATAATTGAGTTTTGTGAAGAGATAAATGAGTACATTTAATGTGTTTTAAATTAGATAATAATGGTGTTTGGTCTCGGTCACTTATTCGGTAGTTATGAATTAATCCACTCTAGTGTGAATGATGAAGCAGTCTCTTTTCTTATCCTGAAAGGTGGTGAAGAATGTGGTACTCTTTTTATCTCAAAGAGCAGTAGGCGAATGACTTATCATATCGGAAAAGGACGCTATTTCGGAAAAGGGAGTATTGATCTAAAGGAGGTGAACTTTGTTTATCATAAGGGGAGGGTATCTGTACAGATACAAGGTAGTCGTACTCTAGTATTTAAGTGTAGTGAAGAGGTTTATGGTAGTATAGTGTTAGTATAATGTCACGGATTGCAAATCCGCGCCAACGAGTAGTATGTATAGTAGTTCGTTTAGTTTGGCAGTTCGCGCGGATTTGCAATCCGTGCGGAGTAATATAAACCGGGTGAATTACTTTGATTAGTATTATTCTTTTTTATTTCTAGTGTTTAACTTTAGGTGTTATTTCTAATTTTAAAAATAGTGCCATCATGTCTAGGAAGTACAAAACTCTTGAATTAGATAAAGCTTATTTTATAACTGTTACTACTGTGGGATGGGTAGATGTGTTCACTCGTTTAAATCAGAAGTATGTTATTCTTGATGCTTTGAGATACTGTCAAAAGAATAAAGGATTAGAGATTTATGCTTGCGTTTTAATGCATAGTCATCTACATATGTTTTGTAGAAGTAATGGTAAACTTACAATTGCTGAAATAATGCGTGATTTTAAAAAATTCACAAGTAAGAAAATTATTGAAATGATAAATGAAGAGCCAGAGAGTAGACGCGAATGGTTATTAGGATATTTTGAACAAAGTTGTGTTTATGTCAAAAGAAACCAACAGTATAAAGTATGGCAAGATGGGTATCATGCTGAAGAGATATATTCAAATAAGTTTATAAGACAAAAGATTAATTATATACATCAGAATCCTGTGGAGGAAAAGATTGTGGTTAAAGCTGAGGATTATTATTTTAGTTCTGCTCGTAACTATAATGGATTAGAAAACGAATTGGATATTGTAGAGGTGTTTATATAGTTTATAATGTCACGGATTGTAAATCCGCGACAACGAGTACTGCGTGAGGTAGTTCGTTTAGTTTAGCAGTTCGCGTGGATTTGCAATCCGTGCGGAGTATAAGTTTGTTTAATTTGTGTTGTCACGTCACGGATTGCAAATCCGCGACAACGCACTACGACAACAGGTATTGCGTGAGGTAGTTCGTTTAGTTTAGCAGTTCGCGCGGATTTGTAATCCGTGCGGAGTATGTATAGTGTTTAAATAATGTCACGGATTGCAAATCCGCGACAACAAGTATTGCGTGAGGTAGTTCGTTTAGTCTAGCAGTTCGCGCGGATTTGTAATCCGTGCGGAGTATGTTGTTTAAATAATGTCACGGATTGCAAATCCGCAACAAAGAGTACTGTGTGAGGTAGTTTGTTTAGTTTAGCAGTTCGCGTGGATTTGCAATCCGTGCGGAGTATTAAGTATAGTGTTTAAGTAATGCCACGGATTGCAAATCCGCGACAACGCACCACAACAACAAGTATTGCGTGAGGTAGTTCGTTTAGTTTAACAGTTCGCGCGGATCTATAATCCGTGTGGAGTATTATAAACCATGTAAATTGCTTTGATTAGTATTATTCTTTTTTATTTCTAGTGTTTAACTTTAGGTGTTATTTCTAATTTTAAAAATAGTGCCATAATGTCTACGAAGTACAAAGCTCTTGAATTAGATAAAGCTTATTTTATAACTATTACTACTGTGGGATGGGTAGATGTGTTCACTCGTTTAAGTCAGAAATATGTTATTATTGATGCTTTGAGATACTGTCAAAAGAATAAAGGATTAGAGATTTATGCTTACGTTTTAATGCATAGCCATCTACATATGTTTTGTAGAAGTAATGGTAAACTTACAATTGCTGAAATAATGCGTGATTTTAAAAAATTCACAAGTAAGAAAATTATTGAAACGATAAATGAAGAGCTAGAGAGTAGACGCGAATGGTTATTAGGATATTTTGAACAGAGTTGTGTTTATCTTAAAAGAAACCAACAGTATAAAGTATGGCAAGATGGGTATCATGCTGAAGAGATATATTCAAATAAGTTTATAAGACAAAAGATTAATTATATACATCAGAATCCTGTGGAGGAAAAGATTGTGGTTAAAGCTGAGGATTATTATTTTAGTTCTGCTCGTAACTATAATGGATTAGAAAATGAATTGGATATTGTAGAGGTGTTTATATAGTTTATAATGTCACGGATTGCAAATCCGCGACAACGAATCCACGACAATAAGTATTGCGTGAGGTAGTTCGTTTAGTTTAGCAGTTCGCGCGGATTTGTAATCCGTGCGGAGTATTAAGTTTGTTTAATTTGTGTTGTCACGTCACGGATTGCAAATCCGCGACAACGAAGCATAGCGTCTTGTATAAACTGAACAGTTTTTTTAGCAAAGGAAATAGTTTTAGTATTTTTGTGAGTATAATATTTACTTATGCAGGTTTCACCTTCTTTAGCAGTACAGATACAGACATTACCAGATCAGCCAGGAGTATATCAATACTATGATAAGGATGATAAGATACTGTATGTAGGTAAGGCTAAAAACTTAAAGAAAAGGGTTAGTTCGTACTTTAATAAAATACATGATAACGCCAAGACCAATGTGTTGGTGAAGAAGATTGTGACGATAAAGCATATCGTTGTGCCTACTGAGACAGATGCATTACTGCTAGAAAACAACTTGATCAAGCAGTTACAACCACGTTATAATGTGTTGCTAAAGGACGATAAGAGTTATCCGTGGATATGTATTAAGAAAGAACCCTTTCCGAGAGTGTTTACTACACGTCGTATGGTGAAGGATGGATCAGAGTACTTCGGGCCTTATACGAGTATCAAGACTGTACATACGCTGATTGATTTGATTAAAGAATTATATCCGTTGCGTACGTGTAATCTAGATTTGACGACTAGTAATGTGCGCAGTGGGAAGTATAAGGTATGTCTAGAGTATCATATTGGCAACTGTGGTGGGCCATGTGAAGAGCGCGAGAGTGATAAACAATACGACAATAAGATCAGAGCTATCCGAGATATCTTGAAAGGGAATTTTAAAGATAGTCTAAAGGAGTTTAAGGATTATATGATGGAGTTGGCTTCTAATATGGAGTTTGAAGAAGCACAAAAGGTTAAGGATAAAATAGACTTATTAGAGAATTATCAGTCTAAGTCTACTATTGTTAGTTCTAAGATTAGCAATGTAGATGTGTTCTCTATTATCTCAGATGAAGGAGCTGCTTATGTGAATTTCTTACAAGTGTCTTATGGTGCGATTATTCGTTCGCATACGATGGAGTTGAAGAAGAAATTAGACGAGACAGATGAAGAGTTATTAGAGCTTGCGATTACGGAATTAAGAGAGCGCTTTCACTTGAATTCAAAAGAGATTATCGTTCCTTTCGATGTTGAGGTGCAAGAAGGGATACATGTGACTGTACCTAAGCTTGGGGACAAGAAGAAATTACTAGACTTATCAGAGCGCAATGCTAAGTATTATAGAATAGATCAGCTTAAACAGATTAAGATAGTGGATCCTGAGCGTCATGTGAATCGTATTATGACACAGATGAAGAAGGACTTGCGTATGCATGTAGAGCCACGTCATATAGAGTGTTTTGATAACTCGAATATACAAGGGACTAATCCTGTGTCTGCTTGTGTTGTCTTTAAAGACGGAAAACCTAGTAAGAAAGATTATCGCCACTTCAATGTGAAGACTGTAGATGGGCCTAATGACTATGATACGATGGAAGAGATCGTGTATAGACGTTATAAGCGCGTGATAGAGGAAGGGCAACCATTACCTGATCTTATCGTGATAGATGGAGGTAAGGGACAGTTAGGTGTTGCGGTTAGCTGTCTAGAGCGATTAGGCATCAGAGGAAAGGTGGCTATTATCAGTTTAGCAGAGCGATTAGAAGAAATCTTCTATCCAGGAGATAGTGTTCCTCTGTATTTAGATAAGCGATCTGAGACGATGAAGGTGATCATACATCTTAGAGATGAAGCACACCGATTTGGGTTAACATTTCATAGAAACCAACGCAGTAAGAATGCTATTACAAGTGAGCTCGATGGAATCAGTGGCGTAGGAGAGAAAACTAAAACAACACTGATGAATCATTTTAAATCAACAAAGAGAATCAAAGAAGCTAGCTTAGAAGACTTAGAAAAAGTAATAGGAAAGTCAAAAGGGAAGCTTGTATTTGATTTTTTTCAAGTAAATTAGAGGAAAAATTAACATAGTGATGCATAGAATAATATTACTAATATTTTGCTTTATCCTTTTAGCATCAAATAGTTATGCTTCAGAGGGAGAGAAAGATAGACCAAAAGTAGGTTTAGTACTGAGTGGAGGTGGTGCTAAAGGATTAGCTCATATCGGAGTGCTAAAGGTACTTGAAGAAGAGGGAGTAAAAGTAGATTATATCGCTGGTACTAGTATGGGAGCCATCGTAGGAGGATTATATGCTTCTGGATATACTGCAAAAGAGTTAGACTCTATTTTTAATAGTATTGATGTATCGGCCTTGATAAAGGATTATATTCCTCGTATCTCTAAATCGTTTTATGAAAAAAAGAATGATGAGATTTATGCGTTGACTTTACCCTTTGATAAGTTTAGAATAGGATTTCCAAAAGCGTTGTCTAGAGGGATGTATAACTATAACCTGATGAATAAGCTATTAGCTCACGTTCGTCATGTTAGAGATTTTAGTGAGTTACAGATTCCGTTTTTATGTATTGCAACTGATTTAGAGACAGGAGAAGGAGTTGTTTTAAAAGAGGGATATTTACCACAGGTTATTTTAGCTAGTGGAGCGTTCCCTTCATTATTTGCTCCAGTGAAGATAGATGGAAAATACTTAATAGATGGAGGAGTTGTGAATAACTATCCTATCGATCAGTTACGAGAAATGGGGGCTGATATTGTAATAGGTGTTGATGTACAAGACGACCTTAAAACAATAGAAGAAATAGAAGGAGCTCCAGATTTGTTATTACAGATATCGAATTACTCTACGATTAATCAGATGAAGAATAAACTTCCTAAAACAGATGTGTACATTAAGCCTGATATTGTTGGTTATACTGTGGTGTCATTTGATAAGGGAGAACCTATTATTGAGAGAGGAGTTAATGCGGCGAATAAGGTTATTGTAGACTTAAAATTATTAGGAGGAGATAAGAACGTAGTGAAAGATCATTATGTTCCGAAAGAGTCAGATTCAATAGCAATTACTAGTATTGATATTAAAGGGTTAAACAAGTATACTCGTAGATATATACATGGTAAATTAGGGTTTAAACCTAATAGTAAGATTTCTTTTGATCAACTAGCAAATGGTATCACACAGCTAAATGGTACTGAGAACTTTAGTAGCATGACCTACAAGTTTGAAGAAGATGGCGATAAGGATAAGATGAAAATGGAATTAGTGGAGAATCCTGTTAATCGTTATCTAAAACTCGGTGTACACTATGATGGATTATATAAAGCAGCAGCTTTAGTGAATGTTACTCAGAAGAACCTTTTTACGAAAAGTGATGTTGCTTCATTAGATTTAGCATTAGGAGATAATGTTCGTTATAACTTCAATTATTTTGTCGATAATGGATTCTACTGGAGTGTAGGAGTTTCTTCTAAATATAATCAGTTTAGTCGAGATCTGCCTTATACCATGTTAGTTGGGACTAGTGGAGGAGAGATGAATATAGAGAATGCGCCTGCTATGTTTGGGGTAGATTATGCAGATTTAGAAAATAAGTTATATTTCCAGACTTTTTATCAGCAGAAGTATTTGTTGAATATAGGTTTTGAACACAGATTCTTAGATATTAGAAGTAAGACTTTAAATTTACCTAACTCAAAGTTTGATAGGAATCACTATTTAGGTGGGTTTGCGAATGTAACGATGGATACTTATGACAATAAGTATTTTCCACGCAAAGGATTCTTATTTAAGGGAGAGTATAAAAACTATTTTTATTCAACAGAACATGAGAATTATGTTCCACATGAATTTGATAACTTTTCGACACTAACTGGACAAATAGGATATGCTACGCGTATCACAGATAAGTTAGCAGTAGATATCAAATCAAGGTTAGGAACTGTGATAGGAACTACTCCAAGTCTTGGATTTGGATATGCTTTAGGGGGATATGGATTTGCAGATCGAGATAACGTTATTCCTTTCTTCGGATATGAATTATTAGGTATCGGAGGAGATTCTTTCATTATGGGAGGTATTACTTTTGATTATGAAATATTCAAGAAGCACCATATTAATTTTACTGCTAATTATGCGAATGCAGGAGAGAAGATTTTTTCAAGTTCAGACTGGTTCACTAAGGCGAAGTATTCTGGGTATGCAGTAGGATATGGAATGCAGAGTATGATAGGACCTATAGAGGCTAAGTTTACGTATTCTCCAGAGACAGGTAGTACTTATACTATATTCTCAGTAGGATTCTGGTTCTAGGTGAGTAAGATTAGATTAAAAACGGGTATAGTAAAACGAATAGTTTTACTATACCCGTTTTTTTATTGTCTCAGAATGTGAAGACGTTGTTTGTTGATATGTGTATATAATTTGTATTTTGTTGTTGATATGTAAAATATATTTGGACAAAAAATTGTATAATTCATTTTTATTTCGATATTTGTGTTATTATGAAAACACAATGGGACGGTTTATTGGCTTATTTAAAGTTTCTCATCAAGCGCAAGCCTGAATGAGTACTTTTACTTTTTATATTATTCCTAATTAAACATTAGCCAAATGTTGTAATGTACCCTAGTGTATGTAGTGTATGTAGTGTATGTAGTGTAGTAGCTTATTATGACTTTTATAGCTAACCTTTCTATACATTTTGACCTGGCAGCTCTGTTGAGGTTGACTTCACAAGATATCTTTAGATGCATTGCCTTGTATGCTTGACGTTGTCTATTCTTTTATGTTTAATCAGGAATCTGAATCACCAACCAAAAATATTAAGTAATTATGCCTTTATATCATCACTTAGGGAGTATTCCCCCTAAACGTCACACCGTATTCCGAAAGGAAAATGGGGACTTATATTATGAGCAATTGTTTGGTACAATTGGCTTCGATGGTATGTATACCAATATGTATCACGAGCACCGACCTACTCAGGTAAAGAAGATTTTAGGACAGTATAGTATTGCGCCTAAAATAGCAAAGTCTAATCACATTCAATCTTATCGTTTACGTGGTTTTCAGGTAGCTCCTGAGAATGATTATTTAGAAAGCCGAAAAGCAGTTTTGACCAATAGTGACTGTACCATTGTATTAGCGGCACCTAAACAATCATTAAGAGATTACTTTTATAAAAACACGGATTCTGATGAATTAATTTTTATTCATAAGGGGACAGGTACATTGCGTACGATGTTAGGTAACCTTACTTTTAAGTATGGTGACTACCTGCTGATACCTCGAGGAATTATTTATCAGATCGATTTTGATACGGAAGATAATAGACTATTTATCGTAGAGTCTAGACGTCCTATCTATACTCCTAAGCGCTATCGCAATTGGTTTGGACAGTTATTAGAGCACTCTCCATTCTGTGAGCGTGATATCAGGTGCCCGGATGTATTAGAAACTTTTAATGAGACAGGAGATTTTCTTATTAAAGTAAGAAAGCAAGATGAGATATTTGAGATGGTCTATGCTACACATCCTTTTGATGTTGTGGGATATGATGGGTATAATTATCCATATGCATTCTCTATTCATGACTTCGAACCGATAACTGGGAGGATTCACCAACCACCACCAGTGCATCAGACATTTGAGACAGATGCATTCGTAGTGTGTTCTTTTGTACCACGTCTATATGACTATCATCCAGATTCTATTCCAGCGCCTTATAACCACAGTAATATTGATAGTGATGAGGTGTTGTATTATGTAGATGGAGACTTTATGAGTCGTAATGATATCGCTCCAGGGCATATCTCTCTGCATCCTGCAGGTATACCTCATGGACCACATCCTGGTGCAGCAGAGCGTTCGATAGGTAAGACTGAAACACAAGAATTGGCAGTGATGGTAGATACTTTTAAACCTCTTATGGTAACTGAAGAGGCGATGAAGATAGCAGATGAACAATATTACCAATCGTGGTTAGAACCTGAGAAATAACAATCAAACAACAACCTAAAAACTATATATTATGAGTAAAGAAGTAAAGTCAGTTGAATTTGGCTTAGAAAAAATATTTGAAGGAGCGCAAGATTTCTTGCCTCTATTAGGAACAGATTACGTAGAATTTATTGTAGGAAATGCTAAGCAGGCGGCTCATTTTTATAAAACAGCTTTTGGTTTTCAATCTTTGGCGTATGCCGGATTAGAGACAGGAGTAAGAGATAGAGCGTCTTACGTGTTGGTACAGGATAAAATAAGAATAGTATTGACTACACCTTTAACGGCAGAGTCAGAATTTAATAACCATATCGTACAACATGGTGATGGTGTAAAAGTGGTGGCGTTATGGGTAGAAGATGCTCGAAAAGCGTATGAAGAAACAACGAGTCGTGGTGCAAAGTCATTTATGGCACCTACTGTAGAGAAAGATGAGTTCGGTGAAGTAGTGCGTGCAGGTATCTATACGTATGGTGAGACAGTACATATGTTCGTAGAACGCAAGAATTATACAGGTACATTCTTACCAGGATTTAAAAAATGGGAAAGTGATTATAATCCTACTCCTGTTGGGTTAAAATACGTAGATCACATGGTAGGTAATGTGGGATGGAATGAGATGAATACTTGGGTAAAGTGGTATGAAGATGTGATGGGATTCGTTAACTTCTTATCTTTTGATGATAAACAAATCAATACGGAGTATTCTGCCTTAATGAGTAAGGTAATGTCTAATGGTAATGGGCGTATTAAATTCCCTATTAATGAGCCTGCAGAAGGAGCGAAAAGATCACAAGTAGAAGAGTATTTAGACTTCTATAATGGTCCTGGAGTACAACATATCGCTGTAGCTACCGATGATATCATTAAGACTGTAGCTGCGATGAAAGATAGAGGAGTTGAGTTTTTATCTGCTCCACCACAAGCATATTATGATATGATACCTGCTCGACTAGGGGTACATATGGATATGATGAAGGAGGATATTAAAGAACTTCAGAAGCTCGGTATCATGATTGACGCAGATGAAGAAGGATATTTATTACAGATATTTACGAAGCCTGTAGAGGATAGACCGACTTTATTCTTCGAAATTATTCAGAGAATGGGAGCAAGAGGATTTGGTGCAGGTAACTTTAAAGCCTTATTTGAGTCAATAGAGCGTGAACAAGAGAAAAGAGGAACACTTTAAGATTCAGTTAATTAAATATTAAAACAGGTCTTTTGGAGACTTGTTTAGTTAAATAAAAGTTAAAAACCAATTAGGGTGGTAATAGTCCGTAAAAAGCTATACATTTGCACTCGCAAAAATAAGGTCGTCATAAGCTTTATTTGAGTGTAATAAATTTTTCATAATTTATAGTTTTTTGGTTGGTTAATAGCATAAAAACTCAGTCATTTCTTTGGCTGGGTTTTTTTGTTTGCTATTTTTGAATAAAAAACAACCAATATGAAAAAGAATCTTCTAATATTACTTGTGTGTGTGTTTACCACAAGTATTCTGTACTCACAATCTTCTGTGAAGGCTTTTGATAAAGGTGAATTCCTGAAATTTAGAATTAGTTATGGGTTATTAAATGCTGGTATAGCTACTTTGCGTTTGACAGATACTGTCCAGAATGGCGTCCCTGTTTACCATGCTAAAGGAATTGGTTATACTACAGGTGTGCCTAAGATGTTTTTTAAAGTATATGATAACTACGAGAGTTATTTTGAAAAGAAAGAGGTAATTCCTCATCGTTTTATTCGAAAAATAGATGAAGGTGGCTATACAAAGGACCAAGAAGGGTGGTTTAACTACAAGAATATGAAAGTCACTGTAAAGGATTATGAGAAGAAGACAGAGAAGCAATATACAGTTACTAAAAGCGTGCAAGATATCGTATCTTCCTTTTACTATTTGCGTAAATATCCTGGGTTAAATGATCTTAAAGTAGGTGAGTCTGTAGAGATAGATATGTTCTTCGATGGAGAAATATTTAAATTTAAATTAAAATATCTAGGAGAGGAAGTTTTAAAGACAAATTTTGGTAAATTGAAAACTTTAAAGTTTCGTCCTTATGTGATGGCAGGCCGTGTGTTTAAAGAGAAGGAAAGTTTGACAGTTTGGGTAAGTGCAGATGCTAATAAAGTGCCAGTACGTATCAAAGCCAGCCTTGCAGTAGGTTCTCTAAAAGCTGATTTAGAGGAGTATAAGAATTTAGTGACGAAGCTAGAGTTCGTAAAATAATTAGTTAATAAAAGTATGATCGATAAAAAATTCTCTGAGGTAGTGGATCGCTTTAATGATTTAGGAATTAAGGCAGAAACTCAAATAGAAGGCATGTTGTATGCTAAACCTATTACGTATTGGGATTATATCCAAACTGATGCATTGCTAAATCTCCAGACTCAGAGAACCGTCTTGCCCGATGAGATGGTGTTTATTATGTATCATCAAGTGAATGAGCTATTATTTAAAATGATATTGTGGGAGCTGAATCAGGTAAGTGAGTGTAATGATGAGAGCTTAACGGTAGAGTTTTTTAAAGAACGGCTAGCTAGAATAAGTCGTTATTTTGATATGCTTACGTCTTCGTTTACGATTATGAAAGATGGTATGGAGGTAGAGCAGTATTTGAAATTTAGAAATACTCTAGCTCCTGCAAGTGGATTTCAGAGTAGTCAGTATCGATTAATTGAGTTTGGTTGTACAGATTGGATTAATTTAATCGATAAGAGATTTGTAAATGATTTACCACAAAATATTTCTGAAAAAGAGGCGTTAGAATATATGTATTGGCAGGCAGCAGGTAAAGACTATAAGACAGGAGAGAAATCATATCTATTGAAAGAGTTTGAAAATAGATATTGTGAAACTTTTGTTAAAGCCATGAAAGATTATGAAAAAACAAATTTATGGCAGAAATTTGTGAAATTACCCCTAGAAGCCAAATCAGATAAGGGGTTGATAGAAGCGATGCGTCATTTTGATAAAACAGTTAATGTTGTATGGGTAATGGGGCATTATGAAGCTGCACTTAAGTATCTTGAAAGTAATCCAGGAGAAACAAAAGAAGCTACTGGAGGAAGCGATTGGAAAAAGTATATGTTGCCACAATATCAGAAGCGCATATTCTTTCCAGAGTTATGGAGTGAGGAAGAAAAAGCGAATTGGGGGAAATAGTAAAGGAGAAGAAGTTGAAAATAAAGATATTTTAGAGTTTTGAAGCAATTTATTTATAGTGTACTAATCGCTACAGCACTTATCTCATGTAAAAAAACGGAAGAGGTTACTATAGAAGCCCAACCAGAAAAGGAGCATGTAGAAGAGATTGTAGGAGAATTATATGGTTTTGATTTAAAAGATTACGTTTTAGTAGAAGATACTATTCGAAGTGGAGATAATATTGGGAAGATCTTCGGGAATAATAATATTGGTTCTACTGAAGTTCATAATATAGTTACGCAAGTAAAAGATACATTCAATGTACGTAATATTCGCGTTGGTCAACCTTATGCTTTGGTTAAGTATAGAAAGGATCAAGAGAAGTTAGCTGCATTTATCTATCATCCTAATATATCTGGATATCAGGTTATCGATTTGCGTGACTCGATTAGTGCTTACACAATTACTTATCCAGTAACTATTAAGCGTAGAACAGTTGCTTCAGAAATAGAAGGATCGCTTTCATTAAGTTTAAGTAAAGAAGGTGTAGATCAATCTCTAGCGACTAAAATGTCACAGATCTTTGCATGGTCTATTGACTTCTTTAAATTACAACCAGAAGACAGATTTGCTTTTACAATAGAGGAAAAGTATATTAATGATACTATTTATTTAGGAGTGTCTAAGATAGATGCTGCTTACTTTAGATATCGTGGGAAGGATTTGTATTCTTTTCCTTATAAAAGACAAGATTCTAAAGCTACTGAATATTTTGATGAAGAGGGACGACCAATGAAGAGTATGTTCTTAAAGGCTCCTTTGAAGTTCTTTAGAATTACTTCAAAATATTCAAAAAATCGTTTTCACCCTGTACAGAAGAAATGGAAGTCTCATAATGGAACAGATTATGCAGCTCCTACAGGAACGCCAATCATGACTACTGCATCTGGTGTAGTAGAAAGAGCTGGATATACAGCAGGAAATGGTAACTTTGTAAAAGTAAAACACAATGGTACATATTCTACTCAATATTTACATATGTCTAAAATACTTGTAAAAGTAGGACAAAGGGTAGATCAGGGACAGACAATAGGACTTGTAGGGAGTACTGGCTTAGCGACTGGACCACACGTGTGTTATCGCTTTTGGAAGAATGGAGTACAGGTCGATCCTTTGAATCAGTCTTTACCTAATTCTGTTCCGATGGAGAAGAAAGAATTACCAGCATTTAAAGAATATATTACACCACTTAAAGCTGAATTAGACAAGGCATTAAACGAAAAATTTAAAGGAGAATAAAAGTTAGTTAGTTGTAGAGATGTTAGAGAGTATAAATCCTTCTGGAACTTTAGCTTGGAAGAAGCTTAGGGAGCATTACGGTCAAATGGAGTTTGTTCAGATGCAAAAATTGTTTGCTGAGGATCCTGAAAGAGCTAATAAAATGAATATTCAGTGGGAAGATTTCTTGCTAGATTATTCAAAAAATAAGATTACAGAGGAAACAATAAATATATTGTTAGAGCTTGCTAATGAATTGAATCTAAAAGAAGCAATTCAAGCAATGTATAAAGGAGATATTATTAATGCAACTGAGAAAAGAGCTGTATTGCATACGGCCTTAAGAGATTTGTCTCCTAATTCTTCTGTTCTTGTTCATGGAGAGAACGTTCTAACAGAGATACAAGATACTCGCAAACGAATTAAAGAATTTACTGCTAAGGTATTAAATGGTTCTTATACTTCTCATTCAGGTAAGAAATTTACCGATGTTATTAATGTAGGTATAGGGGGGTCAGACTTAGGTCCTAAAATGGTAGTACATGCATTAGCTAACTATCGTACTGAATTAGGAATGCATTATATTTCTAATGTTGATGATGATTATTTACAATCAGTATTAAATAAACTTAATCCTGAGACTACTTTAGTTCTTATTGTTTCTAAGACATTTACTACTCAAGAGACAATAGAGAATGCAAAGAAGATTAAATCTTGGTTAGAAGGTCATCTTGGAACTATTGATTTGAGTGCTCATTATGTAGGTGTTTCTGTAGCGATAGAAGAGGCGATGAGCTTTGGAGTAAAACGAGAGAACATATATCCTATGTGGGATTTTGTTGGAGGACGATTTTCTCTGTGGAGTGCTGTTGGAATTTCTATTGCTTTGGCTGTGGGATATGATCACTTTGAAGAACTTCTAGAAGGAGCTCATGCTATGGATAAGCATTTTAAAGAAGCTGAGTTTAAGGAGAATTTACCTGTACTGATGGCTCTTCTAAGTGTGTGGTATAATAACTTTTATGGATATGAGACAGAAGCTGTCGTTCCTTATAGTCAGTTACTTGGCAAGTTACCTGCTCACTTACAGCAGATGATTATGGAGAGTAATGGTAAAAATAAGGATAGAAGTGGAGCACCAGTCAATTATCAAACAGGTACACTAATATGGGGAGAAGTAGGAGTTTCTGCTCAGCATGCTTTCTTTCAGCTATTTCACCAAGGTACTAAGGTAATCCCTATTGACTTTATTGGTTTTGTAAACCCTCATTTCAAGGAGAGTACTAATCACGATATATTGATGTCTAACTTCTTTGGTCAAAGCGAAGCTTTGTTAAACGGAAAGATAGGGGAAGAGTATGAAAGTGATGGAGGACCTTTTTTAAGTAACTTTAGAGAGTTTTGTGGTAATAAACCATCAAATACAATTTTAATTGACAAATTAACTCCTAAAAGTTTAGGTGAGTTAATCGCACTATATGAACATAAGACGTTCGTTCAAGGGGTAATTTGGAATATTTATAGCTTCGATCAGTTCGGTGTAGAGTACGGAAAGATTTTGGCAAAGAATATACAAAATGAAATTAAATCTAAAAATATATGTGAACATGATAGTTCAACTGCTTTTTTATTGCGTTATTTTGTAAAAAATAGAGTTGTAGAATAAGTCTAAATAGTGATAAAACGTTAATTTTAATGTTTTGGTAACATTGAGTATGGATGTTTTTGTACATTTGTTGCGAAAATAATTTTATCACTTACACTTACAAAATGAAAAACTTGAAGAACTGGATGCTGATGATGGTAATGGTATTTACCTCAGTATCTGCACTTTCACAAAACAAAATTACTGGTGTTGTTATAGATGGTGAATTCCAATCGGGATTACCTGGAGCGGCAATCATAGTAAAAGGAACTCTGAACGGCGCATCATCTGATATGGATGGTAAGTTCGAACTGAATGTTTCTGAGGATAAAGGAGAAGTTGTTATCTCTTTTATTGGATATCAGTCTAAGACTGTAGCTTTCAAAGTTGGCGCTGATAAGAAAGTAGATCTTGGGACTGTAGTACTTGCTGCTGACCAAAATATGTTAGATGACATCGTTATTATGGGTGTTGCTGACGTAGCAAAAGATCGTAAAACTCCAGTAGCTGTTTCTACAATTAAAGCTGCTGAAATTCAAGAAAAACTTGGTTCTCAAGAGTTTCCTGAAATTTTAAACACAACTCCATCTGTGTATGCTTCTAAAGGTGGTGGAGGTTATGGAGATTCTAATATCAATATTCGTGGATTTGATCAAAAGAACATTGCTGTGTTAATTAACGGTATGCCTGTTAATGATATGGAAGGTGGTTCTGTGTACTGGTCAAATTGGGCTGGTTTATCAGATGTTACATCTGCTATGCAAGTGCAACGAGGATTAGGATCATCTAAATTAGCTATCTCTTCTGTGGGAGGGACAATTAACGTATTAACACGTACTTCTGATGCTAGAGAAGGAGGGTCTATTTCTGCGGGAGTAGGTAATAATGATTACTTTAAAGGACTTGCTTCTTACAATACTGGGGTATTAGAGAATGGGCTTTCTGCTTCTATTTTATTAGGATACACTAGAGGTAATGGTTATGTTGAAGGTACTGGATTTGAAGGAGTAAATTATTATTTAGGATTAGGGTATAAATCTAAAGATAGTCGTCATAATTTACAGTTTACTTTTACTGGAGCTAAACAAGATCACGATCAACGTAGTACTTCTATGTCAATCGAAAATATTAAGAAGTATAATAACGGAGAATTAAATAAGAGATATAATCCTGATACAGGATTCTATAATGGTGAGAGATTTAATTTTAAATCTAATTACTATAACAAACCAGTTATGTCTTTGAACTATGATTTCAATATTAACGAGACATGGACATTTGGTACTGTAGTTTATGCTTCATGGGGACGTGGAGGAGGAACCGGTACAATTGGTGGTGGACCAAGTGGATACAGAGACTTTGGTACTGAAGTAAGAGATGCAAATGGACATATGAGATTTGATGATATTGCAGCTTGGAATAGAGGAGAGACAGTAGCTGATTGGAAGCATCCTAATAATATTGCTAGCGAAGATGGTAAATATTATGTGGATACAAATTATAAAAATGCTGGAGACGGTGGATGGGCTAGAAGATCTAGTATTAACTCACATGACTGGTATGGAACAGTTATGAATATGAATGCAAAAGTTAATGATAATTGGACTGTTGACTTTGGTTTAGATGCTCGTATTTATAAAGGTTATCACTACCAGTTATTAGATAACTTAATGGGGGCTGATGGTTTTGTTGTTAATAACAATAAAAATTATACTGGCTCTTATGTTGTGAGTCAAACTTATGATGCTAAAGCTTCAATGAATCCTTGGGTTGATTGGAACGGAAGAGAAAAAGTAGGATACCACAATGATGGAAATGTTAAGTGGTTAGGAGGATTTGGACAAGTTGAGTATTCAAAAGATAATCTATCAGTATTCGTTCAAGGAGCTATTTCTAATCAATGGATGCAAAGAGTTGATTACTTTAACCATACTGCTGATTCTGGTGAACAGAAGACATCTTGGGAAAGTATCTTAGGAGGAAATGTTAAAGGGGGAGTAAACTATAATATTAATGAAAATCACAATGTGTTTTTCAACACAGGATATTATTCAAGACAGCCATTTATGAATAATGGAGTTTTCTTAAACAATTCAAATACAATTAATCCAAGTAGTACAAACGAAAAGATTTTTGGACTTGAGGCAGGTTATGGTTTCAGAAGTGAGAAGTTTAGAGCAAACGTTAACGTTTATAGAACTTCTTGGGATGACAGAGTGTTAAGAGCATCTACTAGATATACATCAGGAGGTAAAGAGAATAATGCTACTGCTACATTAAGTGGAATTGAGCAAATTCATACAGGAGTAGAGATGGATTTCTTATATAATCCAATTGATAGATTAAATATTACTGGGTCTTTCTCTTGGGGAGATTGGAAATATGCATCTAATGTATCTGGTATCTACTACGATGAAGAAAATAATACACCTATCTATAATACACCAGGCGATCCAAACTCTGGATTCAAAACGCAGACTTTATACATTGATGGAGCAAAAGTAGGTGGAGCACCACAGTTCATTATTAACTTAGGGGCTAATTACGAAATTGCTAAGGGACTTAAAATCGATGCTAATTATAGATACAATGATAATTTCTATGGATCTTTAGCAATTGATAAAGCTGATGCAGAAGGTAAGAGTGGATCTATGAAACTTCCTGCATTTAATTTATTTGATGCTGGTCTTTCTTATAGATTACCTGTTGGTAAAGAAAAAACAAATTCTGTTACTATGCGTGTTAACGTGAATAACGTATTTGATACAACTTATATATCTTCGGCAAGAACTAACTATGAAGCTAGACCAGGTGAAGCAACTTGGAAAGGCGTTAGCGAGAAGAACGAGGTTTTATTAGGTGCGGGTAGAACATGGAACTTTACATTACGTTATAACTTCTAATAAGTTATCACAAAATATATACAAAAAAGGAGATCATTTATGGTCTCCTTTTTTTATTGCTTAACTTTAGGGGTATAATAAAAATGTAAAATTATGGCAAAATATAAATTTGGAAAGTCGGAGTTATATGTTCCAGCTTTGTCTTTCGGAGGTAATGTGTTTGGATGGACTTTAGATGAGAAAGAATCATTTAAGATGTTAGATGAGTTATATTACAATGGACTAACTTTTATAGATACAGCTAATAACTATTCTCATTGGGCGCCAGGTAATGTAGGTGGTGAATCTGAAGCAATAATAGGGAAGTGGTTTAAAGAAAGTAAGAAGCGTCACGATATCGTTCTTTCTACTAAGGTAGGTGGTACTATGGGAGATGGAACAAAAGGACTTAAGAAAGGATATATTGAAGGATGTGTAGATGCTTCATTGAAGAGGTTGAATACAGATTATATTGATTTATATTTCTCTCACTATGATGACTTAGAGACTTCACAAGAAGAAACGATGGAGACTTTTAATAGTTTAGTTAAGGCTGGTAAAGTAAGATATTTAGGAGCGTCTAATCTAGAGGTTGAACGCATTGAATCAAGTAATGCTATTGCACGAGAAAAGGGATGGGCAGAGTATATCGCTATACAGCCCCTTTATAACCTTTATGATAGAGAGAAGTATGAGCATGAATATTTGCCCTTGGTAGAAGAAGAAAAACTTGCTGTAATGAGCTATTTTGCATTAGCAAGTGGTTTCTTAAGTGGAAAGTATAGAAACTTAGATGATATAGAAGGTAGTTCTAGAAAGGATATGGTGAAAGGGTATATTAATGAGAGGGGAATGCGTATTATAGATCAACTAGAGATATTAGCAAAACAGCACAATGCCACTATTGCAGAGATTGCTATAGCATGGCAAGTACACAAACCGTCTATTAGTACTCCTATCGTTAGTGCTACATCGAGCTCTCAGTTAAAAAGTTTGATCCGTTCTACTGAGATAAAGTTATCAGTAGAAGAGATAGCTCTATTAGATAAAGAGAGTGAATATTAATAGACAGAAAATTCAAAATAAATAAAAAGGCAGACTCTTTTAAAAGTCTGCCTTTTTGTTATTGTAAAAGCTCTGATTAATTAATCGTAGCTCCGTTTTTTACATTTTGTTCGTCTGGATTCACGAATACTAACTTGCCATCTTGGTCTTCAGTCATTAGTATCATACCTTGACTCTCCACCCCTCTTAGAGCACGAGGAGCAAGGTTAGCTAATACCGTCACTCTCTTACCGATGATATCCTCAGGTTTGAAGTGTTCAGCAATACCTGATACGATAGTACGCACATCCATACCAGTATCTACTTTTAATACCAATAGCTTATTTGCTTTTGGCATTTTCTCAGCTTCTACGATAGTCCCTACACGTAAGTCTAACTTAGCGAAGTCTTCATATACAGCTGTTTCTTTTTGTGGCTCTACTACTTTTGCAGCAGCAGCATTTTCTTTTTTAGAAGCTTCTAGACGATCCAATTGTTTTTGCACCTCTTCATCTTCTATCTTAGCGAATAATAGTTCAGCTTGTCCGATAGTGTGTCCTGCAGGTAATAATACTTTATCTTCAGCGATAGTACTCCATTGGATAGGGGTATCTATTTTTAGAATAGATTTCAGTTTGTTAGCAGTGAATGGTAAGAATGGTTCAGCTAAAGTACTTAATGCAGCAGCTATTTGTAAGGCTACATACATCTGTGTTTTTACTCTTTCAGGGTTCTCCTTGATTAGTTTCCAAGGTTCCTCATCAGCTAAGTACTTATTCCCTAGACGAGCTACATTCATCATCTCTGATAATGCCTCTCTGAATCTATAGCGCTCTACAGAACTTTCGATTACACTTGGATATGCTCTTAACTCAGTTAATGTTGCGATATCAACTTCAGAGAACTCATTTGGTTGAGGCACTACACCTTCGTAATATTTATTAGTCAATACTACCACACGGTTAATAAAGTTACCGAAGATAGCTACTAACTCATTGTTATTTCTAGCTTGGAAGTCTTTCCAAGTAAAGTCGTTGTCTTTTGTCTCAGGAGCGTTAGAAGTCAAAGCATAACGCAATACATCTTGTTTACCAGGGAAATCTTCTAAGTACTCGTGTAACCATACTGCCCAGTTTTTAGACGTAGATAGTTTATTACCTTCTAAGTTTAAGAACTCATTAGCAGGTACGTTATCAGGTAAGATATAGCTTCCTTCTGCTTTTAACATCGCAGGGAATATCACACAGTGGAATACAATATTATCCTTACCGATGAAGTGTACTAACTTAGTATCATCAGACTTCCAATATGGTTCCCAGTCTTTACCTTCTCTCTGAGCCCATTCTTTAGTAGATGAGATGTATCCGATAGGAGCATCAAACCATACATACAGAACTTTTCCTTCAGCACCTTCTACAGGTACAGGGATACCCCAGTCTAAGTCACGCGTTACAGCACGAGGCTTTAGCCCATCCTCTAGCCAAGACTTAACTTGTCCATATACATTAGGTTTCCAGTCATTTTTATGACCTTCTAAGATCCACTCACGTAAGAATGTATCATATTGGTCTAATGGTAAGAACCAATGTTTAGTTGACTTTAAGATTGGTTTAGTCCCAGTGATAGTAGACTTAGGATTGATTAAATCTGTTGCGTTTAATGAAGTACCACATTTTTCACATTGGTCTCCATAGGCTTCTTCATTACCACATTTAGGACAAGTACCTGTTACGAAACGGTCAGCTAAGAACTGATCAGCTTTCTCATCGTATAATTGTTCTGTAACTTCTTCTATAAATTTACCTTCGTTGTATAACTTCTTGAAGAATTCAGAAGCTGTCTGATGGTGAATAGAAGATGAAGTACGAGAGTAATTGTCTAAAGAGATACCGAAGTCCATAAAAGATTGCTTGATAATACCATTGTATTTATCAATTACTTGTTGAGGAGTAATTCCCTCTTTTTTAGCTTTCATAGAAATAGCTACTCCGTGCTCATCACTTCCACATATAAACGCTACGTCCTTTCCTTGCAAACGCAAGAATCTTGCATAAATATCAGCAGGTACATATACACCAGCTAAGTGCCCGATATGGATAGGTCCATTCGTATAAGGCAATGCTGCTGTAATAGTATATCTTTTAGGTTCTTGTATCATATATCAATTACTGTTAATATCAAACGAATTTAATAAGAATGCAAAAATAAACAATAGTAACGGATTACGACTATTTATTTTTGAGCTTAATTCGCGATAGGTTATCTATTGTTGAATTTAAATTAAAAAGACCTTAGAACTAGTCAAATAATTCTAAGGCCTTACTAATTTATCAAATGAAGAAAGCTTTTTACTCCTGAGCTTTCTGTTCTTGAATATTTTTTTTCATACTCTCATCCATTTTGAAACTTCCATTAGTAGCAGAAGAACTATTCTCTCCAGTGCCGTGCATAGGTATAGCCATTGTACCATTGTCATCATTTGTTTTCGTAGTAGAAGACTTTATTGATGTTGATTCGGCAGGAGTAGTGGCTTTGTTTTCTTTGCAGCCTACAGTCATGATTGCCATAGCAGCCATTAGTATAATGTGTTTATTCATGGTGTGAGTAGTATTGTTGTTTTTATATAATCTAATCTATTTTGGGTTGAATGTCAGATTGATCTAATTCAGTTGTTGATAAAGGTAAAGCTTTTCTTTTACCTTTTAAACAAAAGAAGAATAGACAACTGAAGATCCAGTTAAACCAAAACATATAACCTCCTAGATGGAAGTAAAACTTCATGTGCTTGTGCGAAGTTCTCGTAAAGTCGATATACGTATAGTAAGCGCCTATAACTCCTATGATAAGTAAAACTACTGTAACGATATTAGCAATTGGTCTTGAAGAGAAATACTTAAATAGAGCTAAGATAATAATTAGCGCTACCTGAATACCAAATATAATTAATGCAGTCTTCCAAGGTGTTTTAAATACAGTGTATTGTTTATACATTAGCGAAATACCTACTCTTCCTAAGAAAGACATCTTAGAGATAAGTACAGCAGATATTATCGCTAGACTAAGTTGTATAAATACTAAAATAGTAATATTCTTTCCCATTATTTCTAGTTAATAGACCATCCGTTTTCTTCACTATAGCGAAGCTTGTACTTCTTAGTAATAAACTTGGTATTCGGGTTTTTATCTTTTGAGAACACGATAAAAGGAGTATACTGTTTTGATAGCATGACAGAGGCAGTAGCAGATTTCTTACTTCTGTTATTCAGTTGTAGATTATTGCTTTTATCTAATGTATATTCTATTGTTTTGACAGTTATCTTATCACTTTTTTGATTGATCACATAAGGGTGTGCTTTCTCAGTTAGCTTCACCGTTACATTCCAGATAGAGTCTTTAGACAACCATTTTTTCTTAGCAGACTCATTCTCAAATTCTATATAACCTTCTTTTTCCAATACTTTGTATTGATTGATCTGAAGGCTGTCTTTTTTCTTTCTAAATTTCTTAGTTCCTAGTTGAATTGTTGTACTCTCAAACTCAGGTTTGTCTTCTAAGTGAGCTTCTATAGTATCAAGAGCTTTAGAAGAAGTAATATCCTTATTGTTACAACTACTCAATAATATCACTAAAAATAGTGATAATGAAGTAAGTATTGTTCTTGTTTTCATAGCTTAAATTTTAACCAAAAGTACAAAAAAAGAGATTATATGGATAACTATTTTAAAAATGTTTGTCGTTTGAATATTAGGTGTTTAGGTGTAATGAAAGAGGTCGCTGTATAGCGACCTCTAGTTTATTTATGCTTAAGTAATATTTAGTTTCTTACCCAGATTTCAACATCTTTTTGAAGTTTCTTTCCATTAGAACTAACCTTCATATTCATTGATGTTTTTCCTGTTTTTTCATTTGTTTTGATGACTAATTCATCTCCTTCTATAGTAGCATAGCCAAACTCATTTTCTAAGTTCTTTACAGACTTTTCGATTAAGTTATATGGGCTATCTTGATCTACTACGATATCTTTAAGCGCTACTCTGAATTCTTTGTTTGGTTTTAATACTATTTGGTTCACTAAGATTTCTGGAGCATTATTATCTTGGAAGAAAGGTACAGAAGGGAACCAAAAATAACCATTAACGTCATTATAAGAAGAAGATTCTTGATTTCCACCTTCCATGAAGGCTTGACCTTTTAGAGCACCTGTATTAGATACTATTCTAGTCCAGTTATAACTTCCATTACTCCCCCATCCTGGTCTTTTTATTAATAATACTAAATCATCTTTGATAGGGTCTACTCTAAGTCCAGCAGCATAGAACTCTAGATTATTCCCCATATCATCTTGACCTAGTTCATAGAATTCACTGTTTAACTCGCCTGTTTTGGTATCGAATTTAGCTATCTTGTTTCCACCATTCCAAGCTCCGTCATTTGCTATCCAATAGATAGCATCTTCTTTCATACTTGGAGACATAGAACCAGGATTCCATGCCCCCCATTTACCTTGGATTGGAGCAGCTGCAATATTATAAGCTTTAGTGTCCTGTGTGTCTTTAGGGTTGATACGTTCTATTTCACTGCCTTTACCTGCCCATACGATACCATTTTTGTCTAAGGTTACTTGTGTATATCCACC
Source organism: Myroides sp. A21 (assembly GCF_000807225.1). Classification (NCBI taxonomy): domain Bacteria; kingdom Pseudomonadati; phylum Bacteroidota; class Flavobacteriia; order Flavobacteriales; family Flavobacteriaceae; genus Myroides; species Myroides sp. A21. The sequence continues at coordinate 1,448,994 of NZ_CP010327.1, forward strand.
TGCCTTTGTATCGATTACAGTATCCGTATCCGTATTGATGATTGTTAAGCCTTTACCTTGTACTACCGCATATACTTTACCATCTACATAGACCATATTACCCGTCATTGAGGTAACACCTGCTACATTACCACTAATCACCTTGTCATTGGTATTTAGAATAACGATTCCGTTAGTCGTAGCGATGTATGCTTTATGATCTGAAATTCCTACGAAAGAGTTCGCTTCAACACCAGGTATCTCTTTTATAGTTTTTACTTCCTTAAAGTCCTTATCTGTGATTACTAATTTATTTTCTTGTTTAGAGATAATGTAATAATTCTCACCGAACGCTACCCCCATTGTAGTTGTTGCTCCTAAAGTACTGCCATTATTAGCCTCTCTATATATTCTATATTTTCTATTTAAACCATAGTCTAAGAAATTCACACTTCCCTTATCTGTTCCAAACCAGTCTTCATTAGCGATATAGAAACCACTAGGTTGTATCAGAGGAGTAGGTACAGAAGGCGGGATGATTCTAAAGCCATCTTCATTTTGATTATTATCGTCAGAGCTACAAGCAAAGGTTAATGCCAGAAGCGAAAAAACTAGTGAGCGAGTCAAAATTTTTTTAGTCATAGTAGTTTAATTGTTTTTTATGTTATCTACAAAAATAAGGCTTCATCCATGCGAACAAAGACTTTTTGTTTTCTTTTTTTAAAGAACACCTATAAATAGGAGTATTTTACTATTTTAGAGGAATAAAGAATAGAGTAATATGAGAAAAATAGGAAGTTTGTTATTTGCGAGTGTATTGTTGTTTTCGTGTACAGAGAAACAACAGTCATCAAATAATCCAATCAATACAGAAGACCAACCAGCATTAACACTTACAGTAGCTGAGGCGAAGAAGATTATAGAGTTGCCTTTACATTGTATAGAATTAGAATATCCTAACCGATTAGGACAAACACTTGGCAGTAATGATGACCTAAAGAATCCTAAGGCATTGCGTCCTATATTTTATGGATGTTTTGACTGGCATTCTTCAGTACACGGCTTTTGGTCTATTGTTACTTTATTGCAGAAGTTTCCTGAGTTAGATGCAGATGGACAGATACGCACTAGATTAAATAATCTGATTACAGATGAGAATGTAGCAGTGGAGTTAGCTTTTTTCCATGACCCTAATAATAAGAACTTTGAACGTACGTATGGTTGGGCATGGCTGTTTCAGCTTCATGGAGCTTTAACCCAATGGCAAGATGCTGATGCGCAACGCTGGGCGAAGACGATAGAGCCATTAGCGAAGATTATGGAAGAGCGTTATGCGGAGTACTTACCTAAGCTATTATACCCAATACGCACAGGTACACATGACAATACTGCTTTCGGGCTATCACTATCACTAGATTATGCACGTCAGATGGGTAATAAAGCATTTGAACAATTAATAGTAGCCAATGCTAAACGCCTGTATGGTGAGGATAAGGGGTGTAATATTGCCTTCGAACCTAGTGGACATGACTTTTTATCACCATGTTTAGAGGAAGCTCGCCTGATGAGTAAAGTAATGAATCAAGATGAGTATCGCACTTGGACTAAGGCGTTCTTACCACAACTATTTGATCAGAATTTTACCATAGAAGTAGCTAAGGTATCTGATCGATCAGACGGACATTTAGTACATTTAGATGGATTGAACTTTAGTAGAGCCACTTGTTTTAAAGAAATAGGGAAGGCATTACCAGAGTTAGCGCCTAATCTGAATGCGTTGTCAGTTCAACACTTTAATAATTCGTTTGGCAATATTACAGGAGACGATTATATGGGTAGCCACTGGTTAGGTACTTTTGCCTTGTACACATTAATACACCAGTAACCTTAATAGTAGATAAATAAGAAAACACAATAGAAGTAGTATGACATTAAGAGAAATGTTTAGCATCGAGGATAAGGATAGAGACCTATCCGTAGAGGCAGTAAGGAATATATTCAGCTTATCTATTGTACAGAGTTTATATTATAATAGATGGCTTTTATTAAGAGATGATGAGAATGTAGAAGATTTTTTAGAAGCTTTTGATGTGATAGGTAAGGATAAGGAAACGAGTAATCAGTTTGCTATATATTTTCAAGAAGATGAGTTCAATACTCGTATCGTTATCTCTCGAGATTATATTAATGGGGAAGGAGAAAAGGATGCAGAGATGTATCACTACTTTATACGCAGAGTAGGGATGGATGTAAGTGATGTACTTGTATTCTACCAAGAGCACAATGCTTATAATGATCAGTTATCATTGCTTACTCCTAAAGATGAGATGCATAAGAGTAGAGCAGTAGATTGGTTTAGTAGTGTATGTGATCTATTGTATTCTGTTAATCACTTTTTTGAGTTCGATGACAAGATTGCTAATATGGTGGAGCACGCACAGATGTTTAGCATAGAGGCTATTAATCAAGAGCCAGAGATAGACTCCATATTCTACAATGGGATTATGTATCGCGTAGTCAGTATACGCAATGGACTAGATCTACTTAAAGGGCTAAAAGGAGTAAATGATCAAAACGAAGAGTTATTTACACTAGACAATTTAGTGTACGACTTAAGTGATGAGAACTCTTTCTTCTTAGTAGTGGATAATGATGCAGAACTAGAAGAACTAGAAGTACTTAACTTCATAGAAGACTATGAGATAGATATACAGGGATATATATTCTTAGGTGATCTAAAGGTAACAGATTCTTTGTTTTGTCAGGAACTAGACTTTTCTCCGATGTTGATTGTGATGGGAGATTTGGTTGTGAAGAACGCTTATTTCTGTGGGAACACACACTATATAGGAGGAAGTGTCTATGGTGAGGTAGTATATGCTAAGTATAACCATGGTGAACTGCATGTGAAGGGAACTTTAGACGTGAGATGTATTGTCTCTATAGATATGCCATGTTATATTAATAAGATTCGCATTACTAGTATTATTTCAGACAACTCTGTACATGCTCTAGATCAAGTAAAGGGCGAAGACGGATTACCCTTCTTTATGCTTAATATATATCCGACTACACACCGTACACGAGATGTGTTTATAGACGAGATCAAAGAAGAACATGCTTGGGGTGAATACTTTCCGGATGACGATGACATCATAGAAGCGATGCGCATGGGCAAAACGTTACTAAAAGAGAGTGTCTTCTCTGTCTATAAAGACTTCAACGATACTGTAGCAGAGCGCTTTAATAGACTATTTATAGAATTAATAGGGAGTAATGGGATGGCCTCAGAGCGTATAGATGGTGGATACGTAAGTGATTACTTCTTTAATGTATATATGTATAATGATCAGAAGTATAGAGAACTCGGTAGAAAAGATAAGACGAGTAACTATCAAGCACGTATTCTACATAATATAGATACAGGAGAATATACGGCTATAGTTGATTTTTTTAAAGAAGATGGTAAGACACAGTATAGCGCTTTTAGATCAAAGCTGACGGATAACTTTACCTCTACTCACTCAGCTATGTATGCTTTTAATCAAGCAGAAGAAGCCTTTTTAAAGAAATTAGGGATTTAGTTAATAGTTTACGGTTTACAGTTCACAGACTGTAAACCGTTATTTTTTATTGTTATAGGATTGAGGGATGCAAAACATTGATATCTCTGAAAAACCGCCAACTACCCATATTCAATATATGATATATCATAGGCAAACACTGTCAACAGCTAATCGTTAACCATAAACTGTCAACTATTTATCATCAATGTATTGTATGCAAATACTGTAAACTGTAAACGGTCAACCGTTAACTAAATCACCCTATTCTTAAGCCATTTTTAGTAGGCTTATCCATAGTCATTAACGTAACCTCTTTTCCTTCTACAGCTCCCATTACTAGGCATTCACTCATTAGAGTAGCTATCTGTTTAGGAGGGAAGTTTACTACAGCTACTACTTGTTTACCGATCAGCTCTTCAGGCGTATATAGTTTAGTAATCTGAGCAGAAGATTTTCTCTTTCCGATTTCTTCTCCGAAGTCCACTACTAATTTATAAGCAGGGTTTCTCACTTCAGCGAATACTTCCGCTTCAACGATAGTACCTACTCTCATTTCTACTTTAGAAAACTCATCCCAAGTCAATGTATTGTTGTTATTTTCCATGTTTTAGGTTTGTGATTAATTCCAAAAATAGGGAAAATAAAATAAAAACGATGAGCTCATTTGCTTTTAACAGGAATAGCTTTAAAACAACGACAACTGCTCTGGTTCATTAGAAGGCAAGCCTAAGAAAGGGAAAGTCGCTATGATATCGTATTGTCTTCTGTCAGGATTAAACTGGCGTAAGGCGATATGATTACACAGACAAGAGATAGCAGGTTTCTGAAAATAAACTAATGCACGCTCTAATCGCTCAGGGTCTAGCTTGCGCGCGATAGACATATGAGGTTCGTTACTCTTATAGATTTCGGGCAAAACGACTTTGCGCATTACCTTTTTTGCATAATCTTGAAGAATAGGTTTAGAGAACTCATCTACTGCTAAGAAGAACGCTCCGTTAGGATATTGTCCATAGTCGTTAAATAGTACTTGTACAGGAGTGAATGTACTACACTGTGCTCTGACTAATTCGGCTATTTTTTTGATACCATTCAGGTCAGTTTTAAACTTAGAGATAGTGATATGTGCTAAGGAATTCTTACTGTTATACCACCCTATCTCATCGGCTAGTTGTAGCTTCATTTGCTTTACCAGTTCGAGTGTAGCTTCATCAGGTTGAAAACAAAGGGAGTATTTAGAAATCATAGCATAAGTTTAAAAGAGTAAAAATAAACAATATCAAGCGTATTTATCTCTTTTTATGCTATGAATACTGCGTTATTTCACTGTTCATATTGCCTTATTCTGCCTCTATTTGGAGATATTGATCAGATATGCTTCTTTTGATTTAATATGGAGTGTCTTTTTGATTGTAAGTAATTGTGATCTAATTTATTGTGTTTTTTTGATTTGATTTTGTTCGGAAGCTATTCGGAAATAAGCTGTGTTTACTTGGGATTAGAGGTTGTTTTGCAAACGAGATTCAGATTGTATCCGAAGGATCTCTAATGAAGGATTGTATTGAGGGAGTAAGATGTATCTAATAAAATAAGGAGACCTTCTCTCGATAGGTCTCCTTGCTTTATAGAAGTATAAATAACATTCTAATTATCGTATAACCACTCTTCCTCTAAATGGGACATCAGTCGCTATATCTATATTATGAGCTTTAGAGATAAATATCTTACAAGGCTTTACTTGATAGACAAATTCATCTATAATCTCAGATACCTGTACAATAGGGTTCTCTATTTGGTGGTCTTTAAAGTCAACAACTAGTATGTCATTGTCAAAATCTAAGGCTGAAAATTCTTTTACGTATTTCATGATTGTGTTGTTTTTGAAATTATATATTAAGTTACGGATAATAAAGTAGATAGAAAAATAGAGTTGATAAAATATTTTATATCAGTGCTTTATTACTTTTAAGAAAACTATATTTGTTAAAATTTTCATTAACATTTAACGTTATTTAGAGGAGTAGAAAGTAAAGTTGCAATTGCAGTAAGTGTTTAGTAAAGTAGTTTGAGGATTTAGAAAAAGAATATGAGTATAGTCTTGCGTTATTTGTTTTTAACAGGTGCAGTCTTGATACTATTTTTTGGTATTGAAGGAGTTTAAGTTTAGAAGTTAAGTTGATAGAAATGTTAGTACTGATAGGTATTGTGATAATAGGATGGTTAATGTATAGAGTACCAACTATACATAAAAACAAAGGAGTATATGTTAAAGAAGGCGCCAGCGGGACACGTCTGTTTATTTTGTCTATTACCGTTATAGCACTTGGAATGATTAATTATGCTACTAAACAGTGGCAAATAAAAAGTGAAGAGTTCAGAAGTATGGATAGGTATACTGCTGTACTTACTGGATATAATACAGTGACAGAAGGGAGTGGTAAGATGAAAACTATAGCATATATTCCTGTTTATAAATTTGTGACTAAGTCAGGTGATAGTATTGAATATAAAGCCAAAAATTCATCAATAGGGAAACCTATTGAAGGAAGTCATTTTAGAATTTATTATAATCAAGTAGAAAAAGTAGCTTATGTAATAGATGTACAGATGATGATTAGTATAGCTTTGATAGCTATAATTTTAATAGGTGCTGTATACTTTCTTATAGGGTTACTTGCATATAGTGTATTGCCTAATCATATAAAGTATAAGTGGGTAGGAGTTGAGTTAGCTTATGCGGTTCTTACTATAGTATTCTTTAGTATTATACAGTTGTGTATATGTTTGATGTTTTTTAGTGGATATCGTTATTCTTGGGTGATGATTGTAGTGTATCTGATTATATCAACATATTTGACAATAAGAGCATTAAGGTCAACTATAAAACAGAGAATAGAAGAGTTTAAGTTGAGGTGATTAATATCTAGATAACAGAAAAATAGTTATGATAGAAGATGTGATTTATAATCAGTGGTCTATAATACTAGGATTATTATATACAGGCTGGTTAACGTCTAGAATAGTGAAACGTACTACGAAAGGGCGAAAAGAAAAAGCGGGTTGTGTAGATGTAATACGCGTATTCTTAATTATCGGAGGTTTGTTTGGATTGACTGTTTTCGGGAGTGTTGCTTTTGGAAGTATGTTTATTCGTACACTATCTAGCTTAATTAACGGAACTCTAGTATTCAGTATTGAGTTGTTTGCAGAGTTGATTTGTTATGGGACGATGGTAGCGGTGCTAGTATTCGCATTTATAGGTGTTATGCTCTATGGTATGGGAAGAGATATGCGCCGATATAATAGATTGGCTAGATTATTAGGACTAGGAGTATTAGTTCCTTTGATTATGCTTGTATTCGAAGGGGCTTTGATCTACGCACTTGTTATTAATATATACAATATTCCCCTTTCTGTATTATTAATGGTATTTATCTTGATCTTGTTAATCGGGATTATACTGTATGTGAAGATTATCAGGGAAGAGATAACAGACTTAATAGAAAAAGAAAAGAACGCTAGTAAAAGTAAGGAGAATAAGACAAAAGGAATAACACAAGATAAATCTGTGACAAGGTCTCAGACTGCTAATCACTCTAGACAAGAAAGCAATAGAAGTACTCAACGTACTAACAAGCCTGATCCTCATAATGACGAGTGGAAGCGCAGAAGTAATAGACGTAAAAAAAGATAGTAATGGACGAAATCAGAATTAATCAGTTGGCATTTGGGTTAGGGATATTGTATACAATATGGCTGACTTATAAAATAATAAAGCGTTCTTCTCATAATGGAACCAAAACAGGATGTCTGGGAATTGGGTATATCTATCTTATCGTGGCGTCTATTTCTTCATTGGCAATAGGTGGGACTGTAGCCTTGACGATGATGATCATTACGAAGACACAGACTGTATATAACGGGGATAAATATGAGGCGCGTGTGGTATCCTATACTAGCTATGAGAGTCGTAACTCTGATGATAATGGCTATACCACGATGTATACACCTACAGTACACTTCACTACCAGAGGAGGTGAAGTGGTAGAATATGAGCTTGACTATTCTAGTAGTGGTATGCCTACCGTAGGCGATCAGCACACAGTATATTATGATGAGACTAATGAGCGTGTAACTACCTTTGGGCTAGGGACAGTAGCGTTGATACTCGCTTTTGGGGTGATGATCGTTATACTTGTATATCTTTTTGTCGGTATGGTGATATATGCGATGAACTGGTCTATGGATAGATATAAAGAGATAGGGGCATTCTTAGGACTGGCTATAGTATTGCCATTGATTATGATTTTGTTTGATGGAGCTATGATATGGGCATTATTTGATGGTAAGGATAAACCGCTTTGGGTTAATATCATCTTAGTGTTTTTTAGTTTGGTACTGACATTGGCTATTTGGGGTTATCTCAAAAATATCTATGGAGATGGTCTAAAGAATATGGGGATGAATAGAAAGGGAATAAGAAGAGTAGATAACACTAGGTTTGGGAATACAACGAGAAGGGGATAAATACGGGAAGTATGGATATAATTAAGAGAGAATTAATGTTTTTATTACCTGTGATAATAGGGATAGTCATTAGTATAATATTAGGTAAATTAATTAATAGACGATGTCAGAGATATAACTCACTTCCTATGTTAAAGGACCTAGGTAAGGGGACTTATTTTATATTGTTGGGTATTATGTGGGTTACTTATAGTACTGGCTCATTATTGTACAATGTAGTGTCTAATAAAGTTAATATTATTAGTAATGGTGATAAGTACATGGCTAAGGTAGTGTCTTATACAACATATAAGACTGAGGGGAGTCGAAGTAAAAGAGGGAGTCGAAGTGGAAGTATCAATTATAAACCAATAGTTACATTTAAAACTAAGGATAAAGTGAGTATAACTCATACCCTTGATTCTTCTGTAGGGGATATGCCTATTAAAGGACAAGGCTATGTAATCTATTATAATCCTAAGACAGAAAAGATAACAACGTTAAATACAAGTGATGTGATTGTGATTACTGGATTTAGTATAGTATTTATTCTTATCGCTTTTGTATTTGTGACAATGTTTAGTTTTGCGATTGGTGCCCCTATGATGAAGTATAAAAAGGTAGGAACTTATCTTCTGTTTCTGTTTGTCATTCCTATAAGTATGTTGTCTTTAATGTTTGCTTTTATCTATACACTATTGTATAGTAATGCTGTATCAGCAGGAATGTCATTAGTATTAATCTTCGTTATTTTGCTTATGATCGCGGGAATATATGGTGTATTAAAAACTGTTATGTCTGAGAATGGTATTATTCAGAAGATAATAGCATGGAAACCAAATTAGTTGAATGATATAAACTGTCTTAGGAAATACTAAGACGGTTTTTTATTTCTTTTAGATTCAAAAATATAGTATATACCTAATATCAAAAACATAAATAGACTATACAACAAAGAACTAATAAAGTCTTTTCTGTCAATTAGCAAAGACCAAAGTAGGTTAATAACTAGTAAAACCCATAAAAAGTAATATATCTTTTTATTCATAATTATTTGTTTGTTACTAAGTTATGTTTTTTGTGCTATATAGAGTTATTAATTTCAAAGAGAATATAGGAATAAGTATAATTATCAAATAAATAGATTTACAACACCTTCTCAAAACACAGGCTACTCTCCACACCTTCATACTGACCATAGTTAGGGATAACAGTATAGTTATTCTTTCTGTATAATATCTCTGCTTGTGTCTGTAGCTTACCCATCTCTAAGATACAGCGTGTATAACCTAGCTCTAGACTCCACTTTTCTAGTTCAGCTAGTACAATAGAAGCGACACCCTTACCTCTAGCGATAGGAGCAGTGTACATACGCTTAACTTCCATAGTATGTGAGTCATATTCTTTGATAGCTCCACAGGCTATAGCCTGACTATCTTCATAGATAACAATAACATGGTTGATATGATCTACTTTATTGTACTGATCAAAGAAGTCATGTTCATCACCATCAGTTGTTTTGAGGTATTTATCTAGTTCTGTGATGAGGTTTAGAAAGTCTTTATTGTCAGAGTTAGTTCTTGTAATGGTTAGCATAGCTTGATGTTTTGTGGGTTAAAAATACTGTTTTTTAAAGTGCTATTTATTTCATTAGAGAAAAACTATTCGTTAAAGTTGCGTATCTTTATAGAACGTGATTATTAAAAGCAAGTGTAGATATGGACTTAGATTATGAAAGTAGATTTTATATGGTATGGATACTATCGAGTATTGTGATAGGTGTCTTCGGTGCTATATTGTATAAAGTAATACAGGATATTAAAAAGAAAGAAGTGACTAAAGTGCAGTATATCATTGCTTTTATAGGTAGCTTTATCATCGCATTAGCCTTTGAGTGGGTGCTGTTTTATCTTGCTTTATAGCTAATATTTGGTTTTAATGAATAGCTTATGAAGAAAGTCTTAATGGGTATAGTCTATATACACGGGTTGCTATTATGGGGAATCTATATCCTGATATATGCAGTGGCTAAGTTCTTTTTACACACCTGTAGATTAGGTAAAAAGAAGATTAGACAATGAGTCTTATAACTATGGTCAATGTATGGTTATTTAGTATAGTATATTAAAAAGGCCGTCTTCGTGAGACAGCCTTTGTGATATTATTCTTTAGTGACAATCTGCATTGTCTCTCTATTCACTTGTTTTAATAATAATGTTTTATCACCAAGTATCTTCTGTGCAGAGTGATCGTCGAAGTGTCTTATGGTATATAGAGACACATTCTCATTATAACTCACCTTAAACTTATCTGTAAGCAATAGTCTTACATCTTCGAAGTGATTAAACTTATCTTCTACACATACAGAGAAGCTAATAGCAGAGTTCTGTATTACATTCACCTTAATATTATACTCTCCGAAGAGTTTAAAAATATCACTGATATTCTGCTCCATGATAAAAGAGAAATCCTTAGAGGATAGTGATATTAATAATTGGTTCTTTTTCACAATAAAACAAGGAACATGAGGAGTCAATGGCGCTCCTTTAGATACATTCGTTCCTGGTAATAATGGATTTAAGAAGGACTTTACATATAATGGTATTTCTTTTTGACGCAATGGTTGTAAGGTCTTCGGATGGATGACTGACGCACCGTAGAACGCTAGTTCTATTGCTTCTTGATAAGAAATATGTTGTAGTAGAGTCGTATCTTCAAAATAACGTGGATCAGCATTCAGTACTCCTGGTACATCTTTCCATATCGTTACACTCTCAGCGTCTAAGGCATAAGCAAATATAGCTGCAGAGTAGTCAGACCCCTCTCTCCCTAATGTAGTAGAGAAACCGTTATAGTCAGATCCAATAAATCCTTGTACGATGAATAATTGTTTTGTACAAATCTCTTTTTTGATATTCTCTATCGTGATATCCCAGTTTACATCAGCGTCTCTATAGACTGTATCAGTTTTGATTAAGTTTCTTGAGTCTAGCCAAGTGTTGTCTATACCTGATTCTAGTAGGTAATAGTGTAAGATAGTCGTAGAGATAATCTCTCCATAGCTTACGATTTGATCATAAACGAAATTGTAATTAGGAGATTTATTGTTCAGTAAGAAGTAAGTAATAGAATCAAATAACTCTTTTAGCGATGCATAGATATCGTGATCTTCATTAGGGAATAATTCTCTAACGATCGTGTAGTGATAATCTTTAACTACATCAACAGACTCTGCTAAGTCAAATCTATTCTGAAAATAGTTGTGTACGACTACTTCTAAGGCATTCGTCGTTTTACCCATTGCAGAAGCAATGATTAGGCTATCTTCATAGCCCACTGTTTTTAATACGTTACAAACGTTTCTTACATTTTCTGCGTCTCTTACTGAGGCTCCTCCAAATTTGAATACTCTCATTTACTTAGATTGACTAAATTGTTCTATTCCGTTTTGATCCATTTGTACAGTATACCAATCTTCTAATACTGTCGCTCCGGATTTTTTATAAAAGTTAATAGCCGGTTCATTCCAGTTCAGAACTACCCATTCTACTCTTCGTACACCTTCTTTCTTCGCGATATTCATTATTTCTGCATACAGTGCATATCCCGCTCCTGTACCTCTAGCAGCTTCTGTGACGATAAGATCTTCTAAGTGAATCGTCTTACCCTTCCAGGTAGAATATCTATTGTAGAATAAAGCCATGCCGATGATTTTAGTGTCTAGCTCAGCAACAATAACATTAAATAAAGGATTTGCTCCAAAACCATCTCTGATTAGGTCTTCAGCAGTAACTACGACAGCATCAGGTTCTTTTTCAAAAGTTGCTAGTTCTTGTATTAATGCTAACACATCAGGCATGTCTTGAGGGGTTGCAGGTCTAATATTCATTTTAGTTATTGATTTAATGGTTAATGTCTTCGGTTAGACAACAAAATTAACGATATTTGCACTGTAAAATACACAACTTAAGAATCATTTTTGAAAATGACAACAGAAAGATCTCAAACTTTAGGAGAGTTTATCATTGAAAAACAAGAAGATTTTAAATATTCTTCTGGTGAGTTATCAAGATTAATTAACTCTCTTAGACTAGCTGCTAAAGTAGTAAGTCACCAAGTTAACCAAGCAGGTTTAGTTGACATCGTAGGTGCTTTTGGAAAACAAAATGTACAAGGTGAGCAACAGCAGAAACTTGATGTTTTTGCAAACGAAGTATTCATTAAAACACTTATCAATAGAGAAATCGTATGTGGTATCGCTTCTGAAGAAGAGGATGATTTTATTTCTATCCACGGTAGAGATAATAGCAACGAGAACAAGTATGTAGTGCTAATGGATCCACTAGACGGTTCGTCTAATATCGATGTGAATGTATCAGTAGGTACTATTTTCTCTATTTATAGACGTGTGACTCCTATCGGAACTCCTGTAACAAAAGAAGACTTCTTACAAAAAGGAGAGAATCAAGTAGCAGCAGGATATATTGTATACGGTTCTTCTACGATGTTAGTTTATACTACAGGTAATGGAGTACACGGGTTTACATTAAATCCAGCGATCGGTACATTCTTCTTGTCTCACCCGAATATGAAGATTAATGAGGATGGGCATATCTACTCTATCAATGAGGGGAACTATGTACACTTCCCACAAGGGGTAAAAGATTACTTAAAGTACTGTCAAGCAGAAGAGAATGATAGACCATATACTTCTAGATACATCGGTAGTTTAGTATCTGATATTCACCGTAATATTCTAAAAGGAGGTATCTACATTTACCCTACTAGTACTAAAGCTCCTAAAGGGAAACTAAGATTGTTATATGAGTGTAATCCTATTGCATTCATCATTGAGCAAGCTGGTGGTAGAGCATCTGATGGTTATACTCGTATCATGGAGATAGAGCCAACGGAGTTACACCAACGTGTTCCTTTCTTCTGTGGTAGTAAAAACATGGTAGAAAAAGCTGAAGAGTTTATGAAGAAATAAGAAGTATTTCTATAAAATAACAAGTGAGCTAATCTTTAGGATTAGCTCACTTTTTTTATTTTTTAAGGTTGTGAATTTCTTCTATGAAGGTATCTATATCCACATTTAAGACTAATAACGATAGAGATTTATCTACTAAGAAATCTATATTGTTAGTGAAACCTAAGGCAACAGCAAATTTCTTTAATATCTCTTTTTGTTTTGGTCCTAATACGTGATTTACATATACCATTCTTGCCAAATCGTATAATCTTTCGATACGATTGGTCTCTAGATAGGGAGGGTTGACAGGATAGCTCTCTGGGTTCTTTAATATATTCGCATAGTCCTCGTCGCTGATTTCTAGTCGAATAGCTAGTTCATCTAAGAAAGCTTTTTCCTCTGTACTACAATGTCCATTCGCTAACGCCACACGTACTATCGAAGCAAAGTGGCCTTTGTTTCTCTCTCTAAATCCTAAATCAAATAATTCTGAGTATGACATTTTTGTTTGTTTTTTGGTTAGTAAATTGGTTCAGTTTATTATATCTAATATAATGATAAATTATGGAGTCCATAGTTTTTTTATGATATTTTTATGCTTATCATAATTATGTATGTTTTTAGTAGTGAGTTTATAATAGATTGTTCGTTTGGATAGTAAATTAGATAAACGAAGTAAGTTCCTATTCTAAGATTGGTGAATTAACAAAAAGGTTTGTGTATTTTTGTTAGATCAAAGGGATAGAGAACTTTGTAAATATTTCTGATATGAATGAATCAAAAATAACTAAATATGATAAGGCTTATTTGCGTATGGCTCGCGAATGGGGACAACTATCGTATTGTAAACGAAAAAAGGTAGGAGCGATTATTGTAAAAGATAGAATGATTATTTCTGACGGATACAATGGGACACCTACTGGTTTTGAGAATTGTTGTGAAGACGAAAACGATACTACGCACTGGTATGTGCTACATGCTGAGGCTAACGCTATCTTGAAGGTAGCTAGTTCTACACAGAGTTGTCAAGGGGCTACACTTTATATCACGATGTCTCCATGTAGAGACTGTAGTAAACTTATCCATCAGGCAGGGATTACTAGAGTGGTGTACAGTGAAGGTTACCGTGATACAGAAGGGGTAGACTTTTTAGAAAAAGCAGGGGTGGATGTCGTATTTCTTCCTGACCTTGATTAATATCCACTGTAGATGAAAAAGTTTTTTTGGCCTCTGATTATATCGATTTCTTTATCCTTAGGTATTTTACTAGGAGGCTTTCTTGTATCTGCTTCTTATCGTGGAAAAACAGGTTTTTATACCAATCACAATAAGCTTAAATTAAATCGGCTAATTGATTTTATAGAGAAGGAGTATGTAGATAATGTAGATACTGACTCTATCGTCGATAGAACGGTGACTACTATTCTAGAACAACTAGATCCACACTCTATCTATATCGGCAAGAGTGAGCTACAGTCTGTGACAGAGTCTATGCAAGGTAGTTTCGTAGGGATAGGGGTGAACTACTATTACTATAAAGATAGTGTCGCTGTAATCAAAGATATCGTAGATGGCCCCGCTTTTAAATCTGGTATACAGCCGGGTGACCGTATCATAAGTGCTGACGGACAGCATCTGTATGGAAAGGAGATGACCTCTGATAGTATCGCTAAATACTTAAGAGGGGAAAGGGATACTGATGTAAAATTAGAAGTCTATCGTAAGACTGTAGGTAAGAAGCTAGACATTGTGGTCAATAGACAGCCTATTCCTATCAAGAGTGTAGATGCTGCATTTAAGTTATCAGACGGTAGAGGATATATTAAGCTCAATAGATTCTCTAGTACAACTTACGAGGAGTTTAAAAAGGCGCTAGAGGATCTGATTACGCAAGATATTTCTAGCCTAGTCCTAGATTTGAGAGATAATGGAGGAGGGTATATGGATCAAGCAGTGAATATGCTAAATGATTTATTAAAGAAAGATCAGGTAATCGTAAAGACTGTAAATAAAGGTGGTCAAGAGAGAGTCACAAAGTCTAAAGGAAGTGGTCTCTTTACAGATAAGCCTCTTTATGTATTGATTAATGAGAATTCTGCTTCTGCTAGTGAAATTATAGCTGGAGCGATACAGGATAATGATAGAGGTACTATCGTAGGGCGTAGAAGCTTCGGTAAAGGACTTGTACAACGAGAATTGATGCTCGGGGATGGTTCTGCTATTAGATTGACTACAGCTCGTTACTTCACTCCTTCTGGACGATCTATACAGAAGCCTTATACGATGGGGGTAGAAGAGTATAATAACGATTTTAGAACGAGATATGCACATGGAGAGTTATATGCTGCTGATAGTATAAAAGTAGCCGATAGCCTACAGTATAAAACCTTAAAAGGACGTGTAGTCTATGGAGGTGGTGGTATAGTACCAGATATCTTTGTTCCGATAGGTAATAAGCATGGAGATGACACTGTGGTACTTCTGATGAAATCGGGTATTGTAAGCTTCTTTGTATTCCAAGAGATCGATAAAGAAAGAGCGAAGTTTACTAATATGTCTAAAGAAGAGGTGATAGACTATGTGATGTCTTCTGATAAAGTATTTAAAGCTTATATTAAACATCTAGAAGGCAATAAACTATTCTTCAAATTAGATAAGCGAAAACAGATTGTGAAGCGATTCTTAGTCGGAGAGTTTTTAAGTCAATTATACACTAGTGAGGATTACTATCTATGGATGTTAGAAGTAGACCCTATGATTAAAAAGATAGACGAGAAAACCTTATAGTTAGGAAGAACTCAATATAATAATACTAAAGCATTGTGATTATCACAATGCTTTTTTGTTGGATAAAGTGTTACTTGTTTATTTCTTGTTGTCTATGATAGAACAGTCAAAGGATAACGATAACATAGTGGTCGCATACTTTTAGCTCTTTTTTATGCGAGCAGTATCCCATAACTATGCGACCACTATGCGATAAGTCCAATTAGGGTTGATATAGTGAAGCGCTGTTTTTGTATGTATGGTGTTGAAGTTGAGGTTGTTGTTTGGATTTTGTGTAGGCTTAGCCTTGTCGTATGTATAAAACAATAAAGGAGCCTCATTGAGACTCCTTTATCCTTATTTATTCTGTTCTGATTACCAGATTTTAACTCTTTCCTCAGGTTTGATGTATAATTTATCACCTTCTTTAATATCAAATGCTTTGTAGAAAGCATCTACGTTTTGAAGAGGTACATACGCTCTGTAGTGTCCAGGAGCGTGAGGGTCAGTTTTCACTTGGTTTTTAATTGCCTCATCACGAGCTTTAGTTCTCCAGATAGTTCCCCAAGAGATAAAGAAACGTTGCTCAGGTGTGAATCCGTCGATTAGACCTGGATCACCATTTTCTTTTAAATAGATTTGTAATCCGTCATAAGCAGCATTAACACCACCTAAGTCTCCGATATTCTCACCTAAAGTGAATTTACCGTCTACGAATACACCTGGTAGAGGCTCTAATGCGCTGTACTGAGCAGCTAAAGCATCACCTAATTTAGTAAAACTAGCTAAGTCAGCGTCAGTCCACCAGTTGTTTAAGTTTCCGTTTTTATCATAACGAGCTCCTGAGTCATCAAAACTGTGAGAGATCTCGTGTCCGATTACAGCTCCGATACCACCATAGTTAATCGCTTCGTCAGCTTTATAATCATAGAATGGAGGTTGTAAGATAGCAGCAGGGAATACTATTTCGTTATAGATAGGGTTGAAGTAAGCGTTCACTGTCTGTGGAGCCATTCCCCAACGAGATTTATCTACAGGTTTACCGAAGTCTTCCATGTTTTTAGCAAAATCCCATTTAGTAGCATTCTTCATGTTTTCGAAGTGATTACCACCGTCTTTAGGAGCTTTAATATCCATAGCAGAGTAATCTTCCCATTTGTCAGGGTAACCGATTTTCACTGTTGTAGTTGCTAATTTTTCTAAAGCACCTTTTTTAGTTTCTTCAGCCATCCATGGTAATGCTTTGATACGATCACCGAAAGCTGTAAGTACGTTTTTAATCATTGCTTGAGCTTTTGCTTTCGCTTCAGCAGGGAATTTTTTAGCAACGTATAATTGTCCTAAAGCTTCTCCTACAGTACCGTTAACTACAGCTAATGCTCTTTCGTCAACAGGTCTTTGTTCTTTAGCACCTTCTAATGTTTTAGAGTAGAACTCCCAGTTCGCTTTCTCCATCTCAGTAGATAAGAAGCTAGCATTTTTGTTCACTAAAGTCCATTTCATATACGCTTTGATATCTTCGATATTCTTAGCAGAAAGGATTTCGTTAAGTGCTTTCATGTATTTCGGTTGAGATACAATTAGCTTTTCAACGTTCTTTAATCCTGTAGCAGCGATATAAGCATTCCAATCAACAGCAGGTGTTAATTTTTGAAGCTCAGCTACTGTCATAGGGTTATAAGTAAGACGGCTATCTCTACGCTCTACTCTAGTAAGGCGAGGTTCAGCCATTTTAGTTTCGATCGCTAATACACGTTTAGAATCTGTAGTAGCCTCTTCTTTAGGTTCACCAGCTAATTCTAACATACGTGCTACGTGTGCTACGTATTGGTCACGTTTTTCAGTGATGTCTTTATCTTTTAATACATAATAATCACGATCAGGTAAACCTAAAGAACCTAAACTGATGTATACTGTATTTTCTTGAGAGCTTTTTGCATCTGCATATACGTAGATAGAATATAATCCTAACCCTCCTTCAGCTACTAATTCGTTGATTAGTTTAGTCGCATCTTCTGGAGTTTTGATTGCATTGATTTTATCTAAGTAAGGTTTAAGAGGAGCTACTCCTAACTCATTTCTTTTAGCTTCATCTAAGTAAGTTTGGAATACAGCTACAGCTTTAGCTTGATCAGATTTAGGATCAAGTTTAGAGTCTTCAGCAGCCTCTCTAAGGATAGCAAGGGCATCCTTATCTGTGTTTTGTCTTAATTCATCAAAACTTCCCCAACGTGTTCTGTCATTTGGAATTTCAGTTTTGTCATACCAAGCACCGTTTACATAACGGAAAAAGTCATCACCAGGCTTTACATTTTTATCCATGTATTCTAGGTTGATTCCATGAGCTACTTGATCTTCTTGCTCTGTCGTATTCTTAGCATCTTTACAAGCTACTAATGATACTACAGCGAAGGCAGAGGTTAATAAAACTCTTTTGTTCATAGTATATAATTAATTTTGTTCCTATTGATATTCTAACAAAAATAGAAAATATCTTTTATAATCGTATTTTTCTCTACTTTAAATAAGACATCTTGTATTTATCATGTCTTTAACCTTCAGGTTAAAAGGGATTTTGTAAGTTTGTCGAAACTCTATTTAAAATGTTACACTTTTTCAAGAAATATAAATACTTTTTTATTTTCTTCTTCCTTTTATGTGCAGGGATCATGGTGATGTTCTACAATGCACTGAAGTATAGAAAATCACTACCAGTATATACACCTGCTATGGTGAATCCTGAGATGGTAGATAGTTTAATCCAACATGAGGCCAATAAACAGAAGCACAAGATAGCTGCTTTTAAGTTCTTAAACCAGAATGGTGATACAATTACAAATAAAGATTATGAAGGACATATCTATGTAGCTGATTTCTTCTTTACCACTTGTACTACGATTTGTCCTATCATGAGTGATAATATGGTTTGGCTTCAAGATAAGATTAAGACTCTGCCAGGCGTTAAATTATTATCACACTCAGTAACTCCTGATATCGATAGTGTACCTGTGCTAAAAGAATATGCATTACACAAAGGCGCTGATGATAAGATATGGAACTTAGTAACAGGGGATAAAAGAGATATCTATTATATCGCTCGTAACTCTTACTTAGCTGTGAAGACGGGGTCTCCAGAAGAGATGTATGATATGGTACACACCGAAAACTTTATTCTAGTAGATGGCAATGGCCGTATCCGTGGGTTCTATGACGGTACTAATCTAGATACTCCTGATAAAGAAGCTAAGAATATGCAGCAGCTATGGGAAGACATCCAATGGCTGTATGAGCATGAAAATAGTAAGTCAAAGTAATTAAATAATTATACAGTATAATCCCTCTACATTTATTAGTTGATGTAGGGGGATTTTTTATATATGAATATTTCTGTTTCTAAGTTATGAATCAAAATAAGCTAATAATGAAAAGGTTGTGCGGTAATTATAGTAGTATTAATACTGATAATTATTAGGAATATAGTTCTATAATCTTTTTTATTGACTAAATTTGCAATATGAATTAAATCTAAATAAGGTGAGTACAACTTTAGACTTATTAAAAAGAAATGAAAAAGGAGTGATAGCAGACTTCGATATGCACAAGGTTCCTTTAAAACTATTAGAGATGGGATGTCTACCAGGTAATGCTGTGGAACTTCTAGAGGTAGCTCCTCTAGGTGACCCAATATATCTGTGTATTAATGATACGCATTTATCTATTCGAAAAGAATTAGCTAAGGAGATACAAGTAGAATTAATTGGCTAATTAGATTAAGATATTACATATAGTTGATGAAAAAAGATATAAAAGTTGCCCTAATAGGTAATCCTAATGTAGGGAAAACCTCTGTATTCAATGCCCTGACGGGTCTTAACCATAAGATAGGAAATTATCCTGGTATTACTGTAGATAAAAAATCTGGAGTAGCGAAGTTAGATGATAAAGTAAATGCTACTATTATCGACTTACCAGGAACATATAGTATTAATGCGAGTTCTGAAGATGAACGCATTGTATTAGACTTATTATTTGATCCTACTAATGATGACTTTCCAGATGTTACTGTTGTAGTAGCTGATATAGAAAATCTAAAGCGTAACTTATTACTATTTACTCAGGTTAAAGAACTTGGTGTTCCTACGATATTAGCTGTTAATATGGCTGATCATATGGACGAGAAGGGGATTAGTCTGAAGATAGCGGAGTTAGAAAAGAAATTAAATACAAAGATTGTTTTAATCAGTGCGAAGAAAAAACTTGGTATTCAAGAGTTAAAACAAGCAATATTAAATTATAGAACGTATTCTATAGAACCATGTGTGAATGCTACAGCAGTAGACACAGAGTTCTTTAGTAAACTTGCTTTGACATTCCCTAACCTTTCTGTATTCAAATTGTGGATGATCTATTCACAAGACATCAAGATCGGGAATATAGGGAAGAAAGAGATAGAGGCGAAGGGAGTTCAGTTGTCAGAAAGTGAAATCAAAAAGCTTCAACACAAAAAGACAATCAAGAGATATCAGTTTATCAACGACGTTTTAAAAGAAACGTATTCACGTGATGTCAATAAAGCTACAGATCTTCGTTCTAAAGTAGATAGAATACTTACCCATAAAGTGTATGGATACCTAATCTTCTTTGCGATTATGATGTTGGTCTTCCAGGCTATCTTTGAGTGGTCAAGTATTCCGATGGATTGGATTGATGAGCAGTTTGCTAATCTTAGTTCTTGGGTACACGATACGATGGAGCCAGGTAAGCTTACAGATTTGATAGCGGATGGTATCGTACCAGGTATCGGAGGGGTAATGCCTTTCATTCCTCAGATTGCTATTCTATTTATGTTTATTTCTATCTTAGAAGAGACAGGGTATATGAGTAGAGTGGTGTTCTTAATGGATAGATTAATGCGTCCATTCGGATTAAGTGGTAAATCAGTAGTGCCACTTATCTCTGGTAATGCATGTGCTATTCCAGCGATTATGTCAGCTCGTAATATCGAGAACCCTAAAGAAAGATTGATTACAATACTTGTAACACCGTTTACTACGTGTTCTGCTCGTATTCCAGTATATATTATCATTATTGCCTTAGTAATTCCTGATACACGTGTATTTGGATTCTTAAGTATACAAGGATTGACATTGACGTTATTCTATCTAGTAGGATTCTTAGCAGCTTTGTTATCATCTTGGGCATTGAGTAAATACATCAAAAGCGAGCGCAAGTCATACTTCGTAATCGAGATGCCAAACTACCGTACTCCGATTATTAAGAACGTAGTGGTGAATATGTATGAGAAGACTAAAGCATTCGTAGTAGGTGCGGGTAAGATTATATTCGTATTATCGATCATCATTTGGTTCTTAGGTGCTCATGGACCAGGAGAACGCTTTGAGAATGCTGAGAAACATATTACAGAAGTATATCAAGATAAAGAGGTAAGCGAAGAAGAATTAAGCGAGCATATCGCTAGTTATAGATTAGAGAATTCTTATATCGGTATTCTAGGTAAAACAATAGAGCCTGTAATCAAACCTCTAGGATATGACTGGAAAGTAGGTATCGCAGTATTGTCTTCTTTCGTAGGACGTGAAATCTTCGTAGGAGTACTTGGAACTATTTATAATGTAGGATCTGGGGATGAGAACGATGAAGATGGACGTATTAAACAAAAAATGGCAGCAGAGATATGGCCTGATACAGGACAACCAGTCTTCACGCTAGCCAGTGGGGTGTCACTAATGTTCTTTTATGCTTTTGCGATGCAGTGTACAGCTACAGTAGCAATCGTGAAAAGAGAGACTAAGTCTTGGAAATGGACTATCTACCAATTAGTGTTTATGACTGTTTTTGCGTATGTCGCAGCTTTAATAGCATATCAACTTTTAAAATAAAGTAATTATGGGTTACCAAGAAATAATTGCCTATGCAATTGTAATTATTGCATTGGGGTACATCATTAAAAAAGGCTTTTGGAAGAATAAAACGAATAAGAAAGGTTCTTGTGGCGGAGGTAGCTGCGGATGTTCTTAATCACCATTCTTTAAAATAACAAAATAGGCAACTCGCATGAGTTGCCTATTTTGTTTAGTATATATCGTTAAATCTTAAATGTGGCGAATTCGCCATAATTAGGGCTATACTTACCTAATGCTTTTGATGAAGTTATGGATACTCTCCTCACTAATGCCATGTTCATTAATATGCTTCATAAAGGCTGTTCCTATAATCGCCCCTGAGCTATATTGATTGGTCAGGTTATAGGTGTGTTTATCTCTTACTCCAAAGCCGATAAGAGCAGGATTTTTAAGCTTTAAATCTTGAATGTATTTATAGTATGCTTGTTGCTCTTCTAAAGACTTGTTAGAGCCTGTGGTTCCATTAGAAGAAACTAAATAGATAAAACCATTTGTCTGTTCATCTATATGGCGTACACGTTCTATCGAAGTATCATTACTTATCAACATGATATTACTGACGTTGTGTTGATCACAGTGTGTCTTGAAATGGGATAAGTAGTAGTCCATAGGTAAGTCTGGAAGGATAATACCATCTACACCTACTTCTGCGCATTTCGCTATGAATGCCTCTACACCATATCTTAGTACTGGATTTAGATACCCCATTAAGACAACAGGTATAGTAATGTGCTGTCTCATTTCTTTTAATTGTTCGAATAGCTTAGAGACTGTAATACCGTTTAGTAAAGCCTGCTCACTACTGTGCTGTATAACTGGCCCGTCTGCTAGTGGATCTGAGAAAGGCATGCCTATTTCTACTAAATCTACACCAGCGTTATCTAGATTCTTTAAGATGGTCATGGTGTCTTCTATAGCAGGATAACCAGCTGTGAAGTAGATCGAAAGTATATTGGATTTCTTCTCGGTGAAGAGTGTGTTGATTCTGTTATTCATGGTTAAAGTATTTAGAGTAAGTAATCATGTCTTTATCGCCTCGTCCTGATAAGTTTACCACTACGATATCGCTTTCTTTTAGCTCCATCTTATTTAGGTAAGCCAAGGCGTGTGCTGATTCTAGTGCAGGTATAATCCCATCTATACGCGTTAATTCAAAAGCAGCTTTGATCGCTTCATCATCTGTGATACTACCTACAGTGATCTTACCTGTATCACTCAGATAGGCATGTGCAGGTCCTATACCAGGATAATCTAATCCGGCTGAGATAGAATAAGGCTCTATAATCTGTCCATCCTCTGTCTGTATAAGGTAAGTCTTACTACCGTGGATAATACCTTGTTTTCCTAAGGCGATAGTAGCCGCAGTCTGTCCTGTTTCTACTCCTAGACCTGCCGCTTCTACTGCGATTAATTTTGTATGACCATTGTCTATAAAGTGGTAGAAAGCGCCCATCGCATTACTTCCCCCACCTACACATGCTACTACATAGTCTGGGTTAGGAGTATTCTCTTGCTCTATTAGCTGTGCTTTTATTTCTTTACTGATGATAGATTGGAACTTCGCTACCATATCAGGATAAGGATGAGGTCCTACTACAGAACCGATCACATAATAGGTCTCTTGTGGATTATTGATCCATTCGCGTATAGCTTCATTTGTAGCGTCTTTTAAAGTCTTGCTCCCACTCTCAGCAGCTACTACTTTTGCCCCTAGCATACGCATGCGTTCTACATTAGGCTTTTGACGTTCGATATCATGTGCCCCCATAAATACAGTGCACTCTAGATTTAACAGTGCGCAAGTAGTAGCAGTAGCTACACCGTGCTGTCCTGCACCTGTCTCAGCTATAATCCTCTTTTTGCCTAAGCGTTTAGCTAAGAGCACTTGTCCTATTGTATTATTGATTTTATGAGCTCCTGTGTGGTTTAAATCTTCTCTCTTTAGATAGATCTTCGCTTTATATTTAGCAGATAAGTTAGCAGAATAGAATAGAGGAGTAGGTCTCCCCACATAATCTTTAAGTAGCTTGTTTAGTTCTTGTTGAAAATCTTCTGTCTGTATGATATCTAGGTATCTCTCTTGTAAGTCTGATACATTCTTATACAGCATCTCAGGGATAAATGAACCTCCGTACTCTCCGTAATATCCTTGTTCGTTTGGGTTAAATTCTTTCATAGTCTCTTATTTCTTTTACTAGTTTTCTCACTAGTGTTATGTCTTTATGATGTTGATCGTTTTCTAATTTACTGTTGAGGTCAAAGCCCACTAATCTAGTATCTCGTAATAGCAAAGCGGACTGTATGTTGTGTAATCCTAATCCTCCGCTTAGTAGATAAGGGGTGCTAGCTTGATAATGCTGTAATACATCCCAATCAAATGATAATCCACTACCTCCATGCTGTGGAGTAGGCGTGTCAAATACAAATAAGTCACAATAGGATTCGTATTGTTCTAATTGACTTAAGTCCTCTGCTGTTCCTATAGAGAAAGCCTTGATTACTTTTACTCCTTGCTCTATATAATAAGCACAATCTTCTGGGCTTTCGTTACCGTGTAGCTGTACATAGTCAAGCTTATACTGCTTTATACGTTGTGCTATTTCTTGTCTTGTAGCATTGACGAATACACCTACTTTCTGAATATGATGAGGTAGGTTATCAACAGCCTTGTTAATATCTGTACTTACATATCGCTTTGATTTCGGATAAAAGATAAATCCCATCATATCAATGTGCTCTTGCCCAACAGAATTAATATTGTCTATATCAAACATCCCACAGATCTTTATCTTCTTCATCGCTGTTTATACTTTAATCTCTTGTTGTAATAGCCTTAATTGTTCAGTAGGATTAGCCATCTTCATAAAGTATTCTCCCATTAAGAACCCTGAGAATCCATTGTCAGCTAATTCTAATAACGTAGCGGCATTCTGTATACCACTTTCTGCTATCTTCACTGCCTGCTGAGGTAATAGATTAGCTAGAGCGATACTGTGCTGAATATTTACTTCAAAGGTGTTCAGATCTCTATTGTTTATCCCGATGAGGTCAAACTCAGTATGTAAATGGTCTCGTATTTCTTGTTCAGTATGTGTCTCTAATAATACTTGTAAACCAAGCTGATGTGCATAATCAGTCAATACTTTGACACGTTCGATAGGAAGCATTTTAGCGATCAATAGAATGGCGTCTGCACCTATCGCTTTAGCTTCTTCTATCTGGTACTCGTCTAGGATAAAGTCTTTCTGTAATAGAGGCAAGTCTACTGAAGCACGTGCGTTAGCAAAGTCAGTGGGTAGAGCACCGAAGAATTGACTGTCATTTAGAATAGATAAAGCCGCTGCTTCATTCGCTTCATATCCTTTTACTATCTCAGTGATATTCGCGTTGGGATGAATGATTCCTTTAGAAGGAGACTGTCTTTTAAACTCTGCGATGATGGCTCTGTTGTTTTTAGCCGTGATACAAGCTTTAAAATCAATCGGTGTTCTGTTGTATAATGGAGTATTTCTTAGTTCAGCAATACTCTTTATAGTCTTGCGTTGGGCTACTTCTATCCGTTTATGTGCCTTTATTTGTTCTAATATCTTCATCTCAATTCTTTTAGTATTTCAAACTTATCTTTTGCTTTTCCTCCTAGTAGAGACTCTTCTGCTCTTGCTTTTGCCTCTAAGATGCTTAGTTCAGGATAGTAGGTATTAATAGCTAAAGTGCTATTAGCAAGGACTACATTATTCTGAGCAGGAGTACCTTTACCTTTAAGTATTTGCCAGAAGATATACGCCGACTCTTCTACTGTTTTTCCTCCTTTGATATCTTCTTCACGGATGACAGGACTATTAAAGTAAGAAGCGTCTATTAGTTTCTCTTCTTTGTTATTGACTAGCTTAGCTGATTTAGTCAAGCTACATTCATCATAGCCGTCTAAGGCATGTATAATGCTGTACTGTGTATTCTCTGCCTGCAAGAAGTATTTATACATTCTCAACAGCTCAAGGTTAAACAGACCTACTAGTTGTACCTTAGGCTGAGCAGGATTAGTCAATGGGCCAAGCATATTAAAGAACGTCTTCACTCCAAGTGCTTTTCTCACAGGAGCGATTCTCTTCATGGCAGGGTGAAATAAAGGCGCGTGTAGAAAACAGATATTTGCTTCAGCTAATTGTTCTTTTAGCTCTGCTTCTGTGCTTTTAAAATGAATACCTAAGTTCTCCATCACACTAGAAGACCCTGAGATAGATGATACTCCATAGTTACCATGTTTAGCTACAGGTACACCTGCTCCAGCTGTCACAAAGGATGACAGTGTAGATATATTAAAAGTGTCTTTTCCGTCTCCTCCTGTACCACATAAGTCCATAGGGTTATAAGCTGACAGATCAACTTTATTAGCAAGCTGTAACATTCCTTCTCGGAAGCCTCTTAGCTCATCTAATATGATGGGTCTCATGATAAATGTAGTCAGTAGAGAAGCCATCTGAGCGTCTGTGTACTTATCATTAGCCATGTTGATAACTATCTCTTTGGCTTGTTCTGTAGTAAGTGTTTTATGTTGTATTAAGTGATTTAATATCTCTTTCATAGCATTAGTTTTTAATCCAATTTTTAATTATCTCTTTCCCATAAGTAGTCAATATCGATTCTGGGTGAAATTGTACTCCTCTAACATTAAGTGTTCGATGCTTCACCGCCATGATATTTTGTTGCTCGTCATAGGCTGTTATCGCTAGTTCACTATTACTTTCTTCTATTACCCATGAGTGATAGTGTGCGATAGGGGAGTGATCTGGCATAGACTGGAATATATCATCAGGTGCAGCTAGCTGTATAGGTGATGATATTCCGTGTAGTGGAGTCTCTAATCTCTTTAGTTGGTGACCATAGTACTCACCTATAGCCTGATGTCCTAAGCAGATACCTAATATGTCTTTATGGTCAGCAGCGTAGGCTATCACGTCCATTAGTTTTCCTGCTTCTGATGGAATACCTGGCCCTGGCGAAAGGATAATCTTATCGTACTGATCTATTTGCTCAAGTTCGATCTTATCATTCTTGATGATATCTATTGTTTCTACTCCTAGTTCTTTTAAGATGTGTATCACATTGTAGATAAAGGAATCATAGTTGTCGATTACTAATACTTTCATAACTTATATGTTTTGGGCTTCACGGATAGCTAGAGTGATAGCACTTAGTTTGTTTTCTATTTCTTTTAATTCTGATAAGTCATCTGACTTGGTCACAATACCACATCCTGCCTGATAGTGTAACTCATTCTGATAACTCAGAGCTGATCGGATAAAGATGGCATGGTTAATTTCTCCATCTAAGGTGATAAAGCCTATCGTACCTCCATAGAACCCTCGACTCTCTGGTTCGTATTGATCTATTAGTTCCATGGCTCTGTGCTTAGGCGCTCCTGATAGTGTCCCTGTAGGGAAGGTGTTGGCGAATACATTAAGGCTATCTTTTTGCATATCTATAGTAGCACTGACTTTAGACACTAGATGGATGACATGAGAGTATTGTTCTACCGTTTTATACTCTTCTACTGTGACCTCTGTTCCTGTGATACTTAGGTCATTTCTAGCCAAGTCTACTAGCATGATATGTTCTGCATTCTCTTTAGGGTCATTAAGTAACTGCTGTGTTAGTATCTCGTTCTGAGCCTTGTCTTCTGTTTTTCTAAATGTGCCTGCTATTGGATTGACATACGCTTTATTCTCCTTAACTACTACCTGGGCTTCAGGAGATGAACCGAATATCTTAAATGCTCCATAGTCAAAGTAGAATAGGTAAGGAGAAGGGTTAATAGAACGAAGAGCTCTATATACATTAAACTCATCTCCCGTAAACTGCTGCTTATACTTACGTGAGAGTACTAGCTGGAATACATCTCCTCTATAGCAGTGCTCTTTTCCTTTTTTATAATCTCTAGAAACTCTTCATCTGTGTAAGGTGTCTTTGGAGCATCTACCGTTTTGAAAGGGTAGGGAGTAATGCTATTGGTGTTTAGATAGGCATGTATTTTATTCAATTGACTTTCTTCTCCTGTACGAGTGTATTCTACTAAGTGCATTTCATTTTTATAGTGATCATATACTATGACATATTTAAAGAAATGGTATTGCATTAAAGGAATGCTTGTATCAGTAGCCTTAAACTGTATATCATGTACTAATGGGATACTGTCATAGCTCGTATATCCATAGATACCTGCCTTTAAGTAATCATAGTGATTAGCGTTTTCTACCTTGATCTCTTTGATAAATAATTGTAACTGATCTAGTACATTGATATCAGCTGTAGTATGTGTAGTCGTGTTCTCTAAGGTCTGTACTGTAGTCGTATCTGCAGTAACGATATAAGACATCATCGGGTCAAAACAGATGTATGAACAACTGTTCTCTCTAGAGTGGTTACTAGAGTTTTCTAATAAGAAGCTATTAGAGAATTTATCTCTTAGTTTGAGGTATATTTCGATAGGAGTGTATAGGTCTCCAAGTATTTTTTTGTGATTGATGTGAAGTTTCATTTCTTGTAATTATTTGAGTTTAAAGCAAAAAAAAGCCTGCTAGGGGTTCCTAGCAGGCTTTATCTATATAATATGTGTATATAATTCTATCTATAACTAATCACAACTTAAATACATAGTACGACCAACCGAACCCTGATAGGATTTAGCTAGCCACCACCAATTAGTATTTAAAAATTGTGTATTCATTTTCGTCTTTTGTTATAGGTGCTAAATTATACTTTTTTTTAATATCAAAGTGTTTTTTTTCAAAAAAGCTCTTATTCTTTTATTTTTCAGGTGTTTTCAGGGCTTCTAAGATGTTTTTACTCGTAATTAATTCATCTTTAAAGATCGTTTCATAATAAAAAATGTCAAAATCTTCTCTTTCGTACTCCGGATTAGCACCTGTATGTGATGTAACAAAAGCACCTAGTGATGCTGCTGTTTTAATAATCTGAATAGGATCATGCCCGTTCAACTTAGCTGCTAAGAAACCTGCAAGATATGAATCTCCACTACCTACCGTATCTCTAATAACGATATCTACTGCAGGATAGCTATAAAGCATCTCTTTGTTTAAATAAAGTCCTCCCTTATCTCCTTTAGAAATGATAATCTCATCACAGTCAAAGTGTTTTTGAACAAACTTAATAGCTGGACTTGGTAACTTAGCCTGGACATTAAGTTAAGCATAAAAACTTATCTTTGAATTATGAAAAGAATTAGAAAGGCCTACGATGCTGCTTTTAAGCAGCAAGCCGTTGAACTGGCTAAGGAAAGAACAAACAAATCAGAATTGGCTCGTGAACTTGGAGTCAGACCTACATTATTGTATAAATGGTGTAAAGAAGCTCAAGAGTTAGGCGATGCTAGTTTTCCAGGTAATGGTAAACAAAAGCTGACTCCAGAACAAGAAAGGATAAAAGAATTAGAAAGGAAGTTAGCGGCTGTTGAATTAGAACATGAAATATTAAAAAAAGCAATCGGCATTTTCTCAAAGACCGGCAAATGATTTACATGTTCATATTTGATCATGAACATGAATTTCCGATTGGGATTATGTGTAAAGTTTTAGAGGTAAGTAGAAGTGGTTATTATCATTGGAAACGGTCTCCTGTTAATAAAAGAAAACAAGCCAAAGCAGATCTAAAACGTGTTATTACAGAAGTTTATCTAGAATTTAAACAGCGTTATGGCAGTCCTCGCCTTACAATAGAACTCAATGCACGAGGTTATAAAATATCTAAACCAACTGTTGCTAAGTACATGAAAGAGTTAGGATTACGTAGTAAAGTAGCTCGACGATATAGAATAACCACAGACTCTGAACACAATTATTTAGTGGTTGATAATATTTTAGATAGACAATTTACACAAACTGAACCAGGGAAAGTCTGGGTGTCTGACATTACTTATATCGCTGTTAAAGAAGGGTTTATTTACCTAACTACAATAATAGATTTATACGATAGAAAGGTTATTGGATGGAGTTTGAGTAAAGATATGTCAACAGAAAACACCACCTTGGCTGCCTTTAAAATGGCTAAAAAGAACAGATCTTTTCAAGACGGATTAATTTTCCATTCTGACCAAGGAGTACAATATGCAAACTACAAATTTGCAAATTTTTTAGAGTCCTTTAATGTTGTTAGAAGCATGAGTAGGAAGGCTAATTGTTGGGATAACGCCGTAGCGGAAAGCTTCTTTAAATCCCTAAAAGTGGAGATGATTTATGGAAATTTACAACTAAATACAAAGCAAATGGAAGCGAAAGTCTTTGAATATATCGAAATCTGGTATAATAAAAAACGTAGACACTCCTACTTAAACTACAAGACAATCAATGAGTTTAATCAAATAATAAATATGAATAAAGCTGCTTAAATAATTGTCCGGATTTCATTAGGATATCCAGTAGCCATCTTCTCGATATCTTGAATGTTTGTAGTCAAGTGTGACAAGTTTTTCATTCGATGTGAGAAACTCATTTCTTGATCAAACTTCATTCTGTTGATATCTACTAGATAAAATTCATGCGAACCATCTTCTCTTACTTTTATCAAAGTGTTACCTGGTGAATGGTCTAAGAAATTAATACCATTCTCGTGTAATTTAAAAGAGAATTCAACGAACTCCTCAAGGACTCTCTCCCTGTTAGGACAATCTTGGTTTTGTGCTAGATCTCTATAAGTGATATCTGTATCAATAAATTCTGATATGTAGTATGAGTTTCTTAATGCGCCTTTAGAGACGTATTCAAAATAAGCAATCGAATGTGGAGCATTGATTCCTAGATTGTGTAATCTTTCAGCGTTTTCAAATGATCTCAGACCTTTAGACTTACGTATATTTCGGTATACATATCTATTGATAAGATTAGGTTTCTTAAAGGATTTAATAGCAACCTTCTGACCAGTAGATAGCTCTACAAGCTTGATACTATTTCTAGTTCCTTTAGCGATATAAGTATCTATTTCGTCATAGGCTTCAATGATTTCCGTTAGTTCCTTTTTAAGGTTTTGATATTGAGTGTGTATTATCGCATTTACTTTCAACTTCTTCATATAAAAAGTAATTACAATTAAGCACTAAAGATAAAGAATGCTTAGGAAACGAAATTATTAAACTAAAGGAGTTAAATTGTTGTATTTCAGTGTGTTGATTTGTATTTATGTTTGTTTTATGAAGGATTTAGCATTTGTTTTTTTTGTGCTTTTTAACTATTTTAATGCTTATAATGAGATATTGCTAGTGATAAGTTTTATTAAGTCTAGATAATTGTCACAAGTGCTGATTTAGAATAAAATAAACGTGATAAAATGCGAGTTTTTTTAGTTTTTTGAAGTTATACGGAATTAGATAGAAATGTCTTAAAAAGATATGCTTTTTAAAATTAAATGTCTTTTAAATGAAAATTAAACAAAATAATGATCACTTATATTTTAGAGGTTTTCGGTTGTATCACACTGATTGTGATGTGGGTTATAAAAAAAGGTGGCGTTTTATTAATAAAACGCCACCTTTAGGGTAATCTATCGAGTTGTTATTTATTTTGTTCTAATTGAATAGGTTTAAAAGTATCGATGGACATAGACCAATAACGATGTTAATAACGATGGCTGTAACCCCAACGATCTTATAAGTTAACGGTACTTGGATGTGCTCTGTATCTTCTTCTGTAGAAGCGTACATACCAATGATTACTTTTAGATAGTAATAGATACTGATAAATGAGTTAATCACCCCGAAGATAACTAATGCTATAAATCCATTACTTATCGCCTGTGAGAATAAGAAGAACTTACCAAAGAATCCTGCAAAAATAGGTATACCTCCCATAGATAATAACGCTACAGAAAGGATAATAGCAAGAAGAGGATTCTTCTTCGCTAACCCATTGAAGTTAGATATTTGTTCGTTTTCTTTATTCTTTGTCACGATGATTAATACTGTGAATGCTGCTATACCTGCTACAGCATACGCTGATGCATAGTAGAATAGGTTAGCTGATGCTGTACCTAATGCTGTAAGTGCCATCATCATAAATCCAGCATGTGATATACCAGAGTATGCTAATAGACGCTTCATATTATCTTGACGGATAGCCATGATATTACCTACCGTCATCGTTAGAATAGCGATTACTACGATTACGTTGATATATTGACTTGGCATATCTACTAATAAGTACATGCTTAGTCTGTATAGCGTAGCTACAGCAGCTACTTTAACTAATGTACTCATCAGTGCTGTCGTAAGACTAGGTGCTCCTTGGTACACGTCTGGTGCCCAGAAGTGGAATGGAACAGCTGCTATCTTAAATAACATACCTATGATAATCATCGTAGTTCCTAGTGCATACCATATCGGTAATGATCCTGCTAGTGCTACTTCTTTTATTCTAACTACATCAAACGACCCTGTAGCCCCATAGATTAAAGCAATACCGAATAATACTACTCCTGAAGCGAATGATCCTAAAAGGAAATACTTCATCGCAGCTTCGTTACTCTTAATGTTCTTGCGATCTGTACCACATAAGATGTATAATGTGATAGAAAGGATCTCAAGTCCTAGGAAGAACATAGCCATATTACCAAAGCTTACCATACATATCGCTCCCATTAAAAGGAAAAGTTTTAATGAGATATAGTCTGATATCTTTGAGAATTCTGTTTTATAAAAATCTTTACTTAATGCTACTAAGAAAATAGTTAAGGCTATAAATAAAGATGAAAATGCGGTAGAAAATTTAGTGCTCACAAACATATTGTTATAATATGCTTGTACCACATCAATATTGCATACAGTATATCCCAAGATACCTAGTAATCCTAAAAGTGTCGCAGGAATGACTACTTTGCGCAAATTGATGATTTCTAGTACAAGTACTAAAACCGCTAATACTCCAATTGCTATTAATGTATTCATTTGTTTTATTTTGGAATTAAATTCATCAGTTATGTACTGACTCCTTACTATTTATTACTTAATATAAGACATTATTTCAACCAAACTAGGTGTGATCAAGTCAGATAATGGCTGTGGGAATATTCCGAAGAATATAACAGCTACTGCTAATACGCCTAAGATCACTACTTCTTTAGTATTTACATCAGCGAATACTTTAGTATTAGTTTCTCCTAACATCGACTTTTGGAACATTCTAAGCATATAGAATGCACCTAAGATAATAGAGGTACCCCCAATGATAGCATACCATATATTCACTTGTGATAATCCTAAAAGCAGGTTGAATTCTCCGATGAAACTGAATGTTCCTGGTAATCCTATTGAAGCAAACATTAAGATCATGAATAATGAAGCGAATTTAGGAGCTTGTTGTCTAATACCTCCCATTTCACCAATCATTCTAGTCTGGTAACGTTTGTAAATAATCTCTGCTACGTAGAATAAACCTACGATAACGAATCCGTGTGCTATCATTTGTAAAACAGCTCCTCTTAATCCGTCTAATGTCAATGAATATGCTCCTGCTGCAATAAGACCTACGTGAGCTAATGAAGAATATGCAAAGAATCTTTTGATATTCGACTGTTTTAATGCTACGATAGAACCATATACTACACCAATGATACAAAGTACTAAGATAGTAGGCATTACTTCTTTTGCTGCTATTGGAGAGATTGGTAATTGCCAACGGATGATAGAGTATAACCCCATCTTAAGCATGATACCAGCTAATAACATTGTTCCTACTGTAGGGGCTTTCTCATAAGTAGAAGCCTGCCATGTGTGGAATGGGAATACAGGAATCTTAATCGCATAAGCAATGAAGAATGCTAAGAAGATCCAGTACTGTTCTGTAGCTGATAGTTTAGCATTATACAGGTCAATTAGCATAAAGCTACCAGCACGTTGGTATAGATAGATAAAACCAACTAACATGAATAATGAACCTGCAAATGTGTAAATAAAGAACTTAAAGATTGCTTTCTTACGTGCTTCGAAACTGTCATTACCCCATAATAAAGCAATGAAGTAAATAGGTAGTAATGATAACTCCCAGAAGATGTAATATAAGAATCCATCAGATGCTAAGAATGTTCCTGTCATAGCGAATGACATAAACATTACTAATGCATAGAATGCATTAGATTTCTCTATGTGATCTCCTAATGATGATAATATAATCACAGGAGTTAATGCTGTCGTTAATAAAACTAAAGCTAATCCTAAACCATCTGCTTTAAAGGCTAAATGAATATTAGGGTTAGTCATCCATTGCGTTACATATCCTGTGTCAACCCCAGAATTATGTGAACAGATTAGAACTAAAGTTTCTACAAAAGCAACTAGTCCGAATAACAAGGCTACTTTAGCAGCTGATTGTTTACCTACGAAGTAGGTCGCTATAGCTCCGACTAATAACGTTAATAATAATATAGTTACGTTCATCTCTCTAAGTTATCTTGCAATGAATAAATAATATAAAATCAAACAGATTCCGAATACAAAAGCAAATAAGTACAATCCGATATTACCGTTTTGAGCTTTTTTACCTTGTAGAGATAATCCGTCTGCTATCTTTCCTAAACCAAATATAGTTCCTGATAAAGCTACTTCTACTACATCTCTTAAGAATGTAGCTAGTGTGTAGATAGGGTTTACAATTACTTTTTGATAGATTTCATCAATGTAGTATTTGTTGTAAAGTACTTTATGGAAACCAACGATTTGTTCGTCTTCTTGAGGTACTTCATTTTTACTAATATACTTAGAGTAAGCAAGACCTAGTCCGATTAAGAAACCAATAGTAGCAACTCCCATTAGGATGTATTCTAATGTACCTAATTCATGACTGTGTTTAGTCACTGTATTTACGATAACAGGTTTAAGATATTCGTTTAACCAAGAGTTTCCATTACCTGGTAAGCTGATAAGTCCTCCAACTACAGAAAGTATAGCTAATACTACTAATGGTGTAGTCATAGCAGCAGGGCTTTCGTGTAAATGATTCTTTTGTTCTTGAGTTCCTCTAAAGTTCTTTTTGAACGTCAAGAAGAATAGACGGAACATATAGAAAGCTGTCATAATAGACGCTAATGAACCAATAATGTATAATACAGTATTGTGTTTAAACGCTGTTAATAAGATCTCATCTTTAGAGAAGAAACCTGAGAAGAATGGAAATCCTGAGATAGCTAATGTAGCGATTAAGAACGTTAAGTAAGTCACTTTCATGAATGGTTGTAGACCACCCATTTTACGCATATCTTGTTCTCCACCCATAGCGTGTATAACTGATCCTGATCCAAGGAATAAACAAGCTTTAAAGAAAGCGTGTGTGATCACGTGGAATACTGCAATCTCATAAGCTCCAAAACCAATAGCCATAAACATTAATCCTAACTGAGATACTGTAGAGTAAGCAAGTACTTTTTTGATATCATTTTGTACAAGACCAATAGTTGCTGCGAATAAAGCAGTAAATGCTCCAACGATAGCGATTATGTTTTGAATATGAGGTACAAGATCAAATACAAAGTTTAATCTAGTGATTAAGAATATACCTGCAGTTACCATCGTAGCAGCGTGGATTAATGCTGATACAGGAGTTGGTCCTGCCATTGCATCTGGTAACCAAGTGTACAAAGGTATCTGTGCACTCTTACCAACTGCTCCAATGAAAAGAGCTAAAGCAGCATATCCAATCCAAGTATTTACTTGATGGTTAGTTCCGCTTAGAATAGCTTCTTTAATTGTCATATAATCTAACGACTGGAATAAGAATGCTAAAATGAATACCCCTACTAGGAAACCTAAATCTCCTATACGGTTCATGATAAATGCTTTCTTAGCTGCGTCGTTATATGATTGGTTCTTATGCCAGAATCCGATAAGTAAGTATGAACAAAGTCCTACACCTTCCCAACCAATAAATGTGATTAGTAAGTTGCTACCTGTAACTAATAAAATCATGAAGAAGATAAATAAGTTAAGGTAAGCAAAGAACTTTCCATAGTTCTCATCACCTTTCATATAGCTAGTAGAGTACCAGTGTATCAGTGTACCAATACCTGTAACAAATAATAACCATAACAATGAAAGCTGATCTAATAAGAATCCGAAAGAGATATCAAATCTCGTTGTTGACATCCAATTAAATAAGTCAACTTGTATTGGTTCACCTGTACCGTTTACTTGTACAAATGCTATTACTGTAATAATGAATGAAATTAAAACTGCAAGGGTAGCAATCATTCCAGCACTATTACCTAATTTCTTTCCGAAGAAAATATTAACTAGTGACCCTAATAAAGGAGCCAGTAATAAAAGTAAAATTACGTTCGTATCCATGCGGAATTATCCTTTTAAGTTTTTTAATTTATCAATATCAATTGATCCAATATTTCTGTATATCGTTACTAATATGGCTAACCCAACAGCAACTTCTGCTGCCGCTACCGCCATCGTAAAGAATACGAATACCTGTCCCTGTGCATCTTGATGATATGTAGAAAACGCTACTAATAGCATATTAGCAGAGTTCAACATAATCTCGATACACATAAACATTACAATTGCGTTACGTCTATATAGAATACCAAATACTCCGATGCAGAATAATATGATCGATAAGTAAATGTATCTGTCTATACCAATTATTTCAATTACATTCTCCATAATTATGCTTCTTTATCGGTTTTGTCCTTTTTAGAGATTAGTACTGCACCTATCATAGATAATAATAATAGAACAGCTACCATTTCGAAAGGCATTACGTATTCATTTAATAATACTTTACCTAGTACTTGTACTGATTGGAAGTCTTGTCCATGAGTTGCGTATTGCAATTCATAAGTTTGAGCTCCACGCATAGTAATAGAAAGCAATAATAAACCTACTAAACAGAAAGCTATTGTAGCAACAACTTTAGTGATAAAAGGTTTAGAGACTTCATGGCTTATATTTAAGTTCATTAACATGATTGTAAATAGCATTAAAATCATGATAGCACCAGAGTAAACCATAATATGTACCATTCCTAAGAACTGAGAGTTTAAT
This sequence comes from Myroides sp. A21, assembly GCF_000807225.1. Taxonomy (NCBI): domain Bacteria; kingdom Pseudomonadati; phylum Bacteroidota; class Flavobacteriia; order Flavobacteriales; family Flavobacteriaceae; genus Myroides; species Myroides sp. A21. Next base: position 1,485,753 of record NZ_CP010327.1, read on the forward strand.
AGGATGTAGTGACCAGCTATTGAAAAGAAACTTACCACTAACCACAAAGCACTATGGATAGGGTTTTTGCTCAATAGGGTAAGTACTGCACTTCCGAGTGTTATAGTCGAAAGAATATAAAATAATATTTCTACCATGATTAAGCTTGATTCTGTTGTTTAGTATTTTCGATTGCTACATCTAGTGGCATAACTAATTTGTCTTTTCCAAAGATGAAGTTCTCACGAGTAACATCTGCTTTAGCAATTTGTTTAGATGTAGTCAAGTAAATTGCTTGTTTTGGGCAAGCCTCTTCACATAAACCACAAAATATACAACGAAGCATATTAATCTCGTATATCTCAGCGTATTTCTCCTCGCGATAAAGATGTGCTTCTTCAGGTTTGCGTTCTGCTGCTTTCATTGAAATTGCTTCTGCAGGACATGATAATGCACATAAACCACAAGCTGTACAACGTTCTCTACCTTCGTCATCACGCATTAGCATATGTCTTCCGCGATATACATCACTGAAAGGTCGTTGTTGTTCTGGATAAGCGATAGTCACTTTTTTCTTAAACATGTGTTTTAAGGTAACCATCATTCCTTTGAAGATAGCTACTAAGTAGATCTTCTCTGTCCAAGTCAGCTTCTTATTAGAAACTTCCTTTTTTCTTCCTGATAATGAATAAGTATTTGTCGACATGCTTAACTTTTTACTAGTAAGATTACAATAGCTGTAATCACTAAATTCAACAATGCTAATGGAATTAATGATTTCCATCCTAAGTTCATCAATTGATCATAACGGAAACGTGGTAAAGTCCAACGAACCCACATATAAACAAATATGAAGAAACATATTTTAACGAATAGAGCGAAAATACCTATTACGTTTGCAATATTTACTCCCCAGTTTTCTACAGCCCATGACATACCTGGATAGTTATACGCTCCAAAGTATAGTACAGAGATGATAGCTGATGAGATAAATAAGTTTGCATATTCAGCGAAAAGGAAGAATCCCATCTTCATAGAAGAATATTCTGTGTGGAATCCTCCAATTAGTTCTTGTTCACATTCTGCTAAGTCAAAAGGCGCACGATTAGTTTCAGCAAATGAACAAATCAAGAAGATTAAAAAACCAACTGGTTGGTAGAATACGTTCCAGTTCATTCCTTGTTGTTGTAATGCTATTTCTCGCATGCTTAATGACTGAGTCATTAATAGTAATGATATTAGTGAAAGTCCCATTGCGATTTCATACGAAATCATTTGAGAAGCAGCACGAATACCACTCATTAAAGAGTATTTATTATTTGATGCCCAAGCTCCAATCATGATACCGTATACTCCTACAGAAAGTACTGCGATGATATATAGTAAGCCAACATTTAAGTCAGCAGCTTGTAATATAATATCTCTTCCAAATAAATGAAACTTATCTCCCCAAGGAATAACAGCACTAGTCATTAATGCTAATGTCATCGCCAGGAAAGGTCCAAACTTAAATAAGAATTTATTTGGTGTGTTTGGTTGTGTTTCTTCTTTAGCGAATAGTTTTAAACCATCTGCTAGGGGCTGTAATATACCTCCTTTACCAGCACGGTTAGGACCTAGACGGTCTTGTATCCAGGCAGCAATTTTACGTTCTGCTAACGTGGCATACATCGCCATAAGCATCGTAACTGCAAACACAACTACAATGATAACTGCCTTATCTATAATAATAGTTTTATCCATACTTATGCCGATTTATTCTTTTGATTCATTATCTGTAAAAGGAATTTCCTTCATACTAATTTTAACGCGGTCTTGGTCACGTCCTTCTAAGATATGTTTTTCTGTTTTCATTACTACTTTATCTAATTTCTTAGTGTAGTTGTTTTGATTGATAACAGAGAATTTCTCAAACTTACGTGGTCCTTCAATAACCCAGTCTTTTGTGTCTTTGTGGTCAAAACGACAACTGTTACAGATAAATTCTTCTACTTCGTGGAATTCATCTTTACGAGCTGTTACTCTTTGGATTTCTTCTCCGAACATCCATACTGTTACTTTACCAGAACATGTAGGACAATCTCTATGTGCGTTATAAGGTTTGTTAAACCAAACACGTGATTTAAAGCGGAATGTTTTATCTGTTAATGCTCCTACAGGGCATACATCTATCATGTTTCCAGAGAACTCATTATCAATTGCAGCTGATATATAAGTTGATATTTGTGCGTGATCACCACGTCCACATACACCGTGTACTCTTGCGTCTGTTAGTTGTTCTGCTGTCTTTACACATCTATAGCAAAGGATACAACGATTCATGTGAAGTTGAATATTGTCTCCTATATTTTCAGGAGCGAATGTTCTTTTTTCTTCTTTGAAGCGTTTCTGACCTTTACCATGGTCGAAAGCTAGGTTTTGTAAATCACATTCACCTGCTTGGTCACATACAGGACAGTCAAGAGGGTGGTTGATTAATAAGAATTCAGTAACTGCTTTACGTGCTTCTAGTACTCTTGGAGAAGAAATACTTTTTACCTCCATACCGTCCATAACTCCTGTTTTACAAGAAGCCATTAACTTAGGCATAGGACGTGGATCTGCTTCACTACCTTTAGATACTTCCACTAAACATGCTCTACATTTTCCTCCTGTACCTTCTAGTTTTGAATAATAGCACATTGCAGGAGGTACTGATTCGCCTCCTATCATTCTTGCTGCTTGTAGAATGGATGTCCCTGGTTCTACTTCTATTTCATGTCCGTCTATAGTAACTTTCATAAACTGTGCTTTGTTTAAGCTGAATATTTAGTCAGCGTATATTATTTATTGATCAAGTGTTTTACTGTTGAGAAAGGCTCATTCACATAGTGATTTCTATCTTTAACTTTCTCTGGATATAAAACGTGATATTCAAACTCTTCTCTAAAATGTCTTATGGCTGCAGCTACTGGCCATGCAGCAGCATCTCCTAAAGGACAAATAGTGTTTCCTTCAATATTGCTCTGGATGCTCCATAATAAATCGATGTCATCCATAGTTCCGTTACCCGTCTCTATACGGTGTAATACTTTTTCAAGCCACCCTGTACCTTCACGACATGGAGAACATTGTCCACAACTTTCATGAGCATAGAAACGAGCGAAGTTCCAGGTGTTTCTAACGATACAAGCTGTATCATTATAAACGATGAATCCTCCAGAACCCAACATAGATCCTGTTTCGAATCCTCCATCAGATAACGATTCATACGTCATTAGACGATCTTCACCATTAGCTGTTTTATAGATTAAATGCGCTGGTAAGATTGGTACTGAAGATCCCCCAGGGACTAGTGCCTTGATAGGACGATCATCTATCATACCACCACAGTATTCTTCTGAGTTAATAAATTCATGAACAGTGATACCCATTTCGATTTCGTATACTCCAGGTTTTTTGATGTGTCCTGAAGCAGAAATAAGTTTTGTACCAGCTGATCTCCCTAATCCTAATTTAGAATACGCTTCTCCAGAGTTGTTTACAATCCATGGAACGTTAGCAATAGATTCTACGTTATTTACCACTGTAGGATTACCCCATAGTCCACTTACAGCAGGGAATGGTGGTTTGATACGAGGATTACCTCTTTTACCTTCTAGTGATTCGATAAGAGCAGTTTCTTCTCCACAGATATAGGCTCCTGCACCACAGTGTACGTGTAGATCTAATGAATAGTCTGACCCTAAGATATTTTTACCAAGCCATCCAGCAGCATAAGCTTCTTTTATAGCTCTTTCTAGTATTTTAAAAACCCACATATATTCTCCACGAATATAGATGTAAGATAGGTTAGCCCCTAAAGCGAAACTTGATGTAATCATTCCTTCTATTAATAAGTGAGGAATATGTTCCATTAAGTAACGGTCTTTAAAAGTACCTGGTTCAGATTCATCCGCATTACAAACTAAGTGTCTTGGTTTGCCTGACTTTTTATCGATGAAACTCCATTTTAATCCTACTGGGAATCCAGCACCTCCACGACCTCTTAAACCAGAAGCTTTTACTTCTTCCGTGATTTCATCAGGAGTCATAGATTTTATAGCTTTCTCTACAGAAGCATAACCACCATTTTGACGGTATACTTCATAAGACTTAATCCCTGGGATATTGATTTTATCTAATAATATTTTTGTTGCCATATTACTATTTGTCGTGAAGAATTACTTTACCAGCTTTACAATCTTCTATGATTTGATCTATTTTTTCTTTTGTCAAGTGCTCTTTATAGAAATCTCCTAATTGCATCATTGGAGCATATCCACAAGCACCTAAACATTGAACACCTGCTATAGAGAACATTCCATCAGGAGTTGTTTCTCCTGGTTTTATGCCTAGCTTTTCACAAGCGTATTCCATCATATCATCAGCACCTCTAATTCCACAACAAGATGTTAAGCAGAATTCGAACATATACTTACCTACTGGTTTTTGGTTGTACATTGTATAGAATGTAACTACCTCGTATACTTCGATAGGAGTTATGTTTAGCATTTCAGCGACTTTGTCCATTAGTTCTGCACTTAACCAGTTGTCATGAGCATCTTGTACCTCATGTAAGACTGGTAATAGCGCTGACTTTCTTTTATCAGCAGGGTAGTGGCTAATCAACTCATCAATGCGTTGTTGCAACTCTGGTGTGATATTTATGTTTTGTTTGTATTTTTTAACTTCCATAATCTTAAGCGTCTAATTCTCCTGCGATAATATTTAAACTTGACAGTGTAATAATAGCATCTGATAGCATACCACCTCTTACGATGTCATTATATGCTTGATAGATGATAAAACAAGGTCTTCTAAAGTGTAAACGATAAGGAGTTCTACTACCATCAGTGATTAAGTAGAAACCTAATTCTCCATTACCACCTTCTACAGGATTGTATAGTTCTGTAACTGGCACAGGTACTTCTCCCATGATTATTTTAAAGTGGTAGATAAGTGCTTCCATATTAGTATAAACATCTTCTTTTGGAGGAAGGTAATAATCTGGTACATCTGCATGGTATGGACCTTCAGGCATTTTGTCTAATGCTTGTCTGATGATTTTTAAACTTTCCCATACTTCAGCATTACGAACGCAGAATCTGTCGTAACAGTCACCACTTGTACCAACTGGAATATCAAAGTCAAAGTCTTCGTAAGAGCAATATGGTGAAGCAATACGTACGTCATAGTCAACTCCTGCCGCTCTTAAGTTAGGACCTGTGAATCCGAAGTTAATAGCTTCTTCAGCAGAGATTCCACCTACACCTATTGTTCTGTCCATAAAGATTCTGTTACGCGTAAGTAACCCTTCAAATTCAGACCAGATTGCAGGGAATTCTCTTAAGAATTCTTCGATTAGTTGGAATACCTTTGGAGACCACTCTCTCTCAAATCCTCCGATTCTTCCCATATTAGTAGTTAAACGTGCACCACTAATTTCTTCGAATATTTCGTATATTTTTTCTCTGTACTGGAATACATATAAGAACCCTGTAAGAGCTCCTGTATCTACCCCCATTACTGAGCTACAGATAATGTGGTCAGCTATACGAGCCAATTCCATTACGATAACTCTTAAATATTGAACTCTTTTAGGGATTTCAATACCTAATGCCTTTTCTACAGTTAACCACCAAGCAGTATTGTTGATTGGTGAAGAACAATAGTTTAGACGATCTGTTAATACGTTGATTTGATAAAAAGGTCTGTTCTCAGCTATTTTCTCAAATGCTCTATGTATATATCCTACTGTTCCTTCTCCATCTAGTACTTTCTCTCCATCTAGTAAGATGATATTCTGAAAGATACCGTGTGTAGCAGGGTGTGTAGGTCCTAAGTTTAATATCTGTAATTCTGTCCCGTCTTCTTGAAATTTCTCTTCAATAAGTTTAGCATATCGTTGCTCAGGAGGTAATAATAAATCTGACATAGTCTCGTTCCTTTAAGTATTAAGAATTATGAACCGTTCTACCAAAGAATCTATCATCTTTGTCTGTTCTACCTGCATCTTCCATTGGGAACTCTTTTCTTAATGGGAAAGATTCCATCTGGTCCATATTTAATATTCTCTTCAATTGAGGATGATTCTTAAAGATAATCCCATAAAAATCATATGTTTCTCTTTCTTGCCAGTTTGCACTTTTAAACAAATCTGTAGCAGACTCTACAACTGGGTTTTTGATATCTAAGAAGGTTTTAAAACGAACTCTAATATTATCTGTCCAGTTGTGCATGTGGTATACCACCGCTAATTGACGTTCCGAAGGTAAGTCAGCATAATGAACTCCGCAAATATCTGTAAGGAAGTTAAAGTTCATCTCACTATCTTCTTTTAAAAACTTAAGAACATCGTGCGAAGCATTAGTTGCAACTTCAAAAGACAACATTCCATGTTGTTCATGAAATTCACTAACTGACATACCAAATGTTTCAATTAGCCTTTTTTGTAATGTAGTATTATCTAATGCCATACTATTTGTTTATGTTGTAAGAATTTAATAATTCATCATATTCTTTCGTACCTCTGCGATTAACAGATTCAGATTTTACAATTTCTTGTAGTCTTAGTACACCATCTAGAATTTGTTCTGGTCTAGGAGGGCACCCTGGTACATAAACGTCTACTGGGATTACTTTATCTATTCCCTGTAGTACAGAGTAAGTATCAAAAATCCCGCCAGAACAAGCACAAGCTCCAACAGCAATAACCCATTTTGGTTCAGCCATCTGTTCATATACTTGTCTTAAGATAGGAGCCATTTTTTTAGAAATAGTTCCCATAACCATTAGCATATCTGCTTGTCTAGGAGAGAAACTCATACGCTCAGAACCAAAACGAGCTACGTCATACGTAGCTGCCATTGTTGCCATGAATTCAATTCCACAACAAGAAGTTGCGAAAGGTAGAGGCCACATTGAATTAGCACGTGCTAATCCAACTACTGAACTTAATTTAGTAGCAAAGAATCCTTCTCCTACATATCCTTCCGGAGCTTCTACTGTATTATATTTTTTATCGCTCATCTCTATCTATTTTATTAATCCCACTCTAGTCCTTTTTTCTTGAATTCATATAGTAATCCGATTATGATTAGGAATAAGAAAATTCCCATTTTCATTAAACCGTCCCAACCGAACTCTTGGAAGTTAACTGCCCAAGGGTATAAGAAGATTACCTCTACATCAAATAATACGAATAGTATTGCTACAAGGAAGTATTTTACATTGAATGGGATACGTGCACTACCTAGTGACTCTAATCCACATTCCCATGTACTGTCTTTAATTTTAGAAGATTTTTTGGGACCTAATTTACTAGAAACCCAAATTGTCATGGATACAAACCCAGCAGCTAGTGCTATTTGCATTAAGATTGGGATGAAATCAAGTTGACTTGCCTGCATATCTAAAGTATTTATATTAATACAACATACAAATATACATTTGAGTTCTCGTTTTACAAAGCTTTGGTACTCTAGGTGTTGCCTAGTTTGACTCTAATGGCTTAATATGTATTTGGATTAATTATAAATAGAATGCTAGGTAATAAAAAAAGCTATCCATTTTTGAAATGAATAGCTTCTTCGTAATTGAAAATTTATATTGTAAAAAATTAATTTCCTATCACTTCTACATCTACAGCGATTAAACCTTTTTTACCTTTTTCTTCAGTATAAGAAACGCGGTCACCTTGGTTAATGCTTTTAGTTTTTAAACCTGTGATGTGAACAAAAATGTCTTGTTTAGTAGCTTCATTTGTGATAAAGCCAAATCCTTTGTCTTCATTGAAGAACTTAATTACGCCTGTATGCATTGTATTGAAATAAATAAAATTATGTTCAAATATAATGTTTGTTTCGAACTAAGTTTAGTTTTTTTTGATTTTTTTTTAAAAATTAATGTTTATTTAATTGATGAGGAGATTTTTATTTTCAATTCTATAATATATTTCGAATAGTTTGTGTTACTTCTTGTAGTATTTGCTTTTTGTGGTGATGCGATAGGGCATAATTAAAAACAAAAAGGGCTATTCAGTTAAGAATAGCCCTTTGAGATATCTGATGTAGATTAATCCTCTAATGGTTTCATTGTGAAACTTTCCATAAATGCTGTTGTATAATTACCAGCGATATAGTTTGGATCATCCATTAATTGTCTATGGAATGGAATAGTCGTTTTGATTCCTTCGATTACGAACTCGTCTAATGCTCTTCTCATCTTGTTAATTGCTTCTTCTCTTGTTTGAGCAGTTGTAATTAACTTAGCAATCATTGAGTCATAATTAGGAGGAATAGAGTATCCAGAGTACACGTGAGTGTCTAGACGTACACCGTGTCCACCAGGTGTGTGAAGAGTTGTAATCTTCCCTGGAGATGGGCGGAAGTCATTGAATGGATCCTCTGCATTGATACGACATTCTATTGAGTGCATTTTAGGCAAGTAGTTTTTACCAGAAATTGGTGTACCTGCTGCAACTAAAATTTGCTCTCTGATTAAGTCATAATCGATTACTTGTTCAGTGATAGGGTGTTCTACTTGGATACGAGTATTCATTTCCATGAAGTAGAAGTTTCTGTCTCTGTCTACTAAGAATTCGATAGTACCAGCACCTTCGTATTTAATGAATTCAGCAGCTTTTACAGCAGCTTCACCCATTTTGTGTCTCAATTCATCTGTCATGAATGGAGAAGGTGTTTCTTCTGTTAGTTTTTGGTGACGTCTTTGGATAGAACAGTCACGCTCAGAAAGGTGACATGCTTTACCATAAGAGTCTCCTACTACTTGGATCTCGATGTGGCGTGGGTCAAGGATTAGTTTCTCCATGTACATACCATCGTTACCGAAAGCTGCAGAAGCTTCTTGACGAGCACTTTCCCATGCTCTGTCTAGCTCTTCTTCTTTGAAGATTTCACGCATACCTTTACCACCACCACCAGCAGTAGCTTTCATCATTACTGGGTAACCGATAGCTTTAGCTGTTTTTTTAGCGTGTTCTAATGATTCTAGTAATCCGTCAGAACCTGGTACAGTAGGTACTCCAGCTAATTTCATTGTTTCCTTAGCTGTAGCTTTATCTCCCATTTTTTCAATCATCTCTGGTCCAGCACCGATGAACTTCACACCGTGCTCTTGACAGATTTTAGAAAATTTAGCGTTTTCTGATAAGAAACCGTAACCAGGGTGTATAGCATCTGCGTTTGTAATTTCAGCAGCAGCTATTATGTTTGAAATCTTTAAATACGATAAGTTACTTGGAGCAGGTCCAATACAAACAGCTTCATCCGCAAAACGAACGTGTAAACTATCTGCATCCGCAGTAGAGTAAACTGCTACAGTTTTAATGCCCATTTCTTTACATGTTCTGATAACACGTAAGGCAATTTCACCTCTATTAGCGATTAATATTTTTTTAAACATCTCTTGAAACTTTAATTTAACTTTAGTGAGTTTACTTCGTTAGAAAGTAAAAATTGGTGTGTTATAAATTTCTTAAGATGGATCAACTAAGAATAATGGTTGATCAAATTCTACTGGAGAAGCATCGTCAACTAATACTTTAACGATTTTACCAGAAATTTCAGATTCGATTTCGTTGAATAATTTCATTGCTTCAATTACACATACTACATCTCCTGCTTTAATAGTTTTTCCTACTTCAGCAAATGGTTCTTTGTCTGGAGCTGGTTTTCTATAGAATGTTCCAATGATTGGAGATTTTACAGTGATGTATTTAGAATCTTCGTTAGCTGCAGTTTCAGTTGCAGCAGCAGCTGGTGCAGCTGGAGTTGCAGCTTGTTGAGCAACAGGAGTTTGAGATAAAGCAGAAGCTACTGGTACTTGTTGGATGTAAGTAGTTTCAGTATTACCTGTTTCAGTTGTTTTAATGGTGATTTTAAAATCATCCATTTCTAATTTTACTTCTGTAGCTCCTGATTTTGCTACAAATTTAATTAAGTTTTGAATCTCTTTAATGTCCATACCTAATGTATTGGTTAGTTGTTTTTATTTCGCTGTGTACGCCCACTTTAAGTACATTGCACCCCACGTGAAACCACCTCCAAAAGTAGCAAAAATAATATTATCACCCTTTTTAAGTTGTTTTTCATAATCGCAAAGTAGTAATGGTAAAGTGGCAGACGTTGTATTTCCGTATCTTTCGATATTCATTAATACCTTTGAGTCATCTAAGCCCATTCTGTGAGCTGTAGCATCAATGATTCGTTTGTTCGCTTGGTGTGCAGCTAACCAAGTCACATCTTCATGAGAAAGATTGTTTCGTTGCATAACTTTTTCACTTACATCAGCCATGTTTGATACAGCATATTTAAATACTGTTTTTCCATCTTGGAATACATAGTGTTGTTTGTTTGCAACAGTTTCTGCACTTGCAGGTAAGATAGATCCACCTGCTTCGATTTTTAAGAACTCACGGCCAACACCGTCGCTTCTTAAGTATTCATCTTGTACTCCATAGCCTTCTGTGTTAGGCTCGAATAATACTGCTCCAGCAGCATCTCCGAAGATAATACAAGTTGCACGATCTGTATAATCGATGATTGAAGACATCTTGTCTGATCCGATCAACAATACTTTTTTATATCTACCTGATTCGATATATGCAGAAGCTACTGACATACCATATAAAAAGCTAGAACAAGCTGCTTGTAAATCAAATGAAAATGCATTCGTTGCTCCAATTTTTGTTGCAACATAAACTCCTGTAGAAGCTACAGGCATATCAGGTGTCGCTGTTGATAAGATTATACAATCGATATCTTTAGGATCTGTGCCTGATTTGCGTAATAAATCTTCTGCGGCTTTGATAGCCATATAAGAAGCTCCTTCACCAGGTTCTTTAAGAATTCTTCTTTCTTTAATTCCTGTACGGCTAGTTATCCATTCGTCGTTTGTATCTACCATCGTCTCTAAGTCTGTATTGGTTAACTTAGTCTCTGGTAGGTAGCATCCGATCGCTGTAATGGCTGCGTGTATTTTTGTCATATGGTGTTGCTTTACTTTATAAAAACATTCCAAAAAGAAGCGAAAATTACAAAAAAAAAACGAATTAACGGTTCTTTGGAGGCGTAAAGTACGTTTTTTGGGCTATATACCAAAAAAAAACTCTCACACATTGTGAGAGTTAATTTGTACTTTGTCTAAAGTTATGCCTCTACTTCAGCTGTTTTGTCGATTACAACTTGCCCTCTGTAGTACATTTTTCCTTCATGCCAGTAAGCTCTGTGATATAAGTGAGCTTCTCCTGTTACAGGACATGTAGCGATTGTTGGAGCTACAGCTTTGTAATGAGTTCTTCTCTTATCTCTTCTTGTTTTCGAGGTTTTTCTCTTAGGATGTGCCATTTTACTATATTATTTATCCGTTAATAGTTTCTTTAATTCTGCCCATCTAGGGTCAATATCTTTATTTGTATTTTCTTCTTCCTCTTCTACATCATCATATTCTAGGTCGTCTATTAAGTCGAAGATTTCGTCATCTTCATCATCGAATAGACTGTCAAATTCGTCTTCATCCTCTTCATTAACGTAACCTAAGTAATCTAATGCTGCAGAATCTAATGTTCCATCTTTTACTCCAGGATGAACCCTTTTTTGTGGTATAGCTAGAACGATCATTTCATATATATATTGAGCTACATTTATTTGATGTTCAGTATATGGGATGATTAATATCTCGTCGTGATCATCATTAAATGAATCTCCAAATTTAACTACCAAATCAATTTCACTCTCTACTGGCATGTTAAAATCTTGGTTTGTCACATCACAAGGTACATTTGCTATACCTTTTGCAGTGAAGTGTAACTCAAATAGATTAATTTTCTTGTCTAAAAGAACGTTTATATCAGCATTAATATGATTGAAATCACTGTAGTTGTAGTTTTCGAAAAAACGGTCATCTACCTTAAAATCAAACGAATGCTTTCCGTTTTTTAATCCTGTAAAAGGTATTAAAAAGTCTTTTTCAATATTCATGGAATACATGATTTGAGCGTGCAAAGATAAAAAATTATTATAATTACAAGCTAGTTATCAAATTTTTTTGTGCTAAAATCTTTTTCTTGAGGCTGTAAAGGGTTTGCTGCTGCTTCGATATTTCTACTTCTATTGTTATAAATATCAATAGCTAGATATAGTGCTTCTTTAAAAGAAGTTTCGTCTGCAATGCCTTTTCCAGCTATTTCATAAGCAGTTCCGTGGTCAGGAGAAGTTCTAATCTTATCTAGACCAGCAGTATAGTTCACACCATGACCGAAAGAAAGTGCTTTGAAAGGGGCTAAACCTTGATCGTGGTAGCACGCTATCACTGCATCAAAGTGTTTGTGTGTTCCTGATCCGAAAAAACCATCTGCAGGAAATGGGCCTGAAATTAGAATACCTTCATCATTAAGTTTTTCTACTGTCGGTTTTATGATTGTTAATTCTTCATTACCTATAACACCGCCGTCACCAGCGTGTGGGTTTAATCCTAAGATAGCAATGCGTGGTTTAAATATATTGAAATCTTGAATTAAAGTATCGTTTATCGTTTTTACTTTTTGTTCGATTAATTCAGGAGTGATTGCTTTCGCTACATCTTGTATTGGTAAATGATCTGTTAGTAATCCTATTTTTAGATCTTCACTTACTAGTAGCATAAGAGCCTGACCTTCTAATTGCTCGTTTAGATAATCAGTGTGTCCAGGGTACTTAAACTCTTCGTCTACGCTATTATATTTATTGATAGGAGCTGTTATAAGTACATCTATCTCTCCATTTTTTAGAGCTTCAGTTGCTGCAACAAATGATTTGATAGCATATTTTCCAACGATGGGGTCATTTTTACCAAATGAAATATTAACGTTTTCTTTCCATAGATTTAGTACGTTTAATCTATTTGGGACAATTTGATTTAGATTGTCTATTCCTTGTATTGGTGTATTATTATCAATCGTTTTTTTTATATATGATAGAGGCTTTGAATTTCCGAATATAACAGGAGTGCAGATTTCTAGCATTCTACTGTCTTCGAAACATTTGAGTATAACTTCACTACCTATCCCATTTAGATCTCCGATAGAGATCCCTACTTTTATAATTTCTTCTTTGTGGCTCATAGTTTCGTCTAAATTATTCCTACTTTTGAAAGCAAATTTAATAAAATAAATGGAGTTATGTTTACAGGGATAGTTGAAAACATCGGAAATATCAAAAGAATAGAAAAAGAGCAAGAAAACTTACATATCACAGTAGAATCTGCATTTGCTAGTGAGTTACAGATCGATCAGAGCGTTTTACATAACGGTATCTGTTTGACAGTAGTAGCACTGGCAGATGTTGAATATACTGTTACTGCTATTAAAGAAACGATAGATGTGACAAGTATAGGACAGTGGCAAGTAGGGCAGGAGCTAAATCTAGAAAGAGCTATGCTGATGAATGGTCGCTTAGATGGGCATATCGTACAGGGACACGTAGATCATATCGCTACCTGTGTGAGTATTGAAGAAGTGGGAGGTAGTACATATTTTGGGTTTGAATATAAAAAGACGTCACAGCATGTGACGATAGAGAAAGGGTCTATTACTATAGATGGCACGAGTCTGACTGTTGTAGACTCTGGTATCAATACTTTTAAAGTTGCGATTATTCCATATACTTTAGAGCATACTATTTTTAAACATTATCAAGTCGGAACCGTGGTTAATCTTGAGTTTGATGTTGTTGGGAAGTATGTTGCTAAGTTGGTGCAATTGAGAAGTTTGTAGTAAATATTTAGTATTTTTATGGGACTATTGGTGTAAAAGACTTTACTTTGCACCTGAAAAAAAAGTATATGAAGTTTAATTCGCAAAATAGTAATTTTGCTGCGATGACGGATGAAGAGTTAGTACAATTCATTGTTCATAGTAGCAATACTAACTTATTTGGGATACTTTATGATCGGTACGCACAGAAAGTTTATGCGAAGTGTATTGGTTTTGCTGAGTCTAGGGATGTGGCAGAAGATCTTACACAAGATATTTTTGTGAAGTTGTATTTAAACCTAAAGAACTTTAGAGGTGATTCTAAATTTTCTACATGGTTGTATTCTTTTGCGTATAATCATTGTGTCAATTATTCTAGGTTAGTTCTTAAGAAGAAGAGAAATGAAGAAACATTGGATGATGAGAATCAATACGCATTATCTGTAGAAGACGAGATTTCGGATGAGGAGATATTCTCATTGAGTGTCGATAGGTTACAAGAGTCATTAGTAAGGTTGGATCCGGAGGACAAGATTGTTTTGTTGATGAAATATCAGGATGACAAGTCTATTAAGGAGATTTCCACCCTGTTGGATTTAGGAGAGAGTGCGGTGAAAATGCGACTCCACAGGGCTAAGAAAAAAATTGTTGAAATTTATAACTCGTTGTAATTATGGATAATCCGTTTAAAAAAATTCTTCAGGACGAAAAATTACCAGATTACTTAAAAGATAGGGTAATAGATAATCTCAACTTTATTAAGTTATCACTAGATGTGTCAGAACTTTATACTGTTAAGGTTCCTCAGGCATTAGGTAGCCTGATAGGAGAAAAAGATGTGAAAAAAGAAAATGAAATAATCAATAAAATTAAAAATAGTAAGGATGATGGAACGTTATAACTTTGAGTATCCTAGTCAAATGATTAACTCTGTAATGAGCTCGTTATTACAAGGATTGATAGGATTTGTTTTTTTAGTAGGCTATATTTTAATTTCTTGGTTAATAATTAAGGTATGTTCTTATGTCTTAAAGAAGCTGTTTAAGGTTATTCGCTTAGAGAAAATACAAAATCTATTAAGCGAAAATGACTTTTTGAATAAGGTGAATATCAAGATCAGTGTGTCTGATATCTTAATCTTCTTTGTAAAGGTGTTTTTAATCTTCTTAATGGTAGTAGTAGGAGCTGAGTTATTTGGTCTAGCTATTGTCTCTCGTGAGATTGGAAACCTGATGTTGTATATTCCTAAAGTGTTTGTAGCACTACTGATCTTCGTAGGAGGATTGTATTTTGCTACATGGGTAAAGAAAGCTATTGTGGAAGTGTTAAAGGCTGTTGACTTCAGTGGAGCACGTATGATAGGTAATATCTTATTCTATCTAATCTTGGTTTTTGTGTTTATTACTACATTGAATCAGATGGGTATAAACACAGATATTATTACTAATAATATCTCTATTATCGTAGGGGCTATCCTATTGACTGTAGCTTTATCATTAGGATTAGGGGCTAAAGATGTTGTGACTAGACTATTGTTCTCTTTTTACGCTCGTAAGAATCTAGAGTTAGGACAGCTAGTGCGTATCGATGGTCTAGAAGGATATGTGATCTCTATAGATAATATCTACCTATGTCTGTTAGTAGAAGGGAAGAAACACTATCTACCGATAGCTAAAGTATCAGAAAGTCATATCGAGATAATAAAATAGATTATTTATATAGCAGTAGCTATTAGCATATAATAAAAGGCGAATGTTCTCATGATATTCGCCTTTTTTAGTATTAGTATCTTGGATTAAGAGTTGTTCTCTAAGGTTACAGTTGTTGAATAAGGCTGTTTTTTTATTTTCTTTCCGCTCTTTTTGACTAGATATGGAGTTTATGACTTTGGTTGCTCTTTTTGTTTTATTATGAAGGACTGAGTTTTTTACAGAGTATTGATTTATAGAGGTATATTGTGTTTGGGCTTGGGGTTCTTCGGGTATTCTAGGGGTTTTCTTCGAGTTTGCTTGCCCAGAGAGGGGTTTTCTCGAAGAAATGTGCAAGGATAGTCGAAGGAATCTGCTAGGAACTAAAAGCAAAGAAGAGAGTAAATGAATAGAATAGGAGAAATAAAAAAGCTGATTGCGAATAGCAATCAGCTTTTTATATTATATAAGGATAGTACTTAGTCTATCTTGATAGTCAATACTGAGATAGGTGAGTGATTTACTAAATCTTCACTGATACTTCCGTTGAAGAAATGAGCTAACCCTGTACGTCCATGTGTAGCGATCGTGATTAGGTCTGCATTCGTTTTCTTAGAGAAGTTAAGGATTCCTTTTTCTACTGTTAGATCATTATAGATAGATAAGTCGTATTCTGTATCTGTGATGTCTTCTAAGAAGTCTTCTAATACTTGTTCTGCTACATGAGTAGGTTTAAAGCTATTAGGGGTGTTTACCATCAGTAGGTGTAATTTCGTGTCGAACATCTGGTGTAGACGTAGAATCTTTTTAAAAGGTTCTTTCATATTATCAGTAAAGTCAGAAGCGAATACAAGATCATTCACGTTGAAGTCATCCCCTTCTCCTTTAATTACTAATACAGGTGCGTCAGATGTTCTTACTACTTTCTGAGTATTAGAACCTACGAAGTATTCTTTCGCTCCGCTCGCTCCATGAGATCCCATTACGATAAGGTCTGCTTTATTCGTCTCTGCTGTCTTAGTCACGCCATAAGCCGTTCTGTCTAGGATAAGACTAGTAGATACCTTAATGCCTTCGAATAGGTCAGATAGGGCTAATTCTCTAAGTTTCTCTTCAGCAGCGTTCTTGAAGAACATTACTTCAGGAGCAGGAGTACCTTTATTGATACTATCATTTCCTTGTTGTGGCAAGTCCAAGATGTGTAATAGTAGTATTTCTGCATCTCCTTTTTTAGCTATACAAGCAGCTACCTTGATAGCGTTATAAGCTTGCGTAGAAAAATCTGTTGGGACTAGTATTTTTTTCATAGTGATATTTGTTGTTTTATTTCGATTTAATTACATGATTTAAAGTTAAGAATATAATTATCAATAGGCAAAAGTTTTATTTGTAATAAAAAAATTAATATCTTTGCACAGTTATTTATTAAAAAAGTTAAATAATGAGGGGACAAAGTAGTCCCCTCTTTTTATAGCATATGACATTAAAAAGTAAAGTACAAGAATTAATAGATAAGGCTTTAGAAGAGCATACATCTATATTTATTATAGATTTTACGGTGTCTGCTGACAATAAAATCACTCTAACTATAGATGGTGATGAAGGTGTGACATTACAAGATTGTATAAATTTTAGTAGAGCTATAGAGCATAATTTAGATAGAGAAGAGCAGGATTTCTCACTAGAGGTAGCATCAGCAGGTGCAACAGCACCTTTAAAATTACTTCGTCAATACCATAAGAACATTGGTAGAAAGCTAAAAGTGGTGACGCTAGATCAAGAGAAATACGAGGCTACTCTAGATAATGTGATCGATAATCAGATTGTCCTAAAGTGGAAGGCTAGAGAGCCTAAACCTGTAGGAAAAGGGAAGGTGACAGTAGAGAAAGAAGCTGTGATTCCTTTTGAGAATATTAAAGAAGCGAATGTTATAATTTCATTTTAAAATAAAAAAAGCACATGGAGAATAGAGATTTAGTAGATTCATTCTCAGAATTTAAAGACGAAAAAGATATTGAGCGTGTAACGCTGATGGCCATCTTAGAAGATGTATTTAGAAATGCATTGAAAAAAAGATTTGGTAATGATGATAACTTTGATATCATTGTTAACCCAGATAAAGGAGATTGCCAGATATTCAGAAACCGTGTAGTAGTAAATGATGGGGAAGTAGAGAATGATAACTATGAAATTTCATTATCTCAAGCACGCAAGATCGAACCAGATTTTGAAGTAGGAGAAGAAGTTTCAGAAGAGGTTAAATTAGAGGAGTTAGGAAGACGTGCTATTTTAGCATTGCGCCAAAACTTAAACTCTAAAGTGACTGAGCACGATAATACTACTTTATACAAACAGTTCAAAGATATTATTGGAGAAGTTTATTCAGCAGAAGTGCACCACATCCGCCCAAAAGTTGTAATTTTGATGGATGAGGAAGGAAATGAAATCGTTTTACCAAAAGATAAACAGATTCCATCTGACTTCTTTAGAAAAGGTGATACTGTAAAAGGAATCATCGAAGCAGTAGAATTAAAAGGATCTAAACCTCAAATCATCATGTCTAGAACTGCTACTGAGTTCTTAGAAAGATTATTCGAGCAAGAAATTCCTGAGATCGCTGATGGACATATCACGATTAAGAAAGTGGTACGTATCCCTGGAGAAAAAGCAAAAGTGGCAGTAGATACTTTTGATGATCGTATCGATCCAGTAGGAGCGTGTGTAGGTATGAAAGGATCTCGTATCCATGGTATCGTTCGCGAATTAGGAAATGAGAATATAGATGTAATTAATTTTACTAATAATACAGAATTATTCGTTAAGCGTGCTTTAGCACCTGCTAACGTAAATAAGGTAGTTCTGAATGAAGAGACTAAAAAAGCAAATGTTTATTTAGCTCTAGAAGAGGTATCACGTGCGATAGGACGTGGTGGACAAAACATCAAATTAGCTGGTATGTTGACTGGATATGATATTGATGTTATGCGTGAATTAAACCCAGAAGACGATGACGTAGAATTAAAAGAGTTCAAAGACGAAATCGACGAGTGGGTAATTGAAGAATTTGCAAGAATCGGTTTAGATACGGCTAAGAGCGTTTTAAGCCTAAGTGTTGAAGAGTTAATGAAACGTACTGATCTTGAAGATGAAACAATTGAGAATGTACTTAGAATCTTGAAAGAAGAATTCGAGGATTAATTACAAGTTAACAACACAACACATTTAATACACTAAAAGGATAATATGTCTGAAGAAAGAGCAATAAGAATTAATAAAGTTTTAAGGGAATTGAATATTTCTCTCGATAGAGCCGTTGACTTTTTAAAAGGAAAAGGTTTCGATATCGACGCAACACCTAATGCTAAAATTTCTGATCAAGAATATAGTGTTTTGTGTAAACAATTTTCTGCTGATAAAGGTAAGAAAGAGGCATCTATTGAAGTAAGTGAAGAGAAAAAGAAAGAGAAAGAGGCCTTGAAAATTGAGCGTGATAAAGAATTAGAGGAGAAGAAAAAACAAGAGGAAGCACGTATTAAGCGTGAACAAGAAATTATCCGAGCTAAAGCTGAAGAAATTGCAGCTATCAAAACTGTGGGTAAAATCGATCTTGAGCCTAAAAAAACTAAAGCTTCTTCAGACGATTCTAATAAAGAAAATAAATCTTTTGAAAAAGATGCCAAAGCTCCTGCTAAAGAGAGTAAGCAAAAACAAGCTAATGAGGTTATAGAGGATAAGAAAGAGACTGTCGCTAAACCTGTAGTTGATAAGGAAGCATCTAAAGTAACGAACTCAAATAAACAAGTGGAAGCTAAAAAAGAGGTGGAAAAACCAAAACAGAAAGAATCTGTAGCAGGAAGTAAGGATGCTTCATCTAACAAAGTGGATTCTAAAAAAGCAGAGTCTAACAAAGCGGAAGAGGCTGCTAAGACAGAAGAAAACGCAGGAGAGGAGATGATTAAAACTAATTATCAAAAACTTTCTGGTACTACTTTTACTGGACAGACTATCGATTTATCTCAATTCGATAAGCCTAAAAAGAAAAAAGAAGAGCCTAAAAAAGGTGGTAACAACGCTGGTAACAATGCGAAACCAGGTGCTGGTAATGCCGCTAATAAGAATAAGAGAAAACGTATAGCTAAACCAGGTACTGCTGAAGGTGGTAATACTACTAATAACAATAGCAATAATGCTAATGGTGGTAATAACAACAACAATAACAGAAACCAAGGTGGCGGGCAAAGAAATAACAACAATAATAACAATGCTGGTGGAAACAAATTTGGTAATAGAAACCAAAGACGTAACCAACAAGCTCCTGTAGTTAAGGCTGAGCCAACAGAAGAAGAAGTTAAAAACCAAATCAAGGAGACGCTAGAACGTCTTCAAGGTAAAGGTAATAAGTCTAAATCTGCTAAATACCGTCGTGATAAACGTGATGTACACCGTAAGAAAACGGATGACGAACAAAAAGCATTAGAAGCTGGAAGTAAAATATTAAAAGTTACTGAGTTCGTTACTGTAGGTGAGATCGCTACTATGATGGATGTGCCTATTACTAAAGTTATCGGTACATGTATGTCATTAGGTATCATGGTAACAATGAATCAACGTCTAGATGCTGAGACATTGACTATCGTGGCTGATGAGTTCGGATACGAAGTAGACTTTACTACTGCAGCTATTGAAGAGGCTATCGAAGAGGCTCCAGATAGACCAGAAGATTTAAAATCTCGTGCTCCTATCGTTACTGTAATGGGACACGTTGACCACGGTAAGACATCGTTACTTGACTACGTTCGTAAAGCTAACGTTATCGCTGGTGAGTCAGGAGGTATTACGCAGCACATCGGTGCGTATGGGGTAACTTTAGAAAATGGTCAAAAGATTACTTTCTTAGATACACCAGGTCACGAGGCGTTTACTGCGATGCGTGCACGTGGTGCGCAAGTAACGGATATCGTTATTATCGTAATCGCTGCGGATGATGACATCATGCCACAAACGAAAGAGGCTATTAGCCACGCTCAGGCGGCAGGTGTACCTATTATCTTCGCGATCAATAAGGTAGATAAGCCAACGGCTAACCCTGATAAGATTAAAGAAAAGTTAGCATCAATGAACTTGCTAGTAGAAGAATGGGGTGGTACTTACCAATCTCAAGATATCTCTGCTAAACAAGGTATTGGTATGACTGAATTACTTGAAAAAGTATTATTAGAAGCTGAAATGTTAGAACTGAAAGCTAACCCAGATAAGTTAGCAGTAGGTACTGTAGTAGAGGCATTCTTAGATAAAGGTAGAGGATATGTATCTACTGTATTAGTACAAGCTGGTACTCTTCGTGTAGGAGATTATTTATTAGCAGGATGTAACCATGGTAAAGTACGTGCTATGCACGATGAACGTGGTAAGTCTATTAAAGTAGCTGGTCCTTCAACTCCAATCTCTGTATTAGGTCTTGATGGTGCGCCAACTGCGGGTGATAAATTCAACGTATTCGAAGAAGAAAAAGAAGCAAAACAAATTGCATCTAAACGTACTCAGCTGATCCGTGAACAATCTGTACGTGCTCAACGTCACATTACGTTAGCAGAGATTGGACGTCGTATCGCATTAGGAGATTTCAAAGAATTGAACATTATCTTAAAAGGGGACGTGGATGGTTCTGTTGAGGCATTATCTGATTCATTCTCTAAATTATCTACAGAAGAAATTCAAATCAACATTATCCATAAAGGAGTTGGTGCGATTACAGAATCTGACGTATTGTTAGCATCTGCTTCTGACGCGATCATTATCGGATTTAACGTTCGTCCTATGGCATCTGCTAAAGTATTAGCTGATAAAGAAGAGATTGATATCCGTAACTACTCTATCATCTATGCTGCTATCGATGACCTTAAAGATGCAATGGAAGGTATGTTATCTCCAGAGCTTAAAGAAGAGGTTACTGGTACTGCTGAGATCCGTGAGTTGTTCAAAATTTCTAAAGTGGGAACTATCGCTGGATGTATGGTTACAGATGGTAAGATATTCCGTAGCTCTAGAATCCGCTTAATCCGTGAAGGTGTAGTAATCTACACTGGAGAGTTAACTGCTCTTAAACGTTTCAAAGATGACGTTAAAGAAGTTTCTAAAGGATATGATTGTGGTATTCAGATTAAAAACTACAACGACATTAAGGAGTATGACGTAATCGAAGCTTTCCAAGAAGTAGAGGTTAAAAAGAAACTTAAATAGTATAAAATATAGTTAATAAGAGAGGGTTACAGTGATGTAACCCTTTTTTTATGTCAAAATGTCTTATTTTTAGTTTGGCTTATAATTTGTAGATTTAATTAAAAAAGAAAAACGTCTAAGTATGATTTGGATTTTTATGATTGCGATAATGGGTGCTAGTTGGTTAGTAGGTTATCGCTTAAAAAGTAAATTTGAGAAATATTCTAAAGTACAACTTCAGAATGGGATGAGTGGTGCGGAGATAGCACAGAAGATGTTGTTTGATCATGGGATCAGAGACGTAAGAGTTATTTCTACTCCAGGTAGGCTAACCGATCACTATAACCCAATGGATAAAACAGTCAACTTAAGTGAGGCTGTGTATAATGAGCGCAATGCTGCTGCGGCTGCTGTTGCTGCCCATGAGGTAGGACACGCTGTACAGCATGCTGAGGCATATCACTGGCTGACTATGCGCTCTAAGTTAGTTCCTATTGTTAGCTTTTCGTCTAATATAGTGACGTGGGTATTATTAGGAGGTGTGTTAATGATTAATACATTTCCGCAGTTGTTATTAATCGGGATTATTTTGTTTGCGATGACGACGATATTCTCTTTTGTAACGTTACCTGTAGAGTACGATGCGAGTAATCGTGCGTTAAAGTGGTTACAAGCGAAGAATATAGTGACTCAAGGAGAATATGCAGGAGCTAAAGATTCGTTGAAATGGGCAGCTCGTACGTATGTAGTGGCTGCGATAAGTTCACTAGGTACGCTACTGTACTATGTAATGATCTATATGAATAGAAGATAATAAAAAAGACCTCTGCTAAAGAGGTCTTTTGGGTTATAATATATTCAACGTGATGAGTAATGGGATGTGATCAGATACTTTTCTTGCTATGCTAATTTCTTCAAAGTCTTCAAAGAAGTAGATAGGCTTAGCACTGATAAGTTCATTCTTATCAGGGTGATAAAAGATATTATCATACTCTGATGCTAGACAGTCACCTTTAAGGCATTTCTGTCTAAGGCTCGTCTTCTGTGTAGAGAAGCTAGGTAGATACCCTTGTTTCTTTAAGGGATTAAATACGCTGTGGCTTTCACTTAAGTTAAAATCACCTAAGAAGATAAGGTTGTGTTCAGGATAGTGTTCGGGAAAGAATTTGAGGTACTTGATTTCTTTCTCAGGCTGATGTTTAGTTGGTAGTGCGTGTAAACTACTTATCGTTATTTCTTTTCCTTTATAAATAAATGTAGCCATATAAGGCTCTCTTTCTATTTCCTCTTGATAAGTAGGTTCAAGAAAAGGTTTGCCTTTCAGCTTGACTTTACTAGTTCTCCATAGGTAAGCATAGCGTTCTGAGCGATATGGTGAACTAACAGTAGGATCGCTTATCGCATAGTCCCATTTGGCTCCTGATGATCTGTTTAGTTCTTCGTGTATCTTAGCAATAGCCTGTGCGCCTGTAGGGTTAGTAACAACCTCTTGTATAGCTATGATGTCTGTTTGTTTAATCGTTTTGGCGATGTATTCTATATTCTCTTGTGATTTACTCTTTCCTACATTAAGTAAATTCCAAGTCATTATTTTCACTTGGGCATTAACCGAAAAAGAAACAATAAGAGTGATAATAAATAAAGTTAAGGCTTTTAAAAATCTAGTGTTAGGCATATTGAATTTTGTTAAAAGGCGTTAGATTATAGTCATTTTATAAAGAGGCATTTATAAAAATGACGTATTTTTACGCAGTTTTGTTCTCTACCCAGTCATTGGGAATAAAGGGGCACAAAAATAGTAATGTAACTGATATAAACTTTAAAAATTGAAAACATTTTCTTCTATAGCTGATTTTAATTGCGATAAAAAAGTAGTTGCTACATTAGGTACTTTTGATGGAGTACACGTAGGACATCAGATGATTATCAAAAAGCTTGTTGATTCTGCTAAAGCTAATGGTGGCGAGAGTTTGGTGTTGACCTTCTTTCCTCATCCTCGCATGGTTTTAAAGCAGGATAACAGTATTCGATTACTGAATACTATAGAAGAGAAGAAAGAGCTTTTAAAAGGATTAGAATTAGATAATCTAGTCATTCAAAAGTTTGACTTAGAGTTCGCTCAGTTATCAGCAGAAGAGTTCGTAAAGCTGGTATTAGTAGATAAATTTAATATCTCTAAAATAATTATAGGCTATGATCATCGCTTCGGAAAAAATAGAACTGCTGATATTCATGATTTAAAGGCATTCGGTGAGAAATATGGCTTTGAAGTAGAGGAGATCTCTGCTCAAGAAATAGATCATGTCTCTATTAGTTCTACTAAGATACGCGTTGCTCTAGAAGAAGACGGTAATATGATGTTGGCGAATGAGTTCTTAGGGTATGAGTACTATTTCTCTGGTACAGTAGTACACGGTAAGAAATTAGGCCGTAAGTTAGGTTTTCCTACAGCGAATATTGTTGTGGACGAAGATTATAAATTGATTCCTGAGAACGGTGTGTATGTGGTAGAATCTGAGTTAAATGGAGCGAAAGTGATGGGAATGATGAGTGTGGGTATTAACCCTACCTTTGCAGACCATCCTTATACGATAGAAGTAAATTATTTAGATTGGGATGGTGATTTATACGACCAAAAGTTAAAAGTTCGTATCTTAGACAGAATAAGAGATGAATTAAAATTTAGTGGACTTGATGAGTTAATCGCGAAGTTAAAAGATGACGAACGCGTGACTCGAGAGTTCTTCAGTCGTTATGAAGGAAAAACTGTACCGTCAGATAGATAATTCTCCGTTAATTATCTTTCGAATATTCTTTGGTTTCTTATTCGCTTGTGAGTCATTCGGTGCGATTGCTACAGGTTGGGTAAGAGATAACCTAGTCGATGTAAAGATTACATTCTCCCATATCTATATGGACTTTCTGCAGGTGCTAGTAGGACCTCAGATGTATGCCTACTTTTTTGTGATGGGCTGTGTGTCAGTGGCTATTATGCTTGGGTATCGATATAAGTGGACTATGCCACTACTAACGATATTATGGGCAGGTGCTTATTTTATACAGAAGACATCTTATAATAATCACTACTATATGCTATTAGTGATTTGTGTGTATATGTGCTTCGTACCCGCTAATCGATATGCTTCTCTTGATGTAAAAAGCAATAGAGTAACAGAAGAATACTCCATGCCTTATTACATCTCTTGGCTATTTATCTTTCAGGTATTCATGCTTTATATCTATGGTACTGTGGCTAAGTTCTATCCAGATTGGTTAGATGGTACGTTTACAAAGTTGATGTATCAAGGAGCTAATATTCCTGATGTGTTTAAGCAAGTATTTACACAGGATTGGTTCTATGTCTCTATTGCTTATTTAGGGATTATATTTGATGGACTAGTAGTGTTCTTATTGTTGTATAAACGCACGCGTACTTTAGCTGTGATAGCCTCATTGGTATTTCACTTGTTTAATTCTATCACCTTACATATCGGTATATTCCCTTATTTTGCATTGAGTTTTGCTGTGTTCTTCTATGAACCAGAGCAAGTAAGAAGTTGGTTCTTTAAGAAGAAAACTCCTTTAGATGAGGATACTTTAAAAGAGGAACAAGTTGTAGCTAGACACTTCTCACCTCAAGTGAAGTATTTCTTATTGGCATTTATGTTTGTACAATTAGTGCTTCCTCTAAGACATTATTTTATCAAGGGAGATGTGTTATGGACTGATGAAGCTCATCGCCTTAGCTGGCGTATGATGCTTAGGTCAAGGAGTGGTTATACGAATTATATAGTAGAAAATAAAAAGACAGGGGATAGAAAGTATTACGATATAGAAGATGTGCTAACTAATAAACAGATGGCTCGCCTATCTTCTCCAGATATGATCTGGCAGATGGCACAATATATCAAAAAAGAATATGAAGTAAAAGGAGAGGACGTGGCAGTATATGCTGAAAGTTATGTATCAATTAATCAACGTGATTTAAGCCAATTCGTAGATCCTAAAGTAGACTTAGGAGCTGTAGGTTGGAATTACTTTACGCACTGTGAGTGGATATTAGAGAAGCCTTTTTAGAATAAAAGAGATAACAAAAAACGCATACTGATCAGTATGCGTTTTTTGTTATTGTTTAGCTTCAGCAAGCTCTTTCTTATATTCTATTAGATGTAGACTAGTATCGTATTTACCATAGGTGAAGTAGTTAATCCAATCTCCTAGGTTGATGTACTTAGACTTATCATTTAGATCTATAATCATTGGTAAATGACGGTGCCCAAAAACGAAGTAGTCATAGTGAGTGGTTTCTAATTTGCGTTTAGCATATAGGATTAACCATTCGTTGTCTTCTCCTAAGAATTTAATGTCTTCATCACCTGATATCAGTTTATTCTTAACAGATAGGTAAGAACCAAGTCTAACGCCGATGTCTGGATGCAACCATCTGAACAGCCATTTAGAGAAAGGATTGGTAAAGACTTTCTTCATTCTCTTATAGCCCATATCTCCAGGTCCTAGTCCATCTCCATGTCCGATAAAGAACTTCTTACCATTAATGTCAAACACTTTAGGCTCGTGATATACTGGTATTCCTAGTTCTGTCTGGAAATAGTCATCCATCCATAAGTCGTGGTTTCCTACAAAGAAGAAAACAGGAATGCCTCTATCTTTGATTTCAGCCAACTTACCAAGTATTCTTACAAAACCTTTAGGTACTACAGTCTTGTACTCAAACCAGAAGTCAAATAAATCTCCTAGTATGAATAAGGCGCCCATATCATCTTCTTTCTCGCGTAGCCACTGTAAGAATAACTCTTCTCTAGGAAGACTTTTCTCTCGAGTAGGAGCTCCGAAGTGCTGATCAGAAGCGAAGTATATACTCTTATCTGTATTAATTGTAAAACTCAAGTCCTATAAATTATCTGATTGATGCCATTCAGCGTATGATGATTCTGTCTCTTGTAATCTTAATGAGTATAGTTCTATCCCTTCAGGTAATTTGCTTTTTATCTTCTGAGCGAAGTCAATAACCATGTTTTCACTAGTTGGTTGATAATCGACAAGAATAACGTGGTGTCCGCGTTCTTCTAGTTCTTTTGCTAATTCTATATGAGGGGTATTTTTATTGAAAACAGTAGCGTGATCGAATACATCTACGATATCTCCTTTCACTATTTTTTTTAAGTCTCCAAAATCTATAACCATACCATACTTCACATTATTAGTATCCTCTATCGGAGTTCCAATAACTGTAACAGCTAGCTTATAACTATGACCGTGTACGTTACGACATTTACCATCATAACCATATAAGGCATGTCCTGTTTCAAATGTGAATTGCTTTGTAATTCTAATCTTAGGCATAACTAAAAATTTTGGCAAAGGTACACAAAAATATAGTTGACCTCCTATATTTAGCGTAGCCTTTTCTCTTTATCCTTAAAGAGATGACTGAGTTTAGAATAATCTATATCTAACTTGGACGGATACTTTAGGCCACCATTTAATACGATTTAACCATTTCTCTCCTTTTTCGTTGTATTCAAAGTCGTTATCAAGATCGAAGTGAACTTTACTTCCATCTTGTTTTAGTTCATAGTCCCCTTGGTACATAATCCCCAGTTCAAATGAAAAACCTAGTTTTTTATTCGTTACCACTCTTCCTATTCCTATCCCTAGATAAGGCTTGATGATACTACCGAGTGTAACATCAGCTTTCATATTCCCTTCATTTAACTTGATTTGGTTTCCTTGAAAGTCTAAATCAGGCCATTCGGCATATTGTTTTTTTAATTCTGCTCTATTACCATAGACGTCAATTAAATACCCGTCTAAGGCTGTTTTGTTTTGCCCAAAGTAGAAACCCCCACTAAGAAAGAATAAACCATCTGGGACAGGGTAAAAGTCAACTAAGGTGTGAGCATGTATCATGTGATTTTTACCTTTAATTCTTAAGTTAGGTTTACCTTTTTCTAGATATTGCCCTATGTTATTAGGGTCATCAATACCAACTTCATAATGCTTAGAATTATAGAAGAATAAGTCTATACCTCCTCTAAGTTTTAAATAGCTGTTAATAGGAGTCAATGCCTCTAGTGTTAGCCCCATCGTAGATACTCCTGCACTTAATGTCCATTCATAGAAGCGTTGGTCAGAGTAGTGCTTCGCTATATTATCTCTCACGAATTCGTCTTCACCTACATGTAGTAAGTAAGCTGTAGAATTATTGGGAGGTAAGGTAGGAGGTCCTGACTTCTTTTTCTTCTTTTTGTCTTGCTTAGGTTGTTGTTCATCTATTGTTTTCTCTTGACTTACTTCTTCTACAAGATTAACTGCTGTATTCTCAGTGGGTTCTTCTTGTGCATAAGAGTTTGTAGAGTAGATGAATAAGCAAGATAAGATGACTGTTGTGATATGCTTTAATTTCATGATATTTTAGAATATTCGGTAATTAATTTGAAAGTTTACCATTGGCCATAGTTTTAGCCATTTGGTTACTTTATCTGCATCTTCTATTGAAGCATTAAGGTCGCTTGTAGAAGCAACTGTTCTACCGTTTTGTTTTAAAGTATAGTCTCCTTGGTATAATACTCCTAGTTCAAACTTAACTCCTAAACGTTTTTTAGAAACAGCTCTTCCTAATCCAATACCTATATATGGTTTGATTATTTGACCTAATGTTAGCTCTGCGTTTATCTTACCATCTATTACTGCTAGTTCTTTGCCATCGAACTCTATTATAGGCCAGTCATGACCAGGTTTTAGTTCAGCTGGGGTACCATTACCATCTGTTAATAGTCCATCCGCTTCAAGTTTAGTACTTCCTAAATAGAAACCCGCAGTAAGATGAAATATTCCTTTTCTAAAAGGGTAATAATCTACTAGTGCGTGTCCATGAATAGCTTTTATACTACCATGCATTTCATAAGTAGGTGTATAACCAAAGGCTTCGTGTAGTATTCCTTCTTGATCATCAAAGTTTACATCGTACTTTTTAGAATTGAACTCAAAATAATCTAATCCTGCTCTAAGTTTTAAACTTGAATTAATAGGAGTCGCTGCTTCTATGGTAAATCCTAATGTAGAAACTCCGGCAGCAATATTTAAATGACTTAGAAAACCTCCTTCATAATGTGAGGTACTGTACCTCCCTTTATCTCTGTAATCATCTAGCTTTAGCGGTTCTGAAGCAACAGCTTTGCAAGCGATTAAAAGTATTGGAAGTAAGTACTTTAGTGATTTCATAGTTTTATATTTTTTAGCAAATATAGTACAATGAGTTAATTAAAATTAACATTATTGATAAAGAGATGATTATTGTAAGTAAAAAGATTTTATATTGACATGTTTTTATTTAATCTTGATGTATTGTGTTTTGTTTTTAAGAATAATGGTGTTTATATATAAAAAATCCTTCTAGAGATATTGTTCTAGAAGGATGAGATATGTTATTTAGCTTTAAATTGGTTAAGCGCATTTATTGTAAATTCTGATAATACTAGTCTACCTGATATTTCAGCACGTTGATGTAATAATTCTGTCCAATGGTCTGTTCCTTCCCAGAATATTTTCTTCATTTCGCATAGCGCTTCTGGGTTATATGAACTTATCTTAGTAGCGAAAGTCTCTACTTCTAAGTCAAGTCTGTCTACAGTATCATATACCTCGCTATACAATCCGTGATTTTGTGCCCAAGTAGCCGTTTTCCATTCGTGTGCTGCAAGAGACATTTCTGTGAAGGCTGTTTTACCTATTTTACGTGAGACCGCAGGCTCGATTACGAAAGGACCTATCCCAATGGCTAGTTCTGATAGTTTAATAGAAGCATTCGTTGTTGCAAAACAGTAATCACATGCAGCAGCTAGTCCTACTCCTCCTCCTACAGTTTTGCCATGGACACGACCGATAAATATCTTCGGACTTTTGCGCATTGCATTGATTACATTAGCAAAGCCAGAGAAGAAAGTCTGTCCTGTAGTAGTGTCTTTAATAGAAAGTAGTTCATCAAAGGAAGCCCCTGCACAGAAGGCTCCTGTTCCTTCACTTTTTAGAATGATTGTATTAATATGAGTATTGCTACTAAGTTTGGTAATAATACTAGTTAGCTTTTCTAATTGTGAACTTGGAAATGAGTTACTAGCTGGACTATAAAATGATATAGTTGCTACTTTATCTTGAATAGATTCTGTTATAAAAGGTGTATTATGGTCTTGGTTCATGGTTAATAATTTTATTTTAAAAATAGTAAATAAAGATTAGAATGCCTTATTTTTCTGAGTTTCCTTTCTTTGATATAAATTTAACAGTCACATAATGTGAATATTAGGTGTTTTAATTTAGCAGTAAAAAGAGCTTATGGATAATGATACCTTGTTCACTTTCTTATAATTTAATTATTAAATCATATTTTATCAAAAAATAATAATTTTTCACTTGCTTTTAAGGAATTGTATTCTGCTTTGTGTTGTAATAAAGGTTAGGATGATGAACTGTTTTGAGTAAATTTGCACAAAAATAGAGTGTTTTTTGTAATATGTAATAAGCATTATTACAGGTAGTTATGAGTTGTTGAGGAAAGTAATGTATCACAATAGGTGATTTTTTTTCATAAAAAACAATTATGGCTTAATATTTGTTTTTAACTATAGTGACGGTTAGTAATATTTGTTTTTTATATTATTAATTTAAGATTTAAATAATTGATTTGAGTATGTATTCTCACGTGAATTCAAGTTATAAATGCAACAGTTGCTATTTTGTCTAATTTATCTGCAAAAACTTCATTAGGCGATTTAAAACCAAATCTCTTTCTTGGTCTATTGTTTAAAATATTTACAACTCTATCTATTTGTTGTTGTGTAATTAAATCGAAGTTACTCATTTTCGGGAAATATTGTCTGACTAAACCATTTAAATTTTCATTAGCGCCTCTTTCCCAACTGTGATAAGGTTTTGCAAAATAATAGGCAATCTGTAACGCATTAGCTATATTTTGATGGTTTGCAAACTCTTTTCCATTATCAGAAGTGATTGTATGTAGAAGAGGTTTGTAATCCTTTAATAGCTCTATTGTTTTAGCCTCTATCGCATGAGCTTGTTTAGATTCAACCTTCCCCATTAGTAAAATCCCTGTGGCTCTATCGTTAATAGTTAATAAGGCTCCATTATGATTTTTTCCTATTATCAAATCAATTTCTAAGTCTCCTATTCTTTCTTTTTTGTCAACAATACCAGGTCTTTCATCTATATCTAATCTGTTCGATATTACCCCTCTACTATCTTTATTGCTTCCTCTTTTACGATATTTTTTCCCTTTATTTCGTAGATGCTTATAAAGCTTTCCTCCTTGCTTTTTATCCTTCCAAATAAACTGATAAATACATTCTACTGAAACCATTTCTATCTTCTCTATTTTACATCTTCCTACTATTTGTTCAGGGCTATAATCTTTATTGAGCAGCGACAAAATGGTTGCTTTGACACTTTTATTTAAGCGTTTATGCTTAGGTTTTTCTTTATGACGAAGTGTTGTCTTTTTTTGAGCAAGATCGGCTTTATAAACACCGTTTCTACCATCTGAATTACGTTTAAGCTCTCTGCTAACAACTGATCTGTCTTTGCCTATATAATCACCTATTTCACTAAGTGATCTACCTAAATTTTTATATGCTTCTATTTTGTATCTTTGTTCTAACGTTAAATGTGACATCTTTTTGATTGTGTAGGAACTTCAAAAGTAGATGTTTTTTTTCGCCAACAGCGGGGAACATTTGCCCCATGGGGCAAATGTTCCCCGCTGTTCTTTTAAATGCTGTTGCATTTATTTGTTGAATCTAAGTCAAATAAAAAGAGTAGAAAAGGAAAAAGAATAATAGTATCATAAAAACAACAACTATTTCTCAGTTGTAAATCACAATCAAGTTTAATGGGATTTTAAACACTTTGTATAAGGTGTGGACTTCTATTTTCTAAATATCTGATGTCATGTAGAGTATCAGCAAGGAAATCTTTGTCTGAAAAAAATAGTGTTTTGTTTATTATGTTATTGTAAATGTGATTGTTATTGGTAATATGTTAGAGAAGTATAGATATGTTTTAGCGTTTGTACTATGTGTTTTATTAGGGCAGTTATCTCCTTTATATGCACAGTTTACAATACAAGAAAGTTTTACTCATCAAACAGTGAATAGCAAAGTAGTATTAGGGGATCATGCTATATTAACAGCTTCACAAGGGTTAGATCGTTCTGGAGAAGGATGGCTAAGACTTACTTCTGATGGAATGAATCAAAAGGGGTATGCTATTATAGAAGAGAGTTTTCCTTCTGATAGAGGAGTATTGATTGATTTTGAATATAAATCATGGCGTAGAAGAGACGGAAATACAAAAGGTGGAGCAGATGGTATCTCTGTATTTCTATACGATGGGAGTATTCCTAAGGGAAAATTTAGATTAGGTAGTTATGGAGGTTCATTAGGATATGGACCAGGTAATGGTGTTTCTGGTGTGACAGGTGGTTATATTGCTGTAGGACTTGATGAGTATGGTAATTTTACACAAGAAGCTGTTGGAAGGCCAAATACGAATGGCTCGTTTGCCCAAAGTGTTGTATTAAGAGGAAAGGTTACAAATGACCTCAGAACAACAGCTAGATATCTGACACATATAAAGAAACCAGGAGGTAAAAATATTGATTATTCTGAATTTATATACACTAGACCTGATGATAATAATTTTTATAGAAGAGTGCAGATCGAGATGAAACCTATCTTAGAAGAAGATAGAAGTAAGAAGAAACCTGATGGAAGTTACGCTCTTAAAAAGAAATTCCATATCAAAGTACGCATACAGTCAGAACATAAAGGGGGATTTGTAGAAGTATTAGATTATAAATATGATGAGTTGCCTTACGAAACACTCAAGATTGGTTTTGCTGCTTCTACAGGTTCGGCTGTCAATATTCACGAGATTAAAGATTTAAATGTTACAACTCCTGAAGGGTTAATGATTAATAAATCTGTCACCTTACTAGAAGCAAAAAAAGGAGATAAATTAAGCTACACATTAGAGATGTCTAACCACTCATCTGACTTGTACAAAGACTTTATATTGAATGATTATTTATCCACTATAAAAGAATTCTTTCGAGTAGACGAGATTTTTTTTGATAATAGAGGTAATTATAAAAACACCTTGACACCTCCTTCTAATATTCCTAGTATATATAGTGCGAAGAGTATTGAGAATTGGAAAGTGAACCTAGACGCTCACTCTTCATCTAGAGTCATTATTAATGGAACAGTGATTGGCTACCCAGGATTAGGAGTGTTATCTAATGAAGCCTATTTAGATGTTAGTAGCCTAAAACTGCCGTATGTAGATCCTACGAAGATTCGTTCTATAGCGCATACGAATATTGTAGGCAAACCACATCCTAAGCCTTCTATCTCATCAGACGTAAGCGTAATCTGTGAAGGAGATGAAGCGATATTAACTGCTAAAAAGCCATTGACTACTATTGGTACTGTAGAGTCTTACCGCTGGTTTAAAGACGGTAATTTATTTAAGGTACGCGAAGTAGGAGATGACTTAGAAGATAGAATAATCGAGGAGTTATTGCCTATAGAGAGCATTAGAGTTACAGAGTCTGGAGAGTACAGTGTAGTATATGTTATCAAGGGTGTGAGCTCAGAAGAATCTGCTAAAGTGAAGATTAATGTAAATCCTATACCTAAGTTAAAACTGAAGAATAATTCTGATGCTCTAAGCTATACTTTGAATGTAGGAGATTCTTTTGTATTGCCAATTTTAATAACTGATAATGCTAGAGATATAATCACTTGGTATGACACAAATGGAGAAGAGATTATAGATAGAACGAGCCCTAAGGTGTTTAATCAAGCAGGAGTATATAACTATACGGTAGTTGCTGAGAGTGCTAATGGATGTTCGGATATCAAGAATATTCAAGTCAATGTATTTAATAACGAAGACTGTCCACCGACTTACGAGAGATACTGGGCAACAGATTATACAGCGTGGTATTCTGCTCTGACGGGAGGAGTATCTAATAAGAGTAATGCTATTGATGGACGACCAGATACTTATTCTACAATCACGGTAGGACTAGGACTATTAGGATTAGGTACTACATGGCAGAATATTTACTTCAAAGAAGATCAAGCCGCAGGAACTCCTGTGACAGTGAAGCTAGGTAAAGAATACAGTGGTTTAGTTGCCCTAGGCGGTATTACAGTAGTAGGACTTGATGCAAATGGGAAGAAGATAGGAACGTTACAAGGAGTAGATGGAGGACTAGTAGATCTATTAGCAGCAGATAATGTGTTGGAATATACATTCGTACCATCGAATAAGAAAGGACCGCAGAAATATAGAGGAGTACAAGTTGTCTTAGGGTCTACAGTAGGTGTTGCTCAGAACGCTAAGGTGTATGGGGCTTATGTGACGAAGCAAGTAGAGAGTCCTAGTTGTGCAGCTGTATTACCTAATATTAATCCCAATGTATTAGACGTACTCCACGGAGTAGAAGATATAGGATTAGGAGTAGCGAGTGCCACAGCTTCTGTTAGCCATCCTTGGAATGCTGTTGATGATGATCCTAACAGTTATGCAGTAATAGCAAGAGGAGTAGCAGTAGCGAATATGGCGAGTCTAACAGTCGTGTTTAAACAGACTGCTCTACCAGGAGATGAGTTGCATATTACAGCAGAGAATAAGAACCCTGGAGTACTGAGTTTAGAACTAGTCAAGGGCTTTAAGATTCAACGCTATTTAGGAGATAAGAAAGTGGGCGAACCACTTACAGAGTCTAATGGAGCGCTTCGCTTGAGATTACTAGGTATAGGAGGTAGAGATAGATACAGAATTATAGTAGCTCCTTCTACAGAACCTTTTGATAGAGTGAAGATATCGTATGGCTCAGTTGTAGGAGTATTAGGAGATTTTACTCATATCTATAATGTAGATCTAGTTCCTAGGGTAGAAGTAGGTATGGAGATAGAGACAGATCAGTACGGTTATGAATTAGAACAGATTCTCCAGTTATGTGAAGGAGAACCGTTGAGAATACAACCACAGAATAGTCACTGTACGAGTTATGAAGTGTACACTTCTGAGAAAGGGACGACTAGGTTGCCAGCATTAGGAGATATGTTCACGATAGACCTGTCTAAGCATTATAAAGTAGGTGATGAGTTTATAGTATATGTGCAGGCTGTTCGAAATGGCTGTACCATTGGCTCTAGAACTCCGATTAAGATTAAGATAAACAGTCTGCCTTCTATAGAACGTGTAGTCGCTAAGGATCACAAAGGGAAACAGACTACAGTAGTAGATCAAGTAAACATTAAAGGGGGACAGCCATTACAGCTTAGCCCTGTAGTGACAGGAGAGATACAGCGATATGACTGGGAGTATCTATTAGATACAGAGAATGAGTGGAAGGCGTTTCCTTTTGCTACAGTAGATAATCCAGAAGTAGAGGTTAGATCAACAATATTAGAAAGAGATAAGGATAACAAGGTAATATTCGATCAGAACGATAGGCCTATTATTAAACAGCAGGGAGGAGTATTTATTACCAAACATGGAACAGGTGTGTTAACAATAGCCTTTCCTAAAGATGCCAAAGTTAATGGAGAGAACTGGCATAATAAAAAAGGAAAAGTGAGATTAACCATAACTAATTTGACGGGGTGTAGTACATCTGTGATCTATGATCTTACTTTTCTTAGAGGATTTAGAGAAGGAATATTCTCTAACCCGATGTTACCAAGTAAAAAGACAAAATAACAAAACAATACAGATATTAAATAGAATTTATAATCATGAAGAAAATTATCATTTTAGCCGCTTTCTTAGGAACGTTTTATACAGCATCAGCACAGGTAGGTATTGGTACACCAGATCCTGAAACATCAGCTGAACTTGAAATTCTTTCTAGCCACAGAGGGGTATTGATTCCACGTGTAAGTTTATCAGACTTAAAAGTTTTTGCACCGATAGATGGAACCCAAGTAGAGAGTTTATTGATTTATAACCTTAATGAAGATACTTCTAAAGATATATTAAAAGGATTCTATTACTGGACAACAGAAGATGGAGGACAGTGGAATAGAATAGTGAGTAAAGCGGAACTAACTACAGTTATCAATGGATTAGATAATAATGTGACAAAATTAGAAGGAGACGTTAAGAACATCCAGAATGTAATTAACTATATCGTACCGACTAATCCTGACAATAAAGATGCTGCTAAAGAAGGGCATTCTACTATTGTGTTTGACCCAGTGAAGAATGAGTTTAAATATGTGGTTTATAACACAGTTGATAATAAGTATGAGACAGCGAATGTAGACTTCGAAGATCTAGTATTAAAAGAAGAGACTAAAACATTCTTCCGTGAAGTAGCAGTATCTGATACTGATAAAACAAAGAAATTCCTTTTCTTCTCAGAGACAACTATTCAGAATTGGTTAGCTCAGAAAGGAAATGAAGGAAAGACTGAGAACGATGTGCCTAATGACGCAGATGGAGTAGTTACAATAGATGTAGTAGGAGAAATCGCTTCTAATGTATCGAACTTCTTTAATAGTAAAACGACTGTCCTAAAAGAAGGAAGCACTAGTGAGTATTATACAATCGAAGAGTTAATTAAGAGTATCTCTACGAAGGTAGATGGTAACGTAATCTACAAGAATACTGGGGATGGTACGAATGCTAATTGGGAGTTCCAATTTTATAACAATGGCAAGTATGAGACTATTAACCTTAAAGATTTAGTAGCAGATACAGAGACGACTACAGTAGTAGTACCAGTAGTGAAAAATGGAAAGACTGTAGGGTATAAATATTTCAATGAAGAAGCAGTAAAGGTATTCTTGGCTAGTAATGCAGGTAAGACTGTTGCTGATATTACCGGAGATACTACAGGAGGTACAGAAGTAAATGTAGTAGGTGATATCGTAAATAACTTTAGTGATATTCTAAACCAAGAGGTAAAAGAGGGTGATGTTACTTATAAGGTAGGGGATCTAATCTCTAAGTTTATTAATAAAGGGGGGAATGTGTACTACGGAAAGATAGCAGACGATAAAGAAGAAGTATTCTATACGATAGAAGATAACGGAGCGAAGAAAGAAATCAGCTTTGACTTTATCACGAACTATATTACG
Source organism: Myroides sp. A21 (assembly GCF_000807225.1). Lineage (NCBI taxonomy): Bacteria > Pseudomonadati > Bacteroidota > Flavobacteriia > Flavobacteriales > Flavobacteriaceae > Myroides > Myroides sp. A21. Next base: position 1,522,604 of record NZ_CP010327.1, read on the forward strand.
AATAATGTGGATAAGATCAAGAATATCTTAGGAGATCATATCGATGTTCATAATAGTAAAGTAATCTTCACTGGGAATACGATTAATAATAAGAAGGTTTACAAGTTCATTGGGACTACTAATATCGCTAAAGCTAACTCAGCTAGAACATCAGGTGTGGCTATTCCTGCAGGGGCTACAGTAGGGTCAGTAGTAAGCATCCAAGTATTACAAGGAGAGATGCTGAAGACCACAGCGACTACAGATATTAAAGTGAGTGGTAGTACCTTAAACTTTAATATCGGATCTGGTAACCAGTATATCATGATTGGAGAAGGGAACTATTCTGTAATCGTAGAGTTTACAGAATAGTTATATACAATATAGACAAGCAAACAAACAATAATCAAACAACTCACACCACACTGTGCGAGTCTTGTATTGAGACTCGCACTTTTTTTTTTTCAATTACTTAAAGATAAATGATGAAGCAATTATATTTCGCAATGCTTGCTGTGCTATTCAGCGCTCTAAGTTTTGCACAAACTAAGATTGGTACATCACCAGATATAAATAAGGATGCCATGCTAGAAGTAGAGTCTGTTGATAAGGGGTTATTACTACCCAGAGTAGAGCTTACATCCACTATACTAGCGAATCCTTTAAGTGCTCACGTAGCAGGTATGACTGTGTATAATACGAAGGCAGTTAATGATGTAGTCGTGGGGTTCTATTATAATGATGGAACGAAATGGCAACAGATGGTAACCAAAGATTATAAGGCAGTGAAGTTCTTCTATATGCCTTCTATTGTATTTGATACTTCAGAAGATAGAGTAGAACAAACGATGAACTTATTTGAAGAATATAAGAAGCAATTCTCTTTACAGAACAGTAATCACTTTGTCAGTGAAGGAGCTCCTACTACAGGTATCCCTTATTTTGAGAAGCCGACAGACTTATACTATTATGTGACGAGTTATGATACAGATGTGTTTACGATAAAGTCAATATCTAAAGAAGGTGTGATGACTTATGATGTAAAGGCAGCAGCTACAGACTGTACGATTATGAATATCATATTCGTAGTGAAAGACTAATACTAGCGATAGAAGGAATGAAGATATATTTGAGATTACTACTGTGTATGGTGATGCTACCGACTATAATTTATAGTCAGGCAGTGAATAAAGGTATGTTTTATATTAAACCAGGTTCTACGGTCTCTGTATATTATACGCTAGAGAACCAAGGAGAAGGAGATTTTAAAAATAACGGTGAGCTTTACTTACATCGTGACCTTGTGAATAACGGTAAAATATTTGACTATAAAGGAAATACCCCTCAGGGGAAGACCTTTCTTATCGGAACTGCGAAACAAACTATAGAAGGACATACAGGAACTCATTTTAATACTTTGATTCTAAATAATCCTATAAAGGAAAGAGCTTTTGATATCAAGACATCTGTGAGTATTGCGGGTGGAGTAGAGTTCACTCAGGGTATCGCTAAGGTAGATTCTCTTCAAGGAGCTTTTACCTTCTTAAATAAGTCTAAGGTTCTTCATGTCAGTGATGCCTCTCATATCGAAGGAGAAGTAGAGAAAGAAGGAAATGAAGAGTTCATCTATCCTAAAGGGGATAAAGGATTCTATAGACAAGCAATAATATCTGCTCCTAAGCATCAAAAAGATATCTTCGTGGGAAAATATAGCTTAGACGATAAGCAGTTCTTCAAAGTCCGTAAGGCAGGTTCTGGTATAGTTGATAAGATTAATACGAGAGAATATTGGCTGATAGAACATTCACAGACCACAACGAGTAATATTGTGCTTACGCTGACTTGGGATGAGCGTACCACCCCTAAAGAGATTTATGAGCACGCCTCAGATAATCTACATATTTTGAGATGGGATGCCATAGAGCAGTTATGGGTAGATGAAGGGGGGATAGTAGACTTAGAGAATAAGACTGTGACTACACCAACGTCATTAGAGAAGTACGGTTTCTTTACACTAGGGACAGTGAGAACAGATAAGATGTTGAAGGGAGATGTAGTGATCTATAACTTCGTCAGTGCGAATGGTGATGGAGACAATGATTACTTCAGAATAGACAATATTCAACGATACCCAAATAATCGTGTCGAAATATTTAATAGATGGGGAGTTAAAGTGTATGAGACTGCTAATTATAACAGTAGTGGTAATGCCTTTAGAGGATACTCTGATGGTAGAGTGACGATAAAGAAGAATGAATTATTACCGACAGGCACCTATTTCTATATTGTCTCTTATGAGTATACAGATGATAGAGGATCTAGTATGATTAAGAAAACAGGATACCTACATTTAGAAACAAACTAGCTCAATGAAGAGAACTTTTTGTTGAGATTTTTTATATTACCTTACCGTAGTTAGAGAGAGCTAAGACATTGTGTTTTGGCTCTTTTTTTTGTTGTAGAATACAGAAGAATGCGATAATGTAGTAAAACAAATAATATCAGAAAGGATACTGTATGTTAAATATTTGATTATTATACTAAATTGTTAAGAAAAAGTATCTTTTTAATCTATGTGCCTAAGCTTATCTTTGTATAGTATATAATAGAAATGTGGTCGTTATATAAGAATAAAGAACACTATACTATAGGAGGAGGATCTACTAAGGGTATATATGGTGTTGAATGGATGACATGTTTATAATAGAAGGGACTGTAGTGATAAGTAACTTTTTGTTTTGTATAGACTGCTAATTCTAATTGATTAATAAAGAAAGTTTCGCAGGCTATTGTAGTTACTTTATGTGTATCAGTATCCTTCGTATCAGGATTAGATGAGTGTGATGTGTTTTTATACACAGTGTACACATACATATTAGCAGTAGGACAGTACATTAATTTTTTGTCACAAGTCTGCTCCACAGCGAAGTTTATCTTCTCTGCGCCGAATAAGGCAAAAATGATAATGAGTAGCCAGGCTATATGTCTGTTATAAAGATTCATCTGGTCACAAATATATTTGTTTCTATAGAACTTTATAGAGCAGTTGTTAAATAAGAAAGGTTTTTTAACATATTTTGAATAATGAAAGAGAAAGTTTTATTTTTTGAAGTCTTAACACAAGAGGAGGCAGTAGAAATAGCTTATAATTGGAAGTATGAGGGAATATTGAGCTTTTATAATATGACCTCAGATTTAGAGGACTTACACGATTTTTTAGACGAGAATGTAAGAGGACAGAATACCTTCAGTGTACGTACTCCACGAGAGAAGGATATTATAGCCTACTTTTATTATGACTTAGTAGATCATAATACAGCAGAAGTCATATTAGGTATCAACCCGATCCACCTTCATAAAGGATATGGAAGGGAGATTATACAGTATGCAGAAGAAGCTCTACACAAGCGAAAAGCTGTGGAGAAAATAACTGTTGCTGTAGCGAAGTTTAATACCTTAGGAGTTGACTTCTATCAAAACCTTGGATACGCTAGCGTAGGTAAATTTGAGAATTATACTAATGGTGGGCTGTATACATTCTTAAAAATGGAGAAGAAACTATAATGTTTATTCTTCAGCCATTTTTTTGACAGAATAGTTTAGCCCTAGAGCAGCTATGATTACTAATGCAGCTGTACCTAACCATAAGACATCATACCCTAGAGTAGAAGCTACCTTTGTTCCTAGGATGGGTGAAATAATAAATCCGATAGCGAAGGTCAACCCATTCACGCCCATATAAGCACCTTTATTCTTACTACCAGCACGCATCGCTGTCACCGTAGAGGTAAATGGCATTGCTAGCATCTCAGAGACACATAAGATCGTCATCGATATATAGATAGAGATATAACTGTGGTCAAAAGCTAACATTCCGTATCCTAAGGCACTAATCATAACCCCGTAGAAGATAGTCTGTCTGATCGTAAAGAATTTTTCTGCGACATGCACTAATAACATCTCTGTTAAGAAGATTAGTAGACCACTGTACCCTAAGATAAGCCCTATTTCTACTTCATCTAGCCCCACAGCTTTCTCATAGAATATAGGTAGTGTACTTAATAGTTGTAAGAAGGCAATAGAGTATAACGTACAAAATACACTGTATATTAAGAACATCTTATCCTTATATGGAGATTTATTAGAGACATCTTCTATCTCAGTCAGCTCAGTGATATCTTCTTGTTCTAATAATAATTCTTTGTTCGTCTTTCTATTTCTAAAGAAATAAATAAATACGACAGCTGCTAGAAACGCCGCAGTAGCATTCACATAGAATAATAGCGCATACGATATCGCAGCTAGAATACCTCCCATAGCAGGCCCTATAGAGAACCCTAAGTTCACTGCCATTCTATTTAGAGAGAAGGCACGGGTGATATTCTCAGGTTTAGCATACATGGTGATGGCTACAGAGTTCGCCGGTCTAAACATTTCACTGACTGCACTCTGTAATAACATCATCAGTGCTAGACTGACTACAGACGTGAAGTGTGGTAACATGATAAATACTGGAATACTACCTATTAAGCTCAAGTACTGTACTTTATAGTTACCTATTTTATCAGTTACCCATCCGCCTACTGTAGTTCCTATAATAGAACCTACCCCAAAACAAGCTAATACATATCCTGTCTGTTCTTGACTAAAGTGAAGTTCTTTCGTCATATATACACCTAAGAATGGCAATACCATGGACCCCGATCTATTGATTAACATTACAATTGCTAGCATCCATGATGCTGATGATAAACCTTTGTAAGAGTCGATATAGATTTGAGCTATTTTTTTCATAGGTGTAGTGGTGGTTTAAATATTATTCTATTTGTTCTGGCGGTATTGTATTTTGTTTTTCTGATTTTGATATATCTACACCTCTCAGTGCATTGAAAAAAGCAGCTCTACTCAGCGGCTCGTATTCTTGTGTTTCTCCTAGCATGACGATATCCTCACTAGCAGCCTTTCTGAAGCTATAATTAGCTAGATTTCCTGATCTAGTACAGATAGCATGTACTTTAGTTACATACTCTGCAGTAGCCATAAGATAAGGCATTGGCCCAAAAGGATTTCCTTTGAAGTCCATATCTAGTCCAGCTACGATCACTCTGATGCCTGAGTTAGCAAGGTCATTACATACTCTTACGATCTCTTCATCGAAGAATTGGGCTTCATCTATTCCTACCACATCACATCCATCAGCTAATAATCTGATATGTGCTGCAGAGGGTACAGGTGTAGACCTAATCTCATTAGAATCATGAGATACGACGAATTCATCGTGATATCTTGTATCGATAGCGGGTTTAAAAATTTCGACTTTTTGTTTGGCAAATTTGGCTCTTTTCAGTCTGCGAATCAGTTCTTCAGTCTTACCAGAGAACATAGAACCACAGATAACTTCGATCCAACCAAATTGTTCTTTGTTATTAACGGGATTTTCGAGAAACATTTTGTAAATTTCAAGCTGAAACCAGCGGTTTTTTCTGTTATTTTTGTATGGAGCAAATTTATCAAAAAAAGCTCGTCAATTTACTAATGCAAAATAAAAGTTATGAAGAAAGTCTTAGAAGGAGAGTTGTTAAGTCTGGCTCATCGTGTATTACAATTGAAAGACAAGGAAGTAGATAGTTTATATAGAGAAGCTAAAGAATTATATGAGAAGCTTACCATCCTAAAATTCTATCAAGATCATTTTGAAGCAGGATTAATCAAAGAAGTTTCTCCTGAGCAATTGGACGATGCGCTAAAAGCCATTGCGATTAATGATTCGAATTCAAATACTGTAGATGAGGTAGTACGTCACCAGATGCCTATAGATCTAGTGGAAGAAGAATACCCTATCGTTGCAGAAACTGAAAAAGAGGCAATTAATACTATAGATGATAGCCTTCTTGCGGATAAAGTGAATAAAATAGCACCTGAAGTGGTAGAAGAATCTTCTATTATTCAGAAAGCTGTAGTCTATGACGAACCATTCATTACAGAGGTATATATAGATGATAGTGCAAATGAAGCGGATGATGCTCAACTTCACCATTATCTAGATCAACACGAAGCGATGCTAAAACAATTAGACGAACGTGAAGTAATCGCTAATATCGAGGTAGAAAATCCTGTAGTAGAACAAGAAGTAGTAGCAAATAGCACGACAGAGGCTCCTGCAGTAGAGCAAGAAGTAAAAGTAGAGGTAGAAGAAGACAACGATGATATAGAAGTAACTACTTTCTATGAAGAAGAAGTTGTGGTACATGAGGAGGTGATAGAAGAGCCAATACCTTCTATTGTGGAAGCGAATAAAAAGGAGAGCATTGAGGAGGCATTAGTAAATATAAACGAACAATTCGCTCCTGCTAAAATAGAAGAAACAATAGAGGAAACTACGATTACTTCTACTTACAAAGTAGAAGAAGAAGTAAAAACAGTAACAGAGAATAAACCAAATACGGATGATCCTTTCTTTGGATTCGACTTCAGCGATGTAGAATTTGTAAGAGTAGAGGATGTAGATAAGCAAGAGGTACAGAAGTTCAATACAGATTTTGTACCTAAAGAGCCAGTAGTAGAAAGTACTTTCGTACAGCCAGAACCTATCGCTCCTGTAGAACAACACATCGAACCAACTGTAGAAACTCCTGTACCGCAGAGTACGCTATTTAATGTAGAGCACACTTCTGTACGCGAACCAAAGATCAATAAGCCTAAATCTATTAATGATATATATAGTTCTACTATCGTAGTAGGCTTGAATGACCGTATTGCTTTCGAGAGACATTTATTTAATGGAAGTGCAGAAGACTTTAATAGAGTATTGTCACAATTAAATACAGTGAGTTCTTTTGACGAAGCGAATAGTCTAATAGATCATTTAGTAAAACCAGAATATAATAACTGGGAAGGAAAAGAAGAATACGAAGAACGCTTTATGACGTTAGTAGAAAAACGTTTTATATAATTATGGGGAAACTTTACTTGGTACCTACACCAATTGGAAATTTAGAAGATATGACGTATCGCGCAATAAAAGTATTGCAAGAAGTAGATTATATCTTAGCAGAAGACACACGTAATAGTGGAAAACTATTAAAACATTTTGAAATCTCTACACCGATGTTTAGTCATCACATGCATAATGAGCATAAAACTGTAGAAGGATTAGTAAAGAGAATGCAAGCAGGAGAGACCTTCGCACTGATATCAGATGCAGGTACACCAGCTATCTCTGATCCAGGATTTTTATTGACACGTGCGTGTGTAGAGCAGGGTGTAGGAGTAGAGTGTCTACCAGGGGCTACAGCATTCGTACCTGCATTAGTGAATAGTGGTTTGCCGAATGATAAGTTTGTCTTTGAAGGGTTTTTACCTGACAAGAAAGGAAGACAGACGAGATATCTAATCCTAGCAGAAGAGACCAGAACGATGATCCTTTATGTATCTCCTCATAAGTTAGTAAAGACCTTAGGAGAATTTAAAGAATACTTCGGTGAAGATAGACAAGTATCTGTCTCTAGAGAATTGTCAAAACTACACGAAGAGACTGTAAGAGGTACAGTGATAGAAGTGTTAGCTCATTTCGAAGCGAAACCTCCTAAAGGAGAGATAGTAGTGATCGTAGCTGGAAAAAGTAAATAAGAAATTGCCACCTGCCTTAGCAGATAGGTTATTACAGTATAGAGAATTGCCCGTAGCAGATTGCTATGGGCATTTTTTTTGTTTAAAAACGAGTGATGTGTTTTGTGGTGAACTTAGTCTAATAGTCTAGTTTCTGATAAGAAAGAGCAACCTCTTCAATACCGCTACAAGATTTCTTCAACAGTTCTTCAAGAAAGAGGCTTCTAACTAGAGCAATCTTGGGGAAATGTTGAAGAAGTGTTGAAGAGAATGCTAGTAATACTTGTATTCAGTTACTTGAAGAGTAATAGACGCTAGATTGTTTTATAATCTGATTATTTGTTAATGTATTGATTGTTAGGTTGATATTTGATTTTGTTCACAGTATGAGGTGTAAAAAAGTGAGCCTTTTTTTATGTTTTTTTGCTAGGATACGGTTTTTTAGTTAGTATTTTGATTTAAAATTACCCATAAAAGACATTCTATTAAGTAAAAGAGCTTCTTTTGAGGTAATAAAAGAGGATATTTAGCCAAATAAAGAGTTTTAGACTAAAAAAAGGGATATGCATATAAAGGACTGTTTATAGCGTTGTACTTTATCTTGTTATGTACATATTGTCTTGTATAGAGTGAAGTGCAGTATAGAGCTTGTCTGTTTAGCGAATAATTTTGTTACAAGGATAAATAGTTAGGCTATATAAGATAGTGAGAGCAGGGTTGAGCATTAGATTCTCTTTTTGCGTCTTCTTTAACTAGTGAACATTGATTTTTTTTTGATACATTTGATAAAAACAGAACATTATGTCACATAAAGTAACTACAAGTTGGATAGAAAACATGCAATTCGAATCAACTAATCCAAGTGGAGGAACGATTAGAATAGATGCAGGCCCTGAAAATGGAGGAGATAATAAAGGTCTAAGACCTAAAGCATTAATGCTATCTGCTCTAGCAGGATGTTCAGGATTAGACGTAGCATCACTGATTAAGAAAATGAGATTAGATGTTGCTGATTTTAAAATAGAGACAGAAGGATTACTTACAGATGCAGACCCAGCTACTTATCATACTGTGATAGTAGAGTATCACTTCTATGGTGCTAATCTAGATGAGGCAAAGCTAAAAAAAGCAGTTGATTTATCTATCGAGAAGTATTGTGGTGTAATGGATATGTTTAAAGAATTTGCTGAAGTTAAAACTAGTATTCATTATCATAAAGAGTAATTAATGCGCTGGTATTTAAAACAAGATCCAGATGAAAAAATAGTTGCTCATTTACAAGAAGTTTTAGGTGTAGATCCTATAGTAGGGAGGTTATTAGCACAGCGTGGGATAGAGACCTTCGAAGCTGCTAAGAAATTCTTTAGACCTTCTTTAGAAGATTTGCACGACCCCTTTCTGATGGCAGATATGACAGAGGCTGTCCATCGCATTCTAAACGCGATTAAGAATCGAGAATCTATCTTGGTTTTCGGTGATTACGATGTGGATGGAACTACGTCTGTTGCCTTAATGTATTCCTATTTAAAGAGCCTAGGTGCTCAGGTAGATACGTATATTCCAGATCGATATAATGAAGGATATGGTATATCGTATCAAGGGATAGATTATGCTATAACGCAAGGTATCCATCTAATCATAGCTCTAGACTGTGGTATAAAGTCTATAGAGCACATACAGTATGCTAAAGAGAAAGGTGTTGATTTTATAATATGTGATCATCACTTACCTGGAGAGATTATTCCTGATGCAGTAGCCGTGTTAGATCCTAAACGCGTAGACTGCTTATATCCCTATAAGGAGTTATGTGGATGTGGTGTAGGATTTAAGTTGATTCAGGCATTAAATACGATTCAGGGACTTCCTTTCGCCTCTATAGAACACTATCTAGATCTAGTAGCTACTGCTATCGCAGCGGATGTAGTGCCGATCACAGGAGAGAATAGAGTATTGGCGTACTATGGACTTAAGGTGATTAATGAAAGCCCACGTCCTGGTATAAAAGCATTGATGAAGTTATATGACTTAGCTACATATACGATGACAGATATTGTGTTTAAGTTAGCTCCTAAAATCAATGCGGCTGGAAGAATAGAACACGGTAACTTTACTGTAGATCTATTGACAGAAGCTACTGAAGAAGGGGCAAATATGACTGTCGAGAAAATCGTAAATATCAATGAAGAGCGCAAGTCGCTAGACCAAGGTATAACGGAAGAAGCGCTTAAACAGATAATCGATCAGAAATTAATTAACTCAAAGAGTACCGTGGTGTATAGCCCATCTTGGCATAAGGGGGTGATCGGTATCGTGGCTTCTCGTCTTATCGATACGTATTATAGACCGACTATTGTGTTTACAGATAGTGGGGATTACCTAGCTGCATCAGCGCGCTCTGTTAAGAACTTTGATATCTATCAGGCTCTTGAGAAGTGCTCTGAACATCTTATTCAGTTCGGGGGGCATATGTATGCTGCTGGGTTGACAATAAAGAAAGAGAATCTAGAGGCTTTTAGACAAAAGTTTGAAGAAGTAGTAGCAAGTACGATTGAGGAGACTGACCTTATACCTGAGATCGAAATAGATGCTAAGATTCAGTTCTCAGAGATTACAGATAAATTTCTGCGTATTTTAAAGCAGTTTGAACCTTTTGGCCCTGGTAATCCTAGTCCTTGTTTCTTGACGAAAGAGGTCTTCGATACAGGATATGCAAAATTAGCAGGAGCAAGAGGAGAACATCTAAAAGTAAGCTTTAAGCAGAGAAGAAATCCTGGATATAAGTTTAGTGCAATAGGTTTTAACCTAGGTGCTCAGTATGAGAATGTGAAGGATAAGCAGCACGTAGACATCATTTATTCTATCGAGGAGAACAACTGGAGAAATAAAACTACTATTCAATTGCAAATAAAAGACCTACAGTTGTCTTGGTAATTGAATAAAGTGTTATTTTTATCCTTGATTAAAACTATTTATCAATCCTAATTTTATAAAAAATGAAAATCGCAGTAGTAGGCGCTACCGGTATGGTAGGTGAAATCATGCTAAAAGTATTAGCGGAGAGAAATTTTCCTGTAACAGAATTAATTCCTGTGGCTTCTGAGAAGTCTGTAGGTAAGGAAGTGGAATTTAAGGGTAAGAAGTATACCATAAAGTCCATGGAAGAAGCTGTTATGATGAAGCCGGATATTGCTTTATTTTCAGCAGGAGGAAGTATTTCTCTAGAGTGTGCACCGAAGTTCGCTGAGGTAGGTACTACAGTTATAGATAATTCGTCGGCATGGAGAATGGATCCAACGAAGAAGTTAATCGTACCAGAGATTAATGCTGATTCTTTGACTAAAGAAGATAAAATTATTGCTAACCCTAACTGTTCTACTATTCAGTTAGTGATGGCATTATCTCCTTTACACAAACAATACGGGATTAAGAGAGTGGTAGTATCAACGTATCAGTCTATTACTGGTACAGGTGTGAAAGCTGTAAAACAGTTAGAGAATGAGTATAAGGATGTAAAAGGGGATATGGCTTATAATTATCCTATTCACCGCAATGCTATTCCTCACTGTGATGTGTTCGAAGATAATGGATACACTAAAGAGGAGATGAAGTTAGTGAAAGAAACGAAGAAGATTCTTAGAGATGATACTGTATTAGTAACGGCTACAGCTGTGCGTATCCCTGTAGTGGGAGGCCATAGTGAGACTGTGAATATAGAGTTTGAAAAAGATTTTGACTTAGGAGATATTAGACAGATTCTTCACCAGACTCCTGGTATCACTGTACAAGATAATACAGATACAAATACATACCCAATGCCACTATATGCAGAGGGGAAAGACGATGTGTTCGTAGGGCGTATCAGAAGAGATGAGAGCCAAAAAAACACTGTGAATATGTGGATCGTAGCAGATAACCTTAGAAAAGGAGCTGCAACAAATACAGTACAGATTGCGGAGTACCTAGTGGCTAATAAGCTTGTATAATCTATTAAAATAAAGATATATAAAGCATCAAGTGTATTACTTGGTGCTTTTTTTGTATATTGAATCTTATCATTTTGTACTTTTATGTAGATTGTTGATATTTTGTGTATAAAAAGTTGTAACTTATCATAAATAAGTATTTTTATACTAGTTTAATGTTTAAATTTGTAGTATGATTCTCAAAACTCGATTATTATGTGCAGAATACTGTTAGTAGATGACCATCCTCTTATCGTAGAAGGATATGTATTGGCTCTCTCTAAAGATAAATTAGGACTCGGAGAGGTTGTCTTTGAAAAGTCATTTGACTGTTTGACTGCTAAAGAAACAATAGATGCTGCCGTTGAACGTCAGGTTTTATTTGATCTTGCTATTGTTGACTTTTCTTTACCAAGTAAGGAAGGAGCACTACTAAGAGATGGAGGAGATATAGTAGCCTATATAAAGAAAGAAATGCCTTACTGTAAGACCATTATCTTGACTGGTCATACAGAAGTGATAACGATCTATAATATCGTTAAAAACATTAGGCCTGATGGATTAGTAAGTAAGCATGAGATTACACCTGATAACTTATTAGATATCGTTAAACGCGTATTAACAGGCGATCGTTATCAGAGTGATATCGTGAAGCACTGCTTAAATGAAATAGTAAGAAAGGAAGTGATGTATGATGATTACAATAGAGAGATTCTAGTATTGTTATCTAAAGGATATAAATTACAAGAATTAGAAAATCATATTCCTCTCTCTAATCCTGCTATCAAAAAAAGATTAGCAAAGATGAAGCATGTATTCGAAGTGTCAGATACCGCTAATCTAATACAACTGGTACTAAAAGAAGGTTTCGTATAAGAAATAAAAAAGCACTCTGTATGGAGTGCTTTTTGTTTATTAAAGGGTATCGTTCTTTTATTTTTAACTGTAATTATTTGGATCTATGATATTTGTCATTTTTTTACTAAGTGATCAATAGTACTTTTAATCTCGAAAAAAAAAGTAAGATATGAAAATAGAACAGATATATACAGGCTGTATTGCACATGCTGCTTATTATGTAGAGAGTAATGGTGAGGCGGCTATATTTGACCCTCTTCGAGATGTAGAGCCTTATCTAGAAAGAGCTAAAAGTGATAATGCAGTAATTAAGTATGTATTCGAAACACACTTTCATGCAGACTTTGTGAGTGGACACCTTGATATTATGGAGAAGACAGGAGCTAAGATTGTCTTCGGACCTACTGCAGCTCCTAGTTATGAGGCTGTTATAGCAGAAGATAATCAAGTGTTTAAGCTTGGGAACATTCAGATAAAAGTATTGCATACTCCTGGACATACGATGGAGAGTAGTACTTATCTTATTATAGATGAAGAGGGTAAAGAGCATGCTATCATTAGTGGAGATACACTATTCATCGGAGATGTAGGTCGTCCTGACTTAGTACAATTAGTCAAATCTGAGATTACAGAAGAAATTTTGGCTAGGCATTTATTCCAATCACTTCGCAATAAAATCATGGTACTACCAGATGAGGTAATCGTGTATCCTAATCATGGTGCGGGGTCTGCCTGTGGTAAGAATATGAGTAAGGAAACTGTAGATACCTTAGGTAATCAGAAGAAGACTAACTATGCGCTACGTGCTGATATGACAGAAGATGAGTTCGTAGTAGAGTTATTAACAGGATTAGCAACGCCACCTCAGTATTTTCCTAAAAATGTGTTGATGAATATCACAGGGTACGAGCAGCTAGATACAATCTTAGATAGAGGTAAAACACCGATGAGTATAGAGGCTGTGAAGGAACAGATGAAGAAGAAAGAAGTGATTCTGTTAGATACACGTATGCCACAGGCGTTCTCAGAGGGCTTTGTACCTAGTAGTATTAATATCGGATTAAACGGTCAGTTCGCTGTTTGGGTAGGTGAGTTGATAAAAGATATAAAAGCACCTATTGTTTTAATCACGGAGCCAGGGAAAGAAGAGGAGAGTATGATTCGTCTATCACGTGTGGGATATGATAATACAATAGGATATCTAGAAGGTGGAATAGAAGCTTGGAAGAATGCTGGTGAGCCTATTCATACTATTACTCGTATAACGCCTCAGGAGATGGATAGGCTCTATCTAGAGGATAAAGGAGTATTGTTAGACGTACGTAAGATAAATGAGTTTAGATCAGAGCATTTAGAAGATTCGGTGAGTCTTCCTCTGAATGAATTAGAAGATAAAATAGATGTGATGTCAAAAGAGAAGAAATATATCATCTACTGTGCTGGAGGGTATAGAAGTATGATGGCTGCATCGATATTATATAAGTATGGAATTACGAATCTAGTGGATGTGTTAGGGGGATACAACGCAATAAGTAAGGAGAGTACACTAGACCATACAGACTTTGTGTGTCCTACATCTATGTTATAACTGTAGTAACATTGTTCTCAATATAGAGTTATAAAGGTTAGTTAGTTTAGGTGTTGATCAAACACAAACGAGAACAAAAGTTAGAAAAGTTAAAAAAAAGAGAAGAAATTATGCTGAAACAAAGTAGGTATTTATAGCTTTGTTTATCATAATAGACGTAATATGGCAAAAATAGTAGGATTAGTAGGTGTAGGACTAATCGGAGGATCTATTGTTTTAGATCTAAAAGAAAAAGGGTTTGTAACGAAGGTATTGGCTTCAGATTTATCTGAGCGCAATGCTAGTAAGGCATTAGAACTACGTATCGCAGATGAGATCGTAGAACTAGATACATTAATAGAGAAATCAGATATTATCATTATAGCGACACCTGTGAACGCGAGTGTAAAACTGGTGTCATATGTGTTAGACAGAGTAGGAGATGGGCAGTATGTAATGGACGTGGGATCTACGAAGTCTTTATTAGAAAAGGAGATAGAAGGACATAACAGAAGAGGACAATTCGTAGCTACGCATCCGATGGCAGGTACAGAGTTTAGTGGGCCTGAAGCTGCGTTTAAAGGATTGTTTAAAGATAGGGTAGCGATTATTTGTAATCCAGAGAAGTCTAATCCTAAGGCATTAAATGCAATCTCTGAACTGTATTATCACCTAGAGATGCGTATGATCTTAATGGATGCTGACTCGCACGATGAACATGTGGGGTATGTGTCTCATCTATCTCATGCGATATCTTATGCGTTAGCAGTAGCGGTCTTAGACAAAGAGAAAGATGATACAGCTATCTTTAATTTAGCAGCAGGAGGATTTGCTTCTACAGTTAGATTAGCGAAGAGTTCTGTAGATATGTGGTTGCCTATCTTTGAACAGAATGCAGAACATGTGTTACCGATTTTAGATACGTATCTAGAGAAGTTAACTCAGTTCAAGACATATTTAGAAGCAGGTGATACTAAAGGATTAGCTGGTTTTATAGCTGAGGCTAATCGAATAAAGGATAAATTGAAAAAATAAGTGGAGCGTGCTAAAGATAAGGCAGTTTTGATTAACTTGTTAGTTCAATAAAAAATAGACATTATGATTACACATATAGTAATGTGGAGGCTGAAAGATGAAAATAAAGAAGCCAATAAATTAGAAATAAAACGACTATTAGAAGATTTAAAAGGGAAGATAGAAGTACTAGAATCTATCGCTGTATCATTTAATGATCCTCAAGCAAACCCTAAAAACTTTGAAGTGATTTTACATACAACATTTAAGAACCTTCAAGACTTAGATATTTATGCAAAACACCCTGAGCATCTAAAAGTAGTTGATTTTATTAAATCAGTAGTAACAGAGAGAGTAGCCATAGACTACTAGTAATGTATAATAGTACAGCTTTTTTTGTATAAAAAGTTAGTTATTTAGTTATCGATTTTAGTTTAAAAGCAGTTTGTCCAATGTGATAAGCTGCTTTTTTTATTGGAGTAAATAATAGGGTTTAAGACTTAATGCGTTTGTTTTTAGTTTTATATTGATATTTTATGTTTAAATTTAACTTAAAATAGTAATTAATTAAAATGTTATATGAAAAGAATAGCTCTGTCATTATTGTGTTTAATGTTGCCTATACTAACGGTTACAGCACAGACTAAAATAGATTTTACAGATATAGAAATTGTCAATCTAGGAGATGGACAACGCTATATAAAAGAAGTTAAGTCATCTACTCCTCTTAATGGAAAGAAACGAATCATAAACGGAGTAACCGAACAGTATATAGATGTGGACTTAAAGGATGGTTTGTTAAACGGTAAATGGGAGTACTACGATAAAAGTAAGTTGAAAGAATTACTTAATTTTAAAAATGGGTACATGGATGGCAAGCAACAGGCTTTCTTTGTTGCAACAGGTAAGCCGGAATATGAAGGAAATATGAAGATGGGGAAGAAACACGGAGAGTGGATATACTTCAGTAGTAATGGAAATAAACGTGAGATGGAGATATATGCAGATAATAGTATGACAAAGCGTGTTACTTACTATACTAGTGGTCAGGTAGAGCAAGAGCGAAACTTTAAACAAGGTAAAGAAGATGGTGTGTCTAAGGCATTCACTAATGAAGGAAAGATGAAGTATGAACGTACATTCGTCAACGGAAAACAGATTGGTAAGGAGCGTTCATTGATCTCTTCTAACAATGGTGATTTCTTTATTACCTGTAATTATAATGACAAAGGGAATAAGGATGGTGACTATAGTGAAGAATGGGCTGATTCTAAAAAGCCAAAAGCTAAAGGAAAATATCTCAATGGACAGAAGGATGGTAAATGGACTGAATGGACTTCTAGAGGAGATGTGAAAAAGGAAGAAACATATAAGAATGGTGTGAGACAGTAATCTAATCAACAATTAATTAATGAAAAAGATAATATATCTCTTAGTAGGGATGACTTTAATGTTAGGTAGTTGTAAGAAAGGTCGTTCAAGTAGTGAGATTAGTCTTTATTTTGATAGTATCCACAAAGCTAAAGAGGAGTACTTTAGCCATAAAATAACTATGGACTCTGCTGCTATAGGTGAAAGATTAGATCTTTTATTACCAACTACCCCAATTCTTATTAATGGTGTAGAGAAGCGGATACCCTTTATGTATACTTTTGATATATGGGAGCAAGGTGAAAATAGGTCTATGCAATTGATGGTAGGTGATTTAAAAGTAATTGATAGTGAACTAAATATTCGATTCAGTCATATATTCTCATTTAAAGAGGAAAGCGATATGCGAGCTGGAGATTTGTTTTTTATTCGTAGTAAAGATCCTCAAGCTATAACTGTAAATGATTTACTAGATGGTATTGAAGATCGGGTGTTATATTTTGATAATGAATGCGTTATTTATCAAATAGGTGAAAATATATATGCGCAATTTTTTAAGTATTTTGCTAGCGAAGGTATATATGCTGTATTTTATACGGATACTTTTTTTAAATTGAGAGGTGAGTTCTTACCTGTTAAACTTGATTTTATTATAGACGACCTTAGGGTGATTAAGACTTTCTTTAGTCAGAATAAATTAACTTCTTTTAAAACATGGAACGAATATACTAGAGTTTTTAGTCCTGGTATGTTACTTATAGTTGAGAAACAAAGACAGTATTTATCCAAGGTATTGTCTGATATTGCAGATGAAGATGTAGTAATTAATGGAGAACAGTATATTTCATTACCTTTAGATAAGGATATTAATAAGGTGTGGGATAGATTAAATAAACAAGCTTTAAATAAAGAATTTGTTTTAGATAATGATACTTATAAGTTTGATTTTAAGGATATTAATTATTGGTATAATGGACAAAAAACTATTTCTGTATTTTATAAAGATAAGAATACAATCATATTGAAGTGTAATACATTAAATGGTTCTACTTATAGCTATATTAAGAAAATTGTACTTAGAGGTAAAGAGTTTCTTATTGTAGATTATAAGCTAATAGAATCACCTAATTTTTGGGAAAATGAACCGATGCTAATGTATAGGTTACGTATGTTAGAAAGTCTTACTGATGTCAAACAACAATAGTAAAAGCTCTTAGAGTAGTTCCAAGAGCTTTTACTATATTTTAATCTTCTTCCATTTCTCCACAGATAGGAGTCTCGAAAGCAGTTTTAAAGTCTGTTAAGTCTTTCTGTTTGAGTAAGAACATCAGCTTAGTGATGGCAGCCTCTGTCGTAATATCTTTACCAGAGATAACACCTATTTCTTTTAGCTCTGTACTTGTCTCATATTTACCCATATGTACACTACCACTAGAACATTGAGTAACATTGATTACTTTAAGTCCCTTTTTAATAGCTTGTCCTAATGTTGTTAAGAACCATGCTTCAGTAGGCGCATTGCCAGCTCCATAAGTCTCAAGTACGATTCCTTCTAGATCTTTAATGTTTAGAATTGCCTCTAAGACATTCTGCTGTATGCCAGGGAATATCTTTAGAATCATCACATTACTAGACATTTCTTTGTGTACAAGTAATGGTTCTTGAGTATGTGTATAGTTGAGTAAAGGTTTATTGATACGCAGATTTACTCCTGATTCTGCTAAATGAGCAATATTAGGAGAGGTAAACGCATTAAATAATTCAGCACTTACCTTAGAAGTTCTATTTCCTCTGTATAATTTGTATTCAAAGTATAAACACACCTCTTGAATAACAGGAGTATTGTTTTCTTGTACAGCAGCTACTTGAATAGCCGTGATAAGGTTTTCTTTAGCATCTGTACGCAAGTCTCCAATAGGAAGCTGAGAACCTGTTAATATAACAGGTTTGCGCAAGTTTTGAAGCATAAAGCTTAGTGCAGATGCTGAGTATGACATCGTATCCGAACCGTGTAGAATAACGAATCCGTCAAATTTATCATAGTTCTCTTCTACTACACTTGCCATCTTTACCCATAAGGCAGGGCTCATATCAGAAGAGTCTATCGGTGTTTCGAATGAATAGGTCTCTATCGAACACTCTAGCATGTGTAACTCAGGTATACGCTCTACTAACTGATCAAAATTGAACGCACGTAAAGCACCTGTTTTAAAGTCTTTTACCATACCGATAGTTCCACCAGTATAGATTAAAAGAATAGCAGGACTATTGTTCATCACTCAATTTAAGTTTATTAATAACAGGATTAGCATACATAGCTAAGAAGCCATCTACGATTATTTTGTTCTCTTTATCTACACGTAGTTCAAGACGTCTTTCGAATAATTGCCTCTCCTTTTCTGTATATTTATCAGCGAACTTATTGCTGTTATGCATGATATCATAAGCAATATAGTTAGTAGGCCATAAGAAATAGTTAGCAATAATAGACTTATCTATTTCTGTAGCTACAGCTTGCATTTGCTTATTAGTCTTATCTACAGTGTTTTTAATATTCTCTAATTCTTGGTCTAGAACATCTCCTACATGGATATGAATACCACGTTTTTGACCGATGATACCACTATATAAGTTGATAAAGTCTTCATTCTTATCTTTGATATATACTTCATCATTCGCTTTAGCTAATAACTGAGGCATCTTAAGTGCATCCGTAGGATCATACTCATACGAGATAGATACAGGTACTATCTTCACTTTTTTGAAGTAGTCCATTAAGTTAGCCTCATCAGAAGCCATTCCTATCATCTTCAGCACTCCCTGATGAGTTGCATCATTTCCATCTTTAGTACGTCCTTCTCTCTGTGCTATCCACACAGATCTGTTCTCTTCGAATAAAAGATGTTGTATATATTCAGACATTAGTTTAGAACTTTCTAATAGTTCTCTAGGTGGTAATCCACGTTTAACTAAGAAGTTTCTATTTACTTTAGCTAGCGCTAGTAAAAATGATTTCTGCACTAGGTTATCCCCTATAGCAGAGGCTGTCATAACTAATTTATTGTCTTTAAGAGCAACGTTGAGAAGAGAAGTATCCATAAGGATATCTCTATGGTTAGATACGTATAGATAAGCTGTGTCTTTATCTAATTTGTCAAACCCCGAAGTGGTCAAACCATTAGAGCTTTTCTCTAGGATTCGTTGAATAGAGTGGTAAGCAAAATCATCTTGAAATTGTTGAATAGACTTTACTTCCTTTAAGGCATTCATCCATTCCTCTTCCGTTTTATTAGGAAAAGTATATCCCATTAACGCTTTTATCATTGGGTGTTTAGAAATCTGTTGTAAGACTTCGTGTACCTCGTGATCGTGGTAGTGGCGTATAGAATCAAACTTAGACATTAGTGTAATGTATTATTATAAACAAGTTATGTTGTTTTCGTGTTTTAAATTCCAAACACAGCTATTGAATTTGCTGTAGTTTGTTTTGCTATCTCTTCTAGAGGCAGCGCGTAAATATCGGCTAATTTTTCTGCAATATTCACGATATATGCACTTTCATTTCTTTTTCCTCTAAAAGGAACAGGTGCAAGGTACGGAGAATCAGTTTCTAATACGATATGCTCCAGTGGTATTTTGTTTAAAAACTGATCTATTTTACCATTTTTAAACGTTGCTACCCCACCTATACCTAGCTTTAGGTTATAAGAAATAGCTTTTAGCGCTTGTTCTTCTGTACCTGTGAAGCAGTGGAATATCCCTCTAAGGCCTTCTCCTTTTTCTCGTTCTAGTACTTCGAACACTTCGTCAAAAGCATCTCGACAGTGTATATTAATAGGCAATTTATATTTCTTTGCCAATTGAATTTGATATTGAAAGGCTTCTTGCTGTATGGCTAAAGTACTTTTATCCCAATACAGGTCAATGCCTATCTCTCCTACAGCGTAATAAGTACGTCGTTCGAGTTCACGCTCTACATAAGCCAACTCTTCTTTATACGTCTCTGGTTTTACATCAGTAGGATGTAGTCCCATCATAAGAAATACATTATTAGGGAACTCTTGCTCTAGTTCAAACATTGCATTGCTATAGCTTGAATCTATCGCTGGTATAAAAAAACGCGTAACTCCACTAGATATTGCACGATTTATTGTTTCTTTACGATCTTCTGCAAAAGCATCTGAGTATAAATGTGTATGCGTGTCAGTAAATATCATTCTAATATTGTATTTTTCTATAATGTTAGATTAATGCTACAAAAGTACCTTTTAAAAAGAATTTAAACTACATTTGATTGATGGAAAACATGAAAGATATATTAAAAAAGGGAGGATATAAGAAAATTAAGTTTAAAATATCTAAAACGAACCACCTTTTTGTCAAAGCTAAAATCAATGGTGTCCTAGGAGACTTTATCCTAGATACAGGAGCATCTAATAGCTGTATTGATTTTAGTCATATAGACCATTTTAATATTATTCCTGAGAACTCGTCTACTAAAGCCTCAGGAGCAGGGGCTAATGGAATGCATACCCAAGTAGCCTATCATAATCATTTACAAATGAGCCGTTGGCATAACAAGAGTTTTAACCTAGTAATTATAGATTTAACTCATGTCAATGTTGCCTTAGTAGAGTATAAAGTAAAGACTGTACACGGTATTATAGGCTCAGATGTATTACTACAAGGGAATGCAATTATTGATTATAAAGAGCAAGTGCTCTATATACAATAAATCTATTGTCTTGATTTGCTCCACTCTTCTGCTACTAGTTCCAATTCTTTATACCAATCTTCACCATATTTTCTGATTAGAGGGGTTTTTAAGAATTTATATACAGGTACGCTTAACTCTTGACCTAGGGTACAAGCATCACTACATATATGCCATTTGTGATAGTTCACAGCAGAGAAAGAAGAGAACTCTTTGATACGTATAGGATATAAGTGACATGAGATTGGCTTTTTCCAGTCGATTAGACCTTCGTTATACGCTTTCTCTATTCCACATAGTGCCATTTCATTTTCGTAGATTACATAAGCACATTCTCCCCCTTCTATTAGAGGAGTTTCATACTCATCATCATCACCATATACAGATGTACCTTGTTCTTCTATTGCCTTAATACCTTCAGGACGTAAGAAAGGTTTTACTTTATCATATACAGCTCTAAGTATCTCTACTTCATCATCTTCTACAGGCGCTCCTGCATCTCCGTCTATACAGCATTCCCCTTTACAAGCCGAAAGGTTACATACGAATTCTTTTTCTAGAACTTCTTCTGATACGATTGTTTTTCCTATTTGAAACATCTGAATATAATAATTAATTGGCTGCAAAATTACAAATCTTTATGTAATAAAGAGTAACACCCTTTAGATTAACCTTTTTCACTAAGTAATTTAGGATGAATATAAAGTTCATAATATAAGATAGTTGTACCAGATCAGTAGAATAGTGTTAATTACGCTATTATTTTACATGTTAATGTTTTTTAGATTATTTCATTGTAGCGCTTATATCTATGATGTGTGATTCAAGAATAGTGATGAGTTCTTGATAAAAATAGTGAAAAACCACGTTTTATGACTTTTATATCTCGTTGTTAAAATATATAGTGGTAATGTTAAAGGATTGTCCGAGTGGTGGTTTTTTTGTACTTTCGGATGGTAAAATCAAATTCTTTATCATTCGAAATGAAAATTTTTAGTTACATAGTTATAGCATTTGTTGCGGCATTGATTGTATTAAATATCACAATGTTAGATTTTAATAACCTATTCCAAGGGGATAGTCTAATCGCATTAATTGGTATTGTAGCATTGCTTTGTGCAGTATGCATCTTATTGATTTACCGTACATCTAAAATGATAAACGATAAAACAAAATAAGACCTATGGAAGTATTCGATGTACTAATCATAGGGGGAGGTGTATCAGGAGTTTCTTGTGCGCAAGTTATTGGTAGTGCTGTAAAGAAACCTTTTGTAACAGATAAGAAAGTAGGTATTATTATGCATCAGAAGAGCTCAATGCTTCAAGATGCTATCTTCTATAATGCTTATGGTATAAAACAAGGGACTTTAGGAAAAGACCTATTAGAACAGTCTATAGAAGACTTAAAATACTACAACCACATTGACCAGATCGCAGGTGAGAAGGTTATTTCTGTACAGAAGAAAGATGGAGTATTTGAAGTCAAGACGAATAAGGAAGTATACTATACTTCACTTGTTGTAGTAGCTATTAATTCTAGTCCTACCTTTGAAGTAGAAGGATTAATGGAATATGTGATACCACATAAGAAGTCACTAGCTGCTAAGAATAGAATCCAGTTGAGAAACGAAGATCACTTAGTAACAGAAGGAGTTTATGTGGCAGGAACATTAGCAGGACATAGGAGTCAGTTAGCGATAGCTGCTGGTAGTGGAGCTGCTGTAGCTACAGACATTCTGACTTTGTGGAACGGAGGAATAGAAACTCATAGCCACGATAGTACTAGAGTGAAGTAATAAGATAAAAAAAAGAGGTAGTTTAATCCAGATTAAACTACCTCTTTTTTTGTATTGATATTTTTTAATAAACCAATCCTACGTTATCTATCCATAAACGACTATCCGTATTACCGATATACGCACCACCATTACTAGAAGAGAATTGTACGATTAGGTGAGTTACCTCGTCATCTGCAGTACCCCAACCTTCTTCTATGATCGGCACCATCTTACCTTTGCTATTTCGAGTGTAGTATGCATTGCTACCTGTTCTAAGTGCCATATGTGCACCATAGTAACTCTGCTTCGTGATATCGCCATAGTTTACAGTCAGGCGGTGTTTGTTTTGCCACGTTTTTACAGATTTATCCATCAGTTCCCATCCCGTACCTATACGTTTAGCATATACATTACCATCTTTGTCTTCCCATCTCTTTTGTAGTAGAATCTGTATCTCGGCCTTGTCATTTCGCTTAGCATCAGTTCCGCTTCCCATACCATTCACACGTTTAGAAGGACCACCAGTAGTTACTTTATAGTCGAACTGTAGTGCTTTAGGCTTTTTAGTAAAAGGAATACCTGTTACTAGTTTACTTTGAGGGTTTTTAGTATCTGTGATAGGTTCTATCATTTCCCCTAAGAAGATTGTTCCACTAGCAAGTACATTGATATTAATTACTCCTAACACTTTCACCTTTTCTATACGTGTCTCTAGACGAGCCGCATATCCATTATCTCTTTTTTCTGGGAATACAGTTACACTCCCTTTCGTTATACCACTTACAGTAGCTAGTACAGATGAGGTAGCCCAAGGAGACTTTTTATTCTTATAAGGCGTATTGTCCTTTAGTGTATCTTTTGTTTCAGTGATTTCGTATAGGTATTGTGTATTACCCCCGATGATAAACGATTCTTTAACTTCGCGTACCATCCAGTGATCCATATTACCTAGTTTTATAAGTTCTACTTTTTCGCTTTGCGCCGTAGCTAGCAGCGGCATAGCACACATGGCTAGTGCTAGTATCTTATGTTTAGTTTTGTGTATCATTGTTTTGTTGTTTATTCTTTAATATTATTCTTTTTCAGCATTTCGAAATCTTCTTTCTTCAAGTTCATTTTAGTATAAGGAACAGCGATATCGTGGTCATTTAAGTACATACGAGCTTCTGCATTAAAAGCTCTATTGACTAACGATAAGTCCTTTTCTAGATAAGAAGTGCGAATATGTGCTGCATTAATCATCGTATGGAATACTGCATTCGTAGAGATAGGCTTATTTTTATTCTCTTGTACCGCAGTGATTCTCTTTTCATTGTTATCAATATACTCATCTGAGAACCACATTAAAAATGGTATTCTTAGCTGATAGTAGGTTGGGCTTGGCGAAGCGTGTAAGAACCTGTTTCTATCATCGTCGAATAAGTCCTCGCCATGATCGGAAGTATATAGCATAGCTACTTCCTCATTCGTCTGTTTCAGGGCTTCTATCGTTTTAGATAAGAAGTGATCTGTGTATAAGATAGAGTTGTCATACGCATTGACTAGGTGTTCTTTCTCAGACTTCTTTACACCACCTATCTCATCAGGAGTGAACTGTCTGAAGTTCTCAGGGTAGCGCTCCATATACTTAAAGTGTGACCCATAGGTATGTAATAAGATGAATAGATCTCCAGTAGTCTCCTGTATGTGTTTTTGCATTAAGTCTACCAACTCTTCATCATAGTGATTCTCCGTCATACGGGTATGGCTATCAGTAGTACGTATCGTCTTATAGATATCTGCTTCTTTAGTGAAGTATTCTATAAACGAAGAGTTCTCTGCCTGATTAGACAGCGATATCGTGGTAAAGCCAGCTTCTTTAAACGCGTGTACAATACCTTTTTTGACATAGATAGAATTATAGTTTTCTGCCTCTGCTTCTGATAAGATGATCGAGACACTCTTATGTGTCGTATTTGATTGCGTTAACGCATCTTTGAACACGACTAAGTTCTTTTCATTCTTTAGCTTCGGATTGGTCTCGCGATTATATCCATACAGAGACCAGTTATCAGCTCTACTCGTCTCACCTATGATCAGTAAATATATTTGTCTTTTATCAGTAGAGATGCTGTCTCTAGTAGCTTTAAAGGTAAAGCCTTTAGAGGTCTCAGGGTATCGATTGACCTTATCCCATTTATTCACTGCGAACCCTAAGTTGTGTAACGCATTGATAGGATACACATCTTGGTTAAAGGCAAATGTACCAGTGTTCTTATTCGCACTGAAGAATGATAATACTAGTGATGCTATTAATAACAGTACTGCAGGTAATAGAGTCTGTCTTCTAAAGCTCCAGTCTAAGAAGTTCTTTCTCTTCCACTGAAGTATAGCGAATACGATAGGTGGAATGTATAAGAAACACACAAAGGCGATAGAAGGCAATAGACTACCTAGTAGTTCATTTATTTCTGAAGTATTCGTAGTTGCTACGTTTAGAAACATATCTGCGGCTATCACATCTTCTCCGAATAGGTAGAATAACACGATCTGGAAAGCGTGCAAAAACAGGAATGGAAAACATAGTAATAACCAGGCTCCCGAATTTTTAAACGCAGAGAATATTGTCATGAATAACCCTAAAGGAAACAGTATGACTACGATTTTTCCAATTAGATTCACGGGTTGTGTAAAGACAAAATAAATGCTCGGAACCATATTGACAGCAATATAGAACCAAAACAAGGCGATCGGGTTATTTATGATTCTACTAAAGAATCCTTTTTTATTTAATTGTTCAGTCATTTTATCCCTTAAAACGATTCATAGATATTAAAATAGAATCCACTCTGTCCTTTACCAAAACCATAGTCAAGACGTACGTTCACTCTATTTTTAAACTCCCATCTATATCCTATACCATAGGTTGGTAAGGTGTGGCTCCAGTCAAACTTGTCCATATTCTCGAACACATTACCTGCACCACCCCATACTGCTACACCATGTCGGTTATGTATTTTTTGTCTTAGCTCTACCTGTGTATTGATCTGTTTTCTATCTCGATATTGCCCACTGTAGTACCCTCTCATCTGTCTAGCTCCTCCTAGCTTAGAAAGCATTGTCCATGGCACTTCACCATTGTTAAACTCTCCGTTTAGGTCGAAGGCTATTAGACCATCTTTCCACACCTGCTGGTATGCACGTGCTGTAAAGTTAATTTTTCCGAAGTGCTTATTACTTCCCAGTGTTTTCGGGAAAAAAGTCTGTTCATATTGGATAAAGATTCCTTTACTCGGGTTAGGGATAAAGTCTCTACTGTCATATGACGCGATAAATCCTCCTCCGATAGCCGTGTCTTTAGAGTCTGTATCAGGTCTCACCTCCATATCTCTGAAGTTTCTACTCTGAATATTCTGAGCAGAAAAGACTAATCCTACATACGTATTCGGCAACACTTTTCTCAATACATCAAATTTCAAGCCTAAGTGATATTCATCGTATTTTACATAGTCTCCTTGGCTACCTGCCTCGTATCCTATACCATAGTATTTACTAGGCATATATTTAAATGCCATATCGTAGTGAAATCGGTAATCATCATTAGGAAATATCGTTGTGTTCTCTACTCCGATAGCGAAGAATCCACTTGTAGTAAAGTTAGTATAAATAGCGAGATCAGATGGGGGTAAGTCTAGGTTCTCTTTATCTACTCTGTATAGTCCAGAAGCGACTATCCCTAGTCCTAGTTTAGTATCTACAGAGTAGCTCGGCCCACCTATGAATGAAAGGTCAAATTTGCTCTGTGATTTATCTTTCTTAGCTTCTTCAAAATAAGAAACTACACGTTCAAAAAATTTCTGTTTTGCTGCCGTGCTATCCCGTTGCTCTTCATTAGAGATGACTTCTGCACTTTGTTGTGCAAAAGATACGGTGTTCGTTATCAGTGTGATAACGAATATTGTTGTTAGTAAGTATTTGTTTATCATATAATAATTTAAGCTTGCAAATTTACGCAATTTCTAGGTCTTAGAATCTGGTAAATTCCTAAATTAAAATGATACAAAACGTTTCTTAACTAACTTTTAGAAAGTTTATAAAACATTTAGGTTTTAGCTTTTGCTAACGACTAATAGTTGTGCAAATACTATTACTAAAGAAAGTATTAATATAAAACTGATAATGAAATATTGTAACAACGAAATTTTGATTTTGTGAAATCTCATTGCCTTTAAATACAGCACCACAGGAATAACTAATGCTAATATAACACCTGCTATCGCTGCATATCCTAATGCCAAGATAAAACCTTCTGGATAGAAGAGTGCAAATAGTAGTGGCGGTATGAATGTACAGATAGCAGCTAGAGGCTTGATTAATTTTTTTGACTTATTTTTAAACAAATCTTTATAGTAATCTAATAATCCAATACTTACTCCTAAGAAAGAGGTACCTAATGCTGCTGCTGCAAAGAAACTAAATAAAGTCTCTATATACGTAGAGTGCGACAACTCTCGTATACTAAGTAATAACCCTTTTACCTCAGAGTGTTCTTGCAATATCTGCATAAAGACAGTTTGATCTAAAGTTCCTAATATAACGATCTGCCAAACTAAATAAATCACTAAGGGTAGTAAGCTTCCTAGTATAAAAGCTCTTTTTAATAGTTTCTTATTCCCCTCTAGATAATCAACGATACTAGGGATACTTCCATGAAAACCAAAAGAGGTGAATATCGCAGGGATAGACATAATCACTAGACCTTGTGATAAGGGCATGTGAAGTAGATTTGCTCCTTCTATCAGAGGAGTCATAACGATCACTAATAGTGCTAAGAAGATAAGCTTACCTGTAAAAAGAATACGAGTAAACCAATCTACCCATCTCGTCCCAATAATCACAATAGTACTGAATATAGCTGAGAAGATAAGCACAGCTAAGCGGTCGTCTAGATTAGTGTCTAGTAGAAGGTCTATATTCGTCTTTAGGATTGTCCCTCCGCCAGACATATATGCAGCTGTTAGCCCATAGATTAGGAACATAAGACTTAGCCCTGCTATTCTGTTCACAGTGAATCCTGCATACTTTCTAGTCAAGGTATCAAAGCCATCTTTAGGACTATTAAAATCATAAATACGAACCATCAACAATGCTGTATAACACATCGCAAACCAAATGATAAATAACAGTAAAGTAGCCCCTATAAAGCCTACTCCTGCTGATGTGATAGGCATAGCTAACATTCCTCCACCGATAGAAGAACCCGCTATAATTAATATACTACCTAATAGTCTGCTATTCATTATTAATGATTTTTTATGAAAAACAAAGGTAACAAAACACAAACAATAATTTTTGCTTTAAGCTGAACACATTTGCACAGTTAGAGATATGGGGTAAACAATAACTGTACAGCTATAGTAGGACGAGACAAACCCTAATTGGACTTATCGCATAGTGGTCGCATAGTTATCGGATACTGCTCGCATAAAAAAGGGCTAAAAGTATGCGATCACTATGGAATCAGTATACTAGTGTTACCTTATTATACTATCGAAGGACTGAAGTGGTTTAATATTGATTACAGTGTTTTAGGAAGGAGGTTGTTTTATTGTTGTTAGAATATTTGATTTTAGTTTATGATTCTGATTTAAAATATGTTATGTATTGAGAAAGCTAGAATTGTAAGAAGTATTGTTTTAGAGTAGGAAAATGAATAAATACCTTGTTTATAAAAGAGATTAATCGAATAAGAATTAGAAAGAGGGTGACTCTCAATATGAACTAATTATTAAATATTATCATTCATATTGTCTATTTCTAGCATTCTTGTCTATATTTGCAGTATGCAAGCAAAGAAAAACATATCAAGAATATTGTTGGTGGTAGCCATTATGTTTACCATCGTTTTTCAGTTTATGCATAGTTTTGAACATATTGTTTCTTCAGTAGAGTACGAAAAAGAACACAGTACACATGCTCATTTTAATGAAAGTAGAGGAGATCTATCGGATCAACTTACTTTTAAGGAAGCACATAGTCAGCTAGACAAGTGTTTTGTCTGTGATACTATACTTAACCCTGCTATCACTTCAGATGTATTGTCTGTAGAGTTCATTACTTATGATGTAGCCAGATCAGTTCAGGATATTGTATCACTATCTATTATACCTCTTTCACAGGTATTCTTTTCCCTTAGGGCACCCCCTGTATTAGCATAAATTATTGTTTAAGTCTCTTGCAATCTTTGCAAAGGGATAGATTATTTATGTACAATTAAATTATTAGCGATTAAATGAGAATATCTATTCTTATGCTTTCACTAGTGGCTTCTATTGGTACTTACGCACAACAATATGTTGTAAAGGGTAAGGTATCAGACATATATGGAGAAGCATTAGTAGGGAGTAATATAACTTTTTCGGGATTACAGTCTGGAACTGACCTGAAGGGACAATTTATATCTACACCTGTATCTGCAGGTCAACACCGTTTATTAGTTGAATATCTTGGTTATAAGACTGTTGATACCTTGCTTACAGTGAAGTCTGATATGTATTTAGATTTGCACCTTAAGGAGGACAATACACTGCTAGACCAAGTAGTTGTATCGACACATGGGCTAAAGACGATTGCGAATACTGAGGTAGTTAGTAATAAGCAACTAGTAGAGAGTTTTTCAGGCTCATTTGCTAAAACCTTGACATCAGTACCAGGGGTTAATGCTATGGAGATAGGGGCAGGAGCTTCTAAACCTATTATTCGAGGACTTGGATTTAACCGTGTAGCTGTCGCTGAGAATGGGGCCAAACAAGAAGGTCAACAGTGGGGAGCAGACCATGGATTAGAGATAGATGCCTTCAGTACTGAAGAAGTAGAAGTGATAAAGGGTGTAGGTACTATTGAGTATGGGAGTGATGCAATCGGAGGTGTGATCAAGATTAATAATGAGAAGGTACCAGAAGTACACTCATTTAGTGGAAGTGCTACTATGTTTGGCAAGACAGTTAACGATTCGTATGGTGCTTCTGTACAGGTAAAGGGAAGAGATGAGAAGTTCTTCTATAAGTTTAAAGCAACAGGTCAAGATGCTGGTGACTATCGTGTACCTGTGTCTGAGATAAACTATTTAAACACTGTGATTCCTATCTATGGCAATAGAATGAAGAATACTGCTTCTAAGAACTTTGCACTATATGGACAAATAGGATATGTGGATAATAACTTTAAAAATATCCTGAGCATTAGTAATGTTTATGACAAGAGTGGATTCTTTCCAGGATCTCACGGATTGCCTAATGTGGCATCTGTAGCAGATGACGGGAATCACCGCAATATAGAATACCCACGTCAGAACGTCAATCACTTTAAGGTAGTGAATACAACTACATGGGATAGTTCATTACAAGATAAGTGGACTTTTATGGTCGCTTATCAAAATAATAGAAGACAAGAGCACAGCTTGTTTCACTCTCACTTTGATGATCAAACACCACCAAGTTCTAACCCTAATCTAGAGTTACAGTTTGTATTAAATACAGTAGATGCTTCTGTGAAGTATGAACATCTATTTAATAACAACCATAAGTTGACATTAGGAGTACAACAGAATTTTCAGAACAATACCATTGACGGATACGGATTCTTATTACCCAAGTTTAATAGACAGAGTACAGGTGTATTCGGGATGTATGAGTATTTCGTGAATGATAAATTGACTTTAGAAGGAGGAGCACGCTTTGACTATGCAAGTGTACATGTTAAGCCGTTTTATGATCAATTCTTATTTGACTATTTAAAAGAACAGGGCTATGCAGATCAGCTAGCTAATAAATATGCACAGAGAAGTACGACTACAGATAGAGACTTCAATAGTGTGAATGGAATGGTAGGTGCAAAGTATACGCTAAACGACAACTTTAATTTTGGAGCTACCGTGGGTACTAACTTTAGATTCCCCACTGCTATTGAGTTAGCATCTAATGGTGTTCACCACGGAGCTTTTAGACATGAGAAAGGGAATCCTGATCTTAATCCAGAGAAGGGGATTGCATTAGACTTTAGAGCAGAGTTTAAGACTCCTACGTTTAATACGACGTTTAGCCCTTATTTATATTATTTTTCTAATTATATCTACCTAAAGCCATCAGGTAAGTTCTCTATACTACCAGATAGTGGGCAGATTTATGAATATACCCAGTCAGAAGCTATCATTAGCGGTTTTGAATGGAAAGTAGAGAAACGTTTTTTTGATCGTCTAAATATATCAGCAGTACTTGAGTATATCTATAATCAGCAAGTGTCTAATGGGCAGAACGGAGCTTATCCATTGCCATTCACTCCTCCGATGAATGTATTCGGAGAGGTTAGATATAGCTTTAGAGATACGGATCTGTTTAAAGAGTCAGAAGTGTACTTTAACGGGAAGTGGTATGCTGAGCAAGAACGTATTGCACAGGGAGAAGAAGTGACACCTAGTAGTCAGAGCTTCGGTGCTGGAGTGTCTTCTACAGTACAGTTTGGTAAGTTTAAGGCGCGTACTACACTGTCTATCTCAAATATGTTCGATACGAAGATATTAAATCATACGAGCTTCTACAGACCATTAGGTATACCTGAGTTAGGACGTTCAATACAATTGATGATACAAGTACCATTCTGATATGACAGATAAGAACATACGTGCTATAGTATGTTCGCTATGGTGTACTTTATTCTTAGTACCTATACTGAACAATACTCTTCACTATGTCATCATTGATCATCACTTTGGGCAGAAGTCAGCTAAATTAGAATATGTAGATAGTAATACGATTCACTACTGTGAGCAGTATATATGTAAGCTCTCACCTGCTATAGAACACATAGTCTCCACACTAGTGTTATGGGTCGAGAGAGTACACGATGAATTAGTAATCGAGGTAGTAGTCAGCTATAAAGAGTGTCTGTTTCCTTTTTATTGGTTAAGAGGACCACCTGCAGAAGAGTTAACTCATTTTGCACTAGGTAAGAACAAAGACATTTAACTCATTCTCCAGATTGTGCTAGGCTAAGTATAAAGTCACAATCTGGATTTTTAAACATTAAAAAAATGAAACAATTAAAATATATAGCAAGCGTAACTTTATTAAGTAGTATATTATTTACATCATGTCTGAAGAGTGATTCAGATGTAGATACTCAAAAACCTGTGATCGTGTTAAACGCACCAGAAGAAGGAGCTAAATTAGAAGCAGGAGAGACTATCCACTTTGATATGGATGTATCAGATAATATCGCCTTAGGGTCTTATGATATTGACATTCACTCAGCTGAGGGGCATACGCATACACACAGTGTATCTGTACGACATGCTGACCACGATCATGACCATGATCACGATGATGAAGAGAACGCACACCGCAAATCGTTTAAATATAAAAATAGCTGGGATGATATCTATGGACAGCGAAATGCACATATACATCACCACGAAATCTTAATAGACAAAGAGGCAAAGAGAGGTGAATACCACTTTGTAGTAAAAGTATTAGATAAGGCAGGTAACCAAGCTATGGAATTTAGAACTGTGAATATTGTAAACCCAGGAGAGGGAGATCATGATCACGACCATGAACACAAGCATTAATAATAGGAAATAATGTTAATATATAGAGAGTAAGGAGGATTCTCCTTGCTCTTTATATATTTATGGATATATTTACTAACTTATTATTTAAGAAAACAATAACTAACTTAAACATTTATGAGAAAAACACTTATGACTTTACTAGTTGCTACAATCATAGTTTCTTGTAAGCAAGGAGCTACGGAAGAAGCAAATGTAGAACTAAAGTACCCAGACACGAAAAAAGGTGAGGTAGTAGATACTTACTTCGGTGTAGAAGTAGCTGACCCATATAGATGGTTAGAAGATGATAGATCAGAAGAAACTGCTGCTTGGGTAAAAGCAGAGAACCAAGTTACTTTTGATTATTTAGCTCAGATTCCTTTTAGAGATGACCTAAAGAAACAAATGGAAGAGGCATGGAACTACGAGAAGATCGGTGCTCCATTTAAAGAAGGTAAATACACTTATTTCTTTAAAAATGACGGGTTACAGAATCAGTCTATTTTATACCGCAAAGATGAAGCTGGTAAAGAAGAAGTATTCTTAGATCCTAACACATTCTCTAAAGATGGTACTACATCATTAGGAAGTATTGATTTCTCTGAGGATGGTTCTAAAGTAGCTTACGCTATCTCTGAAGGTGGAAGTGACTGGAGAAAGATTATCGTTCTAGATGCAGAAACAAAACAAGTGATAGGTGATACATTAGTAGATGTGAAGTTTAGTGGTGTTTCTTGGTTTGGTAATGAAGGGTTCTATTACTCTAGTTATGATAAACCAACAGGTAGTGAATTATCTGCGAAGACAGATCAACATAAATTATATTACCACAAATTAGGTACAGCTCAGAAAGAGGATGCTCTAATCTTCGGAAAAGATCAGAAGAGACGTTACGTAGGTGGAGGAGTGACTAGTGATAATAAATATTTAATTATTACAGCTGCTAATTCTACTTATGGAAACGAGCTTTATGTGAAAGATCTAACTGTAGCGAATAGTCCTATTGTTACTGTAGTAAATAACTTCGATAGCAGTAATGGAGTATTAGATAGTAAAGATGGTAAATTATATATCGTAACAGATTATAAAGCACCTAACACAAGAGTAGTAACTGTAGATGCTAAGAACCCAGGACAAGCGAATTGGGTTGACTTTATCGCAGAAACGAAGAATGTATTGACACCTTCAACAGGAGCTGGATATATCTTCGCTAACTACCTAAAAGATGCTGTAGCGTATGTAGAGCAGTATGACTATACAGGTAAAAAAGTGAGAGTAGTAGAATTACCAGGAGTTGGAACTGTTGGTGGTTTTGGTGGTAAAAAATCAGACACTACATTGTACTATTCTTTCACGAACTATATCACTGCAGGAAGTATCTATGCTTTCAATCCAGTAGATGGTACGTCTAAAGTATATGAGCAACCTAAAGTGAAGTTTGACTCTTCTCAATATGAGTCTAAACAAGTATTCTATACTTCTAAAGACGGAACTAAAGTACCGATGATCATTACACATAAAAAAGGTCTTAAGTTAGATGGTAAGAATCCTACTATGCTATATGCTTACGGAGGGTTTAATATTAGCTTGACTCCTTCATTTAGCATTGCTAATGCTATTTGGTTAGAGAATGGTGGTGTATATGCTGTACCAAACCTTAGAGGTGGTGGAGAGTATGGTAAAGAGTGGCACGTAGCAGGTACTCAATTACAAAAACAAAATGTATTTGATGACTTTATCGCTGCAGGTCAGTACTTAATTGACAATAAATATACTTCATCTGATTTCTTAGCTATTAAAGGTGGATCTAATGGAGGGTTATTAGTAGGAGCTACTATGACTCAACGTCCTGATCTTATGAAAGTAGCTTTACCAGCAGTAGGAGTATTAGATATGTTGCGTTACCACACA
The DNA here is from genome assembly GCF_000807225.1 of Myroides sp. A21. NCBI lineage: Bacteria > Pseudomonadati > Bacteroidota > Flavobacteriia > Flavobacteriales > Flavobacteriaceae > Myroides > Myroides sp. A21. Next base: position 1,556,954 of record NZ_CP010327.1, read on the forward strand.
TTCACAGCAGGTGCAGGATGGGCGTATGACTATGGTACTTCAGAAGATAGCAAAGAGATGTTCGAGTACTTAAAAGGATATTCTCCTCTACACAATGTGAAAGCTGTAGCATACCCTGCTACAATGGTAACTACTGGAGACCATGATGATAGAGTAGTACCAGCGCACAGCTTTAAGTTTGCAGCTGAGTTACAAGCTAAAAATACAGGTAATAACCCTATGTTAATTCGTATTGAAACGAATGCAGGACATGGTGCTGGTAAATCTATTGCTCAACAAATACAAGAGCACGTAGACTTACAAGCATTTACATTATACAATATGGGTATCAAGAAACTGAAATAGGAAACAACAGTTTTTAAATCCAATAAAGGCGAGTCAATATTTTGACTCGCCTTTTGTTTTTTTAAGAGACCTATTTTTATTCGTTTAGTTATAGTTCAGTCCAGTATGTTATTGATTCAGTTTCTCTATTAGATTAATAATGATTCTAGAAAATATAGATGTCACTAGTATCACAATATCAGATGCATACCTATAATTTATATTGCTCTCACTTTACCAATTTTGCTTTCTTAAGATTAAAAGTGAAATAGAAATTCTCAATTTGTAACAAACAAGACATATCTTGACATATATTTTAGACTTTTAAAATGTATGTTTGTGGAAATTATAAACAAAAACATGAAAAAATTATTAGCTATATTTATAGTATTAATGTGTGTTATGAGTTTTAATTCTTGTTCAAAAGACGAAGAGTTGAACCCTATTAGTACTTACAGATTAAAAGTAACAACAAATCCTAAAGAGACATATTTAATATTAACTTATGAAGGTGTGGGAGGTAATAATAGATATGAAATAGAAGGTAATAGTGAAATAGAAATTAAACAAAGAAAACACCACTCTACACAAATAAAGGTTTTAGTTTCCAATAATCCTGATAACAAAGTTAAATCACCATATATAAAATTAGAGTTATTTAAAGGAAAGAAATTAATAGCTTCGAAAGAAGGTTCTTATTTTGTTCAATTATCTCATTAATTTTTTTCTTGTTTTTTACAAAGTCTATATAAGTACTTTCACTTTAAAGAAATAAAAGTGCAAAAAAGTCTTTGGACTGACTTTAAAAAGTTGGACAAATTGATGCAACTTTTTCAATACAAGTGAATGAGACTTACAAGCATTTACACTATACAATATGGGTATCAAGAAACAGAAATAGGAAACAACAGTTTTTAAATAAAATAGAGGCGAGTCAATATTTTGACTCGCCTTTTTAATTTATCGCCTTTTTCTTTATGATGTTTTTATCTTTGGAAAGCCTCCATCTACACTTAGCTCTGTACCTACTATGTATGAAGCGGCATCAGAAGCTAAGAACATGACTGCTTCTGCTACTTCAGACGCTTGACCGAAGCGCTGTATAGGCACCTGTGGTGCAAAGGAAGTCGTGAAAGATTCGACCTGTTCTTTGGATAAGTTTGATCGGTCGAAGTAATTCGTTTGGATAGGACCAGGAGATATAGCATTAACGCGTATTCCTCTACTGATTAATTCAGAGGCAAAGGTCTTAGTGAACGATTGTACAGCTGCCTTAGCAGCAGAATAGACACTAGAGTTTTGCATCCCTACTTCTGTGACAATAGAAGTGTTTAGCACAATAGCGCTATCACTAGACATAAGAGGTAAGACCTGCTGTACAGTGAATAGAGTCCCCTTAACGATAGTATTGAACATCTCTTCATAGTGCGTCTCGTCTATTAGTTCTAGTGGAGCATATTTGCCAAAACCAGCATTGACAAACACAATGTCTAAACGAGTAGTATAGTGTCGTAACTGTTCACCTAGACGCATAAGGTCTACCATATTACCTGCGTCAGAGACGATACCTATAGCCTGATGACCTAGTTCTGCTACTGTACTGTCGATAGTATGTTTATTTCTACCTGTGATGATGACCTGTGCACCGTGTTGGATAAATAGGAGTGCCGTTGCTTTACCGATACCACTAGTTCCACCAGTGATAAGCGCTATTTTACCTTTTAGTTTCATTTTACTGTATTTAGAAACCCAAAAGTATATTGACTCTTACTCACTCACAATCCGTTTCTTGCTACTCTGCTTATTCGTATTTATAATTTTTTACACCAGCATTTATTTCTACTTCTATGAAGTTTTGTTCAGGTGGTATAGGGCATGAGTACTTAGGGTTATACACACAGAATGGATTATAAGCCTGATTAAAGTTTAGAGTGATAAGGTCTCCTTCTGGTATCTCTAAATCTATATATCTACCTCCACCATAAGTAGTCACCCCAGAAGTAAGATCTGTAAAGGGTAAGAATAGATGATTAGCATAGTCTTCTTTCTTTAGGATATCTAGATCCTGAAAGACATCTACTTTATGTTCTTTTTTATCTAATGTAAAGTGTAGTTCTCCGTATTTGACATAATTCAGCTTATTCGAAGTCGTTGTAGGCATCGTAAAAGGCTTTTCGTCTGGTGTGCGAACTAGTTTAGCTTCTACAACATAATCTTCTGTTATAGGGAAGAAATCAAGTCCTTTAAACTTCTTTAGGGCATCCTTAGGTAATGGAGATGTTTTAGAGTCGCTAAACTCTTTGTTGAGTTCTTTTTGGAATACCTCTGCTCTTTCTATATCTGTTTTAGGTTGAGAACACGATACTAGTAGGGATAATACTGCTCCCAACATAAATAGCTTTTTCATATTGGTTATTGTTGTTTGAGGTAAAAGTAACAAAAAAGGTTTGCCCAAAAAAGGCAAACCTTGATATAATGTTGTTTCACTGATTATCCTAAGTGAGAACGTAGCATCCAAGCTGTTTTCTCATGCGCTTCCATTAAGCCGATTAAGAAGTCAGCAGTACTCTTATCATTAGACTCTTCAATAGCATCTATATTCTGTCTGATGAATGATACGATTACCTCATAGTCTATTAATAACTCAGCTATCCAAGACTTACTATCTGTATCTGTAGTTTTTCTCTCTTCTGTTAAGTGAGTTAGTTTTAAGTAATCTTTTAAAGAAGAAGGAGCATAGTGTCCTAGAGTTTTAATACGTTCTGCTACAGCATCTACATTCACTGCTAGTTCTGTATATAGTTCTTCGAAGTATACGTGTTTAGAATGGAAGTCTACCCCCGTTACGTTATAATGAGCATTTCTCGCTTTAGTGTAAAGGATAAACTCATCTGCTAATAATTTAGATAGTACTTCTGCATTGAATTGACGTGCGTTGTCTGTAAGACCGATATTTGTTTTCATAGTGTTTTGATTTTTTATTACTATGTAAATGTACGAAATATATTAGGCAATGTCATTGATACGTAATTGTTTATATTTATGAAGATATTAAAAATATCTATAAAATTTATAGTATCCTTATAAGAGTAAACAAAAAAAGGAGCTCGTCATGAGCTCCTTTCCGTATTCTATAAATACTATTTTTTTAGTTTGTCAGCTGCGTCTTTCATCGCACCTTTTACTTCATCAGCTTTCTTTTCAGTAGCTTCTTTCACTTCTTCTACTTTTTTCTCAGTAGCGTCTTTTACTTCTTCTACTTTTTCTTCAGTAGCATCTTTAGCGTTTTCTACTGCATCACCAGCTTTTTTGCTTACTTCTTCGAATTTAGCTTTAGCATCATCCCAAGTTTTTTGTGCAGCTTCTAAAGCTTTGTTAGCTTCTTCTTGAGCTTTTTTGTCTCCTTTTTTAACAGCTTCTTCTACTGCTTTCTTAGCATCAGCTAATTTTGTTTCAGCTTCAGTTTTAGCTTTTTCAAATTCTGATACAGCAGCTGATTCTTCTGTTGTAGCTTCTGTGTTTTCTACAGCTGGAGTTGTTTCTTCAGCTTTTGTGTCTTTACATGAAGTAGCGAATAATAATCCAACTACTGCGAATGATAACAATACTTTTTTCATAGGAATTTATTTTAGTTCCTAACAAAGTTATAAAAAAACTATGTTAATACTGTAATTTAAATAGTTAAAATAGGATTACTTCTTTTTATTCTCTGTTTTATTAGCTCCTTTCTTATTAAAATCGAGAGGACCGAAGTTGTTCACATAACGTGTGATTGTATTCTTTCTTTTCGCGATATATGGTCCAGAGTTATTGGCTTTATATCGTCTCGGACTCGGTAGGATGACCGCAATACCTGCTGCTTGATTAGCAGTTAAGCTCTTTGCATCTTTATTATACCAATGCTTTGCCGCAGCCTGTGCTCCATAGACACCATCACCCATCTCTATACTATTTAGATAGACTTCTAGGATTCTCTCCTTAGGCCATAAGAACTCTATCAGTACAGTGAAGTACGCTTCAAAGCCTTTGCGGATATAACTACGCCCTGGCCATAAGAACACATTCTTAGCAGTCTGTTGTGAGATGGTGCTACCGCCTTTGATCTTTTTGCCTTTTTCATTGTTCTTCATTGCTTTCTCTATGGCTTTAAAATCAAAACCATTATGCGTCAAGAAGTGTCCATCCTCACTAGCGATCACTGCCTTCTGTAGATTGACATTGATGTCGTCTAGAGGTACCCATTTATGTTGTAGTGTCATTGGTTTGCCGTCTTTGACCTGTTCATACAGTCTGATAAACATCAGTGGGGTATAAGGTACAGGGACAAAACGAAAGACTAGTACTGAGAAAATACTCAGTCCAAAAAAGAGAAGTGCTAGCTTTAAAAAGAAGCGTATTATTTTTCGTATCATGACGAAATAATGTATATAAATCGGCGCAAAAGTAAATAAAAAAACGGTTGCTAAATAAAAAATTAATACAATAAAAAACTCGCCAAAATAGCGAGTTTAGGTTGTAATCATAATAAGTAATAAGAAAGAATAGGAGTCAAACCTCTCCTTCTAATTTATTGAGGATTAGTTGTCCACAGCGATGCTGTTTTAACCATGGCTCTTCTTGGTAATCTCAATGTAGCTACGATAAGCTCTGCGAAGTCCTCTGGCTGTAAGATATGATCAGGGTTACCATCTGTAAGCCCTAATTCTATAGACATATCTGATGCGATAGTACTTGGCGTTAGCGTACATACTCTAATGTTGTTTTTACGCACTTCCTTCATTAGTGATTCAGACATCCCGATCACTGCAAATTTAGACGCAGAGTATGCAGACGTAGTTGCATTTCCGTTAAGACCAGCTGTAGAAGCTACGTTGAAGATATCTCCTTCATTCTGATCTATTAAGTGAGGTAGTACTTCTCTAGTCACATTATACACTCCCATCACGTTAGTAAGTAAGATCTCTTCCCAACGCTCAGCAGACATATCTGTGAATTTTCCGAATTCTGATATACCAGCATTGTTCACTAATATATCTACTCCTCCTAATGTTTCTATTAATTTAGCTATTTCAGCTTTTACTTTTGCTTTATCAGTCACATCGAATACGGCATAAGTAGCTTTCACTCCTAATGCTTCTAACTCTGTAACAGTAGCTTGTAATGTTTTCTCGTTTCTACCAGTAATAGCAACGTTTATCCCTTCTTGAGCGAAAGCAATAGCAGTAGCTTTACCTAATCCTCTTCCACCTCCGGTGATAATTGCGTTTTTACCTTTCAATTTCATGTTTTTAATGCTTTTGTGTAAATATATGTAAATTAATGAGAAATTAGTGTTTTGTAAACGTTAAACTTACTTGGTTTTTATAAATTTTTCGATAGAATTCCACAAGTTATAACGTTTTATTAGTGCCTGTTTAGAGATTGCGATGACATCTTGCCATTTCTGTTGATCATCTCCACATAGCTCAGAGATCATCTTCATCGCCATCGGACCATGCTCATCTCCATCTAGTTCGATATGACGTTCGAAGTAATACACTAGCTTTGTCAAGTCTGTCTCAGGGAAGTTTTGTTGAAAACCTTTTAAGATTTCGGTAAACATATCTGGTATCAAATCTTCGCGACCAAATGTGAAGGCTGCTGCGATCTCATGTGCTTTACCTCCTTCGATAGTCTTGAATGTAAAGTTTAAAAACTCTTTTACCCCTTCATCTAAGTCTGTCTGTGCTATCGCTTCGAAGATAGGTGTACCAGACTTAAGAGTGCGGATAAGTGCTTCGATAGCAGTAGTATCTGCTTTAGCCGTTATCATCGCATCTAAGTACATCTCGAAGTGGCTCAGACGCTGTCCATCATAGGCTAGGTCTGACTCTTCTGCTAGTACAATCTCGTTGATCAAATAGCGTGTCTGTGGAAACTCTGAGGCAAACCAAGGAGTCGTAGTACAAGTCAATTGTTGTTGTAACGCTTTAAGCAATGACATAAAATCCCATACCGCATATACATGCCCTTCCATAAATGTACATAAGTGAGGGATAGTCTTTATTTTATTATAAAGAGGGTGTTGAAGTAACGCATTTCTTTCTTCAGCTATCTGTGCATTGATTTCTTGAATAGTCATATCTTCTAAAATTTAGTACAAAAGTAAAAAAGCTTCACCGAAAGGCGAAGCTCTTTGTATAAAGTTTATCTATAAAGATATTTATTACTTAAATGCAGGGAATCCTGTCACATCCATACCTGTTATTAACAAGTGGATATCATGTGTCCCCTCATAGGTCACTACAGATTCTAAGTTCATCATGTGGCGCATGATAGAGTATTCTCCTGTGATACCCATACCTCCCAACATCTGACGCGCATCACGTGCGATGTCTAATGCCATAGCCACATTGTTTCGTTTAGCCATAGAGATCTGTGCAGAAGTAGCTCTTCCTTCGTCTCTCAGTACGCCTAATCTCCAAGTTAACAACTGTGCTTTAGTGATCTCTGTGATCATCTCTGCTAATTTCTTTTGTTGTAACTGAGTCGCACCGATAGGTTTGTCGAACTGTATGCGCTCTTTCGAGTAGCGAAGTGCTGTGTCATAGCAGTCCATAGCAGCTCCGATAGCTCCCCATGCGATACCATATCTAGCAGAATCTAGACAGCCTAGAGGCGCTCCTAATCCTGATTTGTTTGGCAATAAGTTAGCTTTAGGTACTTTGACATTATCGAATATTAACTCCCCTGTAGCCGAAGCTCTCAGTGACCACTTATTATGTGTCTCTGGAGTAGTGAAGCCTTCCATACCACGCTCTACGATCAGCCCGTGTATACGCCCTTCTTCATTCTTAGCCCATACTACAGCGATGTCTGCGAATGGAGCATTAGAGATCCACATTTTAGCCCCATTTAGCAGGTAGTGGTCTCCCATATCTTTAAAGTTAGTCAGCATCCCACCTGGGTTAGAACCGTGATCTGGCTCTGTTAATCCAAAGCATCCGATATACTCTCCCGTCGCTAACTTAGGTAGGTACTTCATGCGTTGCTCCTCATTACCATACTTCCAGATAGGGTACATCACTAGTGAAGACTGTACTGATGAGGTAGAACGAATACCAGAATCTCCTCTCTCGATCTCCTGCATGATTAGTCCATACGAAATTTGGTCTAATCCTGCTCCTCCATATTCTGTAGGGATATAAGGACCGAATCCACCTATCTCGGCTAACCCTGGTATTAATTGTTTTGGAAATTCTGCACGTTGAGCGAAGTCTTCTATAATAGGAGAAACTTCTTTCTTCACCCATGCTCTCGCTGTATCTCTAATTAACTTGTGTTCATTACTTAACAAGTCGTCTAATAAGTAATAATCAGGTGCCTGAAATAAATCTGGTCTCATATATCAATATCGTTTTTTGTGGTTGTATAACAAAAATAGACATTATTTCGAATTGACCAATTTTTACCTCTAAAAGAGAATATAAAAATTCAAATACACGTCGTTTTTATACAAATAATGCTTTATTTCTATCTTAATCTATAGTAGATGGTTCGGGTACAACCTGAATACAGTTCGGTAAACTACCTCTTATCCCAAGTAAATACTGGGTGTTACCGAATAGCTTCCGAATAAAAATAAATGGAATAAGCTTAAAGTTTTGAATCACAGATGTCTATGTGCAATAAGAAAGTGCATATCTGTGCAAAAAGAGCTAATGAGGTCATTATCTCCATAAGGGGGCAGGGATATTTGAAATCATAAAGAGGGAGAAGGTTATTCTTTGAATAATATTGTTCTGTATAAGTTGAATTACCTATCTTGTAGAGATTAAATAGTAAGCTATGATGAATAAAGTAATGATATTAATCGCATTATTCTTCTCTATAGGAATAATGGCTCAAGATAAACTACACGTAACAGGTAAGATTACGGGGATAGATAATAAGACTAAACTTAGTATCTCAGGAGGAGAGAAAGAAAAAGAGTTCTATCTAAAGGATGGTGTGATAGATGTAGAGGTTGATCTAAAAGAAGCACCTGCTTCTGTATCTATAACTGTGTATTATGACAATGATATCAAGTACACTTATTTTTTTTTAGGTAACGAATCTGTGACTATCGATGCTTCTATTGATGATTTTCCTAATGAGGTAGTTGCTAAAAACTCGAAGTATGATGGATTAAGATATGAGAATTATGTATTGACTAAAGATCTTGAGAAGAAGCGCAATGATATTAACAAGGTCATAGAAAAAGAGATAAAGGAAGGGGCTAAGCCTGATAGCATATTTATAAAATATAAAGCGGAACTAGAAACTATTAGAAAAGAGGTGGCTGTGCGCCAGTACGAGTTTCTGAAAAAGCACATTAATACTGATTATGGTAGACATTTAATTAGGTTTTATGTAGATCAATTTACTGAAGAACAGTTTAAGACTTTGTATAGCTTAGTGGATCCTATAAATATGGATAGAAGTGAGATTAGGTTTTTAAAGGCTTTATGTGATTCTAAACAGTTAGAAGTAGGAGATATATATTATGACTTTACCGCATTAGATTTGAAAAATAAGGAAGTTAGGTTCAGTGACTATTATAATGGTAAGTATGTCCTATTAGATTTCTCTAATGTTCACTGTTGGTTTTGTGGCAAGGCAGCTCCCAAGACCGCTTTGATAGCAGAAGAGTTAAAGGATAAAGTAATGTATGTGACTTATCACACAGGTGATAATCTGAAAGAAGCTGAAGAGTATTATGAGTTAAAAGGAAAGAAAGGAAACATAATTTGGAATAAAGAAGGTTATCTCCATCCTGCTATGGCTATGTACCGAAATATGATGACACCTACTTATCTTTTGTTTAACCCAGAAGGGAAGTTGGTAAAAGAAGTTAATGGGGCTAATACAGACCTAAAGACAATTATATTAGAAGAGATAGAGAAGTAAGATTAATCTTATTGTGTAGAATTTGTGATTATTGACATCTTAAGACAGTAATAATAAAAAAGAGACAGTAGTATCTATCTGTATTTACCAACCTAATTATTTAAACAATGACTAATAAACTAATGATGTTAATCGCATTATTCTTTTCTATAGGAATAATGGCGCAAGACAAACTACACATAACAGGTAAGATTACAGGAATACCTAATGAAGCTAAGCTTACATTAGAAAATAATTTTAAGAAGGTTGTCTTTCAATTAAAAGATGGAGTACTAGATGTAGAAATGGAGTTGACAGTTGTACCTACATTAGTCTTTATGATGGTAGAACACGAAGGTAAACAGAAGTATACTACTTTTTTTGTAGGTAATGAAGCTATTGTACTTAACGGCTCTATAGAGGATTTTCCTAATAATATAAAAGCAGAGAATTCTAAATATGATGAGCTAAGATATCAAGAGCATTTATTGACAAAAGAGTTAAATGATAAGATAGAGATCCTAAGTGCTGAAGCTCGTACTATGATAGAAGAGGGAGCTATCCGTGACAGCGTGTATAAAATGTATATGAATAATGTAGAACCTCTAGGAAAGATAACGAAAATCATAAGGGAGATAGAGCAGAAGTCGGCTGACTTTATAAAGGATAATATCAATACAGATTATGGGCGTTATTCATTGAGGTATTGTTTGAGTCAGTTTACTCCTGAAGAGATTAGAGAGATAGCACCTTTAATAGATCCGAAGTATAAGAATACTGAAGAAGTTCGATTTGTCTACTCTATAGCAGATAGTAATACACTAGAAGAAGGAGATAAGTATTATGATTTTATAGCTAAAGATATCAATCAAAAGCAAGTGAGATTTAGCGATTACTTTAAGGGTAAATACGTGTTGTTAGACTTTTCTACATTGCATTGTGGATATTGTCAAGAGGCAGCTCCTAAAACAGCTCAAATAGCAGAAGAGTTAAAAGATCAGTTAACATACGTTACCTATTATGTAGACCATGATATAGAAGGCCTTCATGATTATTACAAATTAAAGAAGGATAGAGGGAACTTAATTTGGAATAATGGAGGACGTTTAGAGCCTAATCTCGGTATGTATAGACAGAATGGGACACCACATTATATGCTCTTTGACACTAAAGGAAAGTTAGTAAAAGATTTCTTAGGAATGCAAGGAGAGGATTTTGAAGAGCAGTTGAGAGCGTTGATGAAATAAGAGCGTATCTATATTTATTTGAATGTTGATATTTAGTTGTATTTTAATTAGTTATATTGCTGTTACTTAGCTCTAATTAATTTGTGAATTATGAAATATAAGATATTCTATATGCTTTTAATGCTGTGTTCTATAGGAGTATTAGGACAGGAGAAGCTACATATAACAGGAAAACTGGAAGGAATAAGCAATGAGGTAAAGATGAAGTTATCTAGTGGTGGACAAGAACAAGAGTTTAGTCTAATGAATGGTAAGGTAGATGTATCTATGGTACTAGAAGATGTTCCTAATTATGTGAGATTAGATGCTTATGTAGGAAAAGAGACAAAGAGTACCTTCTTCTTTTTAGGAAATGAGTCTGTAACTATTCATGGCTCTATAAATGATTTTTCGGGTAATCTTAGAGCGATAAATTCTGTGAATGACAGTCTGAGATATGAAAATATGTTAGTTAATAAGCAGTTAGTAGAAGAACGAAGTGTTTATATCAAAGAGTATTATCGTCTTCTAGAAGAAGGGAAAGATAAGGATAGTGTAGCGAAGGTGTATCTAAGTGATGAAGAACCTCTAGGTAAGATTAAGAAGTTGTCAAATCTTATTAACAAACAAAATAATGCTTTTATAAAAAAGAATATTAATACAGCTTATGCTCGATACCTACTACAATACCAGGCTAGAGATTATTCATCTGATTATTTAAACGAGCTATATGCTCTTATAGACCCTAAGTATTATGATACTAAAGAAGTACAGATGCTTAAGATATTTATAGATCATAAGCCTCTGGAAGTTGGGGCTAAGTATTATGATTTTTATGCTGAAGATATGCAAACTAAGCAAGTAAAGCTTAGTGATTACTTTAAGGGGAAGTATGTATTGTTAGATTTTTCGACTTACCACTGTGGTTATTGTGAAAAGGCAGCTCCTAAGACAGCTCAGATAGCTGATAACTTGAAGGATAAGCTTGTACATATCACATATTACGCAGGACATGATCAGAAAGATAAGTTTAAATATTACTCAGAATTTAAAGGTAATAAGGGTATTTTATTAAGTAATAAAGAGGGGAGACTAAGTCCTGTTCTAGCAATGTATAGAAATAATAGTACACCTGATTATTGGTTGTTTAATTTGGATGGAAAACTAGTGATGAGATTTGAAGGAATGCAAGGAGAGGATTTTGAAGAGCAGTTAAGAGCGTTGATGAAATAGGAGTAAACGAAGGTGTATACGTTAGTCTAGGACAAAAGTCTTTTACCATCAAGAAGATTACGTATATTTTCGCTGTGAATAAAACAACACAACAAAATGAGAACTAAGATTGATACCACTCAATGGGAGAGAGGGGAGCAATATGCTTTTTTTAAACAGTTTACAGAACCTTTTTTTGGTATTACAGTACAAGTAGATTGTACTACGGTGTATAATAGAGCTAAAGCGAATGAGGATTCTTTCTTCCTTACTTATCTATATGATGCACTTAGAGCAGCTAATGAGGTAGAGGCGTTTAGATATAGAATAGTGGATAACGAGGTATATCTGTATGATGAGGTGCACGCATCACCTACCATCAATAGACCTAATGGAACTTTTGGGTTTGCCTATATGAATTATTATGCTGATAAACAGACTTTCTTCGCAGAGGCAAAAAGTGAAATAGAGAGTGTACAGCAGTCAACTTCATTATTACCTGCGTCGAATAGTGAGAATGTATTACATATCTCAGCTTTGCCATGGCTAGACTTTACGAGTATGAGTCATGCACGTAATTTTGACTTCCCAGATAGTTGTCCTAAGATTTCTTTTGGGAAAGTAATGGAGGAGAATGGTCGTAAGCGCATGGCAGTATCTATACATGGACACCATGCACTGATGGATGGATATCACGTTAGTCAATTCGTAGAACGCTTTCAAGAATTATTAAACGAGCAATAGGATGAGTACAACTGCTGTTCCGTTAGGAATAAAAAGAATAGCAACACTGTGTGTGTTGAGAAATGGGAATAACTTTATGCTTCTAAAGCGTTTAAAAGAACCCAATAAAGATACGTATACTCCTGTGGGAGGTAAGATAGAACCTTTCGAAACTCCTGAAGAGGGGGTGATCCGTGAGACATTTGAAGAGACAGGGATAAGAGTAGATAAGGTGAAGTTCTGCGGAATACTGACAGAGACTTCTCCTGTGAAGTATAATTGGCTAAGCTATGTGTACGTAGCAGATATCGATGCTGTCACTCCTCCTGAGTGTAACGAGGGAACTTTAGAGTGGATAGCGTATGAGGACTTGCTAAATGTACCTACTCCGAAGACAGATTGGTTTATTTATAAATACATCTTAGAGAATAAGCCTTTTGTGTTTCATGCATTATACGATGGAGAGTTGAATCTGTTAGAGATGAAGGAGGAGATTTCTAATGAGGAATTAGGAATTTAGAATTAGGTATGGTTTACGGTTCATAGTTTATGGTTTTTACCTGCGACATTAGGTATAAGTAGGATTTTACTGTAGAGACGCAAGATTTTGCGTGTCACATAAAGCAGGTAGATACACAATTAATATAAAAAGCCCTACTATAATGGTAGGGCTTTTGCTTTATATTAGTTTATTTTATTCTGTTTTCTGCGTTTTCTGATACGTCTGATGATAAAGATTAATCCAATTGAGATTAGGATAAATGGCCAGATATAGAATAGCCCTATTACGAATGATAATAGATTACTCCATCCAGAACCAAAGGCAGATGATATTTCGTGTCCAAAGCCTGTTGTTGATTCTCCTTTTTCATAGAAAGTTACCGTAAGAGTACTTAGCGATATTCTACTCTTTAGGTACTTTAGTCGTCCTTCGAATGACTCAATATCCGCACGTAGAGCCCCTAGTTCTCTTTCTATTCTTAGAATATCATCTATCGTGTTAGCGCGTTTAAGTAATTCTTTATAGCGTTCTTCTATTTCTTTTTTCGTCTTGATTCTCGCTTCTATATCGATGAACTCTTCGGTTACATCTAAGGCATTGATATTTTTGCTGTCTACTTTAGTGGCAGTCTGTGTAACTCCTTCTAACAAGGTTTCGAAGTTCTTTGCTGGTACGCGAATCACAATGGTATGTTCAGTGCGATTGCCATAGACATTTGATGTGTCTTGTGATAGATATCCGTTGAGTTTTTTACTACTTGCTACGATATTAGCTCGAGTTTCTTGTGCATTAGAAGTTTCGAAACGTATATTCCCTTCTTTGACTATCATACGCTCAGGTACAGTGATATCTTGAGTAGAATCTGTGGATTGTGGTGCTTCGGCAGTAGTTTCTGCAGCCGCATCTGTTGTGCTGATATCTTCTAAAGCAACAGCAGAGATTTCTCCGTATTCTGCTGATTTAGAGCAAGAGGCTAATGCTATGAATAACATTAGGGTTAATAGTTTGAGTGTCTTTTTCATAGTTATTGTTTTACATTAACAAATGTAATAGATGGTTTAATATATAACCTATTAGAGGTTAAAAATATTGTTTTAAATCACTGATTATAGGGAGTAGTTTAATTGGGAATGGACAATTAAGAATGTTTTATATTGTCCTATTAGCTACAGTGTCCCACTTTCTGCTACTAAAAGTGATTAAATGATATCATTCATAGTCAGAATAGTCAGTATTAAAAAGAGCATTTGATAAGAGAAGTACTTTTGGAGGGTGATTGATAGTGTATCAGTTACCTTTTAAGTTCACTTAGAGGATGTTCTTTGAAATATTGTTTACGGTTCAATGTATTGTGGTTATTGTTTTTGACACGCAAGATATGCGTCTCTACTTTATGTGTGTTGTGGAGCTGTATGTGTAATGTTTATTGTGTAGTATTGGTGGTAGATGTTTATTGTGGTTACTGTGTTTGACACGCAAGATATGCGTCTCTACTTTATGTATGTTGTGGAGCTGTATGTGTAAGTTTTATTGTTCAGCATTGGTGGTAGATGTTTGTTGTGGTTACTGTGTTTGACACGCAAGATATGCGTCTTTACTTTATGTATGTTGTGGAGCTGTATGTGTGAGTTTTATTGTGTTGCATTGGTGGTAGATGTTTGTGGTGGAGTTATGATTTGTATAAAACATAAAACCTCTTGCTTTAAGACAAGAGGTTTATCACAACCAAAAAATTATAAATAACGAGCTTATTAGTTTGCGGTCTACAAGTGGTCAACCGCTCCCTGTTCTCTAAACTGTTGCAAGCTTAATGATGTTCTTGATATTGTCAGATTTACCCATTGAGTAGTAATGTACTATAGGGGTTCCTGCTTCTATCAATTCTCTTGACTGCTGGGCACACCATTCGATACCGATTTCGCGGATGGCAGCATTGTCTTTTGCTTTGAGTACCTCAGCAACCAAATCATCTGGTAAGTCAACTTTAAAACGTTGAGGTAATAGATTGAGTTGGCTTAAGGTAGCTAAAGGCTTTAGTCCTGGGATAATCGGCACATCAATACCAATTGATCTACATTTATCTACAAAGGCAAAGAACTTACTGTTGTCAAAAAACATCTGTGTAACAATGTATTCTGCTCCATTGTCTATCTTCTGCTTTAGGTATTTAAGATCTGTGTCAAAGTTAGGTGCTTCCATGTGTTTCTCAGGGTAACCTGCTACTCCAACACAGAAGTCAGTCTTACTGGTATTCTCAAGTTCTGGGTCTAAATAGATACCTTGGTTAAGCTCACTTATTTGGGTAACTAGGTCAGAGGCATACTTATTTCCTTTGGGTTCAGGCTTAAAGTAAGTTTCGTTCTTTACAGCATCACCTCTAAGGGCTACAACATTATCAATACCTAAGAAATCAAGGTCTATGAGGAAGTTTTCGGTGTCTTCTTTGGTGAATCCTCCACATAAGATGTGCGGTATGGCGTCCAACTTGAATCTATTTTGGATAGCCGAACAAATGCCGACAGTTCCTGGTCTTTTTCTAACTGTTCTTTTTTCCCACAGTCCGTTGCCTGCTTCTTTGTACTCATATTCTTCTCGATGATACGTTACGTCTATGAAAGGAGGATCAAACTCCATTAGCGGTTCGATAGAGTCAAATATTCCTTGAATATTTTGCCCTTTTAAGGGAGGTAATATCTCAAAAGAGAATTGTGTTTTACCGTTTGCTTTTTGGATATGTTCTGTTACTTTCATGATTCGTTCGTCGTTAATTTATTATTTTGTGCTAAGTTGGGAGATAACCAACGTTCAGCTTCTTCTATTGATATATTTCTTCTATTGGCATAATCTTCTAATTGATCTTGTTCTATCTTACCTAACCCAAAGTATCTACTCTGTGGGTGGGCGAAGTAGTAACCAGATACTGCAGCAGCAGGGAACATCGCATAACTTTCTGTTAGACTAACACCTATTCGTTCTTCGACTTGTAGGAGTTTCCATATTGTACCTTTTTCTAAATGATCAGGACAAGCAGGATATCCTGGTGCTGGTCTGATACCTTGATATGCTTCTTTTATCAGTTCTTCATTACTAAGGTGTTCTTCAGAAGCATATCCCCATATTTCTTTGCGAACACTGTGGTGCAGATATTCTGCAAAGGCTTCTACTAAACGATCTGCTAATGCCTTCACCATAATAGCGTTATAGTCATCAAGGTCATCTTCGTATTCTTTTGCTATTTCATCTACTCCAAAACCTGTTGAGACAGCGAATAAACCAATGTAGTCTTCTAATCCACTTTCTTTTGGAGCAACAAAGTCCGCTAAGGCAATATTCGGAGCCTTGATATTCTTTAATGATTGTTGACGCAGTGTTAATAACTTATCTAATGTTTCTCCTTGTTCATTATACACTTCGATATCATCATCATTAACTTGATTTGCAGGGAAAATGCCTAAGACACCTCGTGCTTCGAACCAACGTTCATTAATAATCTTGTCTAACATAATCAAGGCATCGTCATATACTTGTGTAGCTGTCTGTCCGACTACCTCATCTGTTAATATCTGAGGGAACTTACCATACAACTGCCAAGAACGGAAGAACGGTGCCCAATCTATAAATGGCAATAACTCGTCTAACTCTACTGTTACGGTTTTCGTACCGATAAAGTTGGGTTTGACAATGTCTTTAGCATCCCATTCTATCTTGACTTTGTTAGCTCTTGCTTGTTCTATTGTGATATAGCTTTTGTCTCTTGCTCTACCTAAGTAATCGCGTCTTAGCTGATCATATTCTTCTCTGATGTTATCTTTAAATGTTGCTTCAATTTCTTTTTGTAATAACTGATTAGCAATGGTAACTGAACGTGAGGCATCGTGTACATGTACAACACAATTCTTGTACTCTGGTGCTATCTTCACAGCTGTATGAACACGTGAAGTAGTTGCTCCACCAATCATGATTGGAATATTGCTATTGACCTTGTCTAATTCTTTAGCTAAGTGTACCATCTCGTCTAAAGAAGGAGTGATTAATCCACTTAGTCCGATGATATCCACTTGTTCTTTAATAGCTGTTTCAATAATCTTCTCAGGCGGAACCATTACCCCAAGGTCTATAATCTCATAGTTGTTACAAGCCAATACCACAGCTACGATATTCTTACCGATGTCGTGTACATCCCCTCTCACGGTAGCCATAAGTATCTTACCAGCATTACCTACAGAGGCTTCTGCATTCTGTTTTTTATTTTCTTCAATAAAAGGAAGTAGATAGGCTACAGCTTTCTTCATCACACGTGCAGATTTCACTACTTGTGGTAAGAACATCTTACCTGCTCCGAATAGGTCTCCGACTACATTCATTCCATTCATTAGGTATTGTTCAATGACTTGGATAGGTTGAGGTACGCTTAGACGAGCTTCTTCTGTATCTTCTATGACGTAAGTTTCTATTCCTTTTACTAATGCATGTGTTAGTCGGTCTTGGATACTACCTGAACGCCATTCTTCTACTTTGATTTCGGTTGATTGAATAGCACTTTCATTTTTAATACTTTCGGCAAAGTCAAGTAGGCGTTCAGTCGCATCATCACGTCTATTTAGCAACACGTCTTCTACGTGTTCCATTAGATCCTTGTCTACCTCATCGTACACTTCTAACATCTCAGGATTCACTATACCCATATTCATACCGTGCTGTATCGCATGGTATAAGAAGGCTGCATGCATCGCTTCACGTACTTTATTATTCCCTCTAAACGAGAAAGAAACATTACTTACACCACCACTTACATTGGCGTAAGGAAGGTTCTCTCTAATCCATTTGGTGGCATTAAAGAAGTCCAAAGCATTGTTGTTATGCTCTTCCATTCCTGTCGCAACAGGAAATATGTTAGGGTCAAAGATGATGTCCTGAGGAGCGAAGTTTACTTGGTTGACTAATATATCATAAGAACGTTGACAGATCTCTATACGTCTTTCTAAAGAGTCTGCCTGTCCTTTTTCGTCGAATGCCATTACTACAGAAGCAGCTCCATAGCGTTTAATTAATTTAGCGTGTTCGATAAATAACTCTTCTCCCTCTTTTAGGCTGATAGAGTTCACAATCGCTTTACCTTGTACTACGCGTAGTCCTGCTTCGATAATTTCCCATTTAGAGCTATCAATCATAATAGGAACTTTCGCAATATCTGGTTCAGAGGCTATAAGATTAAGGAAGTTAGTCATACAGTGTACACCGTCTAACAGTCCTTCATCCATATTAATGTCTATAACCTGAGCACCACCCTCTACTTGTTCTCTTGCAACAGCTAAGGCTTCGTCAAATTTCTCTTCTTTAATCAGACGTAGGAACTTACGAGAACCTGTAACATTGGTACGTTCTCCTATGTTGATAAAGTTAGCCTCGGCAGTTACATATAGTGGTTCTAATCCAGATAATGCAAGTACAGGCTTTAGGTTGTATTGCTTTGGTTGTCTATCTTTACTGTGTTCTGCTACTGCCTGAGCAATTAACTTAATATGCTCTGGTGTAGTACCACAACAACCTCCAATAATCTGTACCAAGTTTTGACTCAAGAAGCTATCGATTAGTTCTTTCATCTCTGTTGGTGTTTGGTCATATTCTCCAAAGGCATTTGGTAAACCAGCATTCGGGTGAGCAGAGATATTCACTGCTGCGTGTTGACTCAGTTGTTTTACATACGGCTCTAATTGTTCTGCTCCTAAAGCACAGTTAAATCCTATACTCAACAAAGGGATATGTGCTATAGAAATCAGAAAAGCCTCAACAGTCTGCCCTGACAAGGTACGCCCCGAAGCATCAGTTATCGTACCTGAAATCATAATCGGAATATCGATACCTCGTTCTGCTTGTATCTCGTCTATAGCGAATAAAGCTGCTTTAGCATTAAGGGTGTCGAATATAGTCTCGACTAATAGTAAGTCACATCCACCGTCTAATAATGCTTCTGCTTGCTGTTTATACGCTATACGTAGTTCTTCAAAAGTAATGGCACGATATCCTGGATTATTTACATCAGGAGATAAACTCGCTGTCTTATTCGTCGGACCAATAGCTCCTGCTACATAACGAGGTTTATTAGGGTCTAAGGCCTCTACTTCGTCTGCTACTTCTCGCGCTATCTTAGCCGATTGGTAGTTTAGTTCGTATACTATATCTTCAAGGTGATAATCTGCCATAGCAATGGTAGTACCCGAGAAGGTATTCGTAGATAAAATATCAGCTCCTGCCAAAAGATATTGTCTGTGTACTTCTTTTACAGCGTCAGGTTGAGTGATAGACAACAAGTCATTATTTCCTTTTAAAGGATGAGCAAAATCAGCAAAGCGCTCTCCTCTAAAGTCTTCTTCTGAGAATCGGTAAGCCTGAAGCATTGTACCCATTGCTCCATCGAGTACTAATGTTCTTTGTTTTAATAGGCTTCTGATATCAGTATGTATAAGTGTTGTTGACATAATTTTCTCTTTTAATCAATGTTTTTTGAAGTGTCTTGAACTTGTTTTACTGTGCAGCAGTTAAAGCTTGTTCTAAGTCACGGATAATATCTTTTGTATTCTCTAAACCGACAGATAGACGTATCAGGTTGTCTGTAATACCTGTGGCTATTTTTTCTTCTGCAGGAACCTTACTATGTGTGGTAGAAGCAGGGTGGGTAACGATAGTTCTACTATCTCCTAGATTAGCAGTGCGACTACATAACTGTAAAGCATCTAAGAATGTTCTACCAGCATCCAGTCCTCCTTTAATCCCAAAGGCAATGATGTTGCCCCCTTGTTTCATTTGTTTTTTAGCAATTTCGTATTGTGGATGACTTGGCAAGAAAGGGTATTTGATAAACTCCACTGCTGGATGTTTTTCTAAATACTCGGCTATGGTCAAGGCATTCTCACAATGTCTATCTACTCGTATGGCTAATGTCTCTAAGCTCTTAGATAATACCCAAGCATTAAATGGTGAGATACTAGCGCCTATGGTACGGGCAAACAGATATATCTTATGGATGTATTCTTTATATCCTACGGTGACTCCTCCACAGGCTCTACCTTGCCCGTCAATTAACTTCGTAGCTGAGTGTACTACGATATGAGCTCCTAAGGTAATAGGGTTCTGTAGGTAGGGTGTAGCGAAGGTATTGTCAACGATAAAAATAAGGTTGTGTTTCTTTGCTATTTCTCCTAAGTAGGCTAAATCTAATACGTCCACTCCTGGGTTAGTAGGACTTTCTGCAAATAGTATCTTAGTGTTAGGTTTGATTAAACGCTCTACATCATATACTTGATTAAGGTCAAAGTAACTCGTCTCAACTCCCCACTCTGGAAAGGTATTACTGAATAACCCTCTAGTAGAACCAAAAATATTAGAACAAGAAACAATGTGATCACCTGTTTTTAATAATGGGAACAAGCTACAGTACACAGCCGCCATACCTGTAGCAAAGGCAAAACCTGCTTCTGCTTTTTCGAATATACGTATCTTCTCAACCAGCTCTGTTTGGTTAGGGTTAGTAAAGCGAGAGTAAGAGTATTGTTGTATTTCTTCTGCGAATACGGCACGCATATTCTCTGCATCGTCAAAGACAAAGCTAGAGGTTAGGTATAGTGGTGTAGAGTGCTCATTGTATTGGGAGCGCTCTGTCTGTGTTCTTATGGCTTGTGTCTCAAAACAACAGCCTTCTTCATTGTTTCTTGTATTCATCTTTATTTAGTTTACGGTTAACGGTTCACAGTGGACAGTTAACGGTGTTAGTCTTTAGTTTTTGGGTAATAGTTATATATCAAATACAAATCAAAAGTAGTCGCTTGTATAAAGTCTTTTTACATACTTGACTATTATGATCTAATATGATTATTATAGTATTAAATGGTAGCATAAAGTGGGACACTATAGCGGTTCACAGTTTTTGGTTTACAGTTCACAGTCTGTCTGTTAATTCTCCACTGCTTACAGATTTAGTAAACTTGATGAAACTTGGGTGACACGAATAATAATCCGTCTCTACATTGATATACTATGTGTACACAATGCCGAAGGCAAAAAACAGTAAACTGTGCACCCAATCCGTGATAACGACTCTGTTTACAGATTTAATAAACTTGATGAACCTTGGGTGACACGGATGGTAATCCGTCTCTACATTGATATACTATGTATACACAATGCCGAAGGCAAAGAACTGTTTACTGTCAACTGTTCATCGTTAACCAATTTATTTATCAGCTAATCTTAAGATATCTCCAAACACTCCGCGTGCTGTAACAGATGCTCCAGCTCCAGCTCCTTGGATAATGATAGGGTTGTCTCCGTAGCTCTCTGTGTATATCTCGAATATACTGTCTGAACCTTTTAACTGTCCTAATGCTGAGCTAGTAGGTACTTCGATTAGCTTCGTTTCTAATACTCCTTTGTCTTCTTGTAAGTCACCTGATAGTTCTCCAACATAGCGAAGTACTGTATCTGGTGCTAAGCCTTGTTTTATCTTATCGAAATAAGGGTTTAGCTTCTCTAAACTGTTTAAGAACGTTGGTGTATCCACAGCTTGTAAGTCTGTTGGAATTAAGTTTTGGATATTAATCTCTTCGAACTCATTCTGTAGGTCTAACTCACGAGCTAGTATTAATAACTTACGTCCAACATCATTACCTGATAAGTCTTCACGAGGATCTGGCTCTGTATATCCTTTCTCTATCGCTTCTTTCAGCACTTCACTGAATGGTCTGTCTTGGATAGAGTAGTTGTTGAAGATGTAGCTTAGACTTCCTGAGAACACTCCTTTTATCTTTGTGATATTTTCTCCTGATAAGTGAAGTAGTTTAATCGTATCAATCAATGGTAAACCTGCACCTACGTTTGTTTCGTATAGATATTCTTTGTGGTTTGCCTTTAATGTTTGACGAAGCTCTTTGTAGAAGCTATAAGAGATGGTGTTTGCTATCTTATTCGATGAGATAAGGTCAAAACCATTCTCTACTAATGGAATATAATTCTTGATAAACTCACCTGAAGCTGTATTATCTATCGCTATTAAGTTCTCTAAGTGATTAGCATTCGCATAGTCGATTACTTCTTGAATAGTATAAGCAACACTTTTTTCTTTTAGATCTTCTCTCCAGTTACAGTTAATACCTCCATCGTTTAGCAATACTTTTTTAGAGTTACCAATGGCGAAGATGTTAAGAGCTATATTCTTTTTGCCTTCTATAGATTGAGCCGAGTGTAAGATCTGGTCTATTAAAGTTCCTCCTACTAATCCGTGTCCGAATACAGCGATGTTTATCTTCTTCGCGATACCGAATATCTGTCCATGGATGACATTTAATGCTTTCTTCGCTTCTTCCTTACGGACAACTAAACTTACGTTCTTTCCTGTTACTGTATTGTTGAATAGAATAGGAACGATCTTATTCTTTACTAATGCAGCATAAGGCTTGTCAAATGTGCTTAGGTTCTGACCGATGATAGAGATCACTGCTATATCTCGAATGATAGAGATACTATTCACATCACGAGTATAGAAATCATTAGAGAATTCTCTATTTAGTGCTTCTGCTGCTTTATCAGCATCTTTCTCTTCTACGATAAAACCTAATCCACGTTCTGAAGAACCTTGAGAGATAACACCTACGCTAATTCCTTCATTCGCTAATGCTGTAAATACACGTGCATCAACTCCTACGATACCTAATAACCCGCGTCCTTCAAACTGTATTAAAGCAACATTAGACTGTACAGAAAGAGACTTGATTCCTTTAGCAGTAGTCTTGTTAGAGATTAATGTTCCTTTGTTATCTGGGTTTAATGTATTCAAGATACGCAGAGGAATATTGTTTTCTACTAGAGGTAATATCGTTTTAGCATGTAAGATAGAAGCTCCGAAGTTGGCTAACTCATTTGCTTCATCGAAGTGAAGTTCTTCTATCTTCTGAGCGTTCTTTACCCAATCTGGATTAGCAGTATAGATACCGTCTACGTGAGTATAGTTTTGCAATTCATCTGCTTGGATAAAATTAGCTAATAGAGCTGCTGAGTAGTTACTACCATTGCGACCTAGTGTAGTTGTTTCTCCTTTTTCAGTTGCACCGATAAACCCTGTTACTACTGCAATAGTCCCTTTGTCTAAGGTAGCAAAGTAAGCCTGAGTCTTCTTTTTCGATACTTCATCTAATGCTTGTGCACTACCGAAGTTGTTATCTGTGATAAAGAATTGACGGCTATCTACAGCAATGGCTTTTATCCCTTTGGCATTTAACTGAGCAGCTAATATCTTACTTGATATTAATTCTCCTTGTGCTAATACTTGGTCTTTAATTTTTAACCCGTAGTCTTCAATTAAAGAAACTCCTTCGTATAATTTGCTCAATACTTCTATTTCTGTATGTATATCTGCTTCATTGTGATATGCTCTGTTTTTGAATGCTTCAAAAGCAGTTGTATAATCTTGTTTAGTCTTTGCTAAGTCTAATATATTCTCTAAGGTATCTGTTGTATCTCCGATAGCAGAAACTACTATGGTAATAGGCCCTTCGTTTACCTTTTTCTTAATGATATTGATTACGTTGTCAAAAGCTTGCCCTGATGCAAGAGACTTTCCTCCAAACTTTACTATTTTCATGATGTGCTGATTTTAGAATAATGGTTTTAATAAATTGTTTAATTGTTCGTATTCAATTAAGAAGGCATCGTGGCCGTGTATTGATTGAATCTCTTGGTATGTAATGTGTTTGCAACAGTCCTTTAATAAAGCGACTGTCTGTTCTTGTTCTTTGTTTGTGAACATATAATCTGTATCTACTGCTATACAGTGTATTTGTGCACTTGTTAGTTGAGCAAAAGCCTTTAGACTGTTTTGTGTCTGTTCTTGACCTATTGTTTTGAGCAGGTGATTCATTAGCTTGTAAGCTTGTAGTTTAAATCTACCTTCTAAAGTCTGTCCGTGATATTTAAGCCAACTTTCTATCGCATATTGGTTTTCACTTTCTTTATACCCATTGGCGAACTTCTGCTGGAGCGATGCAGGAGTGCGGTAGAGTAGCATAGCATGCATACGAGCGTCTTCTATCGGCTTTGATGAGTTGTTCAGTATGCTGTCTTGTACTAAGGCATTACCTATTAACCAATCTGATGCTTTACAACTTGTCGCGATAGGGATTAAATGATCTACTGCCGTAGGTCTTATAAAAGCTAACTCCCATGCGATACTTCCTCCTAAGCTTCCTCCGATGATCGCGTAAAGGTGACTTACGTGTAATCGGTCTAAGGCTTTCCAAAATACTTCAGCGATAACTTTAGTCGTTAGTGCTTTATAATCTTGGATGAGGTGTGCTTCTTGTTGGTTAAAACCATTGCCGGGGATATCAAAAGCGATAACTGTGTATTTGTTGAGATCGATTACTTTGTCATAACCCACTAAACTATTCCACCAGCCGTTGTCTCCAGCTACTTGACTATTTCCTGTCAAAGCATGGTTAACCAATACGATAGGAGCACTGTGTAAAGGTTGTCCCACCACCTGATAGGTGAAGTGAAAAGTATGTGTACTTCCGTTTGGTAGTGTGTGATTAGTGATTGTTATTTCTTGTAAGCGACTCATGGTATTCTATTGTTATTTATTGTGCTAATGCTTGTTTGATATCTTCTATTAAATCTTCTGTTTCTTCTAATCCTATAGATAGTCGTATTAGACTTTCTGTTATCCCAGCTTGTATTTTAGTCTCTTTAGGTACGGAGCCATGAGACATCTCAAAGGGATAATTGCTCAAGCTCTTTATACCTCCTAAACCTTCTGTTAGGGTAAAGAGCTTTAAATTCTGTATGACTTGTAAGGCAGCTTCTCTTGTATTCTCTTTTAGATCAAAGCTGATGACTCCCCCGAAATACTTTTGTTGCTTCTTAGCAAGTTCATGCCCTTCATGACTTTTTAATCCTGGATAATATATCTTGTCTATCTTCGGATGCGTGCTGAGGTATTCTGCAATCTGGACAGCATTCTCAGAGTAACCTTTATATCTCAACAAGAGTGTTTCAATACCCCTGATGGTTAAGAAGCTATCGAAGGGACTTAGTATAGCTCCTGTTGAGTTTTGGTGGAACTTAATGACCTTTCCGATTTCTTCTGTTTTGGTTATTACTAATCCTGCTACTACATCAGAATGCCCTGCTATATACTTTGTAGCACTGTGTACCACGATATCAGCTCCTAAGTCTAACGGCTTTTGCGCTATCGGGGTAGCGAAGGTGTTATCTACGCATACCCATACGTTATGTTGCTTAGCGATACTCGTGATAGCTTGTATATCTGATATACGCAGTGTAGGGTTAGTAGGACTTTCTATCCATATCAATTTTGTTTTGTCATTGATTGCTTTCTCTACATTAGCGGCTACTGTTGTATCTACATAATGAGTCTTGATCCCAAACTTTGCATACACCTCATTCAATAACCTATAGGTGCCACCGTATATATTAGCTACTGCGATTACTTCATCTCCTTGACTCAGTGTTTTAAATACAGCATCTATTGCGGCAAGTCCACTTCCAAAAGCAAAACCCTTTGCACCGTTCTCTAAAGAAGCAACTAATTCTTCAAGGGCTTGACGAGTAGGATTATTGGTACGTGTGTAGTCAAATCCTTTGTTTACTCCTGGTGCTTCTTGAGCGAATGTCGTAGTCTGATAGATCGGTACGGCGATGGCTCCTGTGTGTGGGTCTATCGGAATATGTTTTAGTATATCTGTTTGGGTACTCATCTTATAATGTTTTAAATACGTTAGCTAAATCAGCTTTTAAATCTTCAATGTTTTCTATTCCTACTGACAGTCTGATTAAGTCAGGTGCTACCCCAGTTGCTTTCTGTTCAGCCACACTTAATTGTTGATGTGTAGTAGAAGCAGGGTGGATGATTAAGGACTTAGTATCTCCGATATTGGCAAGTAGTGAGAATAGTTTTGTCTCGTTCGCTACTGTCTTCGCTGCTTCAAATCCTTTTTTCAATCCGAATGTTACCACTCCACTTTGTCCTTTAGGCAAGTACTCTTTTGCTAAGTCGTGGTAAGGGCTTGACTTCAGACCAGGATAGTTTACCCATGCTACAGCATCTTGTTTCTCTAACCACTCTGCTAATGCAAGAGCATTCTCACTGTGCTTTTGGATACGGATAGGCAATGTTTCTAATCCTTGGATGATTTGGAAAGCATTGAATGGGCTAAGTGCTGCACCTAAATCTCTTAACCCTTCTACTCTGATTTTGGCAATGAAAGCGGCATTACCTAACGCTTGGTGATATATTAGTCCGTGGTATCCTGGAGAAGGTTCTGTGAACTCTGGGAATCTACCACTTGACCAATCAAATGTCCCTGCATCGATAATCGCTCCACCTAGAGAAGTACCATTACCTGTGATATACTTAGTCAGCGAGTGTACTACGATATTAGCTCCATATTCGATCGGATTAAGTAGAGCAGGGGAAGCAACAGTGTTATCTACGATGAAAGGTATTTTAAACTCCTGTGCAATCTTAGCTACTGCTTTTAGGTTAATGATGTCTAACTTAGGATTACCTAAACTCTCTACGAATATTGCTTTTGTGTTCTCTTGAATATTTGTTCTGAAGTTCTCTACATCAGATGGATCTACGAAAGTGGTGTTGATACCGAATCTTGGAAGAGTAACATTAAATAAGTTATAAGTCCCTCCGTATAAGCTATTAGATGATACGATGTGGTCTCCTGCTTTTAATAATGTTAAGAACGTTGTAGAGATAGCAGATGCTCCTGATGCTGTTACTACTGCTCCGATACCTCCCTCAAGTGCAGCTAGGCGTTGTTCTAAGATATCGTTAGTAGGGTTGTTTAATCTTGTATAGATGTACGCTGGGATAGACAGGTTAAAAGCTCCTGCCGCATGATCAGCATTTTCGAATACATACGATGATGTCTGATAGATAGGCACAGCTCTTGTTCCTGCTGTAGATTGTACATTGTGTCCTGCGTGTAATGCTTGTGTTGAAAAATTTAGATTGCTCATGGTTATATTTTTTTAATGTTTTAGTTACTTTTTTTGTTTTCTCAATACTTAACCCTGCTGAGTAAAGGGCATAAAAAAAGTCCTTTCGGCATTGCCAAAAGGACTTCAAGTATTTTAATCTCTTTGTTTAGATTATAACTAACTCGTTGACTTTAGGCAATAGGGCGTCGTGAACATCATCATGTTCATCATCATCATTGCCATCATCATTGTGTTAGTATTGAAAATCATGGTATTTATATTTATCTAATTATATACTGTTTGGTTTGGTGTAAAAAAAAAGCCCTCGCTATTGCAAGGGCTTTATATATGTTATTTAGAATTTAAGTTTATGCAAATAACAAGCCCCGCGGATTTCTCCACATCATCATTGTCATCATCATTGTATAAACTGTATTCATTTTTTCTTCTTTGTTTTCGTTGGTACAAATATCATTAATTTATTTTGGAATAAACAAAATAAAAGTAACTTTTTTTATAATTTTAAATAAAAATCTCTCACAAGTGTCTCAAATGCTGGGGTGTACTGATGTCTCTCTACTTCGATAGTTAGCTCATCTAAGGGGATTTTCTCCACTAATTGACGTGAAAAAGCAATTAAGCTACGTTTAATTTCAGCTTGTTCGTTCCCTCGAACGCGAGTTACCTTGAATGGATAGATACCAAACTCGGCTGCTAATCGCATCAGTGTCTCTTCTTCTTTGGCTGGAATAATTACACTAAACACTCCTTTCTCAGACAAGAAATATTCTACCGCCTCAATTAATAAATCAAAAGGCATCGCATCCTGAAAACGAGCAGTATCTCTCTGCTTATCATTCGTGTGATAATCTTCACTATAGAAGGGAGGATTAGAGATAATTAGATCATATTCTTCTTCCATCTCATTAGCGAAGGTCTCTAAATCGGCATGGTAACAGAATAGTCTATCACCCCAAGGGCTGTTCTCAAAGTTCTCTACAGCTTGCTCATGTGCGTTTTCGTCTATTTCTACTCCATCTATCTGCTCTGCACCTGTGCGCTGCGCCATCATTAAGGCTAATAGTCCTGTGCCTGATCCTATGTCTAACACATTGTAAGGATTATTGTCTATCGGTGTCCATGCTCCTAATAGTACTCCATCCGTACCTACCTTCATCGCACATTTATCCTGCTGTATCGTAAACTGTTTAAATTGAAACATCTTGCTTAGTCTTTTTGCAAAAGTACAAAAAGGAGGTTTAGCGACCTAATGTATAGCTGTACAGAAGTGTAAGTGAGAATAAAAGACTTAAGTTAAAAATCACGTTCAATTGGGTTCTCACTATCACCTACTTTTCTATTGAAATATTCAGCAGTAACTTTGTCCAGAACAGTACCTTTTTCTTCTAATAGTTGAGCATACGTTTTACTAGCCGCTACTTTGCGTGCTTTATTCGTTTGGTCTTTAGAATATTTTGCATACTTATCATCAGCGACAATATCCCATGAAGTAGATACTTTCTGACTGTCAAGTAGTTCAAAAACAAAGTGATTCTCACTATCCCAAGCCTTCACTACGAAGCCAGGTAGATTAATGAATTTATAAGGGCCGCTCTGTACAGGTATATCTTGGGTGAATAGTACTGTCCATGCTCTACCACCATAAGTAGCAGTTGCTTCTTGTACCTTATAGTTATTCCAGTCTTTAACCTCTGGAAGTATAGTCCACTTTATACTATTCTTATCTTCTTCATAATAGCTAAGGTCTAACCCTATCTTATCATAGAACGAAGTAGTAGTTCCATCAGCATATACAGTCCATTTAAAGGTTCCTTGATTCCCCTTCTCAGGGTTGTCTGTTTTTTGAGAGGTTATAAAACTATAGTTCATCAGATCTGTAAATCTAGATTCTTTATCTTTTATATCAAGTATAGCATTACCATCACGGACAAGCTTCTTAGACCCATTGGCAATACTCGTTTTATAACTGTATCTCATCACTTCTACTTCAGAGGTATTCTGAGCAAAAGAAGAGGTCATAATCAATAATAAGAATAGATACTTTTTCATAATTGTGGTTTTTATGAATCTAATATAATTCTTTTATTTAACTTATCTACAGATTATTAATTATGTTTTGAGGTCTTTTATTTGTGCTGTTGATAAAAAATTAGAATATATTTTTTAAACTAATTAAGCGTAATTTATAGTTAAGGAACAACCCAAAGGGGAGGTAGAGGCTTGAAAGAACCTTGGAAAGAATAAAGAGATGATGTGAAAAGTAAGATATAGGTATTGTAAAGGGTATAAATGAATTTTAAATCAATTTAATAACTATCAGAATAGACTATTTACAATCCCCACACTCTATACCACTTCATTAGTTCTTTAAAACTTCTGATATGGATGAAGGTAGCAGAGCTATTGTTAATCAGATCTACATACTTAGGGCTTTTTTTAGGAGCTTCGAATAAGATATACTTGACCATTTTCATACTGAATTGACTCTTGGCACCATCTAAGTTGCCAGGGCGAGTATCTCTATGCGTGATACTGCGCTTTATATATCTATACAGTGCTCCGATAGGAGAGAAGTCTAACCAGATAATACAGGTAGCCTCTTTAAATCGCTCAGGCATTAAGAAGCTATAGTTGCCTTCTATCACCCAGTCTGTATGATCCGTTAAGAATGCCTGATGATCAGCTGTCATAAGCGCTTTGTCACGAGGTGTCCAGTCTGTATTAGGGATATGTGCTATCTGATCTAAATGCAGGATATTTAGATTCAGTTTCTTCCCTAAAGCTTGTGCTAGAGTAGACTTGCCAGAGGAGCTAAGTCCAATGATGCAGATGCGATTACCTAAGTCATGTAGTGCTACCATAATCGACAAATATAAAAACAAAAAACCTCGAAACAAGTGCTGCGGGGTATGCATTATATTTCTATATCCCCTATTGCTCTAAGAAGTGTTAATATTTTAATCTTACAGTCTTCTACAAAAGTAGTAGATTCTATAATGTTTGTTTGCCAATTTTCTAGAGTAAGATTTTCGTTATAAGCATAAAAAGGCCACCATTCACTAGTTTTACGGTTTGTTACATTAGACTCTTCTAATTTTTTATGTATTATAGCTCTGTTTTCTATTGACATTAAATGTGTTTTTGGGTTATTAACAATTCCATAATGATATTTTTTACTTTCAAATGTAAAACCAATCCAAAATTTGCCTTTCCATTCTGTATTTGTAAAATAGAATCGCATATACTCTTCTTTGCTTTCTTCATAAACATACTCCAATCCATTTTCTTTAGCAAATTCTTCCATTAATGGGTTTACGTATTTTTCAGCCAAATAATCAAAAGTTGCGACATAGTTTTGAGCTATAGCTTGCGCAGCTTTAAGATTCTCTATTTTTGATAGTACTGCTACTATTTCTTCTTTATTTTTGGAATCCATATCTTGTCCTGTTAGTTGTTTTAAGTGATTTATGTATTGAATAATAGTCTCTCTTACTATTGGGAAACGAGATGCAATAGTTACACACTGTTCTAACCAATCTATGATTTCTTTACCATGAGCGATAGGAAGATAGGTTACTCCTGCACTACTTTGTTCAGAAGCATCTTCACCATAGAGACTAAGGTAAAGTATTTGGTAATTTTGTTTAGTGTCTTTTGCATAAGTGTCATATCTGATTAATTGTCTATCTTGATCTTCTGCATATATCTTATTCTCTATTATTATTGCATTATTATTGTCATCTTCAATAAATATATCAATACGTCCTTGGGGTGTAGAGTATTCTCTATGTACTTTAGCTGTCTCAGAATTGAAATTAGGAATACTAAAGTAAGGATCTAATGATTGAATGAAGGCATCTAATAGTTTGTGTTTTAGTCCATGACTTCCTTTTGGATTCAAAAGTTCTGCTATGATTGCAGAGTGTGTATTTTCGTAGTGATTGACACCGCAAATGGCAAACATATTAAACAGCCCACCTGTAGTGGCTAAAGTCTCTGTATTTTTCCTATCAATAATACTTATTTGACTAAGTAGATTCTTTATTTGTACCATTGTATTTAGTTTAAATGGATAGTAAAGCTACGAAATTCTGGAAGTATTATAAAAACAAAAAACCTCGAAACAAGTGTCTCGAGGTTGTATTGTATGATGTATTATCTACCTAAATAAATATCTAATAACCCAACAGGTACATTAAGATATAACTTCTTATTCTCACGATCTACTTTATGGATAAGTTCATCTATCATCGGAACTAATATTTCGGTTCCGTTAAAGTCTATCTCGAATAGAGGTTGATAATTACTATCGTTTACTCTTTTTAGTTGACCTATTTCACCTTCGTTAGTATCTATTACATCGAAACCAGTGATTTCGTGGTAGTAGAATTTGTTTCCTTCTAGTTTAGGAAGCATCGTCAGTGGTAGGTATATCTCTGATCCGACTAATCGGTCAGCATCTTCTTCAGAGTTAGACTCCTCGAATTTAACTCTTAAAAAATCGCTTTTATGTAATGAAGCTTGTTCCATAAAAAAAGGAACCAGTTGTCCGTCGAAGTCGACGAACACTGATTCCAAGTTTTCGTATAACTCAGGTTCATCGGTGTCTAAATAAATAAGCACCTCCCCTTTAAAGCTAAATTTCTTTGCGATTTTGCCTAAATAGAAACAATCCTTTTTACGCATATCGCTAGTAAATTATGCTTGAGTTTCTTCGTTGCTTTCTTCAGTTGCTTCAGCAGTTTCTTCTGCAGGAGCAGCTTGTGCTTCAGCAGCTTTAGCTTGAGCAGCAGCAGCACGCTTAGCGTTTACTTCTTTCTCAGCAGCTAATCTAGCAGCTTTGTCAGCAGCTTTAGAAGAAGATAATCCTTCTTTCTTAGCGTTGATTTTAGCAGCTTTTTCTTCTAACCAAGCAGCGAATTTCGCGTCAGCTTGCTCTTGAGTTAAAGCTCCTTTTTTAACTCCACCTTGTAAGTGGTGTTTTAACATTGCTCCTTTGTAAGAAAGTAATGTTCTAGCAGTATCTGTAGGTTGAGCACCGTTGAATAACCATTTAACAGCAGCATCAACATCTAATTCTACAGTTGCAGGGTTAGTATTAGGATTGTAAGTTCCGATTTTCTCTAAGAATTTACCATCTCTTTTAGCGCGTGCATCAGCAGCTACTACCCAGTAAAAAGGTTTTCCTTTTTTACCGTGTCTTTGTAATCTAATTTTTACAGACATAATTAATTTAATTAGTTGAGGTACCCGACCTCGGTTCAAAATTGAGGTGCAAAGATAATATTTATTTTGAAGTGATTCGTTAATATATTGATTTTTTTTATTTTCTATCTATCTGACACACTGTGTGTTCTATGACGTAATTAAATCAATTCTCTTCTACTATTCTAAACTGAGCTAGTCTGTAGATCATTCGGGTAGAGAATTAGAACGCTTCGGTAAACCTTTCTTTACCCTAAGTAAATACTGGTTATTTCCGAATGGTATCCTAAGGAATTAGTATAGAATTATCCTTGTTGTTTGATGGTGAGGTGGTTAGGGTAGGAGTGTGTCTTCATTATTGTGCAAAAAGGGCAAAATAGATCAAATAGATTAAAAGAGGGAATATATTGATATTATACTTATTTTTAATTAAAAAAGTATGAAAAGAATATTTAGTTTGTTATTACTGAGCTTATTTTTAATTAGTTGTAGCCGAGAGGTGTATAATAGTGAGTTAGTAACATCTGGAGGCTGGTATTACTGCCAAAATGAAAATAAGCCTTATACTGGTACTGGGATAGAGTATGATGAGAAAATGACTATTCGAAAGAGGTATAATTATAAGAATGGGGGATTAGAAGGAATTACTTATTACTATTACCCAGATGGTAAAGTAGAAGAGGAAGTAATGTTTAAGAATAATGTTAAACATGTGGTGTCTAGGTCATATTTTAATAGTGGTAGACTGTCTTCTGAAACTGCCTATGTTAATGGTAAACCTAATGGTGTATCGCGTAGTTATTATCATCTCAACGGAGAGCTATCTCATGAAGGGTACGTTGTTTCAGGGTTATTAGATGGTGCACAAAAAACATATTTCGAGGATGGTAATATTAAAAGCATTGAAATTTATAAAGCAGGAATACGCGATGGTTCTTTTATGATATATTTTTCGAATGGTAATGTTAAGGTAAAAGGTTATTTTAAAGACGGAATGGTGGATGGGGAATTTAAAGAATATGACGAGAAAGGTAAGGTAGTTGCTACTCGTATCTTTAAATCTGGAGTAGAGATTAAATAAGGCGTGTCAGTTCTGAAGCTAAAGAACTTTGCTAAGGACTAGTTGAGATAGAAAGAAGATCTTGGTATACTTTGTTTTTAGGAAGTAATTGGTTAATAGTGTGTTTAGTATTTGTATTTTTTTAAAATATGTTAAAAATATTTATATTTGTTGAAAAATATATTAATATGAAAATTTTTAGATTGATTTTTATTGCTTTTTTGTTAATTGTTTCTTCATGTTCTAAAAGTGATGATGGGGGGAATATTGATAATGAAGGACCTGTACTAATAGAAGAGGTTGTTTTTATGACTCCAAACCGAACTATTTTACCACAAGAAAGATATAATATGACTCAAGATTTGAAGTTAAAAAATGTGTCTAGTAAAGATATAATATTTACTGTTGAGGATCCTACTATAGCAAAGTTTGAAGAGAACAGTATTTTAGTTGGGCTTAAGAGTGGTGAAACTACTATTAAGGCACAGTCTAAGAATTCTAAAGCTTTAGCAACTATGAAAATTGTAGTTGATAAACAGAAGGTTTTATTTACAAAGAATGATGTGGTACTGGATTTAGAGGAGAAGTTGGATTTAAAAGAATTAATAGAGTTAACTAACGTTAAGTTGGAAAATATTGTATTCAGTGTTCAGGATGAAGATAAAGGAAAGATAGAAGGTACTATTCTGACAGCATTAAAAGAAGGTGATTTTATAGTGAAAGCTACTATAAAGAATACTGATAATACAGCAGTTTTAAGAGTCAAAAGTATTGAGAGGAAAATTGTATTTAAGAAGGAGTTAGTTGATATTGCTTTAGGTACCTCAATTGATCTTAATGAGATAATGACTTTTAAAAATATTAGTAAGGATAGTATTAACTGGATAAAGGAATTTGGTGATTATGTTGTTATAGATAATATGCAATTGACAGGAAGAAGTATTGGTAAAACTACTATTACAGCGCAGTCATTAGATAAAAAGATAGCAGCTAGTTTAAAAATAAATGTTATAAAAAGAACATTTAAATTTATGAGAGAATCTGTTAAAATAGATGGAGGAGAGTCATTTGATTTAAATGAGTTGTTACTTGTTGAAGATTTTGAAGCGGATAAATTAGTATGGGAAAGTTCTAGTAAAGATTTGCAAGTTAAAAATGGTATTGTAAATGGAGATGGATTTGTTTCCAAAGAGGGTGATTATACTGTAACTGTTAAAACGGTAGCTAGTCCTATTTTGAAAACCACTATAAAAGTACAAGTTTTAAAGACAGGGGTTCTTAAATTTTCTATTAATGAAAATCCTGTTGTAATAGCGAAAAAATCATCTAAAATGTTTAATTGTATTGTAGAGCCTGCTAATGCAAGTCCTTTGTCACTAGAGTTTGTTTCAAAAAATAAAACGACAAAGGTTGAATTTTTGGGTATATATGGGAATAGAATTAAAATCTTTAATTATGATTATATAGATGATGTAATTACTGTTTATGCTCCAAAAAGTGACGGAAGTAAAAAGAAAGTAGGTGAAATATTGGTCAAAGCTCCAAATGAATTAGATTTTAGCACAAGGACTAGTTTTTATGACTTAGGTTTTCCTACAGATTTATCTCCTTCTGAATTTGATATGTCATCTTTAGCTGTACATCCAACTGGCGCGACTGCTGATTGTGTTTGGAGATCAGATAATCCTAATATACGAATTACTCCTAATGGAGTTGTAACTAAACCTTCAGTACATACAACAGGAACATTGACCGTTACACATCCTTTTTATACAAATTTTGAAAAGAAAATTACTGTTAAATCGGGTTTATATGAAGAGTTCTATAAGGTAACTTTAGAGAGAAAGTCTATGGGAGAAGAGCAACTTACTTTAAAAATTCAATTTAGTAATAATACTCCTAATCACTATTATATAAATGATTATGTATTTCGTGATTCACAAGGAAAGAAGATAAGTGTTTATTGGCCTAGTGATAAATCAAGAGATTATAATTTACAAGAGTTTAAACAGTTTAGTATAGAACCAGTATTATATACTAAAGAAGTAGATTATGTGGATTTGAAATACTTTACTAATGAGGAAAAAACAGAAAGTAAGACTATTCGTTTTAATTTGAAATAAAGTGTAGTTTAAAAATAGTTCAAAAATAGTTCAAAAATAGTTCAAAAGTTAATATTATATTAAAATAAAGCTTTTTTGTGTGGTTAAAATACTATATTTTTGTATTTGCTGTTATTAAAGAAGATAGTTAAAAATATGAAAAAGGTTATAGGGATAGTTTTGATGGTATTAGGGTTAGGATTCATCGCATGTGAGAATGAGACGAAGACTGCTGATCCGAGTATTATTGCGATGGTTAATAATGAAGAATTTACAACTGGAGTGAAATTCGAAACATGGAGACCTCAGTATACTGACTTAAGAGTGGCTAATGAGAATATACTGTATCTAAAGGCAGAAACTGATACAACGATGTTTACCTTAAGAGTTCCTTATGCTTTCTCAGACGTACCTGAAGAAAGAACATTCGCTTTTGGGGATGTAGTGCCAGTAGATGTGTCTGACCTAAAGACAGCTTTCGCACAGTATATCGTTTATGATAAAGTAACTAAGGTACCTATCGCTATCTATAAAACAGCGAATAATATCACTAATACTGGTGAATTTACGTTTGCGGATAAGGATAGTCAAGTGCCTGGAATGGTCACTGCAGAGTTCTTTGCGAATATGAAGAAAGATACTATGCCAGGGTTTTATAAATTAACTACGAAACAGAAAGAGTACTATAAGAATACACTTAGGGATATGAAGTCTTTCCAAGATGGCGTGGTGTATAAAATGCCTGTGAGCGTAGGGAAATAATTACGAATTAGGAATTACGAATTAGGAATTTTTGCCTTCGGCATTGTGTGATATATAAGACTACTCTTTATGAGTGGTCTTTTTTTGTTTAGAGATGTCATGGATTGCAAATCTGCGACAACTGTAAATCCATGACAATTGATAACTGATAACATATAGTAGTATACTGTTAAGGATAGTGGAAAAGGGAGTCTATGTTCTGAAAGTTTTGTAACTTTGTTTTTTACACTATTCTACCTTATTTAAGGTTAAAACTCTTATAATCAAGTATGTATTTAATTTTTGATACCGAAACTACAGGGCTTCCTAAAAGTTGGCAGGCGCCCATTACCGATACTGATAACTGGCCTCGATGTATACAGATCGCTTGGCAGTTACACGATGAGTATGGTAAGCTGATAGAGCATCAAGATTATCTGATTAAGCCAGAAGGATTTAATATTCCTTATGATGCAGAGCGCATACATGGTATCTCAACAGAATTAGCAGAGCAAGATGGTATTTCTCTAATGGAAGCATTGGAGAAGTTTAATATTGCGCTGTCTAAGACTAAGTTTATCGTCGGTCAGAATGCTGGGTTTGACGTGAATATTATGGGATGTGAGTTTTATCGTAAGGGAGTGAATAGTATTATGTCAGAGCTACCTGTACTGGATACGTGTACAGAGGTGACGGCTGAGATGCTAAAGCTACCTGGAGGTAGAGGAGGTAGATATAAGCTTCCTACATTGACAGAGCTGCATACATTCTTATTTGGTGAGAAGTTCGCTGAGGCACATAATGCTACTGCCGATGTGGAGGCGACTACTCGATGTTTCTTAGAGTTAATCAAGCACGGGACATTCTCTACGCAGGAGTTACAGCAGGATGAGGAGTATATCGTGCGTTACCGCGAGGCTAATCCTCAGCCATTTCAGCTGATTGGTCTTAAACATATTAACTTAAAGAAAGCGTCTGAAGAGATCCGCAAGCGACTGGCTAACCTTGAAGGTGGGACAGCTGAGGAAGTGTCTGATCACGAGAAAGAATTACTAGATCAGGCGAACTTTGCACACTTACACGTGCATACACAGTTCTCTATCTTACAGTCTACGATAGCGATTAATAATCTAGTGAAGAAGGCTGGTGACTTTGATATGTCTGCTGTAGCGATGACGGATCACGGTAATATGATGGGAGCATTCCACTTCGTGATGGCTGTGAATAACCATAATAAGGGGATAGAGGCTAAGAATAAAGAGCGCGCTGAGAATGGAGAGGAACCATTACAGACACTGACCCCTATCGTGGGATGTGAGTTCTTTATCTGTGAGAATCATACGGATAAGACTAAAAAAGACAATGGATATCAAGTAGTATTACTTGCTAAAAATAAAAATGGGTATCACAATCTAGCGAAGATGGCATCTATCGCTTATACAGACGGGTTCTACTATGTACCTCGTATCGATAAGCAGGTGGTAGAGCAGTATAAAGAAGATGTGATGGTACTGACGGGTAACTTATATGGTGAGGTACCTGGTAAGATATTAAACGTAGGTGAACGCCAAGCTGAAGAAGCCCTACTATGGTGGAAAGAGCAGTTCGGCGATGATCTATACGTAGAGTTGATGCGACATAATCAAGAGGATGAGAATCGCGTGAACAAGGCATTAGTAGAGCTAGCACGTAAACACGATGTGAAGTTGATAGCGACTAATAATGCTTATTATTTAGATAAAAAAGATGCGAATGCACACGACATTCTATTGTGTGTGAAGGATGGTGAGAAGCAGTCTACTCCTATCGGTAGAGGTAGAGGCTATAGATACGGTCTTCCTAATCAGGAGTACTACTTTAAGTCTGCTGAGGATATGAAGGAGCTGTTCTCAGACCTACCTGATGCCATCTATAATATACAAGAGGTAGTGGATAAGGTAGAGCCATTCGTGCTACACCGCGATGTATTACTACCTAAGTTCGATATACCAGAGGAGTTTCAAGATGCGCGAGATTTAGAAGGAGATGGAAGTGGTAAACGTGGAGAGAATAACTTCTTAAGACACCTTACTTATAAAGGGGCAGAGGCGAGATATCCTGAGGTGACAGCTGAGATTCGAGAACGACTAGACTTCGAGCTAGCGACTATCGAGAGAACCGGGTATCCTGGTTATTTCTTGATTGTACAAGATTTTATCGCAGCAGCGAGGGAGATGGGAGTATCTGTAGGTCCTGGTCGTGGTTCGGCTGCGGGTTCGGCTGTAGCGTACTGTCTAGGAATTACGAATCTAGATCCTATCGAGTATGATTTGCTTTTTGAGCGTTTCCTTAACCCTGACCGTGTATCGATGCCCGATATCGATATTGACTTCGATGATGAAGGTCGTGGTCGTGTAATGGATTATGTAATCAATAAGTATGGCTCTAATCAGGTAGCACAGATTATCACGTATGGTAAGATGGCGACTAAGTCTGCGATTAGAGATACGGCTAGGGTATTAGACTTACCGTTATTCGAGGCAGATAGAATCGCGAAGCTTATCCCAGGTATGATGCCATCTAAGTGGAATCTGAATCGATTCTTAACAGAGGATGAGAACGCTATAAAAGGAGTACTTCGATCAGAAGAATTTGATAAAGTAAAAGAATTAATAGCCTTAGCTCAAGAGGGGTCATTAGCTGCAGAAACTATACAGCAAGCTAAGATACTAGAAGGGTCAATGCGTAATACAGGTATTCATGCCTGTGGGGTAATTATTACTCCAGATGATATTACGAAGTTCGTTCCAGTAACGCTAGCTAAAGATTCTGACTTATATGTAACGCAGTTTGACAACTCGGTAGCAGAGAGTGCAGGTCTACTAAAGATGGACTTCTTAGGTTTAAAAACATTAACCCTTATTAAGGACACGATTAAGCTGGTGAAGTATCGTACAGGTATAGATATAGACCCAGATAAGATACCTATCGATGATGTGAAGACCTACGAGCTGTTCCAGAGAGGGGAGACTATCGGGGTGTTTCAGTACGAGTCTGCAGGTATGCAGAAGTATATGCGTGAGCTGAAGCCTACCGTGTTTGCCGATCTGATAGCGATGAATGCGCTGTATCGTCCAGGGCCATTAGAGTATATCCCTTCGTTTATTCGTCGTAAGAATGGGGAAGAGCCTATCGTATATGACTTAGATGCATGTGAAGAATACTTACAGGAGACGTACGGTATTACAGTATATCAAGAGCAGGTGATGCTTCTGTCGCAGAAGTTGGCTGGATTCACTAAAGGTGAGGCTGATGTACTGCGTAAGGCGATGGGTAAGAAACAGAAGGATGTACTAGATAAGATGAAGCCAAAGTTCGTAGAGCAGGCTTCTGCTAAAGGACATGATGCTACTACACTAGAGAAGATATGGAAAGACTGGGAAGCGTTTGCTTCTTATGCGTTTAACAAGTCTCACTCGACCTGCTATGCATGGATAGCGTATCAGACAGCATATCTGAAGGCGCATTATCCTGCAGAGTATATGGCGGCTGTACTGTCTAATAATATGAATGATATCAAGTCGGTTACCTTCTTCATGGAAGAGTGTAAGCGCATGGGGCTACAAGTATTAGGACCTGATGTGAATGAGTCATTCTACAAGTTTACAGTAAATGATAACTATGAGATTCGCTTCGGTATGGGAGCAATCAAGGGAGTAGGTCAAGGGGCAGTAAACACTATCGTAGAGAATAGAAAAGATGGGTTATATACTTCTGTATTTGACCTAGCGAAGAGGATAGATCTGAGATCAGCAAATAAGAAAGCGTTCGAGAACCTTGCTTTGGCAGGAGGTTTTGACTGTTTTAAAAACACACATAGAGCACAGTACTTCCACACAGACCCAAGTGATAATATCGTGTTCTTAGAGAAAGCTATACGCTATGGGGCTAAGTCTCAGGAGAACGATAATTCTTCTCAGTTTAGTCTATTTGGTGAGAGTAGTGAGGTACAAATACCTGAGCCTCTATTACCTATCTGTGAGGAATGGAGTACGATGGAGAAGTTGGCGAAGGAGAAAGAGGTAGTAGGTATCTATATCTCAGGACATCCCTTAGATGACTTTAAGTTTGAGATGAGATATTTCTGTAATGTGAAGGTAGAGGAGTTGACAGACTTGAATCCTTTCACAGGGCGTAATCTGATGTTCGGAGGAATGATTAGTGATGTACAGTTCCGTACTTCTGCTAAAGGGAAAGATTGGGCTATGTTTACCATAGAAGGTTATGACGAGAGCTTTGAGTTCAGAATGTTCAATGAGGAGTTCTTGAAGTTTAGACATTTCTTATTAAACAATACATTTGTATACATTAAGATATTAGTTAAGGATGGTTGGGTAAATAAAGATACAGGAGAGAAGAGCGAGCCTCGTATTCAGTTTGTGGAAATGAAGTTATTACATGAAGTAATCCCTACTTATGCTAAGAAACTTACTGTAGTGATGAACGTAAAAGATGTGGCTTCTAGGCAAGCGGAGTTAATCAAAGATGCTTTTAGTAGATATCAAGGGGATAGCTTTGTAAACTTCGAGGTACTAGAGGTAGAACGAATAGAGAAAGAAGCTACTCCTGTAGCAGTGCCACAGCTAAGAATGAATGAAGGAGATGAAGAGGATGGTGCTAGTGAAAGCTTTGATATGGATGAGCCTATAGCGGTGGATGTACCAGAGTTTAGAGTAGTGAATAGATTAGAGTTTACCAGTCGCAATAGTAGAGTGAATATCACAGCAGAATTACTAGAAGAACTGGAAGCCTTACAAGTAGATTTTAAATTAAACTAGTAAAAGCAATATTATTTGATAATGCTTTTATAGATAAAAAAAATTGTATGTAGGTCGATTACTATAATAATTTTATTAAGTTTGTTGGTATAATATAAAAAGCAAAGAATAATGGCATTAGAAATAACAGATGCTACTTTCGAGGAAGTAGTATTAAAATCAGACAAACCCGTAGTGGTTGACTTTTGGGCAGTATGGTGTGGACCTTGTAAAATGTTAGGGCCAGTAATCGAAGAGATCAGCTCAGAATACGAAGGAAAAGCTGTAGTAGGTAAAGTAGATGTTGATGCAAATCAAGAATTCGCTGCTAAATTCGGTATTAGAAATATTCCTACTGTATTAGTATTCAAAGATGGTGAAGTAGTACAACGTCAAGTAGGTGTTGCACCTAAGAAAACTTATGTAGATTTCATTGAAGGATTATTATAATCCTCGATATATATATAGTATAAAGGAAGACTCTCAGTAATGAGGGTCTTTTTTTTTGACTCTATTCTAGTGAAGTGAGTATAGTGTCCCAATAGTTGTGACCATAATAGGGCAAAATAATGCAGAAGTGACTATAATAAGCAGTATGTAAGATAAAGAATGTATGATCGTGTAGTTTTGTCAGTGAATTATAATTCATAGGTTCTTTGACATATTGTATTAATAGAGGAGAAATAATCTTAGGAGTAGCTCTTTTATGGAGGTGAGGATTACTCAATTTCTTGTTTTAGGACGAGTAAAGAGAGCGATTTATTAGATGGGACTTGTTTTTTTTGAGTAAAATAGGTTGTTGTTTCTGTTTTTTTTGATGGTGAGGCTTATTTTTTGTGGGAATAGTATGTATTTATTATGGTAAAATAGGGTGAATAATGGTGTCGGATAGTGTGATTTTGATTGTTTAGGGAAGGGGTGTGTGAAGAGAGGGAAAAAAAATGAAAAAAAGTTTATGTTTTATGTTGTTGATACTCAGTTTTATCAAATTTAATAAGGAGAAAAGTTTGATTTTTTTTAAAAGTACATTTGGAACTGTAGAAAATGGTTGTATATTTGCATCGCATTAAAGCAGTAATGACGAAGGTTTGGTAGTTCAGTTGGTTAGAATACATGCCTGTCACGCATGGGGTCGCGGGTTCGAGTCCCGTCCAGACCGCAAAAGGGGAGACTAGCATCTCTTGAAATATAGAGATGCTTTTTTATCCGCTCTTCGTTAGAAAATAAAAACTTTAAAAAAGTTTGGAAGTTTTAAAAAAAGAGTTACCTTTGTCGCCGTTAAAGAATTAAGCTTTAATACAAAAAACACTGGTTTGGTAGTTCAGTTGGTTAGAATACATGCCTGTCACGCATGGGGTCGCGGGTTCGAGTCCCGTCCAGACCGCCAGTTAAAAGGAGCCTCTCACAACGTGGGACGGCTTTTTTTGCCCTCTAAAGTTTTTTAGGGAGCTAAAGATTAGTTGTGTTGTTAAGTGCGAAAGCACTAAAGGTTTAGTAGTTAGACCAATGAAAAGCTTTCCTAGTGCGGGAGAGCTTTTTTTAATCAACTGTTGACTTTTGATAATAACACGTAGAAAATATTGAATATTGGTTTGGTAGTTCAGTTGGTTAGAATACATGCCTGTCACGCATGGGGTCGCGGGTTCGAGTCCCGTCCAGACCGCCAATAAAAAAGAGCCTCTCATGAAGTTGGGAGGTTTTTTTTGGCCTCTAAATGTTTAACATTAGAGGAGCTAAAAATAGTTGTGTTGTTAAGTGCGAAAGCACTAAAGGTTTAGTAGTTAGACCAATGAAAAGCTTTCCTAGTGCGGGAGAGCTTTTTTGTTATTATATCCTTATCTGTATTGGTCTCTATTACGATATTTAAAAATTCTTAAGGCTACCTTTAAAAGGTTATTCTGGATATAATCATCTTTGACAAATATATAATCCATATAGATGGCGTTAGGATGTGGCACTGTTACATAAGGTGTACACTTGGTAAAACCATATTCTCTATAGATAGCGTTCTGGCCCTGTTGCGCTTTACTAGTAGTTACATAAATTCTCTTGTAGTTTAGTGATTCTATATGTTGTATGATCTGCTGGCATAGTTTATTTCCTAGACCAAGCCCTTGATGCTGTGGGCGTATATATAGATTAGTAATCTCACATGTCGTATCAGTAAGTCTGTGCATGGCGATACAGCCTGCTAGTGTACCATTCACTTTAGCTATATATAGTAACGCTTCATTAGAGACGTTATCTGTACTTGAGTTAGGACTTATGCTGATGGAGTTGTCTAATGGCCTTAAATCTGCTTGTATAGCTCTATTGTATTCTGTAAGTAATTGTTCTATATCTGTAGTCATAGTTAGTGAC
Organism: Myroides sp. A21; assembly: GCF_000807225.1. Classification (NCBI taxonomy): domain Bacteria; kingdom Pseudomonadati; phylum Bacteroidota; class Flavobacteriia; order Flavobacteriales; family Flavobacteriaceae; genus Myroides; species Myroides sp. A21. The sequence continues at coordinate 1,600,138 of NZ_CP010327.1, forward strand.
TGTATTATCTGGATGTTCATTATTAGGTGTGTTAATCTAAAGGATAGAACAAGGTATAAAAAAGGACTATTGTACATAGTCCTTTTAATGATGTTTAATTGGTTTTATAAACTGTAAGATTTTTAGCTGTAAAGTATGCAGGTGTGTTAACTCCCCATTCTCCTTTATCAGATGAATCTATATAAAACACCAGGTATTTTATATTAGTTAGTTTTTCTAAATTTACTTTTTGCCAGTCCATATTTACCTTACCAACTTCTTTTCTATAATCAATCAGGAAGTGTTCTATTGGTTCTGTAGCAATAGCTTTATTACTATCTAGTCCATAAACAAGTACTTTAAAGAAATCTCCTTTTACAAACTTCTTTGCAAAAGCATCTCCTCTTTGAGTTGAGTGATATGTGTATGGGCTTAATGCTAATTCTATTGATTCTGCAGAGTAGCTCTCTTTAAGAGTAACTACTGTTAATGCTTTATCAGTATCTATAATATCCCCTTTCTTTAGGTCTGATGGAACTCCTGAAGTGTTAGCAACTAAGAATGGTGTAGTGTTATCAGCCATTGTACCATACATGTAAGTAGGAAAGTTGTCATTATGATCCTCTTTATCTGTACTGTTGGATACAGTAAAGCCATTCCAATATTTAACACCACTAAAATCATTTACTTTATGACTGAATGTATAAGGAGAAACAACTAGAGGTGTGTTTTCAAATGTTTCTCTCCATATTTTGCCATCTTTTGTATCTAGCGTTAAAGGAACTGAAGAAAGATTTAATGATTCTCTTTCTCTTAATGGTATGCTATTATCATCACTAGAGCAACTAGTAAATGTAGTAGCAGTAAGAAGTGTAAGCCCTAATATTAAAGAGGTGCTTAGCCTTAAGAAATGTTTTTTCATAGTTTTTTATTTAAAGATTTAAAGAACTATTCTAGTAGTTGTTCTTTAGTTAATTATTTATCTATTTTATCAACTGTTAAGTTGTCCATACAGAAGTAAACAGATGTATTTGGCCCAAAGTCTCCTGCATCTGTAGTCTCCATCTGGAATACTAAATAACTTACTTCACCAAGTGATGATAGGTCTATTTTATGCCAATCTTTAGACATGATTAATTCATCACCTCTGTAATCTGCTAAGTAATGTGTAACAGGTTTTTGGTTGATCTTATTGTCTTTATCAACTCCATAAATCATTAGCTTAAAGTAGTCTCCTTTGACAAATTTTCTAGCAAAAGAATCTCCTGTTAAGTTTCCATAATATGGCCATGGATGGTTAGAGATATCTACATTAACAGCTTTGTAACTGTCTTTAGCTTCTCCTATCTTAATCCAATTAGAGTATTGCTTTTCATTAAATACTGCTTGTGTTGCTTGCCAATCTTTCATATAGTATCCCCAATACCCTATTATAAAAGGTGTGCCTTCGCCTTGTGTACCTCCTTTAGCCATAGAGCCCCATTGGTTCTCTATGAAACCTGCAGATCCTTCTTGGTTATAATTTTTATTGTCTTTTACATTAGATACTGTAAAACCATCCCAAGTATTTGGATATTCTGACGTGTGAGAGAAGGTGAATATCTGATGTTGTAATAGTACTTTATCAGTATAAGTCTTACCCCATATTTGACCTCCTTGTTTATTCAGGCCATTAGCTAGATTGAAAGTAGAAAGGTCTAATGTAATGTAGTTATAATTATAGCTTTTAGCTACATCAACTTTATAAGTATAATAACTATGAGAGTTTCCTTGCTCTACTATTAAAATTAGGTTTCTAGTTCCAGGAGTATTGTATGTGTACTTTAATACTTGTTCATTAGATAGAATAGTTCCTGAAGTATTGTCTTTCCATCTGTAGACAGCATTAGCAATGTTCAGTTGAGGATCTATGGTGACTTCATCGAAAGTTACAGATTCAACTGTTCCACTGAATGTAGGTATTACATAAGGGACATTGTCATCATTAGAACAGCTCGTAAATATAGAAGCTGTTAGTAAAGTTAGTCCTAAAAATAGTATCGAACTTAACTTAGTAAAGTATGTTTTCATTATATATGTTAGTATTGTTCGAAATTAATTATTTTCTAGTATTAATAGAGGTTCCTTCAACATGTAAGTCTATAGCACCAGCTACTTCTGTAGATACTTCTCCTAGCCAACCTGACTCTTGATTGATACCTGTATATACTTTAACAAAATCAATACCTGGTAGATTAACTTTATTACCATCTTTATCTACAGCCCAATTGATATCAATGGCTGATTCGTCATCATTATTAGGTGCGTTGTCTGCATATCCCCAAGGATATGAATATAATACCCAATATGAACCTTGTCCGCTTTCATCTTTAGCATTATTGGCTAACTTAGTTCCTTTAAAGGTAATCTTGTCCCCTGTATGCCATTCTGGAAAATAGCTTTGTTGGTGGAAAGTGTTCTTAGGTTTCCATCCTTTATTACCTTGGTTGTCTTCCCATTTTATATATTCTAAATCAGTAGCCCAATTGATACTAGGATCTTTTACAGGTTCTTTATTTGGGTCGGGTTTGTAATATGTAATTTCGTAATTCTTTATAGTCTCTTTTTTATGATATTCGCTACCAGCTATTTCATACCATTCATCCTCATCAGGTATACCATTTTGATTTTTGTCATACGCTACCATAATGATTCCAGGTTCACAACTTCCTCCACGACCAGGAGCTTCTGGATTAGGGTTGCCACTAGCCCAAAAAGCATTTCCTAGTACTCTAAAGTCTCTCTTTCCTGGAACATTAACAATTGTGTGGTCAAATCCAAATACTACATAACCTCCAAAGCCACCAAGAGAAATCATTCCAGCTTTATCTTTAGCTATTGCGTCTTGAGCCTTCTTAATCATTGTTTCCTTTGTGTCTCCAACGTTATAAACAGGTAGTTTATTAGTGAATTGGCCATAAGAAGGCATGAAGTCAAATACTTTCGTAATATGCTTTTTGTATTCTACACTTTCTTTGTTAACAATAATATTAAATTGTTGATTGATTTTTAATTTAGGATCTTTAGCTTCTATTTCAATAGTATAGTTTCCTGTATTTAGAGTTACAAAGTCTAACTGTTGTTGGTCACTAATTATAGAGTCTTTACTAATATCATTAAGCTTTATTACTTTCCAAGAAATAGAAGGGTTAGTAAACTGTTTTAATTCTGGTTTTATTAGTACTAATTTACTTCGGTCTACTTGATATATAGAGTCAAGTTTTAAGACATTACCAGTTGGAACTACTGGATCAATTGGCGGAGTACCAGGAGATGAATCATCACTAGAACAGCTATAAAAAGTAATAGCTGATAAGCATAGAGTAGCTATTAGGCTTAGTTTTAATCTTTTTGTTTTCATATTAAGTTATTGGTTTATTTTTTAATGAATGCTATATGAGCAGGTATATTACCTCCTGTTGTCTTCCATTTAAGTTTTCCTTCAGGGGAGAAACAGTAGACAAAACCTGTTCCTATATAGTCTTGTGCGTCCGTCATGAAGATTTCTTTAGTTTCAGGATTGACTGCTATTCCATAAGGTATCTGTATTTGTTTTTCTGTGCCATCGGTGATGATGTTATCAGTAATAACTTTTTTTGTCAATGTATTAAGGATACCATAAGACACATTATTACCTCCTGTGTTATGTTTATAAGAAGTAGCGTAGTAGTATAGCTTGTCATCATCCATAGTCATATTAGATACAGGTATGTCAAGCTTCTGCTTCACTTGGTCAGAGTTAGAGTCTATTACATATAAGTTAGGTTCTACATTATAATAGTCTCCTCTCGAAGAAACATAGATATCCCCAGCTTTATCAATTTGCATACGATGTAAGTTGATGGCTACATCTATCTTTTTGGTTTCTGTAAATGAAGGAATGTCTATCACTGATACTGTAGTATCATAATTAGGAACACGGTATCCTCCAGAGTTAGCCACATATAGTTTATTTCCTTTAATGACCATTTCTTCAGGTTGATAACCTACCGTTACTCGTCTAGTTACTTCTAAGGATAAGGTATCTATCTCCGCTACAAAACCACGTTCTGCATTTGGATTAATCTCTACTTTTCCTGCATAAGAGCTAACGTACGCCTTACCATCTTTAAAAGCTAAATAACGACAGTTAGGTACATGTATTTGCTTAATATGTTTGCCTGTTTCTACATCAAATACTTCTATGAAGTTTGATACGTTAATAGTAGCATAAGCTTTAGTACCATATATCTTGATATCATTACCTACATCACCTAGTTCTTTAGTAATGTTTGGATTTCTTTCTGAGAAGATATCTCTAGTATACGTTCCGTTGTGATATTCAAATAAGTCTATAGACGCTCTGTTCATTCCCATATTACCTTCATTAAGCAGGTAAAAACCACTGAATTTATTAGTGGAAACAGGAATAGATACTTGTGAACTATCGGATAAGAATATCATCTCATCTTTGCGACAACTTACTAATGTTAGTAATGCTAAAGCAAGGAATATTATTTTATTTAATTTCATAGGTCAAAACTTAAAGTGAAACGGAAGTTACGTCCAGGCATTGGGAAGTTACTCACAACTTCATAATATTGATTAGCAATATTGTTTGCCTCTATGCTTGCTTTAAAGTGGTATTGTCGCCATTTAAAGCTTTTAAGTAAGGAGATATCATGCGTATACCAAGGCTGTATTTCATTTCGCTTGATATTGTTTTTGTTTCCATTATAGCGTTCTCCTACATAAATAAAGCTATAGTTAAGCCCCCAATCTTTATAATCTAGACTAACAATAGATGACCCTGAATGCCAAGGAGCATAAGGTATCTGATCTCCGTAATAAGAAGGCGTCCCATATAGTGTCTTGCTTTTGTCTTTGGCAACCGTATATTCATAAGTTAGATTTACTCCTAACTTTAAGTCCTCCATGATTTTTAGGGTAGTACCTAAGTTAGTTTCTATTCCGTAGTTCTCTACTTTACCTAGATTAGTCATCATCCATCTCATCATACTAGAAGTAGGAGTAGCGATAATCTTATCTGTAATATTAGCATAATAAGATTCAACAGACAGATGTACTTCTTCAAAAAGAGACTGTTGAAACTGTTTGTTATAAGTAAAACCTAAGTTAACCTGTCTAGATGCTTCAGGCTTTAAGTTAGCTGTACCTAATTGGGTATAATAAAGGTCATTAAATGTAGGTAGTCTATAAATATACTTATAGAATGAATGAATGACTAAATTCTCATTGTCCCATGGTTTATAGCTTAGGAACACAGAAGGTGCCCAAAACTGACGATCAGGTGCCTCAAAGTTATAACGTACTTTCTCTTTTGTAAATGTTCCTAGTATATTAGCCTGAGCCTTTACTTTACCTAGATTTACAGAAGTAGCAAGTGAAGTCAAGAATGTATAGCGTTCTGGATAAGAGAACGGAGTTCCTTGACCCTTACGTGTTGCGTTTAACTTATTGTATTGTAAATCTGTAGATAAAGACACATCCCATATATCAGTAAGCTTGTACAGGTGTGCTGCAGATAGATAATATTCTTGTTGAAAATAAGTATTGTCAAACTGTGGATTATAAGTTACCTCTTCTCCTTCGAAGCCTACCGTCTTACGCGATAAGTAATGCATTTCATCATAAGCATATTTTCCTTTGAGTTGGAATTGATATCTGTCTGAAACAAATCTAGTCCATTCTCCTTGTGCCATGAAGTTTTTGTCTTGTTGACGTTCATTGATATTCTCTGTTTCAAGAGTAACATCACTTTTCTTAATAACAGCACCAGGTAGTCCTCTATCTGATTGATAGTAATATAAATTAGCTTGCCAAGTATCTTTATCTGTTTTTCCAAACCATGTATTCTCTATTCGATACGCCTCTATATCACTATTCTGCCTATGACCAATAGTATCATAAGCTACAGAACCATCTATATTATGGCGTTTTTGTCTGAATTTATAATCACCATTAGAATAGATGTATTCAGCACTGATAGAGGTGCTAATATTGTTGTTTACTTTGATATCTGTGCGTACAGAAGGGTTGACTAATTGGATAGAACCAGCCTTGTATTTAGCTGATATATTTATGTCCTTTCCTTTTTGGAAGACAGGTTTTTTAGTTTGTAGATATACAGTAGAAGCAGACGCAAACTCTTTAGCAGATTGGAAGATGGCACTGCGCTGACCATTATATAGTGTTACAGTCTCAATATTATCTAAAGAGAACTTACCTAAGTCTACGATTCCATTCTGCGCATTGCCTACTTGTACCCCGTTATAAAATACTCCTACGTGATGAGTACCCATATTACGAACGTCTACAGTCTTTAGCCCTCCCATACCACCATAATCTTTGATCTTCACTCCTGCGAAGTATCGTAGAGCATCAGCTACGCTATAACTATTAAGGCGTTGAAGTTTAGCTCCGTCTAGTGTCTGTACAGGTATAAGATCTCGAAAGACTTCTTTTTGTATCACGATCTCATTTAGAGCAGTGATACTGTCTTTAGGTGTCTGCGCATATATAGCAGTATTCGCCATACATAACACAGTGGTTAGTACTAGTAATTTTGTTTTTGTCATATTAGTTTTTGGCTAGTTGATTTTGACATTTGGAGTAGATATAAATGCGTCAAAATCATTGTTGCCAATGACTATATCATAGAACGCCTTATGTTTCATCCCCCGAAAACATCAAAACTTATTTTAGAATGGCAGGTATTCTGACTTACTCATAACGAATATCCTTCCCATCTATGCGACAGTGGATAACTAGATTCGTTATTATTTATGAGCTTACAGCAGCGGGTCTGTTTAGGATTTTCACCTAATTCCCTTTTTCATATCACAGTGATAACCAGTCTGATTACAAATATATAAAAAAAGCTTAATGGAAAGTATTTATTCTGTTAATGGTATTTTATTATAGAATCTTTAAAAATTATTCCAAAAAGGCAAGTGAGATTGATAAGTCTTTAAAGCTTGCTTATTCATTTCAGCCTCTAGATTAGGATAGACACGCATTCCTCTTTTGCCTTCTTTTTGTTCGGTAGAGATGATATTAAGTTTAGCTAATTCTTCTTTGGGGTATAGAAAGTACCCTTGTTGAGTAGATATAATAAAATAGTCAAAATCATCTTTAATATGATAAGGAATAGTCTTCCCTTCATAATCACGTTGCCAAATGGCTACGAAATAACCTACCTTTTTAGGTGTTACTTTAGCTTCTCTATATATAAATTTCTTATCATTTAGAGTAAAAGTACAAGCGTTATAATCATTTTTCTCTATACCCCACTGTATATCTGAGATACTAGTAGATATACAGTTTCCTAATATTTTATTTAGTTGTTCTATATAGTAATGAGGTAGCATTTAATGATATTTATCTATCGTTTTATTATGTTTATAAATGATTGGCATTAGAAAATTTAAACTCTTTTATTTCATATTATTTTTCTACTGTAAGTGCTTTATAGTTAAAAAACTCTTCAGTTATATATTCATTGTGATTTATTTTCTTAGTATATGTTGGATAATTATCTTTATTATATTGATATTCCTTGGTCTCTATGGGATAGAAAACACCTTTATATGTCTTTATATTGTTAGAAGGGGTATAGTTATATCTAATAGGAGAAAATGCAGTACGATATTCTAATACTGATAAGTTTAAAGGCATATCCTTAAAGGGATTATATGCTTCATCATATGTAAATTCTTCTCTTGGTAGAGTAGAACCCTCTAATTTGACACTGGTTACATTGCCTTTTGTATCATATAAGTATTCTATATTACTTTTATTTTCTGAAGCTATAGGATATACATAGTAAATTTGATTATTACTGTTCGTTTTGTATTCATAGTTAGAGTTGCTATACTTATTCGAAAGTACTTTAGTTAAGATTCCTTTGTCATTGTATACTAAAGCATCATCTTCTTTGATTTTTCCTAATGAATCTTTTTCTATTAAATGAAGAAGCTTGTTAGAGGTATTATAAGTATAGTTTGTTTCTGACTTATTTAGATAGAATAACTTTTCATATCCTTTCTTCTTAAAATAATCTACAGTATAATGTTTTATTACATTACCATTTTTATTGTATTCAAAAGTTATTTCGGAGATTAAAATATTGTTGTTTTCTGTTGTAATTTTTTTGTAAGATTCTAATACAGTGATTGTTTTGTTGTTTTCAGTTGTATTGTCTGAGGAGCAACTACTTATGCTTATTGCAACTAATAAATAAGTGAAAAAAGTAATATTTCTAATCATAATTTGTAAGTGTTTAGTAAGTCTTAAAGATATACTTTTGTTTGATTACACTTATAGTTAATATGATATCCTCTCGACTTTTTTAATTTATGAATAGAAACAATGAGTAAACTTACTAATCTTATGGAAATTACTACTGTTATTATTTGACAATATAAATAAGTTTGTGTTTTTGTTTGAAAATGTTAATAAGTAATTATTTTATTTTGATTACTTTTAGATTTGTTTAACAATCTATTAAGTGTGTGAATTATGCGTAAACTATTTGTTTTTCTGTTTTTAGCTACTTCTTTAGTAGGGTTTGCTCAGATTAATTTTGAGCCAGGTTATTATGTTGATAATAATGGTAATCGGGTAGAGGGATTGATCAAAAATATTGATTGGATGAATAATCCTACTAGTTTTCTATATAAAGCAGATGAGAATGCTAGAAGTGAGAACATTCTTTTAGCGGATGCTAAAGAGTTCTCTATTCTCAATAAGAGTAAATATGAAAGACATAAAGTTAACGTTGATATTTCAAGTGATAAACTTCAAAATATGACTAGTGATTCTTTACCAATCTACAAGGAAGAAATGGTCTTCTTAAAATTATTAGTAGATGGTAAGGCAAAATTGTATACATACTATAATAATCAGAGTAAATTCTTTTATCAAAAAGAGGATAAAGAGATTATTCCATTAGTATATAAGAAGTATATTAAGGAAAATAGTAAGGTGAGTAAAGAAAATGGAAATATTGCTACTAATGATAGTTATAAACGTCAGTTATGGATGGACGTTAGTTGTAATACTGACTTAAAGAAGAGAATTAAATATTTAGAGTATAAAATTAAACCATTAACGAAGTACTTTCAGGAATATAATAATTGTGAAGGAGATGAAAGACAATTGTTTGAGAAGAAGAAAGACGGCAATAATCTTCATTTAAGTCTGCGTCCACAGGTATCTATTTCTACTTTTGATTTTGATAATAGTGTTAGTAATGAAAGTCATAATTTAGGAAGTAAAGTTGGTTTTGGAGTTGGTGTAGAATTAGAGTATACGCTTCCATTTAATAATAAAAAATGGAGCTTAATAGTAGAACCTACCTTTAAGAATGTGAATTTTAAGGAAAAGGGTGAAGTAGAGATTAAAATGAATTATAATTCTTTTGAACTACCTTTTGGAGTGAGATATTATTTCTTTATTAATGATAAGTCAAGAATATTTATTAATGCTTCTTATCAGTTTAATTTTGCTTCTAGTACAAATATTAAGTTTAGTAAGGCTAACACAGAAGCATATAAAAGTCTGGATGTTAAATCTGCTAATAATGCAGTATTCGGTATTGGTTATAAGTATGATCGATTTATTGTAGAGTATAGAATTAGTACAAAAAGAGATGTATTGAAAGATTATTCATACTGGGATTCATCTTATGGTAATATGTCATTTATTTTGGGATATTCTTTTTTTTAAAAAATGTTGATATATAATGAAATGAACCATCTTATGATGGTTCATTTTTTATTTATACCTCTAGTTCAATTAAAAAGACTTTATGTATTAGAACTTAATCGTGTTCTTTTAGCGTGATACCATCAGCATCTATTTAATAGATATGTACGCTCAGCTTGCACTTTCTTGGAGATTCCTAGGAGATTCCTAGGGGTTTTCTTGCCCAGAAGGTACTTTTGTCGAAGAAAGGTGCAAGAAACCCTCAAGCAATCCCCTAGCAAATCAAATGAAAACGATCATTAGTTTAGAAATAAACACTAATAAGAAATAGATCTTTTATGTACTTATTTTTAAAATAATGATGTGAATATTTGTTTTTCTAAGGAAGTGTTCTATATTTGTAGAACAACATCTACAAATACCAGTGTTATGAAGTATAGTGTATTCATTTTTAGTCTTGTAATAATTGTATCTTTCAGTTCTTGTAAGATTAATCAGAAAGTAGAAGGAGAGAAGGTAGGACGTTGGGTGTTTAAAAGTACAGTCGAGGGAAAGCAGGAGGTACAACGTGGGAAATACGACAATGAGGGTTTTCAGAAAGGGACATGGAGGTATAAGCGAGATGGAAAGCTGTATAAAAAAGAAGTGATACGAGATTCTATAGCTCACACTACTTTTTATCACCCTAATCATAAGGTAGAAGCAATCGGTAAAACGGTATTGGTCAAAACTAATAAAGGTTTACATTATTACTATACAGGATCTTGGTTTATCTATGATATAAGGGGGAGATTAATACAAGTAAAGCATTATAAAAAAGGAATATTAGAACATATTACAACTGTACGAGAATGATAAAACTACCACAAACAGAAGAACAACTAATGGAATATATTTGGGATATGGAGAAGGCATTTACAAAGGATATTATGGAAAAATATCCAGAGCCTAAACCTGCTCAAACAACAGTGGCAACGTTATTAAAAAGATTAGTTGACAAAGGGTTTATTGATTATAAACTTTATGGTAACTCTAGAGAGTACTACCCTTTAATAGCGAAGGACGATTACTTTGAAAAACATCTTAACGTCATGGTAGAGAACTTCTTTGATAACTCTGCTTTGCGTTTTGCTTCTTTTTTTACTAGAAAAAGTAAGATGAGTAAACATGAATTAGAAGAATTAAAAAAAATAGTAGATGAACAGTTAAAAACGAAATAACTATGTTATTATACCTATCCAAAATCACACTCATTCTCATTGCTTCAATAGTGATATATAAGCTTGTACTAGAGAATAGTAAAGCACATCACTTTAAGAGATATTACCTACTAGGGACATTGCTTATAGGACTTTTCTTACCGTTTATTACTGTTTCTACAGATGTGGAGATGGTATCATGGAATCAAACTTTAGAAGAGTTAAACGACGTCATTATGGAAACTCCTAAACAGGAGGTGATGGTTAGTTCTACTATAGATTGGTCTTATGGAATAGGGGTGTTATATCTGATAGGTATAGTATTCTCACTATCTAAGTTAGTTGTCGAAACTATCAAAATTAGAAGGTTAAAACAAGAAGGAACTAGTATAGAGTTCAATGATGTAGCGATAGTTTTATCTAGTCAAATCACAAATGCCTTCTCGTTTAGGAATACTGTTTACTTTCCTATTACAGAAGAAGTGTCAGAAGACAATAAAATATTGCAACATGAGATAGTACACGTACAGCAGAGACATAGCTTAGATATTATCTTGATAGAGATACTAAAAGTGCTCTTTTGGTTTCACCCAATATTCTATTATTATAAGACTTGTATAGCGTTAAACCATGAGTTTTTAGCAGATGACTCGAGCGTTTCTTCACAAGAGGAAGCAGGAGCATATTTACAGTTATTATTAGCTCAGACTTATAAACAGCATGAGTTACAAGTAACGAGCTCTTTCAACTTTAACTTGACAAAGAAGCGATTCATTATGATTACAAAAAACAATAGTCCATGGAGAAATAGAGTAGGGATCAGTTTGTCTTGTATTCTTTTTTTACTAGTGGGTACACTTGCTATTCAAGCCAAGTCAACTAATCAGAAAGTGACGTCAGATACAAGTAGTAGACCGTTCCAAGCGACAGATACGAGAGCTCAATATCCAGGAGGAATGAATAAGTTTATTAATGACTTTCTTCTAAATTTTACAGATCCATATCCCTATTCAGAAGAGAGTGAAGCTAAAGTAGTAATACAGTTTACAGTAGAAATGGATGGGACATTAGAGAATATAGTGGTTTTAAGAGATCCGCTAGGAGTAGGAGAAGAGATCGTAAAGACCTTAAGGACGATGCCAAAATGGCTTCCTGCACAGAAGAATGGAGAAGTAGTAAGCACAGTGTTTACTTTACCAATAACTTTTAAAAGAGCAACACCATGAGACCAATAACAACAGTATTATTATCATTTAAGCTATATGTTACTTGCGTAGTGACTTTATTAGGAGGTGTACTAACAAGTATGGGACAAGAGATATTAGAGGATTACAGTAACTTTCTTGCACTTGAGAAAGTTGAGCTTTCGTCAGGCGAGATACGTCTTCATAAAACTATAAAAGAAGTAGACTCTACTGTGAAGGGAGCAGAGTATATTAATAAGCATCGTTTGTTTTGGAACTACCTTGTAGTGAATTTTTCAGAGCCTTTAGAGAAGAATACATTTGCTTCGAATAAAGAGATTACTTTGTCACAAGATAGCGTTCTATCTATGATGGTGTCGGATACTATTTTTAGTCCGTTAGTAAAGAAGTATAACGCTCAAGTAATTAAAAAGAATAGTAAAAAAGATACGATCTCTATGGATGAAGTACTTAATGTTGCAGTTAAGTTCTTTAGTATAGAGAATATTACCCCAAAGGGAGAGTACACGGCGAGGGTGTGTGTAGGGCTAAATAGTATTAAAAATACTGAAGCTATACGTATGCCCTTTGTAGAAGCTTTTGCTTTCAATGCCATTATGAAGAATCTTAGAAATGAACAGTATGATGTGTATAATTACTTTATAGATTCAATAAGGGGTATTTATAAGTTAAACCTTGGTATTGATAAAGAAGAAAGATTGCTTCGTGCTCAGGGTGCTCTTTTTATACAGATGCTTCAGAGTGATAAACTGAAAGAGTTATTAGAAGATGAATATGATCTGAATAAGGAGGTATTACCTTTTGTACTTTCTTCGTAATTAGAATAAATTTATATCCAACCTGTCGTTAAAAGACGGGTTTTTTTATACTAGCACTTGAATAATTTGTATTTTTAAAACAAAAAATGAGAACTAATTATTTTAAGTACTTCTTCACTATTTATATCGTTACCTTAGTTATGGACTCGTTTGCACAAGATAGAGTAGTTATTCATGAGCATACCCCTAAGTCTGCTTTGATATGTGCTAGGTCCAATACAGATACTGTTGAATTCACGCATAATAAACAGTTTAAACCTGCTGCTTCTCGTGTGAGTGCTGATCAATTATCTATAAACTTTTCTAAGCACTTCTATCAAGCTTTTCCTGATAAGAAGGTGAGTAATAATATTAGCTTTGTTTTTGAATTAACTATTGAGAAAGACGGCTCTATTAATGGCGTCAGTGTATTGCGCAGTAACTTTACATCAGAAGAGAACGATAAGCTAAAAGAGATCATTTATACGATAACAGCAGATACGTGGATTCCAGCTTCTTATAAAGGAGAGAAGATTACTTCACAGTATACGTTACCAATTATATTATTAGCAGATGTTAATGAAATTTAGTGTCAATGTGATGTAGGGACTTTTTTGTTATAGTTATAAGAGATATCTTAGTTAGCTGTTAATAAAAAGCACAATATAATGTTCAATACAACGACAACTAAAGTAATACTAACACTTGTATCTACTACCTTATTTTGGTTAGGAGGAGGGATGCATAAAGTGGTAGCAAATAATCTATCGAATGAAGTATCTGTTCTGACAGATAAAAAGCACGCTAAGTATCCAGGTCATTTTATGAATGATTTTGTAAAAGCCTTTTATAAGAATAACCAAGAGATAGAGACAGAAGAGACAGAACTTAGTTTTACTATTAATTTTACAGTAACAGAGTCAGGACAAGTAGATAATATTACTGTGCCAGGTATTACAGACTCATCTATATCAGAGGAAGTTGTCCGTACAGTGAAGTCTCTAAAGAAGTGGAAGCCTGCTACAGAGGGTAAAACAGCAATAGCATCACGATATTCAGTACCTTTTTATATTAATTTATCAGATGTCAAATCTGGTAATAGTAAGCCAGTATATTATGCAAAGAAAGAGGATAGCTTATATCAGATGGCGACTTATCCAGGTGGTATAGACGCTTTTTGGAAAGAGTATAATAAGAAAAGAGGCCCTAATGGAGAAGCTAATTTTGTTGGGGATAGACTGAAATATACAATTACGGTGACTATTGAGAAAGACGGAACAATGACTAGCCCACAAGTTAAAGGAGTTGATAATGATAGACATCAGCAGGGAGTGTCAGAGGAGTTTATGAATATAGTAGGAAAGATGACCAGATGGTTCCCAGCTATGTATGATGGTAAACCGATTCGTAGTAAGATGAACTTTACATTTACCAATAATGTATCCATATTAGAAGTATAACGAAATCAAAGAAGAGGGCATATCGGTCTCTTTTTTTGTTTATCTTGAACTTGCTAAAAAAGAAAACAGAATGATACATAGAATCTTAAGACTAGTGTTTGTTTTTACCTTGTTTGTATTAGGTACGCAGTATAGTGTAGCTCAGAGAAAAAATAAAAAGTCAAAGAATAAACACACAACAGAAGTTGTTACAACACCTCAAGATACGATAGCTACGTATCAAGGAGATTTTAAAGAAGACTTCTTAAGGGCATTCTTTAAGGAGAGTGGTAAGATTGTATTTAATGGAGCAGAATTTAAGTTTGTTCTTAGTTTGTTATTGACTGATACAGGAGAGGTGAATGAAGTCATCGTTCTTGGTGTAGATAATAGCAATGTCAAGGAAAGAATGAAGACGATTGCGATGAGTGTAGGAACTTGGAATCCTAAGGTAAAAGAAGGAAAGCATGTCAAATCTCAAGTAACAATCCCTTTCGTTATTAAGCAAAGTGACTTTATTATGACTCCTGCAGATTTAAATAAGTTGTTAGAAAAAAATAAAGAGTAAACGATCTGTTAGTATAAAGCTATATCTCTGAAGAATGTAAACCTATTGATTTTTTATTGGTGTAATAATAACTCTGTAGTAAGTTCATAATTTGATACGAATTTATGGACTTACTACAGAGTTATTTAATAGAAGATTACTTCGCTACGATTTCTATAAGTTGATCTCATATAAGACATGCTCTACTAGAGGATGGTCTTTAGGAACAAGAGGATGATTAAAGTTCTTTACATAAGACATTCCTATTTTCTCCATTACATTATACGAACGCTTATTCTGTGTCGTAGTGAATGAATAGATCTTATCTAATCCTAAAGTTTCTTTACCAAATACTAGACATGCTTTAGCAGCCTCCGTAGCATATCCTTTACCCCAGAACTGTGGTAGCATACGCCATCCTATCTCTACTCCTGGAGCGAAGTCTACATTAAAGGTAATATCTAGTAACCCGACAAACCCAATAAAGCTTCCACTGCTCTTTTCTTCTACTGCGAAGAATGCATATCCTTGAGTATCTATTTTACTCTTCATATTGTTATATGCCTGTGTAGATTCCTCAGCTGTTTTCTTGTCTAAGAAGAATTCCATTACTTGATCATTCTGATTCATTGCTATAAAGTCAGCTAGATCACTTTCTTTATATTGACGAATCAGTAGTCTTTCTGTTTCTATAAATACTTTCATTGTTTTATTTATTTTATTGTTTGTAGAAGAGTAATACTATAGGTTAATCTCTTCACGTACTTTTTTAGTTAAGCTGTTGAATACTAAATCATACGAATGATCTATTAATTCTTTTAATAGAGGCCACTGTACAGAACCTCCTAAGTGTACACTGTTCCAGTGTTTTTTGCTCATGTGATATCCAGGTGTGATTTCACTATAATCAGCACGTAATTCTTCCGCACGTTCAGGATCACACTTCAGATTGATAAAGCAGTTCCCTTGTTCCCATTTCGTTAGGTTTAGGAGTAAGTATATTTTACCTCCCACCTTGAATGTCAGGGTTTCTTTATCAAAAGGGAAGTCTTCTACTGTCCCTTTTTTATTTAGGCAGTAGTCATAGAGTATGTGTACATCCATAGTTATAGTGGTGTTTTACCGAGTTGTATTAGTTCTTTTCGAGATAGAGTATCGTAGACTAGATCATAAGAGTGGTCTATCCATTCTTTGATCTGATCAGGTGTAAATCTACCTCTGAGATATACCGTATTCCAGTGTTTCTTGTTCATGGTATATCCATAAGTAATATCTTCATATTCTTCCCTTAATTCAGTCGCAAGTTGAGGTTCACATTTGAGGATAATATTACGATTACCTTGCTCCCAAAAGTGCATGGCAATCATAGCAAATATCTTCCCGCCAACTTGGAATGTCATTAAGTTTTCGTCAAATGGGAAACCACTTGTAGCGTAAGGTCTAGAAGAACAATAGTCGTATAATTCATCTAGTTCCATAGTTTATATGATTTTATATAATACAGGTTTACTAGGACTAGCATCATTGACAAAAGAAGCTAGTTGTATATTCAGAAAATAGAACCCATCCTTTACCTCATCATTCACATATATCATTTCTGTAATGGTAGATTCTAGTCTTGCATCATCGTTCAGATGATGCGTATCTGTTACATTCCAGAATGCCTTATGAGCGAGTAGTTGCCCGCCATCTTCTTCTCTGTCTACACTTGGCAGATCTATAAGTAGATGATTTATACCTTGCTCTCTTAAGAAGGTCGCAGCCTCAGCACATAAGTAAGGAGGATTAGTATGAGAGTATTTTCTATGTTTTTTGTTTAGCTCATTAGGCGTAGTACGTATGATAATCGCTTTTTGATGATTAGCAGTCCATACCTTTTTTACCTGTGCTAATGTGATTACACAGTCTCCATCTTGTTGTACTTCTGGAGAGATAGTCACAAGTTGAGCAAAGAAGAAATATTCTTTTAAGCTCTCATTGACATTGTAGAAGTCATACGTGATATGTCCTAGACATTCTGTATGAGTCCCATGCCCATGAGGGTTGAAGGCGATATTATTAAAGTTAGTCGAAGACTTTCCTTCGCTTACTTTTCCTATCCAGTCTTCTACGACTACAGGAGATATCTCAGGCTTATCTAGATACCATGCGATAGGGTTATCGTCAGTATTGATAAGTGGGATAGAGATATCTATCGGCTTAGAGAAGTCGATTTGATAGTCTGTATCTGAATAGGTTATCGTTGCTTTCATTGTTTTATTTCAAATCTAAATAAAATAAATCAGATGCAATACCATCACTTAAGAATTTTCCTTTATTTGTGATTGTAAGGATATCACCTTCTTTATGCATGAGTTCCTCTTCTAAGAAAGAGGCGCTAAGTTTGACTAAATAATCGTGATAAGTCTTACCGAACTCTCTTTCTACACGAGTCAGATCTACTCCCCATATCGTTCTCAGTCCAGTCATGATATATTCATTATATCGATCCGTTAGGTTGAGCTCTTCTATTTCTCTAGGTAGTTTATCTTCCGAAATATCTTTGATATAAAGGCTGTTATTCGCTATATTCCAACTTCTGTGTACTCCATCAAAGCTATGTGCTGAAGGACCTATACCTAAGTACTTTTTACCTAACCAATACGCTGAGTTATTCTTAGAATAATAACCCGATTTAGCGAAGTTAGACAGTTCATAGTGGATATACCCATTTGATTTTAGAGTCTCTATTAACAGCATAAAATGTTGATGAGCCACTTCTTCTTCAGGACTAGGGATAACCCCTTTTTTGATTAGCTTATTTAATGCTGTACGCTCCTCTACAGTTAGCGCATAGCACGATATATGTGGAATACCAAGGTCTAAGATACGCTGTACATTAGATAACCATCGTTCATTGCTCATATTCGGAATACCGTATATTAGGTCTATTGAGATATTGTCAAAGAGACTTGTAGCTATCTCTAGACATTCGATAGCTTCAGTAGAATTATGAGCCCTATTCATCATCTTCAGATCATCTTCATAGAAAGACTGAATACCGATACTTAATCGGTTCACTCTAGATGCTGCTAATTTGTATAAGGTCGCTTTATCTAGATCATCAGGATTCGCCTCTAATGTGATTTCAGGATTCTCATTAACCTCAAATAAATTATAGACTGTCTGTATTAGGTCATTAATCTCATCTACCTCCAAAATACTAGGCGTACCACCACCGAAATATATTGTCTCAATGATTTCACCATCTAGTTCAGTTTGGCGCAGTGCCATCTCATGTTTTAGACCTGCTAGCATTTCCTCTTTCTTCTTTAATGAAGTAGAGAAGTGAAAGTCACAGTAGTGACACGCTTGTTTACAGAACGGAATATGTATATAGATACCTGCCATTATTTCTTTACTCTATCTTGGTTTTGTTTTACGAATGCATCCCAGCCACTATAACTTTTAGTAGCCAATGTTCGCCCACTGTTAAAGAAGTGACAGACAGCCGCTGCTAGTCCATCCGTACTATCTAGATTATTAGGTAGTTCTTTTAGTCCAGGTAATAGTTGTTGTAGCATCTTTGCCACTTGTTCTTTACTTGCATTACCACTACCTGTGATTGCCATCTTTATTTTTTTAGGTTCATACTCTGTCACAGGGATATCGCGAGACAGTGCTGCAGCCATTGCTACCCCTTGAGCACGTCCTAGCTTTAGCATAGATTGAGGGTTCTTACCTAAGAACGGAGCTTCGATAGCAATCTCATCAGGGTGAAAAGTTTCAATTAATTCAATAGTTCTATCAAATATCAATCTTAGACGAGTATATCTATCCTCATACTTAGCTAATAGCAATTCATTCAGTTGAAGGAATTCCATCTTTTTATTCACCACCTTGATTACGCCGAATCCCATGATCGTTGTTCCAGGGTCTATACCTAATATGATTCTATCTACTGTCAATCTATTCTTGTTTTTAATATCTATGCAAAGATGATACGAAATCCACACTACTCCAAAAAACTGTTCAGTTTTGCTATAAACCTTAGCAACATAGCTTTTGTATAAGAGCTGTAGTCACTTTTTTGCACTAGATACACTATCACACTAAAAATATCGTTTACTTTGTAGCAATGAAGATACTATCTGACAAAACTAAGCAATATCTCGTACTTCTAATTAAAATATTAGTAGTAAGCGCTGCTTTTTATTACATCTATAATCAGCTGTCAAATGATGAGACACTGGACTTCCATATTTTAGGAGAAGTAGTGAGTGATCCTAAGAATTACCTTGCTATTGCTGCGTTGATGTTCTTGACATTCTCTAACCGCTTTGTAGAGATTCTGAAGTGGCAGAGTCTATCTTCGTTAATCAAACCAGTCTCAGTAGGACAAGCGGCTAAGCAAGTATTGAGTGCTTTGACACTTGGAATATTTACCCCAAATGGAATAGGAGAGTACGCTGGTAAGGCACTTTATTTTGAGAAGAAAGATGCCCCTCGTGTTATATTCTTGAATATGGTGTGTAACGGGGTGCAGGTGATCTACGCTATTGTTTTTGGGTTGATTGGGTTGACTATTCTGAATCAGTTCCATGAGATTATCCCCAATACGTATCTGTACATTGTATACGCTGTGATAGCAGTTGTATTTACGTTGTTATTCTCTATCAGAAACTTCGCTATAAAAGGCTATTCTATACAGACTATTCTCAATTTATTAAATGAGATACCAAAGAATAAACACCGCAAGAATCTATTCTTAGCCCTACTTCGCTATGCATCGTTTACCCATCAGTATGTGATTTTGTACTATCTATTTGGTGTAGATATACCTTATTTTGAACTCTTATGTGCAGTATCTGCTATTTATCTGATGGCCTCTTCATTGCCTAACTTTCAGTTTTTAGAGTTTGCTGTTAAAGGGAGTATTGCCATGTTTATCTTCACTGCTTTAGATGTTAATCAGTGGGTTGTTGCTTTAGTTGCTACCTTGATATGGTTACTGAATATTGTGTTGCCGATCAGTATCGGAAGTTACTTTGTATTGACATTTAAAGTAAAAAAATAGATAACAACAGCAGAGATACAGTACATATTACTGCTTACTCAAGACAACAGGAACCACGAATTGACTCTTCACAGGAACACCTCTTTTTAGAGCAGGATGTACTGTAGTGAAATCTTGACTTTGTTTGTGTAAGATATCATCTATTGTTTTAGTCAATCCTTTTAGGCTATCAGGAATCTCGTATAGCTGAAAGTCTATTTTAGAATTTGCTTGTACAGTCACCAGTATTTTGAGTGTGTCTAGTTGATCGAAGTTGCCTTGAATAGTATCTGCATTTAATCTTAACTGTAGATTTTGGGTAACATATGAAAAGAAACAATCCTTTTTAGCTTGGTTATCTGTTAGAGAATCACATGATTCTACAGACGGATAAGTATCTACCTTACTCCAGTCTATCTTCTCTAATTCCTCTTTTAATAAAGCCTCTTCGTCTAGTTGATAATTCGCTTTATTCTGACAACCTAGTAATACTATCGATAAGAAAATTGAAAAGAGTAATTTTTTCATAGCTTGGATTATTGTATCTTTAATTCTCAAAAATACAAAAAATACAGATGGAATATGTACTATTATTAATCAGTATCTTATTATTAGCAGGAGGACTTATCGGAAGTGTGCTACCTGCGCTACCAGGATTACCATTGAGTTGGGTAGGCATTCTATGTCTATATTTGACTAAGGGAGTAGAGATGGATCATCCTATTCTATGGGTTAGCTTTGTGGTGATGATAGCGATTTCCATTTTAGATTATATCATTCCCGCACAAGGCACTAAGGAATTTGGAGGGAGTAAGTATGGCGTATGGGGAACCAATATCGGACTAGTAGTCGGGATATTTGCACCTATTCCATTAGGGTTTATTATAGGGCCATTTGTCGGAGCTTTAGTAGGAGAGTTGATTTATAATAGCAAAGAAAAAGGTAGAGCATTAAGAGCAGCTACAGGCTCGCTGATTGGTTTTTTAGTTTCTACTTTTATGAAAGTAGTAGTCTCTATCATCTTTATAGGTTTAGGGATAAAGATTATTTGGAACAACGCCTCAGTGTGGTTCTAAGATAGTCGTCAATTATTTATCCAAAAAGCAATGTCATGCTGACGAAGGAAGCATCTCATACTATAAGAATTCTCGTATGAGATCTTTCCTATCGTCAAGGTGACACGCTAAGCGTATATAGCAACACATTACACCTACCACACAGTCTGTGACTTTAGTACTACTGTTCTATTTTTACTTTGAATGTTTCTCTCCATGCACTTGATACTTGAGTCTTGATTTCAGAATTAGTGATACGCACTTTTAGCTCATCATTAAAACGGACATTTACATCATTTGCGTACTCGTCGAAGTTATTGACACGTACATTCATACTACCATCTGCATTTAGAGGTACTAATCCATAGTTTGTATTAGCGCTAGGAGTGAAGTTAGCGGGAGTATTCGCTTGTGCAGGAGTGATGATAGAAATATCTTTAAATACTATCACCACTAGACATGCAGCTATTACTGTAAGTATAGCTTTAGTGTATAAATCAACTTTCATAATATTTTTTTTAATAGTTAACTAGTTGAAATATACAAAAATAAGCGTTCTAAATATAGACTATCTTTTATTTTTTACTTCCTAATAACGGTTTTTCTATAAAAGTAATTCCGATACCGAGTAAGATAATAGCACCTCCTATCATCATCTGTACAGTGATCTGCTCGTCTAAGAATACCCAAGCTAGTATAGCCGCTAGCAGTGCCTGACTAAGAAGGCTTAACGATACACGAGTAGCTCGCATATGCTGAGTAGAGTAGCTGATTAATAACCAAGCTAACAATTGACAGATAATCCCTTGTATCACTAGTGTCACCCATCCCTCTGTAGACCATCCCGTAAAAGGCGAACCTGCTATTAGATTCACTATCGCTAAGAACACAGATGAGACCAGTAAACTATATGTCATAAATGGGATAACTCCTACAGTAGATAGCACCTTTTTACTCATCAAGATATAGCATGCATACAATATCCCTGACAATATCCCGAAGGCAAAAGGCAGGTCAAAAGAGAAATCCATGAATACTTCTACTCCGATAAGAACCACCATCCCTAGAATAGCGAATACTGTTCCTATCCAGAAGTTAGACGTAGGCTTAGTACTTAAGAATAAATAACTACCTATACCTACCCATACAGGAGCGAGGTTAGTCAGTAATGTAGCCTGTGTAGCAGAAGACCCTTGTATCGCATAGTTCCATACAGCGATATCAGATCCGAAGAAGATTCCACATAGCACGATCAAGATCATTGTTTTAGCATCATATAGCTTGATCTGTTTCGTAAAGATAGCATAAGGCACTACGAATACTGCAGCTATAGCCATACGATAGAATGCAGATACTAGACTCGGAGTCAAGTTTAACTTCACAATCACAGGGAATATAGAGATACATATTATTCCGATAAACAATGCTATACGTGGTTTATTAGCCATAATGGGTCTTTTTTTTAATAGCTGCAAAGTAACACTTTTCTTTTGCTAGTTTCTCTGTTTTTTAACAAAGGTCATTAGAATATGAGTTAGATTGTTGTGATTAGAGAAAGGGGTTTAACTTTTTCTTCTTACATTTAGTTCTGATAACACATATAGAAGCCCCCAACTCTATATTACTTAAACTCGAGAAGAGAATGAATAAAGAACTTTGGGCAAAGATAGAAGCGTTCCAACTAGATAAATGGACAGATGAGTATGGATTCGTATTGCGCTTAGCGAAAGAGAACTTATGGACTAAGCATTTTACAGAATCAGCTATACTAGAATACAAGAAGTTTATGTATCTCGCTGCCACTTCTAATCAGATGGTCTCCCCATCAGATATTGTCGATATCGTATGGCATCAGCACCTTATCTTCACACAGAGCTATAATCGCTTCTGTAAGCTGTTAGGAAAGGATATACAGCATATCCCTTCTACACATAACCGTACAGAGATAGACAAATTTAGAGAAGCAAAAGAACAGACCACCACCCTCTATACTAAAGCATTCGGAGAACAACCTAAAGAGATATGGGAGTATCGCACGATGTATGACAGCCTTCGATTAAAGAAATCTAAGCTAAGTGATAATGGACTATTAGGGACATCATTAGTACTTGTTATAGCACTCTCTATTATTTTATTTTATCCTTTGCGCGCTATTTATCGAGAGATTAGTAGTGAAGTATTCTTACCATTTTGTATAATTATCTTTATTGGGTTATATATATTTATGGTTCGCCATAGTAAGACTAGGATTCAAGAGATTATTACAGATAGTAGTTACGAGTCATTTATCTTTAATCTACATCCTTATGAAGTGTTGTATCTAAAGAATAGAGGAGTTAGTGAAGGTGTGATAGGAACATTTCACGAATTGATAGAACAGAAGAATTTAAAGCTAGAACCTAAAGGTAGAATTAGATTGATACAGAGTCGTATTGTGAAAAACCGTGAACAGGCTGCTGTACTAAAAGGTATAGAAGAAACAGATATAAGAGATTATGAGGATTTAGTGAATATGCTGAAGACTAAACCCGTCTTTATGAATAACAAGATTGTTATAGATGCACTGTTTAGTTATATCCGTAACTCAAATAAAATTAACCAATTGATTATTCAACTACTTGTTACATTAGGTGGTATGTCTTTTTTAGCATTTATGCGTATAGTTATTGGTATTAGTAGAGATAAACCTGTGTTTCTTATTTCTATATTGACTATCGTGATGGTTGTAACTACCATCGCTACTATAAGTGCAGTATCATCTAGCTTAATCGAAAAAGGTGTTTTAGCCTATTATCAGTCAAGAATTATCCCTAAGAAAGCAAAAGAGAACAACTGGCAGTGGTCTTATGTAGAGGGAGGTATGGCGGCTCTAGGAGCAGCTCTAACTACCACAGTTATATTATCGAATAGTAAGCACAATAATGTATTTGATTCTAGCAATAGTTGGGGTACAGACTCTAGTAGCTCTAGTAGTAGCTCTCATAACACCTATAGTAGCGACTCAGGTAGCTCATGTGGTAGTAGCTGTGGAGGTTGCGGAGGTGATTAGAGATAATCTATTCAACGACATCCCACGTCTATTCAACCCCATCGTAGGGCTGTATTACATACAGCCGATGATGTATAGCCACACAACGTATCACAGATTATAAACATAAACACCTCATACTGAATTAATTATTTCATAATGTTAAATAAATAATTATTTTTTGTTTAAAATGTTAAAATATATTTGAATATATGTCTATATTAGCATTTTGAAAATTATTATTGCTGTGAAAAAGAATCTTTCATTGTCTGAAAGATAGAGGTACTATTAGTTTAGACTCGTTTGATTATCGTAAGTTTGTTATCTAATGTTCATATAGTAAGTGTAAGTGATAAGGTTAATTATTTTGAACATTTGAAAAGCCAAAAGGATACTTCCTTTTGGCTTTTTTGTTTCTTAACGAATGCAAAGAACGACTTAAGCCTACTATCTCTCTAACTCCACAAATGAATTGTACTATCATCATGATGGCAACCTGCATAGATAAGGAATGCTGATATCAAAACATTTAGACATAATGTATTGTTTTCCCTCTCATTCCCAATACCCTATTTTCCAAACTCTGTTCCCCGTTCCCCAATTCCCATCACTTTATCACGATAACATTGAAGAGCTGTTGTAGCATCTTGCGAAAGTGTTGTCCATATCTATCCTCTATCTCAGTAGGAGAGAGTGAGGTAGTGATATGTATGCGAGGGTACATCTGATCAAAGCGTTGCTCATAGTGACTCTCGATGATATTCGTAACTACCTCACAGGCGTACCCGTAGTGTTTTGCCACTTGTTCTTTGCCAAGGTTATCTAGGCAGAAGGGTTTTGCATTGATGTTTTCGTATCGTGTAGTCGTCTCGAATCCTCTCTGCATAAAGTCATGAGCGAGTGAGCGACACGTCTTGATATCATACTGTTTCTTTCTAGAGAAAAAAGGTTTGACCAGCTGCATCACAGCAGTCTTGCCACTACTAGGAGCCCCCATGATGAGCAATCCTTTATCTAGCGATAAATCTAATCTCTCTAGTGTAGCGTGATCTTCTATGGCATAGATAAGCACTTTGTACAGTGCATCTTTGTGAAACGGATTAATGATAAACTCTTCCCCATATAACTTTTTTCCTCTTTCGAGGATATAAGATAAGCAGGTATTAAAATCATACTGCTTCGTTCTCTCAACCAAATCGTATGTGTCTTCTAAATTAGTTTTATAGCGCTTCATCATATTTTGAAATTGTTGAATTATTTATATTTATATGTTTTTGTTTATTGTTTATAGTTTTATATATGTGTCCCACTACTAGTCCACGACTTGTCCCACTTTCGGGACAAGTGCTGACCTCCTCTAGTGTCCCACTTTCGGGACAAGTAGTGGACTGGTGCACTGTACCATTTTTTGGACTAGACGTGTCAGACTTAGCCTTCTTTATTTTCTTGTGTCGCTCTATGATATCCAGAGTATAGATGATCTTCATCACAGAGTTGCTATAGCTAGACGTAGACGGTGTATAGACTATCCATCCCCAGTCCACCATCTCTTGGAGGCACTTACTGTACGTAGTCTCGCTCCCTA
The DNA here is from genome assembly GCF_000807225.1 of Myroides sp. A21. Taxonomy (NCBI): domain Bacteria; kingdom Pseudomonadati; phylum Bacteroidota; class Flavobacteriia; order Flavobacteriales; family Flavobacteriaceae; genus Myroides; species Myroides sp. A21. The sequence goes on from NZ_CP010327.1 coordinate 1,625,754, forward strand.
TTTTGCTCAAGCTCATTAGTTCAGGACGGTTGATAATAAATGTTTCTGTAAAATGGTTGAGGTTCCACTGCTGGAATAAGGCGATGTATAAGCTAACATGGGTTGGTTTTACAGCAGGATTATCCTTTAGTAATTCGAACCAAAAGTTGAGATGCTTGATGTAATTGATGTTTTTCATATTGTCTTTTTTAAGTTGATAAATAGCTTTAGAATAGTATCAAATTTAAAAAAGAGATTCCATTTAAAAATACAATTTATAAACAAAGTTTCGATTATAGGAGGTTTTGGTTTTAGGTAGTTTATAAATGGTTATAATACCTTATTTAATCAGCTATAAGGCTTGTTTTACTAGAAGAAATAAAAGGATAAATACCGTTTTTAAACCAGATTAATGTAACTATTCAAATATTGCCAAAAGCGAGAGAAGTGCATTTGTATTCGAAACATTGTTCTTGTTTGATTACATGGTTCAATAATTGGACTAGAGATGGACTCATCTGCTTTTTTTGACCGCTTATGCTATCTTGTGCCCTGATTATAAACCCATCAAAAAAGTAAAATGTTATGAGAAGAAAACCAACGAGATTTTGTATTTACCCAAAAGATGTCATGCTTATCACGGGTAAGAGTTATTCTACGTCGCTAAGACTGTTGCGAAAGATCAAGACAGTCTACCGCAAACCTAAGGAAGCTTATGTCAGCTACACGGAGTTCTGTGAGTATACAAATCTAGATGAACAAGAGGTGCTAGAGGCGATCAGTAGATACTAAGAGACGGCTATAGCGATGTAGAAGAAAGCCTATATCGCTATTTTTTTGTGCGATGAGGTAGAGATAGTTCAGATCAACTATTGATGAAGTAAGGAGATGGTTCGGATAGAGAATGACCATAGTTCGGTAAAACACCTTCTAATCCAAGTAATCACTGCTACTCTCCGAATAGTTTCCGAACGAGATAAAAATGAAATCTTGTTGTAGTTTGATTATCAGTGTGTTGTTTTAGTTTCAGTCAGGCATACTGAGTCAAAAAGGGATTTTAGAGTCATTATCTCCATATCTGTTCATTTATAGGCATAGCGCATCGCTCCACCTAGAGATAGAGGAGATGAGAATCAGGAAGGATTAGGCTATCCCAATGTTGGCATCATAGGAGTAGATGAGGTACATGTACACACAGTGGACTTCTTCTTTCTAAATAAATAGTAGAGATGATTAGCTCCGTCGACAACGAGCGTGTTGATGTGAATCAATTCATACCCTTTGCCATCTAGATAGTTCATGATATCGATATCTGAATTAAAAATCATGGGTGTACCATCATCATTTTTGAGTTGCTTATTTTTTGCCTTTTGCCCGTAGTTTATATTGGCATAATGCTTACTTGATAGGGTAGGTACAGTTACGGTTACCTCTAGATAAGTAGCCGTGATCTCCGATAGAGGCGTGTCACTGACCGTCTGCCCATAAGATATTGTACAGAATAGTGTAGCGATAAGTAGGATAAATCTATTCATAGTTGCGTTTGATTATATATGTAAAGCTAAAGATAGGCTATATCGCGAATATATATATGTGTTAGTCTTATTAATTTAAGAGTACATACTGAGAATGTTGAACTACGATATAATAAATAGGGGATATCACAGTTAATTAGGTATTGCTAAAAAGAAATAAAAACACAGCGCTAAATCGCACGAAACAAATTGTTTATGAAAAAGAAAATACTACTAGTATCTACTGTGCTTACACTACTGACTACTACTGATATCACCGCTCAAGTGAAGAAGGATAACACTCCTCCTAACCGCGATCAGACTACCAAGAGCTATAGTAAGGAGGCTACTCCTGTGCGCTCTCGCATCAGTATCGAGCAGCTATCTCGCAATCTGACCAAAGCCTTTAAGGAGAAATTTCCTACTAATTCTGTGGATTATGATCGCTCAGTTATTTTTGACTTTATGATAGAGCCTGACGGTACTGCATCTTATATCGAGGTAGTGCGCAGTGACTTCGACAAGGAGATGGAAGTCCACCTTATCCAACTAATCGATAAAGTAACCATGAACGCCTGGGAACCTGCCTCTCTAAAAGGTAAGAAAATACCCATGCAATACACCGTAAAGCTATACGTGATGAAGGGAAATTAGTTTTAATGAGGAATAATGTACGTCTTGTATATAAAGGTAGAGACGGATCATCATCCGTGTCACATAATGTATGCCACATGCGTTAGACCCTGAAACTATACGTGATGAATAATTGACAATGAATAATGAGGAATAATGTACGTCTTGTATATCAAAGTAGAGACGGATTATCATCCGTGTCACATAATGTATGCCTACATGTGATAGACAGATATTGTTTATTCCTCATTGATATGCCTTGCAATATTTTGTGTCTACCGCAATGCGTTGACATCTTTCTTTATCCATGTAGTATGTCATCTTGACGATAGGAAAGGTCTCATATTATAATTAGGAATTAAAAATTAAGAATTAGGAGTGTGTGCCTATGGCATTTATTATTTCATCCTATAGGTATGTAGAGACACAATATTTTGCGTCTACTGTAGTGCGTTGACACCTTTCTTTATCTATACCATATGTCACCTTGACGATAGGAAAGGTCTCACTCGTATTGTAGAGTGAACACTGCTTATGGATGATTTATTTCTTATAGATTTTTCTTTTTAGTCAGTTGAATATTAGTAACTAATACATTTTTGACTTTCAGATATGTACCTTCCCTAAATAAAATGAGGTGATTACGGAATACCGTAAAGGTTATGTGTAAAAAGTGGTTATTATTGTATGTAAGTTTAAAATTTTTAATTATGAGTTTATCTGCATTTTATGACTTTGTAAATTGTTTAAAAACAAAAAGTAGAAAGAGGGAATAGTAGTATTTATTGCGAAGCATTATTAGTAACTTACTATTATAACAATAAAGTAGAACAAGAAGTACTTCCTTGTACATTTAGAAGAGATACTATGGGGTATGGTAAAGTTGCGTTAGAAGAGGGAAACATAATACATCCTGATAACTTTCATTTAGATTTTGATACAGATTATCAAGAGTATAAATTTGAAAATAACACTTTAATAATTACTGGAGAATCATCAAAGATGGGTGGTAAGTATAAAGTAGAGCTAAAGGAGCAATAGTTAAAGTTGCTTACGTAAAAACACTTTATTTCTATAAATTAGAAGTAAAGTGTTTTGTTATAGCTGTATAAGCTATGTGTTTTCTCTTGCGTACTTGTCTTTTAAAGCTATTTGTGCCAAAGGTTGAACTACATCGTAAAATGTAGCTATAGTAGTTTGCCTGTTTCTTATTTTTTACTTCGAAATGTTCAAAGTGAAAGAATCCATCTATATGTTTCACTAGCCTATAACGTTTACGTTTTAAAGTGCGTAACTCTTGTAATTCAGTATCAGGTCGTTTTATAGGTACATTGTAGACTTTTTTAAGTTGATTTAGGTATAACGTTGTTTTAATATTTGAATTTTCTTCTAATAGTCTTAAAGTTCTTTTACTTCTTCTTTTTATTGTAGATACGATTTTTCTGTAATATTTAGATAAGTTAGGAGATTTAATACATACATTATATCCTCTAAATTCGAACCCTAAATAAGTTAAATGTGAAGGTACAAGTTTATTCGTATCACCAATATTTTTTATTTTAAAACATTCAAGACGAGTGTCTTTATTCTTATTAAAGATTACTTTTTTGAATAGGAATTTCTCTGTCTTTTCTTCACTAATACGAATATGATAACTTTTAATTAAGTTAAGGACAGATTCTTCAATCTGCTTTTCTTGACTTGGTTTGCACATAATAAGTATATCGTCAGAATACCTTCTATAGAATCCTCCTTGTTGTTTCACGATATTATTTATAATTGTTAAATCAAATTCATATAAGTAGAGATTAGCAAGAGTTGCACTAATAGGAAGACCTTGTGGTATTCCCATTTGTACCTTCTTACCATTGTTAAGTTCTCGATAAAAGTGATTCTTAAAGACAGGTAGTTTACCTTCTTTTATGTGATTTCTAAAATCTACATTGTCATAGAAGAAAGAGCGGTAACCTTTCTTCTTGCGTATGTCTGAGAGCTTAGATTCATCAAAGCCTCTTTTTTTACCTCCCTTTTTAGTTTTAGTTAATCGTAAGTTATCTAGTAATACATAACTAAAGTTAGTACAGGATTTAAAGACATTGTAATGATCTTTTGGAAGCACTGGTTCATTTATTAGCCATGCCCATCGTTCTTTAAGATATTTGTGATCTAGTGTTGAAAAGAAACTTTTAAGGTCAAAAGCTAGTACCATTACTTCTTCTGAGTCAAGCGCCCTATGCTTAATCTCGTCAAAACACTCTTTCGCAAAGTGGATATTACTTTTGCCACTAGAATTTTCTTTACTAATTAATATTTTTCGATAGGCAGTAATTGCTTGATTAAGTAAAGGTTCTTCTTCAAGTTTTGCAATATATTTTTGATTCAATAGATAAGCGTAATAACTATAGACTAATGAGTCAAAGTGACTTGCATAATGTAGTGGGCGCACTTTAGCATTGCGTATAGGTTCTTTAGTCTTTATATCATAGTGAGTGTGACTCCTATCATCAGTAGTGTGCTTTGTACTATTTCCTTTTTTATATTTTCTATCACTAATATTAGTATGTATAAGGGGGTAAAAAGCATAAGTACTAATGAAATGAGGATTTTGAATTATTTGTACAATTCGCTTGTAATCTTTACCTATTTGTAAAGATGGAGATAAATGTAAGTAGCCTTTTTCTTTTAGCCAAATAGGTTTTTCCATATTAATCAAAAAATAACTGCGAGTAAACAATAACGTCTTTTATATTACATACACCTTAAGGTTGGATCAGTACCCAGTAACTGAGTCATTGGACTGACGATTATCTTTGTATCAAAATTAATTAATAGTTTATTAACCCCTAAATTAATAGTTATGGAATTTATATTATCAACTGTATTTACATTAGATACAAATAGTTTATTAGAAGCAATATCATTTATAATATCTTCTCTACTCTCCTGGTTGTTTAATGACAACTGTAGAGGTCGAGAAATAAATATTAAGAAAGATTTGGATCTTAATAAATTTATGATTCCTTTACCTCTATAATCTCTTTATTATAAAGTAGACAAGATATCTTTAATCCACACAACAGTAATATGACTTTTACTCGCAGTCTGTACAAATATAAGTATATTTGTGTACTACTAACTGAAAATAAGAATATATGACATTAAAAATAGGAGATGTTGTTTTTTATAAGACACATCCATATACTGCAAATGATCAAGAAATTAAAATAGCAATGTATGCTGATTATACTACTCCTATAATGGTGGTAAATAAGAAAGGTGAAGGAGAAAAATTTAATACTAAAACTGGTAGAAAAGCAGGAGAATTTGTTGAATGTATTTATTACAATTCGAGAGATGGAAAGTATGTGTCAAAAAGGATGAATGCAGAAGAGTTGATAAAATGTGGGGATTCTTATGTAAGAAAAGAAGAAAGCCGCTCCTTTTTGAAAGAGTTAGGTTCTGAATGTACTACTATTGAGGAAGTAAGAAAAAATATTGAAGAAAAGTATATTTATAAGCAGGTTGTATTGAAATCAGTAGACTTAGAACTATTCAAACATAAAATAAATAGAACAAAAGAGAATGGTGATTTGGTAGAAACAAATCATTTAGAGTTCCTACCTCCTGTAATGACTGTTATTGGATGTAAATTTATTGATGAGAAAGATAAATTTTGTAGTCATACAGGTGGACCTGCAATTGAATTAAAATGTAAGTGGTATAACTCTCAGAGTAAAACTTTTTCTGAGGAATCATTTAGAATAGAAAATTTGTATTTGATAGACTTAAAAATAGAAGGAATTACAAATGATTTGTTGAGTGAATATAAAGAACAGATTGAAAGTAACTCATTTAACTTAATTGAGTTAAAAAAACCTTTAGTTTTAGAGGGGACTGATGGATTATCAGTGAAGTATTCTCTATTACAAATAGAAAGTATTGTGTATAAACATTATTTTTATGAAGCCTTAGTTTACAGCCTTCTAAAAAACAGTAAAGAATCTATTTTGATTAATAAAAAGATTAAGGAGATTAAGGATGGTGTTTTATGGGGAACAAGTTACCCTGATTATGCTTATAAAGGTTACCTAAGTGGTATTACAAGCTATCCTATTAGAGAGAATGAGTATTATCAAATTTCGTATAATGATAAAATGGATAGGTTTACAAAAAGAGTTATTAAAATTAAGGACATTTTTTTTGTTATTGAAAATGAAAAGAAAGAAGCTTTATTTGAGAACTTAGGGTGGCTGAATGATGATATTAGTGCAGCTGATAATGAAGTAAAAGAATTTATAGATAGTTCTAATTTATTTTTTATAAATTCTTTTGGAAATAGCAATGTAACTATTAGTAAAGATAAAGGAGAAGTAGGTATATCAGTATCATCTAAACTTATTAAGGATAAAAACATAGTAATTCTTTTAGAGACTAATTGTTTACTTAAAAATGGAGCAATTAGGCATTTTAGATTAGATGGAATATCAGAAATACGTGCGATTAATAATGGTGTTGATTTGTTTGAGAATGGAGTTATTCCTGAGAATGAAGTGTAGTGCCTTATAAGTACATAAGCTCTTTGTCAGTTATAATTAGGTATAAGATTTTTTTTGACATAATGTCTTGAAAATTAACTATATCGACATTTATTGTCTTTGTAAATATGACATTATGTGATTTTTATATAATTGGTATGCCTATTGTCTATTATTTGTCTTATTAATGTATAAAACTGTAATATGGACAAAGCTTATCGAGTAGATACTCAGAAGATTGTATGGGCAGAAGAACTTCCTATGTTAATGAAGGGAAGGACTAAGGAGGAATTATCGTTTCAATGCTCAGACCCTAAATGTAGAGTAAAAGTTGTTGCTAATAGCTACAAATTAACGAACAAAAAAATACCGTATTTTAGTATTAATCCTAAGTTAGCTCATGTTGACAATTGTGAGGAAGCATTGCTATATGGACTAACAGGTAAAGCTAAAGATCGTAAGTTAACAGTCAATGAATTAAAAGTGGTAGGTTATCCATCACAGTTAGTATTATCTGATGTTGCTGAAGATCCTATTGAAATCATTGCTGATTCTATTACTACTAATAGTAGTGATGGAACAACTACTGGGAAAATGAGATTAGGTTATAATGATGAGCTTTCTTTTGACCCAGAAGACGGTAAGAGAAATAGTAAGGTTAGTTCTATAAAAAGAATCGTTGATTTTTATCTTGGTTTTGAAAGAAATAGAGATGTTGAGATAGAGGTACTAGGAGAGAAAAGTGAGTATCGTTATTTGTTTAGACGTATCGGATATGGTTTGAATCATAGTCCATTTATTGATAATAAGATTTTTTATGCTCCCTTAAAGTTATTTAAAAGTGGGGCATTAACTGAAGATGATGATAAAATGGTATTTGAGTTATTGCCTCATAGAGAAAGTAAGGAGAATAATTATAAAGTAGTTTTGTCTAAAAAAGATCTATCTAGTCAAAAGATAAGTAGAATTCGTAATAATTATAAAAGGGTGTTTGATGAAACCTACGAAAGATTTACATTGAAGACCTTAGATAAAGGTTATGAAGGATATGTATTTTTTTTAGGAACAGGACCGACTAAGGATAAACCATTAGAATTTAATGTAGTGAGCTCTTTTATTTATTTTAAATATACCGATGTTCGCAAGACAATTAATGAAGCAAAGTAGTGTAATACAAAAAACGAGACCACTGGTCTCGTTTTTTTATTATCGGTGTCCTAGGATGCTTTTAAGATAGGTGTTACCTCTCTCTTTAGCTTCGCGTAGTTTTATTTCTTCATCGGTGAGGATGACCTCTTCTTTTATCCATACGCGTTCGATGTACTTCTGTAGGTAGATGAAGTAGTTAATCGCTTTTAGCATACGTCTGCGGGTAGATACTTCTAAGAAGAATACATCTGCATCTGGGCTGATCTCACGTTGGTAATACAGCTGTATGTACGGCTTGCCTTTTGGGTCAGGGTCTTGCTCTAGCTCGTAGTGGAAGTACTCGTATTGGTTCTCTCCATTTTTACCTTTGCCGAGGTAGTTTTGTATGGTGATACGTGGAGCATGACCTGCAGCTCTGTCCTCTAGTCTGAATCTCCACTGCTGTCCACAGTAGTATATCGTAGAGTCTTCCTTCTCATAGTATCGCTGACCTAGTCGCTGTACGACAGGGCGCTTCATGATGTCGTTAAAGTTGGCTACGGTGATGATCTTCTGTTTCTTATTATAGATACCAATCATATCACTGTATTCTACTAATAGCTTCTCCCATTCGATGGTCAGTGATTCGGCTATACTGGTATTCACCATCGGCTGCCAAGTCTGATCTAGCTCTGTAGGGTATCTATAGAAGGTCTGTAAGGCGTAGTCTTTAGAGAATGGAAGTAGAGACTTCTTCTTCTCTATGGTGACTAGCATTGCGTATAAGTCTTGGTACTGGAAGTACACAGATGTAGTGTACGAGTTTCCATTCGTAAATGAGATACGCTTATACATATCTTCTTCTGCATAGTCTATGACGATCTCTTCTCCAGTAGGGATATGATCTTGATTAAAGATGCTACCACCTGCTAGCTTCATTAGGTTGTCTAGGTTCACCTCCTTATTCGCAAAAGCAAATGGGGACTTCTCATCTGCATAGGCAGGATTAGGCGTTTCTAGTAGAATGGATTGGTTCTGAGCGAATGATTGTAAAATAGCATCAGTACGCAACCAATTTGCCCAAGAATATATGGTGTCATCTAGTTCTTCTCGTTTATATAAGAATTCTGGTTTGATCAAATGGAATAGGACTGTAGGCTCTGCTACGTCTCGTTCTAAGTCATGGTTTAGCAAGAAGTCTATCTCTATGCGATCTTTCATACTGAAGCGATAGTCGTCTACACCATAGTCTGTATTGATAAACAGTCTAGCGCGTATGGTACCTCCTACGATAAGTTCTCCATGATTATAATCTCCCCAGAATACCTCTGCTACCTTTAGATTTCTTTTGACATAGATACCTTGTCCTCCTACTGCTATATTATTAGTAGTAAGGCTACCTAGTACCACGAGTCCTGTAGAAATCTCTGTATTAGCATTGAAAATTTGGGGTACAGTAAGATTGCCATTTATAAGAATAAACGGGATAAGGTCATCAGTATAATGTTGGGCAGAGATGGTATCTAGGTTTAGTGGGTCTTCCCACTGCTGGTGCCCTTCGTAATATAAGATCGGCAAGTCTAGATTCTCATGCTTATACCAACAGTCCTCTGGTAATAAGTGCTTTATCTCTGCTAGAGGGATAAACTTCATAATCGGTGAATTAGTAATGTTTTATTATAACAAAAGTAAGTAATTATTGGCTCTATCGTTAGATGAAGATAGGAATTATCTTCATCATTTTCTAATGAAAGTAATGATAATAAGTACAATGATTGAAAATAGGGTTTAAAGAGTTTTTTTAGTTGTTAATCAATTGATTAATAGTTGGTAAAATATTTTTTTAAAGAAGAATTTGACTACTTGTCGGTTAGAAGTAGTGTGTAAAATATTTGAATAGTATAATTAATTGTTCTGATATATGTGATGAGTGTTATTATTTGTTCTCTGCTAGAGGCTTTCTTTTCGTTAAAATTCTATCAATTAGAGAGGTTTGTTTAAAAAATACGCAATTGCTATGTACCATATTTGATTTGTTTTAGTTAATAAAAAGTGAATTTTGTTAATTTGTAATTAAAATTATTTAGTTAAAAAAGTTATGAAGAGAATTTTATTTTTATTTCTAGGTCTATCATTATTAGCTTCGTGTAGTAGCGATGATAATGCTGTGATAGATGATGAAAAATTAGGTGAGTTAGTCGTAAAAATTGAACAGAAGAACTACTACGTAGGTGATAAGGTATCTATAAAGGTAGAAAGCCAAAAAGGGGAAGAGGTGAAAGGTGCTAGAATCTTCATCAATGAGACACAGGTGAATGCACTATATGAGTTTATGAAACCAGGAGATTTTAAAGTAGTAGCGAAGAAGGCGGGGTATACTTCTAGCAAGGTTGTAGATATTAAAGTGAAAGCTTATGTAAACATAAATCTATCGGTAAAGGAGAGCAAGGTAATCGTGGGAAACAAAATCGTATTCGACGTATTAAATGATTTTAAAGAGACTGTAGCTGCTAAAATATACCATGTAGAGAGTGGAACAGAGATAGAGGGAGCTGAATATACTCCGACAGAGGTAGGTGTGTACACTTTCGTAGCAAGAGGTGGCGAAGGCTATAAGGAGAGTAATAAGGTCACTGTAGAGGTGTTAGCTGATACGAGTTACTTCTGGATAGGAGGTAAAAACTATGAGGTTCATGAGTTAACCTTTGACGTAAGCCAGTATAAGTATAAATCTGGGGTTAAAGACAGAGTGTATCTCTTAAATGGAAAAACGATGAATGCTGTAGAAATCAATGTTTGGAATATAAATGGAGAAGCTGCTAATAACATGAGTATTACAGTTTGGATTCCAAACCCGACGATTAAATTGAACAGTAAGAATCAAATTACTGATTTTGGTCAACGTGTTTCTTTAAGTGATTCAAGTGATTGGATCGTAAGAAGTGTGTTTTTGATGTTAGAAGGGGAAGATGCCCAATCATATGAAGTGAATGAAGATCGATTGACTGATATTACATTAAAAACGAAAGGATTAGTAATACCAAATAATGGGGTTGGTGCTGGAAAGAAAGGTGTTGAGAGTCAAGGGGTATTTGATTTTAAAGCCTTTGGCGATAAGGAGATGAAGTTATTATTTAATGGATATTTTACTACAACAGAAGCTGTTAAGAAATTCTAAGAGAGTAACGTTATAGAAAGAAGAATTGTTTACATTTTTTTTAAAGGGAAGAAGAGCCTTACTGTTTTATACTAGTAAGGCTTTTCTGTATCTACTAGTTTAGGTGTAGATCTGATGTAAGAAGTGGCGTATAGTGTCCCACTATATGCGACCATAAGTGACTAGAATAGGTCATGTGTGGTTAAAAAAGTCATGATTTAAAATAAAGTTTTTGATATGAAATAGATTTGTATCAGAAGATTAAGCGATAGAGTAGCTACTGAGTAATAATCTGATATCATAATTAATAACCATTTTAAAAAATTAGAAATCATGGCAGAAATTAAAAAAGGAATTTTAGGAGGAGTACAAGGAAAAGTAGGTACTGTAGTAGGGGTAAACTGGAGAGGTAAAAACATTATCCGAAGCTTGCCAAAAAAGAGTGGTAAACCTGCAACGGAAGGACAGTTAAAACAACGTGCAAAGTTTAAATTAGTAGCAGAGTTCTTATCTCCGTTGAATCAATTGACAGGGAAGTATTTCGGAGAGTATCAAGGGGCTAAGTCTAGAACCAACTTAGCGATGTCTTATCAGTTATTAGAAACGGTAATAGAGAAAGATGGTGACTTAGCAATAGACTACGCTAAGGTAGTGATCACTAAAGGGGTGTTGCCTGTGCCTATCGTAAGCGATGTGAAGATAGAGAATGCTAAACTTACTGTGAATTGGAAGTCTGATGTGGGAATAGGATTGGCAAAGGAGAAAGATGATATGGTCTTCGTGGTGTATAATCAAGATGCTAACCAGTTCTACGTGATAGAGAATCAGGCTAATCGTAAGGCAGGGACTATCTCTGCTAATATCCCTGCTGAGTGGGCTAAGAATAACTCAGTGTGGCTAATCATAGTAGATGAAGCTAAGAAGTATAGCAGTACAAGTGCTTTCTTAAGTGTAGTGTAGGCTGTGTGAGGATGAATAAAGAAGAGCCTGGGGATAACTCAGGCTCTCTTTATCTTTGCATATATACTGTGTTTTCATAAAAAGAAAATAGTTCTTTTTAGAACGTTAGTCATTATTAATTTTCTTTTTGTATTTCAAAATATTTAGTGCAAAAGGGAATATACTATTTTAGTCGTTATATTAGTGTATAATTGATTTGATGTTTTCTAAAAATATAGAATTCTTATGCTGAGTAAATTAAGTATTGTTTTAGGAGTTTGCCTTATGACTGTAGTAGGCTGGGGGCAGCGCAGTAATTCTGATTATAAACCTATATTTAACGTAGGGTATAATCAAGGAACGCATAGCATGATTCAGTTAGGAGTGGAGTATGATGTATTGAGTTCTGATGAAAAATGGCTTTTTGTAGGAGGTGGTGTATTGGCAACTCCTTATCACAAGGAATGGCATTGGTTGCCGTATGTGGATATTACTAAAAGCAACGGATTATTGTTCTATGGAGCAAAAACTTCTACTAAATATGTACAACCACAAGTAGGTATATCATTATTAAACTTGATGGATATAGGACTGGGATACGGTATCCCCTTTAACGAGGATAGGATACCTGTAATAAAAGGTTTTAATCTGAATATCAAAATACGCCTTAGTGGGAATGATAGTGTATATCCAAAGTTAAAAATGGGGTTCTAGATATTGTAAAAGTAAAGAGCCTCAGTTTATTAGCTGAAGCTCTTTACTATTATCCGTGTATGTGTTCTTTGTTTCCGTAAGATTGGATTAGTTCTCCTTCGAACTCAAGCCATTCTTTCCAACGTTTGTCTACATCTACTTTCTCTGTGTATTTCTTAGCGAACTTTAAGAATGTAGTATAGTGATTTGCTTCTGATACCATCAGTTCATGATAGAACTTTGCTAACTCTTCATCTTTGATGTTTTGAGATAGTGTTCTAAAACGTTCACAACTTCTCGCTTCTATCATCGCAGCGAATAATAGTTTATCAATGAAGCACTCATTACGGCTACCGTCTTTCTTAGAGAATTTATACAGCTGACCTACATAGTCATCTTTGCGTTCTCTACCTAGTGTGTATCCACGTTCTTTAATGATGTTATGTACCATCTGGAAGTGTTGCATCTCTTCGATAGCAATCTCCGTCATCGCAGTCACTAAGTCTTCGTGCTCTGAGTTATACGTAATCAATGTTATGGCATTCGTAGCTGCCTTTTGTTCGCACCAACAGTGGTCCGTTAATATCTCTTCTAAGTTAGACTCAGCGATATCTGCCCATCGAGGGTCTGTTAATAGTTTTAATCCAAGCATAATTCCTTTTCGTTTTATGCAAAAATAGCAATTATTAGGTAGTAACATACTGTATTATTGGATTATCCTATCGCTATTAGAGAGTTGCTTTTGTCTGTATTATACGTTATTGCATATAAAATGATGTTTTAGAGGTGGATTATATGTAATTGCATATAGTTTTGTATATTTGTGTATAATTATATGTTATTGCATATAATATGAGTTAAGATTTTCATTGTATTTAATTCTGGAGTATATGAGCACATCATTAGGAGAGTTTGTTAAAGAACATCGCAAAAGGGTTGGTTTAACACAAGAGCAGTTAGCTGATAAGGCTGGAGTTGCATTGACTGTTATTAGAAAGATAGAGCAAGGGAAAGATAATTTAAGCTTAGCTAAGGTAAATGAAGTACTTATCATGTTTGGACATACTCTAGGGCCTATAAATACTAAGGAATTATGAGAAGGGCATTAATTAAGTATGATTCTGTTAATGCAGGAGTATTAACGGAGACTGATCAGGGAGAATATGTATTCGAATATCTAGTAGAGTACATAGAGAAGTATGGGCAGCAGTTCATTTGTCTATGCGTTTGGCAGAGTTGTTTGATATCAACGTAGTGTCTTCTAGCTTAATTAGAATGGCATCAGGAGAGTTGTGTTATATAACAAAAAGAGTGGATAGAACTGCAAATAGCAAAAAACTGCACATGATTGATTTCTTGCAGATCCTAGAATTAGAAGATAAGTATCTTGGCACAATGGAGCAAGTGGGTAAGGAGATAGGAGAATTATCATCTTATACAGCATTAGATAAGATGCGTTTCTTTGAGTTGGCTGTTTTTAATTTTATTATAGGGAATAATAATATGCACTTAAAGAACTTCTCTATGTTATGTATAGATAATGTGTGGGGATTATCACCTGCGTATGATTTGCTAAATGTAAAAATAGTTCTGCCTAAAGATAAGGATGACTTTGCCTTAAACTTAGGAGGTAAAAAGAAGAATCAAAATAGAGCATACTTTGAACGCTTTGCAGAAGTATTGAAGTTGAATAAAAAACAGGTAAACAATGTGTTTTCTAGAATAGAAGGATGGAATAAAAAAGCAGTGGAGCTTATCAATAAATCGTTCTTATCAGAGGATTTAAAGAAAGATTATCTTCTTACAATAAATACACAGATAGAAAGGCTTAAGCAATAGTTTATGAAACACAATTTATCCAGAAAGAAAATATTAGTTATTGGACCTGTATGGCCAGAGTCTAAATCCTCTGCAGCCGGGAAGCGCATGCTTCAGCTGCTGCAATGTTTTAAAGACTGGGGGATGCAGATCTACTTCGGGAGTACAGCGAAAAAGTCTGAGGTGAGTGATGATTTGTCTTGTTATGGGGTGACTGAAGTAGAGCTGTGGTTAAATGATGCGCGTACAGATGAGGTATTAGCTGATCTGATGCCTGATATAGTGATGTATGACCGCTTTATGATAGAGGAGCAGTTCGGATGGCGTGTGACAGAACAATGTCCTGATGCGATGACGATATTAGATACGGAAGACTTACACTTCCTTCGATTTGCTCGTCAGGAGATGCAGAAAAAAGGAGGACAGGATATAGAAGAATATTTATACAGTGAACGTACTAAACGTGAACTAGCTAGTATATTGAGATGTGATTTGACTTTGATTATTTCAGAGTATGAGTATAAGTTATTAGTAGAGAAGTTCCATATATTACCGAATGCGCTGTTGTTTATCCCTTTTATGGAAGAAGAGATTACAGTAGAGGATATTGGTAATTGGAAACGATATGAGGAGAGAGAGGACTTTGTGTTTATAGGGAACTTTATTCACGAGCCGAATTGGCAGACTGTTCTTAAGCTAAAGACGGCAATATGGCCGCTGTTGCGCAAGAAGTTACCGCAGACAAGAATGCATATTTATGGAGCTTATCCTTCTCCTAAAGTGATGCAACTACACAATGAGCGCGAGAAGTTCTTAGTACACGGTAGAGCAGATGATGCCCTAGAGGTCATTAGTGATGCTAGAGTGATGTTAGCTCCTATACCATTTGGAGCTGGGATTAAAGGGAAGTTTATTGACGCTATGAGAGTGGGGACGCCTTCTGTGTCTTCGTCTGTAGGTGGAGAGGCAATGCGTGGGGAATATGAATGGAACGGTTTTATCACAGATGATGTAGAAGAATTCGTGGATAGAGCAGTTGAGCTTTATACAACGGAATCTTTATGGAAGGAGAAGCAAGAATATGGTGTGAAGCTTATCAAGGCTAATTATGATAGTAAGTATTATGGAGACTTATTTTATAGTGCTGTCAATACCATGTTTAGCAATCTAAAAGAGACGCGTAGAGCCAACTTTATAAGTGAGGTACTAAGACATCACAGTGTACAGAGTAGTAAATTCTTTGGGATGTGGATACAAGAGAAAACAAGTAGATAGGGTGCCACGGATTATAAAAATCCGCGACAACAACTCACTATCTACTACATCCTATTAGGTTCAAAAAGCATCAGAGTAACTTCTTCTTTTCCCACAGGTTTATTTTCTACTCCCTTTGGGACAATAATGCATTCGTTAGGGTGAAGAGTAATTACTTTATCTCTAAAGTGAAGTTCTAGGATTCCATCTACTACCATAAACAGTTTGTCTTCATGGTCATGTGAGTGCCATTCAAACTCTCCTTGTAGTTTTATTAAATTGATGGTGTGATCATTGATATTTCCTAAGTTTTTTAATTGCCAAAAGTCTTTTAGAGAATCTGATTCTTGAGCTAAGTTTATTTTATTCATTTGAGTCTATTTTAGATGTATTATCTTTGTTATTTAGAATTAGTAAAAACAACTAAGCAAAGCTAAAGAGGTATACATCTGGTTTTTGCAGTATGATGTTTGTTTTTTGCAATAATAAGATCGTGTATGAGATTAGGATTAGGTTTTGACGACTGTAGAAGAGGAGAAGGGTATGTACAGATGCATAGACAATTGTGTACAGAAGACTTAGATCTGCACTTCTATCAGAGTACTCAACAGACTTCGAGTAAGACGTATGTGTATAAGGAACAACCTTATATACAGCTCCATTATGAGCTAGATAAGGGGTATACGGAGTACAAGGCACGATATCAACAGAAGTTTTCTATCTATACAGAAGTAGGGAAGTGTACCTTATTTTATCTGCCTGTACTAGATGGTTATCTATATGATCCTGTATGTGATAGTGCTATAAGCTGTGAGATCGAAATAGGAGAAAATTGGTTAATCCACAACTTGAAAGAGGAGTCTAAGGAGAGTTATCAATTCTTAAAAAAGATGTCTCTCGGTGAAATCGCCGTATTAGGAGACGATAGTTTCACAATCACTCCTGATATGAAACAGCTCATTTATGAAATCAATACGTGTCCTTATACGGGTATGGTAAAAGATTTGTTTATCGAGGGTAAAGTAATGTTACTTCTGGCATTACAGTTAAATCAGGTGCAATCTGATGTAGACCAAAAACACGCTCAGCGCATACATGCTCAAGATATAAGTAGATTATATGACCTAAAGACGCTCTTAGAGCAAGAGAGTTATCTAAAACATACCATAGAAGAATTAGCGATGCGTATAGGAATGAATCGTACGAAGCTGCAAGCAGGGTTTAAGCAGTGCTTTGGGATGACTATTCACGAGTATGTATTAGAGATGAGAATGAATGAGGCATATCGTTTATTAACGTCTTTCTCTAAGGGGACCTATAGTATAGAGGAAGTAGCTAGATCAGTTGGCTATAAGAACTATGCACACTTCTCTATGATGTTTAAAAAGAAGTTCGGTGTGTCGCCTAGTACTTTTATATAATCTACTTTGAAGTACGACAAAATAATATAAATTAATGGAATACAGAAGACGCTGTCAGGGTACTCGTTATTGCATTTTTGTTGCCCTTATCGCATAGTTATCGGATAGTGATTACATAGTGGTCGCATATTTTTGGTCGTTTTTAATGCGATCAGTATGCGATTGTGATTCTATTTTATTGTTATCACTAGAATGAAGGGGAATAAAAAAGGCATAAAAAAAGCGAGTAATTTCTTACTCGCTCTAGTATTATAGTTAATGATGGATTATTTCATCATTTCAGTATAGTATTTGTAGAACAATGGAATAGTCTCAATACCTTTTAGGTAGTTGAATACTCCGAAGTGTTCGTTAGGAGAGTGGATCGCATCAGTGTCTAATCCGAATCCCATCATTACTGATTTAGAACCTAATTCTTCTTCGAATAAAGCTACGATAGGAATACTTCCTCCTGAACGTACTGGAATAGGTGTTACTCCGAATGTATCTGTATATGCTTTAGAAGCAGCTTGGTATCCGATAGAGTCGATAGGAGTCACATATCCTTGTCCTCCGTGATGAGGTTTTACTTCTACACGTACTCCTGCAGGAGCGATGCTTTCGAAGTGTTTTTTGAATAGTTCCGTGATTTCTTCCCAGTCTTGGTTTGGTACAAGACGCATAGAGATTTTAGCAAAAGCTTTACTAGCGATAACTGTTTTAGCACCTTCGCCTGTATAACCTCCCCAAATACCATTCACATCTAATGTAGGACGGATAGAGTTACGCTCATTAGTCGTATAACCTGCTTCTCCGTATACATCGTCAATATCAAGTTTTTGTTTGTAGTCTTCTAAAGAGAATGGACGTTTAGCCATTTCGTCTCTTTCTTCACGAGATAATTCTTCTACTTTATCATAGAATCCTGGTACTGTGATATGGTTGTTCTCATCGTGAAGAGAAGCAATCATCTTCGTCAATACGTTAATAGGGTTTGCTACAGCTCCTCCATATAATCCTGAGTGTAAGTCTCTGTTAGGTCCAGTTACTTCTACTTCTACATAGCTCAATCCTCTTAATCCTGTCGTGATAGAAGGTTGTTCGTTAGAGATCATTCCTGTATCAGAGATTAAGATTACATCATTCTTAAGTTTCTCTTGGTTTCTTTTTACGAACCATCCTAAACTTACAGAACCAACTTCTTCTTCTCCTTCGATCATGAACTTCACGTTACATGGTAATGCATCATTTGCAATCATGTATTCGAACGCTTTTACGTGCATATACATTTGTCCTTTATCGTCACAAGCTCCACGAGCGAAGATTGCTCCGTCAGGGTGTAGATCTGTTGTTTTGATTACAGGTTCGAATGGAGGAGAAGTCCATAACTCAATAGGATCAGCAGGTTGCACATCATAGTGTCCATAAACTAATACTGTAGGAAGAGCTGGATCGATGATTTTCTCACCATAAACGATAGGATAACCAGGTGTTTCGCATAATTCTACTATATCACATCCTGCTTTTTCTAAACTTTCTTTTACTGCTTCTGCAGTGTTGATTACATCTTGAGAATAAGCGCTATCAGCACTGATAGACGGCTTTTTTAATAGTTCAATTAGCTCATCTAAAAGACGTTGCTTGTTTTCTTGAACAAATTGTTTTGAATCTTTCATAATATAAAAGGATACATTGATTTTGTTACTCACAAAGCTAAGAATAAAAAAATACAATTTTTTTCTTGCAGATAAAAAAACCTGTTGTATATTTGCAACGTCTTAAAGGAACAGGATGTTCCACTAGATTTCGCGGGTATGGTGAAATTGGTAGACACGCCAGACTTAGGATCTGGTGCCGCAAGGTGTGAAGGTTCGAGTCCTTTTACCCGCACAAAAAAGCCTCTTCATTTGAAGAGGCTTTTTTTATGGAATTATTTTAGGAATCATTTATTTTTAAAAGTCTCTGTATAAGAGTTTTAAAAATAAATGATTTTTTTTATTATTTAAGATTTGTTTTTAAGCAAAAAAATCTATTATATTTGCCACGTCTTAAAGGAACAGGATGTTCCACTGATTCGCGGGTATGGTGAAATTGGTAGACACGCCAGACTTAGGATCTGGTGCCGCAAGGTGTGAAGGTTCGAGTCCTTTTACCCGCACAGAAAAGCCTCTTCAAACGAAGAGGCTTTTTTATTGGTGTAAAGTTATAGCTTAATTAACTTTTTTGTAGCAATACAATAATCAAATATTATATAGCAGTACGAGAGTTTACATCATTATTTTGTATAGACCTACTCGTATTCGTTTTAGCTTTTAGAAAATATGTTTCTTGATATTATCATTGATTAGAAATTATGTATCATCTTTTTTTGTAAATTTCATTCTTTAAATATTGAATTTAGAGGAATGGTGTGACTTTTGTATGAAGTGGAGTCTAAATTATAATGTCTAAGGATTAATCAAGGAAAAAGGAATGGAATTAAAAAATTTGCTGGCAACTGTATTAGAGTTTGAGTTATATACGAGTAAGTCTATCAGTATTACGATAGGTACCTTATTATTCATCGCATTCACGCTTATGATTACTAATGTAGGGGTGAGGCTGTTGAAAAAAGCATTTATACGTATGGCTACTCCTGATGTAGCGGCTAGGCTAGGGAGTGTTTTTAATTTCATTAATTACTTTATTTACCTGATTATGATTTTCTTTATCCTGAATGTAGTAGGGATAAATATCAGTATGTTTTTGACTACTTCAGCCGCTCTATTTGTTGGTTTGGGATTTGCACTACAAGATATCTTTAGAGATTTGATAGCAGGTATTTACATCTTGTTTGACAAGACATTGAACGTTGGTGATGTGGTAGAGATAAGAGGTGAGGTGGCTCGTGTGAAGGTCATTAACCTTAGATGTACTATCGCTGAGACGCGTAATAGAAAGGATATCGTGATTCCGAATAGAAAACTGATAGACGATATTATGAATAACTGGACGCATGAGGACCCTGTGATACGTGCTAGGATTAATGTAGGTGCATTTATAGGGACGGATGTAGAGTTAGTCAAATCGGTGTTATTATCATGTGTAGAGGATAATGATGAGGTGCTAAAAACACCTAAACCTATAGTGTTTATAGATGAGTTCGGAGAATCTTCTATCCGTTTTATCTTGTATTATTTTATAGATAACGCTTTTGATAACGATCGCATCGGTAGTGAGATCCGCTTTGAGATAGACAAGAAATTTAAGGCGAATAATATAGAACTACCTGTGCCTGTACTCAAATTAAAACAAGGTGCTGAGTCTGTGTAAAAGTTATAGCTTCTAGAAGTATTCAATATCAATAAAAGGATTAATTTTGCTTTTTTCTAAAGAGAGATGGCTTCTAATAAAACTAATTCAAATCCTATGTCTGCTGTGGGGGCTAGACCAAAGAGAAAACCTCCAACAAAACGAAAACCTTCTAGAAAGAAGAGTACTAAATCATCTACATGGACTACTGTGAAGTGGGTGGTCATCATCGTGGTATTAGTGGGAATAGGTATTTGGTTTGGGTTACATTTTAGAGAGGGAATACGCTATTTCTTTAGCTCTGATGACAAGTCAGAAGGCAAGTCTATCTATGATGTGCGTACTGTAGAGGTGTTGAATAGACATGATAGTATGCTAGTCGGCTTCGATGTGTCCCATTATCAAGGGGTGATCGATTGGAAGGTGGTGGATTCTGTAGCTGGTAAAGCTTCTCTTGACTTTGTGTTTATTAGAGCGACTATGGGTAAAGATGGCAAGGACAAAGCTTTTCATCTAAACTGGAAAGGCGCTAGAGCAAATCACTTTATTAGAGGGGCATATCACTATTATCGCCCTGATGAAAATTCGACAGAGCAAGCAGAAAACTTTATCAAACTAGTGAAAATATCTGAAGGAGACTTTCCTCCTGTATTAGATATAGAGGATATGCCTAAAGAGCAGTCTATGGAGAATCTTAGAAAAGGACTGCAAAACTGGATCAAGCTAGTAGAAGCGCATTATAAAGTAAAACCGATCTTGTATTCGGGAGAGAATTACTATACACATCACCTTAAGGAATGGTTCCCTGATCATGTATTATGGATCGCTAACTACAACTTCTTTGTTGAAGAAATAAAGCCTGACTGGCATTTCTGGCAATTTACAGAGAAAGGGGTTATCAATGGAATAGATGGTAAGGTGGACTTAAATATCTATAATGGGAATAAGGCAGATATACGAGAGTTACTTGTGCCTTAAAGTTCTTTTAGGGTGTACAGTGTCCCACTTTCTGCTACCATATACACTCATTATCGTCATAATAGGGCGTTATGAGCAATATTGAAAAGAACATAAATAAGGTTATTTACTTTTGTGCTGTATCTGATTTAGATTGGATACACCGTAAGTAATGACTTATAGTATGTTCTTTGACATTGTGTATAATCCTAGAATCAGCGTTAGTTAAACCCAGATTAAGCATTAGTCAAATACGATAAAGCTATTCTACTTCATATCTCTTTCATTAGCTCTAAAACCATACTATAGTATGCTTTTATTAGTAATTCAGACCTATTTTGTATACTTGCTTTTCGTTTATATGTCTATCGCTTATTCCAGGATAATAAGGAAAAAATAAGGATGGGATGTTATTTTCTAACATCAAGGGCATCTCTTAAGGCATTGCCTATCAGCATAAAACTTATCACTAGTACAAACATAGCAAAGCCTGGTAATAAGGCTAAATAAGGTTTGCCTAATAAGATATAGTTATAGTTTTCTTTAATCATGGCACCCCAACTAGGTGTAGGTACTTGTGTTCCTAAACCTAAGAAACTTAGTCCACTCTCTACTAAAATGGCAGAAGCAAAGTTAGCAGCCGAAATTACGATGACTGGAGCCATACAGTTTGGCAAGATATGTTTAGTAATGATTCTGTAGTTAGAATAGCCTAAAGCATGGGCAGCAGTTACGTATTGTTGTTCTTTTACACTGATTACTTGTCCTCTGACTACACGAGCTACTTCTACCCACATCGTTAGTCCAACAGCGATGAATACTTGCCAAAAACCTTTGCCTAAGGCTAAAGTAATGGCAATCACTAACAGTAAGGTAGGTATAGACCAAAACACATTAATCAACCAAAGAATAAAGGCATCTATCTTTCCGCCAAAGTAACCGGCTATAGCGCCTAATGTGATACCTATCACTAAAGATATTAGCACAGCTACAAAGCCTATAGATAAAGATACTCGAGCACCAATAACTAGTCTACTTAGGTAGTCTCTTCCTTGGTTATCTGTACCTAACCAATATTTCTTTTGTTTGATAATCTCGGATTCTTTAGCGTTGTTTAAAGAACTCAGCGCTATGCTTTTAGTTTCTTCTAGTTGTGGTTGGTTACTATACCCCTTATAGAATAGGGTATCGTTAGTAATGTGATATTCACTAATAGGGATAAATCTAGTAGCTTCTTCTCTTCCAAACCAAAGCTCACTCCAGGTGCGATCTGTGTCTGTAGGAATAGTGATAGTAGATACTGTAAAACCTGGGCTCTGAGAACGAAGGGCAAGGTCTCCTGCGTTAGCATTCTTAGAGTTGTCAGGGATAATGAAGTAAGCAAAGGCTGCTACTATAGCAATGCTTACAATAATCCAAAAACACAAAACGCCCCAAAAATCTTGTTTGAATTTTTGGAGCGCAATCTGTGTATATGATTTGCTAGTGTGAGACATTCTATAATTTAGAACTTACGTTGTTTTTATCACCACTTACTTTATATATTTTCTTTGTGTCTAAGTCTTTTAAGATTTTCACACCTTCTTCGATATAGACATCGCCATTTAGCATCTCATGCCATCTATCTCTTTTGCTTTCAAGTATTGTATCGTTCTTGATTCTAGCTAATTCGCTAGGTAAAGAAGTAAATTTCAATTCGTTTTTATACTTAGAAATAGCTTTGAATTTCTTAGCTTTCTCTTCTACTTCTTTTTGTTTTGCACGATATTTCTCAAGGCTTAATGGAACTTCTTTTTCATCTTTTCTTTCATTGATCCATTGCGCGTTCTCGTCAATCAATTTGAATTGCTCATTAAGGGCAATACGTTCTTTACTTGACTTGATAACAGCAGAGAAATCATTGTTATACGGAGTATAAGTAGCTCTTTCTATCTTGTCCCATGGCATTGCGTTATCCATATCTCTTTCTCCCATGTCGATATAAGAATATCTGTCTGGTAATACGATATCACTTAGTACTCCTTCGCGTTGAGTAGAACCACCATTGATACGGTAGAACTTCTGTAGTGTTACTTTTAAAGCACCTAAATCGCCATAAGGTTGTTTTCTTAATAGGTCATTAAGTGTTATTAAGTTTTGTACAGTTCCTTTACCATACGTGTGTTTACTACCGATGATAATTCCACGCTTATAATCTTGGATAGCTGCTGCAAAGATTTCAGAAGCAGAAGCAGAGAAGTTATTTACTAATACAACTAATGGTCCTTCCCATACGATAGGAGTATCTTTATCATCTAGTACTTTTTGTTTTCCTCTAGAAGACTTCACCTGTACTACAGGGCCTTCTTTAGAGAATAGCCCAACCATTTTGATAACTGTCTCTAATGAACCTCCACCATTGTTTCTAAGATCCATAATGATACCGTCTATGTTCTGTTGTTTTAGTTCTTTAATTTCTTTTTCAACGTCTGTAAATGCGTTACGACTGTCTTTGTTCTCAAAGTCAATGTAGAATTTAGGTAAATGAATAACCCCATATTTCTTGTCACCATCTTGGATAACACTTGACTTAGCGTAAGTTTCTTCCATTTCGATAACTTCACGCATTACAGGGATAACCTTAATCGTTCCGTCTATTTTCTTAATCGTTAAGAATACTGTAGTGTTCTTTTTCCCTTTGATCAGTTTTACAACGTTGTCAAGACGCATACCAACGATGTCGATAGGTTCTTCATCTTTAGTCTGACCAACTTTAAGGATAATATCTCCAGTTTCGATTTCTTTACCTCTCCAAGCAGGTCCGCCTGGTACAAGTTCATTAATCTCTACACCTTCTGATTTTTTGCGTAAGACAGCACCAATCCCTTCGAAGCTACCACTCATGCTAGCATCAAACTTCTCCTTGTCTTCAGGAGCAAAGTAGAAAGTATGTGGGTCAAAACGCTCTACAATAGAGTTTAAGTAGATAGCAAACCAGTCTTTTCTTTCAAGGTCTTTAATGAATTCAAAAACTTCATCATATGACTTTAAAGCACTTTCACGAGCCTCTTTTTCAAGTTGTTCAAAAGATTTCTTTTCAACAGGCTTTTTGTCTTTTGCTTTTTTATCTGTTTTCTTTTCTTCTTTAACGATAGGCTCTCCGAACTCGTCAAACTCTTCTTCTTCCTCTACTTTACCTTCTTGTATTTTAAGATTGTCAGTAATGGTAGATAAGACATTAAGTTTTAGTAGTTTTTTCCAACGCTCTTTTAATTCTTCCGCATCTTTAGCGTAGCCGATATTGTCATAGTCAGCATTTAATACATCGTCTGATTCGAATTCGAATGGTTGTTCAAGAACTTCCGTATAAATACCTTTAGCTTCATTCATACGTTGAGTAATACGCTCATAAGTCAGGTCAAAGAAAGAAAGTTCCTTTAACTGAATCATGTCGTCTATTAGGTACTCATATTTAGAAAACTCATCGATATCCGATTGTAAGAAGTATCTCTTCATTGGATCCAATGCTTTTAGATATTCTTTATATACAGTAGCAGAGAATTTATCATCAATCTTTGCTGGATTATAATGCGTGTTTTCTAATATATACGTTACTAATTCTAAAAGAAGCTGATCTTTTTCAGGCGTATCCTTTTGCTGTTTAGGCATAAAACTCCACAGAAGAGCAGACACTCCGATAAGTAGAAGTATAACCTTATAATTTCTTTTCATAAATAGCTTAAAAGTATTCATTAATTAGTTTTGAACTAAAGTAGTTAAAAAAGTAAATATTTATACGATAAGGTCGATAATTATTTGTTAAAACACATAATCGTATAAAAATCCGTAGTTGTTATATGCTTAAACCCAAAATCCGTATCAGCCAAATACTGCAAAGTAATTCTACTTTATAGCTCCTTCATTAGCTCTAAAACCATACTAGTGTATGCTTGTATCACTAATTCTGACCTATTTTGTATAATTACTTTTCGTCTATATGTCTATTGCGTATTTTCGGTTAAAACTAAGTAATTTCACAAACAAAATAACATATAATCCTTACATTAGCGAATGTAATTAAAATAAATATATGATGCAAAGACCTTTAATACTTGTTACAAATGATGATGGTATCACAGCACCAGGAATGAGAGCCTTGATAAGTGTGATGAAAGAGATAGGAGAAGTAGTGGTAGTTGCCCCAGATAGTGCTCAATCTGGAATGGGGCATGCTGTAACGATCAATAATACGCTTACGTTAGAAAAAGTAAATATCGACCCAGAGATAGAATTAGAATACGCTTGTTCAGGTACACCAGTTGACTGTGTAAAGATAGCGCTAGGACAAATACTAGAAAGAACACCTGATCTGTGTGTGTCTGGTGTAAATCACGGTTCTAACTCTTCTATCAATGTTATTTATTCAGGAACGATGAGTGCTGCACTAGAAGCAGGGATGAGTGGTATACCTGCAATAGGTTTCTCTTTATTAGATTTTAGCTGGAGCGCAGATTTTGAACAAATAAAACCTTTTATAAAAAAGATTACAACAGAGGCACTTAAACATGGGATTCCAAAAGACGTGGTGTTGAATGTAAACTTCCCAAAGTTGGCTACTGAAGATATTAAAGGAATAAAAGTGTGTAGACAAGCTAAGGCTACATGGGTGGAGAACTTCGATAAACGAGTTAGTCCTCATGGAAAAGAGTACTACTGGTTAGTAGGAGAATTCGTGAACCAGGATAAAGGAGAAGATACAGATGAGTGGGCATTGCGAAATGACTATATCTCTATCGTACCAGTGCAATTTGACTTAACAGCACATCAAGTATTAGAACGTATTAATAGATGGGATCTGTAGATGAAAGATAAGATTGTTCATATTCTAATCGGTTTTGTTGGAGGTGTAGTGGCTACTGTAGTGGGTATAGAACTTTATTTGTTGTTGTTTACTAACTATGAGTTGTTTAGTGATTTTAGTTTCATTAATAACATAGGGTTGGTAGGAAGAATAACAGCGATAGGGAGCTTACTTAATTTGCTATTGTTTACGTTTTTTATTAATCGCAGATTAGATTTTATGGCTAGAGGTTGTATTTTAGCCGTAATTATTTTAACCATAATAACACAGTTAGTGTAGATGAAGTATTATATAATAGCAGGAGAGGCATCAGGGGATCTACATGGATCTAATCTTATGCGATCTATATACAAGAAAGACCCTGAGGCAGAGATACGCTTTTGGGGAGGAGATTTAATGCAACAGGTAGGCGGTAAGCTCGTGAAGCATTATAAAGATCTTGCTTTTATGGGATTTGTTGAAGTGGTACAAAATCTAGGAACAATATTGCGCAATATTAAGTTCTGTAAAAAAGATATCGCATCTTTTAATCCAGATGTATTAGTGTTTATTGATTACCCCGGCTTTAATATGCGAATAGCTAAATGGGCAAAGAAAATAGGTATAGAAACACATTATTATATCTCACCTCAAATATGGGCTTGGAAGGAGAATCGAATCAATGATATCAAAAGAGATTTTGATTTTATGTATGTAATTCTGCCTTTTGAAAAGGATTTTTATGAGAAGAAACATAATTACCCTGTAACCTTTGTAGGACACCCATTAATTGATGCTATTGCAAATTACCGTGCACAGGAGCATGAGGACTTTAGAAAAAAGCACAATTTAGATGATAGACCAGTGATTGCGTTATTACCTGGTAGTAGAAAGCAGGAGATCAGTAGATTATTAAATGAAATGCTTTCTGTAATACATCATTACCCACAATATCAATTTGTAATAGCTGGTGCTCCAGGACAAGAAGCTTCATTCTATGAGACTTTTATAAAAGATCAAAATATTTCGTTTGTATTTAATGAAACGTATGCTTTATTGAATATTGCCCATGCTGCATTAGTGACTTCAGGTACAGCAACGTTAGAAACAGCATTGTTTAGTGTGCCACAGGTTGTTTTATATAAAGGGAATCAAGTATCTTATGAAATAGCTAAACGAATTATAAAATTAAAGTATATTTCTCTCGTAAACCTAATTATGGATGACGATGTGGTTGTAGAGCTTATTCAAGGGGATTGTAATGCTGTAAGAATAGAGCAAGAATTCGCAAAAATCATACAAGGTGAAAAAAGAAATGAAATATTGTTAAAATATAAAGAATTAATTCGTAATTTAGGCGGTCGAGGAGCGAGTGATTATGTTGCGGATGAAATAATAAAAAATCATATGACAAAAAGAAGTTAGTTAACCACCACAAAATAACCAATATGAAAAAGTTTACATTATTATTAATCAGTGTTTTGGGCCTTTCTGGTTTCCATACAATAGAAGCGAAGACAACAAGTAAAGCTGTTTATAGTAGCCCTGTTAAAAAGAAACCTACAGCCGTTATCGCTGAGAGTAAAAATGTAGATGATAAAATACAAGCAGAATTAGACGCTTTATTAGGTGACTTTATGGAGGAGGCAAAAGAAGCAAAAGGGGAGTACTTCGATAATTTGACTAGTCAAGTGTTGAATACCGCTTTTGATTATGAAGGTGTGCGTTATAGATATGGTGGAATGAGTAGAAAAGGTATGGACTGCTCTGGTCTAGTGATGACTGCTTTCGGAGATACTAGTGTGAATCTGCCACGTACCTCAAGTGAAATGGCTCAAGTAGGTGAACGTGTGAGAAAAGCAGAAGCACAGACAGGTGACCTAATCTTCTTTAAAACTCGTGGCAATAGAATTAGTCATGTAGGAATAATCACTGAAGTATTAGATGACGAAATTAAGTTCATTCATTCTTCAACTAGCAAAGGAGTGATTGTGTCTTCAACAAAAGAAAATTACTATAGTAGAACTTTCGCACAGATTAACCGTGTTGTTCTAGAAAGTATGAATTAAGATTACAAGGATTCAAAAAAATAATATTAAGCTCTATCCATCAGGATAGGGCTTTTTTTATTGTATTCACTATATTTTTAGAATTGCTGATACTAATCAAAGAATCAGTTATTTTGGAAAGGGTTTTGATACTTATTGTAAGTATGAAGCCTATTAAATTCTCTTTTTTATTTTATTCTCTATTCCTTTTTTTGGGAATATACTTAGACTTACCTATAAGTACTTTTTGGGTGATAGCCACTTTATGTATTCTTCTATTTGTATTGACAATATCATTAATGAATAGATATGTACATTTTCCGTCTTGGTTTATGGGGAGTAAGGATATTGTATTATTTGTCAGTCTCTTTTTCTTTTTAGGTGTTGGGTTAAAAGGTTTGGTTAAGAATCAATATGATTCTGAGTTACTAAAAATAGAGACATATCTAAATAAGCCTAAAAATAGTAGAATAGATATAAAAATAACAGAGACTCTTAGTAATAAAACGAACAAACGATTTATAGGAGAATTGATTAGAGTAGGTGATACAGTGTGCAGTAATAAGATTGCTCTTTATTTTAATGAGCGTCAAGATTCACTTGTAGTAGGAGATGTCATTAGTTATTATGGCAGGGTAGGGAGTATACAACAACCGAAGAACTTTGGCCAGTTTGATTATCGAAAGTATATGCAAGGTAAGGGAATCTTTATTCAAAGTTACGTAGGAGATTACTTTGTAGTAGGACATGATGTACATTGGCGTTATGAAATATTGAAGTTAAGGAGGTCTTTAATTGATAAAATATATCTTGACAACACTGTTCTTCAAGAGAATACTAAAGGTCTAATCATGGCTCTGTTAGTAGGGGAAAAGTCATATATAGACTCTACTATTATTAATCAGTTTAAAGAAGTAGGAGTCATGCACGTATTAGCGATTTCAGGATTGCATGTAGGACTTATCTACTTAGTTCTTGCCCGAAGTTTATTCTTTTTACCTAAGAGGATAAGGAGTATTGTGATACTTGTATTGCTGTGGTTCTTTGTCTTTTTATCAGGTTTCTCAGCTTCAGTATTTAGAGCGGTTCTCATGTTTACGATTTATCTTGTTAGTCAACTTTTAAGAAGAAATCAGAATTTAGAGCACAGCATCGGTTTAGCCTTATTCTGTAGTCTATGTATATATCCTTATTGGGTATATGATCTAGGTTTTCAGTTAAGCTATTTAGCCGTTATTAGTATTGTGTATATTCTACCTTTATTTAAAAAGTTCTATTCTAAAAATAAAATACTACAGTATATACAGGGGATTACTTATGTGTCTATAAGTGTACAGGTTGGTCTGATACCTATTCAGTTGTATTATTTTCAGCAGTTCTCTTTTCTGTTTTTATTAGCTAATCTAATTGTCATACCGTTAATAACAGTACTTATTATTTTAGGGATGGTCTATTTGATTGTGATGTGGATTGAAAGTATATCTATAGCAGTTGGTTTTTGCCTTAATGTGTTAACGGATCTAATGTACCGCTTAATAGAACTAGTGTATCGTTTGGATTATTTCTCTTATCAGAATGTACAGATAGGCTTTACACAAATGTCTTTAATCTTGATTCTTATAGGAGGAGTATTACTTACTTATTATCAGAAGAAATTGAGATATATAGTAGTAGGGGTATTACTATGTAGTGCTTTACAGCTAGGTGCTACTTTAGGATCGAGTAAAGAAGATACTTTGGATACTGAAATTGTGGTTCCATTCATGTCTAATAAGAATAATAGATCAATATGGATTAGAGACTATGATACTGTACATGTATTAATGAATCTTATTGATAGTACTGACCAGAGATATCTACGTGATTTAGATAAATATGTACAAGAGTATGGTTTAGATAAAGTCATGTACCATCCATTAGAGGGGATCGTACCGAATACTCAAGACAAATTGCTAATTATAGATACTGATAGGATAGCGTATAATGGAGTATTAGATGCTTCTGTTGTATTATTCTCTGGGCAACCTAATATTAACTTTGAGCGAATGCTAGAAGTGAGGTTACCTAAATTAGTGATCTTTCATAATTCAGTCCCTTTTTGGTTTAAGAGAAAGTGTATTGATATATGTGTAAAAAAGAATATCCCTTTCCATGATATGTATGAAAAGGGATATTGGTCTTCTTTATTATAATGATCTTAAATCTGTTGTAATAGTTGTTGAGGGGTTTGGTACCCAACGATTACTTTAGTCACATCACCTTTTGTACCGAAGATAACCATAGAAGGGTATCCAGGTATTCTTAAGAACATCGTGAAGTCATGTGTAGCATTTCTACCTTTTCTTTCACTGTTGTATCCAGGGTTTGTGTACTTTGTTCCTTTGTAGTTTATTTCTTCATTACCTTCTGCATCAAATTTCACAGCATAGTAATTCTTGTTGATATACTCGATTACTTTAGCATCACTAAAAGTATTTTTGTCCAGCATTTTACAAGGTCCACACCAGTCAGTAAAAGCATCCATAAAGATAGGTTTAGCTTCTTTCTTTTGTGCTGCGATAGCTTCGTTAAACGACATCCATTTTATTTCTTGAGCATTAGCTGTTAATCCTAAGAAAGTAATGGTAAGTAATAAAAACAGTTTTTTCATATTTCTTTTAATATTGTTATTATTTGACCCCGTGCATTAATTTCTTCAACACTGGGTTAAGAGCAATAACTAACAACCCTGCTACAATAGGCACTATAGTGAAGATTAAGAAGAATACTGATAATGAGTATTGCTCTGTAATAGTTTCTATTTGTCCACCCAATGTGGCAGCTAAATTGTTTCCAATTGCGATTGCAAGATACCACATTCCGAACATTAGTGCAATCATTCTTGCAGGAACTAATTTAGAAACATACGATAATCCTACAGGTGATGAGAATAATTCTCCTAATGTATGGAAGAAGTAAGCAAAAACTAACCACATCATAGATACTCTCGTACCTTCTGTAATACCATGTGAACCGTATGCTAATACTCCGAATCCGATAGCCATAATAATTAATCCTAGTCCATACTTAATAGATGCAGGAGGGTTAAATCTAGAATCCCATAACTTAGATACTAGAGACGCTAATGCAATAATAAAGAATGAATTAAGGATAGAGAACCACGAAGCTGTTATCTCTACTTGATTATCTTTTATTTCTGTTATCTCTGCTTGTACTATTTCAGTTTCTTTATTTGCTTCAGTAAACTGTTTAGTTAGATTTTCTTTTTGTTTACTATCAAGGATATTAAAGTTACCTAACTCTTGAAAGATTTCTACTTTATCCCCTTTAGTTAATGTTGCTAACTGTGATACTACAGCAGTATGTTTGACCACATTATCTCCTTCTTTAGGTTGGTTAGCAGCATGTATCGCTTTATAGTCATAGATAGGCTCATTGTGCTTGTCTAGAATAGGCTTACCTTCTCTGTCTACTTTTTGAACTTGGATTGCATCATAAGTAACTTCGTATGCATGTAATGACCAGTCTCTGTTAAGCATCCAGATAGCTGATGCCCACACTCCCACAAAAGTAATCGCTAATATAATGTTAGATAGTAACGCTTTTTTAATTGTCTGTTTTGCTAATAAAA
The DNA here is from genome assembly GCF_000807225.1 of Myroides sp. A21. Classification (NCBI taxonomy): domain Bacteria; kingdom Pseudomonadati; phylum Bacteroidota; class Flavobacteriia; order Flavobacteriales; family Flavobacteriaceae; genus Myroides; species Myroides sp. A21. The sequence continues at coordinate 1,657,550 of NZ_CP010327.1, forward strand.
TAAGTACCCAAGAGATAATTAGTAAGGGCACTATCGTCAGTAATGAGTTGAAGATATTAAATAGCAATGCCTTGTCTCCAGATAGAATTCTCTGTGTATTGTCACGTGCGAAGATGATTAGCGATGTAGCTCCTTGTTCAAACGACATCCAGAAGAATATCGTAAAGAAAGCAAAGATGATAACCGCTATCATACGATCTCTAACTACTTTAGCATATCTCATTATACGTGATATAATTAACCACATCAATATTAATAGTCCTGTGACAACAACTACTGCCTGACCATCCATACCGAATATTTCGGCAGGGAATAATCTAATCTTACCTACGATATAGAATACATCACTAAATGCATATAAGAATCCAATGATAGTAGTAATAGCTATAAGTATATAGTCTAATGTAGTAAATGGATTGCGTTTCAGTTCATCCTGTTGAGCAGGTGTTAAGTCTTTCGTATCTAGAGGTGTGTCTTCTTTTATTTCTGTAGATGTATTAGGAACATCACCTATAGCTCCGAAGATAGGTTTAGCAAACCAGAATTGTAGTGTACCTAGTAACATGAAGATACCTGCTAAACCAAATCCATAGTGCCATCCGATACGCTCTCCGATATATCCACATAGCATCATACCAAAGAATGCTCCTGCATTAACTCCCATGTAGAAGATTGTATAAGCTCCATCTTTCTTCTCAGGGAATGATTTATACATCTCTGATAGGATAGAAGTCATATTTGGTTTAAAGAATCCTGTACCTACTACTAATAGTACTAATCCTAGATACATAAAGAACTCTGTCTCAAAAGTCATAGAGGCATGCCCTAGCGTCATAATTAGTGAACCAATTACTACAGCCCATCTATAACCTAGATATTTATCTGCTAGGATACCTCCGAAGATAGGAGTGATGTATAATAACATGGCATAAGTAGCGAATATAGCTCCTGCATCTACTACACTCATTTCCCATCCAGGGTTGAGACCTATGACAGACATGGTTAAGAATTGAATCAATAATACGCGCATTCCGTAGAATGAGAATCGCTCCCACATCTCTGTAAAGAAGAGAACGAATAATCCTGAAGGATGTCCCAGAACTTTACTGTCGAAGAAGTTCGGCCGGTCAGTAGTAGAGTTTTCCATAATGTAATTTTAAAAGTCTAGTTTGTGGTTAGTTATAAGATTGTGTTTAAGACATAATCTCATGTCATAAAGGCTAAAAATAGTAAAATAAACTTAAGATTAATTGTTTTACTAAAAAATATAAATAGTTTTTAGTGAGAGATTAGTATTTATAGTTCGTTTTTATTCACTATTCTTAATTCTACTGGTTCATATTGCGATATGATAGAATAAAGTATAATCAGATTAAGTGTTTTTATATAAAATAGTAATTGTTGTAAAATAAAGTAATTTGCGGTTATGCTAAATTTAGCATACTAATCTGTAATGAAGAGTTGATCCTAACTTCGTCAGCATATAACTATATTGAGATCATGATGATATACTTCTATATAGATTATTCGGGTAGAGATAGAGTATCATTCGGTAAAGTACCTTTTATCCCTTGTAGTTATTAGTTATTACCGAATGATTTCCGAAGTTACTTCATTTTGTTTAATGATAGTGGTTGAATATGAGGTTGTTAATGTTCAATTAAACGTTCAGAATAAGGCAATAAGGGATTATGGAGTCATTAACTCCAAATGAGGGCATTAGTAGACGATTTGTTGTTAGTTGTGTTTATAGAAGTTGATATGGAGCCTCTTTAGCACACGCTAGTATAGAGAACTAGATAATGTATAAACATAAAAAAACGCCTTAGATTACTAAGGCGTTTATATGAGTATTTATTGATTTGCTTTTTTCTGTTCTAGAGGTCTGATGACTAGTCTGTCGTAGATGACTAGTGTGACCACAGAGAACATCCCGATACCGAATACCACATACCATATCTTGTTTGGATTATAAGTGCTCCATAGCATATCTACCATCTCCCAGTGAGACATGCTTAACTTCTGTTCTGCTAAAGCGAAGTACTCATTCTTAGAGAATGGGAAGTGTACTTGGCTAATGTCAATACCTTTATTGATAGCGTATTCTTTAAAAGAGGTAGCCACTTGTGACCAATCTACACTGTCCGCTTTAAGGTTAAACTGCTTTTCGAAGGCAGATAGAGACATATTTAGAGTCTTTGATCCTTGTTCCATGAACTGTTCATGTGTTACCACTTCTGGCATATCTATGCTTCTAGTAGCCATCTCTGTTTTTAGTAGTGATAGTTTGTCTGACCATGCTTGATATAAATCACCTGATATGAATTTTGTCACATAGTAACTAGCTGCCACAGGTAAGAAGTATGTCCCTTGGTAAAGTCCATCCTTACCTTTAGGTGTAATCAATGCTATAAATGAAGATACAGTAGGGCTAGACATCATCTCTCCGATAGAGAAGATCATTGTACCTAATATGGTAAACAATGGGTTGTGTGTGTAGAATGTAAGTCCTACCCCTATACTCGCGATTATTGCACCTCTGATTACCGCATTGATATGGCGCATTTTTATCACAAAGTATGAGACACTAACTTGACAGATAATAATCATCAATGAATCTATATTAGTAAACCATTCTGGTTTTACTTGACCATCTTGAGTAAGTAATGTTCCTAAGAATGGTATATTTTCATTAATCCAAGTACTTAATGTAGCAGAGTTAACCCAGTCTTCAATAAAGTTAGGCAGTGTGTTGAACAGTTGGTTGAACATCGTCCAGAACCCAATCATTAATAATAATAGTATTCCTAGACGTACATCTTTTAGTGCTTCGAAGATTCCTAATACAGAATCTTTGATCGCTTTACCAATAGAGTCTTTAGGTTTCTCTACTTTTGATTCTTTGTAGAAAAATATTACTACAAATAAGTTTATTGCTATAACGATAGCTGCTTGTATAAATATAATCTTCCAACCAAATGTAGTACGTAAGCCTGATGACATTGCTGGTCCGATAAACCCTCCGATGTTAACCATCATGTAGAATATACCGAAGCCAAGTGTTCCAGAATTTTCGTCAGTATTACTAGCAATAATTGCGGATGCTACAGGTTTAAAGAATGCTGCACCTACAGCAACTAATAAAAATGTTGCATAGACATTGGTATAGGTTGTTACTTCTCCTAAAAGATAGTAACCAGCAATCATAATGATAAAGGAAATAATCAATGAGATCTTATACCCTATACGGTCAGCAATAACTCCAAATAATAGAGGTAAAAAGTATAGGATAGCTACAACGCCTCCCATGATACTACCTTTTTGGATATGGTTAAAACCAAGTCCTCCCATGTCAGTAGAGCCTACTAAATATAATCCTAATAAGGTATAGATACCATACCATGCCCACCGTTCCATCAGTTCCATAAAGCTGGCTATCCAGAAGTTTTTATTGAATGATGTTATTGTTTGTCTCAACGTTTTATTGGACTGTGACATGGTGATAGGTGATTTAAAAATTATAGGTGGTAAGTTAAGTTGTATATTCTAAACTGCAATGGATGATAACCAAAAAAATGTTATTCAAATAGAAATATAGATGTAATCTGAGTAATTATGATGATGTATATATGATATAATAAAAGCGCCTTAGTTGTCTAAGGTGCTTTTATTAAGTTTAAAAAGAATAATTTACACTGAGTAGTAGTTGTCTTCCTAATAGCTTATAGGTCGTAGAGGTACTGCTGTAGTCTGTTAAGGCGTAGTTTGCATACGTCTTAGTATTAAAGAGGTTCGTTAACTCTAGACGCGCGTTCCACTTCGACTTATTAGGGATATACGCAATATTAAAGTCTAAAAAGGTGTAATACTTACGACTAGGTGCCACCTTATCGAAAGAATATAACTCACTGATTAGGTTTAAGAAGAGGGTATCTTTCAATTTATATTTAGCAGTCAGTTTAGTCTCTGTATCTATAAAACGCTCAGTGCTAATGATGTTCATATACGTAGTAAACCAATTCGTACTTACGGCATAGTTAAACCTTGATCTAAGGTTAGACTTCAGCTCTATTCCATAGGTAAGTGATGTGCTTCTGACCCGTCTCGTCTCAGAATCATTTAGCGTATTATAGAAGTCAGCTTGATTAGCATTTAGACTCAGCTTTAGGTTGTGTTTTAGCTTTTGGAAATAGTAATCTGTAGAGGCTAGTATGAAGTAGCTCTCATTGTTCTTTATAGTAGATATATTACTCTTCGTATGGTTAGGATAGATATAGTTATTCTGTGTATAAAAGTCGTTGTACTTATTATACGATATCGTCACCGTAGAGAATGACCTATCGTGGTAGTTGCCTAATGTATAAGTCAGACCTACTGCATTATTTGTGAAAGGATCTAGGTTAGTAGTTCCTCTTAAGAAGCTTCTATACGATGTCTGTATATACCCATCATAGGTTTTGGCAGCATTGATATTGGTATAACCATATTTATAATAGATGTCTATTTTGTTCTTGTCATTAATTCTTTTTTCGATAGAGAAGTGTGGGCTTATGACTAACTTCTGAAGGCTGTTATCCGTAGTTATTGACTTTAACTTATTGTCAAATAAGGAAGCCGAGATACTTGTCCCCATACTCCACGTACCCCATGTCATCTTCGTCAATGCCTTTGCATAGAGTTCGTTTACTTTTAAGGTTGAGTTATTCTTGTTAGTATAGATGTCATCATCTGCTAAGTTGTTTAGACTGTAGAGATGTGTGTTCGTGTTCGTATTCCCTAGCGTGATGTGAAGTAGGTGGTTACCTTTCATCATTCCTTTATAGCTGGCCTGTACAGTGTGATAGTTCATTTTATTCTGAACGAGTTGACTGAATGGCGCTGTCGCATCCTGTATATAGATATTAGGCGTATTGATATAATCTTGAGTGTTCTGCTCATAGATATTCTTATAGCTAAGCACTAAAGCTTCTCTATCAGATAGCTTAGTGGTGTACTCTAAGTTTTGTTCTACTCTTTTGTTCTCATTATCTAGAGCTTGATTATTCGAAATATCGTTGTAGCGTACATCACTATTGATTTTACTATTTGAGATATTGCCTTTTAGATCATATTTCAGTGTAGAGGTTTTATTGATATCGTAGACCATATCTCCTTTTAGAAACGAGAAGTTACTTCTGTTCTTATTGTTCATCATTTCTATATTGTGATAGGAATGATCTGGAGTATATAGAGTCTGATCCATAGACCTTTTGCCTAGTAGAGTCTCTTTATTAAACAGCCCTGATATCTTCACTTCTACTTTAGGAGATAGAGTCACAGCCGTGTTGATAGAAGCAAACTGGTTATTGTTATCCTTATATCGATGGTTTCTGAGGCTTAGTGAGATATTGTCAATATTGATAGGATTAGATAGGGCAGTAGGAGTTGCTATTTCCCCTTTATTACTATTTAGAAACGAGCTAAGGTCGCCCGTAGCATCATAGCTAATATTGTTAGACTGTAAGATAGAGTAGAACTTCGTCTTTTTGCCAAAGTTCATGATGTTTGATCTTACACCATGTACCTCTTTATCACGTACACCAGCTCCCGCCTCGACATTGCCAAACCATACACGCTTAGCCTTTTCACTGAGTTTAAGGTTAAGTGCTATTTTCTTAGCAGGGTTTAGATCTGTCAGGTGTTTGTTCTCAGAATAATTTTGTAATAGTTCTACTTCTTCTACCGGATTGACAGGCATATTCTTAGTCAGCACTCTGTATCCTCTATCGAAGAGGTCTGTGCCATCTACCATGACCTTTTCTACTTCTTGATTATTGACACTGATCTTCCCATCAGTACTAATCTCTAGCCCTGGTAGGTTCTTGAGTAGGTCTTCGATGACGCGTTCATCTCCTTTAGAGAACTGTTTGACATTATAGACTACAGTATCCTTCTTCACTGTGATGGGTGAAGTAGCCTTAATGGTGATCTCGTTGAGTACTTCCGCAGAAGAGAGTAGGTATAGGGATGTGTCTAGGCCATAGTTGTTCTTAGTAGCATCTAGGGCAATAGTCGTTTTCTCTATTCCTACTTTTTGTATCGTAAGTTGAGAGGCAGTAGGGTGGTTCGCTATGTTTTTAAACTCTACTAGTCCTTCATTGTTAGATGAGGTATACGCTAAGGTTTTATTGTTTTGGTCTTGTAGAAATACTGTGGCACGGATTATCTCTACACCCTGACTATCTAGTAGTCGTGTAGTGATATGCTGTGCTTGAGTTAGGTAAGTGCACAGGAGTATTAATAGGATAATTATATTACTCTTCCCACTCATATTTTCGCTCTAAGTCCATATTTCTAGATTTTTTAAAGTCATTCCCATCAGTAATTGTTTCTAATACTTCTACACCAGGTATACTGCCAAATAACCTAGATAACCCCATATCATAATTCTCTACCTCGGCTTGATAACTCGTTAGATAAGTTTGTAGAGTCATAGTAGCACGAGAGATATCGTATTTCATAGGAAGTACTTTAAATTTGTTTGTTTCTATTTTGGTTAATTGCCAGTGATATCGATGGTCTTCTTCTGTAATCTCAAAAGCAAGACCAGGTAAGTTATTAAACTTCCATGGCCCTATCTGAATAGGGTAGTCCATAGAATACCACACAGTATAGTTTCTCCCTCTGAAGCTTAGTGTAGCTTTATGAAGTAATACATTTTCTTTAGTTGTCTTGGTTTCATCGTGTAGTTGCCAATCCATTTGAGGAATATCTTCCTTGATAAAGTATCGCGCTTCCCAAGGCTTTATTCTTGAATAGAGCAGGTTCTTCTTAAAGTCAAAGTAGAAGAACTCTTCAAATTCTTGTTTATCGTAAATCACTATTTCATTTGGCTCTCTGGGAGGCTCTTTAGTGAATTTGTATTTGCCATTAATGTATAGACTTTTATCTTCTTTAGGGCTAATGTATAGTTTGTCTTCTGCTGAGATGATATGAGCATCAGAAGTTGTTGTCTTTAGATAAGTGATGCCGTAATTGGTATCTTGGGCATATCCAATAACACATAAGAATAGAATAATAAATAAGTAATAGGTTGATTTATACATATCTAAGTTTTAGTTCTTGTTAGAACGTTGTGTATAGATCAGATATTGTAAATATTATTAATTAAATCTTAAAAACTAAGGAAGGAAAGCTGGTTCGTTTTATTGTTTTTATTTGTTTATTGAAAGTATTGCATAAAAAAAGCGCCTTAGTTGCCTAAGACGCTTTTGTATATTAGATTAGAATAGATAGTGAACTATCTAACTTCTTGCATAAGTTTTTTCATAAGTGGAGAAAGTGCGATTAACACTACCCCTGCGATTACTGCATATAATCCTAAATCTTTATACCCATCAGTATACGCTAATAGAGCATCATAGTTAGGATGGTTACCAGTAGCTACTTCAGAACGACTCTTAGACATAGCAGCTCCTAAGATACCTGCTACATACTGTCCGTAAGCACTAGCTAAGAACCACATACCCATCATCATCCCTTGTAGATTAGCTGTAGAAAGTTTAGTCATGATTGATAGACCAATCGGTGATAAACACAGCTCCCCTAAAGTAATAATCAATAAGGCAAAAGTAAAGAAGTCTAATGATGTCATACCTGCTGCGTCAGCGAATAGACGTGTAGCAAATAATGCATAGTATCCAGCTCCTAATAGGATAAATCCTAAACCGAACTTCATTACTGTATTTGGCTCTATTTTCTTCTTAGCCATCCAGATCCATAATAGACCTAAGATAGGTGCGATGAAGATGATGAAGAAAGCTCCTCCTGAGTTATTCACTCCGTTAGGATCTAAGTGCATACCTAGTAAATCAGAGTTTAAGTTCTTCGCTGCGAAGATGCTTAATGATCCTCCTGCTTGCTCATAGATACCGAAGAATAGAATAGAGAAGAAGATAAATACTAGGGCAGCGATAATCTTTTTACGCTCCGCACTAGTCAGCTTCGTCATTTCATAGAATAAGTAGATTAATGCTAATGGTCCTACTGTGTACATAAAGTATGCAGTATAGTCTGTGTTATCAATCATGAATACGATAACAGGTACCATCGCAAACGTAAGGATGTATGTCCCTACTTCTTTCCATAAAGGCATTTTAGTCTCACTACCATCTTTAGCTACTTGCATAGGCTGTAGTCCGATAGGTCCTAAATGACGTTTTGTAAAGATGAAGTTGATTAAACTCACTAACATCACGAAAGCAGCTAAACCAAAAGCTACACTCCAACGGTTCTCTACAGCGATAGAGTCTTGGAATAAGTGTCCTTTACCGATAGCGATACATAAGTATCCTCCGATAAGTGCTCCTAAGTTAATCCCTGCATAGAATAATGAGAAACCAGCATCAGTACGTTCGTCCCCTTTTTTGTATAAATATCCTACCATAGTAGAGATATTCGGTTTAAAGAAACCTGTACCAATTACAGTAAATGCAATACCTACGAAAAAGTAAGCGTGTGGATCTATAGCTAGAATAATACTACCTAAGATCATCATCGAGCCTCCCCAGAAAAGAGATTTACGGAAACCTAAGATTTTATCAGCGAAAATACCTCCTAAGAATGTGAATGCGTAAACGAATGCTTGTGTAGCTCCATACTGTAAGTTAGCTTGTGCTTCTTCAAAGTGTAGTTGGTCGATCATAAAGAAAACCAACATTCCTCTCATTCCATAGAAGCTAAAACGCTCCCACATCTCTGAGAAGAATAAGCTCCAGATTTGCTTAGGGTATTTACCTGAGAAATTCTGAATCTCTTCTAATGTCTGTTGTTGACTCATTTTTTTTAGTTATTTATTATTGTGCAATGCACTGTGTTCTTATCGAACACCGTGCATTAGTTTTTTCAATAATGGGTTCACTAGCATTACTATGATTGCTGCTGCAAAAGGTATTAATGTGAATAGGAAGAAGAAGTGACTAAGTGAGTACTCTTCTTTAATATTTTCGATTTGTCCCCCTAAGATGGCTGCAAATTTCTGAGCAATAGCTAAGGCTAAATACCACATACCGAACATGAATGCAAGCATCTTGCCAGGTACTAGTTTAGAAACATAAGACAGTCCTACAGGTGAGATAAATAATTCCCCTAAGGTATGGAATAAGTACGTTAATATTAGGAATATAATCGACATTTTTACTCCGTCAGTAGCTCCCATAGATCCTAAACCTAAGATTAAGAATCCGATAGCTACGAAGATTAATCCGATACCGTACTTAAATGCAGCCGATGGATTATACTTAGAATCCCACAGTTTAGACACTGTAGATGCTAACGAAATAATGAAGAATGAGTTCAAGATAGAGAACCAAGATACAGTGATCTCAGATACTTCTTTATTAAACTCTGCGTTCAACATATAGATAGCCATAGCCCAGATACCAGCAAAACAGATGAATAAAATAATATTAGACATCGCGATTTTTGACCAAGTAGCTTTTGCTAATAATATAAGTACCCATGAGATGATTAACAATGGAATCACTGTAAGACATGTATTGATAATGTTGAAAGCCATTAATGCAGTTCCTTCTAACGATCTGTCTACATAATCTCTCGCTACAAGTACTAACGATGTAGCCCCTTGTTCGAAACTCATGAAGAAGAACATTAAGAAGAACGCTAATAAGATTACAGCGAACATTCTGTCTCTAATCACTTTTCCATAACGCAAGATACGTGAGATCACTAAGTATAAGAACGTGATAAGGGCTAGAATAGCCATGATGTTCTGTCCTCTTAATGCTTCTGTGTCTAAGAATGCAAATAGATCTAGTACTCCGTTTTTAGATAATGGATCATTGAAAGCATATAATAAACCGATTACAGATACGATAGCGATTAAGATATAATCTACTAGTGTGTAAGGGTTTTTAGTATCTTGATCTTCTTTGATTTGCTCTGGTGTTTTCTCTACTGTAGTGTCTACTTTTTTAAGCTCACCTAAGTCTCCCATTAATGGTTTAGCTAACCAGAATTGGATTGTACCTAATAGCATGAAGATACCTGCTAATCCGAATCCGTAGTGCCATCCTTTAGTCTCTGCTAAGTATCCACATAGCATCATTCCGAAGAAAGCACCTGAGTTTACACCCATATAGAAGATGGTATACGCAGCATCTTTTTTGTCTGGTAATGATTTGTACATTTCTCCTAAGATAGAAGGCATATTTGGTTTAAAGAAACCTGTACCGATCACAAGACATGCAAGTCCTACGAAGAACCATAGTTTAGAAATTCCTTCTGCAGCCATCGATGCGTGACCTAAAGTCATGATGATAGCTCCGATAATTACAGCCCATCTAGAACCGATATATTTATCTGCAATAACTCCACCCAAGATAGGTGTTAAGTATAATAGCATGGCATAAGTACCGTATAGTGCACCTGCTTGTTCTGCTGACCATCCCCATCCTGAGAATGCATCGCCAAAGATAACTTTAGCTGTTAAGAATTGAATTAACAATACTCTCATTCCGTAGAAAGAGAATCGCTCCCACATCTCTGTAAAGAAAAGAACGAATAACCCTGCTGGGTGCCCAAGCACATTAGATTTAAACAGGTTTGAGTTTGTAGCTGTTTCTGCTGACATTTAAGTAAATATTAGTTTGTTTTAGTTCGTACTTATTGGTGATATAGTACTTTGGTTGGTTTTAGGTGTAAGGTTATTTTGGCTTATAAATTGTTTAAGATGAAATTAGTCATCTTCGTATATAATTGTAATCTTGTATTTCCTCCTGAGATACCGTGATTCTTATCTGGATAGATTAGCCAGTCGAAGTCTTTGTTCTCTTGTACTAGCGCTTCTATCATAGCCATAGCATTCTGTACGTGTACGTTGTCGTCAGCAGTACCGTGTACTAGTAGGTAACGACCTTTTAGTTTAGAAGCATGTGTGATAGGTGAGTTATCATCATATCCAGCTTGGTTCTCCTGTGGAGTAGTCATATAGCGCTCAGTATAGATACTGTCATAGTATCTCCAGTTAATCACTGGTGCTACAGCGATAGCTAGTTTGAATACGTCGTTTCCTTGTAGGATAGCATTAGAAGACATAAACCCTCCGTAGCTCCATCCCCAGATACCTATTCTGCTAGCATCTACATAAGATTGTTGACCTAGGTATTTAGCAGCGATGATCTGGTCATCTACTTCATATCTACCCAATTGGTTTTGTGTCATTTTTTTAAACTCAGCTCCTCTGAATCCTGTTCCTCTACCATCTACAGTCACTACGATATACCCTTTCTGAGTAAGCATAGCATGCCAATAGTCGTTAGAGTCTAGCCATTTATCAGCTACTTGTTGTGATCCAGGACCACTGTACTGATACATAAACACAGGATATTTCTTAGCAGGATCAAAGTCTTTAGGTTTCATTACCCAAGCGTTAAGCTGTAATCCGTTAACAGTAGGAATCTGTATGAATTCTTTAGTAGGTAAGTTATAGTCTAATAATTTGCTCTCTAATTCTTTGTTGTTTAGAATTTCTTTTACCACTTTACCTGTTTTAGACTGTTGTAAAGTGTAAGTAGGAGCTACTGTACTAGAAGAGTACACATTGATAAACTGTTCGAAGTTAGGGCTGAATATCGCTCTATTCGTTCCTAGTTTCTCAGATAGTTTCTTTTTATTTTTTCCATTAAGGTCTATAGAATACACTCCTCTATAGATAGAACCTTCTTCTACAGACTGGAAGTAAAGTTTCTTAGATTTAGTATCGATACCGTAGTAATCCGTTACTTCCCAATTCCCTTTTGTGATTTGGTTTACTAATTTACCTTCTTTGTTATAGTAGTATAGGTGGTTATGACCATCTCTCTCACTTAGCCATACGAAATCGTTGTTGTCTAAGAAGCTAAGCGTAGCTACATCTACATAAGCCTTATCTGTCTCATTTAGAATCAGTTTTTTGCTTAATGTATTTCCATCGATGAAGAATACTTTTAAGTCATTCTGATGTCTATTGATGATTTGAGCACTTAAGTATTGATTGTCATTTGTCCATTTGATTCTAGGGATATAGAAATCGTTGAACTCGCTTAAGTCTACTTTACTTGTCTGGTTAGACTTCACATCGTAGATATGGATAGATACTAGAGAGTTCTTTTCTCCTGCTTTAGGATATTTAAACTTATCTTGAGTAGGATAAAGTCCTGTTCCATATACATCCATTGAATATTCTGGAACGTCAGTCTCATCAAACTTAATATAAGCTATCTTGTCTCCATTCTTATTCCAATCAAACATGCGTACGATACCAAACTCTTCTTCGTATACCCAATCAGAGATACCATTGATGATATGATTTTTCTTACCATCATTCGTTATCTGTTGTGTTTTTTGAGAAGCGATATCATAGATATATAAGTTATTCTGATACGCATAAGCTATTTTAGAACCATCATTAGAGAATGTTGGTTCAGATATTTTGTGATCTGCTATTTTAACTAGTGAATTTTTAGTTGGGTTGAACAAATAAAAATCAGTTAAAGCAGAACGACGGTAAATAGGAGTGGTGTTCGTTCCTATTAATAATTGTTCTTCTTTATGATCGAAGATATAAGTATCTATCGATTTAATATCTTTAAACGCACTAGTAGAAAAGATTGTTTTTGCTTTTTCTAGTGTTTCGAAGTTATAAAGGTTTATTTCTTGGTGGTCTTTAGCAACGCGCTCAATGCGTGAGTATTGATTCGATTTTTCCATCGAATTAACGGATTGCATTACTTTCGTTCTAAATGTGCCGTTCCAAATTTCTTCTTGTGCAATTTGTTTCTGAGCCAACCCAATTTGGGTAGCTATGATACAAAATAGTAGGGTTAGGTTAAGGTGTTTCATTATCTATTTAATCGAAAAAACTTCCAATTTTAATGAAAAAATATGATTTACACCAATTTATTTTTCGAATAAACCAAAAAAAGTCTAATTCTGTTGAAGCTATTTTGGTAATAAAAATCATAATATCATAAACAAAAAGTACTAATAGCTGTTTTTTTAGTTTTTTTAACCTTGTAAGAATGAGTTATCTTTGTGGCATAAACAAAAATAAAGATGGAAGGTAATATTAATGGATTCTCTAAGTTGAGTAAACAAGACAAAATCAATTGGATAGCACAAACCTATTTTTCTAATTCTGCTGATACAGTAGAATTGATAGAACAATATTGGAATTCAGATGAGGAATTACAGAAGCTTCACGATGAGTTTATAGAGAATACGATTACGAATTTCTATTTGCCTTTTGGTGTAGCTCCTAACTTTAGAATTAACGATAGATGGTACACTATTCCGATGGTGATAGAAGAGAGTTCTGTAGTAGCTGCAGCTTCTAAGGCTGCTAAGTTCTGGTCAGAACGAGGCGGATTTAAGACTACTATACTAGGGACAGAGAAGATAGGACAAGTACACTTTATATATAAAGGAGACAAGAGTAAACTAGTTCAGTTTATTAAAGATATAGATAGTAAGTTCTATGAAGATACGAACTCTATCACACAGAATATGCAGAAGCGCGGTGGAGGTATCTCAGCGATCGAGCTAAGAGATAAGACTGCTGATGTGGATAATTATTATCAACTGCATGTGACATTCGAGACAAAAGATAGTATGGGGGCAAACTTCATTAACTCTTGTCTAGAGCAAATCGCTAAAACGCTAAAAACGGAGGCGATGAACTGTACAGCGTTTACAGAAGAGGAGAAAGCAGTAGATGTAGTGATGAGCATTCTGTCTAACTATGTACCTAACTGTGTGGTAAGAGCTGAAGTTAGCTGTCCGATCGAAGACCTAAAAGGGAAGGATATTAAAGAACCGCAGTTATTCGCAGAGAAATTTGTACAAGCTGTGCGTATCGCAGAGGTAGAGCCTTTTAGAGCAGTAACGCATAATAAGGGAGTGATGAATGGGGTAGATGCTGTGGTACTAGCTACAGGGAATGACTTCAGAGCTATCGAGGCAGGAGTACATGCTTATGCTGCTCGCAGTGGTCAGTATAGCAGTTTATCTCATGCTAGTATAGAGAATGGTGTCTTTAAATTCTGGATTGATTTGCCACTAGCACTAGGAACTGTGGGAGGATTAACTTCATTACACCCTATGGTAAAGGTAGCTTTAAAGATGCTTCAGAGTCCATCTGCTACTGAGTTAATGCAAATCATAGCTGTAGCTGGATTAGCACAGAACTTCGCTGCTGTAAAATCATTGACAACGACAGGTATTCAACAAGGACACATGAAGATGCACTTAATGAATATCCTAAACCAGTTCAAGGCAACAGATGCAGAAAGAGTAAAAGTAGTAGCTCATTTCGAAAAGAATGTAGTATCCCATAGTGCAGTAGTAGAACTGCTAGAAAGCCTTCGCAAATAATGGTGAAAGAATATTATAGTAACGGAAAACTGCTTATCTCAGGAGAGTATGTCGTGCTAGAAGGAGCTAAGGCTTTTGCCTTGCCTACTAAGTATGGACAATCACTGAAGGTAAAGGAGAAGGAAGGTGACTGTATTCATTGGACGAGCTATGATGTGGACGGTAGTATCTGGATGAGTGAGGTAGTGCCTCTTCAAGATGTACTAGATACGCATGAAATCGAACATCAATCGGAGTATTATAAAACGCTAGTAGATGTACTGCGTGCTGCACATAGACAGAATCCTTCTATTCTAGTAGAGGGAACTGGATATGAGGTGGTATCTGAGCTAACTTTTCCTCGTTTATGGGGATTAGGGACTTCTTCTACTTGGATTAATAATGTAGCGCAGTGGTTTAATATTAATCCATATCAACTATTACAGGAGTCATTCGGTGGTAGTGGATATGATATTGCCTGTGCTCGTCATGATCAAGGAATCTTTTATACCTTAACTGATGTAAACCATCCTGAGGTAGAGCAGGTGTCCTTTAATCCGTCTTTTAAAGAGCATTTATACTTCGTATACCTAAATCAGAAGAAGAGCAGTAAAGAGGCTATTGCTAATTTTAAAGCGAAACGCCATGGTATTCACCATCAGGTAGAGCGTATATCAGAGATTAGTAAGGCGATGTCTGTTAGCACTACATTAGAAGAGTTTAGTCAACTAATGGATGAGCATGAGCAGATTATGAGTGAGGTATTAGGAGTCGCTACTGTGAAGCAAAGTTTATTTGCAGACTTCGACGGATCAATCAAAAGTCTAGGAGGCTGGGGAGGAGATTTTGTGATGGTCGCTTCTAAAAATGACCCTTTGGAGTATTTTAGTTCTAAAGGATATGAAGTAATGGTAAACTTTGAGAATATGATTCTTTTTTAGAAGTTTAACTACTATTTTTGATTTTAATGCTTTATATTTATCCTTTCATAATATAGTATTTTTAAAACAAAATCTATTGGATTCATTAGTGATGCTTAGGTTGATATCGCAAAGAGACTATCATTAATTAAAGAAGAAGCATAAGTGCTATGTTTTGAGTACTGATTTAATTAAATAGAGATGTTGACCATAAGGCTTTACTAATGCTTAATGTAGGTTTTAAGTAAAGAAAGTCTGAATCTTTATGAGCAAGTTGGAGAGAATGACAATCTGGAGAGGTTATCTGTTGTAGGATAGCCTCTTTTTTTATTGTATAGTGTCCCAGTTTATGGGACCATAAGTGTTTATTAGTAGGCATAAGTAGGCAATATCGTCACAGGTAGAAAGTATTATTATAGTCTTTCGTATTTTTGACACCGTATAAGAATGATAACAGACAAGATCGTTTAGCACAATAAAAAGAGTACCATGAGAAGAATCATATTAGACATCGATGAATATTTAGCAGGACATAAGGGAAGTTTGGTGGTAGGGATTGTGACTTTGTTGAGTTTTGCTGAGAATAAGCGTCTTGTTTCTTCAAGTAATTTTGATGAATATGGAGTGCTGAAGCGTGAAGTAGTTCTATATGAAGATGATCTAACTGAGGAGGGAAAGTTGGTGTTCATGGATATCTTAAAAGATTGGTTATCGTATATAGAAGGAGGTGAGAAGAAAGGAAGTGATGGTAAGTACTTGACTCAACTTTATAAGCGTCAGAAAGAAATTATAGAGAAAATAGAAAAGTCCACGCAGTGGTCATGGACATTAGCGGTATCAGAACATTGGTCTGTAGGTATTAATAATCCAATAGGAGAGGGATATCTAGAAGATACTTTATTATTTACGGCTGAGAATATAAAGGATGGTAGAGGTATATATGTGATGTATAGTAATGATAAGGTAGGGTATGAAGTAGAATATATGGAGTATAATCGTGTGCTCGGTAGTTGGGATTATGAAGGTGAGTTTAGGAAGTATGAAGTCCTCTGTCAAAGTCATGATCTGGGAAGTGTGAAAGAGGTTGTACAAAAGTTATTGAATCAGACAGATCAGGATTTGCTACCGTTTGTTCAGTACGGGTATTGGTATGTTGTCGTTCATAAGCTGATAAGAGGAAAGAAGAGTTATCAATCCAATGAGCTACTGTACTTCGCTAGTAATGACAAACTGTTTATAGAGGTGTTCTGGATAGATAATCAGTTTAAAGTATCGTTGGTTAAGGTTAAACACCCTGTTTCTAAAGGAACAACCAATGTGGACTTGAACAATATGTTAGAACATCATATTACGTATGCAGATACAGAAGAAGAGCTAATGCGAAAATTAGAAAGGGTATTGTGTATGCCTTATGAGTTTATACCTCATAAATAGTAATAAATATGAATGCATATTATAGTTATGACCATTTAGAACTCGAGGGAGTGGAAGGCTGTATCAGTTATTATGAGGTGTCTGAAGAAGGCTATTATCTGCGCAGTGTGACTAATCATAATGGCTGTTGGACGAATAGTTATATTGAGATAAGAGATCAAGAGTTCTTTTTGCCCGAAACGTTGTTAGAAGACGAGGATAAAGAGTTTCTAAATGAAATAAGTCATGAGGAGTTTCTCGATCAATGGTCACAGAGTAAAATGCTTTATGAAGAGCATTGGGCTGTATTTAAAAAGGAGCTAGGTGATCAGGTAGAAGGAGAGATAGTCTGTTTTTACCCACAAGGTGTCATGGTGGATATAGGAAGTGCTTTTTATGGATTAGCAGATTATCATCAGTGCCTGTCTGTATTGTCTAGAGAGAAGATGTACCCTGGTACAGTAGCTTGCTTTAAGGTTGAAGGAGTGGATGAAGAGAACTTTCTCGTAAATCTAACAAGCCTAGTTTAACAATACTTTGTCAATTGTAATTGTTAAAATTAAACTTAAAAGGCTATTTTTGAGCCTTTAATGATGAGAGTATATATTAAATGTTAACCTTGAAAAAGAAAGTAGCGGTACAAATACAGTGTTATCTATGGATAGCACTCTTGATGTTTACTACAGTTGGCTGTTCTGCTAAGAAGGCTTTTTTTGAGGTATCAGGACTTCAGGTAGAACGTTCTTTGAATGCAAATAAAGCATTAGGCGTTAATCAGATTTCTTGTGATGTAGAGACTTCATCTGTAACTGTTTCTTCAAAGCAGTTAAAGCAAAAAGTAAAAGGAATATCGTTGAGTTCGTTGGCTTATACAACGGGAGTAGACTTGGCTTTATTTCACCACAGTAAGGGAGTACAATTAGACTATATTCTTAATATAGCAGGAACCGACCCTCCTAAATATATATTATATCAGCAGTTTAAATTAGCTATAGCGTAAGGATTTATATACTTACCTAAGTATTGTTATTCTCTAGAATGAACGACGGGATAATGATCTATGGGTTTGTATTTTAATGAGTTAAAACAAATTGATTACACTATTTTAATTTAAAATCATGCAAATTTTTAATAAGCAGTCGTATACAACGGCTGGATTTTTTACACTTGGAATTCGCTTAGTAGTTGGATGGACTTATTTCTCTGCTTTTTGGCGTAGGTTAATATTAGAGAACAAATTAATAGAAGAAGAAGCAGGATATATTGGTGCGAAGTTTAATCATTTTTTGCCAAATGCTTTAGGTATAAAACCGCTTATAGAATATCTAGTGAGCAATCCTGATATGCTATGGTGGGCGATGGTTATCTTTACAATAGTAGAGGCTATTGTAGGATTGTTTATTATGTTAGGTCTATTCACTAGGCTGATGTCTGTAGGGGTATTCTTTTTGGCGATGGGAATCTTACTAGGTTCTGGCTGGATAGGGACTACATGTTTAGACGAATGGCAGATAGGAGTGCTAGGTGTAGCAACAGGATTTATGTTATTCTTGACAGGAGGTGGATATGGTTCTCTAGATTATTATTTTGCAAAGAAAGGCAAGGCATTTACGACTAAGAAGTGGTTTGGTTTCTTAGGCTCAGGAGAATTACCTATTAAGAATCTTAAGCCTGTGGTATTCATAGGATCTTTTGCGGTGTTATTATTGACATTATATACGAATCAAGTTTTCCACGGAGGAGTGTTTGGTACTCTACACAATAAGTCTGTTAAGCCTAAGCTAGAGTTGGCAGATGTGACTTGGAGAGAAGGACAGTTGAAGTTTGAAGTATATCGTGTAGAAGGTGCAGATGTATATGGATCATTCCTTATAGGTGTGCAATTAGAAACTAGGGATGGAGAGGTTATTCAGAAGTGGGATGGTGAAGCACTGTCAAAACTGAGTAAAGAACAAATCAGTAATCGCTATGTAGCTAAGATAGCTCCTGGTAAACACAGTTTGATTATTCCTTTAGGTGCAAAGGCTGATCTTACTTTTGAGCCTGGTGTAGCTCATCCTAAACAGAGTGTTGTTCTTCGACTGATAGATATCAGTGGGATTGAGTGGACAGCTGAAGTGAATTAATGAATATAGTGATAAGGTAGCTTCTATTCAGCTTTTGATGGTTTGAGGATATTTGATTGAGATTAATTGTCTTTAAATAGTAATAAGGTTGTGTTTATTTATGTAAATTGCTTAGTAAAAAAATACAATATGAGCCAAATAGATGATGTGTTAAGTTCAGTGTCCCATCGTCCTTGGGCATTGCCTGAAGGACCTTGGAAGTTCTATCAAGAGTGGAATAGAGCTATCTTTTTACATTTTGAAGTGCCTCTAGAGGTACTGAGACCCTTAGTGCCAGAAGACTTAGAACTGGATAGTCTAGATGGGAAGTACTATGTATCTATCGTGCCATTCACGATGGAGAATATTCGTCCACGTCGTTTACCTGCAGTGGGTGTGGTATCTGATTTTGATGAGATTAACGTGCGTACTTATGTTGTGATAGATGGAAAACCAGGAGTTTATTTTATCAATATAGAAGTAGGAAAAAGCCTATCTGCATTTGTATCTCGTACGATATCTGGGTTACCTTATGAAAAGTCAGATATAATTCGTGAGAAAAATGCTTATCTATCTTTAAACGAAAAGAAACGCTTCTTTCTAAAACTTGAATATCAAAAAGGGGAGAAAGTTAAGGATAAGTCTACATTAGATTTGTGGTTGACAGAGCGTTATTGTCTGTATGTATATGTACATGAGGAGCTGTTTCGATATCAGATACACCATAAAGAATGGCCTATTAGAACAATAAAATTTGATACAATGGAGTTTGATTATAGTATAGGCGATCTGCACTTGACAGAAGCTGATGTGATTGCACAACATTATTCTAAAGGTGTCGTGGTGGTATCATGGGATAAAGAAAAAATCAAACTCTAATAATGTATATAATGTCAAGATTACTTTTTTTGTGCTGTAGTTTTTTGTTTATCTCTTCTGTTGTGATGGGACAAAATACAAGAAACTTAGAACGTACCTTACAACCTAAATGGAAGATGCAGATATATGACAAGGAGTCTCCTGTTAAGGCAAAGACGCTATTGTATAACGATATTCCGAAGACCTTCGACTTTAGAGGAACTGTAATGGAATCTATTAGTTGGAAAGATAAAGAAGGAGAGAAAATATTGATTCTAACGACTACGGGGTATTTCCCTTATAGAGACTTGTCTCAGAAAGGGTTTGGTCAGTATTCTTCTGGAACGAAAGGTGAAATCTATATGTATATGTTCACGAATAAAGACGATGATAATGGCTATGTGATGACGATGAAGATGTATGATGTCGTACCCTGCGGTGAAGGAAGCCCTGCACCATATATAGGATATGTACCTATGGGGACAGTTGTTACTGATTTAGATAATGATGGAGTGACTGAAGTAATCGTGTCTTATGTGACGAGCTGTAATGATGGAGAGAAAGGAGAATATGATTTAAAAGTCATGTTGTTTAATGGTGAAGAGAATATTCTAGCCAAAGGAGCATTTATACCTAGCGAGGGCAAAGTAGATAAACCTGTGGTAGAAAAGGCAGATAAGACAAAGAAAGTATTCTCTAAGTCGGTAGAAGAAGGCTGGAAGAAAATAGCTAATAGTTTTAAATAATAAAAAACGCATAGATACCACTATGCGTTTTTTATTATTTATGTTTGTGTTATCATTCGCTATATTAGTAACTATGAAATACAGAATCGAAATACCAGAACCCTGTCATGAAGATTGGGATAAAATGGCTCCTCAAGATAAAGGGAGACACTGTGCTGTATGTGATAAGGTAGTCGTTGACTTCTCTAAAGCAAGTAAGCGAGATATCATCAATTATATTAAGAAAGAGGGAAAAATATGCGGACGTATTCCACGTCAGTATATAGGTACAGACTTAGAAGAAGAGAAAATCAGAAAGTCTTTTGGACTGAATGGTATGGTGGCTACAATGGTAAATTTGTTAGCACTAACAACTATAAGTACAGCTGTAGCTCAAGAGAAACCTAAGGTGGAATCTGTATGTCAAGATACTAAGACAAGTACTCCTTTACCAACGTTAGTTCAGAATGAAACTA
This sequence comes from Myroides sp. A21, assembly GCF_000807225.1. NCBI lineage: Bacteria > Pseudomonadati > Bacteroidota > Flavobacteriia > Flavobacteriales > Flavobacteriaceae > Myroides > Myroides sp. A21. The sequence continues at coordinate 1,678,435 of NZ_CP010327.1, forward strand.
AGAATGAGAATACAAGAGTGATTAAAGGAAAGGCTTATGAGTCAAACCTTGAATTACCTGGTACAGTTGTTATGATTAAAGGAACTAATATTGGTACTCAAACTAATATGGAAGGAGAGTATGAGTTAGTTATTCCTAAAAAATATAATACTAAAAGGCTTACTTTAGTAGCTTCATTTATTGGATTTGAAGATAATAAAATCAAAGTTGGTAGATCAACAAATAATATTGATTTTCATTTAGAAGCAAGTACTGACATTTTTATGGGTGAGGCAGTAGTAAAAGCGTATAAAAAAAGTAGAAACAAAAAGAAATATGAAGAGAAGTAAAGGGGGTATTAATAGTAGGATTATTAATGATATCTATAGGTACAAGTCTAGTAGCAATGCAAAACTTTGGGATAGGGCTATTTCTGCTTATATCAGCAGTAGTAGTATTGTTGTTTGCCTTAGTGATCGGAGCTAAAGAAAAGAGAGCTTCTAAGAACTAAGTTAGACGACTTTTTAGGGTGATAATTTTATTCTCTCTTCCCCAGTCGTAGGTCTTAGATGTATCTGATACATATTGAAATAACAGAAGTGCTTTGCTATTTAGGAGAGCACTTTTTTCGTTTAAAGAATCTTGAGTTTTGAGAGCTAGTAGTCTTAGGATGTCAGCCAGTGATTCTATATTTTCGATATCCATTCCCTCTATGGTTAATAAGTAAGTCAGAACTTCTTCATCTGTAAGCAGGATAAATTTGTCTAGATCTAGGTGTAAGTTCTCCTTAAGAGACGAGGTGAAGTCTTGTACTTGCTGTTCGGTCTCGAAGTCATCGATAGGAAGCGAATTAAAAACGGCTCTAAGTAATTGAGCCGTTTGTTGTATCATTCTAAGGACAAGGTCTCTTTTTTCCATTATTGAAGATTATCGAACAGGACGTAGCGTATTGCTAAATGTCACTTTAAAAGGAGTTTCCTTATTTGCGTTGTTTTTCATCACATAGATGAATTTAAACATTTTAGCATGGTCACTTTCTATCGTCAGTGAGCCTCCTGTATAACTGTCTTTTAATACTATATTTTGCGTGTTGTCTACACGGATAGACTTCGCTATACCAGAGCGTAGATCACTCATGGTCATGGCGTAGTAGTAGGTCTTGCTATTTCCTTTGATAGAGATATTTTCTCCTTTAAAGCCTTTAGTTAAGATGACTACAGAGTAGTTATCAGCAGAAGCATTCATTCCTCTAAGGTAGTTTGCTTTCGTTTTGTCAGTAACGGATCTAAAGTCATCTCTCACCTGAGCATAATCAGGTAGATCCATTACATCATCTTCTTCAGGAAGTCTATCTTCCTCTTTGATTTTTTCGATACGCTCATCTACTGTCAGTTCTTTAGGCGGTTTCGTGGCTACGTGAGAAGCAGATTTACACATAGAGAACAAGACAATTAAAGCTAAGAAAGGTAATTTTTTCATATTCTTAATTTAACAATGATAGTGGTGCGATCGTAAGTAAGTATCTTTGTTGGCGTAAAGATAATTTTTTACACTCAATAAAAAAACTCTAGAAGAGAGTCTTAAACGTTAAAATAGGTTTTTCAATGAATTATGATGTCATATTAGTCGGAGGTGGAGCAGCAGGTTTTTTTACTGCAATTAATCTTGCAGAACAAAATAAAGGACTAAAAATAGCGATTATCGAGAGAGGAAAAGAAGTGCTTTCTAAAGTAAGAATATCAGGAGGAGGAAGATGTAATGTGACTCATGCTTGTTTTGATCCGAAAGAATTAACGCAGTTCTACCCTCGTGGTGCAAAAGAGCTATTAGGGCCTTTTCATCAGTTTTGTTCAGGTGATACTATTGAGTGGTTTGATAGACATGGCGTGACATTAAAGATAGAAGAGGATGGTAGAATGTTCCCTGATACAGACTCTTCTCAGACTATTATAGACTGTTTTATGAAGGCAGTACAGAAGCTGAAGATAGAAGTCATCACGAGTAGTAGTGTACAGGGCATCTTTAAGAAAGAGAACAGTTGGAAGCTAGATACCACAACAGGTAACTACGAAGCGACTTATCTAATCATGACTACGGGGAGTAATCCTAAGATGTGGAATACAGTAGCCGAATTAGGACATAAGATAGTAGAGCCAGTACCTTCATTATTTACATTTAATATCAATGATAAACGCATCAAAGATTTGATGGGAGTAGCTACACCTGCTGAGGTAAGTGTTAAGGGGACTAAGTTAGAAGCATCAGGGCCTTTATTAATTACCCACTGGGGGATGAGTGGGCCTGGTATATTGCGTCTTTCTGCTTGGGGTGCTAGAATATTAGCAGACAAGAAATATCAGTTTCATATCACAGTAAATTGGATGCCACAGCACAGCTTCGAGTCTCTAAAAGAAGAATTGCAACGCATCCGTAAAGATCATGCAAAAAAGAATGTGATTAAGCGTATAGAATTAGATTTGCCTAATAGACTATGGGAACGCATGGTCGTGATATCAGGAATAGCAGAAGATACCAAATGGGCAGATGTGACTAATAAGCAGTTAGATATACTATGTGGGGAATTGACTCAAGGAGAATATCAAGTCAATGGTAAAAGCACGTTTAAAGACGAGTTTGTTACTGCTGGAGGGGTAGACCTAAAAGAGGTTAACTTTAAAACCATGGAAAGTAAATTGCACAATAATTTGTACTTTGCAGGGGAGATTTTAAATATAGATGCTATCACAGGAGGGTTTAATTTTCAGAATGCATGGACGAACGGATACCTTGCTGCATTAGCAATAACAACTAAAATAGAACATAAATAAGATGAGGTTTAGTTATTATAATTTGACGAGTAAGATATTGCTATTCGTATTTTGTTTACTTCCTTTTTTAGGGATGTCTATTTTCTTTCTACAAGTTGGCAATGGATTAGCCAAGTCTCTTAGTGCTGTTATGTTATTTCTATTCGTCGTTTTTGTCTATAAATGTTTTTTTATCAAAGTAAGTATAGACGTAGAAGGAGTGACGTATAAAAGCCTACTCAAAGAGAAGCAACTCAAGTGGAATGAGATAAACGATGTGCTGATCGTGGTGAGAGAGAGACGCTCTGTAGCTGATTATTATAAATTTGACGAATGGATGAATGCGGGTAAAGCAGGTAAGAGTTATTTCGTCTTATTTAGAACGACAGAGGGATTTCCTGAGAATCCAATGTTTATGTTTAGTGCCCCTACTAGTGAAGATTATATCAGCGTACAGTTTAGGCCTGCAATACAGAAGGCAATAGCACAATATCGAAAATAGAAACGATCGTTTTAAAGAAAAATAAAAAATATCAGAGAAGGCAGTAAAACCTCGGTTTTACTGCCTTTTTCGTTGGTTTATTTTTGATTTATCGCATACTGGTCGCATAGTTATGGGATAGTGCTCACATAATTAAGGCTGTTTTTAATGCGATCACTATGGGAGCAGTATCCTGTCAAGTTGTGATTAAGGCTAGGGAGGTGGTGTGGTTTTTATTTAGGGATGTGAAATTTAACTCCTAAGCATAATTGCTTAGGAGTTTTTTTATGGTGTTTGAATAGTGATAGAGAGTTGAGAGAATAATAGTTAACTTTATTACGCTGTACAAGTAATTTTAAATACAAAAACAGTTTACTTTCAACTAGGTGTACAATACTTCCGTTGATTAGTAAGGTTAAGAATCCTTTTTTGTAGGAGCAAAAATTGCAACTGATTGAATTCTTAGAAAGATAGATGTTTTCGGAGAAAGGAGGAGATATTAATCGACGTTGTATAGTAATAAAAGCTAGAAGAAATAATGAATAAAGAGAAGGAAGTAATAGTAAATAGGTATGGACAATCTATAATTGGGATAGAAGTCGTTACAGAGCTCTTTAATAAAGAAGATAGTAAGAGGCTTTTTTTAGAGAGCCTCGTTTTTTTAATACAACAATCTAAACCTTTAATTACAGATGTGGATGCTGTGATTAAAAATAGTGGGCTTAAAGAGACTTGTACTCCATGTGTGATGCTTCGCAAAGATGTAAAAGAGTATAGCCTCAGGAATATAATTAATTTGCCAGATTATGAATTAGTAAATGTTTTTATTCTTTTTCTAGAGTTGTTTAAAGTCGCTTACCAAAGACGTTTTTTATTAGAGAGAAATAATCCTAATAAATGGTGGTATTGGGATTTGAACAGTAAAGAGAATGTAGATAAAATATTTAGTGAGCATGACGATACTGTAGTGAAGTGAACTACTGATTAGTGATAATGTAATAATTATTCAACGAGAAGTAATGCTTAGCATTAGGCAAGAAAGATAAAAGGTTATGTATAATAAATTAATTATGAATGATATAAAGAAATATCTGAGTGAGTATGTTCGGTTTATTCATGATTTTGAAGAAACGCTTAGAGATAAATTAAGCCTTAAAGAAGAGGATATATATCAGGAGATTTATAAGATTAATATTAACTCAAATGGTACTAAAAATTATAAACATGGTAACATTGATGGATATGAATACCATTATCATGGAGCTGGATGTTTTATTCAAAAGGGAGATGTAAGATGTGACTTTGACTTCGTACACTATATTGATGATTTAACCTATAATTTTACGTCATTTGCGCTTAAAGATTTTATTGATAGTTATTATCATGTTGATATTGATGATGATAAACTGAATGAAAAACTAAAAGAATTAGTGAAAGAAGGATTTTTACTACCTGTTATATTTGGAGGTAGAGTATGGAATTCCTTTTTAATAAAGAGGTATAGCTAAAGATTGTTATTAGGGAAGTATATTATTTGTTAGTAAAATCAATTAATAAAGAAGTGAGATGTTTTTAGAAAGAGAGAGTTTTTAGTAGAAGTGGGTCTAAATAAGATGGTGTCTGGAAGATCTTTGGAACTAATGGGGTATTTAACTAGAATAGGTACTACCAATGAAATTTTAAAAAGCTTTATGATATGGTATTAAAAGAATTTGATGAAAAAGCTAGGAGTACTTTTGGAATATGTTCATTTGAAACTATTAAAGAGGTATTTAGAGTTGAAAGAATTAGTTTTAGAGAGGATAATGTTTTTGAGATTTTAGAGGTAATAATTGCTTTGATAGAAAAGAATTTTAAGAGTGGGTATTGTTATGTTCGAATTACTTTTTGGGATTTAGCTGAAAGTGATAGTTTTTCAAATAATTGTCTTTTAATAGAAATTAATGATGATAGTGCAGTAGGTCTGTATCATTTTAATCTTAAAGAAGAGGGATTGAAACAATTGCTTTTGAGCCATTTAAATTATGAATTGGGATTAGAGCCTTCAATTAATATTACTGCTTTCTTTATCAATTTTGAAGATAAGATTGTTGTAAATGTATTTGATGATCGTGGTCTTGATTACTTGGTAATTAATGATTAGATATTTTTTGATAATGTAAAAATTGCACGATATGATTTATATAGACATACTAAGACTGATGAAGTCTTGATAATAGCGAAGGAAGGAAAAGGAACACCTATCAATACATGATATATTTATTAAATAGTAAAAAATATGACAAACTTTAGATTGATATATTCGATTTTTGGGGATAATTGGAATCCTAGAGAATTAACCAAAGCAATTGGGATTATTCCTACTGCTTATTGGAAAAAGGGAGATAGAATAGATAAATATCATCCAAATGTAGTTCTTAGAAAAGAAACGAATTGGGAATATAGTTTTAGAAAGACTAATACTTTGTTATCAGAAGATGTTACTGAACAGTTTGTGGAATTATTTTCGTCTAAAGTTGATATAATAGTAAAATATATAAATGATAACAATTTAACATCAAAATTATTTATTATTCCTGAAATATTTCCAAATCAGGTACCTGGTATTTTTTTTGATAAAAGATTACTAAATCTACTAGTGAAATTGAATGCAGAGATAGATATTGATTTATATGTTATTAATGAATAGAGTTCTTGAGAATGAGGCGATCGTTAAAGTGTTAGTGGGGATAAAGAATGGATAAAGTGATAAGAGACTATATACAATAAATTAGTTATGAATGATATAAAGAAATATTTGAATGAATATGTTAGATTTATTCATGAATTTGAAAAAGTGATAAGAAGTAGTTTGAATTTGGTTGAAGAAGATATATATCAGGAGATTTATAAGATTAATATTAATTCAAATGGTACTAAAAATTATAAACATGGTAATATTGATGGGTACGAATACCATTATCATGGTGGAGGTTGTTTCATCCAGAAAGGGAATATAAAATGTGACTTTAATTTTATACGCTATATTGATGATTTAACTTATCAATTTACTTCAATAAAATTAAAGGATTTTATTGATAGTTATTATAATATTGATATTGATGATGATAAACTGAATGAAAAATTAAAAGAATTAGTGAAAGAAGGATTCTTATTACCTGTTATATTTGAAGGTAGGGTATGGGATTCCTTTTTAATAAAGAGGTATAGCTAAAGATTGTTAGAGTGAAGTGATATTAATTGATTATTGTTATTTGTTTAAATATAAACTCCTAAGCATAATTGTTTAGGAGTTTTTTATGGTCTTTGAATAATGTTATTCTGTTGAGTGAATAATGATTAATTTTATTAGATAAAGGAAGTCAGTTCTTAGTGCAGGCTGGTGTATTAGGAGATTTGATGAATGATGTAACCAGTAAATTTTGGAAGTGCTGATACATGCATTAGGATTAAGTAATTAAGAAGAATATGAATTTAATTAGAAATAATAAATTACTATATACTTTTGATGATGAAGTTGTAAGTAAGTTTGTTTATGCTATAGATGAAAAAAAAATAGAATTAAGCTTCGACGGTTTCTATGATTTAGAAAAAGATGAAGTGATAGATAGAAAATGTATTCTAATTATTGAAAGTTGGAGTAAGGCATTATCTAGATTATATCCTAATTCTAAATTTGATAACTTAGGAAGTAATTTTGGTATAATTAGTATGATTGTTGCTGTTAATGTGGAGCATGATGAAGTATATATGACTGTAAGTACAATTGATAATCGTCATTATGATTTGATATTTTTAAAGCCTTCAATGTATATATCGTTGATTTAGTGATTGACTTTATTTATTGGAGTATTTAAAATTAATTATATTTTATAAAATGTTATGTATTTTATATGAAGATAAAAATTAGAAAAACTCCTAAGCGATTATGCTTAGGAGTTTTTTTATGCTCTTTGAATAGTGATAGAGAGTAGAATAATAAATTAAAGTACTATAGTGTGATGACTCTATGTGATTGAGGAGTTGATATACTGTTTATATAGAGTAACTTCTTAAGTAAAAGATAGGGGAATAGTCTAAAGATGAGTATTCCAAATTCAGAATATGAGGTGATTACTGTTTGATAATAGTTTTTTCGGAAGATATAATCTTTATTTTTTATTTATTATTACTTGAGTGTTTATTGTAGGGTTTTATTATTTAAAAATAAAAGTTTAAAATAGTTAATTTAACAAAATTATTTATTTTTATTGTTTGTAATTTAATTAACTATTATATGATAGATAATGTAAAGTATGGGCTAAAAATCTCTGGTTATGGAGCGTTTAGTTTTTTAAAGATCGCTGTGTTTGGAGTATTTAGTGCGGTGTTGAGTTTGATTATAGGTATAGTCTTGCTATCTAATGGTAGTTATACAAACAAATTAGGAGAAGTCCGTTATAGTTCATTTAGAACTTTTATTATTGACTATCCTTATCTATCAGTGTTACTACTAATCACGTTGATTAGTATTTATTTTGTTTTTTCTTTTTCGACACAGTATGCTTTCAGAAAGGTGGCTAGACGTATCTTAGATGATAAAGCAGAGGTGCTATTAGACCCTATTATGGATAAAGTGATGGATAAGACGATGGGAAAAATAGGAGAGACAGAGAGACAGAATATGCTACAGAGAGGAGTTGATTACTCAATGTTAAAGTTGCAAACGATTAATACTGTTAAGGAAGAGACTACGAATAAATGGTTGAGGTATTTACTTGTGTTAGGATTTTCTAAGTTGAGGTTAGATGATATTCCATTTGGCGATCCGAAGTTTAATGTTCGTTCAGAGATAAAGAGTAGAGTGATCGAAGTGATTAAAGATTTTGCGACACCTGATAAGCAATTCTTTTGGATGATAGTCGCTTACCATTGGATAGTTATCTTGATTATTTCATTTTTAAGATAACGATATTTTTACGATGTTAGATAAGGTAAAGTATGCCGCTAAATTATCTTTTATAGGCGGGAGTAGTTTCTTTAAGGTATATGCGGTAGGATCATTAAGCGCAGTGTTTTCTTTTACTATAGGTCTTTTGTTATTTATGTATAGGCCTTATAACCAACCTGGTAATTTGGGTGGTTCGGCAGGTATAATGGCTATATTCGTGGTCTTTATGATTGCACCTATCCAGAGTGTCTTATTAACTGTTATAGCGATTAGTAATTACTTTGTTTTTTCTATGGCGAGTTCTCATGCTGTTAAAAGAGTAGCAAATAGATTATTGACTGACAAAGGTGAGAGTCTGCTGTTTCCATTAATAGATAGAGCATTAGATAAAGTTATTAGTGATACATCTGCGTCTGATAAACAAAACTGGATGCAAAAAGGGTTTGATTTCTCTTTAATACAAATGCAGATTATCAGTAATATTAAAAATCAGAGTGAGAATAAATGGGGTGAAGAAATTGTTGATTTATGGGTTTAAAAAGCTGAAGGTAGATGATATCCCTTTTAACGATCCGAAGTTAAATATCCGTGAGATTATAAAAGATCGAGTGATTCAGGCTATTCGTGAAATGGCAAACCCTAGCAAGAAGAAGTTTTGGTATACAATCTTGTTTCATTGGATAGCCGTTGTGGTCATTTTGATTATGAATTTGATTTATAGATAAAGGAAGTTAAGTATAAGTAAAGAGCTAATGATATAGGTGTAAATCATTAGCTCTTTTATCTTAGTGCTGTTCTAAAAAAAGAGAAGTTTCTTAAAGAATAGAGGGGCTATTAATAAAAGATGTTATTTTTGTTGTTTAGAAATCGATGAACAATGAATATAGAAGACTTTATTTTTAGCCAAGATATAGATGTTAATCAAGTAAAGGAGGGGACATTCTCATGGAGCTCTCCTAGTAATATCGCTTTAGTTAAGTATTGGGGTAAAAAGGAGAATCAGATTCCTGCTAACCCGTCTTTGAGTTTTACTTTAAACAATTGTAAGACAGAAACGACATTAAGCTATAGTGCGAAAGCGGATAAAGGGATCAGCTTTGATCTTTTGTTTGAAGGACAGCCTAAAGAAGAGTTTAAGCCGAAGATTCAGAAGTTTTTTGAGAGAATTCTAAAATACTGTCCTTATATCGAGTATTATCACTTCACGATAGATACTAAAAATACGTTCCCTCATAGCTCAGGGATAGCTTCTTCTGCGTCTGGTATGGCAGCGATGGCAGTGAATATTATGTCATTAGAAAGAAAGTTGAATGTGGATATGACAGAAGACTATTTTGACCAGAAAGCTTCTTTCTTAGCTCGTCTTGGTTCAGGTAGTGCATGTAGAAGTATAGCGGGTAGTGTAGTAGTATGGGGAGAACAACGCGATATACCTGGAAGTACAGATTTATATGGAGTGAATTTCCCTTTTGAGGTACACCCTATCTTTAAGGGGTATTGTGATACTATCTTGCTAGTGGATAAAGGAGAGAAGAAAGTGTCTAGCACAGTGGGACATGATCTGATGCACAATCACCCTTATGCAGCGCAACGCTTTGAACAAGCTCATGAGAACCTAGCTCGATTGAAAAAAATATTAATAGAAGGTAATTTAACGGAGTTTGTAGCGTTAGTAGAAAGCGAAGCATTGACTCTACACGCAATGATGATGACTTCTATGCCTTATTTTATCTTAATGAAGCCAAATACGCTTCAGATCATCGAGAAAATTTGGGCATTTAGAGAAAAAACATCAATCAATGTGTGCTTTACACTTGATGCTGGGGCAAATGTACACGTTCTATACCCAGAAGGGGACAAAGACTTTGTTCAGACATTTATAAGACAAGAATTGGCGCAGTTCTGTCAGAATGAACAGTATATAGATGATAAAGTTGGATTCGGTTCAGAAATAATTAAATAATTTTTTGTAACTTTATACTACGGTATGCTAATTGCATATACTAATATAAATATTGAAGATATGAGAAAGTTAATGACAATTTTTGGTTTAGCACTAGGTAGCTTACTATTTAGTCAAGCAACTTATGCACAAGAGTTAGCACCAGATCAAAACCCGAATTATAGAGTAAGTATGGTAAAGTATATGGCACAGAAAGATTCTCTGACTGCGACTTTAAGTACTACTGTACAGGATACTTATAAAGCGTACGATTGGTACGAGGCTAAGATGGAGCGCAAAGCTCAGAAAAAGCAATGGAGACATGAAGAACGCATGGCTCGTGCTAAATATGGTAGAAGTTACTATAGCTATGACAATGGGTATTATGGTAACTATAATAGATATTACTCTGGATGGAATAACTGGAATACATGGAGACCTAATATTGGTTTTAGAACTGGTAACTGGTGGTTCTCTATTTAAGAATTAGGAAAAAAACATAAAGAAAAACAAATAATAGGATTATGCAAATTAAACGTATAGCATTAGCTGCAATATTAGCTGTTTCAGGACTGGCTATTACATCATGTGGACGTCAAGTAACTAGAGTAAGTACAGAAGAAACTATCGACATTAGTGGAAGATGGAATAACTCTGACTCTAGAGAAGTAGCTGACCAAATGACTCAGCAGATATTAGAAGAGCCATGGATCTTTAACTTCCGTGAAGAGAATAAAGGAGAGAAGCCTGTGGTTATTGTAGGTATGGTTTATAATAAAAGCCATGAGCATATTGAAGCTGAGACGTTCGTAAAAGATGTGGAACAAGCATTTATTCGTTCTCAAAGAGTACGTTTAGTTCAAGGTGGTAAAAAACGTGAGGAATTACGTGGTGAACGTGCAGATCAACAAACGAATGCATCAGCATCATCTATGAAACAATTCGGTTTAGAACAAGGAGCTGACTTTATGTTACAAGGTTCTATCAATTCTATCGTAGATTCTCACAAAAAGAAAAAAGTGGTTTATTACCAAGTTAACTTAGAGTTGACAAATATTCAAACAAGTGAAGTGGTTTGGATTGGTGAAAAGAAAATCGCTAAGTACGTAAAAAACTAATTTAAAGTAAAATAGATGGTTTCAAGTAGAGCCATATATTCTGTTATAAAAACATCATTGCTCTTTGCAGTGATGTTTTTCGTGTTTGGATGTGCTACCTATCACGATCGTATAACAGACTATTATCAGAAGGTAGGTGCCTCAGAATATGATCTAGCTGAAAAGGCATTAGATAAAAATGCTTTATTACAAAAGCCTCGAAATCTATTGCTGTTTTATATGGAGAAAGGGAGGGTAGCACACCTAAAAGGAGACTATGAGTCTAGTAATAAATATTTTAACCAAGCAGATTTACTAGTAGAAGACGGATTGTCAACTACAGGGGATATCGCTGTAGGATTATTCCTTAACTCAATGTCTCAAAATTATAAAGGAGAAGAGTTTGAGATCTTTATGCTTCATTACTACAAAGCACTTAACTATATGCATCTGGGAAGAATAGATGATGCGATAGTAGAGGCTAGACGTATTTCTTTACAGAACTACTCTCAGGGTGATAAGTATAAGGATAAAGCAACACGTTATTCTAAGGATGCTTTCTCTCTGAATCTGCAAGGACTGATCTATGAGTATAGTGGTAATTATAACGATGCTTTTATTGCATATAGAAATGCCGTAGAAGTATACCAGAGTTCTAAGGATGGTACATATTATGGTGTAGCAATGCCTAAGAATCTGCAGTACGATGTGATGCGTATGGCTGATGCAAATGGCTTCGGAGGGGACTTAACAAAGTTCGAGAAGCAGTTTAATCTAAAGTACACAAGAGAAGCTAAAGCTCCAGGAGGAGAATTAGTTATCTTTTGGGAAAATGGACGTGCACCTATTAAGGAGGCTGAGAATATGTTCTTTACATTAGCTAAAGGAGACAGTGGTAGTCTAGTGTTTACAAATGCGTTAGGTTTTGTGATTCCATTAGATTTTGGTATTGCAGGTAAGACTAACCTAAATGATATACACAGTGTGAATATCGCTTATCCTAAGTATATCGTACAACCACCACCTTATACAAGTGCTCAGATTCAGGCTAATGGAGCTTCAAATACTAGATTCGAAAAAGCAGAAGATATAGATGCGCTTGCCGTACTAACACTAAAAGAACGCGCAGGTAAAGAATTAGGGCAAATATTGACTAGAGTAGCAGTGAAGAAAGCTGCTGAATATTCTGTAAAAGCTGTCGCGAAGTCTAATGGTAAAAATGGAGATCCGAATGCAGCATTAGAAGCTATCGGCTTAGGAATACAGTTGTTTAATCTATTCTCTGAAAAAGCGGATACGCGTAACTGGCAGACATTACCTGCACAGGTTAACTATGCTAGAATACCATTACAGTTAGGTCAGAATCAAATCAAGATGACACTAGAGAGAGCAAATGGTCAACGTGTGGAACATAATGTAGAAATAGAAGGTACTGGAAAAATGCAGTTCTATAATTTTGCAACAATGAAGTAATAGAAGTATGGGAAAGAATAGAGTGTGTACGCATTGTAAGACAGAGATAATTTGTAATACAGATGATATCAAACAATGTGACTGTACTCAGGTGAATATATCTAATGATACACGTGTCTTTTTAGCAGGCTCTTTTCATAAATGTTTATGTAATAATTGCTTGTCTAAGTTTGATGAAATGGTTATTTCTTCAAAAGGGAAGCTTTTTCCTAAGCGCAGAAGTGAGATGGAAGAAGGAGTGCATTATTACATGGAAAATGAGTATTTTGTGTTCACAGAATTGTATCATTTAATGAAAGGACAGTGTTGCCAAAATGGGTGTAGACATTGTGTTTATGGCTTTAAAAACAGATATTTATAAAAATAAAGTAGTAAAAAAGACGGTGTGAGAATATTATGTGTATTTTTGCAACGTGAATTTACAATAACAGCTATGAAAGGACCATTATTTTATTCAAAAATTCTTCTTTTTGGGGAATATGGGATTATTAAAGACTCTAAAGGATTGTCTATTCCTTATAATTTCTATAAGGGAGCATTAAAGATGGAAGAGAATCTAGAAGGAGTATCTTTAAAGTCTAATCAGAGTTTAAAAAACTTTGCAGCATATCTACATGATTTGCAAGAGCAAGAACCTACTTTAGTACAGTTTGATCTAGAGCGTTTAAACGCTGAGATAGAACAAGGATTGTACTTTGATTCTAGTATTCCACAAGGATATGGTGTAGGAAGTAGTGGGGCATTAGTAGCTGCTATTTATGATCAGTATGCTTATGATAAAGTTACTGTTCTAGAGAACTTGACTAAAGATAAACTTTTAGTATTAAAAGGAATCTTCGGAAAAATGGAAGCATTCTTCCATGGAACGAGTTCAGGGTTAGATCCACTAAACAGTTATTTAAGCCTGCCTATCCTAATCAATTCTAAAGATAATATCGAGCCAGCAGGTATTCCTTCTCAAAGCGTAGATGGAAAAGGAGCTGTGTTCTTAATAGATTCGGGTATCGTAGGAGAGACTGCACCGATGATTACAATCTTTATGGAGAACCTAAAAGATCAAGGTTTCCGTCAGATGTTGAAAGATCAGTTCGTGAAATATACAGATGCTTGTGTAGAGAACTTCTTAAAAGGAGACGTGAAATCGTTATTTAGTAATACGAAGTTATTGTCTAATGTAGTGTTTAATCACTTTAAGCCAATGATTCCAGAGCAATTCCACAGTGTATGGCAAAAAGGAATCGAGACTAACGATTACTATTTAAAATTATGTGGCTCTGGTGGAGGTGGTTATATCTTAGGATTTACTGCTGATATCGAAAAGGCAAAAGAGTCTTTAAAAGATTATAAATTAGAAGTTGTATATCAATTCTAATTCAGATATGAAAAAATAGATGTTATAACCTTTCGCAGTAGCGATATAAAATTGAAACAAGAGATAATGTTATCTAGGAAAAATAAACTACTCTTAGCTAAAATATTCAGCTTGTTCTCTGTTGTGAGAGGTTATAATATTTTTATTATAGTACTAGCACAGTACTTAGCGTCTATCTTTATATTTGCACCTGAACTTAGGGCGTTAGACGTAATTTTAGATTGGAAACTCTTTCTAATTATCTTTGGATCTTCCTTAGCTATCGCAGGAGGGTATATCATTAATAATTTTTATGATGCAGAAAAAGATTTAATCAATAGGCCGATTAAGTCTATGTTAGATCGACTAGTGAGTCAAGCTACAAAATTACGTGTCTATTTTGCGCTGAATTTTTTGGCTGTGGGGATTGTATTTCCAGTGTCTTGGCATGTGTCAGCATTCTTTTCTGCTTATATATTTCTGTTGTGGTTTTATTCTCATAAGCTTAAGAAGTATCCTATTATAGGTAATCTTACTGCTTCTTTATTAGCTATATTGCCTTTCTTTAGTATCTTGATGCATTTCAGGTTTTATTATCCTTCTATCTTCATACATGCAGCTTTTCTGTATTTAGTTATTCTGATTAGGGAGTTGATAAAAGATATGGAGAATATTAAAGGAGACTTCGCTAATGATTATCAGACTATTCCTGTTCGATTTGGAGATAGAGTAGCGAAAGAGGTAATCACAGTCGTGACAGTATTGACACTGATACCGATCTATTTTTTAGTCAATAAAGAGAATCTTGGGTACATGGTATATTACTTCTATCTAAGTATTATTGTATTAATCATGTTCTTATACAGATTATGGACATCAAAGGAAATAGAACAGTATCACAGTTTACATATTAGTTTAAAACTGTTGATTTTATTAGGAGTATTCTCGATTATGCTAATAGACCCGGATGTGGTAATTAGTGGCAAAGTACTGCTAGAAGAAACTTTATAGTATTAAAAGTTGTGTAAACTTTTAGAGTTATATTAATAAATGCATAGAATAAAACTATCTTTGCAAAAATCTTTAGATATGAATAACGGTAGGTCGAATTCAGGAAATAATAAATCGAATCGCTCAGGAAATAGAAATGCAGCGGGAAAGAAGTCTTTTGGTTCTAAGGATGGAGCTAAAAAGACTTATGGGGGAAATGATAGCAAGAAAAGATCATTTGACAATAATAAAGAAGGAAATAAAACGTATGGTGCTAATACTACAAAGAAATTTGATAGTAAACCAAGAGTAAAAAATACACCTAAAGAAACAGACGAAGTACGTCTGAATAAATATATCGGTAACTCTGGAGTGTGTTCACGTCGTGAGGCAGATATCTATATCGTGTCTGGAAATGTGACTGTAAATGGAGTAGTAGTTACTGAGTTAGGTTATAAAGTAAAGAAAACGGATATCGTTAATTTTGATGGAACAGTATTGACTCCAGAAAAATTGACTTACGTATTATTAAATAAACCGAAAGGATTTGCTACTATTAATGAGCCAATCGTATCAGCTGAGAATGTATTAAGCTTATTAAAAGGAGCTTCTAAATATCCTTTAGCTCCTGTCGGTCGTATGGATAAGACTACTATTGGTCTAATGTTATTCACGAATGATACTAACTTATTACAGAAGTTAAACTCTACTGATTCTCGTTCTTCTAAATTATATCATGTATCATTAGATAAGAACCTTAAATATGAAGATCTAGAAAAGATTAAAAAAGGAGTTTATATCGATGAGCGTCGTGTATTTGTAGAAGAAGTATCTTATGTAGATGATCAGCCTAAAACAGAGATCGGGATTAAACTAAAGGCATCTAATGTGAAGTTAGTACGTGCTATATTCGAATCTTTAGGATATAATGTTATTAAACTTGACCGTGTGATGTATGGTCAGTTGACAAAATGGAATCTACCAAGAGGTAAATGGAGACATTTAACGGATGAGGAAGTAAGAAACCTTAAAAACGGTTAATATAGATATTTAAAAAGCTCGCTAGATGATAGCGAGCTTTTTTATTGGTATTTATTGAAGATAACTAGGTAGTTCCATAGGTATCTCCATGACTAATATTTGGCTTTTTTCATTTGCTTTGATCGTGAAAGTATCTTCTCCATCAAAACCAATAGCATCTCTTCTATGTAGCGTATCTTCACCTAAAGTAATATCTCCTTCTAGAACAAATAAGAAGATACCATTAGACTTATCTTTTAAGTCATAAGATAGTTCTTTACCTTGATCTAAATCAGTCATGTGGAACCATGCATTCTGATGAATCCACACTCCTTTATCGTCAGGATTAGGAGAAAGGATTTGATCCCATTGATTCACGCGATCTTCTTTGTTTAATTTTAGTTGATCATAACGTGGTTTTACATTTAGTTTATCAGGGAATATCCATATCTGTAAGAACTTACTCTCTTTATTCTCATCAGGGTTAAACTCACTGTGTTGAACTCCTGTTCCTGCACTCATGACTTGTATTTCACCTTCATTTATAATCGTACCATTGCCCATACTATCTTTATGTGAAAGACTTCCAGATAAAGGAATAGATATAATCTCCATATTATCATGAGGATGTGTACCGAATCCCATACCTGCAGCTACCTGATCATCGTTAAGTACACGTAACACACCGAAGTGTATTCTTTCGTTGTTTCGATAGTTAGCAAAGCTAAAGGTATGATGAGATTTTAGCCATCCGTGGTTAGCATATCCTCTACTATCTGCTGTGTATATAATTTTTGTGTTCATAGCTTTATGATTTTAATACTACAAAGATACGTTATAGGCTGATTTCCATTGCTTAATGTAGGTTAAGAATAGCGTACATCTATAAATGTCAGTTATTTGTTTCTAGTATTGTCAAAGTATTCTCTTAGAATATCTTCTCTAAAATCTGGATGAGCAATATTAGCAAGAGCATGTACTCTATCTATAATAGACTTACCTCTTAGATCAGCTACTCCATATTCTGTGACAATGTATTGAGCATGTGCACGAGACGTTACCACTCCTGCTCCTTGTTTAAGGAATGGAACTATTTTGTTTCCTCCTTTTTTAGTAGTAGCAGAAAGTGCTATGATAGCTTTTCCTCCTTTACTTAGCGTAGCACCTCTCATAAAGTCAACTTGTCCACCTACACCTGAGTAGATATTCGCTCCGATAGAGTCTGCACATATTTGTCCTGTAACATCTATTTCTACAGCAGAGTTAATTGCTATCATTTTAGGATTCTGACGAATCACAAATGGATCGTTCGTATATGAACATTCTCTAAGTTCAAAGAATGGATTATTGTCTACATAGTTATATAGCCTCTCCGTTCCGATAAAGAATGTAGAGATAGCTTTGCCATTAGAAGTAGTTTGTTGAGAACAGTTTAAGGCTCCTGCTTCAATTAAATCAACAACACCATCTGCAAACATTTCTGTGTGTAATCCTAGATTCTTATGCCCTTTCAGTTTTTGAAGAACGGCATCAGGTATAGAACCAATCCCCATCTGTAAGGTACTGCCATCTTCTATCATAGAGGCGATGTGATGTCCTATTTTATCTTCAACCTCACTAAAGTCAGAACTGTATTCTGTCAGAAGTGGTGTATCATGCTGTACTAAGGTGTTAATCTTAGAGATGTGGACTAGCGCATCTCCAAAAGTGCGAGGCATGAATTTATTGACCTGTGCTATAACTATCTTGGCAGTGCGAATAGCCGCTTGTGCAGCAACTACAGAAGTTCCTAACGTACAAAAGCCGTTCTCATCAGGAGGAGAAACTTGTATTAATGCCACGTCTAAGGGAACAAGACCACTGTCAAACAGCATCGGTAGCTCACTTAGGAATACGGGAGTATAAGTACCATTACCTTCTCGTATAGTGTGTCTAACGTTACCACCAGTAAAGAAAGAATTCACAAAGAAACTTTCTCTATATTTTGGATCAGCATAAGGGGCTTTGCCTAAAGTATGTATGTGACAGAACTCTACATTTCTTAATTCGGACGATCTTTCTACAATAGCATCAATGATGTGATTAGGTGTACAAGCTACTGCGTGTACATAAACTCTGTCACCTGACTTGATCAGCTTAGCTGCTTCTTGTGCTGTTGTGTAATTCATTTTGTGTGTAATTTTGTGTATTTAGACAAATGTTTCCTTAAAAGTAAAGCATTAGTCTTTATAAGGCAAGCAAAAAGTGTGGCTAATCATTTTTTTCATTAACTGTAATAGTGTAATTTTGTAGGATATAAAATTTTAAGGTATGATAATTCCAAAAACTCTTGAAGAAATCGAGTTGATGAGACAAAGCGCATTGCTTGTTTCTAAAACATTAGGTATGATAGCTACAGAGCTAAAACCAGGAGTAACGACTTTAGAGCTTGATGCAAAAGCTGAAGAATTTATTAGAGATCACGGAGCAGTACCAGGATTTAAAGGCCTTTATGGTTGTCCTTCTACCTTGTTGACAAGTGTGAATGATCAGATTGTACACGGATTACCTACAGATCGTCCTTTAGAAGAAGGAGATATTGTATCTGTGGACTGTGGAACAGTGATGAATGGATTTTATGGAGATCACGCTTATACATTCGAGATAGGTGATGTAGATCCAGCTACTAAAAAGTTATTACAGATTACAAAAGAATCTCTTTACGTAGGTATTAGAGAATTCAAATTAGGAAATAGAGTAGAAGATGTAGGTAGTGCTATCCAACGCTACTGTGAGAAAGAAGGGTATACGGTAGTACGTGAGCTAGTAGGTCATGGACTAGGACGTAAGATGCACGAATCTCCAGAAATGCCTAACTACGGTAAGCCTGGTAAAGGTAAGAAGTTCGTAGAAGGTATGGTGGTAGCTATCGAGCCTATGATTAACTTAGGTACTCGTAATATCAAACAACTGAATGACGGATGGACTATCGTGACTCGTGACGGAAAACCTTCTGCTCACTTCGAACACGATGTAGCATTAGTAAATGGTAAACCAGAATTGTTATCTACTTACCAATATATCTATCAAGCATTAGGTATCACTAGCAATGAAGAAGATGAGTTTAGAGCTAAACCATTAGTTCTGTAATTACTCATTTCTATTAATGAAGAAGTTATTCAAAACAATATTGAACATTGTGCCTCGACCGATATTAATTCGGTTGAGTTACGTTGTTCGACCTATGATGGCATGGTACCTAAAAGGGGATGTGTATACAGATCCTATTGATGGTAAAAGTTTCAAGACTTTCTTGCCTTATGGATATGCGAAGCAACGCAATAATGTCCTTTCTCCTAGTACACTTTCACTAGAGAGACACCGCCTATTATGGCTTTATCTTCAGCGCGAGACCGACTTCTTTAGTACTCCTAAAAAAGTATTGCACTTCGCACCTGAGCAGGCGTTTTATAAACGCTTTAAAAAACAACCTAATTTAGATTATATAACTACCGATCTAGAATCTCCTTTGGCAGATGTGAAGGCGGATATTTGTAATTTACCTTTTGAGGATAATAGTTTTGATATGATTTTGTGTAATCATGTCTTAGAACATATTCCAGATGATACGAAAGCCATGCAGGAACTGTATCGCATTCTTAAGCCTGGAGGTATGGGAATCTTCCAAATCCCACAAGATATGTCTAGAGAAACTACTTTTCAGGATGATACTATAACAGATCCTAAAGAGCGCACACTTATCTTTGGTCAATACGATCATGTACGTGTATACGGACGTGATTATTTTGATAAGTTAAGAGCTATCGGCTTCACTGTAGTAGAAGAAGACTTTATTCATAAACTTACTTCAGAGGAAGTAACTAAATACTGTCTAGCAGAGGGTGAGATTATCCCAGTTTGTTTTAAGTAGAGTAATCATAATATTTAATTGCTCGATTAGAGAATTAGTTAAAGTATCCTTATAAGGGCTACCCTATCTATATCCTATTGTGTATCTTCGTATTTATTTAGAAAGATTATGAAGAATACATTGATTACTACTGTACTTTTTGATATGGATGGAGTTTTAATAGACTCTGAGGGCTTTTGGCAACAAGCAGAACAAGAGGTGTTTACTTCTATGGGGGCTACTTGGGATGAAGAGATTGCGATCCAAACACAAGGCAAAACGACTAGAGCAGTGACCGAGCTGTGGTATAGCCTGTTTCCATGGGAAGGAAAGAGTATTGAGGAGGTGGAACAAATGGTGATTGATAGAGTCGATGAGTTAATTAGTACAGAAGGAGAAATAAAAGAAGGGGTAATTCAGACATTGAATTTTCTAAAAGAGAGAAAAGTGAAGATTGGTCTGGCTACTAATTCTCCAGAATCTTTGATTAATACAGTTTTAAAGAGATTAGGTATTCGTGATTACTTCCAAACCATAGTTTCTGTAGATCATGTAGAACACGGTAAGCCTGCACCAGATGTGTATTTAAGAGCAGCTCATAATCTAGGGAGTGAGCCTAGAGAGTGTCTAGTGGTAGAAGACTCGTTCACAGGCGCTACAGCTGGTAAGAATGCAGGGATGACTGTAGTAGCCATACCTGATCATTTACAGTATGAACAAGAAAGATTTAATATTGCTGACTTTAAATTGAAAAGTATGGTTTTTTTAAACGAAAAAATTGTATCTTTTTTGCACGAAGTAACGGTTTAGTTTAAAATGGTCATTATGCGAAATAAGGTTTGGTCTGTTATTCTTTTTTTTCTTTGGGTAGGGTGCGTATTGGCACAATCTCCACAGAACTATACTGCTGATTATATTAAGTCAGTAGGCTTCATGAGTAATAATAGAGCTGTAACGCCGTTCTTTCAAATAGGAGATCGATTTACACTTGTTTTTGATGACTTGTATGGAGATGATAGTAACTATTTCTATCGTGTCAAGGCTTATAACTATGACTGGACTCCATCTAAACTGAAGCAGATAGAATATATAGATGGACTAGACAGACAGCGTATTATGACGTATGAAAACTCGTTTAATACACTGCAGAACTATACCAACTATCAGTTAACACTTCCCGCTCAGCATTATAGAATATTGAAGAGTGGTAATTATGTATTGGAAATTTATAATGAAGACGACGAAGTAGTAATTAGAAGGAAGTTCGTCTTATATGAGAGCTTGGTCAATGTACCGATTCAGATTAAGCGTACTAGAAACCTGGATGTCATAGAGACGAAACAGAATGTAGAGTTTAGTGTGTTATTAGGAGATGCGTTATACCAGAATCCAGTTCAGAATATAAAGATAGCGATCTTTCAGAATGGAAGATGGGACTCTTATCTGACGAATATTAAGCCTCAGTACACGATGGGTAATGACCTTATCTATAAGTACGAGAATGAGACTCAATTCTGGGCAGGGAATCAGTTCTTAAACTTTGACAATAGTGATATTAAGCAAGTGAATAATATGATCGGTTCTGTAACAACTGATAATGGTATTTATAACACGTATCTGTATACAAACGAGAGCCGAAAAAGTAAAGGATATACCTATTTTCCTGATATTAATGGAAGTTTCTATCCTAGAAATATCAATGGGAGAAACCCGAATATAGAAGCGGAGTATAGCTGGGTATATTTCAGTTATCGTCCAGAGGAGGATGTACAGAAAGGAATAGATTATTATGTGACAGGATTATTTAATGATTATGCCTTAGTACCTGCTAACAAAATGACGTATAACGAAGAGAAGGGATACTACGAACAAATTATTTTAGTGAAGCAAGGTTTTACTAATTTTAGTTATACAGCAGTTCGAAATGGTGTTGTTGACCCTAGTATTGAGCCAGATGGCAATTATGCAATGACAACTAATCGCTACCAAGTTTTAGTTTATTATCGTGGTAATAATGATTTACACGATAGAGTAATTGGTATAGGTGAGGCGAGTGCAGAGAACATAGTGTATTAGACACTGTGATAAAACGAAGAATTCAATGTGTTTTTTATAGTAAATTAGTAAGATGGAAAAGATGATTTCACAAACGACGAAGGGAATAAAAATATCTGTAAATACGGAATACGAAGGCAGTTTTTTTAAATCAAAAAAGATATGCTATGCTTTTTCATATAAAATAACAATTGAAAATAATTCTACTGATTATATTCAGGTGAAAGGGCGACTATGGGAGATCTATGATGCTCTGAATAGTGTACAGATAGTAAAAGGAGAAGGTGTAGTAGGTGAACAACCTATTATAGAGCCTGGTACCAAATATACATATAGTAGTGGATGTGTCTTAAATTCATCTATGGGAGCTATGCAGGGATTCTATGAGGTACTTAATCTAGCGAACCAAACTTATTTTAATGTAGAAATCCCAAACTTTAAGCTAGTAGCCCCTTTCGTATTGAATTAGAAATAATAAAGAACGCACTCTTATAGAGTGGCTAGTATACTAAAAATAAAATGCTTCAACCACCTTTATGCAATTACATAAAGGTGGTTTTTTTTATAAGTTAAAGGTGGTAAGGTAATAGTGAGAAATGGTGAATAGGATAGAGGAGGTATTTAGTTGTTTTAATATCTTACTCTATAAGTTTCTAATGGTATTATTTTAACGCGATATCAATATGCATATATGGGCTAAAGCATAAGTAGCTGTTGAAATTTTTAAACTGATAAAAGAGTGTTGATTTTGATTACTATTTATGAATGAGATAATAACCTTCTGCTTGCACTTCTTAGGGGATTCCTAGGAGTTTTCTTGGGCTTTCCTTGCCTAGAAGGTGTTTTTCTCGAAGAAAGGTGCAAGAAACCCTCAAGCAATCCCATAGCAAATCTGTACAAAATTATCTGTGGTGGATCAATACATGCTGAATTGAAATAGATTTGGTACTTGCTTTTTATTTTTTTTAAAGAATATTAATGGGTTGTGATTCATTTATATTAAAATATTTTGATTTACTTCTGATGTGATTGTAAAAACTAATTATTAATCGCACTTAGGTTTGTATTCAGAGTTAAGTATAACAGATAGTTAGAAGAATACAGTATGGTAAAAAGGCTATTGATAGTCAATGTTTTGAAATCGTTAAGGAGATGTTTTTACCGTTTTAGAGAAAAGTGGTTTCATTTTTTTTCGTTATATTTGTACTTATTCATTTAGAAACTACATAAATAATACGCGTAATATGTCAAAAGGATTCTATCAAGTTCCAACTGCGTTCAATGAGCCAGTTAAGTCTTATGCACCAGGAACAAAAGAAAGAGAATTGACTTTGAACTCGTTCAAAGAGCAATACAACACAACAGTTGATATTCCATTATACATTGGTGGAGAAGAAATCAGAACAGGAAATACAAAAGATTTATTCCCTCCATTTGATCACAAACATAAATTAGGTGTTTACCACGAAGCTGATAAAGCGTTAGTAGAGAAAGCTATTGCTACAGCTTTAGAAGCTAGAAAAAAATGGGCTGCAATGCCATGGGAACACAGAGCATCTATCTTCTTAAAAGCTGCTGAATTATTAGCTGGTCCTTACCGTGCTAAGATCAATGCTGCTACAATGATCGCTCAAGCAAAAACATTACACCAAGCTGAGATCGACTCTGCATGTGAGTTTATTGACTTCTTACGTTTCAACGTAGAGTATATGACTCAGATCTATTCTGAACAACCAGCTTCTGTAGATGGAGTATGGAACAGACTAGAGCACCGTCCATTAGAAGGATTTATCTATGCGATCACTCCTTTTAACTTTACAGCTATCTCTGGTAACTTACCTTCTGCTCCTGCTATGATGGGGAATGTAGTGGTATGGAAACCAGCTGCAACTCAGATCTACTCTGCAAGAGTAATCGTAGAGGTGTTTAAAGCTGCAGGTTTACCTGATGGTGTTATCAACGTAGTATATGGTAACTCTGGAATGATCACTGATACGTTATTAGCAAGTCCTGACTTCGCTGGTATCCACTTCACAGGATCTACAGGAGTATTTAACAGCATGTGGGCTCAAATCGGTCAAAACATCGATAAATACAAAACTTACCCACGTATCGTAGGAGAGACAGGTGGTAAGGATTTCGTTGTAGCTCATCCATCAGCTTGTCCTAAAGAGGTAGCAGTAGCTCTTACAAGAGGTGCTTTTGAATACCAAGGACAAAAATGTTCTGCAGCATCTAGAGCTTATGTTCCAGCTTCATTATGGAATCAAGTGAAAGAATATATGACTGCTGATTTAGCTACTATTAAAATGGGTTCTCCAGAAGATCCAAGTAACTATGTGTCATCTGTGATTACAGAAGCTTCATTTGACAAATTAGCGAAAGCTATCGATCAAGCAAAAGCTGATGCTGACGCAGAAGTAATCTTAGGAGGTAAGTATGATAAATCTATTGGTTACTTTATCGAACCAACAGTTATCTTAACTACTAACCCTAAGTATGCAACGATGGAAACAGAACTATTCGGTCCTGTATTAACTATCTATGTATACGAAGATGCTAAATGGTCTGAAACATTAAAATTAGTGGATGAGACTTCTATCTATGCATTAACAGGAGCTATCTTCTCTGGATGTCGTTACGCTATCGTAGAGGCTACAGAAGCATTAGTAAACTGTGCTGGTAACTTCTATATCAATGACAAACCAACAGGTGCTGTAGTAGGACAACAACCATTCGGTGGTGCTAGAGCTTCTGGTACTAACGATAAAGCGGGTTCTATCCTTAACTTACTTCGTTGGGTATCACCAAGAACGATTAAAGAAACTTTCGTTCCTGCAACTGATTATAAATATCCTTTCTTAGGATAATCAAATTATAATAAAAAGGCGGTTGCAAAAGAGTTGACCGCCTTTTTTAATTTACACTAGAATACAATTCAGTGCTTTTTATTGGGAATGTATAACCGATGATGAATGACATGATAAGAGTTGTTCAGGATATACTACTAAGTAAGAATACACTATCTATTTTGCTTTTATCTTTTTTCGAATACAGAAAAAAGTCCCTTTTTATTAGGATCGTTTTTAAGAGAACACTATTTACCAATAACACTTATAAAACGACTGAGTAAAAACTATTATCTTTTTGCTTTTATTATTTTTCGATTACTGAAAAATGATCCTTTTTTATCTTTAAAGTACTGGGTTATCATTATTAATTTAAATAGTATAACTCATGTTTAAAAAATTACTTGATAACAAAAACTTGGTGATTAATCCACCTGTTTTTATCACTTCAATATTATTAATAGTAGCTTTAATCTTAACCTGTGTCCTTTTTCCTGAAAAGGTAGGGGTATGGTTTCCAGCTGCCCAATTAGCAGTAACTTCTAACTTCGGTTGGTTCTTTGTAGTCACAGTGAATATTATTTTAATATTTGCCATCTACCTTGCTTTTAGTAAGTTCGGTAAGATACGGTTAGGAGGGGATGATGCAGAACCAGAGTTTACTAAGGCATCTTGGTTTGCCATGCTGTTTAGTACAGGTATGGGGATCGGTATTATGTTCTTTAGTATTGCTGAGCCTGTATCTCATTTCTTTAATACGCCTAGACCAGTAGATACAGACATAGAAGCTGCTGTACAAGCTATGCAATTTACGAGTTTGCACTGGGGATTACACGCTTGGGGTATTTATGCGATGGTTGGATTAGCTTTAGCCTTTTTTGGATTTAATAGAAAGTTACCTATGACCTTTAGATCTCTTTTTTACCCATTCTGGGGAGAGAAAATACATGGCTGGTGGGGACACATAATCGATATATTATCGGCTTTAGCTACAGTGTTTGGATTATCTACATCTTTAGGATTAGGGGTAATACAGATTACAGCTGGTTTAGAGTATTTATATGGTTGGGAGATAAGTCCTATGATGCAAGCAGGGATTATTCTGTTTGTGATTGGTATCGCTACTATTTCTGTTTTTTCAGGATTAGATAAAGGAGTTAAGATACTTAGTAATGCCAATATGTATATCGCAGCCAGTTTTATGTTGCTAATCTTTATTCTTGGGCCGACTCTATTTATCATGAAAGGGTATGTTGAGAATACAGAAGCGTACTTAGCTAATTTTATTGATATAAGTACATGGAATGATACTTACTTAGGTTCTGGCTGGCAGAATGTCTGGACTATATTCTATTGGGCTTGGTGGATTGCATGGTCTCCTTTTGTAGGAAGTTTTATTGCTCGTATCTCTAAAGGACGTACCGTGAAAGAGTTTGTATTAGGGGTATTGATTGTACCAGGGTTGATTACCTTATTATGGATGAATGTCTTCGGAGGTAGTGCATTGCACACTATTTTATCAGGTGATGTGACGATGATAGCAGCAGTTAAAGCTGATGTGTCTACAGCATTATTTGTCTTCTTAGAGAACTTCCCTTTTACTAAGTTCCTTTCTATTGTGGCGATTATTCTGATTTTCTCTTTCTTTATTACCTCTTCTGATTCAGGTTCATTAGTTGTAGATAATATTACCTCAGGTAGTAATGGAGAGTCTCCTGTGTGGCAGAGAGTCTTTTGGTCTTTTGCACAAGGGATTATTGCTATCGTATTATTATGGGGAGGAGGACTGGATGCGCTACAGACTGCGGTTATTATTACAGGACTGCCTTTTGCAGTGATATTACTGGTGATGTGTTATAGTTTACAAAAAGGGTTAAAAGAAGAGTTAGCTAAATCGTCTAAGAAGGCTAAGTCAAAAGAAGAAAAGAGCTATAAGGAGATTATAGCAGAACTATTAGATGAACCACAAAGCAAATAAGGATGGATAAAAATAAAAAATTAGATATAATAGTTGGTTTAGACTTGTCTACAATGGATCAATATCTGTTGCAATATATGCAAGTGCTAGACCAGATTTTAGATATAAATAAGGTAACGTATGTGCACAACCTTAAAGTAGGTGAGTTACCTAAGGAATTACTTAAACCAGAGAGCATTGTTGTTATTAAGGAGAAGATAAAGAATAAGCTTACTCAGTATTTCACAGAAGCAGGAGTGAGTTATGATTTCGAAATCTTGGTATCGGTAGAGAGTTATACAGAGATTGCTTTTATGAATATAGCTAAGAAATCTTCGTATGACCTGATGGTATTAGGTAATAAACAGGAACTAGAGGGTACTGGTGCCCTGGCTGATAAGCTGGTACGTATATTCCCTTCAGCATTATTATTAGTACCAGATACGTTTAAAGTACCAATCACAACAGTAATTGATGCGATAGACTTCTCTCGATATACGAGTGATATTATGATGTGGGCAGATCGTTTTAAGAATAATTCGAAGGGGCAAAAGATAGAGCATTCTGCAGTACATATCTCTAAGTCTTATATGGGGTTCTATCCTACGATGACGAATAGAGAATTAGAGAAAGTAACGAAGGATGATATCAAAGAAAAACAAGAGAAATGGAATAAGAAGTACGCTACTTATTCTGATATTGATATAGTGCCTGCTGGAGAGCGCAATATATCAGCATCCTTGATCGCTTATGCGCGCAGTAAAAAGGCTGATATGCTGATATTGGGAGTGAAGGGGACTACAGGATTTAAAGAGATATTCTTAGGTAGTGTGGCAAACCACTTGCTACACAGAAATACGAATACTTGCTTATTATTCGTTAAGCACAGTAAATAAAAGAAGAAGGGCTGTCTTATAGACGGCCCTTTCTTTTTATCCTTTATATTTTAAGGGTAAGTACACCACTTTTTTCGTTTCAAAGAATTCATCTGAGAAGATATTAGTCAGGTCAAACTGAACAGCTTTAGGGAAGTCCTTAAGCTCTTCTGTTAAGTCACCTCCTTTTAGGTATAATATACCATTGTCAAACTCATGCTTGTTTTCTTTCTTCGTTTTGTGTCTAATCCACTCTACGAAGTCAGGCATATTCGTAACAGCTCTACTTACGATGAAGTCAAACTTCTCGTCTATAGTTTCGGCACGTTTTTGTTCTGCTTTAACGTTCTTTAAGTCTAACGCTTTTACTACTTCATTAACTACGCGTATCTTCTTCGCGATAATGTCGATTAGGTAAAAGTTAGTTTCTGGATATAATATAGCTAAAGGAATACCAGGGAAACCTCCACCAGTACCTACATCTAGTATATTAGCTCCAGGAAGGAACTCCATAACCTTAGCGATACCTAATGAATGTAATACATGCTTCGTATATAGCTCATGTATATCCTTACGTGAAATAACGTTAATTTTAGCATTCCAATCCGTATATACTTCTTCCAATTTCTCAAATTGAGCAATCTGTTCAGGAGTTAAATTAGGGAAATATTTTAAGATTTCTTCCATGTCGTAAATTTTGACAAAAGTAGGCTTTTTATCGTGAATAAATAAAAGATAACACAGATTAATAGAGATATAATAATTACCTTTGGGATTAAGTTTCATTAAAATCACAACAAGATGAGCAACCAACTTCTATCTAATAGAATAAACAATTTGACTACTTCACAGACCTTAGCAATGGCTGCGAAAGCAAGAGAGTTAAAAGAACAAGGCGTAGACGTAATTAGTTTGAGTCTAGGTGAGCCAGATTTTAATGCTCCTGAGTTTATCAAAGAAGCTGCTATTCAGGCTGTAAAAGATAACTATAGTAAGTATCCTCCTGTAGAAGGATATAAAGAACTAAGAGAGGCAATAAGCAATAAGTTTAAGAGAGATAATAATTTAAATTATTCACCGAGTCAGATCGTTGTATCTACTGGTGCTAAACAATCGTTATACAATGTAGCTCATGTCATGATCAACCCTGGTGATGAGGTAGTAATTCCTGCTCCATACTGGGTGAGTTATGCTGAAATCGTGAAGATGGCTGAGGGTACTCCTGTAGAAGTACCTACTAGTATAGAGAGTGATTTTAAAATTACTCCTGAACAATTAGAAACAGCTATCACTCCTAAGACGAAGATGATATGGTTCTGCTCTCCATGTAATCCTAGTGGTTCTGTGTATAGTAAAGAGGAATTCGAAGCTATAGCTAAAGTATTAGAGAAATATCCAAATATCTTTATCTTATCAGATGAGATATATGAACATATCAACTTTACAGGTAATTACTGCAGTATCGGAACTATCGGTAATTTAATTGACCGTACGATTACTGTAAACGGTATTGCGAAGGCATTTGCGATGACAGGATACCGTATCGGATATATCGGTGCCCCTGAATTTATCGCTAAAGCATGTACTAAGATGCAAGGACAAGTAACGTCTGGTGCTAATAGTATTGCACAACGAGCTACTATTACTGCTGTAGAGGCTGACCCTAGCGTATTAAAAGATATGGTTGCGGCATTCAAGAATAGAAGAGATCTAGTAGTAGGGTTATTAAAAGAGATTCCAGGAGTTAAGATTAATATACCTGAAGGAGCGTTCTATGTATTCCCAGACATATCTTCTTTCTTTGGAAAGACACTTCAAGGTGTAAAGATTAATAATGCGGATGATCTATCTATGTATCTGTTAGAGAAAGCACACGTAGCTACTGTAACAGGAGTGGCATTCGGGAATCCTGATTGTATACGTATGTCGTATGCGACTAGTGAAGACCAGTTGATCGAAGCATTCAAAAGAATTAAAGAAGCATTAGCGTAAGTTATAATCGTTAAAAAAGCCTTAGTAATGAGGCTTTTTTAGTTATAATGAGCATTATTGTTTATTTTTATACTTTATAAAAGTTCGTCATCGTGGATATATTATTACAGAGTTTTGCTAAACATGTTTCTCTGACTAAAGAGGAACAACAGATTATATTAGAGTCATTTACTGTAACTCGTTACCCTGCTAAAACGAAGCTGTTAAGTGCAGGAGAAGTATGTATTAATTCTACTTTTGTCGTTTCAGGTATCGTACGAAACTATTGTCTAGATGATCAAGCAGTAGAACATACTGTTAGCTTTGCAGCATCTGGATGGTGGATAGCTGATATGTATAGTTATTTATCTCAAAAACCTGGTAACTCTTATCTAGAAGTAGTAGAAGATGCGATAGTAATGACTTTGAGTAGAGATCATCAATTAGCTTTGTTTGATAGAGTGCCTAAGATAGAACGTTATTTCAGAGTTCTTATAGAGAGGTCACTAGTGGCTACACAACAACGACTGATGGACAACTTATCACTACCTGCAGAAGAGCGTTATACACGCTTTTTAGAGCGTTTCCCTGAGATTAAGTATTGTCTGCCACAGAAGCAGATAGCTTCTTATTTAGGGGTTACTCCTGAGTTTTTTAGTAAAATGAAGAAAAAGATGCTTACAGGAAAGTAAATGTCTATGATATAAAATAGAAAAGCCACTCATCGAGTGGCTTTTTTTGTATATTATACTAGAGAGTGTCTAGTCATTTCTTCTGGTTGAGGTATGCCTATTAGTTTAAGAATAGTAGGAGCTAAGTCTCCCAGTACTCCATCCTTTACCTCTTTGATATCATTGTCTACGATAATGATCGGTACAGGATTAGTAGTATGTGCTGTGTTGG
The DNA here is from genome assembly GCF_000807225.1 of Myroides sp. A21. Taxonomy (NCBI): domain Bacteria; kingdom Pseudomonadati; phylum Bacteroidota; class Flavobacteriia; order Flavobacteriales; family Flavobacteriaceae; genus Myroides; species Myroides sp. A21. The sequence continues at coordinate 1,709,004 of NZ_CP010327.1, forward strand.
GAGTACCATCAGGGTTGATCATTACCTCACAGTTACCATGATCTGCTAACACTATCGTAGTGTATCCATTATCAAGAGCAGTTGTGATTACTTCTTTTACACATTGGTCTACTGCTTCGCATGCTTTGATTGCTGCTTCCATTACACCTGTGTGTCCTACCATATCTCCGTTAGCAAAGTTTAGACATACGAAGTCAGCTTCTCCTTTTTTCAATTCAGGAATAAGTGCGTCTTTAAGGTCATAAGCACTCATCTCAGGCTTAAGGTCATAAGTAGCTACCTTAGGAGATGGACATAAGATACGCTGTTCTCCATCGAATGGAAGTTCTCTACCTCCAGAGAAGAAGAAAGTCACGTGTGGATATTTTTCTGTCTCTGCAATACGTATTTGTTTTTTACTATGTTTTTCTAGTACTTCACCCAATGTGTTGTGTAAGTTCTCTTTGTCATAGACAACATGTACATTCTTATAAGTATCATCGTAGTTCGTAAGCGTTACAAAGTACAAGTCAAGTTTCTTCATGTCATGATCTGAATGATCTTCTTGAGATAATACACGTGTTAGTTCTCTTCCTCTATCCGTTCTAAAGTTAAAGAAGATCACTACATCGTCATTTTCAATCTTTCCTATCGGCTGATTGTTTTCATCAACCATTACAATAGGCTTAATAAACTCATCAGTCACATTATTTAAATAACTTGCTTCAATGCTTTTTACTGCATCAGTAGAGTGAATACCTGTACCGTTTACTAACAGATGGTAAGCCTTTGCTACTCTTTCCCAACGCTGGTCTCTATCCATTGCATAGTATCTTCCGATTACAGAAGCTAGTTTAGCAGTAGATAAGCTCAGTCTGTCTTGTAGTTGTTGTACGTGATTTGCACCCGATTTAGGATCTACATCTCGTCCATCTGTAAAAGCGTGAATACAGATATCTGATACTCCTGCAGCTGATGCTGCATCTACTAGACCATATAAATGTTGCTCATGAGAGTGTACTCCACCATCAGATAGCAGTCCTAAGAAGTGTACTTTTTTATTGTTTGTCTTTGCGTATTCGAATGCTGCTTGTAATGCAGGCTCTTTAGCAATAGTGTTATCTTCTACTGCCATATTTATTTTTACAAGATCTTGATAGACGATTCTACCTGCCCCAAGATTCATGTGTCCTACTTCAGAGTTACCCATTTGCCCTTTTGGAAGACCTACATTTAGTCCATCAGTAAGTACAAATGTATTAGGATATTTAGTATATAGACTGTCTATAAATGGCGTATTTGCGTGCTCGATAGCTGATACTTTAGGATCTTGAGTCTGTCCCCAGCCATCTAGAATCATTAATATTACTTTCTTATTCATAATAGTGAAACTTTAAATATTATTAGTTGTGTTATACAAATTTACGCATACTTATTCAAAAAAGGCAATGTTTGATTCTTGAAATAACGGCATTAAATATTTTTATTATTAAAAATTCCTTTGGTCGTATAATATTTTTTTTAAATTTACGTTTCTAAAATTAGAATTAAAGACTATAAATGAGAAGGTTATATGAAACAAAAGAATTTTTATTGGTTATTTGCCTCAATGGCATTTTTTGGGAATGTAGTAGGAAGTAATACTTTACCAACGTCGAATGAATATACAAATGTGATTGAAAAAACTGTAGATAACACAGTAGATTCTGAAGAATATAGTTTTGAAAGTACGGCTAAGAGTTTGTATTCTAGTTTAGAATTAAATCATTATAATGCTCCTGCTAGAGCAGTATATACTGCTGCACTGAAAGGGTATTATAAAATGCTAGAAACAGGTAAGATTAAGAATGAGAAGTTAACTATCGTTGACTTTAGTTTATCGTCAGCTAAGCCTCGTCTATGGGTAATAGATATGAAAGAGAATGCTGTTCTGTTACAATCACTTGTAGCACATGGCAAGAAGACAGGAGAAGAGTACGCGACTACGTTTTCTAATCGTGTGAACTCACATATGAGTAGTTTAGGATTTTATACAACGGGAGAGACATATAACGGAAGAAATGGATTCTCTCTAAGATTAGATGGATTAGAAGCAGGGATTAATGATAAAGCTAGAGAAAGAGCGATTGTAATCCATGGAGCGGATTATGCTTCACCTGATTTAGTACGCGCTCAAGGGAAGTTGGGACGTAGTTATGGTTGCCCAGCTGTGCCTGTAGAAGTAAATGATGATTTAATAGAAATGATTAAAGACAAATCTTTACTGTTTATTTATTATCCAAGTAATCAGTATGAGCTAAAGTCAAAATTTGTTTAGTAAGACCTTTTATATAAAGAAAAACACCCATTAAGATTTCATTCTTAATGGGTGTTTTTTTGTTATTGTAGTTTAGTGTATAAATCGTTATCAAACTTATAGACATCTCTAAACTGAGTTATCTTACCATTGTTATCTACTTGTATAGTCCAGTATAACTGATGGATGTGTACAGCCTCTTTACTAGTTGTGATATTCTTAGTATTTTGAGAATCAAGAATCTTTTTTATTTCTTCTTGAGAGATCTCATTCTGTTGTATATCAAATACAAATTGTGCTAGGTCAAAAGGATCTTCTACACGTATACATCCAGAACTTAAGCTTCTCTGAGCTCTATTAAAGTTAGCTTTATTAGGAGTGTCATGTAAATACACTGCGTGATTGTTATCAAACATAAACTTAATACGTCCTAATGTGTTACCTACACCGGCTTTCTGTACATATCTATAAGAAGAAGCTTTGCTAGAATCCCAGTTTTCTGGAGCTACTACTTTGCCTGTGCTCTTATCGTAGATTGTAAATCTAGCATTAGAGAAGTAACTTAAGTTAGCACTAGCTTTAGGTGTTAAGTCATTCTTTAGAATGGTAGGAGGAACTGTCCATGTTGGATTGATCACAATTGTCTTTAGAACTGAGCTCAGTATAGGCGTTTTACGACCTGTCGTACCTACGATTACCTTGTGTTGTTTTACAGTATCACCAGACTTCACCGCAACTAAACTATAATCAGCTATATTGATTAAGATATAGTTATCACCTAAATCTCTTGGGAACCATCTCCAACGTTCTAGATTGACTACTAGCTTTTCTTTTACAGTAGCTTCTTCTTTTAGGATGGCCTCTATTGTTTTCTTATCAGCAACACCGTTCTCGACTAGTTTACTATTTTTTTGAACTTGTTTTAAAGCAGTTACGACTCCTTCGTTATTGATAAAGTCCTTTGATAGGCTATCAGGGTAATAACTCAAGAAGTTTAAATGTTTTTTAATATTCACTAGCTCAGGTACTGTATCATTTAACTTATACTTAGCTGTCACAGCTTTGATTGTATCTTGATTCAGTTGATATAGGTTTGATAGTTTATTTTTTAGATTGACATATATTTTATGAGGTGATCTTAAACTATCAAAGGTCGTCTGTATTGTTCCTCTACTTAAAGCGAGTTGCATTGTAGCAGCTGTATTTAGCTCTTTTGGAAACATATCCCAGTCATTGTATAATCTTCTAGGATTTTGTACACCATTATACAAGTCTTTACTCGCATTAAAAAATGCCTTAGTGAACAGAAAGTCTGCTTGTACTTTATCTAGGTCCGATAGCCTTTGATAATCTTTGTGAAATTGATGAACTTTTTCAGTATTGTACTTTGAGTTGTTTATTCCATCTAAGTATGCTTCGTCAAGTACTTTTAGAAGTTGTTCTCGGTTACTTGTTCTTCCCCAACCGATTTGGTATAAATTTTCTACATAGAACTTTTGGATATCCTTTGGAAGACTAACTATAGATGCACTATCTACGTGTATCTTTATTTGATCCTCCATAGGGTCTACCTTGATGGTATCATTGAGAATCAAAGTTTCTGCCATAGTATTTGCCTTTTTACAAGAAGTAAGGACAAGTATACTCAAAAAACTGAAGATTAAATGTTTCATGTTTTTATATATTATACTGCGAATTTAATATAATATAGTGAATAATTTATTGTTTATTCTTAAAATGTTCTATAAACCTCGTTTTGGAGTACTGTAGGCCGGACTAGTTGTTATTTTAAAAGTGGACTAGTATAGAAGAGAGGAATAAGAATAGTTTTGCGTAAATAAACTACCTGAAATGAAGAATAATTATGTCATTTTAGCCTTGTTAAGTACTGTTTTTACTGTACAAGTGCAAGGACAAACTAAGACAGAAAATACCCTTGAAGATAAAATAGAAGAAATAGTAATCTATAATCAACGATTACAGTTGCCAAGTTCGCTGAAGAATAGAAATATTACATTTATTAATCAAGAACAGATAAAACAATTACCTGTGTCGTCTATTAATGAGTTGTTGACTTATGCTACTGGTGTTGATATTCGTCAGAGAGGTCCATTTGGAACACAATCAGACTTTAGTATTGACGGAGGTAGCTTTGAGCAGAATGTATTGTTGCTTAATGGACAGAAGATTTCAGATCCACAGACAGGGCATAATAGTCTTAACGTACCAATTCCTTTAGAAGCGATTGAACGTATAGAGATAGTACGTGGACCTTCTGCTCGTCTATATGGTGTGAACAGCCTGACAGGAGTTGTAAATATCGTAACGAAGAACCCTAAAAAAGATGGTCTTTTTGCTAATACGTATATCGGAAGTAGCTTAAAGAAAGATAAAGAAGGCGATCATGGAGAGTTATTTAATAACCGAGGTATTCAATTAGGAGGTACACTTGTACGCAAAAAAGATAATCATATGTTATTCGGTAGCCATGACTCAGGTAATGGTACTCGTTATAACACTGCTTTTAATAACAATAAAATCTTCTATCAAGGGAACTATACCCCTAATGAGAATAATGCTATTATGGTACTTGCAGGTCATGCTAGAAGTTCTTTTGGAGCAAATGGATTCTACGCAGCTCCTGGAGATAAAGAGTCAAAAGAAGTAGTATCTACATCAATGGTAAATCTGAGTTCACGTCATTATTTAACTGACCGTTTTACATTAATGCCTAGTGTAGCTTACAGATATAACTTTGATGATTATCGTTACTTCAGACATGAGTTAAGTAAGGCACGTAGCCGTCATTATTCACATGCGATTACTAGTAATATTAGAGGAGAGTACTTAGCAGATTTTGGTAAGATATCTTTTGGAGGAGAGATGAGGTATGAAGAGATTAACTCAACTAATATCGGGGATCACAGCAAGAGTAACTACGGATTGTACGCTGAGATACAACGTGAGTTTTTTGATCGACTAGATGTAAATTTAGGGGCTTATGTTAATTATAATACGAAGTATGGATGGGAAGTTTTCCCAGGGATAGACGCTAGTTATACCTTTAATGAACATTGGAAAGCGATGTTTAATGCTGGTACAGCAAGTAGAATACCTTCTTTTACAGATTTGTATTTAGATCAACGCCCTGGTAATATAGGTAATCCTGATCTATTACCAGAAAAAGCTTATCAGATAGAATTAGGAGGGAAGTATGTCAATAAAGGATTTAGAGCAGAGGCTTTTGCTTTTTACAGAGATATTGATGACTTTATTGATTGGATAAGAGTAGATACGACAGTGCCATATCAGCCATATAATGCTTCTAAGAATAAGACTAAAGGATTTAATACAGCTTTAAAGTATAAACTAGGATCAGAAAAGTCTTATTGGGACTTAGGATTATCATATACTTATTTATCTCCAAAAGTGGAGAATAAAGGAGAAGATAAGATCTCTAAGTATGCGATAGAGAGTTTAAGACATCAGTTAGTAGGAACTATTAATTATACTTATAATAACCTTAGTGCTACACTGGCTAATCGTTTTAACGAACGTATCAGTTATAAGAATTATTGGATTACAGACATAAGAGTAAACTATAATCTAAAGAAATATAGTATCTACTTAGATGCTCAGAATATATTTGATACTACTTATATAGAGGCAGGTGCAGTACCTATGCCGGGGAGATGGTTTATGTTAGGAGTGAAGTTTAATGGGCTTTAATATATAAATTGGTTAGTTGGAGTTTTCAGATGACTAAGTACTGTTTTGATTATCGTGGGGGGTAGTTTCAATAGTATGAATCAATTATTACAAATACTTAGAATACGCTTTTTTGCTATGAAATTCTAGTATACAGAAACGGTAAGCCTTGTACAGCTTACCGTTTTTTATTTTAATAAGATACCTTAGTTCCTTTTTTATCAATCGTAAAAGATTCAAACTTTAGTTCTACTTGTGCTTGTCCATCTTCGAAGTTACTAGCGTAGTCATATTGAAAAGGGATGACTACTCTTCCTTTGTGATCGATATAACCAAACAATTGATCTTTAGAAGCTAATGCTAATCCATCAGAGTAGCTTCCTACATAATCATATTGAGCAGAGATAATCTTTTTGCCTTCTGTGTTGAAGAATCCCCATTTGCCACCTTCTAAGAAGGCTATTTTGTACTCACTGCTCGTCTGTAGTTCTTCATAAGCAAAAGGAATAATCACTTCTCCTTTATCATTTATTGCGCCTTGGAAGTTGTCCATAGACACAATAGATATTCCTTCTATAAAAGATTCTATCTGATAGAAAAGAGGCTCAATGAAGATTTCATTCTTATTGGTTTTGATTCCAAACAACTCTAACTTCTTATCTTGATACCATCTTAAGTTGTTTTGAAACTTAAAGTCTGGGTCATTTTTTAAGTCGAGATAGACGGTGTCTAGTTTTACACTTTCCTCTAACTGTACATTGATGTGTGAGTAGGTACTTTTATAAGCCCAACTAGATGTGCAACTCAGCCCTAATAAGAGACTTATTGCTAAGATTTGTTTCATTCTAATAGAAGATTAACGTACTGTAATTCCTCTGCAAATGTATTAGTTTTGGGATGATTAATATGATAATTTTTACAATTTTTTATGAATGCTTGTTGCACCAGCTTGAGCCTTCGGAAATACTGTAATATCAGCTATTTGCACATGTTCAGGTTGGTTGACGATATAAGCTATAGCATTCGCTATATCTTCAGCTACTAATGGAGTATACCCTTCATATACCTTTGCTGCTCTATCACTATCTCCTTTAAAGCGGATTAGGGAGAAGTCTGTTTCTACTGCCCCAGGAGCTACATTAGTTACCTTAATTCCATCTGATAGTAAATCATATCTCAGTCCTTTAGAGAATGCCTCTACAGCAGCCTTAGAAGCGCAGTAGATTGTACCGTTTTGGTATGACTCTTTCCCTGCGATAGAAGATAGATTGACGATATGTCCATATTGTCTTTTGATCATAAGAGGAACAATAGCTTTAGTCACATAGATTATTCCCTTTACATTGATATCTATCATAGCTTCTAAGTCCTCTAGAGAAGCTTCTTGGAAAGTAGCTAATCCATGAGCATTTCCTGCATTATTGATTAGTACATCTATATCTTGCCATGCAGTCGGAAGAGAGGCTATTGCCTTAAATGTAGCTTCTTTATCACTCACATCGAAGGTTAGTGTCATCACTTCTGTCTGCTCTGCTAGTTCACGCTCTATGGCTGCTAAGTTCTCTTTATTTCTTCCACACAAGATTAGTCTGTGATTAGCAGCTAATGCTTGCGCTGTTGCTTTTCCTATACCTGATGTCGCTCCTGTAATGAATGCTATTTTCATATCTTTTTGTTTTGTGGTGTTGTACTATAAGACGGTTTGTTTTAAACCTTGCATTATGCATAACCAAAGATAATTGAAAAAAGACTTCTCTTGGACTCTATCTACTTTTTTAATATTAACTGTCTTGACTTCATCCTTAGTGTTCTTTCGGATAAACATATTCCCCACAGCAGATAAGAACTTTTTCTTTTGTTGCCCATCTTTCTTATAGATAGTTACTTTTAGATCCTCATATTGCATACCATAGGTTCCTGTAGCAGAAGTATTATTACCAGTGAAGTTAAAAGTGACTAGACTGATACTACCTTCTGTATTAGCCTTGACATACGGCTGTAAGAACGGGCGCATAGAATTAGCTGGGAAGTTCGTAATCTTACCTTGTATATTGAAGTTATCTCTTCTGTTAAGTACATTGAAAGACCAGTCCACACGCAGTGGAGCTGCATTCATAAACCTCGCATTGACAGCTATCGTAGTAGTAGGTACTTTAGTTACACCATATCCACTATATATATTCTTAATAGTCGCATTGAAGTTATGAAACATAATCTTACCTGGAGCTACCGCTTTAGGGTCAGTCTCTTCATAGACTAGTTTAGAGTTGCGTATTGCAACATTATTTACTTCTAATCCGAATTTTAGATCTCTTAGCTTTTTACTAAACATGGGCTTGATACTCATATTGAATGTAGGAGCCTTATCTCTAAAGATATTTGCATCAAGTTGATTGATGTTGATCTGTTCTGTTTTAAAGAGTAGTGTTCCTTTGGTATCGAAGTCATAGTTATAATTCTTTAGAGCTATCTCTTTGGCATGTAGTGTGAAGATATCATCTGCATATCTAAACATGCTTACTGTCTTCTTTCTAGAGTACTTTGGCTTCATATTGAAGTTAGCCAGTTTTAGCTCTTTATTATCGATAGATAGAGAGTCTACACTTATATCATAATATTTCTTCGTATCGTATGTAATCGCTCCAGAGGATAGCGTAGTCTTGCCATAAGTAAAAGGAATCTTATTTCCACCAGTATTTTTATCAATACGGATATCTGCTATCACAGCATTGATATTATTCACCTTTAAGCTGTTGCTATTTGTCTTTCTATCGTGTATTTGGAAAGCTGCCTTGCGCAGCACTAATGAATCTAATGTGATATAATCAGACAGTAACTTAGCAGTAGTCTTAGGTTTACTCTTTACATCATTAGGGGTATAGGTGATGACAGGAGAGTCTATCGCTATTTTAGCTACTTTTAGTTGTTCTCCTACCTTATTGTTGATATCCGTTAAGACTATATTGGTCTTAGACGTATTCCAAGTGTCTAATGCATCTAGTGATAATTTGTTAATCCTAATATCACCTATCTTCAAAGCAAATGGGACTAGTGCAGGCAATGTATCATATACCACTGCCACCTCTTGCTTTTTCTGCTTTTTAGTTTTTTTAGCAGGTTGTTTTTCTGCTACTTTGATATCTTGTTTGAGTTTGTTGTTTTTGATGGTGATCGCTGTAGAGTCTGTCTCTATAGAAGCAATGTCAAGGTAGAAGTCTTGCTCATTTTTATACCCCCAGTCTGTCCCAGTCAGCTTTAGCTGTGGAACATCCACAGACAATAAGTTCTTAGCTAATTCTTTTGACTCGACAGTCTCTGAGAAGGGCTTTACAGATAGCTGGTGCATCTTTAGCGCTGTTGGTTCTATGATAATCTTACCGATGGTGAACTTATGCCACTCATTCAGCTTACTATAGATAGAGTCTGTAGTCATCACATAAGAGTCATAACTAAAAGGTATTGCCTTCTCTACGACTTCTTCACCGAAATGTACTCCTCTGATTGTTGCATTGAAGTTGTAGACCTCATTTAGTCTTGTATTACTCTTTCTGTCTTTTATTAAGACATGAGCATGCTCTACGATAATAGATTCTATATCTATATCATTTTTTACGTTTATTTTAGCTTGCTTCTGTACGACACTATCTCCTTTAATCATCACTATACTAGGATGACTTAGTTTGATTTTGTTTGCACGTAGATTCTTGTTTTGTAGTAATTCTTTGATAGCTACCCCTTGAATCACTATTTTATCTAGTCTTGCACTGATATAAGTAAGATTAGGATGAGTAGTAGTATCTTTAGGAGTCACTGTGATTCCAGAGACAGTTAGTCTTCTTAATGCAGGGTAGTAGCTGATGTCCTCATACGCTAGATCATAAGGAGTATCATTCTTTTCTGCGATAATCTCTGGTAAGTGTTTATATATAAAACGGTTTAATGCATATCTCCCTATCTGATATAGCCCTAGTAGACTGACACCAACTATTAAAAGGATTTTGACACGTTTTGATAATTTCATTTTTTAATAAAGATAAATTAATACTTAAAAGTACTAATTTATCTTTATGTTTTTGTAATTATTATGAATTACTTTAAGACTAATTGATGCTTTGTTAGTAAACCAGCTAATCCGTCCATAGAGAATATTGCTTTTTTAACCTTAGTGAACTGTGGGTCTATATCATAGTTATAACTCGTATAGAAGTCCGCTTTCTCTGCATTAGCTTTGTGAAATACTGCACGGTGTAAGTTACAGTTGTCAAACAGTGCCATACTCAGATCTGTATCAGAGAAATCAGCACTGATTAGACTACAGTTAGAAAACAGTTGCTTTTTAAGCTTTAATCCATAGAACTGAGTTAATTCTAAATTACAATCTGTAAAGGTAAATTCGAATATAGTCTGGTCTATCATGGCGAAGTTTACACGTGTAAAGTTACAAGCTGTAAAGTTGACATTGCGAAGTCCTACATAGTTCACCTCTGCATCTTTAAAATTGCAGTTGATAAAATCACAGTCTATAAAAAGAGTAGCTAAGAATGAACAAGCGCTCAGATCACAGTTTTCAAACTTACAATTCTCAAATTCTTTAAATGAGATATCGTTATAGTTAAATGCAGTGTTACTGTATTGTTTGTCGTATATAAATTCAGGAGTCATCTGTCTGGTGTTAAAAGTTAGCTACCGTATATAGAACTTATCCATATACGGTAGCAAGATATAATATTATAAAGATTTATCCTTATGATTCTTCTATGATATGAGGTATAAATCTGCTTTTGTCTGTTGTGATTCGATTATTACTTTCTCGGAATGTAATACCACATGATTCTTGACCTATGATCCAGCTTCCGATAATAGAATATCCTGTTGACTCTTGGTGTAAGTGAGCTAACTCTTGACAGATATAGCCTTCTTCTCCATAATCTCCAGGAGTAGCTTCTACGATAGCTCCATGCTGGTATAGCGTTACATTAGCACCTTCTCTTGAGAGTAAAGGTTTCTTTACATAGTCACGCATCCCATTAGGTGTATCGAAGTAGGTCTCTAGTAGTAGTCGATGGTTAGGATACAGCTTCCACAGTACAGCCATGATAGCCTTATTAGATAAGATCATCTTCCATGACGGTTCTATCCAGTTCGCTTGTGCTTCGTCATTCGGTATATGTAGCGCAAATGGCTCATATACCAACCATTCCCACGGATATAGCTTAAATATATCTGTTATCGTCTCTTCTTCTAGGTCTGTAAAGTTCACCCCATTCCATCCGATATCATCTATGAAGATTAGCTTTGTGTTGATACCAGCTTGTATAGCAGTGTCTCTTAGGTATTCTATATTCGTTAGATCCTCTAAGGTCTCACGCATACAACTGAAGTGTAGTGTGTCCCCTTTAAGATAAGGCTTTAGATCACGCCATGAAGCGATTAATTGATCGTGTACAGAGTTAAACTGGTCTTTGCGTTCACCGAAGTAATGTTGCATCCATTGCCACTGCGTCACTCCTGTTTCATACAGAGAAGTAGGAGTATCTGCATTAAACTCTAATACTTTCAGTTGTTGTTTTTTCTCATCGAAGACAAAGTCAAAACGACCATAGATACTTGGAGCATCGTTCTCCCATGACTGCTTTATATGATCGTGAAAGAAGATCGGAATCTGAAATTGATCAAATAGATTATGTGTGATCACGTGATCTACTGCCTCTAAGCACATCTGCCATAGCTCAGTAGTGGCATTGTATATCTCATCAGCGAATGCTGGCTCTATACTGTAATAGTAGTGCTCTATCCAATAAGGGACATTATTCTCATCTGTGTGAAATCCAAAACCGTTGTCTTCTAATCTCTTTTGCCAATTTGCATCAGCTGTTAGGTATTTTATTCTCATAGATTATGAACTAACAGTAGATGACTTAGAAGTATTACCAAAGCCTCCTCTAGCTGACTTATGTGTCTTTACCGCATTAGATTTAGACGTATTCGTGCCTACATTAGCTTGGTGAGAGAGTCCATTACTAGCATATCCCATACCTCCACCCATTAGTGGTCTGAAGGCCATGTACCATAGTAGCGCACTCCCCATACCACCTCCACTGTGATGGCGTTGTTGGTTATATTGTTGAGTCACATCTGTATACGGTGCAGAGCTATCTGCTCTCATATATACTTTCTGTGCTTGTTCTTGTTCTTCTTGTTTATCAGGAGTCTTAGAGCATGAAGCTAATGCTGCTGTGATAAGTACTAGACTCACTGCTTTACTACTTTTTCTATTCATGATATTATTATTCTACAGTTACATAAATCGGCACTTTTACTAGAGAAGTAGGTTTAGTATCTCCCCATGCGCTTACTTCTTTTGCTGTTTTGATTGTGTCCGTTTTTTGTGTTACTAGTTGACCATTCGCCCATATTTTTTGACTTGTGATATGTAGGATACTATCTCCTGCTACTACAGACTTGATCGTTACTTCTCTTGCAGATTGTTTATCGATAGTCTCAAGATCTGTTTTTTTAGTTTCGCCACCTCCACATGAGGCTAGCCCTAATACCATAAGAATAGGTAGAATATATTTCATAACAATTATTTATTTTAACGAGTGCTAAAGATAGTAAAGTTTACTCAAAACTTTGTTTGTTGTACAGTAGACTTTTTGGATAATATTCACGCTTAGTTCTTGATCAAGTGTGTACTAGCGTATTATAGAGTCTATTTGTCTTTTAATTAGATAGTGTAGAGCAGTAGCTAGGACATAAGTCATTAGCATAAGAATTATTTAGTGTAAACTAAAAATGCTATTTTTGTTTGACCATATATTTGATTGATGAAAGATATTACTATTTTACAAATGCGAGATTTGACTGAGGAGGTTAAAGGAGCTGATTTTTATGCCAATACGATACCACAACACCTTATCACAAATCACAATCATGTGGAAAAACCACATCGACATGACTTCTATGTTTGTATGATATTTACGAAAGGATTTGGTACCCACGAGATAGACTTTCAGAGTTATGAGATACAGCCTGGTATGGTATTTATGCTAGCACCAGGGCAGACACATAGTTGGATCTTGTCAGGGGATATAGATGGTTATATCTTTTTTCACACTCAAGAGTATTTTGATCTATTCTTTGTCCGCGAGACGATACGTGAGTATCCTGTATTTAGATCAGCGTATTACCCGAACGGTTTTCTACTAAATGAAGAGAGTAGCGTATTAGTGGAGAATCTAATGAAGAGAATGACAGATGAGGTAAGCCAGCCCAACTGGAAGAAGAACTTCTCTCTCGTGAATTTAGCTTCACTCTTCTATATAGAATGCAATAGACAGCTACTAGAAGGGAACTCCTTTAGTGCTGTACCAAACTTGCAGTATAATCAACATCTACATCACTTCGAGAACCTATTAGAAAAGAACTTTCGCACGGAGAAGTCGGCTGCAGTGTATGCAGAATGGATGAATATGACACAAAAGCATTTAAATCGCGTGTGCAAGACGTTATTAGACAAGACTACTACTGATATCATTATAGACAGAATCGTCTTAGAGGCTAAGCGTATGCTTATCTATACAGGCAAAAGCTTTAGTGAGATCGCTATGATGCTAGGATACGATGATTATTCTTACTTCTCTAAGGTGTTTAAAAAGAGAACTGGTATCTCTCCGAAAGAGTTCCTTAAAAAGTATGTGTAAAATAAGAGAATGATATAAAAATAAAAAGCTCCTTAATGTAAATATTAAGGAGCTTTTTTTACGCTGCACGGGTGGAGGGATTCGAACCCCCATCAACGGTTTTGGAGACCGCTATTCTACCCTTGAACTACACCCGTTTCTCTGTTAGGTGGCGCAAATATAATAACTTTTATTTTAATAAACCTAGACTATTGCTCATCTTTTTTATAAAATAAATTTAACCACATGATTCGAGATAAGCGATAGTTAAATGTCCACAGAATAAAGATTACAAAGACAATTGCAATAAAGGCGTGTAACATCGTGATATTCAAATCAAATAAGTGATTGATGATAAGACGAAGCACCATCACTGTTACCATTTCAGCAACTGTAAGTGCATAACTCATATACATAGCCCCAAAATAAAATCCTGTTTCTCTATGGAAGTTATATCCACAAGATCCACACTCTTTCGTCATTTTCGGCATCTTAAATGTAATCGGATTTCCTTTGTCATGGAATATGTGCTCTTTACCACAGTTAGGGCATTTTCCACTAATAACTTTGCTGATATAAGACATAATTTATTTTTTATGCAAAGTAACTTAAAAAAACTGAAAGCTTTGCGCTTAATATACTTGTATTTTGGTAGTATTCGGACATTATGGCTGTTAAAGTACCTTAATGTATTTAAATAATACAAAAAAAAAGAAGGAGATTAATACTCTCCTTCTTCTTCTGATGTTATTTCTTCTGTCTCATTAGAATATTCTTCTTTTACATCTAAGTATTCTAATGGATTCGCTTGTGTCGGTTCATTGTAGTAATCGTCGTATTCTTTATATAAGTTCGCGATTTCTTCTAATGTTAATACTTTATCTCCCTCTTCACCTTCTTCTTCTACAGCTTGGTTGTATTTTTTGTAGATACGAAGTTTATCTGCATCGTATTGTTTTCTCACTACATTTCTACTCGCGTAGTACAGTTTACGATCTTTGCTGTACTTTCTGTATACTTCTTTTAGTTCTGCTTTATAAGCTGAGTCTAGTGCAGCCATCTCCGTTTTTAGATCAGTGCTCTCTTCTTCACTAGCAGCTATTTCTTTTTTAATTACATTCCAACTTTCTAATTGGTCTTCATTCAGTGTTCTATTTACGAAGTTGTCATAACCAGCGAATAATTGACGTTGGTGCATGTTCTTTTCTACCTCCTGCATCTTTGTTTTAGAATTCAGATTCTGTAAGTCACGCTTAATGTATTCATTTTTGATTGTCAAGGCTCCTACCTGTTTTTGAGTTAATTTAAGCTCATCTTTATTTGATAGAATTTGAACAATGTCTAGGTACTCAATCTTCTTCACAGGTTCTTCCTGTTTTTTAGATTTTCGTTGACCATAAGAAGTACTAATTGACATTAGTATTACAAACAAGAGTAATATCTTTTTCATTCCAATTTATTTTTGATTCAATAACAATTTGTTTTTCACTCTGCAAATTTAAGATAAATATTAATATTTTATTTCAAAAAAATATTGCAGACTAACAAACATACTTTAAAAAATAGACATAATAGAGTTAATCCATTTTTTCTGCATTTTATTAGCTAGATATATAACGGATGGTATCATTTGATATTGTATAAAAAGCCATTTTTTTTACTTTTTTCAAATTATGTTCACTTTTGTTTAGAAGTTATTGATTGTTATTTTTATATTTGATTATTGTAGTTATTTTAAATTAACATATTTGGTAATTTAATTTTATTAAAAGTATTAAAATGAGAATGAGAGGTGAGTGCTATAGCTTGGCATTTCGGGTTTTGCACTGGAGTATAGCATTCGTGATGCTAGGTATGCTTATCACTATACTGCTGCGTTATACCTGGCTGAATAAAGAAGGCATGAGTGAAATCATTATGGAATATTGTACTTCTCAGGAGGTTAATATGACTAAAGAGAAAGCCATCGTACTCGCTAAGCGGTTACGTGCTCTTATGTGGGAGTGGCATGTCTACTTGGGTTATACCTTGATGGGATTAGTATTCGTGAGAATCATACTAGGGATGATGGGTAGAGTACCGTTTTTAAATCCGTTTAAGAGAGGAATTATACTTAATACACGTATTAGAGCAGTTATATACTTAGTGTTTTATGTCTGTGTGGTTATCTCTATAGTATCTGGAGTCGTCTTAGCATTAGATATCGAGACAGCTTATAATAATGAAATAAAGAGTATTCATTTTGGCTCTATATATTACTTCGTGACATATTTAGTTATCCATTTTATCGGAGTACTATTCGCTGAGCTGAGTTCAGATAATGGGATAGTCTCTCGCATGATCAATGGGAAGAGTAAGTATGACCTATAACTATAGAGCCGTCTAATGATATATTAGGTTAGTGTAAATGTGTTTTGTTGAAAAGCATCTGTAGTCATACAGATGCTTTTTTTATAATTCTAAATCATTGGTTTGTTTTGATTTTGTTCGGAAAAACACCCCTTTTACCGAAGGATTACCGAACATGACCCGAACCATTCCCGAACAAAACTTAAATAAGAAAAAAGTTTTCTAGTGTAGATAAGGGATGTCGAATAAATGTAGTTGTCATAAAAATCAAATAGAGCTTTTATAGTCAAATGAGGGCATTTGTGTAAGGAGATGTAGCTATTATAAATGGTAAAATAGTAAATAATGTATTTCTTAGCAGAGTACATTGATTTATGTATAAAAACTGTATTGTTTTATTTTTTAAATATTTAATTGTTATTTTTGTTAAAAAATGAAAAATATACTTATCGCTTTTGTAATGCTGTTTAGCACTCTAACACATGCACAAAAATTTTTGAACAAGTACAAGAAAAAGTACGAAGTTGTGGTTGTTGAAAATAGCTATCTCGTTATATCTAAAGGGGATGATCACGGATTTAAAATTCTTAATGAAGAAGGTAAGATTGTTTTGGAAGGCGATAGAAAGACAATTGAAGGGTTCAATTATAATCCAGATAATCAGACGTTATTGTATTTAACGGGGCCAAGAGTTCCTGGTTATTTGTGTGGAACCAGTAAAAAATTAAATGTTTTAAATTACTACAATTTTAAAACTAAAGAAATTAAACAGTTTCCCTATCCGGTAGATTATTTTACAAAAATTCAAGAGAAAAATTATTTGATCTTTGCTAATGAATCTAATACGAAATTGGGGTTGATCGACCTTAATTTAACAGTTTTATTAAAACCAGTATATGATGAACTGTATCCTTTTTACAAAGATTTGCTATTTGTTAGTAAAGACAAGAAAAGTTTTTTATCTGATTTAACAGGAAAGAATGTTCTCGGGGAGGAGTTTGCGAGTTTATCAAGTAAAATGTATCCTATCAAAGATATGAAGTGTCTTGTAGCTTCTCGTGATGGACAACAAAAAGGATTATTCGATATCAATAGCAAAGAAACAGTGATCCCTTTTGAATATAAGTCTATTGGGCTTTATAGTTCAGAGTATAATTTAATCGAATTGCGTAAAGATAAATACAATTATTTGGCAAATTTGGATCGATTGACAGAAGTAGAGATTGATGAATCTTATAAAGTAAATGTATCCACCCGAGCAAGTACATCTTGTAGTGTATGAAAATTATCCTATAAGGTCTTTGTAATTATGAGGATATAGGTCTGTAATGTTCTTGTGGTTGATGGATTGAATATTTTCAAGAACATATTTTAACCATTGGTATGGATTAACGTCGTGCTTTTTACAGTTAGCAAAAAACGTATAGGCCATAGCAGCTCTTTGTGCAGCATCATGAGAACCAGCAAAGAGATAGTTTTTACGCCCAAGTGCTACAGGTCTGATTGCGTTTTCTACAAGGTTGTTATCTATCTGTAAGTTCCCATTGTATAAATATGCACTTAGGTTATCCCATCTAGTTTGTGAGTAAGCAAAAGCTTTACCTATTTGACTTTTAGGTAAAGTTAATTTCATCTGAGTAAACATATATTTACCAAGTTCATTGATGATTGGTAAACTCTCTTTCAGACGAAGCTCTTTGATTTGATCAGGAGTTAAGTTTTGTTCTTTAACCTGTCGTTCCACAGCATATAGCTTCTGTATTTCTACAAGTACATGTTGAGCTCTTGTTTTATCATTGTCTAAAGCTCTTTCAAATTCACGACGAGCGTGTGCCCAACAGCCAAGATGTGTGACACCTGACTTATTCCCATAGGCTTTATATCCCGCGTAACCATCGGTTTGCAGATATCCTTTGAAGTTTTCTAATATAGGTAATGCAGCACTACTGGCACGAGTAGGACTGTAATTAAACATCACGAGTTTGGATATAGGTGCGTGATATACCCAGTAATAGCCTAAATGAGATTTGTCTTTCTTTTTCTCATCTAAGACTTTGATGGTGGTTTCATCAACTTGAAGATAACCTTCATTTTTGATGTCCATCACAAGCTTTTCATATAGTGGTTTTAAAGCATCCATACATTGAGCTGCCCAGCCATCTATAGTAGAAGAAGCTATATCGATATTTTCTCTTGAAAAGCGTTGCTTCTGACGGTGTAGTGGAAGATGATCTACATACTTGTCAACAAGTATTGTAGATAATAATCCTTCAGAAGGTATTCCTTTATCTATAATTCGCTCTGGAAGCAGTGCAATACTGATTTGCGTATTGTCTTTGTCTTTCGTGGCGTATTTATATCGGATGTAACGTTTTATTTTAAAGTAACCTGGAACATAATCTAAGACATCTGTAGTTTCTTTGCCAATACAAATCTTATCAGAAAAATCTCCCTCTGGGTAGATTTCTATTTCTTCTACAGGTAAATGATCGGGTAGTTTAGCTCTTCCTGGATGTTTTTTCTTCTGGCGAGAATAAGTGATCTCTTGTTTGATTACCTCTTCTTGTTCTTGCATAACTTCTGGCTCAACATCTAAAGGTAATTGAGTCTGATTAGGATCTTCAAAGCGCTCTCTGCTTTGACCAAACTTCATGCGTTGAAGTTGTTTGAACAAATATTCATACTTAGTAGCTTTTTCCTCTAACTTAATGTTCTCTTGTTCTTGTTTAGAAATAGTTTTTGACTGCTGTTTTATAAGCGTCAAAAGTTCTTGTTTTGATAAGTTTTCAAGGTCTATTTCCATGAAGTAAATATACGACAAAAGCCACATTTACACAAGGATTCAAGAGTATTTACTTCATAGAAAACCGTCTTTTTTGACTACTTTTTATTACTTGGATTCCTTCAATCATAAGCACCAAATCACTCCAACTTATTTGTGACTTGTTATGAGAAGGAAAGGCAAAAGTTCCTTGTTCTAATCGCTTGTGATATAACACAAATCTGCCTGTTTCCCAATGCAAAAGCTTCATCTGGTTACAGCGACGATTGATAAAGACATAGACACTTCCATTGTGAGCTACTTGATTCAATTCGTTTTGAACAAGACCACAAAGACTATCGAAACTCTTGCGCATATCGCATGCTGATTTATATAAATAGAATTGGTGGCTACTACTCAGACTAAACATTACACAAGGTTTACTAATGAATAAAGATCACTTAAGTCTTTCGTTTTTACACGAAGCTTCACTCCATTAGGATACACGATTTCGTATTCTGTACCTTCTGTTTTCGATGTTTTACCTATTGCTATAAAGTTACTTGCTCCATCTTCAACTGTCTTATTCTTATATTTTACTACCCAATAGCTAAATGTCGCCAGGTTAATTCCTGCACTTTCACAATACTTTGATTGTGTTAATCCACTTGCTTTCCAATCCTCTACATGAGAGTACATAATTTCTTGTTTGCTCATCTCTTTATTATTTCAAGCAAACTTACTATCTTACATCATGTTATGAAACATGTAGTTGCTCGGGCGGATACAAGTAAATAGGTTTAAAACGATTCAAACATTTAATGGAAATCTGATATATGAAACTTCAGAATATATCACAGATGAGAAAGGTGCGACGAGTGAGTATCTCAATTATATTTATAAAGGAGCGTATTTATTTGAACCAGGAGGGGCTGTAAAAGTAACTTATTCGAATATAGAAAAAGGTTTTATCTACGGAATTTACAATGAAAATAAAGCTTTGATGTTTTATGATCTCAACAAAGAAAAATTTATTTTTTCTCAAGCTGATAAAATATTGCCGAACCATCAATTGGAAAATGTGGATTACTTTAATACTAAAGACAAAAAAGAGTATCGTTATACCTTTATAGATCCCTCTAATAGGAAGCTAAATTTTCTTTTTGATGAGCACAATGAGTGTTTGATGATGATTCAAGGGACTGCTACCAAGTTTGTCCTTGATCCCGATACAGATGAAGTACTATATGAGACAATTCGCAGAGAAGGTCAGTCCCAATATGTTTCTATTTATGTTGACTGTGTAAATACAATTGTTTTCAATAAAGATAAGCGAACTTTTTTTTATGGGGTTGACACAGATAGAAAGTTATTTTATACTTCAGAAACTGTTACTAGGCAAGAGAGCAATGGAGATAAGTACTATCCGCGTACGCTGAATAATATGTATAGCATCAAATCGTACTACAATGGGAAGGGTGAGCTTGTAGATAAAGAAGAAAGGTACGAAGGAGAAAATACACGAGATTATTAGAGTATTGACATCTAACTGCTATTTTGTGTAGTTTAGTAAAAAGTAAGGTATAAAAAAAGCATCTATTGAAAAATAGATGCTTTTTTTTGTGGTCCCACCTGGGCTCGAACCAGGGACTTGCTGATTATGAGCCGGAGAAATGAATGTTGTATTTAATTGCATTTTGTTTCAAACTAACTGATTTTTAGTTAGTTGTAAAATTTTTAAAATATTTTTGTTTCATCTATTTGCACGATAAGTACCGATTTGTTGTACGTATGTTGTACTTTAAAATTATTTATGATGAAAACGAGTTTAAAAATTGTATTAAAAAAGACAAAATTAAGTGATGGAACTTACCCAATTAATCTTAGAGTTACTATTAATAGGAGGTCTAAATTCTATAAAACACCTTACAGTACTGCACCTAAATTTTGGAATGCAAAAGTGGGGGAGTTTACCTCTAAGTTCCCGAATTTTTTACAAGCCAATAGAATATTAAGTACGCTCAAACAAGATGCGTCAAAAGTATTGGATTTGATGATTGAACAAGAAAAAGAATTTACACTTGAAGTATTTGATTCTCTACTTCGACCAGAGAAGGTTGAGATTGTAAAATTTGTTGCTTTTTTTCAAAATAGGATTGAGCAATTCAAAGAAGCAGGTCAAGTTAGTTCAGCAAGTTCATATAATGATTCATTAAAGGCTTTAAAACGTTTTAAGCCTGGGGTGATCAAATATGAGTTTTCACAAATTGATTATTCTTTTTTAGTAGCCTTTGAAGCAGACTTAAGATCAAGAGGCTGTACAAATGGAGGAATAGGTATATATATGCGTAATATACGTGCTATTTATAATTCTGCTATTAAATCAAAAATAGCATCTTTGGAGAATTATCCATTTAGAGACTATGTGATTTCTAAGTTGAAATCTACCAAGATAAAAAAAGCGCTTACAAAAGAAGAGTTACAGCTGCTACTTGATTATGACTTTTCAGAAAATACTGAAGGAGCTAAGGTGTTGTATACTTATTTATTTAGTTTCTTTTGTCGAGGAATGAACTTTACTGATATCGCTGAATTAAAATGGGATGATATAAATTCTAATCGTTTTAGTTATATCCGAAATAAAACAGGCGTGGCTATTAATGTAAAGATACCAGAGAATAAAGACTTGGATACTATCTTAAACTATTTCAGAATCTATAGGCCATTTGATACAGATTACATCTTTTCAATCCTGGATAAAGATCTAAGCCTATATACTAAAGAAGAACTAAGAGCACGAAAAAGTAGTGTTAGGGATTATTATAATAAGCAGTTAAATATCATTGCAAAGGAATGTGGGATTAAAACAAAGATTACCTTTTATACAGCTCGTCATACTTTCGCTACTCTATCATTAAAAAAAGGGGTGAACTTATATATGCTTAAACAGGCCTTTGGGCACCAATCTATTAAAACTACTGAAGCTTATGTAGAGGATTTTAATAGAGAAGAGCTTGATCAGGCATTTGAGAATTTGTTTTAACTATGTTTGTGGGGACTGATAAAACGTGTTTTGTAAAGAGGGAAGCTTATTTGATTTTTAATAGAGATTTATCTGTTTCTGTTTTACATTATAATTTAATAAAAAATATTTTGATTACAATAATATCTATATTTATGTAATCAAACATCTTTGTTTTTGTTTTTATTTGTATTTTTGTAATCAAAATAAAAATGTATGGATTATAATTTAGAGAAAGCGGTAGATTATCATTATGGTGTTTTTCCTCCAAAGAGTATTGATTATACTCTTTTTATTCAAGAATTAGTGAGGGCTACTGATGCATTGGCACGTTTTGATCAAATGTTAAAAAACCTACATAACACTGAAATTTTATTAGCTCCTTTAAGAAATCAGGAGGCGGTAATATCTTCTAGAATTGAAGGTACAATTAGCACAATGGATGAGATACTTCAATATGAGGCTGATCATGAAGGTGAGGATATCACTACTGCTAAAACCGATGTAATAGAAACTATCTTATACCAACGTGCTTTGAAAAATGCTCAAAGTGCACTTGAAAGTGGCTATGATTTTTCATTAAGCTTTCTTAAGCAAATGCATCAACAGTTGTTATATTTAGGTAGAGGAGCAAATAAATCTCCTGGTGAATTTAAGAAAGAACAAAATTATTTGGCAGATAGGTTAAAAAGAGAAATTCAGTTTATTCCTATTAGGCCTGAAAATCTAGTTGATGGATTAGAGCAGCTTTTTAAGTTTCTAGAAAATAGTGATTTTCCTCCGTTAATTAAAACTGCTATTATGCATTTGGAGTTTGAAGCATTGCATCCTTTTAAAGATGGAAATGGAAGAATTGGAAGAATGTTAATTACGCTGAACTTATGGAGAGAAAAAATTCTTTCAGAACCTCATTTTTATATTAGTGGATATTTTGAAGAAAATAAAGATGAATATATAGAACAAATGCGTAATGTTTCCAAAACAAAGGATTGGAATGAATGGATTCTTTTTTTCTTAAAAGCAGTAGAAAATCAAGCGATTAAAAATTTAGAAATAGCTGAGAGTATAAAGAGTTTGTACGAAACTACAAAAACTGAATTCTCTGAGTTACTATCTTCAAAATGGAATATAGAGATACTTGATTTTATATTTACTTATCCAGTATTTAGAAATAATAAATTTGTTAGTACAACAAAGATCCCGAATGCAACAGCAGTACTAATGATTAAAAAATTAGTTGATAATGGCTATTTAGTTTTAAGAGAAGAATCATCAGGGCGTAGAGCTGCGATGTATTCTTTTGAACCTTTAATGAAATTAGTTAGAGTATAAAAATTGTAATCAATATTTTTTGTTTACATAAAAGTACTGTTTTTTGTAATCAAACTAGTTAGCCTTCAAAAATTGTAATCAATATTTTTTGCTTACATAAAAGTGCTGTTTTTTGTAATCAAAGTAGTTAGTCTTCAAAAATTGTAATCAATATTTTTTGCTTACATAAAAGTGCTGTTTTTTGTAATCAAAGTAGTTAGTCTTCAAAAATTGTAATCAATATTTTTTGCTTACATAAAAGTGCTATTTTTTGTAATCAAAGTAGTTAGTCTTCAAAAATTGTAATCAATATTTTTTGCTTACATAAAAGTGCTGTTTTTTGTAATCAAAGTAGTTAGTCTTCAAAAATTGTAATCAATATTTTTTGCTTACATAAAAGTGCTACTTTTTGTAATCAAACTGATTTGTATGAAAGTAGTGAACTTTTGGCGTTTTTTTAAATTGTGTAATTAAATGGCCTAAAAAAGAAATATATATACTGTTTGCTCTTTTAACTTTTTTTGTAATACACTAAGGTTATATACCTCTTTATATTTGCTTTATCTTGCAGGTATCTTGTTCGGTTTGAGGTACAGTTTTTATTTGATGGTTATTTGATACAAACCTAGTTTTAAAAGTTAAACTACTTAAAATCAGTTGTTTTTTTATTTGATGGTTATTTGATAAAGGGGATTTTTAGCTTCTAAGTAAAATTCATTTGAGTCAAATACAAAAGTGAAAACTAGAGTAATTAAGAATATATAAAAAAACAAAGACACCTATAAGGTGCCTTCGTCTGCAAAGGAGTAGTAACTCTCTTCGGTTATAATTAAGTGATCTAAAAGAGTAATATCAAGTATCTTACTTGCTTCTTTTATTTTTCTTGTAATTTGTCTATCAGCATCACTTGGATCTAACTTTCCAGATGGATGATTGTGAATAATTATAAAAGCTGTAGCATTAGCCTTTAGTAAAGCTGAGAAAATAATTCTTAAATCTACTATTGTTGCGGTTATTCCTCCCGTTGAAGCTTCTAATACTCCAAGTACTTTATTGTTGTTAGAAAGCATAAGAACTTTAAACTGTTCTAATAATTCAATCTTATTACCATCCCAAGCCTTTAATGCTATTTGATATGCACTATAAGAAGATGTAATTTGAGGTCTCTTTGAAGCCTTTACTTTTGATTTGTAAATTAATTCTACTTCTGAAGCGATAAGCCAATCTTTGTTTAAAACTGTAGTTTCCATAATATTAAATTTTTAAATTAATTATGGAGCCACAGTTGGTAATGGCTTAGCAAGCGCAAGAAACGGGCGCAATAAAGCGAAGACTTTAGTCAAGCATTTATGGGGGTTTTCTTGCTAGCGAACCGCGAGGCATTGCCTAACTTTGTGTAATTATTAATAAAAAATAAAACTAAAAATCAATGTACTATAAAGGCTTTTTTGTGTTATTTTCAGAAGAGATTTTCCACTTTTTATATACCTCAAAGTTCTTTGGATTCTCTTTAAAGAACTGATTCAGATACATTAATTCAAGATTCGATTTCTTATTATTTTCTATTAACTGATTATAATCAGAGTAATGAATTGATTTTTTAATCGCAACGTAAATTGATAAACCACTTGTGAGTAAAAGAAAAATATTAAGGGCTATGATGTAGAACATCTTCTTATGACTAATAGCCCTATATATTTTTAAAAGGTCTTCTTTAGTATCATAAAGTGTGGACTGAAATGCAGTGAAATCATCTTGTAATCTTTGTCTATTATTTGACTCAATTTTGTGTAATTCAGACACATTTACTTTTACTTCAATATTATTTATCCTGTTTGAAAGCTGAGTTTGCAGAGTAATATTTTGCTTGAGTTTTTCTTGCAAGTGAACTACCTGCTGAAATAGTAACTCAGTGAGTTCTGTGAGTGTAGGTTGTTTCTTTGCCATAGTTAAAGATTTAATGTTTGTGTTTGTTTTCGTTTTTTCTTTTTAGTTATATCAGGCATATAATCCTCATAGTAATTTCCATAAGCGTTTAAAAAACTAAATAGACTTACTGTATTTGTATTCCAATTTTCAAAACAGATTTGTTTGTCTTGGTCTTTATATAGTACAGTATGAAATAAATCATTATTTGGTTTTGGTATGTTATTTTCAAAGAGTTCATTCAGTTTTAAATTCCGATCAACCTCACTTGCTTTTAGGTTCGTGTTGGTTGGTAAATGAATAAATCTATAGCCTTGAATATTACCTTGTTTGTTTACAGTTGGTTTTACTTCTATTTGATGTGCTAGCATCATATTGATGTACTGATCTAAGTTTTTAGGACGCTCTTTTAAAACAAAATAATGAGCCTTTTTTATTATTTCAGCTGTCTGTTTCTGATTAGTTTTTAAAAGCTCTTTTCTATTTATATTTTCTTGTCTTATTGAAGTCCAATTGTATTTTAGGGCTATTTCGTGAGCGATACTCTGTGCTTGAAATCCGATATAGTTATCTTTTAGTGCTTTTCCATTCTCATCAATACGGTTAATCAAAATGTGAATGTGTTTGTGCTCTTTTTCAGTATGTAAGTAAGCGATGTATTGCGCGTCTTTGGGATTTAATTTTAAACCAACTAAAAAATCTTTTACGAGATTTTCTAAATCTTGGTCTGTCATTTTTCTACTATCTTCAATAGTAGGAGATATAACAACGGAGATTGTATTGTTTTTACAGCGAGTGTTTTGATTTTGTAGAATCTGCATGGTTTGATACATATCTTTCGGAGTTTCCCCCGAAAGATTGTTTCTAGCAAGTTCATAACCTTTGTTTGGATTAATTACATAATTAAAAAGTGCTGCTCCTCCAATACATGTTTTTGCTTTAGCTATCATATTACTTTAGTTTTTCAAGGTGAGCTCTAATTAAGTTTGCTGTTTCAATGGTGGATTCTTTTACCTTAGTGGTATCTCCAAGTTTAAAAAGGTTACCTATTCTTCTAAAGTTATCAGCAAATTTGTTTAGTAGTTTGTAAGTTTCAATTTCATCTTGAGTTAGTTTATAACTTACAGAATATCCCAGGGCAGTACTTCGTAAATATTCAGAAACGCTACAACCAATTTTCTTTGCTTTGTTTTTTATAAGCAGAGATTCAGTAAGGGTAACTCTAAATTCTATCTTGTGTTCTCTTTTCATTGTCTTAGCAATTTTGCGACCTTCGGGAGAAAAACGAGTGGTCTTTGTTCCGGTTCAAATTTTCAATTTGTAAGGACAAAGACACATCTCGATGATTCTCACGTCAGTTTATCGCGGTTAATACTCAGTAAATAATCATTGACATCCTTGTAATCTTTATATTTAGCTCTTGCATCTTTTGTAATTAATGGAAATGCTGCAATTAATTTCTCAGTTGCTTTATCTCCAGCAGTATCATTGTCAAAACAAGCAACTATGGTTTTATATTTAGATTCAAATGTTTCTGAATCGTCTAAGGTTTTATATAAAAACTTGTTCGAGGATTGAATAAGGGTACTTTCTAAAGTGTTAACGGAGTTTAAAATGATGTAATCAAACCTATGTTCTAAATTAGGTTTAAGAGTTATAAAGGATAAAAAGTCGATAAAGGCTTCAAATAAAAATACGGTAGATGAATCATTATTTATATAGGTAGGATACTTGGAGCCAAAGCACATTTGAACATATTTGTTTCTGAGTTCTACTCCATCAAGTTCATTTTGAAAGCCTATTGCATAATAAGCTTTATCTTTAAGGATATAATGTATTTCCTTACAATACCTTTGAGTTGTTTTAATGCATAAGCCTCTTTGCTTGATGTAATATATAAGGTATTTATTTCTCAGAGGTTTAATGGCTGTAATCTCATAATCTTTCTCATCTTGATTAACCTGTGGATTAAAAAGTTGCTGGTGAACAGAAAAAGAATTGTTTGCTAAGATTTTTAGAGCTTCTTTTATATCACATTTGTAATATAGCATTACAAAGTCAATTACATTTCCTTTATATGTACTATCACCAAAGTCATAGAATACATTTTTAGTTACACTAACACTAAACGAAGGGGTGTTTTCTGCTCTAAAAGGAGAATGGTACCAGGCTTGTTTATCATTGATTTTAGTTGGTTTTATACCAAGGCTATCTAAAATAGAAATAATCGATATGTTTTTTGCTTCTTGAGTATTCATAATTTGGGTTGTTTAATTGTATGTTATTGATTTATAGTGTTTAAAGTAATATCTGTATGTCATTTAGTTGTCATCTGATCATCTGATCATAATTGTACTAATAGTGAATTACTTTCTTTAGATGAGCGCAGATGAATCGTAGATGACAATCAGTTTATGATTTATTAATACTTAAGTTATTGGTAAATAGTTTATTAGTTATTTATTTCATCTGTCATCTGATTTAAAAGTGTTTCTTTTGAAATCCTGTAATATTTACCCTTGTGAATAGTCCGTTTTAAAGTACTATCCTCTATCTTGACTCGTTCATAATTATTTGAGTTAGTTGATCTAACTAAAGCTATGTTTTCAAGTATTGTTTGTATCTCTCTCATTGTGATATTATGACCTCTGTTATAATAATTCAGAAGAGCATTAATATCAGAAGGAGTGGTGTCTATTTGATCCATATCAAATTCATTGAAAATAATATCAAGTATGTCAAGCACCAGGTTTTTGTTTTGAAGATCTACATCGTGTTTTAGTTTATGTAAGGCTTCTGTGTGTAGAGTCTCTGGAGTAAACCACATTCGGGTTTTCTTTTCAGTCGTGAAAGGAACTCTATAGAGATAGTTTAAGAAAATAGGAATCTCCTGAATGAGTTTGGTGAAAAATTCAGTAGATCTCTTTCTTATCGGAGGGACTTTAATAACCCAAAACCTTGTTTCTTCTTTATCTATCTTTAGAAAATTATGCTCGTGATTACTTGTCATGATAATCTTAAGAAAAGACTTCTGCTCAACTTTTTCTTGGCCTTTGTATTCAATTGATTGATACATAGCCGTTGAAATGTATTTGATTGCTTCAACAATATCTTTGTTCTCAGATTTTACTTCTTCTATTAATAAGAGAAGTTTACTATCCATCTCACTATTGAATTTTTCTGTAAATGCATTTGCCTTTACAAAAACAGCATTTTTATCAAAGATTTCTTTTATCCAATTTAAAAATGTGGTTTTTCCTGTTTCACGATTCCTAGATACAAGCACTATAATTGGCAATATTTGTTCTGGATAGAATAATAGAATTTTAAAATAATCTATTGCAAGTAGATATTGATTTCCAAAGATGTGTTGTAGAAAATAATAAGTAATAGGTATCTGTTCTTTAAGTGAATTTAATGAAAGTTCAGAAGTAGTGTCAATGTTATATAGAATAGGAGAGTAGGAATTAAAGTAATCTCCTATAAAATGAGTGTAATGAATGTGATTAGGTTCACATTTATAACCAAAGAATTTAGGTAACTCTTTGATGATATCCTTTCCAAAGTCAGTGATGATTTCAGACTTTCTCCACAGTTTACGTTCAACAATGATTTCTTTACCGTTGACGTTCTTCTTTCTTATCGCATAGTACTCTGTTCCTATTCGAATATATTCTGTTGCAGTTGTATTCATATCAAAAAATTTTCAGAAAGAAGTAGTTATATTTACTACTGTTTTCTTTTGTTATAGAAATAGTTATTTAAGCATTGATAGTAGGGCTATCAATGCTTTTATTTTTTTAACTGTTTTGAAAATTGTGATAGAACTTCTTGGTCGGTAAAGACTCTATATTGTTTAATCCACTCAACTATCTCAAGGCGGTCAAAGAATAAGGTGCCATTGGTAGGTTTGTGATGAGGGATTAAGTTTTTAGAAGTTAACTTATGAATAGTACTGTCTGAAAAGCCAGTATAAGCCATCAAATCTTTAATAGTAAAGATTTCTTTTTGAAACTGATTACCTTTAGTAATCATTAGCTTGATCTCGTTAAGCTCTTGAATGATTTTTAGCGTTGTCATAATAAATGTTTTTTGAATTATGACGCTAAACTATTGCAATGAAGCTACTTGAAATGGTTGTTTGTCAGTTAACTGACATTTAATTTTAGTCTTAGGACAGTTTTTTAGATAACTGACTTTTTACATTTTCTAAGATTTTAGCATAAGTTTCTTTATGAGCATTTGTAATTAACTTTCTGCCCTTTTTATTTATTGAATCATAGTTTATAGCTGAATAATCTTCTACAGTTGCATATTTAAAGTAGCGACAACTTTCTTTTAGTGTGGTTTTGTGTAAAGTAAATAAATGTACAAATGGTATAAAGAAAGCTTCTAAGAACATGGCACAATGTTGAGACTGAAGTTCTAACTTAATAGAAGAATCAGGATTATCTGTTTTTTTACTAATACAAGATTCTATAACTCTTTTAAAATCTTCCATTGTTGTGTCATCATTAATAACTTCTTTCTTTAATTCATACAAAGTTTCTTTAATGATAGCCTGATGTGCTGTGCTAAAAACAAATACATTGTCTTTCTTTTGCTCCTGTTTCTTTTTAGAAGGAGTAGTGATATTAATTGTAATTGTTTTTTTAGAAGGAGATATTAGTAGATACTCTTTAGAATTTTTAAATGATTTAAAAGATTCTTTATATATCAAACTTAGATGACTGATTAAAAATATGTTCTGCCCTTTGTGAAAATTAATTGCAGCACTTAATAATAATATAGAGCAAATCAATGCTGTTAAAGGCAAAAGGATATACCATTTAGATATACTATAAAAATATGGTAATTGAAAAGTAGATGTTACTAGGGATATTATTGGTAATAATGCGGCAATTATGTAAGTGAACTTCTTGGAAAGAGTTACAGATTTTAGCTTTTCAAGCTTCTGGTGAAAGAAAAAAAACGGAGTTTCAATAATAGTATTCATAGTGTCTTGTTGTTGGTTAGTAATAAAAGTACTAAAAATATAACTAACTGCAAGAAAATGAAAACTTTACTATCTTTATAGGGTAAAACAAATTGTTGTACTTTTGTTGTACTGATGAAAAAAAAGGTGAAAAAAGGGCAAAAAAAAAGCACCTATTTTACAATAGATGCTTCTCTGAAATTTTAGTGGTCCCACCTGGGCTCGAACCAGGGACTTACTGATTATGAGTCAGTTACTCTAACCAGCTGAGTTATAGGACCGCTCATTTTGAGCGAAAAATTTCGTGGTGGTCCCACCTGGGCTCGAACCAGGGACTTGCTGATTATGAGTCAGCTACTCTAACCAGCTGAGTTATAGGACCAGTTAAAACGTGTTTAACGGGTGCAATATTATGGTTTTTTATTGGTTCATGCAAGAGTTTTAAAAGAAATTATTTAATTTCTTGACATAATTCTATAAGCACCCCATTGGTTGTTTTTGGGTGTAAAAAGGCAACTAATTTATTATCAGCTCCTTTTTTAGGAATTTCGTTTAATAATGTGAATCCTTCTGCTGCTAATCTTTTCATCTCAGCTTCTATATCTTCTACATCAAAAGCGATATGATGGATGCCTTCTCCTTTTTTTTCTAAGAATTTGGCGATAGGGCTATCAGGGTTAGTTGCTTCTAATAGCTCTATTTTATTAGGGCCATTCATAAAGAAAGAAGTTTTTACTCCTTCGCTTTCTACAGCTTCTTCCTTATAAGCTGGAGCACCGAATAGTTTTTCGAATAAGGCATTAGACGCTTCTAAGTCTTTTACAGCTATTCCGATGTGTTCTATTTTTCGCATTTCTTAGTGTTTTGGGTTATATAAACAAAGATAAAAAAGTTTGCTATTCAAAAAATTGTATTTTTGCATCATGGAAACTAATAGACAAAAGAAGATGGGAGCCTTATTGCAAAAAGATATCGTGGATATCTTGCAAGGTGAGGTGCGTAAGAACGGGATAACTAACTTAGTTATTTCGGTTTCTAAAGTGAATATAACAAGTGATTTATCAGTAGCGAGAGTGTACTTAAGTATCTTCCCTATCGATAAAGGTGAAGAGCTACTTAAAGGGATAAAATCTAATGCTCCGTTAATTAAACACGAATTAGCACAGCGAGTAAAACACCAAATGAGAAAGGTGCCAGACTTACTGTTCTACGTGGATGATAGCTTAGAGTATATCGATCAAATCGACAAAGCGCTTACGGGTGATGAAAACCCTATCGCTAATCCTGACTTATTAGAAAAGAGAAAGAAAAAATAGATTGAAGTTTTCCCTATACATAGCGAAACGTTATGCCTTTAGTAAAAGTAAAAGCAAGGCAATTAATGTTATTACGACAATATCTTCTGTAGGTATTGTGGTGAGTGCTATGGCTATGTTTATCGTGTTATCGGTATTCAGTGGGTTAAAAGCGTATAGTCTTTCTTTCGTTGATGATTTAGATCCAGATTTAAAAGTTTTTACCCCAAAGGGTAAAAGCTTTGTAGTCGAAGACAGACAGATTCTGGATTTAGAAGAGTCAGGTTATTTTAAGGGTGTAGCTAAGGTAGTAGAGGATCGCTTGTTGTTTTCGTTTAAGGATAAGCAGGCAGTCTCTATGATTAAAGGGATTGACTCAGACTTCGTTAATGTGACGGACTTTGACGAAAAGGTAGAGTATGGTAGTTGGCTAGAACCTGATACGGATGATGCAGTAGTGGGAGTGGGTATGTCTCACTTATTATCTATGGGACTGTTCGATA
The DNA here is from genome assembly GCF_000807225.1 of Myroides sp. A21. NCBI lineage: Bacteria > Pseudomonadati > Bacteroidota > Flavobacteriia > Flavobacteriales > Flavobacteriaceae > Myroides > Myroides sp. A21. Next base: position 1,740,811 of record NZ_CP010327.1, read on the forward strand.
CAGAGAATGCCTTTGAAGCATTGGCGTTAAAACCTGGTAAAGGAACTATCGAAAATCCTGAGGATGCTTTTATTAAAAGACATTTAAATCCTACAGGAGTATATGTACTAGGTAATGATGATCTAGATAATAAGTATGTGTTCGTCGATATAGATAATGCACGTGCACTACTGAATATACCTACTACTGAGGTGACTAATCTAGAGCTGGCTATTGCTGAAGGAGTATCTGAAGGTAAAGCTATTCAGAAGATTAAGGAGGTACTCGGTGAAGAGTATATCGTAAAAAATAAAACACAGCTAAACGATGGATTGTACCGTATGTTGAATATGGAGAATCTAGTTGTTTATCTGATATTCGTATTGGTGGTGATTATGGCTCTGTTTACATTAGTAGGGTCTATGATTATGATCATTCTTGAAAAACAGCCTAATATTAAAACGCTGAACCAAATAGGTGTACCTGTGAGCGACCTGCGCAAGATATTTTTATTCCAAGGATTAATTATCTGTGTGTTAGGGAGTGTGATAGGATTGGTGTTAGGTGGTATTGTTGTTTCGTTACAAGTTGCTTTTGGGTTTATTTCTATCCGAGAAGGACTTGCTTATCCAGTTGCTTTTAACTGGGTAAATATCTTCGTTGTACTCGTATCTATTATTGTGCTAGGTTTGTTAGCCTCTCTTGTTTCTTCGTCAAGAGTAAATAATAGTTATTTAAAATTATAATTTATTTGCCTTCCTCTTTAGAAGGAAATTGTTAGTTCGAAAGTTAGTCGAACGGTTTTTGCCTATTCTTTATTTGATTTTTTTACTTATTTATTGACTTAATTACGGTGCTAATGTTTTGATAGGGTGAGTGTAAGCTGTTTTTAAATTACAGTATGTGTACTTTATAACTAACTTCTTCTACTATTTGTGAGTGTTTTTCTAAAAGAGTCTTTTTTTCTTTTTTTTCTGTTATTTTTAAGTAAAAAGCATGTTTTTTTGAAATATTGGTAGTATTTTAATTAACTGTTTGAGGGTGGTATGTGTGTGATTTAGGAATTTACTATTTCATGTATTAATTGCCATTTTCCTACATTTGCTATAAAATGAAAAAGAACTAAAAAAATCAGCTTGTTTACAAGGTAGTTATGAAACAGTTTACTATGGAATATTTAAATTACGTTAGAGAATTTGCAAATGACAGTGTGTCTATTACAGCACATGCTGAAGAGTTTTTAAATAAGAATGATTACAGCAATCCACATGAGTGGTATAAAGCGCATGCAATCTGTATGCTGGCTGAACAAATAGGTAAGAATAATGAGGTGCTGGAGAAGCTGTATGATCAGCTGAATGAGGACTCTAACTGTCTTCATAGTAGTATGAGTCTTAGTGATGAGGATTATGCAGACTGGTTTACAGATGTGAAGGCATTGAATGACATATTTATAGATAGAGGATATAAACATGCTTATGCATATCAATATGAATTATTCATTAACTCTAGATACGGATTTAGAGATGAAGAAAGAGCTGTAGGCTATCTAAAGAAAGGTGTGGAATTAGGAGATGACTTGTGTAAATGTTATGTAGGATATGCTATGTATTATGGTACACAAGGGTATGAGAAAGATGAAGAGGGAGCAGTAACAATTCTAAAAACGGCTGTAGATGGAGAGAGAGCAAATATCGCTAATCTGTTTTTGTTAAACATTGAGTTTAGAGGATGTACTTCAGGAGAAGAAGGTAAAGCTGTGGTAGAGAAGTTCTCTGAACTAATCAATGTGAAGAAAAGAGGGCTTTATATCTTAGCTGATTATTATCTAAGAGAAGATGATAACGTTAGTGCTGAAGCTGCTTTAAAAGATGGTATTGCGAATAATAGTGCTTACTGTAAGTACTTGTTAGGAATGATGGCTTGTAATGGTCGTTTTGAAGAATTAGGTTATACAGAAGAGCAAGGTAGAGAGTTACTAGCAGATGCTTATGACTATGGTATCACACATGCAGGATATGTACTAGGGTATTCTTACTTCTATCCTAGAACAGAAGGACTAGAAGCTAAGCAAGAAGCGGGTATTGAAATGTTCAAGAAAGCTATTGCTTACTATTCTAGTGAGGCTACACTAGAGCTAGCTATTATCTACTTGTATAATGAAGATTTTAAAGATATTGCTAAAGGGATGGAGTTCTTAGATAGAGGAGTTGAGTATAAATACGATAGAGCAATGTCTGAAAAAGGTTTTGTTTTATTAGACTTCGAAGAGGTAGAGCGCGATGTAGAAGGAGGAAAAGCAATGTTAGAGCAAGCTATGGCAGCAGGTAATGATTATGCTCCTTATCGATTAGGACTAGCGTATCAGAATGCTGATTTTGAAGAAGAGGCAGATTATGAAAAGGCGTTATATCTATTCGAGTTAGCAGCTGAGCGAAATAACTTATCAGGATTAGAATTAGCGGGTCGTTATCACCGTTTTGGGTATGCTGGAGAACCTAATCTAGAGAAAGCAGTTAGCTACTACCAAAGAGGGATAGAATACTTTAACTCTAATTACTGTAAGGTAGAACTAGCAATGCTATTAGAGAGAGGAGAAGGTATAGAGCAGGATGTTGCTGAGGCAGCTCGCTTATATGAGGATGCGCTGAATGAAGGGTATACTTATGCGGCTATTCGTCTTGGGTTTATCTATGAAGAAGGTAGTATAGGAGAACCTGATTATGCTAAAGCAAGAGCTCACTTTGAGTTAGCTGCAGAACAAGATATGGCTGAGGGTGTGTATCACTTAGCTCGCTGTTATAGATATGGTACAGGAGGTGAAGAGAACCAAGAGAAATCATTTGAGTTATTTTCTAAAGCACTAGAGTTAGGTTTTGTAGACGCTAATGTTGATATCGCTCTGTTCTATGAAGAAGGTATTAACGGTGGAGAGCCTGATTATGAAAAGGCTTTTGAATACATGATAGTTGGTGCAGAGGCAGGGTTTAACTATGCACAGTATAAAGTAGGAGTTTATTACTCTTATGGATATCTAGCAGAAACAAATGTAGAACTAGGTAAAGAATGGTTTGAAAAATCAGTAGAGAGTGGTTCTCCTCTAGGGATGTTGTCATTAGGGGATTATTATCTATATGGGTATGGTGAAGAGAAGGAGTATGACAAAGCCTTTGAATACTATATCGCAGCAGAAGAGAGAAACTATATCTCTGAAGGACTTGGTATTTGTTACCAATTTGGATTAGGAGTAGAGGTAGATGAGGTTAAGGCATTCCACTATTATAAATTGGCTGCTGATAGACAGTATGATTCTGCTATATTCCGTCTGGGATTATGTTACTTCTATGGCAATGGTACTGAGAGAGATCTAGTAGAAGCATTCCATTACTTAAAGCAAGTAGCTGATAGAGGTAATATGGATGCTGCTAGTTATGTAGGGCTAATGTTAGTGAAAGGGGATGGTGCAGAGAAAGATCCTGAATATGGTGTGAGTTATTTGATTCAGGCTGCTGAAGCAGGTTTTGATATGGCACAGTACGAGTTAGCTAACTGTTATTTAAAAGGAGAGGGTGTTCCTCAGAGTGATGATTCTGCTATGGAATGGTATCAACAAGCTGCAGAGAATGGCAATGAAGATGCACAGAAGATAGTAGGAGGTCCTCGTAAAAGAAGAAGATAATGGAAAATCAGAAACAATTTCAGTTTCAAGTGAATATGAAGGGAATGATAGAGCTGTTGTCAGAGCATATATATAGCTCTCCAACAGTATTCGTCAGAGAACTTCTACAGAATGGTATGGATGCGGTGACGGTCCGAAAAGGCATCGATGAAAGCTTTAAGGGAAAGATCAATATCACCTTTGAAGGAGATCGTTTAATCTTTCAAGATAATGGAGTAGGGCTTACACATGATGATGTGCATCAGTTCTTATCTGTTATTGGGCAAAGCTCTAAACGTGGAGAACTAGCTGATAAAGACTTAATCGGTAAGTTTGGTATTGGGTTGTTGTCATGTTTAGTAGTGAGTGAGGCTATTGTTGTAGAATCGCGTTCGCTATATAAAGACGAGTCTGTAAGATGGACGGGTAAAGCTGATGGTACGTATGAAGTAGAAATGATCCCTCTATTAGATGAAGTGGGTACTAAGGTAATCTTAGATGCAAAGAAAGCTTGGCGTAGTCTGTTTAAGCGTGATGAGGTGAAACAGAATGTGCTGTTTTATGGTAGTGCATTACCTATAGAAGTGAACCTAATCGAAAAAGGAGAGGTAGAACAATGCTTAGATGGTAATCCTGTTTGGTTAGATAATGAAAGTTCAAAAGAACAGTTATTAGACTATGGTAAGGAAGTGTTTAAGACGAAGTTCTTAGACGTGTTTAGACTATATTCTGAAGCAGGTGAGATACAAGGAGTAGCTTATATTATCCCGAATAAGGTGAATACTACAGCTACTAAAGAACATAAAATATTTCTGAAAAAGATGTATCTATGCGATCAGGCTACTAATCTGTTGCCTGAGTGGACTTCTTTTGTGCGTTGTATTTTTAATTCGAATGCGTTACAACCTACGGCTTCTAGAGAGTCATTAATGAATAATGCGGTCTTACAAGAGTCTAAAAAGGAGTTAAGTGAGTGTTTTAAAGATTACTTAAAGACACTTTCTATTACTAACCCTGAGATTCTAGAGAAGATTATTAGTATTCACCATATGTTTATTAAGGCATTGGCGGCATCTGATAACGAGATTATGACTATGTTCGAAGATTACCTTCCTTTTGAGACAAATCAGGGAATGATGGCTTTCGGAGAGATTAAAGAGACGTATAAGAATATATACTATACTCCATCTCTAGATGATTATAGACAAATACGTCGTATAGCAGGTTCTCAGAATAAGTTAGTGATTAATGCAGCGTATAGCTATGAAACGGATCTAATAGAAAAGCTTAAACGCTCTCATGCAGAGTTAAAGTTAGAACGTATCGCACCTAATGATATTCTAGAAGAATTCGAAGATGCAATAGAAGATAGTCAACGTATAGAGAACTTTATAGATAAAGCGAATAAGATATTAAAGAGACATTTCTGTAGAGCAGAGGTGAAGAGATTTGAACCAAAAGATACGACAGCAATATATATCGCTAATGAGGATGCTCTGACTTCTAAAAACATTCAGAGTCTGTCTCAAACGTCTAATCCTTTTGCAAGTACGTTACAGCATTTTAAAAAGAAAGAGGAAGTAATGCCGACACTGTGTTTTAATCAACAAAGTGAGTTGGTAGAGAAAGTAATGCTTATCGATGATGATGAGTTGTTTGAAGCTCTAATTAATGTGCTTTATGTACAAGCTCTTATGCTAGGAGGGTATACTATTAATAAAAGAGAAATGGATACCTTCAACGATGCTCTATATCAGTTTATGATCTTAGGAATGTCTAATTTCTTACCTAAATTTTAAGTATGTATCGGTTAGAAATACAAAAGCTGTTATTGGCTATTGATGAGAATCTTGATGATCAAGAACTGTGTTTAAGTTTCATTCGTCAAGGTATTCAGATTGCAGATAAGCACAATGATTTAGACTGGGGCGTAGAGTTGCGTTATAGCTTAATACACGAAGAACGCGCTACTTCTGGATGTACAGAAAGTGTATTGGCTTTTGCATGGATTCTAGATGTCTGTGATCGATACCCTGAGCGTTTTCACGAGTCAGAGTTCTTGTTAGAATATGAGTGGATGCTGTGCTCTGCATATAGTAATGCTTCACTGTCTACAGAGCAGATTCTAGCAGTAGCGGATGATCTGTATACAAGATTAGAGCGCAACCATATCAGCAAAAGAGGATATTACTTCACTATGGCGGAGTATGTGCAGAATATAGGTGATTATGCGAAAGGCGAAGAATACATTAAACTAGCGATGCAAGAACCTTATGACGATGAGAATATAGAGATAATGGAGTATGATTATCGTATAGAGAATTTGGTTTTAATGGGAAGGTTTGATGAGGCTATTGTGCTAATGGAGCAGGTGGAGTTAAAGAAGTTAAGTGATTTTGCTTTGCCTTTTGAGACCTATTGTGCGATGGCTTATTGTATGGCGAAGGTTGAGGATGTAAGAGCGTCTATTTATTTAGAAAAAGCAAAGGCTTCTTTTGAAACATTAAGGGAAGTAAACAGTTCTATGCTATACAGTATGACACGTCTGATGTATGCTATGTATTTACTAAAAGATAGTGTAATGTGGTCTACTTTTGAGCGTATTGCTGATTGGGAGATAGATGCAGAAGATGACTTGCAGTTTATGTTGAGTAGACATGCAGCTTTAATATGTGCTCAAGGAGGCGTGATAGCGTTAGACCTTTCCCCAAGGTTGTCATATTATGAGCCTAACGGCAAGTATGATTTGACACAGTTATACGAGTATTATGACAATATAGCGACTAGATTAGGACTACAGTTTGACTCGCGCAATGGCTCAGATTTTTGTTCTAAGGAGTACAAAGAGTTAAAAATGATGAATGGAATAAAAGTATAATTATGAATTATAATTTAGAAATACAGAAGATCTTATTAAAGGTAGAAGAGTTACCTAGTTTTAGTGATAAAGTAAAGGCATTAAAAGAGGCTATTGCCCTTGCAGATAAGCACAATGATTTAGACTGGGGGTTTGATTTAAGATTGACTTTAATTCAAAAAGAGAGAAATACCTCTAAGTGTGAGGAGAGTTTTCCTGCTTTTGCCTGGATACTTAATGCAAGTGATTCTAACGAAGATTATTTTGACGAGTCAGAGTTCTTATGGGAGTATAAGTGGATGTTCTGTTCTGCTTACCGCAATGCTTCTATTTCTTTAGAGCAAATTAAAGAAATAGGAGATGACTTAAGAAGACGTCTTACAAAGAACGGATATAGTGATAGAGCATATTATAATGTAATGACTGGATATGCATTGCATCTAAGAGATTATAAGTTAGCACAAGAGTATATTCGTTTGGCAGATGAAGAAATCTTAGACGATATGGCTAACTGTCCAGCGTGTGAATTAGATACTAAAGTAGAGACTTTATTAGACTTAGGTCATATAGATGAGTCATTAGTAAAGGCGCAAGACTTGATCAATAAGAAGTTGACGTGTTATTCAATGCCATTCCAGACTTTCTGTAGTTTCGCTAATAAGTTGTACGATGCGGGTGATGATAGAGCTTCTATCTACTTCGATAAAGCATTAGAAGAATATCACGCACATGATCAATACGATAGTTCTGTAGGATACTCTATGGGAGAGTTAGTGTCGTATATGGCAAAGACAAAGCACCCTGAGATGTGGAGCTTCTTCTCTCGTATCTGTGAGTGGCAGTTAGGAGCAGAAGATATACATATCTATAATTTTGCTAAGGCAATGGCTCCGTTGATGAAAGGGGAAGGAGAAGTGACATTAAGTTTATCTCCACTATTACCTTACTATCAAGAGTCAGGTGTGTATAAGCTATCTGATTTGTATACTTACTTTAAAGATACGGCTTATGATTATGCCAACAGATTTGATCAACGCAATCACAATACTAATTTTATACAAGAAGTAGATAAAGCATTAAACTAAACGTGCTTATTGACTTTAGATATTTACAGCAAGACTTCAGAATATGAGGTCTTGCTTTTTTTATACAAAAAAAAGCCACTCTTTTTGGGAGTGGCTGTATCGTTAGAATAGGCTAATCTGTCCGTCTTGTTCAGCTTTGACTATTTTCTTTTCTTTTTTCTTCTCTTTCTTTTCTTTTCGTTCACTAGGTTCAACCTCAATCATTTCTACATCAAATATTTCTATTTGCATAACATCTTGACTATATGGAATGTCCTCTTCTTCAGTAAGCAGGGTATTCATTTCTTGTTCTGGCTGTGACGAGATGATAGGTTCGTGATTGATAAGATCTTGTTCATCTACATTTATACCAGTTTTAGCAATATTAAATAACTCGTTGTATTTAGGATCACTGAAGGTTACTTGTTCTGCTGTATTCTTTTTCTCTGAAGATGGTGAAGGGTCTTCTGTAGTAATTCTCTCCCAATCTAACTTAGGTTGACTTTCTGGTATACTCGTCATGAATAAGTCTTCCTCTGTACTGTAGATCGTTTCTTGAGTAGGGAATGTTTCAGATGTTGTATTAGATTCCTCTGTAGAACCTATTGTTTCTTCTGTCACATCCATTTCTTTCTCTAGATAAGAATTATGATCTAAAGGGAGTTCGTTATCAGGGATTATTTCTTCCTCTACAGAAGGCGTGAATAACTCTTCTAAGGTATTAGGCATAGTAGATATTACCTCATGAGATAATTCCTCGTTAGGCATATTTATTTCTTCTTCATGATCACTAAAGGCATCTGTCATATCAAATAGAATAGGGATCTCTACTTGATTAGGATCTACTGTATGAGCGTCTTCTACACCTTCTAATACTAAGATTCTCTCAGGCTTAGTCTCTGTAACCTCTATTGGGTTATCTTCTACTAAGTCTTCATCTATGATAGTGATATCTTCTTCTTTAGCGAAGATGTCTAGTTTATTATGTAGCTCTGAGATAAGTCTTTTTATCTTTTTGATATGTAAGTTATCATTGAATAATTCTTTTTCGTGAACAGCCTCTAAAAGCTTATACATAGAATACGCTTCATGGTATTTCAATACTAATGAATGCTTTTTATTATGATCAAGAATAGAAACTTGTTTCTGTATGGTCTTTGCTTTATCTTCTAACTTATTGATTAAATCTTCTTTGATGCTTATTAGTAATGCGTCTGTGACATTCTCTACAATATAGTCATCTGTATGCTTAACCATTTTGATGACTGTAAGCAATACGTCATTATTTAATTTAAGTTGAATTTTTGCAATCATTTTATTCGTGAAAAAGGCTTGTTTATTTACGTTCAAGAAAGTTCACAAAATAATGAAAAATTATTGTAAGTGCTACGTATTTAGGGGAAAATATTATTAATTGGAGTGGGTTAGGAGGATTTATAGACTAGAATAAATAGTTGTTTTTGTAATGAGTTGATTTGTTTAGTTTTATGTTTTTGTAGTGTCCTTTTTTTCTTAGTTTACCTCATAAGATTTTGAAGATAAATGAAGATATATAAAATTGTTATTAAAAGGATTGCTTTTAACCCTACGTTTATTGGGTAAAAGAAGTCGCATTACGTGGTTTAATGGTTTTTTATCAGTAACTTTAATAAGTGAAACAAGGAAAATACCTTGTCTCATAGAGACAGAAATAATAATATTAAAAATAGTAAGATATGAAGATTGCTTTTTTTTCTACGCAACCTTATGATGTGACATTCTTTGATAAGGAGAATAAACAATTTGGCTTTGAATTAGAATACTTTGAAACGGGTTTGGATGAACAAACAGTGAATGTGATTACAGAAGGTACTGATGTAGTATGTGTATTCGTAAATGATAAAGTAGACGCTGAGGTGATTAGTAATCTAGCTAAAAAGAATGTTAAGTATATTGCTCTTCGTTGCGCAGGGTTTAATAACGTAGACTTGGACGCTGCTCATCAACATAATATACGAGTTTGTCGTGTACCTGCATATTCACCAGAAGCAGTAGCAGAGCATACACTAGCTATGCTATTTACTATTAATAGAAAGATTCACAAGGCGTATAATCGCGTTAGAGAACAGAACTTCTCTTTAAATGGATTGTTAGGAACGAATATCTATAAAAAGACAGTCGGAATTATAGGTACGGGTAATATAGGCGCGGTTTTTTGTCGCATGATGAAAGCTTTAGGTACTGAAGTGCTAGCTTATGATATCTATAAAAATGAACAATTAGAAGCTGAAGGGATTCGTTATGTAGAGTTGGAAGAACTATTTACGAAGTCTGATATTATTTCGCTACACTGTCCACTTACACCAGATACGATGCATCTGATTAATGAAGATACGATTAGTAAAATGAAAGATGGAGTAATGCTGATTAATACGAGTAGAGGTAAACTGATCGATACGCACGCTATTATACAAGGGTTAAGAGCAAAGAAAATAGGAGCTTTGGGAATAGATGTATACGAGCAAGAAGAGAAGGTGTTTTTTAGAGACTTATCAGGTACAATATTAGAGGACGAACGTTTACAATTATTGACTTCGTTCCCAAATGTATTAGTAACTGCTCATCAGGCTTTCTTTACAGATGAAGCACTGACTCAGATAGCCTTTATTACATTAGATAACCTAAAACAACTTAAAACGAATAATGAGATAGTAGGTAGAAATGCTGAACTATAACTGATTTATTTTTGAGATTTTATGTAAGACAAGGGGCTGTCTCATTCTATAATGAAACAGCCCCTCTAAGTAATAATTGTTCTAACTAACTCAATTCATTTAATTACTTCTGTTTTTATCTTCGAAATTTGCTTCTTGTATTGCTTTCTTGTTCTTAGAGTTACCGAATGTATAGGATGCACTTATACTGAATCTACGAGAGTTCCAAGAGTTCTTGAAAGACTGTACATTATCTTTGTAATAAGAAGTACCATTGCTCTTACCAGTATTGAAGATGTCTTGCATGGTCATATTAATATTCAGTTTTTTGTCTAGTAAAGCTAGTTTAGCCCCAAATGAGAGTGAGCTATATGAGCTGTATCTAGTGTTGTCTTCCTTATGTGGTATTTGGTGATACCAGTTAAGTAATAGTTTTAAAGTCTTTGCATTATTCACAGAGAATGTGTTTTGTGAATAGTAATCAAATAAGTTTCCTTTTAGTCCTACTTGTGTTGCTGCTTCATTTCTGTAGTATGGAGATGACATTATGTATTCTAATCCTGAATTTGTTTCCCACCAGGCTGTTATCGCATTGTTATAAGAGATATCTACACCATAGTTATCACTGTTGAGCATATTGTATGTCGAACTCATGAATACACCATCTACGTACTTATTCATATAATCAAACTGATCAGTCATATGATAGTAATTAAGATTCACAGATAATGCCCCATTATATACATAACTTAGTTCGTAGTTGTTTGTATAAGAAGGATTAAGTTCTGGATTACCTTGATGATATGTATAGCTATTAGAATAATACTTAAACGGATTTAAGACATTAGAGTATGGTCTATTAATACGCTTAGAGTAGTTAAAACTAAATGAGTGTGTCTCATTAGGCGTGAATGATACATACGCTGTAGGGAACCACTTACCATAAGACTTCGTGAACTTCTCGTTATTATCTAGTTGATGACCTTTTGCCTCTGTTTGTTCATAGCGCATTCCACCTTTTACACTCCACTTCTCTGTTAGCTGTTTAGTGAAGCTTAGGTATGCAGCATAGTTATCTTCAGTGTAGTTAAATCGATTACTCTTTAGAGGATCTAATGTAGCATTGCCATTCTTGATATTAAAATAAGTTACTTGAGCTTTATTGTCATAAGTAGTATACTTTGCTCCAAACTCTACTTCTGCCCAAGGCAAGTGATAAGTTAAATCCGCATTTAGACTATATACACTATACTTAAGCGTATTAGTATAGGTATTATATCTTCTAAGTACAGAGCTATTATCAAATTCTTTGATATCAAATGATTGGTCTGGTGAATTAGAGAAATAATTAGCACCTATCGCTATTTTACTCCCTAATGTATCTAGTTTCTGATCAAAGAATAGATTAGCTGTATGATAGTTATTTTTAGTATAAGATCGGTTTACTGAATTAATAATAGAATCAGTTGCTGTAAAAGGATAACTTTTATAAGTAGAAGTTGTAAATGCTCTAGGGTCACCAGAGAATTTAGTATAATTGTATGAACCACCTATAACAGCATTGTCTGTCAGCTGATAGTTCGTAGTGATACTTGCTCCTCTATTTTTATAAGAAGACTCATTTAAAGAGTTGTTGCCTAAGTACCTCTTATCATCTTGATAAGTGTTGTCATTGGTGTTAGAATTGTTGCTATTATTGATATTACCTTTAAGCATTACGCTCCACTTCTTGTTTTGATAATTTAAGCTACCATTACCACCACCAGAATTATAGTTGTTATATGAATAGTTAGAACTCACTGTTCCATATACTCCCATGCGTTTATTCTTTTTTAAGATGATATTGATGATACCTGCATTACCACTTGCTTCATATTTAGCAGAAGGAGTTGTTATTACTTCTATTTTTTCGATATCATCAGAGCGCAGTGTACGCAGGTAGTTTGTTAGTGCATCCCCTTGTAGTTCTAGCATTCTATCATCTACCATGATACGTACATTGTTTTTACCACTGATACTGATTTTGTCGTTTTGTACTTTGACCATTGGCGTAGTGGCTAGTGCTTCTAAGGCGTCCATTCCTTGAGAAGCGATGCTATTAGCTGTATTGTACACCAGTCTATCTACTTTTCGTTCTACTAATCTTTTTTCAGCATGCAGAACGATCTCATCTAGTTGTTGCTCATTTTTTACGGAGATATTTTTTAGATCGACATCACTCTGAACTGCTAGTTGTTGTTCACTTACTAATTGACCTAAGTGGAATATCTTAAGTACATAATCTCCCTTGGCAATATCCTCCATACTGAATAGACCTGTTTCGTCAGAGAAACTCTGTTTTACAAAAGTATCATTAGGTCGAAATAATTGTATCTCTGCATAATCCACAGGTTTGTCAGATTGGTCTACCACAGTCCCCTTGATAGAAGACTGTGCTAGTATGAATTGACTACATAGAATAGTTAAAAGTAATGTGAATAAGTTTTTCATCGTTAGTTAGTTGTAGTAGGTTGTATTATATTATTTTCTGTTTCTTTCTTCAGCGTTACCACCTTGGTGTTCTCTTACTTTAATCTTACTATTTCCAAATGAGTAACTTACACCTAAATTGAAATAACGTTGGTCGTAGTAGTTATAGTATTTTTGATTTACATTGTTTGTATTGGTAGAAGCTGTCTGCGAACCAGTTTTAAAGATGTCATTAGCATAGATTGATAGGTTTAACTTTTTGTCAAGCATGGCGTATTTCATTCCTAAGTTTAATGCATAGACCTCAGTTACTTCCCAGATACCTACTTTTAAACTTGGTTGGTACCAGAAGTCTACTTGAGCAGTCCATGTCTTAGATGAGTTTAGATAAGCTGTATTATTCGATGTGAAGTAATAACCACCTCCATTGTTTATGTCTAATTTTACATCTTTACTAAGTTTAGATTCAGCATAGAATGCATAGAAACCATTTTGAGATTGTAACCAAGGGAACGTATTAAATGTATAACTCATTCCAGCGTTATATCTTGTATAATCTAATATATTATCTCGTAGATAAAGTGTTTTATTAGTTGCTATATCTACTATTGGATACTGAGAGTATTCGTCTTTCGTATTCGAATAAGACATACTAAAGTCTAGTTTACCTTTATAGTTATAATTAAATTCTACTTTATCCGTAAAGGCTGGTTGTAGTTTAGGGTTTCCTTCAGCTACACTATATTCAGTGATGTACCATTTAAAAGGATTCAACTCCCAAAATGCAGGTCTAGAGATACGTCTGTTATAGTTGATCGATAGTGTATTATCGTCATTTACTTTATAAGCTATATATACAGTAGGAAATAGTTTCGCATAATTCTTTTTATTCTTGATATCATATACCACAGATGTTCCAGTAGTCTGCGTTGTTTCCAATCTTAATCCTACTTGAGCAGTCCATTTATCATTAAACTCTTTACTAGCATTAATGTATAAAGCTTGTGTGTTTTCTTTGTATTCAAAGTTGTCTTTTTGTTTCAAGTCTTCTATAGGTGTACCAGATGATAGATTAAAGAAGTTTGTCTTGTTATTTGTTACCACGAAACTTGCCTTAGCTCCATAAGATAACTTAGCCCATTTTAAGGGTTGTTCAAAGTCTATCTTAGCACTGAAGTTTTCTATTTTTTGATTACCCGTAGAGTTTGCTATGAACATATTGTTAACAGAGTTATCAACAGTTGTTGTATTTGTGTTGAAAAGTCTCTCTTTGTTGTTCACATAGTTGAAGTAATCAACGTCTATTGAATACTTAGTTCCTAGAGTATCAATCTTATGTAGTAAGTTTATATTAGCAGAGTGAGTGTTATTAACTCCGTCATTTTTAGCGTTTGTTTTGACATATTTAACAGGGTTATTAACAAGGTTATTAACAGTGATAAGACCACCATCATCAAACTTTGGATCTCCTGTTCCTCCATTGTATTGAGCTCCTATAGATGTTTTATCAGTGATTTGATAATCTATCTGGAAGTTACCCGATAAGTAGTCATTATTGTTGTAACGCGTACTTTTTCCATTCCAAGTTTCAGTTGGATAGTATACTGTTGAGTTCTCTACTACATTGTAACCTCCCTTACTACCAGTAATTCCTGCTTTTAGCGATACTTTATCTTTATTATAACTAAACACATCACTAATTCTGAATAAGTTCTTAGTCGATTGTTTATAACCTGCACTGATTTGGTTATTCCACGCATCAGGAAGAGCTTCTTTTAAGACGATGTTGATTAATCCACTATTTCCTTCAGCATCATATTTAGCAGGAGGTGTAGTGATTACTTCTATTTTTTTGATATTGTCAGAAGGGATACTTTTTAGGTATTGTAGTAATTGTTCACCAGTTAGCTGTACTAGTTTATCGTTGATCATTACACGTACATTACTTTTACCTACGATAGAGATATTCTCGTTATCTACTTTAAGACTAGGAGTTAGTTTTAATAAATCTACAGCATCGTTATTCGTAGCGTGTACAGAGTTCTCGATATTAAATACAGTGCGGTCTACTTTGCGCTCGAATACCTTCTTAGTCGACTCTACTACGATCTCGTCTAGTTTAGTATCTTGTTGTATCGTGATAGTTCCTAAGTCTAAAGACTGGTTTACCTCTATATTTTTGTCATAGGCTTTTACTCCGAAACTGTGTATCTGGAACGCGTATGTATTATTTTCTATATCGTGTATCTCGAAAGTCCCTTGCTCGTTTGTGAAGGCAGATTGTACTAAGTTACCTTTTGTATCTAGCAAGTATATTTCTGCAAAGTCCACAGGAGCTTTTTCTGTATTTTGTACAGACCCTTTTAATGTGTTTTGTGCATTTACACTTAATGCAGTTAAGAATAAAGCAGTTGAGATAAATAATGCTTTCATTGAGTTTTATAGTTTACTTGTTTGTAAAGTATAATTCTATTTGTGTGCCAATAAATTAAATTTATTGTAAGGTGTTGTTATTTAATTGTTTGAGTTTTTATTGAATTAAGGTACTGTTCATTATCGAACAGCTTTTTTCTGAAAATGAACATTTTTTGAACACCAAAGGTCAGTAATGTTCAGTAGAAGTAAAAAAAGTTGTACAGTTGTAGAATAGATAGGTCTATAAACAAAGAAAACTGCTTGGGGAAGCAGTTTTCTTAGGCTAGATTATATGATTAATGAATTTCAAATTGAAGTTTTAATCATTTTGAGCTAGACTGGCTTGTTGTTTATGAAAATTTGTTCTACAAAATTAAGTATATTTTTGATATGTTTTACTTTATATGCAGAAAAGTGGTACTTTTGTTACATAGATTAGTGTAAAATTAGTGTTTTACGGGAAGTCAGTCTTTAAAAGTAATGCTATGGATATTGATAGAATCAAGAGTATAAGAAAGAATTCAGGCTATTCACAAGAGTATGTCGCTGAAAGATTAGGAATTTCGCAAAAAGCATATTCTGATATAGAGAGTGGAAAAACAAAGCTAAAGAATGAGGTGTTGTATGAAATCGCTAAGATTTTAGAAATATCTCCAGCAGCTATTTGTCCTATTTCTTGTGAATGTATCTCTAATATAGAGAATAAGCACAATGAGCTTTTAGCTTATTTAGATGCGAAAGGGATAGAATACCCAGCTAAGTATATCTAAGAAATAGATGAACAAACTTTCATTAAGAAGAGAGTTTATACCGAAATAAGAGATATAAAAAAAGTCCTTCGAATAATACCATATTCGAAGGACTTTTTATGTATTTACAAAGTTGATTATATTGACCAACGCAATAAGCTAGCTCCCCAAGAGAACCCTGCTCCAAATGCTGTTAGAAGTACTAAATCTCCTTTTTTAATCTTATCTGTATTTTCCCAAATACACAATGGGATAGTTGCCGCAATAGTATTACCGTAGTTAGCGATATTGACTAATGTCTTCTCTTCTTGTATTTCTATTTGCTTCCCTACAGCATCGATGATTCTTTTGTTTGCCTGATGAGGTACCAGCCAGTTGACATCCTCTACTGTAAGATTGTTTCTTTCTAGAACATTTAGACAAGCATCACTCATAGACTGTATAGCCTGTTTGAAGACTACTTTACCATCTTGTTTGATATATTTTTTGTCATCATCCTCTTCTAGATCAGTATTAGGATATAATGAACCACCACCCTCTATATTTAAGAATGCTTTTCCTTGGCCATTACTCTGCATTAGTGCATCCATAACACCTATCTCTGTAGAAGGCTCTAACCATACTGCACCTGCACCATCACCAAATAGTATATTCGTAGAGCGATCATGAATATTGACGTACGCACTGATCTTATCTGCCCCGATGACTACTACGTTTTTATAACGTTGGCTTTCTACTAGAGAGGCTCCTAGGTCTAATGCATATAAAAATCCCGAACAGGCAGCATTGACGTCGAATCCCCATACATTCTCTATACCTAGCTTTTCGCATACAATATTGGCTGTAGCAGGCATAGGCATATCAGGTGTAGACGTAGCTACTATGATAGCGTCTATATCTGTTCGTTTTTTGTTATATGTAGTGATTAGATTTTCTATGGCTCTTACAGCCATATCAGAAGTTGCTAGTCCTTTCTCAAGTATTCTTCTCTCTTTTATTCCTGTTCTTTTTGTAATCCATTCATCAGACGTGTCTGTTACCTTAGCTAAGTCCTCATTCGTTCTTTTTTGCTCAGGTACATACCCACCGATCGCTGTGATATTTGCGTATATAGTTTTGTGAGTAGTTGTTTTTATCATATTGTTATGCGTCTTTATTTCAAGTGAGTTAAATCTTCTTAACTCTTACTATCTTTAGATTTTATGCATCAAATATCGTTATTATTACTTATTTTATAATAGATAATTAAACGGCAATAATTGTCTAAAAGGCGTTTTTATACCAAAGGCTTCTAAATAAACTTTATAGATTATTTTTAAAGTCAGTAGGAGATACTCCTGCATGCGTTTTAAAAAACTTACTGAACACGGATAAATCTGTAAAGTTCAACTCATTAATGATATCTGTGATAGATGATTTAGGATTTCTAAGGAGTACCTTAGCCTCTAAGATTATGGTTTCAGATATGATCTGTTTTGGCGTTTTTTGGAATACCTCTACTATGATTTTTGTAAGGTGCTTTCTACTGATATACATGGATTCTGCATAGAACTGTACACTTCTCTCTTTCTTGAAATGAGTTGAAACAAGGTAAATGAATTTTTTTGCCAACTCTTCTCTTCTCATCAGTTTAGTATTGCTTTTTTGTAATACAGTTTTGCTGTAGAAGTTGCCTAGTTCATACATCAGTATAGAGAAGTGGTGTATGATGAGTTGTTTAGCATAGATATTATCTGTGTTATAAGACAGTTGTGTCAGCCTTTTGATATTGTTTTTAAACTCTCTAAACACCTCTCTAGTCAAGGTGATAATCTTAGGGTATTCAGAAGATAAGAAAGAAACCAAACTATGAGATTTGACGTGAAACCCCGCTTCTAAGAATAGGTCTGGGTCAATGAATACCGTCTTTACAGAGAAGTCTTCTGTTAGTCTTTTGATCTCAAAGAATTGATTAGGTAGCACTACTAGTAAGTCATCCTTTTTAATGATAGTAGGTTCTAGATTAATCGTAATCTCACATTTACCCCCTGTCACTAAGATTAACCCAAAGGTGGTAAACTGATAAGGTTTATCAATAACGAAATACTGCTTGTGCTTAGGGCCTATATCTAGTATAGCTAATCTTTTGTCCGTTAGAACATTCTTATAGCGATGCGTTATATCGCTTAGAGAATAGACTTGTATATATGAAGTATCCACGATGAATCTACAGTTTTAATTATTGTCTAAAATTAGTAATTAGATTGTAGATAGAAGTTAATATAGATTAATAAACGTATGAGAGAGTTTGATTATTATCTATCTATAAAACAGCTATACATAAGTGCTATAAAATCAAAACCTCTGAGAGAATATGATATCTCCCAGAGGTTTCTACTTGTTGTTATGAATGTTCTATTATTCTTTATCTATATGTTTAGCTGTGAACTCATCGATAAAGCCTTCATTGTAGTCATAGTCAGCAGTCATTAGCTCATTATAATCTACTTTTTCTTTTTTAGAGAATCGGCTTCCTATCTTATCGAAGATAGAGTAGATGATAGGCACGATGACTAAGGTCAGTAGTAGAGAGGATAGTAGCCCTCCGATGATCACTACTGCTAGCCCGTTATTCATCTCAGCACCTGCACCATTCGCTAATGCGATAGGCACCATCCCGATCACCATCGCGATAGTCGTCATTAAGATTGGGCGTAGACGCGCATGGTTAGCTGCGATAAGCGCATCGTGTACACTGTCTCCAGCATCTACTCTGTGATTCGCAAAGTCTACTAGTAAGATAGCATTCTTACACACCAGACCGATTAGCATAATGATACCCAGTATCGTGAAGATGTTCAGTGATATATTCGCTATCGCTAATGCTAATAATGCTCCAATGAATGACAGCGGTACAGAGAAGATTACGATGAATGGCTTAGAGAAACTATCATATAGCGCTACCATTACTAAGTACACTAATATAATAGCAGCTAATAAAGCTACTCCTAGTGTACCAAATCCTTCTTCTTGATCTTCCATCGTTCCAGTCCATAAGTATTTAACACCAGGTTTTATAGTCAGTTGTTCGAACTGTGGTACCCACTCTTCTGCTATCGCACCAGGAGCGCGTCCTATCGTTTGAGATTTAATAGTCACAGACGGACTCTTATCTCTACGCTCTAGGATAGAGGGACCAGAACTATACTTAATATCTGCGAACTGAGCTAGTTTTATATCTTGCCCTACATTATTCTTAAAGCTGATCTCTTTTACATCATCTATCGTCGTTCTAGCATATTCCTGAAATCTGATATTGATGTCGTACTCATATTCTCCAGCTCTAAACTTACCATCAGTATTTCCGTTGAACGCCGTTTGCATGGTCATACCTACTGTGTACATATCTAGACCTAGTGCTGCCATCTTATCACGGTTTACCTGTACATTGATCTCAGGGCTACCCGTTTCCGTAGTCAGCTTTGTCTCCATAGTACCCGGTATTTTATCTAATAGCTCTTTCGCTTGTATGGCGAAGTCCATAGCATCGTCTAAGGTAGATCCTGTTACTGTTAAGGCTAGAGGTGCTTCTTCAGCTCCGATTAGTCCTACGGGTACAGTCTTTACTTTTGCCTCAGCGATGAGTGGAGCTAGCTCATTCTTTAACTGTGCAGCATATACGAATGAGTTCTCTTTACGTTCTTTCTTATCCGTTAAGATTACGTGTATCTCAGACTTGTATTTAGTAGCTTGTGCTCCACCATATCCTTCAGAAGATTGACCTACGGTAGTGATCATATCTACTATCTCAGGTTTAGTGCTTAAGAAGTCTTCTACCTTTTGAGTCACTTTATTTGTCTGTTGTAACGACGCATCTTTATCTAATTCTAACTGTACTAAGAATTCTCCTTTATCCGTCTTAGGGAAGAACTCTGCTCCGATATACCCCATCGGTAATAAGGCGATCGATGCAAAGAAGGATATCGCTACGATAACAATAACAATGATTGTGTTACGAGTAGAGTTTAACGACCACACGAGTAAGTTAGAAATCCCGTGTGTGAATGAGTTTAACCCTTTTTCGAATCCATGTATAATCTTACCAAAGAAGGTAGAGGGCTTAATCACTTCGATACGTCCATATCTAGAGAATAACCATGGTACAATAGTGAATGATACTAATAAGGATAGCATAGTCGCTATAATTACAGTCACACAGAACTGTTTAATGATATTCGGTACTAGACCTGATGACATCGCGATCGGTAAGAATACAACTACGATTACTAAAGTAATAGCAGTAACAGTGAACCCAATCTCTTTAGCCCCATCATACGATGCACGTACTTTGTTTTTACCCATCTCCATGTGTCGGTGGATATTCTCTATCACTACGATGGCGTCATCCACTAGGATACCTACTACTAAGGATAAAGCTAGTAAACTCAGTAAGTTTAGCGTGTACCCCAATAAATATATTCCAATAAAAGTAGCAATCAAAGATAGTGGGATAGCCACCATCACGATGATCGCGTTTCTTAAACTGTGTAAGAAGAACAACATCACGAATGCCACTAAAACTATCGCTAAGAATAAGTCAAACATTACAGCATTCGCTGCCTCTAGTGTGAACTCTGAAGAGTCATTCGCTACTTTTATCTTTAAGTTTTGATCACTGTAGTTGCGTTCTACTTCTGTGATAGTCTCATGTGTTAGCTCTGATACAGTCACCGCATTGGCATCAGACTGTTTGATGACTTGCATTAAGATAGTAGATTGCTGATTTAGACGGGCGATCTTTTCGATCTCTTTAATACCGTCCTGTACATCAGCTACATCACCTAAGCGAATATCTATACCCCCCTGAGAAGCGATGACTAGCTTTCTCATTTCCTCTACATCCTTGTATTTCCCTTCTAGGCGGATGATGGTTTGTTTGTCATTCGACTTTACGTTACCTGTAGGGAAGTCTAGGTTAGACCCTAAGATGATCTGCTGTACCATAGGTACGCTCAGACCATAGGCTTCTAGCTTTTTAGGGTCTAATAATACCTGTATCTGTCTTTCTTCACCTCCGATAAGCTCTACCTTAGCTACTCCATTCACACGAGAGAAGATAGGTTGTATCTTTTTGTCTAATAAGTCATATAGCTCTTTCTCTGTTAAGTCACTCGTGATACTTAGTGTAAGAATAGGTAAGTCACTCAGTGAATATTTCTGTAGCGAAGGAGGATCTACGTCCTTAGGTAAGTCCTTTAGGATAGCGTTGATCTTGCGCTGCGCATCGTTAAGAGATAGGTCTACGTCAGCAGTAGAGTTTAAGTATATCATCACGGTAGACAAACTCTCGAATGACATGGCTTCTACTTTCTTTACGTTCTCTAGCGAGGCTACAGCATCTTCTATTTTTTTGGTTACAGTGTTTTCTATCTCAGCAGGTGAAGCTCCTGGATAGACTGTGGCTACTGTAATTACGTTTACTTCGAACTTAGGAATTAATTCGTAACTCAGATTTTTATAACTAAATAAACCACCTAGTAGTAATGTGATGAACATTACGATAATGATACTAGGACGTTTTATTGATATTTCGGCTATTTTCATAAGTCGATCCTTTGATTTTAGAGGATGTTATTTAATGATTGATACAGGTGCACCTTCTGTTAGGTTAATTTGCCCTGATGTGATAACAGTCTCACCTTCTTTAAGACCTTCTAGTACTTCTACGAAGTCTCCGAAGTTACGACCAGCTATTACTTTCTTAGACATTGCTTTGCCTTGTACGATAGTGTACACCTGATTAGAACTAACACTACCTACGAATGCATTACGCGGTACTAATAGGATAGGTGTACCAGCATCTTTCTCTCCATCGAATAGCGCTGAGCCATACATACCTGCTCTTAATTTGTTTTCTTGGTTGTTAGCAATTAATAAATCTACAGGATAGTTAAGCGCAGCATCTGCTTTAGGAGCGATGAATGTCACTTTACCTTGGAAGGTGTCATTAGGCAATACACTTGCTTTTACCGTAATAATATCTCCTTCTTTTAGATTAGCCACATGGCTCTCATCTACATTCACTCTTAACTTAAGCTGTGCTACATTCACTAGATCAAATAACGGAGCACCTGGCGCTACGAAAGATCCTAATTCTACGTGTTTCTTATTAATGATACCACTGATAGGAGCTTTAATATTAGCATCACTTGCCGTGATACGAGCAGACTTCAGGTTAGCCTCTGCATTTTTTAGCATAAGACGCACTTGGTCTAGCTGTTGTTGAGTCACTCCTCCAGTCTTAAAAGCACTCTCAAATCGAGTAGCGTCAGCTTTAGCAGTAGCTAAGGCTGCTTCGGCATTCTGTATCTGTACATTGATCTGATCGCTATTTACCAGTGCTAATACTTGACCTTTCTGTACACGAGACCCTTCATCTACTAATAGTTTAAGGATACGTCCAGGCGTTTCTGCTGAGATTGTAACTTCTTGTTCTGGCATGAAGTTTCCATTCGCTTTATACGAAGCATCGTATACCTGTAGTTTAGCTTGTTCTGCTCTTACCGTTACCTCTGCACTGCGCTCAGCCACGATAGCTGTTTCGCGGTCATTCTTAGCTTTATTACTTGATAATATATAGACAAGACCTCCTCCTAAAACGACTAGTACTAAGGCGATAATAATTTTTTTCATGATGATAGTGATGTTAGATTTTTTGTACGATTAATCTAATAATGTCTTTAACTCTCCTTGAGCTTTTATTAATTGGATCTGTGCTAGTTTATAGTCTAGCATAGATGTAGTATAGTTATTCTCTGCCTCCGTATACGCATTCTCAGCATTGAGTAAGTCTGTTAGTGAAGCCAGACCGTGCTTATAGTTATTCTGAATATTAGACAGTATACTTTTGGCTAAACCTACATTATCTTTCTGAATATCTATGGTGATTAGAGCATTCTCTAGGGACTTCTGCGCATTGCTAAAGTCTAGTGATAGTGCCTCTTTCACATCGTGTATTTGTACATCCACTTTCTTTTGTTCGATTTCTACTTGTCTCACCTTAGAGCGTGTAGCGAACCCACTAAACACAGGTATCTTTAGTTGTAAACCTACTGCTGAGGTATTCATCCAATACACTTTATCTGCTGTAGAACCTCCCCATGGTAGTTTGTCTCCAAGCCCTTGATAAGCGAAGTTTCCGAAGGCTGCTAACGAAGGATAATAGTCTGCAACGATAGACTTTCTCTTGTACTCTAGTAGGTCTTTCTGTTTCTCTAATAGGTGTATTTCTGTTCTGTCATCTATTCTATTCTCTGCTAGTATACCACTGTCATCTACTGTGAAAGTCGTGTCTGGCATCGTGATAGGCGTGTTCACATCCATTCCCATAAAGAACTTTAGTGCATTCTCTTGTAAGTCTATCGCATTGACGATCTTCTGTCTAGTAGCTTTGATATTACTCAGACTTACCTTAGTACGGTCTAGGTCTATCTGCGTAGCCAGTCCATTGCTGTGTAGGTTCTCTATGATATCCTTTATTTTCGTAGTACTCTCTATCGTAGTCTCTATCGTCTTCAGCATAGCTTTTGTCTGATATACCTGATAGTATGTACTCGCTACTTTCTCTATAATTTGTTCATCTGTAAGCTCCTTATTGATAATGTAAAATTCTTTAGCAGTGCGTGCCGCTTTAAGCCCCATGAAGACAGCTTGGTTAAACAGTACTTGTGACGCTGTAGCAGTGATACTAGAGTTCCACTTTAGATTAAAAGGAATCATCTGTGTCTGTCCACCCATCGTTAGAGGCATCTCCTGTATCTTCACATTGTTCAGTAAGTTCGCTTCTATATCTATACGAGGTAGTGCATTCGCTCTGACTTCTTCTATCTGATACTGACTGTTCTCGATATCCAGGCTAGCTTGCTTAGCCTCAGCTTTGTGCTGTAAGGCATAGTGTAGTGCATCTTTAAGACTTAAAGGCTCCTGTGCATTTACAATAAAAGTCGCTAATAGTGTAATAAGCGTTATTTTAAAGCTGTTCATTATCTATTCTTCTGGGTTAATTCTTTGTATATTTTTAAGCCTTTATCCGTAGCGATACTGCGTATGTGATACTCTAGGTGTAGTGCATGTATCTCTAGATGACTATAGCCCGAGTCAGGGAAGTAGTCTAGGTCTTCTATCGCCACTAAGGATGCGATGTGAAATCTAGCTACATAGTCTATGTCTATCTCAGAACGATATACTCCTTCTTTGATCCCTTTTTCAAGGTTCTGTTCTATAAGGCGTACATATTTTTTCTCATGAAATACCTTTTGCTTTTGCGCTAGTTTAGGATAATACTTCGTCAGCTGATAGAAGCAAGCAGAAGAGTCTATTAAGAAGGTCTCATTGATGTCATCATGTGCAGCTAGTATTTCTGGGATAGCTTCTTTACCCTCTTTTAGCGTCTGCTCTATTGTGTTTAGAAACTTAGCATTTATACTCGCCAGTGCTTTTTCTATTAATTCTGGTTTAGAAGCATAGTGTTGGTAGATTGTTTTTTTAGAGATACTTAATTCTGCTGCGATATCATCCATAGTCACTGTTTTAAAACCTTGACTAAGAAACATTTGGGTTGCTTTTTCTAATATTTGGGTTTCCATGTTCTTAATTATTTGTAGGGCAAATATAGTTTGGAAACGTTAATAATAAATTCGTTTCCATGCTAATTAAGGAAACTTTAACACGTGTGTTGGTTTTTTAAATTTTGTAAAATATTGTATATGAGTGTTTAATGTTGTTTTTTAGAGAAAACTTTTTGGTATAAAAAAGTTTCTAAACAAAATGAAGACTAGATTATAACGATCATATTTACGAACAATATCGTCTTACTTAGAAGATATACTCATCTTTAGAGGTACTGCAATGCTATCTACTACTGAAACCTTTGTTAGTACTGCGTCGCGTTTGATTTTTGAGCACTGTTCGCATAGTTATCGGATACTTATCGCATAGTGGTCACATAATTAAGGCTGTTTTTTATGCGATCATTATGTTATCAAATTACGAGTGTGATAGTAACAAGGCATTTGAGATTGGAGTAGGGCGAAAGGAATATTTGTGATAACAGGGACACTAAAATGACCATCGCTATAGGGAGGTAACTAATGTAGTAGCGAGTGTTTGGTTGGTTAGTATGAGATGATTCGGGTGTGAGATGAATATAGTTCGGTAAATAACCTTTTACCCCTAGTAAATACTGCATATTACCGAACACTATCCGAAGGATATGAGAGTTAATATATGTTGTGTTTTGAGTATTAGTGAGTTGTGATTATATGTGCTAGTCATAGTAGGGCAATACATCCATAAGTAGGCATTATCACCATAATAGACTATTATGGAGATTTATAGTTTGCGAGTTAAGTATTTACAACTTGATTAGTTATTTTTTACTGATGAATTTTAGAAATTAGGATTCGATTAGGGTTAGGGTTGAAACTTGAAAAATAAGCTTAATTAAAAAGACTTAGTTATTTATAACTAAGTCTTTTAGTGTCATGTCAGGTTGTAAATGACAGAGTTCCAAAGTTTAGAATTGCACTTAAATAGATAAGATAGAATAAAAATGATATTGCTTTTTGTTAATTAGGGAGTGATTAATTTGTTTAAATATTAATTAAATATAATAAAGTGTTGTATTTTAGGGTTATATAAATAAATGTAGAGGTGCTACTAAATTATTGAATAGGATATAGATATGTATAGAGTTTTATTAATAAACATGATCTCATTAGTACTGCTGTTTAGTAGCTGTAAGGATGATGAAGAGCAGGTGGTTATTGATACCTCTATAGAGGAGGTCATGATGGAGAGTATTGAGGCTATGGATGAGACTAACTTTGGTTGGGAGTTAATAGAGTTAACTACAGAAGAGAAGAAAGCTAGATTAAGTGCACTCTACGCAGGACAAGAGGTGGAGGTGATTACAGATAGTATATTAGGTGTGATTACTAGATTTAAGAAACAAATGATAGATTTAAATCAAGTATTGGGTGTGCCTGATAGACGCTATTTTTTTGATAATCCTGAATTGTTACCAGTATTGATTCCTCATAAAATTAATTATGTCGATGGTACTTCTGGTGAGGCGGCAGGAATCTATGTAACTACAAAACGTATTAGTAGTGAAGAACGCCAAAGAGATAATGTACTGACAGATCTAGATAAAGAAAGAATAACCCAACTAGAATTGAAAGTATGGGAAGTATATGATGAGTCTGTGAATGTATTCGGGTATCTCGTAGAAAGACCTATACGTTCTATTGTCTATAATGGTACGATAGATATGCTAAAGCACAATACGTATGAGATTAGTGGTAAGGAGCCATTAATAAAGACAGAGATAGGTGAAGTAAAGTTACTGAAAGCAGATGAGAATGAAGTGACGCTAGACTTGCCTTATAACAGCGATTATTATGTGGTAGTCTATGGAATATCTGAAGAGAATAAGATCATAAGAGATATCTCTAGAACTGGAGAAACTAAGAATATAAAAAAAGGAATACCTCATAAAGGGAGGGATCAGGTGTATATTGCATTTGCTCATCCGATAGAGAAGCTTATGATCAGGGTGTATAAACGTGCTGAGGTTACCTCACTCCCTTTTAGCTTTGAGCATCGTATAGCGCCTGATGAGGAAGAAAGACTGATGACCGATAACTAGGCATTAGTCTATATAATTGTGATGTTCTGTACTAAAGTTAGGTATATAGGTGTACTGCTGCTAGAAGGAGATAAGAGGATTAAATAGCATAATCAACATATATTAAGAATACAATTGCCATCCTGTATAGTGAAATAAGAAGGAGGTAGACAGAATGATATTTATACGTAAGCATTAGTGATAACCGTTTAAAAAAGGCATATAGATGATTATCTTCGAAAAAAACACGTATTTTTACACAAAATAATTTAAGTAATGCAATCAATAGTTAAGTATAAAGAGCAGATTTCTGAATTTATAGATTCAATTTCTTTATCAGGTACTCCAAAGGAACTTTACGAACCGATATCATATATATTATCATTAGGGGGAAAACAAATTCGACCAGTATTGACTTTAATGGCAGCTGATGTTTTTGGTATTGATCCTAAGAAAGCCATTCACGCAGCTACGGCTATCGAATTATTTCACAACTTCTCTTTAATGCATGATGATATCATGGATGATGCTCCACTGAGAAGAGGGCATCAGACGGTACATGAGAAGTGGAATACCAATACGGCTATCTTGTCAGGGGATGCGATGTTGATATTAGCATATCAGTACTTTGAAAACTATGAGAGCGATACGTTCCGTGATTTAGCGAAACTATTTAGTAAAACGGCTATTGAAGTATGTGAAGGACAGCAATGGGACATCTGTTTCGAGAATAGAAATGATGTGAGTATTCCAGAGTATATTCAGATGATTAAGTTTAAAACTGCAGTACTAGTAGGAGCAGCCTTAAAGATGGGAGCTATCGTAGCACGTAGTAGCCAGAAGAATGCTGAGGATATCTATGACTTTGGTATTAACTTAGGGATTGCGTTCCAGTTACAAGATGATTATCTTGACGCATTCGGTGATGCAGCTACATTTGGTAAACAAGTGGGAGGTGATATCTTAGAAAACAAAAAGACATTCTTATATCTAAAAGGAGTAATGAATGCAAATGAATCACAACGTGAGGAACTAGTAAACTATTTCTCTAGTACAGAACAGAATGCAGAGGAGAAAGTAACTCGTGTGAAAGAGTTGTTTATAGAGACGGGGTCTGCGAGTGATTCTAAAAATTTGATTGAGGAGTACACGATTAAAGCATTAGCTATCTTAGACCAAATGGATATTGCGGAAGATAAAAAACAGCAATTGAGAACATTTAGTCATGAACTAATGGATAGAAGAGTATAAACAGACTAGGTCATGATAGAAGAGGCTGTACTGTATATAGAACAGAAGGTAGGTGAGTATAATCTACTGGGAGAATTAGTAAAGCAAGTCGAGAAAGACTTCCGTATGACTGTGGATCCTTCTATAGAGATAGTGGCAGATACCCCTTCTAAGTTAGTCTATGAAGTTTACAATCAGTTGCATAAAATAGTCACACAGACTTCAGTGTCTAAGTTCTCTAGTCTACTGTATAGAATAGATATCGCTGAGGCAGATATCAAGGCTATTAAGAGTGTAGATATAGAGGATTACTTAAAGCAAGTGACTTTTCTAATCCTAAAACGAGAATATCAAAAGGTGTATATACGAAGTACACTGTAAGTATAAAACAGAAGAAGTACCTCATAAGGGTACTTCTTCTGTTTTATACTATAATGGTTAGAAGTAAAATCTAACGAAAGGCATATAGGCACTTCCATACACCATGTCTTTTTCTTTATATAGGACATTGTATCGAACACCGATTGTAACAGGTCCGTTACTGTATCCAATACCTAAGAATAAAGCAGTGTTCCAGAAGTTGTCATCTAGTTTTTCTCCTGTGTGATACTTATAGGTGTTGTTTACTCTTAGTTGTTCTAATTCTGCCGAAAGTTGTATTTCAGGTATAGGATTTGACAGTGCGATTATACTACCTCCGTATAACCAAGAGTTGTATTCTTTAACACTACTGTTGTAGTAGCTTCTGTTTTTACTACTGATATAGCTTCCTTGTAGTCCTACACCTGCTGCAAAATAAGGGTTAACCTGGTATAATGCACTCGGAGCAACCATCACATCAGTGTAACCACTTCCGAAGCCAACTCCAAGGCCTCCACCAAATTTCCACCTTTTATTAAAATCATAATTTTTGGAGCTATTTCCTTGATCTTGTGCAAGAATGGAAAAAGAGCCACCTAAAAAAAATGATATTGATAAAAAAAACAGTAAATAGTTGATGTTAAATCTTTTCATTTCAATTTTATAAAATAATTATAAGATAAAAATAAGCAAAAGTTTATAGTTTTGTCATAAAGAGTTGTATTTTTGTAGATATAATATTTAAACAAAAGGTCTTTAGACGAAATTATGGATAGATATTCCTTTTTAAATGCGGCACACACTGCATTTTTTGCAGATTTATATGATCAATATTTAGAAAGCCCAGATAGCGTAGAGCCAAGCTGGAGAGCTTTCTTTCAGGGATTTGACTTTGCAAATGAATACAATGGTGGGCCTGTTGAGCAATTATCACAAGCTTATACGTCAAGTAATAGTGTTGGTGTAGATAGTTCAGCGCAGTTAGGGCAACTTCAAAAGGAGTTTGCTGTATTAAAATTAATTGACGCTTACAGAACTTATGGGCATTTATTGACTAAAACAAACCCATTAAGAGACAGAAAAGTAGAGCATCCAGATTTGAGTTTAGAGAAGTTTGGTCTTTCTCAAGCAGATTTGAATGTTAATTTTGAGGCTGCAAAAACAATACAACTACCAACTACTACATTGGGACAAATCATTGCCCAATTAGAGAAAATTTACTGTACTACATTAGGTATTGAGTACAAGTACATCACTGATGAAGCTGCTGTACAATGGATTCAAAATCACTATGAGGCTACAGAGGCAAAATTTGATAGTGAAGAGAAGAAAGAAATTCTGCACAAGTTAATTGAAGCAGTTTCTTTTGAGAACTTCCTAAACACAAAATACGTTGGACAAAAACGTTTCTCACTAGAAGGTCTAGAAGCTGCAATACCAGCGATGGACTTTATGATGGACGCTGCTGCTGAAAAAGGAGTAGAGGAGATCGTAGTAGGGATGGCACACCGTGGACGTCTTAATGTATTAGCTAACGTATTCCACAAACCTGCACAAGATATCTTTGCTGAATTTGACGGTAAAGATTATGATGCTGTTGAAGGTTTTGACGGAGACGTTAAGTATCACTTAGGTCTTACATCTACACGTAAGACTCGTTCTGGAAAAGAGATCCATGTTAACTTAACTCCTAACCCTTCTCACTTAGAGACTGTAGGGGCAGTTATCGAAGGTATCGCTAGAGCGAAACAAGATACTATCTTTGTAAACGAACCATCTAAAGTTTTACCTATCGCTCTTCACGGAGATGCTGCAATCGCTGGACAAGGAATTGTTTATGAAATTGTACAGATGGCTAAACTTAGAGGGTATAAGACAGAAGGTACAATTCACATTGTATTAAACAACCAAGTTGGTTTTACAACTAACTATTCTGATGGTCGTTCTTCTACTTATTCTACAGATGTTGCTAAAGTAACTCAATCTCCTGTATTACACGTTAACGCTGACGATACTGAAGCTGCAGTAAGAGCATTCTTATTCGCTTTAGATTACCGTATGCATTTTGGTACAGATGTATTTATTGACTTAGTTGGATACCGTAAATACGGACACAACGAGGGAGATGAACCAAAGTTCACTCAACCAATCTTGTACAAGTTAATCTCTAAACACCCTAACTCTCGTAATATCTATAACGCTAGATTATTAGAGGATAAAGTGGTAGATGATGCTTTCGTTAAATCTTTAGAGAAACAATATAAAGATGCTTTAGAACAAGAGTTAAGCACTTCTCGTGAAAAAGAATTTGCTAAGGTTAGAACATTTATGGAAGAGAACTGGGATGGATTCCACATCGCAGGTCGTGACAAAATGGTAGCTGACTACGACACTAAAGTTTCTAAAGAGAAATTAACTGCAATTGCTGAAGTAATTACTGCATTGCCTGGTGATAAAAAATTCATCAATAAGGTGACAAGACTTATCGGAGATAGAAAAGCTATGTTCTTCGAGAAAGATGCTTTAGACTGGGCTATGGGTGAGTTATTAGCGTATGGTACATTATTGACAGATGGATACGATGTGCGTATGTCAGGTCAAGATGTAGAGCGTGGTACATTCTCTCACAGACATGCTGTAGTGAAAACAGAAGATACAGAAGAGTCAATCATTTTATTAAACCAATTAAAAGAGCAAAATGGTCAAATGAGAATATTCAACTCTCTATTGGCTGAGTACGCTGTTTTAGGTTTTGAGTATGGTTATGCATTGACTAATCCTAATACATTAACTATCTGGGAAGCACAGTTCGGGGATTTCTCTAACGGAGCTCAGATTATGATGGATCAATATATCTCTGCTGCTGAAGATAAATGGAGCAACCAGAACGGTATCGTGATGTTATTACCTCACGGATATGAAAATCAAGGTGCTGAACACTCTTCTGCTAGATTAGAGCGTTACTTACAGTTATGTGCTGAAAGTAATATGTTCGTAACGAATGTAACTACTCCAGCTAACTTCTTCCACTTAATGAGAAGACAAATGATCACTGACTTTAGAAAGCCATTAATCAATATGTCTCCTAAGAGTTTATTAAGACACCCAGCTGCGGTATCTTCTATCAGTGACTTTACAGATGGTAAATTCCAATACGTGATAGACGATGCTAATGTAAATGCTGCAGATGTAAAATCAGTAGTATTGTGTAGTGGTAAGTTCTACTACGACTTAGTAGCTAAGCGTGAAGAATTAGGTAGAAAGGATATTGCATTTGTTCGTATCGAACAATTATTCCCATTACCAATCGAGCAAATTGCTGAGGTATTAGCGAAGTATACTAATGCAGACGACTTCGTATGGGGTCAAGAAGAGCCACGTAACATGGGTGCTTATGGGCATATGTTAATGAACTTTGACTTGAAACCATTGCGTTATGCAGGTAACCAAGCATTTAGTGCACCAGCTTCAGGAAGTTCTGTACGTTCTAAAAAACGTTATGCAGAAGCTATCGCTAAAGTGTTCGACAAGAATTTATAATAGAAAAAAACGTATTTTTACATAACAATATTTAATTAAAGCATATACAGATGAGCATCTTAGAAATGAAAGTTCCTTCGCCAGGTGAATCAATTACTGAAGTTGAAATCGCTACATGGTTAGTAAAAGATGGAGATTACGTTGAAAAAGACCAAGCTATTGCTGAAGTAGATTCAGATAAAGCAACTTTAGAATTACCAGCTGAAGAAAGTGGTATTATCACTTTAAAAGCAGAAGAAGGTGACGCTGTTGCTGTAGGGCAAGTAGTTTGTTTAATCGATATGAGTGCTGCAAAACCTGCAGGAGGTGCTTCTACAGAAGCTAAACCAGCTCAAGAGGCTCCTAAAGCAGAAGCTCCTAAAGCTGAACCTGTGCAAGCTGCAGCTACTACTTATGCTACTGGAAGTGCATCTCCAGCTGCTAAGAAAATTTTAGATGAGAAAAGCATCAATCCTGCTACTGTAACTGGTACTGGTAAAGATGGTAGAATCACTAAAGAAGATGCAGT
This sequence comes from Myroides sp. A21, assembly GCF_000807225.1. Taxonomy (NCBI): domain Bacteria; kingdom Pseudomonadati; phylum Bacteroidota; class Flavobacteriia; order Flavobacteriales; family Flavobacteriaceae; genus Myroides; species Myroides sp. A21. The sequence goes on from NZ_CP010327.1 coordinate 1,772,999, forward strand.
AAACGCAAAAGCTTCTATGGGTACACCAACTGGAGGACCTAGAGGAGAAGAGCGTAAAAAAATGTCTATGTTACGTCGTAAAGTAGCTGAGCGTCTAGTGGAAGCTAAAAACACGACTGCTATGTTAACTACTTTCAACGAAGTTAACTTAACTAACGTAAACAAATTAAGAGCTGAGTATAAAGATGCTTTCAAAGCTAAGCATGGTGTAGGATTAGGATTTATGTCTTTCTTCACTAAAGCGGTTACTCGTGCATTAGAATTATATCCAGACGTGAACTCTATGATCGATGGTCAAGACCAAATCAAGTTTGACTTCGCTGATATCTCTATCGCTGTATCAGGACCTAAAGGTCTAATGGTGCCAGTAGTGAGAAATGCTGAGTTATTATCTTTCCGTGGTGTTGAGGCTGAAATCAAGCGTTTAGCTATCAGAGCTCGTGATGGACAAATCACTGTAGATGAGATGACAGGTGGTACATTCACTATTACTAATGGTGGTGTATTCGGATCTATGTTATCTACTCCAATTATCAACCCTCCACAGTCTGCTATCTTAGGTATGCACAATATCATTGAGCGTCCTATCGCTGTAGATGGAAAAGTTGAGATTCACCCAATGATGTATGTGGCGTTATCTTATGACCACAGAATCATCGACGGACGTGAGTCAGTAGGTTTCTTAGTAGCTATTAAAGAGGCTTTAGAGAACCCAACTGAATTATTATTAGGTAATAATCCTAAAAAAGCTTTCGAACTTTAGTAGTTAGAAACTTTTGAAATATATGAAACGGCAACTATAAATAGTTGCCGTTTTTTTATATTATATTTTTAGATAGTATGACTTTTTGTGCAAAATACTTAATCTACATTTTACAGTAAGTAATGTATGAATTAACTAAGTGGATTAGGTCTCTCATCCCTTAATGGTAGTAGGGTGAGGCTGTTTGGTGTAGTAATATTTTTTTTGTAAGATGTTGTAAATTAGTTATTTGTGTAAGTTGTTGATTGTTAGTCATTGTTAATAACTTGTACCATTTGTGAATAACTAGGTTGTACACTAATTTTTTATAGAGCAAAAAAAACATCATATTTGTAAAAGAGAGGGAGAATTCTCTCGTGATATTTTAATCTTTTATATTCAATATAGTATGGCTGTTCAAGAACCAATTTTAACTGAAAACAAAAATAGATTCGTAATATTTCCTATCAAACATCATGATATTTGGGATTGGTATAAGAAGATGGAAGCTAGCTTTTGGACAGCAGAAGAGATTGATTTGCATCAAGATTTATCTGATTGGAACAATAAGCTAAATGAAGATGAACGTTATTTTATCAAACATATTCTTGCTTTCTTCGCCGCATCTGATGGTATAGTGAATGAAAACTTAGCAGAGAACTTCGTGAATGAGGTACAATACGCTGAGGCAAAGTTCTTCTATGGATTCCAGATTATGATGGAGAATATTCACAGTGAGACTTATTCTCTGCTTATCGATACATATGTGAAGAATGAGGAAGAAAAAGATAGATTATTCAGAGCTATAGAGGTATTCCCTGCTATTATGAAAAAAGCAGAATGGGCGCTGAAGTGGATAGAGTCTGATTCGTTTGCAGAGCGTTTAATCGCCTTTGCAGCTGTAGAAGGTATCTTCTTCTCAGGAGCGTTCTGTTCTATCTTCTGGTTGAAGAAAAGAGGGCTTATGCCAGGTCTTACTTTTTCAAATGAATTAATATCTAGAGATGAGGGAGTACACTGTGACTTCGCAGTACACTTACATAATCACCACTTGATTAATAAAGTTCCTAAAGAACGTATTAGAGAGATCTTAGTAGATGCTTTAAATATAGAAAGAGAGTTTATTACAGAGTCTCTACCTGTTAGTTTGATTGGTATGAACTCTACGTTGATGACGCAATATTTAGAGTTTGTAACGGATAGATTATTAGTGGAGTTAGGTTGTGCAAAAGAATATAATGTAGGTAATCCTTTTGACTTTATGGATATGATCTCTCTACAGGGTAAGACAAACTTCTTCGAAAAACGAGTGTCTGAATACCAAAAAGCAGGGGTGATTTCTAAAGAAGAAGGAGGTAATAAGATTAGCTTCGACGCAGATTTTTAATTGTTAACTTAAAAAGGAAAAGAGTAGATGTACGTAATAAAAAGAGACGGAAGAAGAGAGCCTGTAAGTTTTGACAAGATTACAGACCGAATTAGAATACTGTGTTATGAATTAAATGAGTTCGTAGATCCTGTAAAGGTAGCGATGAGAGTTATCGAAGGATTATACGATGGAGTAGCTACTTCTGAATTAGATAATCTGGCAGCAGAGACAGCAGCTTCTATGACTGTAACACATCCTGACTATGCGCTGTTAGCAGCTAGAATAGCAGTATCTAATTTGCATAAGAATACAAAAAAAGTCTTCTCAGAAACGGTAGAAGATTTATATAGATATGTCAATCCTCGTACAGGACAGGAAGCTCCACTTATCGCTGACGATGTGTATGAGGTAATTAAAAAGCACGGTGAGAGATTAGATTCTACTATTATCTATCAACGTGATTTTAACTATGATTACTTTGGGTTTAAGACACTAGAGCGTTCTTATTTATTAAAGCTTAATGGTAAGATAGTAGAGCGTCCCCAGCATATGCTAATGCGAGTAGCTGTTGGGATACACTTAGATGATATTGATTCTGTTATAGAAACATACGAATTGATGTCTAAGAAGTATTTTACACATGCTACGCCAACGTTATTTAATTCAGGAACACCTAAGCCTCAGATGTCATCTTGTTTCTTATTAACAATGAAAGATGATAGTATTGAGGGAATATATGATACCTTAAAACAAACTGCTAAGATTTCTCAATCGGCTGGAGGTATAGGTCTATCTATTCACAATGTACGTGCGACAGGATCTTATATCAGAGGGACGAATGGTACTTCTAATGGTATCGTGCCTATGCTACGTGTGTATAATGATACGGCTAGATATGTAGACCAAGGTGGTGGTAAGCGCAAAGGTAGTTTTGCTATTTACCTAGAGCCATGGCATGCAGATGTATTTGACTTTATCGAATTGAGAAAAAACCACGGTAAAGAAGAAATGCGTGCACGTGATTTGTTTCTTGCTCTATGGATCAATGATCTATTCATGCAACGTGTGGAGGCTGATGAGAAATGGACTCTAATGTGTCCTAATGAGTGCCCTGGCCTTTGTGATGTGTATGGAGAGGAGTTCGAACAACTTTATCTGAAGTATGAGAATGAAGGTAAAGGTAGACGTACAATCAAGGCACGTGAGTTATGGGAAGCTGTTCTAGAGGCTCAGATAGAGACAGGAACACCTTATATGCTTTATAAAGATGCGGCTAATGCGAAGTCAAATCAGAAGAATCTAGGTGTGATTAGATCATCTAATTTATGTACTGAGATTATGGAGTACACTTCTCCAGATGAAGTAGCGGTATGTAATCTAGCGTCTATCTCATTGCCAATGTTCGTAGAAGATGGTCAATTTAATCATCAGTTCTTATTTGATGTAACGAAGCGTATTACACGTAACTTAAATAGAGTTATTGATAGAAACTATTATCCTGTAGAAGAGGCGTATAATTCTAATATGCGTCATAGACCTGTGGGATTAGGAGTACAAGGATTAGCAGATGCATTTATCATGATGAGAATGCCGTTCACTAGTCCAGAAGCAAAGCAATTAAACCAAGAGATATTCGAAACGATATACTTTGCAGCTTTAACTGCTTCTATGGAAATGGCTAAAGAGGAAGGAGCATATTCTACGTTTGAGGGATCACCTATTTCTAAAGGAGAGTTCCAATACAATATGTGGGGTGTGAAAGATGAAGAATTAAGTGGAAGATGGGATTGGGCTTCTTTGAGAAAAGAAGTAATGGCTAGTGGAGTGAGAAACTCTTTATTATTAGCGCCTATGCCTACAGCATCTACTTCTCAAATCTTAGGAAATAATGAGGCATTCGAACCTTATACATCGAATATCTATACTAGACGTGTGTTATCAGGAGAGTTTATTGTTGTAAATAAACATTTATTGAAAGACCTTGTAGAGTTAGGTCTTTGGAATGAAGATTTAAAACAAGAGATCATGCGTGCGAATGGTTCTATCCAACATATTGATTTTATACCTGCTGATATTAGAGAATTGTATAAAACAGTATGGGAACTTAGTATGAAAGATATCATTGATATGTCACGTCAACGTGGATATTTCATTGACCAGTCTCAATCTTTAAACTTGTTTATGGAAGGAGCGAACTATGCTAAGTTAACCTCTATGCATTTCTATGCGTGGAAGTCAGGGTTAAAGACAGGAATGTATTACTTGCGTACGAAGTCTGCTGTAGATGCGATTAAGTTTACTTTAAATAACGAGAAGAAAACTAATCCAAATGCTATAGAAGAAGTAGAGCAGGTGTCTGTAGAAGACTATCAAGCGATGTTACAGCGTGCTAGAATGGCTGCTAATAATGATGAAGATTGTGAAATGTGTGGTTCTTAAAGAACATACTTTATTGATATTAAAAGGTAGTTCTCTGAGCTACCTTTTTTGTTGTATCTTTGTACCATTAACAGTTATATACTATGTCTAAAGAAACTAAAAAAGGTATTTTTAAAGGAGCGATAGAGAAAGATGCTAAAGGAAATTATTTCTGTGGGCCTTATTTATTAGATTACCAATATACAGAAGCAAACTTCAAAGTAGGTGATGTGATTAGCATTAAGAAAGCTATTGCTAACCCTAGTAATATGAGTAGAGAAGACTACCCAATGAAGTCAATGAAGTTCTTCTTAGCAGGTGAAGAATAAGATTATAGAGACGGAGTTATACCAGAACTATAGATAAGAATAGGTAAGGAGTGATGAATAGTCACTCCTTTTTTTGTTTATGTTCTGTAAGATAATCGTTATATTTACTGTTAAAGAAATAAGCTATGAGAAAGATATTCTCTATTGTAGGAGGATTGTTATTATTGGGGATTGGTGTTTTTGTGTATCAGAATTATTATCAGGAGAACAACTACCCTTCTAAACCTAAAGTTGTAAAAAATAGTAATCGTATCCGCACTATAATAGATGAGAAAGATATAGGATTAGATATATATTATCTAATCAAACAAGATAATGGAGAAGATATAAGAATAGATCATGTATATTATTATGATGTAGTCGCTCCTGATTATTCTAGTGAGAATTACATTCGTTTTACAGATAAAGACAGAGAGTTAGTTGGTTTGTATAATGATAAAGGAAAAGTGGTCATAGAACCTATATATTCAGGGTTAACCAAAGTGCATAATGGTATGCTATATGCTCTAAAAGGTGCTGTAAAAGATAATATAGGGAGGAATGGTGATAGACATAATGTACTTCTAGGAGGAGATACCTATCTTTTAAATACTAAAGGGGAGGTATTAATTGAAGATATGCTTGAACCTCATATTGATTTGGATATGTTTAGTTTAAAAATTACTGACGAACCTCTAGAAGATAGTTATTATGTTAGCTTAAAGGGGAAGAATGGTAAGTATTATAACTTCGTTCAATTAGAGAAGTATTTGCAGTATTTCACAGAACAGATATTTTTACCAAGTACAGAAGGAAGTAAATGGGAGAAGTATCTATCAGATAATCTGAAAGTGAACTTAGAAATAGATAATGATAATATAGGTGATTATATAGTTATTGATAAAAAGGAATTGTTAGAAGATAAGAGGGAACTAATAACTCAAGCATTTGATTTAATAAAAAACGGAGATAGCAGTCGTTATCACATAGATTATTATATAGAAGATGGAGTGATAACTGATGATACAGAAATCACATCTGAGCAAGACAGAAAGTTATATTTAGATGAAGAAGGCAAATGGAGAAGTGCTGAGTTTCCTGCGTTTAGTGTAAATATAAAGGAAGTTAAAGGTAAACAGACGAGATCAAATCATTTTGATTTCTATAGAAATAAAGATGGCGGAATGACGCTTTATCAGATTACTATTCGCGCTCGTTATTTCTAATCAAGGCGGAATGGTTTTATTTAGGGGATTAGTTGTGAATATACTAAAATGTTCTTTTTTTCTCTTTTCTGGAGGGGTTAATCGAGGAATATAAGCAGTATATTTGTGGATTAACACACAACAAATTTATTGTTTAATATGAGTTCTTTATATTATATAGATCGCACTAAGATTTCTTTAGACGATGTCATGTTTAATGACAACGTAAAAGCTGAGATTACTCAATTTCTAAAAGAGTATAAATACCGTGATATACTGATGAAGTATAATCTACCTGTTAGTAATAAGATATTACTTTATGGTAAGACAGGATGTGGTAAGACCATGACAGCTAAGGCTATTGCTAAACATTTAGATAAGAAACTTATCATTGTTAATCTTGCTACTATTGTTTCTTCCAAGCTAGGAGAAACGGCTAAGAATATTGAGAGTTTATTTAAAGAAATTCAATACGAGAGTTCTGTCCTATTCTTTGATGAGTTTGACTCATTAGGCCAGATTAGAGATTATGACAATAAGGATAACAGTGAGATGAAACGTGTAGTGAATGCTATCTTACAGTTGATAGATAATCTACCACAGAAGTCTATTCTTATGGCAGCTACGAATCAGATACACATGATCGATGAAGCTTTAGTTAGACGCTTTGAGTTACAGTTAGAATATACAGCTCCGAATAAAGAGGCTCTTGACTTCTATTACGATAAGTTGCTAAAGGAATATCCAGAAGAGTATAGAACATTAACGAGAATATATGACGTTTCTTATGCAGAGGCAAAGAATCATGTATTCAAAACAGTAAAAGATAATATTATAAATAGCCAATTATTATTAGAGGCTGATCAAAATAACTAGTTGAACATTTGCTTATGATGAAATGGGAAAAGTTACTATCACTAAAGAAGTATGGTGACACTTTTGTTAGAAATAGATTAGATGAACTAGAGACTCGTATAGGGTTTGAGGTGGACTATGATAGAATCATCTTTTCATCACCATTTAGAAGTTTACAAGATAAAACACAAGTAATCCCTCTGTCTAAGACGAACTTTGTTCACACTAGATTGACACATAGTTTAGAAGTGTCTGTGGTAGGACGTTCTTTAGGTAGAATAGTAGGTTCTAGTCTTTTAAATAAATATACTTATTTAGCAGAAGAATACGGATATACAGTAAATGACTTCGGGGCTATAGTAGCAGCGGCTTCATTAGCACACGATATTGGTAATCCTCCATTTGGGCACTCTGGTGAACGTGCGATAGGGGACTTCTTTAAACGAGGACTAGGAGCTAAGTATAGAGATCAGGTAACAGATAAGGAATGGCAAGACTTGATTGACTTTGAAGGTAATGCAAATGGTTTTGCTATACTGACGAAGAGTCGTCCTGGTATGGCAGGTGGTTTGAGAATCTCTTATGCTACTCTTGGAGCCTTTATGAAGTATCCTAAAGAGAGTTTGCCTAAGAAATTGACTAGAGATATCTCAGATAAGAAATATGGCTTCTTTCAAGAGGATAAAGAGGCATTTATTGATGTAGCGAATGAACTAGGTCTTATATCTAAAGACGATCGTACTGAAGCAGCATATTTTAGACACCCTTTGGCTTTCTTGGTTGAAGCAGCAGACGATATATGTTATACTATAACAGACTTCGAAGACGGTATTAATCTCGGATGGATACCAGAAGAGCACGCTTTAGAGTTTCTAATTAAGATCGTTCAGAACAGCATTAACCCACAGACTTATGCTCAGTTAGCTTCTAAGGAGGATAGAGTGAGTTATTTAAGGGCTTTAGCGATAGGGAGTTTGATACAGGATGTGTGTAGAGTATTCTTAGAGAATGAAGATAAGATATTAGCAGGTGAGTATCCTTATGCCTTAACGGAGAAGTGTAGTTATATCGCTCAGATGAAAGATATTCTGTCTGTGAGTATTAATAAAGTATACCAGAGCCGTGAGGTAATAGAAAAGGAGATAGTAGGATATAAAGTAATCAATGCTCTGTTAGAAGCGTTTACATCAGCTGTAAATAACGTCTATTACGGAGAGGAGAGCCAGTATGATTTATTGATTATGTCTCTATTACCAGATAAGTATAGAATAGAGAGTGATAGTGTGTATGTGCGTTTAATGAATATATGTCACTTTATCTCTATGCTGACTGATGGTAAAGCTTTAGAGTTGTATAATATGATAAAGGGAAACGATAGATAAGATTATATCGATTATAATATATCAAAAAGAGGTAATAGTATTGAACTATTACCTCTTTTTTTAGCTTAAAATATCTGTGAAATTAAATTACTCTCTTGTAGTAGGTATCCAAAGATGTGCGTATTTGGACATTCCATCTTTAGGAACGAATACTTTGTTCGCTTCAGGAGCTTTAATTGATTTAGCTTCCTCTAAAGTTTTTCCTACAACGTCCCCTTTGCTTTTTAATATAGAGTTGCTATCTAGTAAGTTTCCTTTGTCATCTTTAACTTGTTTAGTAGCTATAGCAAATGTAGCTTTAGAACCATCAGCAGCGATGTCTTTTACATAAAAAGTTAAGTATTGGCCTTCTCTTCCTTCATAATATCCTTTAGCAGAGATTACTTTGTATATTAGTTGTCCTGATTTCTCATCTGCAAATACTCTTTCTAAGTTAAAAGAAGCGCTTTCTTTGAATTCTCCAGAACCTGCCATATCTGCAACAAAAAGAAAAGCTTCTTTATCTTCTCCCATTCTGAAAGTATAGTAACCTATTTTAGTTGGTCCCATTTTTTCTGTGACATAACTTCCTTTTAAGTTAGCGAAAGCTGTATTGTTTGTTCCTTCATCTTTAGTATATGTTGTGAAATTAGCTTTAATCTCTTCTTGACTAGCGAATTCTTTTTCAGCTTGTTGTTTAGGTGTAAGTCCTTCTGAAGTAGCCTTGTATGTTAGACGAGCAACATCCACTTTATTATCAACAATATTTTTTAACTGAATAACGTAGTAAAAGTCTTTTACTTTTTCATCTTTGCCTACTAGTAGGATTTTATTGGTGTTTTTATTGTGAGCTAGTACAGTCATATTGTAATCACCACTAAAGTTTATTACATCATTAGAGAAATCGTAATAATAAGAGAATGTCCCTTGAGGAGTAGTTGCGGAGAATGAGTATTTACCATTGATAGGTAATAGAATAGGTTCTACTATAGCGCCTTTAGTCATAGGTAACCAACCAAATTGACCTTTATCATGCTCAACTATAACATCTTTTGCTGGGTAAGCTGCTTTAATTGCCTCTATTTCTGTTTTAGCTGTCAAATCGATATTTAATAAAAACTCACTTTTATTATCTTTAATATCTCTAAAAAAGAATGCTTTGTATTCATTGTTGTCTTTATTTTTAGCAACAGTTTTTAGAACACCTTCTGCATTCTTGTATGTTGTAATAACATTAAATATTTCATCATCTTGACCACTACCTGCCATTCCTGACATCTTCATAGTGATTGTAGTCTTTTCAAAATGAAAAGGGATAGGGTTACCAGCGTGATTGAATGAATAATCACCTAGAACTGGAGATTCTTTACTTACCTCTACTTGATCTTTTTGTTCTGGTCTGATGATTTCGTTATCATCACTAGAACAACTCGTCAACAAAAATGCAGTGATTGCAAATAACGAAAGTACTTTTTTAATCTTCATTTTTAATAAGTTAGATTGTTTAATTATTTAGAACAAATGTAAATAAAATATCTAATTCTACAATAGTTATTTTTATTTTGTCTAAATAATTAATATTAAGTACTGATTTATAGTTTGTTATGTTGTTTTAGGGGATGGTGTTTATTGTAATGAATCTAAATAAAATAGATAATCTAAAGAGCTTTATTAGTTTTTTTGAAGAGCAAAGAAAGTAAGGAGGTGAGATGCGAGACTATAGTGCACAAAAAAAGGCGCTATAATTAATTATAGCGCCTTCTCTATGTTTTCTATTTATTTGTCTTAAACAAATAAATAAGTTTGATTCTTAAGCTTCAAATGGTAAAATAGAAACGTAAGACTTGTTGTCTTTTTTCTTTTGGAATTTAACAACACCGTCAACTTTTGCATGTAAAGTATGATCTTTCCCCATGTAAACGTTTTCACCAGCATTGTGCTTAGAACCTCTTTGTCTAACGATGATATTTCCAGCGATAGCTGCTTGACCACCATAAATCTTAACGCCTAAACGTTTCGATTCTGATTCTCTACCATTCTTAGAACTACCTACACCTTTTTTGTGTGCCATGACGTTTTAAATTTAGTTTGTTAATTACTCAGCTGCTTCAGCAGTTTCTTTTTTAGTTGCTTTCTTTTTAGCTCCTCCTGCATTGATTCCCTCAATAACAATTTGAGTTAAAGCTTGTCTGTGTCCGTTTTTCTTTTTGTAACCTTTTCTTCTTTTCTTTTTGAAAACGATTACTTTGTCACCTTGTAGGTGTTGTAAAACTTTAGCTTCCACAGAAGCACCTTCTATAGCTGGGGCGCCTAGAGTGATGTTGTTGTTGTCATCAACTAAAAGAACTTTGTCAAAAGTAACTTTTGATCCTTCTTCAGTTGCTAAACGGTGTACATACACTTTTTGGTCTTTGCTAACTTTGAATTGTTGCCCTGCTATCTCTACGATTGCGTACATAACAAAAAATTAAAATGTTTATTAAGGGTGCAAATATACATTTAATTTCTTATTTACAAAAGTTTTACACCTCCCATTTAGAATATTTTTTATTTCTATTTTGGTGTAAATGAGTTAGTTCTGTTATACTTCATTATCTTATAAAGTTTGCTTAAGGCGAGGTGTGATAGATCATTAGTAGTAGATCTATGCCTTTGATGGCGGTGTTATCTGTTTGATGAAGTTTATTTAGTACTGTCGATGAATGTCAATTTGGTGGTGTATTGGACTGTTTATTTAATAAAATATAAAAATATTTTAGAAATAGTGTAACATAATTTAAAATATGGCTACTTATTAGGTTATAACCTAATTTCAAAATATTGTAGAATGAAAAAATCTTTATTGGTTTTAGGCTCATTATTCTTCGGAATATCTGCCTTAGCTCAAAAAGTGGAATTCGAGCAGTACACTTTAGATAACGGATTACACGTTATCTTACATCAAGACAAATCGGCTCCTGTAGTAGTGACATCAGTGATGTATCATGTAGGGGCTAAAGATGAAAACCCTGATAGAACAGGATTTGCTCACTTTTTTGAACACTTATTGTTTGAAGGAACGAAGAATATCGAGCGCGGTGAGTGGTTTAAGATAGTAACTGCTAATGGGGGGAATAATAATGCTAATACTTCTGATGACCGTACTTATTATTATGAAGTATTCCCTTCTAATAATTTAGAGCTTGGACTTTGGATGGAGTCTGAGCGTCTGATGCACCCTATCATTAATCAGATAGGTGTAACTACTCAGAATGAAGTAGTAAAAGAAGAAAAGAGACTACGTGTAGATAATCAACCTTATGGTCAATTATTCTCAGAGGTGAAGAAAAATCTATTCGTTAAGCACCCTTATCGCTGGGCACCTATTGGATCTATGGAACACTTAGATGCTGCTACTTTAGATGAGTTCTTAGCTTTTAACAAGAAGTTTTATTTACCAAATAACGCTGTTTTAGTTGTAGCTGGTGATTTTGAGAAAGATCAAGCAAAAACGTGGATTAAACAATATTTTGGACCTATTGCTAAAGGAAGTCCTGTTGTAAAAAACAAATTTGAGGAAGCTCCTATAACAAAAGAAATTCACGCTGAGTTTCAAGATCCGAATATTCAACTTCCAATGTTAGTAGAAGCATATCGTACACCATCTATGAAGACTCGTGATGCTCGTGTGTTAGATATGATCTCGTCTATTTTATCAGGAGGGAAAAGTTCTAGATTGTATAAAAAAGTAGTTGACCAAAAGAAGATGGCTTTAGAAATGGCTTCATTTAACTTAAGTCAAGAAGATTATGGAATCTACTTTATTTACGGTATTCCGATGCAAGGTTTTGCTTCGGCTGATTTAATTAAAGAGATTGATGAAGAAATCGAGAAATTACAGACTGAGTTGATTTCAGAGCGTGACTTCCAGAAACTTCAGAACGTTTTCGAAAAGCAATATGTTGATTCTAACTCTAATGTAGAAGGATTAGCTGAGAATCTTGCTTCTTATTACCTGTTGTACGGTGATGTTAATCTAATTAATACGAATATAGATATCTATAGAAGTATCACTAGAGAAGAGATTCGCGATGTAGCTAAAAAATACCTGAATAAAAATCAAAGGTTAATTTTGGATTATATCCCTACAAAGAAAGCTAATAACTAATTTTAACTGTAGACTAGAAATGAAAAAAATATATATTTATGCTGCAAGTGTAGTGTTTGCTTTGGCAGCTTTAGAAGTACAAGCTCAAGATAGAAAACAGCCTGTAGCGGGGCCTGCGCCAGTAGTACATGTAGGACAGCCTACCTCTTTTGTATTAAAGAATGGGATGAAGGTGATGGTTGTTCAGAATACGAAGTTACCTCGAGTATCTTATACATTGAGTATTGATAACCCACTTATTTATGATGGGGAGAAAGCAGGAGTAGCTTCTATCTTATCTGAGATGTTGGGGAATGAGACTAAGAAGATGAATAAAGATCAGTTCTTAGAAGAAATAGATTTCTTGGGGGCTAGAATTAATTTCCATACAGGCGGTGCTTCAGCGAATGGATTGTCTAAACACAATGAGACTATTCTAAACTTATTAGCTGATGGAGTAATCAACTCTGTGCTGACACAAGAAGAATTCGATAAGGCTAAAGCAAAAGCTATCGAAGGTGTGAAGTCTGGTGAGAACAGTGTGACTAATATTGCTCGTAGAGTAGAAGACGCTGTGCTATACGGAAAGAATACTCCAGTGGGTGAATTCGAAACGGAGAAGACATTAAACAATGTGACTTTTGCTGATGTTCAAGCATACTTTAAGAAATATTATTCTCCTGAGAACGCTTACTTAGTAGTAGTAGGTGATATTGATTATAAAAAGACAGAGAAGTCTATCAAGGGGCTTTTTGAGGCTTGGAATAAATCGAATACACAGTATAAAGATGTTGCCTATAAAGGGAATGTTAGTGCTACAGAGATTAACTTCGTAGATATGCCTAATGCTGTTCAGTCTGAGATAGCATTAGTAAATGAGGTTGAATTAAAAATGACAGACAAGGATTATTTTGCTGTTATTTTGGCTAACCAAATTCTTGGAGGTGGAGGAGAAGGCCGTCTTTTCTTAAACTTGCGTGAAGCACATGGTTGGACGTATGGAGCGTACTCTTCTATAAGTCCATCTCGTAAGTATCCTGGTAAATTTAGAGCCACAGCTGCAGTGCGTAACGTGGTTACAGATAGCGCTGTAACAGAGTTTGTAAAAGAGATAGACCTTATCCGTACGACTCCTGTTAAAGAAGATGAACTAAAGTTAGCGAAAGCTAAATATGTAGGGGACTTCGTGATGGAAATCCAGAAACCTGCTACTGTAGCTAGATATGCTCTTAATAAAGAGTTGTATAAACTTCCAGCTGATTTTTATGAGAACTACATTAAGAATATCAATGCTGTAACGATAGCAGATGTACAGAAAGCTGCTCAGAAGTATTTCCTTAAGGATAATATGCGTATCGTTATCGTAGGTAAAGGTAGTGACGTATTATCAGGATTAGAGAAATTAGGCTATCCTATTAAGTACTATACTAAAGAGGCTGATGAAGCTAGTAAGCCAGACTTTAGTAAAGCAGTACCTGCTGGAGTAACTGTTAATTCTGTAGTAGATAAATATTTGAACGCTATCGGTGGAGAGAAGAAAGTAGCAGAGATCAAATCTGTTGCCATAACTAGTACTGCTGAAGTACAAGGGATGAAACTAGAATCTATATCTAAAATGAAAGAGGGATATATCTTAGTAGAGCAGAAGATGATGGGGAATACTTTATCTAAGCAAGTAGTGACTCCAAAAGCTGGTTATGTAATGCAACAAGGCCAAAAACTGGAACTTACAGGTGATAAATTAGCTGAAGTACAAAGTGAAGCAACAATTTTTCCTGAGTTAAAAATGAAAGCTAATAAAAGTGCTATTGTTACTGGTGTAGAGTCTTTTAATGGTAAAGATGCTGTAGGTGTTAAAGTTGGTAAGTCTGTTTACTATTATGACTTGACTACTGGACTTAAAGTAGGTGCTGTAATGACTCAAGAGCAAGGTGGCCAAGTAATGAATATGACTACTAAGTATGAGGATTATAAAGAAGTGAAAGGGGTAAAAATACCTTTTAAACAAGTATTAAATGTAGGAATAGAGATTGTTAATATCGTTACAGATGTTAAAATCAACGAAGGAGTTACTGACGAGGATTTTAAATAATTGATTATCTAAATAATAGAATTGAAAAAGCAACTGAATTATCGGTTGCTTTTTTTATTTTTGTACTATCAAGAATGTAATTTTAAAATACCACAAAGATGAAAATAGTAAAGTCAATAGGCTTCATGATGTTAGGAGCTATATTATTAGTATCGTGTAAGAATGAAGAGAAGACGGCTGATGCGTCAGTATCTACTGCATCTACAGAAGTAGCTGGTAATGTGGAGCACACTACATTTAAGATCGATGGAATGACGTGTGAGATAGGATGCGCCAAGCTAATAGAAGGTAAGTTAGCAGGGTTAGACGGAGTGAAGTTAGCTAAAGTAGACTTTGATACTAAGACTGCAGAGATAGACTATGATGAGTCTAAGCAGAGTGTAGAGTCATTAGTAGGTACTGTAGAGAAGATCGCTAATGGGATTTATAAGGTAGAGAGCGTTAGTGCTACTAAATAATAAGAATAATATAAGAGTAGGGGCATTCCTCATCTGTTTAAATATTTGATCTAAAGCGAGTGTGTTGATACATACTCGCTTTTTTTATTGGTTTTAATGCGAGTGAGTCCGTTGTGAGTCCGTTATGAGTCCGTAGTGAGTCCGTAGTGAGTCCGTTATTTTGGATGTTTTATCGGAGTTATGATGTACTGATGATGTAGAAATATAGTTAACATGACGCAGAAGACTCCTATAAAAACAAAATGGAACTAATCTATACAGACTAGCTCCATCGGAATATAAAAATCGAGATGTATTCTATTTAATAGCAGGTGTGTTTACCTCCTGTTTACTAGTCCATTTAAGTGTCTCTAGTAGTGTTCTCATATCTTTCTTTACATATTCTGTGGCAGGTAAGATAGAGTCATAGTTTGGTTTAGCATAGAAGTATAGAGAGGCTACGATAAAGTTTTTTATACTATCTGTAGCGTAGAACTGTACATTCGTAGCAGCATTTCCCTGTACATCATATAGCATCCCATATACTCTGTCATCAGAGTTGATATAAGGTTGTTCTATAATCTCATCAGCCTTCACGAAGTGCTCATAAGTAAGCTTCTGTGCGTCTTTTAGCAGTAGATTTAAGTTGTTTTCTACAGGCTTATAGTTGATGAAGATGGTAGCCTTCATCTGTGGATAATGTATTTCTAGTGAATTCTTTTTAGTCTCTTTAATAGTAGACCATTGATTTTGACTAAACTCAAAACCGTTTTCGTTTTGATAAGTCTTGTATTCCTGATTAGGATAGTCTAGAGCTAAGAAAGCATTTGGCTTAGGAGTAGTATCCTCTTTGCAGGCAGCGAAGAAGGCTACAGATAATAGTAAAGTGCTTATATATTGGAATTTCATCTTTCTTATTTCGATTAAGGTTTACAAAGTAGTAACCTACTTAAAACGGCAAATTGTCATTATTAGTCTCTTTAGGGATATTAAAATTGTCTACAGCCTCTTTTTTTTCTTCTTCAAAAGATGTTTTTTGTCTGTAGTCATTTTCTTTTTTGGTATCTAAGAACATAAACTTTGTTACCATAATCTCTACTGTCTGTCTATTCATACCGTCTTCTCCTTGCCATTGACGGGTGCGTATTCTCCCTTCTACATAGATGCGATCTCCCTTAGATAAATATTTCTCACACACTTCAGCAGCTTTGTTTTTGACGACTAGATTATGCCATTCTGTAGAAGTATATTTTTCTCCGGATGTCTTATTGACATAAACTTCGTTAGTCGCAATCGGAAAACGACCTATACAATTACCATTTTCGAAGTAATGCATCTTGACGTTATCACCTAAGTGACCTATTAATGTAACTTTGTTAAGGGTGCCGTTCATAGTGTTAGGATATTAGTGTTTTTAAATCTAAGGATGTAATAAAGTTATGAATTACAATCGGAAATCCAAATTTATTTAAATCCTCCCAACTCGTTTGTACAGAAGGCGTTGCTTCTATTTGTACGCACCAGAACTTGATGTGTAACTTCTGATGTGATAGCTGGTGTGTGATAGCGTCAGCCGTCAGTTCTTTTATCTCCTTTATATATAAGGTGTCGTATCGCTCTCTCAGTGCAGAGTCTATATCTTCTACATGATGAGTGAAACTGTCGAATACTGGAAATTGGTATAGCTGTTGCCAGATATCTTTAGCTGTGCGTTGTTCTATATGAGTATTACCATCTTTATCAATGAAGATGATGAAGTCTAAATAGCGTTTTTTTACCTTTACCTTGCTTAGTTTGATAGGGAGTACAGCCACCTGATTAGTCTGATAGGCTACACACTCTTTAATAAAAGGGCATGATGGACAGTCAGGGCTCTTCGGGGTGCATTGTATCGCACCGAAGTCCATGATCGCTTGATTAAAGGTCGCAGGGTCATGCTGAGGAATTAGAGTAGCCGCTAGTGCTTGAAATTCTTTCTTAGTAGTATTGGTAGAGATATCAGAAGTGATACCATATACACGTGATAATACTCTGAATACATTGCCGTCTACTACAGGTACTACTTCATCATAAGCGATAGAGGCTATGGCTGCAGCAGTATATTCTCCTACACCTTTTAATGTAAGTAGTTCTTTATAATTAGGAGGAAATACTCCATTTAGTTCATAGGCTACCTTTTTTGCTGTTGCATGAAGGTTTCTAGCTCTACTGTAGTAGCCAAGTCCTTGCCATAAGCGCATTACATCATCTTCGGGTGCATCTGCTAGATCTTTTACAGTAGGATAAGTGGTTAAAAAGGCTTCAAAATAGGGCAAACCTTGCGCTACTCGCGTTTGTTGCAGTATTATTTCTGATAACCAAATGGCGTAAGGGTTTTTAGTTTCTCTCCAAGGTAAAAAACGTTTGTTTTCTAAGTACCAAGTAATGAGTTTATTAGAAAAAATCATTGTAAAAAGTATTGAACGCAAACTTAAAACTTTATATATTTAAATTTTAATCAATTAAGGTTGAATTATTGGGATATAAATTAATATATTTGCACACTCTAAAAATATCAGACAACAACAAAATAATTTATATCTAAAATGACGAAAGCAGACATTGTAGCTAAAATTTCAGAAAAATTAGGGCTTGAAAAAGGTGAAGTACAGGCAACAGTAGAATCTTTTATGGAAGAAGTAAAAGGATCTTTAGAAGCTGGTGAAAATGTTTATTTAAGAGGTTTCGGTAGTTTTATTATTAAAACTAGAGCTGAGAAAACAGGAAGAAATATCTCTAAAAACACAACTATCAGAATCCCTGCACACAATATCCCAGCATTCAAACCAGCTAAGGTGTTTGTAGAAGGCGTAAAGTCAAACACAGAAGTAAAAGTAAAATAATTTATTAATCTCTAAATTACACACATTATGCCAAGTGGTAAAAAAAGAAAAAGACATAAGGTAGCGACGCACAAACGTAAAAAAAGAGCGAGAGCTAACCGTCACAAAAAGAAAAAGTAGTTTAAAACTACTTTTTTCTTTTAGTAGAAAAAAGATACTGAAAAAACTTGCCTTGCAAAAGGTAAGTTTTCCAGATAGAAATATCTGTATTAATGTTTAATCCATCTATACAAACTCATTTGGTCTTTTAGACATCGTAATGGATGAGTATGGATAAAAATGTACAGTGTGAATAAAGAGCTAATTGTTAGGTCGAATTCTGATACAGTAGATTTTGCCTTATTAAAAGATGGAAAACTAATTGAACTACACAGGGAGAGAGAAGAGAGTGAAGATGATGGTTTTCAAGTTGGCGATATCTTTATCGCTAAGATTAGAAAACCTGTAGCAGGACTTAATGCTGCATTCGTTCACGTAGGCTTTGAGAAGGATGCTTTCTTGCATTACCATGATCTAGGTCCTAATCTTCGAACTTTACTGAAGTTCACTAAACTTGTAAGCGGAGGTAAATTAAAAGATTACTCCTTAAAGAACTTTCCTTTTGAGGAAGAAATTGATAAAGATGGAGTGGTTAGTGATGTATTAAGTGCTAATCAGTCTTTATTAGTTCAGATTGTTAAAGAACCTATTTCTACTAAAGGACCTCGTATTAGTTCTGAACTTTCTATAGCAGGACGTTATGTAGTCTTAGTTCCTTTCTCTAATAGAATCTCTATTTCTCAAAAGATAGAATCTAAAGAAGAAAAAGAACGTCTAAAGAAACTTCTTCAAACAATCAAACCAAAGGGATTTGGAGTAATAGTACGTACTGTGGCAGAGGGAATGAAGGTAGCTGAGATCGAAAAAGATCTGCAGAACCTAATGACTCGCTGGAACAATATGTGCAAAAAATTAAGCGTAGCTCATCATCCTTCTAAAGTATTAGGAGAGGTTAATAAAGCATCATCTATTCTTAGGGATGTGTTTAATGATACTTTCACGGGTATCATGACTGATGATGAAGATATGTATTACCAAACGAAAGACTATTTGCAAGAGATAGCTCCTTCGAAAGTTTCTATTGTGAAGCACTATCAATCATTAGAAGTTCCGATTTTCGAAAAGTATAATATCGAACGTCAGATCAAGACTTCTTTTGGTAGAACTGTTTCTATGAGTAAGGGAGCTTATTTAATCATAGAACATACAGAGGCGTTACACGTCATAGATGTAAACAGTGGAAATCGCTCAAACAAAGCTCAGTCTCAAGAAGACACTGCCCTTGAAGTTAACCTTATCGCTGCAGCTGAGATAGCTAGACAGCTTAGATTAAGAGATATGGGTGGGATTATCGTAGTGGATTTTATTGACATGGGGAACCCAGAGAATAGAAAGACACTATACGACTTCTTAAAAGAAGAAATGAGTGATGATAAAGCAAAACACAAGATCTTGCCTCCTAGTAAATTTGGATTAATTCAAATCACTAGACAACGTGTTAGACCTGAAGTTAATATTGAAACAAGAGAAGAAGATCCGAATGAACACGGTGAAATCGAAGCTCCTATTCTTGTTATTGACAAAATAAAGGCTGACCTAGAAAATATTATTTCGAAAGATAAGTCGAAAAAAATTATCTTAAATACGCATCCATTTGTTGCTGCTTATTTAACTAAAGGAATTCCATCTATTAGAGCTAAGTGGTACTTAGAGTTTAAAAAATGGGTTAAAGTAATTCCACGTGACGCTTACACGTATCTAGAATACCATTTCTTAGATGATAAAGGAAATGAACTTTCAGAATAACAAAAAAACCACTAGTCGGAGATTAGTGGTTTTTTTGTTTCTAACTTTTTTATGGGACACTAGCCTTTTAATAATCAAATATTCTTTTCTTAAAAAAGTGGTGTAAAACTGTGCGAAGTCACTTTTTGTCTTTTTTAATACCAGCGTTATACTTATAAGGTATAGTTTTTTAAATAATAATTTTTGTCAGTGAGTGTAGAAGAATGTTTGCTTTCTAGCTATTGTGTTTATTATTAGTAGTTTATTTGTGGTGTTTTCTATCTTATGATTTGCTTTGTATAATTTTTTAAACTCTTAAAAAAGTAATTTAGTCATATAAAAGGTTTTACTATAAGTGTTTGTTGTTTACTCGTATGATTTAGAAATTTTTATCATCCTGAATAAGCATACAGATATAAAATAGAAAAAGAAGAAGAGAAGCTGTTTTGAGTACGAGTGATGAGTAGAGGAGCTATGTTTAGCTCCTCTATTTTATTTAGGGCTACTGAGTTCTAATGTGATTTGAATCGTTTTAGTATTTCCATCAGCATCTACTATGGTTAAATAGTGTATGCCTGGATCTGCTTGTATAGCTTGCTCATGAAATAATGAAGTCTCGCCTAAGTATTCTTCATCTAGGTACCAGTATAGTGTTTTGGCAGGATTGCTAGTCGCTGCTTTAGCTATAAAGGGCTGCACATTAGAATAGAAGTCTTTAGTTAGATAGATTAGATCATTGTGCTTAGGATAGATAAACTCTGTCGTATTCTGTGTGCTATAATCTATACAGTCAGGTCTATAAGGAGGTAAGTCCTTATAATCACTGTGATGTCGCTTATAGAAGTGAGCCATAGTCGGAGGCAAGATGAACCAAGGTTGATTCATGATATTGTCAATGGGTTCACACATACTGTTGACCTGATAGCTCATTGACTGATCTAGGTGAACAAGTTTGTGATAAGGGCATAGCTCCGTCTTTTTAGCACGATAAGGTACTAGTTCTGTTCTCTTGTCACAGTATGGGCCAGCTAGGTATCCTGATTGGGTACATACTTCTATCTCTTCCATGTCGTTTAACGGTTGTTCAAACCAGCTCGTACGTGGTAATAAATTAAATACGTCAAATAGTATAGGACCAGCCATACGCACTCCACTGATAGATGGACGACCTTCTCCTGAGGCATTCCCTACCCAGATACCTACTACATACTTTTTATTAACACCGACTGCCCATGCATCTCTACCTCCAAAGCTTGTACCTGTCTTCCAAGCTATTTTAAGCGATGAGTCATAGTATCTCCATGCTTCATCTCCTTCTGGTCGATTAACTTGTGTAAGTGCTTTAAAAGTGTTGTAAATAGCTCCTGCGCCAAGATGTGCTTTCTCTTTGCTATCCTGTCCAAAGTCAAGCTGAATGTTTTTATTCCAGTTTAAGTCTTGTATTTCGTTGCTTCTATATTGACCTTTTGTTCTATTGTAATAGTTAAGGGTAGAAGCTAGTCCTGTATATGCTTTCGTTATCTCCCATAGATTGCTCTCCGCTCCTCCT
Source organism: Myroides sp. A21 (assembly GCF_000807225.1). Taxonomy (NCBI): domain Bacteria; kingdom Pseudomonadati; phylum Bacteroidota; class Flavobacteriia; order Flavobacteriales; family Flavobacteriaceae; genus Myroides; species Myroides sp. A21. Next base: position 1,794,167 of record NZ_CP010327.1, read on the forward strand.
AATATCAGGGATAGACCATAGTGATTAGGGTGTTTAGAAATAGATTTAAAGCCCAAGTTTTGCAATTGATTATAGAATCTATAGATACCATATTTCTGAAGCATTAATACAAAAGGAATATTTAGTGATCTAAATAAGGCTTCGTCTGCTGGTACTGCTCCTTCATAAGAGCTATTAAAGTTCTCAGGTTTATAGCCCGATATCACTACAGGTATATCAGCAGCTAATGTTTTGGGTAGGAGTTCTGCATCATCTAGCATACTCGCGTACAAGAAGGGTTTAATGATACTCGCTGTACTGCGCTGTGCATGGATGATGTCTACATCTTTTTTATGTTGTACTGTAGTAGGGGTATTTCCTACATAGCTGATGATATCACGTGTTTCTACATCTATGACGATAACAGCCATATTATAGATTTCTGTTTGACTATAATTAAAATAATACCCCTTCACGATATCATTGACACGTTGTTGAATATTATAGTCTATCGTAGTATGATTTCTCTCTTGACTATTTGTCTTAGCTACATACTGTAATAGGTGAGGTGCTATCTGAGGTAGCTCATGAGGCTTCTGAGGTAGAGGCTCTTCTAATGCTAGTAGATAGGTGCTCTCATCAAAAGTGCCTTTGTCTAGTAACTTTTTCAGTAAGGCATTTCTTTTTTTAAGTAATGTTTCTTGGTTCTTTCCTGGGTATATTAAGCTTGGAGCGTTTGGTAACACTGCTAATGTAGCACTCTCTGCCCAAGATAACTGTTCTGGTGTTGTCCCAAAATAACGCCAAGCTGCTACTTCTATACCTACCACATTACCTCCAAAAGGGGCATGCGATGCGTATAGGCTTAATATTCTATCCTTACTATACTTAAACTCTAGGCGAGTAGCTTGTATCGCTTCAATAAGTTTCTCTGAATAGCTTCGTTTCTTACCATCTCTAGATAGACGAATAGTCTGCTGTGTAAGTGTACTTCCTCCTCTGACTACCTTGTCAGACTGAAGATTAGCTCTAAAGGCTTTTATCATTGACACGGGGTTAACTCCCCAGTGATAGTAAAAGTATTCGTCTTCGAAGGCAATAATACACTCCTTAAACTTATGAGGTACAGAGTCTACTTCTGGGAAACGCCATTGTCCATCAGTGGCTATCTGTGCGCCAAGAAGTTTATTATCATTACTTTCTATTACGGTGGAATAGGGTTTAGTAAACAATTCGCTAGGAAGCGAAAAGTAATAGAGTGCTAAGAGAATAGAAGCGATGATTGTCATCACTTTTCTCTTTAAAGACCATGTTTTCCAATTCAAGTTAAGTTTCAATTTCATATAAAATAAAAATACAGGGAATTTTGTTTCCCTGTATTTATTTAATGATTGTCTATTTATTATTTTACTACTTCTATCCATTGTCCTGCTGTACGGCATCTGTATGAATTGTCATACATCGCTTCTGCATAGACTCCTGGCATATAATACTTACCTAGGTAAGATGCATTTAATACCACTCTTAATGTCTTTGTCTCTCTTGGATTAAGACTGAAGTAGAAGTTAGAACGGTCATCTCTGATATCTGTGTGTTGTACAGGATTACTCACTTCACCAGCATCTGTGTATCTCAGGTTTACAATCTCCCATCCAGATGGGATAATCTGTGTCAATGCTACATTATCAATACTGTTAACAGTAGTATTCGTAATCGTAATATAAGCAGAGAACTCTGTTCCTTGGCTCAACTGAGTAGGGTTAATTACTTGCTGACTTGCATCTCTAAACGAGGTGCGAATACTGATATTACTTTCGTCTGTCAATTCTTTTCCTACTGGAAGGATACCACTATAAGCCACACGAGCATAAACAGTAGATGTGTTCTTATTGACTAAACTAACTTCATTAGTAGAAGATATCGTTTTAAAGTCATACTCATACATATTGTTTTTTGTTGTAGCATTTGTAGTCGTTCCGTTATTTGTGAAGTCTACATTGATACCTTCTTTTGATTTATTATTCTTTACATAAGCAGAGATTACGTTCAGTCCGAATGCTGTACTCTGTGTACTCATCCATGTATTAGAACCTAATCTTTTTGCCAATGTGTTTGCATATTCATGCATTAACTTATTATTCGATTTAGTCAGAATAAGTGTTTCTAATGCCATAGCTAATCTTCTCTCATAAGAACCATAATAGTAATACTGAGATTGATTATTCTCTATAATAGGTGAGCTTGCTATTAGTTTATTAGCAGCTTCTTTTTGACCCGCTAAAGCATAGGCTGCTGCTAGACGTAACTTCGTATCAGCAGAAATACCTGTAGTCTCTCTTAGCCTATTCATAGAAGCTAAGTCAGCATTACCTGCTAGTGCTAATGTGTATAATCTATAAGCCTGCGCAATATCATTGTTATAACGACTGCTGTATGACCATGATCTTACTGCTTTTTGTTGATAAGCGATTGCATTAGCTTTACTTCCAATAGGTAGTGCATATCCTCTTTTCTCAGCTTCGATTAAGAAGTGTAAGATGTATGAAGTAGTCCAGTCATCAGAATAAGAATCACTGCTCCAGTATCTAAAGCTACCATCTGCCATCTGACGTTGAGCTAATGTCTTTAACCCTTCGTTGATATTGCGCTGTAGACTTTCTTTTTTGCTCTTACTTACATAAACTAAGTCTTCTAAGAAGATCTGAGGGAATACTCCAGAAGTCACCTGCTCACTACATCCGTGAGGATATTTAATCAAGAAGTTTAATCTAGATGTTAGGTTAATACCAGGGAAAGTAGATAGCTCTAGAGTAGCTTTATTACTACCTGTCACTCCAAACTTCTCCCATTCGATTTTATTTGTACTGTTTGGTTCTAATACGATATCTTCTGTCTTCACAGTGACAGGATTAGGATTTAGTACATCTAACTCTACTACATAAGTAGCTCTCTCTTTACCAGATATAGCTTCTATTTCTATCTTAGAAATACCTGTTTTTTGTTGTACTTCTAGGTCACAGTACACTACTTTTTCGTCAGGTTCACTGAATGTTATTTCCTGTGTAGCATTATTCTGAATCTTAAACTTGTCATCTGTTTTTACTTTTACAGTTACATTTTTCACATGACTTTCCATAGCGAATACTGTGATCGGTAGCGTTACTTTCTCTCCTGGTACAGCTCTTCTAGGAAGAGAACCTAATATCATCAGAGGGTTGTTTACTTTGACCGTTTTCTCTACACTTCCGTATGCTTTAGTAGCTACATTAGAAGCAACTACCATCGTACGAACTGATCCTATGTACTTAGGTAGTTTTACTTTATGAGTTCCAGTTTTGCCTCCATCAAGAACGAATGGTCCTAAGTGGATAACAACCGGTTTAAACCTATTTGCTTTCTTCACTTGACCAGCTCCAAGGTCTTCATCTCCCCCTATGCTGAATACTTGATTAATAGCACCACCATAAGCTCCAATAACGTTGTCGTAGATATCCCAGGTACGCACACCTAGAGCAGTTTTGCTATAGAAGTTATCCCAAGGGTTAGGAGTCTTAAAACGTGTTAGATCTAGTAGACCGTCCTCTACTATCGCTATAGTATAAGTCATTTTTTGACCTGCCTTTTCTTTTACTTGAACAGTGAATTCTTGTTCAGGCTTTAGTTTGTCAGGTATAGTCAGAACAGGCTCTAGCTTAGTTTTCTTATTGTATACATTGATAGGAGCTACTCCATACATACGTATAGGAGAGTTATTTAACGTAGAAGCATGTGGCTGTATAGCAGATACATTGATATATACATTAGGCGACATCGCTTCTGTAGTAGCGATTTCGAATGTCGTTTCTCCTTTTTGAGTTTTCACCCAATGTGTCTCTAATACAGTAGATCCATTCTCTATAGAGATTAATGCTCTACCACCTTCACTAGATGGGAAAGATAGTTTTATCTTCTCTCCTGTATTATAATCTTTTTTATCTGTAGCTAGGGCTAATACTGTAGCTTCTTTTCCTTGTGAATGTTTGGTTTTACCAGACCAATAAGGGTAGTCTACATATACCACAGAAGAGGCAATATGTTTACCGTATTTATCACGCGCTACAATCTCATAAGTACCCCAATCCTGTTCTGGAATAGTCAGAGACATAGTAGCTGTACCGTTAGAAGATGTCGTGTAATCTACCGCATCTTTATACACAGAGTAGTAGTCTGAACTACTGTAGCTAGAAGCTCCGTTGTTATTAGAGCTCCACCACCAATACCCTTTTTTTCTATAAACAGTTACGTTGATATCATGAGACTTCGGAGCCCCTTGTGCATTCAAAGTTACAAAAGAGAATTTAAGAGGTTCGTCTGTTTGATAATAACCATATTTATTAGCATCAGGTGCCTTTATCCCTACATAGGTATTGTATGGAGAGATCGTAGCTGTAGATACATCAGTAGATACATCACCTCCGTTCTCGTATACCTTAGAAGTAAAGATTGCTTTTAGCATTCCTGTGTTTTCTGGTATATTATTTAGATTAACAGAAAATGAGAAGTCACCTTCAAAGTCTGTTGATCCTGAGAAAGCATTTATCTCTTGAGAACCATAAGAACTCAAGCTGTTACTAAACGAATATGTTTTATAGTTAGAGAAAGTTGTTGCTTGTGGAAGTAACTTTAGGGTTACTTCTGCTTTTAGGTTTTTAGCAACACTTCCTTGTAACCATTGTACATTATAGTCGACTCTAGCACTGTTACTATTGCTGTAAACAGTTTTGCCTTCGATTGTGTTTTTAATCTTTAAACGATTCGGTTTTATCGTTTCAATTTTAATTTGCTTGTAGAATTTAGCACCTCCTACACTTACAACTGCCTGCCAATTCCCTGTAAGAGATTCAGGGTTTGTTTTTAAGACATAAGCATAGTGATTATTAGCATTCTTTTTCTGTACTATCTGATCTACTACTTTCCCGTAAGGATCAGAGAAAGTTAGTTTGATCGGGTGGTTAGCAGGTAGAGGATTAGCTAGATCATCAAGAATGAAATCTAGGTAAATGTTGTCTCCTGGTCTCCATACTCCTCTTTCAGTATAGATATATCCATTGATACCTTTTTGTAACGTAGTACCATCTACATCATAGTTACTCATAGATAGAGAGTTTGCCTCATCTATTTTTACATAAGTTGTATTTCTATCATCTTTTATAATAGCAAAGGCAGGTTTCTTTTTCTCTAGGTTAACAATAAGAATACCGTTAGTATCAGTCTTAGCAGAAGTAATTAATTGTTGTCTATACGTATAGAATTCTACTGTCGCTGCCGCAACAGGATCTGTTGTAATCAGATTCGTAACAATTGTTGTATAGATATTATTATTACCACCTTTAATGATTACACCTAAGTCAGTAGCTAATACATTAGTAGCTGCTTTCTCGTGATAGTAGTAGTAAGATTGAGAACATGGGTCATCTTTCTCACTCCAGTTATAGTAATAGTAGTAATCATCATCATAATACTCATCATCTTGATTTAGTTCCTCATCTGTATTTTCTTCTATATCCTCATCTGTAGTCTCGCTGTCTTGACTCTCAGCACACCCATATAATGAATACGAACGATCAAAAGAGAACTCCACTCTGTATATCGCTCCTGGATCAGGACTAATAAGAGTAGATAAGTCTAAGGCATAAGTATTGTACTGCATTAATGCTTTAGGATTCGCATTTGTCAGTTTAATCGTAGTTTTTGCGATAGGATCAGCCACTCTGTTAAGGCTGTATTTTCCATCTATATTATTCTCTTGTAAGAATTGAAGAATATTGTTTTCGTATATTTTGTAAACTTTTACATCTACAGCTTTTAGTGTAGTAGCTCTAAAGTTTATTTTTAAATTTTCTGAGCTAGGTAATATTGTACCACTGTTGATCAGTTGTACATCAGGTTTAGGAATACCGAAGTTTAGCTCTACTACTTCTGTAGTCAGCGTTTTATTTCCTTTGTTATCTTCAATACCTGAACTGATTCTAATATTAATTTTGTCTTGTAACGGTTTGTCTGCAAATACTTTTAAGACGTTTCCATCTGTTGAGAAAGTTAGTTTTGCATCGTTATTCTCTAAGTCTATTAAACCATTAAAGTCTTGATTCTTCTTAAGAGGGTTCGAAAAGTTAATCCAAAAAGCTTGTGCGTCATCTACAACAGGCTCAACCTTAAAGTGATCAAAGTAATTCTGTTGAGGTACCGTGTGTACTTCAGTGCTTTTAGCCGCGTTATTTACAGGTTTACCATTGATAACGATATCAATCGATGATTCTGAAGGGGTTCTCTTAATCTTATTGATTGTGAACTTAAATTCTTTAGCTTCTGTTTTATCATCACTATCAAATTTTAGATCTAAGTTCTTTTTTTCTTGTACTGCTGTTAATACTTTTTTAGCATCAGCAGTAGTTAACCAATCACTTGTAGTCAGTACGCCATTAAGTACATATTCTGTATCTGATACGCTCTGAAGGTCTAATAACTGTGTATGGAATGTCTGAGGTACAGTCATCACCATAAAAGAGAAGTTCTTTAGTGCATCTTCTGTCTCTGTAACTTTGTCTAAATGAAAAGTAATATTATACCTCTGATCTTGTTTTAATCGCTCAGATGGGATAAAACGGATCACGTCTGTAGGTAAGTAGACTACTTTTCCTTTTACAGCTGGAGTGATTGTAAATAGGTCGCTGTCCAACTCCTCATTAGGAGCCCAGTTTTTCCAGTTTTTTGGGATACTGATATCGATAGGATCTTTAGTAGAGATAACACCTGCTGTAAAAGCTAGTATATATTCACTAAAAAGCTTAGGGTTGGATAAGTTGACATTTAAATCCCCATTCTTTTTACAAGACTGGAGCGCTATAAATGCACAACAGATGAGGATAAGTAGATTTCTGAATTTCATAGTTATAAGCAGTTTTTTATTTTCTTTTATTTTCAAAAAACGATTTCATTAAAGCAGTGCATTCCTGTTCAAGAACACCTGAGACTACTTCTGTTCTAGGGTGAAGTTGTCCTCCTATGGCTTTATATCCTCTTTTATCATCAGATGCACCATAAACAATTTTGGTTATTTGACTCCAATAAAGGGCTCCTGCACACATCTGGCAAGGTTCTAAAGTTACGAATAAAGTGCAGTTTTTCAAATATTTAGCGTTTAAGTAATTAGCAGCAGAAGAGATAGCTTGTATCTCTGCATGAGCAGTTACATCGTGTAATAGCTCTGTCAAATTATGACTTTTAGCTATAATTTGGTTATTGGCAACTACGATTGCTCCTACTGGAATTTCTCCCTTATCATACGCTTCTTTTGCTTCGCTTAAAGCAATGCGCATAAAATATTCATCATTGAAAAATGTATCCATTCTTTTGTGTTAACATAAATGCAAACTCAAAAGTAAAAACAAAATTGTAATTTTGTTTTTATTTTATTTAGAATGTCTAAAAACTTACTTGAACATATTAATACTCCGGCTGACTTAAAGAAACTTACAATTGAAGAATTGAAAGAATTAGCTGTGGAGTTGAGAGAATTTATTATTGATATAGTTGCTAGTAAAGAAGGGCATCTAGGAGCGAGCTTAGGAGTGGTAGAATTAACGATTGCACTACATTATGTATTTGATACTCCTGTCGATAATTTAGTTTGGGATGTTGGACATCAAGCATATGGGCATAAACTACTAACAGGTAGACAACAAGCATTCCATACCAATAGACAAAAAGGTGGTATTAGTGGATTCCCTTTAAGAGAGGAGAGTGTTTATGATGCTTTTGGAGTAGGACATTCTTCTACTGCTATTTCTGCTATTTTAGGTATGGCTATCGCAGCTAAGTTAAAAGGGGAAGAAGATAGATGTCATATTGCCGTTGTTGGTGATGCGTCTATTGCGTCAGGAATGGCGTTTGAAGGATTGAATCATGCTGGTGTGACAGATACTAATATGCTGGTGGTGCTTAATGATAATGCTATAGGTATAGATCCTAGTGTAGGCGCATTAAAAGATTATTTGACAGCAGTAAAGGATGGAAGTAATCCACGGGCAAATAATATGATTAAGTCTCTAAACTTTGATTATCACGGACCAATAGATGGCCATGATTTACCTAGATTGATAAAAGAACTCGAAAGATTAAAGAATATAAAAGGGCCTAAGTTTCTACATGTTATTACAACAAAAGGAAAAGGGCTAAAACAAGCAGAAGAAGATCAGGTAAAATACCACGCTCCTGGTAAGTTTAATAAAGACACAGGAGAGTTAATACCTAAAAAAGAAAGCGAGTTTCCTTCTAAGTTTCAAGATGTTTTTGGATTGACTTTGGTCGAGCTTGCAGAGGCTAATGATAAGATAGTAGGTATTACTCCTGCGATGCCTACGGGTAGTTCATTAAAGTTTATGATGGATGCCTATCCAGATAGAGCAATAGATGTAGGGATAGCAGAACAACACGCTGTGACATTAGCTGCAGGTATGGCTACAGAAGGTCTAATACCGTTCTGTGCTATATATTCTACTTTTTTACAACGTGCATATGATCAGGTAATCCATGATGTAGCTCTACAGAATCTTCCTGTTATATTTTGTTTAGATAGAGCAGGATTAGTGGGGGAGGATGGTGCTACACATCAAGGGGTGTATGATATTGCTTATTTAAATTGCATTCCTAATATGATTATTGCAGCACCTTTAAATGAGTTAGAGTTGCGCAATTTATTATATACAGCTCAATTAGGTCTAAACCATCCGATAGCAATACGTTATCCTAGAGGAAAAGGTGTTATTGAATATTCTTGGAAATTGCCATTTGAGAAAATTAATGTCGGAAGTGTTTCTCAAATCAAAAAAGGAGATAAATTTGCATTTATCTCTACAGGAACTATTGGTAATAATGTAGTTAGAGCAATGGAGTTTTGTGATAGTACTGAGTGGTCACATTATCACTTTATGTTTGTAAAACCATTGAATGAGGAGGTATTACATCGTATCTGTCAGGAGCATGAAAGGATAGTGACATTAGAAGATGGAACAGTAATAGGAGGTTTTGGTAGTATAGTAAGCCAGTTTGTTACCAAGTATTATCCTCATATTGCGGTAGAAATATTAGGAATAAAAGATACATTTATAGAACATGCAACTGTGTTAGAACAACAACAGTTATGTGGAATAGATACAGAAAGTATAGTTGCAATAATAAAGAATTAAGTTTTGGGAAAGATTAAGAAAGGTTTACTTGGTTTAATTGTATTAGGGAGTTGTTTACAGACGTATGGACAAGAAACGACAGAAAGTAAACAACCAGAAAATAAGAATGTTCAAAATGTAAAGAAAGATACTTTGCGTATAGAAGAGAACCCATATAATCCATTAATGGGAGTGATTCCATATAAAGATTATAGTGGAGGGACGATTATATACGATAAGAATGATAGAGGAGAACCTTTCTTAAAACCTGCAGTGTATGTAGAGAGAAAGAAACCTAAAATGAATAAGATAAAGACTAATTATAATCCTAATATAAATTTAAGTCTTTTACCTATTAACAACGAGATAATAGGTTATTGGGAAAAAGAAAATCGCTTAGGGTTAGACTTTAATCAGATTGCTTTTGTCAATTGGAGTGCTGGAGGAGATAATTCTATTTCAGGACTTTTAAAAGGAGAATTTGGACGTAAGTATATTAAGGGGCGATTATTATGGGAAAATACATTAAATTTAAGATATGGTCTTAATAAGCAGTCTGGAAGAGAATCTCGTAAGACAGATGATGTATTAGAATTAAACTCTGCTTTTGGGTATAAGTCTTCTGCAATTTCGGATTGGTATTATGTAGCGAAGCTAAACTTCAAAACGCAGTTTACCAACGGATATAATTATCCTGATACTGATAATCCTGTATCAGCTTGGTTTGCTCCTGCATACTTATTCGTCGGGGTCGGAGCGGAGTATATAGATCCTAAGACAGAGATGAAGTTTTATATTTCACCATTAACGCATAAAGCAACATTCGTTTTAGATCAGACATTAGCAGATCAAGGAGCATTCGGTGTGACTAAAGCAGAGAAAGATGACTTAGGTAATATTATTAGACGTGGATCTAAGTATAAAGCTGAGATAGGTTTTTTATTGAGTAGTGAATGGAAGAGAGAGATATTTAAAAATATGTTTTATCAACATAAACTAACTTTGTATAGTGATTATCTAAACAACTTTGGTAATGTAAATGTCATGTTTGAGATGAAGTTAGACCTTAAGGTTAATGATTATGTACGTGCTAATGTAGGAACGTATATGATTTATGATGATAATGTAAAGAATAAAGTTGTGAGAGATGGTGTGCAGGTTATGGAAGGCCCTAAGGTGCAGTTTAAACAAACTTTAGGAGTAGGATTAACTTACGCGTTTTAATTCTAAGAAGCTATGAGAAAATTACTAGTTATAGGTACTGTATTGTTGAGCAGTTTTATCGCTCATGGACAAGAATATATTGAGTCAAACGAAAATATAAATGAAACTGTTCAGGATTCTTTAAAAACAGTTGATTTTAAATATAGAGAAGATCAGTTTTACTTCGGTATCACACATACTTTAATGCAAGATAAACCTGCTGGTTTTTCTCCAAGTTCTGTATCTATAGGAATGAATGGAGGTTTTTTAAGAGATTTTCCTATTAATAAATCTAGAACAGTGGCTATAGCACCTGGAGTAGGATACTCGTATCTAAACTTAAGAGGTAATCTTGGGATTACACCAGATAATGAACATGTTATTTTAGGCTCTTATAAGAAAAGTAGTTTATCATTGCATGCTATTGATTTTCCTATTGAGCTTCGTTGGAGAAACTCAACACCATATAGTCATAAGTTTTGGCGTGTTTATTTAGGATTTAAGGCTAGTTATGTTTTTGGAGATCGTACGAAAACCACTACAGGTGATTACTCTGCTACATTTAAGGGGGATCCTAATGTGAATAAATGGTTGTATGGAGTTTATCTATCAGCAGGATTTAATACATGGAATGTTTATATGTATTATGGATTGAATAATGTATATAAAGATGAGGTATTGAAGTGGGATTCTAATAAACTAAGACTTCTAAATGTAGGAGTAATGTTCTATATTTTATAGTTGATAAAAATATAGACTAGTGAAGGTATAATCCCAATACAAAAACCTTGAATAATTTCTTTAGATGTATGTGCTCTAAGTAGTAATCTAGAACAAGCAACTATCCCGATTAAAAAGACGAAAAGAATTACCCCGATAATATTAGGTTGTTGTAGTTCCACTAGTACATGAATGTAAAACATAAAACTAGTAACTAATGTAGTGATATGGACACTTGACTTCTGTTTTAGTAACCCAAATAATAGAAGTAGGAGATAACTATTCATTAACCCCCAAATGTATAAGCGTATTGTATAAGCACTATTGTTATATAGAATATAATCCTTTAGCATAAACAATAAAACAATGTTAATGATAAAAGGGATGATACGCTCTTTTCTTGAGCTGACCATAACAGAAGTATTGACAAGCTTAAGAGATCTCAACAAAAAGTATATGCATATAGGCAATAGGCAGGTCGTAATTAGAACTTGCCCTAATATAATAGACATTTCTACTGAAGAAAAGTAGAAATGAGCCAATGAAAAATACAATAAAGTCGTTAAGAAAGGGACTGTTATTGGATGAAAAATATAAGAGAATAATTTCGCTGTTTTTTTCATTTAATAATCAGTATTAAATACGTTTACGCATTCTCGCTACAGGAATGTCTAATTGCTCTCTATATTTGGCTACTGTACGTCTAGCGATAGGATAGCCTTTATCTTTAAGTAACTCTGCTAGTTTGTCATCAGGATAAGGTTTTTTCTTGTCCTCTTCACCGATGATGTTTTGTAATATCTTTTTAATCTCTAGCGTAGATACTTCTTCACCTTGATCATTAACCATTGCTTCAGAGAAGAAGTTCTTGATTAGTTTAGTACCATAAGGAGTGTCTACATATTTACTGTTAGCTACCCTAGATACAGTAGAGATATCTAGTCCTACTAAATCAGCAATGTCTTTTAAGATCATTGGCTTTAGTTTGGTCTCATCTCCTGTCAGAAAGTATTCTTCTTGGTATTCAACGATAGCGTGCATGGTTACAAATAATGTTTCTTGACGCTGTTTTATTGCGTCGATAAACCATTTAGCACCATCTAGCTTTTGTTTGATGAATTGTACAGCATCTTTCTGTGCACTAGAAGATTTTGCAGATTCCTTATACGACTGTAGCATCTCTTGATAATCTTTAGAGACGTGAAGTTCAGGTGCGTTTCTTCCATTTAATAAAAGCTCAAGTTCACCTTCATTAATCTTAATTGTAAAGTCGGGCACTACATGTTCTATAGTGCGTTCATTACCGATATAAGCTCCTCCTGGTTTTGGATTTAGTTTTTCTATTTCATCGATAGCGTTTCTAAGTTTTTCTTTAGAAACACCATATCTCTGTAATAGTTTATCGTAATGTTTTTTTGTAAAAGCATCGAATTGATCTGCTATAATTTCCGTAGCTAGATCTACAGCATCTGACTGTGTTTTGTGTTTTAACTGTAACAGAAGACACTCTTGTAAGTCTCTAGCGCCTACACCAGCAGGGTCTAGTTCTTGTACGATTAGTAATATTCTTTCTACAGTCTCTTCGTCAGTATAGATACCTTGAGTGAATGCTAAGTCATCTACTAGATCTTGAGTTTCACGTCTTAAGTATCCCATATCATCGATACTTCCCACTAAGAACTCTGCAATCTTTCTGTCGCTATCATTTAACATGAAGGTGTTTAATTGATTTAACAGATCTTGATGAAATGATTCATGTGCGATGATAGGCATTTCGTACTCATCATCATCTTTACTGTAGTTATTCGCTTGTAATTTATAGTCAGGAGTTTCATCATCACTTAGATATTCATCTATATTGATGTCTTCTGCTTCTATGCGCTCATTGTCATAGTCTTCAAAGTCATTGTCAAATTCATCCACGTCTGTAGACTCATTTTCTTTACCAGTCTCTAGCGCAGGATTCTCAATTAGCTCTTCCTTCAGCCTTTGTTCAAAAGCTAAAGTGGGTAATTGTATTAACTTCATCAACTGGATTTGTTGAGGAGATAATTTTTGAGATAATTTGAGTTGTAAACTTTGTTTAAGCATTCTTTTGAATATTAATTACAAATAAAAAAAATGTTTACTTTAAAACATAATCTTTTTCAAATTTAATGAAAATATGTGATAAAGTAAACACTTTTATAAAGGTATTATGATGTTAGAACTCTGCGTTCTGCGGTGTTCTAGGGAAAGGAATTACGTCTCTAATATTCGTCATTCCTGTCGCAAATAATACAAGACGTTCAAAACCAAGTCCAAACCCACTGTGAGGAGCTGTTCCGAATTTTCTTGTATCTAGGTACCACCAAAGTTCTTCTTTGTCAATGCCCATTTTTTCAATTTTCTCTAAAAGAACATCGTAGCGCTCTTCTCTTTGCGAACCACCTACGATCTCTCCGATACCAGGGAATAAGATATCCATTGCTCTTACTGTTTTACCATCTTCATTCATTCTCATGTAGAATGCTTTGATTTCAGCTGGGTAGTCAAATAAGATTACTGGACACTTAAAGTGTTTTTCTACTAAGTAACGCTCATGCTCACTTTGTAAGTCTGCACCCCATCCATCGATGATATATTTAAACTTTTTGTTTTTATTAGGCTTACAGTTTCTTAAGATATCTACAGCCTCAGTATAGCTAACACGCTTAAAGTTGTTGTCTACTACGAAGCGAAGTTTTTCTAATAGACTCATTTCACTGCGTTCAGCTTGAGGTTTTGTTTTTTCTTCATCTTGTAAACGCTTATCTAAGAAAGCTAAGTCATCAGCACATTTATCTAATACGTAGTTGATTACATATTTGATAAAGTCTTCTGCTAAGTCCATATTGTCGTCTAAGTTATTAAACGCAACTTCTGGTTCGATCATCCAGAACTCTGCTAAGTGACGAGATGTATTTGAGTTCTCAGCACGGAAAGTAGGTCCGAATGTATATACTGAACCTAATGCCATAGCATAAGTCTCAGCTTCTAATTGTCCAGATACAGTTAAGTTAGTAGTCTTTCCAAAGAAATCTTGTGAGAAGTCTATCTTTCCTTCTTCTGTACGAGGTAGATTATTTAAGTCTAAGTTCGTTACTCTGAACATTTCTCCTGCTCCTTCTGCATCAGATCCTGTAATGATAGGTGCATTGAAATAGAAGAATCCATTTTCTTGGAAATATTTATGTACAGCATAAGATAAAACACTACGCACTCTCATAATTGCTCCAAATACATTTGTACGGATTCTCAAGTGAGCATTCTCACGTAAGAACTCTAGAGAGTGTTTCTTAGGTTGTATCGGATACTCTTCTGGATTAGCTTCTCCATATACTTTAAGATTTTCAACTTGTATTTCTACAGTTTGACCAGCCCCTTGGCTCTCTACTAATGTTCCTCTAACTGAGATTGCAGCTCCTGTGTGAATCTTTTTTAACAACTCTGCTGGGAACTTATCTAAATCAACAACACATTGAATATTGTTAATCGTAGATCCATCATTCAAGGCGATAAATTGGTTGTTTCTAAACGTTTTTACCCATCCTTTTGCTTTAACTTCATGGAGTAGACCTTTGCCTGCCAGTAGATCGTTAATTTTCGTATGTTTCATCGTGATTTATAATTTTAATAATCAGTGTCTTATTTAGACAATTTCAAATACTTGCAAAAATAGTAAAATATTGTGTATTATGGAATAAAGAAATTGTCATAATGAGGTAATAATTATGAGAGAATAAAGAATTCGTCGATTATAGATAAGGAATAGAAGTGCTCTAATCGTAGTGAAGAGTAGAGAACTATGTAATGAACGAGTGTTAGAAGGGAGAAGCAAAAGAAAAGCAGCCTAACCATAGACTGCTTTTTAAACGATTATTTAGCGTTTTTCTTTTTGTTGATTCTGTCTTCCGCTTTTTTCATAGCAGCTTGTTGAGAAGTAATATTGTGCTCTTTAGCATAATTAAGAACTTCTAACGTGGTGTTATAGATGTTTTCAGTGCGTTTTAAAGCTTCATCTAAGCCATAATGAACAATCTCACCAAAAACATTAATAATTCCTCCTGCATTGATTAAAAAGTCGGGAGCATAGACGATACCTCGTTCTTGTAGTCTTTTGCCGTGTATAGCTTCTATTGCTAATTGATTATTAGCTGCTCCTGCTATTACTTTTGCTTTGATTTTTTCGATAGTATCATCATTGATAGTTGCTCCTAAGGCACAAGGAGAATAAATATCTACTTCTTCTGAGTATAGGTCTGTACCTGTAAATATCTCAGTATTGTATTTTTTAGCAACTTCAGCTACTCTCTCTTCATTGATATCTGTGATTGTAACTATAGCTCCACTAGCAGTTAAGTGTTTTACTAATGTCTCGCCGACATTACCTATTCCTTGTACTAGCACTTTTTTGCCTTCTAGGTTATCTGATCCGAACTGATAATGTACTGCAGCCTTTAATCCCATAAATACGCCATAAGCAGTCACTGGTGATGGGTTGCCTGATCCTCCTAGACTTTCTGATATACCAGTCACATGAGGTGTAATGGTATGGATTAGATCCATATCAGCAGTAGTAGTCCCTACGTCTTCAGCTGTGATATATCTACCACTAAGAGAGTTGACATATTGAGCAAAAGCTTTGATGAGTTCTGGGCTTTTATCCTTTTTAGAATCTCCCATGATTACAGCTTTTCCTCCTCCTAAGTCTAGTCCAGAGATAGCAGATTTATAAGTCATTCCTCTAGAGAGGCGTAGCACATCATTTAGAGCTTCCCACTCTGATGTGTAGTTCCACATTCGTGTTCCACCTAATGCAGGACCTAATGTAGTGTTGTGTATACCGATGATTGCTTTTAAACCAGAATCTTTATCATGGCAGAACATGATTTGCTCGTGATTATCAAAGGATAGTTGACCAAATACAGGTGCTATCTTTTTGAGTTCTTCTGGTGAATAGATTGTTGTATTCATAATCAATGTATTTTGGTGTTAGTTATCTATAAAGATAAGTAAAATGTGTTGATTATGAGTGTGGTAACTTTTGTTTCCGATAAAAATAAGGATATCGCAATAACAACTCTCTAATTAGAAAGTATATGACAAAAAAAAATCCGCATACTTGCGGATTTTTTTAAACTTTCATGATTTCTGCTTCTTTTACAGCTAGAATATCATCTATTTTTTTTACGAAACCATCAGTTAATTTCTGAACTCTTTCTTCAGCATCTTTACAGATATCTTCAGATGTTCCGTTTTTCTCTTCTTTTTTGATATCGTTATTTGCGTCTTTACGAGCATTTCTGATACCTACTTTAGCATCATCTGCTTCAGATTTAGCTTGTTTAGCTAAGTCTTTACGTCTCTCCTCTGTTAATGCAGGGATATTGATGATAATGTTGTCTCCGTTATTCATCGGATTTAACCCTAGATTAGCGATCATAATCGCTTTTTCGATAGGTTGTAACATGTTTTTCTCCCATGGAGTAACTGTTAATGTACGTGCATCAGCTGCATTTACATTCGCTACTTGAGATAGTGGAGTCTGTGATCCGTAGTAGTCTACGAATACTGCTCCTAACATCTGTGGAGATGCTTTCCCAGCACGGATGTTTAATAATGTTTTTTCTAAGTGAGCTACAGTATTGTCCATAGACTCTTTGGCAGCGTCGATTATTAAATTGATTTCTTCTGTCATAACTATAGATTAATTAACGTTTACGGATACAGTAGTTCCTACTGAATCTTCTCCTTGGCAAACTTTTAATAAATTATCTTGTTTATTCATATCGAATACTACGATAGGCAATTCATTCTCTCTACTTAGAGTAAATGCTGTAGTATCCATTACATTTAGTCCTTTTGTCAAACAATCGCTGAAAGAGATTTTTTCAAATTTAACTGCTGTAGGATCTTTTTCTGGATCTGCAGTATATACACCATCCACTCTTGTTCCTTTTAAGATTACATCAGCGTTAATCTCTACTCCTCTTAATACAGCAGCTGTATCAGTAGTGAAGTAAGGGTTACCTGTACCAGCACCGAAGATTACGATTCTTCCTTTTTCTAAGTGACGAACAGCTCTCCTTTTGATATAAGGTTCTGCTACAGCCTCTATTTTTAAGGCAGTTTGTAATCTAGTTAACATTCCAGCAGCTTCTAATGCTCCTTGTAATGCCATACCATTGATAATGGTAGCAAGCATTCCCATGTAGTCACCTTGTACTCGGTCCATTCCTACATTTGCTCCAGCAACGCCTCTAAAAATATTTCCTCCACCTATTACAATCGCAATTTCAACACCTAAATCGTGAATTTTTTTTACTTCAGCAGCATACTCTGCTAATTTCTTAGGATCAATACCATATTGTTGATCTCCCATTAAGGCTTCTCCACTTAATTTTAGTAGAATTCTTTTGTACTTCATTGAAAGATATTTTTAAAGTTTTGCAAATATAAAGATTATATGCTTCTATGGAATAGCTTTTTTAAAAATATGTTGATTCTCTTCGAATGTCTCTTTGGCTGTTTGATATCCTAAGTCATAAATCTCATCCATTTTCTTTTTACTGCGTTCGAAGGTAGAGTAGAGTGTAAGCTCTTTGGGCTCTATAAGCCAGTCACATAGTTTGCTTAACTTAGCATTATTGATTGTTGTCATCAGTTCATATGCTCTGAAGGTTACAGATCGTATAGACGTTAGACTATCAGCACTTACTTGTTGAATAGGTGTCACATTACTTCCGATGATATAGTCACATTTGCTTTTTAGGAGCTCGATAGGGAAGTTATTGATAATTCCTCCATCGCTATATATTTTATTACCTATCTGATAAGGTGAGAATATACCTGGGAAGGCACTAGACGCAAGGATTGCATCTACTACTTTTGTTTTTTTAGTGAATACGTGCAGTTTTCCATTGACGATATCAGTAGCATTAATGTAAACAGGAATGTCTAATTCACCAATGGTTAAGTCTCCAAATACTTTGTTTAGGTATTTATCAAATGCGTTTACATCCATTAACCCTGCTTTCTTTAGAGTGAAGTGTTGCCAGTTGAAGATATTGACAGATTTAAAGAACATTAATATCTCTTTAGGTTCTATGCCTCTTGCATATAATGAAGATACTATAGAGCCTGCACTAGTACCTGCTAGATAGTCTGGTTTGATATGTTGTTCGTCTAAAAACTGTAATACTCCTGCATGGGCTATTCCTTTATAACCACCACCTGATAACACTAATCCGATTTTGGTTTTATGTATCATAATTTAAATTATTAAGCACGTCTAAAATGATCTATTCTATTAAGAAATACGTTACCCTAAGCTATTAACGGTCTAAACATGTCGCTTAGGTGTTAAATTTGCTTGGACAAATTACCTCTCTGACTTTTGTCATCATTTTATTTGCTGTAAAAGGTTTATCTTTGGTAATAACAAACAATAAAAGTACACAAAATGATAAACATTGATTCAAAATACATTGACAAAAGTTTTAGTTATACTGAATTTAGACAATTTGTTACTGATGCACTGACTAATGATAAAGCTTCTCTAGAGCTAAGCGACGATTATTTAGCTTATGCAGAGCTAAATGAGGCTAGACTTCACCGTTTAGACAAGACCATGAAGGTAGAAGAAGAAGTAGCTAATAAGTTAATTAGCTTAAAGAAAAAGTACACTTGGATAGTGATAACGGAATGTTGGTGTGGAGATGCAGCTCAGATTGTACCTATTCTTAATAAGATGGCTGAAGTAGCTCCTAATATTGAGATGAGATTAGTATTGAGAGATAAGAATCTAGAACTGATGGATGCATTCTTAACGAATGGAGGTAGAGCTATCCCAAAGATGATCATTGTAGAACAAGATACTTTAAAAGTATTAGGACACTGGGGTCCAAGACCTGCTTTAGGACAAAAAGTAGTGACAGATTATAAAGCTGCTCATGGTGTAGTAGACGAAGCTGGTAAAGTAGAACTACAGAAGTGGTACACGAAAGATAAAGGACATGAAGTACAAAAAGAAGTAATCGAGTTAATGACTTCTTTTGAATAATAACTAAAAAACGCTCTTTCAAATTTTTGAAAGAGCGTTTTTTAGTTATAAATAAATGATTTTAGCCTCACTGAAGGATCTGTAATCAATAAAGTAATGTTTTAAACATAGAGAGTAAAACTATCTAACGATAGGACCTATGATGTTTAGCCTAGGGTCTAATGACATTCCAGCAGGATTACATCCAGGTGCTCCTTCAGGTATAGTCTGTCCTAATTTTTCAAAGTATGTTGCCCATACAGGGAATGTTTCTTTAGTGTACTTTGACTTATACGTCATTGGGTATAGATAGAAAAAACTTTTATTCTTATTAGATGCTTTAAAGGCTTCATAGATAAGTTCTGAACAGTAGTATTTACCATTAGCATATAGATAATTGACATCATAAGGAACACCTACTTGTTTTATAGCAAATTCCTTTGCAGCAGGAATTAGTTTAGTCAGTTTACCTTTTAGACGACCTATGTACATAGGTTCTTTTGTTTTGTTTAGGAAGTCTTCCATCGGCGTAATACATACTTCAGGCCAAGTAGCTTCTATGACTTGTAGACTACCCTCGTGTTCTATAACCATCCCCATATGATTAAAATTTAAATCATTATAACCAAAAGTTACTTCATTAATAGCATCACATAAGGGACCACAATCTATGTTTTGAAAAATAAGGTCACCTTCTTGATATTCTGTTTTTTGTCCCCAAGATAGTTGTGTGATAAAAATAAATAGGAAAAGTATATTACGCATAAGTTATGTTTTTAACCCAAAACAGATAGTAAATAAAGGCAGAGGTGTAACTATGACTATTTATTATCATTGTTCTAATGTGATATTAGAGGTGATAAAAGCAGGATAGGATACACTTAGTTAGTGCTATTTATCTATTATTTATTTTGGTTTTAGGCAAAGATAGGTGGAACATTACTGATTTTCAAATCGTTTTAACCATTAGTATGAATGGTTTACTAAGAAAAAGCCATGCTTTACTTATTTGTGGTGGGTGAAGAGTATTAGTATGCCTATTTTCGTGCTAAGAAAAAAATGTTATGTCGTTGATTATAAATAATAAAAAGTGTGTTTTATCTATACTAGGGCTTTTTCTTTTATTAGGCTGCAAAAAAGTAAAAGAGGATCCTAAAGGAATTGATGATTACCAGAAGTTAGAGAAAATGGAATATACCCCAAATGAAAAAGAAAGTGAATTATCATTCTTTCTTGTGGAAGGGATGGATCGCGAAGGCTTGCATTATACTGGTGAAGTAAAACTAAAAGGAGATGTCGGTGCTGGGTATATAGCGAGTGACAGTCTAGGTATTCGATTTTATATCGAGATAGAACGCTCTCAGGAAGGAGGACTCTTAGGTATGGATACCAATGGTAATGTCTATCAACTTGCTTTTAAAAGAGAAGAGTAAAAGGCATGATGATTTAACTGTAAGATGATTACAACTTATAGGATCGTAGTAAAGTAGGTAGGAATATTCATTTTATCACTCCCTCTATCTCTCCTCAGCCTTCAGTGCTTCTAAGACAGACCGCGCTCCATAAATAACCCCTTCATGCGTATTATTACTCGAAGAATATTCTCTTGACTTTATTTCTTTTATGATTTTCTTTCTGACTTGACGGATGAGCCCAGGTGGTAGTTCTTTTTTAGTTGTGGACTCTTCTTCCATAAGAGAGTTAGGAGGTGAAGATTCAATTATATTATCAGCTGTAGGTACAAGTGTTCTCTCGCTTTCAGTTCTCCTATTCCCAGTTTCTCTGTTCTCATTTTTCTCATTCTCTGTTCCCTTGTTACTTGTTCCACGGTTCCCAGTTTCTCTGTTCCCAGTTTCCATACTCTCCGTTCCCTCGTTCCCCGTTTCCTCAAATCCAGTTCCCTCGTTCCCTGTTTTCTGTTCCCCGTTTTCTGCTTCTAAGATCCCATGAAAGCAACTTGTACTATGTACACTACCATCTTCTGCTTTCCACATACTCCACAGGTAGACTTTCCCCTCTTGCCATTCTTTTGGTAGAGCGAAGTGAGCATATCTATCTTTGCGTTGTCCGATAGTAGGGATAGTCATGAATTTATCTAATTCTTCGTGATACGCCATGATCGTTAGTGCGTCTGTATCGAGCGTCAGCGGATTAATCAGATGATTATCCCACTGTACTTTTAGCTTACCTGTCTTTAATCTATTGATTTTCTTGATCACAGCAGGAGCTAGGGTTCCGATAGAGAGCAGCACCTTGTCTATTTGTACATATTGCTCTCCTTCATGCATTGTGATGCCTTGTTTCATCAGCCTAGAGATCATTTGTTCTTTTCCTGTCATCCATTTCTCTCCGTTGTACACCGCAGGGCAATGCGCATTGACAAAATCCTTGAATTTACTCGCAAAGGTAGAGACGAGACTCATATTATCCCATTGTTTCAACTGTGCTTCCGTCGCTTTTTTACTTGATTTTAGCGGCTTAGCGCGGAGTATATTTCTCCCTCTCCAGAGTACGCCCACTACGGTTCCTACCTTTCCTACTACAGCGCCTAATATTCCTTCTTTGATTTCTGCCATGATTATCTCTTTTTTTGGTTATTACAAGGTATAAAATACTGATATATGATTATTTAACTGTTCAAACAATCGATAAAAGAAGTTGTCCTAGTGTACATCACACTTTATAAAAATGAGGACATGAAATGAAGAATATCAAAGCGAATGATTTCGCCTTCTATAGAGCTTATTTTGAATATCTTATAATCACCTATCGTTTTCATAAAAGAAGAATAGAAGAAGTATAAAAGGACTATTATTGAGCAAAAGTTGCTTTAACCCCGTTATCATCCTAGTATTGTCCTATAATTGCCCAAGAAAAGGCTCTTATGGTTCAGTTTTACTGACTTTGTCAAATGGTTGGTGTGATTTCTGTTTTTAATAAATGACTGATATACAATCTATAATGTTTTTATGCAATTAAAAAAAATTAGAAAAAAGGAACCTTTTAGCAGGATTGGTTTTCTTCAAGTGGAGACAAGTGAAGGAAATAAGAGAAATTAGAGAGGGTATTCTTGTTTTTTGGCTGTAATAAGAGCGAAAAGAAGAAAAAGTGTTTTTAAATTTTTGGGTAATGTGATGTCGCGGATTATAAATCCGCGCCAACGAGTCTATTGAGTTAATTCTGTAAGTCACTGATTTAAGGTTACTTATTCGTTATCTATGTCACACTGACGATAGGAAGGGTCTCACACGTAACTCTACAATCATGTAGAATGAGATTCTTCGCAAGCTCAGAAGGACAACGAGAACGGATGTGTAGGATGGGGGTGTTCGCAGGCTCAGAATGGATATTGGGAGTGGAGTAGTGTAAGTCACGGATTATAAATCCTCGACAATAAGCATGAGATTCTTCGCAGGCTTAGAAATACAATAGGCGTAAACGATACGATACAAAAAAAGCCACAAGATATCTTGTAGCTTTTTGATTATATATTGTTAGCGATTGCTTTTAATACCTGTTCTTCGAACTCTTCTGGAATAACTGCGTAGATAACATCGAAGCCTCTGATTTTGCTTTTGGGTAAGGCGCTCAGAGGTACTTCAGGGGTTACTTTGCTTCCAAAGATATAAACTAGAGATTAGATATAAGTCACTTAGCCTATCATATCAATAGTTAGTCTGTCTCGTCATTTAAGTACATTATGGCGAAGATAAATATCCTTAATTTCTAATTAAGTGAAGTGTTCTTCATTCTTTATTATATCTCATAATACTCGCGTTCCCATGTAGACTTAGGATTCCAGTTTATTAGGCTGTCTCCATATTTTTCTTTTTGATACGCCTGCATTAGTTTCAGTTTTTCTGGCATTTCATTCCAGTTAGGTATTGCAGATTGATTGCGTTTGCCTTTTAAGATAGCATCTACACTAGCATAGATACGCTCTGGCTGTATCCAATGAGTAAAAGGAGTGATGTCGATTAGTTTAGACATAGTCAGAGCATCAATATCTTCCGTGTAGTGTTTATCTATGGTCTCTAGAATATTCATGAGATAACTGTATTGTTCTTGTACAAAGTCTACGCCACATATAGCGCCATGACCAGGAACTACTATTTCGGGTTTGATCTCATTGATGATGCGATCTAATACTTTTACCCAATTTATGATACCTTTTTCACTGTAAGCAGAGCAGCCATTGAATACCACATCTCCTGCGAAGAGTACTTTCTCCTTTGGCATCCATAATAGTACATCACTATTAGAGTGGGATGGAGCTACATTTAGTAATTGTAACTCAGTGTTGCCAAGGTTGATTACCGTGTCATCAGTTATTTGTATATCTGGATTTATCCATTCAACTCCTGTCAAATCAAAACCTTCGAATTCGGCAGCGAAGAAGCGCTCCCCAATAGTAGACTCTAATGAGTCTTTACCGCGTTTAATAACAGCATCCATCCATTGAATATTCTCTGTGAGACGTTCTTGTACTGCGTTGTGGTGCATAATGATACACGAGTCTTCAAATACCTTGTTTCCCCATGTATGATCACTATTGTAGTGAGAGTTTACTACATAAGCAGGAGTTTTATTATTACTTATTTCGGTATATGCCTCTTTCATTTCTTGTGCATGAAATAGGTCAAAGAACGTATCGTATACCAGACCTTTTCCACGGTTAATGAAACCAGCATTAGCCCAACTTATTCCTCTGTATGGTGATATAGCAGCGAATACATTATCTGCTATTTCGTAGACTTTTATCCTTTGTTCTTGGATAATTCTTCCTCTTTTCTTTAAGTTGTTCATAGCTATGTGTTTAAATGATTTGTAATACAAAATTAAGATGATGATTAGAAAAGAAATGCACAATATAATGGTTAATAATGTGCAATTTGTTATCTTGTAGTTATGGGATTTATACTTGAGTAGGATGAAAAAAATAGAGAGATATAGTTTTAATTCGATAATAAAGAATCATACAGATCTAACTGCGTCTGGCGTCTTTATAACAAATGGAGAGGAAGATATAAAAGACTATTTTGCGTTTATTCCTCATAGTATAGATGCTTGTGTTATTGGATTAGTGACAGGTGGTGAGGCACAAGTAAGTATTAATTTGAGAGAATATCATCTAAAGAAAGGAATGCTAATCGTACTGCCTCCTAATGCTATAGTGGTGCCGATTAGTTTTACAGAAGATCTAAAGATGAAGTCTATCATGTTTACTTTTGACTTTGTGGCTCCACTCGCTTTGATACACGATTTTAGTATTGATCTACAGCTGTATAAATCTCCAGTGATTACTTTAAATGAAGCAAATTATAGTGTTGTAAAGAGGCTTTACAAGCTGATCAGTCAATGCTATTATGATACAGTTAATTTTACTCCGCATGATGTGTTAGAGCATCTGCTTTATGCATTGATTATTCAGATTAGTCAATTAATGAAAACCTTGAAATCTAAAGCAAAAAGTAGTAGTCGTGCAGAGTGTATTACAGAGGATTTCTTTGTGTTACTGTATAAACATTATAAGAGGGAGAAGGCGGTAAGTTTTTATGCGGATAGATTAAGTATTTCGACTGCTTATTTGACAACCACAATTCGCAAACAGACAGGGCATTCTATTCTTCACTGGATAAGTGAAGCTGTTGTATTATATGCGAAGTCATTGTTGAAGTCTTCTAGGATGAGTATTAATGAGATATCTGAAGAATTGGGCTTTAAGGAGACTACCTTGTTTTGTCGTTATTTTAAACGTTATACTGATATGACACCTAACCAATATCGAGGACTTAAAGTGTGAGGTTTTTTTGGTTGACAGTTTACAGTAGAGGGTTTACAGTTTACAGTTTTGCCCTTTGGGCATTATGTACTTAAATGATTAATATAGTAGATTAAACGATAAAAAAAAACGATTTCACAGTTTCACCGAAAGACGATTTTATGGTGTGATTATTGATAAGATTATTTGGTTGTAAAATATTTAATATTAGTATTTTAAGTAAATAATTAATTGTTTTAGTTCGGTAATAAACCGAACTTATGTATCTTTGTAATCGTTAACTATGAGGCTAATCGGTAAGAAATTACTTCTTAAAGCAAAAAAGAAGAATATTGGAAATAAATTACTTTGCCTTGCAATTGATAAATTAATTGAGGATTTAGAACGGTTTGTTTCTTCTAAAGAAGATATGTATATGCTGAGAGCAGATATGGATTGTGTGCACAGTGAAGGATTCTATTTCTTTGATATTCATATCCATAGGACTCTTGTGTTGATTGAGTTTGATGAGGAAGGGGAGGCGACTATATTATGGGTTGGTGCTCATCAAGAGTATGAAAGTATCTTTAACCCAAATTACGCATTAGCCAAATACTACAAAGCAATTCTACTTCATAGTTCTTTCATTAGCTCTAAAACCATACTATAGTATGCTTTAATCACTAATTCAGACCTATTTTGTATAATTACTTTTCGTTTATATGTCTATTGCATAATTCGGGTTTAAAAATAATAAAAAGACAATAGAGAAGTGGTTGAGAAATAATAATTACATTGAATAGATGAAGGCATATTTTGATATAGACGCATTGGTTGAGTCAGGCTTGATTAGAAGTGAGCTAGAGTATGAGCGTGCATTAATCGCAGATAGAAAACTGCGTATATTAGCTAAAGACAATAGTAAGCTAAAGAAGTTGCGTATGGAGCTTAGAGCGCTGATAGAGAGTTATGAGAAAGAAGAATGGAGTGACGTAGATACTTTGACTGTTGAGAAATTGAGAGAGAGTGATGAGGCAGAGCGTATTGCTGAAGTAGAGAGAATGTTTTTTGAGGAAAGAAAGCAATTGATTAGAAAAAAGCTAAAGGAATTGGATTTGACACAAGAGAATTTAGGTTTTGTTCTAGGGCATAAGAGTAAGACGCATATGTCAGAATTAATGAATGGTATAAAACCTTTTACTTTGAAGGATTTGATTATAATCAACAGGGTTTTGCAGATAGATATAAGTGTGCTTGTTCCTAGGTTTTTATCTAAAGAAGATCAAGCTAAGATTAATAAAGCTGTTGAAGGATTGAATAAACCTAAAGTTAGGTTGGTGTTTTAAGTTTTCGTTTAATACTTAACGGTAGATAGTTCACAGTTTTGTCTTTCGGAGGACCATGTACATAGATGATATGAATGTATTGTGTGACACGCATAATAATGCGTCTGTACCTTGATGTAATAAATGTGAATTGGATTGTGTGAAAAGCTGGTGTATTATCGAAGTATTTAAAGATGTTTTTAAGAGAGAGAACAGTAATTAGTTTTGCCCTTTGGGCATCATGTACTTAAATGATTAATATAGTAGATTAAACGATAAAAAAAAACGATTTCACAGTTTTACAGAAATACGATTTCACAGAAAAACAAAAAAGCCACAAGATATCTTGTAGCTTTTTGATTATATATTGTTAGCTATTGCTTTTAATACCTGTTCTTCGAACTCTTCTGGAGTGACCGCGTTGATGACATCGAAGTCTCCGATTTTGGTTCTGCGTAGGGCGCTTAGGTGTGCTCCAGAGTTTACTTTGTTTCCAAAGTCATAAGCTAGAGAGCGGATATAAGTTCCTTTAGAACACACGACTCTAAAATCAACATTCGGAAGGGCTGTCTTCATTAATTCAAACTCTTCTATGGTGATAGGTCTAGTCGCTATCTCCACTTCTTCTCCTTTACGAGCGTGCTCATACAGACGTTTTCCATCTTTCTTAAGCGCAGAGAAGATAGGAGGGCGCTGTTCTGTAGTTCCCATAAAGGATAGTCTAGCTTCTTCTAGCAGATCCTCTGTAATATGCTCTGTAGGGAAGGTCTGGTCTATCTCTGTCTCTAAGTCATAAGATGGAGTAGTACCCCCTAGTGTGATCGTCCCTGTATATTCTTTTATTTGTCCCTGTAATTCACTGATTTGTTTTGTGGCTTTACCTGTACAGATGATAAGAAGTCCTGAGGCTAAAGGGTCTAAAGTCCCAGCATGTCCTACTTTAATCTTTTTTAAGTCAAAGTGCTTTTTTAATAGCCATTTAATTTTGTTTACTGCCTGAAATGATGACCAGTGCAGCGGTTTGTCTATTAATAGTATTTGCCCACTCTGAAAGGCTTCTGTATTGTATTGTATCATTCTTATTTAAGGTATCCGAAGTATAATAATAGTATAGCTCCAGCTATAATTCTGTAGTATCCCCAAGGTTTAAAACCGTACTTTTTAATGATTCCGATGAAGAATTTAATAGCAACAATTGATACAATAAATGCAATAACATTCCCTAATAAGAATAACTTCATATTATCAGGATTGTCAAGTAGTATCTCATATCCGATTCTTCCTGATTCATATTTTTTTAGTACAATAGAGTACACGGTCACAGCTGCCATCGTAGGCACAGCTAAGAAGAATGAGAACTCTGCAGCTACTTGTCTAGAAAGTCCTTGTTGCATACCTCCAATGATAGATGCAGCAGAACGGCTCGTACCTGGCATCATCGCAAGACACTGCCAAAACCCAATAGTAATAGCTTGTTTAACAGTAATGTCTTCTTCGCGAACTGTCTTAGGGTTCTTAAAGTATTTGTCTATAAAGATTAATACAAAACCACCAATAATCAACATAATCGCGATATAGATAGTCTCTCCTAATACCTTGTCAATGGCTTCGTCAAATAGCTTACCTAATACTAGAGCAGGGATAACTGCTAAGACTAGTTTTTTATAGAAGTTCAGTTTGCTGAAGTCAAAGAACTTTCTCCAGTATAGTGCCACTACGGCTAGAATAGCTCCAAACTGTATAGCTGTTTGAAATAATTTTACGAATTCGTCTTCTTGAATACCATAAGCAGAACTTACGAATATCATATGTGCAGTAGAAGATACTGGTAGATACTCTGTTAATCCCTCTACTATGGCTAGGAGGATAGCTTGTATTAAATCCATTTAATGTAGTTATATTATTTATTGTCTTTTTTAAATATTGCATAAACTGCTACCCCTATCCCGATAAAGAATACTGTAGGAGCTAGATGAATACGTCTAAAGCTATAGATGTCTTCATTAAACTCTGTAGGAACATCGTTAGTAGCACCAGCCATTAAGAAAAAACTAAGTGCAATTAAGGCTATACTTACCAGTAGTATAATATAGTTCTTCTTCGTAAAAAGAAGTACATTCTGGTTTTGATCTTGATCTTTCATATTTAATAAAGTTCGTCTGATTTTAGGTTTAAGAATCTTTGTGTTGCAAAGAATGTACTGATACTAGTGATGATTCCTCCTAAGATTAATATTCCACAGGATACGATCACTAGAGGCATATAATCTTCTTTAGGGTTGATATTTAGATCAGGTAGTTTACTGTCTGCATAGAATGTTAGGGCAGTAATAGCCATGATAGCTAGCAGAGAGCCTATTAGCCCTAGCTTCATACTATGTCTGATAAATGGGCGTCTGATGAAGCGCTTTGTCGCTCCTACCATTTGCATGGTCTTAATCGTAAAACGACTAGAGAAAATTAATAGACGTAGAGAACTATTGATTAATAGCATAGATATAACCGTAAGAAAAGCTGCTATAATAAGCACCCACTTCGTGATCTTATCTACATTCTCATTGACTAGATCTACTAGTTGTTTGTCATATTTTATATCGCTTATCGCTGTATTAGCATTGAATTCTTTAAGGATAATATCTATACTGTCATTAACGACATATTCTCCTTTTAAGTGAATGTCGTAAGAGTCTTGTAGCGGGTTGAATCCTAAGTAATCGACGAAGTCTTCACCTAATGTCTCTTGGTGTTCTTTGGCAGCATCTTCTTTAGATACGAAACGATGTTCCTTTATATAGGTGTGCTTTTCTAGTTTCTTTCCAAATTTCTCTAATTCAGCTTTAGAAGTATTCTTCTCAAAGAATATAGTCATAGGTATATTCTCTCTAAAGTTGTCAGAGATTTTTTTAGAATTAATAACGAATAGACTTAGCGATCCTAATAGGAATAGGACCAAGAAAATACTAAGTATAACTGAAAAATAAGACGAAATTAGTTTTCGCTTTTGATATTTTTCATAAGAGCTAGCCATATATCAAATTTTAAGTGCGTAAAAATAACAAACAAAAATGTTTTTATTGAGACAATAACGATTAAAGTTTTCTAATTGTTATAAATATAGTTTATTTTTGCCTGAATTGACGGTTTTTTTTGTCAAACTTAGAATAGTGCTAGAAAATTAGTTTTGTTTATTTAGGATTCAAGATGAGTTTTCTAGATTATTACAGTGTGATCGAAGAACTAACCAAAGTATAAAAATTGATATATATAATAGTATGAAGTATTATCCAAACGAAATTGAAGCTAAATGGCAGAAATTTTGGAAAGAAAACCAAACTTTCAAAACAGAGAATAATGTTGACAAGCCTAAGTATTACGTATTAGATATGTTTCCTTACCCATCTGGAGCAGGATTACATGTGGGGCACCCACTCGGATACATAGCTTCGGATATTTTTACTCGTTATAAACGTCAAAAAGGTTTTAATGTTCTTCATCCACAAGGATATGATAGCTTCGGGTTGCCAGCTGAGCAATATGCTATCCAGACAGGACAACACCCTGCTGTGACTACAGAAGTAAATATTGATCGTTATAGAGAACAATTAGATAAGATCGGTTTTTCATTTGACTGGAGTAGAGAGGTGCGTACTTCGAATGCGGATTATTATAAACACACACAATGGATATTTATCCAATTGTTCAATTCGTGGTATAATAAAGTAAGTGATAAAGCAGAATCTATAGATACATTAGTAGCTATCTTCGAAAAAGAGGGGAATGCAAATGTACAAGCTGTGTCTGATGATGCAATCGAGATCTTTAGCGCTGCTCAGTGGAATGCGTTATCAGCTGATGAGAAAGAGGTGATTCTATTAAAATATAGAATGACTTACTTAGCAGAAACTGAAGTAAACTGGTGTCCTGCTTTAGGAACGGTATTAGCGAATGATGAGATTAAAGATGGTCTGTCTGAAAGAGGTGGGCATCCTGTAGTTAGAAAAAAAATGAAGCAGTGGAGTATGCGTATTTCTGCTTATGCAGAACGTCTACTTCAAGGGCTAGAAGATATCGACTGGACAGAGAGTATTAAAGAGAGCCAAAGAAACTGGATAGGGAAATCTGTGGGAGCATCTGTAGTATTTAACTTAAAAGAAAGTGATGATACAATAGAAGTGTTCACTACTAGACCTGATACTATCTTTGGGGTGAGTTTTATGACTCTTGCTCCAGAGCATGATTTAGTAAGAAAGATTACTACTGCAGAACAAAAAGAAGCTGTAGAAGCGTATATAGATGCTACTTCTAAGAGAAGTGAGCGTGACCGTATGGCTGATGTGAAGACTATCTCTGGTGTGTTTACTGGAGCGTATGCTGAGCATCCGTTCACGAAAGAACCTATCGAAATCTGGATAGGTGATTATGTGTTAGCTGGATACGGTACAGGAGCGGTAATGGCTGTTCCATCTGGTGATACAAGAGATTATGCTTTTGCAAAACACTTTGGTATTACAATCAAAAATATCTTTGACCAAGATATCTCAGAAGAGGCGTATGCAGAGAAAGAAGGTTTCTTATTAATTGAATCTGATTTTTTAAATGGATTAGGATTTAAAGAAGCTACTCTTAAGGCTATCGAGGCATTAGAGAAAATAGGACAAGGAAAGGGGAAAACAAACTACCGTTTGCGCGATGCGGTATTTTCACGTCAGCGTTATTGGGGTGAACCATTCCCAGTGTACTATGTGAATAACCTTCCTAAGATGATTGATAAAAAATATTTGCCAATCGTTCTTCCTGAAGTAGAAAAGTATTTGCCTACAGAAGATGGTCAACCACCTTTAGGTAATGCTGCTGTATGGGCGTGGGATACTGCTAATAATAAAGTAGTAGAAAATGAAAAGATAGACGGGGTAACGGTATTCCCTCTAGAGTTAAATACAATGCCTGGTTGGGCTGGTTCTTCTTGGTACTGGATGCGTTATATGGATCCTCAGAATACAGAAGATATCGCTTCTCCAGAAGCATTAGCGTATTGGCAAAATGTAGATTTATATATAGGAGGTAGTGAACATGCTACTGGACACTTATTATATAGCCGTTTCTGGAACAAATTCTTAAAAGATATGGGAGTAGCTCCCACAGAAGAGCCTTTCAAGAAATTGATTAATCAAGGAATGATTTTAGGTACTTCTGCCTTTGTTTATAGAATAGAGGGCACAAATAAATTCATTTCTAAAGATATGATCAAGGATGAGAAGGTTCAACAGCTATATGCTTATGTTGGATTAGTTAATTCTTCATCAGAATTAGATACAGAAGGATTTAAAGCATGGAGACCTGATTATGCAAATGCAGAGTTTGTATTAAATGCGAGTGGTAAGTATATCGTAGGACACGAAGTAGAGAAGATGTCTAAGTCGTACTTCAATGTAGTGAATCCGGATGATATCTGTGATGAATATGGAGCGGATACACTTCGTCTGTACGAAATGTTCTTAGGGCCATTAGAACAAGCTAAACCATGGAATACAGCTGGTATCTCAGGTGTAGCTGGTTTCTTAAAGAAATTATGGAGATTATATGCTGATGATAATGGTGTAATCGTGACGAATGATGAACCAACAGCAGAGATGTATAAATCACTTCATAAAACGATTAAGAAAGTGACTGAGGATATAGAGAATTTCTCTTTCAATACTTCAGTTTCACAGTTTATGATTTGTGTAAATGAATTGTCACAGCTAAAATGTAATCACAGAGCTATTTTAGAACCATTAGCAATTGTGGTATCTCCTTATGCTCCACATATTGCAGAGGAATTATGGTCTATGCTAGGACATACTACATCTGTGACGTATGCAGAGTTCCCAGAATTCAATGCATCTTACTTAGTAGAGAGTGCAAAAGAGTATCCTGTGTCGTTTAATGGAAAGATGAGATTTAAGATTGAGTTACCATTAGATTTATCAGAAGAAGAGATTAAAGCAATCATCTTAGCAGACGAAAGAACAGTAGCTCAACTTCAGGGTAGAGAGCCTAAGAAAGTAATTATTGTTCCTGGTAAGATTATTAACTTAGTTGGATAAATTACGGAATGATTTAAGTCTTAAAGTGTACTTAGAATCACAGATAAATAAAAAGCCTCAACAGTGATGTTGGGGCTTTCTTTTTAATTAAAAAAAGGTTATTAGATTTAACTAATAACCCTTTGTATTATATGGTGTGATTTATTTGCCTGGGCGCAATAAAAGTGAGAGTTCAAAGTCTTTTTGAATAGCTCTCAGGTTGCGTTCTGCTTCTAGTCTAGTTTTATAATTTCCTACTAAAACTTTGTAAGAAGGATTGGTATAAATTATCGTAGCATTAACATCTGGGTAAAGTCTTCTAAAGTTGTTTAAGGCAACTCTCGCTTCTGCGTTTTTGCCGTAAAAAATCTGAATTTTGTATTTATCGTTAACAGTTGTTGACGTATTTGTGTTTTTCTTCTTATTTAGTAGTTCTTTTATGGCTGAGGGTTCGTTTAAAGTGGTTTTAGACGATTGAGCTATAATTACGTGATTAGTAAATAGAACTAGAATTAAGACAAGAAAATTTCTTAAAAATCTCATAATGAATAATGTTTATGGCAAATTTACAAATTATCTTGATAATGAGGTAATCGTATGTTATTTAGAACGTATATAAATTGTATTTTAAGCATAGTAAAGGTTTTAAGAGTAACTCATAAATTGTATTTTTGTCGGAGTTTGTAAATAAGGTGTATAAGATAGCGGTCTAATTGGCTGTTAAATAAGACCAAGTTTAGTTGAAAATCATTTTATAACTATGAAAAAAGTGGGTAACCATAATTCGTTTTCAAAGATTTTATTCTTTTGTTTAGCGTTAATGCTATCGTTTACTACAATTTCGTTTGCTCAAGATGTAGCAAAAGGTAAGGAATTGTTCAACTCTAACTGTGCGGCTTGTCACAAGTTAGATGGAGTGTCTACTGGACCAGCTCTTCGTGGAGTAGTTGATCGTCACGATGGAAATGTAGAGTGGCTACACAAGTGGATCAAGAGTAGTTCTTCATTGATTAAATCTGGAGATGCTGCTGCTGTTAAATTGTTTAACGAGTGGAATAAGGTTGTTATGAATGACTTCCCTGGATTATCAGACGAAGACATTGATAATATCTTAGCTTATACTTCAGAAGAGAAAGCTGCTCCAGCGCCTACAGGTGATGTAGCAGGAGGAGCTGCTGGGCAATCTAACAATGATGGTGTTTCTAATATTATTGTATTAGGGGCTTTAGTTGTTGTATTGATGCTTCTAGTAACTATGCTATTCTTCGTTAAGAGAGTATTAAACAAAGTAGTAGAGGTTAATGGATTAACTCCTGAAGTACGTAAATCAATTCCATTGTGTACAGCATTCGTTAAAAATAAATTTTTAGTGATTGTTTCTGTTATCGTATTAGTGTTATTCGGATCGTACTTCGCGTATGGATGGATGATGCAAGTAGGTGTTGACCAAGGGTATGAGCCAGTACAACCAATTCACTTCTCTCACAAGATTCACGCTGGAGATAACGGTATTGACTGTAAATACTGTCACTCTGCTGCAAGATCTAGTAAAACTTCAGGTATTCCTTCATTGAACGTTTGTATGAACTGTCATGAGAATATCAATGAGTTTACAGGTGAAGCTGGAAAAGACTACGGTAAGTACACTCCAGAATTCTATACTGCAGAGATTCAAAAATTATATGATGCAGTAGGATGGGATCCTTCGACAAATAAATATACTGGAAAAGAGAAACCAGTTAAGTGGGTTAGAATTCACAATCTTCCTGACTTCGCATACTACAACCACTCTCAACACGTAAATGTTGCAGGTTTAGAATGTCAAACTTGTCACGGACCAGTTGAAGAAATGGAAATTATGAGACAACACTCTCCATTAACAATGGGATGGTGTATTGACTGTCACAGAAAAACTGACGTTAAGTTAGAGAGCAATGAGTACTACGCTAAAATTCACAAAGAATTATCAGAGAAGTACGGAGTTGAGAAATTGACTGTAGCTCAAATGGGAGGTTTAGAGTGTGGTAAATGTCACTATTAATAAATTAAGAATAAGAAGCTAATATATATATACAATGGCATCAAACAAAAAATACTGGAAAAGTGTTGAGGAGCTGAATGAAAATAGTTCTATTGTTGAGTCGCTAAGAAACAATGAGTTTGTTGAAGAAATTCCTACTGATGAATTTCTTGGAGATCAAAGTAAATTGTCTTCTTCATCAACTACTCGTCGAGACTTTTTGAAATATGTAGGTTTTTCTACTGCAGCAGCAACTTTAGCTGCATGTGAGGGACCTGTTGTGAAATCTATTCCGTATGTAGTACAGCCAGAGGAGATCATTCCTGGTGTTGCAGATTATTATGCAACAACTATTGCTGATGGATTTGACTTTGTAAACGTTCTGATCAAAACTCGTGAGGGGCGTCCAATCAAAGTTGATAATAACAGACTAGCTAATGCTTACTCAGGAGCTAACGCTCGTGTGAACGCATCAGTTTTATCGATGTATGATAGCCTTCGTTTGAAAGGTTCTAAAATCGGAGGTAAAAGTGCTTCATGGGATGAAGTAGATGCAAAAGTTAGAGCAAGTCTACAAGATGCAAAAGCAAATGGAGGAAACGTTGTATTATTAACGAATACAATGGCTAGCCCATCTACTGATAAAATTATAGCAGAGTTTATCGCTGCTAACCCAACGGCTAAACACGTTGTATATGATGCTGTATCTTCATCTGCTGCTGCAGATGCTTATGAGAAAGCTTATGGTGTACGTGGATTAGCAGATTACGATTTCGGTGCTGCTGATGTAATCGTTTCTGTAGGTGCTGATATCTTAGGAGATTGGCAAGGTGGAGGATACGATTCAGCTTATGCTCAAAAACGTATTCCTAAAAATGGAAAAATGTCTAAGCATATCCAAATGGAGGCAAATATGTCTTTATCAGGAGCTAATGCTGACGTGAGAATTCCATTAACTGTAGCTAATCAAAAAGCTGCTTTAGTTAAGTTATACAATGCTATCGTAGGAGGAAGTGCTTCTGCTCCAGCTGTAGATAAGTACGAAGATGCTATTAAAAAAGCAGCTAGTCAACTTAAATCTGCTGGAAATAAAGGAGTTGTTGTAACAGGTCTTGATGATGTAAATGCTCAATTATTAGTATTTGCAATCAACGAAGCGTTACAGTCAGAAGCTTTCTTACCAGAGCAAACAAAATATGTTAGACAAGGTAATGCTACTCAAGTAGGACAATTAGTAAAAGATATGAACGCTGGTAAAGTTCACACGTTGATTATGTCAGGTGTTAACCCAGTGTATACTTTAGCTGATTCTGCTGCTTTCGTAGAAGGATTGAAAAAAGTAAAAACTTCAGTTTCTTTCTCATTGAAAGAAGATGAAACAGCTTTACTTTCTACTGTTGCTGCTGCAGCTCCGCACTACTTAGAGTCTTGGGGAGATGTAATGATCAGAAAAGGTCACTACTCTGTAACTCAACCTACAATCCGTCCATTGTTTGATACTAGACAATTACAAGATTCATTATTATTATGGTCAGGAAGCAATACTGCATACTATGACTATGTTAAGAATGTAGGTAAGTCTTATGTAGCTGATAAAACTTGGAATCAATTAGTACACGATGGTTTTGCTGTTGTTGGAACAAACTCTAAAGTAAGTGCTTCTGCTGATTTTTCAGCTGCTGCATCTGCATTAGCTTCTGCTAAGAAAGTAGATGGTTTAGAGTTAGTATTCTATACTAAAACTGGTATGGGAGATGGACAACAAGCTAATAACCCATGGTTACAAGAGTTCCCAGACCCTATCACTCGTGTATCTTGGGATAACTACGTAACTGTAGCTCAAGCTGATGCTGAGTCATTAGGTATCAAGAACTACCACGTTGCTAATGGAGGTCTTAATGGTAGCTATGTGACTATCGAAGCTAACGGTGTTAAATTAGAAAAAGTGCCAGCTCTTATCCAACCAGGACAAGCTCAAGGAACTATCGGTTTAGCATTCGGTTACGGTAGAAAAGCTGCATTAAAAGAAGAAATGCAAGTAGGTGTTAATGCTTACACATTATACAAAGACTGTAATGGAGTACAAGGTGCTGCAATTACTCAAGTAGGTGGTGATCACGAGTTCGCTTGTGTTCAGTTACAAAACACTTTAATGAGTAGAGGTGATATCTTAAAAGATACTACATTAGAGATCTTCAATACAAAAGATGCTGAAGACTGGAATATTAAACCTGTGGTTTCTTACGATCACCAGACTGTACAAGCTTCTACTATTGATATCTGGGAATCATTTGATAGATCAGTTGGACATCACTTCAACTTATCAATTGATTTAAATGCATGTACTGGATGTGGTGCTTGTGTTATCTCTTGTCACGCTGAAAATAACGTACCTGTAGTAGGTAAGTCAGAAGTGAGAAGAAGTAGAGATATGCACTGGTTACGTATCGATAGATACTATTCTTCAGAAGATACATTCGCAGGAGATATCGAGAAAAAAGTTAATGCAAGTGGATTCGGAGAATACCGTGAAGTGTTCCAAGAATTAGAACATCCAGCTGAAAACCCACAAGTGGCTTTCCAACCTGTAATGTGTCAACACTGTAATCACGCTCCATGTGAGACTGTGTGTCCAGTAGCTGCTACATCTCATGGTCGTCAAGGACAAAACCATATGGCTTATAACCGTTGTGTTGGTACAAGATACTGTGCAAACAACTGTCCTTACAAAGTTAGACGTTTCAACTGGTTCTTATATTCTCAGAACGATGCTTTCGATTACAACATGAATGATGATTTAGGACGTATGGTATTAAACCCAGACGTTGTAGTTCGTTCAAGAGGGGTAATGGAGAAATGTTCATTATGTATCCAAATGACTCAATCTACAATCTTAAAAGCTAAGAATGAAGGTAGAGCAATTCGTCCAAATGAATTTGAAACTGCATGTTCTGCAGCTTGTTCAAGTGGAGCGATGGTATTTGGTGATGTAAATGATAAAGAGTCAGAAATTACTAAATTAGCTGAGTCAGATAGAGCTTACCATTTATTAGAGCACATTGGAACAAAACCAAATGTATTCTATCACGTTAAGGTTAGAAATATCTAGTTAAAAGAATTATTAATTAAAGAAACATATAAAGGATTATGTCGTCACATTACGAAGCACCCATTAGAAAACCTTTAGTTATTGGTGAGAAATCATATCACGATATAACTGTGGATGTGGCTAGACCTGTAGAAGGGAGAGCGAATAAACTATGGTGGAGAGTTTTTACTTTAGCTTTATTAGCGTTTCTATGGGGAGTAGGTTGTATGGCTTACACTGTAGGTACAGGTATTGGAACTTGGGGATTAAATAAAACCATTGGATGGGCTTGGGATATTACCAATTTCGTTTGGTGGGTAGGTATCGGTCACGCTGGTACGTTAATTTCTGCAGTATTATTATTATTTAGACAAAAATGGAGAATGGCGATCAACCGTTCTGCTGAGGCAATGACAATTTTCTCAGTAGTTCAGGCTGGTTTATTCCCTATCATTCACATGGGACGTCCATGGTTAGCATACTGGGTATTACCTATTCCTAATCAGTTCGGATCGTTATGGGTTAACTTTAACTCACCATTATTATGGGACGTATTCGCGATTTCTACGTATTTATCAGTATCATTAGTTTTCTGGTGGACTGGTTTACTACCTGACTTCGCTATGTTACGTGATAGAGCTATAACGCCATTTACAAAAAGAATATACTCAATCTTATCATTTGGTTGGTCAGGTCGTGCAAAAGACTGGCAACGTTTTGAGGAAGTGTCATTAGTATTAGCTGGTTTAGCTACTCCTCTTGTACTTTCTGTACACACGATTGTATCTTTTGACTTTGCTACTTCAGTTATCCCTGGATGGCACACTACAATCTTACCTCCATACTTCGTAGCAGGGGCTATCTTCTCTGGATTCGCAATGGTAAATACCCTGCTTATCATCATGAGAAAAGTTTCTAACTTAGAAGATTATATTACTGTACAGCACATAGAGTTAATGAACATTATTGTAATGATCACTGGTTCTATCGTTGGGGTAGCATATATTACTGAGTTATGGGTTGCTTGGTATTCAGGAGTAGAGTATGAACAATACGCTTTCTTAAACCGTGCAACAGGACCTTACTGGTGGTCTTACTGGTTAATGATGACTTGTAACGTAATTTCTCCACAGGTAATGTGGTTCAAGAAAATTAGAACTAATATCTTAGCATCGTTTGTTATTTCTTTAGTAGTAAACGTGGGGATGTGGTTTGAGCGTTTCGTAATTATCGTTACATCATTACACAGAGATTACTTACCATCTTCATGGACAATGTTCCAACCTACATTCGTAGATGCTGGTATTTACATCGGTACAATCGGTTTCTTCTTCGTATTATTCTTATTATATTCAAGAAGTTTCCCTGTAATTGCGCAAGCAGAGGTAAAAACAATCTTGAAATCTTCAGGAGAGTTTTACAAAAAAGAAAGAGACAGCAAAGAGAATCATCAATCTTTAAATCATTAATATATTATGAGTAATAAAGTAATTCACGCACTATACAACGATGATGATGTGTTGTTACATGCTGTAAAAGAAACACGAGATGCTCATCATCATATTGAAGAAATCTATACGCCATTCCCAGTACACGGTCTAGATAAGGCTATGGGATTAAAACCTACAAGATTAGCTATCTGTGCTTTCTTGTATGGTTTAGTTGGACTTTCTTTCGGTACATTCATGATGTATTATATTATGATTGTAGATTGGCCACAAGATATTGGAGGTAAACCAAGTTTTAGCTTCATTCAGAATATGCCATCATTCGTTCCAATTATGTTTGAGATGACTGTATTATTTGCAGCTCACTTAATGGTTCTTACTTTCTTTATGAGAAGTAAATTATGGCCTTTCAAGAAAGCTGAAAATCCTGATGTAAGAACTACAGATGATCACTTCTTAATGGAAGTAGCTTTGAAAACTGATGAAGCAGCAGCGATTGAGTTCTTCAAACAAACGGGAGCAGTTGAAGTTAAAGTAATTGAAAAGCAATTGTAGAATGAAAACGATATATAAAATAGTAGCTTTAGTAGGGGTATCAGTTTTGACTACTTCTTGTTTTAATAAAGAACGTTCAAACTATCAATTCATGCCAAATATGTACGAATCATCGGCATATGAGACATATTCTGAAGTTCCTACTACAGTTTTTAAAAATGGTAAAGAAGGTCAATTACCTGCTGAAGGATCTATACCACGCGGATTTTCACCTGAGGAGTATGATAATACTCCAGAAGGTTTAGCAATGGCTAGATTAAATCTAAAATCACCATTATCTGCTGAGGAGAAAGATTTAGAAAAAGGTAAAGAGTTATATACAATTTACTGCTCAGTTTGTCACGGAGGAGCTGGGGATGGAAAAGGTAATTTAGTGAAGAAAGAAAAATTCTTAGGGGTTCCTAACTATAAAGATAGAGAACTTACAGAAGGAGGAATCTACCACGTAATTACTTATGGTTTGAATTCAATGGGATCTCATGCTAATCAATTGACTCAACACGAACGTTGGTTAGTTACAGATTACGTATTAAAATTGAAATCAGAATAATAAATTGTAAAACTTATTTGAAAGTTTAGATATGTACACATTTTCAAAAAATTTGAAGACTTTTGCAATCGTCCTTATGGTTCTTGGACTTGTAGGGATTGCGTATGGTTTCTTCAGTGCCCCTAAGACAACTGCTGAAGTAGAGCAGATCTTAACTGAGCAAGCTCATCACGATGGTGGTGAGCATCATGTATCCGCTGCAGACCACTCTGTGTCTGACGCTGATCATGCTGAACATCAAAAACATTTAGAACATGTTCTTGGTCAAATGCAAAATAAACCTTGGACAGCGTTATATGTAGCTTGTATTTTCGTTATGCTAGTAGCTGTAGGTATTTTAACTTTTTA
Source organism: Myroides sp. A21 (assembly GCF_000807225.1). NCBI lineage: Bacteria > Pseudomonadati > Bacteroidota > Flavobacteriia > Flavobacteriales > Flavobacteriaceae > Myroides > Myroides sp. A21. Next base: position 1,834,496 of record NZ_CP010327.1, read on the forward strand.
TGCTATTAACAATGCTGCTAGTGCTGGATGGTCTCCAGTATTATTTAGAGTAATGGAAGGATTATCTGCTTATGTATTACCAGGATCAGTTATATTCTTCGTGATTTTATTAATTTCTGTATTGGGAGGAAACCATTTATTTATATGGGCTGACCAAGCAGTAGTTGATGCAGATCCAATTATTCAAGGAAAAGCTGGATACTTAAACGTACCTTTCTTCTTAATTAGAACAGTTATCTATTTAGCAGGATGGAACTTTTATAGAATTTATGCTCGTAAACAATCTTTAGCTTTAGATGAGAGTGGTGATCAAACTTACTACAAAAAGATATTTAAAGCTTCAGCTGCTTTCTTAGTATTCTTTATTGTTACTGAGTCTATGGCATCTTGGGATTGGATTATGTCGATTGATACTCACTGGTATAGTACATTATTCGGATGGTATGTATTTGCTAGTTTCTTTGTAACAGCTATTACAACTATCGCTTTTGTTACTCTTTATTTAAAGAACAAAGGATACTTAGAATATGTTAATACTAGTCATATTCACGATTTAGCTAAATTTATGTTTGGATTAAGTATATTCTGGACTTATCTTTGGTTCTCTCAATTCATGTTACAGTGGTATTCTAATATTCCAGAGGAGGTAACTTACTTCATCTTCAGAATTCAAGAGTATAACTTACCATTCTTCGGAATGTTAGTATTGAATTTCTTATTGCCATTATTATTATTGATCAATACAGATTTCAAACGTTTAACTTGGATTGTTGTAATGGCAGGATCTTGTATCATCGTAGGTCACTATATTGACTTCTTTATGATGATCTCTCCTGGTACAGTTGGAGGTTCTTGGTTTATTGGTGTTTCTGAGATAGCATCACTTATTTTCTTCATTGGATTATTTATCTATGTAGGATTTAGTGCAATTGCTAAAGCGCCATTATTAGCTAAGAATAACCCATTGATTGAAGAGAGTAAACATTTTCACTATTAATATTTAAAAATAAACAAATGACAAGTTTATTAATATTAGCTGCAGTTGTATTATTAGGAGTTGCTGTATGGCAATTGACGAAAATATTTGATTTAACTCAAGTAGGTTCTCACCCTGATGATATTTCTACAGAGATCGCTAATGAGAAGGATAATAACATCAATGGTTATTTGACTTTCGCTTTCTTAGGATTCATCTATATCTTTACTATCTTCTGTTTAGTTGAGTATGGAAGCTTTCCTTTGATGGATAACCCTGCGTCAGAGCACGGAAAAGAGGTTGACAATTTAATGTGGATCTCAATGGGGTTAATTTTTGTTGTTCAAATTTTTACTCAGTTCTTATTACACTACTTTGCATTCAAAGGACGTGGAATAAACGGTAGAAAAGCTCGTTTCTATTCAGATAATGATAAGTTAGAAGCTCTTTGGACAATTATTCCTGTAATTACATTATCAGGTTTAATTCTTTATGGATTATTTGCTTGGAATGATATTATGTTTGTAGATGAAGAAGAAGACGTTCTTATTGTTGAAGTATATGCTAAACAATTCGGATGGGATGTTCGTTACTCTGGAACAGATAACACTTTAGGTAAAGCCAACGTTCGTTTTATAGAAGGTATCAATTTAGTAGGGGTAGATATGTCTGACCCGAATGCTGCTGATGATAAAATGGCAAAAGAATTACACTTACCAAAAGGTAAAAAAGTAGTATTGAAATTCCGTTCTCAAGACGTACTTCACTCAGCTTACTTACCTCACTTTAGAGCACAAATGAACTGTGTTCCTGGTATGGTTACTCAGTTTGCTTTCGTTCCTACTGTTACTACAGCAGAAATGAGAGAGCGTGAGGCGATTGTAAAAAAAGTTAGTAATATTAACGATATTAGAGCTGAAAGAAGCCAAGAGTTAATCGCTAAAGGAGAAGAGGCATTAGAACCTTATTCATTTGATTATTTAATTTTATGTAATAAGATTTGTGGAGCTTCTCACTATAACATGCAAATGAAAGTTGTTGTAGAGACTCCTGAAGAATTCGAATCTTGGTTAAAAGAGCTTCCTACATTAAAAGAGCAAGTTGCTGCTGAAAAAGCTAGCAACGCACCTGCTCCAGCAGTAGAGGAAGTTCCTGCAGCAGTTGAAGAAGTTGAAACTGAAGCTATCGCTCAAGTAGGAAAATAAAACTCACATATTAAAATCAATCTATAACTATGTCAGTAGAAGGACACGAAAACAATCACGATCACTCACATGATCATGATCATCACGATAAAGGGAACTTCTTTACTAAATATGTGTTTAGTTTAGACCACAAGATGATTGCTAAACAATACTTGATTACAGGTATTATTATGGGAATCATCGGGATTGGAATGTCTCTGTTATTTAGAATGCAAATTGCTTGGCCAGAAGAATCTTTCACAGTATTCAAATGGTTTTTAGGTGATAAAATGGCTCCTGATGGAGTTATGAAAAATGATGCTTATCTTGCCCTAGTAACGATGCACGGTACCATAATGGTATTCTTCGTTTTAACTGCTGGATTAAGTGGTACGTTCTCGAACTTACTTATTCCATTGCAGATTGGAGCACGTGATATGGCTTCAGGATTCTTAAATATGTTATCTTATTGGTTATTCTTCATCTCTGCAGTATTAATGATTATTTCATTATTTGTAGAAGGAGGACCAGCATCTTCTGGATGGACAGTATATCCTCCGTTGAGTGCATTACCACAGGCTATTCCTGGTTCAGGAATGGGGATGACATTATGGTTAGTATCTATGGCAATCTTTATCGCATCTTCTTTAATGGGATCGTTAAACTATGTTGCTACAGTAATTAACTTAAGAACTAAAGGAATGTCTATGACAAGATTACCATTAACAGTGTGGGCTTTATTTACTACAGCTATTATTGGTATCGTATCATTCCCAGTTTTATTATCAGCAGCTTTATTATTGTTATTCGATAGAAGTTTTGGAACATCATTCTTCTTATCAGATATTTATTTAGCTGGAGAGGTATTACATTACCAAGGAGGATCTCCTGTATTATATGAGCACTTATTCTGGTTCTTAGGTCACCCTGAGGTATATATCGTAATTTTACCAGCGATGGGTATTACGTCAGAAATTATTGCTTGTAACGCTCGTAAACCAATTTTCGGTTACCGTGCGATGATTGCTTCTATCTTAGGTATTGCTTTCTTATCAACAATTGTATGGGGACACCACATGTTCGTATCTGGTATGAACCCATTCTTAGGATCTGTATTTACATTTACTACATTGTTGATTGCAATTCCTTCAGCAGTAAAAGCATTCAACTATATCACTACAATTTGGAGTGGTAATATCCAAATGAACCCTGCAATGTTATTCTGTATTGGATTCGTATCTACGTTTATTACAGGAGGTTTAACAGGGATTATTTTAGGAGATTCAACATTAGATATCAACGTTCACGATACATATTTCGTTATTGCTCACTTCCACTTAGTAATGGGTATTTCTGCTCTTTACGGAATGTTTGCTGGTATCTACCACTGGTTCCCTAAAATGTTTGGACGTATGATGAACAAAAACTTAGGTTATATCCACTTCTGGGTAACTGCAGTTTGTGCTTACGGAGTATTCTTCCCAATGCACTTCATCGGATTAGCTGGTTTACCACGTCGTTATTATTCAAATACTGCATTCCCATTATTTGATGAGTTCTACGATGTAAACGTGTTAATTACAGTATTCGCTTTAGTAGGATCTGCTTTCCAATTAGTGTTCTTATGGAACTTCTTCTATAGTATTTTCTATGGTAAGAAAGCTACTCAGAACCCTTGGAGAAGTAACTCTCTTGAGTGGACTACACCAGTTGAACATATTCATGGTAACTGGCCTGGTGAATTACCAGTTGTTTACAGATGGCCTTATGACTATAGTAAACCTGGATTACCAGAAGATTACGCTCCTCAAAACATGCCATTCGTTGCAGGTGAAGAGGAATTACATCACTAAGATTATATTTCTTATAGATATTAAAAAGTCATCCGAAAGGATGACTTTTTTTGTTAGTGTAGACTCTGATATTTGAATTATATTTGTACTATGAATGAGAATTTAAACCCAACTAATAAGCACTTTTCTTCTGATGAATTAGATGTTGAGAAGAAGTTACGCCCGCTGTCTTTTGATGATTTTGCTGGGCAAGATCAGGTATTAGAGAATTTGAAGATTTTCGTTGAAGCTGCTAATCAAAGGGGAGAAGCTTTAGATCATACTTTGTTTCATGGACCTCCAGGACTTGGTAAGACTACATTAGCTAATATTTTAGCTAATGAACTTGATGTGGGAATTAAGATCACTTCCGGACCAGTTTTAGATAAACCAGGTGATTTAGCTGGATTATTAACTAATCTTGAGGAACGTGATGTTTTATTTATTGATGAGATTCATCGTTTAAGCCCTATAGTAGAAGAGTATTTGTATTCTGCTATGGAGGACTTTAAGATTGATATTATGATAGAGTCTGGTCCGAATGCACGTACGGTTCAGATTCATTTAAATCCGTTTACATTAGTAGGTGCGACAACTCGTTCTGGTTTATTGACTTCACCAATGCGTGCTCGTTTTGGTATTCAAAGTCGCCTTCAGTATTACAATAAGGAACTATTAGCCACTATTATTGAACGTAGTGCTTCTATATTAGGTGTTCATATTGATCTAGAAGCTGCTATAGAAATAGCGGGAAGAAGTAGAGGAACACCTCGTATTGCAAACGCATTGTTGAGACGTGTACGTGATTTCGCACAGATAAAAGGGAATGGTGATATTGATATCGAGATTTCTAAATACGCCTTAAATTCATTGAATGTAGATTCTTTTGGATTAGATGAAATGGATAATAAGATATTGAGTACGATTATTGATAAGTTTAAGGGAGGACCAGTAGGATTATCTACCTTAGCGACTGCTGTTTCTGAGAATGGTGAAACAATAGAGGAAGTTTATGAGCCTTATTTAATTCAAGAAGGTTTTATTGTTCGAACTCCAAGAGGGCGTGAGGTAACTGACAAAGCTTATAAACACTTAGGTAGAGAAAGAATTCATCCACAAGGTGGGCTTTTTGATATATAGTGGTCATAGAAGTGATTAAATGATTGAAAATAAAAGTAAATATTCTAATATTATAAAAGCCGAGGCCAAACGCCTTGGCTTTTCGTCTTGTGGTATTTCTAAAGCGGATTTCTTAGAAGTTGAGGCTCCTCGTTTAGAGCAGTGGTTGAATAAACAAATGCATGGGCAGATGTCTTATATGGAGAATCATTTTGATAAACGCCTTGATCCTAGATTACTTGTAGAAGGAGCGAAAAGCGTTGTGTCATTAACTTTAAATTACTACCCAGAAGAAAGACAAATTAGTGATAGTTATAAAATATCTAAGTATGCTTATGGAGAGGATTATCACCATGTGATAAAAGATAAGCTGAAAGAGCTTCTGTACTTTATAGAAAGTGAAATAGGGGCTGTAGATGGACGTGTATTTGTTGATTCTGCACCAGTCTTAGATAAAGCTTGGGCAGCTAAGGCTGGCTTGGGATGGGTCGGTAAGAATAACAATTTGATTAATAGAAAAAGCGGTTCTTTCTTTTTTATTGCTGAATTAATAATTGATTTAGAATTAGAAGAAGACGGCCCTACTACTGATCATTGTGGAACGTGTACTAAATGTATAGATGCTTGTCCTACAGAAGCTATTGAAAGTCCTCATATTGTAAACGGGAGTAAATGTATTTCATATCTCACCATAGAATTGAAAGATGATATTCCAACCGACTTTAGTGGGAAATTAGATAATTGGATGTTTGGTTGCGATGTGTGTCAAGATGTTTGTCCGTGGAATCGCTTTGCATCTCCCCATAAAGAGCAAAGATTTATTCCTAATAATGCGTTAATAGAGTATTCAAAGCACGAATGGAAAGAACTTACGAAGGAGACTTTTAATGAAATTTTTAAAAAATCCGCAATTAAAAGGACGAAATATGAGGGCTTGTTGCGAAATATGCAATTTTTAGGGGAGTGAATTTCGTAAATCCGAATTATATTACAAAAAGGTTATCTTTGTTCATCACGTTAAATGTAAATATATGAATAAAGATAGTTTACGTAGAGAAGCACTTAAATACCATGCTGAACCAACGCCTGGTAAGATACAAGTTGTTCCTACGAAGAAGTATTCATCACAAAGAGACTTAGCCTTAGCATATTCACCAGGTGTAGCAGAGCCTTGTCTGGAAATTGCAAGCGATGTAAATAATGTATATAAATATACAGCAAAAGGAAATTTAGTTGCTGTTATCTCTAACGGTACTGCAGTACTAGGACTTGGAGATATCGGAGCTGAAGCATCTAAGCCAGTAATGGAAGGAAAAGGGTTGCTGTTTAAGATTTTTGCAGATATTGATGTTTTTGACATTGAAGTAGATACTACTGATGTAGATAAGTTTATCGAAACTGTAAAAAACATTTCTCCAACTTTCGGAGGAATTAACTTAGAAGATATCAAAGCTCCAGAATCTTTTGAAATCGAAAGAAGATTGAAAGAAGAGTTAGATATTCCTGTAATGCACGATGACCAGCATGGTACTGCTATTATCTCAGCAGCAGCTTTGCTAAATGCAGTAGAGTTAGCTGGTAAGAAAATGGAAGAAATTACGATGGTAGTTTCTGGTGCAGGTTCAGCTGCTATCGCATGTGCTAAGTTGTATGTAGCTTTTGGTGTTAAACAAGAGAATATAAAAATGTTTAACAGTAAAGGTGTTTTAAAGAAAGACGATACACGTATTTCAGATTTACAAAGAGAGTTTGCTGTTGATAGTGATATCTCTTTAGCAGATGCTTTAAAAGGGACTGATGTATTTATCGGATTGTCTACTGCGGATGTATTAAAACCAGAAATGCTTTTAGGGATGGCAGATAACCCAATCGTGTTTGCGATGGCTAATCCAAGACCTGAAATCGACTATAACCTTGCAACTTCTACACGTAAGGATGTTATTATGGCTACTGGTCGTTCTGACTTCCCTAACCAAGTTAATAACGTATTAGGTTTCCCTTATATCTTTAGAGGGGCATTAGACGTACGTGCTACTAAGATTAACGAAGAAATGAAGATGGCTGCTGTAGTAGCTTTGGCTAAGTTAGCTAAAGAGCCAGTGCCAGAGCAAGTAAATATTGCTTACGGAGAGACTAAGTTTACTTTCGGTAGAGAATATATTATCCCAAAACCATTTGACCCTAGATTGATATCTGTTGTTCCTCCTGCAGTTGCTAAAGCAGCAATGGAAAGTGGAATAGCACTTGCTCCAATTACAGATTGGGAAGAATATAAATCTTCTTTAGAAGAAAGAATGGGGTCAGATAATAAATTAGTACGTATGTTAATCAACCGTGCTAAGACTGAACCAAAACGTGTGGTATATGCTGAAGCTGACCATTTAGATGTATTAAAAGCTGCTCAGATTGCTTATGAAGAAGGAATGGTGACTCCAATCTTATTAGGAGATAAAGAAACTATTCAAGAGCTTAAGAAAGAAATAGAGTTTAATGATGATGTAGAAATTATTGATCCTAAGTCTGATGAGCAAAAAGAAAGAAGAGCTGCTTTTGCTAATGCTTATTGGGCAACTAGAAAGCGCAAAGGAGTTACTTTATACGATGCAGGTAAACTAATGTTAGAAAGAAACTACTTTGCATCTATGTTAGTGAATGAAGGGCAGGCAGATGCTATGTTGACAGGATATTCTCGTAGTTATCCTAATGTAGTTAAACCTATCTTAGAATTAATACCTCGTGCGCAAGGTGTAAGCAGAGTAGCTACAACGAACTTAATGATGACGAAGAGAGGACCAATGTTCTTAGCAGATACTGCTATTAACCCTGATCCTACAGCTGAAGATTTAGCTAAAATAGCCGTGATGACAGAGAAGACTGTACGTATGTTCGGTATGGAACCTGTTGTTGCAATGTTATCATATGCTAACTTTGGGTCTGCACCTAATGCTTCTCCAACAAAAATGAAAGAGGCAGTTAGTATCTTACATGATCAACATCCAGAGATGATTGTAGATGGTGAAATTCAGATCGACTTCGCTTTAAATAGTGAAATGTTGAAGAAGAAATTCCCTTTTTCTAAGTTAGTAGATAAGAAAGTAAATACACTTATTTTTCCTAACCTAGATTCTGCTAATATCACTTATAAAATGTTGAAAGAATTGAATAAAGCGACTTCTATTGGTCCTATTATTTTAGGTTTAGATAAAGCTGTTCACGTATTCCAACTAGGTGCTAGTGTTGATGAGATGGTTAATATGACAGCTGTAGCTGTAGTAGATGCTCAAGTACGCGAGAATCGCAAAAAGAAATAATATACTGGTACTCTGAATAGTAGTTGTGCGATTAGTTATTTGTTAGTAGATAGTTAATATTTATTGTTATTTTTGAAGTAAAATTTGATATAATAATGATAGCACATATTCAAGGACGCCTAGTAGAAAAAACAGCCACAGAAGTGGTAATAGATTGCGGGGGAGTAGGATATCTTATCCATATTTCCCTGCATACTTTTTCTCAAATTGGTTCCTCAGAAAATTTGAGATTATATACTTACCTACAAATAAAAGAAGACGGACATACTCTGTTCGGTTTTATAGATAAAATAGAACGTGAATTATTTAAACTATTGATATCAGTTTCTGGTATTGGTGGTAATACTGCGCGTAATATGCTTTCATCTATTGCTCCTAAAGAGCTTCTACAAGCTATTGCTTCTGCTGATGTAAAAACAATCCAGTCTGTAAAAGGGATTGGTGCTAAAACTGCTCAGCGTGTTATACTTGACTTACAAGAAAAGGTAATAAAATTGTATAATATTGATGAAGTTTCTCCTGTTATTAACAATACAAATGCAGATGAAGCGTTATCAGCTTTAGAGGTATTAGGTTTTGTACGTAAATCAGCTGAGAAAGTTGTTGATAAGATTATGAAGCAAACACCTGATGCATCTGTTGAATTCATCATTAAGCAAGCTTTAAAAAACTTATAAATTTTGAGGGGGCAATTTCCTATATCAAAGTCAATTTTTTTTTGGCTAGTTGTTCTTTTTTTGAGCGTACAAGGGATGTATGCTCAAGATCCAGATGAACAAGTAGCTGATAGTTTACAAACTCAATATGATATTGGGAAAATTGTCATACCTGATCCTAATCTTATTAAGGAAGCATACTCCTATGATCCTTTAACGGATAGTTACTACTTTACTAAAACCTTTGACGGATTTAATGTCAATTATCCTCTTGTATTAACTCGTAAAGAGTTTGAAGAGCTTATTATGCGTGCAGAGTTGCGTAAGTATTTTCAGCAGCGATTTAATGTAATGCATGGACGTGAGGAGAACGAAGAGATCAAGCGTGATATGTTACCACGTTATTATGTGAATTCGAAGTTGTTCAGTACTATTTTTGGATCGAATACTATTGATGTTAAACCTACAGGATCTGTAGAGTTTGATATGGGAGTTCGTTATAGTAAACAAGATAACCCTGTAGTATCTACGCGTAATCGTAAGAATATGGCGTTTGATTTTAATCAACGCATTAGTATGGGATTACAAGGAATGGTAGGTACTAGACTAGCTGTGAATATTAATTATGATACCCAGGCTACTTTTGACTTCCAGAATATGATGAAATTATCTTTCGCACCAGACGAAGATGATATCGTACGTAAAGTAGAAGTAGGTAATGTAAGTATGCCTATTAGTGGTTCGCTAGTTAGAGGAGCACAGAGTTTATTTGGGGTAAAGACAGAATTACAATTCGGTAGAACCACTATTACAGGAGTATTCTCAGAGCAGAAGTCTCAGACGACTTCTATTCGTGCTGACGGTGCAGGAACATTAGAAGAGTTCGAATTAGATGCGTTAGATTATGATGAGGATAGACACTTCTTTTTATCTCATTATTTTAGAAATAACTATGATGAGGCTTTAGAGAAATATCCTTTTATAAAAAGTAGAGTAAGAATTACCCGTGTAGAAGTATGGATAACGAATCGATATGGACGCGTTAATCAAACAGGTAATAATGCACGTAATATTATAGCTATACAGGATTTAGGAGAAGGACAGAATAAATTAGGAAGACCTAATGCAGATGTTGTTTCTAAGCCTGAGCCTGATTTCTTTACTATCAATGGAGTGCCTAATGCATATCCTGATAATGCGAATAACCAATATGACCCAGGAAACATTGGGGGTAATTATTTAAATTCCTCTATTCGATTAAACACATCAGGTGCAAGTGGATTTAATGTATCTGTACAAGAAGGACGAGATTTTGTACGTTTAGAGGGAGCACGTAAGTTAAGTGCCAATGAGTTTACATTCCATCCTCAGTTAGGATACATATCATTACAACAAAAACTTTCTAATGATGAAGTTCTTGCTGTAGCGTTCCAGTACTCTATTGGAGATAAGATATATCAAGTGGGGGAGTTTGGTACAGATGGAGGTATGACGGTATTGCCTCCTGGTGTAGATGAGGCAAACCCAGATGTGCCACAGAGTCAATCGCTTATTCTGAAGCTATTAAAAAGTAATTTTACTTTAGTAGGGCAGCCAGTATGGAAACTGATGATGAAGAATATCTATCAGATTCCGAATGCGATGTATATCTCACAAGATAAGTTTAGATTCAATATTCTTTATACAGATCCGAGTCCACTGAATTATATTAGTTCTGTGGATGGGAAGCCATTGCCTCCAGATGTAGAGCGCACACCATTATTAAAAGTATTCCATTTAGACCGATTGAATTATACGAATGACCCTCAGCAAGGGGGAGATGGTTTCTTTGACTTTTTGCCTAATGGAGGAATGCAAAACACGTTTGATCCTACTAATGCAGGTAATATGAATAATGGTTATGGTAATAATAACAATGGTGGCTATGGTGGTAATGGAGGATATGGCGGTAATAATGGAGGCTTTGGAAACAATGGTGGTTTTGGAAATAACGGCGGATACGGGAATAATGGAGGGTATGGCAACAGTGGAGGATACGGAAATAATAATAACCAATACAACAGCAATACATTTGATGGGATTACGATAGACCCAATGTATGGTCGTATTATTTTTACGACTGTTGAGCCTTTTGGAGAGCACTTATTTAAAAAGCTTTCGGCTAATCAGTTAAGTGAAGATTATAACGAATCTAGTTCATATAATAAAAACCAATCAAAGTATGTCTTTAGAAGTATGTATCGTACTACTAAAGCAGAAGCTCTACGAAGCCAAAATGAGAAGAATAAATTCCAGTTAAAAGGGAAATTCTCTAGTTCAATGGGAGAAGGTATTCCTATTGGATCATTTAATGTCGCTCCAGGATCAGTTATTGTAAGAGCAGCAGGTAGGGTATTAGTAGAAGGAGTAGATTATACAGTAGATTACAGTAGAGGTCGAGTGATGATATTAGATCCAGGACTACAAGCATCTAATACACCGATCGAAGTTTCTGTAGAGAATAATACGATGTTTGGTCAGCAGACTAAGCGTTTCTTCGGAATGCACGTAGAACATAAGTTTAGCAAAGACTTTATATTAGGAGGTACATTCTTACAGATGTCAGAACGTCCATTTACTCATAAGTCGAGTTATGGTCAAGAAGCTGTGAATAATACAATCTGGGGATTGAATGCACAGTATTCTACTGAAGTACCTTTCTTAACTAGAATGGTTAATAAGTTACCTAATATAGATACAGATGTAGAATCTAGAGTTTCGTTTAGAGGAGAATTTGCTTATTTAAAACCAGGTTCCTCTAAATTAGATCAGATGAATGGTGAAGCAACTTCTTACATTGATGATTTTGAAGGAATGCAATCTATTATTGATGTTAAGTCCCCTCTCTCATGGAAGTTATCGAGTGTACCAGTAGGATTCCATGGATTGAATGAAATAGATAGTGATAGAGATAAGGTGGATGTAGCTTTGCCAGCATATTCTCTAGAGGATGGATATAGAAGATCTAAGATGTCATGGTATTCTATTGATCCAACATTTTATGTAGGGAGCAAACCAGATGGGGTAAGTGAGTATGATTTATCATCTAATAGAACACGTAGGATTTACAGTGAAGAGTTATTCCCTGACAAAGATATTGCTTATGGAGAGAGTCGAGTGATTAATACACTAGACTTGACTTATTATCCAGAGGAGAGAGGACCTTATAATTTTAATAGAAGTTATCTAACGAACCCTCGCTCTTTAACACCTAGAAAAAACTGGGCAGGTATTATGCGTGGTTTAACGACTACGAACTTTGAACAAGCGAATATTGAGTTTGTAGAGTTTTGGGTAATGGATCCGTATGTAGGAAAGAGTGGTGATGCATTAACTGTTCAGAATACAGGAGAGCTTAGATTAAACTTAGGTTTTATCTCTGAAGATATTTTGAGAGATGGACATAAGCAGTATGAGAATGGACTACCTGATACAGGAGCTAATGCAGTAACAACGATTAATACTGTTTGGGGGAAAGTACCTTCAGCTCCTTCATTAGTTTATGCATTTGATAATAATGCAGAGAATAGAAGGTTACAAGACGTTGGACTTGATGGTTTAAATGATGAAGAAGAAAGAGCTTTCTTTAAAGATTTTGCAGGATTTAGTGATCCAGCAGCAGATAACTTTGTACATTATTTAGATGCTCAAGGTGGAATATTAGAGCGTTATAGAGATTATAATGGTTTAGAAAATAATAGCCCAGCAGGCGGTGGGAGAGCAGGAAATAATCAGCCTGATGCAGAAGATATTGATGGGGATAATACCATGAATACTATTGATGCATACTTTGAGTATAAGGTAAAAGTGAAGCCTAACACTATAGTAGGTGATAAATATGTTACAGATGTCAGAGAAACTAAAGTACAGTTACCTGATGGATCTGTATCTGATGTAAGATGGATTCAGTACAAAATCCCAATTGATACTAAAGGGAAAAAAGTAGGAGCTATAGAAGATACGAGATCAATGAAGTTTATGAGAATGTATCTTACAGGTTTCGAGAAACAAGTAACACTTCGTTTTGGAACTTTAAACTTAGTTCGATCGGATTGGAAGCGATATGACAGAAACCTCATAGAAGATAATTCAGGGACTAATGATGAGAAATACTCTAATACAGGAATAGATGTATCTTCTGTGAATCTAACAGATAATTATGATCGTAAACCTATTCCTTACGTAACTCCTCCTGGAGTAAGAAGAGAACAGGTTTATATGAATAATACATTGATTAATCAGAATGAACAATCACTTTCATTAAAGATATATCCAAAAGATTTAAATGCTTATCCTTCAGGTTTACTTTCGAATGATGCTAGAGGAGTATTTAAGATCTTTAATGTAGACATGCGTCAGTATAAAAAACTGAGAATGTTTATCCATGGAGAGTCTTTAGAAGGTGGCGCATCGAGACGTTTACAAGATTATGAGATGGCAGCATTCATCCGTATAGGTAGTGATGTTATTGAGAACTTCTATGAAGTAGAGATACCATTAAAAATAACAAATGGTGGAGAAACTAACCCTGATGCGATTTGGCCGGAAGAGAATGAACTAAATCTTCCTATAGACTTACTTGCAAAGTTAAAAGTGATGAAGATGGGAGAAGTATCTCGTCCTGGTTTTGACAGTTCTAAGATATTTTATGTAAATGAAGAGGAGTTAAATCCAAGTGCTGGAGATAAGCCTAATAAAGTAAGACTTGGTATAAAAGGGAATCCAAACTTTGGAAAAGTAAGGATGATGATGATAGGGATACGTAATATCTCGCCAGGAGCAGAAGCCTTATCAGGAGAGTTCTGGTTTGATGAATTACGTATGTCAGATATGGATAATAAAGGAGGATGGGCAGCTACAGCTACAGTTGATGCTAATATAGCAGACTTTGCTAATATCTCTTTGACAGGGATGAAGTCTACTATTGGTTTTGGTGGATTAGAACAAGGGCCTCATGACCGTAGTCGTGAAGATAGAAAGTCGTACAGTGTAATGACTAACGTAAACTTAGGACAACTGTTACCTAAACGTTGGGGAATCACACTGCCATTTAATTATGCTATCAGTGAAGAGTTTATTACGCCTGAGTACGATCCGATGAATCCTGATTTAAAGCTTAGTTATATCAAGTCTGGAGCGAAGACATCAGCTGAGGCAGAAGAGGCTGAGAAGAGAGCGATGGACTACACGAAGCGTAAGAGTATAAACTTTATTGGTGTTAATAAGCAGAGAGGACCAGAACAAAAGAATCGTATCTATGATATAGAGAATATTACAGTATCTCACTCGTATAATGAGGTGAGACACCACGATTTTGAAATAGAGTCAATGTTAGAACAACAAGTGAGATCATCACTTGATTATACTTATGCTTTCGAAACGAAGTCTGTAGAGCCTTTTAAAAACATCGGTTTTATGAAAGGGCAATATTGGGGACTATTGAGAGACTTTAACTTTAATTATCTACCGACTAATATATCGTTTAGTTCTAATATTATGCGTCAGTATAATAGACAAGAGTTTAGACTAATAGATGTAGAAGGGATAGGTTTAGATCCATTGTATAGAAGAAATTATTTCTTTAACTATAACTTTGGATTCAATTTTGACTTGACTAAATCTCTTCGTCTAAGTTATATCGGAGGTAGTAATAATATCGTTCGAAACTATTATGACAGTGTAAATGGAATCGTAGATAATACGAATACAATATGGGATGATTACTTTAATATTGGTGAGCCTAATCAGTTTACACAGCAGTTAACAGTGAATTATGAATTGCCTTTTAGTAAGATTCCAGTATTGTCTTTTATCCGTTCTAACTATGCTTATACAGGTAGCTTTAACTGGCAACGTGCATCAGACGCTTATTCTAATATTGACATAGACGGTATTAATTATTCTTTGGGGAACACGATTCAGAATGCGAGAACACAACGTCTGAATACTACTTTAGGTATGGAGACTTTGTATCGTTATTTAGGGTTGGTGAAAAGCTCTGATCGCAGAAGAACGCCTTCTAAAGCGAAAAAAGCAACTATCGTTCCTGGACAGAAAGTAGTACAAGCGAAAGAAGATACTAAGAAAAAAGACAAGAAGGAGAAAGGGGAGCCATCTGCATTTGGTACTGCTACGAAAGATTTATTAATAGGAGTATTAACATCTGTAAAGAATATCCAGATTAATTATTCTGAGAATAGTGGTACGATGTTACCAGGTTTCTTACCTACTGTAGGTTTCTTTGGTACGTCTAAACCTGATTTAGGGTTCGTATTCGGTAATCAAGCAGATATTAGATATGATGCTGCTCGTAAAGGGTATTTAACAGATTACCCAGAGATGAATCAACCTTATACTACGATTAGTAATAAGACACTTAACCTGAATGCTTCAATATCTTTAATACCTGACTTGACTATTGATCTTTATGCTGAACGTATGAAGTCTGATAACTATTCAGAACAATTCGTGGTAGAGAACAATGAGTATATAGGACAAGCACCTTATAGTTATGGAAACTTCAGTATGTCTACGGTGATGTTAAGTACAGCTTTCTCTAGTAGTGATTTAATGAGTTCAGCTACTTTTGACAGAATGTTGGATAATCGTATTATCGTAGCAAATAGATTAGCTGTAGAGCGTGGTATTGATATTACCAATCCTGCCAACTTAGATAGAGAAGGATTCCCTATCGGGTATAGTAAAGGAAGTCAGTCTGTATTATTACCATCTTTTGTGGCGGCGTATACAGGTAAAGATGCGAATAAGGTTTCGACAGGTTTGTTTAAAGGAATGCCTTTGCCTAACTGGAACTTGAAGTACAGAGGACTGATGAGAATAGGATGGTTTAAAGATAATTTCAAGAACTTCTCTATTAACCATGGATATAGAGCCTCTTATACATTGGGGTCTTACAGTTATAATACGGAGTATTATAAAGCTCCGAATGAAGTAAATAAATATGGTAATTACCCTAGTGAATATGTTGTAAACAATGCTACATTATTTGAGCAGTTTAATCCTTTAATCCGTTTTGAAGTGGAGACAAAATCTTCGATCAGAATGTCTTTAGAGATGAGAAAAGATAGAATGCTATCGTTGAGCTTTGACAATAATTTATTGACAGAGACGAATGGGAATGACTTTGTATTAGGATTGGGGTACCGTGTCAAAGACGTAGGGTTTAACTCGATGTATGCTAACAATGGAATGGGAGGAAGAATCGCTAGTGATATTAATATTAAGGCAGACTTCACATTGACGAAGAGAGAGACGGTAGTGCGCTATCTAGACTATGGAAATAGCCAGACTGGTGGAGGACAAAATATGTGGTCGTTGAAATTGTCAGCAGACTATATGTTGAGTAAGAACCTTACAGCGCTCTTCTTCTATGACCATTCATTCTCTAAAGCCGTTATTTCGACTATGTATCCAATCACGAATATTCGAGCAGGTTTTACAATGCGATATAATTTTGGAAATTAACGGATATTGGTTCCACATTATGTAATAATATTATACATTTGCTAAAAACTTATTATAATGAATATACCAGCTAATTTAAAGTACACTAAAGATCACGAGTGGGTAGCTATCGAAGGAGATGTTGCTACAATTGGAATTACTGACTTCGCTCAGAGAGAACTTGGAGATATCGTTTATGTAGAAGTTGAGACATTGGATCAAACTTTAGATAGAGATGAAGTTTTCGGAACTGTAGAAGCAGTAAAAACCGTTTCTGACTTATTCTTACCATTGTCAGGAGAGGTGATCGAGTTTAACGAAGGCTTAGATACAGAGCCAGAGTTAGTGAATACTGATCCTTACGGAGCAGGATGGATGATTAAAGTAAAAGTGTCTAATATGGATGAAGTATCATCTTTATTATCAGATGCACAATATAAAGAATTGATTGGGGCGTAAAACTTTTTTTGTATTAGGAATACTATGGACAGGTCTTGTATTAGCAGGTTGCCTGTTGGATAGTGATACTATTGCAAAAGCACCAAGATTTGATATCCCATATAAAGACAAAGTAGCACATTTTACTTTTTATTTTGTATTTTCCATAATTTGGTTTGTATATTTAGTGAAAAGTAAGCCAAATAGGTCTAGAATTTGGGTAAGTATTCTTATCTTTACTATTGCTAGTTTAATGGGAGGCACTGTAGAGTTATTACAGTATTACTTCACTTCTTCTCGAAGTGCAGAATGGGCTGACGAATTAGCAAACTGTCTAGGTAGTTTATTTGGGGTATTACTATGTTTGACTCTTTTTAGAAGAAAGAAATAAGATTTAAAAATGACCCCATCATGGGGTCATTTTTTTTGTTTTAAATATATTTAGATTATGAGAGACTTAAGGGAATT
The DNA here is from genome assembly GCF_000807225.1 of Myroides sp. A21. Classification (NCBI taxonomy): domain Bacteria; kingdom Pseudomonadati; phylum Bacteroidota; class Flavobacteriia; order Flavobacteriales; family Flavobacteriaceae; genus Myroides; species Myroides sp. A21. The sequence continues at coordinate 1,851,983 of NZ_CP010327.1, forward strand.
TATGGATTCTACTTATTTAAAATTAGCTGATCAAGCTGGTTTAACTGAAGTAGAAAATAATCAGGTAGTAGCTGATTTAATTCAAGAAGCAATTGATGAGAAATTTAAATTAGCAATGATTCGCCCTGACCAAGTAAAGATGGGACGAAAAATGGTGGATGCTGCTAACTCAAAGGTGGCGATCGGTACAGTTATAGATTTTCCAGAAGGGAACCGCGGTCTAGAGGCGAAGTTAGCTGAAGCTAAACAAGCCATTGCTGATGGGGTGGATGAGATTGACTATGTAGTTGATTATACTGCTTTCCAAAAAGGAGAAGTAGAACAAGTAAAAAAAGAAGTAGCAGAGTGTACGAAGCTAGGTCTTGATGCTGGAAAAGTAGTGAAGTGGATTATAGAGACTGCTGCTTTGACAGATAATCAAATTGTGCAGTTAACAGCATTGATTAAAAATGTGGTGTTATCGAAGTTCAATGAGAAAGATTATGAGAAAGTGTTTGTGAAATCTTCAACAGGATTCTATAAAACAGAAGGTGGTAAACCGAATGGTGCTACACTAGAAGCAATGATTTTAATGTTAGAGAACGCTGGGCCTCTACCTGTAAAAGCTTCTGGAGGAGTACGTGATAAAGACTTCGCGATCAAATTAATTGATTTAGGAGTGAAACGTCTAGGAACTTCTTCTGCTAAGATCATTGTTGACGGATCAGGTACAGTAGATAATTACTAAGATTACATTTTAGTTCTATATGAGAGCATCTAAACTAGATGCTCTTTTTTTGTGCCTTGTTGTGAGATGCTTTTTTGCGGTTTTAAGGAGTTTTATCACAAGTATTAGATAAGTGCATTGAATGTTTAGATAAGCTTTTAAACTTATTGTTTTTAATTAGAAATAGCGAAGAGGGTTATAATATCGTATATGCATAAGGAATCATTATGGGTACGATGAGATGGTTATGGAATAATGATAGGGTAGTGATAGCATTAAAACTAGCCAAAAATATGCGAGCAGTATGGCAACACTATGCGACCACTATGCGATAACTGCCGATTAGAAAGGTTTAAGATGTTGTAAATAAGTAGATTATTGTTTTTTTTGTAATGCTGTTTATTTAAGCCTGTTTTTGAATTGATAATAAAGCTGCATAGCGTATTAATGTTGGAATGAATAGCGTTGTATTTTTTCTAAAAAGGTGTTTTGTTATCAGGATTACTTTGATAAGATGGTTGCATTCTATTTTATTGTTGTTGAATAACTATAATGCCTTGTAGAATTTTTATTTCTAAGTCAGAAAGTAGATAACATTGGATGTGTTTTATGGCTTTGTTTTTTGAAGAGGATTATCCTTGTGTTTCTATATTTTAGTGTTGGAATTTAGAAAAAGAGAAGAATACAAGTTGTATTATTTTGGTTGTGAATTGCATTAAATTGACTTAGTAGCTATTGGTATAAGTGTAAGAATTGTTAAAAAACATATTTAATTCGTTTTGATAGTCATAGCAATCTTAGTTGTTTGTGATTATCATCAATGTTTCTTTTGTGAAAGTGCTGATTTATTTGAATGTTTTTTTTTTAGAACACTAAAGACTGAGGATATTTAAAAAAAGGTTATATTAAAGGCTGTCACGTTTGTTTTTAGGTATTGTTTTAAAAATTGAACTATATTTGCACATCATTAAAAACAAATGAAAACAGCTTTGAATTTATCGTCTGAAAAAAATACGTCAACTTCTGTGTTGACGGAGTTTAAAGAAATGACTAAAATGGGGTTGGCACTCAGCGTAGTTTTTTCTACCATAGCTGGTTACTTTTTAGCTATACCCGATTTAGGAAGTATTGACATTCTTACAGTACTAGCTCTTGCTATAGGAGGATACTGTATGGTAGGTGCTTCTAATGTATTTAATCAAATTATAGAGAGAGAGCTAGATGCGAAGATGACTCGTACTATGAATCGTCCTATCGCGTCTGGAAGAGTTAAGCCTAGTGCAGCTTTTATTTTAGCTTGTACGCTTACAGTATTAGGTATCGCTATCCTTTATGTAGTGAATCCTAAGACGGCTATGTTCGGTGCTATCTCTATCTTTTTGTACACGAGTGTATATACACCGTTAAAGACTATTACCCCTCTATCAGTTTTCGTAGGAGCTTTCCCAGGTGCTATTCCTTTCATGTTAGGATGGGTAGCGGCTACTAATAACTTTGGTATAGAGGCAGGAACATTATTTATTATTCAGTTTTTCTGGCAGTTCCCACACTTCTGGGCTATTGGTTGGTTCTTATATGACGACTATAAAAAGGGAGGATTCTCTATGTTACCTACAGGAGAGAAGGATTCTAAGACTGCGACACAGATTATCTTATACACGATTTGGTTAATCATTGCGTCTGTATTCCCTGCATTTGGAGTTACAGGTAGATTATACCTAACACCTGTATCAGCTGTGCTAGTGTTATTAGCAGGATTATGGATGTTATGGGCAGGAATAAAACTGTATAAGAAAAGAACAGATAAGGCAGCACGTTCACTGATGTTAGTGAGTGTGACGTATATTTCGTTAATACAGATAATCTATATACTTGATAAAATTTTAAGATAACAATAAATGGATATAACAGCTCAAGAACAATACGAAAGAAAAGGAAAGGCATTAAAGGTGATGATGCTTTTCGGGATAGGTAGTATTATGATGGTCTTCGCTGGTCTAACGAGTGCTTATGTAGTAAGTAAGTCACGTCCAGACTGGTTAGCAGAGTTTCAATTGCCAAATTCTTTTTTATATAGTACATTAGCAATCGCAATAAGTAGCGTTACTATGCACTTAGCATATAAGGCTATAAAACAAAATGATCGCAATAAAACAACTACTTATCTAGTTTCTACTTTGATATTAGGATTGTTATTCGTTTTTTTGCAGTTCAAAGGCTTTAATGAGGTAATATCTATGGGATATTTCTTCACTGGGAGTGAGAGTACGATTACCACATCATTTTTATATGTGATCGTAATAGTGCACATCGCTCACTTAGCTGGAGGGGTTTTATCACTATTGTATGTAATTTATAATCATTTTAAACAAAAGTATAATTCACAGCAATATATTGGAATTGAATTGTGTGCATGGTTTTGGCACTTTTTGGATTTATTGTGGATTTATTTGTTTTTATTTTTTACATTCTTTAAATAAAAAAAATAAACTAAATTTGAAAACTTTATAACTAACAACATTTTATGGGAGCGACAGTTACTACAGCAGCTACTAAAGAAACTACTTGGGGTGGAGGAAATGAGCCTCTTAAAGTAAGCTATGGTAAAATGATGATGTGGTATTTCATATTATCAGATTCATTAACTTTTTGTGGATTCCTTGTAGGATACGGGTTTACTCGTTACAAATTCATGGATACTTGGCCGATTGCGGACGAAGTATTTAATCACTTTCCATTTTTACACGGTGTAGATGCGCCGATGTTCTATGTGGCATTGATGACTTTTATTTTAATTTTCTCTTCAGTTACTATGGTATTAGCTGTAGATGCTGGACATCAAATGAAAAAGAATAAAGTAGCAGTGTACATGTTCTTAACGATCATAGGAGGTTTAGTATTCTTAGGATCACAAGCATGGGAGTGGAAAAACTTTATTAACGGAACTTACGGAGCAGTAGAGACTCGTGGAGGATCTATCTTACAGTTCGTAGGAGAAGATGGTAAACAGATTGCATTAGGTGATTTTGCAAAAGTAGATCCAAACAGAGATGAGGCTACTTTAACAAGAGCTAAAGCTACTTGGTTTGTAAAAGGAGAGAATGCACCTACATATTCTTTAGCAGAAGTAAAAGCAGGTTTTGAAGCTAATCCTAACGTAAGAATTAGAACTCAATTAACTACAGATGCTAAGCACAAAGAAATTTTAACTAGAGAGCAATCAGTTAAACGTTTAGAAGATGCTGTATTAGTAGTAGAAGGAGCTAACTTAATCCGCAATGAGTACGGACATAAAGTATTCGCAGATTTCTTCTTCTTCATTACTGGATTCCACGGATTCCACGTATTTACAGGGATTTTAATTAATGTAGTAATTTTCTTCAACGTATTATTAGGAACTTACCAAAGAAGAGGTTCTTACGAAATGGTTGAAAAAGGAGGATTATACTGGCACTTTGTGGATTTAGTATGGGTGTTTGTATTTACATTCTTCTATTTAGTTTAATTTTAAAAATAAAGTAAAATGGCAGCAGAAGGAGCACATCATTCAAATACAAAGAGAATATGGACAGTATTCGTAATCATGTCTGTAGTTACTCTAGTAGAGGTTATCTTAGGTATTATTAAACCTGAATCTCTACACCACGTACATATTTTTGGATTAAGTTTATTGAACTATATCTTCATTATCTTAACGATTGTTAAGGCATACTACATTATGTGGGCATTTATGCACTTAGAACAAGAGAAATCAGCATTCAGATGGTCTGTAGCAGGAGTTCTTACTTTCTTATGTGTTTATTTAATCACTTTAGTGTTGACAGAAGGTAATTACATCTTCGATGTATTCCAAAACTCACAATATAAGTGGATATTTTAATAACATATTATTATATATTTTAAAGGCGGTTTATTGACCGCCTTTTTTTATTTTTGTTAGTTAGTCAACATTGTGTAAAAATGAAAAAATATTTAATTCTAACGTTGCTGTTTGTGATGCCTATTTGTGCATACTTATTCTTTGCAACAGGTGTTAATCAATTTAAGCGTTTGCCTATAATTACTGAAGGTGTTCAGGATTTTCCAAATGGAACTTCGTCCTTGGACAAGATGCCTTCTTTAGACGGTAAGATTACTGTATTAGGTTTTCCAGGAGCGCATTTGTTCCGCGATAGAGGAGATGCCTTTAATTTAAATCAGAAGATATATAAACGATATAAAGATTTTGAAGATTTTCAGTTAGTGATGGTATTGCCTTATGGAAGTGAGGAAGCCGCTCAGAAGGTAGTAGATGAGTTGAGCCCGATATCTGATATGTCTAATTGGAATTATCTATTCTTAAAACCAGAGGAGATACAAGAGTTCTTTAATTCATTGGGTCTTGTTGGCAAGTTAGATAGTGATTTAGCAAGTAGCAATGTCTATCTAGTGGATAAAGACCGAAATGTACGTGGACGTAAAGGAGAGAATAAAATAGGGAATTATGAGTATAAGGAAGGTTACTCAACAATATCAGCAGCAGAGTTAAATAATGATATGATGGATGATGTGAAAGTGCTTTTGGCTGAGTATCGATTAGCATTAAAAAAATATAAACGAATTAATACAAACGAATAATATGAAAGACAAGTCGTATATCTGGATCTCACTTATTATTTTAATATTTGGAATTTGGGCTGTGCCTAAGATTATTAAAAAGTTTGAGAAAGCTGATTTAGAAATTATAGGTACTGCACCTAAATTTGAATTAGTGGATCACAATAATAAGACGATTACCAATGATAATTATAAAGGGAAAGTATATTTAGTAGAGTTCTTCTTTGCTAACTGTCCTACTATCTGCCCTATTATGAATGCGAATATGTTGAAAATACAAGATACATTCTATGGAAAATTAGATTTTGGTATTGCTTCTATTACGATAGACCCTACTCGTGATACTGTAGAGGCTCTACATACTCATGCAGAAGGATTAGGAGTGAAGAATCCATATTGGCATATGATGACGGGAGATGCTAAGTATATTTATGATTTAGCGAAGAAGTTTAATTTATACACAGGAGTTAATCCTGATGCACCAGGTGGTTTTGAACATTCAGGTTTATTTGCCCTGATAGATAAGGAAGGGAATATTCGTTCTCGTAAAGATGAGCATGGTAATCCTGTAGTTTATTACGATGGGACCAGTGATGAAGGTGTTGCTTGGTTAAAGGAGGATATAAAGGCATTATTAGAAGAATAATATTATTAAAATGGAAAACAATATTGAACAAAAGTACAATAAGTGGATATGGATACTTTCTATCGCAATACCTGTGGTAGTAGCTATCCTATTTGGAGTTAATCTACAGAAACTAGGATATGATGTAAAACCGTTATCATTTTTACCTCCAATCTACGCTACTATTAATGGACTTACCGCTGTATTATTAGTATGGGCAGTAATGGCTATTAAAAAAGGAAATAAGCAATTACACGAGCGTTTAATCAAATTGTGTATTGCATGTTCAGTAGCTTTTTTAGCGATGTATGTGGCTTATCACATGACTTCTATTGAGACGAAGTTTGGAGGAGAGGGAATTATACGTCCTATCTATTTCTTTATTTTGATTACCCATATTTTATTGTCTATTATCATTATTCCTTTTGTTTTGTTCACGTTTGTACGTGGTATTTCTGGATCTTATGCTAGACATAAAAAGTTAGCTCGTATTACTTACCCTATGTGGTTGTATGTAGCTGTGACAGGAGTTATCGTTTACTTGATGATTTCGCCTTATTATATTAACTAATACAATTAAGTAATGATGAAAAAGTTAGTTTGGGGTCTACTGTTTTCTGTATTTTTCTTTTCGGGTGAGGCATTTGCTCAGTGTGCGATGTGTCGAGCTACATTAGAGACAGAAGACGGAGGAGTGAAAGCAGAAGCTGTAAACGACGGAATAGTGTACCTAATGATATTTCCGTATTTGCTTGTTGCTTTTGCTATGTATTTTAGTTATAGAGTATATAAAAACAAAAAAAGTACAAAATCATAACAGAAAACCGCTACTATTAGCGGTTTTTTTTATTACTTTATACTTGAGTTATAATTAATTATTAATTTCAGAAGAGTATATCGAATATGGTTAATCGCTACTTTCTAAAAGGTACTTGTATAGTACTGGGTTTATATTGTTCTTTTGTGAAAGGACAAGAACGTACTCTATGGTCATTAGAGAAGTGTATTGACTATGCAATAGAGAATAATATTCGTATTAAGCAGTATGAGTTAGATGAACAAAGCGCAGAGATTAATAAGGATATCGCGATAGGCAGCTTCATGCCTAATGTCAATTTAACCGGAAGTCATTCATGGACTATCGCAGATCAGCCAGATCAGTTAACAGGTATGGTAGATAGTAAGACTATTCAAGCGACAAATTTAGGTCTGGGTATGAAAGTAGATTTATACGGAGGACTGAAGAAACAGAATATGTTGGTCAAGGCTAGATTATCACATCTAGCTTCTCAGTATAAGTTGCAAAAGATGAAGGAGGATATTGCGTTGAATGTGATTAATTCTTATTTGCAGATTTTGTTTAATAAAGAATTGGTAAAGACGAATCAAACGCAATTAGAATATGACAAGAGTCAGCAGGAGCGTACGCAAGAGTTAGTGAATGAAGGTGTTGTACCAGCAGGTGATTTGTTAGAAGCCAAAGCGACTGTGGCTATAGATACACAGCGATTAATTATTTCACAGAATGAATTAGTGATGGCTCGTTTAAACTTAGCTCAATTGCTTCAAATCAAGTCCTATGAATCTTTTGATATTGTAGATACGGATTATGAAGTGTCAGAGTCAAGTATGCTTAGCTATAGCCCTCAAGATATTACTAATAGAGCTACTGAAGTATTGACAGATATCAAAACAGCAGAAACGAATGTGCTGATGGCAGAAAAAGATGTAAGTATAGCTAAGTCTGCTTATAGCCCTACTCTACAAGCATTTTATAATCTAGGTACGAATATGAATTACCAAGATCGATTAGTAGAAAATCGCTTATTAGAATCTACTTCTGAAGTAGGGTATGTAGAAGGATCTAATCAGCGTGTATTGCGACAGAATAGTATGGCTGTATACGGTGGGCCTAATTCTTTTTTCAATCAGTTTAGTGATAACTTTAATTCGAATTTTGGTTTAAGTCTAACGATACCTATTTTTAATGGTTTCTCTACTCGAAATAGTATCAAATTAAAAAAACTTACGCTACAACAGATAGAGAATGAAAGAGAGGTAATTGCACTGAATTTAGAGCAGCTCGTGTTTAAGGCTTATACAGATACGGAGAGTGCTTATCAGAAGTATGAGGCTAGTAATGCAAGTCTTGAAGCAAGGAAGCTGTCTCTAGAGTACTCAAAGGAGCGTTATTCTGTTGGCTTAATTAATATCTTTGAATTAAATCAAAATCAGACTTTATTTGTGACGGCACAGTCAGATTTATTAAAGTCTAAATATGAATACATTTTTAAAACCAAGATACTAGAGTATTATTTTGGTATCCCACTTTTTAAACATTAGAGAGATGAAGAAAAAATACATCATAGTAGTTGGTATCCTTATAGTGGCTGTCTTACTTATTGGAAAGTTTGTTTTCGGTAAAGAAGAAGATCGTACTAAAGTAGAAACGATAGAATTAGAAAAGACGAATATTATCGAGACAGTATCAGGTACAGGAAAGATACAACCCGAAATAGAGATTAAAATATCTTCAGAAGTATCTGGAGAAATCATAAATTTGCCAATCAAAGAAGGACAGGTCGTTAATAAGGGAGATCTATTAGTCGTAATTAATCCAGACTTATATACTTCTGCTATGGAGAGAGTAGAGGCGATGTTAGCGACGAGTAAAGCTGGATTATCACAGGCTGAAGCTCAGTTAAAAGAGGCTAAATCTAATTATGATCGAAATAGTAGATTGTATGACAAGGGAGTGATTTCGCGTTCTGAATGGGATCTAGTAGTGCGAACGTATGAAGTGGCTAAAGCAGCTCAATCTTCTGCTTATTATAATGTAGAGAGTTCTAGGGCTGCACTAGCAGAGTCAAAAGCTAATCTTCTTCGAACGACGATATACGCACCAGCTTATGGTACGATTTCTAGAGTGAATGTAGAGTTAGGAGAGCGAGTGTTAGGTACCCAACAGATGGCAGGTACGGAGATTTTAAGAGTGGCTAACCTTAGTGGAATGGAGGTAGAAGTCGATATTAATGAAAATGATATCGTAAAAGTGAAACTAGGTGATGAGACAAGAATTAATGTAGATGCCTATCTAAAAAAAGAGTTTAGAGGTGTAGTGACTAGTATTTCTAATTCTGCTTCTAATCAGACAGTATCAGCTGATCAGGTAACGACTTTTAAAGTAAAGATTAAAATCTTAGCAGAATCATACCAAGACTTGGTAAAAAAGGATATTGAGAATTACTCTCCATTTAGACCAGGTATGACTGCAGCTGTAGATATTATTACTGATGTTAAGAATGATATTTATGCGGTACCTATTAGTGCTGTGGTAATGAAAACACCTACTGATACTGTTATGAATAAAACAGAAGGAAAGAAGATATTCGATAAAGAGCTTATGAGAGAAGCTATATTCGTTAATGATGGCGGTACAGCAAAGCTTAAATTTGTGAAAACTGGAATAAAAGACGACTCGAATATTCAAATAATAGAAGGCCTTCATGCTGAGGATGTGATTATTACAGGGCCATATTCGACTGTAAGTAGAATCCTTCAACATGGAGATAAAGTAGAAGTAGAAAGTAAAAAATAATAATGATAACGATTTTATCTATTGAGACAGCTACTAAGAACTGTTCTGTCTCATTATCAGTGACTGGTGAAGTAATAGCGTGTAAGGAGATAGCAGAAGAGAATTTCTCTCATGCTGAGAAGCTACACGTTTTTGTAGAAGAAATATTAAAAGAGAATAACAAGACTTTAAAAGATCTTTCGGCTATAGCGATTAGTCAAGGACCTGGGTCATATACAGGCTTGCGCATAGGAGTATCTTCAGTGAAGGGGCTTTGTTATGGATTGTCGATTCCTTTAATAGCATTAGACACTTTAGAGATATTAGCAAGACAGGTGGAGGTGACAGAAGGACTGATCGTACCAATGCTAGATGCTAGACGTATGGAAGTGTTCTCCGCAGTCTTTGATAAAGAGTATAATAAATTAAGTGAAATAGAGGCAATCGTTATTGATGAAAACTCTTTTAATCAATATAAAGGAACAAAATTACATCTGATAGGGGATGGAGCAATGAAGTGTAAGGAAACATTAGGTACGGAAGGTTTTATGTACTATCCTGAGATTACATATCCTTCTGCAAGTGAAATGGGAGTGATGGCTTATGATAAGTATGTGAAAGAAGAGTTTGTGGATGTGGCTTATTTTGAGCCTTTCTATCTTAAAGACTTTGTTCTCATTCAAAAGAAGAAATAAATAATAATAAATAAGGGCTGCTAATCTATAAATTAGCAGCCCTTATTTATTGAATAATTATCTATTATAGCGCATCACTAATTTCTCTCGCTTTTAAGAGTACATAAGATGTAGCAACGGTAAAGTTATCATTCTCTACCCATATCTGTACGGTGTACGTAATCTTAGTATCTAATAACTCTCTGATTAATATTCTAGGTCTTGGTTGTGAAAGTACTTTGTCATAGGAATCTAGCTCCTCTTGTAGTTTTTCTATAAAGACTGTTGTGTTTTTAAGTAGAGTTGTTTGCACTGCTATTTCAGCTCTTCTAAGGTTGTTCTGTGTAATATTTTTAATCTTACCATTAGATAGTACTCCGTTAGGGATATACACTATATTGTTCTGATAAGTTAGTACCTGAGTGGAGAAGATATGTATGGTTAGTACTTTACCTGTTTCTCCCTGTGCCTCTATAATATCTCCTATTCTAAATGGTTTAAATAGAATAATTAATACACCTCCAGCGAAGTTACTCAATGATCCTTGTAATGAAAGACCAATGGCTAAACTCATTGCACCAATAATGGCTACAAAAGAACTAGTTTGTATACCAAGCTTTGAGGCGATGATAACAAATAAGAGTATTCGCATTCCCCAGATTAATACATCTAGAATAAAGCTAGAGAAAGTAGGGTCTATATTCTTTTTTAAGAATATTCTTTTTGCTAATCTCTGTAAGAAGCGAATAACCCATAGACCTATACCTAAGATGATAAGTGAAGTCACTATCTCAGGTATATAGGTAATAATATCTTCAATGTATCTAGATAATAAAGTATCTAATTTTTGCATATTTTATAAAGTATAATTATCTATCTGTGTATGATCTGTATCAGGTGCTAAGCACGCTCTCTCTATACAAATATAATGTAAAGTCTCTTCTGTAGGTGTATACTTAGCTAAGTAAGGGACAGTCGATGGTGAGGATACTGAGAATACAGAAGCTCTCGTTATTATGTTTTCTCTTCTCGATAGATTGTGTTGAAGAGCATCTGCACCCACCCATGTTAACTCAAGTGGTTGCTCTAAATATAGTTGTAGCAATAGCCAATGTGAGTATGCTGAAGGATAATCAACAGTAGAGAGTACAGTATTCGTCATATTAATTGTGAGATCACTGTAGTAACTATTCTCGTATAGCAAACCGAGTTTGTATAAATTTATAGCCATAATCGCGTTAGAAGAAGGGATAACATTATCCTCTGTTTCTATCGCTGGTGTAATAGTATCTTCTTGGTTATGCTTGCTAAAATAAAAGAACTTGCTCTCGTGATCTAAGAAGTGGTCTAAAGAGTAGTCCATAAGATTTTTGGCTTCTGTGATGTATTGTTGTTCTTCTGTGTGTTCAAATAGATAAATTAATCCTTGTATATAAAAGGCATAATCGTCTAAGAAAGCTTCTATCTTGGCATTTCCATCTTTATACGTACGCAATAGTCCACGCTCTTCACACCATAGGTTATTGTGGATGAATAGGTGTAATGCTTTAGCTTGTTCTAGATAAGCTGTGTTTTGAGTAGCCGTGTATGCATCTAATAATCCTGTGATGTACATAGCATTCCACGAAGTGAGTGTTTTGTCATCTAGGCGTGGCTTAGGTCTATTCGCTCTATACTGTCTTAGAGCTGTTTCCCATTGCTTTTTTTTATTTTCTAAGTCTTCAAGAGGGATATTATTCTCGTTAGCGATATCTATTAATTCACGGGTTTGGATTAATACATATTGGTTGTTCTCCCAATGTCCAAAAGAATTGATATTAAATACAGTACTGAATAAAGGGAAATCTTGTTGGACTAATTCTTTTAATTCTTCTATTGTCCAAATATAGAAAGCACCTTCTTCCAGCTGGTTGTGACTGTCTAAACTGTCTGCATCTAGTGCTGAATAATATCCTCCTTCACCATTAGCCCAATTGTTAGTAATAAAATTAATTGTCTTGTCAATAACTTCTTTGTAGAGTTTATTGTGAGTACGTTTATATCCATCTGCATATACAGATAACAGTTGTGCATTGTCATAAAGCATTTTTTCGAAGTGAGGAATATGCCATTTATGATCGACAGAATATCTAGAGAAACCACCTTCTACTGTATCAAATAGACCTCCCCATGCCATTCTAGTTAACGTAAGGTCTATGTATTCTAATAGTTGTTGATCTCGGTGTAATACTCCTTTTTTCTGTAAGTATAGTAAGTTAGTAGGCATCATGAACTTTGGCGCTCGTGTATACCCTCCATATTCCCAATCAAAACTCTTTTTCCAATTCTCTAATACAAGGTCTGTATTGAATCTAGATTCCTCTTGTGCTATAGGTGCTTGACTTAGAATAGATATTCCTTCTTGTAGTTGTGTTGCGAAATCTAGTACAGTATCGCGTTTTTCTTTGTACAGGTGATGTAACTGTGATAAAGAATCTATCCAATTTTGTCTTTTAAAATAAGTTCCTCCCCATATTGGTCTACCATCAGGCAAACAAACAACATTTAAAGGCCATCCTCCTTGTTTTGTCATAATTTGGATTGCTTTCATATAGAAGTTATCTAGATGAGGAAGCTCTTCACGATCAACCTTGATAGAGATAAAATGTTGATTCATAAGATCTGCTACCTCTTGGTTCTCAAAACTTTCTTTTTCCATAACATGACACCAGTGACAAGTAGAGTATCCTATGCTGATAATAAGAAGTTTGTCTTCCTGCTCAGCTAGTGTTAAAGTTTCCTTATTCCACGCTTTCCAATAAATAGGGTTATTGGCATGTTGTAATAAATAAGGGCTTGATTCTAAGTGTAATAAATTCATGATGAGATTATGATATTGTTGTTGCTTAACAAAAGTAGTCAAATGTATTTTAACTATAAAAAGAAGCTGAAGGATTAATAACGTTAAGTTAACATAGGTATGAATTATTATAATCAATTTTGCGGCACACTTAATTTAAATAGAATTTATAAATGGAACAGATTTTTATTGTAATGCTTATAGCCCTTGGGGTATTAGCTATTATCGATTTAACTGTTGGAGTAAGTAACGATGCGGTGAACTTCTTGAATTCAGCATTGGGTTCAAAAGCGGTTACTTTTAAGACAATTATGATTGTAGCTTCACTAGGTATTCTAGTAGGAGCGATATTTTCAGGAGGGATGATGGAGATAGCCCGAAGTGGTATATTCGTCCCTAGTATGTTCTCCTTTAATGATGTGATGGTCATCTTCCTCGCGGTGATGATTACCGATGTACTACTTCTGGATGTGTTTAACTCTTTAGGGTTGCCAACATCTACTACAGTATCTATTGTTTTCGAATTATTAGGTTCTGCAGTATGTCTTGCTGTAATCAAAATCGTATCTAATAACGATAGCTGGTCTATGTTGCCAGATTATATCAATACGGAGAAGGCCACCGAGATTGTAGTCAGTATATTACTGTCAGTAATACTTTCTTTTACGTTAGGTACTTTAGTACAATACGTTTCTAGGTTGATCTTTACCTTCCAAGTGGAACAAAAGTTAAAATACTTCGGAGCGATATTCGGAGGGGTAGCTATTACTGCTATTACTTTCTTTATCTTGGTAAAAGGATTAAAAGGTGCAAGTTTTATTACAAAAGAAACTAGTAACTGGATTGGAGATAATCAGTTAACTATTATAGGGATTAGTTTAGTGTTTTGGACTATATTCTCTCAATTACTGATGAGTATCTTTAAGTTAAATATACTTAGAGTAATTATCGTTATCGGAACATTTGCATTAGCATTGGCTTTTGCAGGTAATGACTTAGTGAACTTTATAGGTGTGCCTATTGCAGCATTCCAATCATTTGAGTTCTTTATGGCATCGGGTCAGTCTCCTGATACTTATATGATGCATAAGTTAGCAGAAGAGAGTGTAGTTGCTCCTTTCTATTTTTTAGCCATTGCAGGTATTATCATGGTGTATACTTTATGGACATCTAAGAAAGCGAAGAATGTAATCGAGACAGAAATGAGCTTGGCAAGACAAGATACAGGAAGTACAGAGGAGAAATTCTCACCTAATATTCTGTCTAAGGTTATCGTTAGAGGTATGGTGTTAATCGGTATGGGAGTGAATTACTTCTTGCCAAAATCACTACAGCTCAAAATGGATAAGCGCTTTGAGATTCCTAAGAAACCAAAGAGTAGAACTCCAAAGGATGAACCAGCATTCGATATGGTACGTGCTTCAGTGAACCTTATTGTGGCGAGTATCTTGATCTCTATCGGTACTTCTATGAAATTACCACTATCAACTACTTATGTGACTTTTATGGTGGCGATGGGTACATCATTTGCGGATAGAGCATGGGATAGAGACTCAGCTGTGTATCGTGTAGCAGGGGTGTTTAATGTGATAGGTGGTTGGTTCGTAACAGCTATTGTAGCATTTATTGCTTCTTTTGTGATCGCTTATGTATTAAAAATAGGAGAGATCTACGCTTTAGTAGGAATGTTAATTCTAGTGGGAATTTTATTATACAGAAGTAATAAAATGTATAATAAGAAGACAAAAGAAAAAGCAGATAATGAAGCGAAGTTAGATAGCGTTGATATTATGACTATCCAAGGGGTAGCTTCAGAAAGTTCTTCTCAAATCGCTAATGTGATTACAAGAGCAAATGAATTATATACTTCGGTGATAGATGGTGTGGCTCTGCAAGAATTGACAGAATTAAAGAAAAGTAGAAAGCAGCTTAAGAAGCTAGAAAAAGAAGTGGATAACTTACGTGGTAATGTGTACTTCTTTATTAAAAATCTAGATGAAACTTCTGTAGAAGCAAGTAAATTCTATGTATTGACACTAGGGTATCTACAAGATATGATTAAGTCTATCAATTTTATTGCTCAGAATAGTTATACGCATATTGACAATAACCATAAGAAACTGAAGTTTAATCAAATTAGAGATTTAAAACTAATAGATAAAAAGCTTCAAGTATTATTCGATAAAGTAATCATATTATTTACAGAAGAAAAATTCTCTGAGATAGAAGAAATCCTACAGGAAAAAGATGATTTAATCGCTACTGTAGATAAGTTAATCCAGAAACAAATCATTCGTATTCGTACGACAGAGACAAGTCCTAAAAATAGTAAGTTATACTTCTCTATTTTATTTGAGACTGATGATCTAATCAAGTCTACAATTGGATTGTTAGAATTGTTTCGAGATTTCGAAATTGATGTTAAGAGGAAGTCATTCAAAAGAATGAGCTAATCTATATTTAATTTAAGTGAAGAAATGAGGTTGCCTAGGCAACCTCATTTTGTTTTTATGATATTTAGGAGTGTAATGAAGTAGATTTCTGATTTTCTACCTTCTACTTAGATAATAAAGCACAAAAAAAGGTAGGGGCTGTCTCATAAAGACAGCCTCTTTTTTATTCAATATTTGGTATATCTATACTTTTAAAATTTGTTTATTTCGTTGATTATCAGTATTTTTAAATCTTAAATCAATGTGTTTATGGCAAAACAATCCCCTAGATTTAAATACTACGCTCAGAATCAAATGAGCTTGATTCCTCATTCCTTAGATGATTTTATTCCTAAATTACATCCTGTACGTATTATTAATACAGTAATAGATAAGTTAGACTTAGAAAGCTTATATGATAGCTACTCTAAATGTGGTGGTATCAGTTATCATCCTAAGATGTTGCTAAAAGTTTTAATCTATGGTTACCTAAACAATGTATACAGTAGTCGCAAGCTTGAGCAGGCTTGCTTAGAGAATGTTCATTATATGTGGCTGAGTGGTATGTCTTACCCAGACCACAATACAATTAATCGTTTTCGCTCTTCAAAACTTAAGGGTTATATAGAGCAGATCTTTACTCAGATTGTTGAATTATTTATAGCCGAAGGTTTTATCAGTATTGAAGAGGCTTATATTGATGGAACTAAAATCGAAGCCAATGCTAATAAATTCACCTTTGTTTGGAAGAAAGCTATTTCAAATTATAAAGAAAAGATGGTTCAACAAATCCTAGAGATATGGGGGTATGCAGACTCTATTGCTAGACAAGAAAGTGAACTTCCACCTCCTCCAGATTTTAAGAAAATAGATACAGAAGCTATCTCTCAAGCCATTGATACATTAAATGCAGCGCTAAAAGACAATCCAGATGTTGATCAGAAAGTAAAGAATAAACTGAAGTATATTACTAAAGAGTATCCTACAAAAATTCAAGAGTACCAAGAGCATGAAGCTATATTAGAAGATCGTAATTCTTATTCTAAAACAGATAAGGATGCTACTTTTATGCGTATGAAGGAAGATCATATGAATAGTGGTTTTCTAAAAGCAGGCTACAATGTTCAAATATCAACCAACAATCAATATATCCTAGCCTATAGTATACATTCAAACCCAACTGATACAACTACATTAATACCTCACTTAGAAAAATTCAAAGAGAATTATGGAGTATATCCAAAGTCTGTTATAGCAGATGCAGGGTATGGTAGTCAAGAAAATTACACCTATTTAGAGGGGGAAGAAATTAAAGCTTTTGTGAAGTATAACACTTTTGATCAAGAGCAGGAACAAGTAGAAAAAAAACCAAGAAAGAATGCTAAGCAAAGTACAAAGCCTTTTACAACAGATAAATTGTTTTACCAACACAAAGGTGATTATTTTGTATGTCCTATGGGACAAAAAATGCACTATATTGGAGATACAACAAAAACTACAACTACAGGCTTTATCCAAACATTAAGGCAGTATCAAGCTAAAAATTGTCAAGGTTGTCCTTTAAATGGTGTGTGTCATAAAGCAAAAGGCAATCGGACTATAGAGATAAACTTTGAATTACAACGACACCGAAAACAAGCAAGTAAATTACTCACTACAAAAGAAGGTATTGACAAGCGTAAACAAAGGTGTCACGATGTAGAAACAGTTTTCGGAAATATTAAACAGAACCATGGGTTCCGCCGATTTATGCTTCGTGGTAAGGAAAAAGTCGCAATAGAATGGGGATTATTGGCAATTGCACAAAATATCAGAAAGAGAGCTGCCTAAAAAGACTCTTTTTACCCTTTTTTTTCCGAAATGTTTTTTTCAATCCTCTAAGGTTGCAATATTTCAAAAAAAATCCCCTAAAACAATATCTAAAATATCAGAACAAAGAGGGCTGTCTCTTTTTGCAATGAGACAGCCCCTACCTTTTTCTTTATATCTAGTTGTTTACTATCCGTTATAAGCTTCTACAATGATTTTCTCATCGTTAAGCATATGTCTTAGCATTCCTTCTATACCATTCTTTAAAGTGAATGTAGAAGAAGGACATCCGCTACATGCTCCTTGTAAAAGTACATGTACAATATTAGACTCCTGGTCATATTTTTGGAAAGCGATATTACCACCATCAGCTTGTACAGCAGGTTTTACGTTTTCTTCAAGGATATTAATGATGCGTTGAGACTTTTCATCTAAAGAGTCAAAGTGTTCGTCAGCTGCCGCCTCAATTGCTTTAACATCATGAATAAGCGATTCGTCTACTGCTAGATTACCATTTTCTAAGAACTCTTTGATAAAGGCACGAGTAACCTGTACTAATTGATCCCATTCGAAAGAGTCATATTTAGAAATAGAAACATAGTTCTCATCAATGAATACTTCTTTAACGAAAGATTGTTTAAAAAGCTCTTTAGCAAGAGGAGAAGCACTAGCTTCATCTATATTTTTAAACTCTACACCTTTTTTTGTTAATAATTTATTGGCAACGAATTTAATTACTGAAGGATTTGGTGTTGATTCAGCGTAAATAGTAATTGGTTGCTTTTTTATTTCTTTTTTAGAATCTATTAAGATTTTCTTACCTTTAGCCAAGAATAGTTCTATCTGATCTGCAACGGTTTCTTTTACATCATCCCACTCGACAATTGAAAATTTTTCGATGGCGATAAAATTATTTGAGATATAAACCGTTTTAACAAAAGGAAGATAGAATAATTCCTTCGCTAAAGGTGATTCTGCAGTCTCATCAATATTTTTGAACTCGTGGTTTTCTCCCTTAGCTATAAAATCTGGTAAAACAAATTTTATAATTGTTGGGTTTGACGTATTTTGAATTTGTATTTTTGACATGTTAATTTAGTTTTTTTCAAAATTAGCAAAGAAAAATGCTAAGCGTCACGAAGATAAGATTTTTAAACAATTAATTAACATTAGTAAGCACTAACAATTTAATATAGCGATAAAATGGGCAAAAGAATGTGGCTTTCATTATTTGTACTTTCAGGAGTTCTGTCAGTAGGAGCTGTAGCTGGAGGTATAAACCCTTTTGAATATCTAGGTAATAGAGAGATAGTTGAGGTATATAATGACCAAGATGAGCCAAAACCTGAGGTGAAAGTTGGGAAACCTCATGATATAGAACAGGCTCTTCCAAAGAATAGCACATCAGGGAATTTTAGAGTATTCTTAGGTGAGGCAATAAAAAACAAAACAACTGGATTAGTTGTAGATGCTGAGGGAAATGCTATTGTTCCTGAAGGATATATCTATAGTTTTCACAATACTCAAGATGAAGCTAATCGCAATACGAATAAAATAATAAGCGAAATTCTTTATGAGGATAAGTTTAATCCTACTACAGCACCATTGACTAGGTTTCTTAGAGTGCAATCTGTAGTAGATGCTACAAAAGTAACGGTTAGCCCATTTTTAATTAAAGTGAAGCCAGAAGAAGGAGCTACATTAAATGATAGAGTTACAGGACGTCCTGATCAGTATCAAAATGCTGATAAAGAAGGTAATGCTACATTTGTTTTGTTAGAGGATAAAAACCAGTTGTACTACGGAAATTCTAATACAGAGCTTTTCAAAGTAGATGGTACTAGTAAAACTAAGCTAACAGATGCTGAGATTAATAAGTTTACTACAAATAAGAACCAATTAATTGAAGCGAAGATCGTTCTTGATGGAGAGACTGCTACACGTCAGTTCACGCTTTTTGTAGAGAAGTTAAAAGTGAGTGGCGTTAACCCAGTATTAGAATCTGTAGAGACAAGAAAAGACGATACAAATAGATATGGTAATTACGACTTGAAAAAGACAATACCTGCTTTATTAGGCACTGGTGAAAATCCAGACTATTATACGATTACTTTTCACAAGACTGCTTATGATGCTCAGAGAAATGAGAATCCAATAGATATCTCTAAACCTTATGAGGGAGCGCATGGGACAGATGCTACTGCACGCATTTCTTATAAGTTGGCTAAATCAGCTAATCCTCTTGTATCAACAAGTCAGAAAGTAGTGTTTAAAGTAATAGATAAACCAATTATTCCTCCTCTTCAGAATGTTTCTTATTGTGATAGTAAGATTGCTTCATACAGTTTGACTATAGATGGTCAAACAAAAGTAATAGCTGATGGGCGTACCATAGCTACAGATGAAGAACAAGCAGCAGAAGGATTTGATCCTAAGGGAAAATATTCTATAGGATATTTTAATTCAGAGGAAGACGCAATCGCGAATACAAATAAAATAGTAGGAGTAGAGATAACAGTGAAGTTAAATGAGACTCGCAAGATATGGGCTCGTTTAACGAATTTAGAAGATAAGAATTTCAATACTGCTTTTTTCTACGCTTCTTTAGGATATGATAATTTAAAGACAGCAGAAGTGTCAACTCAAGTTTTTCATTACTGTCAAGTAGAAAATAATACAGGAGAATCTACTGTGAATTTAAGAAGATATGAGGGGACTGTAATGGGGAAAACTTCTATTACAAATACACCAAACTTAAATCCTACAGATAAAATAACAACTGTATATTATGAAAATGAAAAGGATGCAGAAGCTGATGTAAACCGTATGCCTGAGAGTAAAGTAACGGCTTACCCTATTAAGATGGGAGAAGTAAAAGGACCGATTTATACTAGAGTGATCATGACGGAAGGTTTCGATTGTAAGGCGGATAATTACTCTTCTTTTAAAGTTTCTCTTGGGGTAGAATTAGCTATAGATTATTTCCCTAAAGAAAGCACTCAACAACTTTGTATTAATACAGAGACGAATGAAATAGCTCCTGTCGTATTAAGTGTGGAGAATAAGGATGTAAAAGGTAGACCTATTGTTATAACATGGCAATATGAAGTAAGTCGAGAGAATGGGTGGATAGTGTATAATACAGTACCTGGAAGTGGGAACCAGACTTCGATTAAGATAGATAAATCTGGTAATTATAGAGCAATAGCAAGCTATGCTACTTCTCCTTATCCTGGAGTACAGTCTTGTTCAACAGAGACGATAGTATGGACAGTAAAAGCACCACCAGTAGCGGTAGTGGAAGGAGTAGATGCAACAGGAATGCTGAACAGTATGGAGATTGATGAAAAAGGAGAGACGATGGTGCGCTTAGGTGTATTAGATGGAGGAACAAGTCCTATTACAGATGGTTATGATTTTGCTATTGATAATAGTGCATTCCAACCTTCAAGTCAGTTTTATAATATACCAATAGGAGAACATATTGCTTATGCAAGAAATAGAGTAACAGGATGTTCTACATCAGTTAAATTCTCAGTGTTTGGTTATCCTAAGTATTTTACTCCTAATGGAGATGGATATAATGATACATGGAATATACCAGGTCTAAAAGGACACAATGAGGCTCGTATTTATATCTATGATCGTTCAGGTAGATTATTAAAACAGTTAAGCCCACATACAGAGGGATGGGATGGAACATGGAATGGAAAACCGATGCCGTCTACAGATTATTGGTTCACTGTGGAGTTTGTAAATGATTTTAAAGCTCCGAATGATATGAATGGACGTAAGGTAAGTTATAAAGGACACTTTTCTTTAAAAAGATAATTAAGTTATGAATATAATAAAGAAGCGCTATTTAGCTATAGCATTATTGATTTCTCAAATTGGTTTTGCACAAGAAGGACTAACGGTAAATTCTGAATATTTAGCAGATAACTATTATCTTTTACATCCTGCTATGGCAGGTATTAAGAATAGTACGAATGTTAGATTGACTGTAAGACAACAGTGGAGTGGTGTAGATGATGCTCCTCGTCTTATGACAATGAATGCCAGTACTCGTCTAACCGATCAATCAGCTATCGGAATTATCGGATTCAATGATAAGAATGGTTATCACTCACAGACTGGTTTTAAAGCGACGTATGCTCACCATATTACCTTTAGTGAGTCACGTTATGACTTAAACCAATTGTCATTTGGATTGAGTGCAGGTTTTGCTCAGACGAAGTTAGATGAGAGTGAGTTTGGAGGATTTGATCCTAATGTAGCAGGAGGACTAGAATTAAAAGATTCTTATTTCTCAGTTGATTTTGGTGCAGCTTATCACTATCAGAATTTCTTCTCTATGTTTACAGTGAAGAATGCGGTAACGAGTTCTAGTAAATTATACTCGGATACAGAGAGCAATAACTTTAGAAAATATATTTTAGGTGCAGGGTATGCATTTGGAAATACGAGATATGGAACAGGTTGGATCTATGAGCCATCTATATTAGCTCAGTATACTGAAGAGCGTGAGGATTTTGCACTAGATGTTAATATGAAGGTTTATAGACAGTTTGATTTTGGTAAGATTTGGGCTGGAGCGTCTTTTAGATCTAACTTTAATGGAACAGATTATTTCGAGAATGGGAAGTCTAAAACACAACGTTATCAGTATATCTCTCCAATGCTAGGAGGAAACTATAAGAATGTTAGTTTTGCATACTCTTATACTAAACTAATGGGAGATCTTACTTTCGGTGATGGTGCTTTCCATCAGTTTACAGTAGGGTTTAATATATTTCCTAAACGTACAAGTTTAGAGTGTAATTGTCCAACTGCAAAAGATTAAATAATAAAAAAATCCCGATATTTATCGGGATTTTTTATTGCTATATATTATGATTATAAAAGAAATAAGAGGAAAATATCCTCAAATACCTGAGGACTGCTATGTGGCAGAGAATGCCACTATAGTAGGTGATGTTACATTCGGAGAGAAGTGTAGTGTATGGTTCAATGCTGTCATTCGCGGTGATGTGAATTCTATTACGATAGGCGATAAGGTGAATATACAAGATGGGGCTATTGTCCATTGTACCTACTTAAAGCATCCGACTGTGATCGGTAATAATGTTTCTATAGGGCATAATGCTATGGTGCATGGATGTACAATACATGATAATGTATTAATTGGTATGGGAGCTATTGTAATGGATAATTGTGTTGTACACAGCAATACAATAATTGCTGCTGGCGCTGTTGTCACTCAGAATACGGTAGTAGAGGCAGGTTCTATATATGCTGGTATGCCTGCTAAAAAGGTAAAAGATATAAGTGCGTCAGACTTTGGGGGTGAGGTAGAGCGTATAGCAGATAATTATGTGATGTATTCTAGTTGGTACAAATGATTAATTAAGAATTAAGAATTTGTACAATTATATACAAGTTGTAGGTAATATACATAAAGTCGCGGTAACGAGAACAAGGCGAATGAGAACAAGGCGAATGAGAACTACATTTTACATATAAATAAAGGTCTAATACTGACGAAGTATTAGACCTTTATTATAAGTGATATTTTTTTGTCTATCCTAGAAACTCTTTAACGATATCGAAGAACATTTGAGGGTTCTCTGCATGTAACCAATGTCCTGTATTTGGAATCGTTTTGATGATTGCATTAGGGAAGTGTTCTTGGATAAGTACTTCATCCTTTTCTTGAATGTACTTAGAGTTTCCCCCTCTAATGAATAACGTGTCTCCTGTGTATTCAGCACCTTCTTCTACACCTTCACCTACGACATCTTCATTTTGATTAAAAGCATTCAGATTGAATCTGAAACCTAGTTGTCCTGGTTCTACCCAGTATAAACTTTTTAATAAGAAAAGTCGTGTACCGATTTCGGGAATATGAGAAGCGATGGTTTCTTCTACTTCTTTTCGACTTGGTTTAGTAGAGAAGTCAACAGCGTTAAGCGCTGCTAATATATCCTGATGATGTGGGGCGTAGCTGCGCGGTGAAATATCTGCTACAATTAGTTTTTCTACTTTAGCTGGGTAACGAGTGGCTAACTTCATCGCTACTTTTCCTCCCATAGAGTGTCCTAATATGATAGCATCACATATAGCGTGATAATCCATATAACGAACGATGTCCTCTACCATAAAATCATAAGACCAATCGTCAGAATGAAAACTGCGACCGTGATTTCTAAGATCTAATAGGTGTACTTCGTAACCTACTTCTGCCATTTGTTTACCAAAAGTATTCCAGTTGTCAGACATTCCCATATATCCATGCATAACAATTAAAGGGATACCTTCGCCTTCTATTTTAGAGTATAATATATCTGCCATTATTGTAATTTTCTGATGTACATATTTACTACATTTTCTAATCCTAGGTAAAGAGATTCAGATATTAAGGCATGACCTATAGAAACCTCTAGTAGGTTAGGAATATTGTTTTTAAAGAATTCAATGTTGTCAAGACTTAAATCGTGTCCTGCATTAATTCCTAATCCAAGTTGGTTTGCTAATTCAGCAGCTTGAGTATAAGGTATGATAGCGTTTTCATTTCCTTTTGCATATTCAGCAGCAAAGTTTTCAGTATATAACTCAATGCGGTCAGCACCTACAACTTTAGCACCTTCTACCATTTCTAATACTGGATCTATGAAAATAGAAGTACGAATATTACGTGATTTACACTCTTGAATTACTTCTTGTAAGAATGCTTTGTGTTTAATGGTATCCCATCCAGCATTAGAAGTAAGTGCATCTACAGCATCGGGAACTAATGTTACTTGGGTAGGTTTGCACTCATATACTAAGTTTAAGAAGTTATCCATAGGATTACCTTCTATATTATATTCAGTGTAGACTACGTCTACTAAATCACGTGCATCTTGATAACGAATATGTCTTTCGTCAGGTCTAGGGTGTATAGTTACTCCTTGAGCTCCGAATTTTTGTACATCTTTGGCTACTTGCAATAAATTAGGAACATCTCCTCCTCTTGAGTTTCTTAGAGTAGCAATTTTGTTGATATTAACAGATAGCTTAGTCATAAAATAAAGTTTTAAAGACAAAAATACAAACTATAATTAACGTCTATTGTTTTATTTTTGATTATTTTGCACTTCTAAATAATAACCTTGAATTATGTTATCTCCTGACTTCTTTCTACTCACAGATTATCCTATCTGTAAATTGAATACGCTTATTAAAGATGTACTTCCTTATCTAGAAAAAAGTAATTATTCTCATCTTCCTGTGGTGAATAAAGATGAAATCTGGATTGGCAATATCAATACAGAAGATATTTATACAGCTGATATCGATAGCACTATTCAGGATGTTATGTATGATTTAGATAAGTTCTACCTTTTAGAGTCTTCGAATTTGAATCCTTTTGATTTTTTTGATTTGTTTAGTCAGTGTGATACGAATACTATTCCGCTATTAGACGAAGAAGGTAAAGTAAAAGGAATATATTCTAAAGAATATTTGTTAAATGAATGGAGTAAAACAATGTTTTTTGATGAAAAGGGTACTACTTTTGTCATTGAAAAAGGACATTTAGATTACAGTTTCTCAGAAATAACACAAATAGTAGAAGGTAACAATGCTAAAATGATAGGTCTATTACTATTGTCTAACAATAATCATAATACTCAACTATTAGTTAAAACTAATAGTGTCAATACAAAGGTTATTTTAGATGACTTAAGACGTTATGGTTATGAGATAGTCAGTACACTTTCTGAAGATACGCATATTAATGATCTAAAGGAAAGAACAGAATACCTTAATAAATATCTAAACATATAATATGAAGTTTGCGATTTATGGACAGACTGCCAAACCTATAGTACAAAATATAGTACGTAGGTTATTTAACTTATTTCAAAAATACGAAAACACAGAGGTCGTATTTGAAGAAAAGTTTTACAGTCTATTGAATGAACAAGATATTCTTGATAAAGAATACCAAACGTTTGGAACGAATAATCCATTGACTAGTGAAGTGGATTTTTTTATTAGCGTGGGAGGTGATGGGACAATGCTACGCGCCGCTAATTTTATTAAAAATACGGATATCCCAATTGTGGGAATTAATGCAGGTAGATTAGGATTTTTAGCTAATGTACAACACGATAATTTAGAGGAGCATATTCCTTTGTTGTTTGAAAATAAGTTTAAGAGATCAAAGAGATCCTTGTTGAGCTTAAATTGTTTACCTGAAGAAAATAATGCTTTTGATATTCAGTATGCTTTAAACGAGGTGACTGTATCAAGAAAGAATACAACCTCTATGATTACAGTAGAAACTTATTTAGATGATGAGTTTTTAGCTACTTATTGGGCAGATGGATTGATTATATCTACACCTTCAGGGTCTACTGGTTATTCATTAAGCTGTGGAGGGCCGATAATAGAACCTGAGACGGGATGTTTTGTGTTAACTCCGTTGGCACCGCATAATTTAAATGTGAGACCGTTGGTTATTCGAGATAATTTGACAATTAAGTTAAAAGTTAGTTCAAGAGAGAAGCAGTTCTTAGTGTCATTAGATACAACAACAAAGGCAGTGGATAATGATACTGAGTTAATTATCACTAAAGCTCCTTTTACAGTAGATTTAGTAGAGTTCCCTACTCAAAGTTTTATTAAGACATTGAGAAATAAATTACTGTGGGGAGAGGATAAGAGAAATTAAAAAAGTCAACGAACTATATACTTTTTAAGGGTTTTCTACGTTTAGAACAAAATAGCTTAACCTCATTTGGGCAATCCGTGAGAAAAAAATAGATTTTGAAAGGTCTATATTACTATATTTGTAAATTATTTTAACAGAATGAATAAAATTCTTATATCTCTATTACTGCTACTTACAACAGTTATAGCTAAAGCTCAGATTCACGAATTCGGTGTAGGGCTTGGTGGTTCTAATTATGTAGGAGATATTGGTTCTACTCAATATATAGCACCAAAGGATATGGGGTACAATGTGTTTTATCGTTGGAATAGAAGCCCTCGACATTCTTTTAGAATTAGTTATTCACATCATAAAATAGGGGGTGATGATGCTAAATCTGATATGGGAAGTCGAAAAGAAAGAGGATATAGTTTTACTAATACTGTTCAACAATTATCGGTAGGTATTGAATTTAATTTTTTTGAGTTCGATTTACACCAAGAGAATTTTGGTTTTACACCTTACCTTTTTGTTGGCGTATCAGGTATAAGATATAACGATATTTACTTTAGACCAAGTACACCTGTAGAAGGATTTGAGTCGACAAGTGTAGATTTAGTAAAAGGAGGTAAGAAAAATTCAATGACTATACCTTTTGCGGGTGGGTTAAAATTAAGACTTACGCCTAAGATAAATCTGAATGCTGAAGTAGCTGCACATTATACTTTTACTAATAATTTAGATGGAAGTAGTCCTACAGAAGCAAATAAAAAGTCTTATGGTTTTGGTAAAAACGGAAATGATTGGTTTTTTTACTCAGGTATATCGATAAGTTATACTTTTGGAAATAACCCATGTTATTGTGCAGATTAAATGAATTTGAAAGAACAGATTAACACAGACAACTTACCTAATCACTTAGCCATCATTATGGATGGTAACGGTAGATGGGCAAAACAAAAAGGATTTCTAAGAACGCTAGGCCATGAGAATGGTGTTAAGTCCGTGCGTACTACTATTAGCACATGCGTTACGTTAGGAATTAAGCATTTAACTTTATATGCGTTTTCTACTGAGAATTGGAATCGTCCCAAATTGGAAGTAGATATGTTAATGAAATTATTAGTGAAGTCACTAAAAAAGGAACTCCCTACTTTTACGAAAAATAATATTAAACTTAATGCTATTGGTGATTTATCTTTATTGCCAGAAAAAGTACAAGCTCAATTAAGAGACGTATTGGATCAGACTAAAGACAATACTCAAATGACTTTAACATTAGCGTTGAGCTATGGTTCTAGAGCTGAACTAATAAAAGCTGTAAAAGAAATTTCATTTAAAGTTAAAAATAACTTAATTTCGGAGGCTGATATAGATGAATCAGTTATAAATAATCATCTTTACACGAGTGATCTACCTGATGTTGACCTATTAGTTAGAACAAGTGGAGAGCAACGAATAAGTAACTTTTTGTTATGGCAAATCGCTTATTCTGAGCTTTATTTTACAGAGGTACTCTGGCCGGACTTTACGGAAGAGGAACTTTATAAAGCCCTTCTTACTTATCAGAATAGAGAAAGAAGGTTTGGAAAAACAAGTGAACAAATAAAATAAAAAACGAATCTAATGTTTCAAAAAGGTACATCTCTTTTTGCACTGTTTATTGCTGGTCTAGTATACTCTCATGTGCATGCACAGGACAGTATAAAAGCCCCTTCTTTTGAAGCTCCTAAAATCTATACCTTAGGAGATATAACAGTGACAGGAAAATATAGCTTAAACCCACAAACGATAGTTACTTTTACAGGGCTTTCTAAAGGCCAAAAAATAGCTGTGCCTGGAGAAGAGCTTTCGCATGCTCTTACAAAGTTATGGAAGGTTGGTTCATTTACTGATATTAACTTCTACGAAACATCTGTTGTAAATGACACTATTAATCTAGAACTAACTTTAAATGAGCTGCCTCGTTTAAAAAGTGTAAAGATTAAAGGTTTTAAAAAGGCAAAGTCTGAAGCTCTTATCAAAGAAGCAAAACTGAATAGGGGTAAAATTGTTAATGATAACTTTCTGTCTACTACTAAGTATTTCTTACTAAATAAGTATAAGAAAGATGGTTATTATAATACAAAAGTAACGTTAAATACTATTCCAGCTGACTCGACAGGCCGAACAGTAGAACTATTAGTTGGAATAGATAAGGGGAAGAAAGTTCGTATAGAAGAGATAGCTTTTAGTGGTAATACGCAATTAAGTGATAAGAAATTGAAAAAAGCAATGAAGGAGACTAAGCAACGTAGTCCTTTCAATCCATTGCGCATTTTCAAACCTTCTAAGTTTATCAAAGCTAAATATGAAGAGGATTTAGATAAGCTTGTTAGTAAATATAAAGAGAATGGTTATAGAGATGCTCGTATAATTGCTGATACAACAAGTTATAATCCTGAAACCAATAGAATAAGTATAAATATTGATGTTACTGAGGGGAATAAGTATTACTTCGGTGATATTCGTTTTATTGGTAATACTGTTTATACAAATAGCCAATTAAAACAGGTATTGGGTATCGAAAAAGGAGATGTTTATAACGGAGTCTTACTGGATAAACGTATAGATGATAAGACTGATCCTGATGGGTATTATATATCAAATGTGTATCAGAATAATGGATATTTATTCTCTAACGTAAACCCAGTTGAGGTTAGAACAGCTAATGATACAATCGATTTCGAGGTAAGAATTGTGGAAGGACCTATCGCAAGGTTTAATAATATTACTGTTTCTGGTAATGATAATACACATGACCACGTAGTTCATAGAGATATAAGAACTCGTCCAGGGGAGATATGGAGTAAATCTTTAGTGATGGAAACAATCCGACGATTAGGAGGATTAAATATTTTTGATGCACAAGCTATTATTCCAGATGTGAAAAATGCTGATCCAAACTCTGGAACAGTTGATATCGATTGGCAAGTAACTGAAAAAGGATCAAGCCAGGTTGAGTTACAAGGAGGATACGGTGGTGGAGGATTCATCGGTACATTAGGACTATCATTTAATAACTTCTCGTTGAGAAATATATTTAATAAGAAGTCTTATAAGCCTTTCCCAATGGGAGATGGACAATCTTTATCACTACGTCTACAAGGAAGTACTTACTATCAAACCTATAGTATAAGTTTCTCTGAGCCATGGTTCGGAGGACGTAAGCCTATTAACTTCTTTGGTACAGTAGCATATAGTACACAGAATCTTTATGATTATGTGAATCGTCGTACAGATAGAAGTAGAGGATTTGATATTACAACATTGCAATTTGGTATTGCTAAACAATTAAGTGTGCCAGATGATAACTTTGTATTATCTCATACTTTGAGTTTTCAATATTATAATATGAAAAATTATAATACAGGATTATTTACATTCGGAGATGGAGACTCTCGTAACTTAGCTTATCAGATTGAATTAAGACGTGATAATCGTGGTAATGACCCGATTTTCCCAACGTTTGGTTCATTCTTTAGTGTTAGTGGTAAGTTTACTGCTCCATATTCGTTGTTTAACAATGTGGATTATAAAAATCTTGGTGATCAACAAGAATATAAATTAAGAGCAAAAGCAGGAGCGATAGATCCAGTAACTGGAGCGACTATCCCTGTAGGAACTTATTTAGATTCTAGCTATAGACCAGTTAATAATTGGGAAGATGCTACAGCAGATGTGGCTAAAGTAGACCAAAAGAAATTTAATTGGTTAGAATACTATAAATTAAAATTCAAAGGAGATTGGTATACAACTATCTATGATAAATTAGTAGTTCGTGCACTAGGAGAATTTGGATATATGGGAGCTTATAACAATAATAGAGGAGTAGTTCCGTTTGAAAGATTCTATGTAGGTGGTGACGGACTAGCAAATTATTCATTAGATGGTCGTGAGGTAATTCAGTTAAGAGGATACCAAAATCAGACATTAACTCCATATAATGATAGAGGAGAACAAATCGGAGGTACTATTTATAATAAATTTTCGTTAGAATTACGTTACCCTATTACATTAAAGCCAAGTGCATCAGTTTATGTGTTGACTTTCGCAGAAGCAGGGAACTCATTTGCATCGTTTAAAGACTATAGTCCGTTTGAATTAAAACGTTCTGCTGGTTTTGGTGTTCGTGTGTTCATGCCAATGTTCGGATTGTTAGGTATTGACTTTGGATACGGATTCGATTCTGTACCAGGTACTACTCAGAAGAGTGGATTCCAAACACACTTTATTCTTGGGCAATCGTTTTAATGTACTAGTTACATCATAAAACTTGATTTAGAATGAAAACGTATTTAACTTTATTATTTAGTATTTTTGGATTAGTATCGGTAGTGGCTCAAGGTGGTAGTGCTCGTGTAGCCTACATTGATATGGAGTATATCTTAAGTCAGACACCTGAGTATCTACAGGCTACTACCCAGTTAGATGAAAGAGCGAATACGTGGAAAGGTGATGTTGATAAAAAGAAGGCTGAAATCAAAAAGCTAAAAGATAACTTAGCTGCTGAGCGAATTCTTCTAACTAGAGATTTGATAGAAGAGAAAGAAGAAGAGATATCAATATTAGAGGAAGAACTTTTTCAATATCAACAAAAAAGATTTGGAACGTCAGGTGATTTGATAACACAGAAAATCATGTTGGCTAAGCCAATACAAGATCAAGTTTTTGCTGTAGTGGAAGATATTGCTGAAGCTCGTAAATTTGATTACGTTTTAGATAAAAATTCTGAAGCTACTATGGTGATTGCTACAAAAAAACACGATATTAGCGACTTAGTTTTACGTAGACTAGCTACTGCCCGTAGAAAGCAAGGTATGACTAAATCAGAAGCACAAGCTGTCGAAGAAGAAGAACAGAAAGAGGATGCAATGTCTCTAAGGCAGAGTAGACGTGAAGAGCAACAGAGACGTAAAGAAGAAGCTGAACGTATCATGCGAATTGAAGAGAAGAAGAGAAAAGAAGAGCTAGCAAACGATGTTAACTATCAGAAAGAGCAAGAACTTAAGAGAAGAAAAGAGGAACAAATCAAACAGCAGATAGAGAAGCAAGAGAAGCTGAAACAAGAAAAAGCGGATAAGATCGAAGCTCAGAAGAAGTTGATTCAAGAGCGTCAACAGCAAGCAGAGGATAAACGTCTTCAAAATGAGAAGAACAGAGAGCAGGTAACTCAAGAGCGTCTAAAAATGATGGAGGAGCAACAAGCTGAGTCAGATAGACGTAAAGCAGAAAGAGATAGACTGATACAAGAGGAGTTAGAGAGAAGAAAACAACAAGCTTTAGATCAACAGTCGAAAAAATCTTCTGTGGATATCGAGAAATTACAAGAAGAACGTAGAATAGCTCAAGAAAAAAGAGAAGCAGAGCAAAAGCGTAAGCAGGAAGAGGCGTTGAAAAGGAGACAAGAGTTAATAGATGAGTCTCTACGTAAGCAAGAAGAGCGAAGACAGCGTATCTTAAAGGAACAAGAGGACCGAAAGTTATTAATCTTGCAAAAGCAAGAAGAAGCGAGAAAGAAAGCTGAAGAAGCTAATAAAAAGTAGAATAACAATAAAATATAAATCAAAAATCGAGAAAGATGAGAAAAATGAAATCTTTATTAATTGCAGCTACAATGTTTTTCGGAGTTAGTACTACAGCGGTAATGGCTCAATCTAAAGTAGCACATATCGACGTAAGAGCTTTAATGACAGAATTACCAGCGATGAAAAATGCTAATGCTGAATTAAAGAAAATAGGTGAGGGATACGAGAAAGAAATTTCTACAATGATGTCTACTTACCAAACTAAGATTCAACAATACCAAGCAGAAGCTGCTACTGCAGGAGATGCTAAAAATGAAGAAAGAGCTAAAGAAATCGATGAATTACAACAAAGAATTCAACAATTCCAAACAACAGCTCAACAAGATTACGGTAAGAAAGAATTAGAGTTAACTCAACCTATCGTAGAAAAAGCTTTGGCAGCTATTCAGAAAGTAGGAAAATCTAAAGGATTTGACTATGTATTAGATTCTTCTAATGGTTCTGGAGTTTTATTAGCTGGAGGTGCAGACCTTTTAGCTGATGTAAAAAAAGAATTAGGAGCTAATTAATTTTAGTTTAACTAGATAATCATAATCAAAACCGCTCTTGTTAAAGAGTGGTTTTTTTTATATTTGTATATGACTAAGAACAACCCTATAGGTTTATTTGACTCTGGAATAGGAGGAACAACTATCTGGCAAGAGATTAATCTCTTAATGCCAAACGAAGACACCATCTTTATAGGTGATCAGCTTTATGCTCCTTATGGAATCAAAACAAAACAAGAAATAATAGATTTATCTCTTAAAAATGTTGAGTATTTAGTCTCTCTGAATTGTAAGATTGTAGTAGTAGCATGTAATACGGCAACGACCAATGCAATAAGCGAGATGAGAGCTAGATGTCATATTCCTATTATAGGAATTGAGCCTGCTATAAAACCAGCTACTATCTTAACGAAGACTTCTAAAATAGGTATATTGGCCACTAAAGGAACAATTACAAGCGACTTCTTTACTTCTAAGGTTAAGATGTATCCTGATATAGAGATCATTGAGCAAATAGGTTATAATCTAGTTAATTTGATAGAAAATGGAGGAATTCATTCTCAAGAGATGAAGGATTTACTTCGTTCTTATTTAGAACCAATGGTAGAGAAAGGAATAGATACTCTAGTTTTAGGTTGTACACATTATCCTTATCTAATTCCTATTATAGAAACTATTATTCCTAAAGAAATAAAGATTATAGATTCTGGTAAAGCAGTTGCTAAACAAACGAAAAAAATACTTGAAGAATTAGACTTACTTACAACACGAGAAAGTAAAGGAACTAATTACTTTTTTAGTAATACAGATACCTCTATTCTTAAAACATTTGTTCCTAGTAATGGGATAGTGGAATATAGAAGTTTTTAGTCTATGTAGATTAAGAAATATTGTAAAAAGAGATATACCGAGTGTATATCTCTTTTTTATTGACTGTTTTTGTTGTTAGATAATCAGTGGTTTAATAAAAATGCAAGATGTTGTTGATTTTTAAATATATGTGCTGTTAATGTATGCATGCATAATTCTTTTAATTTGTTAATTGTATTGTATTAAAATGAGTTTATTTGAGTTATATTTTAATAATAATTAAAAAGTAAAAATATGAATGTTAAAAATAGGCTTAAATATTTGTAAAACTAATAGAACTGTATATATTTGAGATAAACGAATTATAAATAACAGTTAATTATGATAAGAAAAATATTATCACTGTCTCTACTTACTTTGATATCGACTTCAGCCTTTGCTGGAGGATATAGAGTTGCAATGCAAGGAAATAAACAACTTGCAATGGGACATACGGGAGTAGCAGTCATAAGTAGTGGTGCGGAATCTTTATTCTTTAACCCTGCTGCATCTGTTTATTTGGAAGATAAGTTTAATTTTTCAGGAGGTGTTAGCGTTTTAGTCGCTGATACTAAATTTCAGAATAAAACTTATGGATGGGAGAATGAAACTCGTAATCCAGGAACACCATTCTACGCATACGGTACTTATAAGGCTACTGATTGGATGACAGTTGGTCTAGCTATCTATTCGCCATATGGTAGTAAAGTGGAATGGGATAAAGATTGGCAAGGTTCACACTTAGTTAATAATATTGATTTAAAAGCAATCTATTTTCAACCAACGGTAGCTATTAAAGTTAGTAAACACTTCAGTTTTGGTGGAGGACCTATTTTCGTAAATGGTGGAGTGACATTTAATAAAAACTTGTCTCGTAGCATGACTGATGAGCAAGGGAATAGAACGAATGTAACAGTAGAAGCTAAGAACGTTACTGCTTGGGGATGGACAGCTGGATATATGGTGAATGTAGATGATCATCTAAGATTAGGATTAAACTATCGTTCTAAAATTGTCATGGATGAAAAGAGTGGTAAGTCAAAATTCTATGATGTACCAGGATATGGTCAAGGATTGTTTAAAAACGGTAAAATTAAAGCAGAAATGCCTTTGCCAGCAGAATTGGCAGTAGGAGCGTCTTATACTTGGAATAAGTGGTTATTTGCTTTTGATTATAATAGAACATTCTGGAATGCCTATAAAGCATTAGAGATAGAATTTGTGGATAACCCTACAATTGGAACATCTGTAAATCCACGTAACTATAAAGATTCAAGTACATATCGTTTAGGATTACAGTATACAATGAATGATCAGTTAACACTTAGAGCTGGTTGGTATTATGACGAAAGTCCTGTACAAGAGGGATACTTTGCTCCAGAAACACCACGTAATGATTCTCGTGCTTATACAGGAGGATTTAGTTATAAGTTTAAGAATGGTATAGCAATCGATATGTCATTGACTTATTTACACTTTAGTGATACAAATAGTTCTTATGATTATTTTATGGAAGATGGTCAGAATGTGTCTTTTGGAGGAACTTATAAGTCTTCTGTGATTAGTGGAGGCCTTGGTGTGAGCTATAGTTTTTAATTTAATTAAAAAGAAATCATGAAAAAAAGATATTTATTATTATTACCTGCCATTGCTTTATTAGCATCATGTGAGCCTTCTATCAAAGATGAAATAGATGGAGGAACATATTATGCAGGAGAAGCTGACTTTAGTTCGTATGTAGCTGTTGGAAACTCTCTTACTGCTGGATTTATGGACGGTACTGTTTTCAAATCAGGACAGAAGAACTCATTTCCAAATATATTAGCAACCCAATTTAAAATAGTAGGTGGTGGCGAGTTTACTCAACCATTATTTGAAGATGATATGAATGATGTCGGAGGTTTATTATTTGCAGGGCAAGAGAATCCGGGCTTTCCAACAAGAATGATTGTTAATATGATGCCTGGAGCAGATGGACAAGCTATAGGGCCTCAGAATATTGATAGAGCAGTAACTATAGAAGCAACTAAGCAACAGAAAAAAGCATATCACAATGCTGGTGTACCTGGTGCTAAGACTTTCCATTTAATAGCGCCTGGTTATGGTAATCCATCAGGGTTATTAACTACTCCTGCTACCGCTAACCCATACTTTGTACGTACGGCTACAGCTGATAATGCGACAGTATTAGGTGATGCGATGAGCCTAAAACCGACATTCTTTACGAACTGGATTGGAGCTAATGATGTATTAGCATATGCTACTTCAGGAGGAGAAGGTGTGGATCAAAATAAAGCAGGGGGAACTAATCCTGCTATGTATGGTTCAAATGATATTACTCATGCAGGAGTGTTTAAGCAAGTATACGAGCAAATTACAAATACACTAACTTCTGAAGGTGCAAAAGGTATAGTAGCTACTATTCCTGATGTGACCGCTATTCCATTTTTCACTACAGTACCTTATAATCCATTATCTCCTAAACTTATCGGTGAAGGGAATATAGATCAACTAAATAGTCTAATAGGATTATTAAAGCAAATTTTAGCAAAAGGAGGTCAAGGGGATAGACTTCAGTTGATATCTAAAACTTCAGCTAACCCACTTTTGATTCAAGATAAAACTTTGGCAGATATGTCTGCTTTATTAGAAGGAGGGGTAACACAAGTAGTAGGGGCAGGTTTGTTTCCTGTAAAATTAACACCTGAGCAAATCAAGTTTATCGCGATGTCTTATGGACAAGCTAGACATGCTACTGCAAAAGACTTAATGCTGTTAACAAGTAAGGCACAGATTGGAGCTTCATTACCTCAATCAACGGGAAATCCTACAATGGATGCTATGCTGAAAAAAGGAGTTAGTTTCCCTATCAGTGATTCTTTTGTACTTAACCCTACAGAACAAGCAAATATCAAAGAAGCTACAGTTCAATTTAATAGTATTATTAAAGCAACAGCTACTAGTAAAGGATTAGCTGTAGCTGATATGAATGATATCTTAAATAAAGCAGTTTCTGGACTTAGAGTAGAAGATGGTCAAATCTATACAGCTAATTATTTCCAAGGAATGGGGAATTTAAATACGGTTATGTTTTCATTAGATGGAGTACATTTAAATGGAAGAGGATATGCATTTATAGCTTCAGAGATTTTAAGATCTATTAATAAACATTATAAGGCTAGTATACCATTAGTTAATCCTGCTGTATACCCTGGGCCAACATTAATGGTTGGTAATAAGTAAAATTCTTTTTAATTTTAAACAAAAAATTAAATATGGGATTTATCATTAGATTATTAATTACTACTGGTTTAGTTGTTTTATTAGCAAATATTTTACCAGGAGTTTTTGTAGAGAGTTTTACTACTGGACTATGGGTGGCAGTAGCGCTAGGGATATTAAATATGTTTTTAAGACCTATTTTAGTGTTTATGACATTACCTGCGACTATTGTTACTATGGGATTGTTCTTACTTGTAATTAACGCAGTTATCATACAGTTAGCAGCCTATTTTGTCAATGGATTTACGGTAAGTGGATTTTGGACTGCATTACTATTTAGTGTTGTCTTGACATTTTGTCAATCTGTAGTAAATGGGTTTTTACAAAAAGATGAGCCTAGAAGAGGATAAAAAAATTAATAGTTGAAATACAATTACTTAAAAAGTTGTTTGGGTTGTAAAAATAATATATTTTTGCAACCCAATTTTATATGTAAATACATCAAAAATGAATATTACAAGAAATAATGTAGATGCTCTTAATGCAATCGTAACTATTGAGCTTGCAAAAGAAGATTACCAAGGTAATGTAGATAACGTTTTATCTAACTACAAAAAGAACGCAAACGTTCCTGGATTTAGAAAAGGTGCAGTTCCAATGAGTTTAATCGTAAAACAATATGGTAAAGCTGTATTGTTCGAAGAAGTAAACAAAATTTTGCAAGAAAAATTAAGTAACTATCTTGTAGAAGAAAAATTAGATATTTTAGGAAATCCATTACCAGTAGCTAATGATATTAACTGGGATGCAGATGTATTAAAATTTGATTTTGAATTAGGATTAGCTCCTGAGTTTTCTTTAGACTTAGAAGGTAAAAATAAAATCAAGAAGTTCAAAGTTGTAGCTGATGATGCTATGCTTGACGAGCAAGTTGAGTTTATTCAAAAACAATACGGAAAAATGATCTCTAAAGAGGTAGTAGAAGAAACATCAGAAATGGTAGGTACTTTCGCTAACGAAGAAGAGGGAATCAATAATGAAGTTAAGATTGCTGTAAGCGATATCAGAACTAAAACAAACCAAAAGAAATTTATTGGTAAAAAAGTAGGTGACCAAGTTACTGTAAGTACTAAAGGTTTATTCGAAGATGACCATAAATTA
Source organism: Myroides sp. A21 (assembly GCF_000807225.1). NCBI lineage: Bacteria > Pseudomonadati > Bacteroidota > Flavobacteriia > Flavobacteriales > Flavobacteriaceae > Myroides > Myroides sp. A21. Next base: position 1,889,283 of record NZ_CP010327.1, read on the forward strand.
ATGGAAGTTTTAGCTGTTGATCATGATAAAGTTCACGGATTAGAAATTGATGTAGTATTTACTATCAACGAAATCAATGAAACAGAGAAAGCCGAATTAAACCAAGAGTTATTCGATAAATTGTTTGGAGAAGGAGTTGTTACTTCTGTTGAGCAATTAAAAGAAAAAATCAAAGAAGATGCTGAAAAGCAATTTGCTAGTCAAGCAGATCAAAAATTCTTAAACGATGTTTACGAACATTTATTAGAGAATACTTCATTTGAATTACCAGCTGCTTTCTTAACTAAATGGTTAATGGATGCAGGTGAGACTCCAATGACTGCTGAAGAAGCTGCTGCTGAGTACACAAAATCAGAAAAAGGTTTACGTTACCAATTAGTAGAAGGAAAAGTAATGTCTCAATATGACTTACAATTAAACTTCGAAGAAATTAAAGAATATACTACTAAGTTGATTAAAGATCAAATGGCTCAGTTTGGACAAATGGATCCTGAAGCTAAAGTAGTTGAAGATATTGTTGCTAGAGTAATGACTAACCAAGATGAAGTTAGACGTATTTCTGAGCAAGTAATGAATGAAAAAGTATTAGCTTTATTTAACGATAAAGTAAAAGCTGAAGTAAAAGAAGTATCTTACAAAGATTTCGTTAAGGAAATGTACGGAGAATAATATCCGGAAAAAAATAAGTATATTTGAGCGTCTTTCTGTTAAAGAGAGGCGCTTATTTTTTTATATAGTATTTAAAATAAATTGAAGAAGAATATGGATTTTGGTAAAGAGTTTCAAAAATTTGCTACAAAGCACCAAGGAATAAATAGTATGTACTACGATAAAATCGTTAGTAGTATGACTCCTTACATTATAGAAGAAAGACAGATGAACGTTGCTTCTATGGATGTGTTCTCACGTTTAATGATGGATAGAATCATCTTTATGGGAACAGCTATTGATGATTATGTAGCGAATATTATACAGGCGCAGTTATTATTCTTAGAAAGTGTAGATAACGAGAAAGACATTAGTATCTATGTGAACTCTCCTGGAGGAGGTGTTTATGCTGGATTAGGTATCTATGATACAATGCAGTTAATCAAACCTGATGTAGCAACGATTTGTACAGGTATGGCAGCATCAATGGGAGCTGTGTTATTATGTGCTGGAGCTGCAGGAAAACGTTCTGCATTACCACATTCACGAGTGATGATTCACCAACCATTAGGAGGAGCACAAGGACAAGCTTCTGATATCGAAATTACAGCTCGTGAGATATTAAAATTAAAAGATGAATTATACGAAATCATCTCTAAGCACTCTGGACAATCTATGGAGAAAGTACATCATGATAGTGATCGTGACTACTGGATGATTGCACAAGAGGCTAAAGAATATGGAATGATTGATGAGGTTTTAATTAGAAAATAATTTATGGCTAAAGAAGAAATGTCATGTTCATTCTGTGGGCGTGCTAAATCTGATACAAATATTCTAATTGCTGGTATAGATGCTCATATTTGTGACCGTTGTGTAGAGCAAGCTTATGGTATAGTATTAGAAGAACAACAGTCAAAACATTTAAGTGATTTGTCAAGTGATTTATTACTTAAGAAACCAATGGAAATAAGAGCGTTCTTAGATGAGTATGTCATAGGACAAGATCAAACTAAGAAAGTAATGTCTGTAGCTGTTTATAATCACTATAAACGTCTTCTACAAGAAATGAATGGCGATGATCAAGATATCGAAATCGAAAAGAGTAATATCTTGATGGTGGGACAGACAGGTACAGGTAAAACATTAGTAGCAAAAACAATTGCTAGAATGTTGAACGTACCATTAGCTATTGTAGATGCGACAGTATTAACAGAGGCTGGTTATGTAGGAGAAGACGTAGAAGGTATTCTTACTAAACTTTTACAAGCTGCAGATTACGATGTAGAAAAAGCAGAACGTGGTATCATCTTTATAGATGAGATAGATAAAATCGCGCGTAAGAGTGATAACCCATCTATAACACGTGATGTATCAGGAGAAGGAGTTCAGCAGGCTTTATTAAAGCTTCTAGAAGGAAGTATAGTAAATGTACCACCTAAAGGAGGAAGAAAGCATCCAGATCAGAAGTTTATTGAAGTAAACACAAAGAATATTCTTTTCGTAGCAGGAGGAGCTTTTGACGGAATTGAAAGACTTATTTCTAAACGATTAAATATGCAAGCTGTAGGATATAAGTCTACAGTAGAAGGAGATCAAGTAGATCGTACTAACCTAATGCAGTATATTATTCCAAAGGATATTAAGGACTATGGATTAATCCCTGAGATTATTGGAAGGTTGCCTGTATTAACGCATATGGATCCATTAGATAAGACGACATTGCGTGCAATTCTTACGGAACCTAAAAATGCTCTAATAAAACAATATGAAAAGCTATTCGAAATGGATGGTATTAAGTTCTCTATTACTGATGAGGCATTAGATTATATTGTGGATAAAGCACTAGAGTATAAGTTAGGTGCTAGAGGATTGAGATCGTTATGTGAAGCTATTCTAACAGACGCTATGTACGAGTTACCTAGCCAAGATGGAGTAAAAGAGTTAAATGTAGATAAAGACTACACGGCTCAGGCATTAAATAAAAACTTATTGCAACGATTAGAAGTTGCATCATAATAAAAAAGCAGGAAAGATCTTCCTGCTTTTTTTTATTGAGTAAATTGTTTTCTCAATTTCATATATTTCTTAAGTTGGTTGGATGTTATTCTGTTCTGATTAATTAATAGATTTAATTTATTATCTAATACATTAATATCTAACATGAGATCAGAGTATCTTTTTAAGGCCTCTTTATTACCATATAGCGCTTTCGGGTATATTTCTGAGTAGATAGAAGCATGTTGACTGTAAATAGTCAATATAGAGTCTATTTCTACTTGGTAAGCTTTATCTTCTTCTGTAGGCTCCATTACTGTATATCGCCCTTCATTACAACCAGAAAAAAGAAGAAAGAAAGAGATAACTAATAGATAAACATATTTTTGCATAATACAGCATGATTTATGGAAGGTAAAAGTACTGGCTAAAAATGACAGTGTTTTACGGAAAACCTCATTTAGTGAATATTTATGTCAAAATGATTGATGAGTATTAGAGTTTACTGTAGTATTTAGCTAATGGAGGAGAGTCCGGGTTTAAATGATTCCCATATCTTTTACAATACCAATAAGGTGTGTTGTGTTTTTAGCATTAAAAGAAACTCTTAAACGGCTTATTCTCTTTTCGATACTACTTGTACTTGCTATCGATAAATTATCTTCTTTAAACTTATGGCTCATTTCACTTTGAGAGTACCCTTCTGCTAGTAGACGGAGAATAGTTAAATCTTCCTCTTGAAGTACTAGTGTGACAGGATTATCTTTTACATCCTTGATATCTGGTGATAGATAAGGTTTTTCCTCTTGTTGGATATAGGTGATAGCCGCTAGTAGTTCTTTAATACTATTTCTCCCTTTGCTGATATAAGCATTGACTTTTAAATCATCTATTAATTCACTTACTTCTATAAATCTGTTTTCTATAGAATAGACAATGATTTTAAGATTGTCATCTTGTTCACGTATTAATTTGATTAAGTCTGCTCCTCCCTTTAGTTTAGTTTCTCTATAGTCTTCTTGAAAAGACAAGTCAGAGATGATTAAATCAAACGGTGAGTTATTGTTCTTAGCACCTTGAATTTTTAGCCAAGCATCATCACAGTATTTAGTACTGTATACTTCGACCTGCGGAATGTTGTCACTTAGGGCTTGTACAATACCAATATTGATACTATCATAATCCTCGACAACTAATATCTTTTTAAACATAATTTTTTTTCGGTAATTGGATATTATACTTTACACCCAGTTTATTAGTTGAATCAAATATAAATGTTCCTCCAATATTAGTAATACGGTTTTCCACATTTGAAAGCCCATTTTTTGATTTAATATCCTCCTGTATGATTCCTACACCGTTATCAGAATAGAATATTTTAAAGTGTTTTTTATCTTCACTGAATTTGAACACTACTATAGTAGCCATACTATGTTTCTTCATATTGACTAATAATTCTTGTATTACTCGATAGATGGTTATCTTTTGATTCTTATCAAGTAAAGAAAAATCAAAGTTGTCAAGCCCTGAGATGATAATCTGGCAGTTAGCAGTAGTGTATTCATTGAATAAATTAGTCAAATGGGTAACAAAGGTTTCATCCGTTGCAATAGAGCTATGTTGCAGAGAAATATTTCTTGCTTTTTTATAGATAGACTCCAGATCAGATAGTAAATGATTCTTTGTTTCTGGAGTTTGAAGATTAAAGTTCTGTGTATACGTTAATGCATTGAATACATCATTCGCTAATTCGTCATGTATCTTTTTAGCAATTTTAGTTTCTGTTAAGTAAGACTGTTGAATCTTATCTAGTCTATGACGATGTTTTATTCTTCTGTAAATAAAAGATGTAATCACTCCACCTGCCAATAAACAAAGAAGACTCACATAAAGAGCATTTTTACTTCTAGCAGATACTAGTTCACTGTGTTGTAAATCAAGTTTTAGCTTAATGTTCTCTTGTTCATGTTGTTCAAAGTCATAACGTATTTTAGCGAATTGATTCTTCGCTTGTTGAGTCTCCGTAGCGATTTCTTTAGAAAGGTCTATATAATCTGCATAATACTTAGAGGGACTGTCTGTACTTGACTTGATGAGGTATTCAAGTGCTTGTAGTTTGTCTTTTTTATTTTTATTAGTTGTAGTGATTTCATAAGCCTTTAAGGCATAGTCATGTGCAGAGTGATAATCTTTATTTAAGGTATAATATTCTGCTAGGTTGATATAGCTTCTATAGATGTCATTTTGATTGATATCGTTTAGTCTTATAGCTAAGGCTTCTTCTAATTCTTTTAATCCTTGTGATTTGTCTTGTAAGTAAAGGGCTTTTCCTAAGTTGTTCAAACATCTTGCTTGTTCTAGAGGCATTTCTTTAAATACATTAGAAGAAAGAATGTCTTGTAAAATATCAATTGCTTTAGTGTATTCTTTTAAACTAATATAATTAGAAGCTATATTGTTATTTATTATAGCTTTGGCTTCAACTGATATATTGGAAATTCTAAGTGACTTATAAGCATATTTATTGGATAAATCATAATCAATTAGCTCTGAGTAGCAGGTTGCTAAAATTGAATATATATAGTTTTTAAAAGTAGGAGATATATTATTAGTTTGGGAAATTTCATTAACAAGTATTTCTTGAGCACTATTGGGATCCCCTGCTATCAAGTATATAGTTGAGATCCTTAAATTATTATAAGTAATACTTTCTGTTTTAGCAAGATGTTTAAATAACTGATTTGATTTTAAATAATTATTAAAAGCGCTGTCTAGTTGATTTAAGTGATAAAGGCTATCAGCTTTTTGCTGATAGTGATATGCACTGTCTAATTTCTTTAAATCAATCACTTTAGTATCATCACTCTTATTACAAGAGCATACTAAAAAGGATAAAATTATTATCCATAAAAAATTCGAGGAATAAGAAGTGAGTAAAGTTCTTTTCATTCTTCGAATTTATAGTTTTTATTTGATGCTTATGGTATTATTTTAGTCTTTTAATTGGTGTACTTCTCCAATCAATACATTCTTGTTCATTCATCCCTTTCGTTTTAACCTCTTTCTTCATCTGAAGTTGATTATCATCTTCATCAATATGCTTGTATCCAATAGTATTACTACTTTTACTGATGTATCATAAATTGGTGCTAATCATATAGTATAAACTATGTTTTAAAAATAAAGTTTAGAGAATAAAAGTTATTCTCTAAACTTGGTAAAATCATTACTGTTTTATAATATATTATAATTGTTTATTTTTCAGTTCATAATTTATTAAATAGTTATATTATTTATTATTTTCTTACAGGTGGTTTAATAGGTGGAACGCCCCAATCATCTTTTTCTATTTCTTGGTCGTTTATATTATTCATTGTTTTTCTTACAGGTGGCTTAATAGGTGGAACGCCCCAATCATCTTTTTCTATTTCTTGGTCGTTTATATTATTCATTATTTTTCTTACAGGTGGTTTAATAGGTGGAACGCCCCAATCATCTTTTTCCATCTCCTGATCCATTCCATTCACTTTAACCTCTTTCTTCATTTGAAGTTGGTTGTCATCTTTATCACAGCTTACCATTGATAATGTGATTACGCCTAATAGCATTGCTACTTTTACTGTTTTTTTCATCTTGTTTAATTATTAAGTTAGATGCGAAAAGCAGTAATACATGCTGAGGGAAGCGAGTTGTTTAAGTGACATAAAATGGCTTCCTTGTTATTTTAGTATCACGAGTAAACAACCCATATAAATGTTTCGTACTTTTGAAACATCACAACACGTATCTGATTTTCGACACAGCAAAGGAAAGGCGACTTTTAGAGTGCAATGTGTTGTAAATCTGATGATTCCGATGATTCTGATAATTCCGTTTTACATTGAATTATAATTATGACCTTACTAACGATTAATGACTATACAGATAGTTTAAAAAAACATATTAATAAAGTTCAAGATTTACCTCAGTACACAGTTCTGTTATCTCCATCACCTGCACAATTGAGAAATTATTGTATTGGACTGTGTAGAGAAGATTTATCTCCTGACGATAAAATAATTCTTAAAGATTTTTTTAGAGGTGATAGCACAGAGCTAAATGATATTGTTAATAGTATTAATAGATTTGAACTAGGATGGTTTAAACCTATTCAGAGTTTTTTAGGCAAAAAAACTGATACATCTAAGAACCATGCTGTACTAGAAATGGTGGCCTTAATGTATGATTATGAACCTAGACCGTATGGTAAGTTTAGAAAAAGTAGTGTAGAGATAGAAGAGGGGAGTGTAGCTGATAATCAAGCTGATTCAATTATTGTTGAAGAGAAAAGAGAAGCAGTAGAAGAGAAAACTATTGAAGATAATATACCACCTGTTCAATCATTTGCAGAATCTCTGCCTACTACTACACCGAAGAATAAATTTAAGCGCAATCTAGTAATTTTCACAGTGATTATAATAGGCTTATTAGGTGTTGGTAGTTTAGTGAGTAGTATGTTATCAAATGATCAATGTATGAAGTGGGAAGGAGATAGATATGTGGCTTATGACTGTGGTGAGGCTACAATAAAGAGTTTTGCAGGGGTAAGTAATGAGCCTGTCCCTTATGATAAAAGCATACTGAAGAATTTTAAACAAATAAGTGTTGATTGTGATACCGAGTTTTTTAGGAAAGGAAAACCGAAGGTATGGTTTGTCAAGACTGGAGAGGGAAAACATGATTATTTTAATAACCCAGGAACAGGGGTACATCCTATCTCTGGTAAGTCTTTAAGACCAATCACGCAATATCATCTAAATAAATACATCTACTCTAAGTGTAAATAAAAAAGAGGTTAGACATCACTAAAGACTGTCTAACCTCTTTTTATTGTAGATTCCGATTATTCCGATACATAATCACCTAAGTTTGATTAATAATTAGCTTTTTGTAAGTACAGAAGAAGTGAAATAAAAGTATTTTAAACAACGGAATAATAAAATCTCTCATTACCGAATTTAAAATAAAGTACTTAAAATTCTATTTCTGATCAGTGTTTATTGATGAGTTAAAGATAGTTTTGTTTTGATCTGCTAGGGGATTGCTTGAGGGGTTCTTGCACATTCCTTCGACAAAAGCACCTTCTAGGTAAGGAAACCCCTAGGAATGTGCTAGCAATCCCCTAAGAAGTGCAAGCGAAACGCTCTTTTCCTATTCATTAACAACGAAATTAAAACGTGTGTATTTATTTAAAGAATTTAATTTTTATTTCTGCTTTAACCTATTCATAAGGATTGAATACTCTAAAGTAAGTAAAAACACAGTATAGTAGAATCACTATTTATTCTTTCTCATCTCTAATGGACGTGTTCCTGTAAACTCACAGAACGCATTGCTAAATGCTCCTAGCGTAACATATCCTACTGTATTGGCTATTTCGCTGACAGAGTGCTCAGTCTTCATCAGTAGTTCTATGGCTTTCACGATACGCAATGCTTTTAAGTATTGTAAGAAGGAGATTTGTAATTCAGCTTGGAAGAGGCGTGATACAGAGCGTTCACTCATATTAAACTTGTTACTGATATCAGTCAATGTTAATGGAAGTCCAAAACTACTGTCTAGATAGTCTGTTATCTTAGTAATGCGTGGATTATCACTAAATGGAAGTTGTAACTGTATATTCTTATTGATAAAAGTGGGTAGAATATTTTTTAAAGCTTGTAGAAAAACAAAATTAGGCGTGTCTTGATTGACCATCTTATCATGCCAACACACCGTATAAGCTATCATCTCTATTAATAGATCTGAAGCGGCATATATCCCTAGTGTAGTATAAAAAGGATCTTTATCATCATCAGAGATATAAAAATACAAGGAGTGAAGAACAGTAGCAGAGTTACTTAATCTCAATATATGTGGTACTCCCTCAGGGATCCAAAAGAAGTACTTCGCTGGTACAACATAAGTGACATTGTCTACAGTCACATAAGTTATCCCTCCTTCTACATATGTGAGTTGTCCTTTTTGATGTTGATGTAAAGGATATCTTTTTGTCGATTTCTCATGATTGATAAATACGCCTTCTTCTATACTATCGATAAACTCTAAGGAATCGATGATCTTCATTGTAGTGTTTCTTTTTAATGAGCGCAAAAGTATATAATGATTTTGTCTGTTTTGAATAAAAAAATGACTATTTAAGAAATACAAGATATATCGTACTCATTTTACTTTTGTCCGATTTTAAAAACAACGTATGAAACTTGGGGATTTCCACTTATTAGCTGTACTCACCAGCTGTGTTACTATGGGGTATTGTCAGAGTACTACTCTATCAATTTCCAACAAGGATACAATACAACTCAGTATTCAAGAGATTTGGGAACAAACAGATCTTGGTAGTAAAAGAAGCTTGATTCAAGCCAAAGAACTACAGATTAGAAAAGAGAATACGGATGATGCACGCATCAGTAGATACCCTGTGTTTAATGCCTTCGGTAAAGCAGAAAAGGCAAGTAATATCCCTGTTTATACAAACGGAATATTTAATAAACCTGAACAACATGATGTGATACATACGCTCTATAATACAGGAGTGTCTATGTACTTAAATCTATATAGTGGCAATAGACAAAATCTAGAAATAGAAGAGCGAAAAACTTTAGAAGCTAAAGCGAATATCGAGGCAGATATGACTAAATCAGAAGTTCGGTTAGAGGCAATCAAGAGTTATTTGGCTTTAGCGAAGCTAACTCGTTTTAAAAAAGTGATTACACAAGATATTGCCGAACATAAAGAGCAGTTAATCGAAATAGAACATTTATATAAGAATGGAGTAGTGTTAAAAAGTGATGTTCTTCGTGCGACTATGGAAATCTCGAAGAGAGAAATGACCTTAGTACAACTCCAAAATGATCTCTCTATAGAAAACCAAAAGCTGGTTATATTGACAGGGCGTAAGGATACAGATTTTATTAAACCACAAGATTCCTTCAATGAAGAGTTATTCTTAGAATCTTATGATGAGGCTTTAGATATTGCCTTAGAACATGGGTTTAAACACCTGCTGTCAGAGGAGAGCTTGGTATTAAGTGAAATCGAACAGAAAAAGGTGAAAGCTAATACTAAACCTAGTATTGGCTTAATAGGAAACTTCACTATGGCTAATCCACAGATATTCTTGTATCCGTATAATCCTAGTTGGTACAGTTTAGGGACTATTGGAGTACAGGTATCATTTCCTATTTCTAATTTATATCAGAATGTACACAAGGTTCGCAGTCGTGCTTTAGAACATGAGAAAGAGGAGTTACAACATCAATATGTACAAGATCAAATAAAAGAAGAGGTACAACAGGCATATTTAAGATATCAAGAATCATTGGTACAGATAGAGGTGTGTACAAAGAATAAAGAATATGCGGCAGAGAATGCACGTATTACTAAGAGTACTTATTTTAATAAAATTTCTTTGCTTACAGATTTATTAGATGCTGATGTACAACATTTACAAACACAATTTGAACTAGAAGCTGCCAAGTTAGACAGCATTTATAAATACTATACTCTTCAATTCGCTAAAGGCTTATTATAATGGATATTAAAACTCGTATTAAAATTACAGATCGCCTAATCACACGTATTACGCGCTATCTAGCTTCTATTATTATTTTGATAGGAAGTCTTTGGGGAATTCACACACTATGGATGTATTGGAAATATGAACAAACCAATGATGCTCAAGTACAAGAGTATATTAATCCTGTTATTTCTAGAGTAGGAGGATTCTTAACAGAAGTGCGCTTTGAGGAGAATCAAATAGTGAATAAAGGAGATACACTATTAGTGGTAGATAATCGAGAGTACACTTATGATCAAGCGACTACTTCTGCTGAGATAGCGAAACAGTATGCATTGATAAAGGAATTAGATGCGCGACAATATACATTGTCTCAAACTGCTGCTGCTGCAAAGAGCCAAATCCAAGGGAGAGAATCTAAATATCATCAACAGGAGTTGGATTATCAGCGATATAAGAAACTCTATGAAGAAGATGCAGCTACTGCACAAATGCTAGAGGAGAAGCAGGCACAATTAAATATAGGACAGAGTGATTATAATACTAGTGTAGAGCACGCTCGAGCTGCTACAGCTAGTATAGCAGATATTGAAGCACAGAAACAAGTTTTATTAAAAGAGATTACTCGATTACAAGAACTTGAGAAGTATAAGAATCTGACTGTAGGTTATACCGTTATCACCGCACCTTATAGAGGGAGAATGGGGAAGAGGAGCATAGACTTAGGTCAGATGATTTCTGTAGGGCAGGTGCTTACCTATATCGTTAATGACGAAACACCGAAGTGGATTATTGCTAATTTTAAAGAAACACAAATACGCAATATACAGATAGGGCATCAGGTAGAGGTAGTCGCAGATGCCTATCCTGATAGGCAGTTTATAGGAAAGGTTATTTCTATAGCCCCAGCTACAGGTTCTAGTTTTTCTTTATTACCACCAGATAATGCCACAGGTAACTTTGTAAAGATTGTACAGCGTATTCCTGTACGTATAGAAATAATATCACCTGCTGATTCGGAAGAATTATTAAAAGCGGGGATGAATGTCAATGTTTTTATAGCTAAAAAACAATCTAATGCAAAATAACGAAGCGTCTCAGTTATTCGTTGATTGGATTCCAGAGTGGATGATACACGTCATTCTTTTTGTACTTTTAATGCCGAGTATTGTCTTGTTTTTTCTGCCAGCTGCTAATGCTACAGCAGCTGCAGGATACTTTGGATGTGATCCACGAGACATTCAGTTTTCTGTATCTCTATTGTATGCAGGTTTTGTCTCTTTTTATAGTTTAGAACGACGTTTCTTTACGTATTTAGCGACTAAAGAATACTTTATTCTATTTAATGTATTACAGATAGTAGGCTGTATAGTACTGTATAATGTACAAGCGCTATGCATTGTTTTTCCTGTTCGCTTTTTACAAGGAATGTTATTTGCTAGTACAGTTAATCTATCTATTTCTACATTATATGTCCGTTTAGATAGTTCTAAAGCTAGGGAGATTAGCTTCTCGTGCTTCTACGGTATTTTGATTTGTGCAACACCCTTTAATCAATTAATTACTTCAGATTTAGTTGATCAGTACGATTATTCCTTTTTGTATAAGATAGCTTCTTTTTCTTTTATACCAGGGTTAATATTAATTATGCTGACTATGCGCTTTGTACGTCTCCAGCGTAAGTTGCCATTGTATAGCTTAGATTGGGAGAGCTTTGTGTTATTTGCTGTAGTGGTAGTACTGTTCGGATATCTTACTATTTATGGGCAACAGTATTATTGGTTTGCTGATCGCGATATTCGTTTAATAGGATTGACGATCTTGATTACCTTATTCTTCTTTGTATGGAGACAAAAGCATCTGAAGAGACCTTATATTAATTGGCATGTATGGAAGTACCGCAACTTTAAGATAGGGTTATTCTTATTGTTTATTCTTTATATCTGTCGTTTTGCATCAGGGATTACAAATACACATTTTATTAACTCACTTCATTTAGACCCGAGACACCTTTCTTATCTAAATAGCTTTAATCTAATAGGACTTGTGACAGGAGTGATACTTGCATGTGTTTGGTTGATTAATCGTCGCCCTATGCGCTTTATATGGAGTCTAGGATTTATTGCGCTGTTTTTGTTTCACGTGGGGATGTATATGCAGTTTGCCCCTAGTGCTAATCCAGATGATTATTATCTTCTTTTGTTTTGTCAAGGTTTAGGAGTAGGAGTGTTAATGGTGCCTATTATAGTTTATTGTGTTACTTCAGTACCTGTATCACTTAGTGCTTCTGCAGCAGCTGTATGTTTAGGTGTACGCTACTTTGGTTATACATGTAGTATAGCGATTATGAATTATTATAGTTTGTACAGTTCTAATCGTCATTTAAGTCGTTTCTCAGATTATTTAAATATAGCTAATCCTATACTAGAGACTAAGCTTACTCAGAATACTATGAAGTTAAAAAGTAGAGGTATGCCCAGTTCTATAGCTGAGAAAGCAAGTGAAAAGATAATGTTATCTGATCTTAGCAAACAAATAGAGTTGAGGTATGCAATGGATTATTTCGAGATACTTAGTTTACTTTTATTAGTGATTATAATCTTAGTACTCTTCACGCCTTATTTAAGTAAAACATGGGTTTACTTAAAATCAAAAAGTGTTTCACCCTTTTAGTTTTATATTTTTTTTCAAAAAAGTAGGAGAGTCGTCTAGTACTCTTCTGCTTTTTAGTTATGGTCAAAAAAAAAATCCTAAGCGTTAACTTAGGATTTTTTTGTACTCCCAAAGGGACAAATATCGAACAATTTTATTAAAGACTTAGATAGTTTAGCAACAATTCTATAGAATAAAAAGACAAAATACTTTATTGCAAATAGGAAAATTATCATTTTGTGTAGTTTCCCTATTTAATTTATGATGGTTACCGTTTAAACTATCAAAAAATAATTTTAAAAATTAATAGGAAAAAATACTTAGTGTGGCTTATATAGGTGGTTTTATTTTAGTTGCTTAATGTGTTTTAAATCAATGAATTGTGATTTTGATAATTAAATGTTTGAATATGTTAATTTGTGTTTTTTTAAAAAGTATGATATAGTTATAAAATTAACAGTTAAATAATTGTTGTTGTTATTTTAACTGTATTTTGATACTTGTATTATCTTATTTTAATATTAAAATTATTTATAAATCATCATAATAAGTTGGTTATTCAAATAATATTAAGAAATTTTTATTTTAATATTTTGTTAATTAAACTTAACGTATTAAGTTCGTTATCAGAAAGAGGAAGTCGAATAAATATTTCAATTCGTAGCATTTTAGATGTATAATCATGCAGGTTATTAAAATCCTGTCTTCCTCTTTTCTTTTTCATCTTAACATTTCTTATTATGGATAGAAAGAAGTTTATATTAAGTAGTTCATTCTTTCTATTGGGGATGAATTTTCTAAAAGCATCTACGCTTATACCTTCCAGTTGTTTTCAAGAACCTATTAAAGGTAACACTAACATTAATCTTTTACTTAAAAAGGCTGCTGATTTGCGTAAAAGCAATTTTGTAAAAAAGCAAAATAAAGGAGCTATGAGTAGAAGAATGTTTTTTTCTTCTCCAATTAATGGTACGAATAATATTTATGCTATTTATGATCAAATTTTAGAAGATAGTCCTACTGAAATACGTGCTTATAATGGTAAACGTAAGTTAATGCTTCAAGAATCAGAGTCAGTCCTTGATATTGTTAATATGTACTTAAAAGGGGTGGAGTTAAATAGTCATGATGCACTTTTTAAAGATAGGTTAGCTAAGGAATATTTACGAGTTCTAACAGGTAGTTTTAAGTCTATTAAGAGTTTGCCTAGTCCTTTAAATAATAAAAAGAAACTATTAGATGCGATAGAAAAATATTATGTAGAGGCAATAGCATTAGATAGCAATAATCAGCAGCTATTGGTTCAATTAGAAAAGCTTAGAGAATTAAAAGGATTAGGTTTTTTTGAGGTAGATAGTCGTAAGAATAAACAGCTAAAAAACAGAAAAAAAGCCAATAAAGCTTTGGTACGAAACGAGAATCGTTTGATGACAAGTAATGATCACTTAAAAAAAATAAAACGTTTAAATGCTAGAAATATAGATGATTATAGAAATAGTGAATTACAGCTTAGTGAAAAAAAATACATTAAAAGTCTTCAGAAAGAAAAAAACTACGCAAAAGCCGTAGAAGAGTCTGTGAAGTATTATAAACGAAACCCTGAGGATGTAGATGGATTGAAGTTGGTACGTATAACACTAAAGAAGAATAAACGCTATGATCTATTAGAATCCATAGAACGAGATAATAATAAAAGGCAAAATACATTATGGTCTCATATAGCACTGTTTAACGTACTTATGAAAAGGATAGAGCTAACACGAAGTAAGAATTATACAGAACTAGATACTATTCTTTTAAATGCAAAAAAGTTAGCAGAGTTTAATAATGAGAAGTTTGAGCTCAAGTGTAAAGAACTTTTTCTAGGAATTTATAAGAAAACACCTTCAATGTCTCAACAATTGTTAGAATACGGACAAGAGTTAGTAGGTCTGAGGGTACCTTATCGAATAGATCGTTATACTAGATTATGCGTAGACTATTATATGTCTATAGGAGAGATAGATAAAGCCTTAACAGCTATCGATATAGTGGTGAGCTTAAATACAGACTCACAGTTAGAAGATGGTATTTTAGATACATTAAAGCGTATAGCAGAGTTTAGAGAAAAGACTATAGAAGGACAAGATGAAGAACTTATCTTCTTAAAACAAAAAATATTAAATGCTTAGGGTTATGAATAAAGTTATATTAAAAGTATGCCTAAGTATTAGTTTGTTACTTAGTATACAGGAATGCTTAGGACAAATAGCTATCACGGAAGTATTATATGATACTGCGTTTGATGAGCAACCAGCAACTTTCATGAAGGGGCATACGCGAAATTACTATACATTTAAAGATAAAGCACATCACTTAGGGGAATATATTGAACTTTATAATTATACAACAGAGGATATACCGTTAAAAGGATGGTTTATTTATGATAATGCAAGTAAATATAATTTACCAGAAGATATTGTTTTAAAATCTCAAGAATACTTAATAATAGCCTATCGAGATCTTGAAAATAAGAAAGATATCGGAGATTATTTTTCTATTTTTTATCCTACAGTTAAAAATAAGAGAGGTAAGGTCATTTATCAAGATTATATGATTCTCAATAATAAAAAAGACGACATAGCTTTATTTACGAAAAGTTTAGCAGGAATTGACTTAAACAGAGAATTTTTGATTGATCGTGTGAAATGGGATAATACAGGTCAACAAAAAAGTAGTAATGAATTAAGAGATAAAGGATATAAAAGTTTAAATAATAGAAACTTTTATGTGAATTCGCTTCAGTTAGAGGCAAATGGGAGATATGTTGAGAAATCAGCTACTCCATTTACAGCTACCTATCTACCCAAAACACAAAGGTTATTAGATATTCCAATAGTTCAAGAAGCATTATTAGAGAATGTGGCTAAGTATGATTGGTCTGCTTACGTAAATGAACTCATTATGCAAATATGTAATTTAAATATTTCATTAGTTCAGCAATTTCCTAAAGGGAATTATAGTAAAGGAGAACTATGTTTCATACATGACGCAGCTGGAAACTATCTAAGAACAGAGGTATGTAGAACATCTAAAGTAATGAGTACTCCAATTATTAAAACTAACATAATAGATGAGATCGAAAAAAAGACAATACCTAAAACTATTAGTGAGTACCGAGATTATATCGTAGTATATCCTAATCCTACTTCAGGTAAAATAAAAGTGAGTATCGATGAAGTAATACGTGGTAAAATTGTTAAGACAGAAGTGTTTAGCGTTACAGGAGCTTCAATCCTATCAAAGGAGGTAGAGTATAAGCAAATGGAGGTCGCTATAGATATTACGTCATACCCTGTAGGGGTTTATATCCTTAAGTTTAGTCTACTTACAGGAGAATCATTTAGTGTTAATGTTATAAAGAAATAAATATGTTAAAATATATAAAGACTTTATACGTCATATTATTTTTGGTCTTGTCTAATTCTATTCTAGCTCAGAATGGAGAGGTTTCACTTGTATTTGATACATCTGGATATCAAAAGGACCAAAATAATCAAAGAGCCTTTAGTGCGCCAATAACTAAAGATAATACGATTGCTTCTATTAAGGGAGAGGGAACGGTTGGAAGTACTGGAGGATTTAATTATGTAGTACCTATTGATGTGGTGCAAGGGGTGAATGATTTTCAGCCTAATTTATCTATTGTTTACAATAGCCATAGTGGTAATGGTGTCGCAGGATGGGGATGGAATATATCAGGTCTATCTATTATTAGTGTTGGATCTAAGAGTAAAGAGTTAGATGACAGTAATAGACCAGTACAGTATGACGGTAAGGATCCTTATTACTTAGATGGAGCACGTCTATTATCTGCTGATGGAGTAAACTTTAAAACACTTTTATACTCTGAAATTAAAATTCAAAAGGTTAATAAGGATGACTTTAGTTTTATTGTATATTATCCAAATGGCAAGATCGCTAAGTATAAGACTGTTAGTAATAGTGGTGAAGCATTAAGAGAAACACACATGATCAGTGAGATGAGCGATGCTAATGGTAATAAAATACAGTATGAGTACTTCGTAGAAACGGATAATATTTATCTGAGTAAGATTACCTATGGACATAGTACAGCAAGGAATTGTATAAAATTTAACTATAAGAATAGAAAGGTATCCCAAGCTAAGTATCAAAGAGGAAGGACTGCATTTAATAAGAAAGTATTGAGTGATATCGTGGTATGTACTCCAGGTAATGAGAATGGTGTGTATAAGAAATATAATTTGACATACGATTTTATTCACCAGAATAGTATAGAACGATTAATTAAAATAGAAGTACAGAACTCAAGAGGAGAGTTGTTAAACCCACTTCGTTTTACTTATACCACTGATAAATCTAAGGGAGTTCTAGATTATAAATATGAGAGGTTTAGCTATTTAAATGATATAAGAGGTATTGGAGATATTGTAGTGGGGGATTTTATGGCTACGGGAAAATTAACTCCGGTTTATGAAATAGAGGTATTGAATTCACATAAGAGCAATAAACCAAGATTAATAAAACTTTGGAATACTGGTAAAGGTGAAGTTGAGAAGTATGAAAATCAAAATAAAAGATTGTATTCTGGTAAAGCATTGGTTGATAAGACTGTTGATGGAAAAACTGAAAGGATTATTTCACATGGAGATTTATTATTGACCTTAAAATCTGATTATTCTAAGAATGATAGAGATGAGTACGTTCTAAGTTTTTATGATCTAAGTGGAACAAGTAACTATAAAGACCAGAGTTATGTTAAATTTTCTTTACCTGGAATTATAGTAGAGAATGACTATACTTATGTGAATGTTCCAGAAAAAGATTGGCAAGGTAAACCTACTGCATGGACAAAGAAAGAAAAAAAGTATAGTTCTAAAGATATAGAGTATCCTCATAATACTTTAAAAAGTACTAATATTAGAGATAAGAAGCATCGTAAGATATTATTAGCTGATTTTAATAATGATGGATTAGTAGATTTGTTGATTTTCTCTCCTAAAGGAGTGGATAAAAACTCAAGAGCAACGTTCCATTTTTATGAAATAGGTAAAATAGAGAGACATCAACAACAGATAGAGTTAAAAGAGTTAAAGTATAACTCAGATGTGAAATTTGAAGAAGATACCAATGTGTATCCTATAGATTTTGATGGAGATGGTTTAGCTGATTTTATGACTGTTACCGATAAAGGAGAGTTACAAATGTTAAAATTAGATTCTGAGAATCTAAGTATATCTAAAATTTATATAGGTATTGATAAATTAGATAATTTTACTAAGAAGACTCCTATCATATTCGGTGATTTTAATGGTGATGGATTAACAGATTTTATAGTTCCAGATAAAGTGTATGATTTAGATAAATCAGATGCAAAATCAGAATTGACTAAAATGAGTAGAGATAAACTCGAGTGGTGGTCTTATATTTCTACAGGAAAACAATTAATAAAAGAAAAGAAAGACTTTACAGAACAAAAACTAGCATATATAACTCCTTCTCAGCATCATGATATTAAAAGGTCTAGTGGTTGGGATAAGTTTTGGTCAGGTACTCCAGATAAGTATAGAGGAACTGAATATGGCACATCTAATATTATGGCGATCGATGTTAATGGAGATGGTGTGACAGACCTAGTGTCTTTTAGAAAGTTTGGAAAACTGAGATATGAAGAAAATTTAACTAGAACAAAATATGATAAAGATATAGGATTCGAATCTCCTTTAAAAGAGAGAGACGGAATACAATTTTATATAGTGAATAGCACAAGTAATGGTGATTTTAAAGTAAGTAGCTCTCCTGTCCGAAATGAAAAAGGAGAAGCTGGTTTTTCTCTTGCTACTACTAATATATCGCCATTTTCTTTGATCCTAAATAAATCAGATTTTAATAGTCTAAATGCATATAAGAATGGTATTATTATACACGACCCTATTGAGAGACGTGAGATTCATTATACGATAGATAATGATGGCTTTGTAGAAGGACAGCTTAGTGCAGTAGACAATGGCGCAGGTAGTGTACTTAATGTTGAATATAGACCTATGTCAGAGGATAATAATACAAAGGACGAGAAGATATATACATTTAGTAATTTAAACCTGCCTTATCCATATTATGTTCACAAGAGCAATGGTGGGTTTAGATTAGTACATAAGATACACAGCTTAACTAGTGATAAAATATTGACAAAAGAATATAGATATCACAATGGTATTCAACACCTGCAAGGGAAAGGATTTATTGGATTTCAGCAGACGAAGTCCAGTGAAACATACGAAAGCGAGTTAAAAAGTGATGGAAAGTATCGTATTAAGGATTTTTCGAAAGGCATGTTTTGGAGAATAAATACATATGATCCATTAATGGATAACGTACAGATTAGTGCTACTTATGGTAGTTTATCTGAAAAAGCACTGTTTAGTAAATCTACAGTTATTAATAAACGATACGACAAAGGGAATAAAAGTTATATTATCGTACCGATACAAGAGACAATGTATGATTACTTAAATGGCTTCGAGACGTCTAAGACGAATTGGTATGAGAGTGGAGCATCAACATTCTATTTGACTAAAGCAGAGACTAACTATTATAGTCCTTCTTTAAATGGTTCTAGCAGAACTCTATCAGGTAGTAAAATAGAAGAGTTCTCTTACTTACCTAAGTTTACAGATAGTGAGTCAGGTGCGATATTTTATGGGCTGTTTAGTGAGGTAAAGACTACATCTAGAAGAGGTAATGACAGTTTTAGTTCTAAGGAGGTCTTTAAGTATAATACAAAAGGAGCTGTTAGTTCTAGTCAAAAGTATGGTAATGGAACAGCAGCAATAACGACAGAATACGAGTATTACGATTTTGGAGGAGTAAAGAAGGAAAAGGTGTTCACTGCTGGTATAGCTCCATTAGTAACGTCTTATGAGTATGATAATAGTAAGCGTTTTGTCATTCGTACAGTAGCTCCAGATGGATTAGTGAGTACTAGTGTGGTAGATACTTATGGAAAAGTGCTATCTAGTACAGATGGACTAGGTAGAAGTACAAAATTTAATTATGACAGCTGGGATAATGCTATTACAGTGACTGATTATCTAGGTAATAAAGTAATGACTACACGTTCTAACAGTACTGCTAAAGGGGGTAAGTATGATGTGACTGTTACGGGAGCAGATGGAAGTGTATCAATCACCTCTTATGATGTATTAGATAGGGTAATCCAAACTAGAGTAAAGACTCTAAATAACAAATGGTCTACCACGCGTACAGAGTATGATGTATTTGGCAATGTTGTACGCAGTAGTCAGCCGTATTATGAAGGAGAGAATGTAAAATGGAACAGTACTGTGTATGATAGGCTACAACGACCTGTGTTAATCGTAGATTATAAAGGACGTGAGTTTAAGACCTGTTATGAGAAGAATAAGGTAACTGTAGAGGATGGTCATAAAAAGATGAGTAAATGGGTGGATGCTCAAGGATATGTAATCAAAACACAAGATCAAGGAGGAGTTATACTTAATACCTATTATGCTAATGGAAGTCTAAAAGAGGCAAATTATGACGGAATCAGAACTAGTATTTCTATTGATGGTTGGGGTAATAAGACACAATTAGTAGATCCTTCTGCTGGTACTTATACTTATGCTTATGACAATCTAAGTCGTTTACTAAAAACAACCACTCCTAATGGTGGACAGACTACTTATACTTACGACGAACTAGGTAGAACAAAAGAAGAAAAAACAGTAGGAGGCAAAGAAGAAAATACGAATATTGCTATTAAATATAGTTATGATGAACGTACTAAGTTACCAAATTCAGTAAGTGGTAATTACAATGGACAACAATTTAGTTATACAACTAATTATGATAAATATGGAAGAGTCTTAGGTAAGATAGAGAATACCCCTAAGTTTATTTATAGCAATACCTATCTGTATGATCAATTAGGTAGAGTGGATGAAGTTAATATAAGCACAGCACTTAAGGATAGTGGAGTAACTTCATCCTCTAAAGTCGTTAATGTATATGATAGCAGTGGTATCTTAAAAATGCAGAAAGACGGTAGAGGAGGGAATGCTATTACGATTTGGGATATTCAAGATGTAATGGCTAATGGCTCTGCTAAAAAAGTGGCGTATGGAAATGGATTTAGTGTAGAGAATTCTTATAGTCCTAATGAGTATTTATCGAATATAAGACACAGTCGGAGTGGTCATTCTTTAGTCGATATAGGATATAACTATAATGAAAAAAGAGGAACATTATCAACGCGAAATGATAAAGTATTTGGCAAAAATGAGAGTTATACTTACGATGATCTAGATAGATTATTAACAGAGAGTACGAATGGTACATTAGTGAATGAGTATACTTATGACCCTAGAGGACGAATTACGTCTAATACTGAGGTAGGAAAGTACAACTATAACTCGTCAGACTATCGACTGCAGAGTATCAACTTTAATGACAAAGGAAGTAAACTAGTACAAGATAGGGGATTCGCTGTAGTGAAGTACAATATGTTTAAGTCTCCTAACGAAGTTTATTTAGAGAAGAAGGGAAGAATTAATTATGAGTTTTCTATCTTAAAGAGTAGATATGCGGCTTACTTTGGCAGTACGGATGAAAAATCGAAACAACCCATACAGAAGTATTATTCTGCTGATAAGGCAATTGAAATAGTTGTTACGAAAGACAAAACACAGATAATTACTTATGTGACAGGAGACCCTTATAGTGCTAACTATATCAAAATAGATGAAGTTAAAGGTACTAGTATAAATAATTCAAAATGGTATTATCTGCATAGAGACAATCAAGGAAGTATAGTAGCGATATCTGATAGCAATGGGAATAATATAGAACAGCGCTACTTCGACGCTTGGGGTAATCTTAAGGGTGCTAAGATAAAAGGAGCTAATCAAACTATAAATGCGTTAGGATGGACAGCAGCACTACTAATAGATAGGGGATATACAGGACATGAACACTTGTACACTGTGGGATTAATCCATATGAATGGACGTATCTATGATCCTGCATTGAGACGATTTTTATCTCCTGATAATTATGTACAAGATAATACGAGTACACAAAGTTATAATCGCTATGGTTATGTGTTAAATAATCCGTTACTTTATACTGACCCTAGTGGAGAGTTTATCCCTTTAGTTACAGCTATAGTTGTAGGAGTAGCTATAGCAGTAGGAACTACAGCTATTATTAATATCGCTAATGGAGTACCATTCTGGTATGGTATGGGTAAATCTGCGGCTATGGGGGCTTTAAGTGGAGCGATATCCTTTGGGATAGGATCTGCCGTCTCTTCACTAACTAGTACCGTAAGCTTCTTTGCCCAGGCTGGTATGCATGGTGTATCAGGTGGGCTGATGAGTGAGTTAGATGGTGGTAAGTTTATCTCTGGCTTTGCTAGTGGAGCGATTAGCTCGATGATATCCAGTGGTATCGGTAAATTAGGACCAAAGACAGATGCTAATGGTAACATCATCAAAGAAGGTGTATTAAGCGCTAGTGATACTAAGGCAATGATGATAGTAGGTGGTGGATTATCAGGAGGTATATCTTCTAGTATAGCAGGAGGAGACTTTATGAAGGGCATGCAGCAAGGACTGATCACCAGTGGGCTAAATCATGCGATGCATGAGGCGACTTCTGGATGGGATCAGGATCCACCTTCTAAAGAATCAAGTTCTTCAAATGATTTATGGGATAAAATAGTTAGTGCTTGGGCTGATTTTACAGGAGGAAGTGAGGCAACTCGAGTACACTCTGAAGCGATGTCTTTATCTACAAGTTCAACAGGAGGAGTGGATTGGGCAGGGTATGGTGCCTATACATTAATGATGGAGAAAGCCTCTAATCCTGGAAATTTAGAAATGGGAAGAGGATTGTTTGGTAGGACTTCTATTGCTGGTGGAGGAGTAACTGCTAGACTACAGAAATACGTTACAAAAGCAGCTAACAGAATTGATGCCCTAGGAGATTTGGCTTTTACTAATAAACAGTTAGCTGCAATTCAAAGAAAGCCTTCTTTAAGAGCAATGTATAGAGGAAACCGTATTGATGTATTAGCTAGAAGTTATATTGAAAAAGATAGATCTTTAAGGCATCTTAAAAGCAATTATTCAAAGGGTCCGGATTTTGTTGATCCAAAAACAGGTCAATGGTGGGATATGACTACACCTGGTCAATGGCAAAAACATGTTAATCAGTATGGGCCAGGAGGGACATTATTGAATACAAAATAGAATTATGATAAAGAAAAAAATGGTTGACAGATGGAATTTATGTCAAAAATTAAAAATGGTTAAGGATAAAGTAGGGAGTCTGTTGTTAAAAGGAGGAGAGTTGTCTTCAATTAGTAATTCTATTGAATTTGTTGAAGGAAAACTTGATTTAAGAGGATTAGATTTAAAAACTAAAACTATTCGTAAGTTAAAAGTTTGTGATGCTGATTTTAGTTTCTCAATGTTTAACGATTGTTGGGTTGAAAAATCTTTGTTTGAAAGATGTTACTTTGAAAAAGTTGATTTTTCTAGCTTTTCAGATCATGGGAATATTTTTAAAGAATGTGTCTTTAAAAATTGTAAATTTAACGGTGCAGTTTTAGGTTATGATGGAACTAAATTTTTAGAATGTGAGTTTATTCAATGCAGTTTTGCAAAAGCAATTTTTATACGACCAGAGTTTGTGGGTGTTTTTTTTAAAAACTCTCGTATAAAAGGCCTTGATTTTAATGCTTCTTCATTTGAGGAATGTGATTTTGAAGGTCAATTAAATGATATATGGTTTAGAGGAGGTTTTCCTTTAAAATCAGATAACAAAGAGTTTGGTAGTCCTAAGAAAAATGAGATGAAAAATGTTTCATTTGTCAATGCTGAACTACATGATTTGACTTTTAGCGATCATTGTAATTTATTAAATGTTGAAATTAATGCTTCTGGAAAGTATTATAAATTTGATAGATGGAGTGAGAGGCTTCTCTTAATGAAAGAAAGTATATCTAATTGGAATGTGGAGGAACAAAGAGAAATAGAGATATTTATAAATGTTTATTCTGTACATGCTCAGAATCAAGAATGGCATATTCTAAATATCGAAGATGTAGAAAGAGAATATGGAAAGGAAATAGCATATAAAATAGTCTCGTTCTTAAATTCTATTTAAAAGTGTGCCTATAAGTAATTATTGATAATTTTTTAATGAGAACCTATCATATACAATACAACCTCCTGAATAATACTGTTTAGGAGGTTTCTTTTTTATATTGTTTGAATGACGTTATTATTTTGAGTGAATAATGATTAATTTTATTAAATAAATAAAGTCAGTTCTTAGTACAGGCTGGTAAATATGTTGTGTCAAAATGTTTGATAAATGATCTAATTAGTAAATTTTAGAAGTACTGATACATGTATTAGGATTAAGTAAGAAGAATATGAATTTAATTAGAAATAATAAATTACTATATACTTTTGATGATGAAGTTGTAAGTAAGTTCGTTTATGATATTGATAAGAATAAAATAGAATTAAGCTTCGACGGTTTCTATGATTTAGAAAAAGATGAAGTGATAGATAGAAAATGTATCTTAATTATTGAAAGTTGGAGTAAGGCATTATCTAGATTATATCCTAATTCTAAATTTGATAACTTAGAAAGTAGTTTTGGTATAATAAGTATGATTGTTGCTGTTAATGTGGAGTATGATGAAGTATATATGACTGTAAGTACAATTGATAATCGTCACTATGATTTGATATTTTTAAAACCTTCATTGTATATATCGTTGATTTAGTGATTTGCCTGATTAATTTGTTGTATATAATGTTACAAACTTTGTATAAAGATTCATTAAAATAATTTTAACTCCTAAGCAATTATGTTTAGGAGTTTTTTATGCTCTTTGAATAATGTTTTTCTGTTGAGAGAATAATGGTTAAATTTATTAGATAACAAAAAGTTATTTCTTAGTATGGACTGGTATGCATGGCGTATCAGGTGGGCTGATGAGTGAGTTAGATGGTGGTAAGTTTATCTCTGGCTTTGCTAGTGGAGCGATTAGCTCGATGATATCCAGTGGTATTGGTAAATTAGGACCTAAGACAGATACTAACGGTGTGGTCACTGAAGGTGTATTAAGCACTAGTGATAATAAGGCAATGATGATAGTAGGTGGTGGATTATCAGGAGGTATATCTTCTAGTATAGCAGGAGGAGACTTTATGAAGGGCATGCAGCAAGGACTGATCACCAGTGGACTGAACCATTCGATGCATGAGGTAGTCTATAGTTCAAGTAGTTCAAACAGCAAGAGTTTAGTTGATTATGAAGGAGAAATGCAAGATGCAATAGCTAATAGAACAACATATTTAGAAGGACAAATAGAAAGTTCAAGAGAAAAGTTATCAACCTTAGATCCTTCAAAAGGGAGATATACAAAATTGAATAATAAGATTGGTGATTTGGTAGATCAGATTACTGAGCTTGGTAAAGCTTCTAGGTCAATTAATAGTGTTTTAGACAACATTAAAAGTGGAAAGTATATTGTTAATGTGTTTAAAAGAGGGACAATAGTTAGTGGTGGTAGAGAGTTACATGGCGGTTTAAGTTGGGGGAGTAATAGGAATATTTTGAATATCTATTATAATGGAAAAACCAATGTATTAATACATGAAGCAATTCATGTTCATAATGTTATGTTTTCTAAACCCATTATATTAGTTCCTTTTGAAGCAAATACTCTTGTAAGGTTTAAGATTTATGGTTCAGAAATAGCTGCTTTTAGAGTTTCTTATAGTTTAGGTGATAAATTAGGAGTTGGCTCTATGGAGCAAATTACAGATGATTTTTTGAAAAAGAATGGCTATTAATTTATGTATTATGAAAAATTTTTTTTACTTTATTTTGTTTAATGTAGGGTGTTTTGCTCAACAAAAAGAAGCAATAGAATTATATGTAAGTGAGAAAGGAACTCGTTTGTTCTTAGATTATAAGAATGAAGAATATGCTTATTCATCTCATTCAGATGTTTTAAAGTTAGATATTCATACTTTAATTAATCCTATAGAAGCTTATGGCAGTTTTAAAAGAGTTGACGATAAAATTATTCAATTAAATAATGAACAGCCAGCAAGGATAAGAGATTTAGTTAAGGATTATTTTAAAGTTAGTTTTACTAATAAAGGTGAGCTCGTTAAAGATAAAATAGAAGTAAACTTAACTATTAAAAAAGGGTATTATGAAGAGTACTTTGAAGATCCCAGTAAGTATAATAGTCATCAAGAATCTAAATATATTATAACACTGTGTTCAGAGAAATATTTAGTGAGTGATTTTGACAAAGCTAGAGGCACAAGTGGATGTATTGTGCTAAGAGAGGGCATGAATATTTTGTCTTCAGGAGATTACGGAAGGTTGAGGGGGGAGTTTTATCTGAAGGTTTATCCTAATTTTTATAATCCTGTGAATAGAGAAGGTACAGTGTATGCAGCTTCTATTTTAAGCCCAAAGTTTAAGTTTCATAAAAGTATAGATATAGAGTTAGATCTAGATCCACTTATGTTTTGTGTAGCTAATTTTGATGGTGATTATATTCGAGTAATTTCTGATACCATCCTTGAGTTTAGAGGAGAGCGATTATTTTTGAATAAAGATGCAAAAGTTAAGATTGACAAGGAGGGAGGTATAAATTATTATTACTATTAATTTTAAAACTATACTGTGTATGGTACTCACTTTTATAGTGACAGTGTGTTTTGGGAATAATGATTAACTTTATTAGAGAAAATAAGTTACTTTCTTAGTAAAAGCAGAAAAGCATGGCGTATCAGGAGGACTGATGAGTTTGATGGTAGTGGTAAGCTTACCTTTGGCTTTGCTAGTGATACTAAGCTGATAATATCGGTAAATTAGACTCGAAGACAAATGTTAACGGTGTACTAAGTGGCTTGTAACACTAAGGCTTTGATGATAGTAGGAGGTTGGCTATCTGGAGGTATTTCCCTTAGTATAGCTGCTGGGGATTTTATGAAGTGTGTATTAAAATGATTGGTTATTAGTGTTTTAAATTGTGTGATACATAAAGTTGTGAATGGAGATGATAAAAAGTGAAGTAATTTAATTCATAATTGATTTACCCGTTGCACATTTTAAATAATAGGTTTCTTTAAAGTATTTAGATTTCTATTGTGTAAGAATTTATTAATATATTGAATTGTAGTCAAGGCAGTTACCTTAGATAGTATTCTGGTTTTATATCCATCAAAAGATTTAACATGATTACGTCTAATCATAAACTGATCACAAAGTTGTGAGAATAAGGTCTCAATTCTTTTTCTTCCTTTTTGGTATAAAAAGAATTGAGGTTTATAATCAAGTTGATTTTTTCTTTTAGGAGTACTTAACTCAATATTGGCACTCTCAAATAAATCTAATTGTACCTTGCTTGATAAATAACCTTTATCTCCAACTAACACACAATCATTTATTTGATATTTTACATCTTCTAAATATTTGATATTATGTACAGAAGCTTTAGTTAAATCTAGACTATGAAAAACACCTTCAAATGAACAAACCGCATGTAGTTTATATCTATAAAAATGCAAGGATTGAGAGGCACAATAGCCTTGATTTGGAGAAGTATCGTATTGCTCTTTACAAATTTTAGCTCTATTACTTCTTGATAGTTTACAGACCTCTAATGGCATACTATTAATAATAAAATGAGTTTGATTATTATTTAATAATCCAGAAATTTTAGCTCTTAAAGCTTCAATATGAAAAAACAAACGACGTTTCCTTCTATTATAAACACTGCATTCTATTTTGTGTTGTAATTCTTTAGGTAAAAGTGTAAACAAATAATTCTCACTATCTATACAAGATATTCAGCTGTTAGGCAAACACTTATTAGTTCGATATCACTTAGTTTAGGTTTTCGTCTTTGATAAGAAAGTAAAGTATTTTCACTAATTGACTGTAAAACTTCTAAGACTCTTTTGTAATTTGCAAGCAAGTTGTCCATTGGTAAATTTTTGGGTAGGATCTTAAATTTACTGCTTATTATAAGCATGGGCAACTTTTTTTGTTACTTATTCATAATGCACAACGGGTAATTGATTTATATATAAATAGGGGTAACGATAAAAATTAGCATATCTTTATTTGTTTAAAATTTATCATATTTTAAAGTATTCAATTAGTATCCAACTAACACAGAAAAGCTCAATATGAGATACAGAAATCCGTAACCCCCTCAATATTTTGAGTTTATATCCTATTTAGACAAAAACTAGCGACTTCGGAGTAGTTTTCCATCCCTCTGCAAGAGCAAGTCGTTTTGATGGCACGAATGTAGTTTCGAGTGCCTCAAAACATAACTTGCTGTAATCTTTCGATTACTAAATCCATCAATTTTACAAAGTAAAATCCATAGTGATTTCATATTAAGAAATCACTCACTATTTGACACTAAAGTGCCAAGTGCAACTTTAAAATTCCATTTAAAGTTTTCAAACTGTATATATACTTTCTTTGCTGTAAGATAGTAAGGTAAGTTTTACAATTACCTATGAAATAGCATTTTAAAGCTGTTTTAAAATGATCTTGGTGTAAAAACGTATTAGTATAATGTTTCCAACAAACTAAAACTTACAACTATCCATAATGTAAAATGTAAACCTTTAAAAAAATACAATATGAAAACAGTAAACCAACCATCAAAAAAAGACAATCAAAGTGAGTTAGTCGATGAAGACTACTTAATGAATATCATGAGTGGTGATATGGAAGTTAAGCCTGCAAAACAAGCTAAGCCAATCTTAGAAGAAAAAGAAGAACCTCTAATCCAAGAAGAAGTAACAAAAGTCAAGGAGAAGAAGCCAAAGAAAGAAATAGCAACTACTAAATACCAAGAGCTTTTTCTAGTTAATGAATTTCCTTCATCCAGAGCAGGAAAGGTTGTTTATATCCGACCTGAGTATCACGAAGTATTACTTCGTATAGCCCAACTGGCTAAAGAAGAAAAAACAACGCTTTACTCTTATTTAGACAATATCTTAAAGCAACATCTACAGCAGTATAACTCTGAAATTACCCAATATTTTAATGACAAATTCAAACCTATTTTATAATGGAAAAACTTAATCAATTAAGAGAATTAGCTCAAGTACAAACGACTAAGAGTATAGAGAATTATGTAGATACTTTTTTAAAAGAAATATCTACTAAGGCAAAAGATGGTAAAACGGTTTATAGGCAACCAGAGTTCCATAAGAAGTTAACCCGTATAGTTCAAGTAATAGGCGAAAATAAGGTATCTGTCTATACTTATCTAAATAATCTATTAAAGCATCACTTTAACGAATTCGAACAAGAGATAACTACAAGCTTTAATGAAAAGAATAAACCTATTTTTTATGTATTTCAATAAAACAATAAAGAAGTAAAACTGTAAAAGCACCTTTACAGTTTTACTTCTTTAAAAAAACAAAGGCATCTTATAAGATGCCTTCATCTGCAAAAGAGTAGTAACTCTCTGCTGTTATAATTAAATGATCTAAAAGCGTAATATCAAGTATCTTACTTACTTCTTTAATCTTTCTTGTAATTTGTCTATCAGCATCACTTGGAGCTAATTTTCCTGATGGATGATTATGTACAATCAAAAATGCCGTAGCATTCGCTTTTAAAAGAGCGGAGAAGATAATTCTTAAATCTACTATTGTACCTGTTATCCCTCCTGAGGAAACTTCTAATACTCCAAGTACTTTATTGTTGTTTGAAAGCATAAGTACTTTAAACTGTTCTAATAATTCAATCTTATTACTATCCCAAGCTTTTAATGCTATTTGATAGGCACTATAAGAAGATGTAATCTGAGGTCTTTGTGAAGCCTTTACTTTTGATTTGTAAATCAATTCTACTTCTGATGCGATAAGCCATTCTGTGTTTAAAACTGTACTTTCCATAATATTAAATTTTTTAAATTAATTATGCAGCCACAATTGGTAATGGCTTAGCGAGCGCAAGAAGCAACGCAATAAAGCGAAGACTTTAGTCAAGCATTTATGGGGGAATTTCTTGTAAGCGAACCGCAAGGCATTGCCTAACTTTGTGCAGTTATTAATAAAAAATATCCCCCATTTACTTTATGCATCTATAAAATCAAAGAACTGCTTTAATGAATCAATAGTAGAATTATCTAAAATTAAATTATTGTCTTTCTGCTGGATATTCTTCTGCGTATAGGTAAGCAAAAAGGAATTTAGTTGATTAATTAACATATTTAATTTAGGTGCATTATCATTCTCTGCATACAAAGCTAAACTGAGTAAAGTATTTAGATTTGAAGTATGAGGTAAATAAGTTGTATGCACAAGTATATACATCTGTAGTTTTATATATAGACACCTATGTAGCTTATTGGTTGAGATAAAACTTTGCTTTTTAGTGTGAGCAATCTTTTTCTTAATAAATTTATTAATCTTTGAAAGTGGATATTTGAGTCTAAAGATACTCTCTCCATAATCACAATCATAGTTGTCCATCCAATGAATAGAAGGATAATACCCGTTGGAGTAGATTATGTTTTCCTCTTTGACTACATCTTCAAAAAAATGTATGTTTTCAAAACTGTACTCTTGGATAAAGAGTCTTGTGTGTGCAATAATTGTAAATCTAAGATCATCATCTTTACAACTAAAACGATCAATTACCTTCTGTACTTCATTAGCTTCTTCTTTGGTAGTAAGAACTAAAAGGTAGAAATGTTTAATCGTCCTTTCATTTTCAAAGGTTACAGTTTCATGAAATTTATAGATTTCCTCTACTCCATTAGTGTTAGTTAGAGGTAATAACTGGTCTATATATTTAAATCTCTTTTCCTTTTTTCCTTTTATCTTAGGCTTTATTTTATAAGGTCTTGAGTCAAACTCAAACTTATCAAGTAGTTGTATAACCATTATGTGTAACTTCGCTTGAACTTTCTCGAGTGCCAATGCCCAATCATCAAATCGCGCAGATTCGGAATCTCTATCGATTGCTTCTATTATATAGAATAAGTTCTCTTCGTCTTTCACAAATAGCGTCTTTATCTGAGGAAATACTCGTTCGAGTAGTAACAATCTTTCTGTAAGAGTACTCTGTGAATTAATAGTTCCAAAGAGCATTGTTTCAATAACACCTAAATCATGTTCAAAGAATTTTAAATAGAAATAAGTAACACCGAATTCTTCATCTTTATTAAGACCATTACTGTAAGATGATAAAAGATTATAGGTCTCTATGTATTTTTGCTTGAAACTTTCTACATCAGAGGAATAACAATAACTACTTGGCAATTCTGTATTATCATCTTTGTAAAGTAAAAGCGTATCACCTAAACATAATTTGATAAATGCTCTTCCAGCTTTATCTTGTAACTTAAAATCGTTATCGTCTAATAATACAATATGATAATTACTATCTTCTAAGAGTGCTTTAGTATATTCCTTACTAAATACCTTTGTAGCTTCTTCTTTGTTTTTTACGTGAAGCCAGAATACTTCAAGGTCATAGGATGAACTATAGACACCACCATACCAAATAGTAGTAACTTGCTTATCTGTTATACTACTTATTAGCTTTTTCTCAAGGTTCTCAGGGAACTTCTGCTCTTTTAGTAATTGAAATTTAGTTTCCATAATTTTTAATATTTAAGGGTTATTAATTGGTATATATTTCTTTAAGGTGATTGTAGAAGTGATTACAAATGTGTAGTGTGTTTAAATACTGCTCTTGGGAAGGAGTACTAACGGGGGTTGATTGTCTTGGGAAGTAAGGCAGTTTTGTATTTAGAAAATAGAAAAGAGCATCTGACTGTTCTACACTCATTAACTGATTACTATAATCTCTATCAGCCCATTGTACGAGTTTCCATAAGTAACGAGGACTAGCAAAATGAGGGACATAGTTTAGCTTCTTATATAAGAATGAAAGACACAATTGCTTGAAAATACTTCCTAACTGTACAACATGTCCAATTTGATAAGTAGAACAACCAGACAAATCCATCTGTAACCATTGACTTTCTAAGTTATCTTGACATAGTTTCCAAAAGTCCTTTTGCCAATTAGAACTATCAGTATCTTCGGGTAGTTCAAAAACAGGAAGAATAAATTTAGTATGCTTCTTTTTGGTTCTACTGTATACTATATTATCATCTGTAATGTGCTTGTAGATAAAAGGTAAGAACTTTGTGCCATGACGTTCTGTCCAAGTAGTTTTATGTAATAGGCAAGTGATTTCAACTCGTTGATTAAAGTGATTTCTGATTAAGGTTGACATATGCTGTTCCATTTGAATCTTAATATCAGCACCGACTATAAACAAGAGGAATTCTATTGAGTCATTAGAAACTTTACTTTCTATTAAATAGATTAAGTCAATACGATAGCTTTGAAGAAGTCTTTTAATCACGGCATTCAGCATGAACTGTTCATATTCTACTTTAGAGAAAATTTGCTTTCCCTTTAAATCACTAAGTAGATACTCAATTCTTGGTGTAAAAAAGTTATTGACTCCTTTTTCAAATTGTTCGCTTATAACAGTACATATACTCTCAAGCTTAACAAGATCATTATTTTCAATTGTCATCATGCTATTGCAATCAACATTCAATAGATTACACAGATACGCTTTATCAACCTCACTATTGATAAAGATTTGACTTAGTTCTGGGTAATTATTTTCTATTGATTCTAAAAGCTCTACATCTGAATTATAAATGAAGGTATTTTTAGGAAACAGCATGCTTTGAACGCTGTGAAGATAAAGGCGTATGATATGCACATACATAATCAATACAGCTTGAAATTGCTTCTGTTTAACAAGTGAATCAATAAAACGAGTTTTATAATCCTCGTGTTTTTGTTTTATCTCCAATACCCAATTATCAAGTTGTAGGAGTTGTTTTCTAATAGAGAAAGTATAAAAGTTCTGCAATAAGCTTCCCCAACTACTTTCTTTACGAGAATAGATTATAAACTGTGGGTTTAGATAGAGAGATAAATAAGTAAAGTGAAAATCACTTTCAAAAGGGAATACAATGTGTTTACAAAACGTTACAACTACACCGAACTGTTCAAATACTTCTTTAGCCCACGAAGATTCTTGTAGCTCTTGTTTTTTAGCATCTGGTATATCCTTATTTAGAACAACCGTTATTTGCTTGATTGGTGAGAAATGCGGACTTGTTGCAAAGATTAATTCAACATTTCCATTATTGATCTCATAGAGTAGTTTCTCTTGAACAACAAGAGGAATACCTTGTAATTCGTTGATTTCTAATTTAGTTTTCATAAGCTTACAGTGTTTAAGGTTAACAACTGCAAGTTCTTACCTTGATTTACTGTAATCTATTCGTTTATAAGGTATTATATCCGATTGTGTTTTTATTAGGAATCTCAGGATTTATCATTATTCAATTACATTACCTATTTTTTTAAACGGATAATTTACCGATGAATACGAATAGTTTACTGATTTACAGTAAGGTAGTTTTAGGAGAACTTAAAAATCATGAATTATGAAAACGTACGATTTTACTTTAGAATCTCATTTATGGACAAAAGAAGATATAGAGTGTCCTTATGAACTATTAGACTGGTTAAGCGATCTTGCTCATATAGATTATTTTCAAGAGCAGATACGCAATTACTGTTGGTATCTACTTAGTGATAAAATGTATGATAAGGCAAAGGTGTCGGAAGTTATTTTTGATTTAACCGTTTTACAATCCTTGTTTAAAGCAAGCTACCGAATCTTTTTGAACCCTAATGTGTTTATAGAGAAAGAACTTACTGTTTCTACAATAACTGAAGAAGATTTACAAGAAATGAAATATGTAAGTGAACAAGAGTTTAAGGATCCTTACTTAGTCTTTAAAAGTGTTTTTGAGCAGTTCACATTAGATAGCATAACGAACTCTTTTTTCAATTTAGTTTTAGCAACAATGGCTAATAATGCATCTAACAAAGAATATGATAGTGATGTATCAATGCTCGTTTTTCACAGATTATTAGAAGCTTGCTTGTTAATACAAGTACGCGACACTGCCAATTATAGATAAATATCTATCTATAAAAGGAAAAAGGTAGAATACCGTCCATAGTAATTCTACCTTTTTTTATTGTTTATATCCAATGATAAGATTTGTCTTTTCTGTTTTGATAACAAAGTATATCTTCTTTTCGAAGCTCTGGAAAAAATCTAATAGCTCTTTCAATAGCGTAATTAGGTAAGAACTTAATCTCCTTACATATTGTAAGAAGTACCTTATCTCTGCCATACAACCGAACGATTTCATCTATTTCACTTTGATCTCCACGTTCAATTACTCGTGCTATAATTGGAATATATGCTTTCTGATAATCAAGCTTATTAATATCAGTATCCCAAAATAATTGAGTTTTTAAAGATGAAATATCAGTTAGTTTTTGTTCTTTTTTCATACTTTAAATATACTGATTTTAAAGGTAATAAAAGACAAAAAACTAACCATAAGGTTAAACTTTTATAGTGTAATTAAGTTTTATCTACTTACTTTGAATCAACTTTTCTAAACGATTCATCATTTCATCTTTCTCTTTAAGCATACGCTCATACAAGGCAATCTTTTCTTCGTGAAGTTGAACTAACTTATCTATGGGATTGATGTTATTATTAACCACTACACCAACGCAGGCATTATCATTAAATGTACTTGAAATAATATTAATCGCTTGCTGTTCATCAAAATTCTCAATCGCTTCAACAGGTATTTTAAGCACCTTAGAAATCTGCTGTAACAGTGAGTTATCAATTACCTCTTTCTGTTCTAAAACAGATATCTTTTTTTGATTCCAATCTTCTCCTAAGTCAAAAGCAAGAACTTCTTGTTTGATTCCAAGCATTTCTCTAAAACGCTTTACATTTCTTCCTTGATGTATTTTATGTTCCATAATTAATTAGCAGAATTAGGCAGGCTAAAAAGAAAGCCAAAGATTAAAAAAGATTGAAAGGTAAAGTTATAAAATATCCTGTAAGAATAGAAATTTAATTCGCCTTCGTGAAACAAGGGTACATTATAGTACCAAGTACGACCAATGATTGCCAAAAAATCATACTGAGATAATCCACTGGCTATTTTTCAGTAAAAGGCTACATTATGAGAACAAAACTTGAAATTCCAAAAATCCCAATAGAAGAGGGAAGGACTTACTTTAAGAAAGAGGGAATAGATTTAACAGAAGAAGAAACCGCTATTGTATTGGAGTTTATGTACACATTAACACGCTTTGTGTTTAAGGAATACTTTGATATAGAGTAAGTTATTTGTATATTTATACACTTCCAACCAAAACAATTGTGTCAAATTAAATAATTAACCTATGAAAATAGCAGATTTGTATATCCGTGTTTCAACGGATGAGCAAGCTGATAAAGGTTATTCTCAAAGAGATCAAGAAGAGCGACTGCGACGCTTTTGCCAATCAAACGATATTCAAGTAGGCAAGGTTATCTTAGAGGATCATTCAGCTAAAAGTTTTAATCGTCCCTCTTGGATTGCATTAATGAAAGACTTGCGTAAGCGAAGCAATAAAACCAACTTGTTGTTATTTACCAAGTGGGATCGGTTTAGTCGTAACGCTGGTGATGCGTATCAAATGCTTAGTGAACTAACCAAATTAGGCATCGAATTACAAGCTATTGAACAACCCTTAGATTTATCTATTCCCGAAAATAAAATAATGCTCGCGATTTACTTAGCGGCTCCAGAGGTAGAGAATGACCGTAGAGCACTTAATGTCTATCACGGTATGAGAAGAGCTAAGAGGGAAGGAAGATTAATGGGTAAAGCTCCCTTTGGATATATAAACAGGAGTAAAGAAGATGGAACAAAGTATATCGCTGTAAAGGAATTAGAAGCTAAAGCATTAGTTTGGGCTTTTGAAGAAATTGCCAAGGGATTATTAGCAGCTAATCAGATACGTTTAGAGATGAATAAGTTTAGTCCTCGTAGCTTTAGTAAGAGTGCTTTTCACGTAGCGATTCGCAATCCTTTATATTGTGGCAAGATATTTATACCTAAGCACAAAGACGAAGAAGCTCACTTTGTCGATGGACTACATGAAGCATTAATCACAACAGAATTGTTTGATAAAGTTCAAGAGGTGTTAGATGGGAAAGTAAGAAAGGAACTACCAAATACAAAAGTACTATCAGATGAGAATTTACCACTAAGAGGATTTTTAGTTTGTCCTAAGTGTAGTAGAAACTTAACAGGTAGTTTATCAAAGGGTAGAAACAACAGTTATTATTACTATCACTGTATAGGTTCTTGTGGGTTTAGACATAGTGCAAGTAAAGCAAACTTATTATTTGAAGAGGGATTACATCAATTACAATTAAACGAGGCATTTTTAACCCGTTTAAAGAAACATTTGTTAGATACCTATAACAAGATATTAAAGAATCCAATTGATCAAAAGAAAACACTGCTAAATGAGATAGAAAGACTAAACGCTCAACTTAGTATGGCGAGGACAAAATTATTAAGTGGAACACTTGACGATGAGGATTACCTTGAAATCAAAAAATCGAATAAAGCAGAACTTGAAGTGTTAGAAACACAATTAATGAAGGAAAATAGCAAGGTAAAGATTGACATTAATAAAATATTGAACAAAGCAATAGAAGTAATTGCAAACATAGGTACACTCTACGCTCAGGCAGATATATCAATGAAAAGAAGAATAATAGGTTCAATCTTTCCAGAGAAAGTAGTTTTTGATGGGGAAATTTATCGAACCGATAGAATTAATGTTTTAGTAAGGTCTATCCTGTTGATAAATAATGAAATAGCTGAAAATGAAAACGGGAGAAATGAACAAAAAATTCAATTCTCCCGTTTAGTACTCGAGGCGGGACTTGAACCCGCACGGGCATTACTACCCACTGGATTTTAAGTCCAGCGTGTCTACCACTTCCACCACTCGAGCGTCTTCTGTAGACTGCAATACTACTTCTGTATTGCGAGTGCAAATGTAGAATATTATTTTTTACTATACAACTAATAAAAGATGTTTTTATAAATAAAAAAGATTAAAATATTCTTATTTGTTGATTAATAGATGGTTATTAAGTGTTCTTTTTGAAAATAATTTAATAAACAGAAATTGAATTCTAATCATGATTACTGATGTATTGGAATTAGTAAGGCGAAAGAGTGTTCGCTCTATGAAATCAATACTATTGTAGTATTGCGTTTTCTATCGGATGTCGATATTGAGATCAGGGTATATAAAATAAAAAATCCCAAGCGTTAGCTTGGGATTCTCTGTACTCGAGGCGGGACTTGAACCCGCACGGGCATTACTACCCACTGGATTTTAAGTCCAGCGTGTCTACCACTTCC
The DNA here is from genome assembly GCF_000807225.1 of Myroides sp. A21. Lineage (NCBI taxonomy): Bacteria > Pseudomonadati > Bacteroidota > Flavobacteriia > Flavobacteriales > Flavobacteriaceae > Myroides > Myroides sp. A21. The sequence continues at coordinate 1,926,623 of NZ_CP010327.1, forward strand.
ACCACTCGAGCGTCTTCTGTAGACTGCGATACTATTTCTGTATTGCGAGTGCAAAAATAGAGTATTGTTTTTTAGTGTGCAAGAAAAATAGAGTGTTTTTTACTGAAAATTATTCTACTTTGTTTTTCCATTCTTCTAACTCATTTACTGTAAGTTTAATGAGTTTTTAATATATGTATTTTGCTAATGCCTTTTCGCAACTTGAATGACTAGTTTGATTTGAAATGATGTCTACAATTTTTTCTTTTTCATTAAAAATATTACTTGGGCTATATTTCACATAAGCAGAGTAACAACTTTTAGATTGATGCTAGTAGAAGGGAGGTTATAAGATGATCTAGGGATCAACGTTAAAAGTTGGGGAGGAAAGTGTAAAATAATATCTTTGTGCTATGATGGATAGCCAAGAAATACTAAAACTAATCTTACCTACTTACTTAGTAGAACACTTCAATATTACCAAAATAGAAGAATTAGAGACCAAACTACATATCTACTTTGAAGAGAAGAATGATTACGGAAATCAATGTGCTGAAAGACAGCTTATTTCTAAAGGTTTCCATAGTATGATTACTATTGAAGACTTCCCGTTACGAGGTAAATCAGTTAAACTACACGTACAACGTCGTCGTTGGACAGATAAACAAACAGGAGAAATTATATCACGTGATTGGAATATCATCGCAGAAGGAACACGAATGACTACAGAGTTCTCGGAGTTCTTAAAAAAAATTGGCCGATACTAAAGTACTTAGCTGTAAGGCTATTGGTGAATTATTTGGAGTTAAAGGTGAAAAGTTTCAACGCCAATACAAACATAAAACTAGTGGTTTCAAACAATGGGATCAACAAGAACATGCACAAGACTGGCTACTCTACCCAGAAAATATAACTGAACAACTCTCCATAGATGAAGTATGTTTATCTATGGGAGAATTGTACACTATACTGACTTCTAAAGCAGGTAAAGGTCAGAAAAAGACCATTGTAGCGATAGTTAAAGGAACAAAATCAGATACTGTAATAAAGCATCTATCTAAACTACCTAAAAAACTTAGAGATAAAGTTACCGAGATTACTTTAGATATGGCAGGGGCTATGAAACAGATAGCTAAGAAGTGCTTCCCTAAAGCTGTGCAAGTAATTGATCGTTTTCATGTACAAAAGCTTGTAAGTGAAGCTGTACAAGATATTAGAATAAAATATAGATGGGCTGAGCTTGACGCTGAGAACACTGCTGTTTTAAAGGCTAAGGAAGAAGGCATTATATATAATCCTGAAATACTTAGTAATGGAGATACTAAGAAGCAACTTTTAGTTCGCTCACGTTCTCTACTTTATAAAAACCAAATTAATTGGACATCTGACCAACAAGAAAGAGCTAAGATACTATTTGAATTATACCCAGAGATTAAACAAGCCTATCTACTTGCTAATAACCTTAGACAGATATATAATCTACAAATAGATAAAGAAATAGCTATGACTAAGCTAGCTCATTGGTTTAATGATATTGAAAAAGCTTCACTCAAACACTTTAGTACTGTTTTAAAGACGTTTAATGTACACTATAACGAAATCATCAATTACTTTATTAATAGAAGTACAAATGCTTCTGCGGAATCATTTAATGCCAAAATTAAATACTTCCGTATGATGTATAGAGGTGTTAGAGATAAGAAGTTTTTCCTTTTTAGATTAACTAGACTTTTTGGAATCAACGTTAAAAGTTGGGGAGGAAAGTGTAAAATAATATCTTTGTGCTATGATGGATAGCCAAGAAATACTAAAACTAATCTTACCTACTTACTTAGTAGAACACTTCAATATTACCAAAATAGAAGAATTAGAAACGAAACTACATATCTACTTTGAAGAGAAGAATGATTACGCAAATCAATGTACTGAAAGACAGCTTATTTCTAAAGGTTTCCATAGTATGATTACTATTGAAGACTTCCCATTACGAGGTAAATCAGTTAAACTACACGTACAACGTCGTCGTTGGACAGATAAACAAACAGGAGAAATTATATCACGTGATTGGAATATCATCGCAGAAGGAACACGAATGACTACAGAGTTTTCGGAGTTCTTAAAAAAAATTGGCCGATACTAAAGTACTTAGCTGTAAGGCTATTGGTGAATTATTTGGGGTTAAAGGAGAGAAGTTTCAACGCCAATACAAACATAAAACTAGTGGTTTCAAACAATGGGATCAACAAGAACATGCACAAGACTGGCTACTCTACCCAGAAAATATAACTGAACAACTGTCCATAGATGAAGTATGTTTATCTATGGGAGAATTGTACACTATACTGACTTCTAAAGCAGGTAAAGGTCAGAAAAAGACCATTGTAGCGATAGTTAAAGGAACAAAATCAGATACTGTAATAAAGCATCTATCTAAACTACCTAAAAAACTTAGAGATAAAGTTACCGAGATTACTTTAGATATGGCAGGGGCTATGAAACAGATAGCTAAGAAGTGCTTCCCTAAAGCTGTGCAAGTAATTGATCGTTTTCATGTACAAAAGCTTGTAAGTGAAGCTGTACAAGATATTAGAATAAAATATAGATGGGCTGAGCTTGACGCTGAGAACACTGCTGTTTTAAAGGCTAAGGAACAAGGCACTATATATAATCCTGAAATACTTAGTAATGGAGATACTAAGAAGCAACTTTTAGTTCGCTCACGTTCTCTACTTTATAAAAACCAAATTAATTGGACATCTGACCAACAAGAAAGAGCTAAGATACTATTTGAATTATACCCAGAGATTAAACAAGCCTATCTACTTGCTAATAACCTTAGACAGATATATAATCTACAAATAGATAAAGAAATAGCTATGACTAAGCTTGCTCATTGGTTTAATGATATTGAAAAAGCTTCACTCAAACACTTTAGTATTGTTTTAAAGACTTTTAATGTACACTATAACGAAATCATCAATTACTTTATTAATAGAAGTACAAATGCTTCTGCGGAATCATTTAATGCCAAAATTAAATACTTCCGTATGATGTATAGAGGTGTTAGGGATAAGAAGTTTTTTCTTTTTAGATTAACTAGACTTTTTGCCTAGTCCCCAACTTTTGTCACTGATCCACTTTTTGCCTAGTCCCCAACTTTTGTCACTGATCCTGATCTAGTTGATAAATATAACTTTAATAACAAAAAAAATCCCAAGCGTTAACTTGGGATTCTCTGTACTCGAGGCGGGACTTGAACCCGCACGGGCATTACTACCCACTGGATTTTAAGTCCAGCGTGTCTACCACTTCCACCACTCGAGCTCAATTGGCATTGACTGCACACGTTTTTTCGTGATTGCGATGGCAAATATAGAATGTTTTTCCATTAAATAAAAAGACTTTTTTAGTTTTTTTAAAACTATTCTATGGAGTCTTGTAAATCAGTTTTTTATAATAACTAGATTATACTTACTCTGCGTCAAATATATCTTCTGAAGGAAAATTTCCAAAGATATCTAGAGATAAATCTAGTATTTCAGCGTTAGCAAAGTTTGACTTAATCTCCTCCATTGCCTTTTCGAATCTTAGTTCGGTATTAAATCTTCTACTGTTGGCATAGATCTTTTTGTCTATTGCGAGTCTGAAGTAAGACTTACCTGATGGGGTTTTAAACTTAATGAAGTTTAGAGAATCATAGTTGGTTCTAAGGAACGATATAGTAGAATGAATAGCTTCTACACTAGGATACTCTACACTTGTCATTAATGTTTTACCTCTTCTGTGTTCAAAAGTGTACTTATACTTTCCGTTATCTTTTAAACTAATTACGAATGCACTCATATCAATTAAGAAACAAAATTAAAGAAATTTACTTTTTGTAGAAATATCTAAGGGGATGACATTTCTAAAGGGGCAAAAAAAAATCCCAAGCGTTAACTTGGGATTATGTACTCGAGGCGGGACTTGAACCCGCACGGGCATTACTACCCACTGGATTTTAAGTCCAGCGTGTCTACCACTTCCACCACTCGAGCGTGATATAGAGCGAAAAACGGGGTTCGAACCCGCGACCTCAACCTTGGCAAGGTTGCGCTCTACCAACTGAGCTATTTTCGCATAATGTTTTTTAAGAACTTCGCTTTACTTCTGTATTGCGAGTGCAAATATAGAACGTTTTTTTGTTTATCCAAATAAAAAGTAGCTAAAAAACAAAGATATTTTTTAACTCCTTGATTTACAAAGTCTGTGTTCATGCCTTTTTACAAAGGTTTTTACCAAAAAAGAGAAAGGAAGCTCATTCGAGCTTCCTTCTTTATATTATTTTAGTTTTTTCTTTAATTCATTTATCTTCATAATCGCTTCTATTGGCGTGATATTATTGACATCTATAGCAAGGATATCTTCTTTTAATTCTTCTAATAGAGGATCATCTAGATTAAAGAAACTTAGCTGTAGATCATTTTCTACTGCTTTCAGTGGTTGTTGATCTTTAGCATGTCCTTTTTCTAGTTGTTTTAGCATCTTTTCAGCGCGTTTTAGAACTGTAGTAGGCATACCTGCCATCTTCGCCACATGAATACCGAAACTGTGTGCACTACCACCAGGAACTAGTTTTCTCAAAAATAGCACATTGTCTTTAAGTTCTTTGACAGAGACGTTATAGTTCTTTATTCCGTCGAAGTTCTGAGACATATCATTGAGCTCGTGATAGTGAGTAGCGAATAATGTCTTAGGCTTACCTGGATGCTGATGTAGGTACTCTGCGATAGCCCAGGCTATAGAGATACCATCGTAGGTACTCGTACCTCGTCCGATCTCGTCTAATAGGACTAAGCTTCTATCAGAGATATTATTTAAGATAGAGGCTGTCTCGTTCATCTCCACCATGAAAGTTGATTCTCCCATAGAGATGTTATCTGATGCTCCCACACGTGTGAATATCTTATCTACTGGCCCCATACGTACTTCTCTAGCTGGAACGAAACTTCCCATCTGAGCTAACAATACAATAAGTGCTGTCTGTCTAAGAATAGCAGACTTACCAGACATATTAGGTCCAGTGATCATGATGATTTGTTGTTCCTTATTGTTTAGATAGACATCATTCGTGATATAAGGTGTGTCATACGCTAGTTGTTTCTCGATTACAGGGTGACGACCATCTTTTATATCTAGTTCATAAGAGTCATCTATCAGTGGTCTTACATAGTTATTCTCAAGAGCCTGTTGAGCGAAAGAGCTCAGACAGTCTAGCTGTGCGATAAGATTAGCATTTAGCTGTACAGGTTTGATATATTGAGCACACCAAGCTACGAACTGTTCAAACAATTCGTTCTCTAGCTTATAGATTTTCTCTTCTGCACCTAGTATCTTGGTTTCGTATTCTTTTAACTCCTCCGTGATATAACGTTCTGCATTCACTAGCGTCTGCTTTCTAATCCACTCTGCAGGCACTTTGTTTTTATGCGTATTACGAACCTCTATATAGTACCCGAATACGTTGTTAAACGATATTTTAAGCGATGGAATACCTGTCTTCTCACTCTCTCTGATCTCCATAGCCTCTAGCAGTTCTTTACCAGAAGTAGAGATCTTGCGCAGTTCGTCTAACTCTGGGTGTACACCCTCTGCTATTGCATTTCCTTTTGCTATCGCTACAGGAGCATCCTCACTGATGGTACCTCTGATCTTTTCTCTAAGTAGCTCGCATCCATGTAGCTTATTTCCCATTTGTTTTAGAGAATCATTACTACTTTTTTGGGCAGTCTCCTTGATCGGAATAATAGCATCTAGAGAATCGTTCAGATAGATTAGCTCTCTAGGAGATACCTTACCAGTAGCGATCTTAGAGATTAATCGTTCTAAGTCAGATATCTTCTTTATTTGGGTTTGGAAGAGTGTTAGGAGTTCACTGTTCTCTTTTAGTATCTCTACGATATTATGTCTATCCGTAATCTTCTTGGTATCCTTAAGTGGTAACGCTAGCCAACGCTTCAGTAGACGACCTCCCATAGGAGATAAGGTCTTATCTATCACGTCTAATAGCGTTATCGCATTCAGGTTAGCACTGTTGTATAGCTCTAAGTTTCTGATCGTAAAACGATCCATCCACACATACGCATCTTCAGCGATACGCTGTATATTAGAGATATGCTCTAGTCTAGTGTGCTGTGTCTCTGATAGGTAATATAGTATCGCTCCACAGGCTATCGTCCCTTCTACTAAATCTTCTACCCCAAAACCTTTTAGGGAATTAGTTTTAAAATGAGTAGTCAAAGACTCAAATGCAAAGTCAGTCTTGAATACCCAGTCATCTAGTAAGAATAGATTATAAGTAGTCCCGTAGTTCTGTAAGAAGTGTGTCTTATTACTCTTCTGTACTAGAATCTCACTAGGGGCAAAGTTCTGTAGTAGTTTATCTATATAATCTTGATCTCCTTCAGTGGTCAAAAACTCTCCTGTAGAAACATCTAAGAATGATATACCGATTGTCTTTTTAGCAAAGTGTATTGCACATAAGAAGTTGTTAGATTTAGAATGTAACACTTCATCGTTTAAGGCAACACCAGGTGTTACTAACTCAGTAACGCCTCTTTTGACAATAGTTTTAGTTGTTTTAGGGTCTTCTAGCTGGTCACAGATAGCTACTCTTAGTCCAGCTTTGACTAACTTAGGTAGGTAAACATTAATCGAGTGATGAGGAAAACCTGCTAATTCTGTTTCACTAGCTGTACCTGCACTTCGTTTGGTTAATGTAATGCCCAATATTTTAGATGCTCTGACAGCGTCTTCACCGAATGTCTCGTAAAAATCTCCTACGCGAAATAATAGACAAGCATCAGGATACTTGGCTTTTATATCGTTGTATTGTTTCATTAATGGAGTTTCCTTAGGTGCTTTCGCTTTAGCAGTCATAATGTAGTTTTGTGTTTCAAATTACAAATATAACAGATACATTTTACAAACGCTATTTGCTTAATGAACTTCTAAGAGAGTGGTATTCCATAATACCTTTTTAGTCTGCGTATGATCATAGAGGTAAGTACTGTTATCGTCAGACCTATCACACACCCTAAGGTCACTGCTAAGCATCTAAACAGCGGAGTAGCCTCTACTGAGCTAGCAGTATGCGGCTGTACAAGGATAATGATAAGAGCTACTAAGGCTACGCGAGCCATATTTAATATCTTGAATAGATAACAGGTCATGATCGTTAGAAATACACCTAATAAACTAATGTAGAAATCAGGGCTAGGATGAATCTCTAAACAAACTAAACCAACAGCAGACCCCACTAGATTTGACTTAAATCGTTCTACAGATAGCTTTTTAGAATTCTGACCTTCTGGTGAGATAACTAGCATAATCGAGATTAAAGTCCACAGGATTTCATAGTTCGGATATTTTAAGAATAGTAGGTATCCGATGTAAAACCCGATAAAGCATCTGGTTGTATAGATAATGACTGGGGATGTTATAATTCTAGTTATGAGAGTTCTTACCATAGATTTTTTTTGAGTATGCAAAGGTAGGAACTCTCATTTGATATTGCAATAATATCTTATTTCTGTTTTTTATATAGCTAAAAAGAATGAAATAGTGTTAAAAAATAGTAAAAAAACAGGTAAAGAAGACGTATGTCGTTTTAGGTCTATATCAAGCTGAAAATTATGGAATACTAGCAAATGCAAAAAATATAACAGAGATAAAGGATAGAGCAATAGCTAATATTGGGAATTTTTGAACACTGATTTGTTTAGATTCTAATAACGTACAGATAATCGTAGGGAAGATAATGAGTCCTGTTAGACATAGTATCCATGCCAATTCGACCAAATGTATGTATTGAGGGCTCTGAGCAAAGTCAGCAATAAGGGACCCTTGATATATCACCACAAAGACAATATTGTTTAGTATGGTGAGCAGAGCCAGCTGATTGAGTAGTTTTTTAGTCATGGTGGTGTGGCTTTGTTGGTTTATAACAAAGTTAGCTATTGTATAGGAAGAAAGGGAGCACTACTTGGTGCAATCTTTGTTTTAAAAGTGTAATATCGAGTGTGTTATATTTGAATACTATTGCTTTTTTATTGTGTGTAATAATATTGATTAAGGTATAATTAGTTAAAAATAAAACCTAGATGAGAGTAATCCATTTGATAAATAGTATTTTTGCTAAAATTTTTAAGTCATGCGTAAATTAGCCAATAGCGAATTGGATCGTAAAAATGTAGAAGAGTTTAAAGCTTCTGAGAAAACACCTATTATTGTAGTTTTAGATGATGTAAGAAGTTTACATAATATTGGGTCTGTATTCAGAACGTGCGATGCTTTTTTAGTTGAGAAAGTATATCTATGTGGTATCACCGCTACCCCTCCAAATAAAGAAATACACAAAACAGCTCTAGGGGCTACCGAAACTGTAGAGTGGGAATATGCTAAGGATGTAGTAGAAGTAGTGAAGTCATTAAAAGAGAGTGGTGTATCTGTACAGTCTGTAGAGCAAGTAGAGAATAGCGTGATGCTAAATGACTTTAAGGTGACAGAAGGAGCGAAATACGCATTAGTATTCGGTAATGAGGTAAAAGGAGTTAATCAAGAGGTGGTAAACTTAAGTGATGGAGTGATCGAGATTCCACAGCTAGGTACGAAGCATTCTTTAAATATCTCTGTAAGTGCAGGAATCGTAATCTGGGACTTGTTCCAACAGATGTAATATCTTATCAATATTTATATATCAAGGAGCTACTTCTATACGAAGTAGCTTTTTTTATGTCTATGCAATAGAAATTATTGACCTATAATGCCCTCTAGTGGAGATAATGAATGATCATGGAGTTATTGCCCTTGTATGGAGAATATGATTTGTGTTAATTGGTTGATATATAGTTGTTTGTTTTGGTTTTTACTAGAATCGTTCGGGTAGTATTTGGGTAAAGCATTGGTTTTGCTCGGAAAAACACCTTTTTACCGAAGGATAGCAAAACTGTATCCGAATAACATTTGTATAAATATTGAATTTCATTGACTTAAGAATGGTAATAAGCTAGATAAAGCATGGTCATAAGTAACCAAAATAACCAAATGAGGGCAAGGTAATATGTATAATTTAATGATATTATCACGTTATAGTAATGGACTAAATAATATCTTTGAGATAAATAAAAGAGAAATAATGAAGGTATTCGAAATAGGAAGTGGACAGACCATTATAAAAGGGCCGAGTCATTATTATAGTTGTAATGATGGGGATAGTACTGTGATACTATACAGAGGCGAGCATGATGACGAGCCTCTGATTAGATTTAGTGTTATCTCTTTTACGAGAGCTGAGGGAGTGACACAGAAAGCCCTATTACAAGATTTTAAGGATAAAGCTCATCAGAGGAATACAGAGGCAGTGACGTATAAAGGAAAAAGTTATTTCTCTTATGATAATGAAGATCAGGAGGAGCTGTATATGCACATATTCGAGGTGATGTATGGTGATGATATTGTCATAGCATCATTGATTATAAATAAGGAGGATAGAGGGAGTGATGAGGTAGCTGTCTATCTAGAAGAGATAGAGGAGATGATCAGAAGTATAGATAGTCTATCTTCTCTACAGTTTCCATTACTAGAACCTAAGTATGATGACCTAGTACATCTAGAGACAGCGTCGGCTAAAGTATTAGGGATAGCGTCAGAAGACCTTCAGGCTTATCACGAGAGTGGTGACGCTATAACGAAGTTACAGGAGATACTGAATCTAAGAGAGTATGCCGTGAATGATTATGAATATCATCAGGCACTAGGTATCTTGTTCGGAGCTTGTTTTCAGTATCAGTACAGTGATTTTCATTGGATAGTAGTACATGATCAGTATGGTAGAGAGTTGGCGTTACAGTATCAAGACTACGCCTTGCAATGTTTTCCGATTTCGATGATTACTAAGCGAATTGAAGATGAGGTAGAGATCAATGTTATAGCCTTAATGGAGGAAGTGGTACAGCATATAGAGATTGGTATAGAGCGTGATAAAGGGTACACCCGACTAGAGTATAATTATTAATAAGAATAGTCATCAAGAGATTGACTTTCTTTTGACTTATATATAACTGTAACAGTCGTAGTGTGATAGCTACTAATTAATGATAATACATTAAAACGATTAGGATGAACACCAAGATACTATTATTTGTGATGATGTTATCTTCTGTTGTATTTGGACAAGAAATACAAGGATATAAGTTAGATCATTATTTAAACGAATTGTCTAAGAATAATACAGAAGCAGGCAGTCTCTCTATTTTTAAAAAGGGAGTAGAAGTCTATCATAAAAACTTTGGACAAGAGAATTTACCCGATACCTCGTCTGATGAGAATAAGATGTATCAGATAGGATCGGTGACTAAGCTTTATACTGCTGTGATTATATTTAAGTTAATCGAAGAGGGCAAATTAGAGTTGACCACTAAGTTATCTGACTTCTATCCAGATATGCCCAATGCTGATCGTATCACGATTAAGAATCTGCTAGATCACAGTAGTGGACTAGGGAGCTATGTAGTCAAAAAAGGAGAAGTGTGGGTGACAGAGAAAGTGACAGAGCAGGAGATATTAAACTTGATTAAAGAACAAGGAGTGAAGTTTGCTCCTGATACAGATCGAGCATATTCTAATTCGGCTTATTATCTATTGACTAAAATAATAGAAGAGGTGACTGATAAACCTTATCATTTATTAGTCAATCAGTATATCGTGAATCCATTGAGGTTAGAAAGTACATATTCTGCTAAATCGATGCCTATCTATGTACATAAACCATATCAATTCAAACACGGACAATGGGCAGAAATGATAGACATCAACCCGATGAATATTATAGGGGTGGGAGATTTGACCACGACGACTAAAGAGTTGAATATCTTTATTTATAATTTATTTCATGGTAAAGTAATTACATCAGCCTCGTTAGAATCAATGTTGCCCCAAAAGATAGAAGGTAAATTTGGTAGAGGTATAATGCATTTAGTTTATGATAATGTAAGTTTTTACGGGCATGGTGGAGACACACTAGGGACGCATACGATGCTAGTATATAATCCCGATGATGAAGTATCTATCGCTTATAGCAGTAATGCTCAGCAGGTACCTGATCAGGTGTTTAAGGGGATAGTGAATATGCTGTACCCTAACGGCTATAAAATACTGAAAGAAGAAGACTAAAATAGACAAGCTAACGTAATGGTTAGCTTTTTTTATAAGATGATAATATAACTTTTGTGACTACAATAAAAAAGGTATATTTATCTAAGGATAATAAGTAAAGCGTATGCAATATATAGATTTAGGAGTAGAGAAGTTAGTATTGGTAATACCTGATGAGTATGATGTAGAGTTAGCAGATTATGGAGGGTTTATCTTGACTAAAGACGGAGTGAGTTATCTACCTTATATCTCTGTGTATGATATAAGGACAGTAGGAGGAGAGGACTTTGACTTCGAGCAGGTGTTAGAAGACTTTACTACTGAAGCGAGTCATATAGAAGAGGAGGTAAAGGAAGTAGGAGATAAGTTCTATTATATGACAGAGCTAGAGATAGAAGATCTATATATCTATGAGTATTCTGTATTGTATAACAATGTACGCTTTGAGCTACAGTTATTCATCAGTCAGTCAGATGTAAATTCTGAGTTAGCAAGTGGCTATTTAGAAGAGGCTGTACAGATGATAGAATATGTAGGAATAGTCCTCAATGAAGACCATAGTAGTCAAGCCTTGACTCCTGAAGAGCTCGAGTTTATAGAGTCTAGTGTAAGTACGCTCTTAGGAGCCAATCAATATGAGTTAAAATCCGTATTTGATTCTGGTAAGGCGTTGGACATACTTCAGTGGTTATTCGATGAGCAGTGTTTTGATCTAAAGGATAAAGAATATCTTGGTAAGTTAGGATTGTTATTCGGGGCATTACTTCGTTATTATTATATCGATTTTGAATGGGTAGGTGTAGAAGGTGACCTAGGCTATGAGTATGCCTTACAGTATAAGGATACAGAGGTCGTTATTTTTCCGATTAGCTTAGTAGTCTCTCGTCTAGAAGCAGGAGAACATATCCAAATCCCTCGATTATTAGATAAAATATTTCAATCTGTAGAAGATCAGTTCTAGGAAGAATAAATGTAGTTAGATACGTTCTTAATTTAGGTTAAGTGTATGAGGGTGTTAGAGGTTATACATTTGTCTCATACAAAACGCTACTGATAAGACAGTGGTTATAACCTTAAAAAATAGAATTATTATGACAAATACAGTTTGGAATATCGACCCTACACATTCAGAAATAGGATTTAAAGTAAAACACATGATGTTTACGAATGTATCAGGTAAGTTTAATGACTTCACATCGACAATTAAGAATGTAGATGCAGCATTCGAAACTTCAGAAATATCATTTACAGCAAAGGTAGCTTCTATAGATACAAATAATGCGGATAGAGATACTCACCTAAAAAGTGCAGATTTCTTCGAAACAGAGCTTTATCAAGATATCGTGTTTACTTCTACTTCTATTCAGAAGAAAACAGATAACTACTATGTAGTAACTGGTATGCTAACGATAAAAGGAGAGACGAAAGAGGTAGCATTTAATGCAGAATATAGTGGAGTACTAGTAGACCCATGGGGGAATACTAAGATAGGACTGTCTCTAGAGTCTAAGATTAACCGTAAAGAGTTTGGATTGACTTGGAATGCTGGTTTAGAAACTGGTGGAGTGTTAGTAGGTGAGGATATTAAGTTATTCGCTGAAGTACAGTTTGCTAAGGCTTAATGATGTCTTCATAGATGTAAATTTTTTATATACAATTGCGAAAGCCTTCAAAGAGATCTCTTTGAAGGCTTTCGCAATTGTATTTGAGAATTAAGTGATTTTATTATATTTGTTTCCTTAGTCACTATGTAGTGACTATATAAGATAACTGAACTTAATATACAGAAAATCATGAGTTGTAAAACGTCTCATACAGATTTATCAACAGGATATTGTCCTGATTGTGGAGAATCAATTAAGCTAAAGAGAATAGATAGTCACTATGTTTTGCATGAGATAAGCCACGTTTTACACGTTGAGAAGGGTATATTCTATACTATAAAAGAACTATTGCTAAAACCAGGTATTACAGTTCAGATGTATATTACTGAGGATAGAAGTAAATTAGTAAAGCCTATTATATTCATTATTATAGCTTCTCTTATTTATTCCCTTATTGCTCATTATTTTCACATAGAGAGTTTTGTTTCTTACCATCATTCAGGAGGTGGAAGAGTGGCAGATAGTATATTTCTATGGGGAGACACTCATTCAGGGTATATGAATATAATTATAGGAGTGTTTATAGCGGTATGGGCTAAGGTGTTATTTAAAAAACACTCTTTTAATTTATTTGAGATATTAATTTTATTGTGCTTTGTGACAGGAATGTCTATGTTGATATTTTCTGTATTTGCTATAATACAAGGGATAGTAAAGGTTAATTTAATGGCTATTGCAGGAGTGGTAGGAGTGCTCTATTGTACTTGGGGAATAGGTCAGTTCTTTGAAGTGAAACGTATAAAGAGTTATTTGAAAGCTTTCTTTGCTTATGTTCTAGGGATGCTCACATTCTCAGTATTAGTGATTATAATAGGAGAGCTACTTGATTATGTCATACTCCAAAGTAAGTAAATAAAGAACGTCCCATGATATACTATCATGGGACGTTCTTTATAGTTAGAAACTGCTTAGCTTCATATACCCTAGTTCTATGTGATCATCTGTTAGAGGTTCTATAGAAGGAGTTATTTTGATAGCGTATTGCTGTTTTAAATTTTCATTTAAGATTTCGTCCATCTCATAGATATCATCTACATCTAGACCATACTTATTATCTACGTGACTATATCCTCTCGGAGGCAGGTTATACTCTTCATAGAAGGCTGTACTCTTTACATACTGGATAGCTTCTTTCTGACTATTAGCGACTACTAGACACGTCTGGTGAAACTCGTCAAAAATACCTGGTTTATAACCGCCTAGATTGATAAAGAATAACTTTAGATCATTAGGTAGGTATGCTTCTCTAGAGACTACTTCTATGTGATGACCTTGTACAGACGTTACTTCTCTCCATGCATCTACGTGTAGTTTAGGTCCTGCTTCTGGCCAAAAGTCAACTATCTGTGGGATGAGGTCTTTCATCTGTGTGCCTATACCGAAGTAGATATCATGCTGTTCTATATGACGTCCTGGAGGAGTGACTCCTAGCATGGTCATAAATAGTTTATTCGTCATGCTTCACTAGTTTATGTTGAATCTTATCTAAGATGTAGATATAATCTTCTTGATTAGCTACGAAGTCTAAGTCTGATATATCGATGATCAACACTTTGTCTGCAGGCATTGTCTTGATATAGTTAAAATAACCTTGGTTCACTTGATCTAAGTAAGTACCTGGGATTTCACTTTCGTAAGAACGACCACGTTTCTGTATATTCTCTAATAAGCGATCTGTGTTCTGATATAGGTAGACATATAGATCAGGCTTAGGAGTTTCTTTATACATAATCTCAAATATCTGCTGATACAGCTTGAACTCGTCTTCTTCTAAAGTGATTTGAGCAAAGATGATAGACTTGTAGATATAATAATCAGCAATGATAAACTCTTTAAAAAGGTCAAACTGTGCTAAATCATCAGATAACTGTGAGTATCTGTCTGCTAAGAATGACATCTCTAATGGAAATGCGTATCTCGTAGCATCTTTGTAAAACTTAGGCAAGAAAGGGTTGTCCGCAAAACCTTCTAGGATATTCTTTGCATTAAAGTCCTCTGATATACGATTAGTTAAAGTCGTCTTACCAGCACCTATATTACCTTCTATGGCGATAAAGTTTACATGAGTAAAGCCATATTGAAGAATTGGACTTTTTATCTCTCCTACTATCTTAAAAGATGTTTTATCTTTACAGCTATTCAGTAATTCTTTGAAACTTTGCTTTAGTATAGGGTGTGCCCATTCTAAGTTTAGATCTGCGCATGGCTGTAGTACGAACTGTCTGTCTTGCATCAAGGGATGAGGTACAGATAGGTTATCAGTATTATACACTTCTTGGTTAAAAGAGATAATATCGATATCTATCAGTCTAGCACTATACCCCACTGTATGCTGTGGACGTATTCTACCTAGTACTTGTTCTATTTCGAGTACCTTTAGAATAACCGTTTCAGCTTTTAGCGTACTGTGTAATAATACAGCACAATTAAAGAAAGGATCGCTCTCAAAACCCCAAGCAGGAAATTCGTAAATAGGTGATATTTTTATGACTGTACCAATATGCTTGTTAATCAGTTCGATAGATTTCTCTATGTTCGATAATTTATCTCCTTGATTAGAACCTATTGATAATACTATTTGATTTTGCGTAAACATGGGGCAAAGTAAATAAAAGAAAATTGAATAATCGTTACTTTTGTATCAGTTAATAATGCAAATTTACGGGTATAATCTGTAACTTTTTTTATAATTTGAATACTAATAAGATAAATTGTTTTTAATATGAGGTTTTTAAGAAATGTTTTAGCTACGATAGTAGGTCTGTTTATATTCTTCGGAATATTATTTTTTGGACTGATGATCATCGGTGTAGCTATGGGAAGTAGTTCTGATACTGTTACAGTAAAAGATAGTTCAGTTATTAATTTAGATTTATCTAGTGTGAAATATGATTATGCAGGTAAATATAATATGAAGGAATTCGGCTTTAGAGAAGCTGGAAAAGATGGTGTGTCTGACGTACTAGCAGCTATAGAGTATGCGAAGACAGATGATCGTATTAAAGGGATCTCTATTCTGAATAATAACTCTATGCTAGGAGTAGTACAGAAACGCGAGATTAGAAATAAACTAGAAGAGTTTAAAGCAACAGGTAAGTTCGTATTGGCGTATGCTAATGTGTATTCACAAGGAGAATATTATTTAAACTCTATTGCAGATACTATTTATATTAATCCAGTAGGTGGGTTAGACTTTAAGGGATTGTCTACAGAGATTCTTTACTTAAAAGGATTACAAGATAAAACGGGAGTACAAATGGAAGTAATGAGACACGGTAAATATAAAAGTGCTGTAGAACCATTCTTACAAGAAAACATGAGCGAGGCGAATAGAGAGCAGACAACAGTATTCTTAAAGTCTATTTGGGAAACATTAGTTAACGATATCTCTAAGAGTAGAAAGATATCTGTAGATAGCTTAAATGGTATAGCGAATAATCTAGGAGCTAGAACACCTAAATTAGCTTTAAAAACAGGATTAGTGGATAAAGTAGCTTATGAGGATGAGTATCATGCAGCTATCAAACATGAATTAGGAGTAGAAGGAGATAAAGATTATAATAGCGTAGATATCTTAGATTACGTTAAAGATGTGATTGTGAAAAATAGTGCAAAAACAGCTAAAGATCGTATTGCGGTAATCTATGCACAAGGAGAGATAAGAGATGGTGAAGGTAGCGTAAGCTATATTGGTGAAGGATCTATCAATCGTGCTCTAAAAGCAGCAAGAAAAGATGATAAGATAAAAGCTATCGTGCTAAGAGTAAATAGCCCTGGAGGTAGTGCTCTGACTTCTGAGTTAATCTGGAGAGAGATAGAGTTGACTAAAAAAGTGAAACCAATGATTGTTTCTATGGGAGATGTAGCTGCATCTGGGGGGTATTATATCTCTAGTAATGCAGATAGAATCTTTGCAGATCCAGGTACGATTACAGGTTCTATAGGGGTATTCGGTATGGTTCCGAACTTTAAAGCATTAGCGACAAAGTATGGAGTAAATGCTGAGCAAGTGAAGACACATGATAATGCGGCTAATTATAGTCCGTTTAGAGATGTTGATCCAGGCTTTAGAATGATGGTGACAGAAGGCATAGAGGATGTATATACGACATTCGTTCAGAGAGTAGCTGATGGAAGAAAGATGACAGTAGAACAAGTAAACGAATTAGCGCAAGGTAGAGTGTGGACTGGAAAAGATGCACTAGAAAATAAATTAGTAGATGAACTAGGAGGATTAGATACAGCCATCGCTTATGCTGCTAAAAAGGTAGAGATAGACGACTATAAAGTAGTGAACTACCCAGAGTATAAAATGAAGTTCGAAGATATGCTTAGAGGGTATCTAGGTGCTTCTGTATTTAAATCAGAAGAAGAGCTAATCAAAGAAAAGATAGGTGAAGCTAACTATGAAATGATAGAGAGACTTAACTATTTCAACAATATGAGAGGTGTACAAGCAATATTGCCTTTTGAAGTAAAAATAGAGTAGTAATAAGACAATGTTTTAGTCAAATTTATGCTTTCGTTAAAGAAGACATAAATTGATTAATATCGAATAAAGAGTTATCCTTTTAAACTAGGGATAACTCTTTTTTTTTGTTATTTTGTAATAAAATGAAAAGTTATGAATAAAAAGGTTTTAAAATGGACAGGAGGTATAGTGTTGGGATTGTTTATCTTACTAATGCTAACACCTATTTTGTTTAAGGGAAAGATACAGGATTTAGTGCTAAAGACTATCAATGACAACTTAAATGCAAAGGTGACATTTGAAAAAGTAGACTTGAGTTTTATACGTAACTTTCCTAAAGCAACAGTAGTGATTAAGGACTTAGCTGTTGTGAATAAAGAACCATTTGCAGGAGACACCTTAGTCTCTGCAAAAATGATAGGGCTAAAGATGTCTATTATGGAGTTATTCAATGGGGCGGATAAGCCTATGAGTATAGAAGATATCTTAGTAGAAAATGCTAAGGTTAACGTGATAGTGAATGAACAAGGGGTAGCTAACTATGATATAGCATTAAAAAAAGAGGATGAAGAGGAAGAGGACTCTTCGGATAAAGATCCGTTTTCTTTAGCTTTAAATCATTATAAGATAGACAATCTAAACTTGACATATAAAGATTTAGGTAGTAAAATGATGTTTACTATTAACGAGTTTTATCACCAAGGGACAGGTAATCTATCAGATGATATACTGGATTTAGATACAGAATCTAAAGCAAAAGTTTCGTTTGTAATGGAGGATACTAAGTTTCTGAATGAGGTTAACTTATCACTGAAAGCTTTAATTGGAATGGATATGACGAATCAATTGTATTCATTTAAAGAGAATAAAGCATTGATTAATCAGTTGCCTTTAGCATTTGATGGTTCAGTGCAGTTATTAGAAGACGGACAGCAGTTTGATTTGAGTTTTGCTACTCCTGACTCAGACTTTAAAAACTTCTTAGGATTAATACCAGAAGCTTATGCGGGTAATCTAAAAGGGGTGACTACATCAGGTGATTTTAAAGTAGAAGGAAAGGTAAAAGGTAAAATGACAGAAACGACTATTCCTACACTAGCTATTCATATGAATGCAAAGAATGCTTCCTTTAAGTATCCAGATCTTCCTAAAGCAGTTCAGAATATTCTATTAGATATTAATGTGATGAATGAGACGGGGATAATGAAAGATCTATATGTAGATATTAACCAATTGTCATTTAAGATAGATCAAGATATATTCAATGCGAAAGCAAAGATTAAGAACATTAGCGAGAATGCATTAGTAGATGCGAATTTTGATGGAGTTATTAATTTGGCAAATGTATCTAAAGCATATCCTGTGAAACTAGATACACCACTGACAGGGATATTAAAAGCGAAAGTAGCTACTAATTTTGATATGAACTCTGTAGAGAAAGAACAATATCAAAATATAAAAAACAGTGGTAGTGTATCTTTGACAGGCTTTAATTTTAGTACAGATGCGATGGCTAAGCCAATGCAGATACAAGAGGCAGCTCTTACTTTTAATACAAGTAATGTTACGCTAAATAAGCTTGCTATAAAAACGGGTACTTCAGATCTAAATGCAGACGGGAGATTAGATAATCTATATGGGTTCTTATTTAAGAAGCAGACCTTAAAAGGAAACTTTAATTTAAACTCTAATAATTTTGTATTAGCTGATTTATTAAAAGAAGATACTGCGAAAGTAGAAGAGAAGAAAGAGAAATCAACTACAACAAAAGCATCCGATCCATTAAAGATTCCAGGGTTCTTAGATTGTACAATTAATGCAAATGCAAAGACAGTAGTATACGACGACCTAACA
The DNA here is from genome assembly GCF_000807225.1 of Myroides sp. A21. Lineage (NCBI taxonomy): Bacteria > Pseudomonadati > Bacteroidota > Flavobacteriia > Flavobacteriales > Flavobacteriaceae > Myroides > Myroides sp. A21. The sequence continues at coordinate 1,945,784 of NZ_CP010327.1, forward strand.
CTTAAGAATGTAAAAGGTACATTAGTGATTAAAGATGAAGCAGCACGTCTTCAAAATATGTCAACAGATCTTTTTGGTGGGAAAATAGCTTTCGGAGGAAATGTGTCAACAAAAGAAGCTATACCTACATTTGATATGAACTTAGGACTACAAAGTTTAGATATCAAACAGACTTTTACTGATTTAGGGTTTTTAAAAGCTGTAGCACCTATTGCTAATGTGATGTCAGGGAAAGTAAATGCAGCTGTAGTGATGAAAGGAAAGTTAAATGCAGCAGATTTATCACCAGACTTAAATACAATGTCAGGTGATATAAAAGGTGATTTAGCGAATGCTAGTATTACTGCTCAGAATTCTAAACTACTATCTTCATTAGATGGAGCGTTGAACTTCATTGATTTGAAGAATCTAGATTTGAGTAATAAAAAGATGCACATTGTTTTTAATAATGGACGTGTACAGTTCAAGCCTTTTGATATAAAAACAAAAGACTTAGCGGTGACTGTATCAGGTGAGCATGGCTTTGATCAAAGCCTTAATTATGCTTTGGACTTTAAAGTACCAGCTAAATTATTAGGTAATGATGTCGCTAATGCATTGACTGCTTTAGGACCTAAATCTAGTAATAAGTTTGATGCAATACCTGTGAAAGTAGGAGTGACTGGTGACTTTACCAACCCAAAGGTGTCTGCTAATATGGCTGATGTAGTAAAGAATATTACAAATGAAATTTTAGAAGAACAGAAGAATCAATTAGTAGGAAAAGGTAAAGATGCATTGTTAGATATCTTAGGAGGTAAAAAGGAAAACAATACTCCAAATGAGGAGGATGTGACAAAGAAAAATGAAACTGAAGAAACAGTCAACAAAATTAGCGAAGGCTTAAAAGGGCTTTTCGGTAAAAAGAAAAAGACAGAAGAAACAGAATAGTATAAAAAAAACGAGCTCCAATTAAGGGAGCTCGTTTTTTTTATATATGTTATTAGATCACTTCGATATTAACCATATATCCTTCATAAGTACGGATATTAAATACAGTACCATCTTCGAATAGTAGATATTGTCCTTTGACACCTTTTAACTTACCTTCATAAGAAGGAGTCTTATCAAGGTTAAGACTTTTTATCTTTGTTGGGAATTGTATGACAGGGTAATTTAGATTAAAGATAGAAGAGTCAGTTTGGTCAAAGTAAGGTCTTACTTCTTCTGGTAGTTTCTCTTTTAGAGAATTTCTTATTTCTTCTAAGTTTGTTTCTAGTACTTCATTCTGTAGCATCTTTCTCCAATTCGTTTTGTCTGTAAACATATCTTTTAGAGCTACCTCAGTGATTCCTGCTAAGTATCTATTAGGTACTTCTACTATCTCTATTGCTTTAGAAGCCCCCTGATCTATCCATCTGGTAGGTACTTGTGTTTTTCTAGTTACCCCTACTTTTACATCACTAGCTACAGCTAGATATACGATATGAGGCTGTATCTGTACCTTTGTTTCATACTCTAAGTCTCTATCTTCTATCCCTAGGTGCGCTGTACTTAACTCAGGTCTCATGATCCAATCACCTACTTGTGCACTAGAGTAAAAACACTCATAACAAAAGCCTTGTCTAAATATTTTTTTGTGCTGTCCACAGTTTAAACATTCATATCCTGTAAACTCAATCTTTATGTTTCTGTCAAGAATCTGATTTATATTGATGAAGTTGCTTTTAAATACTAAATAGTATTCAATAGGGGTGTTAAATTCCGTCTGCATTTTGTTTAAAACTCCTTCGTATTGCATAGATAAAATTGTTATTTTTGGGTAAGTCGTAAAAGTACGAAAAAACATTTACCACTGTAATTACTAACTTTTCATAATGAAAAGATTAGATACTTGACTAATTAATAAGATATGGCATTCACAATTATTAATTCTATCGCTTCTTGGATATTGAAGAAGAGAATTCACCAGATAGATCTATTTAGAAAATATCCAAATGAAGTACAAAATGACTTGTTTTTGAATTTAATGAAGACAAATGAGAAGACAATCTTAGGAAAGCAGTTTGGCTACGATAGTATAAAGAGCTATGGAGACTTCGCAGAGAGAGTGCCTTTATTTAAATACGAAGAGTTTGAGCCTTATATAGAACGCGCTCGTCAAGGAGAGAATAATATCTTTTGGCCAGAGCCTATTCGTTGGTTTGCTAAGTCAAGTGGAACTACTAATGCAAAAAGTAAGTTTATACCTGTGAGTAATGAAGCATTAGAGAACTGTCATTATAAAGCAGCAAAAGACTTATTGTGTTTATACTTAAATAATAATGAAGATTCCCAGTTATTTACTGGGAAGAGCTTAAGGTTAGGAGGAAGTAAACAACTTTATGAAGACAAGAATACTTTCTTTGGAGATTTATCGGCTATCTTAATTGATAATATGCCTTTTTGGGCAGAGTTAAGCAGTACTCCTAGTAACAAGACATCGCTAATGTCTGAATGGGAAAGCAAGATGAATGCAATTATTAAGGAAGTAAGGAATGAGAATGTAACTAGTTTTGCAGGAGTACCTTCGTGGATGTTGGTGTTATTAAACCGCATTATACAAGAGACAGGTAGAGGAGATTTATTAGAACTATGGCCTAATGCTGAGGTTTATTTCCATGGAGGAGTTAGTTTTGAGCCTTATAAGGATCAGTATAAAAAGCTACTACCTAGTGATCGATTTAGATATTATGAGATCTATAATGCTTCTGAAGGTTTCTTTGCTATCCAAGATCAGAATGACTGTAATGAACTGTTGTTAATGTTAGATTACGGAATATTCTATGAGTTTATTCCTATGGATACTTTCGGAACTTCTAATCAAAAGATAATTCCATTATCAGAAGTAGAGATAGGTAAGAATTATGCACTAGTGATCACTACTAATGCAGGATTAGTAAGATACTTAATCGGAGATACAGTGCGCTTTACTAGTCTATTACCTTATCGTATTAAAATAACAGGACGTACTAAACATTTTATCAATGTATTCGGTGAAGAGTTGATGATAGAGAATACAGACAGAGCATTGGCAAAGACCTGTATTGAATTGAATGCTGAGGTAGCTGAGTACACGGTAGCACCTATATTTATGGAAGGAAAAGAGAAAGGTGCTCACGAATGGGTAGTAGAGTTCAGTAAAGCTCCAGACAATCTACAATTGTTCAGTGAAGTACTAGACAAGAATCTACAAGCTCTCAACTCTGATTATGAGGCGAAGCGTACGAATAATATGACTTTAAATCCATTAGTATTACATAGCGCTCGTAAGAATCTATTCTATGATTGGCTAAAGAATAACAATAAACTTGGAGGACAGCATAAGGTACCACGCTTATCTAATGAGCGTACACTACTAGAAGAACTATTATCAATGCAACGTATATTAGTATAATATTGTGTAGTTATTATAATTCATCAAAGCATTCATTTTAATGGATGCTTTTTTTATATCTAATAGCTAAACTAATGAAGTAAGAAGGATAGTAATTGTAGGTGATACAGTGATGTATGATATATGGGATAGATGGTAACTTAGAAAAGTATAGATATAAAAAAACCCTGCCTAGCAGGGTCTTTTTTATGAACAGTTTTGCTAAAATTATTTAGCAGCTTCTTCTGTAGCTGGAGCTTCCTCAGTAGCTGGAGCTTCTTCAGTAGTAGCCTCTTCTGTAGCTTCTGGAGCAACTTCTTCAGTAGCTGGAGCTTCCTCAGTTACTACTTCTTCAGTTGTTGTTTCTTCTACAGCTGGTTCTTTTGCAGTTTCTTTACAAGAAACGAAAGATACTCCCATCATTGCTACTAAAGCGATGCTTAATGCGATTTTTTTCATCTTACTAAATTATAAAAGTTAATTATTAATTCGTGACAAATATATGAATTTTTTGGTTCGCAAAACTTTTTTTGAATATTTTTTTTTAATCAATAAGTTTCTGTAAACCAATGTCTTAATTACTTTTTTTTCTTAGGTTCTACTAATTTCATCTCCTCAATTAGATGTTTTGCATCTGCAAACTTATCTATAATGAATAAAATGTATCTAGCATCTACCATAATGTTACGACAAATAGATGGATCATAGTATATATCACTCATCGTTCCTTCCCAAACACGGTCAAAGTTTAACCCTATTAGATTACCCTCTGCATCGATAGCTGGACTTCCAGAGTTTCCTCCAGTTGTATGGTTAGTAGCGATGAAGTTCACAGGTAATTTACCATTATCTGCATACTGTCCGTAGTCTTTCTTATTATATAGATCTACTAATTTTGCAGGTACGTCGAATTCATAGTCACCAGGTACATATTTCTCCATAATACCTTCTAAGTGAGTTACAGGTTCGTAGTACGTAGCGTCTTTAGGGAAGTACCCATCTACTTTACCATAAGTAACACGTAGTGTACTATTAGCATCAGGGAATATTCTAGCATCAGGATATAAGTCTAACTGAGCTTTCATAAATGTACGTTGTAAAGCAGCTATTTCTCTTTCTAATTCTTCGTATTTAGGTAATACATTCTGAATATAGTTTTCGATTAGTGCTTTAGCAAAAGCGTATCCTTTATCGTTGTTGATATTTTTCACTACTTGATCAGCATTACCTTTTAATAATTCTTGTAGTCCTGCGTAAGTAGTTAATTTACTATTCGCATAGATATCTTTAGTGATAGCTGAGATGTTAGCTCCGTTTAATTCTTTAGGTAAGAATTGTTTAGGCGCATCTTTTGCATACATTTCTACGATAGCCTCGAATACTTTTTCGTCAACTGCCTTGCTATAGTTTTTGTAGAATTTGTCTTGACCTTTGATTAAGTTCTCACGTCTGCTGTTGAATGCTTGTTCATTAGACGCATAAGTCTCTAAAGCATTTACTCTCCAAGCCGCAGCTAGAAGTTCAGCATTGCGTTGTACTACTTCAGCGAAGTAATCTTTGCTAATAGCATAAGGTTTAATATCTCCATAAAGTTTTTCGAACTTAGCAGGGATATCAGCATAAGCTTTAGTGTTTTTATTTTTCTTAGCTCTTGCGATGAAGTCTTTTTCGAAATCTTGTTTAGCTTGTACAGCGTTCGTCTTTTTTAAACCTTGGCTTTCTCCGATCCATTTTTTCCAATAGTTAGCTGTGCTAGCATATTTAGATGCATATTGGATCTTGATTGCTTGGTCTGCACGCATAAACTCGTCAGTGATCTTAAGTGCTTTATCACGGATACCGATTCTTACAGGGTTTAGATCGTTTACGATTTGTTCTACTGCATAAGATGGTAAGTACTCTTGTGTTCTACCTGGGTAACCAAATACCATAGTGAAGTCACCTTCTTCTACACCACTAAGTGAGATAGGGAAGAAGTGCTTAGGACGGTAAGGTACATTATCTTTTGAGTATGCTGCTGGTTTATTGTCTTTGTCAGCGTATATTCTGAATAGAGAGAAGTCACCTGTGTGACGTGGCCATACCCAGTTATCTGTATCAGAACCAAACTTACCAATAGATGATGGTGGTGCACCTACTAGACGTACATCTTTAAAAGTCTCTGTTACGAATAAGATGTATTGGTTTCCTTCATAAAAAGATTTAATCTTATTGTCTTGCCATTTTTCTTTAGGAAATTTAGCTACAGTTGTAGTAATGTTTTTTTGGATCTTAGCTTGTTTTTCTATTTCAGAATCTTTAGCTACTACACCAGCCATTACTTCTTTAGTCACGTCCTCTATGCGAACGATGAAAGTAACTTCTAAGTTTTCGTTAGGTAGCTCTTCAGCCATAGATTTAGCCCAGAACCCGTTAGCTAAGTAATCATTCTCTACAGAAGAGTGTGCTTGGATCTGTCCATACCCACAGTGGTGATTAGTTAGTAAAAGACCTTGTGAAGAGATAACTTCAGAAGTACACCCACCATTGAAGTGAGGGACAGCATCTTTCATACTAGATTGGTTCACATCGTAGATATCTTCGATAGACATCTTCATTCCAAGGCTTTTCATTTCTGTTTCATTCATTCCCTTTAGCAGAGAAGGAATCCACATCCCACCTTGTTGTGCATAGATAGGTAAAGCTACCAATACTACAAGTGCCTTAAATAGATTTTTAATCTTTTTATTCATAAAAGTGTTAGTTAGAATTGAATTCGCTGGCAAGATACAATATTACATGGGAACGCTAAAATCGAAATATGTTAATACGCGATAGTACTGTTGGAGTATAGTGGTTCGTAATATTAGTATACTAAGAAAGTAATCTGTCTGTATTGACTCCGTTAAAACGGTCAAAAAAACGGACTCACTACGGACTCATAACGGACTCACTACGGACTCATAACGGACTCACTACGGACTCATTTCTATTGAAACTCATTATAAGTACCTATGTGATAGAATGTAAGTAAGGAGTGGAGTTACCTTATCTTATAGATAGAGAGGTGTGTTTAGAGGGAGAAATAAGATAACTATACTACTGTGTATATATAAGGAGTAGAATTTGTAGTGATGTATCTAAGTGTTGCTGGAATTATGTCTATATAGCACCATTTTGGTATGAGACTGTACCCTGTCTTGTGTGAGGTGTTATCTTTTCAAAAAAGTAGTTTCTAATGCGAAAAAAAGGTGTGTGAGAACACAAAAAAGAGAATTAGTGTGTTGAAAAAATCATAATTAGTGATTGTGGTGTTGCAGTAATCAATATTTTGTCTTATATTGGTACATCGGGATTAAAATCCGATCGAGTAGACTTTTAATATAAAAGTTCACGACTAGTATAATTATTAATTCATATAAAAAAGGTAAGTAACCACTTTGATTACTTACCTTTTTACTTTTAGTGTATATGCTTCATTATTTTTTCTGTAGCATTCTTATTTTTAAGGATAAAATGATTGCTTGTTTTACCTAATTCGATTCTTTTAGCGTCATTGTATAATAATTCATCAAAGATTTGGTCTAATTCTGATTGTGAATTTACTACTATACAGCTACCTAATGTTATCAAATCCTTAGCTTCTTGGAACTTTTTATAATTTGGACCAATAATAACAGGCACTCCATAGGTCGCGGCTTCTAGGATATTGTGAATACCTGCTCCAAAACCTCCTCCTATATAGGCAATATCTGCATAACTATAAGCTTTAGTCAATATAGAGTAGGCATCTATTATATAGACAGAGTACTGGCTAAGATCTTTCTCTTGATGTTGGCTATGCAGTACAGTTGGTTTCTTTATGTTTTGAACGAGATTATCTATCTGATCCTTTTTGATATTATGTGGCGCAAAGATAAACTTGATAGAATTATCTTGTGTATTGTTGATATAATTGGCTAGAATCTTTTCATCTTCTGGCCATGAACTACCGATGACGATAGTCTTCGCCATTTTATTTAAGGTAAAGGCTTCTAGAAATGCCAATTCATTGTGCTGTTCTAATATCTGAGATACTCTATCGAATCTCGTATCACCTACTATCTCTACATTGTTATATTGCAATTGATTTAGAAGTATCTTAGATACTTCATTCTGAACAAAGAAGTATGTAAATGCCTTTAATGCTGTTCTGTAGAATCCTCCATACCATTTAAAGAATACTTGATCTGGTCTTAGTATCCCTGATACTAAATAGGTAGGGATATTCTGTTGACGCAATTGATTTAAATAATTAGGCCAATATTCATATTTCACAAAGAATACTTGTTCTGGATGACACAAGGCTAAGAACTTTTTAGCATTCGCTAGTGTGTCCATAGGTAAGTATAATGTGGCATCAGCGATAGTATTGTTTTTCTTCACTTCATATCCAGAAGGAGAGAAGAAGGTAAGCACTATCTTATGCGTAGGGTACTTCTGTTTTAGTTGCTCCATGACAGGAAGCCCCTGTTCATATTCGCCTAACGAAGCTACATGTATCCAGAACACTTTATCAGTAGAAAGTATATTGTCTTTTAAGATTTGAAAAGATTGTTTTCTCCCTGCAACGAATAAGCCTAACTTTTTGTTGAACAGCGCGATAATACGGATGAAGAATATAGAAATATAGGTCAGTATATTATATAGGAAAAACATAGGTAAATCTTTATTGAGCGAAATTACGTTTCTTTTGATAAAGTTTGAGCTTTGGCGCAAAGAATTTATTATTTTTGTAGTGATAACTAATATCGAAATTAAGTGCTATTTATATAGGTAACTTGTTGGTAATTATATGAATAGTTCAAAAGATATAAAAGACAATTAGAATGAAAAAAATTCAAATGGTTGACTTGAAAGGTCAATATGAAGGAATTAAAGAAGAAGTGAATCAATCGATTCAAGAAATATTAGAATCTTCTGCTTTTATCAACGGACCACAAGTACACGCATTTCAGGCAAACTTAGAGCAATATTTAGGAGTTAAACACGTGATACCATGTGCTAATGGAACTGATGCTCTTCAGATCGCTATGATGGGATTAGGTTTAAAACCAGGTGATGAAGTAATCACGGCTGACTTTACTTTTGCAGCTACTGTAGAGGTAATCGCTTTATTACAATTAACTCCTGTATTAGTAGATGTATGTCCTGATACATTCAATATTTCGATAGAAGCAATCGAAAAAGCGATTACTCCTAAAACTAAAGCTATCGTACCAGTACACTTATTCGGACAGTCTGCTGATATGGACGCTATCATGAAGTTAGCTGAGAAACATAACTTATATGTGATCGAAGATAACGCACAAGGTATCGGAGCAGATTATACTTATCCTGATGGAAAAGTGGTAAAAACAGGTGCTATCGGACATGTAGCTGCTACTTCATTCTTCCCATCTAAAAACTTAGGATGTTATGGTGATGGTGGAGCTATCTTCACTAACGATGATGCATTAGCACATACGTTAAGAGGAATAGTGAATCACGGTATGTATGAGCGTTACCACCACGATGTAGTAGGAGTGAACTCTCGTCTAGATAGTATCCAAGCTGCTGTGTTAAATGCTAAGTTACCTAATCTAGATGCTTATAATGTAGCTAGACGTACTGCTGCTCAGATGTATTCTGCTGCTTTAGCTAATCATCCTAATATCGTTACTCCAGTAGTAGTAGGAGATGAGAATAGCCACGTGTTCCACCAGTATACATTGCGTATCGTGAATGCTGATAGAAATGCATTATTAGCACACTTACAAGGTAAAGGTATCCCATGTGCTATCTATTACCCAATACCATTACACAATCAGAAAGCATATTTAGATCCTCGTTATAATGAGGCTGATTTCCCAGTGACTAATCAGTTGGTACAAGAGGTTCTTTCTTTACCTATGCATACTGAGTTAGACGAAGAGCAAATCAAGTTTATCACAGATGAGATTAAGGCATTCTTAGGATAGTCTTATAGTACTATAAAACGAAAGCAGACCCGATAAGGTCTGCTTTTTTTATGTATTGATGTTATTCTTTTGTCGTAGATATTAATGTGAACGAAACGAGTGCACATGCTACTAATGAGAGCGCTACGATGCTCATAGAGCCATTATTCAAACTATTTAATAAGATAGAGGTCATGAAGGTAAAGGCTAGTTGAGAAGCTCCGAAAAGAGCTGACGCTATACCTGACTCTGCTTTATAGGGTGCTAATGCTAAAGTAGTCGTAGTAGGGAATAGTAGTCCTAATGGCATCACAAAGAAGAAAAGAGGTACTAACTGTATATATATGCTCAAATCTAACTGTATGAATAACCATAATAGTGAAGCAGCTATAAACTGTGTACTCGCTCCTAGCTTAATAATATTTTTAGGAGATAGTCTTTTTCTCAAAATAGAAGAGGTTAAGAACGATCCTAACATTAGACCACATGAGTTAGCCATGAATACAAAGCTAAAGTGTGTACTCGATAGTCCTCCTACTTCCATTACTAGAACAGGAGAGTTAGAGATATAGATCATTAGACAGCTATAGGCTATACTTCCGATAATAGTATATCTTATAAACAGTTTGTTCTTAAAGAGCTTAAAATAATTCGTTAGTATACCTCCTACATTTAAAGTTGGTATTCTATTAGTATAGTCTTCTTTTAGACAGAATACTGTCATACCAATACTCAGTGTAGCAAACAAGGCCATCGTAGTAAATACATGAGTCCAATCTAGATACTTTAAGACTATATTACCTAATATAGGAGCGATGATGGGAGCTATTCCTCCGATCACGGCTAGTATACTAAATATCTTAAGTGTCTGATCTTTATCAAACCTTTTATTGACAATGGCTCTTGCGATAACTACTCCACCACTACTACCGAAGGCCTGTAAAAAACGATATAGCCACATGACTTCAATGTTCTTTACAAATACTACAGCTAGAGATGAAAGTATAAAAATAGACAGACACAGTATGATTGGTTTTTTACTACCATACTTATCTGATATAGGTCCCCAAAAGAGTTGCCCGATTGCTAATCCTCCTAAGAATGTAGAAAGTGATATCTGAACTCTATTAATCTCAGTATTTAGATCGTGTGCTATCTTCGGGAATGCAGGAAGGTACATATCTATAGCTAAAGGGCCTAATGCAGTAAGGCTCACTAGAGTGAAGATAAGGATCCATTCTTGTGCTGAAAGTTTATCCACTATATAGGTTTTAAAAAAAAATCCTTGGAAGTGTACAACCAAGGATTTTTGTTATTATATAATTGTTGTATGTTTTACCAATTTGTTATGCAGAGTGAGTTTCTGCTTCTTTATTGATTTTTTTGATTAGTCCAACTAATACTTTACCTGGTCCAACTTCTGTAAATAAAGAAGCTCCATCTGCGATCATTTGTTCTACAGACTGAGTCCATTTTACAGGAGCAGTTAACTGTAGGATAAGGTTCTTCTTAATCTCTTCAGGATTGCTCACTGCACTAGCAGTTACGTTTTGATACACTGGACAGATAGGAGTGTTAAAAGTAGTTGCTTCGATAGCAGCAGCTAGTTCTTCTCTAGCAGGTTCCATCATAGGAGAGTGGAATGCTCCACCTACAGGAAGTAATAAGGCTCTCTTCGCTCCAGCTTCTTTTAGTGCTTCACACGCTTTCTCTACAGCTGTAGTTTCACCAGAGATTACTAATTGTCCAGGGCAGTTATAGTTAGCAGCTACTACTACACCATCTATACCAGCACATACTTGTTCTACGATGCTATCTTCTAAACCTAGTACAGCAGCCATAGTAGAAGGTGTGATTTCACATGCTTTTTGCATAGCCATCGCTCTTTGAGAAACTAGTTTAAGTGCATCTTCAAAAGCTAAAGTACCATTAGCTACTAATGCTGAAAATTCTCCTAGTGAGTGTCCAGCTACCATCTCAGGTGTAAAGTTTTCTAATGTTTTAGCTAATACAACTGAATGTAAGAATACCGCTGGTTGAGTTACTTTAGTTTCTTTTAGTTCTTCAGCAGTACCTTCGAACATGATATCTGTAATTCTAAATCCAAGGATTTCATTTGCTTTCTCGAACATCTCTTTAGCTATAGGTGAGTTTTCGTATAAGTCTTTCCCCATTCCTGTGAATTGAGCTCCTTGACCTGGAAATACGTATGCTTTCATAAGTTTAGTTTTAAATTTTGTAAGGCAAAAATAAGGTATTTTTATTAGTAAACCATATAGACATAAAAAAAGCCATCTGATATACAGATGGCTTCGTTATGATATGTTTTTGTATTATTGGATAACACCTACACGATTATCTTTAATCTTAGCATTGTCTTTTAATACTTTCAGTACTTGCATTTGTGCCATACCTCTAACGCTGTTTTCTACTCTAGCTTTATAACTAGCGTAACCAGCAGTTAATTCAGGTGCTTTAGTTACATTTTTAGTTTGGATCATATACACACCTTGTAAACCGTCGATTAACTTAGAATCTTTGTTTACTGCAGTTGCGAAAGCTGTTCCTACTACTAATGGCTCATTACCAATATTAGTGATCAGTGGAGCTCCTGTAGTTACATCAGTTATAGATGCGATAGAAGCTTTAGAACTGTTAGATACTTCTTGAATAGTATTTCCAGTCATTTTCTTTCTGATTACAACTGCTTTTTTCTCGTTCATTAAGATTGGCTCAACGATTGATTTCACTTCTTCTACTGGTGCAAGACCTGTATCATTTTTAGAAGTTACTTTAACGATGATGTGTCCGTCAGCATTGTCAAATCTCTTAATAGCACTCTCTTTAGTCTCTTTATTGAAAGCCCAAGAGATAATACTTCTTTGGTTACCTACTCCAGGTAAGAACTCTTCGAATGGACGAATAGTTACTTCTTTCTGAGCATTGAAACCTAATCCTTCAGCAGTAGCGATAAAGTCTTTAGCTGTAGGAGCGTCTTGTTCTAATTGAGTAGCTTTAGTGAATAAGTCATCAGCAGTTACGTCTGATACTTCTATTTTACGAGCTACAGTTGCTAATTTAGCACCTTCTTTCTTTTCGTTTACTTGGATAATGTGGTATCCAAAGTCAGTTTCTACTAAACCGATAGTTCCAGCAGCATTGTTAAAGATAAAGTTGTCAAAAGGTTTAACCATTTGTCCTCTTGGGATATCTTCGTATTTACCACCGTTGTTTTTAGAACCTGGGTCTTCTGTTTGCGTCATTGCTTCCATGGCGAATGAAGAAGGATTAGCTTTTACTTTAGCTAAGATTTCTTCTGCTTTTGCTTTTGCTTCTTCCTTGGTTCTTGTTGCTCCAGGAGCTGCAGAACCTGCAAAACCGATTAAGATATGAGAAGCATCAACTCTCTGACCTGCTTTTTTATCAATCATTCTAGAGATACAATAGTAGTCACCCATAATGTATGGACCAAAAGTTTGACCAGGTTGTAAGTTGAATAATTCTTCTTGGTATTCTAAAGGAAGGTCTTTCTTCGCGTAGTATAAACTGTCAAATTTGATATCTGAATTTGTGTTTACAAATGTTTCGATATCTTTTACAGTTTTAAAACCAGGGATAGTATCGTTCTTTTTAGTTGTAGCATTGTATTGTACAGTTGGCTTTAAGTAACCTTCTATAACTTCTTTTACAGCTTCTTTATCAGCAGCAGATGGCTGACTAGGAAGGAAAGCATATTGTAATACACGAGTAGGCTCAGATTTAAATCTGTTAGCATGTTTTTTCATGTAATCTAATATCTCTGTATTAGAAACAGCAGCTTCTTCGTTATTCACAGTAGAATAAGGAACAGTAACATAGTCAAAAGAAACTTTGTCATTCTCATTAGAGTATGCTGCTTTAGCATCAACATTAGTAGTATAAATACCACCTTGAACTAATGAAAAATACATTTGCTCTAAACCAACTTTCTCTAATTCTTTTTCATAAGCTAACCATTGGTTCCATTGCTCTTGACCAGCACCTTTCATCATAGCAACAAATTGGTTGAATTTGTTGATGTCGAATTGCCCAACAGCGTTTTGGAATTCTGGATTGTTAGCGAATGTAGGGTTGTTTTTAACAACGTTTACTAATTGGTCTTTACCAAGTCTTAAACCTAACTTTTCAAATTCGTTAGTAAGTAAAATATTATTTACTTCGCTGTTCCACACCATTACTCCTGCTTGAGTATTGCTCATCTGTCCTTGCTTTTCGGCTTGAGCTACTTTATGTAGGAATTCTTGGGTATTAATTTCTTCACCATCTACACTACCAATGTTTCTTGATAGTCCACCTCCCGTGCTTCTTACTACGTCGCCAATAACGAATGCTAATAATGCAATACCAATTACGGCAATTAACAGAGCGGATTTTTGTCTAATTTTTGATAAAACTGCCATGCTTTTTTATTATGTGTAATTTTTTTCAGTGAGCGAAAATACAATTATCTATTTAATAATAAAAGGGGTAGTGCTATTATTTTAGTGCTTTCGTTAAGTTTTTATTTAGATTTCAGAATAATTAATTTGTTTTTTTATAATTAATGTTGAAATAGAGTAGATAAGAGAGGATTGTTATCGTGGTTTTATTAAAAAAATAAAGGCGAGATATTTAGTATCTCGCCTCTAGTAGTGTATTATTTTTTGTTATACCCGTCCATCTTTTTTAAGAATTTTCTTCGGAAGAAGAACATGAATATCGCTACTGCTGCTATCAAGAAACTCAACCAAGATCCTGTGTCACCAGCTACTATTTTAGATACACCGTCGTATATAAATAGTACTGCGATAAATAAGTAGAAGAAAGGTATTATGCGTAATGCTTTCATTTTATTCGTTGTTTTTTACGCTTTCGGCGTAACTGTTAGTTGCTTTTACCTTGCTCATTTTACTGTCAAAGTCTATTCCTATTCCTCTAGTGAAGTTTTCGCTATCAGTAGAGGCTCTGTATTTGCCTTCTGTAAAGAACCATTCGTTTTTTTGATCATAGTAAAGTTGATCAGAAACAAGCTTCTTACCATCATGTGTTGTTATCACCACATTTCCTTGTAGGTCTATTAGGTCTGTCTTAGTATAGCGAATAGCGTAATCGGCTATTACAGTATTTTTATTTTTATCCTTGTCATATATTGTTAAGTGAATTCCAACTGGAAATTCGGTAAAGGGATATTTGACATTGCTGTAATCTAGCATTTTTGGACTTACTAAAATAGCTTTGACTCTTCCAGAATCTATGTATTGACCACGCATATTTTCTACTTCACTGGCTGGAAAGAAACTTACTTTGTTGAAGTTTTGTATTTCTTTAAAGTTACTTTCACAAGAAAATAAACTTACAGCAATCGTGAAAAAGAATAGTATGCTTAAGAATTTAGAAAGTAATTTCATTTGTTAGCTTACTACAAATTAATCAAAACGACGTTTTTGGAACCAAAGGTCATTTAATGAGAATCCTACATAAACACTGAAATAGTTCTCTTTAACTAATCCGTTGTTTTTAGTTCCTCTGCTACCGTATTCAAAACCAATATTTAGGTTAGTGAATTTACGACGCTCTCCTATAGGTAAACCTACACCAAGATTAACAGCCATATCGTTGATAGCTTTGTCATGTAAGATAAGTCCAGTATTTTCATATCTGAAACCAGCTCTATAGACAACGCGATCTAGATAACTGCTAAATGAGTTGTACTTCGGAATATAGAATCCTCCAAGAGAAAAACGATTAGAGTTTTCAAAGTTAGAAATATTCGTTTTATTCCAAGAGTCAGTTAATTTACTTGTTTGTGTAAATGTATATTGACCACCAATGAACCATTTAAATTCTTTACCAAAGCCTAGCCCCATAGAAAGAGCTTGTGGATTAGTAATTTTTCTAGAATCATCAATCACAGTTTTTTGATCTGCGATTTGATTTCCTTTTAAAACTTGCAGTTTCGTAAGGTTGTCGTTTGTCCATTTTGTTTCAGGACTATAAGTTACATTAGCTTGCCAATCGTACCCTTTAAACTTACCTGTATATTGTGCTGAGAAATTAAAAGAGAATCCTTTGTAGTCTAATCTTCTCAATTCTCTAGTAATATTCTGAAGTGATGTTCCGTCTCCGATATCTGTGATGTTCTCATACAGATCATTGTTGGTATGACCAAAGTGGTATCCAGCATCAACTCCAACAGCAAAGTTTTTGTTGATTTCATATCCAGTACCTAAAAATACTCTGTTCACTCCACCATCACCTTCATATCTAGAGTTTATCTTTTGTCCTTGAGGATTTGTTCTTTCTCCATTGATTTTATAACCAACATTAGAGTAAGGTAACAACCCAAACACAACACCAAACTTCTTTGCAATAGGTAACCCTACAGCAACATAGTCTATCGTTTGTCTATTTGCATTTTCTGAACCAGCATCAGTCTTAAAATTATAAGAAGTACCTGTAGCTCCTAATGAAAAAGTAGTAAGCTTAAGCTTACCAAATGAAGCTGGGTTTTTTAAATTTATATGAATACTATCTGCGTAAACATTTGTTCCCCCCATAGCTTTGTATTCATTCGTACCGTTGTAATTAATATTACCTACGCCATAATAAGAGTAAGGAGACGCATTGCCTTGTTGAGCTAGAGCAGCTGTACCGCATAGTAAACTCAGGCTAAAGAAGATTTTTTTTATCATTTTCAATTGTGTATTGATATAAATTGTTCAGACTCTCTAGTAGAAAGTTTGAATTAGCAAATATGACATTTTTTAATCTTTTGACCAAAAAAAGTGTATCTCCACCAGTCAAAATTATTTTTAAATCAGGATACAAGGATTTGTATTGGTTAATGATGCCATCTATTTCAAGGGTTATTCCATTAATTACGCCAGAGTGAATGGACTGATTTGTTTGATTTCCGATTAAATAATCTATATCAGTTGGTTCTAATAATGGAAGCTTTGCGGTATAATGATTTAAAGCCTTATAGCGCATACTTAAACCTGGAGAAATAGCTCCGCCTAGATATTCATCCTTGTCATTAATAAATTCGTAGGTTATACAAGTACCTGTATCAATAACTAAACGATTAGAATTTGGATATAGTATAGTAGCTCCTGCAGCTAGAACCATTCTATCTATGCCAAGAGTAGCTGGAGTTGCATACTTATTCATAAAAGGGAAAGCACTTTTATGACTAATTTCGATTACTTCTGTGTTTTCTAGTAACCAATTGTAAGTTGTAGATTCTAATTTTCCTACCGAAGAGAGTATAACTTTAGGCTTTACGTCATTTATTTTTAAAATATTTTTAATTTTTTTTTCTAATAAATTTATTTCAAAAAAATGAGTTTCTAAAAGCGTATCTTTTTCAAAGATAGCTAATTTGGTTCTTGTGTTGCCTATATCAATTGCTAGAATCATAGTGTGTTTCTTGTGTTAGGCAAAGGTAGTAAATGATTTTTTTTCTAAAAAGTTTTGGAAGAACGAAAATCTGTTCTATATTTGCAACCGCTTAACAGAACAAGATTGTTCAATACTAAAAGCCAATTGGTGCCTTAGCTCAGTTGGTAGAGCAATGGACTGAAAATCCATGTGTCCCTGGTTCGATTCCTGGAGGCACCACTAATTTAGCTTTTAGTTGTTATAGTTTAAAAAAAGGTGCCTTAGCTCAGTTGGTAGAGCAATGGACTGAAAATCCATGTGTCCCTGGTTCGATTCCTGGAGGCACCACTAATTTAAACTTAAGCGAAACATAAGGTGCCTTAGCTCAGTTGGTAGAGCAATGGACTGAAAATCCATGTGTCCCTGGTTCGATTCCTGGAGGCACCACAAAAAACCACTACTCATCAGTAGTGGTTTTTTTTATTTTGCGCCCTGATGTAAAAGAAATGGATCAGTGACAAAAGGGATCAGTGACAAAAGTTGGGGACTAGGCAAAAAGTCTAGTTAATCTAAAAAGGAAAAACTTCTTATCCCTAACACCTCTATACATCATACGGAAGTATTTAATTTTGGCATTAAATGATTCCGCAGAAGCATTTGTACTTCTATTAATAAAGTAATTGATGATTTCGTTATAGTGTACATTAAAAGTCTTTAAAACAGTACTAAAGTGTTTGAGTGAAGCTTTTTCAATATCATTAAACCAATGAGCTAGCTTAGTCATAGCTATTTCTTTATCTATTTGTAGATTATATATCTGTCTAAGGTTATTAGCAAGTAGATAGGCTTGTTTGATCTCTGGGTATAATTCAAATAGTACCTTAGCTCTTTCTTGTTGGTCAGATGTCCAATTAATTTGGTTTTTATAAAGTAGAGAACGTGAGCGAACTAAAAGTTGCTTCTTAGTATCTCCATTACTAAGTATTTCAGGATTATATATAATGCCTTCTTCCTTAGCCTTTAAAACAGCAGTGTTCTCAGCGTCAAGCTCAGCCCATCTATATTTTATTCTAATATCTTGTACAGCTTCACTTACAAGCTTTTGTACATGAAAACGATCAATTACTTGCACAGCTTTAGGGAAGCACTTCTTAGCTATCTGTTTCATAGCCCCTGCCATATCTAAAGTAATCTCGGTAACTTTATCTCTAAGTTTTTTAGGTAGTTTAGATAGATGCTTTATTACAGTATCTGATTTTGTTCCTTTAACTATCGCTACAATGGTCTTTTTCTGACCTTTACCTGCTTTAGAAGTCAGTATAGTGTACAATTCTCCCATAGATAAACATACTTCATCTATGGAGAGTTGTTCAGTTATATTTTCTGGGTAGAGTAGCCAGTCTTGTGCATGTTCTTGTTGATCCCATTGTTTGAAACCACTAGTTTTATGTTTGTATTGGCGTTGAAACTTTTCACCTTTAACTCCAAATAATTCACCAATAGCCTTACAGCTAAGTACTTTAGTATCGGCCAATTTTTTTTAAGAACTCCGAGAACTCTGTAGTCATTCGTGTTCCTTCTGCGATGATATTCCAATCACGTGATATAATTTCTCCTGTTTGTTTATCTGTCCAACGACGACGTTGTACGTGTAGTTTAACTGATTTACCTCGTAACGGGAAGTCTTCAATAGTAATCATACTATGGAAACCTTTAGAAATAAGCTGTCTTTCAGCACATTGATTTCCGTAATCATTCTTCTCTTCAAAGTAGATATGTAGTTTGGTCTCTAATTCTTCTACTTTAGTAATATTGAAGTGTTCTACTAAGTAAGTAGGTAAGATTAGTTTTAGTATTTCTTGGCTATCCATCATAGCACAAAGATATTATTTTACACTTTCCTCCCCAACTTTTAACGTTGATCCGACAAAAGTTGGGATCAGTGACAAAAGTTGGGGACTAGGCAAAAAGTCTAGTTAATCTAAAAAGTAAAATACATTTGAAAATAATGCTCACTGCTAAAATAAAGAGTTTTAAGAGAAGTATTTAATCATTGATTAATCATGTATAAGTGTATAAAGAACGTTCTTAAGGGGGCTTGTGTGTCTTTGTGTTGGTGATTGAGGAGAGGATAGGAAGAAAATAAAAAGCCCACTTCATAGAAGTGAGCTTTATGTATTATTTGTTGATTGCCTCAAACTCCATTGTTAGTTTTTTTAGTTCTAACTCTTGGGTTTTAATGTTAGTTTGCAAATCAAGTAATTGCTTTTTGAATTTTAAATCTTCTATTGGAGTAAGCCTACCTGAAGCATTTAGTTGAACATATTTGCTATTTCTAGCATTGTATTTATCTTCTGCTTTTTGAAGTTTTAATGTTTGTTTGCTTACTTTTTTCTGACTTTTGATAATACTCTTTTGTCTTTTAAGTTCAGCTTTATGTTCTTTTTCTAATTGCTTTTGGGCTTTTAGTTCTTCTTTTTGTTGTTGTTTAGCTATTTCTTTTTCTTGTTCTAATCTTTTAGTAGCATCCTTTTCATTTTGAAGTTTAATCTCTTCAAGTTTTAAGCTTTCTTCAACTAGTTTCTTTTCATCAATTAATGACTCAAGTGAAGTGTGTTCTGTAGGGATCTCTTTTAGATCAGTAGTTTTAATTTCTTGAGCTTTAACCACAGATGTTGTTGCTACAAATATTGCAGCAGCACATAGCATTTTGTTTTTCATTGTTTTGTTTGTGTGAATTGTATTAAATATTTGTTTCGTGAGTATGTATTTACCATTCATTAATTCTATTAGCATCTAGCTTTAGAAAGATGAAAAGTAATACAGTAAATGCCATTAAACTAGAACCTCCATATGAAAAGAATGGTAGGGGTACACCAATGGTAGGGAATAGTCCAATAAGCATTGTAATATTAAAGGCGAAATGTATAAACAGAAAACAGATAACACAATAACCATAAACACGGTTAAATATTTTTTTCTGTCTTTCTGCTAAGTGTATTAATCTGAAAAATAGGCAGACAAATAGAATGATTACAAAAGAAGCACCAGCAAACCCCCATTCTTCCCCTACTGTAGTGAAGATGTAGTCTGTGTGTTGTTCTGGTACGAATCCTCCCTTTGTTTGAGTTCCTTCTAAGAATCCTGTTCCTGTCCAGCCTCCTGATCCAATGGCTATTTTGGATTGATTAAGGTTGTACCCTTCAGCTTGTAAGTTAACGTCTTCTCCTATTAATACATTAATCCTGTCTTTTTGGTGTGGTTCTAGTACTTCATCATAAACGTAATCTACAGAGAATACGAAGGCTGACATGATTACAACTAGTATAATATATATTAAAGGGTTACGAGTAATCTTTTTGTTTAAATAGAAGTGTAATGCCGCTATTGCAAGTATAGAAGCTATGATGATACCTGGTTTTACTACAAGTGCTGCGACAAATAGAATAATTGTTATAAATCCAGTCCATAAGTACCAACTAGGCAGTCCTTCTCTGTACAAAACAAATACAAGAGAAACGAATAACATAGCACTACCAGTATCGTGCTTTAATATAAATAGGGTAGGTACACCGATGATAACTAAAGCTATAATTTGTTCTTTAAAAGAACTTAGATGGGATTGACTATCTGATAAAAATTTAGCGAGTAGCAGGGCAGTAGTAGTTTTTACAAACTCTGAGGGCTGTATACCGAAACCAGCTATTTGATACCAGTTCGTTTGACCTTTTACTGACTTACCAAATACAAATAAACCAAGTATGGAAAGCAGCCCAATGATATAGAAAACCATAGCATACTTCTCATAGAACTTAGTGTCTATGGATACAATCAATATAATAAGTGGAATACAAAAAATAATAAACATTAGTTGTCTACCATAGATTTGGCTTAAGTCAAAAATAGATGTGGTTTCTGCAGGTAGAGAAGCCGAATAGATATTAATCCACCCAGCTATGACTAAAAGCATATACAGAAGTATTGATATCCAATCTATGTTTTTTTGAACACTAACGTTTTTCATTTTTGATTTAATCTAAAGCTATATATTAATTCTATGTGTTTTTTTAGGTTTATCTGACGTGTCATAAAGATGAAGCACTTTGTCATATTCATTTTTCAAACTTCCTTCTAACATTCGTTTTTCTAAATCAGTTCTTACTATTTCAGGTAGAAGATATTTCTGAACCATTAAGCTAGTAATAGGAGCTGCCCATCTACCTCCCCAATATCCGTTTTCAATAAATACAGCAATTGCTATTTTAGGATCATCTTTAGGAGCGAATGCTACGAATACAGAGTGATCGGTTAATTGGTAACGTTTACCATTGATTCTAGTAAAGTTCTCTACAGTACCTGTTTTACCACACATTTCTAAGCCATCTACTCTCACAGAACGACCAGTACCAATATTAAATACATCATTCATACCTTTTATAATAGGCTCAAAATGGCGTGGATCTATTGATGTGATATTTTTAGTAGTGAACTTTTTATCTATGTCGTGATGTTCTATATTCTTAATGATATGAGGTGTATAGTAATAACCTTTATTAGCTACAGCAGCCATTACATTGGCTAATTGCATTGGAGTCATAATAACTTCTCCTTGACCAATAGAGTTAGAAATAGTAGTCGTACTTTTCCATCCTCCATTTGGATACCATCTGTTGTAATAGTCGGCATCAGGGATATGTCCTTTTCTTCCTTCAGGTAGATCATATCCTAAGAATTGGCCTAATCCAAATGAATGTAAATGTTCACTCCATTTATTGATTCCTTCAGCAGGTGATTTATACTTCTCTATTACTCTTTTATATGTATTAGCGAAGTATGTATTACAAGATTTTGCAATAGCGATGTTTAAATTCCAATGACCAGAATCGTGGCATCCCATCCACGCACCTTTACCATAATAGAAACCTCTATTACAAGCAAAAGTAGTATGTTCATTAATAACACCTTCTTGTAAACCTATTAAACCAGTAAGTATTTTGAATGGGGATCCTGGAGAATATTCTCCTGATAATACACGATTATACAATGGTTTAGCAAGTGAATCATTATATAGTGCAGTATAGTTTTTAGAACGTTCTCTTCCAACGAGTAGAGCAGGATCATAACTAGGAGCATTAATTAAAGCTAGTATTTCTCCCGTTTTAGGTTCGATTGCAACAATACCCCCTCTTTTATTCTGCATTAATAACTCTCCATAAGCCTGTAGTTCACTATCTATTGTAAGAATAATGTCATCTCCTTTTACGGCTAAAGTGTCATATATTCCATTTTTAAAAGAACCTATTTCTCTATTAAAACGGTCTCTTTGAATATATTTTACACCTTTAGTACCTCTTAATGTCTCTTCATATTCTTGTTCGATACCTTGTATACCAATCAAGTCACCTGATTTATAATATGAATTAGACTTTATATTCTGTTCATTTACTTGACGTATGTAACCGAAAAGGTTTGCTCCTGAAGATACTTGATAGTCTCTTAGAGATCTTTTTTGAATATAAAACCCATTGAAGTGTCTTATTTTTTCTTGAAAGGCAGCATATTCAGCTTTACTTAATTGAGGTAAGAAAATAGAAGGTAGTCTAGGACTATATACCTTTGCTTTTTCTAATTTAGAAACAAACTGGTCATAAGTAACATCTAGTAAACTGCATAAAGCTAGAGTATCAATATTCTTAACTTCTCTAGGAACAACCATAATATCATAAGAAGGTTGGTTCGCTATAAGTAATTTATTGTTTCTGTCAAAGACATATCCTCTTTCAGGATATTCGTAAACAATTTTTAAAGCGTTATTCTCTGACTTTTTAATATAAGTATCGTCTATTATCTGTAAAAAAAACAATCTAGCTAGTACTACAATAGTAACTACTATAATAATTAAGGGTAATAAAAGCTTTCTCATTTTTTTGACGGTTTAATCAGAAATAATATCAAAATACACGCTAGTAGTGTAGTTATAGTTGTTAGTACAGTTCTTAAAAGAATCTCCCAGATAAAATTAAATCTAAAGAATTCTAATCCAAAGAGTATAATGTGATGTATAACAACGGATATTGAAATATAACCAAAAACCTCCAGAGATTTAAAAATATCTTTAGTGATTTTTTTGATGATATTTAAATTGTGATATTGATAGCTGATCCCGAAGGAGAACTTTAATATTGATGGTCTAGCAAAGGCTAGAATTAAACTAGCAGCTGCATGCATTCCACCAGAGTTCTCAAACATATCTACAATAAGACCTAAAAAAAAGCTTGTTAAGTAAAAAACAGCTTTATTGTTGTCTGTTGGGTATAAAATGATAAAAAGGATATATGGAAATGGGTTTATAAAACCAAAAAGATCTATATTATTGAAAATAAGAATCTGTGCGATTAGTAACGCAATAAAACGAGCAATATTTGAAAATGCAACACTATTCATCTTTTGTTTCAGCTTCTAGTTGGTTAATTTCTTCAATATCTTTGTTCTTAATTACGTATATATAACCAAGGTTCGTCATGTCATTGAACAAGCGAACAGAAATTGTAAAGTAATTTGAAGTTTCATTAGTATATGCTTTCTCGATTACTCCAATAGGAATATTTTCAGGGAATATCGTAGATATACCTCCTGTAACAATAGTATCTCCTTTGTAAATCTCAGCTAGCCTTGGTATATCAGATAAATTAACATATCCAGTGTTTTTTCCATCCCATTCTAGAGGACCGAAGTGATTCGTACCTTTTATTTTAGCATTGATCTTAGATTTAACGTTCAAGATGCTTTGTACTGTAGAGTAGTTTTTAGATGTTTTTTCTATAACTCCGATCACTCCATTACTATTAATCACCCCCATATCTTTTTCAATACCTTGTTTAGAACCACCTTTTATGGTAAGATAGTTTTCTTTAGTATTAAAAGTATTACGGATTACTTTAGCGACTATAATAGAGTATTCTTGTCTTTCTTCTGGCATTAAGTTTCTAATTTCTATAGAATCTTGTGCAGTAGTATTGTTGAAAGCGATGGCCTTTAGGTGTGCATTTTCTAAAACAAGAGCGTCATTCTCTGTTTTTAAATGCATATACTCCTTAAAGTTGTTTACATTTTCATAGACATAACCAGTCACACCATTCGCTGAGCTAATAAACGAACTTTGATGAAAAGTATGCGTTTGTATTATTAGCCCGAATGATATGACTAAAAGCAGCAAAAACAGTAGCTTAGTACTGTTTTTTATAAAGAAATTGATTATCTGCTGCATAAGTTATTTTTATTTGATCAATACACTTTTGTATTTGTCAATGTTCTTGATTGCTAGGCCAGTACCTCTTACAACTGCTCTTAACGGATCTTCTGCAATGTATACAGGAAGGTCTGTTTTTTGAGAAATACGTTTGTCTAAACCTCTAAGCATAGAACCTCCACCTGCTAAATAAATACCAGTATTATAGATATCAGCAGCTAGTTCTGGTGGAGTTTGAGATAATGTTTCCATTACAGCATCCTCTACACGTTGGATAGATTTGTCTAAAGCTTTAGCGATCTCTCTGTAAGATACAGTTACTTGTTTTGGTTTACCAGTTAATAGGTCACGCCCTTGAACTAGCATATCTTCTGGAGGAGTTTCTAAATCTTCAGTAGCTGCTCCGATTTGAATTTTGATTTTTTCTGCAGTACTTTCTCCAACGAATAAGTTGTGTTGTGTACGCATATAATAGATGATATCGTTAGTGAATACATCACCTGCAATTTTAACAGATTTATCACATACAATACCTCCTAAGGCAATAACAGCAATCTCAGTAGTACCACCTCCGATATCTACAATCATATTACCTTTTGGTTGCATAATATCTACTCCAATACCAATTGCAGCAGACATAGGTTCATGTATAAGGTAAACCTCTTTACCATTCACACGCTCACAAGATTCTTTTACAGCACGCATTTCTACCTCTGTTATTCCAGAAGGAATACATACAATCATACGTAATGCTGGCGTAAACATTTTTTTTCTTAATGCAGGAATGCTCTTGATAAAGAGGCTTATCATTTTTTCTGAAGCATCGAAATCAGCAATAACTCCGTCTTTTAATGGGCGAATTGTTTTGATATTACCATGCGTTTTTCCCTGCATCAAGCTTGCTTCTTTTCCGACAGCAATAATTTTACCCGTGGTCCTATCTCGGGCAACAATAGAAGGGTTGTCTACCACAACTTTTCCTCCATGGATGATTAGGGTATTCGCTGTTCCAAGGTCTATAGCGATATCCTCAGTCATAAAATCAAAAAATCCCATATAATTAAAAGGCTTTTATAGTTAATATTTTAATGCTTTACAAAAGTAGTAAATTAATGTTTAAAATGACGAATTCCTGTACAAACCATAGCGATATTATTTTCGTCACAATAATTGATACTTAAATCGTCTTTTATAGACCCTCCAGGTTGGATTACAGCTGTAATTCCAGCGTTGTGAGCTATTTCTACACAGTCAGGGAAAGGGAAGAATGCATCACTAGCCATAACAGCACCTTTTAGTTCTATATTAAATGAATTAGCTTTTTCGATTGCTTGACGTAAAGCATCTACACGAGAGGTTTGTCCTGTACCAGAAGAGCACAGTTGACCATCTTTTACTAATACAATTGTATTTGACTTGGTGTGTTTACAGATTTTAGAAGCAAATAACAAATCTTCTATTTCCTTGTCTGAAGGAGATAATTTTGTAACGTTTGTTAATAGCTCTTTATTGTCTGTAATATTGTCTTTATCTTGAACTAAAATTCCGTTTAAGCAAGTACGTACTTGTTTCTTAGGAAGTTCAGTTTCTTTTATTACTAAAATAATTCTGTTTTTCTTTTCTTTTAAAATCTCAATAGCAGCTTCGTCGTATGCAGGAGCGATTACAACCTCGCAGAATAATTTGTTGATTTCTTCAGCAGTTGCTACATCAATAGTGTTATTTGCAATTAAAACTCCACCAAATGCAGAAGTAGGATCACCAGCTAGAGCATCTAAGTACGCTGCTTTCATTGTACCTCTTTGTGCTACACCACATGCATTATTGTGTTTTAATATAGCGAATGTAGGAGCTTCACCTTTAAACTCATTCATTAAGTTTACAGCTGCATCTACATCTAGTAGGTTGTTGTAAGATAGTTCTTTTCCATTTAACTTGTCAAAAAGGGCATCAAAGTTTCCGAAGAAGTGACCTTTTTGGTGAGGATTCTCTCCATATCTAAGTTCATTTCCATTCGCTTGGCTAATTTTAAGGACTGTTTCGTCTGTATTGAAATAGTTAAAAATAGCTCCGTCATAATGAGAAGAAACATGGAAAGCTTTTGTAGCTAATAATCTTCTGTTTTCTAAAGTAGTCGCCCCATTATTCTCTTGAATCATCTGTAAGAATAGTTCGTATTCGTTTACAGAAGGTACGATTACTGTATCTTTAAAGTTTTTAGCAGCAGCTCTGATTAAAGAAATACCTCCAATGTCTATTTTTTCAATAATATCAGCTTCAGGTGCTCCAGATGCTACAGTGTTTTCGAATGGATATAAATCCACAATTACTAAATCAATTTGTGGGATTTCATATTCTTTCATTTGAGCAATATCTCCTTCGTGATCTTGTCTATTAAGAATCCCTCCGAAGATCTTAGGATGTAATGTTTTTACTCTTCCTCCTAAGATAGAAGGGTAAGAAGTAACGTCTTCTACAGGTACTACAGGTATGTTTAACTCTTTGATAAATGTTTCTGTACCACCAGTAGAATAGATAGTTACATTGTGCTTGTGTAACTCTTTTACGATTGGCTCTAATCCATTTTTATCAAAAACAGAAATTAGGGCTGATTGAATTTTTTTAGTTGTGCTCATGTTGTGTTTTTTGTCAATGCGCAAAAGTAACTATTGTCTAGGTATTAATAAAGTTTAATGAAGAAGTTTTTTAACTTTCTTTTTATTTTATTTCTAATATTGATTAATTTAGAAAAATATCTCTCTGTTTTTTGTGTTGTTGACAAGATTAAGGGAGTTATGTTATATCTATAAAGAAAAGCGATTAGCCTTATGAGAGTGTATTTAAGACTTTTATCCACGAGTTTTAGTTTTGCAATTAATGCGTTACGTATTAATAAGCTTCGTACTGCACTTTCTTTTCTTGGTGTTACTATTGGGATTTTTTCGATTATAGCTGTTTTAGCAGCAGTAGATTCGATGGATAGGAATATTAAAAGTGAATTGAGTGGTTTTGATCGAAATATGATTTATGTTTTCGATCGTTCTTTTGGGCCAACCGAAGTTCCTAAATGGAAGTATGAGCAGTATCCAAAGATGAAGTATGACGAATACGATTATCTTAAACGAAATCTAGCCAATGTAGAGTATGCATCGTTTAATTATTTTACTAAGTCTGAACAGATGAAGTTTGGTGCGAACTATGCAGAAGTTATTATGAGACCATGTTCTTCTGATATGCAGTTTTTGGATAATGTGAAAGTGGTTAACGGGCGTTTTTTTAATGAATCAGAGGCAACAAATGGTGTTCCTGTGGTAGTGATAGGGCATGAAGTAGCTAATACATTATTTGAGGATTTTGATCCAGTAGGACAGTATGTTCGACTCTATGGTAAGCGTTTTACAGTTATTGGTGTTATTGAAAAGCAAGGATCTATAAGCGTTGGAGGGAGTCAAGATGAGAGTGTTTATATGCCAGTGAATATTATGAGACAAATGTTTGGAGATAATAGTTTAGTTTCTACTACCGTAGTGATTCTTAAACCTAGTAAAGATGTAGATATTAAACAGTTTGAAGATGAAATAGCAGCGAAATTAAGATTGTATAGGGGATTGAAAGAAGGAGAGGATGATAATTTCTTTATCAATGTATTTGGAGGGATGTTAGATATGATTGAGAAAATTATCGGACAGATGAATGTAGTGGGATGGATTATTAGTGGCTTTTCTTTATTGGTAGGAGGTTTCGGTATTGCTAATATTATGTTTGTATCAGTGAAAGAGCGTACTCATCTTATTGGTATTCAAAAAGCGATTGGAGCAAAGAGACATTTTATCTTATTTCAGTTTTTGTTTGAAGCAATTATATTATCACTTATTGGTGGGCTAGTGGGGATCGTTATGGTATGGGGGATAGGTCTACTAGTTACTAGTTTATTAGATTTTACTTTTGTATTGAGTCTTTCTAATATTTTCGTAGGACTGATTTTATCAGGTTTTATAGGAGTGTTGTCTGGGTACTTACCTGCTAGATCAGCTGCAAAGTTAGATCCTGTAGAAGCTATTAGAATGGGAGGATAGAAATAAGTAGAAATAAAAAAGGATACTAATTGCAAAAAATAGTATCCTTTTTTTATGTTCTAACCTTAAGAGATTATCTCATAGGTCTATTTAAGATCAAATCTAAGTATTGATTTACATTCTTTTTCAGGTCTCTTCTGTGTGTAATAAAATCAAGGAATCCGTGTTCTAATAAAAATTCAGAAGTTTGGAAGCCTTCAGGTAAGTCTTTACCTGTTGTATCTTTTACAATACGTGGGCCTGCGAAACCAATTAATGCACCTGGTTCAGCTATATTGATATCACCTAACATAGCGAAAGAAGCTGATATACCACCTGTTGTAGGGTCTGTACATAATGAAATGTATGGAATTTTAGCATCGCTTAGCATTGCTAATTTAGCAGATGTTTTTGCCATTTGCATTAATGAAAAACCTGCTTCCATCATACGAGCTCCTCCTGATTTTGAAATCATTAAGAACGGTATCTTATTTTTTAATGAGTAGTCTATACCACGTGCGATTTTTTCTCCTACTACAGATCCCATAGAACCTCCAATAAAAGCAAAGTCCATTGCAGCAACTACTAATTTTTCTCCTTTTGATTGACCAACAGCGACTTTAACAGCATCTTTTAATTGTGTTTTAGTCATTGCTTCTTTTAAACGATCTACATACTTTTTAGTATCTTCAAATTTCAAAATATCTTTTGAAGAAAGGCTTTTGGCTATTTCTTTGTAGTCGTTGTTGTCAAAAAGAATTTCAAAATATTCTTTACTACCAATACGAACGTGATATCCATCTTCTGGACTCACCCATAAATTTTGTTCTAACTGATCTTGATCAATTATCTTTCCAGTCGGAGATTTATACCATAATCCTTTTGGAATATCTTTTTTGTC
The DNA here is from genome assembly GCF_000807225.1 of Myroides sp. A21. Lineage (NCBI taxonomy): Bacteria > Pseudomonadati > Bacteroidota > Flavobacteriia > Flavobacteriales > Flavobacteriaceae > Myroides > Myroides sp. A21. The sequence goes on from NZ_CP010327.1 coordinate 1,974,738, forward strand.
TTCTGTTGGCGTCTGAATACCTTTTTCTTTCCTTTTAAACCAAGCCATAAAATGTTTCTTTTGTTTATACTAATTTGAAAGCAAGGGGGGAATTATAACGTATTTACGTTATTTAAATCTTCAAAAGCTTGTTCTAAGCGAGCGATTAAAGTCAATTCTCCTTGTCTAACCCACGCTCTTGGATCATAATATTTCTTGTTTGGAATATCTGAACCGTCAGGGTTACCTATTTGAGTTTTTAAATAGTCTATTTTTGAAGACATATAGTCTCTGATTCCCTCTGTGTAAGCAAATTGTGTATCTGTATCGATATTCATCTTGATTACACCGTAACTAATAGCTTCTCTAATTTCTTCTAAAGAAGAACCTGATCCACCATGGAATACGAAATCAACAGGATTGTGTCCTAAGTTGTGTTTCTTCGCTACGTATTCTTGAGAGTTTTTAAGAATGATAGGAGTCAGTTTTACATTACCTGGCTTGTATACACCGTGTACGTTTCCGAAAGAAGCAGCGATTGTAAATCTAGGGCTTACTTTAGATAATTCTTCATAAGCGTAATCTACTTCATCAGGTTGCGTATATAATCTAGATGAATCTACATCCGTATTATCTACTCCATCTTCTTCTCCTCCTGTGATTCCTAATTCTATTTCTAATGTCATACCTAGTTTGTCCATGCGCTCTAAGTATTGTTTAGAAATCTCAATATTTTCTTTAATAGGCTCCTCTGATAAGTCAATCATGTGTGAACTAAATAGAGGTTTACCATATTGTTTCATATGTTCTTCACCAGCATCTAATAAGCCATCTATCCAAGGTAATAGTTTTTTTGCACAGTGGTCTGTATGTAGAATAACAGCTACTCCATAAGCTTCTGCTAATGCATGTACATGTTTTGCTCCTGCAATAGCTCCTATGATAGCTGATTTTTGATTCTCATTAGACAACCCTTTACCTGCCATAAAAGATGCTCCTCCATTTGAAAACTGAATAATCACTGGAGAATTTAATTTAGCAGCAGTTTCTAATACTGCATTGATAGTACTTGAACTAGTTACATTTACTGCTGGTAGTGCAAAACCTTTTTCTTTTGCATATCTAAAAATCTCTTGAACTTGGTCGCCAAAAGCAACTCCTGGTTTAATATTATGAGCCATAGTTGTGTGTTTAAATTTTGTACAAAAATACTAATTATTATTTGAATTAGAATGGATAATTAATTCCAACGTTTAAGACTGATTCTTTTAAGCTAAACTCCTTGAACCATTTTTGTCCTTTATCTTGTGCAGGATTATATGTTTTGAATCCCATATCTAATCTGAATACAAAGAAACTAAAATCATATCTCAATCCTAATCCCGATGCTACTGCCATATCTTTTAATGAAGAAATGCCGTTAAAGGTATAGGTATTATCTTTAATATCATCAAATACGTTCCAAATATTTGAGGCATCTACGAAAAGTGCTCCATACCATTTCCCTCCTATGTTAAAACGATACTCAGTACTGAAGAACAATTTCATATTCGCTTCGTTAAAGTCATTGATACCTCCACTTTGCCCAGGACCTAATCGGTAAGATTGCCATCCTCTATTGTCATTTGATCCTCCTGAATAATAACTCCTTGTGAATGGAATGGAATTGGAGTTGCCATAAGGTACTGCTAGACCAGCGAAAGCACGCATTGCAACAACACGTTTTTTGCCTAGATCAAAGTATTTAACGAAGTCTACCTCTGTTTTTACATATTGAGAAAACTCTACATCCATTATTGTTTTTTTCCCTGTTGGTCCTATTTTAGAACTTGTATTTTGCATTAATAAGTTCATAAGACCACCTGCAGACTCTACTTTAGCTTTTAGCGTATAGAAGCTGTTATCTAATAGATTAGTTCTAGTCGTATTCGTAAAAGTGATATTACTCGCTATAATTAAGTTGTTTTCAGATAGGCGTATACGTCTTTCTTCTATACTTCTTATCTCTTGATGATCTTGAGCAGAGATACCTAGAGGATTATTTGTATCTAGAGCATCTTTTATAAATAGATTACTTCCTCCTTCAGCTATCGTTAGATTTCCATTCTGATCATAATAGTCTGGATTGATAGTAGTATAGTTTTTAGACAGGTCATTTAATCTAGTATAAGATGATTTATAAACACTGAAGTAATTACTAGGGTTGGTGTTTCTAATGTATTGTATATTAGCTAAATCCACACTAAAGCTATTCCTTCTTGATGGTAGCCACGTATAGTTTATAATAGCTGTTAAACTGTTTTTGTCTAGCCCAATATTTTTCTGTTTAGTATGCCCAAAGCTCATAGAAGTTGTTGGTAACATACTTTTAGGAATTAATCTATCCGTATTTATTGGAAATAATAGTCGTGGAAAAGTTAGTTTAACATCTCCACCATATTCTGTTACATTGAAGAACACATCATTAGGGTTGCTCATTTGGCGAGAAGAACCTAATGATCCTTTTAAGTTGATTTCTAATATCTCAGCTCCTCTAAAAACATTTCTGAACAGTAACCCCATACTACCACCAATACCGAAATCTTGAATATTCGAGTGAGTAACATCAAATGATGGGTTGAAAGTCATCTTTTTACGAGATGTTAGGTAGATATTACTGATTAATGATTGTCCAGTAGTATCTCTTTTATCTTCTACATATTCTATAACAGGATAGTTAAAAGTACGTAAATTACTGATAGAGCGAGAGGTTAATACTCTTCTGAAGTCACTAAAAGTACTTCCTTTTGTTATAAATATAGCATCTGTAAGTGCCTTTGGCTTATACTGAAGTTTTGTAGAACTATAAATATTAAAGTTGTTATAGTGAACACTATCTAAGACGTATTCTTTGTTTTTAGAACTATTATCTGTGAAGATATTTACGTCGCTAATCGTATATATTTTAAACGGAACTTCTTTTAATGAATCCCCTGACTTTACTGTTCTAGGATCAATGATTAATTCTATATTCGCTCTGTTTTTTTTATTGATAATAGTATCTACTTCATAGCGAATATTTAATTCTTGAAAATGATACGCACCATTATCTCTAAAGTCTGTAGCTAATCTTTTTCGTTCTTCTTCGAAGTTTTTAACATCAAATACAGTATTGCTCTTGATTTTTGATTTTGATAGAGACTTAAGGTATAGATCTTCTAAAGCTTTCGTACTGATATTAGCGTTAATACTATCTATTACATACGGTTCTCCTGTAGTAATGCTATATGTATTTTTTACTTTTTTTACTCCAGTGGTATCTAACTGAGTTGTAATTTTTGTATCAAAAAAACCTTTGTTGAAATAGTAGTTTTTTAGACGAATCTTAGATTTGTTTGTTCTCAGGCTATCGTATAAAGCAGGTGCTTCTCCTGTTTTTAATAGGAAGTTATTAATCCCAGATATAATAAAAGACTCTCCTAATCGGTCAACTTGTTTCTTAGAAAGAACACTCTCCATTACCTTTTCTTTACCAGGGTTTTCTTTTAACCATATTTGATATAGTGAATCAGCATTTGGCTTTGCCAGATTGTACAGATATAGTCTTAACCTCATATTAGTCATGGGAAAAGTGCTGTTCGGGTGTTGGTATAGCTGCGCCATAACCTCTTCTTTAGATATTTTTTTACCATTTTCGAGAATGGTATTATCCATTAATAGAGCACGGTCGTTTGGAACCTGCTCCGTGATAGAGCATGCAAAAAAACTTATGCTCATTAATAGAAATAGTAGTATTTTTGGTAAAAATCTGCTCAAAGTAGTATAGTCAATTTTCAGTCAAAAATACAGTTTTTTATGGTTACGAAAAACCAAATCAAATTAATTAAGAGTTTACATCAGAAAAAATATAGAAAAGAACACCAACTTTTTATTGCAGAAGGAGTTAAGGTGGTTGGAGAATTAGTGAAGTCTTCGTTGGTTTTAGAGCACATATATTGTACAGAAGAACTGAAGTTTAATGTTCCTCAGTCGAAGGTTTCTATTGTCAGTAAAGAAGATTTAAAAAAGATGTCTGCGCTGAGTACGACTTCTAATTGTTTGGCTGTATTTCATTGCACGGAACAAGAGTCTGTAGATTATAGTGATCTTATCGTTGCTTTAGATGATATTAGAGATCCAGGTAATCTAGGGACTATTATACGATTATGCGATTGGTTTGGGATCAAGCATATTATTTGTACCAGTGAGACAGTAGATGTCTATAATCCTAAAGTGGTACAGGCTACAATGGGGTCAATTGCTCGTGTTAATCTTGTATATGGAGAGTTACCAGAATTAATTAGAGCAGGAGGGGAGCTTCCTATTTATGGTACTTTTATGGATGGAGATAATATCTATCAGAAAACAGTGGCGAATAAAGGAATTATCATCATGGGAAATGAAGCTAATGGTATTTCGAATGTTATTGAAAATTTAGTAACAGAAAGAGTAGCGATTCCTCGTTATGGAAATTTACAACAGACAGAAAGTTTAAATGTTGCCATGGCAGCCTCTATTGTACTAAGCGAATTTAGAAGACATAATTTTTAAGCATATAAAAAAAGGGAACTTAAGTAAGTTCCCTTTTTTTATATCTGTTTTTAATGAAAGGTAAAGTTGACAAATATCCCTCTAGATTTCATTGATTCTATATTTCCAGTCCATGGACTTTGCGCATTTTTATCTCTGATTAATTCATCATTAATTCCAAATACCCCTCTAATAGAAGGAGAAAATTTAAAATATTCAAAATAAAAGTCGATACCTACCCCTATTTCGTAGTTAGCTGTAAGCTTCTCTACTCGCCAGACTCCCTCATAGTTATCGCTATCTACTTTATTATTACTTCCTAAGTTTAAGTCCAAAGAAAAACCTCCTAAGACATAAGGACGTATATTTCCAGTTCTCAGAGCAGAGAATTTTAATAATAAAGGGAAGTGTAGGTATGTAGCACTAGTTGACTTGACCGAAGAACTGTTTAATTCATATTCAGAAGGTTCTGGATTATTGTGCTGTGTAGCATAATAATCATAGATAAGCGCTCTAGGGAAAGACAGTTCTCTTTTTGCATATGTTAGTCCTGGCTCAAAGCGCAAGTCTAAATGCTCCATGATACGCAAGTTCCCAACAAGTCCTACATTAAATCCCATAGAAGACTTTACTTGTATTTCAGTATAGTCATTTGGGTATTTTTCTTTTAATGCTTGTAGCTTGTGATAATAGTCTGCATTATAATCAAACTTGTAATTGTATGAATTGACTCCTAAGTAATAGCCCCAATGGACACGCTGTTTGTCCCAATCTCTTTTGTTAAGCATCGGGTTTCTACCAAATATCCATTGCCCATAAGACTGTGAGCTAACGAATAGGATTAAAAAAAATACAATTAGTCTTTTCATATTATTTTGAAGATGAATATATCGTAGCAATTCCCATCGTTTGTGGAAGATGCTTTACATCTTTAAACCCAACTTTTCTTAAAATATTGTTTAAAGCTTCTCCAAAAGGGAAGTTTTTTGCAGAGTCAGATAAATATTTATAAGCTTTTTGGTCTTTAGAGAACAATTTACCCATGAACGGCATTACATTCTGCGTATAGAAGAAATATCCTTGTTTAAATGGGAATTTAGTAGGAACAGAAGTTTCTAGAATAACGAATATTCCTCCAGGTTTTAATACGCGAAGTATTTCTGACAATCCTTTTTCTAAGTCTTCGAAGTTTCTAATACCAAAACCTACTGTGATAGCATCAAAAGTATTGTCTGCAAATGGCAAGTTTTCTGAGTCTCCTTGTACCATTTCGATTCTATTATCTAAGTTTAACGCTTTGATTTTTTGTTTACCTACTTCTAGCATTCCAGCGGATAAATCTAGTCCAGTGATTTTAGTAGCTTCTGTTTTAGATAGCAGAATAGCTAAATCACCAGTACCAGTAGCAATGTCTAATATTGTAGTTGGTTTTTGTTCAGATACTAACTTTAATACCTTACGTCTCCATCCTTGATCAGTACCAAGAGAAATCATTCTATTTAAGTTATCATAATTGCCAGAAATAGTATCAAACATTTGTTCGACTTGTTGTTTCTTGCCTAATTCAGATCCTTCGTATGGAGTAATATTTTTTGACATTGTATTTTATTTTTGACAAATATAATTATTAAAAGCCAAATGAGAAGTTTCGTTTTGTGTCAAAATGAAGAATAAATGCTTTTTAAATAAGGAAGTAGATAAAGACAATGATCTATTGTCTAAAACAAAGAATAGGGGATCTGAAAAAAAAGAAAACCTGAACACATGCTCAGGTTTATCTGTATGAGGTTAGATATACATGTGGTAGTATTCACCACCTGCAAACTCTAGTTGATTTCCTTGTTTAAATCCTAGTCGAGAATAAAGCTTCATTGCACTAGGGTTTTCTAAATCTACAATTAGTCCTACTTGTTTATGACCTTGTGACTTAGCATAGTCTACAGCATGTTTCAGTAAGTGGCTACCTACTCCTTTACCTTGTACTTTAGGAGATACAGCTACAGTGTCTAAGTAATATTCTCCACCAGTGGTTTCTGGTTCAGGTATCATGTCATTATTATACTGTTGCTTCATTAGGTCTAGTACAGGCTCTCTTAACGTGATAAAGTCATCTCCGTTATATCCAGTTATAGAACCTACGATATCACCCTCTTCATCTATCGCTACGAAAGTGTTTTCATAACTATATAAGTTCCCCGGTTTACGGAACATAATAGTTAGAAAGTTAATGGCTTCTTCGATGTCTTCTTTTTGGATAAATGTGAAGACAATATCTTCCATTGCTTGTAGCATTAATTCTGGAACTACGTCGTAATCTTCTCTTTTTGCAGGTCTAATTGTATAATGCATTTTTCTTAATTTGAATTAGTACAAAGGTAAGAAAGTTTAAGAGAACTCGTGATTATTACTGATGTGCTCTTCGTTCATTTATTTTATCCCATTCCTCAGAAGCATTCTCTATACCTATTTTACTAGGTTCGAACACAGGATCTTTTCCTTCTTTGCGTTGTGCTACATAATCTTTTAAAGCCTTTAATGCTGGTTTTCTTAGGATAAAGATAGCGATGATATTAATCCATGCCATAGCTCCTACACCGATATCACCGATTCCCCATGCTATACTTGGTTCACTAGTAGAGGCAAAGAATACAATGCTTAATATGATGATACGCATGATCCATCTTAGGATAATGTTTTTCTTTTTACTTAAGTATTCGAAGTTTGATTCAGCGATGAACACATAAGACATAGCTGTAGTGATAGCAAAGAAAGTTAGTGCTATAGCAATGAATTGAGAAGCGAATACAGGAAAGTGTGTTGCCACTGCTTTTACCGTATAAGCAGCTCCAGCTTCTACACCGGGCATATTTTCTACTATATAAGTCCCTGATTCATCTATCACGTTATACGAATTTGTAAATAAGATCATTAAGGCTGTTGCTGTACATACGAATAAGGTATCTACATAAACAGAGAAAGCTTGTACTAATCCTTGTTTTACAGGATGAGATGTCTCAGAGGCAGCTGAAGCGTGTGGTGCTGTACCTTGCCCAGCCTCATTAGAATATATACCTCTTTTTACACCCCATGCGATTGCAGCACCGAAGACTCCACTAAAAGCAGACTCTAAGTTAAAGGCAGATTTAAATATTAAAGCAAAGATGTGTGGTACCTCTTGTATGTTTAACCCTATAATAATGGCAGCCATGATAATATATGCACTAGCCATAAAAGGTACAATGATCTGAGCAATTAATCCCATTTTCTTCGCTCCACCAAATACTGCAAATCCTAAGAATAAACAAATAGCAATACCACTAACCCATGTAGGGATAGAGAAAGCTGAATGCATACTTACGGCGATACTATTACTTTGGATACTCGGTAAGAATAGACCACAACTGATTAAAGTTACGATAGAGAAGAATAGGGCAAATGCTTTACTCTTCATTCCTTTTTCGATGTAGAAGGCTGGACCTCCTACGTATTGACCATTTTTATCTACTTTGTAAATTTGTGCTAATGTAGATTCTATAAAAGCAGATGCACTTCCTAAGAAGGCAATAGCCCACATCCAGAAGATAGCTCCAGGACCTCCGGCAGCGATAGCGGTAGCTACTCCTACGATATTACCTACTCCTACACGTCCAGCGATAGCCATACTAAAGGCTTGAAATGGGCTTACCCCTTTATCGGAAGAACCTTCTGTAAAAAGTAATTTCACCATATGGCGAAAGTATCTGATCTGTATAAATCCTGTTGTAATCGTAAAATAAAGTCCTACTAATAGACAGAGTGCAATAAAAATGTTAGACCAAATTAAGTCATTTAGTAATTTAATAATTTCTTCCATTGTGTTGTTTGTGCTTTTTGTTGTGTGTGTTTGTAGTACATCTCTTTGTTATTAAGTAGAGATATGCTTGTTTTATATTTGTGGAAATTAAGAAAATTTTAAGTATTGAAAGGTGTTAAAATTATCTTTTTTTAAATTTAAAATCATTCTTTCTAAATCTTACTTTATTTATGAAGCTATTTCGGTGAAGTATTGTGTTTTTGTTTGTAAAAAATATCGATAACTAATGAAGACATTTTTTAACTTTGGATAGACAAATAACCAGACTAAACCTTATAAATAAACTCTATGTCACACACAGATTACATTCGACGTTCAGAAGGATTGCCTTTAGAAGAGATATTATTAGCTCGTATCCCTATTGTCTTAGAGGTAATGGATAAAGTAACCTTACAACATAAATGGGATTATGCTTATGCAGAAGGGAAGTGGACGGTAAAGGAACTGATACAGCATCTGATAGACTGTGAACGTATATTTAGTTATCGTGCCTTGCATATCGCACGTCAGGACACAAGTGTCTTAAGTGGATTTGATGAGAATCTGTATGTAGATAATTCAAAAGGGGAATGTAAAGAACCTCAAGATTTAAGAGAAGAATATATCACACTGATGAAGAGTGTGTATTATCAGTTTAAAGGTTTTACAACAGAAGCTTTAGCTTTAAAAAACCAAATGGCTCATTATGTACTCTCTGTAGAAGAGATTGGTAGGCTTAACTATGGTCATACTTTACACCATATAGATATCTTATTAGAAAGATATTTAGATAAAAAATAATTAAGTAGTAGATATAAAAGAAGAGAGCCACTCATTTGAGTGGCTCTCTTACTATATTTTATTAGTAACGGATGCTGAATAAACCTTCAGCTTTGTTTTCTAATTTTTCAAAACGCTCAGTACATTCTTTGATTAGTTGAACAGCAGCTGCTTTATCTCCAAAACCATCAGTTGTAACTGTTTTGTTTTCTAAGTCTTTGTATACTTTGAAGAAGTGTTCTACTTCTTTTTTGAAGTGCTCGTTTACATCTTGAATATCGTTTAGTTTATTCATGATTGGATCAGATACAGGTACACATAAGATTTTTTCATCTTGTCCTTTATCATCAGCCATATAGAAAACACCTACAGGTTTTACCTCTACTACCATTCCTGGAAGAGATGGCTCAGTGAACATTACAAGTACGTCTAGAGGATCTCCATCTAAAGCTAATGTTTCTGGAATGAATCCGTAATCAGCTGGATATCTCATGTTAGAATATAAAAGACGGTCAAAACGCAATCTTTTTAAATCAAAATCATACTCATATTTGTTTCTGCTGCCTGCTGGAATCTCAACAAATGCATCAAAAGTTTCGAATGTATTCATATTTTTTTATTTAAATCTTATTTCTAAAAATCGTGTGCAAAAGTACTCTAATTACTTGTTTATAACAAGTTTTAGATTAATTATTAGAAATAAATTCCGAAAGATCCTCTAATAGCAAACTTTCTAGCGTCAGGCATATCTAGGTAATTTCCTCTCCAACTTAAATCAAGTCTAAAGATTTTAAATATATTACCTACACCTATATAATATTCATAATACACATCACTAGGTGCCTTGTATTGTAGTCCTGATGCATTTAAATCTATGTTCTCTTGTGAAACCTTTCCGTATATTCCTCTAACTCCTACGATCTCACGTAAATTGAAATCTCTTAACCATGGAATACGTGAGAATAAACGACCTCCAAAATTGTGCTCTAAATGCAATGATGCATATTGATCAGTAACAAATTCGTAGTAGTTTAAGTTCGCAAACGTATTTTCGATATTAAACCACGACTGGTTACCAGGTACAACACTTAATAACCCTAGAGGTACTTCTCCGAATGTCTTCCCTGCTTCGAATGTAGGTGTCAATGTACCAAAGCCTCCTAACAATAAAGGTTTTCTAGCATAGAATTGAACTTTTTTATACTCGAAGTCACTATCTATTACACCTTTGAACCCTTGTGTATACTTTAAGAACATACGTAGGTATTTTTTATCTACATCTGTTCTATCTACACCGTATCCTATTGTTTTTCGTTTAGGTGTATATTCGGCAGTTAGGTTAAACTCAGACTGTTTTGTTTCGTTAGCGATGATATTATTCTCTTTATCCTCGTAGTAGTCTAGGTTAAATAAGTCTGATGCCGCTCTTAGTGTTCTATAATTAAACGAAGTACTAAACTTTAAGTTCTTGACAGGTTCTATTTCTAAACCTACTGTAGAAAGATTAATTTTAGTCAATTTCGTATTATCTCCACTCGCAAATAAAGAGTTCGAAGCAAAACTTCTTCCCAATACATCATTTGTCTCTGTAAGACTTACACCTATTTGCTCTATATCTCTACGGTTTCCTCCGAATAAGATTAATCTACTATCGTTGTGCAATAGTACTTTAGCACTTACGCCATATTTAAACTGATTATCTTTAAATCCGTATGCACCATATCCTTCTAATCTCCATCTGTCATTCGGACCAAAGTAAGTTCTTCCACCAGCACGCAAACGCAACCCTTCAATATCGTTATATCCAAAAGTAGAAAAGATAGGTCCGTAGTCAAATTTATACTTATCGATATTGTAGTAGTTACTCGCTATAGTAGATGATAGATCAAATAGGAACTTAAACTTAGGTACTGTTTTTAATGTATCTAGCATTTTATAGATTCCTAGTTCGTCTTTACTTAATGATTCAAAGCGATAACTTTTCCAGAAGTCTTCATCTCTTTTATAGATTCCTTCATCATATACATTCACATTCTTTTGATAGAATTCATCAGGATGCTCTATATCAAATTTGTGATGTTTATAGATAGAAGTACGCTTACCATAGACCCCTTTAGACTTCTCTCTTTTAGAAAGGGCAAAGTCAGACATGAAGTGATCTTTAGTCAATAGGAATACAGAATCATTTAGAACATCGAATTCTTGCTCTATATAAATCTCTTTAACCCAGTTAATATTTGCATCTCTACTCGCTTCCATATTAATTTTCTTGATTGCGAATGTAGAGTCGTTCACCCAGAAGTCTCCTTTGAATGTTAGTTCTCCTTTACGTCTAGGGTAGTATACGATATTAAAACACCATTTATCATCTATATAAGCACTATCTGCTAGTACATAGTTATACACATTAATACCTGTACGAGATAGTGGACTGACGAAGTCTTTATCGAATATCTTGATATAATTGTTGTAGATATTATACTCAGCGTATAGGTCTTTAACGAATTCGATAATATGTTGATTCGTATCAAAACCTGAGTTTTTGTTTCCTAAGGTTTTTTCGATTTTCTTACCGTTTCTATTATCACCATATACCTGACCTATATTTTCATTGATAAAAATAGGTAGGTATGTCTTCCCTGTAATGCGGTTGGTGTCTACTTGTTCGAAGATGAACTCCATACCTCTGAATAGTTTTTTCTTCTGGTATGCGCTATCTATACTGTTTAAGTCAAACTCTACTTTTTCGTATTTATCATACTCGTATTGAGAGAACATATATAAACCATTCTTGCGTTTACGCTCCCATATTTTACGTAGAATATCTAAGGCAGGGTTATTCTTCTTAGAAGTTTTACCAGCATAGATTTTAACTTCATCTAAGGTGTTGTCATCTTGTAGAACGACTTTTAGATCTAGATTTGTTTTTCCCTCTAACGGAATTTCAAGTGTTTTATAACCCACGAAAGATACCACTAGGGTAGTATAGGTCTTGGTAGACTCTAAGTAGAACTTACCAGATTCATTAGCAATTACCCCATCAGTAGAGTTTTTAAAGTAAACGCTAGCAAATGGCACCTCTAAGTTGTTTTCGTCAATTATTTTCCCACTTACTTTGGTTTGTCCCCAACTAAATGCTGAAACGAGTAGAAATAATAATAGAAACTTAACTTTATTTTTCATAGTAAAGTAGTATTCATAAAAAAAGACTCCATCTTAGCATAAGATGGAGTCTATCAAATATACGTTATTTTTTTTACTTGTAAAGTACTTTTTTTACAGCTTTCACTACATCGTTAGCGTTAGGTAGCCACTCTTGTAGTAATACTGGAGAATATGGTGCTGGTGTATCAGCAGTCGTGATTCTTTGGATAGGAGCGTCTAAATGATCGAATGCTTGCTCTTGTACCATATAAGTAATTTCAGAAGAAATACTTCCAAATGGCCAAGCCTCCTCTAGAATTACTAGACGATTTGTTTTCTTTACAGATTTAAGAATAGCCTCTTGATCTAATGGACGTACAGTACGCAAGTCAATAATTTCACAAGAGATACCTTCTTGAGCTAGTTCATCAGCAGCTTTATAAGCTTCTTTGATGATTTTACCAAAAGAAACGATAGTTACATCAGTACCTTCTCTCTTAATATCAGCTACTCCTAATGGGATAGTGTATTCTCCTTCTGGCACTTCACCTTTATCACCATACATTTGCTCAGATTCCATGAAGATAACAGGGTCATTATCACGGATAGCCGCTTTTAATAATCCTTTACAGTCATATACGTTAGATGGTACTACTACTTTTAATCCAGGTACATTAGCATACCAGTTTTCAAAAGCTTGTGAGTGAGTTGCACCTAATTGTCCTGCAGATGCAGTAGGTCCACGGAATACGATAGGAATATTAAATTGACCACCAGACATCTGACGCATCTTAGCAGCATTGTTTATAATTTGGTCGATTCCTACTAAAGAGAAGTTGAAAGTCATAAACTCAACGATAGGACGGTTACCATTCATTGCAGATCCAACTGCAATACCAGCAAATCCTAACTCTGCAATCGGAGCATCGATAACACGTTTTGGACCGAATTCGTCCAACATACCTTTAGAAGCTTTATAAGCACCGTTATATTCAGCTACTTCTTCACCTATTAAATATATTGATTCGTCGCGACGCATTTCTTCGCTCATCGCTTCACACACGGCCTCTCTAAATTGAATCGTTCTCATAATTTTCTATTTTGTGTAATTAATTTACGAAAGCAAAAATAGGAAAAAATATCTTTATCTTGAGTATCTGTTTTATTGTTTTATAGGTTTTAATCTTATGCGTCCTCTTTTATTATATTTTTTATAACCTACTTTATTTCTGATTTACAATTCTTTAATATTATACGCCTTTAGTTGAAGGTGTTGTAGTATTTTAGCTTTTATAGTTTATCGTTGTATCGTTGAGATTTCTTAACTCATGGTGTTACGCCATCTCTATGTGCCCAATCAAAAGAAACCCTCCTATAGAGATAGAAGGGTGAAGTGTTATTGCTGTGATTGTAACCAATCTTCATATTTAAGTCTGGTGATTACTTCGATACGGTCGTCTTTAAAGTATTTGTCGTATCTGTTTTTTGATTTATAAGCGAATGTAAATCCACACTTAGATTGTGCACGTAGTGATTTTGTGTTTTCTTCGTAGAATCCACACCAGAGGTCTACCATCTTAAGGTCTACGAATGCGTGTTTGATTAATCGCTCAAGTGCCTCTGGGATATAGCCTTTGCCCCAGTGTGGTACACCTATCCAGTAGGCTACTTCTGCTTCGTTTTCAGAAATGTCAAAGTTGCTGTTTTTTCCGATTAATAAACCAATACATCCTATCGCTTCATTAGTGTCTTTTAGAGCTACGGCGTATATCTCTGGGTGTGCAAATTCGTTGTTGATTACTGCTTTACTTTCTTCTACACTTTTATGGGCTGGCCAACCTGCTGCTGGACCTACTTGTTCGTCTTTTGCGTATAAGTATAAACTCTCTGCATCTGACTCTTCCCAAGGGCGCAAAATCAATCTTTCTGTTTCTAGTCTCATCTTCTTTTCATTTTTGTACTCTTGTTGAAAGTACTTGTTATTATTCTGATGCAAAAGTAGGGGTGTGCTTAGAATCTGGCTGTATGATTATTTTAGATAAAAATGTAATTTTAGAAATTATTTTTGTTTATTTGTATGGTGATTTGATTTTATTCTGTATTTATGAAAAGTGTTTTGATAGATTTAAAGGAGCGTATCACTCTTAGTTTTGGGGTGGATTATGGCATTTGTACGAAAGAGAATCAGTTTGATTATCCTGTAGCTACCCCTTATTTATCGTTCTTTTTTGTAGAAGCTGGAAGGGCACTCATCAGTGTTGATTTTAAAGAGTATATACTGAGTAAGGGTAACTTTATTATCGTAGGAGAAGATAATATAGTCACCTTCAGAGAGATGTCAGAGGACTATAGGATGCATTGTTTTTTGATTCAGCGCGATTTCGCTAGTGAGATTGCTTATGTATTACCAAACGAATTGTTTAGTTACCTACATTATTTCCCAGTGCAATATTTTAGTGAAGAGAATATTAGGATTTATAATCACTGGCATTCTGTATCTCTTTATATGATAGAGCACACTTCTATACACACTAAGCGAATGCTGTGTAACCAATTTCAGATTTTGTTTTTAAATTTATCAGAACAGGTTAACTATGATGAGTTAATTATAGAGAAGCACTACAGTAGACAAGAGGAGCAATGCTGGAAGTTCTGGGATCTGATCACTCATCATGCTAAGCAGCATAGAGATGTCGCGTTCTATGCAGATACTTTATGTATTACACCTTATTATTTATCACAGATCACTCAGCAGTTCTTGAACTATAGCCCTAAAGAGCTTATTAATCGTCAAGTGGTATTAGAGATTAAAGATTACCTTCGCAATACGGATTTAAACATTAGCCAAATAGCTGAGCAGTTAAACTTTCAAGACCCTTCTTATATGGGGCGTTTCTTTAAGCGCGAGACAGGGGTAAATCCTCTGCAGTTTAGAAGATAGCTTTACTATTTTTTTGTTGGTGAAATATTAGTATCTGTGATTAAATAATCAGTAGCTATCCTAGCTATGTACTATATATAGTTGTTCGAATTTCTCTACACTTTTTTTGTTCTTGTCCTTTTTTGGGACTAATAATGATGCTAGAAGCTGTCTTTTTACATTGTTTTTTAGCCTAAATAGAGCTTTAATCCTTCTTTAAACGTTGTTTTAAGAAAAAAGTAGGTCTGCTTTTTTATTTTTATTTTATGATTTTTAAGGGTTAAGTGGTTGATTTTTAAGGTGCTGTTGTGTGTTGTCCTTTTTTTGTAGTTGGGTATTGAATAGCTTTCAAGCCAGTATATATAAGGCTTTGTGCTATCTTCTTCAACAGTTCGTCAAGACTTCTCCATGATTGCTCTAGTTAAGACGTTGTTTGTTGAAGAAGTCTTGAAGAAGTGTTGTAGCGGTGTTGAAGAAGTAGAGAGAACTAGTAAATTACTTAAAAAGAAAAGAGTTTTGCTTAGATAGCTATTATAAGGAAGGTGATATTAGTACTAAAGACATAGATTAAAATCTGAATTTGTCTGTGACGATAACGTAATTCTGTTCGGGGACTAAGAGTATAAGTGAGAGGATTAAAAGATTATTTAACCAAATTCGTGTTAATTCTTTTATTAAAAAAGTTGTTATTAAAAGAGAAATAATAGGATAAGGACAGGAGTACCCTTACCATAAATAGGAAAGAAAAAGTTTGTATTTCAATATAATTAAGGGGTGTGGAGCATTATAAAAGGGTAGAGGTAAAAGTTTGTTAATTAGAATCTATTTAAATAAGACTGATAATTTTATATGCACGCATAGTAAAATATCAAAAATAAATTCTTATTTTCGTTCGGTAAGTAAATGTGAAACACAAAAAACGATATAAAAATGAAAATATTAGTTTGCATCAGTCATGTGCCTGATACTACTTCAAAAATTAACTTCACGAATGGAGATACAACATTTGATACAAATGGAGTACAGTTTGTAATCAATCCTAATGACGAGTATTCTTTAACTAGAGCTATCTGGTTCAAAGAGAAACAAGGAGCTACAGTTACTGTAGTGAATGTAGGTGGACCTGATACTGAAGCTACGTTGCGTAAAGCATTAGCTATCGGAGCAGATGAGGCTATCCGTGTGAATGCTAATCCTACTGACGGAATGTTCGTAGCAAAACAATTAGCAGAAGTAGTAAAAAATGGAGGTTTTGACTTAGTATTAGCTGGTAAGGAATCTTTAGATTATAATGGTGGAATGGTACCAGGAATGCTAGCTGCATTCTTAGGATACGATTTCGTTAACTCATGTGAGGGGTTAGAAGTAGAAGGTACTTCTGTGAAAGCGATTCGTCAGATAGACGGTGGTAAAGAGACTATCTCTGGAAAATTGCCATTAGTAATCGGAGGACAAAAAGGTATCGTAGATGAAAAAGACTTGCGCATTCCTAATATGCGTGGTATTATGTCAGCTAGAACAAAGGCTTTAGCTGTAGTAGAACCAGTAGGAGCAGAAGAAACTACTAAAGATGTGAAATTCGAAAAACCAGCTCCAAAATCAGCTTGTAAAATGATTTCACCTGATAACTTAGATGAGTTAATCAACTTGTTACACAACGAGGCAAAAGTTATCTAATTTCATTTATTTGTAAACCTTTAAAAAAGAAGAATTATGTCAGTTTTAATATATGCTGAATCAGCAGAAGGAAAATTTAAAAAAGTAGCATTAGAGTTAGCTTCTTATGCTAAAAAAGTAGCAGAGTCATTAGGAACAACTGTGACAGCTGTAACGATCAATGCTTCAGACGTAAGCGAATTAGGAAAATACGGTGTAGATAAAGTATTAAAAGTATCTAACGATAAGTTAGCTAACTTTAATGCTAAAGCTTATGCAGATGTAATCAAACAAGCAGCTGCTAAAGAAGGAGCTAAAGTAGTAGTATTATCTTCTACAACAGACAGTTTATACGCTGCTCCTTATGTAGCAGTAGCTCTAAACGCTGGATATGCTTCTAACGTGGTAGCTTTGCCAGAGAGTACTTCTCCTTTCGTAGTGAAGAGAAACTCTTTCTCTACTAAAGCATTTACACATACAGAATTAACTACAGATGTAAAAGTATTAGCATTAGCTAAGAACTCTTACGGACTAGTAGAGGCTTCTGGAGCTGCTGCAGCTGAGGATTTTGCACCATCGTTAAACGATGCTGACTTCAGCCTAAAAGTAGAAGGAGTAGAAAAAGTATCTGGAAAAGTAACTATCGCTGATGCTGATGTAGTAGTATCAGGAGGACGTGGATTAAAAGGACCAGAGAACTGGAAGATGATCGAAGACTTAGCAGAAGTATTAGGTGGAGCATTAGCTTGTTCTAAGCCTGTATCTGACTTAGGGTGGAGATCGCATGAAGAGCACGTAGGACAAACAGGTAAGCCTGTAGCTGCGAACTTATATATCGCTGTAGGTATCTCTGGAGCTATCCAACATATCGCAGGGGTGAACTCTTCTAAAGTAAAAGTAGCTATTAATACAGATGCGGAAGCACCATTCTTTAAAGTAGCTGACTATGGTATCGTAGGAGATGCATTCCAAGTAGTACCTCAATTAGTAGAGAAATTAAAAGAGTTTAAGGCTAAGAATGCATAAGCATTTTATAAGCTTTTAAATATATAAGGCAACTAAGACGAAGAATATTTATATCTTTGTTTTAGTTGCTTTTTTTGTATAAAAAATAATTATGAGTTTAATAAAATTAACGGTAAGTGGGATCTCTTATAGTCATACACAGAATGGTGCATATGCACTTATACTAGAAGAAGAGGTAGGAAGTAGAAAATTACCTATCGTAATAGGAGCCTTTGAGGCTCAGTCTATTGCGATAGCGATAGAGGATGATATTAAACCACCTAGACCTCTGACTCATGATCTGTTTAAGACCTTAGCAGATCGATACAGTATCATAGTCAAAGAAGTTATTATTAACAGACTATTAGATGGAGTTTTTTATTCTAGCTTAGTTTGTGTAAGAGATGGTATAGAGGAGACGATAGATGCACGTACTTCAGATGCGATAGCATTAGCGATACGCTTTTATGCTCCTATTTATACTTATAAAGATATCTTAGATAGAGCTGGTATTATTCTTAATGCTGAGGAAGAACAAGAAGAAGAGGAGGTAGAAGAACAAAAGGTTCCTTATTCTGGAGAAGATATTGCTTCTCAAGTAGAGCAGTTTTTAGAAGAGGAGGCGAAGGCTAATGATTATTCTAGTTATACTAAATCTGATTTAGAAAAAATGCTAGATGATGCTCTTGTAAATGAAGATTACGAAAGAGCAGCCTTGCTAAGAGATGAATTAAATAAAAGATAATAAACCTATATAGACAACACAACAATGAAACAATACTTAGACTTAGTACAGCAAGTACTAGATAACGGAACACAAAAAGGAGATCGTACAGGGACAGGAACTAAGAGTATATTCGGTCATCAGATGCGATTTGATTTATCAGAAGGATTTCCTTTGGTTACAACTAAGAAAGTACATTTAAAGTCTATCGTATATGAGTTGTTGTGGTTCTTAAACGGAGATACGAATATTAAGTATCTTAGTGAGAATGGAGTGCGTATATGGGATGAGTGGGCTGATGAGAACGGTGATCTAGGACCTGTGTATGGATATCAATGGAGAAACTGGAATGGAGAAGGGATAGACCAGATAAAAGAGGTGATAGATACACTGAAGAACAACCCTAATAGTAGACGTATAATGGTGTCTGCATGGAATCCTAGTGTGATGCCTGATACTTCTGTTTCTTTTGCAGAGAATGTAGCTAATGGTAAGGCGGCATTACCTCCATGTCATTCATTCTTTCAGTTCTATGTAGCAGATGGTAAACTGTCATGTCAGTTATATCAGCGCAGTGCAGATGTATTCTTAGGGGTGCCTTTTAATATTGCTTCTTATGCTTTATTAACGATGATGGTCGCTCAGGTATGTGATCTAGAAGTAGGTGATTTTATCCATACATTCGGAGATGTACATATCTATAATAACCATATCGAACAGGTAACGTTACAGTTAAGTAGAGAACCAAAACCGTTGCCTCGTATGGTGATAAACAAAGAGGTGAAAGATATATTTAGTTTTAAATACGAAGATTTTACACTTGAGGGGTATGATCCTCATCCTGCTATAAAAGGACAGGTGTCTGTATAAACAGAATAATAAAAATATAGCTTATGAAAAGAGATGAATCTTACGAAATGTATGAATATGCACGCAAACGATTAAAACAAAGAAAGATGTTATTCTTTCACTTTGTAGTATTTGTTTTAGGAAGTATTGCCATGTTTTGTTTTAACGGCTTAGTTCAGGATCAGACTACAGTTACGATTTGGTGGCCGTATGCTATCGGGATATGGGCATTGTTAGTATTCTTACACGCTGTGAATGTATTAATCGTAGATCGTTTTATGGGTAAGCGATGGGAGGATAAGCAAGTAAGACGTTTAGTAGAGCTACAAGAACAACGAATCAAAGAATTAAGAGCAAAAGTAGAGAAGGATTTTCCATTAGTAGATACACAGAGAGATTTAGAGCAAATCCAACAACCAACTCCTACTAGCTCACCAGAATTAGATAAAAAATAAATATATGCTGACACTGATCGCTGCAGCTGCAGAGAATAATGCTTTAGGTAAAGACAATGATTTGTTATGGCATTTGCCAGATGACTTTAAACACTTTAAGGACTTAACGTCTCACCATTTTATTATAATGGGAAGAAAGACTTTTGAGTCATTTCCAAAACCTTTGCCTAACCGTACGCATATCATCATTACCCGTCAGGAGGACTATGATGCTCCTGCGGCATGTATCGTAGTGAATAGTTTAGAAAAGGCTTTAGATTTAGTAACAGAGCAAGAAGAAAGTTTTATTATAGGTGGAGGGGAAATCTATAATCTAGCACTTCCTTTTGCAGATAAGATAGAATTAACTCGTGTACATACAGTATTAGAGGCAGATGCTTTCTTTCCTGTTATAGATCCTAAAGAGTGGAAGTTAGTCAGAGAGGAGTTTCATGATAAAGATGCAAGACATCAGTATCCGTTTACCTTTTTGACATATATGAAAAGCTAAAAAAAGTAAGTTATGAAAAAGATATTTTCTTGTTTAATTGTTGCTCTAGTTGGATTTTTGGGATATGCTCAAGAACCTTCTAAAACAATAGATCAAAAAAAAGAAACTGTAGTGAAGGATGAGCCAATCGTCATTAAGGATACCTTACGACTAAAGTTTCAGAATAATGAAAATGTAGGTAAGGATCAGCAGTTCTTAGGTAAAGATATCTATGAAAGTACTTATCTAAAAGAAGGAGATGTTTTTAGAAAAAACACAAAATATAGTGGTACTTCTTATAAGAGTAAGAATTTTGACTCTCTTACCTTAATCGATATTACTAATCCTCTAGAGCTAATGCTTTTCTATAAAGAAAAGAAGGCTTTTGTATTAGTCAATAGAGAGTTAGCAGAACGCAATGTCATCGAACTAGGAGTTAAGTTTCCGACTATGGAGACTAGTTTTGCAGGGGTGAGTACGAAGCGTAATTATTGGTTAGTGAATGAGCGCAACAGATCAGTGAATTTATATAACAGCGTTACTTATGAGCTACACCGTGTATTTACTTTTCCAGAGGGAGTTAAGATTAAACAATATTTGACACTGCCTCATCTGTTCTTTTGGGTAGATGAAGAGAACGTATTACATGGAAATGACCTAGTCGGTAAAGAGATTGTTACGTATAATCTAGAATCGGAATACGATTTAATGCAAATATTAGAGGTAGATAAATTACTTTATTCTTATAAAGATAAATTATACTTTGTTGATTTAAAAGCGAATAAGACTTCTGTTCTAGATACAAAAGAAAAAAGCATTTCAGGCTTCTTTTATGGCAATCAAAAATTGAGTATTTTTGACGGACAGAAATTAAATAATTACTTTATAAAATTACCGTAATGCATATAGCTATTGCTGGAAATATAGGCGCAGGAAAGACTACGCTTACAAATTTATTAGCCAAACACTATGGGTGGGAACCTCATTATGAGGATGTAGTAGATAATCCTTATCTAGATGACTTCTACCACCAGATGGACAGATGGTCTTTTAACTTACAAGTGTATTTTTTAAATAGCCGTTTTCGTCAAGTTTTACAAATTAGACAAAGTGGTAAGACGATTATCCAGGATCGTACAATATATGAAGATGCACATATCTTCGCGCCGAACTTACACGCAATGGGCTTAATGTCTAATCGTGATTTTCAGAACTACTCTTCTTTATTCGAATTGATGCAAGAGTTGGTAGGGGCTCCAGATTTATTAATCTATTTAAGAAGCTCTGTACCTAATCTAGTAGGGCAAATCCAAAAGAGAGGAAGAGATTATGAAAACTCTATTTCTATCGAGTATTTAAACAAATTAAATGAACGATATGAAGAGTGGATTAAAGGGTATGACAAAGGGAAGTTACTAATTATCGATGTAGATAATTTGGATTTCGTAGAAAACCCAGAAGATTTAGGAAACGTAATTAATAAAATAGATGCTGAAATAAACGGTCTATTTTAGAGTTAATATAGAATAAAGGAAAGCCCTGATATCATTTGATTTCAGGGCTTTTTTTATAAAGGTATATTAGAAGTCTTTTTGATCGTCTGAATTACAAAAGAACTTTTGATATTAGATATAATCTCTAGTTTAGAGATTTTGTGTACTACGAATTGTTGATAGGCTTGTACGTCGTCAACTAATAACTTTAAAAAGAAGTCATAGTCCCCTGCTATGTAAGAAGCTTCTAATACTTCGTCTAAGCCCTTTACATATTTCTCAAATTCTTCGAATAGACTTTCTTGATGTCTGATCAGTATGACTTGACAGTATACGATTAGTTTTTTTCCTAATAAATCGGGGTTAAGTTGGGCAGTGTACCCTTGAATAATACCTGTTGCTTCAAGCTTCTTTATTCGTTCGTGTACTGGTGTAAGTGATAAGTTCACTTTCTCTGCTAGTTGTTTTGTCGATTGTTTTCCGTCTAATTGAAGTTCGATAAGTAGTCTTTTATCAATTTCGTCTATGTGTTGCATAGTTAATTTTTCTGTTTAGTGAAGTTTAGGATATGTAAAAGTAATGGTTTTTTCTTTGAAAGATATTGATTATAGATGTTTTTTCCTTAATTATGGTTGTGTTGTAGAAAAAATATTTATGTGTATATCTTTGCACTGTTATATCAGATAAAAAATAAGTAAATGAAGATTATACAAAAAATAGTAAAACCTATTTCGAAATCATGCAGTACACCTGTTCTTGCTAAAAACTTCTCTATGTGTATGGAGAAGATGTGTGTACCCTTATGTGAAGAAAAGCTTTATTGATTTTTTGTTTTAATAACAGAAAAGGAGGCTTTGGTAGAGCCTCCTTTTTTTGTATCGTTTTTTTAAGCAGCAAAAAAACGATAGGTAATGTGTGTGCTGCTAAAAATAATAAAATTTTTAGTATAAATGAAAAGTATTAAACTTCGGCTACTAATAAGTAGCTTGCTACTGCTGTGTAATGTGGCTTTAGCACAACAAGTAACTGTGACAGGTGTGGTAAGTGAACAGGGGGGGTTCTCTCTACCTGGAGTCTCAGTTATCGTAAAGAATTCAACTAAAGGAGTACAAACAGACTTAGATGGTAAGTATGCTATCGATGTAAATGAAGGTGATGTGCTTCAGTTCGAATATGTAGGTTTTAAACCTCAGTCTATCACCGTGACTAAGCAGCGTGTAGTGAATATTAGCTTAGCAGAGGATGTAATAGGCTTAGACGATATCGTAATCGTGGCTTATGGTGCTCAAAAACAAAAAGCTGTAGTAGGTGCGATTAGTCAGATTAAGAGCGATGCTCTAGATAAGCAAGTGTCTACTTCTGTAGTGTCTGCACTACAAGGAACAGTAGCTGGAGTGAATATCATAAACTCTAACTCTCAACCTGGAGAGAGCCCTACAATACGCATTCGTGGTATCGGTTCTATCAATGCATCAGCAGATCCATTAATTATATTAGATGGAGCTCCGTATTCAGGCTATATTAGCTCGATAAGTGCAGATCAGATAGAAAGTATCAACGTGCTGAAAGATGCGTCCTCTACAGCCTTATACGGTTCTCGTGGAGCTAATGGTGTAATCCTGATTAAAACAAAAATGGGTAAGCTAAATAGCCAACCAGACGTGAATATCAAGTTGAGTTCTGGAGTAGCATTCGATGCTGTGAAAACACACAAGGTATTAGATACTCGTGGGTATACACAGTATCTGTGGGAAGCCAGAAAGAATAACTATCAGTATGTGCTAGGCCAAGATGAAGAGACAGCACGTAGAACGGCTTCAGATGGGTTAGTAAGTTATTTTGGTTATAATCCATTTGGAACAGATCAACCTGTGGATTATAATGGTAATTGGACAGTTAAGAATCCGTTGTTATGGGAGACAGACTGGAAAAAAGAATTGCAGAGAAACCAAGCGTTTAGAAATGAATACAATTTTAATGTAGCAGGTGGAGGTGATCGTACGACTTATTTCCTTTCAGGTAACTACTTAAACCAAGATGGAATGATCAAGACTTCTAACTTTGAACGTACGACTGTTCGTCTTAATATAGAAAGTCAAGTGACAGACTGGTTACAATTAGGAGCTAATACTGCGTACTCTGCTTCTAATCAAAACTTCCCTGTACAGAGTGGTACTAACCTTTATAGCCCAATGGGATGGATCTATGCTATGCCTAGTGTATATCCTGTATATAAAAGAGACTTAAATGGACAAGTAGTATATGATGCTCAAGGAAGTCTGATCTATGATTATGGTAATGCTTCTAGTAAAGATATTAATAGTGTTCGCCCTATCATGAGTGGTGAGAATGCAGCAGGGATATTACAAAACAATAGTACTGTAATTAGACGATCTACGACGAGTTGGAATGGTTTTGCTAAGTTAGATTTGGCTGAGGGGTTATATTTCAGAACTAATCTGTCTTATGAAAAGTATGACTATGACAATAAAGAGTACAACAACTCTCAGTATGGTCAGGCATCTAGTGTGAATGGTCGTGTACTTAGATTCAAGGATACGTCAGAGACATTGAACTTTATTAATGCCTTACACTACGATAAGATATTAGGAGAACACCATATCGCAGTAGATGGTATCTACGAGGCTTATAAGTTTAAGAAAGATTTCTTTAATGCTTCTACTACAGGATTCTTACCTGGTAATACAGAGATAGGGAGTGGTACCTCATTAGAGGGTATTAATGGATACGATGTAGAGGATAGATTGACTAGTTATTTAGGTAGGGTAAGTTATGACTATGCAAATAAGTATTTTATAGAAGGATCGTTTAGACGTGATGCAAGTACTCGTTTTGATAAATCTGTTCGAAAAGGAAACTTCTACTCAGTAGGAGGATCTTGGATAGTGTCATCAGAAGATTTCTTAGTAGACAATAATACTATTGACTTATTAAAATTAAGAGTTTCTTATGGTGAGCTAGGAAATAATAATATCACAGGGAAGTATTTTCCTTACTTAAGGTTATTTGATACAGGTTATAATCAGTTAGATAATCCTGGGGTTGTATTAGGTGATTTAGCTGATCCATATTTGACATGGGAGAAAACAGCTTCATTCAATGCTGGTATCGATTTTAGTTTGTTTAACAATAGAATAGAAGGATCGGTTGATTATTATAAAAAGCGTTCTATAGATTTATTATTTGCTATTCCACAAGCTCCTTCTACTGGTAACTTAGAGATATTATCTAATGCTGGAACAATAGAAAACTATGGACTAGAGGTAAGCTTGACTTCTCATAATATACGTTCTGGCGATTGGAAATGGGATACTTCACTTAATTTCTCTATTGATAGAAATAAGATTAAATCACTGACGCAAGACAGTTTTATCAGTGGGTTAAATAGATGGGCAGAAGGTCGCTCTCTTTATGATTTCTATTTAAGAGATTGGGCTGGTGTAGATCCTAATGATGGATATGGAATGTGGTATAAGGATGTAGTAGATACAGATGGTCAAGTGATAGGAAGAGAAACTACAAAGGACTATAACGAGGCAACGCGTTACTATAATAAATCTGCTCTTCCAAAACTAGTAGGAGGATTTAATACGGCTTTATCTTATAAAAACTTTGATTTTAGTGCATTCTTTAATTTTAGTTTAGGTGGTTATATTTATGATAATGATTATTCGGGATTAATGAATGGTATGTCTATAGGATATCAAAGTTCACCTGATATAGTTAATCGTTGGCAAAAGCCGGGTGATATTACGGATATCCCAGTACTTATTAACTCTACAAATAACTTTGCTGCAACATCTACTAGATTCCTGTATAAGAATGATTATTTAAGATTAAAAGCATTAACACTTGGGTATACTTTACCTATCGAAAGTTTAGGTAAGTTTAAATTAAAACAAGCAAGGGTATATGTGCAAGGAGAGAATTTATTGACTTTCCAGTCACATAAAGGTATCGATCCAGAGCAAGCAATTAACGGGGTGACTAACTATCGTGTGCCTCTATCTGCAACCCTATCTGTTGGATTAAATATTAATTTCTAAAAGAGTAAATACGTGATAAAATCAATAATAAAAAGTATCGTAGCTGTATTGTTTATTAGCACAGTTACAGGATGTTCATCAGATTTCTTAGATGATCCAAAACCAAAAGATAGTATATCTCCAGAAGTAGTATTTGGGAGTAAAGAGGGGGCGACCTCATTCTTATCGGGAATTTTGAGATTACAGAGAAGCACTTTGATTAATGATGAAGCGTCTGGATTACATAGTATTTTATTTGCTCGAAGTGTAAAAGGAGCAGATTTGATACAAAAACAGATTTGGTTTGGCTCAGATTATGACTACCAGGTGTATTTAAGTACAGGGACTAGATCTAAGTTCTCATGGCGATTGCCTTATAGAATCATAGATCAAGTAAATAACTTTATTCAAGGAGTAGAAGAGAGTACAAAGATTAGTAAAGAAGATAAAGATGAGTTAATAGGTCAGGCTCTAGCTCTTAGAGGATATTATTACTTTCAATTGGCAATAGAGTTTGGAGATGCTTATTTATCTAATCAAAACGTAACATTTCCGCCGATATATACAGAGCCGACTACTATACCTAATCCATTTTCTACTAAGGAAGAGTTCTTTACTAGAATAGTAACTGACTTAGAAGAAGCTTCGTCTAGACTAGGAGGAGGTAGAATAAATAAATCGTATATCAATAAATCAGTAGCTCAAGCATTTTTAGCTCAAGTATATCAATATATGGGTAAATGGGATCTAGCTAAGAAGAATGCGAATGAAGCTTATGGAGGAAATATACTAAAAGTATTGAATGCAGAAGATTACAACAAAGGCTTTGATACGATGAGTGCGACAGAGTGGTTATGGGCATTGCCTCAGAGTGCTGATCAGTCTGTGTATTATAAATCACATCCACACGCTATGATGGATCATATAGCGGTAGCTTATCACGGTACGTTTATCAATGATGAGTTTGTGAAATATTTTAGCCCAACAGATGTGCGAAACTTGTTTAGTAATTTTTACGAAAAGCCTAAAGGAGATTGGCAAGAGTATGTGACTTCTAAGTTTAAATTCACATTCGAAGCTGATTTACCAGTTATCAGATATCCTGAATTGGTATTAATAGAAGCTGAAGCAGAATATCATTTAGGCAATGAAAGAAAGTCAAAAGAGATATTAGATGCTATTCGTCTAAATAGAGATGCAAAAGCTAAAGCTACAAGTGCTACTGGTACAGCGTTACTAGATGTAATCTTATTAGAGAGAAGAAAAGAATTATATGGAGAATGCGGAGTAGAGTGGTTCGATGCTAAGCGATTATTAAGAGGAATCACTCGTACAGGTAATCACAGAACTGTAGTATCTCTTTCTGCACAGGATAAACGCTTCCAGTTAGTCATTCCTCAAGAAGAGTTAGATGCTCGTAATTAATTGAATATTTATTTTTAAAAAAAGTATCCATTTTAGAATGGTATTTGGTTGTTGTTTTTAGTTAGCGTAAGAGGTTGTCATTCGTGACAACCTCTTTTTTTGTGTGGGTTGAGGTATAAAAAAAACACCTCTACTAAGAGGTGTTTTTGCTTATTGTGTAATCTCTCTAAAGAGACTTTCTAGATTTTTGTTTTTTACTTGCATGGATAGTGTTTTAAGTCCATTCTCTTGAGCGAAGTCATATACAGTAGGTCTATAATCATTATCTATAGGGAACACTAATTCCCACTGTGTGTCATGAATATGATTTGCACGGATAAGGTTAGGGATTCTATCTATAAACTGAACCTCTATTTTAAAGTCAAATTCAACAGCTATTATCTGTTCATTTTGATTCTCTAACATAGATGAAAGCATTTGATCTGCTACTATTTGTCCTTTTTTGATAATAATCACACGGTCACAAATAGCTTCTACTTCTTGCATAATATGTGTAGAGAGAAATACCGTTTTATCCTTACCAATGTTTTTAATTAACTCTCTAATCTCTACTAATTGATTAGGATCTAATCCTGTGGTAGGTTCATCTAAGATAAGTACCTCTGGATCGTGAAGAAGAGCAGTGGCTAATCCTACACGCTGTCTATATCCTTTCGATAATTCACCTATTCGCTTATGCGCTTCAGGACTTAGACCTGTTAGGTTAATTACTTCGTCAATTCTACTTTTAGCTACTTTATAAATATCAGCGTTGAACTGTAAATACTCTCGCACATACATCTCTAAGTACAGCGGATTGTGCTCTGGTAAATAACCTATAGAATGCTGTACATTTCGCTGTTCTGTCTCTACGTTAAAGTCATTGACATAAGCTTGACCTTCATCACTGTGAATGTATGTCGTTAGAATCTTCATTAGTGTAGACTTACCTGCCCCATTAGGGCCTAAAAAGCCAGCTATTTGACCCTTTGGGATAGAGAAACTAATACTGTCTAAGGCTTTCTGTTCGCCATAAAACTTGCTTATATTTTTAACCTGTAGTGACATTATTTTGATTTATATGATAGTAACAAAAGTATATATTTAATGTGAAAATCCGAAAGAAACACTGAATACAATAATACCTATTACAATCAATGTGATAAATACATATAGCCAATCTTTCTCTAAGAAAAACGATAAAAGTGATAGAAATATTCTAAGCACAGGTGTTAAAAATAAAAGTAATATCCCCAAGAAGATAATAGACTCTCCATCTACCTGGGCTACTCCTGAAAAAATATTGTTTATCACGTTGATTATATTATCATCTTTTTCTATAAAATTAGTGAAGTTTACTTGTTCACTTCCTTTATTAGAAAAAAGAATAATGCCTCCTATACCAGCAACAGATAGGGCAGTCCATACTCCATATCGCAGTACATTACCAATTATAGATTGTAAGTCTGTGTCTGAAAATTTAGTTGTTCCCATAATCTTATATATTACCTGTTACTCCGTTATAAATCATATTAATCGCTAAAGCTAAGATTAGAAAAGCAAAGAATACTTTTAGTTTTTTAGGGTTGGCTTTTAGAAGTACTTTGGCTCCTACCATTGCCCCAACTAATACACCTATTATTACAGGCATGCAGATAGAGGGTTCTATATATCCTTTTTGAATATAGATAACAGAGCTAGCAATAGCTGTTACTCCCATCATAAAGTTACTTGTCGTAGTAGATACTTTAAAGGGAATCTTCATAATAGAGTCCATAGCAATTACTTTAAAGGCACCTGAGCCAATTCCTAATAGTCCAGACATCATTCCTGCAATCCCCATCATGCTAAACCCTCCAATAATATTCTTCATACCATATTTTACAGTCGTACCACTAGGGGTAGGGTATGAACTTACTAGTTTTAAGTTATGGGCAAGTTTGCTAGAGTTCTCTGGAGTGACTAAATGGTCTTCTTTTTTTCGAAGAGAATTGATAGAGGAAAAAGTAAGAGTTAATCCAAAAATAACTGCCAGAACAGAAGTATTTGCATTGGTAGAGATGATAGCTCCTATAACTGCACCTGCAGTAGTTGCTATTTCTAGAAACATTCCTAATCTCATATTGGTAATTCCTTCTTTGACATAGGCTGAAGCTGATCCTGAAGAAGTCGCTATTACAGCAACTAAGGCAGTTCCAATAGCATAATGCATATCAACACCTAAGAATACAGATAACAAAGGAATGATTATTATACCGCCTCCTAGTCCTGATAAAGAGCCTATGAAGCCTGCTGCAAATGCTCCTAAGAACATGATCAGCGTGAAAGTTAATAAGGTCATTTTTTATATTATTTTGTTCTTAAGTGGTTAAAAGTAATTATTTATCAAATAAATATCGAATAAAAGGCCAACTTTATAATTTAAAATAATATATTAGAGTCTTTTTTTGACAGTTTTGGTAAGTACAAAACCAAAGTTGTAAAAACGTCATTATATGTAAATACAAATTAATAATTAACCAATGGAAAAACTAAACATTAACAAGGATTGGTTGTCTTTATTCCAAGGACAAAATCCTGCAATAATTGCAGGTCCTTGTAGTGCGGAAACGCCAGAGCAAGTCATGAGAATCGCTAAGTCACTGCCAAAAGAGGTTAAAGTCTATCGCGCTGGGATTTGGAAACCTCGTACTCGTCCAGGTGGATTTGAAGGAGTAGGTGCCATTGGATTGAAATGGTTACAACAAGTTAAAGCTGAGACAGGAATGTTATTAGCTACTGAGGTTGCAACCGCAGAACACGTACAATTGTGCTTAGAGCACGATATTGACATCTTATGGATTGGGGCACGTACTGCCGTAAATCCTTTTGCTGTTCAAGAAATTGCAGATGTACTTAGAGGTACTGACAAAGTTGTTTTGTTAAAGAATCCAGTGAATCCGGACTTATCTTTATGGATGGGTGGAGTAGAGAGACTTGCAGAAGCAGGTATTACTAAATTAGGAGTTATTCACAGAGGGTTTAGTACTTATGAGAAAACGAAGTATCGCAATATCCCTGAGTGGCAAATCCCAATTGATCTAAAATTACATTTACCTAATATTCCTATTTTCTGTGATCCATCACATATTACAGGTAATAGAGATAAAATATTAGGTGTATCTCAGCAAGCATTAGATCTTAACTATGAAGGATTAATGATAGAGACACACTGTGATCCTGATAATGCATGGAGTGATGCTGCTCAACAAGTAACACCTGATCAACTAGGAGATATTATTTCTAAATTACAAGTGAGAAACGTAACGGATGAAACTGAAGAGTTCTTACAACAAATACAAGCTCATCGTATCCAAATCGATGATATGGATAGTAAGTTACTTGATCTATTGAGAAAACGTATGGCTATCTCTGATGCTATCGGAACATTGAAGAAAGAGAAAAACGTAGCTGTATTCCAACAAGATCGTTGGTTGAAAATTCTTGAAAAGATGCAAGAAGAAGGTAAACATATCGGATTTACAGAAGAGTTTATCACTGCTATATATACTGCTATTCACCAAGAGAGTATTCATAGACAAGATAAAATTATCAACAAATAGTAGTTGGTAATGTGAATTATAGAAGGGCTTTTACAGATGTAAAGGCCCTTTCTTTGTTTAAAGTATTGTATAGTAATGAATCAGGTTAACTAAGAATTGTCTTTAATCCTGTTTAAGGAACATATTTTTTGAAGTATATTTGCCATATGAATGGTATAGTTTACAAATCAACAGGCAGTTGGTACTCAGTGAAAGGTGAAGACGGCGTATTTTATGACTGTCGAATTAAAGGTAAGTTTAGGATTAAAGGTATTAAAAGTACTAATCCAATTGCTGTAGGTGACCATGTTCGCTTTGAACTAGAAACTACAAACGATGTTACTACGGGGGTTATTAATGATATAAAACCTCGTAAGAATTATGTCGTTCGTAAGTCTGTAAACTTATCTAAGCAAGTACATATTCTTGCTTCTAACATTGATACTCTATTCTTAATTGTAACCATAAATAATCCTGTTACGACTACAAGTTTTATTGACAGATTCTTGGTGACTGCTGAGGCTTATGGAATTAAGACAGTATTAGTATTTAATAAAATAGATACTTATTCTGAAGATGCTCTAGATGAGCAGTTGTACATGCAGTATATTTATTCTCAGATTGGTTATGAATGTTTAAGAGTATCTGCTGTCACAGGTAAAGGAATAGATGCTATTAAAGAAAGAATGGTAGGTAAGGTATCTACATTTACAGGGCATTCTGGAGTAGGGAAGTCTACTTTAATCAATGCTATAGAACCAGGATTACACTTAAAGACGGCTCAAATCTCAGAACAACATCAACAAGGACAGCATACTACGACATTCGCAGAGATGTTTGACTTATCATTTGATGCTAAGATTATTGATACTCCAGGTGTTAGAGGATTTGGTGTGGTAGATATGGAACCACAAGAAGTAGGTGACTATTTTCCTGAGTTTTTTGCTTTAAAGGATCAGTGTAAGTTTAATAATTGCTTGCATAGAGAGGAGCCATACTGTGCTGTAAAGGACGCATTGGATAGAGATGAATTAGCTTGGTCTAGGTATAAGACTTATATTCAGATTCTAGACGGAGAAGAAGAACATTATCGAACAGATATATATAAAGATGGAAAGAACCAAGACGAATAGTCTTGGTTTTTTGTTTTTATTTTGTATTTTATTAAGTTTTTTTTAACGTATATTGCGTGGTATAATTTAATAACTAAAAGAGAATGAAAACTAAGTATCTATTGCTATTTTTATTCATATACTTTTCTGCTTTATCACAAGATAACTACAATGTATCTAAGATAGAGCAAGATTTTATAGATAATGCATATACAGTCATAAATGAGAATATTGTAGACTTACAAATTTTTTCTATTGATAAATATACAATCAAGACAAGGAAGGTCGTAACTGTTTTCTCTGAGAAAGGTCTTAGTAGCCTTGATTTTAGTGAGATTTATGGAAGAAGTAATAAGATAAAACAGATTCAAGTTACTCAACTAGATGCTCAAGGTAAAATAGTTAAAGTATTCAAACAAAAAGATTTTAAAGACTATTCACTTAGTCAAGGAATGGCTATTACTGATATAAGGGTTCTTACTTTTGAGTTTAGACCAGTTCAGTATCCTGTAATATTTATATATGAGAGTGAAATAGAATCTCGTAACACTGCTTTTTTGCCAAAGTGGCAACCTATACAATATTTTTCTGAGTCGATTTTACTTTCTACTTTTTCTATAGAGAACAGTAGTGGTATTGTCAGTACTCCCTTGCTATACAATCCTGACTTTACGAAGATTACTAAAGTTGATCAAGGAAATAAAGTTACCTATACTCTCAAAGATTTTAAGGCAGTGACAAGTGAGAGTAATATGCCAAGTTCTAATAAGCTTTTGCCAAGTGTAGTTGTTACTTTAGGACAGGTCTCACTAGAGGGAATAAAAGGAGAGTTTACTAATTGGGAACAATTGGGTAATTGGTATTATCACAATTTTATTAAAGGAACAGAAGCTTTAACTCCGGAGACAATTAAGAAGGTAAATGAACTGACAGCAAATTTCACAGATGATATGGCTAAAGCTAAGGTACTTTATGAATATATGCAGAGCCATACACGTTATATCAGTGTACAGTTAGGAGTAGGAGGTTGGAAACCTATGTTAGCTAATGATGTTAAGAGATTAAATTATGGAGACTGTAAAGGGCTTAGTAACTATTATCGTGCCTTATTAAAAGTAGTAGGAATAGAGAGTTATCCAGTGGTGGTCTATGGTTCATCTAGTTCAATAGATATAAGAGAAGAGTCAGTTTGCCTTCAAGGCAATCATATGATTATAGCTATTCCTCTTAAGCAAGGCGGTTATCAATGGGTGGAGTGTACTAATAATCAACTGCCTTTTGGGTATATAGCTGGCTTCACAGATGATCGTCAGGTATTAGTAGTGAAGGAGAACGATAGTGAAATCGTGAAAACTAAGGCGTATACTAGAGACGAAAGCACACAGATCAGTAAAGGAATTTATTCTCTTAAAGTTAATGGAGATATAGAAGTTGCTTTAGATATTACATCTAAAGGAGGGCAGTTTGATAATAGAGTAGAGATGTATTATGCCAATTCCAGAGATAGGGAAAAGTATTATAAGCAAAGATTCTCTTCTTTTAATATTAATGAGTTTAAGGAGATTAATCTAAGTATTGATAATAATACAACATCGTTTGATGAGAAGTTCTCCTTTACAGGTGCTAAGTATGCAACTAAATTAGGAAATAGATTAGTGTTTTCTATTAACGGATGGAATGTAAGTAATAGTAATTTAAGTAATAGTAAGAATAGAAAACAACCATTGTATATCAGTTCTTCTTGGAAGGATGAGGATGTAGTAGAACTAGAGATTCCTGAAGGATATGTAGTGGACAATCTTCCCGAAAATGTCAATCTAAATACTAAGTATGGTGACTATAAAGTGACTTATCAGGTGCGAGACCAGAAGATATATTACACTCGTTTAAGCAGTGCAAATGAAGGATTATTTACTGTAGAAGATTATGATTTATATCGCAAGTATAAAGAAGAGATTCAAAAAAATGACCAAGCAAAAATAGTGTTGAAATTAAACCAATAAGGGTTATGAGAAAAGTATTACAGTTTACCATCAGTTGTTTAATTTGTGTGTGTACATATACTACACAGGCGCAGAACTTTTTAGGAAAAGTCACTGTTGAAGAATTACAAGAGACAGTAGATAAAATTGATCCAGAGGCTGAAGCTGCTGTTCTTAATGAGTATGGACGTGTATATTTTGATTATATTCCTAATGTTGGATTTAAGTTGGTTAGAGAAGTAAGTCGTAAACTTAAGATATATAAGAAAGAAGGACTGTCTTTGGCAGATTTTCAAGTTTCTTATTATATTGGGAATAAAGTGCTTGAGTCTGTGCGTATAAACGATGTATATACTTATAACTTGGTTGATGGAAAAGTACAACGAACTAAGATAAAGTCAAGCGCTATCTTTGACGAAAAACAAGACGAGAATTGGAAAACAAAGAAAGTCGTTGTACCAGACGTACGTGAAGGCTCTATAGTAGAGTATAGTTATACTGTGACTAGTGACTATTTTAGTTACATTCCCTCATGGGATTTTCAGAGAAGTATCCCTATTCATAGTACTGTATATGAGATTAAGATACCTGAATATTTTATTTATACTTCTAGAATAATGGGTGAAGCTAAAATCGATTCAAAGAAAACATCGGAGAAGAAGAGACTTTATCTTTCTAATGATAGAGGACCACAAGCACCATATTTTGAGTATACAGAATCTACAGGTATTTATAGTACAAGCAACGTAAGTTCATTAAAAGAGGAACCTTTTGTATCTAATATAGACAATTATCGATCTAGTCTTAAACACGATTTGTCAATTATTCGTTTTCCTAACGAGAAACCGAAGAATATATCGCTTAATGAAGGTGATTTAGTGAAGTCTATCTATGAGAATTCTTCTTTTTCAGGGCAGTTTAAGATGGATAAACCACTGAGTAAATTAATCAACTTAGAAGAGTATAAGAATCTAGATAATAAAGCGAAAATAGAGAAAGTATTAGCAAAAACTAAAGACATAATCTCATGGAATAAGAAGAATGGTTATTATTCAGAAGATTTAAAGAAAGCTTTAGAACAAAAGACGGGTAACTATGCTGATGTTAACTTTACTCTACTTACGATGTTGCGTTACGTAGGGATAGAAGCATATCCTATCTTAGTTAGTTCTATAGAGAATGGTATTAGTATATCACTACAGAAAACTTCTTATAACAGAGTGATTGTAGGAGCCATGTTAGATGGACAGGTTATTCTATTAGATGCTACAGAGAAGTACGGTAGCTTAAATGTGATTAGAGTAAATAATCTAAATTGGAAGGGACTAATGATACAGGACAAGGATAAATTTAAGGAAATCGATATGATACCTAATTTTTATTCTGTTACTTCGGAGAATTATACATTAAGTATTAATGAAAATGGAGTAACTATAGGAAGAGGAACAGAGCAATATAGAGATTATTCTGCATTATGGCTTCGAAAAGATATGGAAGGTAAAGGTGATGATGCGATAACTAAGATTTTTGAAGAAAGTTTTGACAATGTTGAGGTGGGAAATATAAATGTACAAGAGAAAGAGAATTCATTAATGCCCTTATCTGTAAGATTTGGTATGTCTAAGAAAGATGGATGTACAGTAATAGGAAATGAGCTATATGTCAAGCCGAGCATATTTTATAATTATAGAACGAATCCTTTTACTGCAAAAGAGAGAAAACTTCCTATTAATTTTATTTATCCTTTAATTTATATCTATAAATTCTCAGTAATTATACCACAAGGATATGAGATAGAATATTTACCAGAAGCATTAGATTTAAAAGATGATGAAATAGAGTTGGGGTTAGATTATAAAATACAGAAAGAAAACAATAACGTTACTTTCATTATACAATTTACAAGAGGAAGTTTTATAGAAGCAAAGAACTATTCTAAAGTGCAAACATTCTACACAAAGATGTTTGAAAAGTTAGAAGACCAAATAATATTTAAAAAGAAGTAAATTAAAACCAAGACGAGTAGTCTTGGTTTTTTTTATGTATTTAAAGTAGTAGTCTGATTAATTAAGAATCTTTTTGGTGTAAGTCCTCTTGCTATGTTGTATAATTGTGGTAAATTTTGACTTTATAATTACTACCACAAAAAATAAGATAATGAATAAAATAGCCTGTTTTTTATTTGTATTAATATGTTGTCTACAGACACCTTCTTATGGACAAGATTTCTTAGGAAAAGTAAAGCCAGCTGAATTAGCAGAGCTAAGTAATACCTCTTTCGTTAAGGATAAAGCGGTCATACTACAAGAAGAAGTTAGAGTAGATTTTGAATATTCTGATGAATATGGTTTTAGAGTGAATGAGACTGTATCACGTAAAATCAAATTATATGATGAGGTAGCTAAGGAAAAGTTGAAGTTCGTGGTTCCTTATGCACCTAAAGGATACGCAAGAGAGGATATGACTATTAATGTATCTAATATATATCGATTGGTAGATGGTCAAGTGGTAAAACAGAAATCTCCAAAACAAAATCTAATTGATGAAGATAAAGGTAATTGGAGAGAGAAGGGAGTGAGTTATAATGATGCGAAAGCAGGAGATATTATAGAGTATTCGTATATTAAATCTACAAACTATATAGATGAGTTACCAGAGTGGTATATACAGAGTGATATGCCTAAAGAAAGCGCCAGTTATAAAGTAGTAGTACCAGAGTACTTTTTATATAGCATCATAAAAAAAGGAGATATAAAACTAACAGAACAAGAGTATAATAGAAGAGTCTCTTTTCGTGGGGTGAATGGCTTTATGATTAAGTCTGAAATCAATGCTATAGAAAAAACGTATAAAGCACAATTAGTACCTTCTTTTATTGTAGAGCCTTATCTAGATAATCCTGCGAACTATATTTCAACAGTGCGCTTTGATTTACAACAAGTACAGTTCCCAGGTAATTCTGCGGAAAAAGTAATGCAAACGGAGAAAGAGTTTTATGCTGACTTACTTAAAAATAGAGGGTTTGGTAAAGAATTAAAACAAGATAAGTTTCTTAAAAAAGAAATTAACCTAGAAGAATATAAGGGACTAAGTATAGAAGCTCAGATTTCAAAACTATTAAATGTAGTACAGAGTCGAGTAACATGGAATCAAGAATATGGACTTTTCACACAGAATGGTATCAAAACTACTTTCTATAAAGGGACTGGAAATAGTGCTGATGTGAACTTACTATTGACAGCCATGCTAAGATATGTTGGTATAAAAGCTAATCCAGTATTATTGAGTACTAGAAGTAATGGTGTGAAAACCGCTTGGCAACGCAACTATTATAACCATATTATTACTGCTATAGAAGCTGATAATAGTATTTATTTAGTAGATGCTACGAATAAGTATACGACTCTTAATATCTTATCATTAGATGATTTAAATGGTACAGGTACTATACTATACGACACTGGGGCTATTATTAAAGTGAATCTAATGCCTCAGTTCATTTCTAGTAAAGAAGTGAAGTATCAGATCACTCCTAATTTGAATGGAAGTATTTCAGGTCAGATTATAGAGAACTATAAAAACTATCGTGCTCTAGAGTTTAGAAATATGTATGATGGTAGTGAATGGAGATTTGGGAAGTGGTACGAGAGTCAGTACGTAGGGATGAATGTAAGTAGTACACGTGTGTATAATGGTGATAATAATGAGAAGGATGTAAGAGCAGTATTCTCGTTCAGTAAGCAGAATGGTGTATTGTTTCTTAATGATAAGTATATTATTAATCCATTTCAGTTCTACCCATTGTATTCTAATCCATTTAAAAACGAATATAGAAACAATCCTATTTACATAGGGTATCCAGAGTTAGACAATTATCTAATGGGCATAGTGATTCCAGAAGGGTATAAAGTAAGTACTCTACCTCAAAACTTTACTTTAAAAAGTGAGCAGACAGGTCTAGAAGTACAAACTAAGTTTGAGGTAAAAGACAATCAAGTACTGTGTAGTTTGATTTTTATTAAAGCTAAAGGAGTGATTGATTCAAAAGACTATGACAGCGTGAGAAATGTGTATACTCAATTATTAGAACAGTTAAAAGCACAAGTTACCTTAGAGAAGAAATAAAAATAAGGCTACCTGATTCAGGTAGCCTTATTCAATTATTATTAGTAAAGAGAAAATAAAGTGGAGCAATAACCACTTGTTATTTTACTGAGGAGTGAGTATAAATACTCCGTAAGTAGAGGTGTTAAATATAGATTTTGAAATCTCTTTAATGTCTTCAGGAGTGATGCTATTTAGTATTGCATCATAATTATTAAAGTCTTCAAGAGAACCAAAGTTTAATAGAGTTTCTCTAAGTTTTTCTACCCATTGGAATGTACTCGTATCTGTTAGATGTAAGCGTTTATTATTTAGAATGGTCAATTTCATTTGTTCTAGTTCTGTTTTAGAAATACTTTGTGTTTGAAGTGAATGAATAACTTCTTTAGCTAAGGTCTCTAATTTATCTATATCATCTAAAGAGGTAGAGAAGAATAAACTAACAGAAGTTCTAGGCTCAGGGTAAACTTCTACGTCTAGAGCGGAATAAGGAGAATATACTAATCCTTCTTTTTCTCTCGATAGTGTTAAGAACTGGTTGTTAAACATCTCTCTCACGATATGAGCCATCATGCTCTCTTTTAGAGTAGGTTTAATTGTTCCATTGAATACTATTGTGACATCAGGTCTTTCGATATCACTACTCGTTAGTGTAGCTCGTGTTATTTCTTCTTTTACGAATGCCTTAGATGAATTAGCACCGTTTTTATCTACTTGCTTTGGAGTATTATTTAAAGCACCGAAGTAAGCGATCGCCTTCTTCTTGATATCATCTGTATCAAAATTCCCTGCGATAAGTACATACACTTCTTCTAGATTAGCAAATGATTGATTGTATAAAGTAAAGAAACTATCTAGATTAACTTTCTTCCAGTCTTCTATCGTTGTGAGCTCTTCAGAGAATAAACTACCTTCTTTTTTATATTCTTCTATTTGATGTCCTATTTTGATAGCAGGATTATCTAATAAAGAAGAAGACTTAGTAGTTGTATCTATAGAAGAGACACTTTCCTCTATATATTCTTTAAAATCCTGTTGAGGTGTGATATAGTCATATAACTTTCTATACGTCCATTCAAAAAGGTCTTTGCTATTTCCTTTTCGCGAAGAAGTATTGATAATGCTAGCATCCTTATTTATACTCACGAGTGTAGATATCTCTCTATCAGATCCCGCTTGCATATATCCGTCATTAGTAAAGCCGTGTATCCAAGAAGAGTCTATAAAATATCCAGCATCTTGATAATATTTTTGTTCAGATGTAGGTATTTGATTTAGCCCATTTCTTGTGAACAAAGTCATGATATAATTATCATCTGTTGCCTTTGTTGGTTTAATACCTATGCGTAGCCCATTCGCTAATGTTAGTTCTGTAAGGTTGATATCCGCATATAGCTGTTCTTTTACAGCTATATCAGTTGTTGCTTTTTGTATAGGAGGCATTGTTCTCCAGTGGAAAGAACCACGTGGTCTTTCGTGCGTCTTCTTTTGTTTAGTAGATTTGAATACTAATGTTTTTGTACTTCCTTCATTCCAATACTTGTTTAGTTCATCAGCAGAGTCTATGGAGAACAAACTATCATTATATGTAAGTAGATATAGGTTCTCTTGATCAGTAGACCATGTGTTACTGTGTTTGCTTTCTATATCCTTTGTGGTGATAGTAGGAAGTAATTCAGTTAGTAAAGCATGTCTATCTATCGAAGATAAGTAGTGGCTATTCACTACGACCTGATCAACATAAGCATTGGTGATATAAGCAATGTCTTCGTCTTCAGAAGGAACAGAATGGTTCAGTAGATGTTGCTTATAATGTTCAAGCTCTTTTTTGTGAATACCTTTTACAGACATTGTGTTTACTGTACTAGCTACTAAACTTATGCGGTTCTGTAATTCTTCTACTGTCTTAGCCTGTATTTCTATGGCATTTTCATTTTTATTAGGTAGATACCATAGACTGTGAGCAGTAGCAGTGCTTTTGCTCATAGACAGTTTCTTATTGATCCATTGTTTATAGATTTGTTCTATAAGTTGTTGTCTGTAATCTTCTTTAGAAGCTAAGAAAGGCGCTTCTGTAAAGCGAACTATTTCTAATTTATTAGAATTTATAGTCGCATTGCTCTGCTTTTCTAATAAGTTAGTATAGACAGGGCTAAAAGTGTTTTCGCTTTGTTTTCTATCTAGATTCGACTGCCCTTTAAAAGAACTGAAGTATTTGTTTATTTGCTCTATAGCATCTTTAGTATTCACCTTACCTACGATGATTATAGTAGCTAGAGCAGGATTATACCATCGTTTATAGAATGCTCTAAGCTTTACAGGATCTAGATTTAGAATCTCTTTTTCAGTAGCGATAGGCAATCTATCTAAGTGAGGAGTACCTTCTAGTTTTTTGCGGTTAAATAAAGGCTCTGTACCAAAGTCTTTAATCTCTTGGATAACGATTCTTCGTTCTTTTTCTATTCCCTCATTATGGAGATGTGACTTCCCTAAGAAGTTAGCTAGTATATTTATTGCTAAATCCTGTTGTTTGATATCTAAGAGAGACAGATCATATACGGTGCGCTCATAAGTAGTATAAGCATTGATATCTCTCCCAAACTGATAGCCTAAACGCTGTAATGTATCAATAGCTTGTCTACCTGGGAAGTCATCACTACCATTAAAGATCATGTGTTCTAAGAAATGAGCAAATCCTTTCTCATCATCGCGTTCTTGTAGTGATCCTACATTTAAGACTAGACGATATTCTGTCTTCTGTTGAGGTATAGGATGGATGATATAGTTTAGCCCATTGTCTAATGTTCCATAAATTGCTTTTTCTGCTTTAGGCAATGGAGAAAAAGTACCTTGCCCTACTACAAGCAGAGGGCAAAGTACTAAAGCAAAGAAATATAGTATTTGAGTACGTTTCATTATTTTAATTTGTATTCTGTTTTAACTTGGATATATCCATCAGCATTGTTATGAATGAATATAAACTCAAAAGTAAACTTACTATCTGTCAGTTTAGCTTTTGATTCTTTCCAAGTATAATTGTCATAATCGTCTTCTATTATTTGATCTACATTGATATGATGTGCAGGGTTAATAGAACCTCCCATTTCATAGTTTTCAGTAGCCATTAAATCTCCTGCATCTAGTAGTTTTTTAAACCTATCCCAAGCAGAATATTTAAACTCAAAAGGTACAGCTAGATATTCATCATTATATAAGTTCTTTAGTGTTGATATAAAAGATACTTCTTTAGTATTAATATCTATGGCGATATGGTTAAGTGTCACCTCAAATGACTCTGTAGAAGTACGTGTTAATCCTACAGATTTCATTACTTCTTTGTTTTGTGGAGGAGCATCAGGTCCAGGGTTATTCCAAAACTCTAAATCATCAATAGTTAAGTCTCTAAACATTTTGTAGAAATAAGCCTCCAGTCCCATAGCATTAGAGGTCATTTTAAGAACAGGTTTATCTGTTGTGGCTAATTCGCTTAGTGTTATTATCGTCTTACCTGTTAGAATAGTAGTATAAGGTAGGTTAAATACTTCTTGTACGCCCCCTCCAGGATATTTAACCTCTGTAGTGACATTTATTTCTCCTAGTAGAGGGTATAAATCCAATCCTTTTTCTTTATAACCGTCTAATAAAGCAATCTGTTCTTTCGTTAGCTCATCTATAACACTCAAGGGTAATACTGTAAAAACAAGAGGTTTTTCTAAAGGAATAGTTGTATTGTTTTCTACTAAATTTAGTTTTATTCTTTTTGCTTCAGTGATAGTACGAGCTGTTTTACTTTTAAGTGTAATTACTGCTTTCTTCTCACCTGGAGCAAAGGTGATAGTTTGATTCTTTAATTCTAAAATATCTTTGCCTTGCTCTTGATTATCTTCCAGACCAAAAGTTAAAGTGATGGTCTGATGTGTTTTTTTAACTAGTAATACTTCTATGGAGATCTCATCTTCCCCATTGTTTTTTAGCACCGTGTTTTGGGTAGATAGATGAACTTTATTTTCACCTAAGTATTCTTTAGTAACCCCATCATCTTTACTACAGCTACTTAAAGATAGTGTAGTTAGGAGTAGTATAGTGAATGACTTTACTATATGTTTAAAACTTGTTTTCATCTTACTTTGTTTATTTGAATGAAGGCCAGCCTTTGTTTTGTTGAGCATTGTTATTATATCTCAATTCATTCATGGGTATTGGCCATGTCCAGCGATAGTCATTAGGTTCTATCTTGATAATGATAGTATTGCTATCTTCTTTTTTTCGTTCTATGGGTGTATTCCATCGTTTTAGATCAAAGAAGTTGTTCTTTTCTCCAATGAACTCTTTTTGTTTTTCGAAGTGAAGTTTATGACGTAGTTCTTGTTGACTAGGCGTATCTTCTATGTTAGGCTGATTAATAGCAGATAAGAATGTATTGAGAACTTCTTTTGCTTGTGCTAATTTATTTTGTTCTAAAAGACTCTCTGCTAAGATGAAATATGCCTCTGTACTGCGTATCATCACCACATCTCTAGGGTCTTTATCTAGTTGTGACCTTTTGTATTTACCTAGAAGAGAACGCTCTATTTTGTCCTCAGCAGTCGCTTTCATACTGTGTTTATATTGAGATATGGTATATCTAATATCGTCCAAGTCAAAATTATAATCTTCATTGATGTAAAGTAGATCCCCTTGGTTATCTTCGTAATATAAGTAGTGATTAGGATTATCTAGGTTGTTGTATAACCAGTAGATATTAGTATTATCTGAAGCCCAAATATTGCGATAATCCTCTGTTGAGGTTGGAAGTTTAGCTCCATCATTTACAAGTTTTTGTGCAATAGCTTCTGCTTTTGCATACTCTTTCTCATACATAGCGACCCTTGCCTGTAGTATCCTGATCCCTTTCTCTTTGATAAAGTAGTTTTGATGTTTACCAGATTGCTGTATTAAATCTAGACCTTCAGATAAGTATGTTTTGATTAGTTTAAGAGACTCTTCTTGAGTTAGTCTAGCTTTTTCTTCTACGATTAATTTATCTTTAGCGATAATACCTAAAGCTGTAGGGTTATAACGTTCAGAGAATAGTTGTAATAAATCGAAGTAATTATAAGCTTTTAAGACTAAAGCAGAACCTTTAATGTACTGCCAAACAGGGTCCTGACTATTGAAGTTGTGATCTGATTCTAATAGTACGTTTAGGTGGACGATGGCATCATAGTGATTATTCCATATCGAACTACTATTAATCGATAAGGTTGTTTCATCCCATTTATAAGTGAGGCTACTTCCTTTTAGATAATTAATTAGATAGGATGGCTGTAGATCTTCTGTATATAAAGTATAATCTTTAGGTTGTATAGGTGTAGCTTTATATGCCTGTGATAGTACTCCATAAGCTTTGATAGGTGAATTGATAATATCATTTCCAGAAATTTCGTTCTCAGATTTATTTTCTAGACTGCATCCCCATAGAGAACTAAATACAAATAAGTAGAATATTTTTTTAATCATTAGAAAGTAGCATTAAGAGAGAAAGTTAATATTGGCTGTAATACATCATTTAGAGAACCTCTATCTGTCTGAAAACGGTATGTGTAGATATTATCTGCTTGTACACTTAGCTGTAGGGATTTAAAATACTTATTGATAAAGTTATTATTGCCTAAGTTGTAACTAAGTTGTATGTAATTTAGCTTGATAAAGTCTGTTTTATATATTGTTCTATTATTAGCAAAGCTTTGAGAATAATCTTCTGCATTGCTTGGTAGTTTTTTGATAG
The DNA here is from genome assembly GCF_000807225.1 of Myroides sp. A21. NCBI lineage: Bacteria > Pseudomonadati > Bacteroidota > Flavobacteriia > Flavobacteriales > Flavobacteriaceae > Myroides > Myroides sp. A21. Next base: position 2,018,588 of record NZ_CP010327.1, read on the forward strand.
GATAAACCTTATCTTCATCTCCTACTTCAAACCAGCTATCTTGTAACTGTCCCTCTATGGCATTTAAATGAGATTTGCTATAGTCTCTCACATAAGACTGATCATACATTTTCTTACCACCGAAATTATAGTTGATATTTATATTTAATGCCCAATTTCTATAAGTGAAGTAGTTGTTGAAAAAGCCGTTATAAGGAGCTATACTGTAGCCAATACGTCTGAAGTGATTTGCATTTTTTGGCTGATTTAGATCTATTACATGACCATCATTATCTATGTATTCTGGTACTCCTGTTAATGGATGTATACCATTAGTTTGCAGCCCATAGATGATACCTAGAGGTTTGCCTACTTCGTATTCTGGTATTACAGATTCTTCTGTTAGATATATTCTATCTGTACCATAAAGTGATTTTACCTTATTGGCGTTATAGGATAAGGAAAGAGAAGTATTCCATCTAAAATCTTTTAGCCTGATAGCATCTCCACTTAACATAAATTCTATCCCTCTATTTTCTAGTTCTCCTATATTTTTAGTAAATGTATTAAACCCATTACTCATGGCTATAGGCATAGATAGTATAGCATCTTTTGTTGTGTTTTGATAGAAGTTAACTAATAGACTTAGTCTTTCAAAGAAGCCGAAATCTACGGAGTAGTTTATAGAGTGAGTTTGTTGAGGTTTTAAATCTTTATTAGGTATTCCTTGTAGCACTAATAATCTATAGTCTCCATAGAATGTATTAGGATTGCTAAAAGTAGACTCTATATCTCTTATTGAGATTCCTGTCATACTTGCTGTATATCCTAATGAGGCTTTAAATTTCAAATCAGTTAGTATATTTTGATTCTTGAAAAAATCATAGTGAATAGGAGACCATCCTATTCCTGTAGACCATGCATCATTCCATCGTTTACTTGAAGGTAAAAGGGAAGAACCATCTCTTTTGAAACTTCCATATACATCATAAGTTCCTTTATAAGTATATCCCAACGCAGTTCCAAAACCAAGTTGTGTATTCTTTATTTTGCTTCCTGAGTTTTTAGGAGCATAATCACCTGTTAAAGAGTTGTTGATACCCGATAGACTACTGATTTCATCATCTATTCCATGACCTTCACCCCCAATAACTTTTGTATTCGTAGTATAGTAATCCATATTTACTCCTAAGAAAATATCATGGTCGCCTAATTGTTTTTGGTAATTAGCACGTAGATTATATGTAAAATCGAAGTTCTTGCTATCAGAGTCAGATATAAAGCCTTTGGCATTGTTAGGCTTTTGCTTTTGACTATAGGCAGTACTAAGGATTCTTTTATAAGTTTCGCTTAATGAATAGTCTGCACCTATTACCCCTGCTATGTTTAATTCGGGCAATATATCCCATTGCATTACCATGGAACTGCTAAATCTTTTACTAGTCTGTTTTTGTTTGTATTGATTGATTAAGTCAGCATAAGAGCGATCTGAATAACTCGTTAGTCTTGTCGAATGCTTTGTTTCATAAGGATTAAGCATAAAGGCTAATGAAGTAGGATCATTATCCATTCCATTTTCAGTATTGGTAGTCGAAAGCCCAAAACTATTGTTAAGAGATAAGGTTAGATTAGGAGCTAATATATAATCTAAATTAGCACGTGCGGTTATTTGATTGATATCATTACCAGGTATACGACCACCTTGTTTACTGTAATTCAGCGAGTAGAAATAAGAGTTTTTTTCGGTACCACCTCTTACACTAAGGTTATGAGATTGGAAATAATTAGGCTTTACTAATTCTTTAAACCAATCTGTATTAATTCTTCTTAAGGAGTCTAATTTGTGTTCTCCTTCTTGTAGTTTCTGACTTAGAAGAGGACTGTTCTGATATGTACTATTGATATATTCTGATGAGTATAGATATCCAGGAGTAGCAGGATTTTGCATTCTGCGTTCGAATGCTAATTTTTCATCAGTCTTCATCATATTAGCTGTTCTTTCCCCTCTCATTGTTACTCCTTGTTTCATAGCATAGCTAATAATCGGTTTACCATCAAATCCCCTTTTAGAGGTTAATTCGATAACTCCATTAGCAGCCTTAATACCATATAGAGCGGTAGCAGGGGCATCTTTTAATACCTTAATAGTGGAGAAGTCATTAGGATTAAGAGTCATAAAAGTCTCTGTCGAAATCACAATTCCGTCCATTATAAACAGTGGTTCATTGGCATTTCCTTGATAGTTAAAAGAAGAATTACCTCGTAATCTTATCTCTGGTTTTTTGCCCAATTCTCCAGAGTAAGTAACAGTAAGACCTGCTACTTGTCCTTCTAATAACTTAGCTATATTCAACTCTGAGCGTTGACTCAGTTGTGTCATGTCTACTGTGATTACAGAACCTGTACTATTACGAATGTCGATATCATTGATATTAGTCGATTTTCGGATGATCAGTTCATCTAATTGTTTTGTAGTGGGTAGTAGATAGATTGTTTGATTTCCCTTTTTTAATTTTATTTCTAGGTTTTCATAGCCTTCATGGCTGATGATAACAGAAGAGTGATAGAGCTCAGGAATTTGGAACTCTCCTTTTTCATTAGTGAAAAAGGTATCTCCTGAGGCTAGTACAGTGATTATAGCTGTATCTAATCCTTTTTTAGTTTCTAGATCTAAAATCTTACCTGTGAATACAGGCTCTTGTGCATAGACTCCAATTGCACAAAATAAACTGATTACGAGAGTAGTAATAGTTCGTAGTGGAGTAAGTAGCATAATGGTGTGTTATAATTAAGACTAATTCTAAATTAAAGTGCAAAAGTAAAGAGTTTTTTTACTTTTCAAAATGAATAATGACTTTATTTAGATTAGTTATGTATTAAAAAGCTACAATAAGCGAGTTTTTTACAAGGTAAGCTTAGTTATACTATAGGTTTTTTGTTTACTTATTTTACTGTTTATTAGGTGTTTGTTTTCTTTTTGAGATTAGGTTTATTGCTTTTTATGTGTTGTTTGTTATTTAGAATTATTTCTTATAATGTAGAAATTCTTAAGGTTAGAATGATGTCTAAATAGGATGTGATTATTTAGAATACAGCTCTTGAGTAGCTCGAAGGTTTGTAGTGGTATGTTAGGTATATGTGAATGATAGAAACTATTTGAGTATATAGTGAGTCCGTTATTTTAGCCCAAAAAACGGACTCACTACGGACTCATAACGGACTCACTACGGACTTAGGTAGAACGAAAGCAACACGAATTCAGTAGAAAGATACATGAGTTTGAATTGTTAATTTCGTAAACAATGTGTTTTTTATTTTGTTAAAATAAAGTTTTATTTGTTTTATTTTTGCTCTTTTTGATTTGAAGCTATCTATTGTGTTTAGGTAGTGTGTTATGTTTAAAATTAGAATATATGGGAATGATTAGTTGCTCTAAACATGGATTAAGTGGTATCCTATCTTGTATGGGGCAAGACTTAGTAGATAAAATACAATTAGGAGAAGAGGTGCTATCTACAAGTCTGTGCAAGATAAAAGTAGTGATGCATATCGATATAGAGGATAAACTAGAATTTAGTTATGTCTTAAATCTAGAGACAAAGGATAGATTAAAATTAGCAGATAGATATGAGATTAGTAAAGACGAAGATTTAACTTCTTTAGATCGTCTTTATAAGTCATTAGGCGTTATCTGTGTAAGGTGCTTTGCAGAGTACCAGTATAAAGACGCTTTTAAAGGTTTTTTAATAGGAGCAGAGGTTTTATAATATCTGAATGCGTTTAAAGTAGAGACACAATATTTTGTGTGTCACCCAAACTATGTTACCCCTATACAGATTATGAACAGTTGAGATAACACAAGTGTAAAGGTTAGAATGTATGATTACAATATCTGAATGCGTTTAAAGTAGAGACACAATATTTTGTGTGTCACCCAAACTATGTTACCCCTATACAGATTATGAACAGTTGAGATAACACAAGTGTAAAGGTTAGAATGTATGATTACAATATCTGAATGCGTTTAAAGTAGAGACACAATATCTTGTGTGTCACCCAAACTATGTCACCCCATACAGATTATGGACAGTGAAGATAATACAAGTATACAGGTTAGAATGTATGATTACAATATCTGAATGCGTTTAAAGTAGAGACACAATATCTTGTGTGTCACCCAAACTATGTCACCCCTATACAGATTATGAACAGTTGAGATAACACAAGTATAAAGGTTAGAATGTATGATTACAATATCTGAATGCGTTTAAAGTAGAGACACAATATCTTGTGTGTCACCCAAACTATGTCACCCCATACAGATTATGGACAGTGGAGATAATACAAGTATAGAGCTTGTTGTATGTGTTTTCATACAGAGGGAAGAGATGTAATACCTTGTGTGTTTCCTCTAATCAATGTCACGGATTACGGCATCCGCGACAACATGAATTGAGGCTGTAGGTGAACTGTACAGATATATTTGTTTGGTTTAGAAAACAGCTTATTTTTTAAGCTTTTTGTATTCTCTAATTAAACCTTTAAGTTCTCGATTAGATGTTACATCAACGTCTTTATCAGATAAGAAATGTCTGAATGTGAAATGGCTTCTATAGTTCTTTGATACTATTTCTTGATCAATAATAAATAAGTCATTTCTCAATTGTTGTTTTTCAGTTTCGATATTTTCTAAGTCAATAAACTTTTCTTTATAATCTCTTCTAAAAGTAGATGTACTAAAAGGAATAGAATTAAGAATCTGCATTTGTTTTTTAGACTTTAAGTCTAAAGTAGAGATAATCTTGATTGCGAGTGCATCTATTTCTATTTTAGTTAAAGAGTCTATTTTCTCAGGCAAGTAAGATTTTGTTTTTTTAATCGGCTTTACTTTGCTTGACTGTTTAGTTACAGTTTTTTTTGAAGTTGATAAAGGAGCATGACCCGTTCCGAAGCATTTATCACAAAAAGGGTCTAAGCCTTCACAAGAGCAAATTTCTGTTCTCATATTTTTGAATTACATTTTAATTTAAGGAGGCTTGATAGTAGCCTTGTTATTTTACAGTACTGATTTATTATAAAGAAGTAAGTCATGTAGGTCGTAAAATAACTGCGCAAAGATAATTGAATTTTTATAGCCTTAGTGAGGTTAAAATTAGAATGGGCAACAATGGGCTATAACTAAAACAAAAAAAGACTGCTTATTAGGCAGTCTTCTTATAGTATAATGATCTTCTTATTTCTTCGTATTGATGGTGTTTTTATAGATTTTACCACCTTTCATGATTAAGATAAAGTTCTTCTCAGGATTAGCTATAAGAGATAAATCTTTTAGAGGATCTCCATCTACAAGTAGTAAGTCTGCATAAGCATTTTCTTCTACTACACCTAATTTGCCAGGGTATGGACTGCGCAATCCTGATAACTGAAGTAACTCTCCGTTATCTTGAGTAACCATTTTTAGGATTTCAGCATTAGTGAACCATTTTTGTAAACGCAGGATATAGTCATTTTGCTCTTTGTTTAATTCTGGTTCGAATAAGAAGTCAGTACCCCAAGCTAGTTTTACTCCTAGTTGTTTGGCTAATGGCCATACTTTGTCTTGTCCTTCTAGTACAGGTTTGCGTTTTTCTTTGCGTTGCGCATCCATATTATCGTTGTTGTCCATTAGGTTCTGTAGACTTAACCAAATGTTCTTCTCAGCCATTATCTTTAGAGTCTCTTCATCTAGCATTTGTCCATGTTCGATAGACTTCACACCAGCTTCTATAGCGCGTTGTACGGCTCTAGGAGTATAAGCGTGTACCATCACATAAGTACCCCAGTCTTCCGCTGCATCTACAGCTGCCTTGATTTCGTCAAAAGTATATTGTGTAACATCGATAGGATCATAAGCAGAAGAGGTTCCTCCACCTGCCATTACTTTGATTTGACTAGCACCGAAGCGTAGGTTCTCTCTAGTAGCAGTAAGTACTTCGTCACGGCCATCTGCTATAAATGTAGCCCCCATTTCTTCTGCACGAGAAGGCTTCCCAAAGAAGCGTCTAGAGCGCTCATTAGGAGTTCTAAAGTCTCCGTGTCCTGCAGTCTGACTAATAGTAGCACCTGAAGGCCAAATACGTGGGCCTGCAGTCTTATCTGCATCAATAGCTGCTTTTAAAGGAAATATAGGGCCACCTGCATCTCTAACGCTAGTGAAACCGCGCATAAGCATGCTGTGCGCTCCTACAGCTACATTTTGCATTAAGCTTTCAGGAGTTGCATTAGGAGACATCATTTGTTCCATAGTCAAAGCTCCGAATACCATGTGTACGTGTACATCGATTAATCCTGGCATAAGTGTTTTTCCATTGCCATTGATTTTAGTTACATCTTTGCCTTTAACAGAAATAGAAGAAGGGCTTATCTTCTCTATTTTTTGATCAGAGACTAAGACATTCATTGGCGCAGTAAGGGCTGCAGTCTTGTGGTCTAGGATTCTTACATTCTCAATAAGGACTTGTTTGGTCTGAGCAAATGTGATAGAAGTACTAACAACAAAAAGTGCTATTATGGATTTTAATTTCATAAAATAAGGAAAATTAGAAGATTGTTCTGTGTACAAATTATATAGCCTCTAAGTTATTATAAAAGTAGCTTTCTGCCTAATAATATTTTATGAAGTAGTTGATTCTACTTTATTGTTAGAAATTAATCTAATGAAATGAAGGTAGAACTTTAGAAAGTTTTTAAGTTTGTAAGTAATAGAATATAAAAGAACAAAGAGATGAAAGTAGTAATCCAGCGTGTGACAAAGGCTTCTGTGACTGTAGAAGGTAGTGTAGTTGGTAATATAGGACAAGGACTTTTAGTTTTAGTAGGGGTAGAGGATATTGATACAAAACTAGATATAGAATGGTTATCAGGTAAGATTGTGAATTTGCGTATTTTCGAAGATGAGAATGGAGTGATGAATAAGTCTGTAAAAGAAGTAGATGGTGAGGTATTATTAGTAAGTCAATTCACTTTACATGCTTCTACGAAAAAAGGAAATAGACCTTCTTATATTAAGGCGTCTAAGCCAGACTTCGCTATACCTATGTATGAGAAGTTTATAGATAAGTTAGAAAATGATTTAGGTAAACGTATACAAACAGGTAAATTCGGAGCGGATATGAAAGTAGAATTGCTAAATGATGGACCTGTAACAATCGTAATAGATAGTCAAAATAAAGAATAATGAATAGTTTAGTAAAGTTTAGTTTATTCACGGTTATCTATGTGATGATGACGTGGTTCTTAACAGATGAGGTCGGTTGTGCTTTTTCAGGTGATGAGCAGTGTTTAATTAGTTTTGTGGTAAAGTATATTATCTTTATCGCACTGATGTTCGTTTATGACAAATGGGTAAAAGGAAGAATTTTTAAAACAAAAAATAAGTAATTATGAATATTCAAGATGCACAGTTAGCAGTTGATAATTGGATTAAGGAACACGGTGTTCGTTATTTTAACGAATTGACGAATATGGCTCAGCTTACAGAAGAAGTAGGAGAGGTAGCTCGTATCATCGCTAGAAGATATGGAGAGCAATCTGAAAAAGAAAGTGATAAGAACAAAGATTTAGGTGAGGAGCTAGCAGATGTAGTATTCGTAGTGATGTGTCTAGCGAATCAGACTGGTGTGAATCTACAAGAGGCATTTGATAAAAAGATGGACTTGAAAACAAAGAGAGATCACGACCGTCACCACAATAATGAAAAATTAAAATAGAGAATACGTGAATATTAAGCTGTTAAAAAGTAAAGTAGAGCATGACAAGACGCTTGTTATCTCTGGTAGTAAATCCGAAAGCAATAGATTATTAATATTGCAAGAGTTGTTTCCATCTTTAACGATAGGGAATGTATCTGATTCTGATGATGTATGTGCCATGCAAGGTGCATTAGCATCTACGGGTGATGTAGTAGATATACATCACGCGGGGACTACTATGCGATTTTTGACAGCTTATTATTCGTTGTGTAGTACTCGTGAGCTTACTCTGACAGGGAGTAGTCGTATGCAAGAAAGACCTATCGGTGTACTAGTGGAAGCACTAAGACAGTTAGGGGCTGATATCACATATAGTAAGAAAGAGGGATATCCTCCACTTCATATAAAAGGCCAAATCGCAATAGGAGGTAAGGTAGAATTACCTGCGGATGTGAGTAGTCAGTATATCACAGCACTATTATTAGTAGGGACTAGGTTAAAGAATGGAATAGAATTACACTTGGTAGGTAATATTACTTCTCGTCCTTATATAGAGATGACTCTACAGCTATTAAGCCAATTAGGAGTGGAGAGCTCTTTTAATGGGAACATCATTAGTGTAAAACCTTTAGTCAAGGCTAGTACAGAACAGTTTACAGTAGAATCAGATTGGTCATCTGCCTCTTACTTCTATTCTTTTGTAGCACTGTCACCTATAGGAACGACTATGCAACTGAAGAGTTATAAAGAGGATAGCTTACAAGGAGATAGTCAAGTAAGTCAACTGTATACTATACTAGGTGTAGAGACTACATACTTAGAAGACTATACCATAAAATTAGAAAAAGTAAGAGAGACAGACTTTGAGTTTAAAGCAGATTTGATAGAGACTCCTGATTTGGCACAGACTATAGCTGTGACTTGTTTTGGTTTAGGCATTCGTTGTGAAATGACTGGGCTACATACTTTAAAAATAAAAGAGACAGATCGCTTAGTGGCTTTACAGAATGAGCTAACTAAATTAGGTGGTGTGGTTGATATCACAGAAGAATCTATTGTTGTTCACCCTTCTAAAGGGATGAGAGAAGGAATAGAGATTGAAACTTATCAAGACCATAGAATGGCTATGGCTTTTGCTCCATTATCTCTGAAAGGAGAGGTTACTATTTTAGAAGCAGAGGTTGTAACTAAGTCATTTATAAATTACTGGGATTGTTTGGCTGAAATCGGTGTAAATATTGTTAAAAAATAGAGCTGTAAAATTAAATATGGCTAAATACTTGACAACCCCTACTCTGAGGTTGTATATTTGTACTCAATTTGGACATCTATACTCTTAGATTTTCCAAATTAGTTTAGTATTATTTTCTAACAAAACACATATTCAATGAAGTTATCAAACTTTAATTTTGATTTGCCTGAAGAATTATTGGCAGAGTTTCCAGCAGAGAACAGAGATGAGGCACGCCTAATGGTAGTAGATCGTAAAACTGGGACGATAGAGCACAAATTATTCAAGGATTTAATTGACTATTTTGACGAGGGAGATGTGATGGTGTTAAATAACACGAAAGTATTTCCTGCACGTTTATACGGTAATAAAGAAAAAACAGGTGCGAGAATTGAAGTATTCTTGTTACGTGAGTTAAATGCTGAACAACGTTTATGGGATGTATTAGTAGACCCAGCTCGTAAAATACGTATCGGTAATAAATTATACTTCGGAGATGATGATTCATTAGTAGCTGAAGTAATTGATAATACAACTTCTAGAGGGAGAACTTTACGTTTCTTATACGATGGTTCTTACGAAGAGTTTAGATTTAAATTACAAGAATTAGGAGAAACTCCGATTCCTAAGTACATTAATCGTGAAGTAGTGCCAGAAGATGCTGAGCGTTACCAAACTATCTATGCTACTGAAGAAGGAGCTGTAGCTGCACCAACAGCAGGATTACACTTCTCTAAACACTTATTAAAACGTTTAGAGATAAAAGGTGTTGAATTTGCTAATGTAACATTACATATCGGTTTAGGTACTTTCAACCCAGTAGAGGTAGAAGATTTATCTAAACACAAGATGGATTCAGAAGAGATGTTTGTGAATCAAGAAGCTTGTGATATTGTAAACGCAGCTAAAGAGAGAAAGAATAGAGTATGTGCTATCGGTACAACAAGTATGCGTGCATTAGAAAGTTCTGTTTCTTCTAGTCAAACGTTAAACCCATTCGTGGGATGGACAAATAAATTTATTTTCCCTCCTTATGATTTCAGTATCGCTGATTGTATGGTGACTAACTTCCACATGCCTAAGTCAACATTATTAATGATGATCTCTGCGTTCTGTGGACATGACTTAATGATGAAAGCTTATAAAGAAGCTGTAGAAGAGAAATATAAATTCTACTCTTACGGAGACGCAATGTTGATTCTGTAATAGATCAATCAGAATAAATTAGAAAGCCTTTGAGATTCTCAAAGGCTTTTTTTATGAATAGCACGAGTGGACTTTTATCTTATGTTTAGGAGCTTATTTGTATAAAAAGAACTAAATTTACAGTTAATACTTAATCAGAAATACTCCTATATAATGAGTTTTGAAAATACACTTGCTTATGCAAAGAGCTTAGATGAAAAAGATCCTTTAGCTAAGTACAGAGATGAGTTTAACTTTCCAGAGGTGAATGGAAAACAGGTTATATATTTTACAGGTAATTCGCTGGGACTACAACCCAAAAGAGCTGTAGAGTATGTCAATGAGGTTATGAATGATTGGGGGGCTTTAGCAGTAGAGGGGCATTTCTACGCAGAGAAACCTTGGTGGGATTACCACGAACGTTTAAGTGAACCATTGAGTAGAATAGTAGGAGCGAAGTCGTCAGAAATTACGGTGATGAATACATTGACTGTTAATCTTCACTTATTGATGACTACTTTTTATCGTCCTACTGCTAGTAAGTATAAGATTATATGTGAGGAAAAAGCATTTCCGAGTGATCAATATCTGATACAGTCTCAGGTAAGATTACATGGGCTAGATCCTAAAGAGGCTATTATAGAGTTAAAGAAAAGACCAGGAGAACATAACTTTAGACTAGAGGATATATTAGAAAAGATAGATGAAGTAGGAGAAGAGGTTGCTTTAGTGTTAATAGGAGGACTTAACTATTATACAGGTCAAGTGTTCGATATTCAAACTATCACAGCCCATGCGCATCAATATGGAGCTAAGGTAGGTTGGGATTTAGCTCATGCTGCTGGTAATATAGAGTTGAAGTTGCACGAGTGGAATGTAGATTTCGCTGCATGGTGTAGTTATAAATATATGAATGCTGGACCAGGTAGTGCATCAGGCTGTTTCATTCATGAACGTTACCATACAGATAAAGATTTAGTAAGATTAGCTGGATGGTGGGGACATAATAAAGAACGTCGTTTCTTAATGGAGAAAAAATTTGATGCAGTAGAGAGTGCACATGGATGGCAAATTAGTAATCCTTCTATTCTTAGCTTAGCTCCCTATTTAGCATCTATAGAGATGTTCGATGAAGTGGGTATGGAGGCTTTGATAACAAAACAAAGAAAGATTACTGCTTATCTTGAATTTGTAATGGAAGATGTAGCTAAAGCTGTTAATGCTAATTATGAGTTAATTACGCCTAAGGAAGAAAGTGAGAGAGGAAGCCAACTTTCTGTATTTCTTCATGGAAAAGGTAAAGATTTGTTTTCGTATTTAATGAATGAAGGAGTAATCGTAGACTGGAGAGAACCTAATGTAGTTAGGTTAGCACCAGTGCCATTTTATACTTCTTATGAAGATATATATCGTTTCGGAGAGATTCTAAAAAAGGCAGATAGTCTTTTTTAGATTATTAGTATGATAGATTACTGTATTCGTGTAGTAGAGAAAAATAAGGAATGAATAGTTATTTAATAGAATTTAATTTGCCTGATTTGTCTATCATTTAAATTAAATTACATTTGCAAAAAATAAAATACGATGTCAACTAAACAAAATAAGATAGATAATTTCGATCCATCTCAGCCAGGATTAGCAGATGCGACGATATATGGATTACCTTTTACAGCTGAGGAGAGTGAGATTATAGTGGTACCAGCACCATGGGAAGTAACAGTAAGTTACGGAGCAGGAGCATCAGAAGGACCAGAAGCTATATTAGAAGCCTCTTATCAAGTAGACTTATTACACCAACAATATCCTGATTTATGGAAGCTAGGTATCTATATAGATGAGGCTCCAGAACATTGGGCTGTAGAAAGTGCAAAATATAAAGAAATGGCTCAGCCAATCATTGAAGCACTTGAGAATGGTGAGAATATTGCAGACTTACCAGAATTACAAAAAGATTTAGATACAATTAATGCAGTATGTGATAAATTTCACAAAGAAGTAGAAGAGAAAGTATCTTACTGGATGGCAAAAGGAAAACGCGTAGTATTATTAGGAGGAGATCACAGTACTCCATTTGGATATTACAATGCTTTAGCAAAACATCACGATGCTTTTGGTATTTTACACTTTGATGCACATATGGATTTAAGAGATGCTTATGAAGGGTTTACTTACTCTCACGCATCTATTATGTTCAATACATTAAAATTACCTCAAGTAAAGACAATTGTGCAAGTAGGTATTCGTGATTTCTGTGAACAAGAAGTTGCAACAGTAGTAGAAGCAGATGGAAGAGTGTTGGTGCATACTGATGCAGATTTGAAGAAAGATGAATTTGAAGGAATGAGTTGGAAAGATAAATGTGATCAAATCATCGCTTCATTACCTGAGAAAGTAGCGATTAGTTTTGATATTGATGCTTTATTAGCTTGGTATTGTCCAAATACAGGAACACCAGTACCAGGAGGATTAACTTATGAGCAAGCAACTTATATGATTACTCGTTTATCAGAATCTAATAAGTTAATTATAGGAATGGATTTAGTAGAGGTAGCGCCAGGAGAAGATGATTGGGATGGAAATGTAGGGGCTAGATTATTGTTCCATATGTGTGGAGCATTTGCAAAATCACAAGGCTTAGCAGTAGGACAAAAAATAGAGTTTAAGAAATAAACAAAAATAAAGAGTCTCACGAGACTCTTTATTTTTTTATAGGTTTGTCACAAAAGAATATATTATACAAAGAAAGTATAGTAGCAGCAAATAGTAATATAGAGACTAAGATATGTTCTATATTAAATACGATGTAAAAGAGATACCACCCTGTTAAAAGAAGTATCACTAGGATCCAAATTAAATCTTTCATAGGGAATCTGTTAGTTGTGTTGTTGCTTAAATGTACAGAGAATATTAGAGTTAAAATATAAGTAATCAAAGGATATGTATTTTAATTTGTTAAAAATAAATTAGTTAGCGTAATGGTAAAAGATATCTCGATAGTTGGTAGTGGATTGGTTGGTGTAGTGTTGGCAATCAGCTTAAAAAAGAAAGGCTATACGGTTACAGTATACGATAAGAGTGAGGATATTCGAAATATAGACTTTAGAGGAAGATCTATTAATCTAGCTTTATCAGATAGAGGATGGAGGATATTAAAAGAATTGGGTATAGAAGATGAAGTAAGAGAACTTGGTATTCCCATGTCCGAAAGAGCAATTCATACAGAAGAGGGGGATATTAAATACCAGCCTTATAGTATAAAAGGAAACTCTATATGGGCAATATCCAGAGGAGGACTAAATAAGGAGTTGATTTCTATTGCAGAGAAAGAAGGTGTATTATTTAAGTTTGATACTCCGATATGGGATGTTAATTTGAAAAAAGGAATTCTATATACAGCAGAAAAAGAAAGTGATCAGTGGAATGAAATTAGAACGGATTTGATCTTTGGTGCTGATGGAGCGTATTCTAGGGTTAGAGCTAAAATGCAAAAACAAAGTAGATTTGAGTACCAACAATCATATCTACATTTAGGATATAAGGAACTTCGTATAGAAGCAATGCCTAATGGAGAACATCAGTTATCTAAGAACGCATTTCATATTTGGCCAAGAAAAGACTTTATGTTTATTGCTTTGGCGAATGTTGATGGTTCTTTTACTTGCACATTATTTATGCCTTATGATGGAGATGTGTCTTTTGAGACAATCAATTCAGATGCTGAAATAAATCAGTTTTTTACTACTTACTTTAAGGATGTAGATGCTTTGATACCAAATTATTTAGAACAATTTAAAGAGAACCCAGTGAATTCATTGGTAACAATGAAGTGTTATCCTTGGGTATCTGAAGATAAGGTCGCTCTTATCGGTGATGCCGCGCATGCAGTAGTGCCTTTTTATGGGCAAGGATTAAATGCTGGATTAGAAGATGTGTATGTTCTTAACCAAATAATAAGCCAAGGAGAAAATGATAGTTGGCTGGGTATCTTGAAAAAATATCAAGAAGAAAGAAAACCTAATGGAGATGCTATAGCAGAACTGTCTTATCGAAATTTTAAGGAGATGAGTGAAGATACAGCAGATGATATGTTCTTGTTACGTAAGAAAATTGAAGGCAAGTTTGCTGAGGTATACCCTGAGTTATGGTTGCCTTTATATGATAGAGTAACTTTTAGTACAGAAAGCTATGTTTCTGCTTTAGCAGAAGGAGATAGGCAAACTCATATAATGGATCAAGTGATGTTGATGGACAATATCGAAGATAAATGGGATAGTGATGAAGTAATGAATAAGATAAAGTCTCTTCTATAATATAAAGAAGAAGGGTATATACAATTGCATATACCCTTTTTTATTTATTTGCGTTTACCCTTAGAGTTTCCTCCAGATAATATTTTATTTAAGATACCAAAAGCGGCTCTTATAAAAGTAGCACTAGTTACAACTTTAATAATTCCTTTTGTAACATCACTATTTCCTTGTTGTGTTTTAGTAGTACTTGTTTTTGTTTCTTTTACTTTTTGCTCTTCTTGTTTTAGAGCCTCTAGTTTAGCAGTTAGTATCTCATAAGCACTTTCTCTATCAAAATACTCATTGTACTTTTTAGCAAGAGAAGATTTGGTTATGAGGTCATTTATTTCTTGATCAGATAAGATATCCATTCTACTCATAGGTGCACGCATAGTACATACTGCAAGTGGGGTGGGGATACCTTTTTCGTTTAGAGCAGTTACTAAAGCTTCTCCTGTTCCCATAGAAGTAATAATCTCATCCGTCTTATAATATTCTGTAGAAGGGAAGTTTTCTGCAGCAGTTTTTATTGCTTTGCGATCTTTTTCTGTGAATGCGCGTAGTGCATGTTGTATTTTTAGACCTAGTTGTGCTAGTACACCATTCGGAATATCAGTAGGATTCTGTGTGATAAAGTAAATTCCTATTCCTTTAGAACGAATTAACTTAACGATGGTTTCAATCTGATTTAATAGTGTTTTACTTGCTTCGTTAAATATTAAGTGCGCTTCATCTATGAAGATTACTAGTTCTGGTTGTCCACTATCCCCTTGTTCTGGCATCTGAGAATAGACTTGCGCCAGTAGGTTTAGCATAAAAGTAGAGAAAAGTTTAGGCTTATCTTGTATGTCTGTTAGACGAAGAATGTTTACATATCCATACCCATTCTCGTCAATACGCATTAAATCCTGTATATCAAAAGAAGGTTCTGCAAAGAATATATCTGCTCCTTGCTGTTCTAATTCTATTATCTTTCGAATAATAGCCCCAGTTGAAGCTGCAGAAATACGACCATATTCTGCTTCTATTTCTTCTTTTCCTTCGTTAGTTAAGTATTGAAGTGTCTTTTTAAAGTCTTTTAAATCAAGTAAAGGAAGTTGTTTGTCATCACAGTATTTAAACACAAGAGAGACGATACCAGACTGAGTTTCATTTAAATCTAGTATTCTACTGAATAAGATTGGACCAAATTCAGTTATGGTAGCTCTAAGTCTTACGCCATTTTGTTGCGAAATTGATAATAGCTCCACAGGGAATCCAGAAGGGGTAAAAGGCAAGTTCATCCTAGAATGTCTGTCTTTTATAAAGTCATTTTCTACACCACTCATCGCTATACCACTAAAGTCACCTTTAATGTCCATCATTAAAACAGGTATACCTTTAGCAGAAAGTTGTTCAGATAATACTTGTATTGTTTTGGTTTTACCAGTACCCGTTGCCCCCGCTATAAGTCCATGTCTATTAATGGTTTTGAGTGGAATATTGATAAAGTGATCGGCTAGAATCTCACCTTCTAATTTTGCTGCACCTATAGTAATATAATCTCCTTTAAAAGAATAGCCTTGTTGGAGATTAGTGCTGAAGTTTTCTTTATTCATAGTTGTCATTTTGTAAAAAACATCTTTAAACTTTAACAAAGATAATGTATTCGCAAAATAAATTATATATAAATTTGAAATGTTAAATTTGAAGGTAATGTAAAAAATGCTTTAGTTTATTTCATTTAGAGTTGTTATCTTTACCTTAGCTTAACATTTCCTTTTAATACGGGGTGTTAAATTTCCTCTGTGTTAAATCAAGAAAGAAAGAGTTGAAAAAAATCATTATAAATTTTTTTATTTGATCTAAAAACATAAATTTGCGACTCTCATTAGTTTTAAAAGAGAAAATAAGTAATAAGTAATAATTGAAAAAAAAAGAATTAAATTTTTAAAAAGATGACAAAAGTATCAAACGAATCAGTTGAGAAAAAAGGATCTAGTTCAGGAGCAAGCAGAGTAATTGCATCACTAGCAGTAGTATTTTGTATTGTATTTGGTTACATTATCTGGAAATTTGTAATGGGTAACCCAGCTAACTTTGAAAACGGTGATCCAGAAAACGGACATCCACTACCAGGAAACTTCATGGGAATGGTTTATAAAGGAGGAATTGTAGTAGCGGCGTTAATTGGATTATTAACAATGACTGTAGTTTTCTCAATAGAGAGATTCTTTGTAATTTCTAAAGCATCAGGAAAAGGTAACGTAGGTAAATTCGTACAAGACTTACAAGGAAACATCAATGCTGGAAGAATCAGCGAGGCTATGGATGCATGTGACGCTCAACAAGGGTCAGTAGCTAACGTAGTAAAGGCTGGATTAATCAAGTATGAAGAAATGAAAAAAGAAGGATTCAATAGCGAAGAAGCTACTGAAGCAATTCAAAAAGAAATCGAAGAGGCTACTACATTAGAGATGCCAATGTTAGAAAGAAACATGATCGTATTAGCTACATTAGTATCTATTGGTACGTTAGTAGGATTATTAGGTACAGTAACAGGGATGATTAAAGCGTTCTCAGCTTTAGCAACTTCTGGTACTCCTGACTCAGCAGCATTAGCAACAGGTATTTCTGAGGCGTTAGTATGTACTGCAACAGGTATTGGTACTTCTACATTAGCTATTGTTATGTATAACTCATTTACAACTAAAATTGATAGATTAACTTATTCAATTGACGAAGCAGGATTTGCTATTACTCAATCTTACAGAAGATTCAAAGGTTTAGTAAAGTAATTAGAATAAGTAAATAATAATAATACTAAGCCTGTGTAGACTTAGAATCAATACAGGTTTAGTTTATAAAAAACACTATCAATGGCAAAAGGTAAAATGAAAAAGAAAAGTATGAGAGTGGATATGACCGCAATGTGTGACGTGTCATTCCTACTTTTGACTTTCTTCGTATTGACTTCTACTGCTAAAATGCCAGAACCATTACCTGTGGATACTCCATCTTCAACAGTACAAACTAAATTACCAGAGGTTAATTTAGCTACAGTTACTATCGGAGGTGAAGAAGGATCAGAAAAGGTTTTCTTTGGGGTTTTAGGTAGAGAGGATCGTATCGCAACTCTTGAAAAAATGGGAGAGCGCTACAATATAGAATTTAATGATGAAGAGAAAAAGACTTTTTCATTCTTAGAAGGTGTTGGTACACCAATGCAAGATTTGAAAAGTTTCTTAAATCTTCCGCCAGATGTTAGAAATAAAGTTACTTCAAACCAACCTGGGATTCCTACAGATTCTGTAAATAACCAATTAAAGGATTGGGTTCAGACAGCTCGTGTTGTAGCTAAAGACTTGAACAATAAAGTTCTTGAAGTAGCGATCAAAGCAGATGCAACTGTAAACTATCCAAAAGTGAAAAGTGTTATGGATGTTATGCAGGAGCAACGTCTAAACAAATTCTACTTGGTGACAGGTCTAAGAAATGAGGATTTTTAATCATTAAACAAACTGTAAATGGCTGAATTAAATACAGGTGGAGGCGACAAGGATAAAAAAGTAAGAAGTAAAAAGCAGAATGCTGGAGTGGATTTAACTGCGATGGTGGATCTTGCTTTCTTATTGATTACTTTCTTTATGTTGACTACATCAATGAATAAACCGCAGTCGATGAACTTAGCTATGCCAGACAAGTCTGAAGAAGCAAAGAAAGAAGATAAAACGAAAGTAGATGAGAATCGTACGATGACTGTCTTAATCGGTGCGGATAATAAAATAAAATGGTATATGGGAATGCCTCATGAACCATTAGTGGGACCTACAGATAGTTCATACGGTCAAAACGGGATAAGAAAAGTAATTATGGAGAATACCAAAAAAGCTTTGGCTTATTCTCAAAATCCTGAAGATGGCTTAATTGTAATTATCAAAGCTAGTGAGAAATCAAATTATCGTAATCTAGTAGATATCTTAGACGAAATGGCAATTACAGGTACTAAAACTTATGCTATCGTTGATATCTCTGATAAGGATTTAGAGTTCTTAGGTGAGAAATAGTTAACGTCTAAATAATAAAAGAAATGTCAAAATTAAATATCTTTAAAAAAGATTGGATTGATATTGTTTTCGAAGGACGTAACAAATCTTACGGAGCTTATCAATTAAGATCAGAAAACCCAAAGGTTACTACAGTAGCTTTCTTTGCTGGTATGGCTCTTTTTGGAATAGCAATAGCTTCTCCAATGTTGATAGACATGGCAAAAGGTACTTTTGGAGTTAAAAATGTGGAGAAATACGATGTGCCTTTAGAAATTAAAGAGATCGATCTTCCACCGCCGGTAGAGGAATTACCTCCACCACCAGAAGATGTTCCACCACCACCTCCACCACCAGTAGAGGAAGTGAAGAACGTGAATGATACTAAAAAATTCGTTGAACCAGAAGTAGCGAAGAAAGAGGAAGTAACAGAAAAGTTAACTACTCAAGAAGATCTTAAGGATGCAGATCCTGGAGTGAAAGATGCTAAAGGGGATAAGGAAAAAGGAGAAATCAAAACGGGAGAAGGTACAGGTGAAGCTGATAAAGATAAAAAGCAAGAAGTATCTGGAGATGGAGACCCTAATAAGGTATTCGTAGCAGTACAAGTTAGAGCAGAATATCCTGGTGGTATGGCAGCTTTCAACAAGCAATTTATCAGTAGATTCAGAACACCAGATATCGACTCAGGAGTGAAGAGAATCCAGGTTATCGTTCAGTTTATTGTTGAGATAGATGGTTCATTAACAGATATTAAAGTTGCTCGTGACCCAGGTTACGGTGCTGGTAAAGAAGCAGTACGTGTACTTAAATCTATGCCAAAATGGAAACCTGCTATTCAAAACAATAGAAGTGTTAGATCACAATTTACATTACCAATTACTATCCAAGTACAATAGGTATGTTTAAAAATAAATTTCAACAGAAATCGCTAGTACAGCGATTTCTGTTTGTTTTCGGACTATGCTTCTTTTTACTTTATTTAGGATTAGGTTGCATGTTTTTGTTTTGGGATAATATGCCTATAGCCCTTGAATACACACATAGAATGCTTTTTGGAGGACTATTAATTGTGTATGGAGTATTTAGATTTATAAGACTTTGGAATCAAGAATGATTCTTAAAATATGAAGCCGCTTTTAGCGGCTTTCTTTTTTGTTCAAATCTTAACAATGGAAGTTATTTGTTTTTTCTATCTTTATGGAATAAGATTTTTTAGATACTACTTATTAAATGATAAAAAGAAGTTTTAGAGTTTTAAGCTATGTTTTGGCTTTTACTGCATTTTCAGTTGTTTTCATACAGTGTAAAAAGAAAGAAGTACAATCTACTCAAAGTAATGTTGAGATAGATTATAAAGCATTAGATGAAACACCAGTTTCTGGTTATACACGTATTCTTGTTGATGAATCAGTTTATCCAATAGCGAATGAAGTGAATGAAATATTTATGTATGAGTATAACAGAGTAAAGGTTGATTTGGTTAGAAAATCAGAAGGTGAAGTATTGAATATGCTAATGAATGATTCTATTCGTGTAGCTGTATTACCTCGTAAACTTACAGATAAAGAAGTTGAACACTTTAAAGGTAGAGTAAAACCTAAGATGACTCATTTTGCAACAGATGCAATAGTTTTTGTAACAAGTAAGGTTTTTAATGACAGTATTATTGATTATGAGCAGGTGTTAAGTAATTTGCAAAAACCTAATTCTGAACAAAGAGGTAATCATATACTTGTATTTGATAATGTTAACTCTAGTATAGTTTCAACTTTCAAAGAAAAGGCTAATGTAAAAGAGTTCGCGAAGGACTATGCATACTTTGGTGGTGATACTGAAAGTGTGATTGATTATGTTAGTAAGAATTCTGATGCGATAGGTGTTATTGGATTGAATTGGCTTACTCAGCCAACTGTAGAATTAGAAGAGAAACTAGCTCAATTAAAAGTACTATCAGTTAAGAATGTTAAGGATGGTAAGTATTATAAGCCATCACAAAATAATATCGCGGAAGGTACCTATCCATTAATTAGGGATCTTTATGTGGTAGATATTCAAGGGAAGTCTGGTTTGGGTGTTGGATATGCTTCTTATATCGCTGGATATAAAGGACAGAGAATTGTTTTAAAATCAAATCTAGTACCATTTAAAGTTCCTCCTAGAGAATTAAACGTGAGAAAGGAAATATAAGAAAAATCGTTAAATCAAATTATATATCTAGATTATGAATAAAAGAAATCTAAAATCATTACTTGCAATAGCTCTAATTAGTGCGACTAGCTTTGCTCAAGACTTAGAAACAGCAAAGAAGGCTATTCAGGATGAACAATATGATAAAGCAAAGGCTATTTTAAAGTCTTTAGTTGAAAGTAAACCTAATGATGGTAAGAACTACTATTATCTAGGGGATGTGTTCTTACTAGAAGATGAAGTAGAATCTGCTCGCTCTTATTTTGAGAAGGGTATAGCAATTAAGAGTAAAGGTTTTCTTAATTACATTGGATTAGGACAGTTAGCCTTGGAAGAAAACAATGTATCCTTAGCGAAGGAGAATTTTGATAAAGCTTTAAGTAGTATTCGAAAAAAGGATTATGATGAAAAGTTATTAGTTGCTTCAGCTTATATTTCTTCAGAGAATAAATTACCAAAAGAAGCGATAGCAATAGCTCAAGATGTTATTAATGCTGATTATACTAATGCAAATGCTTACAATATCTTAGGTAAGGCTTATTTGGCTGAAAATAATTTTAATGAGGCTTTTTCTGCATTTAGAAACGCGATATCTTATGATGAGTCACTGCTAGATGCTAAATTACAATTGGCTATCATCACTAAAAGAGGTCGTGGTTTTGCTGAGGCTATAAAAGCATGTGAAGAGATTTTAGCTGTTAATCCAAAGTATGCTCCTGCATTAAGAGAAATTGCTGATAGTTACTATTTATGGTCTGTTCAGGATAGTTCTAAAAAAGAGGAAAATATGGTTAAAGCTGAAGAGTATTTTCAAAAGTATATCAGTGCATCAGATAACTCTCTTGAGGCAAGAATGAAGTATGCTGATTTTCTTTTGGTAACAGGAGAGTACACAAAATTAGAAAGCTTAGCTAATTCTCTTAAGAATGAAGAAGGAGTGAATAATCGTATTTTTAGATACTTAGGTTATGCTGGATACCATAATGCTAATTATGCTGTAGCTGTAGAAGGTTTAGAAAAGTATATTTCAAAAGCGAAAAAAACTATTGGTAGAGATCATCTATATTTAGGTGTTAGTTACTTGAATATCGCTAAGGAGAACAATGGATATTATGCTAAAGGCATAGAAAGTTTAAAACAAGCTATCAAAGTAGATCCAGAAGTAGCAGAAGAATTCCATGCATTAGGCCTAGAATTATTCAGAAAGAATAACCTAAAAGAAGCTATTGATGTATTTGTGATTTCAGGAGGTATTAAAGGACAAAGTAACTATGTGTACGATAATTATTACGCAGGATATTGTTATTATGTATTAGGAAGAGATGATGAGAGTGGGAATAATGAACAATCTTTGAAAGAAGCTGATAAATATTTTGCAATAGCTATTGAAGGTGATGTAAAGTTAGCTGAAGCTTATTTCTTTAAAGCTAGAACTAACCGTCTTATTAAAGGCGATGAGGCTTATAAAAAAGTATATGAAGCGTATTCTGGCTTTATAAAACAGCTTACAGAAGCAGGTGATTTAGATAAAGCCGATAATAAAGACAGAGTAATAGAAGCATATACTTCATTAGCAACTTATCATGCAAATCAAGAAGAGAATACAGAATCTATTAAGTTCTTTAATAAAGTATTAGAGTTAGATCCTCAAAATGAGTTTGCAAAAAACACTATTAAAGCATTACAATAATTAGAATATTAAATATCAAGAAAACTCAATTGTTATTTTACAGTTGAGTTTTTTTTGTTATTGCTTATTAGAATGTTATTATCGTTTATCTTTGCTGTCTTAATGTAAAAAGTAAAATGACGAAAGATTACGATAAAGAAGCATTAGATGAAGGGAGAATATTACCTCTAATGGAAGAGTTTTATACTATTCAAGGTGAAGGATTTTATTCTGGTCATGCAGCGTATTTTATTAGATTAGGTGGGTGTGATGTTGGATGTCATTGGTGTGATGTAAAAGAGAGTTGGGACGCTGAATTACATCCTTTAACTGATGTTCAACAGATAGTGTCACGTGCTGGTAAAGAAGCTAATTTAGCTGTTATAACAGGAGGAGAGCCTTTGATGTATAACTTAGATGTAATTACAGCCGAATTAAAGAAAGCGGGTCTACAAACGAATATTGAAACGTCTGGTGCTTATGATTTAACAGGTGATTTTGATTGGATATGTTTATCTCCTAAAAAGAATAAATTACCAACTCAAAGTGTGTATGACGCAGCAAATGAATTAAAAGTAGTGATATACAATAAGCATGACTTCATTTTTGCAGAAGAGCAAGCAGCAAGAGTTAATAAAGATGCACTGTTGTTATTACAAGTGGAGTGGAGTAAACGCGCTGAGATGAATCCTCTTATTGTTGATTATGTAAAGAAAAACCCTAAGTGGAAAATTTCTGTTCAAACACATAAATATTTGGATATTCCTTAAATAGCTTTAAATTTACAAGAAGGTTTAAAAATAAAAACTATGAGAAAAATAATACTTGCTTTTGCAATGGTATTAGTAGCTCAGTTTTCTTTTGCACAAGATGCATTTAAAGCTGATACTAAAAAGTATATGGATTTGAGCGGACAATTAAAGACGTTTGAATTGTTAACTAAAGAATTGTCATTAAATGTAGAGGAAACTAAACGTGCAGATTTTGAAAAAGAATTAAAAGCAAGCATGGTTGTTTTAGTAGATAAGATGGCAGAGATGTATATGACAGAATTTAGTCATGAGGATGTTAAGCAACTTATACAGTTTTATGAGTCTCCAGTAGGTAAAAAACTTAGTGATAAGAGTGAAGTGCTTTTTGAAAAAGGTCAAAAAGTTGGTGAGGAGTGGGCAGTAGGACTACAAGGTATTATGATGAAGTATATGCAAGAATAATAAAAAAAGCTCTGTGTGAAAACATAGAGCTTTTTTTATTGTTCGATTTATTGAATACTTAGTCTTGCTAGATAATCATAGTTATCACCTTCTGTAATAAGTTCGCATTCTAGTCCATTGCTATGAGCAGCGTTTTGGAGTGTGTTATAATCAAGATAAAGCCATTCAAGGGGATCATCAATTTCTCCTTTGTATTCAACAGTAAAGGTTAATTCTCCATAATAATCTTTATTTTCCATTGGTATCCATTTACCTCCATCTTCGTCTTCATCAAACATATAGATTAAATCAGAACTATCAATTAGTATTTGCCCACCAGGGTTTAATAAAGATTTTAAATGCTGTAGATACTTAGTTGTATTTATTAATCTTCCGAAGATACCTGTACCGTTCATTAATAGTAGAATGGTATCGAATTTTTCGTTTGTTAAATCTAGTAAATTTTGAACTGATGTATTTTTGATTCCTCTTAGTTTACAAGCTTCTATAGAGTTAGGAGAAATATCTATAGCTTTTACATCAGCTCCTTTTTCTTGTAGATAAAAAGAGTGAGTACCAGCCCCACATCCTACGTCAAGTATTCTTCCTTTAGCTAGGTTAAGAGCCTTCTGTTCGATCTTTGGCATCTCTTTATAACTTCTAAATAGATAAGCAATATCCATTTCTTCTGCTTCAGAGATATCTGTTTCGGTGATTACATTCTGTGGATGATTATTTGTCTGAAAATCTAAAATAGCTTTTCCTAAAAGGTCTTTCATTATTTAATCTTTCTTTTAAAATTAAAGTAGAGTTGTTGTAATTTTGTATCCAAAAGAATACAAATGGATAAAACACTTTCACAACTTCCCAAGTTGGCCAAAGATAAGCATAATGAAAATAAAAAGTATTTTGATAAACTAAAAAAGAAAGCACCTAAAGATTTAGATTATCAAATGCAAGAAATACATGACAATGTGTTTAAGAAAACAGATTGTTTGAGTTGTGCTAATTGTTGTAAAACAACTGGACCTCTTTTTACGAATGCGGATATAGAACGTATCGCTAAGCATTTAAAAATGAAACCTCAGCAATTTATAGATAAATACCTATATATCGATGAGGATCGTGATTATGTCTTACAGAGTCTCCCTTGTACATTTTTAGATAATGAAAATTACTGTATGATATATGAAGTTCGACCTAAAGCATGTCGTGAATATCCTCACACAGATAGAAAGAAGTTTAATCAGATATCTAATCTTACACTTAAAAATGTAGCGATATGTCCTGCTGCTTATGAAGTAGTAGAGGAGATGAAGAGACGAATTATATTAAAATAAGTATTAGATGAAGAAGTGCTCTTCTTCTAATGCTTTCAAGTTTTCTTCTGTGATGTCTTCTACTTGTTCAGTAAAATACTCTAGAAGTTCTAAGATTTTGTTTTTTAGTTTTTCAAAAAAAGCTACAGCATTTTCTAAATAACCTTTTATAGCGTTAAACATATCTAATATCGTATCAACAAAGTTGATTAAGCGCTCACCTAAATCCATATTTTTTTAGTTTATGTTATTGTGTTATCTCAAATATAACAATTATAAGTACTGAGTTATCTTAAAAGTATTAGAAAATTTAGCCTTTATAATAATGAGTGTATGAATAATTAACTCAACCAAGTTTTAAGATCTAGTATTTGGTTTTTACTTACTAAAATAGGAGACTCATCTTCAGGGTTTGGAGTAATCTTAAGTTCTATTTTTTGACTATTATGTTTAATAATATCAGCTACTGATTTTATATTAATGATATACTTTCTATTTATTTTGAAGAAGGTTTTACTATCTAGTTTACTAATAATATCTTTTATTGTATCATCATAGATGTATGAATTGTTATCAAAAGTATACAGGAATAAATGTTTACCAGAAGCAACAAAGTACGCTATTTGATCTTTTTCTATAGACTTTAGTTTATGTCCATTATTTACTAGAAAACGTTCTTTGATTGAAGAATCATTCCCATTTTCTATTTTAGCTAAACTATCTAATGTTGGAGCAATCTCAAATTGTTTACTAATCTCTTTAAACTTAATTAGAGCATCATCTAATTCTTCACTAGTAAATGGTTTCAGTATGTAGTCAATCGTGAACTGCTTAAACACTTGTATAGCATAAGAATCATAAGCAGTAATAAAGATAATAGGTGTTTTTATCTCTATATGTTCGAATATTTCTAAACTCTTTCCATCACCTAAATGGATATCCATGAAAATCAAATCAACTTTATTTGCTAAAAAGAAGGCAGTAGCTTCCTTTACAGATGATAAGATAACTATATCATCTATAGAAAGGTGCTCTTGTTTTAAAAGCAAAGAATGTAAGTAATTTGAAGCTAAGCTTTCGTCTTCTACTATAGCAATTTTCATGTGGTGATAAATTTGTACAAAAGTATAAAATATAATTTATACTTAGCAAGTAGAGCTTTAGGCTATAAGAACGGATGGAGGATATTAAAAAAGCCACTCATATCGAGTGGCTTTTTTGGTTATGAGTCTGGCGAAGACTATAGATTTGGGTTGTTTTCTCTTGCTTCTAATGGGAAAGGCAACGTATATCTCAAATCATTTTCAGTTAAAATAAACGTGTCTTCTCCAAATTTATGAATGATTTGCTTTTGATGTAAACGTCTTAAGTCAAACCATCTGTGACCTTCTAAAGCGAACTCTTTATTTCTTTCTTCAAGTATAAAAGAGATAAAGCCTTTTTGATCTAAACCAGAAAGTTGCTGTATTACCTTTGCAGCAGCTTCTGGCTTATATCTACTAACTATCAATTTCTCAATTGCGCTTTTCGCTTCAGATAATCTATTTAAATGACCTAATGCTTCAGCTTTAATCATATATAATTCAGCAGTACGGAATGAAGCTTTCATTTCAGCTGTCCCCGTTTTTTTGCTAATGTAAGATCCTTTTGCAAGTTCGAAAGAAGCATTAAAGCGAAGATCATTTTCTCTATCAAAAAGATTGTAAAGCTCATCAGAAAGTAATGCTGTAGGCTTTAATTCAGAATCAAGGCCTTCTTCTAAAGCTAATATTGATTCTACTGATTTAAAACTAGCAACAGACGTTTTAGGATCTTTATTTAAGTCCTCTAATGTACTTTTGTATTGTAAAGCTTTATCTACACTTATAAGAGCTGCTTCGTATTCTTTTTGATATAGATTTACTTTTGCTTCTAAAGCGTATATTGCGGCTACTGTGAAACGATAATTTTGCCCTGCTTCATAAATAGTTACTTTTAGATGCTTTTTAGCATTGTCAATATCTGAATGAATCTGAGCATAAACTTCTGCCATAGTCGATTTCTTTTTGCGCTCTTCAATATCATGTTCAAGATATATTACGATTGCCAAATCCGTTGAAGCAGTAGCTTTGTTATATGGTTTTGCATATAAATTTACAAGGTCAAAATATGCTAAAGCTCTTAACCCGTAAGCTTCTCCTAACAACTGTTCTTTTTGATCTCCAGCTTGCATGGTATTTACTCCATTATTAATCAAATCATTTGTATAGAAGATTGATTTATAAAACTGTGAGTAACCAAAGCTCTTAGTTTGTTTATGAGGATTAACATCTTGGAATGAGTAGATGTCTTTTACAGAAATAAAGTTTGTTGATCCCTCATCCATAACTATCCTTACTTCATCAGTACGGAAATTACTAGTTGATTTATGTTTAGGATAGTTGAAGTATGCTGTAGTCATCAGCTTTCTGTAATCCTCAGTTGTCTTAGGTATGATTTTTCCTTCTGGTTCTATATCTAAAAAGCTATCACAACTAACAGTTGTTAACCCAAAGAATAAACTACTAAGTATTAATATTAATTTTTTCATGATTAGTCTGTTTTTAGAAAGTAACGTTTAACCCTAAAGTGAACGACTTTTGAATAGGTTGAGTATAAATATTACCATAAGTCTCTGGATCGAAATAGCCATTGTAATTCGTTCCAAATACAAATAAGTTACGTCCTTCAACTGTAAAACGTACATTGTCTATTCTCATCTTTTTTAATAGATCCTTTGGTAGAGTATATCCTAAACGAATACTACTGATTCGGATATAACTAATTTCTTTAGTCCAAATGTCTAAATGTTTATATGAACTTCCATGATCACCTCCATCAAACCATTTTGCTAACATCCAGTTGTCATTATCTGTGTAGTTCCCATTATAATCATTTCCAATAATTCCAGGTAATGTTGCATTAGGGTTATTAGGGGTCCAGGTATTTAATAGATCAGTAGTATAATTTCTTCCTGGGTCTACTTTAGCCATATTGTATGAAGGTGTTGCTTGCACAGTTTGTTTTAAGTTAAAGGCAGCAGACACTGTTAGATCAAAATTTTTGATTCTTACTGTGTTGATAAGACCTCCAGTAAATTTAGGATCTCTATCACCAGCATAAGTGAATAAGTCTCTATATTCTTCATTTGTTAAACTTGATTGAACCATATAACCTGGCATAAAGTCAGCCATAGGGTCACTTAATTTAAAGAACTCAGTTCCGCTTACTTTAGCACCATCTTTCCAGAATAATAAGTTCCCTTTATCATCAAAACCAGCTGTTTTAATAACGAAAGCAGAGTTAACAGGTAATCCTTCTCTTGATGGTAACGTTTCAGTATCGAATACTTGTATTTTGTCTACTTTACTCTTGTTACGAGCGAAGTTGAATGTAGTTGTCCAAGAGAAGTCTGGTGTAGAGATATTTCTAGTTGTAATAGCAATCTCATATCCTTTATTTGTTACTTGAGCCCAGTTCATATTTGTCCACTCAAATCCAGTCTCTAAAGGAAGTGCTCTTAAACCGATTAAGTCTGTACTTTTTCTGTTATAAGCATCTACAGCTATCGATATTCTATTGTTGAATAACCCTAAATCAAAACCAAAGTTTGTATTCGTTGTTTTCTCCCAACGCAATGTTCCATTTGGAGCTGAACTAATTTGAATTGTGCTTTCTGGATAACCAGGTAAGATAGTAGATGTACTATAGTCTCCAATTAAGAAAGGAGAAGTAGTTCTATCAATATTACCTTGTAGTCCATATGATGCACGTAAGCGAAGATTACTTATAAAATCTAAGTTTTCCATAAACTTCTCTCTAGTTACATCCCAAGATCCAGATACAGCCCATAGTGGAACATATCTATATTTAGGGTCAACACCGAATAAGTTAGATCCATCAGCACGTACACTTCCGAATACTGTATATTTTCTATTGAAGGTATAAGAAGCAGTAGCAAAGAAAGAAGCATATGCATTTTCATTTCTTGTTTTTTTGTACGTTTCATATAACTTTTGTGTAGCATCAACGTTTCCTTCTGGGAAGATAATAGGTTTAGTGGTTAGGGTATGAGCATCATATCCAAATCCTTTAGATCTAATAATTGTATTATCTGTTTTTCTGATTTCCATACCAGCCATTACATCTACTTCATGCATATCGTTGAAGATTGCATTATAAGTAGCCTGTGTTTTCCAGTTGTATTGGAAACTATCATCATTAAAGTTCTCTATAATACCTCCATCAGGTAAGAAGTATTTAAATTCCTTAGCATTACTATCCCAATACCTAGTTCCTTCTCTGAATTTACGCGTAGAGTATGTTTCTTTACCTAAATATTTTTCAGTATCGTTTTTATCTAATTGAAGACCTAATTGAGATGTTAATTTTAAGTCATTTAATATTTGATACTCTAAATCAAATACTGCTTTAAATGATTTATTTATTAATTCATAACTTGTATTTGCTCTTTCTTCTGCAAAGTTAAAAGGTACATATCTATCACTGAACCCACTGATATCTTTATCATACATATAACTTCCATCTTCGTTATATGGAGATAAGTATGGATTAGCATTTCTAGAATAATTTACAGGATTGATACTTGAATCAATATCTGTTACGAAGTTTTTCTTTTTAGATTGTGTACCGAATAAACCAATACCAACTTTAAGTTTATCACTTACTTGGTAATTGTTTTTTAAAGTAATATTATAACGTTCAAAACCAGTACCTATAGTTGTCCCTTCTTCGTTAAAGTATCCAAGAGAAAAGTAATAATCAGACACATCATTACCACCAGATAAGCTTAAACCATACTGTTGGTTGAATGTAGGGCGAAATACTTCTTTTCCCCAGTCTGTGTTAGTTTTTCTAAGATTATTTATAGAAGCTTGAGTAGCTGATGATAATGCATCAAAGCCACCATTTCTATACATATCTAATTCATTGCTTCCATTCAAGATACGCATTACTTCACCTTGATTAGATCGATCGTTATAGATATCAGATCTACCTGCTAACATTAATTCAAAGTCAACTTTTTGATCTGAGTTCATTAAGTTCAATTTCTTGAAATCAGGTCTCTCATTCACAAAGGTATTAGCAGTGAAGTTTACTTTCATCTCACCTTTTTTACCTTTTTTAGTAGTGATTAAGATTACTCCATTAGCAGCTCTAGCACCATAGATAGCAGTAGCAGAAGCATCTTTTAGAATCGTAATGTCTTGTATATCGTCTGGGTTTAATCCTGCAATAGAGAAGTTTTGTAGCTGATCGATATTATCTTTATCATTAAAGTTAGGTACGTCATTACCTTCTAGTGGCATACCATCTAGTACCCATAATGGATCTTGTGGTCCATTTAATGAAGCCGTACCACGTATTCTAATCTTAGCAGGAGCTCCAGGAGACCCTGTTTGATTTACTACTGACATACCAGCTACTTGTCCAGCTAACATCTGATCCACACTAGCTACACCATTTTGGTTGATTTCAGCCATACTCACTTGAGCCACTGATGATGTAAGTTTTCTTTTTTCGATTGTTTGGTATCCTGTGATAACCACTTCGTTTAAAATATCAGGATCAGCACCTAAAGTCACTACATAATGACCTTTAGTATTTAAAGTGATTAATTTAGATTCATATCCGATAAAACTGATACGAATGCTTTTAGTATCCTGTGGTACTTCTAAGGTAAAGTTACCATCAAAATCAGTCATAGTACCAATACTAGTACTTTCTACGATACCTGCTTGTGATGTAGCATTAGACACTGTCTGTGTCTCTACAATTACTGAGGCACCAGGTAATCCTAGCTTGTCCACGCTATCTTGGACAAGACCAGTGATCACTCTTTTCTCTTGCGCGAAGGCAAGAGAAATAGTAAGGAGTGAGAAAAGGAGAAAAAGTTTTTTCATGTTTCCTTTAATAAAATTGGGGTTAGTTTATTTCTATAGATTTAAAGCTTCGTTTATTCTATTGATTAGATCAGCATAGTGTGCACGAGTAGCTTTATCTCCGTTATTTTTCTTTTTATTCAGAATGTTTTTGATGTTCATTAATTCACTTTTCTTGTAAGAAGTAACTTCTGATACTCGCTTCATTACAGTGTAATTAATGTTTCTCAACTTGTTATCCTCTTCTACATGATTACATAGAGTAGGGAACTGAAGAGAGTGCGCAGTTAGTAAACCTTTTTTACTAGTCTTTTCGAATAGCTTGTTTACATCTATGATTAGAGCATCCACATAGTTCTTTTGAGTCATACGCTCTAGGATAGATAAACTCTTTCCTTTTTTTGTGGGTGCAAAAATCTCACTATTAAGCATTGAAAACAAATCATTTATCGTAAAGTTTTTCTCTTTACCTAATTCTACTTGTTGTACTTCATTTTCTAATAGGCGCAATAAACGCTCATCCATTAGGGTGTAGTACAGAGTAGAATATTGTAGTTCTCTAGCTAACGAATATGGTGAGTATTCGAATGGACCTACAGGAGAGTCTTTTAAGCTATATGTGTTTTCTACTACTTCATTAAAGAACAACCATGTTGGAATCTGTAAAGCATTTTTAGCCAAATACTCTACTGCTCTTTTTTGTTTCTCGTAAGGGACAGGCTCGTATGCTTTTTTGTTGTTTCCGTATACTGCATGGTTTAAATAAACCCCTCCGATATTGTTTAACACATGTTGATTATACATTTGCCATTGTCCTATAGCTCCCATGTATAATTTACCAGCTTCATAGTAATCCTCTCCTTCTTCGTATGTCCAAGGAATAATATTATCTACTACTATTTTTAAATTCTTTAATCCGTATTCACTAGCTTTCATAGCATCATCTCCTAGATCTTCTGATTGAGAACGAGGATCTACGATGTTTAGTGAACTTTGTTGCTCTCCATAGAAATACATAGGATCATCCTGATGATCTTCTATCATTTTGCGAAGTGCAGTTTTTTCTTCTTCTTGATTTGGATACCAACGGTAACCCCACTCGATAGCATATTTGTCATATAGACCGATCTGCGGAGTGATAGCAGTTACACCATCCTCTGGTTGTGCTACATAGTTATAACGAGCATAATCCATAATAGATGGAGCAGTACCTCCCATTTTATCAGTGAATTCTTTTGAACGTAGAGAATCCACAGGGAATGCATAAGAAGAACCCATATTGTGTTTTAGACCAAAAGTGTGTCCAACCTCATGAGATGATACGAAGCGTATAGCTTCTCCCATATGTTCATCAGTGAACTTATTTGCTCTAGCCTTAGGATCAATAGGACCTGTCTGTATACGCATCCAGCTATGTACAGAAGTCATTACATTATGCCACCAGATGATATCAGATTCGATAATCTCTCCACTACGAGGATCTATTACAGATGGTCCCATGGCATTAGATTTAGGAGATGCAGCATACGTTATTACAGAATAGCGTACATCATCGATATCAAAATCTTTATCTTCTTCAGTAGGTTCTTTAGCAATAATTGCATTCTTAAAACCAGCTTTTTCGAATGCTACTTGCCAATCGTGTACCCCTGCTATAATTTTAGCTCTCCATTGGGGTGGAGTAGCAGGGTCTATATAGTATACGATTGGTTTTTTAGGCTCTACTAGTTCACCTCTTAAATATTTTTCTACATCTTCTTCTTTTGGTTCCATGCGCCACTTCGTGATGAACTCTTGTTCTTTCATTTTGTGTTGCGCATCACTGAAGAACCAATGTTTCTCTGTGAAGTAACCTACTCTTTTATCAGCTATACGTGGTTGCATCGGTTTCTCTGATAGTAATACGATATTACTCGTTACTCCTAAAGATACAGGTAAGTCTCCAGAACCTTCATTAACACTTGTTGTTAATAGGGATTTAACTACGATATTCTCAGGGAATGTCTTTACTCCCTCTATATAAGATAAGTTTGTTTTAATAGACGTAGGAAGACCTAGTCCATTTAATACATCATTAAAACTTTTTTGATTTCCGTCAAAAACTTTATTTACTTTAATTACAGTAGCTGTAGAGTCTGGACTTTGAGCTTCAATGTCGAATACTTCTAGTACTGATTCTATAAAGTTTGTTTTTACTGATTTAGTAATTGCATCATCAGCTGGAGAAGAAACTCTTGGGGTGATTGTTTTAACCCATACTTTTTTTGCAATGGTATCTTTGTGAAACGTAATCAGTTTATTCTCATAGTTCATACCAGTATTTGCACCAGCATCATTCACTTCTAAAGGAACCTGAGATAATTTATTAACAATTAAAAATTGACGGTTTAGTAAGCTGTCTGGGATTTCAAAATAGATATCAGTTTTTACCTGAATCGTATTAAACATCCCTTTAGTATAGACTCCCTTTTTGATTAGGTCAGCATAGTTATTTTTTTTACTATCTGTTGAGTCTTTTTCTGTGGTTACTGTTTTTTCAGTTTTTGGGGTGTTCTTTTTCTTAGCAGCATAGGCTGGTGGTACCTGTGCCAGGCAGTAAGAAAATATTAAAGCACTGATACTTAGTTTAACCGTGTTTTTATCCATTGTTATGTTAAGTTATTATTAAGTCACTATAAAACTAACTGACTTACCTCTATGCTTAAAATTTTTGGGAGTGAATGGATGGAATAGGGGAGTGAGTGGATAACTTTAACATTTGATCAAAGGCAAAATGCAAATAAATTTACCTTCTTCACATTTTGTCTCGTATCCGATAACGTTATAATAGTTATAGATTGAATCTAAGTATTTTAGACCAAAAAGCTCACTCTCTGAAGTAGTCTTTTTAGGTTGATAATTATTCGTGATAATTACTTCATCATCATGGATTAATATCTCTATAAATAAAGGATGTTCTGTAGTAGCTATATTGTGTTTAAGCGCATTTTCTACACAGATTTGTAATCCTAAAAACGGGATTTTTTGATGTGATTTCTCTGTTCTTTGATCGAGTAAATCAAAGTGTAATTCTTTCGTAAATCTAGTTTTCTGTAGCGTGATATACTTTTCTATAAACTCTACTTCATTCTCTATGTCTACAATGTTTTCTGCAGGAGGTGTTATTAAGTAACGGTAAGTTTTACTTAAATTTAATGTAAACTTCTGTGCTGTTTTAGGCTCTAGCTCTATGAGCATATAGAGAGAGTTCAACGAATTAAATAAGAAATGAGGATTGATCTGATTCTTTAATTGTTGCAATTGAATTAAAGCTTTCTCTTTGCTAATCTTCTCATTTTCTACAGCTAATAACTCTTTCTCTAGATAGGCTTTCTTATTCGCCATACTGAAGATATAAAACAGAGAGAATAGAATAGTTACAGTTGTCAGAAAGATAAGAATCGTATTGCGTCTGATCGGTTTGATATTATCATCTACGTTAAACTTTGGAAAGTTGACTGTAATATAACCAGAGAAGTTTTCGGATTTAAAAGGACTGATAAACCGGAATACTTCTAAGTTTAAGTACTCAGAGTTAACGATAGGAGGATTAGCAGGATCTGTTTTTCGGACGGTATCTTGAGCAGAGAAGTTACTAAGCTCAAATACATTTTTACCCATCAGACTATCTTCTGGATGGTAAATGCATAGCCCGTCTTTAGTGAATATATAAGCGTAGTTCGGTGTCGTCACATCTATATTCGTTAGGTATTTATGGTATAGTGCCATATCTACTACGATACCGTAGATGAGTCGTTCGTTATTGGCGATAGGCGTACTGTGATACATCAGCCAGTATTGGAAACCATTTTGTTCTACAAAAGTGTTTTTATGAGAATGATCAGGGTTCGCTAAGATTATTTTATTGAATATATTATCCTTATCTATCTCTCTATCCCTTCCTATATGAGCCTCTATAATCTCATTGTTCTGATTTACTCTGAAGTACCAGTTTAGAGAGACTACACCATCTAGGTTATACATCTGATTAAGCGTCTCATACTTTAGAGAAAGTTGACCTATCGGAGTGTTTTTAGTGATATAGTCTAGAGAGTTTAGATGACGATCTATTTTATTAAACTCTAGTTCTAACGAACGTAACTTCTGATAAAAGTTTTTAGAAGTGATATACTTATAAGTGTCTTCATTGCTCTGATTAATAGAAGAACTCAACATATATATAGCACCTATCGTAATCATTAGAATAACGATTCCGATTGCCATAAAGGTTTTGCGCGATATAAATATTTTGTTCTTCAATGTTTTTGTTGAAGTTTATAAGTTAGTTGTGATATAGTAAATAAGGCTGACGTGTAATCTTAAATTTATCTAACCCACTTTGCCATGATTGACGAATTTCTTTCTCTGTTTTACCAGCTGTGATTTGCGCTTTTAAGTCAGCAGTACCTGCTAGTTTTATAAAGAAGTTAGTAAAGAATTTATCTTTATTCGTAGAGCTATTGTATGCTTTTAACAACCATTTTAGTTCTATTTTA
This sequence comes from Myroides sp. A21, assembly GCF_000807225.1. NCBI lineage: Bacteria > Pseudomonadati > Bacteroidota > Flavobacteriia > Flavobacteriales > Flavobacteriaceae > Myroides > Myroides sp. A21. Next base: position 2,053,854 of record NZ_CP010327.1, read on the forward strand.
GACACCTTATGCTCTTTAGACAAATTCTCTCCATAGCACAGCTTACCATTGTTCATAGGGTCTTTAGCACCAGCGTTAGGCTTAGGAGTGAATTGGTAAGGCATTTTCGTTAAGAAAGGCGAACCATATACCTGAAACTGTAAGTCTGTCCCTCTACCAGAGCTAACATTAGTCCCCTCGAAGAAGCATAAACTAGCATATAGATTTATAGCCTGATCATTAGGTAGATTAGGTGAAGGTGCTACGGGTAGTGAGTAGCTCATCTGTCTAGTATAGTTATCTACAGAGATTACAGTCAGGTCACACTGTACTCCATTCGCTAACCATTTCTCTCCATTGATCATTTTAGCATATTCTCCTATTGTCATTCCATGCATCGCAGGAATAGGGTGCATCCCTACGAAGCTTTTATTCTTCATATCTAGTGTAGGACCATCTATAATCGCGATATTAGGATTAGGTCTGTCTAATACGATCACAGGGATGTTCTGTTCTGCACACGCTTCCATTAGATAGTGTAGAGAAGAAATATAAGTATAGAATCTCGCTCCTACATCCTGTAAATCAAATAACATAATATCTATGTTTTTTAATTGATCAGCAGAAGGTTTTTTATTATTCCCATATAGAGAAATGATAGGTAAGCCTGTCTTCATATCCTTGCCATCTTTTACTAGTTCACCAGCATCAGCTGTACCTCTAAAGCCGTGCTCAGGAGCGTAGATTTTCTTTACATTCACTTTGTTTTCTAATAAGAAGTCCACTGTAGAGGTATAAGAACCATCAGCATTCTTAATCACTCCTGTTTGGTTAGTCAGTACTCCTACATTTTTGCCTTTTACTAATTCAAAGTAAGCAGATAATCGTTCGGCTCCTACTGAGATAGTATTGTTATTATCATGTGTATTAGAGGTGTTTTTTGCATAAGTATTAAAATTAACACTTAGTGCTAATAGACAGACTAAGAATAATAATGTATTTTTGAAACTTGAATTCGATATCATATTTATTTTGAAATTAGAATATTTTATAACTAAACGACTTGTCACTACTAAGAACTATAAAAGTAGTGTATCCGCACCAATTATTAAAATTGCAATTACAGCTATTGCATTAGGCATGATCATGATGCTTATCTCTGTTGCAACAGGTTTAGGATTGAAATACAAAATTAGAGATAAAATTTCAGCTTTTAGCGGTCATATCGTAATAACTAATTATGATAGTAATGTTACAGATATTACACTTAAGCCGATAGATGTAAGTGTAGTACAGTCTGATGATATTAAGAATATAGAAGGAGTAAAGAAAATACAGTCTTATGCCTCTAAGGCTGGTATTATAAGAACAGAGGATTCTTTTGAGGGAATTATTTATAAAGGAGTAGACTCTCTTTATGATTTAAACGAGATTAAGGATTACCTAGTAGAAGGGAGATTGCCGAAGTCGGCTGATGGAATGAGTAATGAAGTACTACTGTCTCAATATATAGCAGATAGAATGCACTTTAAAGTAGGGGATAAAATCACGACTTACTTTATGAAAGAATGGGGAAATAAGATTCCAAATGTTCGCCAGTTTGAGATCGTAGGGATATATAATTCGGCATTACAGCAGTTCGATGCAAATATTGTAATAGGTGATATAAAGCATGTACAGCGCCTGAATAGATGGAAGGCAAATGAGGTAGGAGGATTTGAGGTAGTTTTAAATAGCTTTGATCAGATTGAACAAAAAGGGCAAGAGTTCTATGTGAATTTACCTTCTACTGTAGACAGTAAGACTATTGTAGACAAGTATAGCAATGTATTTGGTTGGATAGATATGTTTGACTTTAATATAAAGATTATCATTATTATTATGATTGCGGTAGCGTCTATTAATATGATAGTAGCTTTATTAGTACTAATACTAGAGCGTACACAGATGATCGGAATATTAAAAGCCATGGGTGCTGATAACTGGACGATTAGAAAAGTGTTTTTATACAATGCGACTTACCTAATAGTAAAAGGATTACTTTATGGTAATCTTATAGGATTAGGATTATTGTATATACAACAGTATTTTGGTTTGATTAAGTTAGACTCTACAGCATATTATGTGAGAGAAGCCCCTGTCTTGATTCGATTTAGCGATGTGCTTTTATTAAATTTAGGAGTAGTAGTCATTGCATTTTTAGTATTGCTTATCCCATCGTATATGATTACTAAGATTAGCCCTATAAAAGCGATTCGTTACGATTAATAATAAGGATTTTTAAAATATATACATAGCCTCTAGTACTTCTATTGCAGAAGTATTAGAGGCTATTTTACTTTTGGAGTGAGTGCATTTTGTTTTGGGGTAAGTCCGTAGTGAGTCCGTTATGAGTCCGTAGTGAGTCCGTTTTTTTGACTTAAATAACGGAGATACTATGGATATATATTAGTTGTACTTAGAAGTCATTAAAAAGAAGATAGTAAGGTAGGTAGTGAAAGAGTAATAGTATGTCTATAAAGAGTTTGTGTTAAGAAGGAGAAGTGTTTTATTTTTTTGTTTTCGTTTTTATTTTAGAAAATGATTGTTTTTTTTATTAAAAAATAAGTTTTATGTTGGTGTTTTTAGAGTTCGATAATTCGGTTTGTTACTAGAATTAAGGTTGTTCTATAAGGGATGAACATAAGATAGATATGAATTTAAAAGAAAAGAAAACCTATGAGTGGAATCATGGACATGATTAAAAAGTTTTTTATTGGATCTGAAGAAGATAATAAAGAAACGAAATTAAAGATGAAGTCTTTTTTAAGACAAGCACTTAATCGAGACGATGTAGAAGAGTATACAATAGTGTATGGTAAGACTAGTAAGCATTCTAATTATATAGTAGCGAGTCGTACTACCTATTATAGCTATATGGTCGCTTTTAACAAGGGAACAGGAGAGATTATTATCGTACCTATAGACTCTGAATTAACTACCTATGGAGATCCTATCTTTGTTACGAATATGAATTTAAAGAAAGCTAAATTGATCATGTTAGGTGTTGTGTTCTCTTTTTCTTTTAATGATAAGAGTACTATAGAATTTGAAGTACTAGAGGTTAATACAAAAATAGTGAATTTCACTGGAGGTTATGAATTACCTATTTCTCAAAAAGAAGAAGCGAAGTTGTTTAAACAGTTCTTTAAGAATAAGTTTAATTGTTAGAAAGATTGTAGAAGGGAATCTATTGTTGAGTAGATTATTGATTTACAGAATTATGTCTTAGATGTACAAATCAATACTGCTAAAATTAATGGGTATATTCTAGAAGAAAATTAGAAACTGTAAGGCAGTCATTTTAATTCGACTGTTATCATGATTGTTTTATTGTTCATGACTGGATTCGTTTTTTTGATAAGCTATAAAAGGCGACTTAGTAATTAAGTCGCCTTTTGGTTTTATGATTTGTATTCAAATAATTGGGTGATCGTTTGACCTATTTCTTCACCAAGCTGTTTGCTGACTAAGTATAGAGCACCATCTATACCTGCTGTGATACCTGCAGTAGTCAATACAGTATCTTGATCTACATAGCGCACACCCGTTATTACTTTAGCTTTAGGGGTAGCTTGTTTAAGAGCCTCTAGTGCCATAAAGTGTGTCGTTATCTCTAAGCCATCGAATACATCCGTATTACTCATCAGTAGACTACCTGTACAGACTGTAAATAACATTGCACCTTGCTGATGTTGATTTATGATCCAAGAAGTATAGGTATTCTGAAAATACTCGTCTTGTAGATAGTTCATGACGATGTCAGGGTTAGCTCCTGGTAACACTATGATATCAGGTGTAGGACAATCTTCGAAGCTGTATTGTTGTACTATTTGCGTAGTATTCGCTTCTGTTTTGACCACTTCTTTCGTAGCAGAGACTAAGTAATGATTATAACTGTTGGGTTTAAGTACATTCGCTTTGACGAATACATCTAATGGACCATTTAGATCAAGTACTTCTACTTGATCAAAAATGATAAAGGCTACATTAAGGGGGCGGTTTGTTGTTGTCATATTTTACTGTTGATAAAAGGCAATAGGAGATCTGTCGAAGGTTGGCTTCGATATCGGTATTGTCTTAGGTTATTCGTGATTATTTAGTTGGGTAACTAAATGCTAAAGGTTAATTCTCGTAGATTGGAAAACACTTCTATAATGAGTAGGAGTGACTTTGACTAGTTTGACAAATGCTTTTCTAAATACATGATCAGAAGTATATCCTACTTGAGTAGCTATTTCTACTATAGAGTAAGTTGTAGATTCTAATAAACGCTTAGCATATTCTATTCTCACACAGTCATTAAAAGCACCTGGAGTCATTCCTGTTTCTTTCTTAAATACCCTAGAAAAGTTGCGTTCACTCATATAGACATGATCTGCAAGTTCTGCAATAGTCACTGCTTGCTGAGTTAGATGATCTGTGATATACTGTTTTACTTTTCTAACTAAAGGAGTTAGTTCTATATCAGTGGGTATTAATGTACTATAGAGTTCTTGTGTGTTTGTTCTTTTTAGATTTACTACTAGATATCGTGATACATCAGAGGCTAGGGTATATCCATTGTCCTCTTCTATTAAGGCTAGAGCTAAGTCTATACCAGAAGTAATTCCTCCAGAAGTATAGATATTGTCATCTTTGATATAAAAGTGATCATAGGTCAGTCGAATAGAAGGGTAAGTATCTTGAAGCACTTTAGCATATTGCCAGTGTGTAGTTACTTTTTTATTGGTTAATAATCCTGTTTTGGCTAGTAAAAAAGCTCCTATACAGATAGAACCTATACGCTTTACAGTAGGTTGTATTCCCTTTATCCAATGCAATACAGCAGGATCATAGTCATGCGTTAGGTCTGCCTTAGACCCAGCGATGAGTAACGTATCTAATGGAATATGTTGGTCATAAATGGTATAATCACACTGTACACTAATGCCTGCACTAGTAAGTACACTTTTGTCTACTGTTCCAGAGATTAAGTGGATTTGATATTGAGTAAGTGCGGATGTAGCTGTGCGAACCATGATTTGATTAGCAGTATTGAATACATCACTCGGCCCTGCGAAGTCCAGTAGCTGTACTTGAGGTAATAATAGAAATCCGATATGATGTAGTGGGGTATTCATACTGCTATCATGTTTAATGATAAGACAAAGGTAAGAAGGCTTTATGATGTATAAATGACACATAACGTACTTTTTCTGCCATAATTGAAGATATATTAAGGAATGAGTCATTGTTTTATTTAGATTGATTTGAGTTTAAATGTTAATTTTTGTCAGTTAAAAGCTTGTTTGACTGTATTTTGAGTTTTGTTATTTAAATTACTTCTAAATAATATTGTTTAGAATGATTTTAGATTATACATTTGTCCCATAAAACATAATACAGTCGTGATGCTCAAACACTTTACTATTATCACACGACCAACCCAACTAACTATTATTATCTTATCGTTATTCATTCACTTTCTCAGTTATGGGCAGAATACTCGTTCTCCTATCTCTATCAAAGTGCAGAATGAGTATGGAATGGCTATTCCTACAGCGGTGGTGATGCTAAAAAGTGATAAGGAGTCTGTCTTAGAACTTACCAATGAGGCAGGTGAAGTAACTTTTAAACTAGTACCTGATAACTATCTTTTAGAAGTACAGCACATCAGTTATTCTTTTTACAGTCAAAAGCTAAATACCTTAACGCACAATAACCTTACAGTTGTCTTAAAAGCTGAAACGAATCAATTAGAAGAAGTCGTGATTACAGCTAAGGAAGGAACGGGACTTACGAGTACTTCTGTGATTAATAGAAGAGCTATGCAACATCTACAGCCTTCTAGTTTTACTGACTTAATGGAATTAATACCTGGGGGTAGAGCACAAGATCCGTACCTAGGCGGTGTCAATAAAATACAGCTGAGAGAAGTAGGTAGAGTAAGCTCTAATATAGGGGGTGTTGGAAATAAACAATATGACACTTCTTCTCTTGGGACTTTATTTGTAGTAGATGGAGCCCAACTGAACTCGGGTGCAAACCTTCAGTATACTTATGGCTATATGGATAATGTTTCGTCAGGTGTTAATAAGAATATCAATATTAGCTCAGGTGTTGATATGCGTACAATATCAACAGACCAAATAGAGAAAGTAGAAATCATAAGAGGAATCCCTTCTGTAGAATATGGTAACCTTACTTCTGGTGTAGTAAAGATCACGAAGAAGAGTGGATATTCTAAATGGCAAGCACGTTTTAAAGCAGATGGATATAGTAAACTATTTGCGGTTAATAAAGGTTTTGAATCTAAGGATAGTAGCTTTAAGGTAAATGTAGGGTTAGATTATCTAAATGCTAAACCAGAACCTCGCAATGATTTAGAGAGTTATAAGCGTGTGACAGGTACTGTACGTGTGAGTAAGGATAAGAATTTAAACAATGGAGGATTGTTCTCTTGGGTATCTAACCTAAGTTATACAGGGTCTATAGATGACGCTAAGTCTGATCCAGATATTGACCTGACAGGTGCGAATAAATATAAAGTGGATAATCAGTTCTATAGTCTGAGTAATATAGTGACTTATGAGAGTAGAAATGAATCTTTCTTTAGAAGTATAGAATTACAGACTACGTTTAATCAACGTTTCGATAAGATTAACCAGACAAAGTTTGTACAGCTAGAGGCAGCTACAGCACTACCACTTTCTACTGTGGATGGTGAGTACGATGGTTTTTTTCCTACGGCTAATTATATTGCAGAGAGTGTAGTAGATGGTAAGCCACTAGATATCTTCGCTAAGGTAGTGAGTGCATTTCGTTATAAGATGTCTGCTATTTCTACAGATATACGTGCTGGTATTGATTGGCAGTATAGTAAGAATAACGGTAGAGGTCAGGTCTATGATATCTATAAGCCTTTAGATCCTAAATCTACTTATAGAAATAGAGCATATAAGGATATTCCTGCTTATGTAACGACGGCTTTGTTTGCAGAGCATATTTCTTCTGCGAAATTTGGACAACACGGTCTAACATTAGCATTAGGTGCGAGAGGATCTATTATGCAAAACTTGTCTAATGATTTCACTATGAGTGGAAAGATGTATATCGATCCACGTGTGAATGTACAATGGACATTGCCCTCTTTTGTAGTAGCGAATAAGGAAGCAAAAGTAGACTTAACGTTAGGATGGGGACAGCAGAGATTATTCCCTGACCTAAATCTTCTTTATCCTGAGAAATATTATAGAGACGTTCAGCAGTTAAACTATTTTCACAGTAATCCTGATTATCGTACAGTTAATTATAAAACGAGCGTTTTTGACCCACAGAACAAAGCATTGACTCCTGCCTTAAACAATAAGCTAGAGGCTAGGTTAGATTTGAATTGGGGTTTTCATCAGCTGACTTTTACGGTGTTTAAAGAAAGAATGAGCAACGGGTTTAGAACGATGAACCAGTATGGAATCTTTGATTATAAGAGATATGATACTTCTAGTATAGATCATGATCATATCACAAGTGTACCGAATAAAGAGGATCTTCCTTATGAACAATTTAATGAAAACTTCTTATACAATTTCTCTCGTAATGGTAGTAGAACAGATAAGGAAGGAATAGAGTTTCAGTATAGTTCTAATAGAATTCCTGTTATTAATACTCGTGTTACAATTAATGGGGCATGGTTTAGAACTAAACAGGGCAATAGTTTGCCAACTTATAGACGTGGTAACTCTAATGCAAATGTGAATGGTAAGCCTTATCCGTACCTAGGACTATACGATGAAATGGAACCTAAGAGCAAATACGAACAGCTAAATAGTAATCTATTATTAGATACCTATATCCCTAAACTAGATTTACAATTCTCTACTTCATTTCAGTTTAACTGGTACTACTTAGCAAAGAATGAACCGATGAATGGAATGCCTAGCTACTATGTAGGAGTAGATGGAGAATTACGACCTTATGATGCAGAAGAGGCAAAGGGAACATTATTAGAACAATTAGTAATCCCACAACATAGCAATGCAGATAAATCTAGGAGAACACCTATGCTGATGGATGTGAACTTAAAGCTATCTAAGAGTTTTAGAAACAAGCAGATCACAGTGTCTATGTTCGCTAATAAGTTATTTACCTACTATGCTCCATATTCTGTGAATGGGACTAAGGTAAATAGAAAGGGACTAAGAGACCCTTACTTCGGAATGGAAATAAATTTTAATCTATAAATACTTATAAAAATGATAAAACGACTTTTACAATCATTATGCTTACTACTAGTGGTATTAGGTTTTAATGCTTGTTCTTCTGATGACAATAGCAATATGACAGGGGATGAGCAGACTTTCGTAACATTCTGGATTAATGATCCTCAAGGTGCGAAGATAGAAGAGATAAAACAGATGACTATCAAGTTGACAGAACTAAACTCTAATAAGAAAACAGAGTTAGTATATGAAGGAGATAAGAAAATACAGAAAGCACTTCCTACAGGTACTTATGATATCACAGTAGAAGGTGTAATCACACATAAGGTAAATGGTGTAGTAGAGGAGAGTAAAGTAGGTAACTTTATTAAAGGTGTAGTGATCTCGGGTAGAGAAATGACTAAGGCTATCGATATCGTATTTAAAACAAGTAGTACAGGTTTTGTAATAGAAGAGGTATTTTTCGCAGGGACTAAGACACCACAAGGACTTCAGTATACAGATGACCAATACTTCAAAATAACAAATAACTCTGATGAGGTATTGTATTTAGACGGAATGTTATTTGTACAATCTAAGTTTATGACAAACGATAAGCAAGATTATACACCTAATATTATGAGTGAGGCATTGTCTGCTGGAGCTATTTTACAGTTCCCAGGTAAAGGAAAAGACCACCCAGTAGAGCCAGGCAAATCGGTAATCTTTGCAGAGAATGCTATTAACCATAAAGAATTTAACAGCAACTCAATTGATTTGACTAACGCAGAGTTTCAGAATTTTAGAGATGGAGTACATGATGCAGTAGGGTTAAAAGCTGCTAAAATGATTACGATTCACGATGAATTAGTGATTAATATTCAAGGAAGTTATGCTTATGCTTTAGTAAAAATGCCTGAGGGAATGACAACGGAGAAGTTAGTAGTAGATAATATATATGATTATGAGTACGAAATGATATTCGGAGGAGAAGTATATCCAAGTGTAGATTCTGCTATTAAAATTCCAAACTCATGGATAGTAGATGCTGTAAACTTAGGTATTGCAGATGAGTATATGTGGAATGTAACATCTCCATCAGTAGATATGGGATATACTTATATCACACAGCATGTAGGGGATGAAGGAAGATATGGTAAGGCTGTAAGAAGAAATGTAATAGGTAAAAATGCAGCAGGGAACAATGTTCTAAAAGATACTAATAATTCGACAGTTGACTTTGCACCTGCAGTAAGACCGTCATTATTTAAATATTAATTAGTGTAGTATGAAGCACTTTCATTTTGGGTTATGTTTCTTGTCATTGTTGAGTACTGTATTGGGATATGGTCAGCAGTCAGATTCATTGGCAATAAAAGTAAAGGAGAAGCAAGATGTAATACGTCATTTTGAAGAACCTATTTATGTCAATCCATCTCACTATTTAGACTATAGAAAGTACAGTTTAACTTCTTTCGAAATCGCAAAGCAGAATAGTAAGAATGAAACAACTTTAGCTCAAGAGGGCAAAAACAGAGATGATTTGTCTTTTCAAGCTGAAGCTTACCATAAATTAGATAAGCATAGTGCTGTGTGGGGCAGTGCTACTTATCAACAGGGTAAGCGTAGAGATGTAATGTGGAATGAGAGTGCAGATTACGACTTAATATTTCCGTATGTGGTAGCTGATAGCGTAGGAGGAGATATTAAGTATGAAGATTATCACATCGAAGGTGGTTATGCCCAACGATTAGGAAAGTACAATATCGGTATCTCTGGTTTTTATAAAGCGAAGATGGAATACCGTAATATAGACCCTAGACCTAAGAACCTCTCTGCTCGATTAGGAGGGAATATAGGGGTGAGTAGAGTATTTAAGGAGCTTTTTACTATAGGGGTAAATACCTCAATAGAGAAATATACACAGAAACACAAGATGGACTTTTATAGTCCTACTGGATTTCCTGTGATATATGAGATGAGTGGAATGGGAAACTTCAATAATCTATTGAAAGGAAAAAGAAGAGAGGCTTATTATGATGGTTGGAGGTATGGCACTTCTCTACAAGTATATGATACTTCTCAGAAGAAGTGGTTTGCCACAGTGGGAATGAATATTTTTAGTTTTGAGAAGTTACTACCTGATTTTTATGATCTGCAAGTTTCTAAAATTAAAGAGGTAGAACACTTTTTGTCTATAGGGAAGCTATTTGATGTACAGGCTACTCAGTTAGGTGTTCGCTTAGATGGGAACATGAAGACGAGAAAGGGTACAGAGAATTTGTTTGTCAATGTGAGCGTTACAAACTATTTAAAGATAGGGCAAGAAGAACAATATAAATACGAGAATAAGAGTCTTAGATTAAGTGGAGTATTTAAGTATGAAACTTTAAATAGTGTGTATAGTATCTTACCGTATATAGGAATATCTCAAGAGGTAGAGCGTTATAAAAAGCCTTATACTAAAACAGATATTCAGTATACCTATATAGGAGCAGATTTGCAATGGATGTACACATTTAAAGATAGAAGCCTATTGACAGTAACGTCTAATTGGAAGGTAAGACAAACTGCTAAAGAAAAGGCTGCTTTTAATTATGGAAATAGCAATGCTATAAATCAAATGCTACTTGATAACTATGCTGTTCAGATCGCAGAGTATTGGGAAGGAAGCTTTAAGGTTCGTTATGATTTTGCTTTGCCGAAAGTAATAGATGTATTTGTAGGTGGAGAGTATTATTTCCAAAACTATAAGCAGTTTCAAAACAACAGTAGTGTGATGATGAGTTTAGGAATTACGTTTTAAAAGAGAGAGAAGATAGATGAAAAAAAAGATAGGTGTTATTATTGGGGCGGTTTTACTATTCATAGGATACACTAATTTCGAAGTAAGATCAGTTTCTGAATACACAGAGATTACGGATCAATATAAAAGACCTATAAGCTATTGGCCTAGTCCGATAATAGATAAGAGTGTAGAATGGAAAGAGTTTGGGGCAATAGAGGTAGATACATTATACTATGAGACACAAGATTTGCCAGAAGTGGTATTAGGTAAGGCACTGTTCTTTGACCCTAAGTTATCAAAGTCTAATCAGATATCTTGTAGCTCTTGTCACGATCCTGAAATGGGATGGACAGACCATAGACAGGTATCACTGGGGAATGATCATTTATTAGGAGCTAGGAATACTCCTTCTTTATACAATATTGCTGAGCGTAGTTCTTTCTTTTGGGATGGTAGAGCATTAACGTTAGAAGAGCAAGCGATGGGACCTTTATCTGCTCATCACGAAATGGATATGGATGTCAAATCACTACCTGCGAAGTTAAGCAAGTATAAAGAGTACAAACCCTTGTTTAAAGAAACTTACGGAGATGATAAAGTGACTTATGAAAGAATAGTGGGTGCAATAGCTACTTTTCAAAAGACAATCAAAAGTCAGCCTAGTCGTTTCGATAAGTTTATACAAGGGGAGTATCAGTACCTAACAGAACAAGAGATATATGGAATGCACTTATTTAGAACTAAGGCAGGATGTATGAATTGTCATCATGGGAAATATCTTACTGATGAGTCTTTTCACAATATAGGGTTGACATATTATAAGAGAGAGTACGAAGATTTAGGACTGTACTTACATACCAAAAAAGCAGAAGATGTAGGGAAATTTAAAACTCCTTCTTTAAGAGATCTATTAGTGACTAAGCCATGGATGCATAATGGGTTAATGGATGACTTAGAAGGAATAGTGAATCTGTATAATAGTGGGATGCACATGATAGATCCTACAGAGGAAGAGAAAGCATTAGATCCGCTCTTTCCTCTAACAGATCCACTGATGAAACCATTAAAATTAAATGAGAAAGAAATAAAAGCTATTGTAGCATTTTTAGAATCAATGTCAGGAAGTTACTATAAAATGGAACGTCCTATATTTCCAACGAAGTAACGCTTATTTACTTTAATTAAATGTAAAAGGCTTCTTTAGAGTTAGTTCTAAAGAAGCCTTTTTATATTATTAGTAGTATAAAGTATACTATTTATATCGAAGTAACTTATAATGTGCTGATGAATTGTATGTAATATTATGTTTTATTTGATGATTGTGTTTAATTATTGTATAAAATAAAGATTTAAACTTATTTACATTCATTCTTAAATAGATATATAGAATTAATTTGAATCAAGTCTAAATAACTTGGAAGATATAGGTTTTGTTGACTACTTTTGGCATCCGATTAATTAAGTTATTCAATGACACGCTTATATCAAGTTATTCAAGTTCTACTTGTTACTTTCACAGTCTTGTTCTGTTCTTCTATTTTTGCACAATCTTCTAAGTTGCAATTGAAGATCGTATTGCAAGATGCTCAAAATAAAGATATTAATAATGCTAGTATTCAGGTAACTGGAACAAAAGAGTCACAATTAAAGGTTAGTGATGATCAAGGTATTGCTATTTTTGATTTGAAAGCTGATACTTATACTGTTGAAGTATTTCATATTGGCTATGGAAGTTCTTCTACTGTAGTTAATTTACTTCAAAGTCAGACATTACCTATTACGTTGACAGCATCTTCTAATATATTAGAAGAAATGGTTATTACTGCTACAGAGAGTAAGGGACTTACTTCTACTTCTGTGATTAATCGTCAAGCGATGGAACATTTACAACCATCAAGCTTTGCTGATTTAATGGAATTATTACCAGGAGGGCAAGCAAAGGATCCTAAACTTACGGTAGCGAATGCTGCTTTAATTAGAGAGAATAACCCAGGAGAGAAATATGCAACAGGTGCATTAGGAGTACAGTTTATGGTAGACGATAATATTATCAATACTAATGCGGATATGCAGGTATCTGTAGGAGGAGCTAAGACTTCTCATATAGGAGTGGATATGCGTAGTTTGGCAACTAATGATATCGAAAGTGTTGAGGTTATTCGCGGTATACCTACAGCTGCCTATGGAGATTTGAGTTCAGGTCTGATTAAGATAAATAGAAAGATAGGGTATACACCACTACAAGCTCGTTTTAAAGTAGATGGTTTTAGCAAACTGTATTATGTAGGGAAAGGAATAGATACTAAGACAGGATGGAAACTGAATGCAAGTGTAGATTTCTTGGATGCTAAGAACGATCCTACAGATGTCCTTCAGAACTATAAGAGAGTATCATCATCATTGAGATCAGATAGAACATTTGTAGTAGGAGGATATGATCTGAGTTGGAAAGCAAATTTTGATTATAGTGGTACTGTTGATAACGATAAGTTTGATCCAGATACAGGTTATGATAGAACAGATAGTTATAAGAATAAAAAGCAGTACTTTTCATTAGGTAACAATCTAAAACTTGACTTTGGCAAAGAAGCTTTATTCAAGAATATAACCTTGAATGCTTATGTATCTCAAGGAATAGAAGATATTAAGGAGACTATCTTTATACAGCAGAATGGACGTGTAGCTATTCCTGTTGGAAATGAAACAGGAGAAAATGAAGGTGTATTTTTACCAACATCATACATAGCAACATCTAAGACAGAAGGCCGTCCTTTAAATATCAACACAAAGTTACAGTCAGAATTAGGTTTTTCTACTTTTGGGATTAAACATCATGGAGAAGTAGGGATGGACTTTAGATACTCAAAGAATAATGGTAGAGGAGAGTTATTCGATCCTTTATTACCTCCTTCTGTAGGGACTATGAAACGTCCTCGCCCTTTTAACGAAGTACCAGCTTCTCAGATATTAGCTGCTTATATAGGTGATCGTATGGAATATGACTTAGGTCAACATCACTTACAATTATATGCAGGAGTTAGAATGTCTAAATTATTAGGTGTTGGAAAAGAGTTTAGCATTAGTGATAGGGTATTTGCAGAGCCACGTGTCAACTTCCAATGGGGACTTCCTAAGCTAAAGATGGGACAGGAATATCTAAAGACTGATATTACAGTAGGATATGGAGAACTGTATAAACAACCTACTTTAGCTCTTCTATATCCACAAGATCGTTACTTCGATATGGTGCAAGTAAGTTACCTAGATCCTAAGACAGATAATGCATACGCACAGTTCTATACTTACAGAATGCCTTTGGCTAACCATAGTTTGATAGGCGCGAAGAATACGAAGAAAGAGATTCGTTTAGATTTAGAATATAAAAAACACAAGTTTTATATCACCTACTTCGATGAGAAGATGACAACAGGATTTAGAGATATGACTCAGTTTATGGGGTTTGAATATAAGCGATATGAGTCTAAAGATATAGTGTGGAATGATGAGTTAGGCAAGCCAGATTTAGATCAATCCCCATATTCATACAGACAAGACATGATGCAGTATACACATACTGAAAATGGAAGTTCAACATTAAAAGAAGGAATAGAGTTTGGATATTCTTCACCTCGTTTTGAAGGGATTAATACTCGTATTACTTTAAATGGAGCATGGTTTAAAACGACGTATTCTAATAGTGCTTCTATTCTTTGGAGACCTGGTATCTCTGTAAATGGACAACAGTATTTATACACAGGTATTTATGCAGATGATAATGGGAATAGAAGATCATCTCTAGTGTACAATGTAGTTGTAGACACTTATTTGCCTAGCTTAGATATGAATATATCTGCCTCTTTACAGGGAGATGTGTTTAGAAGAAACCTAAACCTAAATAGAGTTGCTGCTCCTTATGCATATATGGGAATAGATAATGTAGTTCATCCTTATACAGAAGAAAGTGCAAATGATCCATTACTACAACATCTAGTTAGACCTGTTTCTAAGACAGATGGTATGGAGGAGAGAAGACCATTTACATTTAATGCTAATTTTAAAATATCAAAGAGAATATATAAATCAGTAAAGGCATCCATGTTCGTTAATCGATTATTCACACACTATTCTTCATATACATATAATGGAGTGAATGTAAATAGAAAAGATGATAGCGGACCTTACTTTGGAATGGAAATAAACTTCAATATTTAAGACAATGAGATTAAAGCATATATTTTTATACGGATTGATGATGACAATGAGCTTATTAATGAGCTCGTGTTTGACAGATGATAATGCGCTTGGAAGTAATCAGAATTCGACTGTTTCTATGGCATTTAAAGTAGAAGGTATTAAAGAAATAAAAGAATTAGAAGTAGAGTTTGTTGAAGTTAATACAGGTTTACGAATAGTGGAGAAAGCAGTAGGTTCTCCTTATTTCTCTGTCGCTCTACCTGTGGGATCTTATAGAATGTCAGCAGAAGGAATAGGTGTCCTAGAAGATAAAGAAGAAGTAGGATTAGGTAGTAAAAGCGAAATGCTAGACGTGACCGATCAGATAGTAAATATGACAATTAATTTATTTGTCAAACAACTTAACGATGACTTTATCTTTGAAGAAATATTCTTTGCTGGATTACAAACTACAGAATTAAAAACATACCAAACAGGTAAATACTTTAAACTAGTTAACAATACAGATAGAGTGCTTTATGCAGATGGATTATTGATCGCTCAATCGGAGTTTTTGACGACTAGAGATAATAAAGAAACACCAGATGTATTAAACGAAGCTTTTGTTTTACAATCTGTAATGATGTTACCAGGTAACGGTACCCAGTACCCAGTAGAGCCAGGAGATTTTATTGTAATAGCAGATAATGCTCAGAATCATAACTTAGCCAATGTACCAGGGGCTGATTTATCTAATGCTGACTTTGAATTTCCTATTACTGAAAACCCTAAGAATGTACAACCAGATAATCCTAATGTACCTAATGTGATGATGATTTATACGAAGTTAAACTTTAGTATGTTCGCTATGCATGATCGTGGACAGACAGGATATATCGTAGCTCGTTTTCCTAAAGGAGAGAATGTGGATACTTGGCTAGCTAATTATAAGTTTGATTATAGCTATTTGACAGCTGCAGGTAAAGAACAAAAGTTCAGCAGATATAAAATGCCTAATACATGGGTTATTGATGCTGTTAATGGAAGTATTCCTGATAAGTTTGAACGTCTAGTGACTGCTCCTTCTTTAGATAGCGGCTACTCATACTGTGCAACTTCAGAATCTGATAAAGCGCGTTATGGAAAGACTATCAGAAGAAAAGTCTTAGGACCTAATGAGCAAGGTCGCAATGTGTATAAGGATACTAATAATTCTTCAGATGATTTTATTCCTCAGTCAGAGATGTCTCTAAAAGACGGAATACATCATAAATAAAATAGGAGTACATTGAGAAATACATATATAAATATAGTTGGAATAATTAGTGTATTGTTTTGTGCTGAGGTTCAAGCTCAGGATAGAACAGATTCTAATTTATACGAGAGTAGACTAGCTCAACGGGATATGAATATCGTATTCGGACAAGACTTTTTTGCTAATCGTGCTTTCATGACATCGTATAGTCCTTTGTCTTTTTCTGAATTAAGTTTGAATTATCTATCAGATAGTAAGGATGCTTATTTAATCCAGGATGGAGATGGCTTAGATGCCTTTAAGGTAAATACTTCTTCTTATCAACGATTAAAGAATAATACTGTCCTATGGGGAAGCGCTTCTTATAATACTCAGAAGCAAAAGAATATGAAGTGGAATGAGAATCTTGACAGACATATCCTAGGACCTTATGTGTTAGGTGATTCTATAGGAGGTACCATGAAGCAAGAGATTTATCAATTTGCAGGAGGGATGGCTAAACAGTTTGATAAGTGGACAGTAGGAGGAGAAGTTAGTTATATGGCTAAAAGTGGATATAGAGAAGTAGACCCAAGACCTAAGAATACCTCTTCAGATTTAAATTTGCGCATTGGAGTAAACTATAATGTTTATAAGGACTACGAATTAGGAGTGTATGCAAATTGGAATAAATATACTCAGAATAGTACAATTAAGTTTGTCAGTCTATTAGGGAAGCCCATAGCGTATCACCTGACAGGTTTAGGAGCTTATAATTATTACTTTAGTTCTGCTGTAGATATGAAGATGATTTATGAGGGAACAGGATATGAGGTAGGAGGAACTATAGCTAAGAATAAAGGTAAGGACTTTTTGATACAAGGTTCGTTTGGGCAGTTTGATATTGAGAAGAACTTTGGAAGTAGTCCTTCAAAAGAAATGTCTGTACTTAAAACTAAAAAATATACAATAGGAGGAATTAAATATATTGATCTAGATGAACATCGTTTAGGAGCAAAAGTTAATTACTTACTAAGTGAATCAAGAGGAATTGAGTCTTTTTATTCTAAAACAGAAAAGTTAGAGAGAAAGATAGGAGAGCAAGATCTGTATAAGTTTGTAAGAAGTGATGTGTATACGTCTTTATTTTATCAATATAGTACAGATGTTAGTAGATTAGTAGTTTCACCTTCTTTCACAGTAGAACAGACAGAAGAAAAGAGAAGAGATACTCAGGCTAGACAGCGATTCACATATTTACATTATGGATTAGAAGTTGATTATATGCGACAATTGAATCAATCTAATATCATAACAGTAAGCCCTTATTTTAGAGTGCGTAATCTTAAGGAGGATACTGTGAATTTGGTAACATCGTATAAGAGCCCTGCTATGACAGAATGGGTACAACATGATTTAGCGATTCAGACTGCTAATTATCAGACTTATGGTATTACAGCCAGATATGATGTGAAGGTTAGTAATATACCAGCCATGTTTGCTCAGATTCAGTATGAACAGACAAAGTATAATATAAACAAAACAAATAACTATATAGGAATGTCTCTAGGAGTTATTTTCTAAGCAGTTATTAACTAACAACAAATAAACAATGAAAAAGGTAGTTATTTTATTATCTGGATTCTTAGCTTTTGGATTATTTAGTTTTAGTCCAAAGTTTGTAGGATTCTTAGGAAGCGACAACCCTGAGTATCAAAAAATAATAGAAAGCTATAAGCAGCCTATTTCACAATGGCCGGCACCAACTATAGATGAAGGTGTGGAATGGAGTGAGATGGGAAGTATTAAACGTGATAACGACTATTTTACAGAACAAGCGAAACCTGAAGTAATTTTAGGTCGTATGTTATTCTTTGATCCTAAATTGTCAAAGTCTAATCAGATATCGTGTAGTTCATGTCATGATCCTGAATTAGGATGGACAGATAGACGTATGGTGGGACTTGGACATGATCACTTAAAAGGAGCACGTAATACCCCTTCGTTATATAATACTGCAGAGCGTACTTCTTATTTTTGGGACGGTAGAGCTAATAGTTTAGAAGAACAGGCTAATGGACCATTATCTGCTCATAACGAAATGGCAATGGACGTAGTAGATTTACCTGCCAAATTGAGTAAAGTACAAGGGTATAAACCTTATTTTAAAGAAGCTTTCGGTGATGAGAAGATTACCTATGACCGTATTGTAGGAGCAATTGCTACGTTTCAAAAGACAATTAAGAGTCAACCTAGTCGAGTAGATGCTTTTATAGACGGTAAATATAAAGCGCTTAATGACCAAGAAATTTATGGTATGCATTTGTTTAGAACGAAAGGTAGATGTATGAATTGTCATCATGGGCAGTACTTGACAGATGAGTCTTTTCACAATATTGGATTGACTTACTATAAACGCAAGTTTGAAGATCTCGGTAGATATGAAGTAACGAAAGATCCTAATGATGTAGGGAAGTTTAAAACTCCTGGTTTAAGAGATCTTTTAAACACTAGACCTTGGATGCATAATGGATTATTTGACGATCTGGAAGGAATCGTTAATATGTACAACAGTGGTATGCACATGATAGATCCTACTGCTGAACAAAAAGCGAAAGATCCTTTATATCCTGTGACAGATCCTTTAATGAAACCTCTAGAGTTAACGAAAGAAGAAACAAAAGCGATAGTAGCATTCTTAGAGTCTCTATCTGGAAGTAGATTTAAGATGAGAAGACCTGAGTTTCCAACAGAATAATATATTTATAAACGACTATTTATTTCTAAATAGTCGTTTATTTTTTGAATGATATCTTATGACATTCTCTAGGTCTATTTTTGCAATAGAATAATGAAGATGAAGAGGGAGTTTTTCATAATTTAAATGTAAATGTTATAGAAGGATAAGCTATTTTTAGTTTATCCTTTTTTAATTGTAGAATATAGAGTAGAGTTGAGGTAAAAGACGTAATTTAGATGTTCATCAAAAAAATGTAGAGTCATGGCTTTAAAGATTTATCCGGAGTACCCTCTAGATGAGCTCGAGCAACTTTTTATAAATGGGAACAAGGTTCCTTATGGAGAGTTTTTAATATATGGAGATATTGTAGAATCCCTGTCTAAAAGCCCTCATGATTGGTATGTATGGTATAGTATGAAACTTCCTTTTCATGATAACTCTAAGATAAAAAGGGCTAAAGCGGACGCTGAGCTTGACTTTATCATTGTTTCTAAATTTGGAATTATTGTCTTAGAAGTAAAAGGGGGGAATATTTTTGTTGACCAAGGACGTTTCTGTTTTAAGGATGGTAAGCGTAAGAAGTGGCTAAACCAAAACCCTTTTGAACAAGTGAAGGGATATAAATACACTTTGATGAATAAAGTGTTCCCTAGCTTTAAGCATATATTATTCTGTGAAGCAGTGGCCTTTCCAACTACTAAAATTGCTATTGAGAATACTATTTATGATAAGAATCTTATATTTAGTGACTACACTCGACGCAATAGATATAAGAATATAGAAAAATTTCTATTACATATCTATGATTATTCTAAGCAGAAATTAGAGAATACACACCCTATTAGATTTAATAATCTATCGAAAGCAGAATTGGATAATATTGTGAATACATTCAGTCCAATGATTCAGGATACCAATGTCTTCCAATCTAGAAATTCGTTAGAATGGCTAAAAGAACGAAACTTAGAGATACTGTACTCTCTTTCTGAAAACCCGCGTTTAATGATAGAAGGAGCGCCAGGTACAGGTAAGACTACTATGGCGATGGCGTATAGTGAGATGCAGGTGGGAAGACACGGTATTTATTTGTGCTGGAATTCTTTGTTATGTGCTTATAATGCACAGAGGTTTAAGGCGAGTAATGTTCGTATAGACTGCATTACATTCACACAGTTTGTGATGAAGTATTTACCTGGTGTTACTGAGCGTGATCTTTTATATATAGAACCAGAGAAATTTGCAGACTATATTAGAAAGACGATTACTCATTTAGAAGAAATAGATAAGCTTCCTAATTATGATTATATGATTGTAGACGAAGCACAAGATTTGTTTGATCGTAATCTTCACTTAATGATGCATAAGTTATGTGGTAATCACAATGGAATGAAACAAGGGAATATTATGCTTCTTTATGATCTAGACCAAAGCTTCTCTCTTTTTGGACGTGATGTTTCTGATTATGCTTACTTCTTGAAAGAGTATTTTACTCATTTTAAATTACACAAAATACGACGAAGTGCACAGAAGTCACAGATTCGTCAGATTTCAGAACATATTCAAACGCATCCTGATGATTGGGATGAGGTGAGTGTGCATCAGAAAGAGTATGATGAAATTGAATTGCGTTCATTCTATGATCAAGTGACGATTAAAGAAGCAATGGAAGAAGTGATACGCAGTATTAATGACCCTAGTTCTTCATTAAACGCTGAGGATGTAATTGTGTTGGTACAAAGTAAAGTGTGGCAGAGACGTAATAACGTTGCTGATTTAATTCTAGAATTAGGAATGGAGGAGCTTACAGTTGAGAATCTTACATTAAAGCCTAAGAAACTCCAGTATACTACAGCAGTTAAGTTTAAAGGATTAGAACGTAAGAATGTTATTCTTGTAGTGGATAAACCGAATAAACTAACTCCTTATGAATGGTATGTGGGATGTACACGTGCTATGGATAACCTTAGTATTTGGCAATTACATACTTATAAAGAGCATGAAGGATAGAAATTATCTATTATTTTTGCAGGTAAGTTTAAAATAGAGTAATACTTATGAGTGTCGCAGAGTTATTAAAAAAAAGGAAAGAGCAGTTAGAACAGAAGAATAAAGAAGAAGGAGCTAAGTATTTAGAAGAATATGTAAAGAAGGACGGAGTGATCTTATTGCCCTCAGGTGTAGCTTATGAGATTATAGCATTAGGTGAAGGGGACAAAGTAGAACTTTCTGATCGCATAGAATGTCATTATCATGGTACTAATATCAATGGAGAAGTTTTTGATAGTTCTATTGCTAGAGGAAAGACCGCTTCTTTCAACCTGAGCAAATTAATTCTAGCCTATCAACAGGTTGTTCCATTATTGCCAATAGGCACTAAGTTTAGAATGGTCACACCTCCAGAATACGCTTATAGAGAAGAGCATATTAGTAAAGAGATTGGTCCCTATAGCACTCTTGTATTTGAAGTAGAATTAGTAAATAAACTTTAATAGTGACAAAACAAAAAGCCACCTTCTAAAAAGGTGGCTTTTTTAACAATAAAAAAGATTTAGGGCTACTATTCTTCATTTTTTTAGCTTGAAGATAAGCAATGTGTTTTTGCAGTTTTCTGCAATTGTAATTTTTAGTAAAGTTGTTTTCTATGTTCTTCCACAAAGTTAAGTTGAGTTATTCAATTGATTGTAAAACAATTCAAACATCTTTGTATCATTATTTAATTTTTGCGATATTGATTAGGAGTAAGTAAAGTATATTTCTTAAAAAAGCTAGAAAAATACGTTGGGTATTCAAAACCTAAACAATAGCCTATTTCAGCTACACTCCATGGTTTAGACTTTAGTAATTTTTGTGACTCTATTAATAGTCTCTCTTGGATACAGTCACTAGTACATTTTCCTATTGTTTTCTTTAAAGTATGATTGAGATGATTTACGTGTACATTCAGCACTTTTGCAAAATCATTAGGCGTTTTCAATTTGATTACTGTATTTGTTTTTTCAATCGGAAATTGCTTTTCTAATAATTCTAAGAATTTTGAACACAATCTTTGTGGTGCATTTACACTCTGGTCTACAGTATATGTCGCATTGAGCTTATTGCTTTGATGTATTATGATTTCAATATAGTTACGCATTAATTCGTATTTCTGCGCATACTTTTGATTGTTTTCTTCTTCAATTCTCTTAAATACATAAGAAATAAACTCATCTTGTTGTGGCGTTAAAAGGTAAATAGGATTCTCGTGTAAGTGGGCAAGAATGCTTTTTAATAAGTGACTTTTATAGCCTAAGAAGCTGCTGTTAAATAAACAGTAGTATCCTTCCGGTTTTTCTGATACTGGTTCGAATGTATAATGAGATACCGGGTTAGAAAAGAATAATGATGGACCTTCTAACTCAATCACTTTATTTCCATCAAAGAATTTACTCTTTGATTTTAAATAAGAAAGTTTGTAATAACTCCTTTTGTTATATGGAGATATTTTCTTTGTTTCGTCCCCTTGTTGAAAAATGATAAAATCATCTTTAGGTGGATTCTTAAATTCCACTATTTTAGTTGGAATTACGATCTTTGATGCTGTGCTTGTCATGATGTAGGTGATTTTTAATACGCAAACTCGGTTGGGGAGTGTGAGTTTTGTGTATTAGGTTTATACTAAGTCGTGTTTTTTAAATGGCTAATCATATTTAAATTTTATGTTAATAATATGTTGATGTTTTGTTAGTGTAAAATTAATAATATGAAATATATCAATGTTGTGTAAAAAGTGTTTTTTATTGTCTTTTTTACTTAAAATGAATTGATTATTGTATTTATTGTGTTTTAAAATTGTTATTTATTCATTTGATTTGTATATATGAGTATTTTATTTTTACGATTTATTACATATGATTGATTATAATTTAATATTTGGAACATATTATTTTGTAATTTATATGATAAAATAATAAAGCAAAAAATGAGACTTTTTTGACTATTTGCTTAGTCTAAAATGAGAAATTGTTGGAAGTGATGTTATATTTTAATATTCTGTAGTATTAAAAGAATATCAATTACACTAGTTTTTCCATTATAAAGGGAATTGTGTAGCTTTGTAACTAAATAAATATGGATTATGATTAAAAGCGATGAAAAAACTACTAAGTGCCCAGCAGAAGAACTAATAAAGACTCTTGGTGGCAAATGGAAAGTTCATATCATTCATATTACAGAAGAGGAGCCTAGGAGGTTTAGAGATTATATGCGCTTGTTAGAAGGTGCTAATAAGCAATCTGTCTCTGTAGCTTTAAAAGAGTTGGAAGAGGATGGGTTCTTAATTAAGAGTGTAATTAATGAAAAACCTTTACATATAGAGTACTCCCTTACAGAGAGAGCTAGACTAGTGATACCTGTATTTGACAATCTATATAATGAGCTACAAAGTAGATAAGATTTCTTTCTGGTAGATTAACTTGTAGGTGTTATTATCCAGTTCTTGTCTATCTATAAGTGAATAATTCATTTTTTCTAATAGTTTACGAGAGGCTATATTACTCTCGTAGAGTTGTGCGATAAGGATTTTTGAAGGATATATTTGTTGCATGAAGAGTTCTATGCCATGTAGTAATTCTGTACCGTAACCTTTTTGCCAATAATCCTTATGTATAATGTACCCTATTTCTATTTTTTCTTCTTGCTCTCCGTATTTTATGAGTAGTACTTCCCCTATTATATCAGTTTGGGAGTTATTGTTTAGAGAAATTTTATAGATTCCTAACCCTTGAGAGTAGAGGAGATCGTTTTTTGCATATTTATTTCTTAAAGCATCAGAATCCCAGTGATTTGCCCTAGATGGAATCCATTTCATTGTGTCAGGAGAGTTATGAATCTTTAATAGGTCATTTAAGTCTTCTCCTAATTGAATTGTTTCTATTTTTAAGTTATTGGTAGTAAAAAGAATCATTTTTTAGTTTTTTTTGTTTCTAATTCGGTTATTGGTGTTGTTTTTTTTAACATATTCTAGAAGGTGTTAAATTATCACTGAATCTAAATGAATATGGTGTAAAATATTGGTATGTATATATCTAAGCCGATTATTATTTTATATATTGTGCTCCTCTTAAGTAAAACTAAAGATATTGAATGTTATTTTTAAGTACAAATTTTAAGAAATTTTACTGATTTTACTATAGAATAAAACAAATGTTAACTACCTAAAATTTAATGAATGAATAAAAAATCCATCTTTGATGCAGTAACTATTGGTTTTGCATTGTTTGCCATGTTTTTTGGTGCTGGAAATATAATTTTGCCTCCTATTATTGGATTGTTTACAGAAGGTTCTTGGACCTCGGCTGTTACAGGGTTTTCTATCACCGCAATACTAGCACCCTTTTTAGGAATTGTTGCTGTATTGATTTCTGGAGACGAATTTACAGACTTAGGTAAACGGATCAATAGTACATTAGGATGGGTATTAGCTACAGCTATTATTCTTAGTATAGGACCATTGGTTGCTATTCCTCGTACAGCAGCGACTACCTTTGAGATAGGGGTATTATCTGTCTTTCCTGATTTTAGTGCAGTATGGTCTTCTGTTATTTTCTTTGGGATTACGTTGTTACTTTCGATATCTCCGTCTAAGGTAGTTAATATTATAGGTAAGTATTTGACACCTATGTTATTAGTTCTTTTGGTAGCGATGGTAGTGATTGGTATAGTCAATCCTTTAGATACTTCTAAGTTAGTTAATACTTCTTATCCAGATCCATTTAGACTTGGATTTGCTGAGGGATACCAGACTATGGATGTATTAGCATCAGTGATTTATGCTGGTATTATCATCTCTGCAGTGAAGGCTGCTGGCTATGTGAGTTCTAAAGAGAAAACTAAGGTTACTTATATGTCAGGTGTTGTTGCTATCTCATGTTTATTATTCATATATGGTGGATTAGTATACCTAGGAGCAACCTCAGGTTACCCTATTACAGATGATTTAAAGAGAACAGAACTATTGTTGCATATCTCTAATGGAGTATTAGGTAGTCAGGGGACTCTAGCATTATCATTATGTATAGCTTTAGCTTGTTTGACCACTGCGATTGCGTTAGTGTGTGCTACAGGTACATTCTTTAGCCAATTAACGAAAGGAAAACTTAGCTATCAGCTAGTTGTAGTTATTACTTGTGTTTCTTCTGCAATATTAGCAGTGAAAGGGGTAGATAGTATCATTGATTATGCAGCTCCATTTTTAGGAATCATATATCCTATTACATTGACATTGATCATTTATATGGTGGCTTTTGGTAAATCTGTGACTAGAAAAGCTCCTTTCGTTGGAGCAATCTTAACTACTACAGTTGTAGCATTGATTCAGTTTAGCTCTTTTATTGCTTTTAAATATGACTTTATAGAGTATTCTCAGTCATCTGAAGAATTTATTAAGACACTGCCAATGAGTAGTTATGATGTGCCTTGGCTGATTCCATCTTTAGTAGCATTCATTCTTGTGTTTATTGTAGACAAGATGTTCTTTAAACAAAAATCAAATTAATGATAAGGATATAGTATATAACCAAAAAAGCCGTCTACATAGACGGCTTTTTTGGTTATTGTAACTTTATTTTTTGCCCTTGTACAGGGAAGATATAGTTGACTTTAAATTCGTTTTGAGTAGCTAATTCTTCTTTGATAGTACTTATAGCTGTTCCACTAGGTTTTAGATGTGTAATAACTATATTTAAATCTCTTAAGTTTTCCTTACCTACATGATTTGCTAGATTACCTAATTCCTCATTTAACAGTTTGGGTGTTAAGTGTCCGAATAACTTATCCTCTGGCTGACTATTTGGGAAAGATACTTCTAATAATATAGTCTTAAGGTTCTTATTAATGATCAGAGGTGCTATGTACTCCCAGATATAGTTAAGTTTAGTTGTTTTCTCTACTCTATCTGCTCCTGTATCTCCGAAGTAGAGTACATATTCATCATTATTTCTTACTAATATAGCAGAGCTTAACTGTGGATTTACATGACTAAGTTCAAATACTTCAGCAGACAGAGAAGTGTTCTCTATATTGAAGGATTGTGCAGGTTTTACTCTTGTATATTTATATTTACCTAGTATAGGTTTTTCTCCTTCATTACCGAAGTTTGCCCATGAAGCATTAGTGAAATAGTTGTTCTTAAAAATATCAATGACAAATGGTAACGCATATATAGGCTTAGAAGAATCCTCAGGAGAATTTATGATTAGTCCTGATAGATGATCCAGATGACCATGTGATATAAAATACCCTTTGATATAATCGCGTAGTATCGTACCATTATCTGCTGAGAATGTTTTTTCTTCGATTGCTTTATTGATACCACTATGTATAGTACCAGCATCTAGAGCGATATAGCTATTTGTGTTTTCTACTCCGATAAGATAAGACGATAAGTTGCTCTCATCTCCACCACCATAGACCCCTAATGGGATAATTTCTAGATTTTGTGCCAGACAGAATGTACTTGATAGTAACAGTATGCTAGATATTATTTTTTTCATTTTTTTCTGATTTGTGCAAATTTACTGTACTTATAAGGATTCTTTGTTATCTAATAAGCAATATATTTTAGCAGGTATAGGCGTAGTAATACTTGTAGAAGATAACTATACTTAGTCCTTGATGACATTCATCACTCTTGTGACCTGATCAGATTTATGTAAGGTTAGTCGTACTATGCTATCCTCTAGAGCTGTTAGGTCATGTGGGATATTAGGTTCTAGTGCGATTAAGTGTCCCTCTTTTAAGTCATAAGGCTTTCCTTCCACCCCGAATGTTATCGCTCCTTTTACGATTTCCACGACTATAGGGAAGGATGTCTTATGTTCTTTCATCTCTTGTCCTTTTTTGAATACAATTCTGATTTCTTTAGAAAAGTCGTTATCCACTAGTATTTTGATAGCTGGTTTCTTCTCACCATACTCTATCTGCTCTAATAAGTTCTGTATGTGCATCATATTATTTAAGTAATGATTAGTGTTATAAATTTACGATTTTTTATTGGTATAAATTATTGTTTATAAGCTTATTAATAAGTTAATATAACTCATGGTGTTAATTTTTTATAACAGCGAATAGCATTCTGTTTATTAATGTTATCTTGTGTCATATCATTTTAATTGAATTTTTATATGAATCATAATATACCATTCTCATTCTTAGATCTTGCGATTATAGGTGAGGATAAAACAACGACTGAAACTTTACAGAATGTTTTAAAAGTAGCACAACATATTGAAAAAGTTGGCTTTAATAGACTATGGTTGGCAGAACATCATAATATGCCACATATAGCTTCTTCCGCCACATCTGTTTTGATTGGATATTTGGCAGGAGGGACATCTACATTGAGAATAGGTTCAGGAGGGGTGATGTTACCAAACCATCCATCTTTAGTTATTGCTGAACAGTTTGGAACCTTGGAGGCGTTATATCCAGGTAGAATAGATCTTGGATTAGGTAGGGCACCAGGTACCGATCAGGCTACAGCCCTTGCTTTGAGACGTAATGACGTACATGCAGCTAATTTTTTCCCACAACAGATAGAGGAGCTAAAGCGTTTTTTTAAAGTAAATGAAGGAGCTAAGGTAAGAGCATTTCCTGGAGAAGGATGTGATATACCGATGTGGATACTAGGATCTAGTACAGATAGTGCATATTTAGCAGCTGAGTTAGGTTTGCCGTATGCATTTGCAAGTCATTTTGCTCCAGATCATTTATTACAAGCAGCTAATATTTATAGAAAGAATTTTGTACCATCTGCACAATTAGATAAACCCTATTTTATGCCTTGTGTGAATGTAATAGTTGCAGATACGAATGAAAAGGCTGAACAACTAGCTACATCATTTTATAAAATGTTTTTAGGAATTATTAGAAATGATAGAAAACCTCTTCAGAGACCTTGTGAATCTATGGAGGGCAATTGGACAGACTATGAAGAGTTCATTGTAAAGCAAAAAACATTCTTCTCTTTTATAGGAGACAAAGAAAAAGTAAAAAGTGGTTTAACAGATTTCTTTAATACGATTGAGGTTGACGAGATTATGATCACTACTCCAATCTATGGAGTAGAAGAACGTTTAAGAAGTGTTGAATTGTTTTCAGAGATTATGAAAAACAAATAAAAGTTTTGTTCCTTTACAATCCTATAATATTTAAAATAACAGAATAACGATGATAAGAAGTATTGTCATAATGATGAGTTTATTTACTTTCTTTTTGATTTCTTGTAGTGAGTCTACAGTGCCTAAAGAAGTAAATATTGGTGATTTGGGGACGATAGAGGTTCCTAGTGAACTCTCTCTTGCCAAAAACCTGAATAAAGATGCCATCTTTCAAATGGAAAATAAAAAGGATGATTTCTATGTAGTGATAGTGGAAGATAATAAGGTAGAGTTTAAGGAGATTGTTGAAGAGGTTTATGGCAATCCAGTTCCTAACTTTAAAGTATATGCTGAATTAGCAAATTCTTCTATCGCTTCTAGTTTGAATTTAAAACAAGATACAGAACTAGAACAGACTAGTGTGAATGGACTACCTGCTTATTTGACTAGTTATGATGGAGATTTAGATGGGACTCTCGTTCATTATAAACTAGCTTGTATAGAAGGAAAAGATAGATACTATCAAATAGTGAGCTGGACTACTATGGTTAAAAAGAAGAAATATGAGAGCGTGATGACTTCAATGCTTGAATCCTTTAAAGAAAAGAAATAATTATAGAGTAAAGCTCTTGTCAGTAGGTAAGAGCTTTTTTCATTAAAGAATGTATTACCCGCAGCCCTAGATCATATAGTCTAGGGCTTTTTTGTTACTATATTTTAAGCCCCCTCTTCAAGAGTGCGACAAGACCTCTTCAATATTGCTTCAAGAAAGAGGTGCTCAGGTAGAGTAATTTTGGAGAAATGTTGAAGCGGTGTTGAAGAAGTAGGCATAAAGGCTTGCTATTACTGGGATACAGAAGTGTTTTGGCTTTAGAAAGATAATACTGGTAATTTACTTTACTTTTTGATAGACAATTGTTTACGATGATAATTACTCAATGTGAGAATAAAAAAAGTACATCTGTTTTTCTTCGAAACAAGATAATAGCCATATAATAAGGGACTTTTCTTCAAAACACACACACCTATATAAGTAGATCAACTACAAAAAAGTAGATAAAACACCTCTATATAGGATAAAGTAACATCTATAAATAGATAGAAAGGGTATAAGAAGGTATATTCTCAATTATTACATATATATAATAGAGTACAATATTAAGTACTGCTCTTTACGTATATATAGTATAGAGACGCCATAACGTTATAACCTTTAAAAAAAGACAAAAAAACTTTCTCTCGTAAAAGGTGATATAATAGAGAGTTATGAAATAGTTTTCAAAAACCTTTAAAAAAAGGCAAAGATAAGTTTGGAAGTAAGGGAAAAGATACTACTTTTGCATCCGCATTAGAGAAGTGATAACGACTCTAGAGGCAGACGATCATAAACAAAAAGTGAAGCAAGAGCGACTAGAAAATAAGCTTTAAAAAATTTACAAAAATAAATTTGCATAAGTGAAAAATAAGGTAGTATCTTTGCAGTCCGCTTCAGTAAAAACGGGAGTTGAGCGAAAAAATAAAGAAAAATATTTTCTTAAAAAGTTTTGCTAATTCAAAATAAGTTTTTACTTTTGCACTCGCTTTGAAAAACAAGTGAGACTTAGAAATAAGAAGACACGTTCATAAACATATTGGATTGACAGCATACAAATAAGAGAGTAAGGCAAATCGCAAAGATTTGGAATTATACTTTTTTAATTTACGAAATTAAAAATATACGATGAAGAGTTTGATCCTGGCTCAGGATGAACGCTAGCGGCAGGCCTAACACATGCAAGTCGAGGGGTAGAAAGAGCTTGCTTTTTTGAGACCGGCGCACGGGTGAGTAACGCGTATGCAACCTACCTTATACAGGGGAATAGCCCGAAGAAATTCGGATTAATGCTCCATGGTTTATCGATATGGCATCGTATTGATAATAAAGATTTATCGGTATAAGATGGGCATGCGTATCATTAGCTAGTTGGTGTGGTAACGGCATACCAAGGCAACGATGATTAGGGGTCCTGAGAGGGAGATCCCCCACACTGGTACTGAGACACGGACCAGACTCCTACGGGAGGCAGCAGTGAGGAATATTGGTCAATGGAGGCAACTCTGAACCAGCCATGCCGCGTGCAGGATGACGGTCCTATGGATTGTAAACTGCTTTTGTACAGGAAGAAACCTCCCTACGAGTAGGGACTTGACGGTACTGTAAGAATAAGGATCGGCTAACTCCGTGCCAGCAGCCGCGGTAATACGGAGGATCCGAGCGTTATCCGGAATTATTGGGTTTAAAGGGTTCGTAGGCGGCTTTGTAAGTCAGTGGTGAAATTTCCTAGCTTAACTAGGACACTGCCATTGATACTGCAGAGCTTGAATAGTATGGAAGTAACTAGAATATGTAGTGTAGCGGTGAAATGCTTAGATATTACATGGAATACCAATTGCGAAGGCAGGTTACTACGTATTTATTGACGCTGATGAACGAAAGCGTGGGGAGCGAACAGGATTAGATACCCTGGTAGTCCACGCCGTAAACGATGGATACTAGCTGTTCGGTTTTCGGACTGAGTGGCTAAGCGAAAGTGATAAGTATCCCACCTGGGGAGTACGTTCGCAAGAATGAAACTCAAAGGAATTGACGGGGGCCCGCACAAGCGGTGGAGCATGTGGTTTAATTCGATGATACGCGAGGAACCTTACCAGGGCTTAAATGTAGATTGACAGATTTGGAAACAGATTTTTCTTCGGACAATTTACAAGGTGCTGCATGGTTGTCGTCAGCTCGTGCCGTGAGGTGTCAGGTTAAGTCCTATAACGAGCGCAACCCCTATTGTTAGTTACCAGCGCGTTAAGGCGGGGACTCTAGCAAGACTGCCGGTGCAAACCGTGAGGAAGGTGGGGATGACGTCAAATCATCACGGCCCTTACGTCCTGGGCTACACACGTGCTACAATGGCAAGTACAGAAAGCAGCTACCTGGCAACAGGATGCGAATCTCCAAAGCTTGTCTCAGTTCGGATTGGAGTCTGCAACTCGACTCTATGAAGCTGGAATCGCTAGTAATCGGATATCAGCCATGATCCGGTGAATACGTTCCCGGGCCTTGTACACACCGCCCGTCAAGCCATGGAAGCTGGGGGTACCTGAAGTCGGTGACCGCAAGGAGCTGCCTAGGGTAAAACTAGTAACTAGGGCTAAGTCGTAACAAGGTAGCCGTACCGGAAGGTGCGGCTGGAACACCTCCTTTCTAGAGAATAATTATAGAAGTATGATACTTTACTCTCGCTGTTAATACCAAAAAAAAAGAATAAAAGAATTAAGTAATACAGAGTCTCGTAGCTCAGCTGGTTAGAGTACTACACTGATAATGTAGGGGTCGGCAGTTCGAGTCTGCCCGGGACTACTAATTTACTAATTTGAAGGAAATACTAGAGGTTAAACTAACCGCCCAAAAGTTACTGTTAACTGTAAGCTGTTAACCAAACACTAGATACGGGGGATTAGCTCAGCTGGCTAGAGCGCCTGCCTTGCACGCAGGAGGTCATCGGTTCGACTCCGATATTCTCCACTACGGCATAATATCAAAGCTGGTTTAATTATCAGTGGCGATTCGCCACAAGTTCATTGACATATTGATAAAACTTAACTAACAAAACAGTTAGAAAGAATAAAAAAGATATAGAAATATATAGAAAGTACGATTCGAAAGAATTGTAAGCACATAAGCAAAATAAGGGCGTATGGGGAATGCCTAGGCTCTCAGAGGCGAAGAAGGACGTGATAAGCTGCGAAAAGCTACGGGGATTGGCACACACGAATTGATCCGTAGATATCCGAATGGGGCAACCCAGTATGTTGAAGACATACTATCCAATATGGAGGCGAACCCGCTGAACTGAAACATCTAAGTAGGCGGAGGAGAAGAAAACAAAAGTGATTCCGTAAGTAGTGGCGAGCGAACGCGGAATAGCCCAAACCAAAGTTGTTACGGCAATTTTGGGGTTGTAGGACCACGACATTTCTTGCGGATTTAATAAGAATTACCTGGAAAGGTAAACCGAAGAGGGTGATAGTCCCGTATTGGTAAGAGAAGATAAGAATAGTGGTATCCTGAGTAGGTCGGGGCACGTGAAACCTTGATTGAAACTGGCGGGACCATCCGCTAAGGCTAAATACTCCTGAGAGACCGATAGTGAACCAGTACCGTGAGGGAAAGGTGAAAAGAACCGTGAATAACGGAGTGAAATAGATCCTGAAACCATACGCCTACAAGCGGTCGGAGCTTCTACGTGAAGTGACGGCGTGCCTTTTGCATAATGAGCCTACGAGTTACCGTTGCTGGCAAGGATAAGTGATTAAGTCATGGATCCGTAGCGAAAGCGAGTCTTAATAGGGCGCTTAAGTCAGTAGTGGTAGACGCGAAACCGTGTGATCTACCCATGGGCAGGTTGAAGTTTAGGTAACACTAAATGGAGGACCGAACCGTTTAACGCTGAAAAGTTTTCGGATGACCTGTGGGTAGGGGTGAAAGGCCAATCAAACTCGGAAATAGCTCGTACTCCCCGAAATGCATTTAGGTGCAGCGATGATCGATAGTTACTTAGAGGTAGAGCTACTGATTGGATGCGGGGGCTTCACCGCCTACCAATTCCTGACAAACTCCGAATGCTAAGTAATGATAATCATCAGTGAGGGCATGGGTGCTAAGGTCCATGTCCGAGAGGGAAAGAACCCAGACCATCAGCTAAGGTCCCCAAATGTATGCTAAGTTGAAAAAACGCGGTTTGATTGCCCAGACAGCTAGGATGTTGGCTTGGAAGCAGCCATTCATTTAAAGAGTGCGTAACAGCTCACTAGTCGAGCGATCGAGCATGGATAATAATCGGGCATAAGTATACTACCGAAGCTATGGATTTGCGCATTTAGTTGCGTGAGTGGTAGGGGAGCATTCTAACGGCGCAGAAGGTGATTTGTGAGAATTGCTGGAGCTTTTAGAAAAGAAAATGTAGGCATAAGTAACGATAAGGGGTGCGAGAAACACCCCCGCCGTAAGACTAAGGTTTCCTCAGCTATGCTAATCAGCTGAGGGTTAGTCGGGACCTAAGGCACACCCGAAGGGGGACGTCGATGGCCAACGGGTTAATATTCCCGTACTACTGATAATTGTGATGGAGTGACACAGTGATGAAAGCACCGCGAACTGACGGAATAGTTCGTTGAAGCACGTACCTATAGGTTTGATAGTAAAATGCGTCAGACTTGGAGAAATGCGATAGTACTTTGAGTCTTCGGACAACGAGATAGTGTGCCTAAGGGCTGTCAAGAAAAGCTTCTAAACTTAGATTATTAGTACCCGTACCGTAAACCGACACAGGTAGTCGAGGAGAGTATCCTAAGGCGCTCGAGAGATTCATGGCTAAGGAACTAGGCAAAATAGACCTGTAACTTCGGGAGAAAGGTCGCCAGCGCAAGCTGGCCGCAGTGAAAAGGTCCAGGCGACTGTTTATCAAAAACACAGGGCTCTGCAAAATCGTAAGATGACGTATAGGGCCTGACACCTGCCCGGTGCTGGAAGGTTAAGAGGAGATGTTATCTTCGGAGAAGCATTGAATTGAAGCCCCAGTAAACGGCGGCCGTAACTATAACGGTCCTAAGGTAGCGAAATTCCTTGTCGGGTAAGTTCCGACCTGCACGAATGGTGTAACGATCTGGACACTGTCTCAGCCATGAGCTCGGTGAAATTGTAGTATCGGTGAAGATGCCGATTACCCGCAGTGGGACGAAAAGACCCTGTGCACCTTTACTATAGCTTAGTATTGTTCTTGGATAAGTGATGTGTAGGATAGGTGGGAGACTGTGAAATGGCGTCGCTAGGCGTTGTGGAGTCATTGTTGAAATACCACCCTTTGCTTATTTGAGATCTAACTCCCTTATTGGGGAGGACATTGCTTGGTGGGTAGTTTGACTGGGGTGGTCGCCTCCAAAAGAGTAACGGAGGCTTCTAAAGGTTCCCTCAGCACGCTTGGTAACCGTGCGTAGAGTGCAATGGTATAAGGGAGCTTGACTGAAAGACTAACAAGTCGAACAGGTACGAAAGTAGAGCATAGTGATCCGGTGGTTCCGCATGGAAGGGCCATCGCTCAAAGGATAAAAGGTACGCCGGGGATAACAGGCTGATCTCCCCCAAGAGCTCATATCGACGGGGGGGTTTGGCACCTCGATGTCGGCTCGTCACATCCTGGGGCTGGAGAAGGTCCCAAGGGTTGGGCTGTTCGCCCATTAAAGTGGCACGCGAGCTGGGTTCAGAACGTCGTGAGACAGTTCGGTCTCTATCTACTGTGGGCGTTAGAAATTTGAGTGGATCTGATTCTAGTACGAGAGGACCGAATTGGACCAACCTCTAGTGCATCTGTTGTCTCGCCAGGGGCATCGCAGAGTAGCTACGTTGGGAAGGGATAAGCGCTGAAAGCATATAAGTGCGAAACCCACCACAAGATGAGATTTCTTTAAAGGGTCGTTGGAGATTACAACGTTGATAGGCTATAGATGTAAAGACAGTAATGTCAAAGTCGAGTAGTACTAATAACCCGTAAGCTTATGTGAATCTCCCCTTGTTAATACAAGGGGAGGGCAACTTTCTAAGGTATAGTTAAGTTTAAAATATCAATATAGTTAAAAATATTAGTTACGCTAATTGTGTAACAACCGATTTAAGGTGGTTATTGCAGCGGGGCTCACCTCTTCCCATTTCGAACAGAGAAGTTAAGCCCGCTAGCGCAGATGGTACTGCTAACTAGTGGGAGAGTATGTCGCCGCCTTTCTTTATAGAATCCCCAATCTCGTATGAGGTTGGGGATTTTTTTGTTTGTATATTATTCCTTTTAAAAGAACTTATAAAAAAGTAATCTTTTTTTGTAACGTTTCATTCTATTTTATACTTACTATGTATATTATAACCCTATAAATACTACATAATTATGAAGCGTGTATTTTCTTTTATTTTATTATTTGTTTTAGTTAGTTTTCAGTGTATTGCTCAAGATATTAATATATCAGAGAAAAGCTTATTATGGGAAGTTTCTGGAAAGGGCTTGAACAAGCCTTCTTATGTTTTAGGTACATTTCACATTTTGTGTAAGGATGAATTAATTATTAGTGACAAAGTTCAAAAAGCTTTAGATAGCGCAGAGCAATTAGCTTTAGAGGTTAACTTTAGTGATCCTGTTGAATTGGCATATATGCAAAAAATGTTTGTTTCAGAGCAATCTTTATCTTCTCAATTGTCCCAGGAAGAGTTAGCTGAGTTTGGGGCTATTCTGAAGGAAGAATATAATTTAGAACTAGAGCAAGTAAATAACTTTTCAACTATAGCTTTGGTTGGATTAATGATGTCTAAGTTAGTGTCATGTGAAGTTAAAGGATATGATTTAGAACTTTTTGAAAAAGCATTGCAAGCTAATAAATCAATAATTGGTTTAGAACATTTCATTGATCAACAGAAAGTGATGGAAAGTATGTATTCCCCTAAAGAATTGGTTAATCAATTTAAAGAAGTTAATGCTTATAAGAAGAATTATAACGAGATGAAGCAATCTTTCTTAGATGAGGATATTGAAGCATTGTATGAGTTTGGAACAGACCCTAAGTTTGTACCAACTAAGTTTAAGAAAGACTTATTAGATAATAGAAATATTAAATGGGTAGCTAAGATGCCAGAAATAATGAAAGAGAAGTCAACAGTATTTGCTGTAGGAAGCGCACATCTTGGTGGAGAGTATGGAGTTCTGAAGTTATTAGAAAAAGAAGGATATCAAGTAAAAGCTGTTTATAATTAGTTAAGGTGAGCAAGATTTTAGAACGAACCTTTCTAGATCAAATTGAAAAGCATAAAGGTATTTTATATAAAGTATCTAAGATGTATATGGATAACCAAGAGGATCAAAACGATTTGTATCAAGAAATTGTTTTACAATTGTGGAAGTCTTATACTCGTTTTCAAGGGCAGAGTCAATTCTCTACTTGGATGTATAGAGTGGCTTTAAATACAGCTATTACTTATTTTAAGAAAGCTAAGCAAGTAGTTGGACGAAATGAAGCTTTTGATGAGAAAATGAAAAGTATGCAATCAAGTGAAGTTGATATGGATATAGAAAGCCAAGTACACTATTTGTATAAGGCTATCTATTTATTAAATGACGTAGAGAAGGCACTCGTATTTTTGTATTTAGAAGGATTCTCTCATCAAGATATAGGAAGAAATCTTGGTATTTCTGAAGGAAATGCTAGGGTAAAACTCAATAGAACAAAAAGTAAATTACAAGAAATTATTAAAGATCAAGGCTATGAATTTAGATGATTTAAAGAAGTCATGGCAGGAACAGGAACTGCCTAATGATATAGTAGCGTCTGAGAAGCTTAATGAAAAAGTAGGTTGTTTACCATTAGACAAGATAAGAGGGAATGTCAAAAAAGAGATTTGGATACAGGTTTTGAGTATTGTTTTTATAGCTTTTACTCCTCGTTTGTTACGTATAGATGATACTAGAATAGGAGGTTTTTATCTATTCTATGGAATATTTGTACTTATTACAGGATATTATATTTTGAAGATGTATCGCTTTTATAAAACATCTGCTTCTTTGGAATTAAACAGTAGAGACAGTTTATATGATAGCTATTACAATGTTAAGTTGTATATTCAAATGTATGAGAACTTTTGTTATTCTCTTATTCCTTTTGGTATTCTATTGCTTTTAGCTGTATCTCCTTCATCTCAATTAGATCTTATTTTGGGAGGTGATTTACATGCTTTAAAGTATTTAGGAATAGTGTCTATTATTATGGTTGTTCTAATTTATTTTATTGCCAAGTATTGGATTAAAAAACTATATGGACAATACCTGAAACAGATAGAAGATACCTTAAATCAGTTTAAGGAACAAGAATAAAAAAATCCCGATTACTATCGGGATTTTTGTTTGTATTAAGCTATATAAACTTCATCTTTTGAATTCTAACAGCATTAAGGATTGCTAGTAAGGCAACTCCTACATCTGCGAATACAGCTTCCCACATCGTAGCTACTCCACCTGCACCTAGTATAAGTACTATGACTTTAACCACTAAGGCTAGTGTAATATTCTGAATGACTATTTTACGTGTTTCTTTACCTATATGCATTGCAGTAGCAATCTTAGAAGGTTGATCAGTCTGTATCACGACATCAGCTGTTTCTATAGCTGCATCACTTCCTAATCCTCCCATTGCAATACCTACATCACTTAGCGCAAGTACAGGTGCATCATTTATTCCATCTCCTACGAATGCGATAGACATATTAGGATGTTCTTTTTTAAGCTTTTCTACTTGCTCTACCTTACCTTCAGGTAGCAAACCTCCTAATGCTAGATCTATATTGGTTTCTTTGGCTACTTTTTGAGTGATAGTATTTTTATCACCGCTTAGCATTACAGTTTTCTTCACTCCAAGAGATTTCATCAGCTTGATTGCATCCTTAGAGTCAACTTTAATCTGATCAGCAATTGTTATATATCCACTGTATTCTTTATTTATAGCAACGATAACGATACTTTCTACTATATCGTCTATCTCCGTTGGGTAATTAATGTTATAGTGCTTTAAAAGAGCTGTATTACCAACTAGTACTTCTTTGCCATCTACTTTACCCATTAATCCTTTTCCAGATATCTCATGTACCTCTTCTGCAGTTTTGGAAGTAGGATAAGCTTCTACAATTGCCTTCGCAATAGGGTGTGTAGATTGTTTTTCAATAGCAGACACAATACTTACAAATTCAGTTTGTTCAACAGTAGTTTCTACTTTTTGAACTTTGAATACTCCTTCTGTTAGTGTCCCTGTTTTATCCATTACTACGATGTCTAATTTAGCCATTAGTTCTAAGTAATTTGATCCTTTAAACAAGATACCGTTTCTAGAAGCAGCCCCTATTCCTCCAAAGTATCCTAATGGAACGGAGATTACTAAAGCACAAGGACAAGAAATTACTAAGAATACTAGTGCACGCTCTAACCATGTTTTAAACTCATATCCTTCTCCTAATACAAAATAAGGGATAATCGTCAA
This sequence comes from Myroides sp. A21, assembly GCF_000807225.1. NCBI lineage: Bacteria > Pseudomonadati > Bacteroidota > Flavobacteriia > Flavobacteriales > Flavobacteriaceae > Myroides > Myroides sp. A21. The sequence continues at coordinate 2,092,213 of NZ_CP010327.1, forward strand.
AGCTACAGCTAGAAAGAATACGATAGGAGTATATACTTTAGCAAATTTTCTAATATAAAGTTCTGTTGTAGCCTTTCGAGCACTTGCTTCCTGTACCATTTGAAGGATTTTAGCAAGAGAACTATCTTGATATAACTTTGTTGTTTTAACCTCGATTACATTCTGTAAGTTAATCATCCCAGTAAGAACAGTTTCTCCTTTCTCGTAAGTACTTGGCTTACTTTCACCTGTTAAGGCAGAAGTATTAAAGCTACCTTTGTCCGTTAATAGCTCTCCATCTAATGGAATCTTTTCACCTACTTTTACTTGGATAATCTCTCCGATACTTACTTGTTCTGGATTGACAACAGTGTATTCATTGTTTCTAAATACTGTTGCTTCATTAGGGCGTATGTCTAGTAGAGCCTTGATATTACCTTTAGCTTTATTTACAGCGCTCTCTTGGAATATTTCACCGATGGTATAGAATATCATTACAGCTACTCCTTCAGGGTATTCACCTATAAAGAAAGCACCTAGCGTAGCTACTCCCATTAATGAGAACTCATTAAAGAAATCTCCTTTGCCTCCTAACTTCACAGCTTCTTTTAGAACAGGGAATGCTACTGGTAGATAAGCGACGATATACCAAGATAACCTCAGTGTATTATTGTTGATAAACCAATCTGCTTTTATAATATTAGCAAGAAAGACTCCTATAAAAAACATAACTAAACTGAAGCCAACAAAGAGCTTCGTGTTTTCTCCTCCGTGGCTGTGGTCATGATCATGGTCGTGTCCATGATTATGATCACTATGGTTATGCGAGTGATTATGATTTGAATGTTCTTGACACATAATTTGATGATTTTTTGTTTTTGTTTAAAGCAAATGTACCACCTTATAATCATTATAAATAATGTCAAGCCATGTTTGCAATGCTGTTGCATTGCTTACTTATCTACGTAATTCTTTTTAAATAAGTACATTAAAGGGAAGCTACGACAGCACATCCACACTCCGAAAGCAATCCACACACTGTATAATTTGAAATCTAAATAATCAAACAGTAATAGAGTAGGGATGAACCCACAGAAGGTAGCAAACAGTAAATTATTGCGAAGTACTTTAGCATCTCCCATTCCCTTAAAGATTCCATCAAAGATATAAGCAAGAGAGTTGATAGGTTGCATAAAGAGAACTAACCAAAACACGCTTATAAATACCTTGATAACTTCAGGATCTTGATTGAAGAGTAAGCCGATTTGTCTATAAAAAATCGCACAGATAGCGATTAAGATCAGTGAAATAATAATAGCGTATTTACTGATACTCTTAGAGAGTGACCACATCGTCTGGTAGTTTTTTTCACCTGCTAGCCTTCCTGACATTGCATTACCAGCACTTGCATAGCCATCTATAAAGAAAGAGAAGAATAACCAGATATTCATCAGTATACTTTGTGCTGCGATGTAACTCTTGCCATAACCTGTGGCATAAGCATTAGCTAAATATATAGCTACATTAAGTGTTGCTGTACGAATAATAAAGTTAAAGCTCATAATGATTAATGGCTTTAGTGAAGGGTTAATCGTTCTTCTTACTTTTAGGTTAAAAGGAGTATGCTTAAAGAAGTAATAGAATGCCATAAGTAACATAATCGTCTGTGCAATCACACTAGCATAAGCTGCCCCTTTGATATGCATAGCGGGCAATATCCCCTCTATACCAAAGACAAAGTAGTACGTTAATACCACATTGATAATAGCTCCAGTTAAGCTACATTTCATTGCCCACATTGTATTCTGTAATCCCCTAAAAACCCCATATAGAGCGAAGGTAATTAGAGTAAGCGGAAATCCCCAAGCACGTATTAAGTAATATTCTTTAGCATAGGTTAGTAATAAGCCTTCTGCATTATAAGCGATAAAGATTTCGTGTACGAAGAAAGTAGTGAATATGAATAGCAGTACACTGAGGCAAAAGTTAAACAGTATAGCCTGTGGTACTAGGGTCTTTACAGCGAATATTCTATTGGCTCCTAGATGTTGAGATACGGTAGCAGATATAGAAGTTTTAGTTTGTGCTACGATCCATATTATCGCAGAAAGAAAAGATCCTACTAAGCCTACAGCACCTAATGCCTCTACACTATTTTCCTTTACATTACCGATGATGGCGATGTCAGTTAGAGAAATTAAGGACTCTGATACCCCTGCAAAAATAGCGGGTATAGCTAGTTTGTTAATTTCTTTAAAACTGATTGTAGTTTGCATATCTTATTGTTTTCAATAAAGTTGCAAAGGTCGGTTAAATAATAGACAATAAAAAACCAGCCTCCTATGCAGTACATAGAAGGCTGGTAAAAAAAAATGTCTCATTAAATAATTAAAAACGCATTCCTACACCAAAACCAATTAACATTGGATCTAATTTTACTTTTGCAGGAATATTTAACTGATCAACACCTGTTACACCTGGAGCCACTAAGTTAGTAGCATCAACAGTAACATCTGTTTTTAAGAATAACTTTTTGAAGTCAACGTTGATAAAGAATTTCTCTGTTAAATCAATATCAAAACCGAATTGGTAACCCCAACCAAATTTGTTGTCATATTTTATATCTTTCGCTACACCAGATTTTTCGTTATAGAAAATAGTATAGTTCACCCCAACCCCAACATAAGGTTTAAATACTTCACCAAATTTGTGGTGGTATTGGAACATTAATGTAGGAGGTAATAAGTATACACTTCCTAAATCTACGTTAGCTGTGCTAGGCCCTTGAGTAATTGGGTTGTCTAAACTTGACCCAATAGTTCCTACAGTATGTCTAGTAGTACCTAAGATTAACTCAGCAGCTAAGTTTTCTGTGAAGAAGTAAGTGAAATCTAATTCTGGGATAAAGTTGTTATTTACATCGATTTGTCCACCGATGATTCCGATATCTGCTCTGTTATGAGGAATAACACCTACTCCACGTAGACGCATTTGCCATTTATAATCTTGTTTCTCAGGTGCACTAGTCGTTTCTTGTGCGAATGTAGAACCGCTTACGAATAATGCAGCTCCTAAAATTGAAAGTAGTAACTTTTTCATAATTGAGATTTTAAATTTCTAGAGTAAAATTACTGTTAAATTTATATCTGAAATATGACTTTTATCATTTATATACTTTTTGTTGTAAAAAAAGTTTAAATATTAGCTAAATTTATAAAATATAATTTATTAAACTAAGTAGATTAGCTTCTAAATATAATATGTTTTGATATATCTATGGTTTAATTTATGTATTTGTGTGATTAATCTGTTAAAAATATAAAAATTATGAAAATATTAGTTGTAGGTGCTTCTTTAAAAGAAGAAAGATATTCTAATAAGGCAATAAAGATGCTTAGAGAATATGGACATGAGGTGATAGCCCATGGACTTAGAGAAGGAATGGTAGAGGATGTCAATATCCATACTAAATGGTATACAGGAGGAGATATCGATACAGTGACCTTGTATCTTAATCCTGCAAGGCAAGTAGAGTATTATGAAGAGATTATAAAACTAAAGCCTAGACGTGTAATCTTTAATCCAGGTACGGAGAATAATGAGTTTGTTCAGAAACTATCTGATGCTGGTATTAAGTCTGAAGAAGCCTGTACATTAGTATTACTACGTACAGAGCAGTTCTAGGGATAAAACAATAAAGGTCTTATGAATGCATAAGACCTTTATTGTTTTAATTTATTTTGTTTAATGCTTTGCTTTGACTAGTGCAGAGTAATAATAGTACTGTGATTAATCCATTGACAAGTATTAGCTCATTGTCAAAAACATATCCACCTAATAAAGTAGCAGAGTTGTTACTCAACCATAACGTCAAAAACGGCGCTAGTATACATATAATAGGTACTAACTTATCTTTGACAGTTCTATTATTAAATAGAATGGCGAAGGCGAATAGGCCTAATAGTGGTCCGTATGTATAAGAGGCTATCTTGAAAATCATACTTACTACAGAGGCATCGTTAATAGCATTGAATAATATAATCACTAAGAACATTAATAAAGAGAACACTAGGTGTACTACTTTTCTCTTCCATACATTAGACGCATCGTCTTTCTTCTTATCCATGTGTAAGAAGTCTATACAGAATGAGGTAGTCAATGCCGTCAGAGCAGAGTCTGTAGTAGCAAATGTAGCCGCTGTCAACCCTAATAAGAATATGATAGCAGGTACTATACTTAGATAGTTAAAAGCAATCTCTGGGAATAGTAAATCTGTTCTAGGCTTACCAGTAGCTAGATCTAGTGGTACTTGGATGCCGTTCTTCTCTGCGTAGATGTATAATAATGCTCCTACACCTAAGAAGAATAGGTTAATCACCACAAAGATGGCTGTGAAAGAATACATATTCTTTTGTGCTTCTTTGATGTTTTTACAGCTTAGATTTTTCTGCATAAGATCTTGATCTAATCCTACCATCGCTAGTGTTACAAATATTCCTCCTATAAACTGCTTTAAGAAATGGTATCTAGAAGAGATGAAATCCTCAAAGAAGAATATCTTAGAATAATTGCTATTTTTTATGGTTTCGAAGGCTTCTACGGCCGAAAGGTCTAGACTGTGACAGATAAAAATGATGGTGAATATAACAGAGGCAACTAAGAAGAAGGTCTGTAACGTATCTGTAACGATAATGGTTTTTAATCCACCTTTATAAGTATAAGCATAGATCAGTAATAGGGCAATCAGTACTGTAGCAAAGAAAGGTACTCCGAAATAATCGAATACATAGCGCTGTAATACGATAACGACTAGGTATAGTCTAAATGCAGAACCAATCGTTCTACTCAACAAAAATATAGAAGCCGCAGACTTATAACTATAATGCCCAAGCTTCTTCTCTATATAGGTATAGATAGAGACTAAGTTATACTTATAATATAAAGGGAGTAGCACAGAGGCAGTTAATAGAAAACCGACAGCATTACCTAAAACAAATTGAAAATACTTAAACTGTTCACCGTTAGGCGAGCCTACTTCTCCTGGCACGGATATAAAGGTTACCCCTGATAAGGCTGTCCCTATCATCCCAAAAGCGACTAAATACCATTTCGCATTTTTATTAGCACTAAAGAATGCGTCATTACTACTATCTTTTTTACTGATATAATGAGATATACCTATCAGTATTCCGAAGTAGATAATAATAATCGTGATAATGGTTATTGGAGTCATAATAAGTCAATTGTTTTATATGCTTAGAATCCAAAAGTAATTCTTTTTTAGAAATATCAACTATTGCTTTTATCGCTATGCATTATAGAATTAAGAGAGTTCTTCAGTGTAGTAGTAGTTTAGAGGAGTAGAGTTATTTATTAGTTTATTTTTTATCTTTGCAGTTATGGAATTCCCGTCAAAATTATTAGAAAAAGCAGTCGAAGAAGTATCACAATTGCCTGGGATAGGTAAGCGTACCGCATTACGACTAATGTTACATATATTAAAACAACCAGAGGAACAAACTCTACACTTAGCAGAAGCCCTATTAAAGCTTAGAAAAGATATTATCTTCTGCAAGAGTTGTTTTAATATATCAGATACAGAGCTATGTGATATCTGTGCTAACGAAGCACGCGATCACCAGACGATATGTGTCGTAGAAGATGTACGCGATGTAATGGCGTTAGAGAATACTCAGATATTTAAAGGAATATACCATGTGCTAGGAGGTAAGATTTCTCCTATAGATGGTATCGGACCTAGCCAATTAAATATCCAATCTCTAGTAGAAAAGGTAAAAGCAGGGGAGGTGAAAGAAATCATCTTTGCGTTGAGTTCTACCATGGAGGGAGATACGACCAACTTTTATATCTATAAACAGATAAAAGATACGGGTGTCATCACCTCTACTATCGCTAGAGGTATAGCAGTAGGGGATGAGTTAGAGTATGCAGATGAAGTGACCTTAGGTAGAAGTTTAGTACACCGTGTACCTTTTGAGAATGCATTTAAGGCTGTATAGTAGTACAATCTTTAAAAGTTAATCATAGAAGAGTAATTAGTAATTCATACCAATTGCTCTTTTTTTATGGATTTAAGTCTAAGATACATGTTATCTCGTTTAGAAATGTTTTTTTAGAGTATAGATACATTGAGGTCAGTAAGTAATAATATACCCTACTCTAACTTTATGTAGACCGTTTTGTAGATCATAAGATTATAAAAACAAGTGTACAGTTAAAAGTAGGATTATAAACAAGATCTGTACAGCTATAGTAGGACGTGACCCTATTTTTCAGGCAGTGGTCGCATAGTGGTCGGCTTGTGGTCGCATAATGGTCGCATAGTTTTGGCTATTTTTAATGCGACCACTATGCGATCATTATCCTATAAGTATGGTATAATATAAAGTAGCTTTGTAATGATGTATATAATGGTAGAGTAACAAATTGTATTATAATAAGATAGTATGAAAGGCTTGTTTATGATAGCTGTATTGGCTTTCTAGCTTATAAATAGACTCATGACCTTAAATTAGAATGTTTTTATATAGAGGTTTTAACACTAAATTAATTGTTAGGCTTGTCTAATTTTGTAATTTTACACATCTAAAGAAAATTGTAATGAATTTATCAGAACTAGCTAAAGGAGAAAAAGCTACTATACAAGGTATAAAGCGAGGATGTCCTGTGGAGGTACATCAGCGTTTCTTAGACTTAGGGTTTGTTCCTGGTGCTGAAATATATATCCATAATATCAGCCCACTAAAGGATCCTGTAGCTTATTCTATCTATAATACTATCATTTCGTTGAGAAAAGAGGATGCAGAGATGGTATTAGTGACTTTAGCTAATTAAATTATAAAAGAAGGGAAAAAAATTATGGCGCAATCAGCCTGTGATATTTGTGATCTTAATGCAACAGCAGAATTAAAAAAACTAGGGGAGTCATCTGGTAAGTTTGATTATACTATCGCTCTAGCAGGAAATCCAAATACAGGTAAGAGTACAATCTTCAATGCTCTTACTGGTCTAAAACAACATACTGGAAACTGGCCAGGAAAAACAGTTACACGTGCAGAAGGAAACTTTCAGTTTAAGGATAGTAAGTATAAGATAATCGACCTTCCGGGTACTTACTCACTGATGTCTACTTCTGAAGATGAAGAAGTGGCACGTGATTTTATTTTATTTGGTCGTCCTGATGTCACTGTAGTAGTAGTAGATGCTGGTCGACTAGAACGTCATCTGAGTTTAGTAGTACAGATACAGGAGATTACGAATAAGGTGGTGGTGTGTCTAAACTTGATGGATGAGGCTCAGCGCCATGGTGTAGAAATAGACGTGAGAGGGTTATCTCGTGATCTAGGAGTACCTGTGATCCCTACTTCTGCGAGAAGAAAAGAAGGTATTACAGACTTATTAGTAGCAATAGATCAAGTAGCTACAGGTAAATATGTGCCTGAGCATAAGACAATATCTGGTATATCTGGAGAATCTAGAGAGGCAGTACAGCAGGTAGCGTCTAAGCTATTAAGTATAGATGCAGATTTGCCTAGTCCGTCATGGCTAGCGATGAGATTAATACAACAAGATGCTACTATTCAGACCGCTTTAGTGAACCAAACGTTATCTACTAAAGTCAATAATGAGAATATAAAAGAGGTGATAACGTTAGCAGCTCATTATCATGAGAAGCTAGGATTAGACTATTCTGATAATGTGGCTGGGGCTATCTTCACTCAAGTATCGAAGACAGTGAAGAGCACTGTAAAATCAGATATGAATCAGCGTGCGTTCAGAGTAGACCGTATGATCGATAATGTAGTGACGAGTAAGCGATTTGGCTTTCCTATTATGTTATTGATGCTCGGAGGTATTCTATGGCTGACTATTATCGGGTCTAACTATCCATCTAGTGCATTATCAACATTGTTATTAGAAGAGTTATACCCTATATTAAAGAGTGGAGCAGAGAGTCTTCATTTTCCATGGTGGTTATCAGGGTTTTTAGTAGATGGAGTATATCTAGCTACAGCTTGGGTTATAGCAGTAATGTTACCACCTATGGCTATATTCTTCCCTCTGTTTACCTTATTAGAAGATTTTGGGTATCTACCAAGAGTAGCATTTAACCTTGATAGACTTTTTAAAGGAGCAGGAGCACATGGTAAGCAAGCTTTGACAATGAGTATGGGCTTTGGGTGTAATGCTGCTGGAGTGGTCTCTACTCGTATTATTAACAGCCCTAGAGAAAAACTAATTGCTATCATTACGAATAACTTTTCGCTGTGTAATGGTCGTTGGCCTACACAGATATTGATGGCAAGTATCTTTATCGGAGCCTTAGTACCATCGTATTTGTCTAATACTATCTCTACGCTTGCAGTAGTGGGAATCGTGGTATTAGGAATAGGATTTACATTCTTTACTTCATGGATGCTGTCTAAGACTATGCTAAAAGGGCAGGCTTCTTTCTTTACCTTAGAATTGCCTCCTTATAGACCGCCGAGAGTATTACAGACGATCTATACATCATTAATTGATAGAACACTTATTGTATTATGGAGAGCTATTGTATTTGCAGCACCTGCAGGAGCAGTTATTTGGTTGATCTGTAATATTGATATAGGAGATAAGAGTATAGCATTATGGACTATACAAGGTTTAGATCCTATCGGTATCTTCTTAGGGTTAAATGGAGTTATTCTATTAGCTTATATCGTAGCTATTCCTGCTAATGAGATTGTTATTCCTACGGTATTAATGTTGACTGCTATGGTATTAGGAGATGCTTCTATAGGTGAAGGCGCTGGTGTGATGTTTGAGGTATCGGATGGAGAGATAGCGACTATCTTACATATGGCAGGGTGGACTACATTGACAGGAGTGAACTTGATGCTGTTTAGTTTACTGCACAATCCATGTAGTACTACGATATATACAATCTATAAAGAAACGAATAGTGTGAAGTGGACTACTGTAGCTTCATTATTACCAGTTCTTTTTGGAGTTATTGTGTGTTTTGTCGTAGCGCAGTTATGGTATTTATTTACCTAATTTATTAAGAGTATAATTATATTTATTATAGTATCCCCTTCTTCATTTGATATGGAGAAGGGGATTTTCTTTATATGATTATAGAATTACTTTATTATTGGGCGAATCACGAGATTATATGATGGATAATATAGGTTCTCTTAGTGTAAGTACATATTTTATGTGAATTAACTCTTTATGTTTGTCACCTTGTATGCGAATTGTTTTATTTGACTAATGATCTTTATAGAGATAGAGGTCATTTTTTAATTTTAAAAAAATGAGCTATGAGACGAGTTTTAGTATTAGGAGCATTGCTAGTCTTTACTAGTATATATGCGCAATCACCTAAGAATAGTAAACAGACAGATTATGAAGTAAGTGCTTCGGAGTTATTAGATAAAGGAGAGTATTACAAACTAACAGAAAGTCAAAGGACTAAGATTATAGAACGAAAACGTACTATCGGCAGAGAGTTTGAAGCGATAGGACGTGACCGTTCATTGTCAGGTAGAGAAAAAGGTTTAAAAAAGAGAGAGTTAGCAAGGAGTTTTAGACAGGATATTTATATTATCCTTAATGACTCTCAGAAGGTGAAGTGGGATAAGGCATCTCATCATAAGTATCAAAATAAAAGCTATAAGAATGATATAGAGCACCAGTTAGATATGTTAGAGATAGAGTATGAAAGAGATATTAAAAATATCGAAATCATCTATAAGGACAATGATTCTAAAAGAAAGATAGCAAAGAATAATAGAAAAGCGGAATATAAACAACAGAAAGCGATACTTAAGAGACAAAAAGATAAGCTATAGCATCGCTTTGTTAAGTGAGTAAGGTATAGGATACCCCCTAATAGACAATATGTTTGTTAGGGGGTATTTGTTTTTAATATATAGCTAAAAAATGTGCATAATGTACATGAATAATGTGCTGATTAGTCTGTATTGAGATTTTTATTATTCATCTGTTTAATTACGTAATGAAGTAAATCAAATATTTAGTAGATATTCTTCTTAGTTGTTTTGTATAATATAGTTGAATAATACAAGGAAAGAGGTGAATAGTTATATGGTTTACTCATAAAAAATATTCTTTCACCCATTTGATTATGGTTTTATTGGCTTTGATACGATTTGTTTGAATAGTATAAGTGTTTTTTGTAATTTATTTATTTATATGGTATAAATTTGTGTTAAAAATGTAAGATAAAGTATTTGTATAATATAAAGTTTTGAAAAAATGAATAGATATCTACTTGTTTTAGTATGTGCAGTATTAACTTTTTCTGCTCATATAAGTTTCGCTTCTAATCCTAAAAAAGAAGCAGCTCAATGGAAATATGATATTGAGTGTGCAGGTACAGGAAGTGAAGGAACATTCTTAGTAAAGATATGGACGTACAGTAATAAGGCTGTAATTCCTAATGAAGAAGCTAAGAAAAATGCTGTACATGGAGTTTTGTTTCGTGGTTTTGCAGCGAATGGAGTAGGGTGTGTTTCTCAACGTCCTCTTATAAAAGATGCTTCAGTTCAACATGAAAAAGCAGATTACTTCAATACTTTCTTTGGTAAAGAAAGTCCTTATTTAAAATATGCTTCTATTTCTTCTTCAGTTCCAGAAGTAATCAAGGTAAGTAAAAAAGAATACAAAGTAGGATATGTGGTATCTGTATCTAAAGATTTATTACGTAAAGACTTAGAAGTAGCAGGTATCGTTAAGAGTTTATCTGCTGGATTCTAATCAACTTATATGTACGCTGGTACTACTAATTAAAAAAATAATAGGATGATCAATAAAGTAATTCGGTTATCCGTACTATCTCTAATACTCTTAGTTCTGTCGTGTAAAAGCAAGCCTACTAATACTATGGCTAGCTTCTATACTGGTAAGACAGTAGAGTGTGTGAGTGCAGATATGTACGGTAATGAAGTAGTACAAGTATATGCTACTGGTAAGAATAGGAGTGCGGTTATCGCTGAAGCTAAAGAGATGGCTATAAAAACAGTAATGTTTCAGGGAATCGTAACGGATAAAAGAGAGTGTTCTGTAAAACCTATCGTAACTGAGCCTAATGCTGAAGAGAAGTATAAAAAGTACTTCGACAAATTCTTTAAAAAAGGAGGTAAGAATAGAAAGTATACCTCTGTAAAGAGAATTGCATTTCAAAGTAATGTAGTTAAACACGGAATCAGTTATGAATCTTATAGTGTAGAGGTAACTGTAGCTCGCAAAGAGATAATTAAAAGACTTGAAAAAGATAAAATTGTAAAAATAAAAAGCTATGAAAAATAAATTTTTGACTATTTGTCTATGCCTTTTGAGTGTAGGAATGTTTGCACAAGCTAAGAAACCATCTTTAATGGTGGTTCCTTCTGACTCATGGTGTACAAAGAATAGAGTAATGGAAGTATATTATAACCAAGGGGTAGAAGAATATATTCCAGATTATAAATTAGCACTTTTACATTCTGATTTGATGAATGTAATTTCTAAGATTAATATTCTAATGGCAGATAGAGGATTCCCTCTTAAAGACTTATCTGCAACGATGAAAGCTATTAATAAAACTAATGCTGAGAATAACTTGATTACAAGTAAAGCTTCTGGTGCAGCATTAGCAGAAAGCCCATTAGATAGAGTAAGACGTACAGCTAAGTCTGATATTATATTAGAAGTAGATTGGACTATCAATGCTACGGGACCTAAGAAGTCTATTACTTATAACTTAAGAGCTTTAGATGCTTATACAAGTAAACAAGTAGCAGGTGCTCAAGGTACTGGAGCACCATCTTTCTCAGCTGATGTAGCTGTGTTATTAGAAGAAGCTGTATTAGTGAATATGGACAGTTTCGTTAATCAGTTACAAGCTCACTTCGATGACTTATTAACAAACGGAAGAGAGGTAACACTAGATATTTTAGTATTTGACAATGGATCAGGTGTTGATTTAGAAACTGAATTTGATGGAACTGAGTTAACAGAGGTTATTGATAACTGGTTAGCAGAGAAAACAGTTAATCACCGTTTTAGTAAAGCAGATGCTACAGAGACAATGACTTTATATGAGAGTGTACGTATTCCTCTTTATAAAGCTAATGGTATGGCTCAGGACACCGATGGTTTTGCTCGTGAGTTAAGAACTTTCTTAAAGAAAGCACCATATAATTTAGATGCTAAATTAATCAACAGAGGATTAGGAAGAGCTGCTTTAGTAATCGGAGAGAAATAAGAGTACTATGAATAGAGTTATAGGAAAAATATCTGTTGCCTTATTGTTATTCGCGAGTTTGTTTACATATGGTCAAACAGATAAATGTGAAATATCATTAATGGCGTCTATACCAGAGCAGACAGATGGTTTATACTCTGGAGCAGAGGGACAATTAAAGACTAAGTTAAAAAGTATAGTTGCAGCTAATGGATTAGGCTCTTCAGATGGTTATGCTCAGTTCGCTATTACACCTGAGTTTAATGTAGTAGAAAAGAATATACTACCTGGCCCACCCAGATCTTTTGTATTAGACTTAGAGATGAATTTATTCATTGGTGATTCTTTTGGGCAAAAGGTATTTGCATCAACTTCAGTAAACTTAAAAGGAGTCGGTGAGAGTGAAACTAAGGCTTATATCAATGCATTTAAAAAGCTAAATGCAAAGAATAAAGATGTAGTTGCTTTTATAGAAGATAGTAAGAAGAAGATTATAGCATACTATGATGGGAATTATACTACTATAATCAAGAAAGCAGAAAGCTTAGCTAACCAAAAAAACTTTGAAGAAGCGATGTTTTTATTAACAGCGATTCCAGAGTGTAGTAAAGGTTATGATGCAGGTATGAAAGCTGCTGAAAAAGTTTATCAGTTGTATGTAGATCATGCTTGTATGGAAAACTTTAATAAGGCTAAGGCTGCATGGAATGCACAGCAAGATGCTTATGGAGCACATGAAGCTGGTCAATACTTAGTAACTATTTTCCCAGAATCTAAGTGTTATTCAGCTGCGATAGCTTTACAACGCGAGATGAAGGCACAGGTAAAAGCTGATCTAGACTTTGAAATTAAAATGTACAATGATGCAGTAAGTTTAGAGCAACAAAGAATCGAGGCATGGAAAGCTGTTGGTACTGCATTTGCTAAAAGAAAAGGAGACACTTATGTTGTCTTAAGAAGATAATACTCAAAAAAAAATACTAATATGAATAAAATAACATTTATGATTACTGCTTCATTAGTAGTATCATCAATTGCAGCTTTTGCTCAAGATAAAAAACAAGTAGCTGATGACTATATGCGTAGTTCATTATATACTATCATCGTGGATGACCACGGTATTAATGGAAATGGAAACTTAAAAGGACAAATCATTAAAGAGACATTCTTTAAAACACCTCTTCCAGAGAAGTTTAATGACCATAACTTAGATAAGTCTTTACGTTCTTTTAAACCTAGTCAATATCCAGTAACAGAAGCAGAGATTGCTGCTGTTGGAGGAAAAGAAGACTCTGGTAAGAAAAAAGGTGGGTTAGGTAAGTCTCTAGGTAAATTCGGTAAGAGTGTAGCTAGTGATAACACTGCAGGTGTGGTAGATACTACTAGTACTGATAAAGTAACAGCTCAATTTATCAAGTTCTTAGCTCAGAATAATGTTGGAGATAAGTTAGTTGCTAAATGGTTTAATGCAGGTAAATATGATGCGTCTACTCAATCTCCTTATAATATGGAGCTGATCAAAGAACGTGGATTATACAATGCTTCTGTATTTGATAAAGATATTGCTGATAAATCAACTAGAGGTAAAGCAATGTTAGAAGATGCAGGAGAGAACTTAATTTCTAATACATTCGTAGTAGGAGTACGTTTTAACTATATTAGTAAAGAAGAAATGGCTAGACAATTGTCAGCTACGACTGCTGCTGTTACTGGATTAATTGGAGGTAAAGCAGCTGCGACTACTAACTCTGCGGTACAATCAGGAGCTTCTGTTGCAGGTAAAGGATATGTGGTAAAAGCGACAGCATTCTTATTCCAATTAGATTGGACTGAGGAAGCCGCAGCTACATTCTATACAAAATACTACAATGCAAACAGCGCTGATCAGTTTATCAAATCTGGATTGTTTAAATTAAAATTAGTAGGAACAGAAACTGCTTGGGCAGATATTCAATCTACTACTTTCTCTAAAGTTTCTGAAAAAGAATTGGTAGAGCGTGCCGCTGTTCGTTCTATTGATAATGTAATTGCTAAATTACAGAAGAAATATGAGCCTTTCCGTACTAAAACTCCTCTTGCTACAACTGAGTCTGAGATTACAGCATTCATTGGTATGAAAGAAGATGTAGAGGCTGGTGATAAATTTGAAGTATTAGAGAAAACTGAAGATCCAGAAACTAAGGTTACAAAATATAAAAGAGTTACAGTTATTAAAGCTGAGAAAAATAAAATATGGGATAACCGATTCGAGGCTGATGTAGAACAAGCTGAGAATGCTGCAAATAATGCAGGTGAAGTACAAAAGATTAAAGCTACTTCATTCTCTGGTAACGCTAAGAACATTTACCCAGGTATGTTAATTAGACAAATTAATTAACATTCGAGTATTTTGTTAATATTTTTTTGCGCACAAAGTCCCTGAAAGATCAGGGACTTTGTTTTATAGAAAGAGCTCAAGGTTATTTATCTTGAGCTCTTTCTTGTATTATACCTTCTCCTATTTGAACAGGAGCTCCTAGGTGTTTAGGCTTTTTGTTGATTAGGTTATCTAATAATACCTTTACTCTAGCGAACTTTTCTCTAAGCATGGTTTTAAAACCAAAGTTACGAGAGACATCTTGTGCGTTATAAGCAACTGTTTTAAGATCAAGATGATTAGCGATGTAGACAGCTCTTTCATTGTGAAAGGGTTGAGAGATAATTGTAAAACTATCTTGTCCAAAGATAGCTTGCATTCGATAGACAGAGTCTAATGTACGTAGTCCTGCATAATCTAGGTATATCTTTTCTTTAGGAACACCCTGTTCTATTAGGGCTTGTTCCATATCTTTAGGTTCGTTATAGTCATTGCGACTGTGGTCTCCACTCACTACGATATAATCTATTTTGCCTGCTTTATAGAGAGCTGCTGTAGCTTCTATTCTATAGGTGAAGTAGTAGTTTACATAGCCTCCTGCAAGTAATTTAGTAGTTCCGAGTACCATACCCACTTTGTTATGAGGTATTTCATTTACAGAGCTGTACAGTTGTTCTTTGGTAGTATTAGTTACTCTATAGTTTGCAAACCATATAAGGAATAAGACGAGTAGTGCTAAGTAGAAAGAGTATTTAAAGATCTTTTTCATAGTTGTATAATAGCAATTGTTAAGATCAAATATAAAGCAAAAAACGTTAGTACTAATACCAACGTTTTTTATTCTTTTTAGAGTTTTCTGATTTACGAGAATTGCTCTGCCCAGGTTTTTTTCTATAATCTTTTTTAGGAGTTTGACCATCTTTAGTAGTAGTCTCTTTCCAAGGGAAAGGATGATCCGTAACAATCTTTGGTTGTAATCTACCGAACTTACAAATAGCCTCCCAATAGGTCTTCTCAGATTTATCACAGAAAGAGATAGCTACTCCATCATTACCAGCTCTACCAGTACGCCCGATACGGTGTACAAAGGTCTCTGGGATATTCGGTAAGTCATAGTTAATTACAACAGGTAGATTATCTATATCGATACCACGAGCAGCTATATCAGTAGCTACTAGTACTTTTGTTTCTTTGTTTTTAAAGCTATCTAAAGCAGCTTGTCTAGCTGTTTGTGACATATCTCCATGGAATGGCTCAGCATTGACACCGTTCTTTTTAAGTGATTCTACTACAGTATCAGCACCAGCCTTTGTACGAGTGAATACAAGTACATCAGATAACTTTTCGTTACGGATGATATGGTATAATAGCTTTTTCTTGTCTCCTTTCTCTACGAAGTACACTTTTTGTTTAACAGATTGTGCAGTTGAAGAAATAGGATCTACTGCTACATATTCTGGTTTTTGTAAGAATTCATGGGCTAACTCTCTAATAGGGAGTGGCATGGTAGCAGAGAATAATAAGGTCTGTCTATTAGAAGGAGTAAGTTGTATTAACTTTTTGACATCATCAATGAATCCCATATCTAACATTAAGTCTGCTTCATCTAATACTAAAAAGTGTAGATGATCTAGATCTAAGTGTTTTTGTTTATATAAGTCCAATAGACGACCAGGAGTACCAATAATCACATCTGCACCTTTGTTTAATTGTTCTATTTGGGGCTTGATAGACATACCTCCATATAGTGTGATATACGTCACATTAGTATACTTAGCGTATTTTTCGAAGTTATCGCCTATCTGAACAGCTAGTTCACGAGTAGGAGTAACGATCAGTACTTTAGCTTTCTTTGCTTTTTTAGTATTTCCAAGTTTGTGTAAATAGTGAATAATAGGCATTGCAAAGGCAGCTGTTTTACCTGTACCAGTCTGTGCACATCCTATCAAATCCTTTTCAGCTAAGATAAAAGGGATTGCTTTTTGTTGAATAGGAGTAGGTTCTTTGTAACCTAGCTCATCTATGGCACGTAATATATTCTTATTTAATTGTAAGTCTTCGAATGTCATATACTTCATCTATTTATGGATACAAAGGTACTTTATTTTATTTTTATTACACGAAGTGCTATTGATAAGCTTTTTTCTTTTTGCATTGTATGTAGAGGAATGCTCTTTATTGTCAGTATGTATAGTAACTAGTCTATTTTCTAAGCATCTATTTTTCGTATTAATAAAAAAATGATTAAATTGTAATGTAAATTACTTTATTATGGTCAGACAACTTGAAAAAATATACTATCCTGCAGCAATTATTATGATTGTCATAGTTATCTATGCTGCTATTCAGGATATGATTTATCTTTTATTATTTATACCTGTATTACTACTTTTAGCAATGATTAAGGTCTACACCACTAATCAACGTTTAAAATATGCAGGGATAACTACAACTGCTAAAATAATACAATATGAATCATACCTAAACTTCGATGAAGACCTAGCTACTAGCCGTAGAGGAGATGTGAAAAAAGAGATTCTTATCGTGGAGTTCACTACTAAGGACAACAAAATAGTGCGTGGTAAACCTATGCAGTATAAATTGAATAAACCAGAACTAGAAGATACTGACTTCGAGTATCCTTATAATGAAAAATACATAGCTCTACGAGACTATAACCCTGTAGGAGAAGAGTTCGATATTACTTACGATAGAGATAGACCTGATACTTTTACAGCAAAACAGTTTGTAATGGAAGATTTAGGATGGATGCTTAAGTTTATCTATATCTTAAGTGTTATCGTAGTGATATGCTTAGTATCTGTATTGATAGAATATAGTGTAGTAGATACTATAAAAGGTCTTTTCTAAAGAAGGTAATCAGGGAGACAATCTATTAGTACTGTAAAGTCTAACTACTAGTATTATAATTTATTTTATGAAAGACTTATTCTACGCTGTAGTTTATGTACTATTATTCTACTTCCTTGTTATCGTTAGTTTTATACTTGGTCTTAGTGTCTTTGTTGAGGCATCAGGTATACTTTTTTGTTTATTGCTTACATTAGTGGTAAGTGTTGTTATTCTAACCCTATATAAACTTAACAAAAAGTACCTCGTTTATAGTCTGGCAAAAGTATCAATGAAAAAAAGATGGTTGTGGATAGCTGTATTATTATCTCCATTTATAGTTGCAATTATTTTGGCTATAATACAGTATAAAATTTTAGTCATACTGATATATACAAGTCCATTGTTTATCACGAATATAGTTTTTATTCGGATGAATTATAAAAAAGTAAAAGCTCTTCAGAATCACTGAAGAGCTTTTACTTTTTATAACCATATGATGATTACATATCATTACCTAATAGTATTTCTAACATTGTAATTGCTGCATCACTGATTTTAGTACCAGGGCCAAATACAGCTACTGCGCCAGCATCGAATAAGAATTGGTAATCTTGAGCAGGAATAACCCCACCTACGATAACCATAATATCATCTCTACCGTATTTCTTTAACTCCTCTATTACTTGAGGAACTAACGTTTTATGACCTGCAGCTAGAGAAGAAACTCCTAATGCGTGTACATCATTTTCTACAGCTTGTTTAGCAGCTTCTGCAGGCGTTTGGAATAACGGACCTATATCCACATCAAATCCAACGTCAGCATAACCAGTAGCAACTACCTTAGCTCCACGGTCATGACCATCTTGCCCCATCTTCGCAATCATAATACGAGGACGACGACCTTCTACTTCAGCGAATTTATCAGCTAGTTCATGAGCTTTCTTAAAGCTCTTATCATCTTTTATTTCTTTGCTATACACACCACTTACAGATTGGATTTGTGCTTTAAATCTTCCGAATACGCTTTCTAACGCGTCACTTATCTCTCCTAATGTAGCTCTATGTGTAGCAGCTTCTACTGCTAGAGCTAGTAGGTTACCTTCTCCAGTCTTAGCTGATTGTGTTAATGCAGCTAGTGCTTCAGCTACTTTAGTATTATCACGAGTAGCTTTAATATGGTTTAGACGATCTATCTGAGCCTTGCGCACAGTCTGATTATCTACTTCCAAGATATGTAATGGATCTTCTTTTTCAAGACGATACTTATTTACTCCTACGATAACATCTTGTCCACTATCAATACGAGCTTGTTTACGAGCAGCTGCTTCTTCTATACGAAGTTTAGGAATACCTGCTTCGATAGCCTTAGTCATCCCACCTAACTCTTCTACTTCTTCTATCAGCGCCCACGCTTTCTCAGCGATCTCTTGTGTAAGACTCTCTACATAATAACTACCTGCCCAAGGATCTACTGTTTTACATATTTTAGTCTCTTCTTGTAAGAATATCTGTGTATTACGAGCAATACGCGCAGAGAAATCTGTTGGTAAGGCGATAGCCTCATCTAGCGCATTCGTGTGTAGAGACTGTGTCCCACCGAACGCAGCCGCAGCAGCTTCTATAGCAGTACGAGCCACATTGTTAAACGGGTCTTGCTCTGTAAGACTCCATCCAGAGGTCTGACAGTGTGTACGCAGAGCTAGTGATTTATCAGATTTAGGTTCGAACTGTTTTAGCAACTTAGCCCATAGCATACGACCTGCACGCATCTTAGCGATTTCCATGAAGTGGTTCATTCCTATCGCCCAGAAGAATGACAGTCGAGGAGCGAAGTCATCTATCTTCATACCAGCATTAAGTCCAGTACGGATATATTCTAGTCCATCTGCCAAGGTATAAGCTAACTCAATATCTGCTGTAGCACCTGCCTCTTGCATATGATATCCAGAGATAGAGATAGAGTTAAACTTCGGCATATGAGTACTCGTGTAGTCAAAGATGTCAGCGATGATCTTCATAGAAGGAGTAGGAGGGTAGATATACGTATTACGCACCATAAACTCTTTTAGAATATCATTCTGTATCGTACCTGACAATAGTCTCTTATCTACTCCTTGTTCCATAGCAGCTACAATGTAGAAAGCCAGAACAGGAAGCACAGCTCCGTTCATCGTCATAGATACAGACATCTCACCTAGAGGTATCTGATCGAATAAGATCTTCATATCCTCTACGCTATCTATCGCTACTCCAGCTTTACCTACATCACCTACTACGCGCTCGTGATCCGAGTCATACCCACGGTGAGTAGCTAAGTCGAAGGCTACAGATAGTCCTTTTTGTCCAGCAGCCAAGTTACGTCTGTAGAATGCATTACTCTCTTCCGCAGTAGAGAATCCCGCATACTGACGTATAGTCCATGGGCGGCGTACGTACATGGTAGCATAAGGACCACGTAAGTTAGGCGCAAACCCTGCTCCGAAGCCTATGTGTTCTACTTTATCTAAGTCAGCTTCACTGTAGACTTTATTTATATCGATACCTTCAGCAGTAGTGAAGTCAGATGCTTCTGACTGTGTTCTAACTGTTGAGGTATTTATAGTCAAATGTTGTAAGTCCTTTCTTTTCATGCCTTATTGTTTAGTTGATTTTTCTTCCTCTAATCTATTTTGTTCATAGCTTTCTGCCAGTCGTTTCTCTATAATCGGAACGATAAGCGTCTTACGAGGATTCTGTTTAACAAAAGGGAATAACTCAAGGTCGTGACTCATCACATCTTGAGGATTAGGATACTTATTAGTACCTAATAGGACTTCTTTACCATTGTTGAAAAGCTCTTGTTCTTTTTGAGCACTTTCATTTATTTTTTTCTGGATTGTCCCTTCGATTAGAGAAGTGATTAATCCATCTGCTTTTTCTATTGATTTAAACAGCTCTAATGCTTTCTCAGCTAGTTGAGCAGTAAGTGATTCGATATAGTATGCCCCTTCAGCAGGATTGTCCACTGCATCGAAATAACTTTCTTTTTTTAAGATTAAGAGTTGGTTACGAGATATACGATCACCGAATTCATTCTCTTTGTGATAGATAGCATCATAAGCTAAGTTACTAACTAAGTCAGCACCTCCTAATACAGCACTCATACACTCCGTAGTAGTACGTAGCATATTCACATTATAGTCATATAATGTTTTGTTTCGTTTAGTAGGGATAGCGATGATGTGTATCTTCGTATCTGTGTTGTATTCTTTAGTTACTAGCTCTGCTAGTAAGCGAAGTGCACGTAGTTTTGCTATTTCGAAGAAATAGTTAGTCCCTACAGCCGTTTCTATATAAATAGGAGTATTCTTTAACTTTATTCTGTTTAGGTACTCATTTAGATGAGCTAGTGCGTATGCTAACTGCTGTGTCATATTAGCACCAGCATTTTGGTACACAGTAGCATCTACATGAATAGCTACATTATTAGCTATACCTACACACTCATTTAGATTACTTAGGTCGCTGTTCAGGTTAGTGTACCAGTTACCATCAGTTGTTAGTTGGTGTATAGGGTCTAATAAGATTGTTATCTTATATCCATTGCTAGTAGCATAGGTAGATAACTTTCTAGTATATGCAGTATCTAGGAAGTTAAATACGAAGAAGTATTGGTGCGTTTTTGGTAGTGCAGTTAATAATTCTGTAGCATCTATAGAAGGATTGTCTATCGTGAAGTAGATCACTTCAGCTCCTCTATTAAGTGTATCAAGCGTCTTTGCTATCGATCTCTCAATATCAAAAACGTATACCCTCTGTACAATGTTAAAATGAGAGGTACTAGTCTGTACAGGAATCGGACGGTGATCAGCATCATTGTGATAGAATGGCTTTACCTTAATTCCCTCTAAACTTTCCCAAACAAGTGTTTCATTGTAGTCAGCGCCTTTTAACTCAAACTGTATTTGGTTTTTCCACGCCTTAGAAGAAACTTTTTCAAATTCTTCGAATAATTGGTTAGTCATAATTTTTGGTTGGTAGTGAAACTTATTGTGCAGACAGTGTGTCAAACTCTATAATAAAGACATCTTCATTCTCCCGCTTCATATAATAATTTTCACGAGCATATTTTTCTGTAGCGTCTCCACTTTTTAGACCTTTGATAGCCTGTCTATCTTTTGCTATTTCGTTTTCGAAGTACTTCTTATTGTCCTCCAGCTTGTTAATCTCTTGATCTATAACCCGCTGTTCTAATAAAGAAGAACTGTCAAAAAATATTATCCAAATTACAAATAAAAGACCTACTAAAAAAAAAGGATTTTTTAGTAGGCTTACATATTTATAATTTTTTAGGGTCTCAACTATTTTCATAGCCTAAAGATAGTAAATTAACCGATTTTTTCATTAATAACTGTACGAACAATATCGATAGCAACAGTATTATAGGTATCATTAGGGATAATGATGTCTGCGAATGCCTTAGAAGGCTCGATAAACTGGTCGTGCATCGGCTTTAAAGTTGTTTGATATCTGTTTACCACTTCCATCATATCTCTACCTCTATCAGCTATATCTCTCTTTAATCTTCTAATCAGACGCTCATCAGAATCTGCGTGAACGAATATCTTAATGTCACACATATCGCGTAGCTCTGGATGACATAGAATAAGAATACCTTCTACGATCATTACTTTACGAGGGTGAGTTAAGATATAATCATCAGTACGATTGTGTTTCACGAACGAGTAAACAGGTTGGTTAATACTGTTTCCTTCTTTTAATTCTTTTAGGTGTTTTACCAATAATTCAAAGTCAATTGAACGAGGGTGGTCAAAGTTAATTAACGTTCTTTCTTCTAACGAAAGATTATCAGTCGCCTTGTAGTATGAATCCTGTGATATAACTCCAACTTCGGTTTCCGGTAGTTCATTTATAATTTGTTGAACTACTGTAGTTTTACCACTTCCAGTACCTCCTGCAATTCCTATAATAAGCATGTTATAATATATTTTTAGCAAAAGTATAAATTAATAATCTTGCATAGAAACATTTTTTATCGATTCACTGTTTTTTGGCTTTTATTATCAAAAGTTTAATAAGCTTCTCTGTGCTGATTCAGACTACTTATATTGATCTGTTTTCTAAAAAAAAGATATTGTTTTTTTATTTTCACCTCCTTTTTTAGCTTTAAAATCTTCTTTTTATAGAATGTATACTCTCTTTTTTTTCTATAAAGTAGTTTTTAGCGGTCAATATGATTGTTTTTCAAAATAAAGGATATACTTTTTTTTAAGTATATTTTTTGTTAATTGATTGATTTGTAGTTGTTTGGTTTGTTTTTGTGTTTTTTTACTGTATTGATTATATGTTGCTTAACCCTTGTAAAATATAGGATTGTATAGAGATTGCTCGACAATACATGGACAATAAGCCGAGTTTAGTGGAGCTGAGGTGTTGTTTGTCGAAGGAGTGATCTTTTAATATCCTAGTATTCTCCTCTAAGGATTATATAAAGGATACGAAATGGAAAATAGAAGTAATTATAAGGTAGTATAGTAATGTCATTAAGGATAGGGATAGAAAAAAAGAAAAATAGATCAGAAGGGGAGTCAGCGTGTATGCTGATGTTAGTAATAATAGGAGGATACTGGTAGTACTTCCATATTAGAATTAATTGGACAATAAGTGGTTAGTATTGGATAAAATACTGATTTAACTAGCTGTTTATATTGAATCTAAATAAAAAAGTTATATTTGTGTGATTTAAAGAAATAGAACCAAAGAATAAAACAACAATATGGCAAAGAAAGGTAACATACAGCGCAAAGTATTTACATTAAAGAATAGAGAGTATATCACGCCACATTATATACGTATTACATTAAGTGGTAATGATGTAGCAGATTTTAAGAATACAACGATAGGGGTAAATAATAAGATATTTATCGCTCCAGAAGGATGTGCTGAGGTACACTTACCAGAGTTTGACTTCGAGAAAGGGGCATGGAAGCCTCAAGAGGAATCAATCAAACCTTATGTACGTACTTATACACATAGAGGGATAGATTTAGAAAAGAATGAGTTATACATTGATTTCGTAGCACATGGTGATGAAGGGCCAGCTTCTAACTGGGCTATTAATGCAGAGATCGGTGATCCGCTAGGTGTAGCTATGGGATGTGATCCTAGTGAGTTATATCCTGAGGCAGCATGGTATATACTAGTAGGAGATGGTACAGCTATACCAGTATTAGGAGCTATATTAGAGTCTCTACCTGTAGATGCTAGAGTGAATGCTGTGATAGAAGTAGAAAGTGCAGAGGATATACAAGAACTACCTACTCATGCAGAGTCTAAAATCGAATGGCTGATCAACCCTACTTCTGGGCAAAATTCTGAACTGGCGAAGAAAGCAAAAGAAATCATAGCAGAGCACAGTGATGAGATGTCTAAGTTCGGATATGTAGCGGCTGAGTTTGATACAGTAAAAGAATTGAGAAACTACCTTCGAAAAGAATTAAACTGGACTAAGGATGAGTTATACGCTTATTCTTATTGGAAGTTTGGTAAGGCAGAGTCTGCTTCTGAAGCGGACCGTAGAGCTGAAAAAGCGAGCTTAGAATAATCAATTTTTGATAGAAATACTTCATCTTTGTTGTCTTAAAAAATAGAATGATGAAAAGAAGTGTTGTGGTAATATTACTTTCTTTATTAGGTGTGTGTTTCTCACAGTGTAAGGATAGTAAAGAAGTAGAGCAGACTATAGAAGTGCCTACTCCATCAGAACAAAGTAGTATAACTCCTACTGAAGAAGGAGTAGAGGAGAAAGAGGTGCTATATGGTACTTATGCAGGAAAGTTTCCTTGGACTGAGGAAGGAGAAGATATGGAGGTACTCCAAGTATCTGCTCAGATCAAAGAAGGTAATAAGTATGTGTATAGAGTCATTAGCTCCACAGGTACACATCATGAAGAGGGAGAGTGGGAGCTAGAGCAAGATAGACTGTACCTGAGAGAAGATGAGTATAGTGCTGCACATGCTTTCTTAGTAAAAGAAGGCAAATTATACTTTCTAGATAGTGAAGGAGATGTGGTGAATGAGCATGAATCTGGAGATTATATATTAGTGAAGAAATAAAATAGTTTTCCATAAATTGAACAAGAAGAGATGATACGATATTATTGTATTGTCTCTTTTTTTTGTTTTAAAGAGGATACTACTTTATTAACTAAGAATAAGGTTATTCTTTTTAGTTATCTCTTATATGAGAATAGAGAAGAGATATTGTGGTAAGATTTTCTAAAACAGAGGTGATTAAGCTTTACAGTTTATTTAAAAAAGTTGTTTTAAAGTGTTGGTTATTAAATAAAGTGTTTATATTTGTCCCAAATCAATGAAGAAAATGTTTATATCAATTATAAAGAAGGGAAAGAAACAGTACTTACGTCCGACGTCGTGAGCAGCTTTCCTATGGATATGAACTAAAGATATACTAAAGGGGCTTGTCATCACGACAAGCCCCTTTTTTTGGTTTATGGTCAGAGGGTATTACAGAATAGTATAGTTTTTGATCTGAGTAAAGAGAATACATTTAATAACAAATTAATTTTATATGAAAGTTTTAAAATTTGGAGGTACTTCAGTAGGAAGCCCAGAAAGGATGCAACAGTTGTTGCCGATTATTCATTCGCAGCAAAGCGATCGTCATTTAGTAGTCTTATCTGCTGTGTCAGGTACTACTAATGCCTTAGTAGGAATAGCAGAAGCGTATACTAATGGCAAAAAGGAGGATGCAAAGAAACAAATCGATAACCTATATGCTACTTATAAAACTTTCATAAAGCAATTATTTAAAACAGAGGAGGGTCTGCGGATGGCGACAGAAGTAATAGATCACCACTTTAATTTGTTAGAGTCTTTTAGCAATGATCTATTTACTGCGATAGAAGAAAGAATAGCATTAGCACAAGGAGAGTTACTATCTACTACGCTATTTCACTTTTACTTAAAAGAGATTGGGGTAAGCTCTGTATTACTTCCAGCACTTGATTTTATGCGTATCGATGAAGAACAAGAACCTAATCTTGACTATATCCGTACTCAAGCAAGTGCTCTATTAGCACAGTATCCTAAAGATACCTTATTTATTACACAAGGGTATATCTGTCGCAATGCTTTTGGTGAAATAGACAACCTTAGAAGAGGTGGGTCTGATTATACAGCTTCTCTAATAGGAGCAGTGTTACAAGCAGAAGAGATACAGATCTGGACAGATATAGACGGATTCCATAATAACGATCCTCGTTATGTATCGAATACCAAGCCTATTGCTAATCTGAGCTTTGATGAGGCAGCAGAGTTGGCTTATTTTGGGGCAAAGATTCTACACCCACAGAGTGTATTCCCTGCGAAGAGATTTAATGTACCTGTACGATTATTAGATACGATGGAGTTAAGTGCACCAGGTACTTTAATCTCAGATAACTGCCAGAATGATGATCAGATCGTGGCGATAGCGGCTAAGGATGGTATTACGGCTATACGTATTCACTCTTCGCGTATGTTATTAGCATACGGTTTTTTAAGACGAGTATTCGAAGTATTCGAACGATATAAAACGCCGATAGATATGATCACTACTTCTGAGGTAGCTGTATCACTAACCATAGATAATACGCAGTATCTAAAAGAGATTATAGAAGAGCTAAACTTCTTCGGTCATGTAGAGGTAGATACAGATCAGGCTATCATCTGTATCGTAGGAGATTTTAGAAATAATAAATTAGGGCATGCTACTATCGTCTCTGAAGCAGTGAAGCACTTGCCTATCCGTATGATATCGTATGGTGGAAGTGAGCATAATATATCTATTTTAGTTCCAGCTAGTCAGAAGTTAGAAGCATTGAGATCATTACACAGTAGATTATTTTAAACAAGGAATAGGATGACAAGAGAGATAATACAAGAATTAGAAGGAGTAGAGACTCCTTTATATTACTACGATTTACCACTTTTAAGAGAAACACTATCTGTCGCTAAGAGTGCAGCAGATCGTTTTGGTTATCATATTCACTATGCTATAAAGGCTAATAATAATCCGCGTATCTTAAGAGAGATTAGTGCTCACGGCTTCGGTGCAGACTGTGTGAGTGGGCTAGAGATAGAGCGCTCTATAGCAGAAGGCTTCTCTCCATCAGATATCGTGTTCGCAGGAGTAGGTAAGACAGATAGAGAGATATTAATCGGGTTAGAGAATCAGATTATGTCGTTTAATATAGAGTCTGTACAAGAGCTACAAGTGATAGGTGATTTGGCTACTAAGCATCAGCTAAAAGGGCGTATCGCCTTGCGTATAAACCCTAATGTTGATGCAAAGACGCATCACTATATCACTACGGGATTAGATGAGAATAAGTTTGGTATCATGATGCATGAGTTAATGAACTGTATCGAGATCATCAATAAGAATGAATATTTAGAATTAATAGGATTGCACTTCCACGTGGGATCGCAGATCACGGACCTGAATGTGTTCAAACGTCTATGTCTAAAAGTAAATGAATGGAATACTTGGTTCTATGAGAGAGGACATGATGTACCTGTGTTAAACTTAGGTGGAGGATTAGGGATTAATTATAGCGAACCTGATGAAGAAGCTATTGTTAACTTTTCTAATTTCTTCTATTTGTTCCACGAGTTTCTAGACGTGAGACCACATCAACAAATTCACTTTGAACTAGGGCGTTCTATCATTGCGAATAGTGGGACTCTGATCAGTAGAGTGTTATATATAAAGGAAGGACTGAAGAAGAACTTTGCTATTCTAGATGCAGGTATGACAGAGTTATTAAGACCTGCCTTATACCAAGCGTATCACAAGGTAGAATTACTATCTGATAAATATGCGGATGAGGTGACTAACGAAACAGAAGTGAAGTATGATGTAGTAGGGCCGATCTGTGAGAGTAGTGACTGTTTTGGCAAAGATGTTTTACTTCCAAAATTAAAAAGAGGAGACCTAATCGCTATTCGTTCTGCAGGAGCTTATGGAGAGGTGATGTC
Organism: Myroides sp. A21; assembly: GCF_000807225.1. Taxonomy (NCBI): domain Bacteria; kingdom Pseudomonadati; phylum Bacteroidota; class Flavobacteriia; order Flavobacteriales; family Flavobacteriaceae; genus Myroides; species Myroides sp. A21. The sequence goes on from NZ_CP010327.1 coordinate 2,119,692, forward strand.
ATCGCGTTATAACTTGAGACAAGAGTTAGAATATTTTTTCAAAGAATAACATTAAAATAGTTTCATATTAAGAATAGTTTGTTAAATTTGAGTTCGAACAATAGAAAGTTATAAATTTAAAAAAGAGTAATAATGACATTAGGAGACATTGATGTAGCAGGAGAAATAATTGATTTAAATTTTCAATTATTAAGAACACAGATTTTATTAGAAGAAGTTTTAAAGCACAATGCAGAAACAATGAAATTGCCTTCACCAGAAGCAATGAATGAAATCAATGAGTTCGCTTTGAAATCTATTCAACAAAAATTCCCAAATATGAATATTGGAAGAAAAGAAGATGAGCCTCAAGCAGAGCAAGCTGAATAAGCTAAATAATACAAAAAAAGTCATACTACTAGTATGACTTTTTTATTATAGTTAATTGAGGTAATGTATGTCTATATATTATAAGCAGTAATCAGCTCCCCAGTCTTGGTGACCTCTGTCTTTCCAGCATTGGTAACTTTCTTTAATACCAAGTACTCTAAAAGTGTCTTTTTTCTTCTCCACAGTCATGATTACTTTCAAAGCTTTTAACGAATCATCATTGATCCCATCTTCTAATAAAGAAAGGGTAAATTTATTAGGATCTGTTGTCGTTGCTTTCGTGATGATATAAGTGTAATTGCCTTCTGCAGCCATATCTTCTGGTGCATATTCTTGCATGATCTTTTCGATAGAGTTTAAATTCTGCTCTATAATAGTCTTATTCAGAGTGTTGATTTCACTCTGTTCGATTATTCTAAACTCTCTATCTTCTGCTGTCATAGAAGTCAATAAATTCGGTTGATCTACAGGAGCATTGCCTGCAGTAGCACTATTATTTCCACAACCCATAGAAATGAAAGCAAAAATAAAACCTACTACAACGATAATCTTTTTCATACTTATTTAATTTTAGCTTTGAATTATGTTTCAAAAGTAAACAATAAGAACTTAAAGTTTGGTTATAGTAGGTTTGATAAATTACTAAATAATAGTTAATTATTTAGAGGTTGTATTTTTGATAATAATAAATTATTGACATTTTTTTTATTATATTCCTATTTCGAACTGTAGTCTAAAATACCAATTGTTCTTCGTAGGACCTTGGTAGAACTTCTGTTTATCATACGTTAACTCAGCTTGTAACTTAAAAGTATGTTCCCAAAGGTATTTGTTGGCTCCTAGTGAAAACTGTGTTGTATTTGGTAAATTGAAGTCTGTGTTTTTGTGTAATTGGTCTTTCATAGTTTGAGTAGATACTCGTCCTATGATCTCATAGTTACTAGGGAAGATATAACTTAGCTGGTAGTCCATTCCTTGACCGGCAAAGATGTAGTTATATCCATCTGTAGGATCTTCAAGATTGTTTAATGACAATGCATCGTCTAAGGTTCTGTTCATATAAGATACCATACCAGCCCATCCATTATATTTAACGATACCGTCTAGCATTAATGAGTTGAATGACTTTGCTTCTCCTAGTTTATTCCCTGTTTGTCCTTGTGATTTCATTGCATTATTATTGCGATGGAAGGTACCTGATAACATTAATTTAGGAGTTGCTTCTCTAGCTAAGTCACCTTCAAAGAATGCACCATTCTTAGAGAAACTACCTAAAGGGAATAATTCTACTCTACCTGTTAATGCATAACTATCGCTTTCGCTCCCTGAGAAGTTACGACCTCTACCTGTAGATACGGCAGTCTTAATATTATATCCGAATTCATTCTTCTTCTCACGTAAGTAATAGGCTTGTATACCGAAATCACGATCGATGTTGAACTTAGAGTTGTTAATAGAACGATCTGTTAACTGTAGTGCTCCTGAAGAGTTAATACGCTGTCTGTTACCAGGTAGTTTAGTCTGTCCGAAGATAAAGTTCCAGTTTTCGTTAGGACGATATGTTAAGGCAGCATCACGGATGATATTAATAGGTTCATTCTCTTTGGTTGTCCCTAAATCTTTAGGAGCGAATGAAAGCTGAATTACATATAAGAACTTAGGGCTACCTACGAAACCGTCAAGTCTTAGACGCAATCTCCTGATTTCTCCTTCATAGGTGTTTTTCTCACCATCGTTTTCATTGAAGGTTAATCTGTTCTGCATTCTGAATCGGATATTTAACTGGAAGATACTGTCTGCAGAAGTCATTCCTAGTCCTTTACCATAACTATAGTATGGTAGTTGTTCTAATTTTAATTCATTACTAGTGGTTTCATGCTTAATTTCCTGTGCCATTGTCAGCATTGGACAAAGCAAAAAAAGACATTGTAAAAGCTTTTTCATAGTGTGTTGTATTTATTTGTGCAAAAATAACATTAGTTTTGCAATAGGAATACTTATGTTGTTACTTCAATGTAAAGATAGTGTTACCAAAAGGTTAAGGAAACAGATTTAATAAGAAATTATGGTGTATATAGGTTATCATTTTAATGTAGAACCAAGAGAACTTGGTACAGAAATACTGATTGCGGAGTTAGGAGAAAAGGCATTTGAGAGTTTTGAAGAGACAGCAACAGGTGTTAGTGCTTATGTTCAAAAAGATTTGTGGACAGAGGATATTTTAGAAGATGTTTTTATTTTACAGTCAGAACAGTTTACAATTACTTATAGAAAAGAGGAAATAGCTCAAGTAAACTGGAATGAGGAGTGGGAAAAGAACTTTGACCCAATCGATGTAGATGGTATATGTTATGTAAGAGCTCCATTTCATGAGAAAACAAGTGCTCAGTATGATATCGTTATAGAACCAAAGATGAGCTTCGGTACAGGACATCACGAGACTACCTTTATGATGATTCGCCAGATCTTGAATAACGATATGCAAGATAAGGTAGTGCTAGATATGGGATGTGGTACAGCTATCTTAGCGATATTAGCTGCTATGCGCGGAGCTAAGCACGTAGATGCTATCGATATCGATAACTGGTGTTATCTTAACTCTATAGAGAATGCAGAGAGAAATAACTGTGCTAACGTAGAGGTATTCGAAGGAGATGCTTCTATAATTAGTAAAGAGCCTAAGTACAATGTAATCTTAGCTAATATTAACAGAAACATCCTATTAAATGATATGGATAAGTATATCGCTAGTTTGTATAAAGGAGGTGAGATTTACTTCAGTGGATTTTATACAGAAGATATTACAGCGATTAAAAATTGTGCAGAAAAGATTGGTTTAGTTTTTGAAAGTTCTTTAGAAAAGAATAATTGGGTATCTTTGAAGTTTATAAAAGGATAAAATTTCATTACTATATAATATATTATGAGTACACAAGAGCAAATTCAGGAAAATGTAGATGTATCTGAATTACTGAATGGAAACAGTGAAATTGTTTTGTATAATGACGATGTAAATACTTTTGATCATGTCATCGATACGCTTATTCGCGTGTGTGATCATACATCTGAACAAGCAGAACAATGTGCTGTATTAGTACATTATACAGGTAAATGTACGGTTAAAACTGGGGAGTTTAAGAAACTTAAGTCTCAGTGTTTACAATTATTAGATGCAGGTTTAAGTGCTGAAATTATCTAATAATTATAAGGTATAGAAGTGTAACAGGACTGAGGTACTGTAGAAAATATAAAAAGGCTACTCATATCATATGAGTAGCCTTTTTTGTGATTATTTCTCTCTAAATTTTATGCCAATGAAAGTTCGAGTAGGGTTGCCCCTTTCTACTTTCGTTTGGTTTAGCCACGTATTCTTTTCTTCTAGTTTGACTTCATTTAATGCCATATACTGAAGTTTACCTAGTATTCTTTCGGTGGCTAATTTTTTGTTTTGGTGCTGAGATCTACTATCCATTGCTAGTACAGTAATGCCTGTAGGCAGATGAGTAGCTCTTACAGCCGAGCTAACTTTATTGACATTCTGTCCGCCAGCTCCAGAACTGCGTACAGCTTGGTATTGAATATCACGGTCAAGAATCGCAGGATCACTTGCTTTAGTGCTTTCAAAAATACCGATGTACCAATTCTTCCTTTTGTGTTTAGGTCTAAAGGGACTTTCGCAAATCCACTGTATTGTACCTAACCAAGTTCTCAAAAAAGTATCAACTTCTTTAGACGTTTCGACGATTTGGATAAAGACCGACGCGCCATGTGCGTCGGCTTCATCCTGTATTGGATCAACTTTAATATTGGATTTGACTGCGTCGTCTATAAAAAGTTGTGCGATCTTCTTAACGGCAAAATCACACTCTTGGGGACCTCTACCTGATGTAATCTGAATAACTGTTGCCATAATTACTTATCCATTCTTACAAATTTAGGGGTAAAGCTTCCCAATACTTTTACTAATTCGCTTTGAGCTTGCATCACTGCATTGATGTCTTTATAAGCCATTGGGGCTTCATCTACGCTACCTCCGATAAGTTGAACACCTGTAGAGCTTAGCTCTTTCTTAATCTCACTCTTGGTAAACTTCTGTTTACATGCCGCGCGTGAGTGTAGGCGTCCTGCTCCATGAGAGGCAGAATTTAAGCTCTCTGCATTTCCCAGACCTTCGACTATATAGCCATTAGTAGTCATCGATCCCGGGACTATTCCTAATTGTCCTTCTGCAGCAGGAGTAGCTCCTTTGCGGTGAACAATTAATTCTTTGTTATTAATCACTTCTTTCCAAGCGAAGTTATGATGGTTTTCGATAGTGAAAGCTATCTGCTTACCTAATGCTTTAGCAATGCGACGGTGTATATCATCGTGACATGCCTTTGCGTAATCTCCTGCAAGATTCATGGCTAACCAATACTCTTGCCCATCATGTGTGTTGAGGTCTAACCAAGCTAAATGTTGTGCATTGCTTGGTAGAGGGCATTGTTTAGCTGCTAAATACGTATAGTGCTTAGCGATATTAGCTCCAAGACCTCTCGATCCACTATGTGAAAGAACTGCGATATATTCTCCAGGTTCTAATCTCCACTCAGGTTTAGTCTCCGTTAATCGAACGATACCAAACTCTACGAAGTGGTTACCACTACCTGATGTTCCTAATTGTTTGTATGCTTTATCTAATAAGCCTTTTACAAAAGGAATGTTTTTAAACTCTTCTCTACTGAATACTTCATGATCAGCTTTGACTTTATGTGTGTCATACATACCGAACTTGGTGTGTTCTGATAATATGTTTAACAACATATGGTCTTTTCCTTTTAGGAAGCTGGCAGGTAGATTAAAGACTGACATACTCATACGACATCCTATATCTACACCTACTCCATAAGGAATAACAGCATTGTCAGTAGCTAACACTCCTCCGATAGGTAAACCATATCCGTAATGAGCGTCAGGCATTAATGCCCCCTGTACTGCCACAGGTAATTTTAAAGCAGTGAACAGTTGGTATTTCGTCTGTTCGTCTATAGCGTCTTCTCCATAGATAGAGAATGGTACTCTATTGGTATTCAGTTGATGCTTTTTGACTTCTACTTGTTTTATCATACTCTCTGCTACTTTGCCCCAGATACCGTCTCCTATGTAAGAATCAGGATTCTTTAGTACAAGCTTAGCTTCTTCAAGTATGTTGTTTTTATTCTCTTTTTTCTTATATCTATTTACTTGCCCTAAGGCGATGTTTATTGTATTGTTTTGAGGAAAGCCTATTTTAATAAAGTCTCTCCCAGAAAGTTTCCTTCCCATGATGTAAAATTTAAATTGACTAAATGCTCAATTGTTAGTTCACAATTGATCTGTTTTTTACTGATGATCTTTAGCATCTATCAGTCAATTCGGGTTTTAATGACGTTAAGGGTCCGGAATAAACACAAAAAAGCCCGAATTTAAATCTTCGGGCTTTTCATTTATATATAAAATTAGATATTCTAAATAAAAGTAGCACGAAGATACACCCCAGCAATCCCTGCTGATGCGAATGATGTAGAAGTATAATTTAGTACAAACATTTTCTCTTCGTTTTTAATTGTTAAACTTTATTTTCAGTGCAAAGATTGTATAAAAGATTTGAATTATGCAAGGGAAAAGAGAAAAATATTTTGTAAATAAAATATTTATAAGGTATTTAGATACTAATATCCTAAACTTGGGAGGGAGCAGCTGATACTGTGTTTTTTGTGTAAATGGTTTTAAGATAGGTTGTTAATTTAGTTTATTTTGAAAAGTATCAATCAAGATCAGCAGCGATTACTTTGAATTTTATAAAAGCAGGAGAAGGAATAGATCAGTTCTATCCTCACTTAATAATTAATAGAGGACTTAAGAATACAAAGGATCCTAAGACAGTAAAATAGTCTATTCTATAAGAAATTAAAAAACGCTTAAAATTAATAGTATAGTTTTATTTAAGACAGCAATAAGTCACTATGATTTATTGCTGTTTTTTTATGGTCATATTTTATCAGTGATTTAAAAGTTTACCTTTGTGTATCACAAAAAAAATAAAACAAATGAAAAAGATTTATTTATTCCTTCTAGGATTGAGCTTATCACTTCAGTCATGTGTGACGAAGGAAGAAATGTACGTAAAAGATAACGGGGCGGTAGATTACACCTTTAAGATGGACTTTAAAGAGTTGTTACAAAATGTGCCTGATAAGAATGCTATTTTTAAAGGAGATGCCGAGAAGTTAGAATTGATTAGCGGACAGGAATTAAGCATAGATCAGATACTTGATTTCGCTATGTTAAAAGAAAAGAATGGAGAGCAGAAGAAAGATAGTATTATTAAAGCAAACAAAGAGTTATTTGACAATACTAAGAATGTACGCTTTATGATTAATATGAAAGACTCTTTAGCTGATTTTAATTTAAAAGTAATTGCAAAAGATATGGCAGACTTGAATCAATCACTTATAAATATCAATAAGATAACAGATAAAACAAGTGAGCTAGATAAGAAGCAAAATGGAAAGAAACAACCACCTTTATTAGTTGAGAGTCAATATAGTCTAGACAGCAAACAATTCGAAAGAAAGGTTAGTGTAAAAGATACTGAAGAAGCTAAGAAAGCGAATGAGATGGGAGGAATGGAAGCGATGTTTACTTATGTTCTAAAAACAAGTTTTGACAAGAAAATTAAGTCTGTATCTTATGAAGATGCCGTAATCAGTAAAGATGGTAAATCTTTTGAAAAGAGATTCTCTATGTCTGATATTATAGCTAATCCTAAAGTGTTAGAATATAAAGTGGAGTTCAAATAAGAGCATAAAGATTCTATTTTGAACATCTAAAAATAAAAAGAGGAATTTACACTTAGTAAATTCCTCTTTTTTTGTATTATAATTTATTCATATTTCCAGCTAAAGCTTCAATGAATTTACCGATAGGTCCTTTTACCATCATCGCCATCATTGGGTTAAAGCTACCTTCGAATTGAAGTTGTATCTCAGAGTTATTAGCATCTACTTCAGTAATATTTCCAGTTAATGTAAAAGGAAGTTTATCACTAGCAGCACCTAAAACAACTTTAGAGTGAGGAGTTTGATCTTTTTGTTTTAATTTAATCTCTGGCATTCCTTTTAATGCAAAGATAAAAGAATCATCTCCTGTAACTTCAAACTTAGCAATTGACTCAGGCATTAGTTTTTCAAAGTTCTTAACGTCTGTCAAAGCGTTGAAGATATATTCTGCTGATTTAGCAACAGTTACTTTTTGACTTTCTAAATTCATATATTCTAGTATTTAGGATATTATTATTGATTCCATTCAGCAGGGTTCTTTCTCCACTCTTGTAGTGTGTCTAGATCACTATCTGAAATATATTTTTGGTTTACTGCATTTTCTAATAAAGAAGAGTAGTTACTTAGTGTAGTTAGTTCTATTCCTGCATTTTTGAAGTTGTCTTCAGCTACTTGGAATTCATAAGTAAAGATAGCAGCCATACCTAGGATATTAGCTCCGTTCTCTTTTAGTGCGTCAACGGCTTGTAAGCTACTTTTACCAGTACTGATAAGATCTTCGATAACAATAACTGATTTACCAGCTTCTAATTGTCCTTCGATTTGATTTTGTCTTCCGTGTTTTTTAGGTTCAGGACGTACATATACAAAAGGCAGTTCTAAAGCTTCTGCTACTAGAAGGCCTATACCGATAGCTCCTGTAGCTACTCCTGCGATTACATCTGGTTTGCCATATTTAGCTACGATGTTCTCAGCAAATTCTTTTTGTAAGAACTTTCTAATCTCTGGATAAGACAATGTGATACGGTTATCGCAATAAATAGGTGATTTCCATCCTGAAGCCCAAGTAAAAGGATTTTTAGGATTTAATTTAATTGCGTTAATTTGCAGAAGTGACTCGGCAGTTTTGTGTGCTGTTTCTTTATTAAAAATCATAATACAAATGTATAAAGTTTTTGTAAACGACAAACCATTGTTCTTAACAGATAAAATCGAGAAAGAAACCGATTTTCAACTGTTCTTATTAGATAGTGTCGATATTGACAAAATTATCATTAAATATTTTCAAAATAAAATTGAGAAGGCTTTTTTATATCATCCAGATGAAAAAGAGATCTTAAAGAAGATAAAAGAAAAGATACCAGTACAGAAAGCAGGAGGTGGAGTTGTGTTTAATCCAAAGGGAGAAATTCTTTTTATTCTTAGAGGTGGTAAGTGGGACTTACCTAAAGGAGGAATTGAGAAAGGAGAAGAAATGGAGGAAACAGCTATACGAGAGGTAGAGGAAGAAACAGGTGTGTCTAAACTTAAGATAGTGCGTAAATTGCCTAAAACGTATCATATCTTTAAAAGAAATGGTAAGTATAGATTGAAAATTACTACTTGGTATAAAATGACTTCTACTTTTGACGGACCATTAGTAGGTCAGATAGAAGAAGATATAGAACAAGTAGCATGGTTAAATAAAGAACAAATCCGAGAGGCAATGAATAACTCTTATGAGAATATTAAGTTGCTTATAGATGAACTAGGAATATTAAAAGATGAATAATTTAAAAAGCCTATCTAAATCGATTTAGATAGGCTTTTTTAGATTCTATATTGGATTAGAATTTTACAGTAGGAGGGACTAGTTTAGAATAGTCTCCTTTATTACGGATAACATCTCTCACTATACTAGAGCTAATAAATGAAGTACTCGCTGCTGTTAGTAAAAAGACAGTTTCTATTTTTGTCAAGAAACGGTTTGTATGTGCAATTGCTTTTTCAAACTCGAAGTCAGCTGGGTTTCTTAGTCCTCTAAGAATGAACTGTGCTCCTACTTTAAAACAGAAATCAGTAGTTAATCCTTCGTAAGTAGCTACTTTAATTTTAGGCTCATCTTTAAATGTCTCTTCTATAAAGCGCTTTCTGTCTTCTAGTGAAAACATATATTTTTTATCTGAGTTTACTCCGATAGCAACAATAATCTCATCAAATAGAGGTAATGCTCTTTGGATAATATCGTAATGGCCATTTGTAATAGGGTCAAAAGAACCTGGTAAAACTGCTCTTCTCATGGTATCTAAAATTAATTTGCTTTCTGCAAAGCTAAAACAATTGCATTGTCAAACAAGTCAGCTAGGGCAATATTAGCCGCTTTTGCTTGTTGTGGTAGAATACTTTCGTTCGTTAAACCTGGTACAGTATTCATTTCTAATAAAAATGGAACTCCATCCACTATGATGAATTCACTGCGAGAGAAGCCTTGCATATTTAAAATTGTATAGACTCTACTAGCTATATCTGCTACTTTATCTTTAACTTTATCATCTATTCTAGCAGGAGTTATCTCTTGAGATTTACCTAAGTATTTTGCTTCGTAGTCAAAGAAATCGTTTTCAGAAACTATCTCTGTCATAGGTAGTACTTTTATCTCTCCTTGATAGTCAATAACCCCAACAGATACCTCAGTACCATTTAAAAAACTTTCGATTATAATCTCGTTATCTTCTTTATAAGCTACGTCTATGGCAGTAAGTAATTCCTCTGTTGTTTTTGCTTTAGAGATACCAAAGCTAGAACCAGATCTATTTGGTTTCACAAAACAAGGCAACCCAACACGTTGAATAATTTCTTCAGTATTGATAACATCTCCTTCATTTAGATAATAAGAGATAGCTGTTTTAATACCAAACGGTTTTAATACCGAAAGCATATCTCTTTTATTCATCGTTAAAGCAGCTTGGTAATAGTCACATGAGGTATGAGGCATTCCGATAAGAGAGAAATAAGCTTGCATTAATCCATCTTCTCCAGGAGTACCGTGTATAGCGTTAAATACAACATCAAAAGTGATTTTATTTCCTTTATAGTTTACCGAAAAGTCATTTTTATCAATAGGGAATTCATCATTGTTATCATCTACATATACCCATTTGTTTTCAAATATATGTACTGGGTAAGGAATATACTTAGATCGGTCTAGTGTATCGCATACCACTTTACCACTTGTCAATGAGATTTTGTATTCACTAGAATATCCCCCCATAATTACTGCTACGTGCTTCATATAGAGCTAAATTTTAATACATTAGTATGAATTACTAGTTTGTATTTGTTCAAAACAAATTTATAATAAAACATAGAAACAAAAAATGTTTTCGATTTTATATCTTTGCTCAAAATAAGTAGATATGAAATTAATGGATTTTCTAAAAAGTAGAGCCTTTTTTATTTCCTTAGCGAGTGCAGTCGTAATCGTTATACTAGGTGTGTTCTTAGCGCTTAAGTGGTTGGCACATACGACTAATCATGGAGAAAAGATAGAAGTACCAAGTTTAATTAAGTTAGATACCGACCAGGCATTACAACTGTTAGAGAAAAACGAGTTGAACATGGTCGTATTAGATACACTTGATTATGATAAAGATTTCCCTCCGTTAAGTATTGTAGAGCAGGACCCTGCTCCGAAGACGGGTGTGAAAACGAATAGAAAGATATATGTGAAGATTAATGCATCGGGTTATGGTAATGTAAAATTGCCAAAGCTTGAAGAATTAACTTACCGTCAGGCCTTAGCGACTATTAAGTCATTAGGTTTAAAAGAAGGAACGATTACATACCAGACTTTCATTGGAAAGGATGTTGTGCTTAAAGTTTATCAAAAAGGTAAAGTCTTAAATGAAGGGGACAAAATAGCAAAAGACTCTAGAATTGACTTTGTTTTAGGAGATGGTAGAGCGGGTTACTCAGAAGAAGAGCTTGACGTAGCGCCAGCTATCGAAGATGCGAATGGCAATTCTAGTAATTCTAGTGAATTTGATTTTTAAAAGATTTAAATAAGATTAATGCAAGAAGATAATGTAGAAATGTTCGATGACTTAGAAGGTGAGTTATTTGAGCATTATAGATTTGAAGCAGGGAAAGGACAAGCTCCTTTAAGAGTGGATAAGTTTTTAATGAACTTAGTAGAGAATGCTACACGTAATAAAATACAACAAGCAGCTACTAATGGAAATATATTCGTGAATGATATACCTGTAAAATCAAATCACAAAGTAAAAGCTAATGATGTGGTGCGTGTGTTGATGAAACAACCACCATTCGAAAATATCATTATACCAGAGAATATTCCTCTTGATATAGTATATGAAGATGATTCATTATTAGTAGTGAATAAACCAGCAGGACTAGTAGTACACCCAGGACATGGTAACTATACAGGAACTCTAGTAAATGCTTTAGCATATCACTTTGAGAATTTACCCCTAAATAGTAGTGAAAGACCAGGATTGGTCCACCGTATTGATAAAGATACTAGTGGTCTGTTAGTAGTAGCAAAGACAGAATGGGCAATGACCGAACTGCAAAAGCAATTTGCAGAAAAGACATCTGAGCGTGAGTATGTCGCTATGGTATGGGGGAATGTAGAAGAAGATGAAGGTACGATAGAGAGCTATATCGGCCGTCACGTCAAAGATAGAATGCAGATGGCTGCCTTTGATGATGAGAGTATGGGGAAATGGGCTGTGACGCATTATAAAGTACTTGAGCGCTTAGGATATGTTACTTTAGTATCTTGTCGTCTAGAGACAGGTCGTACGCATCAGATACGTGTTCACATGAAACATATTGGACATACGCTGTTTAACGATGAACGTTATGGAGGTAACTTAATTCTTAAGGGAACGACATTTACCAAATATAAACAGTTCGTAGATAATTGTTTTGCTGTTTTACCTAGACAAGCTCTACATGCTAAAACACTAGGATTTACACATCCTATAACTAAAGAAAGAATGAGGTTTGACTCTGAGATACCTACAGATATGGTAGAATGTATTGAAAAATGGAGAACATACGCACAAGCTTCTAATTTTGGAAATAAAGTAGATGGATTATAGTTAATTTAAGATATCAAAGCCTCATTGTTAGATGAGGCTTTTTTTATTTGCTTTATTTTATTTGCTATAAAATATCATTTAAAAAAGAAGGAAAAAGTCTTAATCTAGGTTAAAAAAACATAAATAAGGAGAAAGTAATTAAATTATTTTAGTTACTTTGTTGACTTTACTAGAAGATGTTTAATCAGTTTAAATTACATATAGAGAATAACTTCAGAGAGTTATTAGAAGAGCCATTATTACTTGCAGTAAGTGGAGGGATAGATAGTATCGTTTTAGTGCATTTATGTCATAAGTTAGGACTAGACATAACGATAGCACATTGTAACTTCCATTTAAGAGGAGAAGATAGTAATGGTGACCAAGAGTTTGTAGAACAATTAGGAGAGGAGTTAAGCATTCCAGTTTTTGTTGCAGAGTTTGATACAGTACAATATGCCACAGAGCACAAGGTGTCTATACAGATTGCAGCTAGAGAATTGCGATATGATTGGTTTAGAGAACTAGCTACACAACAGAAGAAGACCTATCTATTAACCGCTCATCACTTAGATGATTCTATGGAGACTTTCTTGATTAATTTATCTAGAGGTACGGGTATAGAAGGGTTATTAGGAATACCAGCTAGAAATGGCTACATCAGAAGACCAATATTGCCATTTACTAGAGAGGATATCGCTCATTATGCAGAAGAGAATCAGATTACTTGGAGAGAAGATATAACAAATAGTCAGACAAAATATTTGCGTAATAAAATTCGTAGGAATATATTGCCACTTCTAAAAGAGACGAATGAACATTTTTGTCAGTCTTTTTTACAGACAATGGAGTATTTGCAGCAGTCAGTAGATTTGAGTGAAGATGCTAGTAAATATTATTACAGTCAGGTAGTTACAGAACATGACGGTGAGGAGATAAGTATTAACTTAGAGCAGTTAAAAAGTCTTTCTTCACCTAAAGCATATTTGTATAAGTGGTTATCTCCTTTAGGATTTACGGCTTGGTCTGATATCGAAGATTTAATTAATGGAGCATCAGGTAAGATGATTTATTCGCCTACTCATGTACTGTTGAAGAATAGAGGAGAGTTTATAATAAAACCTCTTCCACAAGAAAAAGAGAATAAAGAACAAATATATTTATTAGAGAACAAACAAACATTAACCCAACCACTAACGATTAGTATAACACCTTATGAAGAAAAACAGTTAACAAGTGATGCTTCGACCATTTATGTAGATGGGGATTTATTGACTTTTCCATTGACTATACGTAAATATCGAAGTGGAGATAGATTTATCCCATTTGGGATGAAGGGAACAAAGAAAGTGAGTAAGTTTTTTAAAGACGAGAAGTTTAGTCTATTTGATAAAGAGAATACTTGGCTTTTATGTTCAGAAAATAAGATTGTATGGGTTATCGGTAGTCGAATGGATGAACGATTTAAGATAAAAGATACAACAACAAACATTATTAAAATTCAAATTAATCTATGAGAAAATTAGCTTATTTGCTACTTTTTTTATTGTCATTTATATCAGTGCAGGCTCAGATTACTAATCCTGCTAAATGGCAATCTAAAATTGAGAAAAAGTCTGATACAGAATATACCATTACTTGGGATGCTGTAATAGAAAAGAACTGGCATTTATACTCCCAATATAACCCAGAAGGAGGTTCTTTGCCTTTAGAGTTTATTTATAATAATCAAGAGGGAAATTATACTTTAGAGGGTAAGGCAAAGGAGAGTGAAACAAAGACTTCATTTAATGATGTCTTTGGTGTGGATGAAATCTACTTCGTAGACTCTGCTAAACTAGTTCAAGACATTAAGATAACCAATCCTACTGTGGAAACTATCCAAGTAGAATTAGCTTATCAGGTATGTGATGAAATGTGTATTAGCCAGAGTAACTTATTTGTTTATGATTTAAAGACACTTGAAACCAAGGAAGTAAAGAACTTCGAAGATTTAGCAACTACTGCTGTAGATACTAAAAAGGACAGTGATACAACGGATACAACAGTAGCTACAACAGGAAATACTAAAGAAGAGAAAAAAGGATTGTTTACTATTTTCTTCTTAGCCTTCTTATCAGGGTTTGCAGCATTACTTACACCATGTGTATTCCCAATGATTCCAATGACAGTGAGTTTCTTTACTAAACAGTCTAAGACTAGAGCGAAGGGAATTAAGAATGCAATTATCTATGGATTATCTATCATCCTTATCTATGTAGTATTAGGAACGATAGTGACTGCAATATTTGGAGCAGATTCATTAAACGCACTTTCTACGAATGTGTATTTTAATATTATCTTCTTTTTATTGTTAGTGATATTCGCTACATCGTTCTTAGGAGCGTTCGAGATTATGTTACCTAACTCATGGGCTAATAAAGTAGATTCTCAAGCAGACAGAGGAGGTATCATAGGAATCTTATTTATGGCATTAGCACTTGCTATAGTATCATTCTCATGTACAGGGCCTATCGTAGGAACACTATTAGTAGAAGCAGCATCTAAAGGAGGTATAGCACCTATCGTAGGAATGTTAGGGTTCTCTCTAGCATTAGCATTACCATTTATGTTATTCGCTATGTTCCCAGGATGGTTAAACTCTATGCCACGTTCAGGAGGATGGTTAAATACTGTGAAAGTATCTTTAGGATTCTTAGAGTTAGCTTTAGCATTTAAATTCTTGTCTAATGCAGACCTTGTATTACAAGCGCATTGGTTAGAAAGGGAAGTTTTCTTGGCGATCTGGATTGCTATCTTTGGAGCATGGGCGTTATATTTATTAGGAAAGATTAGGTTACCTCATGATAGTCCTACAGATAGTATATCAGTAGGAAGATTATTTATGGCTTTATTAGTATCTGTATTTACGATTTATATGATACCAGGTCTATGGGGAGCACCACTTAAGATTATCTCAGGTTTCCCTCCACCGATGACGTATTCAGAAAGTCCTTATGGTATTGGCGGAAAAGGTGGTAACGGAGGAGGAGTAGCTACTGCTATTCCAGACGGAGCTAAACTTGGAGCACATGATATTATTGCTTTTACAGATTACGAGAAAGGTATGGCTTATGCTAAATCTGTAAACAAACCAGTCTTACTTGACTTCACAGGTTTTGCATGTGTGAACTGTCGTAAGATGGAAGATTATGTATGGTCAGAAGCAGAAGTATTATCTATCTTAAAAAATGAAGTTGTTTTAATTTCATTATATGTAGATGATAAGAAAGAGTTGCCTGAGAACGAACAATACGTTTCGGAAACTACAGGTAAGAAGATAAAAACAATTGGTAATAAATGGAGTGATTTCCAAATGAAACATTACCAAGCGAATGCACAGCCTTACTATATCGTATTAGATAAAGAAGGTAATCGCTTAAATGAAGCTGTTGGTTATATGCCAGACGCACCAGAGTATAAAGCTTGGTTAGAGAGCGGTATTAATAAAGTAAAATAACGTTACGATTATATTTTAAGAGAAGCCACGTGAGTTCACGTGGCTTTTTTTATGGTAGTGGTATAAAAAAACAAAGGTGTTTTGATTTAATTTTAAGAAGAAAGTTAATACATTTGATAACCTTCTGAAATAAGGAAACAAAACACAATATTTAATTTAAGTACCTTTTGTTAATCACTAATAGAGAATGTATTCTTCAGAATATTAGATGATTAATTAGAGCGTATAAAATAAGCTAAGAAAAATGAAAAGAAGTTTAGTTGCATTATCATTTGCATTGTTTGCACTGTGTACACAAGCACAAGTTCACACTCCACCTACAAGTACAAAAGCAGAATCACATCAAGTAGTAGGGCTTACGGATATCAAGATTGACTACTCAAGACCGAATATGAGAGGGCGTTTAGTATTTGGTGATTTAGTTCCTTATGGAAGAATGTGGAGAACAGGGGCGAATATGAATACGGTAGTTACTTTTGGTAATGATGTAGAGATAGGCGGTAAGAAATTAAAGAAAGGATCGTATGCATTATTTACTATTCCTAAAGTAGAAGAATGGGAAGTAATATTCTATGCAGATACGAATAACTGGGGATTACCAGAGAAATGGGATGAGAGTAAAGTAGCTTTATCGACTAAGGTTAAACCTATTGGTTCTGATCGCAAATTCGAGACATTAACTGTAGCAGTGAATAATGTGAACATAGACTACGCGGACTTAGAGATTATGTGGGAGAAGACAGTTGTGCCTGTTCGTTTTAAAGTACCAACAGATCAACTGGCAATGCAGAGTATTGAGGAGACATTTGATGGACCTACAATCGTTGATTATTACGGAGCAGCAGAATATTATTACCTAACAAACAAAGACCTTGTAAAAGCTCTAGATTGGGTAAATAAGGCTATTGAGAAATCAGGAGACAAAATACCTTATTACTTTGTACGCTTAAAATCACAAATCCAAGCTAAAGGAGGTGATAAAATAGCCGCTGTAGAAACTGCCAAATGGGCATTAGAGTTAGCAGAGAAAGCGAATAACCTTGATTATATCAAGATTAATAAAGACGCTATCAGAGAGTGGAGCAAGTAATTTTAATTAAGAATTAAGAATTAAGAATTAAGAATTAAGAATTAAGAATTAAGAATTAAGATTGTGCTTAAAACACTGATTTCTGAAAGCTTATAGCTCTGAATATATAAAGAAAAAGATAGTTCTAATGAGCTATCTTTTTTTGTTTCTATGAAGTTGTCTTTTTGTGAAGTTGTCTTTTTGTGAAGTTGTGAAATCGTGAAGTTGTGAAATCGTGAAGTTGTGAAATTGTGAAATTGTGAAATCGTGAAGTTGTGAAACCGTGAGCTGTAACCCTTCAACTGTCAATTAATCATATCTCTAATTTCCATTACTCTATGCTGTAAGCAAACTACAGAAAAACACCATCACAAAAAAACACCATCACAAAAAAACAAACCTACTATCAACTATCTTTTTTATTTAAGATACTTTGATTCTGTATCGAATGCTTTATCTTTGTGTCTTAACAACACAATCTAAAATATGCTAACAGAATTAAATGCTATTTCGCCTATCGATGGGCGTTATAGAGGTAAGACCAATGCACTAGCTAATTATTTCTCAGAAGAAGCATTAATCAAGTACAGAGTATTAGTAGAAGTAGAGTACTTTATTTCTCTATGCGAGCACAATGTCCCTCAATTAGCCAATGTCCCAAGTTCTATCTTTCCTGAATTGCGTAAACTGTATCAAGAGTTTACCACAGAAGATGCTTTGTGGATCAAGGAGATGGAGAAAACTACGAATCACGATGTGAAAGCAGTAGAGTACTTTCTGAAAAGCGCATTTGACATTTTAAAGTTAGAAGAGTATAAAGAGTTTATTCACTTTGGACTAACTTCTCAGGATATTAATAACACCTCTATACCTTTATTGACTAAAGAAGCGTATGAGGATGTATATAAACCATCTTTACTAACTGTTATCAATAGATTAAAAGAGCTGAGCATAGAGTGGAAGGATGTACCTATGTTGGCACGTACGCATGGTCAGCCTGCTTCTCCTACACGTCTAGGTAAAGAGATTTACGTATTCGTGGAGCGTTTAGAACAGCAGTTAGCATTATTAGAGCAAGTACCTTTTGCTGCTAAATTTGGTGGTGCTACAGGTAACTTTAATGCACACCATGTAGCTTACCCAAAACAAGATTGGAAACAGTTTGGAACTGACTTCGTAGAATTGACTTTAGGGCTTAAGCATTCTTTCCCGACTACACAGATAGAGCACTATGATCACTTCGCAGCATTCTTCGATGGATTAAAACGTATAAACACGATACTGATAGACTTAGATAGAGATATCTGGACGTATGTATCGATGGATTACTTTAAACAGAAGATTAAGGCAGGAGAGATAGGTTCTTCGGCTATGCCTCATAAAGTGAATCCTATTGACTTCGAAAATTCAGAAGGAAACTTAGGTATTGCTAATGCGATCTTTGAACATTTAGCTGCTAAGTTACCGATATCACGTCTTCAACGTGACTTGACAGACAGTACAGTGTTGCGTAATGTAGGAGTACCTTTTGGACATACGCTTATTGCATTTGAGTCTACATTAAAAGGATTGAATAAGTTATTGCTGAATGCAGATAAGTTTGCTCAAGACTTAGAGAATAACTGGGCTGTAGTAGCAGAAGCTATTCAGACTATTCTAAGAAGAGAAGGATACCCTAATCCGTATGAAGCATTAAAAGATTTGACTAGAACGAATACAGTGATTAATAAAGAATCAATGCATAATTTCATCGAGACATTAAATGTATCTGATGCGATTAAAACTGAACTTAAAGCAATCACACCAGCTAATTATTTAGGAGTAGATATTCTGTAATAAGAATTTATAATAAAATGAATAAGCGAGTCTTTCGAAAGAAGGGCTCGCTTTTTTATTTCATGATTAGAACACTATTTTTAGAATAGATAAATAAAAAACGGGCTACTCTAAGGCAGCCCGTTTCTATATATTGAATAATCTAATTCTTATAAGTGGATTACTTCACCGTAAGCATCAGCTACAGCTTCCATCACAGCCTCACTCATAGTAGGGTGTGGGTGAACAGCTTTAAGGATTTCGTATCCAGTAGTTTCTAATTTACGAGCAACTACAGCCTCAGCGATCATATCTGTAACACCAGCTCCGATCATGTGGCATCCTAACCACTCACCGTATTTAGCATCAAAGATAACTTTAACGAATCCATCAGGAGTACCAGCAGCTTTTGCTTTTCCAGATGCAGAGAATGGGAATTTACCTACTTTAAGTTCATAACCAGCCTCTTTCGCTTTAGCCTCAGTCATACCTACAGAAGCGATCTCTGGAGTAGCATAAGTACATCCTGGGATATTTCCGTAATCTAATGGCTCTACATGGTGTCCAGCGATTTTCTCAACACATAAGATACCTTCAGCAGAAGCCACGTGAGCTAACGCTTGTCCAGGTACTACGTCACCGATAGCATAGTATCCAGGTACGTTAGTTTGGTAGAAGTCGTTTACTAAGATTTTATCTCTATCTGTAGCAATACCTACTTCTTCTAATCCGATGTTCTCGATATTCGTTTTGATACCTACAGCAGATAATAAGATATCAGCTTCTAATACCTCTTCACCTTTAGCTGTTTTTACATATGCTTTTACTCCTTCACCTGTAGTGTCGATACGCTCTACAGAAGAGTTAGTCATAATGTTGATACCGTTTTTCTTTAAAGAACGCTCAAATTGTTTTGAGATATCTTCATCCTCTACAGGAACGATATTTGGCATAAACTCAACAATAGTTACATCAGTACCCATTGATTTATAGAAGTAAGCGAACTCAACTCCAATAGCTCCAGAACCAACAACAATCATTTTCTTTGGTTGTTGAGGTAATGTTAATGCTTGTCTGTATCCGATTACTTTTTTACCATCTTGAGGTAAGTTAGGTAACTCTCTAGAACGAGCACCTGTAGCGATGATAATATGGTCAGCAGATAGTTCAGTTACTTTTCCATCTTTGTCAGTAACGTCTACTTTCTTACCTGGTTTTACTTTTCCGAATCCGTCGATAACTTCGATCTTATTCTTTTTCATTAAGAATTGAACTCCTTTGCTCATTCCTTCAGCTACGTTACGAGAACGTGCGATAACAGCATTGAAATCTTTATCTACATCACCATTGATAGTCAATCCGTAGTCAGAAGCGTGTTTAAGGTATTCAAATACCTGTGCCGATTTAAGAAGAGCTTTCGTTGGGATACATCCCCAGTTTAAGCAGATACCTCCTAAATTTTCTTTTTCAACAACTGCAACTTTAAAACCTAACTGAGAAGCTCTAATCGCAGTAACGTAACCTCCAGGGCCACTTCCTAAAACAATAATATCGAATTTCATATATCTATATATTTCTATATTTTATGCTACGAAAATAATCATTTATTTCTGTTATTGAAACTTTCAATACGAAAAGTTGATAGGCTGTAACTAAGGTAATTGCAAGGAGTGTGGCTTATTTGGCTATTAAGACGTGACAATTATTATCAAAAAGGCAATATTGTTGATAATCTTTTAAAAAACTAGGAGAGAATAGCGTACTAAAAAATATTGAAATTTTAGAACAAAAGTATTTCTACTCTTCGGAAGTTTTCGTCTAATTCATTTTAGGTAGAGAAACCATCTTTATAATGAACAATAAAAAAGCGATAGATATGGATCTATCGCTTCTGTATATTGAGCTATATTTGTTTGTTAAACTGTGACTCGTGTAGGTTTTTATAGTATCCGTTTTGGATTTCTAATAGGTCTTTATGAGTTCCTTTTTCTACTATTTTACCTTTATCCATTACGATAATTTGATCAGCGTTTACTATCGTTGCTAATCGGTGTGCTATAATGATAGACGTTCTATCTTTAGTTAGATAGTCAGTCGCTTTCTGTAGTAATTCTTCTGAATGTGTATCGATAGAAGAGGTAGCTTCATCTAGTATCAGAATACTAGGATTACTAACATACGCACGTAAGAAAGCGATCAACTGACGCTGTCCAGATGATAGCATGACACCGCGTTCCTTCACATTATAATCATATCCACCAGGGAGTTGTAAGATGAAGTCGTGTATCCCTATTTTCTTAGCAGCTTCGATGACAGTCTCTCTTGTGATACTCTCATCATGTAGCGTGATATTATTGTATATTGTGTCACTAAATAAGAATACATCCTGAAGTACCACTGCTACTTGTTTGCGCAGTGTAGCTAGTTTGTATTCATTGATATTGACACCATCGATACAGATCGTACCACTGTCTATATCGTAGAATCTATTTAATAGATTGATGATAGTAGACTTACCTGCACCAGAACTTCCCACGATCGCAATGGTGCTACCAGCAGCTATATCTAGGTTAATCCCTTTTAGTACTTCTGTTCCTTCGATATAACTAAAGCGAACAGCTTTTAGTTCTATTTTACCATTAAACTGTGGGGCAGTGACTGTACCGCTATCGTCTATCTGTTCTTCTGTTTCTAATACTTCGAATACACGCTCTGCTGCGATAATCCCCATTTGCATGACATTGAACTTATCAGCTATCTGTCTCAATGGGTTAAATAGCATGGTGATTAACATCGTATAGGCGAATAAATCTCCGAAAGAAGTAAGGTTGTCTCCTTGTACGATAGACATCCCTCCATACCAAATCACAAAACCAAGTGTAAGAGAAGATACGATATCCGCTATCGGAAAGAAGATAGAGTTATACAGAATATTCTTTAGCCAAGCCACATTGTGTTTATGGTTAATCTCTTTGAATTTTTCGTATTCTATTTCTTCTCTCGTAAAGAGTTGTACGATCTTCATTCCTGTTAATCTCTCTTGTACGAATGTATTTAGATTAGATATCTGTGTACGTACTTCTTGGAACGCAGTTTTCATGTGTCGTTGGAACTCACGAGTAGCATATAATAGAATAGGCATAGCTATCAATACGATACAGCTCAACTTCCAGTTCATATAGAACATAATGCACAGTACCACGAACATCTTTAGTAAGTCACTGACAATCATAAAGAGCCCTTGACTGAAGATACTAGCGATAGATTCTATATCAGATACTGCACGTGTCACTAATTTTCCTACGGGTTCGTTATCGAAATAACGCATTCTGAAGTTGATAATTTTATCAAATAGTTTCTCTCGAATGTCTTTTACGATATCCTGTCCTAACCAGTTCGCCCAATAGGTAAAGAAGAATTGTGAAGATACTTCTAGTACGAGTACTAATCCCATCAGTAGGATGTAGAGTAGTAGCCCAGATTGATCTTGTTTCTGTACGTATTCATCTACAGTTATTTTTAGCATATACGGACGTATGGCAGCGAATATAGAAAGGGAAATCGCAAATACAACTACCCAATTAAATCGTTTTTGATACGGCTTAGTATATTGTAATAATTTCTGTAGAGATAATGATTTTAGTTTTTTCATAAATAAGGGTAACTAACTTGAGTTAAATAAAGACCTTTTCCAGGTACAGAAAAGCCAGCTTTGCCTCTGTCTTTACTTTCTATTATCGTTCTGAAGTCATCTAGTGTTATTTTTTCATGTCCTACATTGACTAAGGTACCCACTATCGCTCTGACCATATTGCGCAGGAAGCGATTAGCAGAGATGGTAAATACTAGTCTGTTATCAGGTAGAATATCCCAATGTGCTTTATAAATAGTACAATTGAAGGTGAATACATCTGTATGTGTCTTAGAGAAACATTCGAAGTCTTCATACTCAAATAAGATTTGAGCAGCTTGATTCATTAATTCTACATTCAGCGGTCTAAAGTGGTAGTAGCTACCCGCGTTACAAAACGCATCTTTATATTGATGAATGTGATACTCGTAGGTACGTGCTGTCGCATCGAAGCGTGCGTGGGCATCATCTGCTACGGTATGTATATTATAAATAACAATGTCTTCAGGTAAAAAAGAATTCATTCGTTGTACTAAAGAATCTTTGTCAAAAGGTAACTCGTGATCAAAGTGTGCATACATCTGTTTAGCATGTACTCCAGCATCTGTCCTACCTGCTCCCACTAGCTCTATAGGGGTGCGTAGTAGAGTAGAGATAGCTTTAGTCAGTACTTCCTGTACTGATATAGCATCAGGTTGTAATTGCCATCCGTGATAATGTGTTCCGTTATATGCGAATTCTAAAAAGTATCTCAATGTAATTCTCTTTGTTTTGTAAAACGCAAATATACTTTAAAATCGGGACTAGGTAGTTGATGTTATTATAAAATTAGGAACTCATTTTTTGAATAGAAGAACAAATAACTAAGAAATGAAAGGGCTAGACGGATTACTATTCGTATTTAGTAAGAAGGCGGATTTTAATTTATTTAGAGCTGTATTGCTAGAATAGTGATCGTGGTTTGATGCCATAGTGGTCGCATAGTTTTAGCCCTTTTTTATGCGACCACTATGCGATCACTATCCGACCACTATGCGACCACCTCAAAAAAAATCCCTTTTTCGATCTGTTATAATTATGTATTTAATATGTATAATTCTAGTGTGAACGGTGGATTAGTGGAAGGGTTCTGATAAGTTTGTGTTGCTCATATTAGAAAAATTAGTTCTAAAGAGAGGTCAATTAAATCGACCTGAAGTAAACAACGTTAAAAGCAAGAGATAGTTTAGAAATATGTTTATTTTTACGACTTGACTTGTTGTGACAAGTAATTAACCCAATTAACCTAACTATATTAATAATGAAAAAACTACTAGTATTACTGAGCTTGTGTATAGGCTCTTATGTACAGGCACAGGATTTTAATCAATATTTTGAAGACAAAACATTGCGTCTAGATTATGTATTCGGAGGAAATAACGAGAGACAATTTATCTTATTAGATGAATTAATTTCTTTGCCTTCATGGGCTGGGCGTACGCATAACTTAGGAGAGAATGCCTTAAAAGGAAATGGACAAGTACGTGTATACGATGAGCAAACAAATACATTAATCTATACCAATAGCTTCAGTACACTATTCCAAGAGTGGTTATCTACAGAGGAAGCGCAGAAGAATACCAAGAGTTTTGAGAATGTATTCTTAGTACCGTTTCCGAAAGATAATGTGCGTATAGAACTAATCCTATTTGATGCTGATGGAAAAGAAAAAGATAAATTAGTACATCATGTAGATCCTAAAGATATATTAATCCATACTAAGGGAACTAAGGATGTGACTAAACATGAATATGTACATAAAGCGAAAGACAATGCTAAGGCTATCAATGTAGTATTCGTTGCAGAAGGATTTAAAGAAGAAGAAATGGGGAAATTTATGGATGCTGTAAAGGTTTCTATAGAACAATTATTAGCGCATAAGCCTTTCGATAAATTTGCTGATAATTTTAATTTTATTGCTGTACAGAGCGCTTCTAAAGACTCAGGGGTAAGTGTCCCAAGACAAGGAGATTGGAAAAAGACAGTTGTAGAGTCTAATTTTGATACTTTTTATTCGGAGCGTTATTTGACTACGAACAGAATTAAGAAGTTACACGATGTACTAGCAGGTATTCCTTATGAACACATTATCATTCTTGCGAATACAGATGTGTATGGAGGAGGAGGAATCTATAATTCTTATACATTGACGACTACAGGACATAAGGACTTTAAGCCTGTGGTAGTACATGAGTTTGGGCATAGTTTTGCAGGATTAGCAGATGAGTATTTTTACCCTAATGATGTGTTGAGTGATTTAATTTCTAATCAGACAGAACCTTGGGAGCAGAATATAACTACATTAGTAGACTTCGATAGCAAGTGGAAAAAAATGCTTAAAAAGGGAACTCCAGTACCTACATTAGAAAAAGACAGTAAGAAATACCCACTAGGAGTATATGAAGGACTAGAAGGACGCAAGGTGTATAAAGGTACGTTAGACTGTAGAATGAAAACGAATCAGTATCCAGAGTTCTGTCCAGTTTGTCAGAATGCAATAGAAGAATTAATTTTGTTTTATACAGAGTAATCATAGTATAGCCTCTCACTAAGAGAGGCTATCTTATTATAAATAGATAGAGGTGAAAAAAATATTATTATTATCAGATACGCACGGCACTATAGATGAGTCTATCCTGAAGTATGTCAGACAGGCAGATGAGGTATGGCATGCAGGAGATATAGGAGACTTAGTAGTGACCGATACCATAAAGGTGCTAAAACCGCTTAGATGCGTATGGGGAAATATAGATGGTAAAGAGGCTCGACTAGAATTTTCTGAAGAGTTATTCTTTGAGTGTGAAGGGATGAAGGTCTATATGATCCATATAGGTGGATATCCAGGGAAATATAGAGCTAATGTAAGAGAGCGAATCAAGCAAGAGAAACCTGCTATCTATATCTGTGGGCACTCACATATACTGAAGGTACAGTATGATCAGATGATGGGGGTACTACATCTAAATCCTGGTGCAGCTGGTATAAGTGGTTTTCATCAGGTGCGTACGATGTTGCGTTTTGCGATAGATAACGGAGCGATAAAGGATATGGAAATTATTGAATGGCCTAAAAACAAAAAAGCCGAACTCATATAGGTTCGGCTTTTTTAACGCACTAATAAACTAAGATGTTAGGTTTATCGTAAACGATCCACAGATTTTACGAGATCTTCATCCTTCTTAATGGCTCTGTTCGCTAAGACAAGGAACAGGATAGAAATAATAGGGAGGAACATCCCAATACCTTTCTCAGAAATAGCTTCCGCAGTTTCTCCAGATACTGTTAGCGCACGATATACAAATAATCCTAATAGTATAAAGTTTGATATTATATTCAATCTATTAATTACAAACTGTCTCTTTCTATTTTTATACCCCATAATAGCTACTACTGTAAGAGCAGTAGATAATCCGAATAGGATAGTAGATGAAGGCATCATCATGAAATAGATAGGTTCATTCGCACCATTTGTCCATAATGGGATGAAAAAAGGTAGTACTCCCATAATGATAAAGACAAGAATCAAATAAACAGTCTGTATTCTCTGTAACATAATTGTAAAAATGTATGAAGTACAAAAATAGTGTTTCTTTTTTATAAAAACCTATTGTTTATAAAATTTTATTCGTAATATTGCATCAGTACTGTCGTAAGTTCTTCATAATACGGCAATTCTATTTTAAATTTCCATTCTTATTTAAAATTACACAACTCAATATTTTTATAATCTATAAACATTTATATGTTTGAAATTTCCGAACTAAAAAAAATGAAGGTCGCAGATCTTCAGGAGATTGCTAAAAAAGCAAAAATTGCTAAGGTGGCTTCTTTGAAAAAAGACGAACTTATAGGGCAGATATTAGAACATCAACAAGCGACAAATGCAGAGGAGAAAAAAGCACCTGTAAAAGCTAAACCTGTGGATAAAGCTCCTTTAGAGGAAAAGAAGGCTCCTGCAGTAGCTAAAAAAGTAGCTGTGGATAAGGCTAACAATGATGTAAAAACAGATAAAACAGTTAAACAAAATACAACTCCTACTACTGAGAAATCAAGAAGACCTAGACTAGGTAAACCTAATGAGGATGAGGGTAAGGTAGAGAGTAAAGTGGAGCAGGCTTCTCGTGTATTAGCAGATAATACACAACGCAAAACAACTCACCAGAGAAATGAAGAAACTCCTGCGAAACAAGAGCAAAAAAAAGAAACCGTAAGTGAATCAACTGCTGAAGAAAAGGTAGGTTCTACAAACGAGAATAGAAGGGATTTCAAAAAGAGACAACCTGATAATAATAGACGTGATGGGCAAAAACGTGATTTCAAATCTCGTCAGCAACAGTCACAACCTAAGAATAATGCTTCTACTGAAGTAACTAATGCCGCAGCAACAGATAGAGAGCCTGTAGCGAAAGAGGAAATATCTACTGTAGATAATACTGCTCCTCAACAGTCTGAAAACGACAATCAAAAAAGAAATAACAATCAACAGAATAGAAATAATAACAACAAAAAGAATAATTTCAGAGAACCTGATTATGAATTTGATGGTATTATAGAGAGTGAAGGGGTATTAGAAATGATGCCTGATGGATATGGATTCTTGCGTTCTGCGGATTACAACTATTTATCTTCTCCAGATGATATTTATTTATCTCAGTCACAGATTAGATTATTCGGTCTTAAGACTGGTGATACTGTAAAAGGAGTGGTGCGCCCTCCGAAAGAAGGGGAGAAGTTCTTCCCATTAGTAAAGGTGTTGAAAATTAATGGTCACGATCCTCAGTCTGTTAGAGATAGAGTGTCTTTTGAGCATTTGACTCCTTTGTTTCCGAATGAGAAGTTTAATCTAGATGCGAAGAGTAGTACTATTTCTACTCGTCTAATGGATATGTTTGCTCCTATCGGTAAAGGACAACGTGGTATGATCGTAGCTCAACCAAAGACAGGTAAGACTGTTCTTTTAAAAGAGGTAGCGAATGCTATTGCAGCTAATCACCCTGAGGCATACTTAATCGTGTTACTTATAGATGAGCGTCCTGAAGAGGTGACAGATATGCAGCGTAGTGTGAATGCTGAGGTAATTGCTTCTACATTCGACGAACCAGCAGAGAGACATGTGAAAGTAGCTAATATCGTATTAGAGAAAGCAAAGAGATTAGTAGAGTGTGGTCATGATGTAGTGATCTTATTAGACTCTATCACGCGTTTAGCAAGAGCATATAATACCGTACAGCCAGCATCTGGAAAGGTGTTAAGTGGAGGGGTAGATGCTAATGCATTACAAAAACCAAAACGATTCTTCGGAGCGGCTCGTAATATAGAAAATGGAGGATCTCTTAGTATCATCGCTACAGCGTTAGTAGATACAGGGTCTAAAATGGATGAGGTGATTTTCGAAGAATTTAAAGGTACTGGTAATATGGAGTTACAGTTAGATCGTAAGTTGGCAAATAAACGTATTTTCCCTGCGATAGACATTACTTCATCTAGTACACGTAGAGATGATTTATTATTAAACGAATGGGAGCTTAAGCGTGCTCTTATGGTTAGAAGATATATAGATGATATGAACTCTGTAGAGGCGATGACATCTATCATTGACAATGTGAAAAATACTACGAATAATGACGAGGTATTAAAAACATTAAGCAAGTAAAAATAACCTGTATGTATATTGAAAAAGAGGACATTTATAATTTATAAATGTTCTCTTTTTTTTATAAATAGTTTCTTAATTGTTATATAAATGCGTAATTTTCAATACTAAATGTTTTGAGAATAAAACAAAAGTTGTTTCTTTGACTCAGTTTTAATGACAGAAGAAATGACGATATAAAGAGAAGATAGTAGTAGAATGCTGTATCGGTTTTTATCTAGTTGTTTTTTGTCAGAGTATAGGGTGTAAAAGAAGAAGATTATGTATGAACTAACAATATTTATAGTAGTAGCTATACTAGCCTATTTTATCGTTAGAAGGTTTTTCTCTATTAAGCGTTTTAATACCAAGGAAGAATATCTTCAGTATAAACGGGAACAAGAGGAATTGTTGAGAGAGGAAGAAGAGGAATGGGACGATGATTTAATCGATAAAAAGAGTTTTGACTTCTTATTTATAGGAGTTGTAGCAACTGTGTTATTTTTGGTCTGTGGTCTTTTTACAGGTAATCCATTCTATTTTGTTTTGATGATTTTCGTTATTACAGCGATATTATTCTTGCACTATTTTCCCTCTAAAGGAGATTTTTAAAGTTTTTGTTGTCACTAATACTGTCTGTGGTATTTGATATAGACTCACTTTTGACGCGTTTTTCTCTTATAGATTCAAATAAATATTACCAGAGAAATGAAAGAAGCTGGGGTTTTAGTAGAAAAGGTCAAATAAAAGAGATGTTAAAATTACTTTTTTTTAGATCATTAAACGATTAGTAGTAAGAAAGTTAAAAAATAGAGGTAAAAATTAATTGATATTTTTTGATTGCTGAGTTTGTATTTACGGAATATCGTCCTATATTTGCACTCGCAATTAAGCAATAGGCCACGTGGCGCAACTGAATAGCGCATCTGATTACGGCTCAGAAGGTTGCAGGTTTGAATCCTGCCGTGGTCACTAAAGTCTTGATTTGAATCAAGACTGTGATAGAAATAAATAAAAGAATAATGGCCGCGTGGCGCAACTGAATAGCGCATCTGATTACGGCTCAGAAGGTTGCAGGTTTGAATCCTGCCGCGGTCACTAAAAGCTTCTCATTTGAGAAGCTTTTTTTATTTATATGTATTTTTGTAGAAGAATCTTTACTATAATGCGATGGCTAAGAAAGAAAACTATTTTAGATATTGGTGGAAGTCAAGTAATGAACATGGGGTGCATTCTCCATTTATATTTAATTTATTGACTAAAGGATTATATCCTAAAGATAGCAGATGGAGAGGAATGGCAAAGAAAGATGCTTTTATACTGCGCATGCTAAATTACTATCAGCCCCAGTCTCTCGCTGTACATGGGACACTCTCTGTGGAGGTGGCTTGTGCTAAATCATTAAAAGAATCTTCTGAAGCAGTAGATATGATCTATATGTCTAATATTAACGATATTGCTATAACTGATGTATGTACTCGTATGCATAATGATAGCGCCCTTGTAATCGATAGAAGAGAGGGACGAGAAGAAATAGAGGTTTTCTGGGAGCAGATTGTGTTAGATGAGCGCTTCAGTGCTACGATCGATTTCTATTATTACGGTGTAGCATTTATTAGATCAGAACAATTAAAACAACATTTTATTCTGCGTATGTAATTTGTTCTGTTAGATAGTTAGTAAGTAGATGTATTATTTCTAGTAATTTATTTATCTTAGAAGAGTCTTTCGGACTATTAGAAAAGATAATGAACTAAAAGCATAACTAAACTATCTATTATGTCTACTCATATTATTCAAGTAAAAGATATTAAACGCGATTTTAAATTGGGATCTGAAACAGTATATGTGCTGAAAGGTGTGAATTTAGAAATAGCAAAAGGAGATTATGTTGCTCTAATGGGGCCTTCTGGAAGTGGTAAGTCTACCTTGATGAATATTTTAGGTTGTCTAGATACGCCTACTTCAGGTAGTTATTATTTAGATGGTAAGGATGTTAGTTCTCTAAAAGATGATCAATTAGCAGAGATTCGAAATAAGCATATTGGTTTTGTATTCCAAACTTTTAATTTATTGCCTAGAACGACTGCGTTAGACAATGTGGCGCTACCTATGGTATATGCTGGTAATTCTAAAGCAGAACGCAATGTGCGTGCAAAAGAAGTACTAGATCAGGTGGGATTAAGTGATCGTATAGATCATCATCCTAATCAACTCTCAGGAGGACAGAGGCAACGTGTAGCTGTAGCTCGTGCTCTAGTGAATAAACCAGCTATTATATTAGCTGATGAGCCAACAGGAAATTTAGATACTAAGACTTCTGTTGAGATTATGAGTCTATTCGATGAGATACATGCGAATGGAAATACGGTTATACTAGTAACACATGAAGAAGATATAGCTGCACATGCACATCGCATCATCAGACTTAGAGATGGAGTGATAGAGAGTGATGAACGTATTAAGTAGATCGTAGTTCTTAGAAAGTTATTTTTATGTGTTATTAAGGTTTATCTTATATCAATAGATCTTTGATTAGAAATAATAGAGATTTCGTTAGAGAATAAGCTTTAGACATTTCTTTTTTTGTTGTACTTTGTGAGTTAATTAAACCAAGGACAATATTATGAAAGTATATACAAAAACTGGAGATAAGGGAACAACAGCATTATTTGGTGGTACACGTGTGCCAAAACATCACATCAGAATAGAAAGTTATGGTACGGTAGATGAATTGAATTCGTATATCGGTTTAATTCGCGATCAAGAGATGAATCCCTTGTATAAAAAAGTATTGATAGAGATTCAGGATAGATTATTCACTGTGGGAGCTATATTAGCAACTGATCCAGAGAAAGCAATTTTAAAAAACGGAAAAGAAAGACTAAATATTCCAAAAATAAGTGTGGCTGATATAGAGCTGTTAGAAAATGAAATTGATCGTATGGAAGATTCATTACCACAGATGACTCATTTCGTTTTGCCGGGCGGACATACTACTGTGTCATATTGTCATATCGCAAGGTGTGTTTGTCGTAGAGCAGAGCGTTTGTCAGTGAGTCTGAATGAGTCAGAGCCTGTAGACGAGTCAGTTTTGAAGTATTTAAACCGACTTTCTGACTATCTTTTTGTGTTGGCACGAAAGTTGACTTTTGATTTACAGGCTGAAGAAGTGAAATGGATTCCAAGAAAAGAAGACTAAAAAAGTGTTATTTTTCTTAAAATCTATAGATTTTAAAAAGCTACGTTCTTGAAAACAGCTGAAATAAATAAAAAAAAGCTTGATAATTTCATAATAAAAATTATTTTTGCATTAAAAATTTAAAACGAATAGAGATGTATTGGACATTAGAATTAGCATCTTACCTAAGTGATGCTCCATGGCCTGCGACGAAAGATGAGCTTATTGATTATGCAATTAGAACAGGTGCTCCTCTAGAGGTAGTAGAAAACCTTCAATCTATAGAAGATGAGGGAGAAATCTATGAATCAATGGAAGAGATATGGCCAGACTATCCGACTGACGAAGATTACCTTTGGAACGAGGATGAGTATTAAGATATAGATAAGAAAAAAGCCTCTAAAAAGGCTTTTTTTTTATTTAATTTTACGATTTGACAGTAATAAAAAAATAAACCACATAAATTTATGAGTATCATAAACAGCATATTAAAGGTGTTTGTTGGAGATAAATCAGAAAGAGATATCAAAGACATCAAGCCTTTAATTGAGAAAATAAAAACGTATGAAGGAGCTTTATCTAGCCTTTCAAACGATGAACTAAGAGCGAAAACAATTTACTTCAAAGAAAAGATACAGCAATCTAGAGCAGATCAAGATGCTAAAATCGCTTCTTATAAAGAAGAAATTGAGAAAACGCAAGATATCGATAAGAGAGAGTCTATCTACGCTAGCATTGATAGCTTAGAAAAAGAGGCTTATAACAACTCTGAGAAATTGCTATTGGATATTCTACCAGAAGCATTCGCTGTAGTAAAAGAAACAGCTCGTCGATTCAAAGAAAATGAAACAGTAATCGTTACTGCAACAGAACAAGATAGAATCTTCGCAGAGACTAAACCTTATGTAACTATCGTAGATGATAAGGCACACTGGGCGAATACATGGTCTGCTGCAGGAAAACAAGTTACTTGGGATATGATCCACTATGATGTACAGTTAATCGGGGGAATCGTATTACACCAAGGTAAAATTGCAGAGATGCATACAGGGGAAGGGAAAACGTTAGTAGCAACTTCACCATTGTACTTAAATGCATTAACAGGAAATGGAGTTCACTTAGTAACAGTGAATGACTACTTAGCAAAACGTGATAGTCAGTGGAAAGCTCCATTGTTTGAGTTTCACGGAATGACTGTTGATTGTATTGATAATCACCAACCAAACTCTCCAGGTAGAAAAGCGGCTTATGCTGCGGATATTACATACGGTACAAATAACGAATTCGGTTTTGACTACCTACGTGATAATATGGCACATACGCCAGAAGAATTAGTACAGAGAAAACACAACTTTGCAATCGTGGATGAGGTGGATTCTGTATTAATTGATGATGCTAGAACGCCATTGATTATTTCTGGACCTGTACCACAAGGAGATCGTCATGAATTTAATGAATTAAAACCAGAAGTAGCTAACTTAGTAGAGATGCAAAGAAAGCTAGCTAATGGATTCTTAGCAGAAGCTAAAAAATTAATTCGTGAAGGAAATACTAAAGAAGGTGGATTCTTATTGTTTAGAGCATATAGAAGTTTACCTAAGAATAAAGCGTTAATTAAGTTCTTAAGTGAAGAAGGAGTAAAACAATTACTTCAAAAAACTGAGAACCACTATATGCAGGACAACAATAGAGAAATGCATAAAGTAGATGAGGCGTTATACTTCGTGATCGAAGAAAAGAATAATCAAGTACAGTTAACTGATTTAGGTATTCAATTCTTATCAAAAGATACAGATCAAAACTTCTTCGTACTTCCAGATATTGGTGTTGAAATCGCTAAGATAGAAGCACAGAATCTATCTAAGGATGAAGAGGCTGAAGCAAAAGAAGTATTGTTCCAAGACTTCGGAGTGAAAAGTGAGCGTATCCACACTTTAAGCCAGTTATTAAAAGCTTATACTCTATTCGAAAAAGATACTGAATATGTAGTAATGGATAACAAAATTATGATCGTAGATGAGCAAACGGGACGTATCATGGATGGTCGTCGTTACTCAGATGGATTACACCAAGCTATCGAGGCTAAAGAGAATGTGAAAATTGAAGCAGCTACTCAAACATTTGCTACAATTACATTACAGAACTACTTCCGTATGTATAACAAACTAGGAGGTATGACTGGTACGGCGATTACAGAAGCAGGTGAGTTCTTACAGATTTATAAATTAGACGTTGTAGAGATTCCTACGAATAGAGGTATCGCTCGTCATGACAAAGAAGATAAGATTTATCGTTCAGTACGTGAGAAATTTAAAGCAGTAATCGAGGATGTGGTAGAGTTATCAAATGCTGGACGTCCAGTATTGATCGGTACAACATCAGTTGAGATTTCTGAGTTATTAAGTAGATCATTGAAAATGCGTGGTATTAGACACAATGTGTTGAATGCTAAATTACATAAACAAGAGGCTCAAATCGTAGAAGAAGCAGGACAATCAGGTATCGTAACTATTGCTACAAACATGGCAGGTCGTGGTACGGATATTAAGCTTTCTCAAGAAGTAAAAGACTTAGGAGGTCTTGCTATCATCGGTACTGAGCGCCATGACTCTCGTCGTGTAGACCGTCAGTTAAGAGGTCGTGCAGGTCGTCAAGGGGATCCAGGTAGTTCACAGTTCTATGTGTCACTAGAGGATAACTTAATGCGTCTATTCGGATCTGATCGTGTAGCTAAATTAATGGACAGAATGGGATTAGAGGATGGAGAAGTAATCCAACACTCTATGATGACAAAGTCTATCGAAAGAGCTCAGAAAAAAGTAGAAGAGAATAACTTCGGTATTCGTAAGCGTTTATTAGAATATGATGACGTGATGAATGCACAACGTGAAGTAATCTATAAACGTAGAAAGCATGCCTTATTCGGAGAGCGTCTTAAAGTGGATATCGCGAATATGATGTATGACCTATGTGAGCGTATTGTAGAGACTAACAAATTAGCTAGTGACTATAAAAATTACGAATTTGATATTATCCGTAATTTCGGTACGAACAATGTGGTTAGTGAAGAAGAGTTTGCAAAAGGTGATGTAGTTGCTATCGCTAATAAGCAATACGATATCGTTTATAATGCTTATGCAGATAAATGTAAACGTAGTGCAGCAGAAGCATTTAAAGTGATCAAAAATGTTTATGAGAACAATGCAGGTCAGTTTGAGCGTATTGTAGTTCCTTTTACAGATGGTATTAAAACGATTAATATCGTAACTAACTTAGAAGAAGCTTATGCAACAGAAGGAATGTCATTAATTAATGATTTTGAGAAAAACATTACTTTGACTATTCTAGATGAGGCATGGAAGAAGCATTTAAGAAAAATGGATGAATTAAAGCAATCTGTACAGTTAGCTGTACATGAGCAAAAAGATCCATTGTTGATCTATAAATTCGAAGCATTTGAGTTATTTAGAAAGACTATTTTCGAGATTGATTCAGAGGTAATGACATTCTTGACTAGAGCAGATTTGCCACAACAAGAACAACCAGCAGAAGAGGTATCTGAAGCTTAAAAATAGATATGTCATAATAAGATGATATATGAAATAAAAAAGACGTGTTTTAACCACGTCTTTTTTTGTTTCTATAGATTTTGTAGTTAGGAATATTAAATGGTTTTATACAGTGCTAAATGAGTAAATAAGGAGTGCTCTGGTATGTGGAAATAAAAAAGGATTGACGTACGTCAATCCTTTTTGTAATTTTAAATATCTCGGAATATTACTTTTCAGTAGTCATTTCTAATTGGAAAACTAAATCAGTGTTAGGAGGGATAGGACCAACTCCACGTTCTCCATAAGCTAAATGAGAAGGGATAAAGATAATCGCTTTGTCTCCTATTTTCATTTGCTCTATTCCTTCAATGAAACCTGGTATTAAACCTGTTTTAGTACCATATTTAAAAGGGATAGGGATGTATTGGTTAGCGTTAGCTCTTCTTTGATCAAAAGTACCGAATAGCTTAGATAATTCTTCATTACTTGAATCAAACATAAGTCCGTTTTCAAAGAATCCTGCGTAGTCAATCATTACATCTTGCCCGATATTAGGTTTTTTACCTTCTCCTTCATTAATGATAACGTAAGATAGACCTGAGTGTGTTTTAGTAGCTTTTGCTTTTAATTCTGCGAATTTAGTAGCGTATTCTTTTTGGGCACCTTCTACTTTGTCTGCTTGATCTTTTTTAGCTTTGTCAGCGTCTTCAAAGTATTTTTTAAACACTTTGACTGCGTTGAATTTTTTAGCTTCTTTTCCTACTCTAATGATTTTTACAGACTCCATTTTGTCTCCTTGAGTGATAGCATTAACTATATCAAGACCTTTTACAGTATATCCAAAAACTGAATGCATTTCATCTAAATGTGGAGTAGCTTTATGTGTAATAAAGAATTGACTTCCGTTTGTAAAAGGACCGCTGTTTGCCATAGATAAAGTACCTGCTTTATCATGTTTTAAACTTGGGTCAAATTCGTCTTTAAATACATATCCTGGTCCACCAGAACCTGTACCTGTAGGGTCTCCACCTTGTATAACAAAATTAGGTTCTACTCTGTGAAAGGCGATACCATCAAAATAAGGTTTGTCTTTATATTGTTTGTCCACAAAAGGGTTATTACCTTCTGCTAATGAAACGAAGTTAGCAACTGTTACTGGTGCTTTCTCATATTCTAGTTCAACAACGATATTACCTTTTGATGTTTTGATATCAGCATATAAACCATCAGGTAAATCTGTCTTAGCTGAAGTACAAGAAGCAGCTAATGCTACAATACTTAGAATTAAACTTGTCATTTTTTTCATATTATTTTAGTTACTTTTTTCTATTGATTTTAAATCTATAGTGAATATTAATGGTTGATTTTTACCTATTTTGTTTCTGTCGCCTAGATAGCTGTATGCTAATATAGAAGGGCTAAGTACTTTGATAGACTCATTTTTCTTCATGAGCTTGATAGAGTGTCTTAATATAGGAAGGATGTCTTCTTTATCAACTATATAAGATAGTACTCCGATGTCATTAGAAGAATATAATAAACTGTCTTGTAAAGTGCTTATTTCATAAGTGTACATGACAGTATTACCTTCTGAAGGTCTGATAGAGTCATGTATTTTTCGTTCTTGATAGCTGTACCAAAAACCGTTTTTAGAATTGATATATGTATTATCTTTATCTGTTTCTATGTATTGGCTTATGAGTTCTTCTTCACTTTTAACCATATCCATATTTTTCAAAGCAGAGCTTTGTATAATGCTTTCTTTTGACTTTGATATCGGTTTTCTTGCTTCTTTATCTTGATTACAACTAGTAGCAAAAACAGCAAATAATGCTATACTTAGAAACTGAATAGATTTATACATAGAATTCTTTTTTATGCTTTTTAATGATGTCTGTAAATCGAGTTATTGTATCTTCTAAAGATAGTGTAGATTTACCACCTGCGGCATTTACATGCCCTCCACCTTCGAAATATTTACGTGCTAGTTGGTTCACGTCCATATTGCCTTGTGATCTTAGTGATATTTTTACAATGCCTTCATCTTTTCTTTCAATAAAGAAAAAGGTTAGGTCAATCCCTTTAATTGATAACCCATAGTTAACAAAACCTTCTGTGTCTCCTTTTTGATGTTGGAACTCGTTAAGTTCTTTATCAGTCAGATATATATATGATGTATTGTATTCTGGCAAGATTACCATGTTTTGGAGTGCTTTACCTAATAATTGTAATCTGTTGTAATTACTGTTGTCAAATAAAGCATTGTGTATAGCAGGGTTGTCTATTCCTTTGTCTATCAATTCTGCTACAACACGGTGAGTGTTGGCATTTGTTTTAGGGAACCTAAAAGAACCTGAGTCAGTTACAATACCTGTGTATATACATGTAGCAGCATCTTTATCAACTAAATGAGTTAGTTTTAATGCTTGTATAATAGTGTATAGAAGTTCGCATGTAGACCCAAACTCTGGATTAGAGAAGGTT
Source organism: Myroides sp. A21 (assembly GCF_000807225.1). Taxonomy (NCBI): domain Bacteria; kingdom Pseudomonadati; phylum Bacteroidota; class Flavobacteriia; order Flavobacteriales; family Flavobacteriaceae; genus Myroides; species Myroides sp. A21. The sequence continues at coordinate 2,156,846 of NZ_CP010327.1, forward strand.
AATGTAGCATAGTCACCGGGCATTTGGTGGTGGTCTATCATTACAAATGGAGCAGTCATCTTTTCAAGAACTTTTTCCATTTCCTCCCCTGTTCTTAATAGAATATTAAAGTCTAAAGTGAAGATATAGTCACTAGAAGAAAGAATCTGATTAGCTAATTCTCTTTTTTTATCAAAAATGATAATGTTTTCACTAGCTGGCATCCAGGCAAGGAAGTGTGGAAAATCATTAGGAGATATAATATATGCGTCATGTCCTAATGCTTTTAAAATATGGTACAACCCTAATGTAGAGCCAATGGCGTCACCATCAGGATTTCTATGAGGGATAATACTTATCTTTTTTGGCGAGCTTAAAATAGATTGTAGTTGCTCTATATATTTTTCATTCATCATGTTGCGAAAATACATTATTTTAAGAATATTAAATAATGATATCTAAGTTTAAATGATAAAAAGTTACGTTAAAGAATGAATGATATTATTGAGCTAATGCTTTTAGTTCGTTTTTGTCTTTTAGAATAATCTTTTTACCGGATAATTCTATTATACCGTCCTTTTTAAGCTCTGATAATAAGCGAATACAGCTTTCTGTGGCAGTACCGACCATATTAGCAAGATCTTCTCTTGATAATTGGATATTCAGTGCATTATTTTCTGGATTAATACCACCTACTTCTTCAAGTTTTAGAAGTATAATAGCAAGACGCTCTTTAACTGTCTTGTGAGTGTGATCAGCTAAGCCTTTGTCTGCATCTTTTAAGTGGTTACAGATGTCTCTCGTTACAAGTAAAGAGAATTTATTGTTATCCGTGAAGTATTCCATCATTTCTTTCTTAGGAATAAAACAGATTTGCATATCTTCAATCGCTGTTGCAGTAAGATTAGATGTCTCTTCATTAATGATAGAGCGTTGTCCTAAAAGGTCTCCATTCTTAGCAAGCTTAACAATTGTGTCTTTACCATTAGAGTTGAGTTTTGTTAATTTACAAAAACCGTCCTTGATACAAAATACACCATTAAGGTTATCACCTTCACTGAAGATGGTTTCCCCTTTCTTTACGATAAAGTGAGTTTTAGTTTCAGATATTGTTAAAAGCTCTTCTCTAGTTAATGCTTTTAGAGAACTAAATTCTCTAATAATACACTGTTCACATCTGCCCATGACCAAGTAGTTTTTGTTAAAATAACTCTACAAAGATAGTGATTTTTTATGATAAATGTCATATATTCTCCATTATTAAACGTAGACCTTTGGTATAGGTAAAATGAGCAATAAATTATGGATAAAAATAAGTGTTATCACTGTGGTAATGAGGTGACAACCTTTAACCGCATTGACTTCGATGATAAAGAATTTTGTTGTAATGGATGTAAGACAGTTTATGAGATTTTTAGCGAGAATGATTTAAGCTGTTATTACGATATGGAGGCTACTCCAGGTGCTACTCCAGAAGAAGCTAATGGTAAGTATGATTTTTTAGAGAAAACAGAAATTATTAACAAACTTCTAGAGTTCAATGAAGGGTCAACTAATATAGTGTCTTTATATATTCCACATATTCACTGTAGTTCTTGTATCTGGATATTAGAGAATCTGCACAGACTAAATGACGGTGTGATTCGAGTATTGGTTAATTTCCCTGAAAAGAAAGCAACAATTACATTTAATTCTGAAAAGGTATCTTTAAAAGACTTAGTGTTATTATTAACTAAGATTGGTTACGAACCTTATATAAGTTTAAAAAATTACGAAGATAAACCTCAGGCTATAGATAGAAGCTTAATTTATAAAATAGGGATAGCATTTTTTAGTTTTGGAAATGTTATGATGCTTTCTTTCCCAGAGTATTTTAATATTGATGATATCTGGATGAGAGAATATAAGGATTTTTTTAGATGGCTTATATTACTTATTTCTTTACCCGTATTTTTTTATTCTGCTTCTCCTTACCACTTGGCTGCTTGGAAAGGGATTAAAACAAAAAATTATACCATAGACATTCCTATGTCTTTAGGAATTATAGTGATGTTTATTCGAAGTACGATAGATATTATATTTGATTTAGGCCCAGGTTTTTTTGATAGTATGACTATGTTAGTCTTCTTTATGTTGTTAGGAAAACTGTTTCAGCAACGTACTTATAACTTCCTATCTTTTGAAAGAGATTATAAATCCTATTTTCCTATTGCGATTACTAAGATTGGAGAGGATGGAGTAGAAGAACCTATTCAAGTTTATGAGGTTGTAAAAGGGGATCGTCTTCTGATTCGTAACCAAGAACTAGTACCTGTGGATTCAATATTGATTTCAGAATCAGCTTTTATTGACTATAGTTTTGTAACAGGTGAAGCTGTTCCTGTAGAAAAAAAATCAGGAGATAAAGTTTTCGCAGGAGGAAAACAAGTGGGAGACGTTATTGAGATAGAGGCAGTGAATACTGTTTCTCAAAGTTATCTAACTCAGTTATGGAGTAATGATGTCTTCCAGAAAAAAGTGGATATTAAGTATAAAACTATTACGGATACGATTAGTCATTATTTTACCCCTGTATTATTGCTGATTTCTATATCTGCTTTTATAGGTTGGGCTTTTGTTGATATAAATGCCGCTTTTAATGTGTTTACAGCTATTCTAATCGTTGCTTGTCCTTGTGCCTTAGCGTTGACAGCTCCATTTACTTTAGGTAATGCTATCCGTATTTATGGTAGAAATAAGTTCTATTTAAAAAATGTTACTGTCGTAGAACAAATGGCAAAGGTGAATACTATTGTTTTTGATAAGACAGGTACTATTACTACTAATGCAAGTTCAACTATACAGTATGTCGGAGAGGAGTTATCTAAAGAAGAACAAGGCGATATTAGAAATATTATTAGAGCATCTAATCATCCTTTGAGTAGAAAACTGTATAACTTTTTGTCTACAAAGGTGGTTGTCAAACCTGAGTTATTTGAAGAAATACCAGGAAAAGGACTGTTGGGTACGATAAACAAAAATAGTTATCTAATAGGATCTCCTAGTTTGTTAGGGATTCAAAGTGAACAAGTGTTAAATGAAACATCAGTTCATATCCAAATTAATGGGGAGTATAAAGGGAAGTTTGTATTTGCTAACCACTATAGAGAAGGCGTTACAGAATTGTTTGATAATTTAACAAATATCGGATATAAATTAGCTATTCTTTCAGGAGATAATGATGGTGAGAAAGAAGTGTTAGAAAAGTTGCTTCCTAGTTCTACTTCGTTGGTTTTTAATCAGAAGCCAGAAGAGAAATTAGAATATGTCAAAAGATTGCAAGAAAATGGCGGGAATGTAATGATGGTAGGAGATGGATTAAATGATGCAGGAGCATTAGCTCAAAGTAATGTGGGAGTGTCTGTTTCTGAGAATGTTAATGTTTTTACCCCTGCAAGTGATGCTATCTTAGATGCTAAAATGTTTAAAAGCTTAAAGTCATTCTTAAATTATTCAAAGAAATCTGTTAAAATTATCAAATTAAGTTATATCTTAGCTTTGAGCTATAATGTGATTGGTATAACGGTTTCTATAATGAATAAAATGTCTCCATTAGTAGCGGCTATATTAATGCCCATAAGCACTGTTTCTATAATCAGCTTTGTAACGATCATGAGTAATTACTTTGCAAAGAAGATTATAAAGAAAGATTAAGATAAAAAGCCAAATATGATAGTTATCATGTTTTAAGGCATCAGATAATGTTAATTTTGACAAGTAAATATTAGGTATGAGTGTTATATATTTCTTAATTAGTATCAGTGTAGTAGTAGCTGGTATATTTCTATACTTATTTATACGGTCAGTAAAAAGCGGTCAGTTTGATGACGCGTATACCCCTTCAGTGCGTATGCTTTTTGATGACGAAGTAAAAGTTACTTCAAAAGAGAAGAAAGACAAAAAAACAGATAATAAACAAAAAGAAAATCAAATATAAACAACTATGGAAGTGCAACAATTTTATTATGACAACAAAATTGTAAAGAAATTTCTTTATGCTTCAATATTTTTTGGAGCTGTCGGGATGCTTGTAGGATTAGTTTTAGCAGTGATGTTTATATTTCCTAACTTAACAGATGGAATATCTTGGTTGAGTTTCGGGAGATTGCGTCCATTGCATACTAATGCTGTGATTTTTGCGTTCGTTGGTAACGCAATTTTCGGAGGAATATACTATTCTTTACAAAGGTTATGTAAAGCCAGAATGTACAGTGACTTTTTAAGTAATCTTCACTTTTACGGATGGCAATTAATTTTAATTGGTGCTGTAATTACCTTACCATTAGGATTTACAACATCAAAAGAGTACGCTGAATTAGAATGGCCAATTGATATTGCAATTGCATTGATTTGGGTGACATTCGGTGTTAATATGATTATGACGATTATCAAAAGAAGAGAGCGTCATATTTATGTTGCAATTTGGTTCTACTTAGCGACTTTTGTTACTGTAGCTGTATTACATATCTTTAACTCATTAGAGTTACCTGTAAGTGCATTTAAATCTTACTCTGTTTATGCAGGGGTACAAGATGCATTAGTGCAGTGGTGGTATGGACATAATGCAGTAGCATTCTTCTTAACTACACCTTTCTTAGGTTTAATGTATTATTATTTACCAAAAGCAGCGAATAGACCAGTTTATTCTTATAGACTATCTATTATTCACTTCTGGTCTTTAATTTTCTTATACATCTGGGCAGGTCCTCACCACTTATTGTATTCAGCATTACCAGAATGGGCTCAAAACTTAGGAGTTGTGTTCTCTGTAATGTTAATTGCACCATCTTGGGGAGGTATGATCAACGGTCTTTTAACTCTTCGTGGAGTTTGGGATAAAGTAAGAGTTGATCCAGTATTAAAATTCTTCGTAGTAGGTATTACAGGATATGGTATGGCTACTTTTGAAGGACCAATGTTATCTCTTAAAAACGTAAATGCTATTGCTCACTATACTGACTGGATCGTAGCTCACGTTCACGTTGGAGCATTAGCTTGGAACGGATTCATGACATTTGGTATGGTGTATTGGTTAATTCCTAGAATGGTTAAAACAGAGCTTTATTCTAAAGCAGCTGCTAACTTCCACTTCTGGATTGGTACATTAGGTATTATCTTATATACTATTCCATTATATGTTGCAGGTTTCTCTCAACACTTAATGTGGAAAGACTTTAACCCTGATGGTACTTTAAAATATGGTAACTTCTTAGAAACAGTTACAGCTATTATGCCAATGTATGCAATGCGTGCTATTGGAGGTACATTGTATTTAGCAGGGGTATTAGTATTGATTTACAATATCTATAAAACTGTAAAAGCTGGTCAACCAGTTCAAGATGAATTAGCTGAAGCACCTGCATTACAACGAATTTCTGCTGGTAGATTAAAAGGAGAAGGATGGCATACTCATTTAGAGAGAAGACCTATTCAGTTTACTATCTTAACTACAGTAGCTATTTTAATTGGAGGATTGGTACAGATTGTTCCTACAATATTTGTGAAGTCAAATATTCCTACTATTACAAGTGTTAAACCATATACTCCTTTAGAATTAGAAGGTCGTGACTTATATATTAGAGAAGGTTGTGTGGGATGTCACTCACAAATGATTCGTCCTTTCCGTTCAGAAGTTGAAAGATATGGTGAGTACTCTAAGTCAGGAGAATATGTTTATGATCACCCATTCTTATGGGGTTCTAAGAGAACAGGTCCAGATTTATTTAGAGTAGGAGGTAAATATTCTGATAGCTGGCATTATAACCATATGTATGACCCTCAGTCAACATCTCCTAATTCAATCATGCCTGGATATAAATGGTTATTTGCTAATAAAAATGCAGATTACTCAGATATAGAAACTAAAATGAGTGTAATGAGAACTTTAGGAGTTCCATATACAGATGAGGATATTGCTAACGCGAAGGCTTCTATAAAAGCACAGTCTGAAGAGATTGCTAAGAACTTAGAAGGTGATCCTGATTATGTGAAGTCATATGAGGATAGTAAAAAACGTGCACAAGCAAAAGGTGAAGAGTTTATACCTATGAGTGATCGTGAGATTGTAGCAGTGATTGCTTATCTACAACGTTTAGGTACCGACATTAAAAAGGTAGAAGAATAATATTTTAAAAATGAATCAATATGCTAAAATTCATTAAACATAATATGGAAACAATAGGTGGAGTGGAGATATTCCCTATTATATCACTTATTATTTTCTTTACATTCTTTGTTGGACTTTTCGTGTGGGTTGCTACTTATAAGAAAGACACAATAGAAGAATTGAGCAATATGCCATTCATGGATGATGAAGAGCACAATGTTGATAGTAATTCACGAAAATTATGAAAAAGTTTTTTCCAGTATATGTAAGAGTTCCTCTTCTATTTGCTATTTTCTTTTTAGCGATAGAATGGTTAGTAGGGGGGGATAGTGATAAACCGGCTTTTGTAGAACATCCCGTTGTTCTAATATTATTAGGTTTATTCTTGTTCGCATTGATTGCTGTTGAAATTGTAGCATCTGCAACAAACAAGATTTTGGATCGCTTAATGACTCCTGAAGAGAGAGCTCTAAAACAAAAAGAAGCTAGTCGTCCATTAAGAGATGCCCCTTGGGTAAAACGCTTAATGCAGAAATTGACTAACACTAAAACAATTGAGCAAGAAGGTGATATCATGATGGATCATGATTATGATGGAATTAAAGAGTTAGATAATGATTTACCACCATGGTGGGTTGGACTTTTCTATGTAACTGCAATTTTTGCTGTAATCTATATGTTGAGATATCACGTGTTTGATGCAGATAATCAAGTTGCTGAGTTTGAAAAAGAAATGATTGCTGCTAAAGAACAAGTTGAGGAGTACAAGAAAAATGCTCCTGATATGTTAACAGCTGATCAAGCAGTATTCTCTGATGATCCAACTGTGTTAGCTGCTGGTAAGGCACTTTTTGATACAAATTGTGCTGTATGTCATAAGAATGATGGTGGGGGATCTATCGGACCTAACTTAACTGACGACCACTGGATATTAGGTGGAGGTATGAAAAATGTCTTCAACACAATTTCTGAAGGTGGACGTCCTGGTAAAGGAATGGTGCCTTGGAAGTCAAATTTCAAACCATCCGAAATTGAAAAGTTAGCTTCTTATGTTATTTCTCTTAATGGTACAGTTCCTGCAGAGGCTAAAGCTCCAGAAGGAGATATTGTATGGTCTAAAGCAGAATTGACTGGAGGAGATGCTTCAGAAGAAGGTGCTTCAGAAGAAGTTTCTGAAGAAACTAATGCAGAATCAGAAGCTACAGAAATCAAAGAATAAATAATATAAGTCTATGCTTACTGTATTTTGTAGTATGGACTGATAAAAAGAATAGAGGGCTAAGGTTGACAATTTAGCCCTCTTTTATACCAAATATTTTCTATTGATCAAGAGGTGTTGACTTATTTCGTTTATTGGTGTTAATAAAGACATTATCTATAGTATTATTATCATAAATACAATGCATATTGAGAGCTTTTTTCGTACCTTTCTAGTATAAAAAAAGTTTATGTCTGTCAAGGTTTTATTTAGTTGTTAAACGAGGACTTGGTAGAGTTAAACTGTTTAAAATATAAGGTATTTAGAAGCGATTATACTGTTTTTAGGATTTATATATATAGATGTTAATATAACAGTAGATGAGAAGTAAATCTTATCTTTTTAATAAACGAATATGATTGTTTGTGTTTTTTACTTTGGTTAGGGAAAGCGGAACAGTTAGGTATATTTTAGATTAAGAGAATAAGGAATCTTTTAGGCGACAATAATTAGAAGATTTCTGACAGTTTATCTGTCAAAAACTTGTGCTTAGGCACTATTATAAACTAACATAATAAGAATAGAGTATAAGTAGTTTATTACTTTATTACTCATTGAAAAACATTTTACTATGGCTACAATACATGATGAGAGTTTCCGTGACTCCATAGGTACAATTGACAAAGATGGTAAAAGAGCTTGGATCTATCCTAAAAAACCTTCGGGCCCTTTTTATAATAAACGTAAGATCGTAAGTTACGCTCTTATCTTGTTTCTTTTTGCTGCGCCATTTATTAAGATAAATGGAAACCAGTTTTTATTGTTTAACGTAATAGATAGAAAGTTTAATATTTTTGGTTTTCCTTTCTGGCCACAGGATTTTTATCTTGTAGTAATATCTATGATTATTGGGGTAGTTTTTGTTACCCTATTTACAGTTTCATTTGGTCGTATATTTTGTGGTTGGATTTGCCCTCAAACGATTTTTATGGAAATGGTTTTTAGACGTATTGAATATTGGATTGATGGTGATAGAGGGGCTCAAATGCGTTTAGATAAACAACCTTGGACTTCTGAGAAGATTAGAAAGAGAGTCTTAAAGTGGTTTATATTCTTTGTTATTTCCTTTTTGATTGCTAATGTTTTCTTAGCTTATATTATTGGAAGTGATGTCGTTCTTCAAATGATGAAAGACGGACCAGCAGATCATATGGGACGTTTTATTGGATTAATAATATTTACTGGGGCTTTCTACTTTGTTTTTACATGGTTTAGAGAGCAAGTATGTGTTATTGCTTGTCCTTATGGTAGATTACAAGGAGTTTTATTAGACAATAAATCTATTATTGTAGCTTATGACCACGTGCGTGGTGAAGCGACAAATGGTAGAGCTAAGTTTAAAAAAGGAGTTGATAGAACTGCAGAAGGTATAGGAGATTGTATCGACTGTAAGCAATGTGTAAATGTATGTCCAACGGGTATTGATATACGTAATGGAACTCAGTTAGAGTGTGTGAACTGTACTGCTTGTATTGATGAGTGTGATCATATGATGGAGAGTGTTGGTTTACCTACTGGTTTAATACGTTATGCATCTGAGTCAGAAATATCAGAAGGTACTAAGTTTAAGTTTAGTCTACGTCAGAAAGGTTATGTAGCTGTTCTTTGTATCTTGATGACTATTTTGGTAGGGTTATTGTTCTTAAGAACAGATATTGAAGCTACTGTACTTCGTGTTGCAGGTCAAACTTATACACACGTCACTGTAGATGATAAAGAGAATATTAGAAACGTTTATACCTTTAAGGTAGTTAATAAAACGATGAAGGATTTTGAGAATGTAACCTTTAAGTTATCTTCTCCAGAAACAGGTGCTATTACTTTAGTAGGGAACCCAATTATAAAAGTGGTAAAAGAAGGTTATGCAGAAGGAACTATGTTTATTGATGTTCCACAGTTCTTGTTAGAAAGTCATCGTACAAAAGTTAAAATAGAGGTTTATGAAGGAGATAAGTTGATTCAGACAACATCAACAAACTTCTTAGGCCCTAGAACATTGGATTAATATTAAAATTTGTTAGGTATGAAATTTAATTTTGGAACAGGTATTGTTATTGCTATGGGGATTTTTATGGTCTTTATTTTGCAATATGTTATAAGAGTACAGATTGATAGTAAATATGATAATGAACTAGTTACTGAGAATTATTATCAACAAGAAATAGAAGTAGATGGTAAACACGATAGAGAAGTAGCGGCATTGAAACTTGCTACTCCTGTGTCTATTGAGTCTACTAAAGCTGGAGATATATCTATTGTGTTTCCTTCAGATTTTGACGCAAAAAATATTACAGGAAAAATATTCCTATACAGACCGTCTAACCAGAAATTAGACTTTGATATGCCTATATCATTGTCTTCTTCCAATTTGCTCATACCTAACAATACGCTGGTAGACGGTCGTTGGGATATTGCGGTAGAGTGGTCTTATAACGGATCAGATTACAGAAATAAACAAAGTTTAACTGTAAAAAAGGATTAACTAGTGATTACAGCTCTTATTTTTGGACTGATTAGTAGTCTGCATTGCATTGGTATGTGCGGACCTATAGCTATGATGTTGCCAGTTTCTAAGAGTAATGGTACTAAAAAAGCTATGCAGATATTCACCTATCATTTAGGAAGAATATCTGCATATTCTATTTTAGGACTTGTTTTTGGTATGTTTGGTAAAGGTCTTTACTTAGCTGGACTACAGCAGCAGATGTCTATTGTTGTAGGGATTTTAATGATTGTCTTTATATTAATACCACAAAACAAGCTTGGAAACTTTGGCTTTCTAAAGCCTTTTTACTTTGTAGTGAGTAAGATTAAAACTAAACTAGGAGGTCAGTTTAAAAAACAAAATAAAGGGACATTATACTTTATTGGTTTTTTTAATGGCTTTTTGCCATGCGGTATGGTTTATGTCGCATTGTTTGGTGCATTAGCTACACAGAGCGTATCTATGGGAATGCTTTATATGGCTCTATTTGGAGTAGGAACTATTCCTTTGATGAGTTCTATTATTTATGTAAGAGATATGTTTTCTCCTAAAGTAAGAAACGGTATTATGAAGTATTACCCTTATGTTATCGTAATCTTCGGGATGTTGTTTATTATACGCGGTCTGGGATTAGATATTCCTTTTTTATCTCCAGATAATTTAAATCTTTTTGTAAGGGGAGAGGCTGATTGTTAGTTAAGTACAATTTATTTAAAATAAATTGTATAAAATGATGTGACTTTTTTCAGAATTATTGTCTTAAGTGTATAACGATAAGGTCATCAACGATTTTTAATGCTATGAAAAGGAAAAGATATGTTGATTGTTTGTTACTTATAATTTATCGTTATAGTACTTAAAATAAAAGTATAAAATTGCGCTATGAAAGAAAAAAAGCTGACCAGTGGTCAGCTTTTTTTTTATATGCTTAATGACTGCTTTTTAAGATAATCTATAGCATGTCTTCCTTCATTGAATAATAAGTCTAGAATACTTAGATTGTTTAAGTAGCCATGTTTTTCATCAAAAACTTGGATGTATGGAGTGTAGATATTAGTATCTTTCTTACCATTTATTAAAGTTCTCAAATCAGTAATGTCATTACTTACTTCTTTATGGTAGTCTTTAGTTTGTTCATAAGGGAGGTCTATCCCTAAGCAAGAACATAACACTTCATGTATTTGAAGGTTAAGATCTAACATAAACTCTGGTTTTCCTTCAAAAATAGGACGAATCTCATCTTCAAAGTACTCGAAGTAAGGAGAAGTTCTATAAGCAGCTTCTAGGCTCTTAAAATGCTGTTTTTGCCAGCCAAAAGCATGCTCTATTCTTACATCCTTATATTTTTGTTTAAGTTCTTTTGAGTGTTTGATTGGAATATTAAGCATTTGCTTTCCATTAGCACTATAGATGAACGCTCTATTTCTATTGGTTTGTTTTTGAAAGTTATCTTCCATCTCAAATGTTATTTTGTCTGCTTGTAGCATAGCTACAAAGTGGCTGATAGAAGGGAAGTAACTAGGATGAATAAGTATGTTATTCATGTTTTAATTTAATATTTTGAATTCTTTTTTTCTTTTCTCTTTTTGTAAGTATTATAACCTACTAAACCTATCACGGCTACTAAGAAGTAAGGGAAGTAAGAAGTCTGCTTACCATTACCATTCACTGTAGTAAACATTCTATCCCAACGAATCTTATCTAATGCTTTTGACCATGGAACGTATTGATCTATACTTAACCATACAAAAACAGGTTTTCCTACAATGTGATCTTCAGGTACAAATCCCCAATATCTACTATCTTCAGATCTATTTCTATTGTCTCCCATCATGAAGTAATAATCTTGTTGGAAAGTGTATTTATCTGTAGCTACATCGTTGATATAGATTTTATTGTCTCTAACCTCTAATTTATTGCCCTCATATACCTGAATAACTCTTTGGTACATTGGGAAGTTATCAGCATTTAGCGTAACTGTCTCTCCTTTAGCAGGAATATGTAGAGGACCTAAGTCATCATTTGTCCAAGTTTTAGAGTTATGAGGGAATATTACATTAGCATACGCTGCTTGAATATAGGCTTTAGCTTCTTCTGGATATCCTTTTGTAACACTTACTATTTGAGACATAGACTTTAATACTTCTACATTTTCATCTGTTAAAGCGGCGAAGATTAATGTTTTCGGATCATTGTTAAAGTATTCAATACCTTCTCTTGTATCTAATCGTTTTACTAAAGCATTTAGATCTATTGGTGTACCGTCTGTTTTTACAGTATAAGTGCTCTGTAATCTAGCACGATCATTAAGCTTTAATTTCTCATTATTGATGTAAACATCACCATTAACTAACGAAATGTTTTCTCCTGGTAAACCTACAGCACGTTTAACATAGTTTGTTTTCTTGTCGATTGGTTTATCTACAGCAGGTCTTCTAAGTGGATCGTTGAACTGATAAACAGTATCAGTTGGCCAGTTGAACACGACGATATCGTTGTGTTGTATCTTTTGAAAACCAGGTAATCTAAAGTATGGTAAATGTGGTTTCTTTAAGTAAGAATTTTTCTTTGTAAATGGTAAAGTATCATGTACCATTGGTAACGCTACTGTAGTCATAGGAGTTCTTGCCCCATAGTGGAACTTACTTACGAATAAGAAGTCTCCTACTAGTAAAGTTTTTTCTAATGAAGACGTTGGTATGGTATAAGGTTGAATTACATAAGTGTGAATCACTGTAGCAACAACAACTGCAAATAGAATTGAACTAACAGTCTCTCCTGAACTTGTAGCTGCTTTTGTACTTCTGTTTTCTACATATTTTACATCGACAGCATAGTTGATATAATAGATATAAAGACCTAGTGTTACTACTCCTAGTATAGTGTCTACTGTTTTGTTTTTTCCAAAGCTTCTAAGTGTCTCTACCCAAACTACAGGAAACATGATTAAATTCACAATAGGTACAAACAATAAGATAACCCACCATCTAGGACGGTTTATGATTTGCATTAAGACCACAGCATTATATACAGGCACGATAGCTTGCCAGCTTTTCTTTCCAGCTTTTACGTATAATTTCCAAGTTCCAAGAAAGTGTATAACTTGTACTAAAAGAAAAAACAAAAACCATTGAGACATTGTCATAGTTTAGTATTGTTTAATGATTATTAGTGAAGGTAATTATTTTTTTAGATTCAGAACATCTTTCATAGAGAATATTCCTTTTTTATTTTGTATCCATTCAGCGGCTACTACAGCTCCTAGAGCAAAGCCTTCTCTATTATGAGCTGTGTGCTTGATCTCTATCTGGTCGATAGCAGAGTCATAGAATACACTATGCGTACCAGGTACGCTATCTATGCGTTTTGCATCGATATGTATCTGATTAGTATCTGGTGTGTCTAATGTCCACGCTGTATAATCTGTATTTTCGATAATACCATTAGCCAAAGAAATAGCTGTGCCACTAGGAGCATCTAACTTTTGGGTATGGTGTATTTCTTCCATAGATACTTTATAATCATTAAGATTATTCATCATCTTAGCTAAGTAGCTGTTTAACTCAAAGAATAGGTTTACTCCTAAACTAAAATTAGACCCATATAAAAAAGCACCATTGCTTTTTGTACATAGATCTACCATCTTATCATATTCTTCTAACCAACCTGTGGTACCTGATATAATAGGGATATTTAGTTCAAAACAAGTTGTAATATTCTGTACAGCAGCAGAAGGCACACTGAAGTCTATCGCTACATCTGCCTCTTTTAGTCCTTCATAAGTATCAGAACTTCTTTTGCGAAGTACTATTTCGTGGCCTCTTTCTATGGCAATTCTTTCAATGATTTGACCCATTTTGCCATATCCTAATAAAGCAATTTTCATTGGATAAATATTTTAAAAGCGATATTCTACATTTATCGCATATTGGAACTGATTTTGATTCTGAAGATTCATCCTGTCTATCTCAAAGGCAGGCTTAATAGTCAAGTTCTCATTAACGTTGAACTGCATCAAGTGAGCATCTACGTTAGCGTCGATGATACTTAGAACATAAAAACCAACTGTGATTACGACAGATAAGTCTCTATTACGTCTATAGAACTTTTGAGCTTCTAATATACGATCGTTGTCTAATCCTCCAAAAGTAGGATCGTTAGGATCGTTAACACCTTGTAGACGTTTCTTATATTCGTCTCTATATCTATTATACTGTCTTTGGTTATCCATCCAGAAGTATGTAGGTATTCCTATACCTGCATATACTAATGGTACTTTCCAGTATTTCTTATTATAGATTTGACCTACTCCAGGAATAACAGAGGCATAGAATGCCGCACGAGAAGGAGCTACAGGATCTAATGGTTTATAGTCTGCAGACTCTTTTTTCGTAGTAGGTTCATCTTCTTCACTTACAGACTGTGCATAGGTGGGGTGACAGACTGCTCCTATGAAGAATAATAGGATTAATAACTTGTGTTTCACTAATTTTCTAATAGTTTGATAATACGATTTAAGTCTTCTTCAGAGTGGAAAGGAATAGATATCTTTCCTTTTCCATTATTAGAAACTTTAATATCTACTTTTGTTCCAAAGAATTGTCCGAATGATCTCGAATAACTTTCTGGAATATTAAACTCTGTATTTTTCTTAGGTAGAGCAGGTGATACTATACCTCTTAGTTGTTCTTGATATTTTTTTACGATAGCCTCAGTCTCTCTTACAGATAAGTTTTCTGTAATGATTTTGTGATAGATATCTGTCTGTACATCTAAGTCTTCTATATTAATAATAGCACGACCATGTCCCATAGTGATAAATCCATCTCTTATCCCTGTCTGAATGATTGGGTCTAGACGCAGTAGACGCAAGTAATTAGCGATAGTAGAACGTTTCTTTCCTACGCGATCACTTACTTGTTCTTGTGTCAGATTTATTTCTTCCATTAGACGTTGATACGACAGTGCTATCTCGATAGGGTCTAGATCATGACGTTGGATATTCTCTACTAAAGCCATAGTTAGAGACTCATTGTCATTCGCTATACGGATATAAGCAGGCACAGAGTCTAATCCTACTATTTTAGAAGCTCTTAAACGACGCTCACCAGAGATTAATTGATATTTGTTGAACTCAATTTTTCTAACGGTAATAGGTTGTATTACACCTAATTCTCGAATACTTGTAGCTAACTCTTGTAAAGACTCTTCGTTAAAGTTCGTTCTAGGTTGGAATGGATTTATCTCAATAGAGTCTATGTCTAACTCTATAATATTGCCGATTACTTTATCTGCATTATTATCTTCGATTGATCTAATATCGTTATCTGGATCTTTTAATAGAGCCGATAGTCCTCTTCCTAAAGCTTGTTTCTTAATTGCCTTTGCCATAATATTCTAAATAATAATTCTAGAGAAGTCTAACTATTTTTTCGAATAATTTCTTCTGCTAGATTGATGTAATTCGTAGCCCCCTTACTAGTAGCGTCATAGTTAATGATACTTTCGCCAAAGCTAGGTGCTTCACTTAATTTTACATTTCGCTGGATAATAGTATCGAATACCATATCGTTAAAATGTTTCTGTACTTCCTCTACCACTTGATTAGACAAGCGTAAGCGAGAGTCGTACATCGTTAATAACAATCCTTCTATATCTAAATTAGGATTGTGTATTTTTTGAACACTTTTAATTGTGTTTAATAATTTACCAAGACCTTCTAATGCAAAGTACTCACACTGAATCGGAATAGCTACAGAATCAGCAGCTGTCAACGCATTTAAGGTAAGTAGACCTAAAGAAGGAGCACAGTCGATTATGATATAATCAAACTTATCTTTGACAGATTTAAGTGCTTCTTTAAGCATGTATTCTCGGTTTGGTTTATCCACCAACTCAATTTCAATAGCCACTAAGTCAATGTGGGCGGGGATTAGATATACATTCGGAGCTGTACATTCCACAATCGCTTCTTCTGGCGTATTACTGTGCTCTAATATTTCATAAGTACCGATCTCTACAGAGTCTACATCGATTCCTAATCCAGAGGAAGCATTGGCCTGAGGATCTGCGTCTATGATAAGTACTTTTTTCTCTAGTGCTCCTAATGAAGCAGCAAGATTAACTGATGTTGTAGTTTTTCCTACACCACCTTTTTGATTAGCAATAGCAATGATTTTACCCATTTTACCAAAAGAATGTTTTTATAATTGGTAAAAATACGATTATTTGCGACTCTACGAAATCTTATTTATCAACATTTCCCTAAAAACCTTAAAATTCAATATCTTATAAAAATAAATGCCATCTGTGCTATAAATGGCATTTATTCACTAATATCTTTATTTTAATCTAAATATGTTTATGTAATAGTTAATATACTAGTTTTTGCTTTGTATTAAAGAATGACAATGTCAAATTCTTGATTTAGTGGCTCTAATTGTGCAAATAGTGCCTTGATCAGCTGATTTCCATATTCTTTGTAATACACAGAGAAGTTAACGATACGCTCTTGTAGGCTATTATTAGGGAATAGTTCATTCTGTAATAAGGTAATGCGCTCTAGCTTGTCAGCGTGATTTCTTTTCTCAGCGATACGCAGTCTTTTCTCTAAGTTGTCTAACCCTTTTAGTTGTTTGACTTTCTGTGCATTTACTGCTCCTATAAAAGATTTATCCGTTTGTAAAGCTATTTCTTCTAGTGTTTTGAACTGCTCTTCTAAGAACTGGCGTTGTTGTTCAAAATCAAATTGAATAGAAGAGAACTCTTTCGTTTTCGCATTGATTAAGTGACTTTGTTTCATGAACATATCTTTCCAATAGAGTTCTAGTTTATCCATTTTCTCTACTTGTTTAGAAGTCGCTAATAGCACTGAATTTCTCAGTAATAGCATCGGGAAAGTAATCTTATGCAAATCAAATACTTTCTTCAATTCTAACCAGTATGCCAATTCTCCACCACCTCCAGTATAGCATAGATTAGGCAATATTACTTCTTGATATAACGGTCTCAGTATCACATTAGGACTAAAGCATTCTGGGTGATTCTCTAGTTCTGTTAGTATTGCTTCTTTAGTGAAGGTGATAGACGTATTATTTACCTTATATATATCATCTTCATAGATAATTCTTTCTCTCAGATTATCCTGTATATAGAATAAGTTGATATCACGAGGATTGACCTGTATGAAGTATTCTGATAGTGTATCATAGCTTTTTTCAACTTCTTTGATAGCACTTTGATGAAGTAATTCTTCTTTGATATGAGGAGCAAATAACTTTTTCAGTTCAGCGTCATCACCATCTATGATTACCAGTCCGTACTCTGCGAATAGTTCATTCGCTAAGTAACGTGTAGCATCCGTCAGATTATCGTGTTTTAGATAAGCATTTTCGAATAGCTCCTTGATATAAGTAGCATTACTACCTACCCCGATATGAGATTGGAATACTTCATATACTTTATCCAGACCTTCTGTACTTAATCTTCCTACAGGACCTTTGCTCTCTCTGTTCCAGCAAATCACTTTTTCTTCAAATACGAAGTGATTAATTTCTTCGAAGTCGTGATCTTCTGTTGCCATCCAGTACACTGGGACAAAGTTTTCGTTGGGATACTTAGCTTTCAGTTCTTTGGCTAAGTTGATCACAGAGATGATTTTGTATAAGAAGTATAACGGTCCCGTAAATAAGTTTAACTGATGTCCAGTTGTAACTGTAAATGTATTTTCTTTCGCTAATGCGTTTATATGCTCTAAAGTCTTCTCAGAAGTCTTTGTGTTTTTATATTGACTTAACAACGCCTGACAGAGTACACTTCTATGTTCTATCGGATAGTTAGCACGCTTTTCGTCTAACTGTTGTTTAAAGTTTTCTATAGTAGGAAAGTGATTATATAAGTGTTTTAGATTAGCCTCTTGATTAAGGTAATCTACCATTAGTTTTGAAAAATAGCCCGCGTTCTGAAACGTAATTTTGTCTAAAGGCATAGTGTTTATTTTTTGCTAATTTAAACAATAATCAGTTTTTAAATGAAGGTTTAACGTTGTTTAAAGATTAAAGTTTAATTTAAAAAAGGAAACAGAGTAGAAGGCTATTAAGACTAATCTACCAATAAATGAATTGAGAATAAGGTATAAAACATTATTCTTTCCTTACAAAGAACCATCCTTTATAACAATTAAGTTCTCTAATAGGAGCTGTGTGCTGTACAATCTTTATATGCTGATATAGGAGCTGAGGCAGAGAGGCCAATATCTCTGTGACAGCGATATCTATAGTCTCATAATCCTCTTCTGTAGGGACGGTACTTGTATAAACATATAGAGAGATTGTATCTTCTGTATAGTCATAAGCGATAGCCCTGATATGATGATCTATGACACCTAAGAAAGCAGGTATCATGGCTAATAGTATATCTTGTTGTATCATAGTGTATATTTATAAACAGTGCTGAAGGGCATGGAGCACACACTCTTCTAAAGAGGCAAATGATTTACAGTTCTCTTTATATAAGGGAGCTTCCCAGTCATAATTAGAAATAACTTGTACACAGAAATGCCCATCGACATCAAACTCTGGATACCAACCAATATCAAGTAAGGTATGGTTACCAAACTCTGCTTGAAACAAATCTTCTTTTAACTCATCTATTACCTCAGCAGGAGAGCCATTAAAATTTAAATGAGATAAGGTGTCATACGTGATGATACCTTTATGTTTTTCTATAAGTAACTTTATCATTTAGAAGATGTATTTGTATTTGAGCATATTGCTTGTTATTGAACTCGATTTCGGACAATGTCTATTATAATACTTGATATGGTGTTAGAAAATTCATTTTAGTAATTGAATTACCCTGGTTAAAAGTAGTTTATTTTAAAAGAATTATATCTGTTAAAAAATCAATTCATCTTTTGAAGAATAGAAAGCATAAATAAGTGTACAGCTAAAAGTAGGATTATAAATAATAACTGTACAGCCATAGTAGGACGAAATAGCCTTTTTTGATGTGGTCGCATAGTGGTCGGCTAGTGATTGCATAGTGGTCGCATAATTTTAGCCTATTTTAATGCGACCACTATGGTATCACTATCCCATAATATTACTATCATGCTATGCCTTTTTTAGTACGTGAATAGTTGGAGAGGAAGTTTAAGGAGATGGAGAGGTAGGTTACAAAAGGCTTTGTTAGAGAACTATTACTTATTTGAGTAGAATTATTTAGGGTAGAGTAGGCGTTGTCTTATCCCTGATTATAGCTAATTATGTCCTATATCGTGTAGTATGTTATGGTTTATGATTATAGGATTTGATATATAGGGGTTAAAATCTTTTCTTTGGAACAACTAAACTCTTTAACTAGATGATTGCACAAGAAAAGAGATTGTCCTATCAGTATTCATTAGGACATCTGATACTAAATATATTGTTGACCATTCTGTTTTGTAGCATTGCTACAATCAGTCAGGATGTTGGTGATTATTGGTTTGTGATTATAAAGTATGTAATTACGGTGTTAGTTACATGTATAACAGTGAGTCAGGTTATATATCTCTGTACTGCTTATATAAGAGGAGATAAGCTGATACTCAAAAAGTATTTTAGAAGTGAGAAACAGTATACAGCTAAGCAGTTAGTCAATATAAAAAAGTATAATCTTGGACGTATTCACCTCATCATGGTATCTATGAAGAGTGTAGATGGAAGCATAGAAAGATATATGATTATGAATATCTATGCATGGTATGCACAGTCTGTATATGATGCAGAAGAGGAATTGAGTAATTGGTCTAAGAAGTAAAGAACAGTGTTATAACCTGAAGTAGATAGAATAAAAATATCCCCCATTAGAATAGATAAGGTATTGGGAATGGTGATGTAAGTAATCTATAAAAAAGAGAGTTTTGGGAGCATTCTCTTGATATGACAATAATAGATTACCTTACAGGAAATACAATACTTACCTACTAATGAGGGATACGATGTGCGCAGTGCTGGGGAGAACACTGAGTTAGTAAAGACCTTTTATAAACTGATAGTCTTTTTCTTCTTTAATTTCTTTTTTCCACATCTCTTTATTCTTAGAAGAGTAGAGATAGATTTTAATCACCTTAGAAATGATAACACCTGAGATGATCAGTATGGCTAAGATGAGAAATAGTGATATCGTAATGATCATAATCTTCTTATTTAATTTTTAAGATATATTGAGTCAGATCTTCCATATCCGTATCATTGATCTGAGGGAATGGAGGCATCTGTGGTGCATCAGGACGTTTCTTACCTGGAGACTTAATCCACTTGATTAGATCCGTTTTATTGTCTGCATATATTTCTTGCATTTCTGTCACAGGAGGCCCTACTAGTGGTGTCTTCTCTTTATGGCAGGCAGCACAGTAGCTATTAAAGACTGCTTTACCCTTAGCTGTATTATCACCAGAAGCTTCGGCAGTAGCTATCGCTTGTTTTTCTTCTTCTTGTTGGTTAGCTGCTTGTTCTCTAGCTTCTTTTGATGCTTGTTCAAATTCGGCTGTCTTTTGAGCCATCAGTTCTCGGTGTGGATTGATAGCATTCGCTCTATAGACATGACGTCCACTTCCCATGAATACGACTACAATTCCCATAGAGATCACTATTCTTCTGAAGTATCTGTCTAGTTGGTCATCTGTACCTCTTAGTGTTTTGATCATATAGTACACTGCGTATACTGCCACTGCTACACCTGATAAGATCACTCCCATCATAGCCCAACTAAATCCTTTGGCAGGTAAAGTAGCCATCACGATAGGACCAAATAGGAATTGAGCTACAGATGCTCCTAACGCTAACTGATACCCAAGACGTTTAACCTTCGCTCTAGTGAATACTTTAAAGTATTCTTCAAAAGGATAGTTCTTACGCCCCATATACCAAGTGATAAATAGACCTGTCAAGGCTAGTGATGCACAGATAAAATGGAAGTATCTCGGGAATACATTTGGCAGGGCTAAAGCAGATAAGAATCCTCTTACACTCATCCATTTCTCAGGGAATAGCATCAGATTGATATTCACTAAGAAGATTAGGGGAATGAATAAGAACATAATCACTGCTAGAGCATTGATAGATATGTGTAACAATTTCATATTCGCCATTGCTTCCCAAGTGTACTTGTGTAAGTAGGTCAATAGGAAAACAATCGCTACCATAGGGATAATCAATATCCACATAATCCCTGTCAAGGAGTTAGCTGTGTAAAAATAAATGGTGTACAGTGCATTAATACTCAGTAGGGGAGCTACCCCTAGTACTACAGCTAATGATTTGTTTACTGTTATTGTCGCAGCTATTTCTTGTGCCAGTACATCGTATTCTTTGTTTTTAAGCCCTTTTATTTCTGCCCATAGCGTGGCTATAGAACCTCCTACCATTAAGTTTACAAACACAATATGTGCTAAGAATGAAACTACTAATAGAATAACTAGTAACCACTCTGGTAATGGTAAGTCTAAGGGTATATCTTTAGGTAATGGAGTATTATTCATTTTTGTTATTGTTTAATTTTTGTTCTATAAAATGTTCTACAGAGTGAGTAGGGTTAAGATGTGCTCCAGCACTCTGCGCCCCTTCTAGTGTCGCACCACTCTGTTGTAAATAGAAAATATAATGGGCTAGTGCATCTAGTTCTTCTTCGTTACCTGGATAAGGAGGCATATAGGTTCTACCGTTGTGCATATTAGGTATATACGCTTTCATCGAGTTGATATCTAAAGGCTTTCCTATTCCATACATTTTTTCGAATACATATATGATAGAGTTAATCCCCTGACTGGTATGACATCGAGAACACGCTATCATAAACACATCTTTACCAGCCTCTAGTTTATTCTCTTCTGTAATCTCTGTGATAGAGGTATAAGTAGAGTGCTTCAGTATACCGTCTCGCTGTAGCAGAGGATAGTCTTCTTCTCTGATCAGGTTAGAGTACATATAGTTACCGATGACATAAGGCTTACGGATAAATTCTCGTACACGTTCGAATATTCCTAAGAAACCAAGCGATAGTACAAAAGGAATAATCACAATGATAAGATTGACTTTCTTAGGTTTCCACAGTGTCCAGATTGCTAACAGAGCTAGTGAGCTAGTTGCTATTAGGATAATGTATTTTAATAAATCATAGTATTTAGCAAAGTCCATAGTACCTACCGCTGTACTCATATTCGCTGTCATCGCATCAGGTATCACGTTATAGTAATAAATAGAAGCTAGAATAGATAGTGGTAACCATAGTAATACCCATATAGCTGTAGTCTTAAGAGCCGTAGGTCTGATAGCACTAGACTTCTTAGTGAACAACATAATCAGTAAGAAACCAAAGGCTCCTGCTACAACCATCGCTGTAGGTGTTCTAAATAATAGCTGAGGTAAGTAAATAGGGTTAGTCAATGCACTTACTAAAGATTGTTCTTGTATCCAGTTACCAGGATCCATCATAAATCCTAATATCGCTACGATAATAGCCATAGTCAGCCATGAGAATCCAGAAAGGAACCAACCGAATCGGATATGGCGTTGTTTAGCACGTAGAGATTTATTAGAGTTCTTCCATGTTAAGAAATAGATCATGATAAAAACTACTTCTAATACGAATACAATCCATTCTGTAAACCATCCCCAGTAGAAAACACGGATTAAACTACCAATAGAGTTAGGACTAATTAGTGCTGCTGAGAACCATATACCGACTCCTGTCATCGCTCCCATCGTGGTCGTGATCACAAAGCCGACCATCATCATACGGTGTACCATCTTATCCCAGGCAAGATCAGTGATGTCTTCTGGTCCACTTTTGACTACTCCTTGTTGTTCTAATAATGTAATATAAGGCAAGAACCCAACGGCTAGCCCATGGTTTATAAATACGTGAATAATCGCTATCATCGCAATGAGGAAACGATCGTTCAACCAGTCTAAATGAAATAGAGGGAAATCCATAATGTATTATTTTTCAGCAAAGTTAGAACCCTACCTACTGAAATATATTACACTAAACGTGGTGATATTTACACTAATCAATTTAGAACAGTGTGATAAAAGCGAATTGTATTTAAGTAATCAATTCTTAGTTCTGTTTTCTGAATTCTTCAGGGGATAGCCCTGTATTCTTTTTAAAGAATCTAGAGAAGTAAGCATTGTTCTTAAAGTCGAGTTCATAAGAGATCTCTGTAATCGATAAATCGGCATTGACCAATAATCGTTTACATTCTAAGATCACTCTGTTACGGATAACTTCACCTGCTGTTATTCCTACTACCTTTTTGCATAAAGAGTTGAGGTGATTAGGAGTGATGTGTAACATATCAGCGTATTCTCCAGGTAATCTCTTCTCTATAAAATGGTCTTCTACTAGCTTCTCAAAATTCTTAATGATGAAGTGTGCACCCTTTGTCTCATTTGGTTCTTCTGGCTCGAATACTTTCTTGACTAAGAATAGCTGTGTCTCTAAGAACAGTTCTAGCATTAAGACTTTGATATAGTCTTTCTGTAAAGGTTGGTTTTCTGTATAGGCATAATACATCTTTTCGAACTTCGTGTGTAGTGTCTCATAGCACTTCTCACAAGAGAACTTAGAGTACTGTGCATTACCTCCGAAGAAGGTAAACTCCTTTAGATAGTTCGGATTAACTAAGAATGTACGCAGAAAGTTATCATTGAAATTGATAAGAAACCCTTTGGTACCAGGTTCGAATTCCCATTTGTGTACTTGCGAAGGGTTGAGATAAAATAAGCATTTCTCCTCAATAGAGAATTTCTCAAAGTCAATAGAGTGTATTCCCTTCCCTTCAGCTACGAAGAGGATTTGATAGAATGCATGTCTGTGAGGAGCAGATACCATATTCGGTCTATTAGAAATAAACTCTTCAAGTCGATATACTACACAGTCTTGTGATATATTATTATTGTCGAGTAGGTTACAGATGTTGTAAATTGGAATACTATTGTTCTCCATATTTCTAATATTTTAGGCAAAGATAGGAATATGTTAAATTCTTTAAATGGTGATTGAATAGAAATAAGTTATGGTGTGATTAAGATTTAGTACTTTAGACTAGTATAATCTGAAATACGAGTTAGGATGGAAATAAAGATAACTACAGAGATAGATGATCATAATGCGATGGCGATTAAGGAGATATTATCTTCTTATAATGTAAGTCATACGACACATTTATCAGATTGTATCAATGAATCACTAGAGATTACTTTAGTAGAAGAAGGAGAGGTGATAGGCGGGATATTAGGACGTTCATTATGGGGAACGCTAGAGATACAGAACCTCGCTGTGAAAGAGAGTTATAGAGGACAAGGCCTTGGTAAGAAACTCATGTTAGCAGCAGAGCGGGTAGCTGTAGAACGCAACTGTAAGTATATATCACTGAATACTTTTTCGTTTCAAGCTTCTGACTTTTACCAATCTCTAGGTTATGAGATTTTCGCAGAAGAGAAGGATTATCCGTTAGGGTATTCTAAGATATATCTGCGTAAGGTGTTGTAGGGAATTATATGTATTGAGTGAGGTCAAGGTACATTTGTCTTGTATCTTTATTTTTATCATTATCTGATAAATATTTGAAACCTAATCTTTCGTAAAACAGCAATGATGTTTGATAAGCATCAACTGTTATAAACTTACAAGCTTGATGTTTATTCATTTCAATAGCATTATTGATTATTGTATTAATGATTACTCTGCCTAAACCTAAACCTTTAAATGTTTCGTCAATAGCTAATCTTCCTATTTTAATAGCAGGAAAGGACTTTAGATGTCGTTTAGGATGAGAAAGGAATGTTTTTAAGAATCGATTAATTGCATTTTTACTTGAAAAGGTAGTATCCTCTACACGTAAACAGTCATTAAAAAGAGTGTAATAAGCAATCGTTCGCTCTTGATTTTCTAAAATAAAAGTAGTGGCTAATAATTCTTTTTTATAGTGTAAAGCTTTCTTAAATAAGAAAGAGTTAAGATCTTTATCTCCGCAGTCAAAAGGTTTTAATTCATGACTTTCTAATAGTAGAAGAAAATTTAGTTTAGAAAAGTCAATAATAGGCATATACTAAACTTTCTTAAATAGTGAGTTTAGTATAGAGGCATCTTTGCGAATTTGTTCTAATCTCGCATTGTCTTTAGGGATAGATTTGTTTGCTTCAATTTGTTTTAGAAAACGAGCAGCATCTTTACCTTTTAGAGTGGGTGTTATTTTAATTGGTTTTGCCATTTTATATGTATTTAATGCAAAGATATATAAAAAGTATTTTATAAAGGTTTAATTGATTGATTAAATGTGTGTTAGGTTTGTTTTTTGAAAAGATTAAAAGTGAAGGATATACAGTTTTTTACTCGGTTGAATAGTAGTATCTTTGCACTCCAAAATTAGATACAGTGAATACAACAATAGCATTTATAACTCCTCCGTTTACGCAGTTAAACACACCTTATCCAGCGACAGCATATATTAAGGGGTTTCTGAATACCCTGAATATAGATAGCTACCAAGCAGATTTGGGAATAGAGGTTATATTGAAATTGTTTAGTAAACAAGGTTTGATAGACTTGTTCGACTATGTACATGAACACATAGAAGAGGTCTCTCCTAATATACATCGTATTCTTGCTTTAGAAGAGGATTATATCTCTACTATAGATGCTGTAATAGCTTTCTTACAAGGAAAGAACTCTACATTAGCACATGCTATCGTACAAGAGGATTATCTTCCACGAGCATCTCGCTTTGAACAACTAGAAGAATTAGAGTGGGCATTCGGTACGATGGGAATACAAGATAAGGCGAAGCATTTATCTACACTGTATTTAGAGGACTTGTCTGATCTCATTGTTGAGACAGTAGATACCAATTTTGGGTTTAGTAGATATGCTGAGCGATTAGGTCGTTCTGCTCATACCTTTGATGAGATGTATGATGCATTACACCAACCCTTGACTTATATCGATGAGATTACCCTTGATCTATTGCAACAGCTAATAGATAAGACTAATCCTAAGATAATGGGGTTCTCAGTACCCTTCCCTGGTAATTTATACAGTAGCTTTAGATGTGCTCAGTACATTAAGAAGAATTATCCTCATATCAAAATCACGATGGGAGGAGGGTTTCCTAATACAGAGTTACGCTCATTAAAAGATGTGCGTGTATTTGAGTTCTTTGACTTTATCACCTTAGATGATGGAGAGGCTCCATTAGAGAACTTGATTCTCTATGTAGAAGGAAAGATAGCACAAGAGGAGTTAAAGCGTACGCTTATTGCTAAAGGCAATGAGGTAGTATATATCAATAATCCGCTGAAGCGTGATTATAAACAGGCTGAGGTAGGTACTCCTGATTATTCAGACTTACTATTGACAGAGTATATCTCTGTAATAGAAGTAGTGAATCCAATGCACCGTATGTGGAGTGATGGACGATGGAACAAACTAACGATGGCACATGGATGTTATTGGGGTAAGTGTACCTTCTGTGATATTAGTTTAGACTATATCAAGGTATATGAACCAATAGCGGCAAAGCAGATCGTAGACCGTATGCAGACGTTAATTGAGCAGACGGGAGAGACAGGCTTTCACTTTGTCGATGAAGCGGCACCACCAGCACTAATGCGCGAGGTAGCGTTAGAGATTATCAGACGTAAACTAACGGTATCATGGTGGACGAACATCCGCTTTGAGAAAAGCTTTACGAAAGACTTGTGCTTATTATTAAAAGCCTCTGGATGTGTAGCTGTATCAGGAGGATTAGAGGTAGCCTCAGATAGATTATTAAAATTAATAGATAAGGGAGTTACGGTAGAACAAGTAGCTCGTGTGAATAGAAACTTTACAGAGGCAGGTATCTTAGTACATGCTTATCTAATGTATGGTTTCCCAACACAGACTGCACAGGAGACAATAGACAGTCTAGAGATGGTGCGTCAGTTGTTTGAAGCAGGAGTAATGCAATCGGGCTTTTGGCATCAGTTTGCGATGACTGCTCACTCACCAGTAGGGATGAACCCAGAGGAATACAAGGTAGAGCGTGTAAATGCTGAGATGGGAACATTCGCTAATAACGATGTACCTCACGTAGAGATGAATGGTGCAATACACGATAAGTTCTCCTTTGGACTGAAGAAGTCACTGTTTAACTTTATGCATGGGATGTGCTTTGATATGCCATTACATGAATGGTTTGATTTTAAAGTACCTCGTACGAGTATATCACCTGATTATATATTCAGTTGTTTAAACAACGAACCTTTGACGGTATGTAAACCAAATCAAAAAGTAGTATGGTTAGGGACATTCCCTTATATTGAGTACTTCGAAAAGAAGAAAAAGAATAGAGTGTTTGAAATGGCTCAATTGGTATTCTATACTAAAAAAGAGACGATAGGTGTAGATGTAGATAGAGTGGTAGGGGATTGGTTTGTACATTTTGTCGAGACTTTGAAGGAGAAAGCTTCTCAAACAATGACTTATCAAGAAATGAAAAAGAGCTTTGAAGAGTTTACGAATGAAGACTTTGAGCCATTCTGGTATTCTAAACCAGCACAAGCATTAAAAGATATGGCACTACTAGTGCTTTAGATATAAAAAGCCTCGCATTTACGAGGCTTTGTTTATTTATTGTTGAGGTTTATCTTGTTCTTTTAAACTAATGTTCATAAAGATTGTTCTGTGATTTGCTTTGATAACAGTATCTTTAGCAGGAGTTCTGTTGTATTGTACAGGTTTTAATTTATGAATTGCACCAGTGATAGGGTCAACAATAAGTCCTATAATCCCTCCCAAACCAATATTACCAATGTACCAAGCATTAAAGCTTCTTTCAAAATCAGTTTTATAAGTGTCATATCCTTCACTTGCTATTTTAAGTGTATAAGATTGGTTTTTCTTTAGTTTAGTGTTATATGGTGTCTTACCTACTTCTTTATTGTCTATATAGACTGTAGAGTTCGTAGGAGTAGAGTAGATCTCTATTTTTTGTTTGCTTCCAGATACGATAGTAGCACAACTTGTATTTAATAATAGTAATGCAGAAGAGATTAGTAAGAGTGTTTTTTTCATTAATTGTTATTTTTAAGTGTTTGTGTTTTATAATAATCAACGTTCACTCTATGGCAAGTGCTCCATAGGTTAGGGCGTTTGTGTTTTGTTATTTTAATGACATCTGCTCCAAAGTCTTGAGCAATTTTACGAGCATTATTTAATATATAATTTAGGTTACAGTTGACAGAGAAACCAGAGTCTCCAAATTTGCTACTTCCTACTTTTGTATTTGGTGTAGGAACATCTTCATTCAGTTTAAGTACTATAACTTCTGTATTAAGAGGTGTGTTTACTTTTGCAGTAGTCATAGTAGTACTCATCGAAGAACTGCATGCTCCAAGAGCTATACAAGTGATTAAAAGAAATATTTTTTTCATAATAGGTAAATTTGGGCGTAAATATAGTAGTTAAAAATTATAAAAAAATTAAGAGGATGAAGTATTATAAATATTTATAAGGAGTGATGATTTGTATTTTATATATTCCTTTTAAAAATAGAAAAGCTCCGTTATAAACGAAGCTTTTGGTTTTAATTATAATAATAGCAGTTTTTTATTTCTTGTGCATATTTGCAAAATGCTTAATATCAACTTCTGCATTAGTAAACTCTTTATTACTAGCATTAGTCATAATGTCTCTATCATTGACGAAAGAGTTTATTTTAATAAAAGTCATTAGATTTGGATCATTTAGTTTCTCTACAGTTAAGAAAGCATAAGTTTGATCTGTTGTAATCTTTGGAGAAGTAAATTCTTTGAAGTCTTTTATCTCTAGCTTTTTTAAGATGGTTTTATTCTCTTTACGATCATAAGTACCATAGGTGATGATTACATCTATTGTATGTTCTTGTTCGCTGTATGTTTTAATTGTAAAATGGACATTGTCATCATTAGAAGAAACGTTGTCATCATTAGAACAAGAGAATATCAATAGAAGAAAGAATAGTGAGAATAATTGAGTTAGTCTTTTCATAGTAATTTTTAATTATCAATAAAGATAATGCTTTAAGTGTTATTTAATAGCTAATGCTTTGATTTGTAAACATGTTTTGTAATTACGTGTGGTAGCAGTTACCTTTAGTTTATTCTCTATTAAAGTATTGGTAATCTTCGTTTTTCCATATCCAATATTTGCGACGAGGTATACAGCTGATTCAGTAACTTGAAGTAGTTCTGTGTCAGCTTTTTTGCCTATAAGCATATTTGTACCATCTAGATGTGGTACACTTTCTAAGAAGGTGATATAGAGTCGATTGAGATTTTCTTCTGTTGTAAATGGATTGTCTTTAATAATTCTATCTAGTTGTAATTCCTCGATTGTAATAGTTGGAACATCTAAGTCTAACGTATTAAGTATTGTATTGTGAATATTCTTAGATAAGATAGTACAATCTTGTTCTACTGCTTGATAAACAATATTACCACTCTGAATATAAGTCTGGACATTGTGTAAACCTAAGTCAACACACAATTGTTTTAATACATTCATTTTGATGATGTTCTTGCCACTGACATTTATTCCTCTGAGGAGTGTGATATAAGTTTTCATGATTACTCTTCTAGTTTCTTTAATCCTTGTTCTGTTTTATAAATAATAAATGCTAAACTGAGTATCATCGGTAAGAAGTATATATTGTTTAATAGCTTTGAGTAAGTAGGAAGTAGATAAGAAATACCACTGTATATACCCGTACCTATACCTAAGTATACAAAGTACTTACCACTTAGCTTTTGTGCAAACTCCCAGTTGCGTTGGTTCTTCATTGCACGGTGTGTGCGATACCCTAGTATGCTATTTATTGTTTTAACATGAGGAACTAGTAGTCCTAAGACAATAAATAGACACATAAATATAAGTAGTTCTGTTGCTATCATAGTGTGATTAATTAGTAATGAATAAATAAGTTAACAAAATACTGCCTACGCTTATCCCAATAGGAATTATCCAATCATACCAGCGCATAGGGTCTTTAGAATACCTTAATCTCGCGTAAATACTTGATGCTAATAGAGGGATTATACTGAAAATAAGTATGATAAAATGTATAAACTCTTCTACATGAATAAAATAGAAGACTATTCCCACAAGAGTTAATACTATACCAGTCCAGCGTACTGTTCGGTTAATTATATTAACAGTAGAGGTAATATCATATAGTTTTTTACGTTCATCAGACATCGTGTTGTAGCCTGCTAATAAACCATCAGCATTTTCAGCAGTAAGAAAATAACTTATACCTATGTATATTAAGCCAACAATAATAAAAGCCTCCATATTATTTTTTTATAAAGTTAACAATAGTAGGTACTAGTTCAGTGTGAAGAGGCACATCAGGCTTTGTGTATAGTGCTAAGTTCTCATCCTCTTTTACAACTGTTTTTAGTACGTGATTCATTCCTTTTATTGTCACAAGAGTTGCAGTAGGTACAGCTTGTTTTAAGTTGTCTCCCTGATCTGTTTTGACTTGTAAGTCTTTATCTCCTTGTAAGATTAAAATCGGTTGTTTTACTTTTTTAAGCTCTACAGTAGGATCGTACTTCATCCACGAGATAAGGTAAGGCTGAGCAGAAGTGCGATATAAGCTTTGTAGCATAGGAGGAATGCTATCTACTATTTCGCCTTTTCTAAGTTTAGCGTGAATGTCTTCTATTGATTTTGCAAAGAAAGGCGCTTGTGCCGTTATCTGTTTATACAGTATTTTATCAACTGATTCTCCTGGCCCTTGTAGTGAGATAAGCTTTGATACAGCACTATTGTCTTGGCTAGCCAATGTAGCTACCATGGCTCCTTCACTGTGCCCTATCAAGATAATATTAGGATAGTCCTTTTTGAAATAGTCAATAACTATATTTAAGTCACTCACATTGTCTTCAAACTTAATATCTGCCTCATTAATAGTCTGGTTCTTAATCTGAGCGAACATCCTCTTGTTATACGTGAAGGTGTTGATACCATTCTCTTTTAGCCCTTGGGCAAGGTACTTATACGAGTTCGCATTTACTCCAGCAGGATTGTTTCCATTCTTGTTAGTAGGACCAGAACCCGCTATTATAATAGCGAGTTGTTTACTGTCTTTATTCGCTAAATATAAGTCTCCATCAATTTCACTGTCTACCTGAACAGCTGTTTGTGCAAAGCTAAATGACGTAGCAAAGCATAAGGTAAGTGTAGTTAATAGTTTTTTCATAGTGTTGTTGTGTTGGTTAATATAATGTAGTGATTAGCCTTGTCAGAGTATCTACAAGTAAGATGATTAGTACGAAGACAATAATCATATATTTCTTTTTGAGGTGTGTAGCTAGTTTGAAACCTTGGTAGATATAGTATCCAAAACCAACTAGACAGAGAATACTAGCAAATGACGTAATGATAAAATAAACAAAACCTTGTGGATTACTTTTGAACAATATTTCAGGATTAGCAATATTGTCAATAAGTTGAAGAGAGAAATCACTTAGGTATCCATTGATATCAAATAGTACACTTATATCTAGACATATACGTGCAATCAACACGGTGTTGAGTATATCTATTAGTCGAGTCTTTTTGTTGATGATTTTTCCAAATACAAATAAAGCAAGTGTCATTACTATTGTTGTGATAGCAAAGTCACTCAAGGTTTGGACAAGTGTAGGTGCTGATTTGAGAGTTACTTGTTTTAGAATTGCTATACTACGCATATGAGTTAATAGTTGAAGACAACTAATAACTACTCCAGTTAGTACACCGATTGCTAAGAGCGTTTTATCTTGTATGCTTTCAAATGGTTTAAGAATATAGTTTTTTGTCATAAGGTTGTTGGTTAGTAGTTGATTATTCTTTTTTCTGTAGTTGCTGGATATGTTCTATCATGTCATCTAGTTTGTTTCGAACAGTAGGGTAACTGATATTCATCTGTTGTGCCATTTGCTTTAGACTCCCACTGTTTAGAAAGAAAGCCAGTATAAATTCTTGTTCTTCTCTACCCAACTGTAAGAGGAGTGGGAGAGAGAAGTTACCATTGACAATAGTCTGACAGTGCTCACAAGAAAGCTGGGTGACCTTTAGTTCACTTTCACAACTAGGGCAATGTATAGGTAGTTTGGGCTTAATTGACATAATGTGGATAGTTTGTTTAGTTTTATTGAAGTCTAATTTAATAAAATTAATATTTATATCAAAATAGTTAATTAAAATAAATGAGAATGATACTTCTATAAAACAAAAAAATCCCAAGTATAACACTTGGGATTTAATGGTTCTTATCTAAGAATATTTTTATTCATAATATGCACTAGCAGTAGCTTCTACTGCCGCTGCGTCAGCTGCTACAGCAGTAGCTGCTGCATCTACTGCATAGTCATAAGGACTACTGTAGTATGACATTACATTATACTCATTGTTTGGGTATAAGTTTTCTAGTTTTATTTTTTTACTAGCCAATGGGTTTAAACTATGGTCTCCTTTTTTAACCTTCGCTTCCATTTTAAATACCTCTTTATTATCATCCGTATTTAAAATACTGATCGTATAAGTACCTTTTTTATTACTTAGTACTGTGTACTTAGAAGTATCTTCAGAAGCTTCGTATGAAGAATAATAGTTGTATGGCTCATAATTAAAGTCTACTATACCTACAGAACCATCTACTAATGTTCCGTCCTTAAAAGTAGCTTGATACTTCACCTTACCATTTTCGTAGTATTGGTATGCTCCATCTAGCTCACTATCTGTAAGATTATATTTATACACTATAGCTTCTGTCTCTGCATGATAGATAGTTCTCTCAAATGAAGTACTAGTTCTATAATGCTCTTCCATCAGTAAGTTTGTAGGAGAATAAGCATCGTCTACATTGTAAACTTTTACATAAGTTAACTCTCCATTCTCAAAACCTTTAGTGGTGAAGTTTATATATGACGCCTCAGTTAACACTCCTTCATAAGGAACTCCTTCATGATAAGTCAGCGTAGATAATACTTCTCCTTCACTATCGTAGTAAGTAGACACACCGTGTATCACATTGTCTTTATATTCACTAGATGTTTTCAGAGTACTATTCTCATAAGATTCTATTTTAGTAAGTTCTCCTTTATCATCATAGTAGTTGATATTGATAATCTCATCTCCACTAGAGTACTTAATAGTCTCTTTACCTACTTTATGTCCGTTTTTATAAACAGTTTCTGTTTTGTAATACGAGTCTATGATAGTCACTGTTCCTTCATAAGGCACACCATCTTTATAAGTAGCTGTAGAGATTACCTCTCCTTTTTCATTATAGAATTTACCTTGCTTATTATAGTCGATATCAGCCTGTAAGAAATAAGAGTTACTAGCGTATGAGTTACTACCTGTTTTTAACGCATATCCCTTTTTAGAAAGTAGGTTTCCATCTTGTAGTTTCTCTATAGAAGTTACTTGTTTATCATAAGATAGCTCTATACGAGTTCCTGTCTGAGCGATATAGTCATACGTACCTATTTCTTTCCCTGTTTTGTCGAAATGTGTTTCTTTTACAGGAGTATAAGAGTAGGAGTTAGGTGAGTAAGTAGATACCTTAGCTTTTTTACCATTGTCATGATATTCTACTTCTTTGATTAACGCATTGTTAGAATAGTATGACTCTGTTGACAATACTGCTTTATCAGCATTAGTATCATAATCAGCTTGATATACTAATAATTCTTTTTCATACTTAGCAACAGTAGAAATCAAATCATTAGATAATACATATCTAGTACCAGTGATATAAGACATAGATCCATAGATAGGGTCTAGTTTAAAGTCAATACGACCTATCTCTTTCCCTTTTTGGTCATAGTATACAGAAGTATTGTTTTTTGTAACCTCGAATACTTTACCGTTTTCATACGTTTCTGTTCTTTCTACTAGTTTGCTGTTTTTATAGATAGAGCTTACATTCCCTACTATCATAGTCCCTTCTTTAGGAGTATATCCATCCTCGTTATAAGTGATTTGTCCTTTAGAACTACCATCTTCATTGAAGTATTCTACTTTTTGGATATAACTCTCTTCATTGCTATACGTGATAGATTTCACTGCATTCTTTTTAGGGAATGTATAGTATTCTTTTACCAGTACAGGTACGTTTTGTTTATAAGTATAGATAGAGTAGATCTCATCAGGATGACTATCATACGTATTGAATATGTAGTTCGTTCCTTCCTGATAAGTAGAGTATCCATCGTCTTCTAGTTTACTCGTAAAGGTACCCATTTCTTTACCCGCTTGATCATAGTATACATCTGTTGTTACATTAGCGACAGTTGTAGATTTACTCTTCACTTTTCCTGTTGTATAGTAAGCCACAGTAGAGATCATCGTTCCTTCTCCATATTCGCTGATAGACTGTACTGTGAAGCTGTCATAGTCTAATGCAGTCACGTACCCATCATAAGGTGTCCCACCACTATAAGTAGCTTGTTGCTTTACCTCTCCATTTACATCGAAGTATTTCTCCCCTGTGATATAATTATTCTCATCGAAGAAATAGGCGATATAGTTCTTTTCATTTTTAGGATTGATGATCTCATAGCGAGTATATATACCTCCTTCAGCTTCTACATAGATATATGTTCCTTGCCAGTTATAAATAGCCTGACCATCTTGGATCATATTATCACTATAAGTACATATATATTTATTGCCATTACGAGGATCTATAGTCTCTGCCTTAGCGATCATATTATCCTGATCATATGTATAAGTAGCGTCTATTTTTCCTTCTTTATTATAGTAGTTTACAGCTCCTGTGTATAGAACTTGTCCTCCTTCTTGAAGAGTTCCTTTCCCTTTACTTTCTATCTTCTTAGAAGCTGCATTATATACCTCTATTGATTTTAGTGTCGGTTCGCCTTTGATATCTTTTGCAATTTTAAAAGATTCAGCATTTTTTCTAGCTGTTACATAGTCATAGCTATCTACCCAGATAGTATCTCGTGCTACCTGACTGAACATCGGTGTAGAGAATAAAATGGCTAATGAGAAAATCTTTTTAATCATAGGTTCTTTTTTAAATGGTTTTGTTTGTGTCTTATCGAGGGTAAAAGTAAAGAAGTCTCCCTTATTATTTTCGCATATTAGCAATATTTTATGGTCTGATTCACAAAATCACTATTTTCAGTGAGGCGCTTAGTGCGTATCTGGACTAGCTCATATTATTAAATCTGTGTTATCTATTTGATCAAAAGGAGTATTACATTTGTAGTAACAGTAAAGGATAATAGTCTAAAGTAAAATCTAACTGTTGTTTAGTTCATGATATCCCTTAGTAACAATCTTTGGGATATCCTTTTTTTAAATCGAGAAGTATGAAAACTAGAATAAAGGATAATTTAGCAAGTTTAGAAAAGCGTATTACAGCAGCATGCGCACACAGTGGTCGTTCTAGAGATGAGGTACAACTATTGCTCGCTACTAAGACGGTAGATGCAGATAGAATAAAGATAGCGATAGAGGAGGGATACCCTCTGATAGGAGAGAATAAGGTACAAGAGCTAAGGGATAAGTATGAAGGTATAGGTACAGATAATTGTACTAGACACTTTATCGGACATCTACAGACCAACAAGATCAAAGATATCCTGAAGTATGGAGTAACTTGCATAGAGTCTATAGACCGCATCAGTGTAGTAGAAAAATTACAACAACTCTTAGAACGAGATAACAGAACAATAGATGTATTAATCCAAGTGAATACTTCTGATGAAGATAGCAAGTTCGGGGTAGCACCAGAAGCGGCTGTTGAGTTTATAAAAGAAGTCGCTACGTATGATCGATTACACATCAAGGGACTAATGACAATTGGCTTATTCAGCGCAGAAGAGAAGTTGGTACGCCCTTGTTTTAAAATACTAAAGAAAGTACAACAAGAGGCGATAGCGCTCCAACTGCCTAATGTAGAAATGAAAGAACTCTCTATGGGGATGAGCCATGACCTAGAAATAGCGATTGAAGAAGGGGCTACCATCGTTAGAGTAGGTACTGCCATCTTCGGTGAACGTATCTATCCAGATAGCTACTACTGGAACGAAGAGAAGAATATAAAGTAACTCAATTCAATAAAAAAGCCTTCTTTTGATCAACAAGAGAAGGCTTTTTAAATTTATATATAAAAACTACAATGAGGAAGTTATTCCACTACCTCAATTTTTTTCTTTTTAAATAATAGGTTGCTATTCATCAGTACGATAGCGCCTAGTATCATTAATATTCCCATCCATTGAATGAAGATAACTTCTTCTTTTAGAACAAAGAAAGCTACTGTCACAGAAGCAGGTAGTTCTAATGAAGAGATAATACTTCCTAGGCCAACTCCTGTCAATGGGAATCCCATATTCAAGAATATAGGAGGTAATACAGTACCGAATAAGGCTAATATAAGTCCCCATCCGTAGAAGATACTCCAGTCAAAATCACGGATACCAGAAGTATTGTCAGAGAACATCGTATAGAAGCTCATCATCGCATCAGAGTTATTAGGCCCTATCTGTGTTATGATCACAAAGATAGATACAATAGTCGCTGCACCACATAGCATAAACATACTTCGCTTAGGAGCTGCTAAGTGATTAGCGATACGCCCTGAAGCAAATAACGTAGTAGCAAAAGAGCACGCTGCCATAAAACCAAATATCACTCCTCTAATATCTAACTTGATTTCACTAAACAATACATTAGTCGCTAATAATGTCCCTGATAAGATTAAGATAACAGAGATTATTTTTAAGAGATTAGGAAACGTTTTAGTCGCGATACTGTCTAATACGATACCGATCCATACAGACTGCATTAAGAGAACTACTGCGATAGAAGCATCGATATAACTCACAGCCATATAATATAATACAGAAGTGAATCCCATCGAAGTACCAGCTAAGATTAATTGTCTAATATCTTTAGAAGTCGCCTTTTGTTCATCACTAGACTTCTTGCGTAGCACATTGATTAAGGTCACACAGATTAACCCAATAAGTACTTGAGACAATGTTACTTCTGCAGTCGTATATCCCTGTGCATAAGCCAGTTTTACGAACGAAGCTAACATACCGAAACTAGACGCTCCGATAGCAACTAAGAAAACACCTTTTGCTGTATTTTGTTCTTTCATTTTTATTACTTTTTGCGTGGCAAAGGTAGTCATATTTTTTTCAGCAGTCTAGGACAAATGTCTAGCACTATACTTCGGTTAGGAATTAGAAATTATAAATTAAGAATGTTTGTTTTAATGCTCCTATAAGCCATCTATATCTAGGTTGGCTTGCACTTTCTAGAGGTTTGCTAGGAGTATCCTTGGGGTTTGCTTGCCTAGAAGGCTATTTTGTCGAAGGAATGTGCAAGAATACCCCTAGCAATGTGCTAGTATAGTAAAATGAAATAGAAAGATTAGCTAGTAGAAAGTGTAATGCAGGGATGGTGTAGAGATAAGAAAGGACTTTTAGATAAGTCACTAAAATCAAGTGAAAAACTAAGGAAGTATAGTTGAGATAATAGTATATTGGATAAAAGGAAAGGAATATTACAAAACGAGGGGATCTGTTTGTAAAAAAGAAAAGCCCATAACATCACTGTTATGGGCTTCTCTGGAAGTGCTATAATCTTATTTCAGATTGTTGAAATTTCTTTTTACGAAGGCAGTAAGTTCTTCACCTTTTAATAAACCTTGAGATAGTTTTGCAAGGTCCATTGCTTGTTTGATACTTTCTGTTCTAGTTGCTTCATCAGCATTACCGATGATGTTAGATGCTAGAGGAGAGTTTGTGTTCACCACTAGGTTATACATCTCAGGGAAGTTACCCATACCGAACATACCTCCACCACCTGACTGGCTCATTTCTTTCATACGACGCATAAACTCAGGCTGTGTAATGATGAATGGCTCTGCTGTGCTGTCCATAGCTTCTAGCTTCACAGTATATTTATCTTTAGGTACGATATTCTCTACGATCTCTTGTAATGATTTTTGTTCATCTTCAGATAATCTAGAGATTTCAGAATCCTCTTTCTTAATCAAGTTATTGATATGGTCAGAGTCTACACGTACGAAAGTAGTTTTCTCATTATCGCTTTCTAACTTTTGGATCAAGTGAGATACGATAGGAGAGTCTAATAATAATACTTGGTATCCTTTCTCTTGTGCAGCTGCGATATAGCTGTGTTGAGCATCTTTATTAGAAGCATATAAGATTACTAGATTACCGTCTTTGTCAGTTTGGTTATCTTTAGTAGCTTCTTTTAATTCTTCTAATGTATAGAATTTATTATCTACAGTAGGGTAAAGCATGAATGCTCCTGCTTTTTCGTAGAACTTCTCTTCAGATAACATACCGTATTCTAGTACGATTTTGATATCATTCCATTTGCTTTCGAAGTCTTCTCTATTTTCGTTAAATAACGATTTTAACTTATCAGCTACTTTACGAGTGATATAGTTAGAGATTTTCTTCACATTACCATCAGCCTGAAGGTAAGAACGAGATACGTTCAATGGGATGTCTGGAGAGTCAATAACTCCTTTTAACATTGTCAAAAAGTCAGGAACGATACCTTCTACATTATCCGTTACGAATACTTGGTTTTGGTATAATTGGATTTTGTCTTTTTGCATTTGAAGATCAGCACTTAACTTAGGGAAGTATAAGATACCTGTAAGGTTAAATGGATAATCTACATTTAAGTGGATATTGAATAAAGGATCTTCGAATTGAGTAGGGTATAACTCTTTATAGAAATTCTTATAATCTTCATCACTTAAGTCAGCAGGTTGTTTTGTCCATGCTGGGTTAGGATTATTGATAATAGTATCTACTTCTACTTTATCATCTCCTTCGCCTTCTTCATGCGTACCGAACTTAATAGGCACAGGCATGAATTTATTGTATTTTACTAATAACTCACGGATTTTATAGTCTTCTAAGAAGTCTAGTGAATCCTCCGCAATGTGTAATACAATCTCAGTACCTCTAGTCGTTTTGTCGCATGCTTCTAAAGTGTACTCTGGGCTACCATCACAAGTCCAATGTGCAGCAGGCTCATCTTTAAATGATTTAGTGAAGATTTCTACTTTATCCGCTACCATAAAAGCAGAGTAGAACCCTAGACCAAAGTGTCCGATGATACCTGTGTCTTTAGCCGAATCTTTATATTTCTCTAAGAACTCTTCAGCTCCAGAGAAAGCAACTTGATTAATGTATTTTTCTACTTCTTCTTTAGTCATCCCTAGACCTTGGTCTATGATGTGAAGTTTTTTATTGTCTTTGTCTATTTTAACTTCAATGATAGGGTCTCCATATTCTACATTAGCCTCCCCTATACTCGTTAAATGTTTTAGTTTTAATGTAGCATCAGTAGCATTAGATACTAACTCTCTTAAAAAAATTTCGTGATCACTGTAAAGGAACTTTTTAATAAGTGGGAAGATGTTCTCCACTGTAACGTTAATTTTTCCAGATGTCATAGTTGTATGTTTAATGTTATTTGAATTTTTAATATTTTTACAGTGTTGTAAGGACAAAAAAGATACCAAAGCAAAAAGAGTGTCACTTTGTCAGAAAACTCAAGGTTATCTTATTTCTTCGTAACTTTGAGAAGAGTATCGCGCAAAAGAAAACGTAACAATAATAAAAAATCTATGAAAAAATTAGTATTATTTGGTGCACTGGCTCTTGCAGTAGCATCGTGTAAGCCTACTATGGACACAAAATCTCAGGTAGGGATAAAAGGGAATTGGACTTTAACGGATATCAAGCACATCGGTGGTGAGTTCGTAAAAGTGAGTTCATTTAATATTGCTGATTCACAATGTTTTATTGGGAGCCAATGGAAATTCGTTTCTAACAATAATACAGGTGTAGTAGAATTGACAAAAGGAGGAGACTGTCCTAGTTTTGCAAGTGATTTTAAATGGACTGTTACTCCGAATGGTAACTTCGAATTTAAATTCGTCGATGAGGGTGTCAAAGCTAAAAATGTAACAACAGGGTATTCTCTACGTGTGAAGAATCAAACAGCTAATACATTTGAGTTAGTTGATAAATTCTATGCAGGTGGACAATCGTATGATGTGACATACCGCTTTACTAAGAATTAATTTACCTTTTAAAACAAAACAATAAAACAAGATGAAAAAAACAGCCACATTTATATTAGCAGGAACATTATTAATCTCTTCAGTATCTTTAACAGGATGTGAAGCTGCTAAAAACTCTAATAAGACACAACGTGGTGCTGCTATCGGTGCTGCAGGTGGAGCTATTATCGGAGGGATCTTAGGAAACAATATCGGTAAAGGAGGTAACGGTGCTCTAGGTGCTGTACTAGGAGGTGTAATCGGTGGTGCTGCTGGAGGAGTGATCGGAAACAAGATGGATAAGCAAGCACGTCAGATCGAAAACACGGTACCTGGTGCTCAAGTAGAACGTGTAGGAGAGGGAATCAAGCTAGTGTTAGGAGAGAATTCTGTAAACTTTGATTTAAACTCTTCAACGTTAACACAAAGAGCAAAAGATAATTTAGACAAGTTAACTACAGTATTTAAAGATCCTGAGAATCAAGATACAGATATCGAGATATACGGATATACGGATAATACAGGTAGAGAAGAGTATAACTTAAGCTTATCTAAAAAACGTGCAGCATCTGTAAGACAATATTTAGCGTCTAAAGGTGTAGCTGCTAATCGTATGAAGACAGATGGTTTCGGTGTAGCTGACCCTATCGCTTCTAACGATACGAAAGAAGGACAAGCTAAGAATAGACGTGTAGAGTTTGCGATTAAAGCAAATGATAAAATGATCAGAGATGCTTATAACGAATCTGGTTCTTACTAATCAGATGAATATGATACAAAAAAAGGTTCCTTAAAAAGGAACCTTTTTTATTGGTAATAATTGAAACAAAATTAATATTACTAGCAGTCAGAGCATTTAAGGGTAGAGTCCTCTTGCATCTCGTACCAATGCGCTCCAGCTGTAAGTGTCTCGTTTGATTTTATCAATGCTTTTACTGGTTCACTGATGTATACTTTTTTTCCTTTTGGGATGTAAATAGTGTATACTATTTTTGCATTTTCAGTATCTGCATTTGTTTTGTTTTCTGGAAATAGATTGTTAGAAATGATTAATTGATTCCCTTCTTGATTTAAGTTGGTTAAGTTCAAATCTATCTCTATTATCTTGTTTTTCTTTTTATTGATAGTAAAGTCTTTAACTTCTGAAGTACCGTATATTTCGTTTTGAAATGTTGGTAAAATCTCTATTTCGATAGGCAAAAGAGAGTTGATCTCCTTTACTTCAAACCCTTCTGTTTTTGACTTATCTGATTTGAAATAATCCTCTGTTACTAATGTGATTTTGATTTCATCAGTAGTGTCATCAAAGCTGAATTCTGAGGTAGCCTTAGCAGACTCTGTATATTCAGTTCTATAGACGTGTCGAGATTCATAGTTTTTAGCATTTAAGAATGGTATAGAGAATAAACCTAAAGAAATAAACCACAGTAGTAATAACCCAATTATGATTAGGGCTACATACTTAATGTTAGTATAGATCATGCGTAACCCTATAATTAACAATCC
Source organism: Myroides sp. A21 (assembly GCF_000807225.1). Lineage (NCBI taxonomy): Bacteria > Pseudomonadati > Bacteroidota > Flavobacteriia > Flavobacteriales > Flavobacteriaceae > Myroides > Myroides sp. A21. The sequence goes on from NZ_CP010327.1 coordinate 2,198,373, forward strand.
GATGAAAGGAAGGGTAACTAAAGAAGTTAGTAATAAGGTACTCACCCAAAATGGATAAACTCCTGCAGAAAGTAAAGGAAATTCAGAACCTATTTCTTCTAAGATAATTTCTTTATTAATCAAGGCTGCAGAAATACCAATTATGCTTGAAAATATGGACAATACACTGATGACGATAAAGAAGATACCGATGATATTTAGGATTATTTTACCACTGCGTTCACCAGCTCTTTTCGTTTGATTTTTGATATGCTCGTAGTCTACATCATTGATTTTGCTCGTTACATAATTAACATTCTCCATTACCTTTTTCTCAATAGTAGAGATGTTTATAGGCTCTCTTTTCATTTCTAAGATCTGAGAAGTAGTCTTCGCTTCTGGTACGATAATCCATAAGATAAGGTATAATAAAACTCCTGTTCCGTAGAATAATACTAATATCATAAAGATAATTCTCATCCATACCGTGTCTATCTTAAAGTAGTGACCTAGACCAGCTAATACTCCACCTACCATAGCATTCTCACCATCTCGGTATAGTTTTTTGGTGCCTGTGTAGACATATTTAGTCTCTGTTTTTGCAGTTGGCTCTTCATCTATTATATAGTCTTCTGGACTTCCCATAATAGAGATCACTCTGTCTACATCAGCTATTGTGATTACTTGATTAGAGTCTGTAATATTCTCAGAGAATAGTTCTGCTATTCTGATTTCAATATCATGAATGATTTCGTCCTGTTCTTCTTTAGGAAACGAACGTTTGATTGCCTTTAGATATTGATCTAGTTTTAGATAAGCATTTTCATCTATGTGAAAAACTGATCCTGCTATATTGATTGTAAGTGTTTTATTCATCGTTCATTTTTTTAGTAGTTATTTCTTTTACTGCGTTAGCTAACTCATACCATGTTTTAGCTAATTCGTCTAAAAATAATTCTCCTTTTTCGGTTAGCTTGTAGTATTTGCGTGGAGGTCCAGAACTGGACTCTTCCCATCTATAAGCTAGGTAATCATCATTTTTTAATCTAGTTAGTAAAGGATATACTGTACCTTCTACCACTACCAACTTGACGCTTTTTAATTCGTCTAGTATTTCTGAGGTATAACAATCTCTCTCTTTAAGAATAGAAAGAATGCAAAACTCTAAAATACCTTTTCGCATTTGAGCTTTTGTGTTTTCTATATTCATGGTAATAGTGTTTCTTATTTTCTATAGCAAAGATATATCTAAAGGAAGGTACTTTGTATTGCATAGTACTGTTTTTTAACGCAGAATTAACTTTTATTAAAATTATGTTAGGGATAAACATTTTTTGTATATTTAGTAAAAATCTAAGTTTTATGAAGTTTAACGTATCGAGTATTAATAAGTTTTTGTTTTTTAAATTGCCATCTGCTTATTGGACAGGTGTGCGTATGAAAGAAATATCTGATGTAAGGGCAGTTACGACTGTTAAGCATGGTTGGAAAAATCAGAATCCATTTAATTCTATGTACTTTGCTGTACAAGCTATGGCAGCAGAATTATCTACAGGAGCATTAGTTATGCGTAAGATTGCAGAGAGTGGAGAGAAAATATCTATGCTAGTAGCCAATAATAATAGTAGTTTTACCAAGAAGGCAACAGGGCGCATCTTTTTTGAATGTGTAGATGGAGCCTTATTAGATGAAGCAATAAAGAAAACAATAGATACTGGTGAAGGGGTCACTGTATGGATGAAGAGCATTGGAAGAAATGCGGATGGTGATCAGGTGTCTGTTATGAACTTTGAATGGACATTAAAAATAAGAAGTAAAAAATAATGAAGGTACTGATAACAGGTGCTACTGGTTTTATCGGGAGTAGAGTAACTCAATCTCTAATCAATCAAGGTCATGAAGTACATTACCTTACACGCTCTTTAGGGAAGAATGAGGTAAAGGGTGCAAAAGAATTTGTATGGGATCCTTATAAAGGAGAAATCGATATCGCTTGTTTAGAAGGAGTAGAAGCTATTATTCATCTTGCGGGGTCTAGTATAGCCGATTCTTGGTCTAAGGCTGGTAAGAAGTTAATATTAGATAGCCGTATTATACCAACTGCTTTTCTGTATCAAGTGCTGAAAGAAAATATGCACCAGATAAAACATATTATTGGGGCATCTGCTATAGGTATTTACAGTAATATAGCTGAGGTACAAGATGAAGAACATTATCAAAAAGCTACTAACTTTTTAGGAAATGTAGTAGAACAATGGGAAAGAGGTAATTTAGCTTTTAGAGAATTGGGACTTAAGGTGAGCCTTGTGCGTATAGGTTTAGTATTAGATTTGCACGAGTGCGCATTAGCTACGATGATAAAACCTGTTAGACTATGGTTAGGAGCACCTATTGGTACAGGGCAGCAGTATTATTCTTGGATTCATATTGATGATTTAGTAAACTTGTTTGTCTATGTCTTAGAGCGTGGGCTAGAGGGAATTTATAATGGCGTAGCTCCAGAGCCTTTGACGAATAGAGCGTTTACAAATAGTTTAGGTGAAGCAATGGGGAAGCCTATTTGGCTACCTGCTATACCAGAAAGCGTTATTCGAGTAGCTCTAGGAGAAAAAGCAATCTTAGTAACGGAAGGACAAAAAGTAAGTAGTGAAAAGATTATCAGTTCAGGATTTGATTTTAAATTTAAGACGTTAAAAACGGCTTTAAAGGACTTTTTTAAAGGATAAAGAAGAAGTACAGTAGATAACGATAGAAGGAAACTTTAGGAAACTAGAGTTTCCTTTTTTTATGGAGTGTGATATAAATCGCTATTTTGAGTGAATAAGTGAGGTAATTAGCACGAATATAGCTTAATAATGAAAATGTCATAATGACAGATTGACTAAGTTGGCAAAGGATTTGCTATGAAGTTAAGAGTTAATAAGAATAATAAATACACAATCATGAGTACTGAAAATAAAGATATAAATAAAGAACAAGAAGAAATTCAACAAGAAGTAGTACAAGATACTGCTGAAACACAAGAGAACGTAGAGCAAGAAGTGCAGAGTGCAGAAGAATTACTTGCTGAACAATTAGCAAGTGAAAAAGATAAAAATTTACGTTTGTTTGCTGAATTTGAGAACTTTAGAAAGCGTACTGCTAAAGAGCGTTTAGAGCTTTTAAGTACTGCTAGTGAAGGTGTGATGTTATCTTTATTGCCTGTGTTAGATGATTTTAACCGTGCTATTATAGAATTAGAAAAACATGGAGAGAGTGATCATCTTACAGGGATTAAGTTAATCGCTACTAAGTTTACAGATACATTATCTAGCAAAGGGTTAGTAGAGGTAGAGATAAAGGTAGGAGATGACTTTAATGCCGATTTGTCAGAAGCTGTGACACAAATTCCTGCAGGAGATGAGATGAAAGGTAAAGTGGTAGACGTTATAGAAAGAGGATATAAACTAGGAGAGAAGGTTATTCGTTTCCCTAAAGTAGTTATAGGACAGTAATCTTTCTAAAATAGGAAGTAAAAGACAGTAAAGATGAAAAAAGATTATTACGAAATATTAGGTATTGATAAAGGTGCAGATGCTGCAGCTATAAAGAAAGCATACCGTAAGAAAGCAATTGAGTTTCACCCTGATAAGAATCCTGGAGATAAAGAAGCAGAAGAGAAGTTCAAAGAAGCAGCTGAGGCTTATGAAGTATTAAGTGATGCGGATAAGAAAGCGAGATATGACCAATATGGACATGCTGCATTCGAAGGCGGAGGTGGCTTCGGCGGAGGTGGTCACATGAATATGGATGATATTTTCAGTCAGTTTGGAGACATCTTTGGTAGTGCATTCGGAGGCGGAGGCTTTGGTGGCTTCGGCGGAGGTGGCGGCGGTCAGCGCAGAGTGAAAGGAACTAGCTTACGTATAAAAGTGAAGTTGACTTTAGAAGATATCGCTAATGGAGTAGAGAAAAAAATAAAAGTAAAACGCAAAGTTCAAGCAGACGGGGTTACTTATAAAACGTGTCCTACCTGTAATGGTACAGGACAGGTAATGCGAGTAGCTAATACTGTGTTTGGACGTATGCAAACAGCTTCTCCTTGTAATAGCTGTCAAGGAAGTGGTCAAGTAATGGATCACAAACCTGCTGGAGCTGATAATGATGGTATGATCGTAAGTGATGAGACTGTATCAATCAAAATACCTGCAGGTGTAGCAGATGGTATGCAACTGAAGGTATCTGGAAAAGGAAATGAAGCACCAGGAAAGAATAGTATACCAGGAGACTTATTAGTAGTAATAGAAGAATTAGAACACGATACATTACAACGTGAAGGAGATAATCTTCATTATGATTTATACATAAGTTTTGCAGAAGCAGCTCTTGGAGGAAGTAAAGAAATTGATTCGGTAACAGGACGTGTACGTATCAAATTAGAAGAAGGAATTCAGTCTGGTAAGATTTTACGCCTAAAAGGTAAGGGGTTACCAAGCTTAAATAGTTACGGAAATGGTGATTTGTTAGTACATATTAACGTATGGACACCTAAAAAGTTGAACAAAGAGCAAAAAGAATTCTTTGAACAAATGCTTGAGGATCAAAACTTTAAGCCAAGTCCGACTAAAAATGACAAATCTTTTTTTGAAAAAGTGAAAGAAATGTTTTCTTGATTGAAAATAAGTTATACATTTGTAGGACACTTATTAAACAGTGGATTTTCTTTTTCATAGCAATTTTTCCCAACCTTATTTATCCAAATAAGGTTGGGTTTTTTTATGCCCTACCGAAAATAACTGTCCTCATTCTCCCGTTTTCAAATATTTACTTATTTTTACAGAAATTAATTGAATTCACCGATGCAATCTATATTAGAAGTAAAGGATGTGGTAAAGACATATTCTGATAAAACAGCATTAAATAAAGTATCTCTCACTGTACCTAAGGGTACAATCTATGGTCTTTTAGGACCTAATGGTGCAGGTAAAACTTCTTTAATCCGTATAATAAATCAAATCACTTATCCCGACTCAGGACAAATCTTACTAGATGGAGAACCTCTAAGTCCAAGACATATTCAAGATATAGGCTATATGCCTGAAGAAAGAGGTCTGTATAAAACGATGAAAGTAGGAGAGCAGGCTATGTACTTAGCTCAACTAAAAGGATTGTCTAAAGCTGAAGCTAAACGTCAATTAGATTATTGGTTTGATAAACTTGATATCAAGGGATGGTGGAATAAAAAGATTCAAGAGCTGTCAAAAGGGATGGCTCAGAAGATACAATTTGTAGTAACTGTGTTACACGAGCCTAAACTTTTAATTTTAGATGAGCCATTTTCGGGATTTGACCCAGTTAATGCAAATATCATAAAAGATGAAATCCTAGAGTTAAAAGAAAAAGGTACTACTATCATATTCTCTACTCACCGTATGGAAAGTGTGGAAGAGATGTGTGACTATATTGCATTGATTAATAAATCCAATAAACTAATAGAAGGTAAGTTAGTAGATGTGAAAAGAGAACACAGAACTAACTTATATCAAGTAGGGGTATTAAGTGATAATATCGAGCGTTTGTTTTTAGAATTGAGTGATAAGTTTAAGTTTGAGAGTACTCGTTTTAAATCACTGAATAACGAAGTACAGTTAGAAGTGGACTTAGGTACAAAAATGCCTAATGAGTTATTAAATATATTGTCAGTGAATGGACAGGTAACTCACTTCGTAGAAAAATTACCAACTGTAAACGATATTTTTATTCAATCTGTAAGTAAGTAATATGAATATACTACCATTAATAATAAAAAGAGAGTTCATTGCTAAAGTGCGCAATAAGTCCTTTATCGTAATGACTTTCGTAAGTCCTATATTTTTTGTTTTACTAACTGTGTTTATTGCTTATCTGAGCAGTATGAAAGGGGAGGTAAAGAAAATAGCTATTCACGATGAGAGTGGATTATTTGTAACTCAGTTTGAAAGCAATGAAGCTTTTGAATATCAAGATCTATCGGCAGTTGATTTAGATATTCTTAAAGAGGGAGTGAAAGAGGAAAAGTACGAAGGGATAGTGTATGTTCCAAAGTCTGATAATATTGGAGATTATCAAGAGAGTGTAACTTATATTTCTAATGAAAGCCCTAGTCTAAGTTTTGTTAGCAAAGTAGAGTTATTGTTAGGAGATAAGATAACTCATGTCAATTTAGAACAAAGTGGAATCGATATTTCTGTGATAGATAAAGCTAAGGCTGATGTAAACTTAAAGTTAGTGAAAGCAGATGGAGAAGCTACTGTAAAAGGTCTTAATGAAATTAAGATTATTATTGGTGGGTTATTTGGATACTTTATCATGATGTTTATTATTATCTATGGAAATATGGTGATGCGTTCTGTGATAGAAGAAAAGACAAACCGTATTATAGAAATTATCATCTCATCTGTAAAACCTTTTCAGTTGATGATGGGGAAAATAGTAGGAACATCTATGGCTGGGTTGCTACAATTCCTTATCTGGGGAGTAGTAGGAGCCATTTTATTAGGTGTAGCAAGTAGTATATTAGGCATCAATGCTATGCCTGGAGCAGGAAGTGCTGAAGCTATGCAAGCTGCTAATGGGATGATTTCGAATGAAATAATGTTCGATGTACAGAACTATGTGAGTGAGATATTAAGTTTGCCTTTGATTTCTCTGTTTATCTATTTCATCATTTTCTTTATCGGAGGTTATTTTTTATATAGTTCATTATATGCAGCTATAGGAGCTGCTGTAGATAACGAAACAGATACTCAACAGTTTTTATTACCTATTTTATTGCCTTTAATGTTAGGTGTGTATATTGGTTTCTTTACTGTAATGAAGGATCCTCATGGGACAGTAGCTACTGTGTTTTCTATGATTCCATTTACATCTCCGATTGTTATGCTGATGAGAATACCTTTCGGTGTACCTTTATGGGAAGTTATAGTGTCAATTATTATTCTATTTCTTACCTTTATACTAGTAGTATGGATAGCGGCTAAGATATATCGTATTGGAGTGTTAATGTACGGAAAGAGACCTTCATGGAAAGAGCTTTATAAGTGGCTTAAATACTAGTGTTATAAATTGTTTTGAATTATAATATATGGGGAAAACATCTAAAATATTAATAGTAGAAGATGAAGCTGCTATTCGTAGAGTGTTAGTAAAGATTCTAGAAGAAGAGTCTTCTGACTATGTAGTAGACGCTGCTGAGAATGGAGAGGAGGCATTACAAAAGATAACAGGTGAAGATTATGATTTAGTAATCTCGGATATCAAGATGCCTAAAATGGACGGTGAGGAACTGTTAGTGGCAGCTAAAAAGATAAAGCCAGATACAGTATTTGTAATGATATCTGGGCATGGAGATTTAGAGACTGCTGTAAACACAATGCGTCTAGGTGCTTTTGACTATATCTCAAAACCACCTGATCTAAATAGGTTATTAACTACAGTTAGAAATGCTTTAGATACTAGTAAGCTAGTAGTAGAGAATACAATCTTAAAGAAAAAGGTAGGGAAGAAATACGAGATGATAGGAAATAGTGAACCTATCAGTCAGATAAAAGATATTATCGAAAAAGTAGCTCCTACAGAAGCAAGAGTATTGATAACTGGACCTAATGGTACTGGAAAAGAATTAGTGGCTCATCAGATACATTTACAAAGTAATCGTGCTCAAAATATGTTGGTAGAGGTGAATTGTGCAGCTATACCTTCAGAATTGATAGAGAGTGAATTATTCGGTCATGTAAAAGGAGCTTTTACTTCTGCTGTAAAAGATAGACCAGGTAAGTTTGAACAAGCTAATCACGGAACTATATTTCTAGATGAAATAGGGGATATGAGTCTGTCTGCTCAAGCAAAGGTACTTCGAGCATTACAAGAGAATGTGATCACACGTGTGGGAGCTGAAAAAGATTTGAAAGTAGATGTACGTGTTATTGCGGCTACGAATAAAGATCTTAGAAAAGAAATAGCTGAAGGTCGCTTCAGAGAAGACTTATACCATCGCTTAGCAGTTATTTTAATTAAAGTGCCTGCATTAAACGACCGTAGAGATGATATTCCTTTACTGACAGAGCATTTTGTCAATCAAATAGCAAAAGAGCAAGGAACAGCTCCAAAAGCATTTAGTAGTGAAGCTATCGAGTTATTACAACAATATGATTGGACTGGTAATATCCGTGAGTTGAGAAACGTAATAGAAAGATTAATAATATTAGGAGGCAAGGAAGTTTCGAAGCAAGATGTCGAGATGTTTGCAAATAAATAGAATATGAAATTAAAAAAGATAAATAGTACTTTACAAGAGAACTTAAGTAAGAATGGTCTTTTAGAACCAACAACTCTTCAAAAGAAAACTTTTGGAACAATTAAAAGTGGAAGAGATGTAGTTATTTTTGGACCTAAAGAGCAGGGGAAAACAACAGCTATGATCATCGCAGCTCTACAGCGTACTGAAAGACCTGTAGAAGGAGAGATCGCTACAAGAGTATTGATTGTTGTTAAAGATAAGTTTGAGGTAGAGAGATTAATGGAAGTCTTTGAAGAGTATAGTAGATATACAGACCTTAGAATCTATGGAGTACATGATTATACAGATTTAGATGAAGATAAGAATCTACTTTCATTAGGAAATGATATCTTGATAGGTACTGCTAATCGATTGAACGAGATGTTTGCAAGCGCAGGGTTTGACGTAAATCAGTTGAAGATGTATATTATAGATGATATAGATATTCAGCTTAGAAATCGCTTAGAACCGCGTTTACACCGTTTGTCAGAAAGTATCGGGAAAACACAACGCCTTTATTTAGCTACTGAGTTTGTTGAACAATTAGATATGTTCGCTGATAAGTCTCTTAGTGAAGATGCAGAGTGGTTTGACTTTTACGATGATGACGAGGAAGAAGAGGATAATGAATAAAACTATAGGCTGTCTTGATGGACAGCCTTTTCTTTTATAATATGTTTTTGTTTTTGACTTCAGCTAAGATATTTAAAGCTTTTTTCTTTATAGTAGAGGGAAGTTGTTTGAAGTTACTGTCTTCTTCTATCTGATATTTATCTTCTTCTTGATAAGGAATATAAGCTGTAACCTTAGATTTATAAAGTTCATAACTATTCGCTTTAGCAGTGTATACAATTACTTTTAACGGCTTTGCATCTAGACCATCAGAATTCATAAAATAGGTTAGGTAAAATTCTGGTTTACCATCTTTATCTATATCTGTAACAATACAGTAATCACATAAAAATTCTGGCTGTGATAAACCTTCTGCGTAGTCTTTGAATTTAATTTTTTCTAATATTCCTCCATGGTCTTCTATATAGATACCAGACAATATATCTGTAGGCTTATTAGAAAAATAACTTGATTTGATTGCTTTTCGCTCATTGAAGAACCACAAATAACTCCCTGTTTTATCGCCCATATAATTTATAATCATTTTAGGTGTTCCTTCTAGTGGATTACCTAGTTCCTCAATTATATTTTTAAATTTTTGGTCTTTAGGTTTTAATCTTTGGTTTATTTGAGCAATCGAATGTAAGTTAATACAAAGAAATGCCAATATTAATAGAGTTTTGTTCATATTGTAATATGGATTCTGTTGAATTATGGTTAATATACAGTTTTAAGCATTGATTGATAAAAAGACAATAGCTAATATCACTAGAGATATAATAAGTGCGATAATCATTGTTTTTTTGTACCCTTTTTTATCAAATTCAAAGGTGTTAGGATTGATAAAAAAATCATTATATACACTATCAGCTATTTTTAAGTCTGGTCTGTATAATGTAACTCCTTGTAAGAAGTGCTGTCTAAGTTCTCTAGAATTAGTAGAAAGGTATGTGTAAAAAATATCGGTGTTCTGAAAAGATATAGTACGTTCCTGCTGATTGTAAAATACTTTTAACAAAGTTTTACTGCTTATATTGACTCCTGTTGTTTTTGTGAAAATATCTTTAGTATAAAGTTGTTTAGACTTGTTGAGGTCTTTATATGATAAGTGTTCTATTTCTCCATTGAGTTTGTGATATTGTATTCCTAGTTTATTGACTATAATTTTCTGTATGGCGGTAGTATTTTTCTTTTTATACTCTTTAATGAACTTATATATGCCGTAGGTGAATAGTAAAGTATATATGCCTATAAGTATATAAAACTCTGTACTGTCTGTATAGTCGTTTATTAAAGCAAAAGGAAGAAGATATAATAATACTAATAAAAATGTGGTAAAAAGTAGAAATACAATGCGAACCAACAAAGTTAATTTAGGATTCGTAAGAGTAACTAATTCAGGGAAAGTATCTGAAGTATATTTCATCTTTATCTTTTATCAAAGTGTAAAAATATAAAATTATTGAGAAGTTGATTTAGATAAGAGGAAGTAAAAAAATAGGCATAAAAAAAAGGAGACTTATTTAAGTCTCCTTGGTAGTAGCGGGAACAGGACTCGAACCTGTGACCTTCGGGTTATGAGCCCGACGAGCTGCCTACTGCTCTATCCCGCGATATTGTGGTGCAAATATACTACTAAATAGTAACGATGCAAGGGATAGAAGCTTTTATTTTTAAAAATATTTTAGTTTATGGGTTAATGCGTTGTTTTTAAGGTTGTTATTTTGATAAGTTTTTTGTGTGTATATCGACATTATGAGGTTTAGAGTCTATTATTGCGTAGTGTTGGACTTCCTCTAGCCAGTTTTGACGATCTTCTAATGATGAATTATTCATTAACCCGATGAAAGTTGTATCTGTTACTTCCACACCACAGTATTCTAAAATACCTGTTTTGAGTTGAAGTAGACCACTATCATTAAAAACTGTTGTGTAGATTTCTTGACTAAGGTCACCACCTGTTGTTATTATTCTAGCTGTTCTGCCTTTTAAAAGGCCTATTGTTTTTGTAGTAGAGATATGGTTAAACATGATGCCAGGCAAGAAGGCTCTATCAAAAAAGCCTTTCATCAGAGCAGGTAGCCCCACCCACCATAGAGGATGTATCCATACCATATGGTTACTCCATTTAATATCATCTAAGGCTTTTATTAAATCAGGCTCTAGTTCTGTACGTTTTCTATATCCATGTTCAAGATTAGGGTTGAAATCTAATGAATGTAGTGCTAAATATTTTACTTCTGTGTGAGGAGTTTCTTTAAGTGCTTCTATATAAGCTGTAGCAAGTGCTTGATTATAACTTTCTGGATCAGGATGCCCATTGATTACTAATATTTTTTTTGTCATATTGTATTAATGATTTTTTGAGATGACAAACTTAGTTCGTGACTTTCTATAGAAGTAGGTATATTTCTATGATAGTTCGGTAGTATTTATAATACAGGAGAGAATATAAATAAAAAAAGGACATCTTAAATAAGATGTCCTTTTACCTTGTAGCGAAGACGGGAGTTGAACCCGTGACCTCAGGGTTATGAATCCTGCGCTCTAACCGACTGAGCTACCTCGCCATTGTTGGGCTGCGTTACTTCCGTAATGCGGGTGCAAATATAGAACAAAAACTTTATAATGCAAATAGAGAATGAGAAAAAAAATATTTTTTTATTTACAAAATATGATTATATTCGAAAAAATTATAAAATTTGATAAAAGGCTATGAAAGAAAAATACGAACTAGAATTCTCAATTAATTCATCTCCGCAATTATTGTATCAGTATATTTCGGATCCCTCAGGGCTAAGCGAGTGGTTCGCTGATAATGTAAATTCACGTGGAGAGATTTATTCTTTTATTTGGGGAGATTCAGAAGAGAAAGCTCGTGTTGTTACTCGTAAAGCTGATGAGAGAGTTCGATATAGATGGCTAGATGAAAACGATAAAGAAACTGACTATTTCTTTGAGTTAAAAATCAATAAAGATGAATTGACAAAAGATGTAACTATTATCGTTACAGATTTCGCTGAGCCAGATGAAATCAATGAATCAAAACAATTATGGGAAAATCAAATCATGGACTTAAAACAAGTATTAGGTTCTGCATAATTCCATAAAATATAACTTATATTTGCCGTTAATAGTAATCAGAAGAAAAGAAATATATGATTAATGTTAACGGCAAAATTGTTTCTAATAGTGACGTATCTGTAGAGCATAATAGAGGCTTTTTATATGGAGATGCTGTTTTTGAAACAGTTAGAGTTTTAGATAAAAAGGTTTTATTCTTAGAAGACCACTACTTTAGATTAATGTCTTCTATGCGCATTCTGCGTATGGAGATACCTATGGAGTTTACAATGGAGTATTTTCAGGAAGAAATACTTAAAACAATCAATAGTCTTGAATCAGTTGTAAATGCATTTAGAGTGCGTTTTACAGTATATAGAGATGCTGAAGGTAAGTATTTACCAACTAGTCGAAAAATAGGTTATATCGTTTCGGCTGAGGTTTTAAATAATGGAGTTTATAGTTTAAATACTATGAACTACGAGATAGAACTATATAAAGATTTTTATATAACTTCTCATTTGTTGTCAACTTTAAAAACAAATAATAGGTTAATCAATGTAACAGGAAGTATTTTTGCTGAAGAGAATGATTATCAGAACTGTTTATTGTTGAATGATACTAAAAACATTGTAGAGGCTTTAAATGGTAATATTTTTATCGTTAAAGATAATGTGGTAAAAACCCCTCCATTATCTGATGGATGTGTGAAAGGGATTATGCGAAAACAAGTAATCGAGTTACTACAAAAACATCCTGAATATAAATTTGAAGAAGCAGTTGTCTCGCCATTTGAATTACAAAAGGCTGATGAATTATTTATTACGAATGTCATAATAGGAATCCAACCTGTGACTAAGTATCGCAAGAAAGAATATAGCAATAGTTTAGCTGCTGATTTGATAAATAAATTAAATGCTAAAATTAGATTGATGTAAGTATGTTATCTGAACACCCTACCTAATTAAAGTTAGGGTTTTCAGGTGCATTTAACCATAGAGAGTATTTGCTTCCCATTTTAGATAACGAATTTTTCCATAGTTCTGTCGGAGATTGGGAAAAAATATTCTTGGTATCTAATTTATTAGAAGCTATCCAAAAGTTGTCTTGAATCTCATTTTTTAATTGGTCGCAGTCCCAACCTGAATATCCTAGAAAAAAGCGAATATCATTCTTGTTAAGTATTCCTAGGGATAGAATGTTATTCAATTCTTCAAAATCTACTCCCCAATATAAATCATCTACAATATGAATACTATCAGGAATTAACTCTGGTCTAGTATGGATATAGAATATTCTGTTTTTTTGAACAGGACCTCCGTCATAAATAGTAAATGAGGCTTCCGTATTCGGTAAAAGATCTGATAAGGTCAGATCTAATGGTTTATTCAGAATAAAGCCAACAGAGCCATCCTGACTGTGTTCTGTTAATAGAATGACTGATCTTGAGAAAATAAGATCTGCGTTAAGGGCACTAGGCAATGAGATTAACTGATCTCCTCTTTGTATGGAAAGTGAATGAATCATATATATAAACTATCAGATAGATTTCATCTTCTAATATAATAAAAAAACCCCACTAAAATAAGTGAGGCTTTATATTTTCGAAAAAGTGTTAATATTACTATTAATATTATTTTTTCTTCTTGTTTACAGCGTTTTCTAATTCAGAACCAGCTTTAAATTTTACTACATTTTTAGCAGCAATTTTGATTGTTTTCCCAGTTTGAGGGTTTCTTCCTTCTCTAGCAGCTCTTTCAGATACTGACCAAGATCCAAAACCAACTAAAGAAATTTTTCCACCTTTACCTAAAGTAGTTTCAACATTTGATAAGAATGATTCTAATGCTTTTTTAGCAGCCACTTTGCTGATCTCTGCATCTTTAGCAATTGCATCAATTAATTCAGTTTTGTTCATAATAATTTTTTTTAAAGGTTAACTTTATTAACGTCCTTATACAAATTTAGGGTAATTCTGTAATAAAGCAAGTCTTTTGCATAAAAAAAAATAAAAATTTGATAAATCAAAGTGATTTAAAAGCTAAAATAAACTATAAATTCATTAAATGTTGATTTTTAGAGCTTTATAGAGCTATTAAGTCTTCGGTAAAAGTAACTCCATTGAGTAATTCATTGGCTTTCATAGGTTTTTTACCTGGGAATTGAAGTCTTAAAATATTGATAAAACCTTTTTCGACAGCAATTTTAAGCTCTTTTTTGCTAGAAACTACTTTACCAATAGGGTAGTTGTGACTATCTTCCTCATAATTAGCTTCGTATATTTTAACTGTCCATTCATTACTTTTATCTTGAAAGAAACACCATGCTGTAGGGTATGGACTAAGCCCTCTAATAAGATTGTGTATTTGCTGACCTGTTTGTGTGAAGTCAATTTTAGTATTGTCCTTATTTAATTTATAAGCTGTTTTGGTTTCTTCTTTTGGTTGAGTAGTTGTAGTAACATTACTTTCTTTGATCAATTCAAGCGTTTCTAATACAGTAGAAGCTCCTAAGACCATCAGTCTGTCATGTAGTTCACCAGCATTCTCATTAGCTCCAATATTTAATTCCTTTTTAAGAATGATAGCTCCCGTATCTATTTTTTCGTCTATAAAGAATGTAGATACTCCGGTTGTTGTTTCTCCATTGATAATAGCCCAATTGATAGGAGCCGCTCCTCTATAATCTGGTAAAAGGGAAGCATGTAAATTAAAGGTTCCTAGTTCTGGCATTTTCCATACTACTTCAGGAAGCATTCTGAAAGCAACCACTACATTAAGGTTAGCATTATAACTTTTTAATTCTTCTAAGAACTGTTCGTCTTTTAAGTTTGTTGGTTGTAGTATTGGTAAATTTTTTTCTAAAGCATATTCTTTAACAGCTGAGTACTTAATCTTCTGTCCTCTACCAGCTGGTCTGTCAGGAGCAGTAATTACAGCTACTACGTTATAGTTATTTGTATATATAGCATCTAGAATCCCGACAGCAAAGTCTGGAGTTCCCATGAATACGATACGCAAGTCTTTCATATTACTAAATATTGATTTTCTAGGTTTATTTTTATTTTATTTTGTTCTTGTAGTACTTGTAGTGAATATATTATATCCTCTTTATCTATACCATGCTCTACTTCTAATTGTTGAATAGTGCTAGGTGTATGTAATAGAATTTTAAATATATTGTCAATAATAACACTACTAGTTTTATGTTTCTTTTTATTAGATATACATGTAGAACAAGTACCACAATCAGTTGTTTTGTTTTCATCAAAATACTTTAGCAGTATTTTGTTCTTACAAATATCTTCATTTTCAATATAAAATAAGAGAGATTTATATTGATTTATCTTTTGTTCGTTCTGTTGTTTAAGATATGGAAATGTACGGTATAGTACTCTGTCTTCTTCCCAAGCCTCATTGAATATCACTGTAAGATCGTTTTCTTCAGGAATGTAGTTGCATAAGTTTTGGTCATGACAATCCTTTAAACAAGCGATAATGCTCTCTTGACTTTCGCCAGTATGTTGTTCTATTAGGTGTAAATCTAAATCTTGTTCGTACTCGTGTATTCCTGTGTAAGTACGTAGTATGAAGTGAATGATGTTCTCGTAACTTTCATTGTCATACGTTATGTCTAGTATTTCACTACTAGGAGCAGTAAAGAGCAGTTTAGTTTTATTTTTACTGTTTTCTAATAGTCGAATGATACCTTGTCTATCTAAGAATTGTAGTGCGTTATAAGCTCTCCTATGTGGAAAGTTATTATGACTACAGAATTTATTGAAATTTAAACTGTAAGTACAGTTGTATCCCTCTCCATAAGCAATACTTAGAAAGTTATTGAGTTTTCGATAGATGCGTTTAAGAAACTCTTTGTCAAAGAGATTCGTTTCAAACATTTCACTGTTTTGCTTGATTTCTTGTGGAGTGACTAGCATAGTAGCAAATGCTTTATTACCATCTCGTCCTGCTCTTCCGGCTTCTTGGTAATAGTTCTCTATGTTTTCGGGTATCTGTATATGGATTACATTCTTTACATTTTTTTTGTCAATCCCCATTCCGAAAGCATTAGTCGCTACCATAATAGGTGTTTTTTCTTCTATCCAATCTTGCATTCTTTTCTTTTTTTCAATGATAGATAAGCCCCCATGAAAAAAAGTAGCTTTATAATTCATTTGATTTAATTGGTTAGAGAAGAAATAAGCTTCTTTTCTATTGCGAACATAGATGATTGTTGGTGCAGGATTTTTTTGTAATATGCGTAGAACCATGTTTAATTGGTTCTCTACCTTATATACACCGTATATTAGATTCTCTCTCAAAAAGCTTTTTGTGAATAGCTTTGGAGAATTAAGTTTAAGATTTGTGCAGATGTCTTCTATTACTTTTTTATTAGCAGATGCTGTCAGTGCAATAATAGGTACTTCAGGGAAAACATCACGTAATTTTCCTAATTCTAGATAAGCAGGTCTAAAGTCATGTCCCCATTGAGAGATACAATGGGCTTCATCAATGGCTATAATACTGATTTTAAGCTTTTCTATTCGTTCAAGAATCCAAGTCTGTTTTAATCGCTCAGGTGATATATATAGAAATTTATAGTTTCCATATAGGCAATTGTCAAATATGGCATCTATCTCATGCATTGGCGTACCTCCTATAATAGAAGTAGCCTTTATATTAAGTTTGTTAAGATTGTTGACTTGGTCTTCTATTAGAGCGATCAAGGGGGAAACTACTAAACATGTGCCTGGTAATAGAAGTGTAGGAATCTGAAAGCAGATACTTTTTCCTCCACCTGTAGGAAGTAAAGCAAAAGTATCATTCTTTGCTAGGACAGAATCTATAATGTCTTTCTGTGGCTCTCGAAAACTGTCGTAGTTCCAGTACTTTTGAAGAATTTCAATTGGTGTGGTCATGTGCTAACAGAAATATATGAAAATATGATAACGAATTTACAAAATTTGTTGTAAATAAAAGGGTTATAGTTTGAATACTATAACCCTTTTAACTCAAATATGATGATTTCTTAAATTCTGCTTAATATAAAATCAATTCTATTCTCAACTGTGTCTCTTGGAACTTCGATTAGATCGTAACCATAGTTTTTATATGTTGAGATAAGATGTTCGTGTATTTGACTTGCCTGTTCAAAATTCTCATAACGTTGTTCATCACTTTGATAAATTGATTCCCAAGGTGGTAATAAGAATATTTGGTGATAAAGATGTTGTTTACATGCTATATCAAAACTCTCAGGGTATTTGTCTCCTGTGTAATGCATATAAGCTAGTACATCAGGAATTCCTCTATCTATAAAAACAATATTCGCTGATTCTTTAACAGCATCTTTATGTTGCTCGATTCTTCCTTCTAAAAGTAATTGGCTGAATAATAGAGGTTCTGTTAAGAACAATTGATCAATACCTTTTTCTTGGGCTTTTTTCGTTACCGCACGAGATATTTCTGGATAGCAAACATATCCTTTGTTAGTAAGTTCGTTAATCAACGTAGTTTTACCAGAACCGGGTCCTCCTATGATTAAGATTATTTTTGTGTCCATTTTGCTGTAAATATCAAAGGTGCAAAAGTACAATAAAATGTGGTCTGCAAAAGAGTTTTAACTACATCTTTTGAAAATTATAGTGGTTAATTTGATTATATTTGCCTAATAAAAACGATATGGACGATAAGACAATAGAATTTTATAAAAGATTAAAAGAGCAATTAGAAGACGATAAAACGTGGCCAAGACCTTACCTTTATAAATTTATAGTGCCAGGTGAACCTGAGAAAATTGCCAGAGTAGAAGAAGCTTTTGATGGTTGTAATGCAGATATTCAAATTAAGAACTCTAGTACAGGTAAGTTTGCAAGTGTTTCTGTAAAACTTACAGTGAAGAATGCACAAGAAATCATTGATAAATACATTGCAGTTTCAACTATTGAAGGAATAGTTTCTTTATAATCCTTTTTTTACCTATTTTTAAATAAATTACTTGATTAGGAGTTATATATAAATAACTTAATAAGTAATTATTCCAATATAACAGTATAGATAATATGAAATTTGATTCCAAAGAAGCAGTAACTCACTTAGATTATAATTCCTTAAGAAAACCATTGATAATACCAGAATATGGGCGTCATCTACATAGTTTGATAGACCATATTTGTAAAATCGAAGATAGAGAAGAGCGAAATAATGGCGCTAAGTACGCTATTAGTGTGATGGGGAGTATGAATCCGCACTTGCGTGATGTACCTGATTTTCAACATAAGTTATGGGATCAACTATTCATGATGTCTGAGTTTAAATTAGATGTTGATAGCCCATTTCCTATTGCAACACAAGAAACTATCTTTACAAAACCTGGTAAATTAGCCTATCCTCAGAATCACCCTAAATATAGATTTTATGGTAATAATATTACCTATATGATAAATAAGGCTATCGCTTGGGAAGATGGTGAGATGAAGGATGCCTTGATATTAGTGATCGCTAATCATATGAAGAAGAGTTATCTGAGTTGGAATAAAGAAACAGTGAAAGACGAAGTGATCTTTGAGCATCTATGTGAGCTGTCTAATGGAAAGATTAATTTATTTAAAAAAGAAGAAGAATTATCTACTACTGCTAACTTAATGCAGGTAAATAAGAAACAATCTAACAAAACGAATCACTCTAATAATCAGAAGAGTAATTCTAACAACAACAATAACAATAAGAAATATAAAAGTAATAACTATCATTCAAAAGGTAAGAAGTAATGAGTACATTTAAGATTGAAGGAGGTTTTAAACTACAAGGGGAGGTATATGCTCAGGGTGCTAAAAATGAGGCATTGCAGATTTTATGTGCTGTCTTATTAACACCAGAAAAAATTGTACTCTCTAATATACCGGATATCATTGATATAAATAAATTAATAGAGTTATTAGGCAAATTAGGAGTTAAAATTGAAAAGTTAGGTCCTAATAAGATGTCATTTCAAGCGGATGAGTTAGATTTAGATTATCTTATCTCAGATGACTTTAAGACAGATGGTAAAGCCTTAAGAGGATCTATTATGATGGTTGGGCCTTTATTAGCTCGTTTTGGAAAAGGATATATCCCAAAACCAGGAGGAGATAAGATAGGACGTAGAAGATTAGATACGCATTTCGATGGATTTATAAAATTAGGTGCTACATTTAGATATAATAGAGAAGAATATTTCTATGGAGTAGAAGCAGAGAAGTTAGTAGGTGCTGATATGTTGTTAGATGAAGCATCTGTAACAGGAACTGCTAATATACTAATGGCTTCTGTATTAGCAGAAGGAGTTACGACTATCTATAATGCAGCCTGTGAGCCATATATCCAACAACTGTGTAAGATGTTGAACTCTATGGGAGCTAAGATTCAAGGTGTTGGGTCTAACTTACTGACTATAGAAGGAGTGACAGCACTAAAAGGTTGTGAGCATACGATGTTACCAGATATGATAGAGATCGGTTCATGGATTGGGTTAGCAGCGATGACACAGAGTGAAATTACGATTAAGAACGTAGGTTGGGAGCATTTAGGTGTGATACCGAATACTTTTAGAAGACTTGGAATTACATTAGAGAAGCGTGGAGATGATATTTATATTCCAGCTCATACAGATGGATATGAAATCCAAAACTTTATAGATGGTTCTATACTTACTATAGCAGATGCGCCATGGCCAGGACTAACACCTGATTTGTTAAGTGTTATCTTAGTAGTAGCGACACAAGCTAGAGGAGAGGTATTAATCCACCAAAAGATGTTTGAGAGTAGATTATTCTTTGTGGATAAGCTAATTGATATGGGAGCTAAGATTATTTTATGTGATCCGCATAGAGCTGTTATTATAGGACATGACTTTAAGTCTCAGTTAAAGGCTACTAAGATGTCTTCTCCTGATATTCGTGCAGGTATATCTTTATTGATAGCTGCTCTATCAGCTAAGGGAGTAAGCGAGATTCAGAATATAGAGCAAATAGATAGAGGATACGAAGCTATAGATGATAGACTACGTGCTCTAGGAGCTCATATAGAAAGAATAGAAGAATAGTATAAGAATATATTAAAAGGACTAAGTCAAGCTTAGTTCTTTTTTTTGTGCTTTTTTGTAGTATATCTCTCCATAGATAGTTCTTAGTTGTAATCCTAATATTGATTTAAAAGACTTTATAACAGTATCATTTAAAAGTAATACCATTAGGTATGAATACGTTAAAGTGAAAGAGCAATTATTATCTTAAACTAGTATACGAGTTGTGATTTTAGTATTTAGGAATAGATATAAGGCGTAAGGCTTGCACTTTCTAGAGGTTTGCTAGGAGATTTCTAGGGGTTTTCCTGCCTAGAAGGTGTTTTTGTCGAAGAAATGTGCAAGAAACCTGCAAGCAATCTGCTAGTATACCAGAGCAAAATTCATTAACTACTCAATACACACTAAAAAGAATATACTTATATATGAATGTCGTTTTTTGATATTTTAATATTCGGCTTTTTGAAGCTGTGGTTATTCTATCTTTTGTGTAATTGTAGACAACTAAGAATTCACTAAACTAAGCTCGTAAAGTAAGGATCTACATTAATAACGAGAGTCGTTCTTGCTAAATATCAAATACTAATACAGCGTTATTATTTTTGGATTAAGTCAAGTACTTTAATACCGAATACAAAACCAAAATTCTTATAAGGTCCATTCGAAACAGTTTTAAAGAAGTCTATTCTAAAAGGTCTAAACTTTCCAAAACCAAAGTTATTTAAGCCTATACTATATTCTCCATACACATCTTTATCAGGAACATTCAGCATATGGTATCCTACTACGATAGAATATCGGGTCTTATTTAATAAAGGAATTTTATTCATGATATACCCTCTAAAGTCGTGTTCTAGGTGAAACTCAACATAAGATTTATTTGTACTATATTCATAGTAGGGTAGTAAGTTGAATTGTTTGTTATATACAGCGGTAGATCCTATAAAAGTTCTATTTCCATTGAAGTGTTTATAGTCAGTGAAGGCGATATCATTTTGTTCAAGGTATTTTCCTGCAGCTAGCCCTATGTATAAGTTTCCTATTTTACCGATATTATCATTGTACTGTGTTGCAAATGATACAAAAGTATAGTTATAATTACTAGTTGTAGCATTCAATGTCTTATCTAATGTAAGTGATATAATAGGATATTTAGAAGTAGGTAAATATTGTTTGTAATCTGGATAAGTGATTATTTTTTGGTCAAAGATGATGTTTAGCCCTAAGTTAAATTTAAAGATAGAATTATCTTTAAATGGTGCATTATCAAAATCCGTTGGGTCTAATGGGTTATTAGAAGTAAAGTCTTTTTGTGGTGCAAATGGTGGGCTGTTAAGACTATTATTTAATGCTCTTCTATGAGCATACTCTAATAAACCACTAAACTTAAATCTATTAAAAGCATATTGTTCATACTTGATTTGAAGGTAACTTTTCTGAAAATACTTTGCATAGTTTTTACCAAAATAAGCACTTGCAAATGAGTTAATAGGCGTTTTAATAGGATCATCTTGGTTAAACTGTAATATCGTACTACCACCAGATATAGTGATTGTATTATAGTCTATTTGATTAAAGATATGAGATGCATATCCAGATACTCTATATTTATTTTCGGAGATACCATAGTTGACGATTGTACCTAGTTTAGTTTGAGAGTAGTCGTCTTTTACTTTTACATAGTCTAAGCCTGTAGTAACATTGAATCCTTGTACCGCATTAAATGCGAATGTGGATAAAAGTCCACGATAGGTAATAGCCGAGTTTTTATAAGAGTTTAAATGTTGATATCCCTTGACTAACTTAAAAAGAGTGAAGTTATTAGTTCTATTATCTATAGAATCTAATGTTACCCTTGTTGCTTCTTGTATTTTTATTTCTTGTTCATTGAAAGTAGCCATCTCTTTTTTAGATAAAGGATATGGTCTATTCTTTTCCCAGTAACTTTCTGGCTGATGTAAGAAGTTATTAGAATATTGGATTAGTTCATTGCTGAATTGTGATTTATTAATAGAGTTGTCTGTTTGGTAATTTGTATAATGCGCTTTAAATGAACCAACATAGTCAAATACTAAGAATTTCCCTTTCAAATATAGGTTTTGACTTTCTTTAAGATATAGATTTAGTAATGGATTATGCTTATACT
The DNA here is from genome assembly GCF_000807225.1 of Myroides sp. A21. NCBI lineage: Bacteria > Pseudomonadati > Bacteroidota > Flavobacteriia > Flavobacteriales > Flavobacteriaceae > Myroides > Myroides sp. A21. The sequence goes on from NZ_CP010327.1 coordinate 2,220,530, forward strand.
GTTGAGTTATTACGACTTGTTTTACATTCTTTAATCCAACATTTTCTCCATTCATAGCTGCATACAGTTCTGTAATTTGCCATTTATCACTAGTGATTTTTATTTTACCTTCCATGATAGGTTCTCTATCCCTTTTTGGGGTAAAACCTATTGTATATATATCATTTCCTAAAGAATCAGTGTCTTTTTTCAGTAATTTAAAATAGTAATATGTCTTAGCATAGGACATCAGAGGAGAGATTACATTAATCTGATTAGAAACGATTTTATCGTATAAATTAATATCACTATCTGTTGCTGTTAAGAAGAAAAGATCTTTTGCCTTTCCTATTTCATTGAAGGCGATAACTTTTTCTTTTCCATAATCTTCATTTAAAACTGTTTGTTGAGAAGATAACTCTCCTAGATAGATAAAGTTATTTACATCTGTTATATCAAGTGAGGGATCTAGGTCTTTTCTTTTTTGCCCTAAGAATGTTTCTCTTCCTGATGCAAGTTGAAGATTACCTTTAGAATAATAGTCAAGAGTATATTTCTCTAAGTTATTCGTTTTTTTATGCGTACTAGCTAGATCCATAATGAAGATGGCATATTCATCTTGTGGATTATCGTAAAAGATGTCTGTTTCTTCTAAAGGAGTAAGGACTAGCTCTAGTTTTTGTGCATTAGTTTTATTTGGAGTGTACTCTATCCTTCTAATTGTAAAATCCTCTTTTTGAGCATAGATATATTGACCTGGAATTATTTCTATCTGAAACTCTCCATTCTGGTTAGTGATAGTCTGTTTATCCGTTTTTTTTACAAATACTGTAGCATTCTCTATAGGATTACCATATAAGTCTATGACTTTACCATTTACAGTGTTGTCTTGTGCATAACTACCGTATATAGATAGTATCACAACGCATATAGAAGTAATATACTTAGAAAAAGAATGTTTCATTATAACTGTAAAGAAGCAATAGCTAAGTCGTAACTTTTTAGACCAAAGCCTAATATTACTCCATGTGATACTGGTGATATATAAGAATGTTTTCTAAAATCTTCTCTCTTATGTGTATTAGAGATATGTACTTCGATGACAGGTGCTGTTATACCTGAGATGGCATCAGCTATAGCGATAGAGGTATGCGTGTACGCTCCTGCATTTAAGATAATAGCATCATAGCTAAAACCTACTTCATGTATTTTATTAATTAGTTCTCCTTCTATATTAGACTGATAGTACTCGAGTTCTACTTCAGGATAATTAGCCTTTAATACTTCAAAGTAATCTTCAAAAGAGGTGTGACCATATACATCAGGTTCTCTTTTTCCTAGAAGATTCAGATTAGGACCATTTATAATTAATATTTTCATGTAGTTTAATTTACTTCTGACAAATATATTATTTAATACTTAATCAGTTGCTTAAAAAAAAAGTTAATGCTTCTTATGTGTGTTATATAGTGTTTTTATAAATAGTATTTCACACTTATAAGAATAGTGTTTAGTGTTGTTTTATGTGGTTTGTGCTGTTTATTATGTTAAAAATGGTTTTATATAGCTGGTGTTTTAGTATAAAATCGAATAATAATTGTTTTGTTATGGTTAAAAACAGTTGTTTTAACTTATATTTATGAATTGTTTTTTATTTTATATTATATTGTTTATTAGTGTTTTAGTGTGATTTTTGTAGATTTTATGTTATCTAATTGTTATTTTATCATTAAAAATTACATCGCTATTGGTGATAGTCGCTACATTTGGATTGTTAATTAAAAATAGCTTAAAAACATGAAAAAACTAGTACTTTCATTAGTTGCAGTTGCAGCTTTCGGGTTCACTGCTAACGCACAAGAAACAGAAAAACCAACTTTCGGATTCCAAGAATCTAATGTATTCGTTGAAGGGGCTTTCCAAATTAATGATGTAACAGTTAAACCTAAGAATGGTGGATCTGATATCAAAACAACAGAATTTAACTTTACTCCAAAAGTAGGATATATGTTATCAGATAAATTCGCTGTTGGTGTTGAATTAGGATTTGGAAAACTTGGTTTAAATAGTTTTGAAGGATTTGATGGAATTGAGGATTTAAAAGGAGACCATGTTAATACAACATATGCAGGAGCATTTGGACGTTACTACTTTTTAGAAGTTGGAAGACGTTTTAAAACTTTTGCTGAAGTAGGTATTGGATATAATGAGGCAAAAATTAGAGGTGGAGTTGCTGATGTAAAAGCAACAGGTATTAAAACTGGAGTTACTGTTGGATTTAATTACTTTGTAACTGAGAAAATTGCTCTTGGATTTAATATGGGAGATATCTTCTTTTACGAGAATTACAATGTTAAGGCAGCTGGAACAAAAGTTGCAACAGTTTCAAATACTAAATCTAACTTAAACATTTTCAATAACTTCTTTGATAATGCTAAGTTTAGTTTAACTTACAAATTCTAATTAGAATAAAAGCTTATTTTGAATATAGAGAGCCTCTTTTTAGAGGCTCTTTTTTTGTTTGTATATTTGGGATATAAAAGAATGTACTATGGCTTCTGGGTATTGGGAAGGATTTATTAAGATGTTTACTACTTATTTAAAGTTAGAGCGGGGACTCTCGCTTAATTCGATAGAAAGTTACGAATTAGATATTCGTAAGTTTATCGGGTATATAGAAGGGTATGATGAGCAAGTCTTATTAGAGGCTATAGATGCAAGTGTGGTACAGGAGTTCTTGTATAGTATTGCTGATATAGTTGCACCTACCACCCAATCGCGTATAATATCAGGATTAAAGAATTTTTTTAATTACTTTATCTTAGAAGGTTATCTAAAGGTTTCCCCAGTAGAGTTGATAGAAACACCTAAGACAGGACGTAAATTACCTGATGTATTAAGTGTAGAAGAAATAGATATACTTATAGAGGCAATTGATCAATCTACTCCAGAAGGCTTTAGAAATAAAGTAATGTTAGAAGTATTGTACAGCTGTGGTTTACGTGTAAGTGAATTAGTAGGACTTAGGTTATCTGATCTCTTTTTTGAAGAAGGTTTTATACGTGTGATAGGTAAGGGGAGTAAGCATCGTTTTGTACCTATTGATCATAATAGTATGGAACTAATCGTATTGTATAATGATTCTATACGTTCTCATCAGGTAGTTAAGAAAGATAGTTCTGATATTTTATTTTTGAATAGAAGAGGAGGGCAATTGACCCGAGCTATGATATTTACTATTATTAAGCGATTAGCTGTAGAAGTAGGTTTAGAGAAGAATATTAGTCCACACACATTTAGACATTCTTTTGCTACGCATTTATTAGAGAATGGAGCTGATATTAGAGCTATTCAATTGATGCTAGGACATGAGTCTATCACTACAACAGAAATATACACACATATTAGTACAGAGCGTTTGAGGTCGGTATTAGAAGAATTTCATCCACGTGCTGGTAAGATATAAAAAAAGAGCTATTCATTTGAATAGCTCTTTTTTGTGACTTGTTGTCTTTATTATTTAGCAATATTTATTGCTCTAGTTTCTCTAATTACAGTAATCTTCACTTGACCTGGATAAGTCATCTCAGTTTGGATTTTTTGAGAGATATCGAAAGAAAGAGTAGCAGCCATTTCATCAGTTACTTTTTCACTTTCTACGATAACACGTAATTCACGTCCTGCTTGAATAGCATAAGCATTTTTAACTCCTCCGAATTCATTAGCTATACTTTCTAGATCTTTAAGACGTTGAATATATGAATCCAATACTTGACGTCTAGCACCAGGTCTAGCACCTGAGATAGCATCACATACTTGGATAATCGGAGCGATTAATGTAGTCATTTCTATCTCATCATGGTGAGCCCCTATTGCATTACATACTTCAGGTTTCTCTCCGTATTTTTCTGCCCACTGCATACCTAGGATAGCGTGTGGTAATTCACTTTCTGTTTCTGGTACTTTACCGATATCGTGAAGTAATCCAGCACGTTTAGCTAACTTAACATTTAAGCCTAACTCTGCAGCCATTAATCCACATAATTTAGCTACTTCACGTGAGTGTTGTAATAAGTTTTGTCCATAAGAAGAACGGTATTTCATTCTACCTACTATTTTGATTAGTTCAGGGTGTAGACCGTGAATACCTAAATCAATAACAGTTCTCTTACCTATTTCGATAATTTCTTCCTCGATTTGTTTAGTCGTCTTAGCTACTACTTCTTCGATACGAGCAGGGTGAATACGACCATCTGTTACTAATCTGTGTAGAGATAGACGAGCAATCTCTCTTCTAACAGGGTCAAAGCAAGATAAGATAATAGCCTCAGGAGTATCATCTACAATAATTTCTACTCCAGTAGCAGCCTCTATAGCTCTAATGTTTCTACCTTCTCTACCGATGATTCTACCTTTTACATCATCAGACTCGATGTTGAATACAGATACACAGTTTTCTACAGCTTCTTCTGTACCGATGCGTTGAATAGTATTGATAATAATCTTTTTAGCCTCTTGTTGAGCTGTAAGTTTCGCTTCTTCGATAGTTTCTTGTATAGAAGCCATAGCATTTGCTTTTGCTTCATTTTTAAGACTCTCTACGATTTGAGCTTTTGCTTCCTCAGCTGTAAGACCAGAGATGATTTCTAATTGTTCTACTTGAGAACGGTGAAGTCTATCTACCTCTTCTTGTTTCTTTTCAATGATTTCAAGTTTATTGTTGTACTCAGCAACTTTTTTCTCACTTTCATCATTTGCTTTCTTTGCTTTAGCTAATTCACTTGAAATTTGAGATTCTTTATCTCTAGTTCTTTTCTCAGCCTCTGCCATCTTCTTATCACGAGCTAAGATTACTTGTTCATGTTCAGATTTTAACTCTATAAACTTTTCTTTAGCTTGTAATATTTTCTCTTTTTTAATTGCCTCTCCATCAGTCTTTGCATCACGCAATATCGTTTTGGCCTCGTTTTGAGCATTAGACAATATTGAGGAAGCATGGTTTTTTTCAAGGTACTTCGCTACCATGAAGCCTACTACAGCGCCTATTATTACTGCTACCCCAATGTACATTAGTATTTCCATAAATGTTTCTATAAATTATATATAAAAAAAGCCCACATTAGTTTGAGTCGCGTAAACTCTCTTATTAACAAGTTTTGAGTTAGCTTGCTTTTCAAGGATCTGCGCAAGGCAGCATGCTTTAGTTGCAAAGATTCACCCATTTTAATTTGTTTGTGTTGAGTTTATCAAACAGTACTAATGTGAGCAGTATTTTTAGTATCTTATGTTAAGAACGAATTGTTATATTTTTTTAGAAAGTACACGATCTAAAGCTTCATCCAGCCTGATTAAACGTTCTACAGCTTTGTTATAACTATCTGTAGTATCAATTGTCTTTTGTTCGTTTTGTGATGCGAACTGTAATGCACACATCGCTAGAACATCTTGCTTATCTCTTACAGCATAGTTTTCCTCAAATTGATGTATCATTAAATCTATCTTCTTCGATGCCGATCGCAGTCCTTCCTCTTGCGAATAAGCTACCGTCAGCGGATATACCCTATCAGCTATAGATAGTTTTATTTTTAACTGTTCATCTTTTTGACTCATATTTCTCCTATTTTGTGAGATGAGCTATACACTGATCTATCTCTTTAATCAATGAATTTATCTTGAGTTTCGTATCTCTTCTATTTTCTTCACTGCCCAATAGTGAATTAGCTAATTGTATTGACTCATATTTTTTATAAATAGAGTCTAATTGCTCCTCATTTTTAAGAATCTCTTTTTGAGCTTGCTCCAAACTAGTTTTTAACTGTTTGTTCTCTGCTTCCAAGACACTTAGCCTTTGCATAAGTTTAGCAAACTTTACCTCTAAAGAATTAATAATATCAGTTAGCTCGCTCATTATACTTGTTATTCACTATCCTTTCAACAAAGTTACAATTAGTATTTAAATTTAAAAAAGTTTTCTGTAAAAAAAAAGGTTATTTATCTTTTTCTTTAAACAGCTTTTAGCTATGTGTTTCATTTTTAGAGATAATACTATTTTTTCTAGGGTTATTATGTATTTTAGCAGAAATGTTTTAAAAATTATGAAAGTAAGAATACTACCTAGTCTTTTTTTAAGTGTATTAGGAACTTTTGCGTATGCACAGAATACCGAAACCTTTGATAGTCCTTTAAATATAAGTATACATGCCTCAGGTAATTTTGGAGAGTTAAGAGGTACTCATTTCCATACAGGTCTTGATATAAAGACACAACAGAGAATTGGTTTACCAGTTTATGCTCCTGCAGACGGATATGTATCTCGTATCAAAGTGTCAACTTGGGGATACGGTAAGGCTCTGTATATTGATCATCCTAATGGACAGACTACTGTTTATGGGCATTTAGACTCTTATGCTGGCGATATTGCTACTCTTGTGTTGAATAGACATTATTCAGAGAAGAACTTTGAGATAGAGATTTTTCCTCGTAAGAATGAAGTATTAGTAAAGAAAGGTCAAATCATTGCATATACCGGGAATACAGGTGGATCTGGTGGACCTCACCTTCACTATGAGATTCGTGACACAAAGACACAGAATATCATTAATCCTTTAAAAGAAGGAATGGATAAATTGTTAACAGATACTCAAGCACCTACCGTTAATGGGCTTTATGTATACCCTGTTGGTGTTGGAGCTATGGCTAATGATAATGAGACTCCGCAGCAGTTATCTTATGTGACACAGTCTGATGGTAGCTTTTTGACCTCTCCTGTCAAGGCAAGAGGAGATATTAGTTTTGGAATAGATATTCATGATACAGCTAATTTTAATGCAAATAAGAATGGGGTGTATATGGTAGAGACTTTTGTGAATGGCAAGGCTTTGTTTTCTTATAAATTTGATACTTTTTCTTTTTCTGAGACAGGTTATGTCAATGCTTTAATTGACTATGAACGCTATGTTTCAACAAAGAAAAAAGTACAAAAACTGTTTTATGAGAAACCTTACAGCTTATCAGTTTTAAAAGTAGATCCTACTAAAGGGATTATCTCTGTAAAGAGTGGACAGAACTATAACTATAGTATTGTGTTGTCAGATTATCATGGAAATAAGAAAACGATTAATATCCCTGTAGAATATACAGATGCTACTGCTAAAGTAAAGAAATCAGAAGCAAAAGGAGAATACAAGATAGTTACGGATAGAGACTATATTTTTGAGAAAAAGAATGTAACAGTGAGTTTTCCTATTAAGACATTCTATAATGACTTCTTGATGGATATGTCTGTAGAAGATGATGTATTAAAGTTGCACAAACCTGTTGTTCCTCTAGCTAAGAATATCCTTGTGTCATTTGATACGTCTTCTATGAATATCTCTAATCGTGATAAAGCATTTATTGCTAGAGTAGATGGAGGTAAAAGAGATTACTTTAAAACGGCTAAGAAAGGTAATCTGTGGTCGATTTATACCAAGAGCTTTGGAGACTATAAAATCTTAGTGGATGAAAAAGAGCCTGTTATAGAGAAACCAAGTTTCACAGAAGGGCAGTGGTTAACTAAAGAATCTCAGATCTCTTTCTTGATTAAAGATGATTTGTCAGGTATTAATACCATTACAGGTTTTATCAATGGCAATTGGATATTATTGGATTATGACTACAAGACACGTAAGATTGTTCACAAGTTTAGTGATGGCAAAGTAGTGACAGGTAGAAATGATGTAGTTATAAAAGTAAAGGACAATGTTGGAAACGAAGGAACCTTTGAATCACACTTCTTTAGAGGATAATGGATTTCGTATTATTGACTATAAAGCTTTGTTGAAAAAATGCCAAAGTAGTGTTGTGTACAGAAACACTAATTATGTATCTTTGAAGTATTAAATTTTCTATTATGAAAGTAAGAATAACCCTGTTTTTAAGCGCATTAGTTTTAGTAACAGCTTGTAAACAAGAAGGCGAAAAACCAAAAGTTATTTATAAAGATGACGGTACCTCTGCTGCTACGACTGAAGTGGTAAAAGAAAGAGACCGTTCAGAAGATATTCGCATTGCTGATCTTCCTATTCTGATGGGCAAATCAGATCACCTGATTCATCCTATAGGAGAGATTAGAGTATATAGCTATTCTTCTAAAAGTGGTATGAGTAAAGTAAACCAAACTTCTTATACCGTATCTAACTATGCGCCTTTTGAACTAACAGGGTATCTAGAGAACCTTATGTTCCAACATAAAGACTCTTTACAGATCAGACCATTAACAGATAAGAAAGTGCAGATACAGAATGTATCTTACCTTAATACAATAGCAGAGAAGACAAAGAAGAATATATTAGTATATAGCTTATTCGATGCAGATACGAATAGAGATGGTAAGGTAGACTCTAATGATATCAAGACCTTGTATATTAGTAGGGGAGATGGTACACACTTTAAAAAGTTAAGTGCTGATCTACATGAACTGTTAGATTGGACAGTTATTGATAGTCAGAATAGATTGTACTTTAGAACAATAGAAGATATCAATAAGAATGGTGCTTTTGACAAAGATGATAATGTAAACTACTACTATATTGACTTGTTGAGTAAAGATTGGGAAGTTATCAGTTATGACCCACTTCATATCAATGCAGAAATAGAAGTAGATAAATAAAAACAAAACTCGTGAATTGCTTCACGAGTTTTTTTATGCCTTCTCAGCTCTGTTCTTTAAAGCGATATTCATAGCTTCAAAGCCTTGTTGAGTTTCAGTTTGTAGTTTCTTTTTGAATAGGGGAACTAATATTCCACTGAAGTCCTCTCTATGTATAAATAAGCAATGTTGCTCATCTAGCTGTTGTATTTCGAATTGATGATATCCATCGAATATCCCTTTTATACCTAATTTTCCCTTCCAACTAAGGAGTTGTTCTTTTTGATTAGTTAGAATTATAGGCTTAAACTTCATCGTAGGCAGGCTAATCTTGATTTGTCTTCCTACTATTGGCTCACCTGTGATGGATAGTATAAAAGGATTCCATTCAGGATATTCAGAGAAGCTCATTAATACTTGCCATATTACTTCCTTCGTAGCTTTAATTGTGATACTCGTTTCTATTGTCATAAGATTGTAAATTAGATAGACAAAGGTTGTATATCTCTATTTATCACCTCTTGACATTTATCAAGAAAAGTAATCAGATAAGGGAGCTAAGCTTTCTGTAGAATAAAGTCATCCTGAGGAGTGGCTCCCAGATTAAAGTGAAAGACTTCATTATAATCTACAGGTACTTTAAAGGTGTTGTTGATTGGAGTTTGTAATAGGTAGTTCCACATACATCTTATCGGTCCTGCATGAGTGACTAGTAATACTTTTTTATACTCTGCTTTGCGCAAATCATCTAAGAAAGAAGCTACTCTATCTTGTACTATAGATAAGCTTTCTCCATAAGGAGGACAAGTTTGTGCGAGGTTGTCCATCCAGTTTTGTAAGTCATCTTTTGGTATTTCGTCCCATTTTTTCATCTCCCATTCTCCGAAGCTCATTTCTAAGAGTCTGTCATCCGTAGAGTACCATTGAGAGAAGTGATCGGCTATAAAAGTACACCTCTTTAGAGGACTAGAGATAACCGTGTCGATGTCATTTGGGATTCTATCTCTGAAGGTAGTTATTTCATCAGGATAGTCATTGAGTAGATTGACATCAGTCTGTCCATAACAGTGGCCAGGGGGAACGTCTACTTTCGTATGACGGATTACAAAAATTTCCATAGTGTTAGTGTTGTTAAGTAAAATAAGACTTCACATACTTGCTGTATCGTGCCAAGACAGTCACCAGTATATCCGCCTATATGTTTTTTAAAGTACATCGTCAGGTACATTTTACCAATGTAGCTAACAAAAAAAGCTATGATAAATAACCAGTTGTCAAATAGGATGTAAGGGATTATCGCTAGAATCAGAGAAAACAGTAAGGATGAATAAGACAGCTTTTGATTAGCCATCGGTTTAGACTTACTGTCATCTGTATCTCTTACATATCGATGAGTATATATAGCTGTAGCAGCGTGAAATCTACTCGTGGTATGCCCATTTAGCATCACTACAAGTAAAAAGGAAGTAGATAACTCGGCAATATTATGCAAGGCAAGAAACTTCAACAGAAGTAATAAAACAATACCGATGACACCATACGCTCCTATACGACTATCTTTCATAATCGTCATAATCTTCTCCTTGCCATATCCACCGCCAAAAGAATCACAGACATCTGTAAATCCATCTTCATGAAATGCCCCAGTCAGTAATACTGTGCTCACCATAGAGAGTACGATAGCTATATCTGCAGAGAATAAATAGGAGGTAGCCCAATAGACGAGTATTGCCATACTACCTACTAGATAACCTATCAGAGGGAAATATTTCTGAGACTTATTCATGATCTCATGGCTATAAGGTACTTTAAAAGGAATAGGTATTCTCGTAAAGAACATGACAGCCGTCAGAAAGTAAGTGAGCTCTTTTCGGATCATTTGTTAGAAACATTTGCAGATTCGAAACTAGCCATTTCGTTTAAGAATGCTACAGCACTCTGTATAAGAGGATATGCTAGAGCACACCCGGTACCTTCTCCTAGGCGTAAGTTCATATCTAGAAGTGCCTGTTCATTAAAAGAGCGAATCAATAGGTAATGACCTATCTCATCAGATTTATGGCAGAAGATTGCATTATCAGTTACCTTTGGCTCTAAGTTAGCCGCACATAAGAATGCACTCGATGCGATAAAGCCATCTACTAATATGATCATATTATGTTTGTAAGCTTCTAGCATAGCAGCACACATCTGAGCGATCTCGTATCCTCCATATTGTTCTAGAGCATCTTTTGCATTCGCAGGTTTGGGATGAGTATTGATAATATTGGTAAGGATATCTTTTTTTCTTTTTAACCCTTCATCATCTAGACCAGTTCCTCTCCCTACACATTTATCTATAGGTAGATCTAATAGAGAACTCATCAGCAGAGAAGCAGAAGAAGTATTCCCTATTCCCATTTCTCCGAATCCTATAATATTAGTTCCTGTAGCAGCGATATCTTTCACTATTTGCTCTCCAGAAGTGAAGCAGAAGGCTAGTTCTTCTTTAGTTATAGCTGGGCCAGAGATCATATTATGTGTACCATGACCTGCTTTAGCTTGGATTAAGTCAGGATGAGTGGCAAAGTCTTTACTCACACCAGCATCTACTACTTTTAGATTGATGTTGTGTTGCTTACAGAATACATTGATTGCAGCACCGTGATTTAGAAAGTTAAGTACCATCTGATAAGTTACTTCAGCAGGATAAGCACTCACACCTTCTTTTGCTAAGCCATGATCAGCTGCGAATACGATGATGGTAGGAGATACTAGACTAGGTGTAAGTGTCTGTTGTACCTTTCCTATTTTATAAGCTATCTTTTCTAATAGTCCTAGTGCTTGTAGAGGTTTTGTCTTTAAGTCTATCTTCGTTTGTAGTTGTTGTTCAAAATTCATTTTTATAGTGTTTTGGTTCACACAAATATAATAGAATTAGTATAGTTCCCACAACGAAGAGAATAGCAAGCTTGACTAACTTGATTATCGAAGTGTTACTGCTTTTTTTCTTATTCTGCTCAGTGTTTCGGGGGTCATATCTAGCATAGATGCGATATATTGATGAGGCACTTCATTAAATAAGAAACCCAGCTGCTCCATGAAGTGAAGGTAGCGCTGCTCTGCTGTTAACGAGATGAATTGAAATATTCTATTTTCCATCTGTATGAAACAATGTCCGATGAAACCTCTCTCTTTTTCTGTCCAATTAGGTATCTGTGTTGCTAATTCTTTATAGTCTGTAGGAGTGATGCATAGCGCTGTGACAGGTGTAAGCGCTTCTATTGTCCACTTAATAGGGGTGTCAAATAACCAATTAGACAGATCAGTCATAAAGTAGCCCGCTCCACTGATCCACTGTGTGACCTCTTTATCATCTACTAGAGCATAGATACGGATATACCCTTCTGTGATATAGTACAGAGGAGCACTCTTCTGAAGAGGAGTAATAATAGTCTCACCTCTATTGAATTGTATAGTATAGAATAGTTCTTCTGCTATAGAAGTTTCTTCTGTAGAGAGCTGTAAGGATTGTTGTAATTGAATAGCTAATGACATGGATAGTAAACATACAAAAAAAACGCCTATAAGGCGTTTTTTGATTATTCTTGAACTTCAGTAGTTGTATTCTGAGTAGTCGTCACTTGTGCTTCTGATTCTTTTCTCTCTTTGATATACTCATTCAGTTGCTTTCCGTATTTACGAGCAGTTACTTCAGGAGATAGAGAGTTATAGATCGTGTCTAATAACTTAGTATGAGCGTTGTACAAATCTGTCAATGCGATATAAGGACTCGCATCAGAGTCTTTATGATTAATAGCAAAGTTTACAGCATTAAGATACTTTCTGATGGTAAGTTTCTTAGATAAGTTATTAAGGCTGTCTTTTTTGGCAGCGTTTTGTTCTTTTTCAGCATTAAAGATGTCTACTAATAGACCATTCTGTTTATCTGTGATTAGCGAACGAGTTTTTAAGTATTCATCATACACCTCTTGAGATTTCGATCCAGTTACCTTAGCATCACTATAGAAATTCTTAAGTGTAGTATTGATTGTCATCTTACCTGGTTCAGCGAAGAACATAATCTGATTATCCTGAGAGTTAGAATGACCGCGGTCTAAGGTTAAATAGAATACTTCAGGAGAGTCAATATTTAAGTCAAACTTAAAGTTAGCATCTCCTTTTACATTTAATGAATCTATTGCTTTAAATATAGTATCTTGAATCTGAAATAGGTATAACTTACCTTGTTTAAATCCATCTACTTTTCCAGTAACAGTAAGGTTCCCCTTAGTTTCTTCTTTATTACAAGACACGAATAACGCTCCAGTAGCAAGTAAAAGAGCACAAACAATTTTTTTCATAATATTATTTAAATAGATCTAGTCCAGGGATATTCGGCATTCCATCTTTAGCTGCCGCAGCTAATTCTGCTTCATTGATAGCAGAAGCTTTTTCGATAGCACGGTTAAGTACCATGACTAAGTAATCTTCTAGTTGTTCTTTGTCCTCCATTAGTTCATCACTGATAGATAAAGAACGAATAGTTCTATTAGCAGTCATCGTCACTTGTAGTAACCCATCATTACTCTGATCATCTACTAATACGGTGTCTAGTCTCTTCTTTGTTTCTTCTATCTTAGCTTGGGTCTCTTGTAGTTTACCCATCATGCCCATTAAGTCTCCAAACATGTTTAATACATTTTAGTTAGTGGCGCAAAAATATTAAAATCTTTTTAAGATAAATGATTTTGTTATAGAATAGTTAATAACAACTGAAGGATATTCTATATTATAACAGTGTATGAGGGAATTTATGGCTATCAAAACGCAGTAGTCAATAGGATATAAAAAAAGTGACCTAGTTATTTGGGGGTAACCAGGTCACTTAAGAAAAAGAAAGTTTTGTTGTTTTTGTTGTGATATGTGTTTTACATATATCGTGCCAAAAAATATAAATACATGAAAATTTATGTTTTTTATTGAGATAAAAAGTTGGTTTTCTTTCTTTGAATAGTTAAAAAGTCTTTTAAACAAAGGGATTTCGACGGTATTAAAATTATATTAGTACGGGATAGATAGGTATGATCTTTGTGTAGAAAAGTACAATAAACTTAATCTAGGTCAAGTCTAGTAGAAGAGAATTAGTTCTAATTTTGTAATAGAGTAGAATTAACCACGTAAACGTATAGGATATGAAAGAAGAATTTGTAAATTTAGAAGTAAATAAAAATGCTGATACTAACCGTTTTGAATTAACAGTAGATGGGCATACTGCATTTATAGATTATGCTGAAGAAGGTAATATTATCAAACTTATTCATACAGAGAGCCCAGAAGAGCTAGCAGGTAGAGGAGTGGCTACTGCTCTGATCGAGAAGAGTCTGATGTATATAGAAGAGCATAATTATGAGTTGTACCCATTATGTCCGTTAGTATATGCTTATATTAAGCGTCATCCAGAATGGAAGAGAATAGTATCTAGAGCGTTTCCTGCATACGATAAACTATAACAATAAATAAGCTATGAGAATATTAGGATTTGCAGCAAGTACATCGAGTACTTCTATTAATAAAAAGTTAGTTGAGTATACCGTGCCTTTGTTCCCAGCAGGAGAAGTGGAAGTGATAGATCTGAATGACTATAAAGTACCTCCATTTTCTGTAGATCAAGAGAAACAAGGTTTTCCAGAAGGAGCGAAGTTATTCTTAGAAAAGATAAAGCAGTCTGATGCTATCATCTGTTCTATGTCAGAACACAATCGCAACTGGACAGCTTGTTTTAAAAACTTGTTTGATTGGTGTTCTAGAATAGAGTTAAAGCTATTCCAAGAGCGACCGATGTTCTTAATGTCTACTTCACCAGGAGGATATGGAGGTCAGAATTCATTAAACCTTGCTAAGACGGTGTTTCCTTCTTTTGGAGGACAAGTAAAGGACAGCTTTGCATTGCCTAAGTATTATGAAAATTTTGATGAGGTGAATGGTATTATAAATGGTGAGCTCGCAGCAGAACTAAAAGAGAAAATCGAAAAGTATAGAAGTGAATTAAATGAAGTAGCTGTATAAAGTAAGGATATATACTTAGTGAATAATATAAAAGGTCAAAGAGATAATCTTTGACCTTTTTTTTGTTTTTTAATTTCTTTTTTGGGCAATTTATATACTTAAAAGTCTTTTTAGAAGATACTTTTTTTTGTTTTTCAGCCTAATTTAATGGGTTTTGAACTATTTAATTGAAAAAAGATATCTGTTTTTTTTAAGCCTATTAACTACTGTTTTTAATTTAACTTATTGATTATTAGTTTGTTGTTTGTTTTGTGTGTGTTGTACCTCATTATGTATTATACCTGCTGACCGTAGTATTTATGGCACTTGGAGCGAATTCCTTCGACAATTCATGGACAATACCTCGAGATTAGTGGAGGGGAGGACTTGTTTGTCGAAGAATGCTTCTTTTGTATATCAACTATTCTCCTAGAATGTGCTGTAAACAAAAGAATAGGATAAGAATAGAATATTAAGTCATATAATAGAGGGCGGTAGAAGAGATAAAGGAGGATTTTAGCAGTGTAAGCATAGTAGTAAAGTTGCTTAAAAATCCTTTGTTAATCTAGGTTAAGTGGTTTTGGGAGAGGATGTGATAATTTTATACTTGTAATCAGAAAGGGAGTTAGACTATCATTTATTGAATTTATAAAAGGCCTTATAAATACAGTCTGTATTCTTTTTTTGTTACAGTGTATAACATTTCATTTTCTTCTAGCGAACACTGTTTTATCTCCAATAAAAGAGAGACTATAAGACAGAGAGACTAGAAGTGAATGCATCATGATTAAATAGTAAAAAAATAAAGTTATGGCAAGTTTACCAATTAGAGACAAAAAATAAGATCACTTATTAACAGGTGAGAACGCAGCATTAATCGTTATTGATTATCAACCAGTACAAGTAAATTCTATCGCTTCTATGGATAGACAGTTACTACTAAACAATATTAGAGGAACTGTAAATGCAGCTAAACTGTATGATATGCCTATTATTCTATCTACAGTGAATGTAAAAACAGGATTAAATAAAGAGACTGTTCCTCAACTAAGAAAACACTTAGAAGGCGTGCCTTCTTATGATAGAACGACGATTAACTCATGGGAAGATAAGGAGTTCGTA
This sequence comes from Myroides sp. A21, assembly GCF_000807225.1. Classification (NCBI taxonomy): domain Bacteria; kingdom Pseudomonadati; phylum Bacteroidota; class Flavobacteriia; order Flavobacteriales; family Flavobacteriaceae; genus Myroides; species Myroides sp. A21. The sequence continues at coordinate 2,236,287 of NZ_CP010327.1, forward strand.
GAGGCTGTAAAAGCTACAGGTAGAAAAAAATTAATCATGACAGCACTGTGGACAGAAGCATGTCTTACATTCCCAGTGATGGATGCGTTACAAGAAGGATATGAGGTATATATCGTGGTAGATGCTGTAGGAGGTACATCTAAAGAGGCACATGATGCTGCGATTATGAGAATGGTACAGGCAGGTGCTAAACCAATTAGCGTAGTACAGTTATTCTGTGAATTACAACGTGACTGGAATCGTACAGAAACTGCAGAAGGATTCATGAAGTTATTTACAGAACTAGGAGGTACAGCAGGTATTCAGTTTGGATATGATCTAGCGGAGTAATCATTAGCTGTATATAGAGGTTAGAATACGCGTATTTATTTACTTTTTTATTAGCGTTATAAGTCAATAAAGCACGAGTTCTAATCGCTTTTAAAAAACGAGGTTTATACACACTGTAAGGTGTGAAGTTATTTAGTTATTCAGTTATTTTCGAAAAGGTCAGAGACGTATGTTTCTGACCTTTTCTATTTTATAGGTGGTTGATTGACAGTAAATAGCAAAGTTATTTTAGTGTTAATAGCTTAAAAGCTCTGTGGTGTTATCAATATATTTAGAACATAAAACATCTAATTAACGATATAATGAAGAAAATTTTTGCACTGTTTACACTATTGATTTGTACTGTTTCTTTTGCTCAGCAAAGAGAGTTGAAAGAGGTAAGTTCTGAAAGTCTAATACATGTATGGGGACTAGTCAAGTATAAACACCCTAATGTAAGTAGAGGTGGTTATGATATGGATCAAGAATTCTTAAAGGCATATACTACTCTAGAAACGATAAAGAGCGAAGAGGCTTTAAATACCTTCTTAAAGCAATGGATAAAACAGTTTGACTCTTCTAAACATCCTCTAAAAAAGGATGGTATAAAAGTAGTTGAAGATAAATTATTTACAGTTAATGCTAGATTTGAATGGATAGACAGTGACCTCTATGATAAGGAATTAAAGTCTATTTTGATAGACTTAAAAGACAATACTAATTATGGTAAGTATTATCTAACTAATCGTAAAATATCTTCTATCGTAAAATTTGATCACGAAAAGCCGTTGCCTAATTTTAGCAATGGGAATGAAAGCCACCGTATGTTGTTTTTATCTTCTTTTTGGAATAGTATCCGTTATGGCAACGTGAATATATATCTAGCTGATACGCCATGGGATGAGGTATTGACTGATTTCGTTCCGAGGTTTAAGACGAAAGAAGGAGTAGAATTTGAGTATCTAAAAGATGAGCTTTTCGTAAAGTTGAATGATTCACATAGTGACTATCAAGCAAGTTATTATCTCAATACTAAAGTTAAACGTTTTAGTACCTATGGGACCAAAAATATAAATGACTCCTTAGTGATAACGACTATTTATGACCCTATCGAGGCTAAAGAGAGTAATATAGAGCTAGGAGATGTGATTTTTAGAGTCGAAGGAAAGTCTGTAAAGGACTATAGAGAAAGTACAATAGGAAAATATGTAAGTGTATCTAATCCCAATTATTTAAAAAGATTTGAGAGTTTTTATTTTCCTGCTTTAGGAGATCAAGAATCAATGACAGTAAGTATAAAAAAGAAAAGTGGAGAGATTATAGAAAGAACGGTTCCTCTATTAAAGGGAGAAGAGTTTAAGAATTTTAAAACAATAAAGTCACTTTTTAAAGAACAGAAAGCTCCTGAGTTAGGTGATGATATAGGATATCTTCATCTAGGTAGAGCGACAAAGAAGAGACTGAAGAGTTTCTTTAAGGCTAATAGTAGTAAGCAGAGCATTATCTTAGATCTACGTAATTATCCTGAGAATATAAGCCCAGAGCTTATTACATCTTACCTATTACCTCATAGAACTACTTTTTTTAAAGCATTAGGTTGGTATGGGCCAGCGTTAGGAGAATGGGATAGTAAGGTGGGCATTGCTAAGATTATAGATCCTTTCAAGGTGGGCAATGAGAATAAAGATTATTATAAAGGAACTGTAGTCCTACTTGTGGATCATACTACGCTGAGTGCTGCTGAATATATGGGAATGGGGATTCAGCAGGCACCAAGATGTATTACTATAGGTAAGCAGACAGGAGGAGCTGTGACTAATCGTGTACGGGTACTTTTAAAAGATGATACTACAATAGACTTCTCAGGTTATGGAGCTTTCTACCCAAATGATAAAGAGTATAATGTGCACCGAAATGGTTTAAAGATAGATCATATAGTATCTGAATCAGCAAATGATTATAATGCGTATGGGATGATACAGTACGCAGTGGACTTAATTAATAAAAAGAGTTTAGGTAAGTAAGACAAACTGCTAAAGAGTGTTTTTTTAGATTAATTAAAAATATTCTTTAGATGAGGTTAGTTAAGTTATTATATTTGCTTTTTGATATTTAAATAAATAAAAACATGATAAAACTTCGAGGTATTATAGTAATAATGGTTTTATTTTTACAGGTTTTTGCATTTGGGTAGAAAAAAGTGAAAGACTTTACTAAAGATAATTACTTAGCTGATTTTGATTTTGTAGTTAAGGCAATAAAAGAACAGCATCCTAATCCATTTCGATTTATAACAGAAAAAGAATTTGATAAGAAGGTAAAGGAACTACGTCATACTTTAGAGCAAAAGCCAATTTTAGAGAATTTTGTCTTATGTAACCCTGTTGCATTAATACGTGATGCTCATTCAAGTATTGAGATGGATGATATTATTTATGAGGATTATATTAAGGTCAGTCATTTCTTTCCTATTGCGACTAGTGTATATGACAATAGAGTGTTCGTTAATCAGTACACTCTAGATATCCCGATGGGAGCTGAGATTATCAAAGTAAATAATGTAAGTATTGCTGACTTATTGAATAAAATACCGAATAAGGTAGATGGAGGAGTAGAGGCTAGTTCTAATAAGAATTTCTCTAATTATGCTTCTTTAATATTTCCAGAAGCCAAAGAGTTTATCATTGAGTATAAAGAAACTGTGGAGGCAACCCCTAAGACGATAACGCTGAAAGCAGTGAACTTTAATGACTATGAGTATCATGCTCAGAAGAGTGTTCTACCACTGAGTACTGTTGCCTTCTCTAAAGGGATCTATGGATATCCATTAAATGATGATACTTATATTTTGAAAATAACAACATTTAGTGTATCAGAGACATATGCTTATTATATCTTGAACAACGTATTTCAAGACATCAAAGACAAGAATATTAAAAAGCTAGTGGTTGATATTCGTGATAATGGAGGAGGTCTATTGTCTAATATTCCTTTGTTTTATTCTTTTATTAGTCCAGAGAAGAGTTTTAAAAATATTTATAAATATGCGACTAGAGTTCCTAAAGTGAATATGAAAGAGAATCTATTGGATGGAAATGGTAAGTTGGCAAATACAGCTGATATTATTAGCCAAGACAACTTTATGAGTCAGCGATTTGATTATAATGAAGAAGATCAGTTTTATTATGGAAACAGTCGTCTAGACGATTCTTATGTAGAGAATTACCCACAGGATAAAAATGCGTTTACAGGTAAAGTAGTTTTATTGTCAAATAATAATACTGTATCAGCAGCAGCTTATTTTGCACATTTGTTCCAATTGAATAAGCGTGGTGATATCGTAGGTCAGGAGACTAGAAGTTGTAGTGACTTTACAACGGCAGCCTGGTTTTTAAGTTATAAATTACCGAATACAGAATCTGTATTATCATTGCCTAGAAGTGAGGTATTCTTTAATGCAATAGCAAATAAAGATCGCACTTGTAGAGGAGTATTGCCTAATCATACTATTAAAGCAGATGATTTCCAAAAGGGATTACAGCAAGCACAAGATGCTGAGATGAATTTAGCATTAGAACTCTTGAAGAAATAGAGATTAATACAACGATATAGAAAAGCCAAAGATGGGAGTCTTTGGCTTTTTTGTTTCTACTCAGTTGAGTCAATAAATGGACGAGTAGGTCATTAGTATTCATTTAAACCATGCTAACATTTATTTAAATATTAAAACCTTACTTTTGTGTTTTAACATTTGAAAATGAATAAAGATATACAAGCGCCAATAGCTACAGTGAGACCTCACGAGTTAACAGCACACAATCATACACGTATCGATAACTACTTCTGGTTAAACAATAGAGAAGATCAAGAAGTGATCGATTACCTAAATGCTGAGAATGCATACTATGAAGGACAGACTGCACATACTAAGGCTTTCCAAGCAGACTTGTTTGAAGAGATGAAGAGCAGAATAAAAGAGGACGATAGTTCTGTACCTTATTTCTACAACGGATATTATTATATCACTCGATTTGAGAAAGGAAAAGATTACCCTATATTTTCTCGTAAACAAGGAAGCTTAGAGGCTGATGAAGAGATCATGTTTGACTGTAATGTGATGGCAGAAGGACACTCTTATTTTCATTTAAGAGGGATTAATGTATCAGAAGATAACCAATGGGTTGCTTTTGGGGTAGATACTGTATCTCGTAGAGAATACACACTGCAAGTAAAGAACTTAGTAACAGGTGAGATATCTCCTATCTCGATAGAGAAAACAACAGGTAGTTCTACTTGGGCTGCTGATAATAGGACTTTGTTTTACTCTCGTAAAGATGAGGTAACACTGCGTGCAGATAAAATCTATAAACACAAATTGGGAACTGCTATCACAGAGGATGTGATGGTGTACTTCGAAGAGGATGATACTTTTGATACTCATATCTTTAAAGAGAAATCGCGTAAGTATTTAGTGATAGGAAGTGAGAGTACGCTGACAAGTGAGTACAGAATCTTAGAGTCTCATAATCCTGATGGAGAGTTTAGAATATTCCAAGAGAGAGTGCGCGAGGTAGAGTATAATATCTCACACTATGATGGACATTTCTATATCATGACAAATCTAGATGAGGCAGATAACTTTAAGTTGATGCGTTGTCCTGAGGACAAGACTACTGTGGAGCATTGGGTAGAGCTTATCCCTCACAGAGAAGAGGTACTATTAGAAGGAGTGGACATCTTTAAAGATTATTTAGTGATCTCAGAGCGATCTAACGGATTAGTTCATTTGAAGATTCAACCTTGGGATGATAGCCAAGAGGCATATTATCTACCATTTGACAGTGAAACATATAATGCGTATACAGGTACGAATTTAGACTTTGATACAGAGATACTACGCTATGGATACCAGTCTATGAACACGCCTTCTTCTGTAATCGACTTTAATATGCGTACGCGTGAGAAAGAAGTGAAGAAGGAACAAGAAGTATTGGGGACTTTCGACAAGAATAATTATGTAGAAGAACGCATCTGGGCTACTGCAAAAGACGGAGTGAAAGTTCCGATGTCTATCGTGTATAAAAAGGGAATGAAGAAAGATGGTACTAACCCATTCTTACAATATGCATATGGATCATACGGATATTCGATGGAACCTTATTTCTCTACTACTCGTTTAAGTTTATTAGATAGAGGATTTATCTATGCGATAGCACATATTCGCGGAGGTGAAGATATGGGACGTCAGTGGTATGAAGATGGTAAGCTATTAGAGAAATGGAATACATTTGACGATTTTATCGCTTGTTCAGAGCACGTGATTGCTGAAGGGTATACTTCTCCAAAACATTTATATGCAGAAGGTGGCTCAGCAGGAGGTTTATTAATGGGAGTAGTGGTGAATAAACGCCCTGATTTATACAATGGAGTTATTGCTCAAGTACCTTTCGTAGATGTGATGACGACTATGCTGGATGATACAATACCATTGACAACAGGAGAGTATGACGAGTGGGGAAATCCGAATGAGAAAGAGTATTATGACTATATGCTGTCTTATTCTCCGATAGATAATGTAGTCGCTCAAGATTATCCGAATATGTATGTATCAACAGGGTTACACGATTCTCAAGTGCAATACTGGGAGCCAGCGAAGTGGGTAGCGAAGTTACGTGTGATGAAAACGAATGATAAACAACTGTATTTAGACACAAATATGGAGGCAGGACACGGAGGAGCTTCAGGACGTTTTGAGGCTTTAAAAGAGGTCGCAAAAGAGTTTGCTTTCATGTTCGATTTAGAAGGGATAAAAGAGTAGTCTCTTTGTTTTTTTAGTAAATTTGTTAGATAACAGTGGTAGATGAGATAAAGAACATCTATCCATAGTAAATAAGATATTATGAAAGAAGAAATTCAAGCGTATGATAATGTATTGGCTCTTGTAGGGAAAACGCCAATTGTAAAATTGAGTAAAGCAACAAAAGAGTTAAAAGGGAATTTCTATGGTAAAGTAGAAGCTTTCAGTGCTGGACAATCTGCAAAAGATAGAATAGCAATGCACATTATCGAGGCAGCTGAGAAAAAAGGAATATTAAAGCCAGGTAGTACTATCGTAGAGACTACATCAGGTAATACAGGATTTAGTATTGCGATGGTGAGTGCTATTAAGGGATATAAATGTATCTTATCTGTGAGTGATAAGTCTTCTCCAGATAAGATAGATATGCTACGTGCGATGGGAGCTACGGTATATGTATGTCCTGCTAATGTAGCGGCTGATGATCCTCGTTCATACTATGAGGTAGCGAAGACGGTGCAGAAAGAAACGCCAAACTCTATTTATATCAATCAATATTTTAATGAGCTAAATACAGAAGCACACTATCTATCTACAGGACCTGAGATATGGGAACAAACAGGAGGTAAGATTACACACTTCGTTTGTTGTTCTGGTACGGGAGGTACTATATCTGGTACAGCTCGTTTCTTAAAAGAGATGAATCCAAACATTCAAATCTTAGGTGTGGATGCTTATGGTTCTGTATTAAAGAAATATCACGAGACAGGAGAGCTTGATCCTAATGAGATAGCTCCTTATAAGATAGAAGGATTAGGAAAAAACTTAATCCCAACTGCTACAGACTTCTCTGTTATCGATAAGTTTATGAAGGTAACGGATAAAGATGCTGCACAAACAGCACGTGAGTTGGCACGCACAGAGGGATTATTCTTAGGATATACTTCAGGTGCTGTACTACAAGCTACAAGACAATATGCTGCAGAAGGAGCATTTGACGAGAATAGTGTAGTAGTTATGTTATTCCCAGACCATGGTTCGCGTTATATGAGTAAGATCTATAGTGATGCATGGATGGAGCAACAAGGCTTCTTAGATGGAGAACCTAAAAATGAGATTACTTATATCAAGTAATTCACTCTACTAAAATATAGAAAACACCTCTCTTTAGGATGAGGTGTTTTTTTATTTTTGGTAGCTCTGTAATTGTTTTCACATAGTTCAATGTCTATTTATTTTCTGTATCTTAGAGATGTAAATATTCTTTAAATCAGTTTATTATGAGAAAGTCTGTGTTTTTCGTTTTGTTAATTCTTGTTGGGGTGAGTTGTAAATCTAAGCAAGTATTAGAAAACAAGGTAACTACTGTGAATGAGATAGGAACTTTTGAGTATGGCTACACACCTGAGAATCCTATAAAAGTAGGAGGGGTAAAGACAAATGAAGGGCCTAAAAATCAGAGAGAGTACTTAGATGATCTAACTGATTTAGAAGGAAATAATTTATCTTTCTACAGAGTAGGTAGTTGTTGTCATTTTGACACTCCTAATGGACTGTTTAACGGTAGAGGAGTACTCGATATATATGCAGTTTATATAAAGGGAAAACAAGATACTGTTCGTCTTTATTTAAACCTATATGATGAGGATAAGTTATATGCACCACGAGGATTTAAATTTAAATTGTAATTTTTTTTATGAATGTTAATTTTTTGGTCTAATACTTGTATTAGTATCTTCAAAAGATTAAAAAAATGAATAAAGTAATCAGTTTTAGTGACTTTACAGAGGATGTAACTACTTATGTGGACTATGTAATGGACAGTGGTAATGAGTTAATCGTAAATGAAAACGAACATAATGGAATCGTAATTATTCCTATCGAAGAATATAATTCATTAAAAGGTATTGACTGCGAGTTATCACCAAATTAAAGAGATTAAGTAAACAGCTTGTAATAAGAAACGTTTTACACAAAAAAACACCTCATTAGAGGTGTTTTTTTATAGGTGATAGTATCATATGATACTATCAATGTCTATAATCTAGAATAGAAAAGGACAATAGATGAGGTAGTCCTTTATTTTTTGTCTTTAGGTAGATTAAATATAATAGCAATTATAAAGAATCCTATTCCTGTAATGGTTGGAGGTAACATATCATTGTTTAATCCTAAAAAAATAAGATAACCTCCTAGAATAGCAAGTAATACAGATAGTGATATTTTTAGCATAATAATAGTGTTTTTTAAAATTGTAGTGGTTTAAACTCAAATATAAAGAATTAACTCTGATAATAGGCTACTGGAATATATCAATCTAATTGTTTTCTAATAAGTTACTGTTGAAAAGCTTAGAATTGATTAACAATCTTTTGCTTTCAGCATTGACATTGATAAGTAAGATTTGTTTGTTTTGTTCTTGATATTTATCGATTAGTTTTTTCAAAGCTTCTATAGCAGACATATCTACTATTCTAGATTCTTTAAAATCTAAGTATACCACAGGAGTGTCTGTAAGAGGAGTAAATTTCTCAATAAAAGAAGTAGTACTCCCAAAGAATAATGGGCCATAAATAGCGTAGACTTTATTGCCGTGAGGGTCAAAAGATTTTCTAGCTCGTATACGTATGGCATTGTCCCAGGCAAATACTAAAGCAGAAACGATTACACCGATTAATACAGCTAAGGCTAAGTTATGTGTGATTACAATAATGATAGTAACTAGAAATAAAACAAAGATATCGGCTTTAGGCATTCTGGTCACTAACTGAAAGGATACCCACTTAAATGTAGTAATCGCGACAATCATCATCACTCCTACTAATGCAGCTAGAGGTATCTGTTCAATGATAGGAGCGCCAACTAATATAATGGCTAAGATGGTAAGCGAGCCAATAATAGCAGCTAGTCTACTTCTAGCTCCTGCATCTAAGTTAACTAAAGTCTGTGCTATCATGGCACAACCTCCCATACCTCCAAAGAATCCATTTGTGATATTAGCTATACCTTGGGCTATAGATTCTTTATTACTATTCCCTTTTGTATTGGTGATTTCGTCTACGATACTTAAGGTTAGTAAAGATTCTACTAAACCTACTCCTGCCATAACCAGAGAAAAGGGCAAGATGATCTGTAAAGTCTCTAGTGTAAAAGGGAGTGAAGGAATATGAAAGCTAGGTAAGCTACCACTGATATGAGCGATGTCCATAACTTTTCGAGTGTCTACTTGGAAGAAAAATACAACTGCTGTAGTCACAATTATAGCAACAAGAGTAGCAGGTACTTTCTTAGTGATTTTAGGAAAGATAGTTACAACTAGTATGGTTAATAGTGTTAATCCTATCATTATGTATAGAGCCATTCCGCTAAGCCATGTATTAACTCCCTCTATATCAATTTTGAATTGGGCTATTTGTGCAAAGAATATTACAATAGCTAATCCATTCAAGAACCCATACATGACAGGCTGAGGTATGAATCGTACAAACCTTCCTAACTTAAGCACTCCTACTAATACTTGTATAATACCAGCTAATACTACTGCTGCGAATAAGTACTCTATTCCATACATAGCAATAAGTGATATCATGACAATGATAGTAGCACCAGCTCCTCCTGAGACCATACCTGGTCTTCCTCCAAAAACAGCTGTTATAATCCCCATAAGAAAGGCAGCGTATAATCCTGTTAATGGATGTAAGCCAGCTAGTATGGCAAAAGACAGTGATTCTGGTATCATGGTCATAGCTACGGTTAGACCGGCTAGTATTTCACTTTGAATTCTGATGTTTTGATTTTGTAAACCAAATAAGCGTTGTAACATTTAATAGGTGTTTAGAAGGTGTAAAAGTAAGGTATAAATGATAAAGTTATATTTATTGAAACAATAGAAATTATGATTTAAAGTCAATGGAAGTGTGATATGCTTAGTATAATGTATGATTGTAAATTATGAATAAAAACACACTTGTTAAAAAAAGATTAAAAAATAATGTAACATAATTATACTTTTTGCTACTTATGATATAGAACCAAAAATGTGATTATGAAATTAGTTATTAAAAACTTGAACAAGACCTATAAAAATGGGGTTAAAGCAATAGATAATTTAGACTTAGAGATAGGAGCAGGGATGTTCGGTCTGTTAGGACCTAACGGAGCTGGTAAGTCATCTCTGATGCGTACCATCGCTACTCTTCAAAAACCAGATAGTGGAACAATTCACTTCGGCGATATTAATATATTAGAACAACAAAGTGAGTTCAGAAAACTGTTGGGGTACTTACCACAAGATTTCGGTGTATATCCTAATATGTCAGCAGTAGATCTATTAGATTATTTCGCTCGATTAAAAGGGATATCAAAAGCTGCTGAAAGAAAGGAAATAGTAACGAAAGTATTAGAAGTAACGAATCTTTATGAAGTTCGTCGTAAAAGTGTGAGTGGATATTCAGGAGGTATGAAACAACGCTTTGGGATTGCTCAGTTGTTATTAAATGATCCTAAGTTAATTATAGTAGACGAACCTACAGCTGGACTAGATCCTGCAGAGAGACACCGCTTCTTAAATGTACTTAGAGAGATCGGTAATAATAATACAGTGATATTCTCGACCCATATCGTAGATGATGTAAATGAGCTATGTCATGAGATGGCTATTCTAAATGGAGGAAATCTATTAGAAAGAAGTACACCTAAGCAAGCTGAACAGAAATTGGAAGGTAAGATCTGGACTAGAGAAACTACTCGTGAAGTAGCAGAAGAACTGAATAAGGAGCTTATGATACTGTCTGGAAAATATAATCAAGATAATAAGCTAAACATTAGAGTGTATTCAGAGGATTCGCTTACAGAAGCAGGTTTTGTATCAGTACAGCCAAGTTTAGAAGATGTTTATTTTGTGGCACTTAAAAACGGATAAACGATGTTTGGAACTATTTTTTCATTTGAAATAAAACGCTGGTTAAAGAATTGGGTATTTTATCTATACCTAGTGTTATTCTTTTTGCTAGGTTTTTTAAGTATGGCTAGTGCCGTTGGAGTTTTTGATGTAGTGAAAGTAACGTCTAGTTCTCTAATGAAGTTTAATTCACCTTATGTATTGGCTAATTTTATAGAAGGTTTTAATAATTTACTTTATTTCTTATTTCCTTCTATTATCGGGGCTTCTATTTATAGAGATTTTCGTTATGAAGTACATCATATTCTATTCTCGTATCCTTTTTCTAAAAGAGAATATTTAGCAGGAAAATTCTTAAGTTCATTTTTAGTAACCTTATTCATTAGTTTAACGATAGGTATTGGTATATTTCTTGCGACATTACTACCGTGGGCTAATCCTAATTTATTAGGAGAGAATGTGCTTTGGAGTTATGTACAGGTGTATTTATTGACTATTATTCCTAATATGTTATTCTTTGGTAGTATTGTATTTGTTGTAGTGACAATGTCTAGAAGCGTGTATATCGGTTTTGTCTCTATGGTTATATTATTGATTATACAAGGGGTATTAGGGGGCTTAGGAAAAGATATGGATAATAAAGAGTTAGTCGCTTTATTAGATCCATCAGGAAGTTCGGCTTTAAGATATTATACTGAATACTGGACAGTGGATGAGATAAACAATAATAATCTTCCTATAGAAAAGTGGTATCTATTAAATAGAGGAATTTGGTTAGCGGTATCTTTATTGTTCTTAGGGGGGCTTGCAAAGTTCTTTACGTTTACACAGCAAGCATTTACTTTTAGTAGAAAGTCTAAGAAATCAGAACGCGTGACGAAGAATAATTTCGGAGGAATAGTACGTATTGAATTACCTAAGGTTAGCTATAACTTTTCATTAGGAACACAGTGGAGTAATATATTTAGTTTCGCTAAAGGAGAGATAAAATATTTAGCTAAGAATAAAGTGTTTATGATCCTTGTGGGATTAGGTGTTTTAATGATGTTGTTAGTCTCTTCTTCAGCGACTTCCTTATATGGGACTACAGTATATCCAGTTACTCGCTTGATGTTAGGAATACCAGGATCTACATTTCAGTTGGTCATCATCATTATTACTTTCTTAGGAGCAGGGTTATTAGTACATAGAGGAAAGTTGTCAAGAATGGACTTATTAATAGATGCTACTCCAACTCCTAACTATGTATTCTTCTTTTCTAAGTTTATAAGTTTAATAGTAGTACAGTTATTCTTGTTATTAGTTATTATGATAGGAGGGATTATTGTACAAATACACAATGGTTATTACAACTTTGAGATAGGACTTTATTTTAAAGAGTTAATAGGAATAAGTTGGATATGGTATATGATTTGGGCAGGTTTAGCTATTGCGGTTCAAACTTATTTTAGAAACTATCTAGTAGGATTCTTTGTTTTATTTGTGTTCTTCTTATTTGGAGGACAATTGTCAAAGTTAGGTATTGAGCAACGTATCTTCTTTTTTAATAAACTACCAGGAACACCCTATTCTGATATGAATGGTTTTGGTTCTAACCTAAGTAGATATTATATCTATGCTCTTTATTGGGTAATGTTTATTACTTCATTAAGTGGATTGACATTATTGTTCTGGAGAAGAGGTATAGTGAATAATTTGAAAGAGAGATTATACTTTGCTAGAAAAAGAGCTAACAAAGGTATAGTAAGCGTTATTGTACTTTTTGGTATAGGATTCTTTAGTTTAGGTGGATATCTGTACTATGAAAATACTGTATTAAATAAGTATACTTCAGACAAAGAAAATGAGCTATTAGGGGTAGAGTACGAAAAGATTTATAAGAAATATGAGAATATGACTCTTCCGCGTATTATAGATATAAAAGTAGATTTTGATTTATATCCAGCACAAGGGGACTTTTTAGCAAAAGGACAGTATGTACTAGAGAACAAGAATGAGAAAGCAGTAGATAGCCTTTATGTAAACTATGTTAAAAGATATATTAATGTCATCACTGTTGATGGAGCAAAAGAAGTATTAAATGATACTGTAATTGGTATTAGATTATACAAATTAACTAAGCCTTTAGCTCATGGAGAAAAATTGGTATTTAAGTTTGAAGTAAAGAATAAAGAAAATACCGCTATTCGCAGTAATTCCTCTGTACTAGAGAATGGTACATTCATTAATAATGGTGAGTTGTTTCCTTCTTTTGGGTACATAAGTCGATTTGAGTTATCTGATGATGAGGTGCGTAAAAAGTATGGTCTAAAACCAAAAGAGCGCATGGCTGAGCAAACAGATAAGAAAGCATTACAAAATACATATATAAGTTCTGACTCAGATTGGGTAACATTTGAAACTACTGTAAGTACATCAGCAGATCAAATAGCGATAGCTCCTGGATACCTACAGAAAGAGTGGACAGAAGGGGATAGACGCTATTTCCATTATAAAATGGATCAGAAAATGCTGAATTTCTATGCTTATAATTCTGCTAGATATGAAGTGAAGCGCGATAAATGGAATGATATTAATATAGAGATATATTACCATAAAGGGCATGAATATAATATCGATCGCATGGTAAATGGGGTGAAGAAGTCCCTAGCATATTATGAGAAAGAATTTAGCCCATACCAACATAAACAAGTTCGTATTATTGAATTTCCTAGTTCAATGGGAGCTTTTGGACAGTCATTTGCGAATACAATACCCTTCTCAGAAGCTATTGGATTTATTGCTAAAGTAGATGAAGAAGCCGATAATAAGGTAGATTATCCATTCGCGGTAACTTCACATGAGGTAGCACACCAATGGTGGGGGCATCAAGTGATAGGGGCTAATGTCCAAGGTGCAACGATGTTGTCTGAGAGTTTAGCTGAATATAGTTCTTTAAAAGTATTAGAAGCAGAATATGGAAAAGGACAGATGCGTAAGTTCTTGAAAGAAGCATTAGATAGATACTTAGGAGGACGTAGTGGTGAGAGTAAAAAAGAAAAAGCATTGATGTATAATGAGAATCAACAGTATATCCATTATCAAAAGGGCTCTTTAGTATTCTATACGATGAGTGATTATCTGGGAGATAAGCAGCTTAATGATGTTTTAAAAGGATATATTAAAAAGGTAGCTTTTCAAGATGCTCCTTATACTACTGCATCTGAGTTAGTAGCGGATATTAAAGAGGCAACTCCAGACTCATTGAAGTACCTAGTTAAGGATATGTTTGAGACAATTACTTTATATGACAATTATATAGATAAAGCAGAAGTAAAAAAGTTAGACAATGGTAAGTATGAAGTGAAAATTAAAGCTATCGTAAGTAAATATAGAGCTGATGATAAAGGAGAAAAGAGCTATACGGATGCAACGACTAAAGCTGGTTCTGATCTGAATACACGTGTCTACAAATCGGATAAAGGAGTAGAAATTAAATCACTTCCATTAGCAGATTATATAGAAATAGGGATTTTTGCACAAGAAGATGTGAAAGAAAAGTCTAAAAACAGTAAAGAGAAAGTCTTATATCTGAAAAAAGTAAAAGTATCAGATATTATGAATGATTTTACTATTATAGTAGATGAGAAGCCAACAGAGGTTGGTATCGATCCATATAATAAGTTAATCGATACAAGATCTTATGATAATAGAAAAGGTGTAAATTAATATATAGGGAAGGGATTTAATTATCTCTTCCCTTTTTTTTTGACATAAAAAAAAGAGACTGTACATTGTACAATCTCTTTTTTTATAACTCTTAGAAAGTTGATTATCTTCTTCTTTCTTTGATTTTTGCTTTTTTACCAGTAAGCTCTCTGAAGTAGAAGATACGAGCTCTACGTACTTTACCTCTTTGATTAACTTCGATTTTTTCTAAAGCTGGCATGTTGATTGGGAAGATACGCTCTACACCTACGTTACCTGACATTTTACGGATAGTAAAAGTTTCAGTAGTACCTTGTCCTCTTCTTTGGATAACTACACCTTTAAAGAACTGAGTTCTTTTTTTGTCACCCTCTTTAATTTCGTAGTAAACAGTGATAGTATCTCCTGCGTTGAATTGAGGAAAATCTTTTTTTGCAACTAATTCGTCTTGAACGAATTTCATTAAATCTGCCATTGTAATAATGTATAAAAGTTATTTTTCAGAACAACATACACGGACCTCGCCAGAGGTTGGTCTAAAATCGAGTGCAAATATAAAAAATAAAACAGAATAATAACTAATTATTTTAAGTAAAAGCATAGTTGTTATTCTATTGATTTCTATTTCGTTATAATATAAATGTGCCTAATGTAAGAAGCTCTAGAGCTTCAAGTTTCTCTATAATGAATAAAGGTAATAAGTATATAGTGTGTGTGCTGTTATTATTTATGTTTTTAACTTTTTTTACATCACTAGGAGGATAACCATAAAATTTTTTAAAAACTGTACTAAAATGATTCTGTGATTTATAACCTAGATCTTCTGCTAGCTCCGAAATTGTAATATCTGAATTTTGTAATCGTTCTTTTGCTTTATTCATCTTGTGCTCATTTAGATACCCAAATACTGTTGAGCCAAAGAGTTCTTTAAAATACTTTTTCAATTTAAATTCATTTGTACCTACTTTTTTAGCAAGAGTTGATAGAGTATATGGATGTTTAATATTTTGAGTCAATAGTTTTCTAGCAGAGTGCATTCTTTCAATGTCTATATTGGATATATAAGATTTTGATTGGTCTTGATTGATGTATTCTAATTGTAGAAACAGTAACTCTATTATTTTATTTTCTAAATAAACTTGTTTGAATGAACCATCTCTTTGACAGGAGCATATATCCGTGATTACGGATTTCATTTCTGGAGAGATGATTTTGTTCTTTTTTATTAAATCGTCTAGTTTTAAAGTGCTAGGTAGTTCTTCAGCTTCAAAATCTATTAATAAATCTTGTTTTAGTTTTATTATAATCTCTTTAGGTATTAAAATGGAAATATAGCGAGTTTCTTGTTTTGAGGAATCTATTTTAAGCATATAGTTCTCTTTATTTACTTTTCTTATTAGATGATGAGAAAGTTGTTGTTCACCTTCAAGTAAGAACAGCATTAAAATACCTTTAGAGTTTGGAGATAGAGAAATGGTGATGGGGCTATTCAACATAAACTCATAGTAAGTTATAAAGTAACGCCCTACTTTTTGAGTTTTTTCTAGAAAGTAATCACCATCATTAACTGTGTACTCTATAATTGATTCTCCTTCTGTTTTCTTTGTTGTTTGTTGACCGCTTATTTTGTCTATATAGTTAGTAGTTAGTTGCATATAATAGAATGAAATTAAGATTGTAAATATAGATATTAATTAGATTTAATAAAAATAATCCTTGATGTGTATTTAATTATCCTTTTTTGAAAGATAAAAGGCTTAATGCTTAAAGTAATTTTGCATTACAGAATTAATAAGTGGTATACCTCTTATTAAAAATGGTTTTTATTAAAAAAAATATATTGAAAGGTGTTTAGAATCATTAGTATAAAAAAATATTGGGGTACAAAAAAGAGTGAAAAAGAAGTGCTAGGTAGTTATAGAAATAATACTTGGAGTAAATATGTTATTTATATTTTAATGCTACTTATACCTATGTTCATGGTTGCTCAAAAAGGAGTTTTATCAGGAGTAATAAAACTAAAAGATGGGAGACCTATAGCATATGCCGTTGTTAGCTTAGATAAAGGAAACTTGTATAGTGAGACAAATGATGAAGGAGAGTTCTCTATTCAAAATGTTGATTATGGTCAATATGTATTAGATGTGAAATCTATGGAAATAGTTGATTTTAAAGTAAAAATTGACTTTAAAGATTCTAAAAGTAATTTATTGGTTACAGTAGAAGAATCTAAAGGACACAATCTAGAAGAAATGCTTATTTCAGTCAAAACAGAGAAACGAGATCTTGAAACTAAAGGTTTTGCAGTGAGTGTTATAGAAATGAAAGAAGCATCTCTGATGTCTTTGCAAACGAATGAAATACTTGATAGAACTGCAGGAGTTAAAATAAGACAAGATGGAGGGTTAGGTTCTAGAGTAAATTATAATTTAAATGGTTTGTCTGGAAACGCGGTGAGGGTATTTATAGATGGAGTACCAGCAAGTAATTATGGTAGTTCATTTTCATTGAACAGTATTCCTCCAGCTTTGATAGAGCGTATAGAAGTATATAAGGGTGTAGTGCCTACTTATTTATCACAAGACGCTTTAGGAGGAGCTATCAATGTAGTATTAAAACAGAAAATGACTAATACTTTGAGTGCTAGTGGCTCTTTTGGCTCTTTTAATACACACCAGTATAATGTCAATGGAGGATATCGAAATGATAAAAATGGACTGACTGTTAGAGCTAATGCATTTTATAATTATAGTGATAATGATTATAAAGTCTATGGAGATCATATTAGGTATGTGGATTATCAAGGAAATGTAAGTTATCCAAAGAATGGAGCTAGGCGTTTTCACGATGGTTATAAATCTTATGGAACTAAAGTAGATGTAGGTTTCACAGATGTGAAATGGGCGGATAAATTTTTTATTGGAGGCATTGTTTCTGGAAATAGAAAAGAGATTCAGCATGGTATTACTATGGAGAATGTATACGGGGATAGAAATACTAAGAGAGAATCTTATGTAGCAACACTTAATTACGAAAAAAAGGATTTATTAGTAAAAGGATTAGAGGTAAAGCTAGATTTATCTTATAGTGATTTAACTAGACAAGTTATCGATACAGTTGGTAATATGTACGATTGGAGTGGAAATGTAATAAGAGATCCTTTAGGGAAACCACTGAAATATACAAGTGGTGCAGAAGTAGCGTCTCAAAAAACACTAGAAAAGAACAAAGATGAATCTTGGGTTGTTCGTGCAAATGTAGGGTATGAATTTATAACTAATCATAAGCTGAGTGTTAACTATTTCTATAACAGTTTTGAAAGAGGAATAACTGATGTTTTGCAACCAGTAGCTGTTATGAGATTAGTTAATACAAGAGATTTGACTAAGGATATACTCTCGTTTAGCTATGAGAATAAACTTTTTGACAATAGGCTTCAAACCAATTTATTTTATAAACTATATCATCAGAAGGCAGTCTCTAATGAACCTTATAAAGATACGAATAAGCCATTAGTTGGTGATTTATATAAGACTAAGAAAATAAATAATAGTATTGATCATAATGGAGTGGGGGTAAGTGTGTCTTACAAATTGTTAGAACCATTGTACTTATTAGGTTCTGCAGAAAAGGCAATTCGCTTGCCAGAAGAATCTGAGCTTTTTGGAAGTAATGCAGATAATCTATTGCCTTCATTTAGCCTTGATCCTGAGAAAAGCACAAACTATAATATAGGGTTTATAGCAGGGCCATTTAACTTTAAAGATCATTCAATGAGCTTAAATGCTACTTACTTTTATCGAAATGTAAAAGGAATGATTAGGGAGAGTATTGACTCAAAAGGAATCTTTACTAGGTATGAAAATTTAGATGATGTATTAAGTAGAGGTTTTGATATAGAGTTAAACTATTCTTTTAGACAACGTTTAGCGTTCAATCTAGCACTATCTAAGTTTGATGTATTATTTAATAAGCAATTTGATAAAGATGGCAATCCATATTTATACTACAAAACGCAGATAAGAAATGAGCCTTCATTTAAACTAAATGCTAATCTGAGTTATAAGTTTAATAATGTTTTATCGAAAGGAGATTTCTTTTCTGTGAATTACAATGTTTACTATGTAAAGAAATTTTTGAGGAACTGGTCTAATGTAGGAGGAACTAATTTAGATGAAATACCTTCTCAATATCCTAATGACATTGGAGTGATATATCAGTTCTCTAATAAAAAAGCAACAGTAAGTTTTGATATGAAGAATATTTTTAATCAAAGGATATATGACAATTTTGGTTTGCAGAAACCAGGAAGAGCTTTTTATGGAAAAGTAACTTATTCAATTTTTTAATATATAACTCAAGTTTCGCACCAATTTACTTTCACGTAGTAGCCTGATATTTAAAGTGGTAATTATTGGATAAAAGTCCAAAAGATTCAATATTATCAATTATTTTAGTTGTAATATCATGAATATCAATAGACTCTACCAGTTTTTCCAAAACATCAAGTATTAAGGCTACTACAGCTAATAATCTAACGTTCAATTTGTTTTCAATATAATCTTGCTGGAGGTCTTTAAATAGACCTCCAATAGTTTCATAAGCTTCCATTCTATAACGGATACTTATGAGTAAATACTGTATAAACACAATAGTTGTTTGCGCTATCTGAATATCAAAGTTTGTCGATTGAGCTTTACCAAGTCCAAAGAGCTGTTTAGCTTCTTTGAAGAATACTTCTATCGACCATCGGATACTATATATTTCTATTACTTTGACGAATTTTAATGATGTATCTGTAGTTATTAATGTATGCCATTTGCCATTAATGCCACGTCTTGAAATAAATACTTCAACACCAAGTCCCTCAATATTAGTTACATAAGAGTGATAGTAATAGTTAAATTTACGGCATCTTTTTGGTTTTTTGTCTTGTTTTTTAAGCTGTGAAATCGTTTTAATCCTCGACTGAACTTCAATCTTGCTATTGTATTTATACATACCAATAATATGAGTTTTCCCACAGATACTACGTAGTTTTTTGAGTAGACTTATACTTGTAAACCAAGTGTCTGTCAAAATATAATCCACTGTTATTTTGCGCTTTATCACTCTTGAAAACATTTGTACTAATACATCTGTCTTCTTTTTGTTGAGTTCTAAATATCTTTTTGCAGCAACGGTTTTCGAGCATCGAGGAGTCTTTTTTTGAGCTTGACGTTGTTTTGCAGTTAAACCATATTTCAGTTTTGACTTTTTGCTTTCACGGTGTAAACTAAAATCTACTGGAATAAATACGCTACCATTCCAATATCCTGCTACTAAAATCTTGTATCCCAAGTAGAAACTCTTTGATACATGATTGTATATTTTTGAAACACCTTCAATTGTTTTACCTGTTTTAGCCAGGTCAGAATCATCAAAAATCAAGCATTTTGTAGCATCTTTTTCAGGTGTAAAAAGTTCTTCTTTAAGTAAATATTGCATGACAAACTGAAATAAGAATGATCTCCAGTCAATGTTTTGATTCGACAATAGACGGTAGTAAGAATCTTTACCACAATTATTTATATCAGCGTCTTTATTCTTAGATAAAGAAAACACAGAACTAATACCGATAATGGGAAGTATTAAAAGTATGGAAATTAAGTCCTTAAATGTATAACCCGATTTTTTACACCAATCAAACTGTTTTGTTATCTTATTAAAGCCTAATATGTTTAAATGTGAATTTAAATATTCAGAACTCAACCAAACCTTTTTGAACTTTCCTTTTATTTCTTGAACTTTAGTAATATCTTCGTATTGTAGCATGTTGTGTACTTTGTGTGTAGTAACTTAAAGATACAATAAAACCAAGGGATTACCTTGGTTTACATGCTATTTTTTCACTTCTATAAGCCCCAGTTTTGGGTGCGAAACTTCAGATATATAATAAATACTATGAAACGTAAATTTTTTAAAAGCACATTATTATTTGCAGGGCTAGCATTAATGACAATAGGATGTTCATCTGATGATAATTCTAACCCAGATACAGGAGAGGAATTTAAAGGTAAGCAATTTCAATTAGCTTATGCTAGTGGATCGGGATCACAGTCAGCTACTTATTTACAAGGGGTAGATAAACTAACGGAAGGAGAAATAAGTTTTAGTAAAAAAGGATTCCAAATGCCTTCATCCCGAACTTCTCGAATATATGTATCAAAAGATGGAAAGTATGTATATAATTTAAATTATACTGTGGGAGATTTACGAAAATATGAACATAAAGGTGGACAAAATTACACTCAAGTAGGTCATATTGAATCTGCTCCTGTATTAGGGACAAAAACAGGTAGATTTACTAAAATTAATGAAGATATGGGGTCTGTTCATTATATAACTGCAGCGCCTCAACATGCCGGAGAAAATGGAGAAGGTGCTTATTTAGGGCATAAAATTACTGCAAGTATTGCTCTTATAGATTTAAATAAATGGTCATTTTTGCCAGGAGCACAAAAAGAAATTAATGTTAAACTTAGTGACGAATTTACTAAAAAAGGATATTACATAAGTAGGATTGATTCGCCTGTATTAGTTGATAATAAACTTTATTATGGTGCTGCTGTTAGCCTTTATGATCCAAGTACTGGAAAAAGAAAACCTACAGATAAAACTTTTACTTTAGTTGTTGATAAAAATAATTTGTCTAAAACGGATGTAATCACAACAGAGCATGTTGTAGGAAGTACTAACGGATATCGTACACCAACTTTATATGTAAATAACCAAAAAGAAGTTCTTCAAATGGTAAATGGAACTGATAAGACATATATTGCAAAAATTAAAGATGGTAAATATGATACTACATTTAAATTCGATTTAGGTAGTGCCTTAGGTGGAAAGAAAGTTTCTAGTAATGGATGGTTTTATATAGGAGATGGTATAGGTTATATGCCTTATGAGAAACTTGATGCACCAGAGATCGAAATGGGAGTGGATCCTAATGGTAAACCAACAACTACTCATGCATGGGGATTAGCACGTATAGACTTAAATAATAAAACTGCGGTGGATTTAGAAGTGCCAGCTAACTTATGGTTGACACAATATCAGACATCAGTTGTAAGAGGAGGAAAGTTCTATATTGCTTTAGCACCTGTTTCAGGAAAAGGAAATGTTTACATTTATGATATTAAGTCAACAGCTAAAAAAGGACAATTAGGAGCAACAATAACAACTGGAGTAGATCAGTATTATATAGGTGTATATTAGGATAGAAAAGAATAAAATGTAAATCATTTTATCAATGAAAATAGGGATAATCAGTATGTGATTTATCCCTGTTTTTATTAAGTATTTTAAGAAGTGGAGAGATAATTTAGTCTTCTCTCTCTAATAAATCTGGTCTTCTTGTCTTTGTGTGTTCATAAGCCATATCTTCTCTCCACTTATCTATAGCAGCGAAGTTTCCACTTAGTAACACATCTGGAACTTTCCATCCCTTATATTCAGATGGTCTAGTGTATATAGGAGGGGCTAATAAGTTATCTTGAAAGCTATCAGTCAATGCTGAAGTTTCATTAGAAAGTACTCCTGGGATAAGACGGATAATAGCATCGCATAAAATAGCTGCCCCTAGCTCTCCACCAGATAAGACATAATCTCCTATAGAGATTTCCTTTGTGATGAAATGGTCACGTACACGTTGGTCTACTCCTTTATAGTGTCCACATAGAATGATAATGTTTTTAAGCATAGACATTCCATTGGCCATTTGTTGATTTAAGGTTTCGCCATCAGGAGTCATATAGATTATTTCATCATATTCTCTCTCGGCTTTTAATGCAGTAATACATTTATCTATCGGCTCTACACTCATAACCATTCCTGCTCCACCACCGAATTGGTAGTCATCTACATTCTTATGCTTATTAGTACTATAATCACGTAAGTTGTGAAAATGTACTTCTACTAGTCCCTTCTCTATTGCTCTTTTTAGGATAGAAGCTTGAAAAGGGCTCTCTATTAATTCTGGTAAAACGGAAATAATGTCTATGCGCATAATTACTTTTGATATTTTGGCAAATGTACAATTGTATTCTGTAACCTACAAAATTGTATTAGTGGGCTTGGCTTTTTGAAAAAAGCTGAATGATTAAGACTCCTGTAATTATAAATGCAATTCCTATTAAAGCAGCAGTATCGAGTTTTTGTTTGTATAAAAAGTAAGCCGCTATAGTGACCAACACAATTCCAATCCCTGACCATAAAGCATATGCAATTCCAATAGGTATAGTACGTAAGGTCAAACTCAATAAATAAAAAGCACCTACATAACCAAGTAAAGTTATAGTGGTAGGAACAAGTTTAGTAAATCCTTCACTAGCTTTAAGAGTAGTTGTAGCTATAGTCTCTAAGAGTATAGCAAGAAGTAAGAATAGTATATTCTTCATTTTTTAATGCAAAAGTAGCTTTTTATTAGGTCTATTAAAATTGTGTAAGGCAAAATACTTTATGATATATGATTTGAAAATTACTTTCTTAGAAGTAATGGATATAGATTATTGAAGCTAATAATGAATATTAGAAAAGAAGTTATTTGATAGTTATGAATTTAAATTAAAGAGATAGGCTATTGTAGTACTTCTAATTTTACTGTAATTATTATAATTTCTTATGTTATCTTAAGATTTCTACATCTGAATTAGTTTAAATTTGTATCTATGAGTTTATCAAAATCAAATGTGCTATTTATGGCAGCGATTACAGGTTTAATCGTTGCTAATTTATATTATTGTCAACCATTAATTCCTTTGATATCAGAAGAGTTTGGTGTGTCTGAAGCTTCAGCAGGAACACTTACCTATCTGACTCAGGCAGGGTATGCTGTAGGGATGTTTTTAATGATTCCTTTAGGAGACATGCTCGAAAGGAAAAAACAAATTATTATAACAACAATATTTGCTACTATTGCTTTAGCCCTAACTGCAATTGTACAAAATTTCTTTTTATTACAGATTATTAGCTTTGTCTTAGGAGCGACTTCTATTGTCCCTCAGTTAGTCTTGCCATTAGCTGCTAGTTTATCTTCTGATGAGCAACGCGGAAAAGTAATCGGAACAGTAGTGAGTGGATTACTTATAGGGATATTGTTTTCTAGAACGCTTAGTGGCTTTGTAGGTGTATGGTTAGGATGGCGAGGTATGTTTTGGATAGCTACTATAGTAAGTATTATTATCGTAATCATGATTCAAATTAGACTACCCTATAATAAACCTACCTTTAATGGAAAGGTCAAAGACTTATATAAATCTCTTTTTGTCTTAATAAAAGAACAACCTGTATTAAGGGAATCAACAGGAGTAACAGCTTTAGCTTTTGCTCAGTTTGGAACTTTTTGGACTACGATGGTATTACTTTTACACAATGAACCTTTCGGATATGACTCTGCTGTAATTGGGGCGTTCGGATTGATAGGTGCATGTGGTGCTTTTGCAGCTCCTTTAGTAGGAAAAATAGGGGGAGCAGGAGGAGCTAGAAAGTTGATACTATATGGCATATTCATGACATTCATAAGTTTTGTAATATTTTATTTTTCAAGTGCTTCAGTGATAGGGCTTATTATAGGTATTATTTTGATAGACTTAGGATTACAGACTATACATGTATCTAATCAAACGCGTATTTATTCTCTTTTACCTGAAGCTCGCAATAGATTAAATACTGTCTATATGTCATTTAGTTTCCTTGGAACTGCTTTTGGCTCGGCTTTTGGACTATATTTGTGGAAGTTTTTTGGATGGAGTGGAGTATGTATAGGAGGTATGTGTTTAGCATTATTATCTCTAGTAGTATATCTTGCTGCAAATAAGAAATCATAAAAGAAAGAATTAGTCTTAAGACTAAGTGAAGTAATTCAAAAACGATAAAAATTAGAACAATGGAAAACGGTATTTACGCTAAGTTCAACACATCAAAAGGAGCAATATTAGTAAAGCTTACAGAAGAATTAACACCTGGTACAGTTGGTAACTTCGTAGCTTTAGCAGAAGGTAATTTAGAAAATAGTGCACGTCCACAAGGAAAACCATACTATGACGGTCTTAAGTTTCACAGAGTTATTCCTGACTTTATGATCCAAGGAGGTTGTCCATTAGGTCAAGGTTCTGGAGGTCCAGGTTATAAATTTGATGATGAGTTCCACCCAGCTTTAAGACATGATGGTCCTGGTGTATTATCTATGGCTAATGCAGGTCCAGGTACTAACGGGTCTCAATTCTTTATTACGCATGTTGCTACACCTTGGTTAGATGGTAAACATACTGTTTTTGGTAAAGTTGTTGAAGGACAAGATATTGTAGATGCAGTAGCACAAGGAGATATTTTAGAGTCTGTAGAGATTGTAAGAGTAGGAGAGACTGCTGAGAAATGGAATGCTATTGAAGCTTTCAGAACTTTTGAAGGAGCTAGAGAGAAAAGAGAAGCTGAAGCTAAAAAAGCTGCTTTAGTAGAAGTAGAGAAATTATCTGCTGGTTTTGAAGAAACTCCAAGCGGATTAAGATATCAAATGATTGTTAAAGGTACAGGTAAGAAAGCAGAGAAAGGTAAAACTGTTTCTGTACACTACAAAGGTGCTTTAGCAAATGGACAAGAGTTTGATAGTTCTTATAAAAGAAAAAAACCTATTGAATTCCCATTAGGACAAGGTTATGTAATCGAAGGATGGGACGAAGGAATTGCTTTATTAAACGTTGGTGATAAAGCTAGATTCGTTATCCCTTCTTATTTAGGATATGGAGAAGCTGGTGCAGGTGGGGTTATTCCTCCAAATGCAACTTTAGTATTTGACGTAGAGTTAATGGACGTAAAATAATAAGTTATATAAAAACTCTCAACTTACAGTTGGGAGTTTTTTGTTTAAATGATTACATTTTATGAAAGAGGATTTCTTAGCTTGTTTAGAACGTATTCGACCATATGCACGTTATACTCCAATTATGGAGTCTGGTCAAATAGAAAACTTTTTAGGTAACGATTTGTACTTTAAGTGTGAAAATTTTCAACGTGCAGGTGCATTTAAGATGAGAGGTGCAGCCAATGCTATTCTTCAGTTGACAGAAGATCAGAGAGCAAAGGGAGTGATCACTCACTCTTCTGGTAATTTTGCGCAGGCTTTAGCTCTTGCTGCTAAATATCTTGGAGTGAAATGTTATATCGTAATGCCAAAAGATGCTCCTGATGTTAAGCGTAATGCAGTAATGGCTTATGGAGGAGAGATTATAGACTGCATTGCTACATTAGAGTCTAGAGAACGTATTTGCAATCAAGTGATAGAGGACACAGGAGCAACATTTATACATGCATCTAATAATATAGATGTTATTATGGGGCAAGGTACTGCCGCTATGGAATTGTTAGAAGCGTACCCTGACCTAGATGTTATTATCACTCCAGTAGGTGGAGGAGGCTTAATTGCAGGCACTGCATTAGCAGCAAAAGCTTTTGGTAAGGATACTATTGAAGTAATAGGAGGTGAACCTTTAGAAGCAGATGATGCCTATCGTTCTTTAATGAGTGGGCAGATTGAGTGTAATGAGACTACAGATACTATAGCTGATGGTTTGCGTACCCAATTAGGGGATATTACTTTTCCTATTATCAAAGACCATGTATCTAAAATTATACGTGTACGAGAAAATGAAATTATTAGTTCGATGCGATTGATATGGGAACGTATGAAGATTGTTGTAGAACCAAGTAGTGCTGTTGCTTTAGCAGTATTGATAAAAGAAAGACCTTCTTTTGCAGGAAAGAAAGTAGGGATTATTCTTTCTGGAGGTAATGTTGATTTGAATAATTTACCTTTTGAATAGATTATTACAAAAGGGTGTCAAACTAATGACACCCTTTTTTATATCGGTTTCTTTTTTAGTACAGGCAGTTTTATTTCTTTTCTACCGAAGTAAAGTCCAGCTACGATTAGTATACCTCCTAATATCTGTAAGAACCCTAATACTTCATCATCTAATAATCCCCAACAGAAAGCTACTAAAGGCATTAGTAGAGATACAGACGAGGCAAAACTAGCATTGGTCTCATGGATAAGTTTATAGTAATAGATATTAGCTAATGCACTACCAAATAAAGCCAATAAGAAGACAAAACCAAGTCCTTTCAATGCTTCAGGATGTTCACCGATAGTTTGAAAGAAGCCTGATGATGTTAATACAATTAAGGCAGGTATAAGTAAGACTAGTTCTATAAATGCTGTCCAGACAATAGGAGGAATATTACCCATGTATTTCTGAGTTAATAATCCACTATAAGCATACATTAAGGAAGCGATTACTAATAATAAATGATAGAACCACTCATCCGATACAAGACCTGTAGATTCAGGAGACTGTAATAATAAAATGACTCCAATAAAAGAGAGGATAACTCCTGTGACTTCTCCAAGGTGAGTTTTGTACTTAAAGAATAAAACACCTAATACAATTACGAATATCGACATTAAGGCATTTAATATTCCGGCTATAGAACTATCTAGGTGTACTTCTGCTATTGGGAATAAAAACATAGGAATAAAGCTTCCTACTAGAGCAGTAAGAAATAACCAGTGAAATGTTTTCTTAGGTAACTTTTTAATATGCTTTAGAGAAATAGGCAATAAGAATAAACCTGCAAAAGTAATTCTAAGTGCACCTACTTGTATAGGAGTAAAATATTCTAAACCTCGTTTGATAAGGATGAAAGACGATCCCCATATTAAGGAAAGGATAATGAGTGTTACCCAGTGTTTTGGTTTAAGTTTCAAGGCGTTTATTATTATGTTGTTTTGATAGGGCTAATATAAAAAAAGACCACAATAACTTTGTGGTCTTTTATATAAACGAAGCTTAGTCAGCTTATTATTTTACTTTTCTAGTATCTAAGTTACCGAAGTACATTTCTTGGAAACTTTTAATCACTCCGTGATCGATACGTTTGTAGAATGTTTTAGGATTAACTTCTTGAGTATTCTCATATCCACAAGCACTGATGAACTCTCCTAAAGCTTTCATTGTGTTTTTATGGAAGTTAGCAACACGCATTCTCTTATCTGTTACATCTAATCCTTTGTATAATGTCTCATCTTGAGTTGCAATACCTACTGGACAGTGACCACTATCACATTGTAAAGCTTGGATACATCCTAAAGCGAACATCATACCACGAGCACTATAACAAGCATCTGCACCTAAAGCCATTGTTTTAGCAATGTCAAAAGCAGAAATGATACGTCCTGATGCTAGTATTTTTATTTTATCTCTTAATCCGTTTTCGATTAATGTTTTATTAGCGAATACTAAAGCATCATTTAATGCCATACCCATGTAGTCAATAAACTCTAATGGCGCAGCTCCTGTTCCTCCTTCAGCCCCATCGATAGTGATAAAGTCAGGGTGAATACCAGTTTCTACCATTGCAGCTACGATATCTAAGAACTCATCTTTCTTACCAATACAGATTTTAAAACCAATTGGTTTACCATTTGATAGTTTTCTTAATCTAGCGATGAAGTGAACTAATTCAGTAGGGTTAGAGAAAGCTGTGTGTCCTGATGGAGAGTGTACTGTAGTGTGAGGAGTAATACTACGGATTTTAGAAATCTCTAGTGTATTTTTCTCAGCAGGTAAAAGACCTCCGTGACCAGGTTTAGCTCCTTGAGATAGTTTTAACTCAATCATTTTTACCTCTGGGTAGTTAGAACGCTCTTCGAATAAAGTATCGTCAAAGAAACCTTTTTCATTACGACATCCAAAGTATCCAGTACCGATTTGCCAAATTAAATCTCCTCCAGAACGGTGGTATTGACTAATACCTCCTTCTCCTGTATTGTGTGCAAAACCACCTATCTTAGCTCCTTCATTAAGAGCAGTAATAGCTTTTTTACTTAATGCACCATAACTCATCGCACTAATGTTGTAAACACTTGCACTATAAGGTTGGCTACATAAGTCGCTACCGATAGTAGTTCTAAAGTTTGTATCTGATATATGTTTAGGGTATACTGAGTGAGAAGCCCATTCGTAACCGATACGGTTAGGGTCATCTTGCATACCGAAAGAAACAGTTTGTTTCTCGTTTTTTGCTCTTTGATAAACAATAGAACGCTCACGTCTATTGAATGGTTTACCGTCTAATTCTCCTTCCCAAAAGTACTGACGCATCTCTGGTCTGATTGATTCAAACATATATCTGAATCGTGCAAAAATTGGGTAGTTTTTACGAATTGTATGTTTGTTTTGTATTTTGTCGATTATAGCAAGTGTTGCAAGAAAACCTGAAATAACGATATTTACTATACTAGCAGTTGATTGGTATAATACAAATGAAGTAATTGCGTAAATAAGGTAAAGGAAAACGACAGCCATCGTTAATTGTCCAAATGTAAACCGATTTAAAAATTTTTTGTGAAACATAAAATAGAATTTTAATGCAATCTTTTGTTGTTTAGTTTGTAATAGAATTAGCGTTTATTTTGTTATTCTTTTTCATAAGTTATTTTATGAAGATTGCCCTAATTTCTTAGTCTCAAATCAATCAATACCTTATGAAATTTACGAAGCAAAGGTAGCAAAGATTTTGAATTTACCTCGTTTTTGTAATTATAATTTTGTGAATATAAAGCCTTGAAAATATCATATTGATAATTTAATACTAAATTACTAGTAGTACTTTGAAAATATGCTATTTATCCTTTGATTATATACGCTTATTTCAATTTTAGATCTATTATCTTGTTCTTGTTTTTGAACTGTTCACTATATATACTTTGTTTCCCTGATGTAAAATAGGCTACAAAGCATACTACCGCTAGTAATATAGCATATTCTATGCCAAAAAGTTCTATGCCCATAAATGTACAAGCAAGCGGCGTTTTAGTAGCTCCAGCGAAAACAGCTACAAAACCTAATGCAGCCATTAGGCTTATTGGTAATCCTACATAAAGAGAGAGGTAACTACCTAGTGTCGCCCCTATAAAGAATAGAGGTGTAACTTCACCTCCTTTAAAGCCTGCCCCTAAGATTAATGTGGTGAAGACTATTTTTAGTATAAATACTTCCCAGTTCATTTGTATAGTGAAGGAGTCTACGATAGTTGGAACACCTAGTCCTAAGTAGCTTTCATTACCTATCGTATGGATTAAGAGTATAAAGAGTAGCGCTCCTATAAAAGGTCTTAGGGGAGGGTAGGTGATAGTTGTGGTAAATAGCTTTCCCCATTTTTGTAAAAACAGGATGAATAGATAAGCTGTTAGACCAAATACTACTCCTATTACTCCACATTTCAGTAACGTAGTTATAGTATGTGAGATAGGTATATCTACAGTGTATATGGTATGATGTATTCCCCAAGCGATACAAGTGTAATGACTTATATAAGCTGTCAGAATAACAGGTAATAGACTATTAAGTTTAAAATTTCTTAGGAGCATTAATTCGAATGCAAAGAAAATACCTGCTATTGGAGTTCCAAACACAGAGGCAAATCCAGCACTAACTCCCATCAGAAGAATAGTCTTTCTAGCTTCAGCACCTAGATGTAAGTATTTATTAAGTTGATCTGCTATAGTACCTCCCATTTGTACAGCAGTACCTTCACGACCAGCAGATCCTCCAAATAGATGAGTAACCCAAGTTCCTAATAGAACTAAAGGGAACATTCTAAATGGTATTGTCTTAGAAGGAGTGTGGTATTCTGATATGATTAGGTTATTCCCTTGATTAGCTTCTTTGCCATAGTAGTGATATAATAATCCTATTAAAAAACCACCAAGAGGTAAAACATATAATAAGTAAGTATGAGAGATTCTTAACTCTGTTACTTCTTCTAAGATATAAAGGAATAGGGCAGATATGCTACCTATTATTGTCCCAGAAAGGAGAATAGCAATGAACCATCTTATCAGTAGAGAAAAAGAAATATTTTTTGGATTAAAAGCTTGTTTAAAGCTTGAGAAATTTAAATGCATAGTCTATCATTCAGTTTTACGTTAGTATACTATTATGTTAGACGTCATCAGCATTCTATAGAGAAGCGGTTCGAGGCAGACATCATTGCCTATGATTTATAAGTCAAAGATATAAAAAAAGTCCGAGTTGAATAACTCGGACCTATTTTATTTTGTGTGTTTCTATTAAATATCGTCAAAACTAACATCAGTAAATGAACTTACCTCATTCTCTGACTGATATTCTTTTTTGAAATCTTTTTGATGTCTCTCAGAAATAACTTCTTCTCCCTTGTGATCTACTACGAATTGAGTCATCTCATCTAATATCTCTCTAAAAGCACCGAAATCCTCTTTGTATAAATAGATTTTGTGTTTTTTAAAGTGAAAAGATCCATCTTCTTCCGTGAACTTTTTACTCTCAGTAATTGTTATGTAATAGTCATCTGCCTTTGTAGATCTAACATCAAAGAAATAAGTTCTTCTACCCGCTCTTAGTACTTTTGAAAAAATTTCTTCTTTTTCTAACATTTCGTTATCTCTCATAATTCCTTCTTATCAATTAATTGATTTGTTCATATAGCATTCAAAAGTCTAAAAAAAAACTTAATAAACCAACTATTTATAATAATTCTTTTTCATTTAATTGTTTTTGGTATAACTCTCTATAGTATCCTTCAGTATGAATAAGTTCGTTGTGTGTACCCTGTTCTACGATTTGACCGTGGTCTAGTACGATTATTTGGTCTGCATTCTTAGCAGAAGAAACTCTGTGTGTGACAATTAGTGTCGTGATTTCTTTGCTGTGTTCTTCTAGATTTTGCAATATTTTCTCTTCAGTTTCTGTATCTACAGCAGATAATGCATCGTCTAAAATTAGAATAGGAGCATCCTTTATCAGTGCTCTAGCGATAGAAACACGTTGTTTCTGACCTCCGGATAGCGTAAGCCCTCTTTCTCCTAGCGTAGTGTTATATCCCTCATTGAATTGAGTGATATTATCGTGTACAACAGCCTTTTTAGCTACTTCGATGATTTCTTCTTCAGTAGCATCTTCTTTACCAAATCTAATATTGTTACTGATGGTATCAGAGAATAAGAAAGCATCTTGAGGTACTACAGCGATACTGTTTCTCAGATCCTTTAGATTACAGTCTTTGATAGGTGTGTTATCTATATAGATATTTCCGCTAGTGACATCGTACATTCTACTGATTAGCGTAAGTAGAGTAGACTTACCAGACCCCGTTTTACCTAATATAGCAAGTGTCTTTCCTTTTTCTAAAGTAAAAGAGACGTCTTTTAGAGCCTGTATACCTGTATCTTCATAAGTGTATGACACTTTGTCAAAGGTGATATTCCCTTCTACGTTAGTTGGGTTAGGATTCGTATTGTATATCTCAGGTTGTTCGTTTAAGAATTCATTGATACGCTTCTGAGAAGCTTCTGCTTCTTGGATCATTGAAGATACCCAGCCAATAGAAGCAATAGGCCATGTCAGCATATTAATGTACAGGATAAACTGAGCGATAATACCGATGTCTGGTATACTACCATTGAAGAACATTAAGGCTCCGACAGCGATCACTACTAAGTTACTTAACCCGATTAAGAAGATCATCAGAGGAGCTATTAAAGCACTAGACTTCGCTAAGTTTAAGTACTTGTCTTTACTCTCTTGTGTTAGTGTTCTAAACTCGTCTTGCTTTTCTTGTTCTATAGAATAAGCTTTGATTACTCTTATTCCAGAGAACATCTCTTGTGAGAAAGTAGTTAGTTTAGATAGATTAGCTTGGAAGATAGAACTTCTCTCATTGATCTGTTTACTTAATTTGTAGATAAAATATCCTAGCAATGGAAGTGGTACTAACGAATACAGGGTTAACTGTGGAGAGATTAAGTACATCTGTGTCAGTACTACAGCAAAACGGATTAATGTATTGATAGAGTACATTACAGCAGGTCCCACATACTGCCTTACCTTACCGACATCTTCACTGATGCGGTTCATTAAGTCTCCAGTTCTATTTCTTTTATAGAAACTCTGAGATAGCACCTCATAATGTTTAAAGACATCATTCTTTAAGTCAAACTCGATATGACGTGACATCACGATCAGTGTTTGTCTCATTAAGAAGGTTAGGAATCCTGCTATTAATGTAGTGATTAGTATCCACAGAATATTATTTAGTAGGATAGAGGTCACTTCCTCTTTGTCGAAGACAGTCATCTGTTCTAATGTACGGATAGAGTCCCCGACTAGTTTAGGGGTGTATAATGTAAATATCTGTGCTACTATAGTAATAATAACACCTATTAAGAAACGATATTTATATTTATAGAAATACTTATTTAATTGACTTAATGCGCTCATACTTGGGATAAATGCTATATAGAAGCATTTTTAATAATTGATAAAACTAGGCAAAAAAAGCTTGTCTAGCTTTGCAAAGATAAAGGATTATTAGAGATCCTAAATTTTAGAGTTTTAAATAAATTATTAAAATTCAAGTTAAATTATATAGTTCTATTAAATTTCTGATTTGATTAAAAGTATATTTTTATACCTTTGCCCTCGTTATACAAACAACATATAATTTATTTTTTTTAAAGTTCTTAAGTAGCATGTTAAACAGAAGACACATTCGTATAAAGGTTATGCAAACGCTTTATGCAATGCAACAAAGTAATTCTGAACAAATTCAGTCAGGAGAAAAGTTTCTAATCAATAGTATAGAGAATATACAAGATCTATACTTATTAATGATTACAACCTTAGTAGAGATTAGAAAAAAAGAAGTCGAGTATATCTCCTTAGCACAAAAAAAACATTTAGCTACTGCCGCAGAACGAAACCCAAGCAAGCGTTTTATCGAGAACAGAGTTCTAGACCTATTAGAAAGCTCTACTTCTATATCGAATAAGATAGAGGAGAAGAAGATAACTACATGGCAAGTACACGATAACTATATCCAAATGTTATTGGACGAAGTGAAAGAGAGTACTTTCTTTAAAGCTTATATGGCTAAGAGTGAAGTAACTTTTGAAGACGATCGTCAGTTCGTATGTGACATCTTTACAGAAGTTATCGCTCCTAATGAGAAAATCTATGAGTTCTTAGAAGATAGTAAGTTAACTTGGTTAGACGATATTCCTGTGGTGAATACCATGATCCAAAAACAACTTCGCAAGTTAAAAGAAAGAGATGTACAGTTCATCGTACCTAAGGTTTATAAAGATTCTGAAGACCAAGAGTTTGCTATTAATCTTTATAGAAAGACGATTTTGAACTTTGCAGAGTTAACAAAAGAGTTTGAAGATAAAACACCTAATTGGGACCCTGAGCGTATTGCAGAATTAGACACGATTATCTTGAGAATGGCTATCTGTGAATTCTTAAAATTCAGCTCTATTCCAGTAAAAGTGACAATTAATGAATATTTAGAGATTGCAAAAGAGTATTCTACAGCAAAAAGTAGTATTTTTATCAATGGAGTATTAGATAATATTTCTAAAGTTTATAACGAGGAGAATAGACTTAATAAAATCGGTAAAGGATTGCTATAACCTTTCTAAACTAAGTAAAGAACTATGAGAAAAATTTTATTATTAACATTAGGGTTAGCTTTTACAGTAGTTTCTTGTAAAGAGAACAATGCTGCTTCTAGCTTGATTGACAGAGAGAATGCAGCTAAAGTAGAAGGTACTAGAACTAATGGAGAGTATCCTGAGATTGTTTTTGACAGAACAGTACATGATTTCGGTAATATTGCAAATAATGAATCTGTAACTACTGAGATCGAATTAAAGAATACAGGTAAGGCTGATTTAGTTATTATTAATGCTACAGCATCTTGTGGATGTACAGTTCCAGAATATCAAAAAACACCTATTAAGCCAGGAGAAACTTCAAAATTAACTGTTAAGTTTCAAACAGGGGCAGAAGGACAACAACAAAAAACAGTAACTTTGGTTACGAATACAAAAAAAGGAAATGAGACACTTACGATTAAAGCTAACGTAGGTCTTCGTAGTAATTAATAATCTATAAATAATACCAAATGGAAAATTTACAACAATTTTTACCTATAGTTTTAATGTTTGTGGTAATCTATTTCTTAATGATTCGCCCACAACAAAAGAAAATGAAACAAGAGAAAGCTTATGAAGCTAGTATTAAAGTAGGTGATCGTATTGTTACTAAGTCTGGAATTCACGGTAGAATCAATGAGTTACACGAAACTACAGTAATTATCGAGACGATGGCTGGTAAGCTACAAATGGAGCGCTCTGCGATCTCTATGGAAATGAGTCAAAAATTAAATGAGAAGAAGTAATTCTCATTGCACTATAAAAAAAGCGTTATCAATATATTGATAACGCTTTTTTTATGTCTTTTTTTAGATGAAAATTACTTCTTAATCTTTTCGAAATAAGTAATCAAGTCTATCAACCTAGAAGAATAACCGATTTCGTTGTCATACCATCCTACTACTTTTACCATTTTGTCTAAGACAGAAGTGAGTTGAGAGTCGAATAGACACGAGTTTGTATTCCCTAAGATATCTACAGAGACTATAGGATCTGTAGTATAGGCTAAGATTCCTTTTAACTCTCCTTCTGCTGCTTTTTTGAATGCAGCATTGATTTCCTCTATTTCTACTTTTCTTTTGACGATACAGGTTATGTCTGTCAATGATCCATCCGGTACAGGTACGCGTATACCACCCCCACCAATATTGCCTTCGTATTCAGGAAATATTTTAGTCAGTGCCTTCGCTGCTCCTGTAGTAGTAGGGACTATAGACTGAGCAGCCCCTCTAGCTCTTCTCAGATCTTTATGAGGTTGATCGTGTAGACTCTGGTCAGTAGTATAAGAGTGTACTGTAGTGATATAAGCATGTTCTATACCACATAGTTCTTTAATTACTTTGACCATAGGAGCAGCATTGTTAGTCGTACAGCTCGCATTAGATATGATAAGTTCCTCTCCTGTCAAGATATTGTGATTTACACCGAGTACGATAGTCTTGATAACATTGTCTTCTGGTGGTACAGATAAGATGACACGTTTAGCTCCTTGCTGGATATGTTGCTCTAATAGGGGATAGGTTTTTCTACGTCCAGTAGCTTCTATGACATAGTCTATATCTAACGTTTTCCAGTCTAGACCAGATATCTCACTTTCTCTAAAGAATGCTATTTTCTTACCAGCTACGATGATATGGTCCTTGTCATAACTTACCTCTTTATTCAGTATACCATGTATACTGTCATATTTTAGTAGATGTGACATAGTCTGCGTATCAGCCAGATCATTTATAGCGACTACCTCTATGGTAGGATGATCTAAAAGGAGTTTAAAAAGGTTGCGGCCTATACGACCAAAACCATTTATTGCTATTTTTATTTTACTCATAAGTGTAAAAAGAAGAAGGTCGCGAAGAACGCGACCTTATTTATATTATAAAAGGTGTTTTTGCGCTCGGTAAGATGAGCGAACTAAGGCACCACTTTCTACGTGTCTGAATCCTAATTCTAGCCCTATCTTTTCGTATTTCTCGAATTGCTCAGGAGTGATAAACTCCTTCACAGGTAAGTGCTTTTTACTAGGCTGTAGATACTGTCCGATAGTTAATACGTCAAGGTTAACAGCTCTTAGATCATGCATAGTTTGGATTACTTCTTCTTCCGTTTCTCCTAGTCCTAGCATGATACCAGATTTAGTTCTATTCACTCCTTTTTCTTTTAAGTATCTCAGTACTTCTAGGCTTCGATCATATTTAGCCTGAATACGTACCTCACGAGTCAGTCTTCTAACCGTCTCCATATTGTGAGAGACAATCTCTGGAGCTACTTCTATGATTCTATCTATATTTCTCTCTATTCCTTGGAAGTCTGGTATCAGGGTTTCCATTGTAGTACCAGGGCTGATTCTTCTCACTGCTTGTACAGTTTCTGCCCAGATAATAGATCCTCCATCTTTAATGTCATCTCTATCCACACTAGTGATTACAGCGTGTTTGATAGACATTAATTTGATCGAGCGCGCTACTTTCTCTGGTTCATCCCAGTCCACCGTCTCAGGACGTCCTGTCTTTACACCACAGAATCCACAAGAACGCGTACAGATATTTCCTAATATCATAAATGTAGCAGTTCCTTCTCCCCAGCATTCTCCCATATTAGGACAACTACCTGAAGTACAGATTGTGTTCAGTTTATATTTATCTACTAAACCTCTAAGTTCAGTGTACTTCTTTCCAGTGGGAAGTTTTACACGAAGCCACTTTGGTTTAGCTTTAGGTTCTATATTTGAGTCTAAGATTGTATCCATAGTATGAGTTTATGAAAGTACAAATATACTTAATCTTAAGAGTTATACATTATTAATATATGCTAAAAGTTATCATGTTGTCACTGATTCATAATCTGTGACTTTACACTAGTGTATTTCTGTTCGCTATGTCCTTCTGTGTATGTGAAGAATCCCACCGTACACATTTGTTCTCATTGTCTTTCTCAGCTTTCGAAGAATCCATCCTACACATCCGCTCTTATTGTCCTTCT
Organism: Myroides sp. A21; assembly: GCF_000807225.1. NCBI lineage: Bacteria > Pseudomonadati > Bacteroidota > Flavobacteriia > Flavobacteriales > Flavobacteriaceae > Myroides > Myroides sp. A21. The sequence continues at coordinate 2,273,532 of NZ_CP010327.1, forward strand.
GAGTCTGCGAAGAACCCCATCCGATACATCTGATCCCGATGTCATTTGGCTTGCACTTTCTAGGGGTTTGCTAGGAGTATCCTTGGGGTTTGCTTGCCTAGAAGGCCATTTTGTCGAAGGAATGTGCAAGAATACCCCTAGCAATGTGCTAGTATAGTAAGACGAAATAGAAAAATTAGCTAGTGAGGGCTATAAGGTGATGATGAGTATTTACTAACGGTAGTTTTATTGGCGAAAATAACAAACTTTAAGACAAAAAAAATAAAAGTAGTGTTTGTATAATTTTGGCTGTTATTCCTTTGAAAAATAACAAGACAGGCTAGAATATGATAGCCGTAGAGTTTCTTTATTTTTTAAACAGTCTACGAAAAGGTTAGGAGATATTTTTTGGATTGATAAAAAAAGTAATGTTTTTTTGTATTAAGAGCAAGGAGTTTAAGGAACAATTCTATTTTATTGTTAAATGTGAATTATTTAAAATAAAAAGTTTATTGCTGATGTAAATTTAGTTATTTTTAAAAAACGCAGTATAAATTTGTGTAAAATGCGGAGAAAATATATATTCGCTATTATTTATTTTACAACATAATGGAAGATCAAATTAGAGAGACACCTGCAGACAAGTGGATTGCAAAACCCATGAGTAGATTCATGAGCAAATCTACATCTGGTGGGGTAGTATTATTTTTAGCTGCTGTATTTGCTATTTTTATGGCAAATTCACAATGGGCAGATGCTTACATGAGTTTTTGGGATGATAACCATATTGGGTTTTCATTAAATGATATGACTTTAAACCACTCTTTAAAACATTGGGTGAATGATGGTCTGATGGCTATTTTCTTCTTTGTGGTTGGTTTAGAATTAAAACGTGAGTTAACTACTGGAGAATTATCATCACCTAAGAAGGCGATGTTACCTATTATCGCTGCTATCGGTGGTATGGCTGTACCAGCTCTAGTATATATTGTGTTTAACGGAGGTACTGATGCAGCACATGGATGGGGAATCCCGATGGCTACAGATATTGCCTTTGCATTAGGAGTATTATATTTATTAGGTGATAAAGTGCCTACTTCGTTAAAAGTGTTTTTGACAGCGTTAGCGATTGCAGATGATTTAGGAGCAGTATTAGTTATCGCAATGTTCTATACAAGTGATTTATCTTTAGCTAATCTAGGTATGGGATTAGGATTCTTCGGATTATTAGTAATCAGTAATCTAGTGGGAATTAGAAACACGATATACTACGCGATCATCGGTATCGGTGGAGTGTGGTTATGCTTCTTATTATCAGGAGTACACGCTACTATCGCAGCAGTATTAGCGGCATTCGCTATACCGAGTACAGCGAGAGTACACGAGTCATACTTCGTAGCAAAATTAAACAAGTTAAGAGACCGTTTCAGTAAAATAGATCCAGACGATAAGATTCCTAATCTTACAGGAGATCAGATGGAATGTGTCCATGATATTAAAGATTTGGCTACAGATGCGTTACCAGCATCTATTCGTTTAGAGCACAGCATGCATAATTTCGTAGCATTCTTTGTGATGCCTGTGTTTGCGTTAGCTAATGCAGCTATTCCGATTAGTATCGGAGATGGTGGATTAAGTGCTGTGACATTAGGAGTAGCATTCGGTTTATTAGTAGGAAAAGTGTTAGGAGTATCAGGACTAACAGCGTTATTAATTAAACTTAAAATAGTAGCAATGCCTAAGGGGATGACGTATCTTAATTTATTAGGATTAGGATTCTTAGCTGCTATTGGGTTCACGATGTCGTTATTCGTTACTGAATTAGCATTTGATATCAATCTGCATCCAGAGTTCCCAGATCAAGCAAAATTAGGTATTCTAATTGCTTCAGGACTTGGTGGTATCATAGGATATGTACTACTATTTATGTGTGGTAAGAAAACGGGAGTTCAAGAAGAAGCCTAGTGATGATACTATAAAGATATATGGCTCTGTAAATTTAGTTTTACAGAGCTTTTTTTATTAATTAAAATGTAGTAGATGGTACTTAACAAATACTATATTTGCAACTTAATTCAAAACAGATATACAGAGTTACATGATTACAGTTAACGATATTTCAGTTCAGTTTGGTGGTACTACTTTATTTAGTGGTGTCAATTTTTCAATCAATGAAAACGACAAGATTGCCTTAATGGGAAAAAATGGGGCAGGAAAATCTACTTTATTAAAGATAGTAGCAGGAGCGAATAAACCTTCTACAGGGAATATCTCAGCACCAAAAGATGCTGTTATTGCTTATCTTCCACAGCATTTATTGACTGAAGATAACTGTACTGTAATGGAAGAAGCGTCTAAGGCGTATGCAAGTATCTTCTCTATGAAGAAAGAGATAGATGATATCAATGAGCAACTGACAGTGCGTACTGACTATGAGAGTGATGCTTATATGAAGCTAATCGAGCGTGTATCTGAGTTAAGTGAGAAGTTCTATTCTATCGAAGAGGTGAACTATGAGGCAGAGGTAGAGAAGATATTAAAAGGATTAGGTTTTACTAGAGAAGACTTTAATAGACCTACATCAGAGTTTAGTGGTGGATGGAGAATGCGTATCGAGTTGGCAAAAATCTTATTACAAAAACCAGATTTGATTTTATTAGATGAGCCTACGAACCATATGGATATCGAAAGTATCGAGTGGTTAGAAGACTTCTTAATCAACCAAGCTAAGGCGGTGATGGTTATCTCTCACGACCGTGCATTCGTAGATAATATTACCAATCGTACGATTGAAGTAACGATGGGTAAAATCTATGATTATAAAGCGAAGTATTCTGATTACTTAGTATTGCGTCAAGATAGACGTGCTCATCAGCTAAAAGCGTATGAGGAGCAACAAAAGATGATCGCAGAGACAACAGAGTTTATTGAACGTTTTAAAGGAACGTATTCTAAGACTTTACAAGTACAGTCTCGTGTAAAGATGCTTGAGAAACTTGAAATCATCGAAGTGGACGAAATTGATAATTCTGCACTTCGTTTGAAGTTTCCACCAGCAGCACGTTCAGGACAGTATCCTGTGGTAGTAAAAGAGATGTCAAAGTCTTATGGAGATCACGTTGTATTTAAAGATGCAAATATTGTAATAGAGAGAGGCCAGAAGGTTTCGTTTGTAGGAAAGAATGGTGAGGGTAAATCTACTATGATTAAAGCGATCATGAAAGAAATAGATTTTCAAGGTGAAGCTGAGATTGGACATAATGTACAGATTGGTTACTTCGCACAGAATCAAGCTTCTTTATTAGATGAAGATTTGACTATTTTCGAAACAGTAGATAGAATAGCAGAAGGAGATATCAGAACACAGATAAAAAATATCTTAGGAGCATTTATGTTCTCTGGTGATGATATTCATAAAAAAGTAAAAGTGTTATCAGGAGGAGAGAAAACTCGTTTAGCGATGGTGAAACTTCTGTTAGAACCTTATAATGTATTGATTCTGGATGAGCCAACGAACCACTTAGATATGAAAACGAAAGATATCATTAAAGAAGCTTTGCGCGACTTCGAAGGAACCGTGATTTTAGTGTCTCACGACCGTGATTTCTTAGATGGTCTTGCAGAGAAGGTATTTGAGTTTGGAAATAAACGAGTGAAAGAACACTTCGAAGATATCAAAGGATTCTTAGCACATAAGAAAATGGAGAACTTAAGAGAAATCGAAAAATAAAATCGTAAAAGAGCAGTCAGTAAGGATTGCTCTTTTTTTTGTACTCTAAAGTTTAGTTTGTGGATATTGATAGAGTGGCATATGTTTTGAGTTTTATTATTTTGATAAAATAGTTGTATTCTACATAGATACATAGTTTTAGATATAAGTAATGGGTTGATTACTACAGTGATGAGGTCAGTATTTTATATACGGTCTCTGATGCAGATGTTTTATTCAATAAATAAGACTGCTATATAGTGTACAGCTTATTGCTAAAAAGAGCGTTTAATCATTTTTAATTGTATTAAAAAAGTTTAAATTTATAGGTAATTTTACGTAAAATATAATATTAGGAGTATAGTCTCTATATTTGCAATATATAAATAGAAAGTATGTTCATGAAGCGATTAGATTTAAGGGATTATTTCTCTGTAGTAGGAGGAGTATTATTCTTTATAGGTATGTCTAGTTCTGTGTATGCACAGGAGAGTCTGTCATTTACAGATGCGTATAATAAGATGTATCAAGATAATAGTCTTATTAAGGCAGTAGAGAAACAGGAAGAAGTACACCATTATAAATGGCAAGCTACTAAGGGGCTACGCTATCCTTCTGTGCGTGCTTTCGGAGGAGGACTATATCTTAGCAAATCGTTAGGAGTAGATCTAAATGGGTTGAAAAATGGAATAGGAGATTTTATTCATTTACCTAATCCAGATGTCTTAGGTAACTGGTCTAAGTCATTTAATAAAAAAGATATGGTTTTCGGTGGTTTTATGGCTACTTGGCCTCTTTATACAGGAGGAAAGATTAACGCAGCTATAAAGGCACATGAGATAGAGAGTAAAATAGGAGAGAAAGATTTAGAAAAAACGAAGAATAAGTTAATCACTGAATTAGCACAACGTTATTATTCAGTGAAGTTAGCTGAAGAAGCTGTGGCTGTAAGAAGAACAGTCTTAGAGGGGATGAATAAACATCTACACGATGCGACTAAGCTAGAGGAACACGGTATGATAGCAGCTGTAGAAAAGATGAGTGCTGATGTGGCGGTATCAGAAGCTAATAGACAGCTAGATGGAGCGCTAAAAGATGCTAAATTAGCAAGGTTAGCCTTAGCAAATACATTAGAAGTAGATGAAGTTACAGCTACGTTAGATAGTGATTTCTTTTCGATACCTCAGTTAGAGAACGTTGACTTCTTTCAAGGTTCTGCTGTAGAAAATTATCCAGAACTACAAAAATTAGTATTGCAAAAAGAGCTAGCTGATCAAGGGGTAAAAGTAAAGCAATCTGCTAATTATCCAACAGTATTTGGATTCGGACAAACAATATTAGCACATAATAACCCTATCTTAATAGGAGAGAAAGATAGTAAGCCGTGGGTAGTAGGGATAGGTGTTAGTTATACGTTATTCGAAGGATTTAAAAACAAGAATGAGATTAAAGCTGCTAAAGCAACTAGAGAAAGCGTAGAATTATTCGAAACAAAAGCGAAGAGTGATGTGAAGATGCTAGTAGCTAAGCTGTATCAAGATATTCAAAAACAAGAAGATCAGATTAAGAATCTTAATGTACAAGAGAAATTAGCAGTGGAGTATCTACGTGTTAGAACTAAAGCATTCTCAGAAGGTTTTGCAACATCAACAGAGGTAGTGGATGCTGAGATGAATTTGTCAGGAGTAAGATTAATGAAACTACAAGCCAATTATAATTATGCTATAGGGGTGGCATCCCTTTTCGAAGTAGCAGGATTAAGTCATAATTTTTTACAATACACAAAATAATATAAGCTTTAAAAGATGAAAAATAAAGTTGTAAGTGCAATGGTTGCTATCGTTATAGTGCTTTTAATTTTAATTATATCACTATGGTATATGAGTGCACCATCAGAATCCTATATTCAAGGACAGGTAGATGCTACACAGATTAATGTGGCTTCTAAGATACCTGGACGTGTAGAAGATATTTTAGTAAAGGAGGGACAACAAGTTAAAGCTGGGGAGTTATTATTAAAAATAAGCACTCCTGAGATAGATGCTAAACTACTACAGGCGGAATCAGCTAAACAGGCTGCACAAGCTATGGATGCTAAAGCTAATAAAGGAGCAAGAGGTGAAGAAGTCTCTGCGACTTATAATATGTGGCAACAAGCAAAAGCAGGAGCAGAATTAGCAGAGAAGACTTATAATCGTGTAGAGAATTTATATAAAGAGAAAGTAGTACCAGCTCAAAAAAGAGATGAGGCATATACACAGTTTAAGGCTTCACAAGAAGTAGAGAAAGCGGCATATGCTAAGTATCAAATGGTACAAAAAGGAGCTCGTGTAGAGGATAAAGCTGCAGCATTAGCTATGGTAGGACAAGCACAAGGTGCTGTAAATGAAGTGTTGTCTCTGAAAGGAGAAGGTGATGTAAAAGCTCCACAACAAGGAGAAGTATTGACTATCATGCCTAATAAAGGGGAAATAGTGAATTCTGGTTATCCTGTGGTCAATCTAGTAGATTTGTCAGATGTATGGGTATATTTCAATATCAAAGAAAATCTAATGCCTAAGTTTAAGATGGCAAGTAAGTTTATGGCTAAGTTTCCTGCTTTAGGGGATGAGATGGTAGAGCTAGAAGTACAGTATATCGCTGCTCAAGGAGACTATGCTACATGGACGGCTACGAAAACAAAAGGTGATTTTGATATGAAGACATTCTTAATTAAAGCTTACCCAACTAAGAAGGTAGAAGGTCTTAGACCAGGTATGAGTGCTTTAGTATTAGAAAGTAGTTTGAAATAAAGGGTGTAATGACTAAAACAGGTTTTTTATCTATATTTATTAGTGAATGTAAAAGGATGTTTACATCACCGCGGTTGCTTGTCTTGATGATAGGTGTGCCTATGATGCTATTCTATTTTTATTCATCACTGCTGAGTCAGGGGATTTCACGAGATCTCCCTGTTACGTTACTAGATTTAGATAAAAGTAAATTGTCTCGTCAGTTAGGACGTATGATTGATGCTACAGCTAGTATGGACATTGCTTATGAAGTAAGTGATGAGCTAGAAGGTCAACAGACAATTAGAAGAGGAGATTCTTTTGCTCTAATTATCATACCAAAGAATTTTCAGAAAAATGCTCAGAAAGGTGTTTATACTAATGTAGTGTGTTACTACAATGGGCAGTATTTATTACCAGCAGGATTAATACAAAGAGATTTCCAGATGGTAGCAGGTAATCTAGCTGCAGGGGCAAAGATCATGAGTTTACAACAGAGTGGACTGATGGCAGAACAGGCTGTGGCTACTGTAGTGCCTACAGGTACTAATAGCCATGTGCTGTATAATCCTTATACAAGTTATGGGTATTATCTGACACTTGCTTTTATGCCAATGTCATTTCAGATTATTATTATGGTCATCTCTATCTATGTTTTTGGATCTGTGTTGAGATATAATAAAGGGAAACAATTATTAGAACAGAGTAATGATAAAGTATTCGTAGCTGTGATAAGTAGAATATTACCTTATACGTTACTGTTCTGTTTAATGGGGTTCATGATGAATAGTTTACTTTATTACCGAATCGGAGTTCCTTTTAAAGGAAATTTCTTCGTTATAAATTTATTCTTTTGTTCTTTCGTAGTGGTATGTCAGAGTATGGCTTTCTTTATGGCTTCTATTATGTCTAGCCTTAGAACAGCACTGACTATAGGAGGGTCTTATGCAGCTCTAGCCTTTTCTTTTGCTGGATATACGTTTCCTCCAGAAGGGATGAGTGCATTCATAAGAGGGTTTAATTATATTTTTCCATTCCACTCTTATATGCGTTTTACAGTTGATTATGCTATTAAAGGATTTCAATATAATAATACACAACAGAATTACATCATAACGCTAGCTATATTTGTATGCGTAGGATTGTTGTGTATTCCGTTGTACTATAAAAAATTGAAGAAAGGAGGATACGATGTTTAAAGGTCTAATAGCTAACTTCGCTTTAATTACAGAAGCGTGTAAACGAGAGTTTAAACTAATCTTTTCGGATTCGGCTGTAGTGATGTCCTATATGCTATCTTTTATGTTAGTAGGATTCTTCTATTCTTATGTCTACTCACATGAGAACTTTGATGACTTACCTGTAGCAATTGTAGATCACGATCAGGCTAAGTTAGGGCAGCAGGTTAGTAGAATGATAGATGCTACACATCAGTTAAAGGTAGTATATCATACAAGTGATTTTGATGCAGCTAAGGAAGTATATGATAAAGGTGAAATTAGAGGTATTATAATGATACCAAAAGATTTTACTCGTGATATGCAAAAGGGAGAAGTCCCTTCTATCTCAGTATATGCAGATGCGTCTTATATGCTCTATTATAAGCAAACTATAGGAGCTGTGATGGTCTCTATGGGAACGTTCAATGCGCAAGTAGAAGTGAACAAGGCAATGGCTAAAAGCACACCAATGGATCAGGCTATTGCTACTAGACGTCCATTTAATGTCACAGCTGTACCTCTTTATAATATTAATGTTGGATATGCTACATTCGTTATCCCAGTAGTGTTTATTATTGCATTACAGACATTACAGTTAACAGGTATGGGGATTATGGGGGGGACACTTCGTCAGAATGGGATGTTTGCTCAGGTCTTTTCTTATGCTGAAAAAAGACGTTTTAGCAATGTCTTTTTAACTTTAGGAAGAGCCTTGACTTATTTGATTATATCAATGATATTACTTTTAGTAGGGGTGCTTATTATCATGCATGTTTATAATTTGCCCCAACGAGGAAATATATTTGAGATTATGATCTTTTTGATTCCTGTTATCTTGTCTATTACCTTTATGGGAATGACTTTAGTAAACTTCTTTAAGAGAAGAGAAGAGGCAATTATGAGTGTTACAGTATTCTCTATTCCAGCTCTAATGCTTAGTGGTACTTCATGGCCTACAATAGCCTTTCCTGCTTGGATAAAAGGTGTTTCTGTATTGGTACCAAGTACGTTAGGAGTAAAAGGATTTATATCTCTTACACAGTTCGGAGCATCACTGACAGAAATTAGCGATGTCTTTATTAAAATGTGGGGTATTTGTATTTTTTATTTTATCTTTGCGGTCTGGACCAACAGAAGGTTAAGACAAACGAAAACAACTAATTCAATATAGCTTTAGAGCTAATAAAATTAAAAAAGCAGAAGTATTTACTTCTGCTTTTTTTGTTCAGATATAAAGGGAAAATTTAATTCTTAATAGATAGTTTGTATATGCCTGATTCATTTTTGTCATTATCAGGATCTTCACATAGTAAGAACTCTAAGTTTTTTCCTTCTTGACTATATAAGGTTAATCCTTCGAATTTATGTGTGTTACTTATGGTTAGTGTCTTTTCTACTTTTAGTTTTTTGGTATCTATACGGCCTAGTATAGTTCCTTTTATTTCTCCATCAGCATAGGTTGATTGACCATCTTCTGCAGCAGCTAAGAAGTATATCTTGTCTTCTACTTTAATAGCGTCTGTAAAGCTAGTCTGTACTTTATTAAGTTTTGGTAATTTCATAGGAGTATAAGTGATTTGAAAATCATTTAGAATGTTGTTACCCTTTACAACGAATACTCCATTAGCACCTTTAGGTCCATTTCCTCGATTAAAAAAATACCATAGATCATTGTCAAAAATTACCCCTTCTATATTAAAGTCAGCATCACTTAGATTAGCAAAACTCTTCATAGAATCATATAGTATGTCTAGTTCGTTTTCTGAAAGGACTTCGTGTGTCAGTCCGTTTACTTCTACTAAGTTTATTCTATTCGGTTTAGAGCCAGAACCAAAAATATAGTAGTTTAACCCATCTGTAGTGATTGCTTCATAATCAGGTTTAATAGCTTTCTCTATATTCTCTTGACTTAGATTGTCACTTGATAAAGACGTTTTATAAAGATGATTATTCTGTAAACTATAGTGATAGAAGTAAGTAGAATTGTCAGAAATGATATGGAGTTGGTTGTCATCATACACTAAGCCAGATGCAGCTCCAATGCCTAATATCTGGAAAAGTAGTTCTAGTGCAATTTGTTTCATAGAATAAATGTTATGTAAAAGCGGAGTAAATTAAAATAAAATAGTAATTTAAGCTTAAAAATTTCTGAGAATGAATATAGAAGAAAAATATAGAATAGACAATAAAGTTGAGCTAGAAAAATTATCAACTGTACCAGATTTAAATCTATCTATGACCAAGGCATTTCGAAAAGTGGAAAAACTGAGTCGTAACTTAGGTAAATTTCAGGATGTGATGTATGCTCATAATCGTTATAGTGTACTTATCTGTATACAAGGAATGGATACAGCTGGGAAGGACAGTTTAATTAGAGAAGTTTTTAAGGCTTTTAACGCTAGAGGGGTAGTGGTGCAAAGTTTTAAGAAACCTACGTCTTATGAACTAGAGCATGATTATATCTGGAGGCATTATGTGACCTTGCCTGAGAGAGGAAAGTTTACTGTGTTTAATCGTAGTCATTATGAGAATGTATTGATTTCTAGAGTTCACCCACAAGTAGTTTTAAATGAAAGAATACCTGGTATTAATAAAGCAGAAGATATAACAGATGAGTTTTGGGACAAACGTTACGAAGAGATTAATAACTTTGAGAAACATATCAGTAATAATGGAGTAATAGTCTTGAAGTTCTTTTTGCACCTAAGTAAGAAGGAGCAGAAGAAAAGAATATTGCGTCGATTAGAAAAAGAGAAACACAATTGGAAGTTTGAACCTAGTGATATTAAAGAAAGAGAGTACTGGGATAACTATCAAAAGTATTATGAAGAGGCTATTAATAGGACTTCTACAGCAGAATGTCCATGGTATGTATTACCTGCTGATGATAAGGCTTATTGTCGTTATGTGTTTGCTAAAATACTAGAAGAAGTATTTAGTAAATATGACGATATCAAATTGCCTAAACTAGACCCTGAGATTCAAAAGGATCTGGATATGTATATTGAGAAATTAAAGAATGAAGAGTAAGATAATGATAAAGCCAATTCAATTATTGAATTGGCTTTATTGTTCAGTTATGTTTCTATTTCTATTTCTTTTTGCTTTTCTTTTTTAAAGAAAATCCGTAGGCTACACGGACAGCAAGTTGATCAGTGTTATAATCATTGTAATTTTCATAACGAAGACTTACATCTACATAGCGATTAGCAAAACCAATAGAGGGTGACCAAATAAAGGTATTTCCCATTCCTGAGTGCGTACCAATACCTACTCCTAATTCTCCCATAGCATAGATGTTTTTGTTTAAAAACTGTTTAAATCCTGCTTTTATTGGAACTAATCCTAAATCTCCTTCATCTCCATTAAATAAATGAGTATAACCTGAAGTTAAAGTAAACGAGGTTTTTTGACTAACGTCATATTGGATTCTTGCATCTACACCAAGTGCGGCATCATATTTAGAATCTAAAGGCATACCTCCGTTTAGACCAAAACCTACTCTAAATCCCTGAGGGTAATAAGGCTTGTCTTTCTTTTGAGCTGCAGCTGGCATTGCAACTAAAATAGCACTTAGTGCTAACACTGTAAGTGAAATTTTTTTAGTGAGTTTAATCATGAGGATTGTGTCTTTATTTTGTTGTTTGAGAAAAATATACTGCAATAAACTTGCCGTTTGAGAATATGTTTTTGTTTATTCGTGTAATTAAGAGAGTGAGTTTCCGTATACAGTAGTTATATTTGCACAAAATTTTTGTCAATGAATTTATCAGTATACTATAAAGAATTTGGGTATAATATACGTTTAGCTTATCCTATTATATTAGCAATGCTTGGTCATACAATTGTGGGGGTGATTGATAATATTATGGTGGGGAAAATCGGAGCTACAGAATTAGCAGCAGCTTCTTTAGCAAATAGTTTTGTTTTTATAGCAGTGGCTTTAGGTGTCGGATTTTCAACAGCTTTGACTCCATTAGTAGCTCATAGTGATGCAGAAAAAGATGTAGAAGGTGGAAGAAGTATTTTTATTAATGGGCTGGCATTATGTACTATTTTAGGAGTAGTGTTATTTAGTATTATCTTTTTTGCAAAGCCTCTATTAATGCACATGGGGCAGCCAGAGGAGGTAACGATCCTTGCTAAACCATTCTTAGATATTGTAGCTTTATCTTTGATTCCATTAGTAATGTATCAATCTTATAAGCAGTTTGCAGATGGTAAATCACAGACAAAAAATTCTATGTATGCAACGATAATTGCAAACTTAACTAATATAGTATTTAACTATTTGTTGATATATGGTGTGTGGATTTTCCCCGAATTGGGTATGCTAGGGGCAGCTTATGGTACACTTATTTCGCGTATTGTGATGATTATTTATATGCATTTCGCTTTGAAGAGACAAGAGATGTTTAAGCCTTTCTTATCACATATTAAGTTTCATGAAATCAAAAAGGAGATGTTACTGAAAATTACAAAAATTGGAGTTCCTTCAGGAATGATGAGTTTCTTTGAAGTAGCACTTTTTGTTGGAGCAGTATGGTTATCTGGAATGATAGGTACAGAGGCACAGGCCGCTAATCAGATCGCATTGAGTATGTCTTCGATGACTTTTATGTTTGCAAGTGGGCTAAGCGTAGCTGCGATGATTAGAGTAGGGAATCAAAGAGGATTAAAGGATTATGTGAAGTTAAGAGTAGTAGCGAGGTCTATTATCTTAATGGCAGTTATTATTTATACAGGCTTTGCAATTCTTTTTGTTTTATTCCATCAGTATATTCCAATGTTGTTTTTAGATAATAATGACATCGAAAATGCGGTAATGAATCAAGAAGTGATTAAATTAGCAGGCACGTTATTACTTGTAGCGGCAGTATTCCAAATATCAGATTGTATACAAGTAGTAACATTAGGAGCACTTAGAGGACTTCAAGATGTAAATATGCCTATGGGAATTACTTTTGTATCTTATTGGATTATTGGTTTTCCTATATCTATTTACCTTGGATTGTATACTAGTGTAGGAGCAGCTGGGATATGGATAGGTTTATTAGCAGGATTAACTACTGCTGCAATATGTCTATACTGGCGTTTTCATAAATTGTCAAACAGATTAATAAATAATAATTAGAATTAATATGGAGTTACCAAAATTCGTACTAGCTGATAATACTGAGTATCCAGAGGATATTTTTATTATACATTTAGAATTCCCTAGATTTATCATCAACTTAAATACTGATGAGGTAGAGTTCTTAGAAACAATAGAAGAGTCTGAAGAAGCTGAGATAGAAGCTGAGATGGAAGGATTGATCGTAAAAGCTGGTGAGTTTTACGAAAGAGAGATGGAGCGTTACGTAGATGACGAGGAACTAGACGAAGAAGATTAATATAGAACAAGCTAAATAGTTCAATACTATTTAGCTTGTGAGTTAAAATATAGATCTAAGATTTTATGAGCAGCTGCGAAAGGTGATAATTCACTGTTTTGCACTGCTTTTTTGTTTTCAGTAAGCATTGCTTTTATTTCTGGGTGATTGTAGAAGTTCATTAATATGTTTTCGTTTATAGTCTCCATCATCCAATATTGGTTTTGTTCTTGACGTCTGTTGTCGAAATAACCATTTTCTTTGGTCAATGTGGTGTATTGAGTGATGATGTCCCAAATTTCTTTTATTCCTGTGTTTTCAATAGCACTACAGGTACTTACTTTTGGTGTCCATCCAGAAGGCTTCTTAGGGAAAAGATGTAAGGCTCTATTGTAATCAAGTTTAGCCATATGAGCTCTTTTTATATTTTCACCATCTGCTTTATTGATAATAACAGCATCCGCCATTTCCATAATCCCTCTTTTGATTCCCTGAAGTTCATCACCAGCACCAGCTAGATTAAGTAATAAGAAGAAGTCTACCATACTCTGTACCGCAGTTTCGCTTTGTCCAACCCCCACTGTCTCTACTAGTATAGTGTCAAAACCGCAAGCTTCGCATAAGATTATACTTTCTCTTGTTTTTCTAGCTACACCACCCAAGCTGTCTCCAGAAGCTGATGGGCGTATAAAAGCATTCTCTTCTCGGACTAGTTCTTCCATACGTGTCTTATCTCCTAAGATACTTCCCTTAGTGATACTGCTACTAGGATCAATAGCTAATACAGCTACTTTTTTACCCATTTTAGTCAGTAAGAGACCGAAGGCTTCTATGAATGTACTTTTCCCAACTCCAGGTACACCTGTTATACCAATGCGGACAGATTTATTAGCATAAGGAAGACATCCTTGTACTATTTCGTCTGCTTGTGCGTGATGCAGTGGATTTAAACTCTCAATAAGTGTGATACCTTGACTTAAGGCTACTTTATCATTGTTAATGATTCTCTGAATAATTTCAACAGTAGATATCTTCTGTCTGCGTCTAGCTTGAAACTTAGCTATAGCATCTTGATCCGTAGTATTAGGTTGTTCAATACCTTCGTTTTCAGTTAACGCTGATTTATTATAATTATGCTGTGACATTTTTAAGAATCTATTGGGTTGGTGTAATGATAAAAGGTAAAAGTACTAAAAATAGGCATATTTCGAAATTTATTTGAACGGTTAGGACAGTATATGTACAACCTATTATATTTGGGCTTAACGAAAAATGACGTAATGAATACTAAACTTTTTGCACCCAAAACATTAGTAAACAAAATCAATGAACAAACAGTAAATCAAAAAACAGTCTTTCCAATTCTATTAGCAATAAGCTTTGGACACTTATGTAATGATTTTCTACAAGCTATAGTACCAGCGGTCTATCCTCTATTAAAGACTAACTATAACTTAACATTTGCACAAATCGGAATGATCACTTTTTGTTATCAAGTTTCTTCCTCTTTACTTCAACCTTTAGTAGGAACTTATACAGACAAACATCCAAAACCTTATTCACAAATGATTGGTATGATTTGTTCTATGCTTGGAGTGATTTTACTTAGTTACGCCCCTTCTTATGCAATGGTACTATGTGCTGTTATATTAATAGGAATAGGATCTTCTATATTCCATCCAGAGTCATCTAGGGTATCTTATGTAGCTTCAGGAGGGAAACGTAGTTTAGCACAATCTATTTTCCAGATTGGAGGTAACACAGGAACAGCTTTAGCACCATTATTAGTAGCTTGGGTTGTATTACCAAAAGGACAACAACATTTACTATGGTTCTTAGTTGTTGGTTTTATTGCTCAATTTGTATATGCTTTTATTGGTGGATGGTATAAAGATGTATTAAAGAGTCAAGTTGGTAAGAAGAAGAAAGTTATTCGTATTCCTGAACTTTCTAAGTTAAGAGTATGGACATCTATTGTAGTTTTATTATTACTTATCTTTTCTAAGTATTTCTATGTAGCTAGTATTTCTAGTTATTTTCAGTTTTATACAATGGATAAGTTTGGTATAAGTGAAGTACAAGCTCAGGTTTATCTTTTTTACTTCTTGTTAGCTGTGGCAGCAGGAACTTTAATAGGCGGTTTCTTTGGAGATAAGGTAGGACGTAAATATATTATTTGGTTCTCAGTATTAGGAGTAGCTCCGTTCACGATGTTACTACCTTATGCTTCTTTAGAGTGGACAGGTATATTAATTGTGATTATCGGTTTAATCCTATCCTCAGCATTCCCATCTATATTAGTGTATGCACAAGAGCTATTACCACGTAAAATAGGGATGGTATCAGGTTTGTTTTATGGCTTTGCTTTTGGTATGGGAGGTTTAGGATCTGCTGTTTTAGGATGGTGGGCTGATCGTACTTCTATTGAGAATATCTATATGATTTGTGCCTATTTACCTTTAATAGGGATTATAGCAGCTTTGTTACCAAATATGAAAAAAGTCAAATTTAGAGAAGAGGAGTAGTATCTATTAATTTAAAGTTTATCTTTAAGAGAATCAACCTTTAAACTAGATAGTATGAGAGTAGCGTATATTACACTATCAATAAGTATATTATTTATTTCTTGTGGAACAAAAGATAAATTGACTTCAGATAAAGACAAGTATAAAAAAGAGTATGAGCAAGCTCTAGTTAGTTATAATAAAAATAATGAGCCTCAGATTTATAATAACTCTAATGCTCCTGTATTAGAAGCTGAAAAACCTCTTACCTTAAAGTAAGGTTATATAAAAAAAGCGAGTAAACACAAATGTTTACTCGCTTTTTTTTAGTTATACTTATTTATTATAATATCTTTCCTGATAAGAACATTGCTGCTATAGAGAAGTAGATTATTAATCCAGAAACGTCTACTAGTGTAGCAACAAACGGAGCTGATGCAGTAGCAGGGTCCATTCCAAACTTTCTTAGTATAAATGGTATTAACGAACCTGATAAGGTACCCCATAACACAATGAATAGTAAAGAGACTGATACACTTAGTCCGATAGCAATCCAATGCTCTCCGTAGTCATAGATACCTGCTTCTTGCCAAATAAAGATTCTCACGAAACCTATAATTCCTAAGATACCTCCTAGCATAACTCCTGAGGCAACCTCTTTTCGCATTACATACCACCAATCACTTAACTTTAGCTCTCCTAATGCCATAGCGCGTATAATAAGAGAAGCTGCTTGTGAACCTGAGTTACCTCCACTAGATATGATTAAAGGAACGAATAGTGCTAATACAACTGCCTTTTCTATCTCATCTTCAAAATGTCCCATGGCTGAAGCAGTTAACATTTCTCCTAAAAATAAGATGATTAACCAACCAGCTCTTTTTCGTACTAATTCAAATAGTGGTGTATGTGTATAAGATAAATCTAACTCTTCCATACCCCCGAACTTTTGGATATCTTCAGTATCTCTATCTTTAATAGCATCTAAGATATCATCGAAGGTTACTATACCCACAAGCACTCCGCTTTCAGTAATAATAGGTAGTGCAGAACGATCATATTTCTCGAATATATCAAAAGCATCTTCTGTTTTTGTAGTACTTGTAATAGAAGCAAATGTATTGTCTATTAAGTCTGCTATTAGTGTATTTTCGTCTGCTAGAACTAATTCACCTAGTTTTAAGTCATCAATTAATCTATTGTGATCATCTACTACATAGATATAGTTTAATGTTTCGGCTTTTTTACCATACACCTTGATATGATCTAAAACTTGTCTAACTGTTTTGTTAGCCTTTGTTTGTATGTATAAAGGAGTCATTAAACGAGCAATACTATCTTCTTTATATCCTATTAAGTTAAGTGCAATTTGCTTTTCTTTATCATTTAATAAGTTGATAGAGTATTTAATTAATTCATCTGGGAAATCTTCTAATAACTCTGTACGGTCATCGGGTTCTAAGTTATTAAGTACATCTGCATAATCTTCTCTAGTCATGCTACGCACTATTTCCTCTTGAATATTAATATCTAAAAAGGAGAATACTTCAACTTTTAAGTCAGGTGAAAGCTTTAGAAACGCAAGGTTTCTATCGGTTCTTTTCATCTCTGTAATTGCTTCAGCAATATCTGCTGGGTGCATGTCTTTAAAAGTCATAGATCGAAGCTTATTAAGTAGTTAGTATAATATATTCTTAAAAACTATGCAAAGGTAATCTATACAAAGTGTACTTTAAAATTTCTAATGATTTTTTAATAAAATAAACTTCTCTTAATATTTTATCTATTTAAATTAAAGGTTATCAATAGCATTGTCTAAAATTTGTGAATCTAAGCTTTTCTTAGCCTTGGCGCCCATGTCTTTTAATTTTTGCACAGAAGTTATTAAGTTTCCTTTTCCTTCGCTTAATTTATTGAAGGCATTGTCATATTCATTTCTTGATTCATCTATCTTCTTTCCTACTTTTTGTAAGTCTGTAACTAGTCCAACAAATTTATCATATAGCAAGCCTGCTTGTCTAGCTATTTCATAAGCGTTTTCTTGTTGCTTGCGCTGGCTCCACATTGTTTCTATTGTGCGTAATGTTGCTAATAGAGTAGAAGGGGTTACTATGACGATGTTTTTTTCAAAAGCTTTAGTGTATAGTGTATTATCTGCGTTAATTGCTATAGAGAAGGCTGTCTCTATAGGGATAAATAGCAATACAAAATCAGGACTTGTACCTCTGTATAGTTCGTGGTAATTCTTTTCAGACAATCCTTCTATATGTCTTTTTAAAGAAATTAAGTGCTCTTGTAGATAGCGTTTTTGTTCTTCGATATCTACAGTATTGATATACTGTTCATAAGCAACTAAGGATACTTTAGAGTCAACTACCATATGTCTATTGTCAGGTAAGTAGATTACAACATCGGGTTGTAGTCTATTACCTTCTTCAGAAGTGTAGCTTTGTTGAGTTTCATATTCTCTACCTTTTTCTAAACCAGATTTTTCAAGTACACTTTCTAGAATCATCTCTCCCCAGTTTCCTTGCATTTTATTATCTCCTTTTAAAGCCTTTGTTAGATTAAGAGTTTCTTGACTCATCTTTTGGTTTAGCTGTTGTAACCCAAATATCTGTTGACGCAATGCAGCATGATGGTCAATGCTTTCTTTATGTGTTTGTTCTACTTTTTGTTCGAAGTGAAGTATTTTCTCCTGTAGAGGTGATAATAGCGTTTCTAAGCTAGCTTTATTCTGTTTAGTGAACTTATCACTTTTCTCTTCTAATATTCGATTAGCGAGGTTCTCAAATTCTTTTGTGAACTTCTCTTGAAGATTAGTAGTCTCTTGTTGTTGTGATTCTAATCGTTCTTGTAAATTAATGTATTCTGTATCGCGAATAGATATACGTGCTATTAGTTCCTGATTATCTAATCGGATAATTTCTAAGTTTTCTTCTATTGTTTTCTTTTCACTTTTGAGCTGATCTATCAGTTTATCTTTAAAGTCGCTGTCTGCTTGTAGTCTAATAAGATCTCCAGATGAGGTAGTTTCTTTTTTACCTGATTTACCAATGAAAAAAGCAACGATAATTAGAATAGCTAATAAGCCAATTAATATTTCTTGTGACATGATTTTTGACAATGAAGTTAGATAGTCAAAAGTAGTAAATAATGTCTGTATAACAGAGTGTAGTATTGCTATGGATTTTAGCAAAACTATATTATGGATATAAATGTTTGTAATTTAGGTTTTTGTATTCTTAAATGTTATATCTTTAATATTAGACTATAATTTTAAAGATATTTATTATGAGAAACTTTTTATGTGTATGGTTATTACTTATGGCCTCAAGTTTATTTGCTAATTCTTTTGTCTCTATTCCTGTTAATGATACACTTATACAGAGTGATATTAAGCAAGAAGCAAAGAATAAAAAGAAAAGAGATTTAAAAGAAAAACTAACTCAGATGGATGGATATATTGCTTGTAATTTTACACAAGTGGATGAAACACAATCTATCGCAGATGGGAATGTTTTTATGAGCCCTGAAGCTATGACAAGCCTTAAGAAGTTTGTGATGAAAGATCGAAATGTATTACTTAGCTCTATTTTTATAATTTCAGCTTATGACTCTATAGAATTTGGAGAGTATGAGGTATGTGCAGGCGGTATTTATTATAAATATTATAATAGTAGAGTAGATAAAAGAGAAGGATACTCTAGAAATAAATAAAAAAAGCCCACTTGATAAAAGTGGGCTTTTTTAGTATTATCTACTTAAGTACATTTTTCTACGAGAATAGATTTCATAGAATTGATCGTCTCTTAAGTTTTCGATAAACAAGATACTTTCTCCTGTAGATTTCATTTCAGGTCCTAATGCTTTATTTACATTTTTGAACTTGTTGAAAGAGAATACTGGAGTTTTGATTGCGTATCCGTTTAATTGTGGATTAAAGTCAAAATCAGTTACCTTGTTGTGTCCTAGCATTACCTTAGTAGCGTAGTTTACATAAGGTTCTCCATACGCTTTAGCGATGAATGGAACTGTTCTAGATGCTCTAGGGTTAGCTTCGATGATATATACAATATCATCTTTGATAGCGAACTGAATGTTGATTAAACCAACTGTTTTTAAAGCTACAGCAATTTTTCTTGTGTGGTCTTTAATTTGGTTTAACACATATTCACCTAAGTTAAATGGAGGTAACATAGCGTGGCTATCACCAGAGTGAACTCCACATGGTTCTATATGCTCCATAATACCGATGATGTGTACATTCTCACCGTCACAGATAGCATCTGCTTCAGCCTCAATAGCTCCTGCTAGATAGTGGTCAAGTAATAATGAGTTACCAGGAATAGAGTTCAGTAATTCGATTACGTGCTCCTCTAATTCTTTTTTGTTGATAACGATCTTCATTCCTTGTCCTCCTAATACATAAGAAGGTCTTACTAATAGAGGGAAGTCTAATTGATCTGCTAATTTATTAGCTTGTTCAGCTGTTTTAGCAACACCGAATTGAGGGAATGGGATGTCTAATTGCTCTAATAATTCAGAAAAACGCCCTCTGTCTTCTGCTAAGTCTAATGCGTCAAAGCTAGTTCCTAAGATCTTAATACCATTCTTCTCTAGTTTTTCAGCTAGTTTCAGCGCTGTTTGACCACCTAACTGTACGATTACTCCTTCTGGTTTTTCGTGTTGGATGATGTCATAAATATGTTCCCAGAATACTGGTTCGAAGTATAATTTGTTCGCTGTATCAAAGTCAGTAGATACTGTCTCTGGATTACAGTTAATCATAATCGTTTCATAACCACACTCTTCAGCAGCTAATACTCCATGTACACAAGAGTAATCGAATTCAATACCTTGACCGATACGGTTAGGTCCTGAACCTAGTACCACTACCTTTTTCTTATCTGTTACGATACTTTCGTTAGAGACATAACGTGTACCGTCAGGTCTTTCGATTTCAGCCTCGAACGTAGAGTAGTAGTAAGGAGTCTTAGCAGGGAATTCTGCAGCACAAGTATCTACTAATTTAAACACACGTTGAATGTTCATTGTATCACGTAAGTCGTGTACTTTACTCTCAAGTGTATTTAGCATATGAGCGATTTGTCTATCGGCAAAACCTTTTTGTTTTGCTTCTAGTAATAAATCTTTAGGTAGAGTTTCAAGTGTATATTTAGAAATCTCTTTTTCTAACATATATAGTTCTTCGTATTGTTTTAAGAACCACATGTCGATTTTAGTGATTTCGTGTATTCTACTTAATGGAATACCGTGTTGGATTGCATCATAGATTACGAAAACTCTATCCCAACTTGCGTGAGTAAGTTTATCGATAATTTGATCATAGTTAGTGTATCCTTTACCGTCAGCTCCTAGACCATTACGTTTAATCTCTAATGATTGAGTTGCTTTGTGTAAAGCTTCTTGGAATGAACGTCCGATACCCATAACCTCACCTACAGATTTCATTTGAAGACCTAATGTTCTATCAGCGCCTTCAAATTTGTCAAAGTTCCAACGAGGTATTTTAACGATTACATAGTCTAAAGTCGGCTCGAATAAAGCAGATGTAGATTTAGTAATTTGGTTTTGTAATTCATCAAGTGTATATCCTAATGCAAGTTTAGTTGCAATCTTAGCGATAGGGTAACCAGTCGCTTTAGAAGCTAATGCAGAAGAACGAGATACACGAGGGTTGATCTCAATAGCTACGATATCTTCTTTTTCGTCTGGTGATACAGCGAACTGTACGTTACATCCTCCAGCGAAGTTACCGATACTACGCATCATCTTGATCGATAGATCACGCATTCTCTGGAATGTTCTATCTGATAATGTCATAGCAGGAGCTACTGTGATACTATCTCCTGTGTGGATACCCATAGGGTCCATATTCTCGATAGTACAGATGATTACTACGTTATCATTTTTGTCGCGTAATAATTCTAATTCGTATTCTTTCCATCCCAATAAAGCTTTGTCAATTAAAACTTCGTGGATAGGAGAAGCTTCTAATCCATAAGTTAATAAATCGTCGAAGTCTTCTTCTTTGTGAACGAAAGCTGCTCCAGTACCTCCTAAGGTAAATGAAGGACGAATAACTAATGGGAAACCAAATTTTTGAGCGATCTCTTTTCCTTCTAAGAATGAGGTAGCTGTACTTGCAGGAGCTGCAGGAACATCTATTTTTTCTAGAAGTTGTTTGAACTGCTCACGATCTTCAGTGATGTTAATAGCGTTGATATCAACACCGATTAGGCGAACTCCGAAGTCTGCCCATATACCTTTCTCATCGCATTCTAAACATAAGTTTAGTGCTGTCTGACCACCCATAGTAGGTAATACAGCATCAATCTCAGGATGAGCTACAAGAATCTCAATAATAGATCTTGCTGTCAGTGGTTTTAAGTAAATATGATCTGCCATAGATGGGTCAGTCATAATTGTCGCAGGATTAGAGTTAATCAAAATAACTTTAATTCCTTCTTCTCTTAAAGATCTTGCTGATTGTGAACCTGAGTAATCGAATTCACAAGCCTGTCCGATAATGATTGGTCCAGAACCAATGATTAATACAGTTTTGATAGAATTGTCTTTGGGCATTTTAATTGTGTTGTTATGTTAAATACTTCGTTGTGAGTGAAGTAAGTTTAGTGTTGTTGTGTGTGATAGATGGTATGTTTTACGACAAAGTATAAAAAAAGGCGTTACGAATAATAGTAACACCTTTATTTATGTTTGAATCAAACATTATTTTTTATGTCTTGTTTCACAAGAAACAGTCAATTTATGTCTTCCTTTAGCTCTTCTAGCAGCTAATACTTTTCTACCGTTAGGAGTAGACATTCTATCCATGAAACCATGTTTGTTTCTTCTTTTTCTATTCGATGGTTGAAACGTTCTTTTGCTCATTGCTTTTATCTTTAAATCTTAATTTTACTAATCTAACTGGTTTATTTGAATTAGCTGTTGCTTAAAAACCGAGTGCAAATATATAAAAGTCTTTTTACTCTTACAAAACGTTTTTGAAAAATATTTTCATTCTTTTCATGATTAGATTTTTTAAGTGATTGTTTTCTACTTTAACAACTTCAAATCTATCCAATCTAATATTTCTTTATCTTTTGTAGTATCGAATTTTCTTGCATAAAGAAAATTGTCTGAAGCTGTTTTTAAAAACTCCTTATCTTCGATTGTAAAAGTAACTGGTAGAGGAACATTCGTTCTATCCCAATCTATATATGTTAGTAAAGATTCGACTTTAATATCGATATCATCTTTCATAACTTGTACTAATAGAGTTTGAAAAAAATATTCATCAGAACAAAACGATACTTTAAAGAAATTATAAAATTCATCATAATTAGAATTGTATAAATCTACTATTTTTTGCAATGTATCATATCTCAATGACCACCATTGAGAGCCTTTGTAAAACGTTATAGATGGATTGAGTTTTTTTTCTGTAAAAAAATACTTTAAGTATTTAAATTTAAAGCACCTTTTAAGTAGTGATTTGTATATACCTGTAAAGTTATGTTTTTTAAAAATTACATAATCACCTCTTTTATCACTTCTGTTAACTTTGTAACCTTTGAAGTTTAAGTAAGGGCGGTAATGTTTTTCTTTAGCTACAAAAAATTCAATGAAATCTTTTGATATATTCTCAGAGTAAAATTTTGTAATCTCTTTTGCGTTTTTTAGGGGGTAATCTTGTCCACTAATTAAGACTATTCTATCTTCTGGTTGTACAGGAAATAGTTTTAAATTTTGTATTAGATTAAGTGTTGCTTGAACTTGTGAAAAATCTCCCCAAATACAGTTAACTCTGTTCTCTATGAAATGTATGTTTTTTTTATAACTAATTTCTTTAAATATATCGATAGAAGTTTTAGAATCAATGTGAATTAGAAAAAAAACTTGATCATCTGTCAATTGACTTATCATACGTTTTAACTGTGATGGATTTGTATGAGCTTGTACTAAATAATATATTTTCATATTGAAACAATAAAAAATTATAACTTCATATTGAAGTAAATGAAATCAATATGAAGCTGTTATTGAAGAGAGTTAACTTATCTTTCGTTTTTGATTAGAAATAATAATGAAGACAAAAGATTTTACTTAATTATACTTTTTTAAACTAAAACAAATATAGTATAGTTTTGAAATAAAATATCTTTTATGATAATATAATAATTATATTTTATCTGATGCGAATTATAAATATACAGGAGATAATCTGTTTTGTAATACTAAGTCTTATAGATTCGGTCTAAATGACTATAGTTATATGGTTGACTCTGTGGGGGATAGTGGCGATTGAGAATGATAAAACATATTATTATACTTGGGTAGGAAGTGATAAGCGAAAGCCGAAAGTACAACCAGAAATGGGAGAACATGGACAGTATATGCTGAATAAGATGAAAGCTTTTACCACTATGCAGACGGTAAAGATATACGAAGATATACAAGCTCATCAAATGAGCAGAACAAAATAATAAAGAGCTCCATTAAGGAGCTCTTTTCTGTTTATATAATCGTTGATTTGTGATACGGGATATTATCTTGATATCGATATCCTGTTCTGTATCGAATATGGTTACAGATATAGTCACCGATATCAGATGTAATAAATTTAGAAGTCTTGTCTAAGTCAGTAGTTAATACTCCTGCATTGATACAGTGTAGTACTGCATCCTCTATAGCTTCAGCAGCTTCGTGTTCGCCTAAATGTTCTAGCATCATAGCTCCACTTAATATGGAAGCAATAGGATTAGCGATTCCTAGTCCTTTTGCCTGTGGATAAGAACCGTGAATAGGCTCGAATAAAGCGCTTTCTTCTCCGATAGATGCAGAAGGCAATAATCCAATAGAGCCACCGATAACACTAGCTTCATCAGAAATAATGTCTCCAAACATATTTTCTGTTAGAATAACGTCAAACTGTTTTGGGTTTAAGATTAATTGCATAGCCGCGTTATCTACAAACATAAAGTCTAGTTCAACTTCTGGGAACTCCATAGCAATAGTCTTCACTACTTTTCTCCACAGCCTAGAAGTTTCTAATACGTTTGCTTTATCTATAAGTGTCACTTTATTATTACGTTGTTTCGCTGTTTTAAAAGCTAGACGAGCGATGCTTTCTATTTCTTCTTGATGATATGAACAGATATCTACTGCTGACTTGCCGTCAGCAGAAGTACTTTTGTCTCCGAAGTAGATACCGCTAATTAATTCTCTATAAATTACCATATCAGTTCCCTGAATGATGCTTTCTTTTAAAGGGCTTTTATTGATCAGCTTATGATACGCTTTTACAGGGCGTACATTAGCATAAAGGCCTAATTCTTTTCTAAGAGCAAGTAACCCTTGCTCAGGGCGTATCTTCGCAGACGGATCATTATCGTATTTAGGATCCCCAATCGCGCCAAAAAGCACAGCATCCGAAGCCTTGCATTTAGCTAATGTTTCCTGTGGCAAAGGATTGTTTGTTTCGTCTATAGCAATAGCTCCGATTAATGCTTCGTGATATTGTAATTGGAACACATAGGTCTGTGCCGCTGCGTTTAATACTTTTATTGTCTCGTGGATTACCTCAGGGCCTATACCGTCTCCCGATAATACCGCTATATTGTATTTGTTCATCATGTCTAGTACGATTTAGTTTGTTCAAAGGATTTTATTGCATCCTTTTTAGCAATTAAGAAGTCTATGTCGTCATATCCATTTAGCAAACAGATCTTTTTATACGGATCTAGTTCATAGTGCTCTTTTTGATTATTGACTGTAATAGACTGTTGTTCCACATCCACATCTATCTCTACATTAGGGTTATTTTGTACTTCATTAAATAAGTAAGAGAGATACTCCTTACTTACCATAATAGGAAGTACACCATTGTTTAAAGCATTCGTTTTAAAGATATCTGCAAAGTAACTACTCACAATCACTTTAAAACCATAATCAGATAAAGCCCATGCTGCGTGTTCTCTACTACTTCCACACCCAAAATTATTACCAGCGATTAATATTTCACCAGCGTATTTAGGGTTGTTTAGAGAGAAGTCTTTTTTCTCACTACCATCATTGTTATATCTCCAGTCTCTAAATAGATTATCACCGAAGCCTTCTCTGTTTATACTTTTTAAGAAACGAGCAGGTATGATCTGATCTGTATCTATATTCTCTATAGCTAATGGAGTAGCGGTAGATGTTATCTTAGTTAAGGCTTGCATATTCATTCATTTTAGAGTAAGTAATCTTTCCTTCTACAGCTACGATAGCTGCTGTTAATGGGCTTGCTAATAAGGTACGAGCTCCTTGTCCTTGTCTTCCTTCGAAGTTTCTATTTGAAGTAGAAACACAGAATTCGCCTGATGGTATCTTGTCTTCATTCATCGCTAGACAAGCAGAACAGCCTGGTTGTCTAATTATAAAACCAGCTTCTTGGAACACTGTGTCTAGTCCTTCCTCTTTTATCTGAGCGACTACTTTTTGTGAACCAGGTACTATTAGAGCATTGATGTCTTTAGAGATTTGCTTTCCTTTAATATAAGAAGCAGCTACCCTAAAGTCTTCTATTCTCGCATTCGTACAACTACCTATAAAAACGTGTTTAATCGGTATCGTATCAATAGCCTGACCAGGTAATAATCCCATATAATTAAGAGCTTTCTCTTCTGATTCATTTTTATTGAATGGAATGAACGTATCTATGTCTATTCCCATACTTGGGTTAGTACCATAAGTAATCATCGGCTTGATATCCTCAGCATTGAAGTGATATTCACAGTCAAATTTCGCATCCTTATCTGTTGGTAACGTTGACCAATACGCTACTTTTTGATTCCACTCTTCTCCTTGAGGAGCAAAGGTTTTATTTTTTACATAGTCAAAAGTAGTTTTGTCAGGAGCTATCATTCCTCCACGAGCTCCCATCTCTATACTCATATTGCAGACCGTCATTCTCCCTTCCATACTCATCTCTTCAAATACGTTACCAGCATATTCACAGAAGTATCCCGTACCCGCATCTGTTCCTACCTGAGAGATGATATATAAGATCACATCTTTTGGTTGTACATGAGCATTAAGCTTACCACTTACAGTGATACGCATAGTCTTTGGTTTATTCATTAAGATACATTGACTAGCGAATACTTGCGCTACTTGGCTCGTCCCGATACCAAATGCTATAGTTCCGAATGCGCCATGAGTAGAAGTATGACTGTCTCCACAGACCATACTCATACCTGGCTGAGTAATACCAAGTTCGGGTGCGATAATATGCACTATTCCTTGGTATGGGTGTCCTAAATCATAGTAAGTAATGTTGTTTTCCTTACAGTTAATTGCTAATTGTTCTACTTGCTGTTTTGATAAAGGATCTTTTATTGGTAATTCTTGATTTAGAGTAGGTACATTGTGATCCACTGTAGCGATGATTTGTTGAGGTCTAAAGACAGGAATCTCTCTCTTCTTTAGTTCATCAAAGGCTTGTGGACTTGTTACCTCATGAATTAGATGTTTGTCAATATATAATATATCCGGACCGTTCTCAATACTTTCTACGACATGGGCATCCCATACCTTGTCAAATAATGTTTTTGGTGTTTTACTCATTTTCTTTGTTTGTTTAGGCGTGTTTAATAATCTGGTTTTGTGTATACATATTCATAATGGCAAATAAGTCTACTTCGGTTACTTCTTTTTTAGTATCTGCTACGCCTAAGAAATATTCGTATAAAGTATCTAGTTCTGTTTTAGTGACATCATATCCGATATTCTTGAAGCGATATGCTAAGGCAGATCTACCACTACGCGCTGTTAGAATGA
Organism: Myroides sp. A21; assembly: GCF_000807225.1. NCBI lineage: Bacteria > Pseudomonadati > Bacteroidota > Flavobacteriia > Flavobacteriales > Flavobacteriaceae > Myroides > Myroides sp. A21. The sequence goes on from NZ_CP010327.1 coordinate 2,300,937, forward strand.
TAGAAGAAGCGTCTACACCTACATCTTTAGGGTCAATAATCTCATAAGTGTCTCTTCGTTTAATCACTCCATCTTGATGAATACCAGAACTATGAGCAAAGGCATTCGCACCTACGATAGCCTTATTCGGTTGTACTACCATTCCCATCGTAGAAGAAGTCAACTGACTTAAGTGGTTTAACATCGTCGTATTAATATCTGTATGAAAGCCTAAATTTTCATGTTGTTTTAAGATCATGACTACTTCTTCTAGAGCAGTATTACCTGCGCGTTCACCTATACCATTGATAGTACACTCGATCTGTCTAGCTCCATTGATTATTCCAGCGATAGAATTAGCAGTAGCCATTCCTAAGTCATTGTGACAATGACATGATAAGATGACGTTTTCTATTCCTTTGACATGATCTCTTAGGTACTTGATTTTGTTTCCATAATCTGTAGGTAGACAGTATCCAGTAGTATCTGGGATATTGATCACTGTCACCCCTGCTTGGATCACTGCTTCACAGACTTTCGCTAGATAAGCATTATCAGTTCTACCAGCGTCTTCTGCATAGAACTCTACGTCGTGTACATACTTCTTAGCATAAGCTACAGCTTCTGCAGCACGATCTATAATGGCCTCTTGTGTTGAGTTAAACTTGTATTTTATATGTGAGTCAGATGTACCGATACCTGTGTGTATTCTTGGTTTTTGTGCAAACTCTAATGCTTTAGCTGCCGAATCTATATCTTTTGTATTCGCACGAGTAAGTGCACATATTTTAGCGTTTTTAACGATTTTACTAATCGCCTGAACAGCTTCAAAGTCACCAGGACTAGAAATAGGAAAACCTGCCTCAATCACATCAACACCTAATTCATCGAGTTGCTGAGCAATAGTTAACTTTTGTTGTTTATCTAGTTTACAACCAGGTACTTGTTCTCCGTCTCTTAATGTGGTGTCAAAAATCTCAATCTTTTCAGTTTTCATATTTTTATGTTTTTAAATAACTTTAGACAAAAGTGTATAAAAGCTTTTTGTTAACTTTATCAAAAAAACAAAAACTACAATGTTAAAAAACCAATTTCAATATCTAAGTTGTTGTTTTTTAGTTTGTTAAAATATTTTTTATTACAATGTCAAATTGGGGGAAAGACTGGTTATTTATATTGATAAAATCTTTGACAAGGTCAGAGAAACGTCAATTTACTTTATATGTGAATAGGTTGCAGAATAATGCTGATGCTAAATTCATCTCACTATTTAATGCGATGGATAAGATGGAGGAGTATGATGAGCAAGTTATTCTCAAACAAAAAATAACGAGTAAACAACAATTATCCAACTTAAAAGCAAATCTGTATAAAGCTATTTTGGCTAGCCTTCGTATGAATCCTAGTAAGAAAAATGTAAGAATACAGATACGTGAACAATTAGATTTTGCAACCATTTTGTATCAAAAAGGATTACATAAACAAGGATTAAAGATATTAGACAAGGCGAAACAAATCGCTTTAGATGTAGAGGAGAAGAGCCTGGCTCTAGAGATTATAGAACTAGAAAAGGTAATCGAATCTCAGTATATCACTCGTAGTATTACGGGGCGTGCAGACGAGCTTATCGCACAGTCTAATGACCTGATTATACAGAACTATTATGCGACTAAGTTATCTAATCTATCACTGAAGTTCTATAACGAGATGCTTACCTCAGGGTATGCTAAGAGCGAGGAAGATAAGCAAGAACTAATTACCCGATTTAGTGATCAGCTCTTAGATATAGATGTGAAGGTGCTTAACTTTAGAGAGAAGTTGTGGTACTTTAAAGCACATGTGTGGTTATGTTTTCTAATCCAAGATTATCACAACGCTTATAAATATGCTAAGCTATGGGTAACGCTATTCTATGAGCATCCTAAGATGATACAGAGTCATCCTATATGGTATTTAAAAGGGAATTCTTATTTATTTAAAATTTTATTGTTGTTTAAATCAGTGGATAAATACATCTATTGGAATTCTAAGTTAGAAGAACAATTGGCTTTAGAGAGTTTCCCTCAGTCTATGAATATAGATTCTCAGCGATTCTTATTACAGTTTAGTAATAAGTTGAATATAGAGTTTATACAGCAGACTTATAATGGCAGTTTACTTTTTGTCAAGCAATTACAGCGTGGTATTAATGAATATCGAAATATGATCGATGAGCATCACTTCCATATTCTATATTTTAAAGTAGCTTCTTTGTATTTCGGATACAAGAAATATGATGATTCTCTTGCCTATACAGAACGGATTCTCAATAAGTCTGATTACTCTGTACAGGAAGATTTACTATTCCATACCCGTATTTTATCTCTAATGGCACAGTATGAGTCTGGGAAAGATCAGCATTATGAAGACTTTATTAAAGCCAATAGAGCCTTGATGAAAAAGATGAAAAATAAAACACAGATACACGATACCTTTATGAGTCTATTCGAAGGACTATTAGGGGCATCGGTTAAAGATCAGAAGCTTGTGTTAGAGCGATTTGTAAAAGAAACTGAAGAGCTCTATACGAATAGATTTTATGTGAGAAGTATTCTCTATATAGATGTCCTAAATTGGGCAAAGAAGAAAATAGCTTAGTGTAAATATATCGACTTATGCAATGATAAAAGCCACATAGACTTCTTAGTTTATGTGGCTTTGTTTGATTAAAATGTGTTGGATGTTTCAAAAGAATTACTATCTTCGCCACAGTATTAGAAAATAATACAGTATTAATTCCATAGAAATAGGTTATACTTAGTTGTATATGAAAAGGGAATCGTGTGAGAATCACGAACTGTCGCGCAACTGTAAGTAACTCATTAATTTTTTATCCAAGTGATCCACTGTTATTACTTAAGTAATGGGAAGGACGATAAAAAATAGTTACAAGTCAGGAGACCTGCCTAATTCTGTTTATAGACTATGCTTTCGCGGTTTAGAGCTTTATGTCAAGTTGGAATGTGTTTATTATTTAATCCATGAGATTATAGTCTATATAATCTAGGATAAGCGCATTATATCTTTTCATTTAATTCCAAATCATTTTCTCGAATAGCAGTTTGATAGATTTCTATCTAGTCTATAGTATTGTCTGAATACTGTAGGATTAACGAATATAACTATGTTAATAGAAGCAGAGATAGAAGAACGCAAATCGAAGGCAATCACAAGTGTCTTTAAGGTAGTATTTCCAGATACTACTAATCATCATAACACGATGTTCGGTGGACGAGTAATCATGATGATGACAGAGACAGCATTTATGACTGCTACGCGTTTTTGTAGAAAGAACTTTGTGATTGTTAGCAGTGATAAGATTGACTTCAGCAAGCCGATACCAGCAGGCTCATTAGTAGAGATGGTAGGCGAGGTAGAGTCTATCGGTAATACGAGTATTCGCATCCGTGTCAATGTGTACAGAGAGAAGATGAGAGAGGATGAACGCATCCAAGTAGTGACAGGAGTATTTACACTCGTAGCATTAGATGATAATTTCAAACCGATATCTATATTAGACTAGGTTTTATACAAGTAAATTTTGTAAGCATCTTACATTTTTTAGTTTTTGGTAGGGGGATAGACAGGTTAGTGTTTATCCCCATTTTTTTTGACTCCTTTTAACCCAGAATCAGTGATAGACAGATAAACGAAAAGTAATTATACAAAATAGCTCTGAATTAGTGATACAAGCATACTATAGTATGGTTTTAGAGCTAATGAAAGAGATATGAAGTAGAATTGCTTTGTAGTATTTGGCTAACGCTTATTCTGGGTTTAATCTAGTCTTTGAGATCTAAACATTGGTTTCATTATAGCTATCTAACTCCATTTATAAACCTTTTATAAGAGGTATAATCTTAAAAATAATAAACTCATTTTTTTACTTTTTGATTCAAAAATTGACCTTTTATAACGAGTTTTTATAGAGTATACTTCCTTTTTTTTGATAATTAGCTCTGTAAAGACCTATAATTAGTTCTTTTTGAAAAAAAAGATGTCATTTTTTTTAGTAACTAATTTTGTTTAATGTGTTGATTAATAGCGGTTTGTTTGTTTTTTGTGTAGAATGAATAGTTTCTTTATATCCCCTTAAAGCCTTATAAACAGTAGTTTGACTGCAATTCCTTCGACAGTTGGTGGACAATAACCCGTATTTAGTGGGTAAAAGAGGTCGTTAGTCGAAGAAGTGTCCTTTTATTGACCATGTATTTTCCTTGGATATAAGGTTAAAATAAATTTGAGAAATAGTGAATCTGTCAGATAATGTCTAGGATTTTGGAAATGGACTTTATAGTTTTGGATTCACTTGTAAAAAACCAATAAACATCACGCATGAAAGGATTGTTAAACATTGTATTAACAGTGGTATTAGCTACTACAACTATGACTGTATATGGTCAAAAAAAGAAAAGAAATGTAAAGCAGTATAATAGTGTTGAGGTATATCGTGCCAATGATGTTATTCAAGATTTATTAAAATCAGGAAGAGATACGGTTTTTACGAGACATTATTTAAGCAGCTTCTTAGTAGACTCTACGCGTTTATGGAAAGAAGAAGTAAAGTATACAGGAGAAAAACTGGACGATAATAAATATAAGCTGTCTGCTCAGAGTAGGCTTAAAGAAAAGAATTCGGATGAGCTAAAGCTAAATACCGAAAGTGAGAAGGTATATCATAAGAATAAATCAGATGCTGTTTATGTATTGAATAAAAGATATCTAGTGGATGGATTAGTAGAAGAGGTAGTTCATCAGAATAAACAATATGTTGTCAAATGTATAGATAAGGAAGGGAACGTGTTGAATGAAACAGGATGCCTTCGCTACTCTCAGACACCTTTCCCAGTTGAAAAAACAGAAAAGTTTCAAAACAATCTACAAAAAACAATAACTAATCTAGTAAGTAAGAGTAAAGGTAGACTACCTCGTTATATCATATTGGCTATTGAAGCAGATTATGAGAGCCAACGTTGGAATCTAGCTTTAGACTTTCCTAAAGAGTATAAGTTAGGCTCTGATATGCACACTAGTTTAGTAGCTGCTATAGCACATGTGTTAAATAATGAGAAACTAGAAGAATATCATTTTGATAAAGATATTAATGGTAATTATTATAATAGAACTATGTTTATCCCATTATCTTTTAGATGATAAGAATAGTTAGAGATTAAAGAACTCTAGAGTATTGAAAATATAATGTTTTGAAGAAGGAATGATCTAAGAGAATAGTAATAGTTATCTAGGTGATAGGTCGTTTAGAACAAGAGTAATCTTAAATAGAAAGTATTTATACAATAAAGTAGGTGAAAAATACTTTTATAGTTATATGTAATTAAATTATAGAATAAAGAAATAGATATGATAATGAGACAAATGCAATTAAATAGAATAACGGCGTTAATACTTTTTTTAATTTCAGTATTAGGATATGGTCAGGGGGGACCAGCTTCTGATGCGCTTATAATTAATAGGTAGCTTTTAAGTGGATATGATATTGTAAAAGAGTTAAATAAGCAAGAGAAAGATACATTGTTTACTAGATACTTTAACAGTATTAATGCTGTTGATTCTGTATCTACGTGGGACAGAGTAGTGAAGTATACAGGGAAAAGCCTAAAGGATAATCAGTATTTACTAATGACTAAGACTTATAAGCTTGATATAGAAACAAGAAAATTAGTTAAAGAGGAAGAAAGCAAAAGAACTTTATTAGATAAGAAAGGAAAGAAACAGGTCTACATAAGAAAGCAATTCTTAAAAGGGGGGGCTAGTAGAAGAGTATAAGAGTGATAAAGGGAAGGAGACCATTAGCTGTTATGATAAAAATGGAGCTAAGTTAAACGATAAGGGATGTCTGCTATATAGTTATTCTAAATTTCCAGGACATAAGTTTGAGGCTTTATCTATAGATGTAAAACAGGGAATACAGAATCTTCTGTATAGTTCTAAAGGAAAAATACCTTCTTACATCTTACTGAATATAGAAGCTGATTATTTAAGTAAGAAATGGTTTGTAACATTTTCTTTTCCTGAAGACTATAAAGTGAGTAATCATTTGTACTCGGGTTTAGTGATTAATATTCTTAATGCCCTAAATAGTTTAAAAATAGAAGAGTATCACTTTAATAAAGATTTATATGGTAATTTCTATAATCGTAACTATACTATTCCTTTGACATTTATAGCTCACCATGGATAGTTATAGTGTGTTAAATGATAGAATGTAAGTTTTGTATGAAATATTAATAATAAGTTAAAGTTTTATCTTTTTTGTCAGATAATGTCTAGGATATACGGAGTGGACTTTCTAGTTTTGATTTTATATGTAAAATATTAAATCAAACCTCAATGAAAGTATTATTTAAATCAACGCTATTATTTGTAGCTATAGTTATATCTTCACTTGGTTATAGTCAGACTACACCAGGCGGAAGTGCCCTTAGACAGAGTCGAATGAAATTTACGGGGAATGATATTATTAAGAGTATTCTAAAAAAGAATGAGAATATAACTTTTACACGCTATTTCAACGGTGGATTTGAGGTTGATTCTACTCGTTCTTGGACAAATAGAGTGGTCTATACAGGTAGTGTATTAGCTGATAATAAGTATGAGTTTAAATCAAAAATATATAAGAGAGATTTAAATACTAAAGAAGAAACTCTTTATATGGATAGGGTTGTAACCTATCTTAATAAAAAAGAAAAGGGTTCTACACTTGTTACTAAGCAATTTTTGTTGGATGGATTGATAGAAGAGATTACAACTGTAAATAAAGAAAAAGTGATTAAATGCTATTCTAAAGATGGAAAAGTTATTAATACTGATGGTTGTTTGTTATATACTAGATTTAAGTTTCCAAAGGATAAAATGATAGATTTATCTGAAAAAGTGAAGGCAAAAATAACTAATACTATTTATACTAAGAATGGTTCTGTGCCTAATTATATATTAGTAAATATTGAATCTGATTATAAAGCTCAAAAGTGGAATCTGGCATTAGATTTTCCTAGAAATTATAGTTCAGATAATGCTATGTATACTGAATTAGTGACAGATATTATGTATGCTTTAAAAAATGAAAAGTTAGAAGATTATCATTTTAATAGAGATATTAATGGAAATTACTATAATAGCAATTTGATTGTTCCAATTACTTTTAATAAAGCAGTGAATAAAAGATAAGATATTAACTTGGTATAATATGATTGGCGATATAAACTAATTGAGTGTAACATTCAATAGGGAAGAGATAGAAATGAATACGCTCTGATGACTAGTCATCAGAGCGTATTTTTTATACTATTTAGAGTTGTTGCTAAAGAAATAATAAATCACATATAACCATCCGAGAAAGAAATGGACAATGGCCCAAAGAATAGATTTATTTCTCGTCCAAGATAGGAATACTGCGATAAGCGAACCTAGTGTAAGTCCACCTCCCCATATCTTGATGGAGGGACTATCTGCAAAGGCTGAGGTCGTGATAAGGATCATGGCCGTGATCCAAAATGCATGAGATTTGTTCATAATGATTTTGTTTTTTGTGTTAATTACCTATAAAGTTAATAAAAAATAATTTTATAACTAATTGTAATTTAGAGTTGTAATGGAAATAAGGATTGTATTACAACGAAAGGTCAAAAACAAAAAGCTCAAGAATCCTTGAGCTAGTAGAGGTTTATGGCTATGGTAATACATGAAAAAAGCTACTCATAGAGAGTAGCTTTATATGTTGCTTAGTGCTTATGCAAGAATGCTTGTCTTTGTAAAAGAGTTTCTTCACTTTCGACATGGTTGTCGTCAGGAATACAACAATCTACTGGACAAACTGCCGCACACTGAGGTTCTTCGTGGAATCCTTTACACTCTGTACACTTAGAAGGTACGATGTAGTAGAACTCATCAGAAACAGGTTCTTGAGCTGCTTCAGCATCAACTTCAGTACCATCAGGTAAAACTACCTTACCTGTTAAGGCTGTACCGTCTTTATATCTCCAGTCATCTGCTCCTTCATATATCGCTGTGTTAGGACATTCAGGTTCGCAAGCTCCACAATTTATGCATTCGTCTGTTATAATGATTGCCATAGCTTATATTTTGTTTTATATGTATTAACTTTGTATGCAAATTTACACCCAAAACAATTCACAAACAAGTCAATATGAATTTAGATGTTAAAAAAAATGCATTTGTTAAGTTAGGTCAATTTTTGAGCCAATTCGCTGCAAATGAATTTGTAAAAAACAATGATGTATGTCATAATGATGAATTTTTTTCAAAGTTTGAAGAGCTGATTCACAGCTCAGTAAACTACAATGGATGGTTCACATTAGAACAAGTAGTGATCTCGATCAACTCTTGGGCAAGTGCGTTGACACAAGATAATTTAGAAAAGTGGACTTCAAAATATGATTTTTCTACTGAGCCTAATAAGCGAGTAGGATTGATTTTAGCAGGTAATATTCCTTTAGTAGGATTTCACGATTTTATCAGTGTATTGATTTCGGGTAATATTGCTAAGGTAAAAATGTCTTCTAATGACCAAAAATTACTTCCTTTTTTAGCGAATTACTTAGTAGCTGTAGAGCCTGGATTTGCTAGTCGTTTTGATTTTATTGAAGGGAAGATGGAAGGATTTGATGCAGTGATAGCTACAGGAAGTAATAATACAGCTCGTTATTTTGATTATTACTTTAATAGTGTTCCTAATATCATTCGCAAGAATAGAAACTCTGTTGCTGTCTTAGATGGTACAGAGAGTCATGAGGATATGGTGGCTTTAGGTAAAGATGTGTTTACATACTACGGCTTAGGATGCCGTAATGTATCTAAGATATTCGTACCAGAAGGTTATGTATTTGATAGTTTTTATCAAGGTATGTTTGAGTACAAAGATGTTATAGAATATGAGAAATATTCTAATAACTATGATTATAATAAAGCTGTATTCTTAATGAGTGAGTTTAAGATTCTAGATAATGGATTCTTAACTGTGAAAGAGGATAAGGGATATGCTTCACCTATATCGTCTGTATTCTATGAATACTATACTGATATTAATGAGGTAAAAGCGAGACTAGCTGAGGATGTGGATAAGATACAATGTATCGTGTCTAATAATCTAGTAGATGGCAGTATTGCTTTTGGACAGACACAAGAACCACAGTTATGGGATTATGCTGATAATGTGGATACTATTGAATTTTTGTTAGGATTGTAATGATTAGAGATGGCACGGATTATAAATCCGCGCCAACTGATATACGGAACAGGTTACAAACCACACCAGCATTAGTAGAGACGCAATATTTTGCGTGTCACAGTTAATGTTTATAGAACATGGCACGGATTATAGATCCGTGCACACTGATATACGGTACAGGTTATAAATCTGTGACAGCAAGTAGAAACGCAATATTTTGCGTGTCACAGTAAGTAAAGGCACGGATTATAAATCCGCGCCAACTGATATACGGCGCGGGTTACAAACCACATCAGCATTAGTAGAGACGCAATATTTTGCGTGTCACAGTTAATGTTTAAAGAACATGGCACGGATTATAAATCCGCGCCAACTGATAGATTAATTTTAGGATTATAGACTGAACAATTTCACGATATCACAAAAAAACGACATTACAAAAAAACGATTTCACAGTTTCACAAATTCACAGTTTCACAGAAAAAACAACAAAACATGATTAAAGTACATAATTTCTGTGCAGGGCCATGTCTATTACCAGATGAGGTATATAAAGGAGCTGCAGATGCTGTATTGGATTTTAATGGAAGTGGATTATCTATACTTTCGATTTCTCATCGCAGTAAGGAGTTTATAGCTGTACTAGAAGAAGCACAGCATTTGGCTCTGTCTCTGTTGGGACTAGATGGGAAGAGGTATTCAGCTCTATTCTTACAAGGAGGAGCAAGTATGGAATTCTTAAGGGTTCCATATAATCTAATGCAGAAACGAGCAGGATATATCGATACAGGTAATTGGTCTTCTAAGGCTATAGCACAGGCAGAAACATTCGGTCAAGTTGAGGTATTAGCTACTTCTAAGGATAGAAAATATGCTTATATCCCAGAAGATATCGTTATTCCTTCGGGGCTAGATTATGTGCATTATACTTCTAATAATACAATATATGGTACGCAGTTTAGCGATGTGCCTAAGGCAGACTGTCCGATAGTCTGTGATATGAGTTCGGATATTTATTCTAGAGTATATGACTGTGATAAAATAGACCTAATCTATGCTGGAGCACAAAAGAATATAGGCCCAGCAGGGTTAAGTGTTGTTTTAGTAAAAGATAGTATTCTTGGTAAGTCAGGTCGCATGATACCTCAAATGATGGATTATGCTGAGCATATCGATAAAGGTAGTTTATATCACACAGCTAATGTGTTTGCTATATACACGAGTTTATTAAACTTGAGATGGTTACAACGTTTAGGAGGTGTAGAGGCTATCGAAAAGATTAATAATCAAAAAGCAGCTACTCTATATCGTGCTATAGATGAGTTAGATTATGTAGTAGGACTAGCTGATGTAGCATATCGATCAAAGATGAATATGACTTTTGATTTTAAAGAAGAGACAATGAGAAGGGTCTTCGATACATTGTGTATGGAGGCGAATATCACCAATATAAAAGGTCATCGAGTAGCTGGAGGATATCGCGCTTCTCTGTATAATGCCTTGAAACAAGAGAGTGTGGATGCTCTAGTAGAAGTGTTACATACGATGAAATCAAAGATTTAATAAAGAACCAAATAACGCAGATGAGAATATTAGCGAATGATGGTATCCCAGAAGAAGTAAAGAACGACTTAGAGGGATTGGGATTTGAAGTAAAAGAGGTTCGTGTAGCTCACGAACAGTTAGTTAATTATACAAGTAAGAATGAGATAGAGATTCTGTTGTTACAACAGGGAACTTTATTGAATAAAAAAATGATAGATGAGATGTCCCATCTAAAAGCTATTGTTTTTGCAGGTACTTCGATAGACTTAGATAGTATAGATTATATCAAAAGTTGTGGTATTAAGGTAATATGGGCAGAAGAAGCATTGTCTAATGCTACTGCAGAGTTAGTATTTGCACATTTGTTTTCGGGATGTCGTTTGTTACAAGAGTCGAACCGCAATATGCCTTTAGAAGGCGATGCTAGCTTTAAATCTCTACAGCAGTCTTATAGCAATGGGATTGAATTAGCAGGTAAGACACTTGGGATTATAGGTTTAAATACAGCAGGAGAGAAGGTGGCTCAAAAAGCGTTGGCTTTAGGAATGAATGTGTTGTATACAGATGCCTCAGTACCTGAGATTAAAGCTGACTTTGTATTGCCAAATGGAATACACTTTAGAGTAGATTTGGCTTCTACAGATATGCATAGATTATTACATGATTCTCATTTTGTCACTATTCATACTAAACATTATCAAAAGTATATCTTAGATAAAGAGGCATTTAGTCATGCTCATAACTTGATAGGAGTGATTAACTGTGCTTATCCAGAAGCGATTAACGAAGTAGATTTAGTGGATGTAGTAAATGCTGAAACGGTATTGTTTGCTGGGATTGATCGATTCGAAGAGGAGCCTCATCCCGCTATTCAAGTATTGATGCAACCTGCCTTTTCTTTATCTCCTAATATTAATGCTTCTACTGATGAAAGTAAAGTGTTAATATGGGATGAAATTTTTGAGAAAATGCAAGTATTGCGAAAATAATAAGTAGTTTTATACATCTAAAAAATAAAACTATGTTAGAGCAAATTACAAAATTAGTAGAACAGATTAGTTCTAGTGAAGTGGCTAAAGGTGGGATCACGTCAGATCTTACAAGTGCAGTTACTAAAGAAACAGGAGACAGTATTATCAATGGATTAAAGGATAGTGTTAGCTCTGGAGATATTAGTGGATTGACTAATTTATTATCAGGTCAAGCTTCTAATATTGCATCTAATCCTATCGTAACAGGTATGATAGGTAACCTTATCAGTGGATTAGTTGGTAAATTAGGTTTATCAGAAGGTGTAGCTGGAAGTTTTGCTAATGGTGTAGTACCGCAAGTGGTATCAGCTATAGTAGCTAAAATACAAGGAGGAGAATCAGGTTTTGATATGTCTACAATCCTAAGTGGACTAGGACAAGGAGGAGCACAAGATATGCTAGGGTCTTTACTAGGAGGAAAAGAAGGATTAGGAGGAGCAATCGATAAATTAAAAGGATTGTTCTAGTCGTTATAACGCATTAATATAGAGGCGATTATTCATACAATGAATAATCGCCTTTTTTTATTATTTAGATTTATTAAAAATAAATACTCGCATAACTTGATTTTATGTTAAGTTTTACTATATATTTGCACTTATATAAAATTAGTCTAAATAAATATAAATTATGAAAAAATATTTACGATCACTTTTAGTGTTAGGTTTAATGGCAAGTATTGCTTCTTGTAGTAGTGATGACAATAGTTCTCCAAATGATGAAACAGAAGAAGGAGGAGGAGAAAATCAGAAAGTAGAAAGATTTGTTATTGCAGCTTCATCAGTAGAGCATACAGATATCGCAGATTATTTACTTACAGTAGAAGATATTGAGAAAGGTTCTGTTAGTTTAATTAATAACGGTATAGAGCAAGATGGGGCTTATCGTTATTATTTAACAGCTAAGAATAAGTTTTACAGTTTACTATATGGTCAAGGTAATCCAGGGGCTGTAACGGCTTATGCTTTAAATAAAAATGGAAAGTTAGAGAAGACTAATAACTTTGTGACTGAGACAGTACAAGTATATGGAGCTATAGATAATGATTTTGTAATGTGGAAAGTTCCGCGTTCAGGAGTAGAAATTGCACCTTGGTATATTGTGAATACAGACTCAGATGTGATAACTAAACAGGGAGTAATTAATACAGTAGAACTTGCAAATAATGGAGAAAGAGCTCACTTCAGTGGATTAACTCAGATAGGGAACAAGTTAGTAGCTCCTTATTTCTCTATGAGAGGTATTACTGGAGATGTTTGGGGAACATCATTTCCTAATACAGCATGGGCTGCAGTATACGAATACCCAAGTATGAAATTAGAAAAAGTAATTAAAAGTGATAAGAGTTCTTACATAGGAGGGTATTTTAAAAATGGATTAATTCAAGACGAAAAAGGAGATGGATATGCATTCTCTAGTGCTAATGTTACAGAGAAAGGAAAATTACTTAGTAAAAACCCATCAGGTATTTTGAAAATAGATGGTAAAACATTAGAGTTTGACAATACTTATTTCTGGGATATAGAAAAATCAACTAATGGGTACTTTGTGAATAATTTTATCTATGCAGGTAAAGGTAATTTCATTGCTAGACTTGAAAATAATAAATTAGAATCAGGAGATGTACGTTACGCAAGTTTAAATGTGTATACAAAAACATTTAAATGGGTAGAGGGATTACCTGAAGGGATTAAAGATCTTGGGTTCTCAGATAAAGGAAATTATGCGGTAATGGATGGTAAAACTGTATATGTAGGAGTTACTACTAAAGAAGGTAGTTTTGTATATAAGATGGACGCAGAGAAAGGTACTGCTACTAAAGGTATAAAGGTAGAAGGTGGAACTATTACTGCTATTACTAAAGTAGCTTCTAAATAATACTATAATTTATAAAACATACTAAAGACAACCATATCAATAGGTTGTCTTTTTCTTACATCAATATTTATAATAATACATATGAGAAGTTTTATAAAGTATTTTATAGTTGTCTTCTTAGGTACGATTCATCTAGGATATGCACAAGAATTAGTTAGTATTCAGGGAGTCGTTAAAGATAATTCTGGAGAAATTGTTATAGGAGCGACTGTAGTAATAAAAGAGAACAATAAGTTCGGGCAGACTGATTCAAATGGGAGGTACATCATTCCTAAATTACAATCAAATAAACAGTATACTGTTGAGGTCAGTTATATTGGTTACACATTTTTCTCACAAAAGGTAACAGTAAATGGTGATAAAGTATTTAGCATTACACTAACGCCTGATAATTATAATCTTTCAGAGATTAATATACAGGGAAAAAGTAAAGTACAATTAGTTAAAGAAAAAGCATATAATGTTGCGGTAGTAGATGCTGTTAAATTACATAATAGAGCGCTTGATATAGGTCAAGCCCTTGATAAAACTAGTGGTGTCCGCGTTAGACAAGATGGTGGAGTAGGTTCGGCAATGAATATTTCTTTAAATGGATATAGTGGTAACCAAATTAAATTTTTTATTGATGGAATACCAATGGATAATTTCGGTTCTGCTTTTCAGATGAATAATATTCCAATAAATTTAGCAAATCGTATAGAGATATATAAAGGAGTTGTTCCTGTTGGATTAGGATCAGATGCATTAGGAGGAGCTGTAAATATCATTACTAACACATATGATAAGACTTCTTTAGATATGTCTTATTCATATGGTTCCTTTAATACACATCGTACAAATGTAAACTTTGTATTTGTAGATAAAAAGTCTGGTTTCTTTACCCAATTAAATGCGTATCAGAATTACTCTGATAATGACTATAAAGTACGTGTAAATGTAAATGATATAACAAGTGGGAAAATAATCGGACAAAATATAAAGGTAAAACGCTTTCATGATAAATACCATAATGAGAACTTTATAGGACAAATAGGTTTTATTAATAAGTCTTTTGCGGATCGAATTGCGTTTGGTATTAATCTTGGACAAAGTTATAAGGAGGTGCAGACAGCTGCAAGGATGGAAGCTGTATTTGGAAACTTACATCAAAGAGGTGATATAGTTATGCCAACTTTTGTTTATAAAAAGAACAATTTATTTACAGAAGGATTAGATGTAAGTGTCAATGCTAATTACAATCTAGGAAGTGATCAAGTGATTGATACAGTCTATAGAAGATACAATTGGCTTGGAGATTACGTGGATTTTGAAGAGATGTATGGAAAAAAAGGAGGTGAAAGGAATCGAACCATGTATAAATATAAAAATAATAATGGGATGGTAAATACTATTGTTAATTATAAACTTGGTGATAAACACAACTTCTCTTTAAGCAATACGATTAATTTCTTTAAACGAAAAGGGAAAGATGAATTATATCCAGACGATGTATTAAAAAATAAACCTTCAGAGACAACTAAGAATATTAGTGGATTGAGTTATCAATATACTCCTTCTACTATATGGGGAGTAACTGTATTTGGAAAATATTATAATCAACATATTAAATATACAGACTCCTATAATCCATCAGGTCAATGGGGAGATTATGCATATCGAAACTATAGTAAAGATACTAATGATTTCGGATATGGGATAACTGGTTCTGTGTTTGTAAGAGAAGATTTACAATTAAAGACTTCCTTTGAGAAAAGTGTAAGACTACCTGCTTCAAGTGAACTTTTTGGAGATAAGGTTAATATTACGGGGAACTTTGGATTAAAACCAGAGATAAGTTATAATTATAATATTGGAGTTACTTATCAACCGGAGATAAGTAAAAACCATTCATTTATTTTAGATATTAACGGTTTTTATAGAGATTCAAAAGATTTTATTTATCAAGAACCTTCAGGAACTAATAAGAATGAAACAAAATTTGGGAATTTAGCAGCAATTAAGAATACTGGAGTAGAAGGAGAGATTAGATATTTCTTTAAGAGAAATTTTAATATTGGAGTTAATGGTACCTATCAAAATTTAATTAATACTAATAAATATGTAGGAGGTGTTGAAAGTATTTTATACAAAGATAGATTGCCTAACATACCTTACCTATATGGAAACATAGATGTTAATTATACTTTTAATAAAGTATTTAAGGATGATAATTTGACATTAGGATATTCGGTGTCTTACATTAAAGAGTTCTATTTGTATTGGCCATCATTAGGAAAGGATAAATTCAATATTCCAGATCAAGTATCTCATGATTTTGTTATCACATATAGTTTTGGAAAAGACACAAAGTATCAGTTCACTTTTGAAGGACGTAATATTTTAGATAAAATGATTTATGATAATTTTAGTTTACAAAAACCTGGGCGAAGCTTTGTAGGTAAGTTTAGGTATTTCTTTTAAATAAATTAGTTAGCGTGTTTTGAATTAGGCAAATTCAGAGTATAATAAGTTGTTGAAGCAGTAATCACGGAAACGTGATTACTGTTTTTTTGTTTATCTTGTATTGTAAAATTATTGACTTAATAAAATGAGTATATCAGTTATCATTAGTGATTTTATCCATTATATACGACAACCTCATACTGAAGTATTAGATATTAGCAAGAAAGAGAAAGTAAGAAGAAGCTTGGTATTAGTTGTTTTTACATTAATAGTGATAACAGTTTATATATTCAGTATTAATAAAATAGTTCCATTACCTAAGACAGCTAGATTACTTGATTTTATAGCTGACAAAGGACTGTTAGTAGCTATGTTGTTTATTGTATTATTAGGACCTTTAGCAGAGGAGGTTGCTTTTAGATTAGCTCTAAGGTTTAAGAGTTGGTATTTGTTGTTAAGTACTCCTCTTACATTAGTATATAGCCTTTGGATCTTGTATAGGTTTAATCTGAGTATAGCCTTCATAGTAGGAGGGGTATTCTACGTGATACTGTGTGCCTATCTTTATCTACATAGAAATAATATAGTGATACTTAAAGAGAGACATGAGAAGTATTTTGGGTATGTGTTTTACAGTTACACATTTTTGTTTATGATTATGCATATTAGTAACTTTTATACGATTAATACTGAAGTACTGGTATATAGCCCTTTGTTGTTTCTTCCTCAGTTCATAGGAGGACTTCTACTCGGATATATACGGATGAGATTTGGTTTTGGTTATAATTGTATGATACATATAATCTATAATACTATTCTTATGTTATTATTGTATGGGACTGGTGTTATTAAATAGATAGGTATTCTTAGAAGGTTACATTAAGTGAAGAGGATTTAACTATAAATGATTAATGTGTTTTAAATAAAAATTACAATATGTTAATTTGTAATAATTATCTTTGAGTAATAGACTTTAAAATATTGAGTTATGAATAGTATCCATTGGCATACCAAAGCTTTCGATGAGTTGACAGTGAGTGAATTATATGATATTATGCGTTTGCGTACAGATGTGTTTGTGGTAGAACAAAACTGTCCCTATCCTGAATTAGATGGTAAGGATAAGAAATGTTTACACATTTATGCAACGAAGTTAGATCAAGTCGTTGCTTGCGCTCGTATTGTCCCTCCTGGGCTTAGTTATCCAGAAATAGCAATAGGAAGAGTAGCTGTCCATGCAGACTATCGCAAGGATGGTTATGGTCGTATCTTAATGCAACATGCTATAGATAAGATAGAAGAGGAGTTTGGAGCTCAAGATATTCAGATTGGAGCTCAGTGTTATTTGAAGAAATTTTATAGTTCATTTGGATTTGTAGCCTCTTCTGAAGAGTATTTAGAAGATGGTATTCCACATGTGGATATGATTAGAAAAGCATCAGAATATACTAAATAGATAAAATGCCTTAATATCATCTGTTAAGGCGTTTTTATTATACTTTTTTCTGTTTCCATTTACCTCGCCTAAATAAAATAAAGGCAAGAATAGCTATTACTAATTCGGCAGAAGGGATAGCGATAAAAGCTCCTGTAGAGCCCAAATTAAAATGATAAGTCATTAAATAAGCAAAAGGTATCTGAAATAACCAGAACCCTACTATGTTTATTATTGTTGGGGTAACAGTATCTCCAGCTCCATTAAAGGCATTCATCAAGGTCATTCCTGCTCCATAAGCTATAAAACCAATAGCTCCTATATACATTGCTTCTTTAGCGACTGTTTTAATAGCTTCATCAGCTGTAAAGAAGGAAGCTAAAATTTCGGCCATACTAAAGAATATAATCGTGACAATAGCCATATAGAAGACATTGTATTTTAAAGTTGCAATCACTGATTTATATGCCCTGTCGGGATTGTTATCTCCTAAGTTTTGACCAACTAAAGTAGAAGCCGCATTGCTCAATCCCCATGCGGGAAGAATAAAAAATACAAGAAGGCGTAAACATGTCAAGAAACCTGACGAGCCTATTTCTCCTCCGCTTTGCGCTACTATGCGTGCAAGAATAACCCAACTACAAGTGGATATCATATACTGTACCATACCTGGTACTGCGATTTTAATGATATTCCAGGTCATATCCCATTGTATTTTGAAGTACTTTAGTTTTAACTGGATAAGTGAATCTTTTTTAGACAGATAATACAACTGATACACTACCCCCATACTACGTCCTATAGCTGTAGAGTAAGCAGCTCCTTCTAATCCCATTTCTGGAAATATCCACCATCCTCTAACCATAATAGGGCATAGGATGATATTGATGATATTACCAAAACCAAGACTTTTCATGGCTATGGCCGCATTACCTGCGCCTCTAAATATTCCATTAATAAGGAATAAGAGCATGATGGATACACAGCTGACTAATAAGATTCTGGTATATCCGTATCCATATTCTGCTGAAGCTTCTGATGCTCCCATCCACAGTAACCAATCTTTTGCATAAATAAAACCAAGTATACTTAATACAATAGTGATTAATATTGAAAGTGTGATGGCTTGTGCTGCATTTTGCGCTGCCTTTTCTTTATCTTTTTCACCTATACGCCTTGCTACGATAGCTGTGGCAGCCATACTAATCCCTATACATATAGCGTAAATAATAGATAGTAGAGACTCTGTTAGCCCGACACTTTGTATAGCGTAGGCACTCTCTTTTAAATGACCAACAAAATATAAGTCAACTAAAGCAAACACTGACTCCATTAGCATCTCAAACATCATAGGAATAGCTAGTAGAAAAACAGCTTTATTAATGGACATATTAGTCAAGTCAAAGTTTTCATTAGAAAAGGATTGCTTGATTAAAGAAAATATATTGTTTTTTGATTTAAATGTTGTTGTTGACATATTTAATGAATTGTCTAAGGGTATTTAAGGGCTCAAAGATAAGTTGATTATGTAATTAAGATATAGGTTAGTACCTTTTTTATTCCAATGGTATTTATAAATAGACTCTGTTATTTATGTTTTTTAAGTAATTGAAAATAAGGGTGTTATTTTGATTTAGATAATTTTTTATATTTAAACTATTTAATTAGTTGTAAAACTAATTAAATAGTTGTTAGTTTGGATAACTATTTATTAGTGATGATAAGTTAGTTTTTGTTGTTAATGATTTGAATATATTTATTAATTTTTAATTATTAGTGTTATATTTATTTAGTATGGCCGTTCTGAAAATAATATAGATGTTAAATAATTTAAATCATAATTAGTATAAACCATAAATAACTATAGTATATGATTAAAAGGATGTATCTAACAGTAGCAGCATTATGTAGTGTGATGTTAGCTAATGCACAGGAGAAAATAGATGTAATGAGGTATGAGTATCAACTAACACTACCAGCAACTACCGCTACTGGAGATGAAGAAGCTCTTCAGAGTAGTACTGAAATTATTTATTTAGATGTTAAGGGAGGTGAGTCTAGATTTGCTAGTGAAGGAAATATTAGAAGAGAAGAGACTTTGATGGAATATTCTACTGGGGCTAAGAAAGATGCAGATTTTGCTGTGCGTATGCAAGCTTTAAGTCAATTTAAGAGTAGAGTAAAATGGGCAGTATATAAAAATGGAGCAGAATTAAACACTTATGCTTCTTCTGGTATAGAATCGTATAATGTTGGAGAAACTAATGATCTAGTGAAATGGAGTATCTCTGGAGATATAGAAGATTACAATGGGATGAAAGTACAGAAAGCAATAGGTGAGTTGAGCGGACGTACTTGGACTGTGTGGTTTACTCAAGATATCCCATTGATAGACGGACCGTATAAGTTTAAGAATCTACCTGGATTTGTAGTCAAAGCAGAGGATAGTACAGGAGACTACAAGTTTGAGTTCTTAAAGAGTGAGAGAGCTACTACTGATTTTTGGTTATCAAATAGACAAGAGAAGGCGATGAAAATAGATAAGAAACAATGGGATAAGATTAGAAATATGAATTCTAATAAAAGTTTCTCTCAGATTATGAACGAAAGAGGAGGTACAGCTACTTTTAAAATGGTAGATGAAAAAGGGAAGGATATAACCGATGAGATGACTAAAAAGAAGATGGGAAAAGAAAGTAAGCCTATAGAGTTCTATTAGTATGTTTACTGTACAAGTGTAATAAAATCAATGGATTATGAAGAAAATGTTAGTGATAAGTATAGTCGCGTTTATAACTAGTATAAGTGGATTAGCTCAAGAGAAAATTGAGGTAATGCGATATGAGTATCAGATGACCATGCCCTTAGCCAAAACGACTGATGATATTAATACTTCTAATAGTGCAACTGAAATAGTATATCTAGATGTGCAGAATAGCGAATCTAGATTTGCTAGTGAAGGAAATATTAAAAGAGAAGAAACACTTATAGAGTACACTACAGGAGCTAAAAAAACAGCAGATCATACAGCGCGTTTCCAAGCTTTAGGTCAATTTAGAAGTAAAGTAAATTGGATTATCTATAAGGATCAAGCAAACTTAAATACTTATGAAAATTCAGGAATAGAAACGTATAATGTAGAAGAACCTAGTAATTTAATTAAGTGGAATATTTCTGGAGATATAGAAGATTACAATGGTATGAAGGTACAGAAAGCGGTAGGAGAGCTGAGTGGACGTACTTGGACAGTATGGTTTACTCAAGATATCCCTTTGATAGATGGACCTTATAAGTTTAAGAATTTACCTGGATTTGTAGTCAAAGCAGAGGATAGTACAGGTGATTATAAGTTTGAGTTCTTAAAGAGTGAAAAAGTCACAGCGGAGTTTTGGCTAATGGATAGACATAAAAATGCCATGAAAGTCAATAAGAAACAATGGGATAAGATTAGGAATGTCAATGCTAATAAAAGTTTCTCTCAAATGATGAGTGAGATAGGAGCAGGTACTATTGTAAAGGTAGTAGATGAAAAGGGGAATGATATAACCAATGATAAACTAAAAAAGAAGACAGGCAAAGAGGCTAAACCTATTGAGTTCTATTAGTATAAAGTGATTAAGTTATGAAGAAGTATTTATTTAGTATTACAGTTACTGTTTTAACTGTTTTAGGAGTAGTAGCTCAGGAGAAAATAGAGGTCATGCGATATGAATATGAGGCAACGTTTAAACCATCTATTAAGTCAGACGAAATGTTTACAGAGTCTGTATTCTTAGATGTATGGGATACTTCTTCTCGTTTTTATTCTAAAGGATATGCTAGCCGTGTAGAACGTTTAGCTAAAAAAGAGAATAGCGGACTAATAGGTAAGTCGTTTAGTATGGCTGGTGAACAGACACGGCTTGAAGCAGTATTAGTAAAGGAAGCTAATAAACTATTTTATGTACAGAATGTGAGTGGTACTATGTTGAAGATAGAAAGTCCAGTTAATCAGGTCAAATGGAATATAGATGATACTGTAGAGGAGTTTGAAGGTATGAAGGTACAGAAAGCTATAGGTGAACTGAATGGGCGTAATTGGACAGTATGGTTTACTTCTGAAATTCCTATCATAGAAGGGCCATATAAGTTTAAGAACTTGCCTGGATTTGTAGTCAAAGCACAGGATGATAAGGAAGATTATGTTTTTGAGTTCAGAAAGAGTGAGAAAGTAGAAATACCAGTAGACTTCAACGAATATAAACAGGCTGGATTGTATAAAACTAGTGAGTTAGTCAAGCTAAGAGAGGTTAAGGCGAATATGACAGTTAAGCAGAATTTAGATAGTCAAGGTATGATTGTTTATTTTGAAGATACTGTTGAGAATCAACAGATGCTAAATAAGAAAGTGGGAAATAGTAGTAATTACCTTGAATGGTTAAAAAAGTAAGGTTATGAAGTATTTAATAGGATGTGTTGTACTATTTTTATTATCTATTCATAGTATGGCTCAAGAGAAAAAAGACTTTATGCGTTATGAGTACTCATTGACTTTTAAGCCTTATGATGTAAAAGTAATGCCTGATAGTCTTCCTATCACAGAGAAGTTCTATCTGGATATAGACGGGAGTAATTCTATGTTCTATGATGAGTTTACTTACCAAGAATTTGTTGCTGAATTAGAAGAGATAGAAATAGATATTCCAAATTCTCAAGTGCCTTGGATGGTTGCTAAAGACTCAGGGAACATTATTCTTTATGAGATGATTAATTCGTTAGAAGCTTATAAAGTAAAACAGCCTCTTAATCTTATTCAATGGACTATCTCAAGTGAGATAGAAGAGTATCATGGTATGAAAGTACAGAAGGCAACTGGAGAACTAAGTGGACGTAATTGGACAGTATGGTTTACTACTGAGATACCTATAATAGAAGGCCCTTATAAGTTTAAGAATCTGCCAGGTTTTGTAGTAAAAGCAGAGGATAAAAATAAAGACTATGTATTTGAGTTTACTGAGAGTATGAGAGTACATAATTACTGGGTTGAATTAAAGGAATTAGATTTTTTCAAGGAAGTAACAGGTAAACAATTAAATCGATTAAAAACATTAAACGCCAATAAAACTTATATGCAACTCATACAAGAAATAGGAGGAAAGTTAATGAATGATGACAAAGAACCTTCTGATTTTATGACTAAGAAATTTGGCAAAGAGCCTAATCCTATAGAGCTTTATTAGTAATTAACCAAACGACCTTATTAACGATGAAATATGTAATATATATACTTTTCTTTATAGTAGCCTTGCCTTTACAGGCACAAGTAGTTCTGAAGGGAAAAGTAAATGGTGAGAATAAACAAGCATTATCTAATGTAATTGTTTCTATACTTAATCCAGAGACTAATGCTGTAATAGCTTATGAGATGACGGATAGCAAAGGGACTTATCAGATACCTATCAAGTCTTCTCTAACAACATTAAAGATCAAGGCATCTATAGTGAACTACAGTGTATTTGAAAAAGTGATTGAGAATAAGTCTCAGGATATTCAAATTCAGTTAGTAGATGAGTTTACACAATTAGAAGAAATATTCGTTAAAGCTTCTCCTATTACTCAACACAATGATACTCTAGTATTTGATCTTAGCAAATTTGCAGGGAAGAATGATAGAGTACTAGAAGATGTGATAAAGAAGATGCCAGGAATGGAGGTGAAGAGTAATGGAGAAATAGAATATCAAGGTAAGCCTCTAAATAAGTTTTATGTAGAAGGGAAAGACTTGATGCAAGGAAGATATGGTGCTATTACTAAAGCCTTGCCTAATCTTCATGTTAGCAAGCTAGAGGTAATAGAAAACCATCAGCCGATTAAGATGCTAGAGGGAAAAGTACCTTCAGAGAGTCCTGCTATTAATATTAGATTAAAGAATAAAATAAGTTTAAGTGGTAGTGCTAAGATAGGAGTAGGTGGTGATCCCTTTTTATGGAATAGTACTATATCTCCGATGTTTTTTAGTAAAGGATTACAGTACTTAGTAAGTTATGATACTAATAATACAGGAGAAGACCTTACTAATAAATTTAGAGCATTTGGCTCTTTTGGTTCTTTTGATGTTTATAATTATACGAAGAGTACAGGCCAGGCGCTGTCTATGAGTACAACGTCTGCTCCTGGTATTGCTAAATCACGTTATTTAGACAATAGATCTCATTATGTTTCTGCTAACTTCTTAGTGAAGTTTACAGATAAGATAGAGATGAATACGAATGCTTTTTATAACAATGATGAGGTTAAGCAATCAGGAGCACAATCTACAGAGATTAGAAACTTAGACGCAAATGGCAATGTCAGTGATGTAATTAGATATAGTAGAAAAGATGAGAACAGATACTTTAAAGAAGCATTTAACTCTAAGTTTACGATTACGAAGAACACAAAAGACAATTACTTAAAAGATTATATAACGATTAATGTAAGTAGAAATAAAGAAAGAGGACTATTATTACAGAATAACGATCCTATTAATCAGAGTGTATTATCTCCTTCTTTTAGCTTACAGAATTCATTGAGTACCCTAGTACCAGTAGGTAGTAATAAGTTTGCTAACTTTAAGTCTATTATTGACTTTACAAGAGATAAACAAGATTATGATGTGGTAGCGAATGGCAATGTGAACTTCCCAGATCAATATTTGAAGAAATACGATTTATTAAATCAGTCATTCTTAGACAATACTTTCTATACACAGAATGCTTTATCACTTTCGTGGAAGTACAGAAAGTGGACTTTTACAGAAGAGTATAGTTTATTGTATGAGAATAAGCGTTTTGAGACAGACTTATACGGATATGATACTCAGTCTGTTTGGCTAGGGGATAATTATCAGAATGATTTGACTTACAATAGATTTGTAAATCGTTTAAACTCTAGTTTTAATTTTAAGGGAGTGTCGTGGGATATGACATTTACTGTGCCTATTATATGGTCATCTATGAAGCTAGATGATAAGTCTATAGATACGAAGACTACAAAGAATGTAGTAGATTTCTCACCATCATTATACCTGTCATATAAGATTAATAATATGTGGACATTAAGAGGAGGAAGTAACTTGAGTACTAGTTATACCCCTCTTGACCAACTGTACAGTCACTATATTTTTAGTGGACTAAACTTTACAGCATATAAGGCGAAGATAGAAGACACACAGAGTATTTTTTCTTGGTTTAGGTTTGAGTTTAAAAATCCTTTTAATGGAATATTCTTTAATGGGTCTTTAAATAATAACTACCAAGAGAGAAAGATTATATTATCACAGACAATTGATGAGAATGGACAGTCTGTTTTAGAAGCTTTAGAGCAAAAGAACATTTCAAATAATCAAAGTGCTAATATTAACCTAGGTAAGTTCTTTAGTGAGTATAGCTCTAATATTAAAGGAAGTTTCTCAGTTAATAAAGGTAAGTCAGAGATATTAGTAAATGAGTATCTAAGAGATGTGAATACCTATAACTATAATTATGGATTACAATTGACGAATAATTATTTTGATTGGTTAAACTTTACTTATGATTTTAATTATATGGAGATAGAGCGAAAGGATATGAAGCAGTCAACACATTCTTATGGCAACTCACATAATCTGCGTATAGACCTTATCCCTTTTAAATCACATAGTTTTATTTGGAAGCTAGATTATAAAGAAAATGTATTTAATAATCAGAAGTTTACTAACCGATTTATGGATGTTATGTATCGCTTTAAGTGGAATAAGAAGAAGATAGACTTTGACTTCGAGTGGAATAATATCCTGAATACAAAAGAATACGAACAAGTAGTAATCAATAGTATACAGACATCAACAACTAACTTTAAACTAAGACCTTCACAATTCTTAGTATCAGTGCGATTTAATTTTTAAATAGAATATAAAAAACCTCCAATCTTTAATAATTAAGATTGGAGGTTTTCTTTTGTGGTAAAGTGATATTATAAAAACTATTTATTGAAATTTTCTAAATCACGTACATTCTTTTGAACACTCACAGCAGCGAAAAGTGATAATAAATAAGAGATAGCATAGAACCCTTTCTCACTTAAAGTCATTTCTGCATTGATTAGCCCAATAGTTAGTAATGTTATACTTGCTAAGGTACCAATCCATCCTAATGTATAGAAAATAGGGGTAACAGGTACACCTTCTATCTTATCTCTTACACTCTTTTGTAAAGCAACTACTGCAAATAACCCAAATAAAATAAGGGTAAAGTAAAAACCTTTCTCACTTAATAAAATCTCTGCATTCCACAGACCTATACAATAACTAGTAATACCAAGTCCTAAAGCTATCCATGCAACTAATGTATATATCGCTGAAGGTTTAAATCTCTCTAGATTAATAGTGTCATTTTGTAAGTGTGCTCTATTAGTAGTACTAGATGACGTTGTATTTCTTGTTTCTGTTTTTTCTTCTTCTATCATATTTTTTGTATTAAAGAAGTAAATATATGTATAAATTTTTATAAAATTTAATATTGTATTTTTATTTTATTATGTATTGTGTTGTTTAATTGTTTGTTGTTTGTGCTTTTTATATGAATACTAATAAGGTTGTGTTGTTTTTAGTGATTGTCTTTATTGCTTTTTTATCTTTGTCAGATGTTAGAAATCCTTTACCAAGACGAGTATATAGTAGCGATTAATAAGCCACGTGATTTATTAGTACACAAATCTTTTATAGCAAGTGATATTCAGGAGTATGCTATTCAGATCTTAAGAGATCAGATAGGGCAGTATGTTTATCCAGTACATCGCTTAGACAGAAAGACATCAGGCGTATTATTGTTTGCTTTGGATAAAGAGATTCTAAAACAGCTTAATGATGACTTTGCTACCCGTAGTGTAGAGAAGAAGTATATCGCTATCGTGAGAGGATATACGATAGATGAAGAGACAATTGATTATGCTTTGACCAATGACAATGGTCAAGTACAAGAAGCAAAAACATATTACAAAACCTTGCAGAGAGTAGAGGTAGAAATGCCATTTGGTAAGCACTTGACTTCTCGTTATTCCTTGGTAGAAGCTTATCCTGAGACAGGAAGACAACACCAATTGCGCAAGCATTTTAAACATATCTTTCACCCTATTCTAGGGAGTCGCCCACATGGCTGTAATAAGCAGAATAAGCTTTGGCTTGACAGACATGGATTAGGAGCGATGTTATTACATGCTTTAGAACTGAAATTTACACACCCTGTTACAAAGGAAGTCATAGAACTTAGAGCAACTATCGATGAGCAGTATCGTAAGTATAACGCTGTACTGGACTTTGACTTAGAACAGTATTATTAGGTTGGCAGTTAACGGTGTATATTACGTCCACTACATAAAGTAAATACGCAATATCTTGCGTGTCACAGTAAATAAGATAATAGTGTTATAAAGACTCAAAGTCAGTAGACTTTGCGTAGCGAGAGTACAAACCATCCCAACATAAAGTAGAGATGCAATATCTTGCGTGTCACAGTAAATAAGATAATAGTGTTATAAAACCTCAAAGTCAGGAGATTTTGCATTGAGAGATTACGTCCACTACATAAAGTAGAGACGCATATCTTGCGTGTCACAGTAAATAAGATAATAGTGTTATAAAGCCTCAAAGTCAGGAGACTTTGCATTGAGAGATTACGTCCCCAACATAAAGTAAATACGCAATATTTTGCGTGTCACAGTAAATAAGATAATAGTGTTATAAAAGCTCAAAGTCAGTAGACTTTACAGCGAGATATGATAGACTAAACAGTATCACAACATCACAACATCACAACATCACAATATCACAAAAAAACGATTTCACAAAAAAACATTACTCATATCTCAGTGCCTCCACAGGATCTAGCTTAGCAGCTTTCATCGCAGGGTATAGCCCTGATATTATCGCAACAACGAAGGTAGTGGTAAAAGCAGCTATGATAGCTGTCCACGGCACTGTAAAACTAAAACTCATAACCTGGGCTAAGGCATAAGCTGTTAGGATACCAAGTAAGGTGCCTAATAGCCCACCTAACTGACCGATGATGATTGTTTCAGTAAAGAACTGTATTGCTATTGTTTTCTTTTTAGCACCTAGAGATTTGCGTACACCTATCTCACGAGTACGTTCAGTGACAGATACGAGCATGATATTCATCAGCGCTATAGACGACCCTAGTATTGTGATTAGACCGATTACCCAGGCTGCTACATTCAGCATATTCACCTGTTTCATCATAGAGCGTATCAAATCATCACTGCGTTCGATACCAAAATTAGATGGTTGAGCAGGAGTTAGTTTTCTGATATTTCTAAAGTCTATAGTAGCCTGATCTATGGCTTGATTAAGTAAGTTATCTTGTAATAAGCCTATCTTGATATCATAGTTACCATGTGCAGTATTAAATATAGAGCGAGCAATCTTTATCGGGATAAAGATTCGTTGGTCTTCATTTTGACCAAAAGTACTTCCTTGCTCTTTCAGCATCCCTATTATTCTAAATTTGTACCCTCGGATAGAGATAACCTGACTTATCGGATTCTGATCTTTAAACATCTTTTTAGAAAAGTCAGAACCGATAACACATACGAAGTGATCATTAGCAATATCAGTATAACTGAAGTTTCTACCCTCCGTGACAGTTAATCCACTATTGGATAAGTAGTTCTCATCACATCCGATAATAGGGATTTCAGGGTCTGTTTTCATGAAGTCATTTTTGACTTCGATATTCGAGGCAGCGTTAAAAGACAGAGACACATTAGCGAAAGGAAACAAAAACTCTCTTTTAAATGCCTGTGCTTCACTATAGGTAATAACAGGATTAACCTTTTGTACAGACTTATTCTTAGCCATTCTGTCTGCGACATCGTATCTCAATATCGTAAATGTATTTGCTCCCATAGAGGCAAAGTCATCTAATATTGTATTGCGAAGAGCAGATACTACAGCTAATATTCCTACTAATGCCCATATACCGATCGCTATGATAAACACAGTGATACAAGTACGGAGTATCTGACTCTTAATACTTGTCAAGGCGATTCTCATGTTTTCGATTCCGATTTTAAACATATAGTAGTAGCAGTAATTAATATAGTTGTTAGAAGTAAAAATACACAAAAAAGTTTAAACCTCACAGTTATCTTCTTTTCTTAAAATAAGTGACAAATACTCATACTTACCCCTCTGATTCAATAGGAGGATTTTAAAAAAAGTAGTAGTTTTGTCTAATAATAATACATAAAAATTAATTAGAGATGGCAAAGAAACCTGGAATTCCAAAAGGTACAAGAGACTTTTCTCCAACAGAAGTAGCAAGAAGACAATACATCATGCAGACTATCCGACATGGATTTGAGAAATTTGGATTCCATCCCATCGAGACTCCTTCTTTCGAAAACCTTGATACACTACTTGGTAAGTATGGTGAAGAGGGTGATCGTTTAATTTTTAAGATTTTAAACTCAGGGGATTACTTAAGTAAAGTAGATGAGACTGTATTAGAGAGCAAGAATAGTTTAAAACTAACGAATCAAATCTCTGAGAAGGCATTGCGTTATGACTTGACTGTGCCTTTTGCTCGTTATGTAGTAATGCACCAGAATGAGTTAGACTTCCCTTTTAAACGTTACCAAATGCAACCTGTATGGCGTGCAGACCGTCCACAGAAAGGTAGATATAGAGAGTTCTATCAGTGTGATGCTGATGTGATCGGATCTAAATCACTGTGGCAAGAGGTAGAGTTCGTTACACTATATGACAGAGTATTCACTGCATTAGGAGTACATGGAGTAACTATAAAACTAAACAATAGAAAGATATTAGCAGGTATTGCTGAGGTGATTGATGCAAGTGATAAGTTAATTGACTTTACTGTAGCTCTTGATAAACTAGATAAGATAGGGGAAGATGGAGTAAAAGCAGAAATGATCGAAAAAGGTATTGCTGCAGAGTCTATTGAAAAAGTAAAAGCATTGTTTAACTTCACAGGTACTTTTGAAGAGAAATTAGCGAAACTACGTGTGATGTTAGCTTCATCAGAAGAAGGATTAAAAGGAGTAGAAGAGTTAGCATTCGTAGGAAGAGAAGTAGCGCTTATCGGGCTACAGACAGCGAAATTAAACTTAGATGTGACTTTAGCTAGAGGACTTAATTACTATACAGGAGCGATCTTTGAGATTGGAGCACCTGAGACAGTACAGCTTGGATCTATAGGTGGAGGTGGTCGTTATGATGACCTTACAGGTATCTTCGGGCTTAAAGATATGAGCGGCGTAGGTATTTCATTCGGTTTAGACCGTATCTATTTAGTGATGGAAGAGTTAAATCTATTCCCAGAGACAGTAAGTGCATCTTCTAAAGCGATGTTCTTAAATATGGGAGAAGAAGAGATGAGCTATGGAGTACAAGCAGTGATGAAGCTAAGAGATGCTGGTATCCGTACAGAAGTTTACCCTGATAAAGCTAAAGTAGGTAAGCAATTCCAGTTCGCAGATAAGAAAGGAATTCCTTATGCAGTGTTAGTAGGATCTCAAGAAATGGCAGATCAGAAATATACACTAAAAGAATTAGCATCAGGTGAGCAGGAGGTATTATCATTAGAAGAGCTGATTGCTAAATTAAAATAACGAATAGTTTATTTTGAAATATAGAAGGTATGTGTTTACTTACACATACCTTTTTTTATGCCAATGAAGAAGAAGCTAAGAACACTAAGAGTAGATAACTCGGAGTACCTATATAGTATAGGAGGTACTTATATCGCTGATACAGAGGAGAGCATTTTCATTATGCGCATCTTTGTAGATAAGTATAGTAAGTATGCTTTATTCGTCCACTTCCGTGTGTTAGATGACTATTATGTAGGTAATCCACTTAATCATGGTGTGCTATTATATAATACAGCGTTAGAAAAAAAAATAGTAGTGAATTTAAATCGACCATTATTTATCCGTTTAGCCTTAGATTATGGATTAGAACAAGGGTGGAGGCCAACGCAAGAAAGACTAGAGTTAGATGGTTTAGATCTATTAGTACAGCATGGTTATCAGATCGATAAGCTATTAAAAAAGACTTATAGCAAATAAGGTGATAATACTCATCTTTTAATTGTTGTAATTCCGTAATTTTAAACTTGCAATACATTAATAATATTTCAATAAGATATGGGAAGTAAAAAACTAGGTAATAACCCGAAGATGATGATGTTTAGATTGTTATTTGAACAGAAGCCATCTATAGACCTACAAGCAGTATTAGAAGAATTAAAACAAGTGTTTCCTAATGTAACCTTTGCAAAAGAGGCTAATGTGTTTACTTTCCCTGATTGTGAAGTAGAGTTCGAAGAGGGTATTGTGCCTGCGCAGTGTGTCGTGATGCATGCAGAGGATGACAGTGTTAAGAAGATTGACCAGAAATATACAGAACAGAATTGGCATTGGGAAGAGGGAGCAGAGGTATTGAAGAATTGTCAATATGAAGTGTTAGTGACTGATTTTTTGAGTAGAAGTTTAGAGCCTCGCATACGTATTGTATTAATGCAGCAGATGCTTTTTGCGATGGCTAAAGTAGCTCAGCCTACTATCATTGTTTCTGAGCACGGTGAGAAGTTGATTGATCCAGAAGTATTTATGAGAGACTGTCTAGATCCTAACTACGTTGCATTAGACTTAATGATCAATGTTCGTTTATATAATGTGAATCAGCCAGAGTATGGAAGTTTGTTAATGGATACAGTAGGGTTACATGCGTTAGGTATTTCTGATTTTCAGTTTTTCTTTGATGATGATACGATAGTGAATGAGGTAGCAGGTCGTCTATGGGACTATGCTTATTATTTAATGGAAGCAGGGGATGTCATAGAAGATGGAAATACAATAGAAGGATTTGAGCCAGGAAGCAAATGGACTTGTCATAAGGAGTTCTCTTCATCTCAACCTAGAAGAACAGTGATCAATGTAGTCATGAGTTAGTCAAAAAAGTAGACACTTACAATTGAATATATATAATTGAACCCTGAGGAGTAATAGTTTTTAAAAGATTATTGCTCCTTTTTTGTTTATACAGAGAAGCAGTATGATAGAGAGATTGCAGGTATTATAGTACATTGAGGACTAAACTTGTTTTTTTATGAATAAATAGTAGGTGATATAGAGGAATCTATAATAGATAGTATTTATGATAAATAGTACCTATGATAGAATAAAATCTATCGTTCGTAAAGACTGACGTACCGTTGAGGGGCATAATATATTTGTGATGTAAAGAAAAAATCTAAACAACAAATATTAATTTTATGCTTAAACGTAGTTTTTTGATATCTGCATTAGTAGTATCATCATTTATTCAAGCTCAAGTTTTGACTACGAATACAGGTAGCCCTGTAGGAAGTAATCAACATTCTAAAACCATTGGTAATAATGGACAAGTATTATTAGAAGACATCCATTTAATAGAGAAGTTAGCTGCTTTTGACAGAGAGCGTATTCCTGAGAGAGTAGTACACGCTCGTGGAGCTGGAGCATTCGGAGAGTTTGTAGCGAGTGCTGATTTTTCGGATGTGACGATGGCAGACTTTTTATCACAAGCAGGTAAGACAACGCCTGTGATGGTAAGATTCTCTACTGTGACACATCAGCAAGGGTCACCAGAGACGTATAGAGACCCACGTGGTTTTGCGGTAAAGTTCTATACAGAGCAGGGTAACTATGACTTAGTAGGAAATAACCTTCCGGTATTCTTTATTAGAGATGCGATTAAGTTCCCTGATATGGTACACGCTTTTAAACCGTCTCCTTTGACTAATGGGGCATCAGATCCGAATAGGGTATTTGACTTCTTTTCTAATTTGCCAGAATCTACTCATATGTTTACTTGGCTGTTCTCTGATTACGGTATACCAGCTAACTTTAGACAGATGGAAGGGAATGGAGTACACGCATATAAATGGGTGAATGATAAAGGAGAAGTAACGTATGTAAAATATAAATGGGTACCTCGTCAGGAGATTAAAAACCTGACACAAGAAGAGGCTAACGCTATCCAAGCAACTTCAGTAGAGCATGCGACTTTAGACTTATATCACGCAATAGATAGAGGTGATTATCCTATCTGGGACTTATATGTACAGATGTTAAAGAGAGAAGACTTTGATGCCTTAGACTTTAATCCTGTAGATGTAACGAAGATTTGGCCAGCTGAGATCGCGAAGTCTGTAAAAGTAGGTACAATGACATTAAAGGCTAATCCTACGAACTACTTCCAACAGGTAGAACAAGCTGCCTTTGCACCTAGTACATTAGTGCCTGGTATAGAGCCTTCTGAGGATAAACTGTTACAAGGAAGATTGTTCTCTTATGCAGATACACAACGTCACCGTTTAACAGGGAATTTCCAACAAATACCTGTTAATGCACCTAAGAATACAGCGACTACTTATAACCAGAATGGGTATATGTCTACACGTGTACAGTCTGGTGATGTGAACTATCAGCCATCGACTAATAAACCTGAGGTAGTAGATAATGCTAAGTTTATGTACTCTAAGTCTGAGTTCTTTAAACCTGTTAGTACTACACAGCATGTGATAGATAAGGAGAATAACTTTAAACAAGCTGGTGATCTATATCGCTCGTTCTCTAAAAAGGACCAAGATAATTTAATCAAGAATTTGAGTGGAGCATTTAAGACGATTAAGAATAAGGTGATTGTACATAAGATGATTGCTTATTTTTATCAAGCTGATAAAGAATATGGTACACGTCTATTAAAAGCAGTAGATGTGAAGCTAGATGAGATAAAACCTTATTTAGCTCAATAATAGATATAGTATAAACAAGGATTCAGCATAGATACATTATCTACTCTATATGGCCCCACATCATATTTTATCAAGAGTATAGAAGAACAGATTTAGGTACAAGCTTATATTTTTATATTATTTACTTTCTACCATTGTTCTGTACCTAGATTTGCTTCTATGGATATGTATTTGTGTTGAATCTATTTTTAGTGTTAGTGATGAAACAATGGATGATATTAGGACTGTTGTTATGTAGTGTTCAGATTAGTTTTGGACAAGATATATTTACAGCCGCAAGAGAGAATAATACAGAGGAGGTAAAGCAGTTGATCAGTCAAAAGATAGATTTAAATCAAGTCAATGATCGTTCTTTTACTCCCTTAACGATAGCAGTGTATAACGATAGTAAGGAGGTAGTGAAGGTATTACTAGAAGCAGGAGTAGACCTAGAGAAACAAGATACTATGGGCAATACAGCCTTGATAGGAGCTGTGTTTAAAAAGAATTTGACTTTGGTTAATTGGTTATTAGAGTCAGGTGCAGATGTCAATAGAAGGAATAGTAATGATGCTAGTCCTCTTATTTTTGCAGTAACTTTTGGGACTACTGATATTGTAGGTGCTTTACTAAAGGCAGGTGCAGATAAGACAGT
Source organism: Myroides sp. A21 (assembly GCF_000807225.1). Classification (NCBI taxonomy): domain Bacteria; kingdom Pseudomonadati; phylum Bacteroidota; class Flavobacteriia; order Flavobacteriales; family Flavobacteriaceae; genus Myroides; species Myroides sp. A21. Next base: position 2,334,967 of record NZ_CP010327.1, read on the forward strand.
AAAAGATAATAGAGGAAAGACAGCATTAGACCATGCCGTATTACAAGATAATAAAGAGATGATCTCACTCTTACAGTAAAGAATAAGGATCTAAATATAAGCGAACAATTACTTTTTAAATAGTAGAAAAGTAATTGTTCGCTTTTTTATTTTTAGTTGTATTTTTATCATTCGTATTAGAATAAAAAAAGTAAGGAGATATGGAAGTGAGTAGTGTTGATTTTCAAAGTTTTATAGATAATTATTCTTCGTCTGATAGTGAGTGGTTAGCCCTAGATTGGAACGGAAAGTATGGAGCTAAGTTTAAAGATGATAATTACCTTTTTAGAATTCAGATAGCAGAGTTAGTTTGTCAGCAATTAGATACTGTAGATTTGCCTCTATTAAGAGAGTTATTTATCCATATTGGGACAGTGTCTAAACTTAATTTTTCAGTGTATAATAAGTTTCATTTATTAGCACAGACTTTATTAGAAAGAGGAGGGAAAGAGTATTTATTTGATTATCTATGTGCAGCTCATATTTCTTTTGATACTTTTTTGAGTACAGCTAATATAGAATTGAGTCAAGAGAGAATAGAAGAATTATTAGTGCACTTCGATTATTTAAAAGAAACGGAGTCAGATCTAGAAGTACAGAAACTACTGTCGGAGCACATGCGCGATAGATTAGAAAGATTAAAAAAGAAAATAAAAATATGAAAAGAATATTAGCAGTTTTATTCCTAGTGATGGGATTAAGTGGGTATAGTCAGGAGAGTAATCTGTCTGATGCTTCGGTAGAACGAATAAAATCCTTAATCACTTTGTTTGAGAATGAAGATAGAGAAGGTATTGCCAAGAGAATAGTTTATCCTCTGAAGCGAGAATACCCTTTGCCACCAGTGACTTCCGAGTTCGAATTTGTGAGTCGTTTTGAAGAGTTTTTTGTACCCGAGTTTTCAGCTAAGATAGCGAACTCTGTAATAGAAGAATACAGTCATATGGGATGGCGCGGTATTATGTTTGACTTGGGGAGAATGTGGTTGACAGAGAGCGGGGATATTTATCGCATTATCGATCAGACTGAACTAGAGAAGAAGATAAGAGAAGAAATGATTCAGGCAGATAAGAAGAGATTGCACAGAAGTGTGAATAAGTTCTTAGAACCATATGCTATTATTAAAACGGGACAGGATATCTGGCGTATAGATAGAAAAGATGAGAAAGTAATGCGCTTAACAATATGGAACGACGGTAAGCTAGTATCTGATGTCCCTGACCTGATTCTAGAAGGAACTGAAGATATACAAGGAACGATGGGCAATAGAGTACTGTATTTTAAAGATAAAAAAGCGAATGACATGATCACGATCTTAATGGATAATCCTGAGTCAGAAGTAGCACATGAAGTAACTATCATTACAATAGATAGTGAAGGAAATGAAGTAAGCCTAAAAGGACAATCTGATAATTAGATCCTAAACCATCTAATATAATGAAGCTGTAACAGAGATGTTACAGCTTTTTTTGTTCTGTAGTATTAGCTTTATAGTAAACTAAGTTTAGTCTAATAGCAGATATTTCGATATTGTTTATGGTTTAAGTAAGTATTGCCTCCGTTTTTTTATTTGATTTAACGGACACACTACGGACTCATAACGGACTCACTACGGACTCACCTCAACTCATTTTAAGAGGAGATAGGAAGCAGAGTAGTGTAAAATAGGTATATAGATTACAATAAATTAGCCTAGTTATATTACAAGTGTAATATAACTATAACAAGGAAGTAATAATATAAATAAGTAACCCTACTAGTCCTCCCACTAGAGTACCGTTGATGCGGATATACTGTAAGTCTTTACCTACTTCTAGTTCTAGTTTATCACTCAGTTCGCGACCATCCCAGCTATCTACAGTATTTCTGATTAGTTGCCCTACTTCTTTTGTGTTTTTAAGAGCTACTTTATAGATGGTGTGTTGTATCCACTTATTGATCTTTATTTTATTCTCCTCGTTATTCTCTAAGTCTAGTGCTATTTTAGACAGGCTATTAGAGATATACTTGCGCAGTACTGAGTTATTGTCCTCTAGTTGTACGAGTAGATTTTCCTTCGTAGAGCGCCATAGGTCTTGCATATACGTATGAATAGTATCATCAGTAATGAATTGACCTATGATTTCATCGAACTTAGCTTTCCACATAGGAGAAGCTTCTATATCTACAGCGAGCATTTCTAACCTTAGGGTAATCTCTTTTCTTATTTTGTGATGAGGGTCTTTTTCTATATCACTTAAGAAGGTATTGATACCACTGATAAGTTGATTCGTCACCGCTTTACCTCCGATAAGCCCTAAGATAGGTTTTTTCTCTACGACATTGTCATATATTTCTTGGCGGTGTTCTTCTACATAGAGTTGTGCCTTAGGCAAGATAATGTCTAATAATCTGTTGTGTTCATTCTTTTCGATAGCATAGGTGACTCCTTGTGATACAAAGCTTTGGATATTAATAGCCGCAATACCTTCTTTCGCTTTTGAAGTCATCAGTGCAATGATTGTTTCGTCCTCTAGTTCAGCGAGTATTCGTTTGGCAAGTGAAGTAATCTCATGCTCTAAAATGATTTGATTATTAGGCTTGTTTAGCCAAGTAGAAATCATATTCGCTAAATCAACTTTCTCCACATAAGGTCTGATATTCTCTGACGTCAAGAAGTTATCTGTGACAAAGTCTCCTAGGTTATCTCCAATCTTGTTTTTGCTATTGACAATAAGATTAGTATGCGGAATGGGCATGCCCATCGGATGTCTAAAAAGAGCTGTCACTGCAAACCAGTCTGCTAGTGCCCCGACCATCGCAGCTTCTGAGAATGCCTTGACATATCCCATCCACGAAGCAGGTGAATGTCTGATGGCATATACCATAGAGATATAGAGGATAGCCATAAGTATAAATAGACCAGTAGCTATGCGTTTATGCTTTTGTAACTGTTTTTTCTTTTCATTCATAGTGCTGTATTTATAGCTAATGTAATGAAAAAAGAGAGCTTAGAAGCTCTCTTTTATGGTAAATGTCATTAATTCGTATGTCTTTGGATGTCTAAAAGTGATACGCTCTGCATGTAGATATAGTCTGTCTGCTTTGGTACCATATAGGTCATCACCTACTATAGGTGTGTTTAGTCCTTTTGGGTGTGAGGCATGCATACGCAGCTGATGAGTACGCCCTGTGATAGGATAGAAGTACACTTTCGTCTTACCATCTTTTCGTTCTATCACTTCGTATCTAGTCTTGGCATACTTGCCATATTCATAGCATACCATCTGTCTAGGTCTATCGTCAAAGTCTATTCTCAACGGTAGTTCTATAATCCCTTCGTCTTCTGCTATGATACCATCTAGTATAGCGACATATCTCTTCTCTAAGCTCTTCTTTATAAACTGGCTCTGTAGTGCTTTATGCGAGTCTTTATCCTTAGCAATGATTAAGATACCTGATGTAGGCATGTCTAATCGGTGTACGATAAGAGGCCCTGTAGCATTAGGGTAGCGAAGTTTCATACGTTCATATACAGAGTCTAGTATATAAATACCAGGTACAGATAAGAAGTCTTCAGGCTTATTTACAATAGCAAAGTACTCATCCTCATAGACTACCTCAATAGGTCTGTTAAGAGCAGGGTTGATCAATAGTGGATTATCATCTACTTCTAAGCCTTCTAGCATATGTCCTAAAATAGGCTCACACTTACTGCGACAAGAAGGGTAGAAGTGCTGATGCTTGCGAATCTCTGACTTCGGAGACTCTCCCCACCAGAATTCTCCTAAAGCAATAGGCGTATAATTATGCTCATAGGCGTATTGCATCAGTTTAGGAGCCGCACAGTCTCCAGCAGCAGCAGGTGGCTGTTGTAATACTGTCTTCTCGAAGATCTCTAATAAGCTTTGTTCTTCTCCTTTATAATTTAAGAATTTGTAAGAAGCGAATAGTTTTTGCTGTAGTCCATTAGACTTTTGTTTGCGTTCTTCTTTTAGGTTATTTAGCTCCTCTTCTATACTTGTCGTGATATCTCTAGTTGTCGTGATTTGCTCTTGCCAATATTCTGTCAGTACGCGCAACTCATATTTATCTCTTAAACTCTGTTTGACTAGGTCATCATTTAAAAGCTGAAATTCTTCAGGAGAAAGTATGACTTCTTGTTCTTTTCGGATGGCTTTTCGCTCGTTTTTTTGTTTTTTATGCTGTACTTTCTTTTCTTCGATGGCTGTTTTTTCTTCAGCTATCTGTTGTTTCAATAAAGCTTTGGCATTGCTATATACAGTATCTGCTTCTAGTTTTTCTATTTTGGCATTGATAGCATTAATTGCTTTTACCTCTACATCTTCTCTTGCAAAAAAGCCGTTCTCATTCCATAGGTCAAAGATTAGTGGTACGTATCCCTCTAGGTCTGTATGACTGCCTAGCTTACCAGAGAAGCCTGCTAAGTAGCCTAGTTCTCCTTTTTCATTTTTTACTACTAGTACACCAAACATCTTACCTGTAGGTAGACAGTTCTCATCCTCTGTGTCAAATAGCGGTGCTATAAGCGGATGTGTGCTTAGTTCACGTTGTAACTCTTCTGCTGCTAGTATGGTTAGGGGATGAGGTTCGTAATAAAAAGGGAAAGTAAACTTAGTCGGCAGTGCTATAGACTGCACATCACTGGTAAACTTTCTGAAGATAGCTTTAGGCTGAGACATGTAATTCTAATTTTTAGACTGCAAAATTAAGGATAAAAGGGAGATGGGAAAGAGCATTGTTTTAAAATTAAACGCTATTGTTTTATTATACTTACTTATCAGCCTCTTTCATCACTTGTACTATTTTCATTACAGCTTGTTGTGCATTGGCAGTACCACTGTTTGCCATGATGATATAGGCGGTATTCGTGATTCCGTCTATCTGTGTATAGGTAAAGAATGTACCATCAGAACCGGCGTGGTCATATAGCTTAGTAGTTTCATTGATAAGATTCCCCCAGCCTATAGCATATTTGCTTTGACTATTAAATAAGAAGTCATAAGTACTTGCTTTAAGGGCGTTGTTTTGACCTGCAAGACCTTGTAGATTGAGTTGGATGTATTTGATATAATTCTCTATATTCATACTTAAGTCACCAGCAGGCTCTATAAGGGTTAATGCATAGTTATAAGTAGGAGGTACAGATTCTAGTACATCATACTGTAGGGCATGTCCCCAAGGTTGGTTTTCTAGATTGCGATTTGGCCAGCCGATGACGAAGTCTATATCTAGTTCATTGGTTAGAATTTCTTTTGCTAGTTCTTCCCAAGATTTGTTAGTTACTTTCTCTAACATAGAAGCTGCTATACTATACCCTGCATTAGAATAGGTATATCCATCTGGAGTTTCTAGTGGAGCCATCGTTAATACATGTTGAGCGAAAGCTTGTCTCTGTTGTTGTTTTGTCCCTTCGAGCTTTGGAAGACCAATGCGTTCCGTACCACTAGTGAAGGCATGTACTTTAGCTCTGTGAGAGAAGAAGTCCTTCAGTGTAGCAGTGTAGTATGCAGAATTAGCAGATTCTTTTGCTTCAGGGAATAGATCAAAATAGGTAGTATTCCACTTGATTTTGCCTTGTTCTACTAGTTTGGCTGCTATAAACCCTGTAATGGCTTTAGAGTTAGAACCTAAGTGAAAGTAGTTTTTTAGATCAGCATTAGAAGGTGTGTTCTTTTCGCCGAATTTGTGATGTCCTGAGATTCCTTTTTGAATAGTTTGATCTTTTGTTACAATGGCATAGGCGACTTCAGGAACGTTGTATAGGTTGCGTATACTATCTATTTTAACGTGTAAGTCTTGACTGTATATTGTTTGACTACATGATAATATGAAGGCTGAGGTTAGTATAAGTAGTTTTTTCATGTTTTGGATTTATTATAAAAACTAAGGTAATGATATTCGGTTTATAAATAAGTTTTTCTCCTTTGAAAAGGTTCGGTAGAGGGAAGGTAATTGGTGATAAATAACCGAAATAACAAATAATTTTTAAAAAAGTATGTTTTGTTGCTTTTGCTTTTTGTGACTTAACGAGTTAAATAGTATCTTTGGCGACTCAAAGTATTAAAATAATACCGATATGTTTGATAATTTAAGTGATAAATTAGATAAAGCCTTTCATATCCTTAAGGGACACGGCAAGATTACAGAAGTCAATGTAGCAGACACTCTAAAAGAGGTTCGTAGAGCTCTATTAGATGCCGACGTTAACTTTAAGATTGCTAAAGATTTTACTAATATAGTAAAAGAAAAAGCCTTAGGACAAGAGGTACTTACAACTTTACAACCAGGACAATTGATGATCAAAATCGTTAAGGACGAGTTGACTCAATTAATGGGAGGTGAGGCTGCAGGTATTAACTTATCTGGTAATCCTTCAGTTATTTTAATGTCAGGTTTGCAAGGGTCAGGGAAAACAACATTCTCTGGTAAACTAGCAAACTTCTTAAAGACAAAGAAAAATAAGAAACCTTTATTGGTAGCGTGTGACGTATATCGTCCTGCAGCTATTAATCAGTTACACGTAGTAGGTGATCAATTAGGTATAGAAGTATATTCAGAAGAAGGAAATAACAATCCTGTACTAATTGCAGAGAATGCTATTAAGCATGCGAAAGCAAATGGATTCAATGTAGTGATTGTCGATACAGCTGGTCGTCTAGCAGTAGACGAGGAGATGATGACGGAGATCGCTAATATTCACAAAGCAATTACACCACATGAGACGCTATTCGTAGTGGACTCTATGACAGGACAAGATGCCGTAAATACAGCGAAAGCTTTTAACGATAGATTAAACTTCGACGGAGTTATCCTTACTAAGTTAGATGGGGATACACGTGGAGGGGCTGCAATCTCAATTAAATCAGTAGTAAATAAACCGATTAAGTTTATCGGTACTGGTGAGAAGATGGAAGCGATAGATGTGTTCTATCCAGATCGTATGGCAGACCGTATCTTAGGGATGGGAGACGTTATCTCGTTAGTAGAGCGTGCACAGGCTCAATACGACGAAGAAGAGGCTCGTAAAATCCAGAAGAAAATCGCGAAGAATGAGTTCGGTTTTGATGATTTCTTAAATCAGATTCAGCAAGTGAAGAAGATGGGGAATATGAAAGACTTGATGGGGATGATACCTGGAGTTGGAAAAGCAATGAAAGATGTAGAGATAGAAGATGATGCGTTTAAACATATCGAGGCTATTATCTACTCAATGACACCTGCAGAACGTTCTAAACCATCCATTATAGATGTAAAACGTAAGAACCGTATCGCTAAAGGATCGGGTACAGATATACAACAAGTGAATCAATTGCTTAAGCAGTTCGATCAAATGAGCAAAATGATGAAGATGATGCAAGGGGCAAAAGGAAAGAATTTGATGAGAATGATGGGGCAAATGAAAGGCATGCAAAGATAATTAAAGAAGAAGGTTTAAGGTTCATTATGAGGTTTAAACCTTCTTTATTTACATACACACAACACACATTTTATTTTAATGCAACTACTAGACGGAAAAAAGGTATCGGAAGATATCAAGAATGAGATCGCTGTTGAGGTTCAACAGATGAAAGCTCGTGGAGAAAAAGTACCTCATTTAGCAGCAGTTATTGTTGGTACTAATGGAGCAAGTTTAACTTACGTAGGAAGTAAGGTTAAGTCTTGTGAGAAAGTAGGTTTTGAATCTACACTAGTTTCTTTGCCAGAAGAAACTACAGAAGAAGAGCTTTTAGCTAAAGTAAAAGAATTGAATGCTGATCCTGCTATAGATGGATATATCGTTCAATTACCTCTTCCAAAACACATTGATGAGCAAAAGATCTTATTAGCTATCGATGCGGATAAAGACGTAGATGGGTTCCACCCAACGAACTTCGGTCGTATGGCTTTAGAGATGGAGACATTCTTACCAGCTACTCCTTATGGAATCATGGAATTATTAGAGCGTTATAAAGTAGAGACAGCAGGTAAAAACGTAGTAGTTATCGGTCGTTCTCACATTGTAGGTCGTCCTATGAGTATTTTGTTAAGCCGTAAAGGTTACCCTGGAGATGCTACTGTGACATTAACGCATAGTCGCACTAAGAATATTGCTGAGATTACTAGAGAAGCAGATATTATCATTTCAGCATTAGGAGTACCTTACTTCTTAAAAGGAGATATGGTGAAGGATGGAGTAACTGTAGTAGATGTAGGTATCACTCGTGTACCAGATGAGACTAATCCTAGAGGATACGTTATCGCAGGAGATGTAGACTTCGATGAGGTTAGTAAGAAAGCTGCTTTTATCACTCCTGTACCTGGTGGTGTAGGACCAATGACAATAGCGATGTTATTAAAGAATACTTTATTAGCTAGATCAAGAAGAGCTAAAAAAGGGGAATAAGAATTAGACTATTCTATTTATATATGAAGAGAGATGAGAGATCATCTCTCTTTTTTTGTTTTATATTAATTGTCTTTACTGATGTGTTATATTGGAGATGTATTGTGTGACATGCAAAATATTGCATCTCTACTGATATGTTATATTGGAGATGTATTGTGTGACACGTAAGGTGTTGTGTCTCTATCGATGTGTTGTCTTGGATATGTATTGTGTGACATGCAAAATATTGCATCTCTACTGATGTGTTGTATTGGATATGCATTGTGTGACACGTAAGGTGTTGTGTCTCTACTGATGTGTTGTCTTGGATATGTATTGTGTGACACGTAAGGTGTTGTGTCTCTACTGATGTGTTGTCTTGGATATGTATTGTGTGACATGCAAAATATTGCATCTCTACTGATGTGTTATATTGGAGATGTATTTTTTGAAACACAAAATATTGTGTCTCTACTGATGTGTTGTATAGGATCTGTATTGTGTGATACGTAAGGTGCTATGTCGCTACTGATGTGTTGTATTGGGTATGTATTGTGCGACACGTAATGTAATGTGTTTCTATTAATAAATTATAAACAGTATTGTAACATTTGTTACAACACATACGGTAGATGGTTAATATTTTAGTATATTAACTGAAACAATATTGTAAAAAATGAAAACTCACTATCAAATCCTTATTATAGGAGCAGGAACTGCTGGTATAATGACAGCAGCTCAATTAAAGAAACGTAATCTCAATATAGATATTGGGATTATAGATGCATCAGAATTACATTACTATCAACCTGCATTTACACTAGTAGGGGCGGGAGCTTATGATAAGAAGAAAACTATAAAACCTACAAAGGATCTTATACCTAGTGGTGTAGATTGGATTCAAGATATGGTTATTTCTATGGATGTTGATAATAATCGCCTAAGTACTAAAGAAGGAATAACCTATACGTATGATTATTTAGTAGTCTGTCCTGGATTAGTGAATGACTTATCCTTGATAGAAGGACTAGCTGATGCTGTAGAGAAAGGTGTGGTGTGTAGTAATTATATAGACCCAGAATATACTTGGAAGCTATTACAAGAATTTAAAGGAGGAACTGCTATTTTTACTCAACCGAATACACCTATTAAATGTGGTGGAGCCCCTCAGAAGATCATGTATTTGGCATGTGATTATTTTCGCAAGAAAGGAATAGATAAGAATACTAAAATTCATTTCCCGATGCCTGGGAGTGTTATTTTTGGAGTTAAACCTATTGCAGAAACTTTAATGAAAGTAGTTGATAGATATGGTATCGACTTTAGACCTTTCCACAATCCGATTAAAATAGATGCTGATCATAAAAAGGTTTATTTTAAACGCACGAATATGCCTGATAATAAATGTGTGGTAATCTCTGACGGCAGTACTACTGTAGCTGATGGCAGTGTAGTAGAGATGTCTTTTGACTTCTTACATTTAGCACCGCCTCAAGTGGCACCACAGTTTGTAAGAGAATCTAATTTAGTAAATACTGCTGGTTGGTTAGATGTTGATTTAAACAGCTTACAACACAATAAGTATACTAATGTATTTGGACTCGGAGATGTGGCGGGTTTACCAACTGCTAAGACAGGTGCTGCAATACGTAAACAAGTTCCAGTAGTAGTAGATAATTTGTGTAAGTTATTAGATAATAAAGAAGTATCTAATAAAGAATATAAAGGTTATTCTTCTTGTCCATTAGTAACTGGGTATGGTAAGATGGTTTTAGCAGAGTTTAATTATAAGAATGAGTTTACACCTGATCCTAAGTTAAAACAGTTGTTGATTAATACAAGTGATCAGGAGCATTGGCGTTTATGGATGTTGAAGAAATATATGTTGCCCTATTTATATTGGAATAAAATGATGAAGGGGAAGCAAGTGTAGAATGGTTTATCTTTATCCTCTTAAAAAGAAGAATATGAAATTTCCAAAAGCAATAACAGATTTTATAGCAAAAGAGATAGAATGTACTCATTATTTTATGCCTCAGTTTTATCCTCAACAGGGCGATATTGAAGGTTTTCAAGATGGGTATAAGTATAATAGAGTTGAAGGAAAGGATATCACAGGAACTAAGGAAGGTGATTTTCATCCTAATTGGTATGTAATATGTGGAGGTTATGCACAAGATCCATATTGGATAGATATCACAGAAGAGGAGAAAGGCTTTCCTGTTTATTTTGCAGAGCATGGAGCAGGTAAATGGGAACCATTATTAGTAGCAGATTCTTTAGGTGAGTTTGAAGAGTGTGTGAAATATATGATTTATTTGACAGAATCTGAATTGTCTAAAGAAGAAATAGAGAGATTGTATAATGAGCGTTTTGATTTAGATAGTCCTTTTTGGGAATTGGTGTGGAGTGAGTTTTCTTTTGACGAAGAATAGTGAAGTTGGTTAACTATGATGTAATGAGTTATTGCCTTTTAAGTGTATTATTTTAGTATTGTTAAGAAGGTGTTTGATATGTTTAATTTTATGTTCTTAAATCATTTTATCTTTAATATATAATAATGGTTGTTTCTTTATTAGGAAACATTTAATTTTGTAATGTATTGATAATGAAAGATGGTTTAAAGTTTAATGTCATTTTTTTAGAAGAAGCTAAAGAGTTTTTAGACCATTTAGATTCTAAAGCTAGAGCAAAGATTATTTATAATATAAATAAAGCAAGCATCACTTCAGATATTGAATTATTTAAGAAGTTACAAGGTGATATTTGGGAGTTTAGAACAATGTATAGCTCTTTTTATTATAGGCTATTTGCCTTTTGGGATAAGTCAGATAATAAAAATACAATGGTGATTTCAACACATGGTATTATAAAAAAAGAGGATAAAATTTCTAAAAAAAAAATAGAAAGAGCTGAACGATTGAGAGATGTCTATTTTAATAGTAAAGAGAAGTAAAATGAAAACATATAGCTTAGAAGAAATTACTGATTTATATATTGGTGAGAGAGGAACAGAGAGTAGAGAAGAGTTTGAGAATGAATTAAGGCTTGACTTGTTAGGACAACAAATAAAACAAGCAAGACAAAAGCGTAATTTAACACAAGAGGAATTAGGTCTCTTAGTAGGAGTAAAAAAAGCTCAGATCTCAAAGATAGAGAATAGCACTACAGATGCTCGTCTGACTACTTTATTAAAAGTATTTAAGGCGTTGGGATTAAAGGTGAGTTTTAATGTTGAGTTAGATAGTCAAGCAACTATTTAAGAATTGGATAAGGTATATCGTAGGCTATCTTTTAGATAGCCTTTTTTGTATCTAATAAATAGTATTTTTACTTAAAAGAACATCATGAGAAGTGATAATATAAAGTGGGCAGCTTTAGTACCAGAGTTTGTAGTATCTGACTTAGCTATTAGTTTACAGTTTTGGTGTGATTATATAGGGTTTGAAGTAATGTATGATCGAAAGGAAGAGTACTTTGCCTATTTAGGTATGGGAGATGCACAAGTAATGCTAGAACAATATAATCCTGCTGATAGAGAATGGGAGACAGGGATATTAGAAAAGCCGTATGGTAGAGGAATAAACTTTCAGATAGAAGTAAATGCCATAATACCTATTCTAAAACGACTTCAAGAGGCTAATTATAATGTGTTTATTGATGCAGAAGAGCGTTGGTATAGAGCAGACGATGTAGAGTTCGGTCAGAAACAGTTCTTAGTACAAGATCCTGATGGGTATTTATTGAGATTAATAGAGAACTTAGGAGAGCGAAAATTAGCTGAATAAAGTGATTGCATTAGAAGACATAAGTCAATACTTTAGTGCTGTGATAAAACATAGAAGAGATGAAAACAAGAGAAGAGCTACAGGGTAAGTGGTATAAGAAAGGCGAGAAGTATGCTAAGGAGATTAATGAGATGGTCGCTTTCGGTACAGAACACGGCTGGGATAAATGGGATGGTGAAGAAGCAGAGGACACAAGAGGTAAACTTGCAGAAGCAGTTATTGAGTTATTAAGAGAAGCTAATGTTAATGGTGCAGTAGATACTTTTAGACAAGAGTTTCCTCCTGCACATGCCCCTATTATACCAATGTTAGATGACAAAGGGAGTTATATAGGAGATATTTGTTATATAGCAGAAGATAGTGTCGCTTTTATGCAAGGGACTTCTTATGAAGAGCGACAAGCATATATAGCGAAAGGAACAGAAGTAGTTGCATTAGACAAAGAGATTAAAAGCATTGGACAGTCTATGCGCAACCTTGTTTATGCGATAGCGTATGCAGATAAGATAGTGACTCGTCAAGGATGGGAAGGAGAAATTATAACAGAGTTTACATTAGATACTTTAGCGAATATAGGAATTACAAGACTTATTCCTTTTAGTGATGGGCTGAAAGTATTGTTCATCTCTTCAGAGGGAATTTATTTATTAAATACTAAAGAAGAGAAACTGTTGTTTCCAATACTAGAAGAAGGGGAAGAAAACAATGGATTATCTATGGATCATGCTACTTTATCTCACGACAATAAGTATATTGTAGTAGGAGAGCAGTGTAGCGATCACATCGTTTTGGACAGTGAAGGGAATAAAGTAGGATCAGTAGGTCCACAATCTGAGTATCCTCATTATTGTTTGTTTACTAAAGATGATAAACAACTATTGACTAACTCTTGCCATTTTTACAATGGGATATCGATAGGGGTAGATGGAGATAAGTTAGATGGAATGGATATACCAGGATGGGATGATCATGAGGATATTACGATATTAGATGAAGGAATGCGTGTGTATGCTGGTGTAGCTTTTAATGACTACTATATCTTAGGAGATGCTTATGGATATATCAGAGCAATACATAAAGACGGAAGAGAGCTGTGGCAACATTTCTTAGGTTCTACCATAAGTGGAATGGTATTATCAGAAGATGAGAAGACATTATATGTAGGTACATATGCAGGTATATTACACAAGCTGACTTTGAATAAGCCTGTAAGAGATACACATACTATTGGTACTGCTGATATTTATGAAGACTTCCGTTTGTTACTTTGGAAGAATGAGAATAACGTATTGGTTTGGTAATCAATTGATATAAGAATGAATAAAGCTACTTTACGATATGTTAAAGTAGCTTTTTTTTATACTAAAGGTTTTAGTTAAGTAGTTATCTATAGAACACTTAACTAAAACTTATAATTATGAAACACTTAATTTTATACAGCTTTCTACTGATTACTTCTATGTGTATAGGACAGAATGCTAAGACTGATTTAGAAACCTATGTTCCTAAAAAAGACAATTACTCTTTTACTACGATTAAATTTAATGTACCTGCCTTTCATTGGAAAGAAAAGATAGATAGTGTTTCTTTTGAAGGAAGTTTGATCATACCTAAGACAGGCTTCGATAAAGTAGTGATTATTAAACCAGGTACAGGATATAATACACGTAATACACATAGCTATTTAGCAGAAGCCTTATTAGGTCACAATGTAGCTGTATTTAGATATGATGAAAGAGAGATGGGAAATTCAGGAGGAACAGGAGGTGGAAATATGTCATATAGCCCTTCTATGATGGGTGCAGAATTAGCTTCGGCCTTTCAGATGTTAAAGAAGAGAGAAGAGTTAAAGGATAAAAAGATCGGTGTAATAGGACATAGCATGGGAGGGATTGCTATTATGGATGCTTATGCTCATTCTTTTGATCCTGATTTTTTAGTGATGTTATCATCACCTGTTGTGTCTGGTAAAGAGATGTTTTTATACCAACTAAAACAAGAGGAGAATGGTTTTCAAGATTATTTTGCCTATGATACTCAAGAAGAAAAAGAAAAGGTGTATAATGAACTAGCTGATTATTATATTTCAATTAAGGATGATAAGAACTATTGGAAGATGTATAAGAAAAAGATGAAGGAGATAGGATATACAGATAAGAAAACTAAAACGAGGTTTCGATTTCTAATAGGACATGCAGAAAGAGATATAGTGGCAAAAGACAATCAGGATAAGTATAGAGCGATAGCTATACCGATGTTTTATATGATAGGAGATCAAGATGTATTAGTAGATCCTATTAGCAATGTTGAATTGCTTCAGAGTTTTCATAATAAGAATATAGCAATAGAAGTATTAGAAGGGGAGAATCATTTCTTTGCTGATGGAGAAAGTTATGAAATCCATCAAGTACCTAAACAAAAAATAGTGGACTGGGTGTTAAAGCAATAGTTGAGTTAATTAGCATTTCAATACCTTATCTTTATCATTATATTAAGAATTGATAGAGTAAATTAGAGCTTTATAATTTCACTCTATACCTCATGCGACATTTAAGATATATAGTAGTGGCACTATGTGTTACTACATTCTGTATTGGACAAAATCCACAAGACAAAAACACAAGTATAAATGACAGTTTAGCTTCTTTATATCAATCTAAAGAAGAAGTAAACCCAGGTAATAAACTTACTCTACAGCAGTATGTAGAAGATCTTTATATTAATACCTGTAAGTTGTATCACAAGGGAGCTATTCCTACTATAGAACCTGGGAACTTTAGTGTGATGGTAATAGATAAAAAAGGAGATGGAAATACGATGATGAAGTCAAAAGACTTAGCCTTGTTAAAAGTAGAAGATGTAAAAGAAATACGCTTCGAAAAGTCAAAACAGACAGATGTCATGTATGGCTATAAAAAAGGTGATTTTGGGATGATTGTCATTACGAAATAGATATAAAAAGAGGCTGTAATCCCATTACAGCCTCTTTTTGATTAACTTAATTATGGTTTATACTGAGGGTTTTCTTTGTAGAAGTTGTTCCAAAAGCCATCATTGTAAGATACCCTATCTAGTAAAGTTTTGCTTTTGTTTTTAAATTCATACTCTATGAATTCGACGTCATTTGTTTTTAAATCAAATAAATGTGAGTCAGTAGAGTTGGTGAAATTATGTTTTTCTCCATTATGATAAGTTTCATCACTAAAGGATCTATAGAAGAAGTTAGTAGCATAGTATTTACCATTATTGAGGAGATCTTTGAATACGCTGATATTTTCTTCCTTAGCAGTCCTTAATGCAATACGCTCTATATTAGAATTGTGTTTATACTTACTTTTTAAATAGTCAGCATCTAATGATGATTCCCATGTTTCAACCACTTTTACTATGGCATAGTTATCTTGATTAATATAAATTCTACCTGAGTATTTAGAGGGATCAGCTTTATTAGTGTAATTCCAACCCTCTCTCTCTGTTTCGAATGCGATAACATATAAGTTACTATCATTAGGATCTTTTGATTCTATAAACGAGAGTTTAAACTTCTTGTATTTTCTTTTGTGTAATATATTAGAGTATTGAATTGGATTCTCTCTGCCTCTAAAAATATGGTCTGTATTTTTTATGTTCTTAATACCTCTATTGTTCCATTTTACTTGTTGTACCTCAAAAGTTGTTCTGTTCAAGCCTAAATAGGTTTCCTGGTAATCTTTAGTTATTATTTCAAGGTCAAATATTTTAGTATCGTTCTTATAGATTAATTCATGACTAAATCTAGTGAAGTTAAATGGTTCAGTAGGGTGGTTCTCAGCTTTCTTTTTGATAGCAAGGCGGAGTACTTCTTTTGGAGTAAGTTGTTTGGTGATAACTAATTCATCTAGTAAGTCAAAGTTGGCTTCTAATGAGATAACAGAAGCTAATTCATTTAAGGATACAGTATAGTTATCATATCCTAGAGCTTGTATCTCTAGTGTAGAGTTACCTTTTGTCTTAGGGTCAAAAGGAAGTTCATAATACCCATTGTCATCCGTTACTCTATAGATATCTTGTTCTACTAAGATAATAGTTGCAAAGGCGATAGGCTGTTGAGTATCTTTATCTAATAGTTGCCCTTTAAAAGAACCTTGTTCTTGTTTGATTTCTTTAGAAGGTACAGTTACCTTGTTTTGGGTATCTTGTTTCTTTATCTTTTTTCGTTCTGCTTGTGAAGCAGTATTTAGAAATATATAACCATCGTGAAATAAGTCTAATCTCTCCTTAGTATACTCTACGAAGTGAAGTAGCCTTGTATCCATAGGTAGATGCATTGCTTCCTGATTAGAAGAAATATACAGATAAGGAGTGTTTAACTTTTGTAACTGATCTTCAAAAGAACCTTCTTGAATAGGAGTAGCATGTAAGGTACGTGTCCCTGTATCGAACAGGGAATCATTGGCATGTAATGTACCTAGACTAAATACTTTCTCTTTATAATAATCTTTTATTTGTCGTCCCATAGAGATGAAGGCTCTTGCCTGTACATTTCCACTATTCGGGTTGCTGTACATAACATGGATATTATCAGCCCATACCATGATTTTTTCTTGAGGATGCCTTTTAATATACTGTATTAAGTTATCCGCCATCTGTTTATCGCGATAGTTGTCATCTTTAGAGGCAAGGTCACTTGTCATAATTGGTTCTTTCGTATCATTGACTGATTGTGCAGTGCTTAGAAGACCTTTAGTGATTTGTACCCAAGTAAGATTAGTGTCTGTTTGAGGTAACTTCTCTATAGCAGTAATTATTCTTTTAAGCTCTTTTTCAAAAGCAGTAAACTTGATATCTTGATTATCGTATTTATAAGTAACTAGCAATGCCTCTAATGCGATACCGAAGTCATCCGAGTCAAGCTTTAAACTTATTTTTTGTTGCTCTAGGTAAGTAAAGAAGTCTTCTATGAAGATATCCTCATTTAGGATTTGCGAGTCATATCCTATCACTTTAAGGTTGTTATCTTCTATATACTTAACTAATCTTTGAAACTCTTGACTATTACTCCATGTACTAAAAATAGCTTGATTAAACGCATCAGGATTAAACCCCTGTTGATTCATCTTCCATATATCATATACAGGAGACTCCATAGCGAAAGTAGTAAAGCCCATTTCTTGGTGTAGGTATTCAACTACTCTTGCCTTCATCTCAAAGATATTATCATACATATGTGTTTGTTCTCCTAACATGACGATTTGCTTGTCTTTGAGCTCTTCTTTAAGGAAAGACAGGTCTGTTAGTTCCTTAGTGTCTGGTGGAAGTAGTGGCTGTATTATTAACTCTTGTGCTTTAGTCATGGTGATTACTAAAGCCATTAGTAAGGTGAATAAAAATCTCATATTATAGTGATTATTTCTAGTTGGTTATAGATATAACCTTAAATATAAGGTTCATATTGTTTAATCAGAAGGTGTTATTTGATTGTTTAACATATTTGTCATAAGGTGTCATGTATTTTGAAATTAAAATAACTACAGTTAGTATATCTAAATAAAACTTTATTTTATCACCAATAAGTCTACCTATTACTTATATAATCAGAGTAATTTTTTTACTAGTTTTTGTTTAAATTTGACGCTTCAAGATAAATTGAATAATTGTGATAAAAGAGGCATTTTCTTATAAAGGGACTATCAACAGAAAGGCATATATCGTAAGTCTAGTAACTTACTTTGTGTTGTTGTTTTTAAGCTTCTCAGTATTTGCGAGATTAAGTGGCGCTTTTTTCGGAATACTATTTCTAATAGTCTTTATAGGGTTACATATCTATCTTTTTGGTAAAGGGACTAGACGCTGTCACGATTTAGGTAAGAAAGGGTGGGAACAGTTTAGTTTCAGAACTTGGTTAGGTATGTTATCTAGAGAGATAAAAGTGAGTAAACCTGTATCAGAGTCAATAGAAGGTTAAAAAGGATGTAGTGGGTATTATACCATTACATCCTTTTTAGTTCCTTCGTATAAAGGGTATACTCTTAGAACACACTGTTGTTTAGAAGAGCTAACTCTTCTTCTGTAGGTTGATTTTTAGGATCTATAAATGCATTAAAAGCAGGTGTGTCATCACAGTAGATAATGTCAAAAGAGAATCTCTCATCACCATACAGCCCTCTGTGTATACTATTCGCAGAGAAGATAAATAGATCACCTCTATTTAGATTAAACACTTGCCCTCGTTCCAGAGCATCACTTGGATGACGACCATGCTGAGATAGTCGAGTGTCTTCTTCTATAGGCATATCCCATAACCGATGAGTAGCAGGGATGATTTCTATTCCATTTTCTTTCTTCAGTGGGATTCTAAAGTGAACTACATTTTCTGTCTTAATCTTTTCTTGTTGTTCTTCTATCGAAAGCCCTGTATACTGAATATCCCTATGCCAATAGTTCTTTTGTTCCTTGTGATAAGGATCAAAGAATAATTGAGTATTTAAGAATTTAGCTTTATCAGGAAAGATAGATTCGACAATATCTATAAGTTTAGCCTGAGCAATGAATTGGAATAATGCTAGCCTTTCTTGTTTAGTAATAAAAGGACTACTCGTAAGGCTATGACTGTTGATTAAGCCGTTCTTATACTCTTGTTCATTTTCTATTAACCATTGCTTGTGAAAGTTGTTAAGTATCAATTCTATAGATGTTAATTCTTCTTCCATAAAGAAACTAGGTAGGTATAGATAACTATTTTGTTCAAAGTCTAGAGGCATAACACAGCTATTAGAGATTTTATAATACGAAGATAAACTACTGAAGTGAAATAGTGTAATGCTAATTTAAATTGTCCTATTTATTCCCCTATTTTCACAATAGATTCTCAATATTATAACTAGAATTAATGAACAAGATATTTTTATTGGTGTATATTTGTTGATGTCTCATTAGAGGCGGTATGGCAAAAAAAATAAATTATCAATGGAAATTTATAACAAAAGACAGTTATTATTTAATACTAAATACAATGCTATAAGAAGTAAATATAAAATAGTAGGAGCAATACGCTTGATCGTATTCTTCGCTATTATTTATTTCTTCTATCTAGCTTTGGCTAACGCGGATACCTTTTACTTATATTTTACAGGAGGGCTTATTGTTGCTTTCTTAGTATTGCTGCGTGTACACGTAGAGTACTCTTGGAAAATGCGCTATGTACAGGCTCTTAAAGAGATTAATACAGATGAGCTTGCCTTCTTAGAAGAGGATAAAAGACCTTTTGATGCAGGAGAAGAGTTTAAGACTACAGAACACCCTTATGCTTTTGACTTAGATATTTTTGGGCATAAATCTTTGTATCAATACCTAAATAGGACAGCAACGTTTATAGGAAAACAAAAGCTTGCAGATTTATTAAAAGGCAAATTGACATCAGAAGCTATTTTAGATAATCAAGAAGCGATTAAAGAACTTTCTCAGAAGGTAGAATGGAGACATGAGATTAATGCTTATAGCAAGCTGTCTAATCTAGATGAGAAAGCGTATACAAGATTAAAGAAATGGAGTGACACAGCCGTAGTACCTATTAGTAAACTAGGCCGTGCATTAAGTTATGTGTTACCTGTGTTATTAGGGATTTCGATTGTTTTATACTTTCTGTTAGACCTTGATTTTATGGGATATGTGATCTCTACCTTATTCTCCTTTAACTTAATACTGACTTTATCACAGATAAAGAATATTCAGGCAGAACTAGGAGGAGCAGATAAGGTACATGAGACTATAGAGAGCTGTAGTTCTATCATTAAGCGTATAGAAAGAGAGACTTTCACTACAGATAAAATGAAATCCTATATCAGTGAATTAAATAAAGATTCTTTTCAAGCGAGTAAAGAGTTAAAAGAACTATCAAAATTATTCGAACAGTTAGAGACTGTGGCTAATATCTTTGTGATGGTTGTGTTTAACGGTTTTGTGCAGTATCATGTACACGTATTACACCGCTTTTTAGATTGGAAAAAGAGTAAAGGACATCTTGTGCCTAAAGCAATAGAGATTATAGGAGAGGTAGAAGCGCTTAATTCGCTAGCGAACTTCTCTTATAACAATAGACATTATACCTTCCCTATTATCAGTGAAGAGGGAGAGATGAAGTTTAAAGATCTAGGGCATCCACTGCTAAATGAGAAGAAGAGAGTCTGTAATGATATCAACTTTAGCAACCAACGCTTTGTGATTCTGACAGGATCTAATATGTCTGGTAAGAGTACTTTCTTGCGTACCATAGGGGTTAATCTTGTACTAGCTAGTGTAGGAGCGCCTATCTGTGCTACGAAAGCTACTTTCTTCCCACTGCCGTTATTTGTATCGATGAGACTGACAGATTCATTAGAAGATAGTGAGTCTTACTTCTATGCAGAGGTGAAAAGGCTAAAGATGATTATCGAACAGGTGAGAGAAGAACCATGCTTCGTACTACTAGATGAGATACTTAGAGGAACGAACTCTGATGATAAGCAGAGCGGGACGATAGGAGTGATCCATAAGTTGATTAGGGAGAAGACCTATGGTGTGATCGCTACTCATGATTTAGAGGTATGTGAGACAACGAATAAATTCCCTGATATTCTAATCAATAAATGTTTTGAGGTGGAGATAAAAGAAGATGATTTACACTTTGACTACAAGATAAGAGATGGTGTATGTCAGAATAAGAATGCGACATTCATTATGAAAAAAATGGAAATTATAGATTAATTTATAGCAATAGAGAATTCAAAAAAGTCACTTCGGTGGCTTTTTTTTGTGCCATTTATTGGAGTGGTCGCATAGTTATCGCATAGTGGTGGCATACTGCTCGCATAGTTTTGGCTGTTTTTAATGCGATCACTATGCGATAAAACTGCCATTATGATACTAGCAGAAGACAGAAGGTGAAAAAAAGAACCTGTTTAGGTTCTCTGTAGTATTCTTAAAGAAAACCACGAAGAGAATCTAAACAGGTCTCAAAAAAAAGAGATACTTCTGCAGAAGAAGTATCTCTAAAAATTACATTATAAGAAAAACTAATTACATAGTCTTAATTAACTCATTAATAAGCTCACGAGCGATAGGCTCAGCAGCTTCTACAGCTCTAAGTACATCTTCGTGATGTGCTTCTACGATACCTTCTTCATTCCCCATATCTGAGATAACAGAGATACCGAATACTTTCATATCCATGTGACGAGCTACGATTACTTCTGGTACTGTAGACATACCTACACAGTCTGCTCCTACAACGCGTACCATTTTATACTCCGCTAATGTTTCAAAAGTTGGTCCTTGTAATCCGTAGTATACTCCTTGTTTAATATCGAAGTTTTTCGCTTTAGCTATTTCTTGTGCTTTCTTAACTAAAGTTCCTGTATACGCATCATTCATGTTTACGAAACGAGGTCCGAAGCGCTCATCATTATGTCCTCTTAGAGGATGATCAGGGAATGCATTGATATGATCTGTGATGATCATAATATCTCCTACTTTAAATGTAGGGTTAACACCTCCTGAAGCATTAGATACGATCAATGTTTCTACTCCCATATACTTCATTACTCTGATAGGGAATACTGTTTTTACCATTTCGTATCCTTCGTAGTAATGGAAACGACCTTGCATAGCCATTACTTTTTTATTACCAATCGTACCAAAGATTAAAGCACCTTTGTGTCCTTGTACAGTAGATACTGGAAAATTAGGAATTTCTGAGTAAGGAATTTCATGCTCTATTTTAATATCAGCAGTAAGGTTTCCTAATCCTGACCCCAATACAATACCTATCTCAGGTTTGAATTGTGTCTTTTCAATTAAATACTTAACCGTTTCTTGTACTTGCTCCCACATAGTTTAAAATTGTTTTATCAAACTCCTCTTGATTGTTTAAAAAGGAAGTCTGAATTGGTAAATAATATAATTTATTCGAGGGGATTAGTCCATTTAAGCGGACATAATCTTTCTCTGTTGTAATAATCTTACTCTCTTTTGCTTTGTTCAAAATTAACTCAATGTCAGTAGATGAAAAATGATGATGGTCAGGAAATGTTAAACAAATTGTTTTATCGCCCTTTAGATGGTCAAAAAAACTTTGTGGTTTAGCAATACCAGCTACCATTAAAAACTCTTCTTTTTTTAAGTCTTCTACTGAGATAGAATCAGCCTTTGAATATGCAAGTTTACTGAATTCAATATACGTAAAAAAAGACAATTGTCCCAGTTTGAGATTTAATTTTTTAACAATCGAGTTTTGTTCTGTTGAGGATAACGTAGGAGGGCATTTGGTGACGATGATGATATCTGCTCGTTTCGCTCCTCTACGACTTTCTCTAAGGTTACCTGTCGGCAACATATAATCGCTATAGTACGGTTCATCATAAGTAGTCAGTAGAATATTAAAACCACCTTTTACAGCTAGGTGCTGAAAAGCATCATCTAGAACGATGGCTTGAGTATCTGTTCTTCGTTTTAGGATATTCTCTATTCCGTTTACTCTTTTTGCATCTACTGCTACAGCGATATTGTCAAACTTGTGATGATATTGGAAAGGTTCATCACCGATTTGCTCCATAGTCGTATGTTCATCTGCGAGGAAGAAGCCCTCACTTTTGCGTTTATACCCTCTACTAAGAGTCGCTATTTTGTATTTGTCTTTTAAAAGTCGTATTATGTATTCCACCATAGGCGTTTTACCAGTACCACCTACACTTAAGTTACCTACTACTATAGTAGGTGTACTAAAAGAGGTTCTCTTCAATATATTTATTGAATAAAGGTAATTGCGCAGGGAAGTGATCCCGCCATATAAGATGGCAAAAGGGAAGAGTAATTTTCGCAGTAATTCCATAATACGAAATTACCAATTTTTTTATCTTTGAGAAAATATATAAATTACAGTTCAAAATTATTTGAGAAATGAAGTTAAGAGAAGTAATCACTGTGTTAGAAGAGATGACACCGTTATCGTATGCAGAGGGATTTGATAATGTCGGGTTATTAGTAGGGGACTATAACTTAGAAGTAAGTGGGATCCTAGTCTGTCATGACGCTTTAGAGACCGTGATAGACGAGGCGATAGAGAAGAAGTGTAATATGGTAGTATGCTTTCACCCAATCTTGTTTTCTGGATTAAAGAAGATAACAGGAAAGAGCTATGTAGAGAGAGCTGTAATTAAAGCGATCAAACACGATATCGCTATCTATGCTATACATACTGCACTAGACAATCATCAAGAAGGGGTGAATAAGATCTTCTGTGATACGCTAGGATTAAAAAACACAAGTATATTAATACCGAAAGAGAACTATATTCAAAAACTAGTGACTTATGCTCCTCGAGTGAATGCAGATGAAGTGAGACAGGCTCTGTTTAATGCAGGAGCTGGTGCTATAGGTAATTATGATTTGTGCAGTTTTACGACGGAGGGCAAGGGAAGTTTTAGAGGTAATGAGAAGAGTAGTCCTGCTATAGGAGAACCACTAAAATATGAAGAAGTAGAGGAAGTCAAAGTAGAAGTAATATTTGAAAAGCATTTACAAGGGAAGGTATTAAAAGCCTTGTTTGATTTAGACTTCTATGAGGAGAAAGCTTATGAAATATATACTCTAGAGAATAAACTACAAAATGTAGGAATGGGGATGATAGGTGAACTAGAGGAAGAGATGGACGAGGTAGCATTCTTACAGATGGTCAAAGCAAAAACAGGAACTGGAGGTATTAGACATAGTGCGCTATTAGGGAAGCCGATAAAGAGAGTAGCTGTGTTAGGAGGCTCTGGAAGTTTTGCGATAGGGGCTGCATTATCACAGAAAGTAGATGCTTATATCACCTCAGATTTGAAATATCACGATTATTACCAAGCTGAAAGTCAGTTGGTTTTAGCCGATATAGGGCATTTTGAAAGTGAAAGGTATACAAAAAATTATATAACTGACTTTCTTTCAAAAAAAATAACTACTTTTGCAGTTATTTTATCAACAGTAAATACGAATCCAGTTAACTACTTATAATGATGACAAAGAAAAAAGAATTAACCGTTGAAGAGAAGTTAAGAGCACTTTATGACTTGCAATTGATTGACTCAAGAATTGACGAAATCAGAAATATGAGAGGAGAATTGCCTCTTGAAGTTGAAGATCTACAAGATGAGGTTGCTGGACTGAACAAACGCTTAGAGAAATCAAATATAGACTTAAGTAATATCGAAGCGAGTATTAAGGATAAAAAAGCTGCTATTGAGGAATTCAAAGCTGCTATCGTAAGATATACTGAGCAACAAAATGAGGTTAAAAACAATAGAGAGTTTAACTCATTAGAAAAAGAGATTGAGTTCCAGAAGTTAGAGATTGAGCTTGCTGAAAAACACATCAAAGAGATGAAAGTTAGCATCGAGCACAAGAAAAACACAATTGCAGAGACAGAAACTAAGTTAGCTGCTAGAAAAGAGCACTTAGGACATAAAGAAGCTGAATTAAACAGCATTATGTCTGAGACTGAGCGTGAAGAGAAAATCTTATTAGAGAAATCAGAAGAGTTCAAACAAGATATCGAAGAACGTTTATTAGTAGCTTATAACAGAATCAGAAATGGTGTTCGTAACGGTTTAGCTGTTGTATCTATCGAGCGTGGTGCATCAGGAGGATCTTACTTTACTATTCCACCACAAACTCAAGTAGAGATTGCGGCACGTAAGAAGATTATTACAGATGAGCACAGTGGACGTATTTTAGTTGATAGTGCTTTAGCTGAAGAAGAAAGAGAAAAAATTGAAGCTATTATAGCTAAATTATAATATCAGAAAGCCTCTTGTGAAAGAGGCTTTTTTTATTTTCAGAAGTTATATATGGTTAAGTGTCTAGGTTTATTGATTAATTTATTGTCGTTATTTGCTCCTAAGAGAGCATGTGCTATTGCTTATAAGTTATTCTCTACACCTCGTAAAGGGCAACTTAAGCGAAGAGATATTCCAAACTTTTTAGCTCAAGCTCATCAAGATAGATTTGTCTACGATGGACTGAGTATTCAATGCTATCGCTGGAATCAAGAGCGATCAGAGTTGCCATTAGTTATGCTGTTTCACGGCTGGGAGAGTAATGCTGGTCGTTGGGAGGAACTAGTGACTTATTTAGATGATCAGTACCAGTATGTCAGTATAGATGCGATGGGACTAGGTCTTAGTGATGGAAGTAATCTGAGTGTTATCGATTATTCTCACTTGATGGATCATTGTTTACGAGGTTTAGACCACAGTATGTTGTAGCCCATTCACTAGGAGCGTTTGCTCTATTACACCAGATGAGTGTAGTGAAATATGACTTTGTAGAGAAGGTTGTTTTAATGGCTTGTCTAGATCGTTTTCAGCATGTAATTGATAATTATATTGGCATGTTAGGATACTGGAAGAAAGTATCTAGCGATTTGTTACGATTCTTAGAAGGGTTAATCGATATGGATATGGGAGAGTATGCTAGTCGTAACTTTATAAAATCACTGTCTAATCAGACATTGATTATTCACGATAAAGAGGATGTAGTAGTAGAATTGGCTGAGTGTACAGTTTTTCATGATTTCGCCAACCAAAAGGGAATAGAGGTTTATTATACAGAAGGATTAGGACATTCTGTTCAAGATAGAATTGTCTTCGAAAAAATTAAGAATTATTTTATGAATTAGCTTCGCTATAGCATTGTTTAATAGCAAATAAAATAGCTAATTTTGTGATATGGAAAAAATGCAAACACGTTTAAATAAATATTTGTCTGAAGTAGGTTTTTGTTCTAGAAGAGAAGCAGATAGACTTATAGATGAGGGGAGAATCACTGTCAATGGTGTAGTGCCAGAGATGGGGACAAAAGTGTCTGAAGATGATGAGATACGCGTAAATGGACAATTAATCGTTAATAAAAATGAAGAGAATGTTTATTTAGCTTTTTATAAACCTATCGGTATTGAGTGTACTACTAATACGAGTGTACGCGATAATATCGTGGATTATATTAATTATCCAAAACGCATCTTTCCAGTAGGACGATTAGATAAGGACAGTGAAGGGCTTATTCTGATGACGAATGATGGAGATATCGTGAATAAGATATTGCGTCAAAAGAACGATCATGAGAAAGAGTATATTGTTACTGTAAACAAGCCTATTACAGATCGTTTTATTCAACGTATGGGAGCTGGAGTACCTATATTAGACACAGTGACTAAGAAGTGTAGAGTAGAACAGATCAGCAAGACTGTGTTTAGAATATTCCTTACTCAAGGTTTAAACAGACAGATTAGACGTATGTGTGAGTATTTTGACTATGATGTAGTAGCATTAAAAAGGATACGTATTATCAATATTTCTCTAGATGTACCTGTGGGAACTTATAGAGACTTGACAAAAGCAGAATTAGATGAGCTTAACCGCTTAATAGAGCCTTCTGTAATGACAGAGGAAGCTAGTCTAAATAAAAATCAAGAGAGTCAACAGAGTGTTCGTCGTAGAATGACTACAGGAAGAGATTCTGGAAGAGAGGGAAGAAGAGGAGACGGAAATCGTGAGGATAGAAGACCGAGAAGAAACTTCGATAGAGAACGCAATAATAGCGTGAACAAACCAAAAGTGGTGAAGAACGAAAGATTAAGAAATAGAAGAAGAGAGAACTAGTTTAGTTCTCTTTTTTTGTTTGTACTAATCTCTAAAGCTCTTTTATTTAGAATTAATAAGATTAAATAGTGCATTTTGTGCATAAAGTCAGAATTATGGGTAATTCTGACTTTTTTTATTTATAAAAGTTATTAGTTAATAATATGTAAATTTTAGTAAAATATTAAAGGTTATTATGTTTTGTTTTTAGAATATTACGATGACGATTATTGTCTCTTTTGTGTATCTATTTATATTTAGTCTAAGTTATTATGGTTGTTTAGTTATAAGTAAATATATTTGTCTTCAATTTATAATTAATCTAAATAATATAATTACTAACACAACATTAAGTTCTTAGAACAATGAAACACTATCTATTATTAATTTTTGCAATTTTTAATATAGGTCAGTTTACTTCTTTTGCACAAGAAAAGCCAGTTGTTATTTCTGGAGTTGTACAAGATGCGAATGGCGAACCTATTGATTATGCTACAGTCAGCTTATTAGATACTCATCATAGTGAGTTAACTGATAATAAAGGACGATATACTATTAAAACAAAAAGACCTGGTAAGTACAAATTAGTTGTACAACACGTCAGTTATGAGTCTAAAGAGTACTCATTTGAGGTGAAAGCAGGAGAGAGTATAACACATAACTTCAAACTTGATACGAATAACTCTTTCTTAGACAATGTAGTACTACAAGTAAAACAGCCTATCGAGAAAGTTAGAGAATCTGCTTATAACGTAGTTGCTATAGATGCAAAGCCACTTTACAATACGTCATTAGATGTAGCTGGAGCACTTGATAGAGTATCTGGTGTGAAAGTGCGTAAAGATGGTGGGGAGGGATCTGACTATAATTTCTCAATGAATGGATTTAGTGGTAAACACATTCGATTCTTTATAGATGGTGTACCTATGGAAGGATTTGGTAGTGAGTTTAAAATAAACAACTTACCGATCACAATGGTTGACAGAATCGAAGTTTATAAAGGTGTAGTGCCTGTGGAGTTCGGATCTGATGCCTTAGGAGGAGTAGTGAATATTATCACAAACAAATCTAAAGAGACTAAAATAGATGCTTCATTTACTACTGGTTCATTCCATACATACAAGAGTCATCTGAATGTGAGTAAAGCCTTTAATAATGGTATAGTAGCTCAGTTAAATGCTTTTCAGAACTACTCAGATAATGATTATAAAGTATTAGTCCCTGTGGTAGATCTACAATCTGGGGTTTATTCTAAAGAGAAACAATGGGTAAGACGCTTTAATGATCGATTCCAAACTGCTACTGTAGTAGCTAAAGTAGGGGTGGTAGATAAGTCTTATGCTGACCGACTTATGCTTGGATTTACTTATGGAGAAGGAAAACGCGGTGTGCAGACAGGTACTATTATGGAGAAAGTATTCGGAGATAAGAAACGTCGTTCTGTAACAATTATGCCTTCATTAGAATATAGCAAGAAGAACCTATTTATAGATGGATTAGATGTAAGTATTACATCTAATTATAATGGAGGGTATAATCAAAATATAGATACCTCTTCTTATAAATATAACTGGGCAGGTGAGCGTATCAAAACCTTAAAACAAGGTGAGTCTGGTGGAGGTCCTTCTATGACTAAGTTCTATGATCATAATGGTTCAACTACTTTTAATGTAAATTATAAATTAAATGACAAGCACTCATTTAGTTTTAATGATGTAATGTACTACTTCAACAGAAAGACAAAAGATCCATTAGCTGTAAAAGAAACTCAATCAGAAAAGAACAGTGAGATAAAAAGAAGTAGTTTTAAAAATATTATGGCACTGTCTTATCGCTATAATATTCTAGATAATCTGAATGTGTCTCTATTCGGTAAACACTACAGTATCAAACATACTTATCAAAGTGAAAGCACTAAAGTAGATAAAACAGGATACGGTATCGCTGCTACATACTTGTGGAAAGATCTACAGTTCAAAGCTTCTTATGAAAATACATTTAGACTACCTACTGATAGCGAGTTGTTTGGAGATGGAGACTTAGTATGGGGAAATACAGGTCTAAAACCAGAGCAAGGTAAAAACTATAACCTGAATATCAGTTACTCAGGTGTGATTAATAAAATACATGCTGTATTCGTAGATGCAGGTTTTGTATACAGAGATACTAAAGATTATATCCGCAGTAATCCTTATGGTTCAG
The DNA here is from genome assembly GCF_000807225.1 of Myroides sp. A21. Taxonomy (NCBI): domain Bacteria; kingdom Pseudomonadati; phylum Bacteroidota; class Flavobacteriia; order Flavobacteriales; family Flavobacteriaceae; genus Myroides; species Myroides sp. A21. The sequence goes on from NZ_CP010327.1 coordinate 2,363,994, forward strand.
GATCTCGTGCAACTAGTGTGAATATCGGAGGAGTAGAGAGCTATGGTATCAATGTGGAAGCTCGTTATACGTACAATGATTTTATATATGCAGGAGGTAGTTTAACTTCTCAAAATATCAGAAGTAAACAAAAATATACTATTGGAGATTATGGAGTAGAGAACCCATACTACAATGAGAGAATTCCTAATGAGCCTTATTTCTTCGGATCAGCAGATGTGGGGATTATTATTAAAGATTTAGGAAAGAAAAACAACAATTTAAATATAGGGTATAACCTTCGCTATATAGATCATTATAGCTACGATTTTAAAGGAATCGGTGAAGATCCTATATGGATTCCGTCTCAAGCTGTGCACGATCTAAGTGCTTCATACAGTTTATTTAATAATAAAATACACTTAACCGTAGAGGCTAATAACCTATTCGATAAACTAGCTTATGATAACTATAGTTTCCAAAAACCAGGAAGAAACTTCATGTTTAAAATACGCTATACATACTAAAATTACTAATCTATAATAAATACAATTAAAATGAAAAAAAGAGTTTTTTCGACATTTGCTTTTGCTATGATATTTGGGGCATTGTCGGTGACTAGTTGTTCTTCTGATGATAATAGTACTCCTACACCTGAAGAAGGTGGAACTGATGGAGGAAATAAAGTAGAGTGGAAGTACGTAATCGGGGCAAGTGCTTCTAAAACGAACTTATTACTGACTACCAATGACCTTAAATCTGGAGAAATATCTGCTAAGGGAAATGGATTAACGGCATTAGGAACTACAGTTTATACTTATGGAGGAAATAGAGCTTATGTTTTTGAATATAGAAAAGGAGATCCTTCTGGAATGCAGAGCTGGTTATTAACACCTAATGGAAAATTGAGTAAACATACTACAGTTGACCTACCTACTCGTGAGGAGTTTATTACGAATTTCGGTAAATATATGATCGCTACAACTGGTGGTTTGAAATTAACTACAGGAGAAAAGGCTCAGGCTTTTAACTTCATAGATGGTAACAGTGGAGGAATTAAGTATACATCTTATGTAAATGTAGAAAACATTGCAGAAAAAGGAGAGTATGCTAACTTCGCAGGTCTTGAGACGATTGGTAATGATCGTTTTGTTATGGCTATCGAACCATTTAAAATCACTAAAGATGATAAAGAAGATAATACTTCTGCTTATAGAGATAGAGCATGGTTAGCTGTTTTTAAATTTGATGAAAGTGCTACGGATGTTAATAAAAAAGTAGTATTAGAAAAAGTAGTGAAGAGTGATAAGATGAGTTTTGCTGTAGCGCGTTACCGTTCTAGCCGTGTATCTACTATCGGAAAAGCGGGTGATGGAAACGTTTACTTATTCTCTCCTAATGCTACTAATGGTGATGGAGTATCATTCTCAAGTAAGCCAAGTGCTGTTATTAAATTTGACTCTAAAAAAGGAGACTTCGATAATAACTATTACTTTAACTTAGAACAGATCTCAGGAACAAAAGTATATAAAGCATTCGCTATCGGTGGGGATTATTTCTTACTTAATATGTTCGTAAGTCCTAGTAAAGCAAGTAATATGGCTGCTGCTAATAAGTTGGCTGTATTTAATGTTGTGACAGGAGACTTTAAATGGATTGAAGGGTTGCCTGCTGCTAATGATATTGCTGCTGCTGGAGCACCATTCGTGGATGGGAAAGAAGTATTTTTACCAATCACTGCAGAGTCAAAATCATTTGTTTATTCTTTAGATGCTACAGCTGCTAAGGCTACTAAAGGTCTTGAAATTAAAGATCTAGCTGATGGAAGTATTGGTACAATTGGTAAAATTAATGTAGAAAAATAATAATTTAATTATATAAAGTATTCGAAATAAATTAGGGTTGTTTATTATAAGAGGTTATACAGTTTGTATAGCCTCTTTTTTTGTTGAAAAGGATAAGGATGTAGAATTAAAAAATATGCAGCTAACTATAAATAGGCATTAGAGATATAAAAAACTTTGATACTATATCTTTAAATAAGTATATGTTTATCTGAAAGTGAGTGTACTATTAATGAGATGTATTGCTTTTTAAAACACTTACATCATGTGAATTGTGTTAAGTCCACCCCTTTGTCCACCCCCTTAAAGGTGACATTCTGTTATAGAGATTATACTTTTATCAAATAAACCTAAAGTTATAGTCTGCTTCATTATAGCATGACTATAAAATACACCACCACATATTATTTGACTTGGAAGTTACTATTGTATAGGTATAGATAATAGTTGAATAATGATAAAAGTATAAATATGAAGACCTTATTATTTTTAAGTATTATCATCAATAGAACAATGGAGTATGTCTCTCTATTAAAGAAAAGTATGATATGGAGTATAAATGAGAAACTATCTAGTAGTTCAATAAAATCGAAAAGATTGCTAAGAAGAGTTAGAGGTTCTTCTTTAAAGGAAGAGGTGCTACAAATAAGTGATGATTCTAATAAACAAACTAATTATATGTCTATAGGCATGGAGTGTTATCTGTGTCAAAAAATAAAAGAGTTTGAGAAACAAAGAAAATACTTGGATAAATCAATATCACTAAGTAATCTTTCTGCAAGCTTAGGAGTTAATCATCGCTATGTGTCTTACTACATTAATATGTATAAAGAAAAAGACTTCGCTACGTATATTAATGAATTGAGGATTTCTTATATGGTAGATACTTTAATAAGTAAACCACATTATCTGACATATAAGATAAGTTATTTAGCAGATAAGAGCGGTTTTGCTTCTCATAGTCGTTTTACGATTAATTTTAAAAAATATACAGGTGTATTGCCTTCAGAGTATATTAGTGAGTTGAAACAGAAAAAGACCATGGAAGGATGTAATATCTAAAATCGTCTTTACTTTTTAAATTGATTGTAATTCACTGCTTCAAAAGAACCATCTTCCTTTTTAATAAAAGTCTCTTTACCATTCTGTACTTCGGCATTCTGAGCTGCTATACAGTACCAATTTTTTTCTATTTTCTGAGTTACGAAAATGAATAAGTTGTTTCTAAGTTGAGGAGTTTCATTTTCTTTTAATGCTGATTGATTACTTAATTGTAGTCTTGCATGTACGATAGCTATAGTGTCTGTTAAGTATCTGATCTTAGTTCTTTTGATTATTAGTTGAGATTCTTTGAAAATTACTCTTAACCCATAATCATGAGCTTTAAAAATGTCTTCTTTTTTATGCCACCATAACCCTGTGACATTGACAAAGTCTGCATCATCTACAAAAATATCAGCAAGTAAGTCAGCATCGTATTTATTCCAAGCAGTTACAAATTGTTGAACTATTTCTTCTGGATTTTGTCTAGTCATTATCATTGTTTATTATAATTACGAAGATACTCAATGATTCATGAAGAGGTGTTAATGTAGGATAAAAAAGTGAGTGTAAATAAAAAAGGAACCACTATAAAGTGATTCCTTTTTGTCGGGGTGGCAGGATTCGAACCACTTCTTGTAAGTATCTTTAAATCAATCAATTGTCTTGTTTGTTTGAAACCAACTCACCTAATAGTTCACCTTAGTAAATTAGGTTAAAATCAAATATAATACTTTTAAATGTTTTAAAAAAGTACTAAAAAGTTAAATAATTACCTGTTTTTCTAAATGATGTAAGTAAATATTTTAATCAACATCTATGTTTTTACTTTGATTTATTTTTATCTTGTTTTTTAGTATTTTGTTATGTTTGTTTCATATTACCTGTTAATTAATTTAGTTTGATGTATTTTGTTATGGAATACTAAACTTGTTAAGGTGTTTTTTGGTTGTCGGGGTGTCTATTTGGCTTTAGTTAACTATTTTTATGGAGTAATAGTATAAATCAGTTAATGGTAAAAAATATTTATGGATCAAAGTAAATATTTTGTTTAGACATATTATTCACTGAATTAGGTGATATTAATACAGGAGTTAGAAAGAAGTAGGTCGATCTTTTTGAGTTTTTATTTAAACTATATTATTGATATATAATATATTATTTAGGGTGTGATTTTTAAATAGTGGTACATCTAGTATGGTGTATAAACAAAGAAAAATTTAATAAAAATGGGGAGTTTATTTAGAAATGTGGGTTATGTTATAGCTATTGTTTTAACAGTGCTTTGTGTCTTGGGAATGCTACTTAGTTTCTTGGACTTTAGTAGAACAAATGAACGGGCTGCAGCCAATATAATATCTTATATTGCAGCTCCTATGTTATTTTTGATAATAGTAATTATTACTTGTACTATTCTAATGATTGTTAATCTTATTGACGGACAAACTTTATTTTATGATTTTAATCGTTTTGTCAAGTTTTTTAGGTATTCAGGTTTAATCGTAGCAGTTTTATTTTTATTAAGTTTATTTAAGCTATAGTAGTAAAAAAGAGAAAGCCCAAAAGACTTTCTCCTTTTAAAGACAACTAGTAAATAAGGAGAACTAGTTTAGTGCTGTAAATCTCTAATATTGAATAAAATTATTTTTATCTAATTTAGAATTACAGTAGTAAAAATAAAGAATGAGATTTCTCACATTCAAAAATAGTAAAATTAATAGGTTAATGGTATTAATTACTGTTTTTTATTGAAATAATTTTGTGAATCAAAAAATACGCTAAAATGAAATTTAAAATTATGTTTTTGTTAAGTTTATGCTATACCATTTTATTAGCAAGTTGTGGTTATAAGAGTACAATTCAGGATGTAGTGCCTAAACATGATACTTTTAAACTAGAATCAAATCAATTAAAAGAAGAAAGAACTATTAATGTATGGACACCAAAAAATTATGAGAGTACTCAGGATTCTTTGCCCGTAATCTATATGGCTGATGGAGGAATAGGAGAGGATTTTCCTCATATCGCATCTACCATAGAAGAGCTTATAAATGAGCAAAAAATTCCTGCTGTAATCTTAGTTGGAATTGAAAATACACAAAGAAGAAGAGATTTGACAGGATTTACAACTGTTGCAAAAGATAAAGAAATTGCACCCGAGGTAGGAGGTTCTAATCAGTTTAGAGCCTTTATTAAAGAAGAGTTATTTAAGGAAATCGATAAAAGATATAGAACCAAAGAAGAAAAAACGATATTAGGAGAATCTGCTTCAGGTTTGTTTGTGATGGAAACCTTTTTTGTTGAACCCGCCATGTTTGCAAACTATATCGCCTTTGACCCTTCATTATGGTGGAATAATCATTATTTAGTTAGAACCGCAAAAGCTAGTTTAGATCAAAATAGTGCGGTAAAAAGAAAGCTTTGGTTTGCAGGATCGAATGCTGCTGATATTTCTCCCTATACAAATAAGTTAGCTACTATTTTAGCAGAAAATGAAAATAAAAATTTAGTGTGGCACTATGTAGATGAGCCAAATGAAGGACATACAACTATATTTAGAGCAACTAAAAAACAAGCCCTAATTTGGATATTAAATAATTAAAATAGCAGTAGTTTAGCATCTTATAATAAGATATGGATATAGATATTAAGAAAAAGACATTTTTAAATTTTGTTGGACTTTTAAGAAGTTTTTTAATCAAGTGTTTTATTGGGATTGTTTTATGTAGTAGCATAGCGTTTTTATATACTAATTTTATTTTTGAGCAAATATTATTTGCTCCTAAGAACCCTAATTTTCCTATTTATATTTGGCATCGTTCTTTGATAGATTTTTTTAATTTGAGTTCATCATTGTATATGGAAGGGATTGATTTTGATATTCAAAATCGAAAAATGGATGGTCAGTTAATGATTATGATTTGGACTAGTTTTACCTTTGGACTAATAGCTTCATTTCCTTGGATTTTGTATCAAATTTGGAAACTTGTACAACCTAAATTATATAATAGTAAGACAAGATACAGTATTGTATTTGTAACAATCACAAGTCTTTTATTTTTTATAGGTGTCTTGTTTGGATATTTTATTATAGTTCCTTTATCTATTCATTTTTTTATGAATATAGAGATTAGTAGTATTGTTGCCAATCAAATCGATCTTACCTCATATATTTCTCTTGTTAGAACCACCATACTAGCATCAGGTATTGTGTTTGTTTTGCCAGTTGTCATTCTAGTATTATACAAGATGGGAATTTTATCAACAGATACACTCAAAGGTTATCGCAGATATGCTTATGTTTTGATTTTAGTAGCATCAGCAATTATTACACCTCCAGATGTATTGAGTCAAGTTATTTTGGTTATACCATTAGTTTTATTGTATGAAGTGAGTATTTTCTTTTCAAGGTTTATGAAGTCTAATCACATTACAGAATAATTTATTATCGTATTTGCTATCAATATTAATTAAACTTGCATAGTTTAAATATACATCGTAATATTGCGATGTATATTTAAGTATAAAACAATGGGAGTAACAAAATCAGAATTATTTAGTGATAAAAAGAATAGATTATCGCTTATGTTTAAGGTTTTAGGGCATCCAGCAAGACTTGCCATTCTTCAGTATATTATCAATCAAGATGCTTGTATTTGCAATGATTTGGTAGAAGAACTTGGATTGGCTCAAGCGACTATTTCACAGCACTTAAAAGAGCTTAAGAATAGTGGACTTATCAAAGGAACAATTGAGGGTAAATCAGTTTGTTATTGTATTGACGATGCAGTTTGGAATGAATTTTTCAAGGAGTTTGAATTGTTCTTCGCTCAAAAAATAGCATCAAACGATTGCTGTTAATATTTTTTAATTATTATCATCGTAATATTGCGATTATGAAATAAATTTAAAACAAATAAAATATGAAATTATCAGAAGTAAAAGCCGTTTTAGAAAAATTAGATCGAGTAGATTTTCAATTTGAAGATGGAACGTTTGTAGCCGAACACTTCCATGTAACGGAAGTAGGTCAAGTAACAAAAAAGTTTATTGATTGTGGGGGAACAATGAGAGAAGAGGTAAAGGTAAGCTTTCAATTGTGGAATGCAGATGATTATCAGCACCGTTTAAAAGCGGGTAAACTGCTTCATATTATTCGATTGTCAGAAACAAAATTAGGTATTGTTGATGCCGAGATCGAAGTAGAAGTTCAAGGTAAAGAAACGATTGGGAAGTATTTCTTAGCATTTAATGGAACTCACTTTTTATTAAAAAACACATTGACTGCTTGTTTAGCTGAAGATGCTTGTGGAATTATCCCAAGTAATCAAGAAGCTCAAACTAGTTGTTGCGATCCTAATTCTGGATGTTGTTAATCGTAAAAAAGTAAAAGATGTATAAAACAGTATCAACTACAATTAGCGCTATGCTTGAATCACAAGAGATAAGCGCTACTAGAAAAGAAGTTTTAGCTCCTTTAGTGGCTTATATTCAAGCGAAGGTTGATTCAAAATCTCCAATTCGAATCAATTTTATCTGTACACATAATTCAAGAAGAAGTCATTTGGCTCAGATTTGGATGCAAGTAGCAGCAACTTACTATGGTATTCCAGAAGTTATTTGTTATTCAGGAGGGACTGAACAAACAACGATGTATCCCCTAGTTGCTACAGTTTTAAAAGAACAGGGATTTAACGTATTTAAAATTTCGGAAGGAGAGAATCCTATATATGCGATAAAGTATGGCGATAATGAAGTTCCTATTATTGGTTTTTCTAAGAAGTACGATGCTGCTTTTAATCCAAGTGATGATTTTGCAGCTGTAATGACTTGTTCACAGGCTGATGGAGGTTGTCCTTTTATAGCAGGTGCTGAGCGAAGAATCCCTATTACATTCGAGGATCCTAAGGCATTTGATGGAACAGCAAACCAACAAACAGGATATTTTAATCGAAGCCTTGAAATTGCAAGTGAAATGTTTTACATCGTGTCACAAATTAAAAAATAAGTCATGCAAGTTAGAATGAAATTTTTAGATCGATACTTAACCCTTTGGATTTTCTTGGCTATGGGGATTGGTGTTCTCTTAGGAAATGTATTTCCAAGTGTTTCTAATGTGATGGATAAACTATCTATTGGAACGACCAATATTCCGTTGGCTATAGGACTAATCATCATGATGTATCCTCCACTGGCTAAGGTTGATTATAATCTATTACCATTGGCTTTTCGGGATAAAAAAGTCTTAGGCTTATCTCTTTTCTTAAACTGGATTGTAGGACCTGTTTTAATGTTTGTTCTGGCTATTATTTTCATGCGTGATGAACCTGATTATATGGTAGGGTTGATCCTTATTGGTTTAGCCAGATGTATTGCAATGGTGATTGTATGGAATGATTTAGCAAAAGGTAATCGAGAATATGCAGCCTTACTGATTGCATTAAATAGTGTTTTCCAAGTGCTGTTTTATAGCTTCTTTGTTTGGCTTTTTATCAACGTATTACCTTCTTATTTTGGATTTGCTGATTATGCTATTTCAATTAAGATGAGCGATGTTATACAAAGTGTGCTTATTTATTTAGGAATTCCATTTTTAGCAGGTTTTTTAAGTCATAAGTATCTCATTAGAATAAAAGGAGAAGCTTGGTTTACCCGCAAGTTTATCCCTTTTATTTCACCTTTTACTTTATATGCTTTACTGTTTACCATTGTGCTTATGTTTAGCTTAAAAGGAGAGCAGATTGTACAATTGCCAATGCAAGTTATCAAAGTTGCTATTCCACTTGTTATCTATTTTGTTTTGATGTTCTTTGTTAGCTTCTTTTTAAATAAATTCATGCAGGTAGATTATGATAAAAATGCGGCTATTTCTTTTACTGCAGCAGGTAATAATTTTGAACTAGCTATCGCTGTTGCTATTGCCGTATTTGGAATTCACTCGCCCCAAGCTTTTGTAGGAGTTATTGGACCTTTAGTTGAAGTTCCTGTACTGATTTTACTTGTACGAGTGAGTTTATGGATGAAAAAGAAATATTATACAAAGTGATAAAATATAGTTGTTTTTAAATGGTGTAAAGTCGTTTCTATTAAATTAATCACTAGAATAAATCAATTCATTATTTATTTTTTTATTTTTGAGATAAACTAATATTTTATGAATTTACAAGTGTTTTATCGAATAAGTTTTTTTACTATTTTATCTTTTTTGTTTGTGTCATGTAATGCAAGTACAATACCAGAAAAAGCTAAACCCGTTGAAAATTTTGATGTAAATCGTTATTTGGGAATTTGGTATGAAATTGCTCGATTTGATTTTTATTTTGAAAAAGACTTAACTAATACCACAGCTTACTATAGCTTGGACGAGAACGGAAATGTCAAGGTTTTAAATCGAGGTTTTAATGTTAAAACCAAAGAATGGAAACAAGCAGAAGGAATAGCTAAATTTAGAGCAGAGCAAAATGTAGGGGCACTTAAGGTTAGCTTTTTCGGGCCTTTTTATTCGGGTTATAATGTCATTGCATTAGATTCAGATTATAGGTATGCTCTAATAGCAGGAAAAGATCTTGATTATTTATGGATTTTATCTCGAGAAAAAAGTATCCCCGAAGCTATTAAAGAACAATACTTGACACTAGCTAATGAAATTGGTTATGATGTATCTCGTTTGATTTGGGTTGAACATGACAAGGAAGATATGTCGGTAATAAAGTCTAAATAAATACAAGAAAAGCGAACAATTAAAAGAGAAGATACCCCAACAAAGCTCCTACTAAAACAATAAAAGCACTATTTACTTTTTTAAATTTAAAAACGAGTATGCCACTAAGTAGTGTAATAACAAGGGTTTGCCAGTTCAGCAATACATCTCGTGTCATCGTTATACAAACAGCGACAATCAAGGCAACAGAAGCAACATTCACCGCATCTAAAAAGACAGATAATCCTTTTGAGCTGCGAAGTTTTTTCATCAATGGGTTTAGTAAGGCTACTAGAATAAAGGATGGTAAAAAAATTGCAACAGTTGAAAGAATTGCTCCAGATAAACCATTAATTTGAAAACCAATAAAAGTAACGGAAGAGAAAACAGGTCCTGGTGTGAATTGTCCTACAGCAATAGAATCTATAAGTTGTTCTTTGGTGAGTAAACCTGTTTGCACGAGTTCTGTATCTAAAAAGACAAATAGAACATAGCCACTACCGTACAGTATAGCCCCTATTTTAAGAAAAATCCAAAATAGCTGCATATTGGTATTGGTGAAAAGAGTATTTTGTATACTAAGTAAGAAGGGTAATGGAAGAAAACTTTGTAAGGTACTTCGCTTTGTAGTATTAATATAAAAAACTACATAAGCTAAAAATCCAGCTCCAAACATTAAAATGATCTCATTAGTCCCAAATAAAGAAGCTACTAAGACAATAAGTCCTATAAAGGCTAAGAATAAGGATTTAATGGATTTTTTGGCTAGTGGAAATACAGCTCCAAGGATAATAGCAATAATGGCAGGTTTAATTCCATAGATAAATGGTTGAACTTGTGGTAATTCTCCATAATTTTTATAAAAATAAGCCAATACACCCGTTAGAAAAACAGCGGGAAGAATAAAACATAGCCCTGCAATTATAAGACCTTTCCAACCTGCTTTGTCATAGCCAATATGAATGGCCATTTCTGTACTGTTAGGACCAGGAATTAAATTAGTAGCACCAAGCAGATCTAAAAAGTGTTGTTCATCCATCCATTTTCTTTTTACAACTACTTCTTCTCTCATCATTGCAATATGAGCCGCAGGGCCTCCAAAACCAATAATCCCTAGCTTGATAAAAACTTGAATTATTTCTTTGAGACCTACTTCACCTTGTTTGATATTCATATCTTTAGACTTTTTAATTATACAAATGTGATATAATTAAAATCTAAAATAGGGTGAATTTGAAAAAAGAGTGGCACTTTAAAGCTCTCGAAATACTTTAGGAGTGGTGCCTACATAGCGCTTGAAGTATTTTGTAAAGTAAGAAGAATCACTAAAGTTTAGGTTGTAAGCAATTTCACTAATACTATTTTCAGAGTATAGAAGTTGCCTTTTAGCTTCATCAATAATATGTTCTGCTAATATTTCAGATGCTGGTTGTTTGAATGTTTTACGACAGATAGCATTTAGATTTTGTGGCGAAATTCCAATTTTTTTAGCATAATAGGCTACACTATTGTGTAAGTTATCTGTTTGCTTTAAAAAATCTTGAAACAAGCTGGCTGTATCATTTTTATTTACAGAGCTAGAAAAAGGAATAGACGTTGCTATTATCTTAGCTAACAATGCCTTTAAAACACCTTCTTTTACTGTGAAATCCTTTTCTGATACAAGTAGTTGAAATAATGTATTTATACCTTGGGTTTCATTTATTTTTAAACAAGTAAAATGACTTAATTGAGATAAAAGATCTCTTAACTTATAATCTAATGAAGTTTGTAAGAATTCTTTTTTTAATAGAAGTACAAAGCCTTTAGGTTTACTTGTAATATCCCAAAAGTGCACTTGTTCTTTTCGTATAAAAAAAATTGTAGGAGTAGTTATTGAAAATACATTCTGGTCAATCGTATGAGAGCCTGTTCCTTCACTTAGATAAATAATTTCGAAGTAATTATTGTGTTTATGTGGATTTGTTTTGCGAATTTCTTGCTTAAAAGGAGAAACTTTCATCAGAGTTCTTGTCTCAATTTTATTTTTTATTGCTATAGGTTTATTCAAGATAGTTTGGTTAAAAATATACAAGAGTAAAACTAACTATATTTTTGTTACTTACGTAAATATATAATTTGTTGCGATAAGTTTCTAAGAGGTAGGAAAACGTTTTTTTCTTCCATCATATTTGCCTTAGTTCTCGATACAATAATTTACATCCTAGCATTCATAAGGGTTCATGCCTATTTGTGTATTGTTTGTACAACACTTTTTTTCAAAATAATCGGTACTAAAATCAACTCAATTTTTTTAACAGATTAAAGAGAAAGTATTGCTGTTTTGGTTGAATAATTCTCAATAAAAAGTGAAGTGGTTTTTACAACATATTATACATTGTTAATCTCATTATTGTAGGAAATTATATGCAAAGATAAATCAGGATCAATATATGATAGGAGTAAAAAGAAGATGGTTTTGAATAGTCTCCAGATTACTTTGTAAAAAATGATTTTTCATTTTAGCTATTTTTCAAGATATTACAAAAAAAGCAAGAACTAATGTTCTTGCTTACTCCCATAACCTATATTGTATGCTATTAGGCAATGAACGACAATGTTGGGTAACATTCTCAATTTTTCCGTTACGGGTTCTTTTGTAATCTCTTACAAATACAGATTTGATTCCTGTACATTTTATACATTTCTTCATGATAAATTAATAATAATTAAACGCTATTAATTAATCACCGAAATATCTTTTCAGAAATGCAACGCTAAGATAGTGAATTATTATGTAATCATGTACTATTAGTCATTCCTCAGAGTTTCTATAATTTCACTATGTGCAAGAAAAGAAAATGTAATTATTGCAGCTCGGGTGATTTGTAATAAATGAATAGTTTTTTGTTGAAATTCATTTATGTCAACTGTAACAAGAAAATCTTCTTCTTCCATTATGTTGTTTTTAGACTTTTCATTAACTAATATTAGTAAGTTATGTTCTAATTTATTTCTCCAATTTTTAAAATGCTTAAGCTCTCCTGTTTTTGTATTAAGATCACAAGCAATGCTATAAAGTGCATTAAGATGGATATTTTTCTTTGATGCTAATGTTTGTTTTTTATCCTTGTCATTCCAAAAACGTTCAAAGTATATTACACCATTATTAATGTCATATAGTTTGCAAATACCTAATGCTATTTTATCTAATATGCCATAACATGTTCGGAAACTTGAACGAATAAGTTCAGAGCTAAAGTCAGTCACTTCATTCTTATTTTGTTTATAAAAAATAATATCATCATTAAAAACTTCCTCAATGTCACTTTGGGACTTGTAATAATTGTATCTAGCAAGACCAAATTCAGATTTAATTCGGTTAAGTAATAATTCTAACTTAGGTATAATATCATCTTTTATTATTATACCATTAAATCCTATATTTAAATTATCTAATGATGATTCAATACAATTACAAAAAATACTATGTTCATTAAGGGTTAAATAATTATTTAATGAAAACCTTCTATAATGGGTATGTGATTTAAATTCTAACTTTGAAATTTCAATTTCTTTTATTGTTCTTTCTATACTAAAATTAGCATTATCAAGTAATCCTATAATATTTTGGACCTTTTCTTTACAAGCTGTTTCTATATGTAAAGGTAGTGTGTTAGTTTTTAGAGCTTTTTCATATAATACGTATATTTCAGCTAATAGAGAAGCAGTTAGTTGACAAGATTTTAGTATAACACCATACATGAATAAATGATCTGCTTTTGAAACTAACGCTTCAGGAAAATTAGGCTCTATTTTTAAAACACCATCTAAAATCTGTATAGCTTCAATGTATCTAAAATTATATGTAAGAGAATTAGCTAGGTTTATTGATATTTTTAATTTTAATAGATCTGTATTTTTTGTAGTGTTGTAGGCAGACCAATAAAGGTCAATTGGTTTTTGGAAATTGCTACCACAGATTTCCAAAGAATGTATTCCTGGGTTATTTTTCCAAAAATCATAATTGCAGTAACCCATAGCGTTTGCTAAATTATAGCAATAGCTTGAATAGGTCATATGTTTTTTTAATTCAGTTTCATTTTCTTCAAGAAAACCGATTCCTTGTTTTACATCATCTAATGATTTAGACTCTCGACCTAAATCGATTAAAAAGCCATATAATTTAGATTGAATAAATATGTTGTTATTGTTGTTATTTAACTCAAAATAAATTAGTTCTCTTGCTAAACTAAATGAACCTGAATCTAAGTATTCTGTAATTAATTTAAACTTTCTTTCCATTAGTTATGTTGTTTCAGTCTATCCATTGTCTTTACAAAATTGTTAGACCTAATTATTTTCTATGTACTTGATTGAACTTATGCTCTTTATAATGTATAAATAATTTTTCAAAATTGATTAATAACTAAGTAAAGCCATATATAACTGATACTTAGCTTAAAGATTTCGACTATACTATTTTGATTAGATAATTTTAGTAATAATTCTTGTTAAACAATGGCATTAATTTATTGTTGAATAATGATATTTATAACTTAATAAATGCGTGGTGGGAGATTTTCCATTAGGCTTATAAAAATTTACCCCTCGTTTATTTTCTGAAATAATATGTAAATTTTTTCTAGCTCTTGATGCTAAAACATATAAAATTTTTTTTGAGTTCTCTTCACCATTTGGATCACTAAAATGAGGAACATAATCATGCAATAAACCAAAACCAATTACTGTGTCATATTCTTCTCCTTTAGTACCATGTATAGTGGATACTGTAATTCCATCTCTTTGCCTAAACACTTTTTTAAAACTTTCGATACTATCTATAGAAGGATTCCCTTCTGCTATTAGTTTATGAATTCTTTTTTCAGAGCTTTTAAAAAATGAATTGAAATGTTCATTTAATTGAGGAAAGCTTTGTAAGGATATGTTTAATTTTTCGCAGATTAGATTAAAAATTTTTTTCAAGTATTCTAATCCATTGTTTTCTGTAATTTTAAACGAGTTACATATTCTTAAAAAATCTTTACTATTTGTATTTGTGATATTTACTCCTACTGTATCAAGTTCATTTAATACTTCAGTACTCCATCTTAACCTCTTAATATACATATAAGGTGAAGGGTCAGTTAAAGCTATTCTTGATACTTTAAACCAAAAATTGTCAATATCTCGAGAAAACGGAGCCATTCCAGGTCCATCAAAATTAAAATCAGGAAGCTTAATTATAAGTTTTCTTGTTATACTTGCTATGTGCACCCATTGTGGAGCAGCAATACATATCTCATTAGGACTTATTCCTTTTTCATTTACATTATATAAGATAAGTTTGGTTATTTCATCAATTAGATCATCTACTGAGATAGATGAGTTGTAAGTTATTATACTTGGATAATCTTTTTCACTTCCATAAGGTATAATCTTAGTATTAAATGTTTTGTAGTGATTAAAATAATCAATAATAGCGGAAGATGATCTATAATTCTTATCAAGACTTAGTGATTTTAGATTAAAACCTAGTAATTTTTCTAAATCTTGCTTCGGCATTGGATATCCTCCTAAGGATTCATAAATAGATTGATTAGGATCACCTACAATTAATGTTTTCGATTTTCCATTGTTTTTACTTAATATTTCAGATATAATATGATATTGTATTTCTTTGGTATCTTGGTATTCATCAATTAAAATAAATGGAAAAAGGTTGGATAAAATCTTGGCTACAATAGGTTTTGAAATTAATATTTCATAAGCATAAAACAGTATTTGCTCAAAATCAATTTGGTTATTTTCTTCAAGTATAGTGTGATATTTTTTAATTATTCTATTTAATGAATCATGTTTTACTTTATTTAAACAAGTTAAATGGAAACCATTTGTTTTAGCAAGTATACCACAATCAAAATAGGTTATTTTTTCTTCTTTATAAGGTATACATAGTTCAGATAAAATATCTTCAGAATCATCAGAATTGATAATTTTAAAACCGTTTTTTAGTTTTTCATGGTATAAATGATATGGTTTTAAAATCCATTCTAAACAAAATGAATGAATAGTACCTATCCATAATTGCGTTACATCTACTCCTAAAAGCTCTACTCTCTCTTTGATTTCATCAGAAGCTCTATTAGTATATGTTATAGCTATTACAAATTGTTTTTTAGAGGTCAATCTACTTAATTCATAGGCTATTTTATACGTTAGGGTTCTAGTTTTACCACTACCAGGACATGCAATAAGCATTACACTATCCTTTTCAAGGATAGCGTTTTCTTGTTCTTTATTAATACTATTTTCTCTCCAAAAAAACATAATTATTTCAATTTATCAAGAATTGCTAATATTTGGTCTTCCTCTTTGGTAATTAACTCTAATTGAGATTTTAGTTCTATCAAAGTAGCTTTTTTTTCCTTGTATTTTTCAAGTATTTCTTTACAAGTTTTAAAATCATATTTTGGATATTCTTTTAGATATTCTTTCATCCTATACTGGACTATATCTAATATAGTATGAGAAGTAAACTTTTCTTTTGCAAAGAAAACTGCGTGAACTATATACTCAGGTAATATTGTTCTATAAAAAATATGGTCTCCTAACATTATAGCGAACCAACCTTTACCTTCTTGCTTAGCCATTGTTAGTATACGTTTTCCATAGCTTGATACCTCTTCACTTTCAAGTTCTTTTTTAGATATTTCTGCAGTATCTTTATCTTTATATACTTGCTCAAGAGTCTGTATTACTTCCCAACTATTTCCAGCTTTTATAAAATCAACTTCAAATGTATGATCTGAATAGAATACTTCAATCCATTGATTATCTTTTGTGAAATCAGTTAATTTTAGTTTTCTTTCAGCTCCTTTTTTTTCGGAATTTGCAACTTTATTTTTGTATTTTTTAATAGTAGAACTATCATCATCATGAATAGTAGTATCACATATCGCAGAATCTAAATCTGTAAGAATGGCGCATTTTCTTCTTATTCGCTCATCATGAAACAATTGCGCTACGTTTTCAAAACCTGTACTACGAATATTTATTAAACTAATACCTAATTCATCAAGACTAAGCCCTAAAGTTTTTTTAATCATTATAGGAATTAGAATTTCTTCAGCATCTCCCTCAACTAGAATTACACCTTTTGCAAAAAGGAGGTTAGTTCTTACAGCATCTAAATAACGTTGTATTTGATTTATATTTTCTTTTTCTAGCCCTTTTGAGGGCTGATATACTTCTGCAAAATTTTGTTTTTTCGCAAGTATATTTATTTTTTCAACATTACTTACTTCTGAAATTTGTGTTGAGTGAGTTGAATATATGATTTGTGTATCGCTATAGTTTAACTTATCAAAGAGAGTTTTTTGAATATGATTGTGGATATGTGCTTCTGGTTCTTCAATGATTAAAAAGTTTGCGAAAGAATCTTTAGATTTTCGATACTTAAACTCTAAGAGTTTTAAGGTTAAAAAAATTAGATTAGCACCTCCTAGACTTAATTCATTTATTCCTCCTTCATATTCCTCTTCAGGTTCTCCAATGAATAATTTTAAGGATTGTAACAATTTCTCTGCTTCACTCGGTACACTAGATTTTATAGATAAGGATGAAGGGGAGTAGGTAAGACCTACAGCATCTTGAATTGTTGATTTAATATCATTTCTAATGTTCTGTATATCTGGAAGCGTTTCAATGTTTTGGTTAAGACTGTTCACTAAATCAGAGATGGGCTGATAATCTCCTTCTTTTATTTCTCCACTTTTATTCTTTAAAAGCGTAAGTAAAGGATTTGTTCTATTATTATGGAAATCACTTACAACATCTCTTAAAGCTTGAATAAATGTGAATGAGATTTCTTTAGCAACAGACATTTGATGTGGAATTTTAGCTCCAAATCTTGAACTATCTATACTTGATGGAAAAATAACATTCTCAAAATCACCAACAAGTTCTTTGTATACTTCAGGATCACTAAAATCAACCGAACTTTTTCCTGAAAAGAAAGTTTCATAATGATCTTGAATTGTTATATGTTCAAGTAGAGATTGTAACCCATGAACATCTCCTGGGTGTAACTCAGACATCTTGTGTCTTATGTCAGCTTTTGGTCGAAAAAATAAATTGTATGTTGCTTTTTCTACAAAATTTTCTTCAGCAATACCAGCTTGATGAATAAATAAAGATTGAATGGTTTCATCATCATTAAGTTCATCAAATTCAATACTAATTATAATCCAATGACCTTTCCAGTTATTTTTTCCCAAGGATCTATTAAAGTCACCTTCACTTAGTTTATAAGCATATGGCAAAGAAGTATCTTCTAAAAGCAATCGGATTGCTTTAAATAAATTAGTCTTTCCAGAGCCATTTTCTCCAATAATAGTGTTTATTCCTTTTTTAAAATGAAAATTAGCATTAGCAAAATTTCTATAGTTGACTAGTGTTACTTTTGATATATACATCTATAAATATATTACGTTGTTTGTTTAAAGATAGTGAGAACTATCTTGTAAAAGAAGTAATAAACTGTAGTTAAAAAAAAGAATTGTTAAACAATTTTGGGCAAAGAATGAAGTCGTAAAAAGTGAGAATTAGAAGCGTAGAATTAAAATGAAACCTGAAGTTATAATTGATGATGTTGGCTATTATATTGTTAGAAATTGGGGCGTAAATGCAACAAAAGTTTTTATAGATAGATATTAAGTAAATTTCCAGATGTTAGGTTTAAAGAGGGGGTGATAAGTAAGATAAAAAGTTAAAAGCTAAGTAAAAGGAGTTAAAGTCATAGAGTTTAACTCCTTAAAACACTATTAGAACCTATGTAAATTATCCTATTAATGTATTGATAATGTAATTTATAGTATCGTTATTCTGTTTTATCTGTTCTAAAGTTCTATCTTTTTCTTTATAAGCTATCGCTGAAAAAGGGGTATCAATTATATCTGCGTTACACCATAGTGTATCGTTAGTATAATGAACATAATTACCAGCTCCAAAACCACTTCGTACAGCAAACCCACAAATTGAATTACTAAGAGAAAATTCTTCTGTGTTAACCAATCTATTACGATCTTTATCTATATAGGCAGAAACTCCTGTATCGTTTGCGTCATAAAAAGATAATATTGTGTTTTTTTCATTAGCATAAAATACTTTTAGAGTTAACCATGCCTTGATAAATTTATCAACTGTGAAAATTTCTAGGTTAAAAATATCATCCTCTTTGATTCTGTTTTTGATAAAAGTAATACAAGAAGTTAATAAATCAGTGTTTTTTAATAATTTTAAAAATTCAATTTTCGAAAAATGCTCCCTATTTAAGTTGGAAAATAGTACACCTTCAAACTCCCCTCTAGTAGTTTTATAGATATGTCCAACTTTGTTACACTCTATAAATAATCTAAAGAGCCTAAACATATTAGCTAAAGGAATATTTTGGACTGCATTTTCACAGTTACTAATTAATCCTATTATAGATTGATAGTTATTGAATTCTCTTTTTAAGTTTTCAAAATCAATTGGCATATCAGAGTTAATTATTGGAATAACTGTATTGTCCATATTTACAGCATGTACTTTGAATAAAAATGACAAATCTCCCATAAATGACTCATGATCTTCCCAATGTTCAATATTTACTCTATGTGTATATAGTTTAAGTTTAATTTTTTCTTCCTCGTTAAACCAGATATTTAGATTTATATTTTGGATTAAAGTGATAGGAGTAATAGTAATATCAAATTGTAAAAGCTGTTCAATATTATTTGAACCTTCAATCATTTGTAATATATAGCGCCAGTCAACATAATTATTATTTCGGTCATTCCATTTAAAATCAAAATAATTTTTACGCAATCTTCTTAAAAAAAGATAAGTCTCTTCTTTTGCATCTTGAAACTTTGAAATAAAGGATAACAAAGGGAGTAATATATTATGTTGTTTTTCACTACTAAGATTTCTTAGATTAATTATGTCTTTGACTTCTTCATTATCATTTATAAATTGAAATTGTGTTTGAAATTTTTTATCTGTAAGATATTTAATTAGTTGGTTTAAAGCATTGAATAAACTTTGTATTTCTAATAAATACTGTTCATTTTTTTTCTCTTTCAGTCTTTGTTTTGCTTGTTTTATAAGGTTGATCTCATCTTGCTGACCAATAATTTGAAAACACCAAGTTAAGAAATCATTTACACCATTATCAGCAATGTTCTCATTGATGTTTCTGTTTTTCCAAAAATAGTTTTCCCTGTTTTCCCATTGTTTAGAGAAATCTATATTTTGAATATTGGCTAGTAATATTGGTTTAATGTTTTCTGATACAGTTAGATTTTTACCTGTTGTATTTATTATAACAAAACGTTCTTCACCATGTTTTTTACTTTGAACATCATAGTATTGGATTTTAAGTTTATCTAATACAAAAGATGAGAAACCCTCAACTTGTAGAGCGTCTTTTTTCTTTTCAATTGCACTTAAAGTTAATAACATACTTATAACTGAAGGGTCTTGATCATATTCATTAAAATACCATAATTGATTTTTAATAGTATAAGCAATTAGAGTCTCTTCATTGTTAATTAATTCTTCTTGTTTTGCATTACTGTATTTATCGTTTAATAGGTTTTTTTTTTCTAAGCAAAAATCTAAAATTAAATCTTTTAAAAAGAACACGGTACTTTCTCTAACGGCATATTGTAAATGAGGCTCTTCATAGTCAGTGATTAAACAATGTTTAATTTTTTGTTTTTGTTCTTCGTTGTTTTCAATTCTATAAAGCATTCCAAGTAAAAGGTACAAAGAGGTTAATCTTTGTTGACCATCTGTCAAATAAATATGATTAAGAGGTTGTTGATAAACATCTATTTTTCCAAGTAATACATCTGAGTATCGATTGTTATTAAATTCATCAATTAACGTATCTAAAAAACCACTTATAATATCTGTTTTATTTTCTCCATGAGTTTTGTCACCCCAACAATAATCTCTTTGAAAGTCTGGAATAATAATTTTGCGGTAAGGATTTGAAAACAGTTGTGAAAGAGAGTATTCCTGAGTATTAATTAAGTTCATAATAGTTGTTTAGTTGTTTAATAATTGATTGTTTATTCTCAGTAATATTATTTTCAGTCCATTGAGAATTTGCAAAAACTGAAACTGTATGTAATAGATGCCTACTTTTAAACTTCTCAGAAGTATTAAAATAGGACATCTTTTTTTCAAGGAATGTTTTAGGGCCAAATGATGAATTGTCATCTCCATATAGTAAAACTAAATTTCCTATACAATGTATGCTAGCTTGGTTGTAAGCTTCTTGTTCAAAGTTAAGGTCACTTGCTTTTGACTTAGGATAAATATGTTCTAAGGAACGATTGTTCCAAATTGAAAAATCAAATTTCCTTTTTAGTTTAGTATCTTCAAGAATATTCATTAATAGTAAGAAACGAAAAGCTATTTCTTTTCTATTGTCATTAAATGCTTCATTATCTGGAGTACTATAAACATATTTCTCATCTATAAGATTTATGCTCTCTTGGGCTTTTATTTTTTTAATAGCAATCATTTCTTCTAATCTATTGCTGTTCTCTATTTTCTCAGTATTATTATTTATAATTTCTAAATGAGTTGCTCTTACCAATGACCATTTGGCGTAATCTTCTAAAGATAATTTTTTATCAATTGAAGGGTTTAAAAAGTAATGTAAAGCATCTTCCTTTGAGTTACTTGTTTTTAGTATAATGCCTAAAAAATTATGAGATTCAAAATTGTGGTAAAGATCTTCGAAAGTTTTTTGCAACTTTCTTAAACCATCAAAATGTTTTTTAGCATCCAATGAGTTAGATATAAATTGATGTTTGAAACTATCAAAAGTTAGGTCTTTGATAGTTTCTTTTGTATTGTAATTAATCTTTGCATATGTAATTAGCAAGTAATACATCGGATGACGATTTCCAGTATTAAAATAAGTTTTAACATCAGAACGATTCCACCAGTATAACCACTTATCCCAGTTTCGCGCTAATGTCCCTCTATCTTCATTGATTTTCCATTCTAATCCTAATTGTTCTTCTGTACTTAATTGAGTTTGAATTTCTATTCTTGATGATTTGATTAATAATTCTGATTTGATTAGCTCTTCGTCTCTCATTAAGGCTTTTAACCCATTTAAGGAAATAAAAGTATTGATTGCTTTTTCTTTTGGAATAGGGTTATATAGTAGAAAGACGTGTTGTTTAACAAATTTTAAAAACTCTTGTTTATCGGTATTATTCTCTTTTAGTTTTACTTTAATCAATTCTAAAGCTTTATTAAAGTAGAATATATCTTGTGTATCAATATTTTGAAATTCTTCATTATTATGGATAATAAGATTATTTAACCATTTATGAGAATCCTCTCGTATATCATATTTAAGTTTGTTTGTTATTAATTCAAACTCTTCAAGTACAGCAAACAATAAATATAAGGAGGTTGTTCTTTGTTGTCCATCTACTAAGATTATATTACCATTTTCTTCAACTACTGTCACAGCCTCTATAAAATATTCCTTCAAATTACTTGCATTGATTAAACTATCAATAAAAAATTCTAAGGAACTTGTATTATTAGTTTCTACTGACCACTTATAACCTCTTTGGTATTCAGGTATTACAAATAATCCTTTTTTGAAATAGGTTTCTATATTTATTTTTTCACTCATAATAAATCTCTTTTTTAATGTTTCAATAAGAATCTTTTACATCCTTATGAGTTGTACTTCAGTTTTAATTGATTGGCTAATGTTTGAATATTTTCTTTTCTTTTTAATGGCTCTATCCAATGTTTAGGAATACTCTCAAATCCATATAAAATACCTGCCAAGGCTCCTGTAATTGCTCCATTTGTATCAGTGTCTTTACCTAAAGACATAACTTTTAAAATAGCTTCTTCATAATTATTTGTAGTAAGTAAAGTTTGAAGAGCAATTTCTAAGCTTCCCACTACAAATCCTCTATTATTAAATTCACTTGGGTCAATTTCCTTAAAATTAGGAGAGAAGATACGCTTAAAGTATTCATTTTCCTGATAGATAGAAGCTAAGTCTTGTATAAGATTTTCATATGCCAGATGTGCATCTTTGGTTAAAACAAGATGTTTGGCATAGATAAGATAGATATAACAGCTATCTATAGCTATTTTATGTGCATGAGTTAAACTACTAAAGTTACTAATATAGCTGTAAGGATCTGTAATACTCTTATCATATAAGAGTGGAAAGAGCAGAGGAGATATACGCATTAAAGACCCATTTCCATTGTCGCGTTCTGTACTTAGTCCTGCTGTTCTCCAATTACAGTCATTTGCGTAATTTTCAATAGCAAATAAAGTGGTTCTTCCAATATCAAAAGTATCTCCATCGGCAGTCCAATAACCTTCTTTCATCCAGTCTTTGAAACGCTCTAAAAGATTATCTAAATTAGTCTCTTTATTAGCTAGGTATTCAGCTGTACAAAAAGTAAGAGAAGAATCATCACTAAAGGTTCCAATAGGTTTATGCCAAGAGCCGAATCCTGTTAATCTATTTGGCTCATTCTTATAATTAGTTCTAACAGATTCTATATCTATTTCATTTGGAAACTTAAATTCGATAGGAACTCCTAAAGCATCAGCTACTGCTACACCGAATAGGATATCTTGTGCTAAGTTGGACATTTTATACTTGTTTTTAAAAGATTGCTTCTCAAAATTAAATCATATAAATGGCAACCCAAACTCTTAAGATAAGATTCTTTGTTTTAATTGTAAAGCTTTCTTATTAAAGGTAATAATCAAAATACTTAGTAACAGAAACAATTTTAGCACTAAGAGATGCTATTGAATTACTAAGTGGGAAGTGGAAATTTTGCATTCTTCATAATATTCATACAAATGAAGTAATGCGGTTTAAGGATTTGCAAGAACACGCTAAGGGAATTTCTCCTAAGGTATTGTCTAAAGAACTGCAGGAATTGGAAGATAATTTATTAATTACTAGAACAGTTAATTCCACTAAACCAATTACCGTATCTTATCGCTTAACAGAACATGCTCTTGAGAGTTATCCTGTTTTAGAATCTTTAATTGAGTTTGGTATAAAGCATAGAAACTTAATTAAAGGTAAATAGAATCTTAACTACACTCCGGACAAATACCAGATACTGTAAAATTGACAGCTCTCATTTTATAGTTTTTTGGCAAGGTAAACAAAGGTTCTATATCAATCATACAAGTGGTAGTTTGACAGCGTTCACAAGTAAAGTGAATGTGATTATGATTGTGTTTTTCTAAGGAACAATTATGGCAAATAGCATATTTGATTGTACCTTCTACTGTGGCTATTTTATGTATAACTCCTTCTTCAATTAAGCGATCAAGTACTCTGTAGATCGTTACTCTATCACAGATTCCATTTAAAGTAGTAAGTATCTCTGCATGGGATAAGGCTACTTCTGAGTTTTCAATTAGTTTTACTATTTCAGTTTTAGCTTGTGTATTTCTAGTTTGTTTCATGATGTTAAATAATAATGCAACATTGTTGCAATTACAAATTTAATCATTATTATTGCAACTAAGTTGCATTAAATAAAAACTAGATTATGACTTATAAAAATCAATATGACGTAATTATTGTAGGGGGAAGTTATTCAGGACTTTCTGCTGCTATGGCATTAGGACGTTTATTAAAATCCGTTTTAATTATTGATAGTGGTTTACCTTGTAATAGACAAACACCACATTCCCATAACTTTCTTACCCAAGATGGACAAACGCCTCTTGCAATAGCTAATAAAGCAAAAGAACAGGTTTTAGCCTATCAAACTGTATCTTTCTACCAAGGATTAGCAGTATCAGGTAAAAAGACCTTAAACGGTTTTGAAATCACCACAGATTTAAATGATACTTTTAGCGGTAAGAAATTAATTTTTGCTACAGGTATAAAAGATATTATGCCAGATATTAAAGAAATAGAAGCTTGTTGGGGAATATCAGTGATTCACTGCCCTTTTTGTCATGGCTATGAATTTAAGGATAAGAAAACAGCTATTTTAGCAGATTCTGATAAGGCTGTTCATATGGCTTCTTTAGTTGGTAATTTAACAAAGGATATTACTGTATTAACTAACGCTTCAGCCGATTTTACTATAGAACAGCGAGAGAAGTTAGCGAAAAATCACATTGCAATTATTGAGACTCCAATTACAGCAATTAAGCACCAAAATGGTTACCTTGAATCAATAGTATTTAAAGATAATTCTAAATTAGAAGTTCAAGCGATGTATGCGGCTGTAGCATTTGAGCAACATTGTCCAATTCCAAAAGACTTAGGTTGCGAACTAACAGAAACTGGTTATATCAAGGTTGATGCTTTTCAAAAAACAAGTATTGATGGGGTATATGCCTGTGGCGATAATACCAGCATGTTTAGATCTGTATCAGCTGCTGTAGCTAGTGGCTCTATGGCAGGGGCAATGGTGGTTAAAGAGCTAACTGAAGAACTATTCTAAAACATAAAAACCGCAACAGTTACGTTGCGGTTTTATCTTCCTATAAATAAAAAAGCTTTTAAAAGAATCGTTTTTGCATAGTATCCATTACTTTTTCAATTCCTTCTTCTTGAAGCCATTGGTATTCTTGAGTGGATAAATCTCCTGCTGTATAATGAAGCTGATCTTTATCTTGTATAACTGTCTGATATATCACAGTAGCAATATCTTCTGGTAGATCACGCTTAGCACTTGAATCTTGCTTCATTGCTGTTAAGTACTGATTAAATATGATATCATAATCTGGGTGCGAAGCGATTTGAGCATTGCTTCCAAAACTAGTTTGCATATAGGCTGGAAGTATTGTTTTAATTTTAATTCCAAATTGACTTAACTCATAACGCATCCCTTCTGTCCAGTTTTGCAAAGCTGATTTTGTAGCTGCGTAGACAGAAACAAAAGGATAGGGGATATTGGCTGTTGAAGAGGTAACAGTTAAAATAGTTCCTTGTTTACGAGCTCTGAAATAGGGTAAAAAGGCTTTTGTTACCAGTAGAGTACCAAGGAAATTAGTATTAATCTGTTGAGACAACTGATCATCTGTTATTGCTTCAAAAGGACCGATTAATCCATAAGCAGCGTTGTTAAGTAGTACATCTATTGGGGCTATTTCCTCCGCTTTTTTAGCTGCTTCCAAAATTTGAGAAGGGTTGGTAAGGTCTAACTTTAAAAGATAAACATTGGATAGTTGATTTAGCTCTGTCTCTTTTTCAGGTTGACGCATAGAGGCAATAACTCTCCAACCTTTACTTGCAAATAGTTTTGCTGTTTGTTTTCCTAAACCAGAGGAAGCACCTGTTATAAAAATAGTTTGTGTCATTTTTTAAGTTGTTTTTAAATTACTCTACAAAGATTAAGAGATAAAAAAACAACAGATTTACCATATGGTAAAAAGAAGAAAAGCTATATGTTTTTTCGAATTCTACTTAAAGATTGCTGTGTAATACCAAGGTATGAAGCAATGTAAGATAGAGGTATTCGATTAACAAGAGTTGGATACTTCTGTAAAAACTCTAAATATCTAGTAGTAGCATCTTGAGCAATCAGTGGACTTACTCGCTGAAGTTTTACCAAAAGTGCTTGTCTATTTATTTCTTGAACTACTTGCTCAAGCGTTGGAATTTCTAAAAGAATTTCTTTCCAATCACAATTTGAAAATACAACAAGTTTACAAAAGGTCACTGCTTGTATATATTCAGTAGAGATGTTTTCTTTTAAGTTTGAAATTAAATGATTCTCTTCTAAGAAGATTTTAGTGATTTCTTTTTCTTGATCATTGTAATAGTAAATTCTAAAGATACCTTCTAAAACAAAACCAACTTGTTTTAAAACTTTATCAGATTCAATAAAATGATCCTCTTTCTCTAATTGAACTTCCAAAGCCTTACTAGAAATAAAGCTTAATTGAGATTCACTAAAATCTCCAAATTGACTTAAAAAGTTGATGAATTCTTCCATTAAAGTAAAGTTACTATTTCTTGCTAGATGATTTGTATGCTATATAAAAAATCACTCCAATAAACTATAAATAATGATTATTGGAGTGAAGGAGGGATCTACTGTTTGAACAGAGTAGTTGCTTTTATGGGGATTAAAGAATTTGATGCTTAACATCTATGGCAATCTTACCATAAAAATCTTTATCTGCGGATCTTGTTTCAAGTAGATCATGTGCTTTGTCCATATCTTCTAAAGAGAATACTTTAGTTACAATTGGTTTTAGTTTTCCTTGTTCTACAAGTTTAGTAAGTTCATCTAATTTATTTCTATTTTGTCTTGTAAAGACAAAGTGATAGGTCGCATTTTTACCCCAAGCTTCAATAAGGTTTTGAGGCTGGGTGATATCAACAAGTGTAACTACTTGGCCAAGTTGACTTAGAACTTTTCCACTATCAGTAAGTGTTGTTCCTCCAATGGTATCAATAATTACATCTACTCCTTGATTGTTCGTTAGTTCATTGATACGATCAATATAATTTTCCTTGGTATAGTCAATCACATAATCAGCTCCTAGTTTAATTAGAAAGTCATGATGTACATCTCTAGCTGTTGTAAAGACAGTTGCTCCCATAGCTTTAGCTATTTGAATAGTTGGTATTCCAACTCCACCAGCACCTCCATGAATTAAAATGGTCTGATTGATTTTAAGTTGGGCTCTTGTTACTAACATTTCCCAAGCTGTACCAGCGGCTAAAGGAAGGGTAGCAGCCTCTAAATGACTAATGTTTTTAGGTTTTAAGGCAATAATAGATTCAGATGCACAGTGATATTGTGCATAGCTTCCAGGTTCATTAAAAATCTCAGGTGAGTAATATACTTCATCTCCAACTTTAAAATTTTCAACTCCTTGTCCGAGTTCTACAATTACCCCTGAGACATCATGCCCTGTGATAACAGGTAGGGATAACTCATTTTTATAATCTCCACGACGGATCTGATAATCTAATGGATTAATTGATGTTGCAAGTACTTTTACGAGTACTTCTTTAAATTTAGGTTTTGCAATAGGTACTTCTTTTATTATAAAGTTAGTAACTGGTCCAAATTCTTCTAATATGGCTGCTTTCATTGTGTATTTTTTTTATGATTATAAATTAATTTGATAGTGTATTTAAAAACTCAAGTATTTCTGCTGCAATTTCATCTACATGAGTCTCTAAAGCAAAGTGACCTGTGTCATAGAATTTTAAAGTAGCATTTGGTAAGTCCTTTTTGTAAGCTTTAGCTCCTTCAGGTAAGAAATAAGGATCCTTATCTCCCCAAACAAGTAAAGTCTTTGGTTGATAGGTTCTAAAGTACTCTTGGAACTTAGGATAAAGGGCTACGTTTGTTTTATAGTCTTTAACAAGGTCTAATTGAATTTCTATATTCCCAAGTCTATCTAAGAACTTTTGATCCAAAGTGTAGGCTTCAGGGGCAATTAAAGAAGGATCTTTAACTCCTTGGTGGTACTGAAACCAAATAGCTTCTTTGGCAACAAAACCATGTAGTGCTTTTCGGTTTGCATCTGAAGAGTCTTGCCAATAACGTTGTATTGGATCCCATTCTGTACTTAGCCCTTCCTTGTAAGCATTTCCATTTTGAGAGATAAGTGCAGTTATTTTCTCTGGATTATTTACAGCTAATCTAAACCCAACAGGAGCTCCGTAGTCAAATACATATAGAGCAAATTGTTTTAGTTGTACTTGCTCAATAAAAGATTGCATGACTTGAGCTAAGTGATCAAAAGTGTAGTTAAACGTCTTGTGATCTGGAGCATCAGAAAATCCAAAACCAGGTAAGTCAGGTGCTATAATGTGATACTGTTTACTTAGAATAGGAATTAAATTTCTAAACATATGGGAAGATGTAGGATATCCATGTAAGAGTAGAAGGGTAGGTTTGTTTGGGTCTCCTGCTTCTCTATAAAAGATATTTAATCCATCAACTTTAATAAAGCGATAGTGAATTGAATGGTTTTTCATGATTTGATTCTTTGAAATTAAATTTGATTGTGCATAAGCATTTGAAATACTAGTCAGACTAAAGGTTAATAGCGTAGCAACTAGTAGTTTTGTTATTGATTTTTTCATCTTGTTATTTTGTTTGTCAAAAATATATCGGATATTTGATTGCTAAAAACGATTAATTATGATTTAATAAATCATAAAAAGTGATTTTAAAATGAATACAAACGATTTAAAAATATTTGAGGCAGTAGCCCAGAGTGGTAGCTTTACCAAAGCTGCTGATCTAATGTTTACTGTTCAATCTAATGTTACAGCTAGAATTAAAAGCTTAGAAGAGGAGTTTGACACCAAACTCTTTTTAAGAACATCTCGCAAGGTTGATCTAACAGAAGAAGGAAAGATATTAATGCATTATGCCAAGCAAATTCAGCATTTAGTTCAAGAGGCTAAAAATGAAATAAAAAGCAGTGATATTGTAACAGGACATTTAGCTATTGGGTGTATGGAAACCACAATGGCATTAAAAGCTCCTGAGATATTACTTTCTTTTGCACAGAAGTATCCCAATATTGAATTAGAGTTTAAATCAGAAGACAGAGATGTACTTATTTCTGATGTTTTAAACTATAAGCTCGACGCTGCTTTTGTTTCTGCTCCCCTTAATACAAATGGGTTAAAGCAAATAAAGATTAAAGAAGAACAGCTTGTTATTTTAGCTTCATCAAAACAACCAAGTTTAAACAAACTAGTTACACAAGAGCCATTAAAGAGCATTGTATTTGACAATGGTTGTATTTTCAGAGAGCGTTTAGAGTCGTGGTTTACTCACAAAGGAGTACATAATTATAAGAGCATTGAGCTTAACTCTATAGAGGGGATTATAAACTTTGTAGAAGCAGGACTTGGTATTAGTCTGCTACCTGAAGAGATTATATCACAGTACTATCAAAACAGAAAAATATGCACCTATCCTCTTAGTAAGCAATTAGGAACGATGACCACTTTACTTGTCTATAGAAAAGACAAAGCTCCTTCAAAAGCGCTTCAAAGTTTTATTGATATGTATTTGTAAAGTTTGATATAACTAAGATAATAGTATAAAAACAAGGATGTGATAATCACATTTTTAAAAGGTGTTTAAAACAAATCTTAAACACCTTTTAAATTATTCATTATCTAGTTGTATATCCTCCATTGGCAAAAATGGTTTGCCCTGTGATCCACCAACCATCAGTAACTAAAAATTCAACAAGAGGAGCAATGTCTTCTATTTTGGTTAATCCACCTAAAGCAGATGCCGATTTGTGATAAGCAACAGCATCTTCTGTTTCTTGACCATAAAAAAATGGAGTGTCCATAGGACCAGGAGCTACACCTGTTACAGAAATTCCTCTTGATCCAAATTCTTTTGAAGCCATTCTAGTAAAATGCTCAACAGGTGCTTTGGCTCCAGCATAAGTAGAGTACAAGCCTGTATAAGCGGCTAGTAGAGAGGTAACTATTGAACAGATTTTACCATTGTCATTTAAATGCTTTCCAGCTTCTTGTATGAAAAAGTAGGCTACTTTGGAATTGATATCAAACATGCTATCGTATTCTTTTTCCGTTGTTTCTAAAAATGATTTTTTAAGTACCATCCCAACTGTATTTATTGCAATATCAATACCTCCGAAACGATTTTTAGTTTCTTGAAAAAAAGTAGCTATGTTTTCTACTTTAGTTAAATCAGCTTGGAATAAAAAAGCTTCACCTCCAAGCTTATGAATATCCGAAAGTGTCTTTTCGGCTTCTATTTTACTGCTATCACTATTGTAATGAATCGCTATTTTAGCACCTTTTGATGCGAAATTTCTACTTAGTAAACCACCAAGATTTTTAGCTCCACCTGTAATTAATACTACTTTTCCTTTTAGATTATTATTTGTCATTGTTGTTTGATTTTAAATGTTTTACAATTGATTCTGTAAATATGATATGAATTAAAAACAATAACATGGTGAACTTTTCGGGAATTGTATTTTTATGTATTTTCTTTTCTATAGTTTCCTGGTGTTAATCCTGTAAAATTTTTGAAAAATTTTGAAAAATTAGAAGGGTCATAGGTTAGAATTCGAGCAATTTCTGCGATGGAATAGTCTGTATTTACAATCATCTCTTTGGCTTTATCAATAATCTTTAAATCATAAAAATGACAAGGATGATTGCCTGTTTCTTTTTGTATGGTATCGGTTAAATGTGTATGTGATATAGCTAAATCATCTGCAATTTGATTGATTTCTTTAAAACTGAAAGCAATACCTGCAACAACTTCATTAATATGTTTATCTAAATAATCAAAATAGATCTGTTTGATTTCATCTCCTCGTTTAGAAATTTCGGTATTAATTTTAGTCATGTGTTATTAAACTTATAAAATATAAAGTTACTATGTTTTTTAATTGGTCATGATAAAATAAACATCTTTATTGATATGTATCAACTAGATTTAACACTATAAAAAAACAGATGCTATAAAGTCATAGCATCTGTTTATAAAACCTATTTTACAACTGTAGCCTCGAGTTCTACAGTTAGACTTTCAAAGAGTCCTTTTACCTCAAGTACTGTTGTTGCTTGCTGAATTTTGTGTTTAACAAGCCACTCTTGTAAAATGGGAAAATGCTGCATTAGTTCAGAGGTAGAAGTTGTATAGATATTTAATCTAACAATACCCTCAAGGGAGTAATTAGCTGTTTTAATTACCTTTTCTAAGTTTTCAATACAAAGTAAAAGCTGCGTTTTCATATCAGCGTTACTTGAGATTCCATTTTGATCAATAGCTACCTGACCAGAACAGTAAAGTGTACTTTGAGCATTTTTTACTTCTATTGCTTGAGCGTAATTACGCTCGAATTGCCATTGCCAAGGATTAATAGTTGTTTTTATCATCTTGTATTCTTATTTAGTTACAGAGCAAATTTGCTATTAAACCTTAGAAGAAGATGTTGATGTATATCACAAATTTAAAGTGAGCTAAATCACTTTAGATCCAATCGACTTAGTGTTTCTCTTGAAACTCCAAGATAGGCTGCTAAAAGAGATTTTGGAACACGTTGCATAATACCAGGAAAGCGTTCTTGAAGTTCAAAGAACCGCTTTGTAGTATTGTTTTTCATCATGGATAAAATACGCTGTTGCGCAGCAATAAAACCTTTGTGCGTTTTATCTAAAAAGAATTCATTTATCACAGGAAGTTCTTTTCTTAGTTTATTATAACCTTCTAAATCCAAAGCATAGACTTGCGTATCTTCAATACATTCTAAACTCATGCTTGCTAGAGATTGGCTGTAGAATGCTTTTAGATCTGTTTCCCACCAACCTTCCATTGCAAAGTCAATGATATGCTCTTTGGCATTATCATCAGTATAAACAAGCTTTAATAGACCTTTATCTATAAAGAATAAATAGGGCACAGGCTCTCCTTCTTGAATTAAAAACTGATGTTTCTTATATTTTTTAAAAATAAAACAAGACAAGATAAAGTCAAAATCACCGTCTGTTACTAGTACTACTTGTTCTATTTGTGTTTTAAGAAGGTTGGTCATATAATTTGCTTCAGTTTGAGAGTGATTTTTTTAAAGTTACAAAGTAAAGATACATAAGTATATCACTATAGTTATTCTAAATGTTTACTAATTAAATCAGCAGTTTGTTTGGGATGAGAAATAGGTCCTCCATGACCTGCACCTTGAATAGTCTGTAGCTCTATTGAATTAACTTTCTGTTTTATTGTTTTTGCAACAGCTGGATACACTAAAATGGAATCACTTCCTGTAATTAAAGTGATTTTACCTTTAAATTGATTAAGGTTCCCGGGTTTAATATTTAAACGCTCAGGGTCATTTGCTTGATCAAGCCAAGTAGCATAACTAGCTGTCATGGTATTTCTGGCTCTTTGATCAAAAACAGAATACCAACTACCTTTTCCAAAGGCTACTTTTTCAATAAAATTAAAGGTTCCCTGTTCAATGTGTCCTTGTTCAAGTAAATTTTTACTTTTTTGCATTTCGGTCTGTATTTC
Organism: Myroides sp. A21; assembly: GCF_000807225.1. NCBI lineage: Bacteria > Pseudomonadati > Bacteroidota > Flavobacteriia > Flavobacteriales > Flavobacteriaceae > Myroides > Myroides sp. A21. The sequence goes on from NZ_CP010327.1 coordinate 2,396,624, forward strand.
TGAAAGCATGTCTTTATACTCAGACCTTCCTTTTAATATTCCAAAAATTGGTGGTTCATATAGGACAATACTCTCAACTCTATCAGGATGATTGTTGGCTAATTCAATAGTTATATTTGCTCCATAAGAGTGTCCAATAAAGTGAGCTTTTTTAATCTCTAGAGCATCAAGTAAGGATAAAGCATCTTGAACATCTATTGATATTGTACCTTGCTCTTTATCAGCAGAAGAAGCACTATGTCCTCTTCTATCATATAAAATTATAGGGTTAGAAGCTGTTTTGTTTATCTCTTCGGCCACAGGTAACCAAGAATTATGATCATCCCATGATCCGTGTATAAAAACTATAGGGATACCTTGGCCTTTTTTATAGCGTATCGCTAAGTTGACATCACTAGTTTTAATTTGGTATAGTGGAGTATTTTCAATTGCAAAATATTCTGTACTTGTTTGAGCGAATAATTCAAATGAAAATAGTTGAATTAGAAAAAAGAGTAGAACTCCAATGTTTTTATAAGAAGAATATCTCATGACTTTATATTATGATTTATTAAGACTAAATTTAAATAAAATAAATAAAGATAAAAAAAACGAATTATAACTTATTATAATCCGTTTTTTTACCTAACTAATTTATATAGTTTTTATGTATAATTCCTGTAATTCATCAGGTGTAAAATCTTTAGAATCTAATTGTTGTATCAGTTTTCCTTGCTTCATGATACCTATTTTTGTAGAGACTTTAGTAGCATTGAAAATATCATGGGTGGCCATAAAAATGGTTTTTCCTTCACGGCCAAGTTTACAGATAAGTTCATTAAATTCATTTGTAGCAATTGGATCAAGTCCGCTTGTTGGTTCATCTAAAAACAGCACTTTAGCGTTTTTAGCAACTGCAATGGCAATTCCTACTTTCTGTCTCATTCCTTTTGAGTATCCTTTAAGTTTTCTATGATGTGCAGATTCTTGTAGTCCCGTTAGTATTAAAAAATCGATGAGTTCTTTCTGAGAGTAAGAAAAACCAGCAATTTTACTAAAGAAATCTAAATTCTCAATTCCAGTTAGTTCGGGGTATAACATAACTGTTTCGGGTATATAAGCAATGTCTTTTTTTATTAATTGTGGATTCTCTATAACAGATATCCCATTTATAAAAGCTTCTCCAGATGTTGGTTTTATAAAACCTAAAAATATATTAATAGTTGTGCTTTTTCCTGCTCCATTTTGACCAAGTAAAGCATAGACTTCACCTTTTTTGAGTTCTATATTCAAGCTATGTAATGCTATGTTATTGTCATATTTTTTATGTAGGTTGGTTGCTTTTAACATAATTTTTTTAGTTTTTTATGTGAGATAATCAGTAAAATAGTAATGATAAGAAGTAGGGGCAATACTAGCTGGATAATTGAAACGTTTGATTGTGCTTTGAATTTTTCTAGTTTGTGATTGTTCCAATTCTCTACAGTACTGTTTTGATTAGAGAAAATTAAGGGATAAAAATGCAAACGTTTCTGGCGATGGAAATCCTTTAGTTTGTTTTCATAAGCAAGTATATTGTTTTGATCAGATAAGGCTAGTTCACTTGAAAGTGTTAGGGCGTGTATACTTGGAATAAAATAACCTATTAGTTTAGCAGCATTATTTCTTGCCTTTATTTTGCTCTGATAAGCAATAGAAGATTTCATTGATTCTACATCCGCTAGATGTTGCATTGCATAATACCATTTCCAATTGAAATCATTATTAAAAATGGTATCATTAGTTTTAAATTGAGGATATATATTATGAAATTTATCTATTGTTTTTTTTTGAGGTTCGTCCCATTTATTGTGATAACCATCTCTTTGTTCTATAACAGTTTGTAATGCTTCTTTGATAGGATACATTTTTTGAATTAGAACAAAGCTCACCATCGGAACAATAAAGTTCATTGCTATCCAAATAAGAATTAGAGCAAGCGCATTGTACGAAGTACTCTTATTGTTAGCTACTATAAAACGGCATAATGCAAACCAAAATATAATGTATAAAAAGCCAAGTAAAATAAGTAAGTTAAAAGCTTTGTCAAATGGAATTTGAATCCAAAATTTAGCAATTAGTAGCAATAGAAAATAGAGAGAACTAATAGATAGGAATCTTATTATTAGCTTAGTATCTATTATTCTTTTTATATTTCCACTTTGTAAAGACAATAGTTTCAATGTACCACTTTCCTTTTCTTGTGATAGAATATTGAAATTAATAGCAATTATAATAAGTGGAAAAAGGAAGATAAGTACAAAGCTAAAATCGAAATTTCCAGCTAGTGCGCTTGTAGGGTTATAGAAATCGGTATTGTATTTCTGCTCTTCTAAATTTCGGATAGTTACTCCTTTTACACTTGGTGTAAAATCTCTCATACCAATATTAAGTGCTGTTAATTTACTAGGTTCGTTAAATAAATGGAATTTTATATAGTAAAGAGTAGATCCAATATGTGTTTCGTGCGCTGTGTTTTTTTGAATGCTTTGCTCTTGATATTCAGTAGCATCTTGTATTAATTGATTGTTTTTTTCAAGGAATGTAACTCCAGTATGTATGGATAATATTCCAAGAAAAAATAGTAGTATTAGTGAAAAAACATACACTTTATTTTGAAAAAATTGTTTATATAAGTACTTATTCATCTTAATTGAATTTGAGTTTTTTGATACTTAGGAGTATGATTAAAAGACTTATTGCAAACCAAAAGACTAGGGAAAAACAAGTGGTTAATTGAGTTTGTAAACTAGTTAATAGTCCTGTATATTGATATTTAAAGTCAGGAAGGTTCTTCCAGTTTTCTTGACTAATAATTTCGTTTTTAGATTTGTCATTACTGATGTGTTCTATTTGTAAGTCATTCATATATTGAGCTAGTTTGTAGCGGTATTCTTCTGCTTGGTTTTGAAACATCTTATAAGCATAATAATCTGTTGCACAAACTGTGGTTGAAAAGCTTTTAATGGCTGTCATTGGATTAAAATAACTAGAGTATTGGGTGATTTGGTATTGCTTTTCAAAAGTATCTTCTAGTTCTTTCATTTTTGCATTGTAAATACCCGTACTGATTTTTTCGCCTTGTTTCATTATAAAACCTCCATAGTTAAAGGGAAGTTTATTTACATTGTCAACATTGTAATGATTTAATAAAGAGTCTTTGATGTGAGAAAAGTAAGGGTCATTGGGATTGTGACTATCACCAACTTTTAGAATCTCTTTTTCAAGTTTGGATTCAAAGGCAATCCTTGATTCAATTGGATAACTAATTTGAGCGGTATATTGTACTGCTTTAGGTAGAATAATTGACATCAAAAGCCAGATGGTAATTAGGTTAATCAATGCTATGGATGAGTTTTTACTTAGTGTCGAGATTCCTACAACAATTGAACTTAGCAAAAAGTAAAATAAAGCATAAGAAAATAGAATCAGTAAACTTCGAAACAGAATATCAGAAAAAGTACTTAAATAACTGTAGCTTATCAGTCCAATTAGTATTGGAAATATAGGTATAGAAAGTAGAAGAGCGTAATGCCACAATCCCTTTACTTTACCGAAAATAATAGCCTTTTTTGAGGCTCCTTGAATACTTAACAATTTTAACGTATTGTCCTCTTTTTCTTTGGTAATTAGATTAAAACCAACAAAGAAAATAATAAGAGGGAGCAAGACTTGTAAGATAAAAGCAGGGGTAAATACGCCAAACCGTACAAGAACCCCTGAGCTATTAGCTTCTGAAATGTTTGCCGTATTTTGCTTATGAGCTTCTAAGAATATTATATTTCCTAGATAGTCGTCTAACCCTTTGTCCAATATACTCATTGGATGAGCAAGCCTAAAAACAAGGTAGCCGTAATGTGCCATTCTATGGGGGTGTTTATCAGGTCTATTTTCCCATTTTTCCCTTACTTCAACACGATGAGCTTCAACAGAGGTAGCATGGGTAGTAAATTGAGTGTAATTGATAAAACAACTTAGGATAGATATTAGCCAAACTCCTAAGAGAATAAAGAGATTTTGTTTTTTGCGTATAATATCTCTAAAGGTTTTTTTAGTGATTAGTTCAGTCATTAAAAAAGTAGTTTATGAATTTTCATTTTTGTTGATAAGCTCTTTACGATTGTTTTTATAAAGCTTATACACACAAAACTAATTGATAGAATTAGAATTATAATCACCATAATCGCAAGTATTACTCGTCTCGTCTTTATTATTTCGCATCTCGTCAGTGTAGATTTTTTATTCAGATATAGTTTTGTCCCGATCTAAAATCAATCGTGCAAATGAAATTAATTAGCTATATAAACAAAATGAAATTTAAGCAGTTTAGTTTTTTAATAATACTGATAGGTATTTCATATACAAATTCTATTTATGCTCAAAATACTAAGACCTATAAACTCAAGGCCAGAGTATTGCAAGAAGGTAAAAATCAAAAAGAAGCTTTAGCTCAAGCTTATGTATATACGTTACCTAGTCGTGTTGAAACTTTTTCAAATAACAAGGGAGAATTTTCTTTAGAATTACCTAAGGGAAAACATCAAGTTATGATCTCTTATGTTGGAAAGGTAAGTTTAGATACATTGATTGATGTTACTAGTGATATTGAATTTGAGTGGGTACTAAAAGATGATAATTTTCGCTTAGAGGAAATTCATGTTGTTTCAAATATTCAAAAGCAAGATCACTCTACTAAGATAAACAGAGCAAGTTTAGATCATCTGCAATCATTAAGCTTAAATGATGCGATGAGTTTACTTCCAGGAGGGATCACTTCAAATCCAAACTTAAAAAGCAATAGAAGTATATCGATAAGAAATATCGGTAGTACAACGCATTCTATGAATTCTTTTGGGACTAGTATTATCCAAGATGGAATGCCTATTTCTAATAATGCTAATATGCAAATGATGAATCCTGCTGTAGATGGTAATCTCTCCTCTTTAGGTGGAGGAGCTAGTATTTTAGGAGGTATAGATACTAGAAATGTTCCTACAGATGCAATAGAATCTATTGAGATAATTAAAGGTGTAGCTTCAGCTCAGTATGGAGATCTTACCTCAGGTGCTGTTCTTTTCTCTACAAAGAAAGGAATTACACCTTGGATGTTTTCAGCTAAGACAAACCCTAATGTTTATCAGTTTTCTGTGTTAAAAGGTGAAAAACTATCAGATAAATTAGGAGTTCTAACTACAAATTTTGACTATGCCAAGAGCATAAAGAGTCCAATACAATCTTATTTAACTTATGAAAGATTTCAGTTTAGAACTCAATATGAACAGTCCTTTTTAGATGATCGATTAAAGACTAATTGGATGGTACAACTTACCTCATCAAAGGATCATCAATATAGAAATTATGATGAGTTAATAACCCAAAGACAAAGTAAAGGGAGTAGTCTTGCTTGGGTTTTTAATATAAGCGGTACTTATTACTTTAATTCAGATATTTTTAAAAACATCAAATATGTCTTGGGATATAGTCAAACGGTAAAAAAGAGCTTTTATGGGCAACAATATACTTCAGCCACAGCTCCTTATTCTATGACTATGTATGACGGTAGTATTATGTCTAATAGGAATAAAGATATTTATGATATTGATGGTAATTTAATAGTTGGTTCTAATAAGTATCAAACCGAGGAAGATTATTATGCCATGATGTTACCGAGTACTTATAATGCATTTTATAATATAGATGGTAAAGAGATTAATCTTTTTGGTAAGTTAACAAGTTCACTTCAGAAAACCACAGGCATATTTACTCATAATGTGCTGTTAGGGATTGATTATAAGAAAGATGGTAATAAAGGAAAAGGAAAAACTTTTTTACCAACTGCGCCACCTTATAGAGATTTATCTGCTTTTAATGCTAGTTTTCGACCAAGATCTTATGATGATATTCCGTTTTTAAATCAGTTTTCTTTTTTTGCTGAAGATCAAATAGAGTTTGAAGTGTTTAATCGCAATGTTCTTATAAACGCAGGGCTTCGCTATGATAAGTATTCTACATTAAAAGAGCAGTGGTCTCCAAGATTTAATTTAGCATTTGATTTGATTCCTAATAACTTGTTGATTCGTTTTAGTCATGGAGTAGGTGTTAAATCTCCAGGATTACAGTTTTTGTATCCTGAAAGAGCATATTTTGAATATATAAATATAAATGAACTAGGAATAAATAATGTTCCTGAAGATCAACAACTTTTTATAACGACAACAAGAGTATTTAATACTACCAATAAAGATTTAAAAGTAGCTCGAAATACAAAATCGGAGTTTACATTTGATTTTCAACTTAATAAGAAAAGGTTAGTTGTTACTTTATTTAAAGAACATTTGAAAAATGGATACTCAATGGGGTACTTACCTTCGTCTTTTAAACCAGTTGATTTTTTACAGTATAAAAGAAATGATCAAGGGATTTATTTAGATTCAAGCAATCCTGTACTGGCTTCATTTTATCAGCCTACAAATAATCTAGAATATAAGTCAAAAGGAGTAGAGTTTGATTTTGATCTTGGAAAATGGAACCAGATAAGAACTTCATTTTATTTAAATGGAAGTTTTTTAGAATCCCAAACTTATAGTAATAATTATTCTTTTTTTGATGGATATAGTTCTACAGGACCTAAGGAAAGAACCCATGTTGGAGTTTATCAAAAAGGTTCCAGGGTTGTAAATAACCAACGTTTTTCTACTAGTTTAAGGCTAGTACATCATATTCCTCAAATTGGCTTTGTTATGACCTTTACAACAGAGGCTATTTGGAAAGAGTCTGATTGGTATAGTTTTAAAGATTATGACAAGCCTATAAAATACATTTCTAAGATAGATGGACAGATGTATGATTTAGCATCTAACCCATTACCTGAAGAAGAGTATAAACTTCTTGTAAGACCACTAGATGAAAAGATGCATTTAAAGGAAAGTTATAATCCCATGTTCATGTTCAATTTGAACCTAACTAAAGAAGTGGGGAAAACTACAAGGGTTTCGTTTTATGTAAATAATATGTTTAGATCATATCCATTACATGATGCTGTAAGAACTCCCGGAGTGAAAGTGGTTAGAGGAAATCAATTTTTCTTTGGTCTGGAGTTAACAAAACTATTTTAAAAATAAGTAAAGATGAAAAGAATAATATCACTATGTATAATTGCCTTTTTGAGTAGTTGTACATCATTTGACGATGCATTAAAAACAGATACTGTATCGTCATTGGAATTTAAAATTGAGGCGAGTTCTTTAGTCACTGAAATAGAAGATATCACAGGATTAGAAGTCAACTTAGAAAACTATAAAGAAAACAAAATATACAAAGGAAAGTTACAAGGTAGTCAAATCGTATTTAATCAAATAATTCCTGGACTTTATAATTTAAATATTTCTGGAAGATTATTAAGTAATAGTGGAGAGCAATTTTTAATGAGAGGTGCTAAAAATAATTTTCCAATTGTAAAATCTGATTATTTAAAAATGGATGTTGATGGAATTCGAATAAGTCCACTAGTTTTTAAAGAAATATTTTATGCAGGTACAGCTCCCTTTTATTTTAGAAATCAATTTTATGAAATTTACAATAACTCTGATCAGGTAATTTATTTAGATCATGTTTATTTTGCTACAATAGCTCCTACAAAAGCAACTACTCAAAAGCCCATTTGGCCAGCAGAGGATCAAGACAAGTTTGTTTATACTGATAGAATTTGGAAATTTCCTGGATCAGGTGCAGACTATCCATTACTTCCTGGGGAAAGTTGTGTTATTTCTCAATTTGCAGCTAACCATAAGTTAGAAAGATATAATCCAAATTCTCCTTTAGATGCTACTATTTCTGAGTTTGAATTTAATATGGATAATCCAAATTTTCCAGATCAACCAGCTATTGATATGGAACATTTCTATTATAATGGAAAAGCTGTTAAAGGTAGTGCCCCTCAATATTTGACATCTGTTTTTGGTGGAGCTTTTGTTTTGTTTTCTGTACCTACAGATAAAACATATGATCCTATAAATAATCTACAATTGCAGGCAAAAGATGTTTCGTCTTCTTTGAATACCATTTATGCAAAAATTCCAACTAGCTATGTGCTAGATGCTGTAGAGGCAGGAGATAATGAAAATATGATTGTAGGTAAGAGAATGCCTTCGGTATTAGATGCAGGAATGACTTATGTGGGAGCAACCTATAACTCTAAAAGTGTTGTACGTAAGAAAATTAGTGAGAATGCAGATGGTACACCTATACTTCAAGATTTAAATAATAGCTCAGAAGATTTTATTCATGGAGAGATTCCAGTTTTTCGTCGTTATGGAGCTAAAATGCCAAAATGGAATCACACATTAAAATAATATGAAGAATATAGTAAAACAGTTAGTATATAGTTGTATTATGATACTGCCAAGCGTTTTATTAGCGCAGGATAGACAAGAAATACAACCTTCTTTAAATCAGATTAAAATATTCGAGTCTTTGTTTGTTAGTCAAATGCATTCTTCTCTTTTGGATAAACAAGAGTTTAAAGTGTATAACGATTTGAATTTTTTATTTGATTCTCAAAAGGGAGATTTCTCTAGAAAACAACAAGGTAGTCAAACAACTCTTTATGGAGTTAGCTCTCAAGGAACTAAAAAATGGGATAAAATTTACTTAAAAGGTAATTTTAATTACAATAGGATTAAACAAGAAAATGTAAAGTTTAATGCCTCAATTTTGGATCCATTTAGAGGGATGCCATTTATTGTTGCAGACACCAACTCTAGTAGATGGAATAAGCAACAAATAGATTTTAATGCCCAAGGTATATTGAAAGTTTCAAATAAAATGAGTTTAGGTCTTTTTACAGGATTTGAGGTTTATAGTGGGGCAAAACAAAGAGATATAAGATCTGAGAATTATCGATATAAATTACAGATTAATCCTTCTTTGTCATATCATCTAACTAATAATAGTTCTATTAGTGCAGAGTTGAACTATGTTTCTTTTAAAGAGGAGTCTTCCAATTCTAATACTAATACTTATGTCGATCAGCCATATTATGAATTATATGGATTGGGACATCATATAAAAGCAATAGGTTCAGGTAGAACGACTAATTATTTTGGTAACACTTTAGGTACAGGAATAAACTATCTATATAAACAAAAAGGGTATTGGTTATTATTTTATGGTAAAACTGATCTGCAAGTTGAAGATGTTGAAATCAGCTTTTCTATCCCTAAAAAGGATGGAACGGTTAAATCAAGAGAAAATAAATTAGGGGTTTTTTGGGGAAATACTATGGATAGATATCAATCTAAGGTTCAATTAGAGTATAGTAATACTAACAGGAAAGCAATTGAATATATTAGTTTATATGATTCTAATATAGATAATTTGGGATGGGATGTAAAAGGACAATTTGTTTTCTCAAGTTATAAAATGGATAGGATTGATTTAGGAGTAGATTATTTAACCAAAGAAAGTACAACAGGAGATTTTATCAATTGGTTTACAATTAAACTGTCCTATTTGAATCAAAAAGATAAGTATTTAGCAACTGGTTCAAAATTCTATAACAGTTCTGGGGTGGGAGAATTTAAATATCAAAGAAACTTAAGTGTCTTAAGGAAAAAGGGAGAATTAATAGCAAGTATGGGGCTTAAATATAAACATAGTTTTAGCTCTGATTATAAGTATAATGGAGGATATCCAAGTAGTTTAGTTGTTACAGAACTAATGCAAAATGAATTACAATATATAGATAGTAGCTATTGGAGAATCGCTCCAGAGATTATTTATTCTTTAAAACTGGATAAGAATACTAGTTCTATTTTTTATCTAAAAGCTTCATATAATTATTTAAAAACAAATAATAAGAAACTTAATACATATTCAGGTTTACAATTCAATGTCGGGTTTACTTTTTAAAATAGAAGATTATGAAAAAAAATATATTATTATTTATAGGATGCTTTTTTGCTTTTTATAGTTGCAAATCTACTAGTAATCTACAAAGTAGTCATTTAAATATATTTAATAAGCAAGAGAAAGAGATTTTAGAGTATATCATTGAAAAAGGACTTCAAAGAGAGGCAATTTACACTATCTATTCTCCAATTAAACCGATGAGTACAATAGGTGATTATAGAGTTGACTATAAGTTAGAGTATTCTGACTCAAAATTTAAGGCACAAATAGATACCATTAATTTACTGGAATCCATTGTTGAAAATTCAAAATTTAAAACTATAGAGTTTCAGATTTATCCTTTTAATAGTACATGGGATAGTATACGAACTTACCATTTTTGTGTATTAAGAAAGGACTTGGTTTCCAAATTATTGGAAGATAAGAAAGATTTTTTCTCCAGTCTTTCAATTAATCAGGATACTGACTATAAAACTATGTTAATCAAAATTGAAAATGCTAATATGCCTGATCGATATAGGGCTTTAGGTTATTTATTTGGTTATCCAGATTATGCGGTAGATTTTTTTGTAGAAGCTTCTGTTAAAGGAAAGGAAAGTGGAGAACTTGTACCTAGGCAGTTTTTTCAAATACCGACACTGAAATCAAAAACAGGACATTTTGTTTATGCTCTACCATTGGATTATAAGATTGGACAAGCTGATAGTCTACTTTACAAAAAGGCTGAGGAAACCTTAGAAAAATTTAAAAGAGAAAGAGCTAAACAAAGTTTTAAGAAGGGCATAGAATTAATAAAAGAGCTGGATGGTGAATGAAAAAAACAGAATAAGTCTTTTTACTGGGGTTCTGATTGTTATAGCTAATATGATTGGCATTAGTGCGTTTTCAAATCTTGGTATCCAATTAATGTATCAAACAAGTTATATAGAAGTTATATTGGTTTGGATTTTAGGAGCATTAATTGCCTTATGTGGAGCACTTAGTTATGCAGAAGTAGCTTGTATTTACCCTGAAAATGGTGGAGAGTATAGCTTTCTATCGAAAATGTATAATCCAACAATAGGTTTTTTAGCAGGCTGGATATCTATTACGGTAGGATTTCCTGTATCTATTGCTTTAAGTGCAAAAGTTTATGCTTCTTATTTTTTTGCTGATGCAGATCAAATGTTTATAGCTAGTGGTATTGTTATCGCGACTACTATTTTACACTTTCTAGGATACAATAGTAGTATGGCTTTTCAGAAGATTGTTACTTTAACTATTGTAATTGTTTTTATAGTACTTATCACTTTCGGACTAATTAGTCCGAGTAAGAGTGCTTTGTACGATAATTATTCAACCATTAATTATGCACAAGACAATTTAAAAGTTATTAAAAATTTTGTAATAGCTTTAATTTTTATATCGTATTCATATACTGGATGGAACTCTGTTACATATATGGTGGCAGATTTTAAAAAACCAAGCAGGACAATACCTAGAATTTTATTTATAGGGACCTTATTTGTAGGGATATGTTATGTATTGCTTCAAGTTGTATTATTAAAACATTTAAAATATGATGAATTAAAAGGGAGTCTAAATGTTGTAATGACTTTTGTAAACAAATTAAGTGATGGCCAGTATACAGTTGTGATAAAAGGCTTTATAACTCTACTTTTTATATCTAGTATAAGTATAATGACTTGGGTAGGGAGTAAAGTTTTATATCAGATGACAATTAAAAGTAATACTTTTTCATTTTTACGAAGTTCTTTTTATGCTTATCAGAATATAAAGATATTGTGTTTCCAAGGATGTATAGTTTTACTTATACTTATAAGTGGAAGTTTTGAACAAATTTTAGTGTATTGTGGTTTCTTATTAAGTATGTGTAGTTTATTAGTTGTGCTTGGACTTGTAAGGATTAAGAACAAAACAAAGGATTCGATTATTTTAAAAAGACCATTATCTTTGTTAGCACAATATGTATTTATAGTTTTTACTTTTATACTTATTATACAGTCGCTGTGGTCTTATCCTTTGGAGAGTTTAATAGGTTGTTTAAACGTATTATTTGGTTTTATTGTCTTTAAAATGAAAGAAGAAAAATCTTTATATCATAGTTAGGATCTATTTCCTAATTGCGTCATTTACTATTCCGTTTTGCGTCTTAGATTAATAAATTCTAATGCATATATTTGTAATTGAAGAATTATTACTTATTCTTTATCAAGTATAACAATGCAGAAGTATAAAAAGTATTTTGTCATTTTTTTTGTGACTATTTTCAGTCTACTGAAATTAGTTAATCTGCATTGTTATACCCATAAGGTAGATCATATTGATGGTAAACCTTGTCATGTATGTGAACTGGTTTTACTAGACAATAATACTCCATTACTATTAAGTGAAGAAGTTTTATTTGTTGTATTACTGATATCTATCATTAATTACAGAAAACCTATTTATTACTCTTTAACTATAGTACATAAAAATATAGTTAAATATTTCTTTTCCCGTCCACCTCCTATATTAAATAACTGATTGTTAGTTGTTATAAACAACTTTAGTAATATTAATTATTTAATTGATTTAAGACATTAGTATGTCTTATTTTACATTTATTATGGTAGAAATAAAAGTTGATAGGAGTGAACTATTGTTTGCTTCTGGTGCTGATATTGTACCTGAATCTGTACTAAATGAGAATATAATTTCCAAGAAAAATTTTACATTGGATTCTTTTTCAACGGAATCAATAACTATTGTAAGAGGTGAGATAGATGAAAATTATCTTCTTTTTCTCAATGAAAAACTCACAGAATCAGGTACTGTTGTTTTACATTTTCAGATTGAAGGGGAATTGTTTAATAATAAAGAAGTTTTTGAATATAATTGTGGTAAGGTTGAGCAACTAATTATTAGGTATCCTAGTTCTCCTGTTATCCATAGTTTTAGAGTAAAGGGAGCATTTTTTCGTATTTATATAAAAAGTAGTTTAGTAGATAAGTACTTACAACAATTTGAAACCTCTAACTTTGAAGAGAATCAGTCTTACACCTTTACAAATATTCATCCAATGCCTATAACAATATGCATGGATTTATTGTTGCAAAAATTGATTAATAATAAAAAAGAAGGTGTCTTAAGAGCTATTTATTTTGATAGTATGATTCTCGAACTAATGCTTTTACAATTAGAACAAATACAACAGCACCACTGCTCTTTACAATGTACTCAAAAGAAGCTCCAACTCGATAAGATGTACAAGGCGAAGGAGATACTTCTTCAAAATTATAAAAAACCACCAACATTAAAACAGTTAGCCATTGCACTTGGTACTAATGATTGTACTTTGAAAATTGAATTTAAAAAAGCTTTTGGAGTATCAGCTTATGCTTTTTTATCTGATTATAAAATGGGAATTGCTAAAGACTACCTCTTAGAGGATAGGTTATCTATTGCAGAGATTAGTGAAAATCTAGGGTATAAGAATGCAACACATTTTACAGCAGCATTTAAAAAATATCACGAGATAACTCCTAGTGGATTTAAAGCCCAATATGGAAAGTAATCTTAATTAATAAACGAGAAACTAATATAAGTTTTACTTATTTCGTCTTTCTTATTTCGTATATAGTCACCATTATTTTTAGAAAGGATACTACTTTTATCACCAATAATTGTTAATGCTAAGATTAAATATATGATAGTCATAGTTTGATTTTTTTCATAAATAACATCTTCCTGTTGTCATATTTCTAGTAAAAGTATTAAGGGCTATTTCATATGTGTTTATACAGCACGTGGTAGTTAATATTAAGCTTATTAATTGGTTTGTAAATGGCTGAAAGTTATATCTGGCTTTCAGTCATTTATTTAATGTGTAAAAGTAGATCAATTGAATATGATATAAATAGAAATTTATAACTGTGCTTTAATCTTTCATGGGTCTGTTTTGGGCTAATTCATGCGAAGCTATATATTTTAGTAATTTTTAATTGTATTTATCAGGTATAACAATGCAGAAATATAATAATTCAAGTTTTAGTTTTATGAAACTAATTAATCTGCATTGATATACTGATAATTTCTAATTACTTACACTGTAAGTGGTTAATTAAGTGGTTTAGTTTGAAAATTTAAATAAGAAAAAAATGAGAAAAAAGTTACCAGTAACTGTGTTAAGCGGTTTTCTTGGAGCAGGTAAAACAACATTACTCAATCATATTTTACACAACAAACAGGGATTAAAAGTTGCTGTTATTGTCAATGATATGAGTGAAGTTAATATTGATGCTCGCTTGGTTGATAATCAAAATATTTTATCAAGGACAGATGAAAAGCTTGTTGAGCTAAGCAATGGTTGTATATGCTGCACACTTAGAGAGGATTTAATTGAAGAGGTTGAAAAGCTAGCCAAAGAAAATAGATTTGATTATTTACTTATTGAAAGTACAGGTATTAGTGAACCAATTCCCGTGGCTCAAACTTTTTCTTTTGTAGATCAAGAATCAGGTATTGACCTTTCTGAGTTTAGTTATATAGATACAATGGTTACTGTGGTTGATTCTTATAATTTCTTTAAAGATTTTAGTACAATTGATCTTTTAAAAGATAGAGAACTTACAGATATAAAAGAAGATTATAGAACAGTTGTAAATCTTCTAACAGACCAAATAGAGTTCGCGGATGTAATTGTCTTAAATAAAACAGATTTAGTAGAAGAGAATAGTTTAAATTTTCTTCAAACTGTTCTGCATACTTTGAATCCAGAAGCGAAGATTATAAAGTCAGAATTCGGAAAAGTAAATCCAGATGAGGTGTTAAACACGAAATTATTTGATTTTGAGCAAGCTCAATTATCTAAAGGTTGGCAATTAGAATTAGAAAAAGATACTCATACTCCAGAAACAGAAGAGTATGGGATTAGTTCCTTTGTGTTTAAAGATCCAAGACCTTTTCATCCTGAGCGATTATGGGGATATTTAAATGAGAACTATCCGACTAATCTAATACGTGCTAAGGGGCTTTTTTGGATTGCAAGTAGGCCTAATCAAGCACTTAATTTTTCACAAGCAGGAGGTTCTTCTAGGTTAGAAATGGCTGGAGTTTGGTGGTGTAGTATTCCCTTTAATCAAAGAATAGAAAACCCTGATTTTGTATATAACCAAGATTTAATAGAATCTCATTGGCACCCAGTATGGGCGGATCGATTAAATGAATTGGTTTTTATAGGACACCATATAAATAAGCAAGAAATTATTACAGAGCTTCAAAGGTGTTTATTGCAAGAGGATGAGCAAGTTTTATTTAAAGAAAACATTGCCTTTAGTGATCCATTTCCTCAATATATATAATGATAAAAGTAAGTATGATTTAACCTAATAATTAGACATTATGAAAAAAGAAAAAATTAGTAAGATTATTTGTCTTGTTTGCATAATATTAGCTGTTTTATTTTTTAGTTGTAGTAATGATGATAATTATCAAGAATTAAAAAAGCCAACAATTGAAAATCTTGAAATAGGATATGCCAATAATAAAAAGGCCATAAGGGGTAGAGATTTCCATTTTAATGTAGATGTTGTGGCAGCAAGTAAAATAGGTTTAATCAAAGTAGCTATTCTTCCTAAAAAGGAGCAAACCTATTCAAGTAAATGGCAGTTAGAACTTGTTTGGGATGAGTTTAAAGATCATCGAAATACTAATATACATAAGCATTTTACAATTCCAGAGAATGCTCCTGAAGGTCTTTATGATTTTGTATTTACTGTGCATGATCAAAATGGTTCAGTTTTCGAATTAAAAGAGGATTTTACGATTATAGATGCAAATAGTACAGCTGTGGATCCTATTGTGGATAGAGATATGATATTTAGAAATGATACCATGATTTATTATATGGGTACTTATAATGAAAATCCATTAAAATTTAAAAAAGGTGATGTGTTTATAGGACGTACTCAAATTAAACAAATTCAAGGAGATGGTATATTGTATACAGCACTTGTTAAAGAAAAACTAAACCATTTTCCTGAGACAGTAGCACAATTAGATTTTAGCAAAGCCATTATTATCTCAAAGGTAGAACACAAAGGTTTAGGACCAGCTTCCAAGATTTCAACCCTTCAAAATATAAATGGATCTTGGTCGGGAGATAATATTGTCATAGGAGCTGAAAAAGATAATCAGGGCAATAGTATACATAATGCTAAATCTTGGGAGTCGGGTAAATATAATCTAGTTATTTTATATTATAACTCTACCTATAAAACGAGTGTTTTCAAATCTATACCAGTTTCATTGGAGCTTTAGAACCTTATTTTAAAAAATAAAAACTTGTATATAATATCATTGTTAAAAGAATTTAGAAAGGTTCTTCACAGATGAATCATGTTTTAAGTCATAATAAGTAATCTAAACATATAAATAAGAGGGGGACCTTGTTGTCCCCCTTATGATTGAAGTATTAGTAATTTTTATCCATATGATCTTCTAACACTTCTTTTAATTTATCTAAATAACAAGTTTTGGATTTAGCTCTTGTTTTCATACGGTGAAAAGCATGATGTATATCTAAGAGTTTTATACCAAATAACTCTTGAAATAACATTGCTATTTTTCGTATTTCTCCTTTACCATTATTAATAGACCCTGATAGATAAAGTGCGTAGATAAGTTCTATAAGCGCATTTTGAGATTCTGACCACACTAAGTTAGATGATATTATCTTATTAGTACTAATATCATATTCTTGTATTTTTTGATGAAGGTAGTTTTGAAGTAAATCATGAGCTATTATACGAGCTATTTTATAGTCATAATAGGTGGAGAAAAGAGCATCTATTTCAAAGATAAAGCTATTTATCCCTATGAGTAAATCTGTTTTACCCAAAGTAAAATATTCTATGTCTTTGTCTGAACGATTCGCATTATAGTATTTATAAAATTCATTGTGAGCAAAATACTTCTTATACTCCAGGTTTAATTCTTGTAGATGTTTATGATAGTATTTATTCTTAATAACAATATCTATTGGGCAGCTTATTTCTATTGAATAGATCTTATTATAAAAGATTAGTTTGCCTAGGACTTGAGGCTTAATTACTTTAAAAAAATCAATCTCGTCTTTTTGATTTTTGAATCCCACTTGAAGTATTTCTTGCTTTAGGTTTATAAGTAAGAGCCTTAAAAATTGAATCATTTCATAAGTCTTTGAAATAGAAGCTGAATCAATTAAGTTTAGTTCAATTTCCTTTGATTCGATTTGTTTTAATACGCTTTTGTGCTGTGTGTTTAGTGTCATAATTAATGAGTATTGGTTAATTATGCACCGAGTTAAAAACCTATAGTATTAGCCCTTTTAAAATAAAATAAATCAAAACTAGAAGTCAATACGTGAAAACACTGTAAAAAATGCGGAAAACACGTATTGTAAATTGTTTGAAAATTATAAATATTTATGTATTAATTTTTAAATTACTAATTGTAAATCGTCAGCAAAAAGTGGACAATTAATGTACTGAAAATAAGATAGTGTTTTCTAAAAAATGATAACTTTATAATTATGGGAAGAGTCAGTAAGAAAACACCAGAAAGTATGGTAAAGGATATCCGTAAAAATACGCGTAGACTATTTACCTCAGAACAAAAAGTATTGATCGTAATGGAAGGATTACGAGCAGAGCTTTCTGTATCAGAACTATGTAGAAAGTATTCTATCACTCAAGCTCAGTTCTATAAATGGAATAAAGAGTTTTTAGAAGCAGGTAAAAAGCGATTATCTGGTGATATTACAAGAGAGGCTACCAGTGATGAAGTAGCAGAGTTACGCAAAGAAAATGCAAAACTAAAAGAGGTAGTTGCAGATTTGGTATTGCGTTACGATATTGTAAAAAAAACCTTAGACATGCTGGAATAAATGAATTATATCGCAAGTATATGAGACTAACAGCAGCAGAGAAATATGAGCTAATCCAAACCGTAACCACAAGTGAATTGGGAGTTAAAAAGACTCTTGAAGAGTTTGGCATTCCTAAAAGTAGCTTTTATAAATGGTATAAACGTTACTTAGAAAAAGGGTATGATGGATTAGAAAAGAGTAAAAGAATAAGTAACCAACAATGGAATAGTATTCCTGAGAGTCAACAAAACTTAGTTGTTGAGATAGCTTTAGAATATCCTGAATTATCTTCACGAGAATTAGCATATAAAATTACAGATGAACAAGGTATCTATATCTCAGAGTCCAGTGTTTATAGAATATTAAAGAAGAGAGATTTAATACCCGCTCCAAATCATATTCTAATAGAAGCATCTAATGAATTTAAAGATAAAACACAGTTTGTACATCAAATGTGGCAAACAGATTTCACATACTTTAAAATTATTGGATGGGGTTGGTATTATTTAAGCACGATTTTAGACGATTACAGTCGCTATATTATTCATTGGGAACTATGTGATTCTATGGAGGCTAATGATGTAAAAAGAACCGTAGAAACAGCTATAAACAAGGCAAAACTCAAATCAAAAGCAAAACCTAAGTTATTATCTGATAATGGACCTTGCTACATCGCAAAAGATTTAAAAATCTTTTTAGAGAATGATATGAAAATGAAACAGGTACATGGTAGACCTCTACATCCTCAAACACAAGGAAAAATTGAGAGATATCATAGAACAATGAAAAATGTTGTAAAACTTAATAATTACTATCATCCTGAAGAGCTAATAGAGGCTATTGAGATTTTTGTAGAAAACTACAATAATAACAGGTATCACGAGGCTATTAGTAACCTAACTCCTAAGGATGTCTATTATGGTAATTCAGATAAAATATTAGAAAAAAGAGCTGTATTAAAACAAGAAACTTTAACTAAAAGAAGACAGTTGTATAATCAACAAAAAGTAATAAATTTATAACTAATACACTATCTTATATTTACGTGCTAAAAGTCTACATTAGTTTGAAGACATACATCCTAATGGGAAAATTGCTTGGTATACAGAGCTAGTAGCTGGTAGCTATATGATAACTCAAATAAGTGATTCTTATAATAATAGAGTGTATTACGATTATTTAGTTGAATCAAATAAGATTTATTTAACTAAGATTTCTTATGGAGGCACAAATAAGACAGATGCTCCTTTCTTTGTGTCTGTAAATTATAAAAATACCAAAGTTCAGTTAAGTAAGTATTATCGTGGGCAAAAAGTAACTAGTTCTAAAGTTGTTGATAATATTAAAATTGAGTACAAGAATGGTTCATCTTTACAACTGTATAGGCTTTATAAATTGAGTTATGATTATATACATCAAGATACAAAAGAAAGACTTATTCAGGTTGATATAGAAAATGATAAAAAAGAGAAATTAAATCCACTAAAATTTAAATATAATTCTTCTGAGAATACTATAGTTACTCATATAGAATCCAAAAATATTGGCACTCCCAAAACAACATTCAAAATAGGTTCTGTGTCTATTGGTGATTTCTCAGGAAATGGACAACTTTATCCAATATATGAATCTATTGAAAATGAAGCAACAGAAGATAAAGAAAAAGTAACATTATGGGCTTCTAATGATAAAGGTAGCTCTTCATCTTATACAAAAAGTAGACTTCTTTTTAAGGGAAAGGCTTTAGTAAATAGAACACTAAATGGTAAAACGCAAAGTGTAGTGTCTAAAGGAGATCTTCTTATCCAAATGGGAATTGATTATGCTGATACTAATTATGGTAAAGATAGATTTACTCTGTACTTTAAAGATTTAAGTAATCAAAGCGGTGTTGATAGTGATCAAAAGACAATAAAATTTGAATTAACAACTTTAGCTAAAAAGGCTAAAGAAGGAGTGATTTATGTAGATGATAGACCTAAGATTAGAGATGATGAATATATGGATAGAGATGAGATACCCATATATCCACATAATCAAGATTTAGTTCCAGATAAAGAAAATCGACGTTATCTTTTTGGTGATTTTAATAATGATGGACTAGTTGATCTTTTAATATTTCAACCAAATAATTACTATGCTTCTTTTGGAGTCTATTTTTGTGAAATTGGAAAACAGCAGAGAAATAATCAAACAATTCAATTAACAAATTTAAAAGTATCAGGAGACTTAGTTAAAGACTTAGGAACTAAGGTTTTTACTATAGAGTTTGATGGAGATGGACTTCCTGAATTTTTATTTGTGAATAACAGTGGGAAGTTTAGTATTGCTAAATTAGATATTGAAAATAAATCTCTAAATGTATTAAATACCCCTATAAAGGAGTTTAAAGGATATACAGAAAAAACACCTTTAGTTTTTGGTGATTTTAATGGTGATGGATTAACCGATATTATCTATCCGAAAAGGGTTTATGACGTTGAGAGTGATGGCGTTAATAAGGTTTTTAATGGTATTAGAGACCATCAGCATTTATGGTATTCTTATACTTCAACGGGAAATAACTTTATTGTTAAAGATAAAGATTTTACAAAGCAAAGATTAGTTTATATAAACCCGTCTCAAAAAAATGTACTTCGTAGGTATAATACTTGGGATAAAGTTTGGTCAGGGAAAATGGACAAATATTCTTATACTGAATATGGGGCGTCTAATATTATGGCTATGGATGTTGATGGTGATGGAATTACTGATATTGTTTCGTTCCAGAAAATGGGAGCTATCGAATATGATTTAAAAAGTAAGAATTTATTAAATGCTAAATTAAAAGATTCTGAAGGGACATCTCTTTTTGACGGAATTCGTGTTTTTCAGGTAAAAAACGATTCAAATCAAGATTTTTCAGTAAAAGCTCAACCTTTAAAAGGAGATGTGAATTTATGGGGAGAGACAACAGTTTCGTTATATAATACCAAAATTTCTCTGTTCTCTTTTGTATATAGTCGCTCAGATTATAATGATTTGAATAAGTATAAAACAGGTTTGGTAATAAATGATCCTGTTACCAAATTAGAAACAAAATATATTTTTAGCCAAGATAATTTTTTAGAAACTCAAATATCAGAGATTGATAATAATAGTGGAGCTAAACAAGTTATTGAATATAGACCACTTTCAGAAGATTACAATACAGTTCAAGAAAAGATTTACACTTATAGTGATTTAAACTTGCCTTTTCCTTATTATGTACATAAGGCAAACGGAATGTATTATTTGGTTCATAAGGTAAATACCAAATTTGATGGTAAGACATTAACTAAAGAATATAGATATCATAATGCCATTCAGCACTTACAAGGGAAAGGATTTATGGGATTTCAAAAAACAATTACAAGTGATATCTATGAGAGTGTTCAAACAGATAAAGGGACACATTTACTAAAAGATATGTATAGAGGAGTCTTTTGGACTGTTGAGATGAAAGATCCTTTAATGGATAATGCTTTAGTCTCGTCAACATATGGAAGTTTAGATGAAAGTAACTTTTTACAAAAGACTTTATATACTAATAAACGTTTTGATAAAACAAAGAATAGATACTTCATTGAGACAACAAAAGAAGAATTTGTAGATTATCTTAATGGATTTAAAAGTATTAAAAACTTTACATTTGATACATCAGTAGATATTCTTCTAACAAAATCTGATACAGAATATTACTCACCTAATGATAATGGGCAAGGATATAAATTAACAGGTAAAATAACAGAAGAGTACACTTATACACCAGAATTTAAATTTGGTAATGAAGGGGGGTTCTTCTATGGTAAGTTTAAATCAATTAAAAAGACTTCAACAAGAGGTAGTGATGTTTTTACTAGTAGAGAAGAAAATACTTATTCTGCTCAAGGAGGAGTATTAGTTAGTAAAAAGTTTGGTAATGATGCAATATCAGCTTTAACAACAGAATATACTTATATGCCTTTTGGCGGGATTGCTTCAGAGAAGACTTATTCGGATAATATCTCTCCATTAGTTACAAGTTTTACTTACGATGGGACTAAAAGATTTGTTATCTCTACAGTTGCTCCTAATGCATTAAAAACAAGTGCTACTTATGATATTATAGGTAGAGTATTAACTCAGAAAGATGCTCTTGGTAGGGAGACTAAGTATATTTATGATAGCTGGGGAAATGCTAATACGGTTATTGATTATTTAAAAAATAAAATAATAACTTCAAAATCTACTAAAGATTTAGTTCAAGGAAGTAAATATAGTATTGAAGTAAGTAGTAACACAGGAAGTCAAACATTTACATATTATGATGTTTTAGATAGGGTTTTAGGCACTAAAACTAAATCATTAAATGGGAAGTGGGTATTTACAAGTACTGAGTACGATGTTTATGGTAATGTAGTTAGAGAAAGCCAACCTTATTATCAAGGAGAAACTGTAAAATGGAATTATACGTTGTATGATAGATTAAATAGGCCAATAGAAGTTGTTGATTATAGAGGAAAGTCCATTAAAACTGAGTATGAAAAGAACAAAGTAACTGTTCAAGATGGACATAAAAAAATAGCTAAGTGGGTAGATGCACAAGGTCTTGTTTTAAAAACTCAAGACCAAGGAGGTGTTATTGAAAATTTGTATTATGCAAATGGAAGTTTAAAGCAATCAAATTACGAAGGGATTTTTACTAAGATTGAAATTGATGGATGGGGAAACAAGACAAAATTAATTGACCCTTCAGCAGGGACTTATACATATAAGTATGATAATTTAAGTAGACTAGTTCAAACAACTACACCAAGAGGTGGTAAAACTATATATGAGTATGATGAAGTAGGTAATCTTAAAAAAGAAAAAACAGATGGTGGTAGTGATGAAAAAACAAATATTGATATAGAATATGTTTATGATAAAGCAACTCAATTACCTACAGAGATAAAGGGAAATTATAATGGTGCAAAATTTAGTTATAAAACTAATTATAATCAAAATCAGTTCTATAACATAGAAAGTATAGTTGAGACAACTCCTAAGTTTACTTACACAAAATCGTTTGTATATGACAAAGAAGGTAGGGTTTCTCAAACCAAAATAGCAACTAATGTATTAGGTGTAAGTGGGATTGCAAGTTCTACTATTAAAAATATCTATGATAAGAACAGTGGAGGATTGTTAGTAGAGCAAAGGGATATTACTAATGATAAAGCTATTTGGAGATTAAACGAACAAACTGCATTTGGAGCAAGTAAAAAATTGACTTTAGGTAATGGGTTTGTTATTGATAATCAGTATGATGTTAATGATTATTTAACTAGTATAAAGCAGAAATATCAAAGTAAGATTATTGTTGATATAGATTATAATTACGACGCTAAAAGAGGAACTTTAAGTCAAAGAAATTCAAAATTATTTGGAAAGAATGAACAATTTACTTATGATGATTTAGACCGTTTATTAAAAGAAACAACAAATGGATCTGTAATCAATGAATATACATATGATTTTAGAGGCAGAGTTACTTCAAATACTGAGGTAGGGAAGTATAATTATAATGATACAGATTACCGTCTTGAAAACATAAACTTCAACGAAAAAGGAAGTAAAATGTTACAGGAAAGAGGGTTTGTTAATGTGAAGTACAATGCCTTTAAATCTCCATATGAATTAGTTTTAGATAAGAAAACAAAGATTGAATATGAATTTTCTATTTTGAAAAGTAGGTTTGCTAGTTATTATGGTAGTTTGGAATCTAAAGATAAACAACCTATTCAGAAGTATTATTCATCTGATAAAGCGATAGAGATTGTAATTTCAAAGGATAAAACACAAATTATTTCTTATATAACAGGGGATGCTTATAGTGCAAATTATATTCAGATTAATGAAGTAAAATCTGGAGCTATAGAGACAAGTCCTAAAAATTATTATCTTCATAGAGACAATTTACAATCTATCATAGGTATTAGTGATATTAATGGTAATATTGTTGAACAAAGGTTTTTTGATGCTTGGGGTAATTTAAAAGGTGCAAAGATAGGCGGAACAGATGTAAAGATAAATCAATTTGGTTGGGCTTCTGGTTTATTGTTAGATAGAGGATATACTGGACATGAGCATTTATATACAGTGGGATTGATTCATATGAATGGAAGAATATATGATCCCCAATTAAGAAGGTTTATGTCACCTGATAATTTTGTGCAAGACAATACTAACACTCAAAGTTATAATAGATATGGATATGTATTAAATAATCCGTTACTTTATACAGATCCAAGTGGAGAGATTATTCCAATTTTAATTGGTATTGGTGTCGGAATCGTGATGAATGGAATTATGAATTCTGTTAATAAAGTACCTTTTTTTTATGGAGCAGGAAAAGCTGGTGTAATGGGAGGTATTAGTGGAGCTATAGCGTTTGGAATAGGAAGTTTAGTTACTAATTCAATTGTACAAGCTGGGCTTCATGGAGTAACTAGTGGTGCGATGAGTGAGATACAAGGAGGGAAGTTTATTACAGGTTTAGCAAGTGGAATTGTTAGTTCATTAATATCAAGTGGAGTAGAAAAACTTGGAAAGCCTACTAGTAATATTAAATTAAATAAACAACAGTTAAAAGCTACTATGTTGGTTGCAGGTGGGGTATCAGGAGGAATATCTTCTTCTATAGCAGGAGGGGATTTTTGGAAAGGAATGCAACAGGGATTAATTACTAGTGGGTTGAATCATGTAGCTCATTTAATAACAGAACAAATAGAAATTTCTAAAATAGACAGTAGATTAAAAGAGAAAGGGTATAACCCAGATGATCCAGCTTATGATTTATTTAGAGATAAAAGCTCTAAATTAGTTAATGAATTTGCGAAAAAAGTGTTACCTGAATACTATGAAGCAGCTAATGGGCCAGAATTAGTTATTACTGAAAACTTAGTAACAAAGGGTGGACAGGCTTTAGATGGACAAGTACAAGGTAGTTTGATAAGTGAAAATGGAGTGTATACTTATAATGGGACAATTAAAATAAATACAACGATTTTTAATACATATAGACAGACCGCTTTAACTATATTACATGAATTTAGTCATGTAATAGATATTGTATCAGGAGCCAGACAAAAGTGGTTTAATGCTTATGGAAAAGAGGCTTCATTAGTTATTACTGAAGTAAAAGCTTATGAATTGGAGCAAATATGGGGAGGTATTATAAATTATAATACCACTTATTTAAATTTTAAAAAACAGTTTGATGATAATAATTGGAGTTTTTAAAATGAATAAAATGTTTATTTTAGTAATCACTGTGTTTACTATTTTTACGGGATACTCACAAAAAAAAAATGAAGGAGCTATAGAGTTAAGTATATTAAAAGATACTATTACTAATAATAGCTTAATCACAGTTGAGTTTTATAATAATAGTGATACAGCGTATTACTTTCCAATAGATACATCTATAGATCGATTTATTTGGAACAATAGTTTTCTTAAACACGGAGAGAAAACACTTACGATGGGGAAATTTTCAATTAAAGAAAATTTTTTAGATAAGAATTTGCAATCATGTGAGATGGTTACTATGGAGTTGATTCACTGTTTTACAAAACAGACAAATATTAGCAATGCAATATTAAAGGATGAAATAAATTCAGTCAATATTGACTTTGTTTTTTTAGCACCCAAAGCTTATGCTAGATTGACCGTTCCTGTTCAGTTTGTGAAAAATTATTTTCATATATGTGATATTCATACTTTAAATAATATTTCTTCTCTAGAATATTTACAATATACTTATAAGGTAATTGAGGATGATGTTAATAATTTAAAAATGATGGTAAAAGGAAAACAATTAGAGAGTTATTATAATGATTTAAATTGGGAAGGGCTTACATATAAACTTTATATAGGGGAAATTAAAAGTAATATAGTACCTATTAAATGGGAAAGAAGTAAGGAATTATTAGATGGTGATTATGATGCAGTTCTTAAGGAAAAATACAAATAATTTTAGATACAGAGTCTAATTTTAAAAACTAATTTAATTGAAGATAGTATTTAGAAAACCTAAATTTATATTTTAAGAATTTTAAACAATATGAATGTTGTACAATTCGAGTAGAATTATTTGTAAGAAAAAATTCTTCAATAAATAGAATAAGAGGAGTTATAAAAGACTTAAAAACAAGACTTATTTTACGCTCGCGCTCGGCCTCAGACTATGAATATGAGATTAAGGTAATAACTGATTAGAATAAAAAAAGCGCTTATTTAGTTTGGACTAAGTAAGTGCTTTTTTAATTATTATTCTTTGAGGGTGTCCCGTAAACTGTGTCATTAAAAAAATTGTATAATAAAATATGTACATTAGTAAAATGAGCAGAGAACAAAAAAAAGAAGTATTTGATTTCGAGAGTTTTAAAGAACAAGCAATGGCTGATATTTATCAAGGAAAGAAAATGGGAGGTCCAGATGGTGTTTTTGGTCCCCTTTTAAAACATTTCCTTGAGACTATGTTAGAAAGTGAACTAGAGAATCATTTGGAAGAAGAAAAGGCTAAAGGGATTCCAAATCGTCGCAACGGCGAGACCACCAAAACTGTTCGAAGTATGCAGTCAGGTTCTATTGAATTAGAGTCTAATCGCGATCGCAATGGAACCTTTGAACCTAAGGTGTTACCCAAACGTATGCACCCGAGCAAGTACATCTTGTGAGATCTAATTATTCTTCTACATTATCCAGGATAAGTTTCTTGTAATTATGAGGATATAAGTCAGCGATATTTTTGTGGTTGATGGATTGAATATTTTCAAGAACATACTTTAGCCATTTATATGGATTAATGTCATGCTTTTTGCAGTTAGCAAAAAACGTATAGGCCATAGCTGCTCTTTATGCTGCATCATGAGAACCGGCAAAGAGATAGTTTTTACGACCAATTGCTACAGGTCTGATTACATTTTCAACAAGATTATTGTCTATCTGCAAGTTTCCATTGTGTAAGTAATCACTTAGATTACTCCATCTTTTTTGAGAGTACGCAAAAGCTTTACCTATTCTACTTTGAGGTAAGGTGAGATTCATCTGAGCAATCATATATTTACCAAGCTTGTTGATGATTGGTAAACTTTCATCTAGACGAAGTTCTTTGATTTGGTCAGGAGCTAAGTTTTGTTCTTTAGCTTTTCTCTCTATAGCATATAACCTCTGTATTTCTACTAGTACATGCTGCGCCCTTTTTCTATCGTTATCTAAAGCTTTTTCAAATTCACGTCGAGCATGTGCCCAACAAGCAAGATGTGTAACATCTGACTTATTTCCATAGGCTTGGTAGCCGCTAAATCCATCAGTTTGCAGATATCCTTTGAAGTTTTTTAATATAGGCAGTGCAGCACTACCGCTACGAGTAGGACTGTAATTAAACATTACAAGCTTGGATATAGGTGCGTGATACACCCAATAGTAGCCAAGATGAGTTTTGTCTTTCTTTTTCTCATCTAAGACTTTGATGGTGGTTTCATCAACTTGGAGATAACCTTCGTTTTTGATGTCCATCACCAGCTTTTGGTATAGTGGCTTTAAAGCATCCATGCTTTGAGCCGCCCAACCATCTATTGTAGAAGAAGCTATATCGATGTTTTCTCTGGAAAAGCGTTGCTTTTGTCTATAAAGAGGAAGGTGGTCAACATATTTATCTACAAGTATTGTGGATAATAACCCCTCTGAAGGGATTCCTTTATCTATAATTCGCTCTGGAAGCTCACCAATACTAATTTGAGTGTTGTCTTTACCTTTAGTAGCGTATTTATATCGGATGTAACGCTTGATTTTAAAGTAACCTGGAACATAATCTAACACATCTGTAGTTTCTTTACCAATGCAAATCATATCAGATAAATCTCCCTCAGGATGTATTTCTATTTCTTCTACGGGTAAATGATCTGGTAGTTTAGCTCGTCCTGGATGTTTCTTTTTCTCACGAGAGTAGGTAATCTCTTGTTTGATTACTTCTTATTGTTCCTCTAAGACTGCTTGTTCAACATCTAAAGGTAATTTATAAAACATACGGAGTAGGGTATATCCCTCTTTAATATACTTGAAAACCGATAGCCTAAGCTACCGGTTTTTTTATGTCTACACTATTCTACTATTTACAATTCTACGCTAACATTTTTTTTAAATGTAAATTTCAGGAATACTACATTCTTTGTAACCCTTGACCACCAAAGCTCTTTAACTTTCTGCCTCACTATGCCTACATTTAATGTAGAAGTTGTTGTTCCCACTCGTACTATAATTGAGAAAGTATTGTTATTGCACGAAGAATTCTCAAAGCCTATTGAAAATATTAGAACTGATCGATTGACTAGGCATTTTTATGACATAGACAAAATTATGGATTCGGAATTTGGTGAACAAGCAATAGTTGATGATGATTTGTTTACTAATATTGTTGAGCAACGACAAAAAGTAAAGCCTTTAAGAGGGATAGATTACTCAAATCATAAGAAAGGTAAATTGAGTATTTTACCTCCAGAGGTAGTATTTGAAAGATGGGCAGAAGACTATAAAACGATGCAAGAGCATATGATCATTGGAAATAGTTTAAGCTGGAATGATTTACTTAATCGTTTAAAGGAGATCGAAAATAAATTTAATAAAATTTAAAAGCTCAACTTTTTTATGTTGTCTCACAATAATACAAAGGACTTAAAATCGTTATTTATAAGATATATGGAAATCGATAAATCCCTTTCTATCTTATAAAACACCCCAACTACCACACGATAGTTGGGGGGCTTTTATTTTATTCACTCTCCATCATCTTTAAAATATCTTCGTACCTATAAAACATCAATCCACCTATCTTCTTAAATGGTATGGTACCATTTATTCTCATATTTTGTAAGGTACCAGGAGAAATACCAAGAAGTTTTCTTACTTCATAGCTTTTAATCCATTGTTTTATCTCTTGGTCTTTCTTTCTATTAAAAGGGCTATACCTTCTTATCTCAGTAATAATCTCTTGTTTAAAAATCTCAAGGTCTTCTTTTGTAATAAAAT
This sequence comes from Myroides sp. A21, assembly GCF_000807225.1. Classification (NCBI taxonomy): domain Bacteria; kingdom Pseudomonadati; phylum Bacteroidota; class Flavobacteriia; order Flavobacteriales; family Flavobacteriaceae; genus Myroides; species Myroides sp. A21. The sequence goes on from NZ_CP010327.1 coordinate 2,425,512, forward strand.
CTACTTTCATAATTAATAGTATTTAGGGTTAGTTTTGATTTGTTTTAAGCCGTTATAAGCTTAGTTCTAACCCTAAATAACAATTTGTATGTACTGGTTTAGTTCTGTTGTCTTTGGGAGGTTTAATTTGACTCTTCAAAGTTGTACTTGTGATTTTCCTGAATACGTCTTCTTTCTCTTAGATTGTCCATATCTTCACCCAGTTTATGTTCTAATACCTTCGCATAAATTTGAGTTGTTTTAATAGCCGTATGCCCAAGCATCTTACTTACAGATTCAATAGGTACGCCATTGTTTAGTGTAATGGTTGTGGCAAAAGTATGTCTGGCTAAGTGAAAAGATAAGTTCTTATCTATATCACAGATAATAGCAATCTCTTTTAAGTAACCATTCATTCGTTGGTTACTAATAACTGGGAACAGTTTGCCTTTGGCAAAAGCCACAGGATGGTCTTTGTATTTTTCAATTAGTTCTAAAGCTTCAGGTAATAGAGGAACCCTTACAGGTATTTTAGTTTTCTCTCTACTTGATATAATCCAATCTTTTCCATCGCTTCCTTTAGCTATATTTTGTGGTGCTAAGTGAAAGATGTCTATATAAGCTAAACCAGTATAACAACTAAACAAAAACATATCAAGAACAGCTTGTAATCTTTCAATAGCAAAATTCTTGTTTACAAGGATTTCAAGTTCAGATTTGGTTAGATGCCCTCTTTCTGTCTTCTCAAATTGAAGTTTATATTTGGTAAAAGGATCTTTCTCCATCCATTCCATGGTGATAGCTAAGTTGATTAACTTTTTAAACCTTTCAATGTGTTTCATAATACCATTGTTATTTAATGGTTGATGCTTGTGAATAGGTTTGCAGTTTCTTAGGAAGTTTTCAAAGTCAAAAATAAATTTGTAGTTAATCTCGCTTAAATAGATGTCAGTTCGATTGTGTACTTTACGCAAATAGCTTTTAAGGTACTTTTCCGTAGAGAAGTAGTTCTTTAGTGTACCATAAGCTAATTTGCTTGTAGCAATCTCTCTGTGATAGTCTATAAGCTTTAAAAGTGATGATTCAGTATCATCATGTCCAAGAAAGATGTTTTTAACAGCTCCAATTGAGACAACTCTTTTTTGTTGGACTAATTGATGATAGGCATCTGTAATGAGAGAACGTACTCGCTCGATATGTGCATTGATTCGAACTGTATCCTCACTTTTTCCTTTTGCTTTTCCTTTAATGTTATCCCAAGAAGTAGGGGATATTTTTAGTTTTAAAGAAATTTCTGTACGTTGTCCATTTACCGTTATCCTTGCATATATAAGGGATGGAACTGTTTTGTTTGAATTAGAAACACGTATAATGAAGTGTATTCCAAATGTGTTTTTTGTTTTCATATCAATCTATTTTAATGTTAACCGAACTGTTTTGATATGGTTTTAAAAAACTACTCACCCGAATAGTACTCAAACAAGACCAAAAAGCACTGAATTAAACTAAAATAAATTGTATTTAATTTATTGAAATGCAATTAGTTAAATTCAATTCGGTGAGCTAATTTACCTTTTAAAAATAGCTCACCTAATAGCTCACATTTAGATTGATTTACAATGGATTATTATGATATATTTAAAAATAAAAAAATCCGTAAGTAATTGATACTTACGGATTTAGGCACATTCTGATGCCGAAAAAGTCGGGGTGGCAGGATTCGAACCTGCGACCTCCTGCTCCCAAAGCAGGCGCGATGACCGGGCTACGCTACACCCCGCTAGACTTATTTTGTCATTGCGAGTGCAAATATAGAACATTATTTTGTATCTGCAAGGTTTAGGTGTGAAAAATAAATGTTTTTTTGGGTTGTTTTGTGTAAGTGGTTGTTTTAATGTGTGATAAGTATTTTTAAAATGTATTAAAATCACTATATGTTTTGTAAGATTAAGAATTATGTAATGTGTAAAGGAAGAAAAAGATACTTTAGGTGATATAATATGTTTTGATAGGTATAATATTTTGAAGAGAATAGATTATCTGTATTTAAGTATTAATATTTTAAATCATTTTTTATGTAGAGATATGGTTTAAAAAAGTATTTTTGTTTAGAAACAAATAAAAGGAAGAAATATGCCAACTATAGAAAGAGTAAAGTGCTTAATTATCGGATCAGGACCTGCTGGTTATACAGCTGCTATTTATGCTGCACGTGCGAATATGGCACCTGTGCTTTATCAAGGTCTACAACCAGGAGGACAATTAACAACAACAAATGAAGTAGAGAACTTCCCTGGATATCCAGAAGGAGTTACAGGACCTGAAATGATGATGCAATTACAGGCACAAGCACAACGCTTCGGTGCTGATATCCGTGATGGATGGGTAACGAAGGCTGAACTAAAAGGAGATGTAAAGAAAGTATGGGTAAATGAAACGACTGAGATTCATGCTGATACTGTTATTATCTCTACTGGTGCGACAGCAATGTATTTAGGATTACCATCAGAGCAACATTACTTATCATTAGGAGGAGGAGTATCTGCATGTGCAGTTTGTGATGGGTTCTTTTATAGAAACCAAGAAGTAGTAATCGTAGGAGCTGGAGATTCAGCTTGTGAGGAAGCTCATTACTTATCTAAATTATGTAAAAAAGTTACTATGCTAGTGCGTAGTGATAAGTTCCGTTCATCTCGTATTATGGAGGAACGTGTACGTAATACTGAAAACATCGAAATCCTAATGAATACGTCTACAGTAGATGTATTAGGAGATGGTAATGTAGTAACAGGTGTTCGTGTGAAAAATAATATCACTGGTGAAGAGAAAGATATTGAAGCTACAGGTTTCTTCGTGGCTATTGGTCATAAGCCTAATACAGATATCTTTAAAGAAGAACTAGAGATGGATGAGACAGGATATTTAATCACTCAAGGAAAGACTAGTAAAACGAATGTTGAAGGAGTTTTTGCTTGTGGAGATGTACAAGATAAAGATTACAGACAAGCTATTACAGCTGCAGGTTCTGGATGTATTGCAGCATTAGATGCTGAGCGTTATTTAGCTGCTAAGTAATTTGTATTGATTACAGTATATAAGGGAACCCAATAGTGGTTCCCTTTTTTATTATTAAAAGTTAATATTATATAGTGCTTAAAGGGATATTATTATATTTGTTTTTCATAAAAAATAGAAATGCTTTTACTTAAAAATATATCATTTAGTTACTTAGAAGAAAAAACAGTTATTAATAACCTTAGCTTGGTTGTCGAAAAAGGACAGCATGTTGCTCTGTTGGGAGAAAGTGGATGTGGCAAGAGTACTTTATTAAAATTGATTTATGGTTTACAAGATCTAGATCAAGGAGAGATTCACTGGAATAACAAGCAAGTCTTAGGGCCTGCATATCATTTGGTTCCTGGAATAGATGAAATGAGATATCTAGCTCAAGATTTCGATTTAATGCCTTTTACTTCTGTAAAAGAAAATATAGGGAAGTATCTTTCTAACTTTTATATGGAAGAGAAAGAGCATCGTATAAAAGAACTTTTGACATTAGTAGATTTAGATGACTATGCAGATGTAAAAGTAAAACACCTAAGTGGTGGACAACAACAACGTGTTGCTATAGCTCGTGTACTTGCTTTAGAGCCTGAGATTCTATTATTAGATGAACCATTTAGTCATATTGATTATTCGAGAAGAAGTCTGCTTAGACGTAATCTATTTGCTTATTTAAAAGAAAAAGGGATTACGTGTATAGTGGCTACTCATGATAGTATAGATGCATTGAGTTTTGCTGATGAGACAATTGTATTAAAAGATGGTGAGTTAGTGGATATGGGAGAAACGAAGGATGTATATGAGTTCCCCTTGAATAAGTATGTAGCATCTTTATTCGGAGAGGTAAATGAATTATATATCTCGGACTTTACAACTTCCTTTGAAGAAGATGAATTATTGCTAATATATCCTCACCAATTAATGCTCTCAAAACAAAAAGGACAGATAGAGGTAGAAGTACTTGAATCTTATTTTAAAGGAGATGGTTATATGATAAAAACTTTCTTTAATGAGGATAGGGTAGTATTCTTTGACCATCCTTTTAATATCGAAAAAGGGACTAAGATTAAACTAGCACTAAAGAAATTTCAATAATAAAAAAACGCCACTTTAATTAAGTGGCGTTTTTTTGTAGTGGATATAAGAAAAAAGCTCAGCAATTGCTGAGCTTTTAAAATATATTATTTTTTGTTTTTTACATTTTTCTCTAAGAATTGATCTTGTTCCCATAGTAAATGGAAGATATTTTCCTTAGCTGCGTAACCGTGACTTTCTTTAGGTAGAATAACCATTCTTACAGGTGCTCCTAGTCCTTTTAAAGCTTGGAAGTAACGCTCTGTTTGTAATGTAAATGTTCCAGGGTTATTATCTGCTTCACCGTGTACTAATAACATTGGAGTCTTCATTTTACTAGCATTCATGAATGGAGACATTGTATTGTATACTTCAGGAACTTCCCAATAGTTTCTTTGTTCTGTTTGGAAACCAAATGGAGTTAATGTTCTGTTGTAAGCTCCACTACGTGCAATACCTGCTGCAAATAAGTCTGAATGAGTAAGTAAGTTAGCTGTCATAAACGCTCCGTAAGAGTGTCCTCCTACAGCTACTCTCTTTCTATCTATATATCCTAATGCATCTACAGCATCAATAGCTGCTTTACCATTCGCTACTAATTGTTCTACATAAGTATCATTCGGCTCTTCTTTACCTTCTCCTACGATAGGGAATGCAGCATCATCTAATACAGCGTATCCTTTCGTCACCCAGTAGATAAATGATCCATAAGAAGGGAATGTAAACTCATTAGGGTTATGTGTTACTTGCGCAGCACTATTTTTGTCTTTGTACTCAGCAGGGTAAGCCCAGATTAATAGAGGTAATTTCTCCTTCTTAGCTTTAATATCATATCCTGCAGGTAAGTATAAAGTACCAGATAATTCTAAACCATCTTCTCTCTTATATTTAATCACCTCTTTGTGTACTCCGTTTAAAGAACTAAAAGGGTTTTTAAATGAAGTGATCGCTTTTAAGTCATTCTTCTTGTTGATATTTCTGAAGTAGTAGTTAGGATATTCAGTAGCTGATTGAATAGACACTAATACTAGTCCTTTCTTTACATCTTCTATAGATTGAATAGTCTCTTTTTTATCTGTGTAATTAGACTGGTACAATCTTTTTGTTTTTAATGTTTTTAAATCGAACTCATCAATGAAAGGGAATTGTCCTTTAGCAGTATAACCTTGTCCTATTAAGAAAAGTTTATTGTTTTCTTTTGCTAGTACATAACGATCAAACTCATTTCTTTTTAATTCGAATGTACCTGGATCACTGTATACGTCTTGTGAGTTTCTATCTTCTATTTTTACTGGCGCATCATTAAATTTAGAAGGATCGATAATGAACGTTCTAGTATTTCTAGTGTCATACCATTGGTCACCTATTAAAGCTAAGTTGTCGTCTCCCCAAGTGATACCACCATAACGTTGAGATAGCTTAACGATAGATTTAGGAGCATCAGTAAATGGAGCGTCCCAAGTGAATACTTCGTCTCTGAAAGGTACATCTTTAGCAGGATCACCACCATCTAGAGCTTCTACATAATAAATAGTAGCAGCTTTATCAGCTCTCCATCCCATACTTCTTTTTCCTTCACGTGTAGCCATAAAACCTTTAGGCATAATTTCATTTAAAGGAATGTCATTTACTTCTTTTACTAAGTTACCCGCTTTGTCATAAACTACAGTTTTCATAGGAAAACGGTTTAGTGATACTAAGTAAGAGAATGGTTTCTGTAATGTAGTAACCATTAAATATTCTCCATCAGGAGAGAAACTAGAACCAACAAATAAATCTCCTTTTTTGAAAAGTGTTTTATTTCCTTTTAGGTCTATTTTATATAACTCAGATGTAACTAAAGTTTCGAAGTTAGCCTCGTCAGTTTTATTCTTTAATAAATCTTGGTATGTTCTGTTTTGAGAAACAACACCTTCACTTACAGATACGATAGGGCCTGTTGGTAGGTTTTTAGAAGTATCGATTAATGCAGGTCTATTAGCAGGGATTTGGTTAATCAATAAAGATTGGCTATCCTTAAACCAAGTAATAGGGTTACCGATGTTTGCATTTAAATTTGCCTCAGTAAGTTTAGTTGCTTGAGCAGTTTTTACGTCTAAGATCCAAAGTTCCACACCGTTTTCAGCAGTGTTAGTGAATGCTAATTTTGATTGATCAGGAGACCAAGTAATATTAGTAATTCTAGGATTAGCTGGTAATCCTTTTACTTGTATTTCTTGAGTATCTTTTATTTTTCTAACTTTTAGGTTAGTAATATAAGTTACTGTGCTTGAAATATTCGTGTTTACATCGATACGTAAACCAGCAAGTCTCATTTCATTTACATTCAAATCCATTAATGTTTTATATGTACTCCTATAGCTTAGAAGCATATATTCCATTTTGTTGTCCATAGATATAGCAGGTGCTCTTTCGAAGTCAGCTAATTCTAGAATTTCTTGAGATGGCTTTTGATATGTAACATTTTCTTGTGCGTACATAGAACTAATCAAAAATAGGGATAATAAGGTTGTTTTGATGATTCTCATTATGGTTAGTTTTAACGTTAGGTTGGCTAATATAAATGAAATTATTGAGTGTTCTGTTAGTGTATAGCCTTTTTGTGGCAAAAATGTTTAAGTTTTTAGTTATTAGTGTATTTTTGTAGCTCGTAAACCAATTTTTTTAAAAATGTTTAGATCAAAAATAAGCGGATTAGGATATTACGTTCCTGAGAATGTAGTGACCAATGACGACCTGGCAAAGATAATGGACACTAACCATGAATGGATTGTAGAGAGAACAGGTATACATGAAAGAAGACACAAAGCATTAGAAGAAGATACAACTTCTGGAATGGGAGTAAAGGCTGCTCGTATAGCGATGGAAAGAGCAGGAGTAGAGGCAAAGGATATTGACTTTGTAGTATTTGCTACTTTAAGCCCTGATTATTATTTTCCAGGGCCAGGAGTAATGTTACAACGTGAATTAGGATTAAATACCGTTGCAGCATTAGATATTCGTGCGCAATGTTCAGGTTTTATTTATGCTTTGTCTATAGCAGATCAGTATATTAAAACAGGAATGTATAAAAACGTACTTGTGGTAGGGTCTGAAGTACACTCTACAGGATTAGATATGACTACTAGAGGTAGAGGTGTGTCTGTTATTTTTGGTGATGGAGCTGGAGCAGCAGTATTGACTTGCTCTGAGAATGATGAACAAGGTTTATTATCTACACATATCCACTCACAAGGAGAGCATGCAGAAGAATTAGCTTTGTTAGCACCAGGTATGGGAGGTAGATGGGTAACAGATATCTTAAAAGATAATGATCCAGACGATGTTAGTTACACTCCGCATATGAATGGACAGTTTGTGTTTAAAAATGCAGTAGTTCGTTTTAGTGAGGTGATTAATGAAGGATTAGAAGCAAATGGTCTACAAGTATCAGATATTAATATGCTAATCCCGCATCAAGCTAACTTAAGAATCTCTCAATTTATTCAACAGAAGTTTGGTTTATCAGATGACCAAGTATTTAATAATATCCAAAAATACGGAAACACAACCGCTGCTTCTGTGCCAATAGCTTTAACAGAAGCTTGGGAAGCGGGTAAGATTAAAGAAGGTGATTTAGTTGTATTAGCAGCTTTTGGAAGTGGATTTACTTGGGGAAGTGTTATTATTAAGTGGTAAAAAATAATTATATTAGCTTTAACTAAGTTAATGTAGTTATGAAATTTGATAAAATACACAATAAGGGTCAGGCTAGATTATTTAAGAATCCTTATTTAGAAATGCTTACTAAGGGGCATCCTGCAGTTATTTGGGGGATGTATATACCTGTATTATCATATATAGTATATCTAGGATATGCAGATTATAATTTATCAGTCCAGAATCTTATTCTTCTATTCTTTGGAGGAATGGTATTCTGGACTTTTTTTGAATATCTAGCACACCGCTATATTTTCCATTTAATAAGTGATAAACCGAATGCGCAAAGGTTTGCTTATATTATGCATGGCAATCATCACCATTATCCTCGAGATAGACAGCGATTATTTATGCCTCCTGTACCTAGTATTATATTAGCCTCTGTACTTTTTGGATTACATTATTTGATTATGGGTAGATATACATTTGGTTTTTATCCTGGTTTTATAATAGGGTATTTATTATATGCATCGATGCACTATGCTATTCATGCATTTGCACCACCCTTTAAGTTTATGAAGCCACTATGGCGTAACCATCATTTGCATCACTATAAAGATGAAGAAATGGGCTTCGGTGTAAGTAATACTTTTTGGGATCGAGTATTCGGAACAATGTTCGATTTAGATAAGGAGAAAGAAGATAAAGAGAAGGTAAAAGAACTTATGTTTGAAAAGAAAAATAAATAAAAAAACGACTATCAATCTGATAGTCGTTTTTTTTTGTAAAAAGTATTATTTTTTAGCCCATTTGTTTTCTGATAATTTAAGTTTACCATTATCATTTCCCCAGATTAGATTTGCTAAATAAGGGTTGTCAATAAAAGGATTTCTATTTCCTTGAGAATATTGATTATTTGGGTTACCGTGATAGTCATTACGTTTTATTTCTATTTCAGACACAGGATCTTCTTCATTCCATTTTAAGAATAAGTCAATCATGCCATCTCTTTCACCTTTATTAAAGAATAGGATAGATCCTTCTCCAATAGCTCCTGGATGACATTGCTGTTCATATCGTACGAACATATACATCATCATTCTAGCTACATCACCTTTCCACTCTTCACCAGGAAACCAGTAGTTTCCTCTTTTTCCAGAATTACCTTTACCATCTACAAATTTTAGATTACCTCTAGTATTATTCCACTCACCATTAATAGGACGAAGGTTGTGGACATCTGTTCCTGCGATTAAACCTATTTCTGTATATCCAGGATATTTATCTGTAACTAGTTTTGGATTAGCGAGTGACTTTGCATATACGTGTTCACGTTCCCATAGTTTATCTCTCAAATTAGGATTACTTGTTCCACTTGTATTTCTGCGTTCTTTATCTAAAGATCGTGAATGTACATCTTTATTACTTTCTCCATGAGGCCAACCATATATTAATAAAACATTGTTTGGGTTATCAGGATCTTCATCAGTTATTTTTGAAGCGTTCCATACATCAGGAGTGTACTTTAAGTGTCGATGAGTCTTAGTAACGAGTTTGTTTAAAGATTCTTTTAATTTTAACCCTCTTAAATTTAGATCAATATCTCTATAGTAAGCTATTTCTTCCTTTGTTACTGGAATATAGTTATTCGAATCATAGAGATTGTTGTCTGTGATAGGAGGATTTGGATCTTCAGGAATAGGTTTGTCTATTATAGCATTATCTTCTTTTGAACAAGAGAAAGATAATATGGCAAGACATAGTACTATACTAAATCTTTTAATCATTGGTAATTATGTTTTATTGTTTCTGTTAAAGCAAAATTACTTAATTAAAAAGTGATAATGACGGAAAGTGTCCAAAATAAACCAAATAAAAAAAGGACATCTTTATAAAGATGTCCTTTTACCTGTAGCGAAGACGGGAGTTGAACCCGTGACCTCAGGGTTATGAATCCTGCGCTCTAACCGACTGAGCTACCTCGCCATTTTTGGTCTGCATTACTTCCGTATTGCGAGTGCAAATATAGTAGTATTTATGGGTTCTCCAAACTGTTTTTACGAGTTATTTTTAAAATAAATGACACGATTAGTTTAACCTATTTAGAATGAAAAGTTTACTCAGTAAATATTTTTTTATTTTTTTTGAAATATTTTTATTCTAATCTGTTTTCTATTATAAAACACCTTTTTTAGACAGTAGAATAAGGATAGATGAAGTTTCTTGCACTATTTTTTGGATTTTAAATAAAGTATAGGACTATGTTTTTGTGTAGTTTCTCAAAAGGGTACACATTGTTATAATTTTGTGAAATTTCTTTTAGAAATTGTTTTGATATATATCTTTGAGGGTATGGAACTATTAGATTATCTTTTTCACATTGATAAGTATTTGCACATCTTTATAGAGCAATACGGAACGTGGTTATACGTTATTTTATTTTTAATCATTTTTGTTGAGACGGGCTTAGTGGTCATGCCGTTTTTACCAGGAGACTCGCTTCTCTTTGCGACAGGAATGTTAGTAGCTCAGTCAGATGAGCTGAATATAGTATTAACCATTGCGATTCTTCTAGTAGCAGCCATTACTGGAGATTCTTTAAACTATTATCTTGGACGAAAAGTAGGAATGCGTCTAACAGAATTTAAATTGTTCGGTAAACAAGTAGTGAAACAAGAACACTTAGATAAGACACAGTCTTTTTATGAGAAGTATGGAGAGCGCACCATCGTTATTGCTCGATTTGTCCCTATAGTTCGTACGTTAGCTCCTTTCGTAGCAGGGATTGGAAAGATGAGGTATGGAATATTTATGACTTACAATGTAGTAGGAGGAATAGTATGGGTAGTAGGACTTACTCTAGCAGGGTACTTCTTGGGTAATATACCTCTTGTAAAAGATAATTTCTCTAAAATTGTACTTCTGATTATCGTAGTGTCTGTATTACCTATTGTGTATGAGTTTATAAAGGCTAAAGTACAAAGCAAAAAAGCGATTGAATAGCATATTAATTTAAATAATAAACGATAGAACCAATGTGATAAGCATTGGTTTTTTTTATGTCTTTATCCAAAAAATATGTGAAGGTGATGTAAAAAAAACAATATGAGATAGTCTATATTAAGACTTAAGTACACTATAGTATAGTTTTAAAGCTAATGAAATAGAATTGCTTTGTAGTACTGAGTTAATGAGATAGAGCAGACGCTAGATATAATAAAAAAAGCTAGAAATCATGTGCTGACTTCTAGCTTTTACTTATAATAGGGTTTTGCTATTTACTCCAATTGTTTTTTGCCTTAGGACCACCCCAGATACGAGTAGCTAATTCAGGGTTGTCAATGAATGGGTTACGGTTACCTTGAGAATATTTATAGTTTGGATTATTCGGGTTACCATGGTATTCATTACGTCTTCTCTCTATTTCATCTACAGGATCTTCTGCATTCCATTTTAAGAATAAGTCAATCATTTCATCGCTTAATACACCAGCTTTAGCATCTATAGGCATTCCTACTTTAGTAGCTTTAGTATATCCTCCTCCATTTTCGTTTTCATAGCGGATATGCATATACATCATCATACGAGCTATATCACCTTTCCAGTCGTCACCAGGGAAATAGTATTCTTTACCTACTGTTTTTGAATTTCCTTTACCATCTACGAATTTTCTATTGCTTCTAGATGAGTTCGTAGATCTATTGATTGCACGTAAATGGTGTGCATCATGTCCTGCGATATCTTCTATTGCAGTTGGTTTATCATCAGAATATGTAGTTGTTAAGGCTTTTTGATTTTTGGCTTTATCTACAGCTAATGCTTTAGCGAATACATGTTCTCTTTCCCATTTAGAAGTAATTGGCATTGAAGGATTCGTACCATTATTCTTATGTTCTTTTGGGACAGATCTCATTTTAGTGATATCCCCCTTAGCATCTTTATCAGGCCAGCCATAAATCTGAAGAACATTATCTTTATTATCTGGATCTTGATCAGTAAATTCTGTAGCTTCCCATATACCCGGTGTATAGCTCTGTGGGATATGTGTATCTTTTACTAGTTTTGCTAACTGTTGTTTTAGTTGTGTTCCCTCTTTAGTGAAGTCTAGCTTACTGTAATACTGTTGGTATTGAGCAGGGATGATGTAATCTCCAGAATTAGGAGTGATATTTCCTCCTTCGTCAGGTTTTTCTTCGCCACCGTTACCTGGCTTTTCTGTAGACTCAGTAGGTTCGGTAATAATAGGGTCTTTCGTACAAGAAGTAGCGAAGACGGCTAATCCTGCTAATACAAGTAATGTTTTTTTCATGTTTGGTAAGTGATTTATTATTCTGTTTTTTTACAATAGAATGAATAATTATTGCGCTATTCTATTAGCTCGCAAGTTACTTATTCTATTCTCTAAGTTTAGTGGATATAGAGGGTTTGTGAATATTCTTGTATATACGCAAAAATAGGAAGTATGATATTGTTATTTATTGACAGTGTGAGAAGAACTTTAGTTTTTTAGGTCTTTTAGTATTAATTACTGAGGCGTTTTTAGAGGAATGAGGAAGAGATAAAACCAAAAAAAAGGACAATCCGTCAGATTGTCCTTTTTGTATATCTAAAATTGTACAGTTATTCTTTTGACCAGTTATTTTTTGCTTCTGGGCCGCCCCAGATTCGAGTAGCTAAATAAGGGTTATCTATAAAGGGATTTCTGTTTCCCTGAGCATATTTGTTCTTCGTGTTAGCATGATACTCATTTCTGTATCTCTCGATTTCAGAGACAGGATCTTCAGCATTCCATTCTAGCAATAGATTAATCATATTTGGATCTATCTTATTAGTAGTACCGACTACCACACCAGCGTTTCTTCCATTATTTCCTTTAGGAGTATACTTAGGGATACATCTATTCTCATAACGGATATACATATACATCATCATACGCGCCACATCTCCTTTCCACTCATCGCCAGGATACCAATAATCTCCTACTAGTTTAGAAGTACCACTACCTTGTACGAATGGTTTATTTCCCCTAATACTATTCCATTTGACATCTGCAGCTCTTAGATGATGTGCATCTGCCCCCGGACCAGTTTCATTTAGATTAGGGGTGCCTAGAGATTTAGCATAGGTGTGTTCTCTGTTCCATTGTCCTTGACCACCACCATTACTCTGTTTACCTCTAGTATATGCTGTGGTGCCTGTGCGTACTCCTTTATGACCATATAATAGATATACTTCATTACCTTCAGGCGTTAGGTCAGTTGCTTTGGTAGCTTCCCATATTTCTTTATAACTTAATTCTCTTACGTGTTTACGAGTACTTAGTTCTGTTAGCTCTTGTTTTAGCGCTAGACCTGTTTTAGTGAAATCTACTCCTTGGTAATAATCTTGTTCAGACGTAGGAATAGAGAAAACACCAGTGATAGTAGCCTTACTGTTTTCAGTGGCTTTTACATCAGTAGTAGGTACTTCTCCAGTAGAATATATAGGAGTAAAGTTTGTATTACTCTTTTTATTACATGCACCTAGCGTAAGTACTAAAAGAGATAGTGAGGCTATAAGGAAGTTGGTTTTCATACGTTAGAAATATCAAAAGGAGTATATAAGTAAAAAGCCTGTTTTAAGGTAAAACAGGCTTTTGTTATCGGTAGGTTTATTTTTTCTCTAATAAAGCCATGTAGAATCCGTCAAAACCAGATTCACTAGATAGAATTTTATGATCTTCGATCAGTTTAAAATCTTTACCAGCATCTGATTTTAAGAACTTTTCTATCTGTAGTTCATTTTCAGAAGGAAGGATAGAGCAGGTAGCATATACCATCTTACCACCAGCTTTAAGTATTTTAGAATAATCTTGTAATACTTGCTCTTGTACTTGCTTAATTTCTTCTACGAACTCAGGTCTAAGCTTCCACTTGCTATCAGGGTTTCTTTTTAATACTCCTAATCCACTACATGGTGCATCGATTAATAGACGATCAGCCTTGTCATGTAGTTTTTTAATGGTTTTAGTACCTTCTATGATTCTGTACTCGATATTAAAAGCTCCGTTTCGTTTCGCTCTGATTTTTAATTGCTTTTGTTTGCTCTCATAGATATCCATTGCTATGATTTGCCCTTTATTCTCCATAAGAGAAGCCAAATGAAGTGTCTTACCACCCGCACCTGCGCATGTATCTACTACACGCATTCCAGGTTTTACATCTAACAATCTAGCTACTAACTGTGAAGAAGCATCTTGTACTTCGAACAATCCTTCTTTAAAAGCATCTGTCATAAATACATTCGCTCTTTCTTTAAGGATTAATGCATCAGGATATTCTTCTGGTAGGATAGTCTCTATATCTAGATCCATCAGAATACCATATAATTTTTGTCTAGTTGTTTTTAAAGTATTCACACGTAAGATCACGCTAGCCTGTTTATTCTGAGCAGCAAGTTCTTTCGTCCATTTTTCTTCACCTAATTCTTTCACACCTAATTCATCCATCCAGTCAGGAATAGACTCTCTGAATTTACGTGTTTTGTTTAATTCGTCGAATCTACCTTTAATACGTCTTGCAGGTGTGTTTTCGAAGTATTTCCAGTCCGGTAATGTATAACCTCTAAGTACAGCCCAAACAGCGAATATTCTCCAAGCGTCATCTCTGTTTATAGGGTCTTTTACTTCTGCTATTTCAGCATATAGTCTTCTCCATCTTACGATTTCATAGATAGTCTCAGCTACGAATTTTCTATCAGCGCTTCCCCAGCGTTTATCTTTTTTCAAGGCTCTAGCTACCATTTTATCTGCATACTCACCATCGTTGAATATAGCTAAAATAGAGTCTATAACTGTAAATACAAGGTTTCTGTGTAATCTCATTATTATATTATATATAAAATAGCCCACAAATATACGTTGATTTGTGGGCTTTATAGGTATGGATTAATATTATTTTAAGTTAAACCCAAATTACGCACTAGCCAAATACTACAAAGCAATTCTACTTCATAATTCTTTCATTAGCTCTCAAACCATACTATAGTATGCTTTAATCACTAATTCAGACCTATTTTGTATAATTACTTTTCGTTTATATGTCTATTGCATAATTCGGGTTAAATAGAATTACTTCTTGTCTTTATACTTTTTGAGGAGTTGACGGTTAAAGTCGTCTTCTGCCTTTTTTAGAACAAGAATTTTCTTTTCACCTATGATCTTTTTAACATCTTCTACAAACTTGATTCGAGCAGAAGAATAAGATTCTTCGAAGTCTATTAGTTCCTGTACTTTTTTATTCGCTTCTTTATCACTTAGCTTGTTTAAGTCTTGTATATCTGCGTTTTTGATGTATTTAAATACATTAGTGTGTCGTAGTTCTGACATCTTCTTATCATAAGCGATGTAGATCGGTAAGAACTTTTCGGCTTGTTCGCTACTCAAGTTTAATTCGGCTGTAATATGAGCAACTTTTAATGATCTAATCTGATCATGTTTGTCTTGTGCATAAGTAGTTACACTAAACATAAGCACCATTAAAATACTTAATAATTGTTTCATTGTATTATTCATTTAAGTAATACTCGATATCAATATGTGATAACACATAATGATCTATTTGGGATTGTTTTATTTCTATATTATCTTTTAAATCGTTGAAGTCCTGTTCATCTAATGCATTGATAATGTCATTGTTTAAAGAGAAGCTTTGATTGTATTCTAAGTAACTCTCTATACTATCTTTATTTAAAGTATTAGAATCTGGAGTAAAGAAGAACGTAATACCAAACAGCAATGCAATAGCCGCTGCTGCAGCGGTCCAAATATAACGGTTTTTATACAGAGGTACTACCTTAGGAATAGGAGTGATAGAAGAGTCAATATTAGCTAATACTCTATGCTCTAGATTAGCAAAGTAGTCTTCAGGTACTTTAAAAGTGCCTTTAGGATCTTTCGTATTTAAATATTTATTGTCCATATTCTTCTCCTTTATTAGTTAGACGATTAAAAAGTACAAAGGTTTAATTTGACTCTATAAAAAGTTCTATTTTCTTTACTGCGTGGTGATAAGAAGCTTTTAGTGCTCCTACACTAGTCTCTAAAATTTCTGATATAGTCTGGTAGTCTAGATCTTCATAGTATTTCATCTTGAAGACGAGTTGTTGTTTTTGAGGTAATGACGCTATTGCCTTTTGTAATATGAGTTCTGCTTCATCCCCATCGAATAGACTGTCTGCTTCTAGTTGATTGACTAGATACTCATTTAGCTCATCATCTTCTAGTTGCATTTTTCTACTTTTTGACTTTAGAAAATCTAGTGCTTGATTAGTCGCTATTCTATACATCCATGAGAACAATTGACTATTCCCCTTGAAGGTGTCTATGTTTTGGTAGATTTTTATAAATACCTCTTGTAGTACATCATCTGTATCATCGTGATTCAGCACGATAGTACGGATATGCATATATAAGCGCTGCTGATAGAGGCTTAGTAATTCACGAAATGCTTCATGCTTTGTGTCGTTATTTTGTAATCGATGTAAGAGTGAAATTTCGTCAGACAAGAGTTTTGATATTTTATAGTTTGTTTTTGGATGAGAGAAGTAAATGTAGATAAATAAAGTCAGTATATTGATATAAAGGATTATTTTTGTCAGAAAAAAAATGATCAAGACGGTTATATTTGATATGGACGGGGTGATTGTAGATACTGAGCCGGTACACCGTTATGCATATCACAGTCACTTTAAAGAATTGGGAATAGAAGTTTCAGAGCACGTATATAATTCCTTTACAGGGCACTCTACTAAGAATACGTATGAGCGCATAAAAGAAATATATGGTGTAGAAGGTAATATTCCGGACATGGTATTGAGAAAAAGAGCGTTGTTCAACGAATCTTTTGATACCAAGCCTGATCTAGAACTAATAGATGGTGTACGTGACTTGATAGAAGGATTACATGCTAAAGGGATAGAGCTTATCGTAGGATCATCAGCATCTAAGAGTACGATAGACAGAGTGTTTACTCGTTTTGGGCTGTATCCGTTCTTTACACATATCGTAAGTGGAGAGGATCTTCCTAAGTCTAAGCCAGACCCAGCGATATTCTTAAAGGCAGCTTCACTAGCGAAGTATAGTGATAAAGAGGACTGCATCGTGATAGAAGATAGTACTAATGGTATCAAGGCAGCTAATGCAGCAGGTATTAAGGTGATAGGATATAAGAGCGCTAACTCTAAACAGCAAGACTATACAGGGGCTAACTATATCGTCCATGATTTTACGACGATAGATGCAGACTATGTCATCCAACTCTAAGGTAGAGTAGATAAAAAGTCGATAAGAGAAATATAATGATTTAGGAATGTAAAGGCGTTTAATTTGACTTTCTTTTATTTTTATAATGGATAGAAATTATTAACTTTGCGTTCTTTATAATAAAAGCTTATTAAGTAGATGTTTCATAGATATATTAAATTAGGTATCGCTGCGGTATTATTCGCAGTATCAGTTTGGCAATTTGTAGAAGGTAATATTGGTAACGGTATTTTCTTATTGTTCCTTATTTCATTAGTAATATTACTTTACTATAAAAATGAGTTTATCTTATTAGCTTTCTTAAAATTGAGAAAACAAGATTTTGACGGTGCCCAAAAATGGTTGAATAAAATCAAAAATCCAGAGACAGCATTAGTGCGTAAGCAGAATGGATATTATAACTACTTAATGGGAATCATGACATCTCAGACTAACTTAAATGCTTCAGAGAAGTATATGAAGAAGGCTGTAGAGCTTGGGTTAAACATGGATCAAGACTTAGCAATGGCTAAACTTCAGTTAGCAGGTATCGCGATGACGAAGAGACGTAAGCTAGAAGCTACTAAACTTTTAGGAGAGGCGCAGAAGCTTGATAAACAAGGGATGTTAAAAGACCAAATCAAAATGATGAAAGAACAAATGAAGAGATTCTAATCTTAGACTTTGTTAAAGATATAGAAAGCTACACTTCGGTGTAGCTTTTTTTGTATCTACTAGTTAGGTTCGTTTAGTTTTAGTTGCCTTGAGTCCGTAGTGAGTCCGTTATGAGTCCGTATTGACTCCGTTATTTTAGGTAAATAAACGGAGTGACTATAGACTTAGACTAGATTGAGTATGTATTTGTTTCGATAGAGAGTGATGTGAGTGTAATAGCAGGGTGCAGGGTAAGAGGATAACAATGTGTATGTATATCAATCTGAAGTTTTTAAAAGTTGAGGAGTTACTTGTATGAAGAATATGATGTAGTTGCCACTTGGTTGTGGTATTCTCTTACCTAAGAGAAGATTGAATCAAAAAAAAATCGCTTAAGATTATCTCTTAAGCGATTTTATATTTTATAGTATATTGACTATTTAATTTCTTCTGATGTGAATGCTAGTTTCACAGTAGGGAATTTACTTTGTGTCATTTGGATAGAGAATTCACTATCTGCTAAGAACACTAGTTGTCCTGATTTATCAAAAGCTAGGAACTTCTGTTTTATACGTTTGAATTCTTTGAACTCTTCGTTTTTAGGATCTTCTGGACGTACCCAACATGCTTTATAAGCAGGGAAGTTCTCATACGTACATTTAGCTCCGTATTCGTGCTCTAAACGGTATTGGATAACCTCGTACTGAAGTGCTCCTACAGTACCGATTACTTTACGACCATTCATCTCTAGGGTGAATAACTGTGCTACCCCTTCATCCATTAACTGATCGATACCTTTCTCTAATTGTTTAGATTTAAGTGGATCAGCGTTGTTGATATAACGGAAGTGCTCAGGTGAGAAACTAGGAATACCTGTGAACTGCATGATTTCTCCTTCAGTCAATGTGTCTCCGATCTTAAAGTTACCAGTATCGTGTAACCCTACGATATCTCCAGCATAAGATACATCTACGATTTCTTTTTTCTCAGCGAAGAAAGCATTCGGGCTAGAGAACTTAAGCTTCTTACCTTGTCTTACGTGTAAGTAAGGAGTATTTCTCTCAAATGTACCAGATACAATCTTGATGAATGCTAGACGGTCTCTGTGTTTAGGGTCCATATTAGCATGGATCTTAAATACAAATCCTGAGAATGTATTTTCTTTAGGCTCTACTACTCTTGTACTAGATTCTTTAGCACGAGGAGAAGGAGCGATTTGGATAAAACAATCTAATAGTTCACGTACCCCAAAGTTGTTTAACGCAGAACCAAAGAATACAGGTTGTAGGTTACCACTGATATACTCTTCTCTGTCAAATTCTGGGTAGATACCTTCTATGATTTCTAATTCATCACGTAGGTTATTAGCAGATTTCTCACCTACTAATTTGTCTAGTTCAGGAGATGCTAGGTCAGATACATTGATTGTTTCTTCAATGTTCTTACGGCTATCTTCACTGAATAAGTTGATATTCTTTTCCCAGATATTATAGATACCTTTAAAGTCGTACCCCATTCCGATAGGGAAACTTAAAGGAGTTACTTTTAGTTGAAGTTTTTGTTCTACTTCATCCATTAGTTCAAAAGCATCACGTCCTTCACGGTCAAGTTTGTTGATGAATACGATCATTGGTATGTTACGCATTCTACATACTTCTACAAGCTTCTCAGTCTGTTCCTCGACCCCTTTAGCAACGTCGATTACTACGATAACACTGTCTACTGCAGTCAGTGTTCTGAACGTATCTTCAGCGAAGTCTTTGTGACCAGGTGTATCTAGAATATTAATCTTTTTGTCTTTATAATTAAATGCAAGAACCGAAGTTGCAACAGAAATACCACGTTGGCGTTCAATCTCCATAAAATCGGAAGTAGCTCCTTTTTTAATCTTGTTGTTTTTTACTGCACCAGCTTCTTGAATAGCTCCACCAAAAAGTAGTAACTTTTCAGTTAATGTTGTCTTACCAGCATCAGGGTGAGCAATTACACCAAATGTACGTCTACGATCTATTTCCTTTAAAAAACTCATTATTAAAAAATTTAAGGTACAAAAGTACTTATATTTTGCGGAATTAAAAGTTGTTTTTTGGAGAATGATGTATACATTTAGTTGCTATTTCATACTCTCATAGACTGATGTAATGGGATAGCGATGGTTAGAGTAGGTAATAGAACTAACGTTGGTAGTATAAAGAAGCAATATTTAGAAAGGAAAGGAGTTATCCTTTATGTAAAATAATTACATAATTATTATCAATACTTCGTTAACTAGTGTAGGTACTTTAGTAAAGATTTGTATTATTGTGTGTTGGAATTTAAAAGGAGAGAGGGATAAATATAAAGTAACTTGTTTTTGGGTATAAAACTTTGTTTTAAAATAAGTATTTTTGGGAATTAGTTTCATAAATAGAAATAGTGTATGAATAAATATCGCTTAGTAGGAACCTTGTTTTTGAGTATGTTATGTGGTGCTATGGTGGTATCTTGTGATAAGCTTGGTAGCACTGGGTCTAAGGAGAATGCTGTAGCAAGGGTAAATGATACTTATCTAGACAGAGATGAGGTACATGGTATAGTTCCTTCTAGTGCTGATAAGCAGGATAGTCTAGCCATCGTGACTCGGTTTATAGATAAGTGGGCTACTAAAAAATTATTGATAGAAGCTGCAGAGTTTAATCTATCTAGTGATAAGAAAGAAGAAATAGATAAATTAGTCGATCAATTTAAAAGTGATTTACTAATAAAGGATTATCTAGAAAAACTAGTACAGAAGAGTATAGATACAATTATTCAAGAGAAAGACTTGAGAGTGTATTATGATAAGTATAAGAGTAATTTCCTTGTAGAGGATATGCTAGTGAGAATGTCTTATGCTAATGTCTTAAAGGATAATAGTAATTATAGTACAATCAGAAAGTACTTTAGTTCGTCTCGAAAAGAAGATCATGAGAAGTTAGATGGAATGTCTCTGCACATGAAATCGTATGCTCTAAATGACTCTATATGGGTGGATGTGAAGCAGATATATGAGAAGCTTCCTTTCTTAAATAATAACAATAAAGATAATTACTTAAAAAACAATGCCTTTTTTGAGGTAGAAGAAGAAAATAGTACTTATTTTGTAAAAGTGAATACAGTATTACCTAGAGGAAGTGTAATTCCTTTTAGTTATTTAAAGAAATCACTAAAGATGATGGTCATTAATGATCGTAAAATGGAATTACTAAAACAATACGAAGAAGATATATTAAAGGATGCTAAAAAAAATAAAAGGTATGAAGTTTTTTAATAAGAAGGTAATGGTAGCTTTAGGGCTAGCTCTTTCTTTTGTAGGATTTGCGCAAGGGCAGACTAAACAGGGTAGAAAAATAGATGGAGTAGTAGGAGTAGTAGGAGATTACATTATCTTAGAATCAGAGATTGATAAAACGTTGATAGAGCTTAAGGCACAACGTATCCCTACAGGTGATTTATCAAGATGTGATTTGTTTGAAAAACTATTGGAGGATAAATTATTTGCTCACCAGGCTGTACAAGACAGTTTAGAGGTAACAGATGCTGAGGTGACAAGTTTTATGAACGAACAAATCAACCGTATGGTGGAGGATGTAGGTTCTATAGATAAGATCATCCAGTTCTATAATAAAAAGAATGAAGAGGAACTACGTGAGGCATTATTCGAAATCGTAAAGCAAAATAAACTGACACAGAATATGCAACAGCATATCGTGGAGAAAGTAACTATCACTCCAGAAGAAGTACGTCAGTTCTTTAACGAGATTCCTAAAGATCAGTTGCCAACTGTAGGGGATGAGGTAGAGATAGCTGAGATTGTGATTAAACCAGAGATTTCTAAAGAGCAAAAGCAAAAAGTAATCGATCGTCTGAATGAGATGAAGAAAGACGTATTAGAGAATGGTGCTAGTTTCTTTAGTAAAGCGGTACTATTCACAGATGATAGAGGGTCTGCTAGTAATGGAGGATTCTATTCTATCACTAAAAAGTCTCCTTTCGTAAAAGAGTTTAAAGAGGTAGCATTCAACATGGCAGAGGGAGAGATCTCTGAACCATTCGAGTCAGAATACGGATATCATATCATATACTTAGAGAAGATACGTGGACAACACTTAGATCTAAGACATATCTTATTAAAACCAAAACCAACTGATGCTGCATTAGAAGAAGCTAAGAAAAGGGCAGAGAATATCCGTACGAAGATTGCTAATAAGGAGATTACATTCGCAGCTGCTGCAGCGAGTGAGTCAGATGATAAGGATACAAAACAAAATGGTGGTATTATGAAAGATCCTAGATCATTAGACCCACGTTTTGAATTGAATAATATGGAAGATAGAGAACTATATTTCTTAGTGTCTAATCTAAAAGAAGGCGAAGTATCTCAAGTGGCATTAAAGAACGATATGCAAAAACAAGAGAAATACTATCGTATAGTAACAATCAATAAGAAATATGCTGAGCATAAAATTGACTTTGCAGAGGATTATACGAAGGTTAGAAATATGGCTTTAAATAAAAAACAAGCTGAAGAAGTGAATAAATGGGTTTCTCGTAAGGTAAATGACGCTTATATTAACATTCAGGGGGAATTTCGTAATTGTACATTCCGTAATAATTGGCTTAAAAAATAAGAATATAATAATCTGAAGGAATGAAAACGACATTTTAGCAATAGGCTAGAATGTCGTTTTTTTTATGTTTAGGGGATAAATATCGTAATATGATATATTAAGCATTAAAAATTAATTAATTTCAGAAAAAGAGGTTCTGTTTATTAAAACTATTGAATTTAATTCAGTAAAGAAGAATGTTTGTAAATAATATTTTTTGTATTTGTAGGATTCATTAAAAACTTTTGAAAATAAATTAGTTTGCTTAAATTTGTGCTGACAAAAATTCAAAGTGATAAACTAAACATAATTATCTAAACTAAGAAGGATGAGTATGTGAGGATTAAGCTTAGAAAAAGAACTAATACAAAATAACATGTATAGGTTGATACAGGGTTCTATCCTCAACCTTTTATTAAATAGACATAACTATGAGTCTTTACAAGGATTACATCAACGAGATCGAAGAAAGAAAAACTCAAGGGCTTAACCCTAAGCCAATTGACGGTGCTGAACTATTAAGTGAAGTTATAGCACAAGTAAAAGATGCTGAGAACGAATACCATGAGGATTCTCTTAAGCTTTTTATTTATAATGTTTTACCGGGTACTACTAGTGCTGCTGGTGTTAAAGCGAAGTTTTTAAAAGAAATTATCTTAGGTGAGGTTGTAGTAAAAGAAATTACTCCAGCTTTTGCATTCGAATTATTATCTCATATGAAGGGTGGGCCTTCTATCGAGGTTCTTTTAGACTTAGCGTTAGGTAATAATGAAGCTATCGCTTTAGAAGCTGCTAAAGTACTTAAGACACAAGTGTTCTTATACGATGCAGATACATTACGTCTAAAAGAGGCTTTCTTAGCTGGTAATGCTATTGCTAAGGATATCTTAGAGAGCTATGCTAAAGCGGAGTTCTTTACAAAACTTCCTGAAGTAGCTGAGAAAATAGAAGTAGTAACTTTCATCGCTGGTGAAGGGGATATCTCTACTGACTTATTATCTCCAGGTAACCAAGCTCACTCTCGTTCTGACCGTGAGTTACACGGACAGTGTATGATCACTCCTGCTGCTCAACAAGAGATTAAAGCACTACAAGCTGCACATCCTGGTAAGAGTGTAATGTTAATCGCTGAGAAAGGTACTATGGGAGTAGGATCTTCTAGAATGTCTGGTGTGAATAACGTAGCATTGTGGACAGGTAAGCAAGCTAGTCCTTATGTACCATTCGTAAACATTGCTCCAATCGTAGGTGGTACTAACGGTATTTCTCCTATCTTCTTAACTACAGTTGACGTAACTGGAGGTATCGGACTTGACCTTAAAAACTGGGTAAAGAAAACAGATGCTAATGGAGAAGTAGTTCGCAATGAAAAAGGTGAGCCTGTATTAGAACAAGTTTACTCTGTTGAGACTGGAACTATATTGACTATTGATACAAAAGCTAAAAAATTATATAACGGAGAACAAGAGCTTATCGACATCGCTAAAGCACTTACTCCACAGAAAATGGAGTTTATCAAAGCTGGTGGTTCTTATGCTATTGTATTTGGTAAAAAGATCCAAACTTTCGCTGCGAAAGTATTAGGAATAGAAGCTCCTGTGGTTTTCGCTCCTTCAAAAGAGATTTCTATAGAAGGACAAGGACTTACTGCTGTTGAGAAAATATTCAATAGAAACGCAGTAGGAGTAACTCCTGGAAAAGTGTTACACGCAGGATCAGATGTACGTGTAGAAGTTAATATCGTTGGGTCTCAAGATACAACAGGATTAATGACTGCTCAAGAGTTAGAAGCGATGGCTGCTACAGTTATTTCTCCTATCGTAGATGGTGCATACCAATCTGGATGTCACACTGCTTCTGTATGGGATAAAAAAGCACAGACTAATATCCCTAAGTTAATGAAGTTTATGAATGACTTCGGGTTAATTACAGCACGTGACCCTAAAGGAGAATACCACTCAATGACTGACGTTATTCACAAAGTATTGAATGATATTACAATCGACGATTGGGCTATCATCATCGGTGGTGACTCTCACACTAGAATGTCTAAAGGGGTTGCTTTCGGAGCGGATTCTGGAACAGTAGCTTTAGCATTAGCAACAGGAGAGGCTTCTATGCCAATTCCTGAGTCAGTGAAAGTAACTTTCAAAGGAGATATGAAGCCACATATGGACTTCCGTGATGTAGTGCATGCTACTCAATCTCAAATGTTACAACAATTCGGAGGAGAGAACGTATTCCAAGGTAGAATTATCGAGGTTCATATCGGAACTCTTCTTGCTGACCAAGCATTTACATTTACTGACTGGACTGCAGAGATGAAAGCAAAAGCTTCTATCTGTATTTCTCAGGATGATACTTTAATCGAGTCTTTAGAGATCGCTAAGAGCCGTATCCAAATCATGATAGAGAAAGGTATGGATAACAGCAATAAAGTTCTTCAAGGATTAATAGATAAAGCAAATAAGAGAATCGAAGAGATTAGATCTGGTGAAAAACCAGCATTAACTCCAGATGCTAATGCTAAATACTATGCTGAAGTAGTGATTGACTTAGACATCATTGATGAGCCTATGATCGCTGATCCAGATGTAAATAATGATGATGTATCTAAACGTTATACTCACGATACTATTAGAGAGCTTTCTTTCTACGGAAGTGATAAGAAAGTTGATTTAGGTTTCGTAGGATCATGTATGGTTCACAAAGATGACTTAAAGATTGTTTCTCAAATGCTTAAAAACCTTGAAAAACAAAATGGTGAGGTTAAGTTTAATGCTCCATTAGTAGTGGCTGCTCCGACTTATAATATTATTGATGAGTTAAAAGCTGAAGGAGATTGGGAATATTTACAAAAATACTCTGGATTTGAGTTTAGTGATTTATTACCAAAAACAACTAACCGTACAGAATACGAAAACATTATGTACTTAGAACGTCCTGGTTGTAACTTATGTATGGGTAACCAAGAGAAAGCTGCTAAAGGTGATACAGTAATGGCTACATCTACTCGTCTGTTCCAAGGACGTGTGGTAGAAGATTCTGAACGTAAAAAAGGAGAGTCTTTATTAGCTTCTACTCCAGTAGTAGTACTTTCTGCTATCTTAGGAAGAATCCCTACTATCGAAGAGTACAAATCTTCTGTAGAAGGAATTAACTTAACGAAGTTCAAACCAATTCCTACTAAATAATATACGCTAAATAGAAATATTTAAATGTAGTTAATATAGAACGAGCCTATCTAATATTAGATAGGCTCGTTTTTTTATGGGATCACGTTAATCAATGCATTGTGCATGATGTTCTATTTCAAAATTGCAAGAATTAGCAATAAAGCAAAGTTTGTTGGCTTGAACATGTAGTTGTAGCGCTAGTTCTTTTTGTGATTCATCTCTGATGCGTACTATCGGATTTAAAACCACTTTGGTTATACGTCCACTACCATCATCATTTAGTACCAATGTAGCCTCCGAATTATCTTCATAAGCAAGTACTTCTATATCGTGTTGTTGGCATACGTATAAATACGACATCATATGACATGATGTAAGAGCGCTTAGCAATAAGTCTTCTGGATTTAGCAACGTAGGGTCTCCTTTAAAGGCTTTGGCTGCTGAAATAGGTAAAATATCTTTTCCTTTTATTTTGATGGTATGGCTTTTAGCATACACCTTTTTGTTCGACTCTTTTTGCTTGTCGATAGCAATCCAATTTAGCGCTGCTTTAAAAAGATGTTTGTACATAGTTATTTGTTTTAAATAAGATGATGAATGCATAAGTAGCATTTGCTTATCTATATATTATAGTTGGTGAGTTTAAGTAAGGGCAATAATTTCCTTATTAATATGATTCAAATTTAAACAAAATACTTAACTAATCATTTGTTGCAATATTATACTTAGACATAGTATTATAGTCTCTTTTGTAAAACTTACTTCAGTTAAATAGAATCATTTTAAATATATTGTTTTAACATTTATATAGAATTTATTAGAGGTAAAAAACTGTAAATTGTTTTAATAATTTAAATTGTAAAAAAAGAACTTTATTATGGCTTTTGATATTGAAATGATTAAAAAAGTGTATGATAAGATGCCTGACCGCGTAGCAAAAGCTCGTGAATTAGTAGGTCGTCCATTAACACTTTCAGAAAAGATTTTATATACTCACTTATGGGATGGAACACCATCACAATCATTTGAGAGAGGTAAAGACTATGTTGACTTTGCGCCAGACCGTGTAGCGTGTCAAGATGCAACAGCTCAGATGGCTTTATTACAATTTATGCATGCTGGTAAAGAAAAGGTAGCAGTACCGACTACTGTGCACTGTGACCACTTAATCCAAGCAAAAGTAGGTGCTGCTACAGATCTTCAAACAGCACAAAACCAATCGTCAGAGGTGTTTAACTTTTTATCTTCTGTATCTAATAAATATGGTATTGGTTTCTGGAAACCAGGAGCAGGTATTATTCACCAAATTGTATTAGAGAACTATGCTTTCCCAGGAGGATTAATGATAGGTACAGATTCACATACAGTTAATGCTGGTGGTTTAGGTATGTTAGCTATAGGTGTAGGTGGAGCTGATGCAGTAGATGTAATGTCTGGCATGGCTTGGGAATTAAAGTTTCCTAAATTAATAGGTGTGAAATTAACTGGTAAGTTAAACGGTTGGACTGCCCCTAAAGACGTTATTCTTAAAGTAGCAGATATTCTTACTGTAAAAGGAGGAACTGGAGCTATCGTAGAGTATTTCGGTGAAGGAGCTACTTCTATGTCATGTACAGGTAAAGGTACTATTTGTAATATGGGAGCAGAGATAGGTGCGACTACTTCTACATTTGGATACGATGATTCAATGAGAAGATATTTAGCAGCTACAGGTCGTCAAGATGTAGTGGATGCTGCTGATAAGGTAGCTGAACACTTAACAGCAGATGCTGAAGTGTACGCTAACCCAGAAAAATACTTTGACGAGTTAATAGAAATAAACTTATCAGAATTAGAACCACATATTAATGGGCCTTTTACACCAGATAGAGGAACTCCTGTGTCAAAAATGAGAGCAGAAGCAGAAGCTAACGGATGGCCATTAAAAGTAGAATGGGGATTAATAGGTTCTTGTACGAACTCTTCTTATGAAGATATGTCTAGAGCGGCTTCTATTGTAGAACAAGCAGTAGCTCAAGGAATCACTCCTAAGGCAGAATTTGGTATTAACCCAGGTTCTGAACAAATTCGTTATACAATTGAAAGAGATGGTATCATTGAGACTTTTGAGAAGATGGGAACAAAAGTATTTACCAATGCTTGTGGGCCATGTATCGGTCAATGGGATCGTGAAGGAGCTGATAAACAAGAGAAAAACACTATTGTTCACTCGTTTAACCGTAACTTCTCTAAGCGTGCGGATGGTAACCCAAATACCCATGCTTTTGTAACATCTCCTGAAATGGTAGCTGCTTTAGCTATTGCTGGTGACTTAGGTTTTAACCCTATCACAGATACACTAATTAACGATAATGGAGAAGAAGTAAAATTAGTACCTCCTACAGGTGATGAATTGCCGACTAAAGGTTTTGCAGTAGAGGATCCTGGATATCAAGCACCAGCTGCTGATGGTTCAAATGTAGTAGTAGATGTAAACCCTACTTCTAGTCGTTTACAATTGTTAGAGCCATTTACTCCATGGGATGGAAAGAACATTACTGGAGCTAAATTGTTGATTAAAGCTTTTGGTAAATGTACTACAGACCATATTTCTATGGCTGGTCCTTGGTTGCGTTTCCGTGGACACTTAGATAATATTTCTGACAATATGTTGATAGGAGCAGAGAATGCTTTTAATCACGAGACAAATAAAGTGAAGAACCAACTGACAGGTGCTTACGGAGCAGTACCTGCAGTTCAAAGAGCTTATAAAGCAGCAGGTGTACCAACTATTGTAGTAGGGGACCAAAACTATGGGGAAGGTTCTTCTCGTGAACATGCAGCTATGGAGCCTCGTCACTTAGGGGTAAAAGCTGTATTAGTGAAGTCTTTTGCACGTATTCATGAAACAAACCTAAAGAAACAAGGAATGTTAGCTTTAACGTTTGCTAATGAAGCTGATTATGATAAGATAAAAGAAGATGATACAATCAACTTCTTAGATTTAACTGAGTTTGCACCAGGTAAACAGTTATCATTAGAGTTCGTACATGCTGATGGATCTAAGGACATCATCATGGCTAACCATACGTATAACGCTAGTCAAATAGAATGGTTTAAAGCAGGTTCTGCATTAAACTTAATTGCAGCAGGTAAGTAATTAACTCTACAATTCTATATTATAAAGGGTATCTCAATTGAGGTACCCTTTTTTTATCTGTTTGAATAGAGGTGTTATTAACTTTGAATTAACTAATTTTGCACTCTAATTATAACTAGTAAACAAGACAACAAATGAGTGATATAGAGGATAAGAAAATAGTATTAGCAGTAGATGAGAAGCCTAAATTAGGGCAGTGGATTCTATTGAGTGTCCAACATTTATTTGCGATGTTTGGAGCGACAGTTTTAGTTCCTACCTTGACAGGAATGAATCCTGCTATAGCTTTAATATCGAGTGGTATTGGTACATTGGTCTTTATCTTTATAACTAGAGGGAAAGTTCCTTCATACTTAGGCTCTTCTTTTGCTTTTATAAACCCTATTATAGCAATGAAAGCTTTAGAGGCAGATCCTTCTTCAGGAATGCCCGTAGGTAGTTTTTTAGTAGGTAGTTTTCTTGTAGGAGTTGTTTATTCTTTAGTAGCATTACTAATTGCTAAGGCAGGTACTAATTGGTTAATGAGATTATTGCCACCTATTGTAGTTGGGCCTGTTATTATGGTTATAGGATTAGGACTAGCGAGTACAGCCATCGGTATGGTGACTAATAATCCTCAAGGGGAGTATGACCTAACTTACGTCATGATTGGTCTAGTAACGTTAGCCATAACGATTATTACAGCAATATTTACCCGAGGTTTTCTTAGTGTTATCCCTGTGCTAGTGGGTATTGTAGGAGGTTATTGTTTTTCTGCAATCATGGGAGTGGTTCACTTCGAAAGAGTAATTGAAGCTAATTGGTTTGAAGTGCCTAGTTTTATGGTTCCTTTCGTACATTACGAGCCTACTGTGTCATGGTATGTTATTTTATTGATGTTACCTGTAGCTATTGTACCTATTGCAGAGCATATAGGGCATCAGTTGGTATTGAGCAAAGTCATTGATAAAGATTTAATAAAAGATCCTGGATTGCATAAGAGTATGTTAGGAGATGGAGTAGCTACTATGTTAGCCTCATTGATAGGAGGACCACCTAATACTACTTATGGTGAGAATATTGGAGTATTAGCTATTACAAGAGCCTTTAGTATATATATATTTATGGGAGCAGCATGTTTTGCTATTCTGTTTGGTTTTTGTGGTAAGATATCAGCTTTGTTAAGTACGATACCTGCACCTGTAATGGGAGGTGTTTCTATTCTCTTATTTGGTATTATTGCTTCGAGTGGATTGAGAATGTTAGTTGAGAATGATGTAGACTTTAAGGTAAAGAGAAACCTGATTATTTCATCAGTTATATTGATTATCGGTATCGGAGGAGCAGCTATTCATATAGGAGAATTATTCTCATTAGAAGGAATGGCATTGGCATCTATTATAGGGATAGTATTAAATATCGTATTACCAGGAAGAGTAGATGTGGACTTTGACGATATGTTTAGAAAATCTTAGTGCAGTTTTAGATAAGTACATTTTTTGTTGTGACGACTTCTTTATATATTTAACTCAGAATACATTATAAAAAGATAAACGAAAAGTGATTGTACAATAATTATAACGTACGTGAATTCAAGTTATAAATGCAACAGTTGCTATTTTGTCTAATTTATCTGCAAAAACTTCATTAGGCGATTTAAAACCAAATCTCTTTCTTGGTCTATTGTTTAAAATATTTACAACTCTATCTATTTGTTGTTGTGTAATTAAATCGAAGTTACTCATTTTCGGGAAATATTGTCTGACTAAACCATTTAAATTTTCATTAGCGCCTCTTTCCCAACTGTGATAAGGTTTTGCAAAATAATAGGCAATCTGTAACGCATTAGCTATATTTTGATGGTTTGCAAACTCTTTTCCATTATCAGAAGTGATTGTATGTAGAAGAGGTTTGTAATCCTTTAATAGCTCTATTGTTTTAGCCTCTATCGCATGAGCTTGTTTAGATTCAACCTTCCCCATTAGTAAAATCCCTGTGGCTCTATCGTTAATAGTTAATAAGGCTCCATTATGATTTTTTCCTATTATCAAATCAATTTCTAAGTCTCCTATTCTTTCTTTTTTGTCAACAATACCAGGTCTTTCATCTATATCTAATCTGTTCGATATTACCCCTCTACTATCTTTATTGCTTCCTCTTTTACGATATTTTTTCCCTTTATTTCGTAGATGCTTATAAAGCTTTCCTCCTTGCTTTTTATCCTTCCAAATAAACTGATAAATACATTCTACTGAAACCATTTCTATCTTCTCTATTTTACATCTTCCTACTATTTGTTCAGGGCTATAATCTTTATTGAGCAGCGACAAAATGGTTGCTTTGACACTTTTATTTAAGCGTTTATGCTTAGGTTTTTCTTTATGACGAAGTGTTGTCTTTTTTTGAGCAAGATCGGCTTTATAAACACCGTTTCTACCATCTGAATTACGTTTAAGCTCTCTGCTAACAACTGATCTGTCTTTGCCTATATAATCACCTATTTCACTAAGTGATCTACCTAAATTTTTATATGCTTCTATTTTGTATCTTTGTTCTAACGTTAAATGTGACATCTTTTTGATTGTGTAGGAACTTCAAAAGTAGATGTTTTTTTTCGCCAACAGCGGGGAACATTTGCCCCATGGGGCAAATGTTCCCCGCTGTTCTTTTAAATGCTGTTGCATTTATTTGTTGAATCTAAGGTAGAATAGGTTTGTAGTATTTGTATAATGAGTATTCTAGATTTAAATATTGAATAAAGTAAGAGTATGAGTGAGAAGAATACCAAGAAGAAAGGATGGATATCTAATGCTATATTTATTTTAGTATTAGGAGTTTTTTTATTTACTCCTTTAGGAGATAGTGCGAAGGTGTGGTTGAATAGGCTTGTGGCTATGAGTCCTAGCTTAGAGAAAGTCGAAAATCAACAAACAGTGAATTACGAGTCATGGCATTTAATAGATGAGCACGGACAAACTTTTGATTTAGATAAGACTAGGGGAAAAGTGGTTATCATTAACTTTTGGGCTACGTGGTGCCCTCCATGTTTAGCTGAGAAACCTAGCTTTCAAGAGCTTTATAACGATTATAAAGATAAAGTAGTATTTCTTTTCGTTACCTCAGAGTCTCCTGATAAGGTAAAGGCTTTTAAAGAGAAGCATCAGTATACTTTACCTATTTATTTTGAGCAGAATGCAGCTCCTGCTGTTTTATTTTCTGAATCTATACCAGCATCTTATGTAATAGATAAAAAAGGAAATATAGTAGTGCGTAAGTTCAGGGCAGCTGACTGGAATAGCTCTAAGTTTAGAGTAACACTAGACGAATTATTGAAATAAAAATGTAATACATAGAAGTATAAAAAAAGTCCAGCTAATGCTGGACTTTTTTATATATTAAGCTTACTATCTACTAATAGTAAGTATAACGTCTAACTTGAGCGATGTACTTAGCTAAGCGGATAACTTGGTGGCTATAACCATACTCGTTATCATACCATACGTACATAACTACGTTTTTACCATCTGCAGAAACGATAGTAGCTTTACTATCGAAGATAGATGGAGCAGATGTTCCTACGATATCAGATGATACTAATTCGTTATTGATAGAATATTTAATTTGCTCTACTAAGTCTCCATTAAGAGCAGCTTTGCGCATTACTTCATTTAAATCTTCTACAGAAGTTTCTTTACCAACTTCTAAGTTTAATACTACAAGTGATCCATTAGGTACTGGTACACGGATAGCGTTAGAAGTAAGTTTACCAGCTAATGATGGTAACGCTTTAGCTACAGCACTTCCTGCACCTGTCTCAGTGATAACCATGTTTAATGCAGCAGCTCTACCACGACGGTATTTCTTGTGCATATTATCTACTAAGTTTTGGTCATTTGTATATGCGTGGATAGTCTCTAAGTGTCCTTTTACTACACCGAAGTTATCTTCCATTACTTTTAAGATAGGAGTAATAGCATTCGTAGTACAAGAAGCAGCAGACCAGATATCTACTTGGTTTGGATCATACTCAGTGTGGTTAACACCGTGAACGATGTTTGGTACACCTTTTCCAGGAGCTGTCAATAATACTTTAGAAGCACCTTTAGAAGTTAAGTGACGTTTTAAATCTTCATCAGTTTTAAAAGCACCTGTATTATCGATGATTAAAGCATTCTCAATGTCGTATTGAGTATAGTCGATTTCTTCTGGAGCATTAGCAGAAATCATGTGTACTGTAGTACCGTTGATGATTAAAGCATTGTTTTCAGGATCAGCGATTACTGAACCTTCGAAGTCTCCGTGTACTGAATCATATTTAAGTAAAGAAGCACGTTTTTCTAAAAGAACTGCATCGTTTTTATCACGAGTTACAATTGCTCTTAAACGCATTTGTTGTCCTTTACCGATTTTATTCATTAACTCTCTAGCTAATAAACGTCCGATACGTCCGAATCCGTAAAGTACTACGTCTTTAGGTACTAATTCTTCTGTTTCTTTAGCATCTTTTAATTTAGAAATAACAAAGTCTAAAGCATTGCTGTGCTTGTTGTCTTCTAAGTGATATTCATAAGTTAAACGACCGATATCGATTCTAGAAGGTGGTAAGTCAGCTCGTTGAATCGCTTCAGCTATTTCTACAGAATCAAAAATATTGATTGGTTTCCCAACAAATTTTGCAGCATACTCATGTAAGTTAATGATATCGCTAACGCTACGGTCGATAAGTTGGTTACGGAACATTAATAGTTCAATAGACTTGTCATACCATAGGTCACTAATAATCTTAATAAACTCTACGCATGCTTTTCTACGATCTGCTTGAAAAGCTAATTCTTTCTCGTAAAGACTAGTATTTTTCATATATTAAATTGTGTTGTGATAAATTACTGCAAAAGTCTGTTTTTTTAATGAATTAATCAAGTTGTAAAGTTTAAAATACTCTTTTTAGTGTATTTATTGGGTGAACCTTACGATTATATTAGTAAACGAAGGTATTCTCCGTTTTTATTCATTAAAGTGAGCTTTATTTTTTGATTTTGATTAATCTGAGAGTCGATATTTTTAATTTGATTGATGTTAGAAACTTTGAGATCATTGATAGAAAGGAGAATACTACCGATCAAATCGTCTTCATATTTCGCAAAATCCTTGTCTAATATCTTCGTTATTTTAAATCCGTAGTTGATGTTTAATTCTTCTTTTTCGGCTGTATCTAGTTCTTGTAATTCTAATCCTCTAAACTCTATTTTGCGAGGTTCATTCTTACCAAGTGTTATAGAGGTACTATGTGTATCGTTACCCCTTAGATATTCTATTGCTACTATATCTTTAGGGCGTTTAGTATTAATGATTGAGCGGAGGTCTACAAAGGTCTTAATCTCTTTATTATTAATCTTAGTGATAATATCTCCATTTTTTAATCCAGCCTGAGCCGCACCGGAGTTCGTTATTATATCTTGAATATAAAAACCAAAAGAAGTATTGCTAATGTTGAGCTCTTTGACGATTTGAGGAGTTAATTCATATCCAGATACCCCTAGAGTAGCATTCTGTACATTTCCATATTCTAATAAATCCTCAACTATCTTACGCGTTACATTAGAAGGCACAGCAAAGGCGTACCCTACATAAGCACCTGTGTTAGACGAGATCATGGTGTTAATACCGATTAATTCTCCTTTAGTATTGACTAAGGCACCACCACTATTACCAGGGTTGATAGCGGCATCTGTTTGTATAAAAGATTGAATACTTGTCTTAGATAGATTACGAGCTTTAGCAGATACGATACCTGCTGTCACTGTAGAGGTTAAGTTATAAGGATTACCTACAGCGATAACCCATTCTCCTAGTTGAATGTCGTCAGAATCTCCAAATACGATATAAGATAATTTCTCTTTTGGTTCTATTTTTAATAGTGCGATATCCATTTCTTTGTCCGTACCGATTAGTCTCGCTTTATACGTTTCATTATTCGAGAGTGTCACTTCTAGTTCAGAAGCATTAGCGATCACATGGTTATTCGTAACGATATAACCATCTTCAGTAATGATAACACCTGACCCTGTTCCTATCTGAGGTTTTGGCGAAGGCTTATACCCATAGAATAGTTCCATGATAGGGTTAGAACGAGAAGATACAAAGCTTAGATTTTTGACGTGAACTACTGTATTTACAGTATTTTCAGCAGCTTCAACGAAATCAATAGACGAATTTGGGATAATAGAAGATTTGGTAGTAGAAAGTGCAGAGGGTAGATCCTCTACTTTACTTAGTTCAGTATTGTTTTGATTTTCAAAAAAATACTTATAACCAGCTAGTGTCATACTACCACTTAATAAACAAATTAAAAAAACACCTAAGATCTTTTTCATATATAAATCTATTAATTAAATAAGACTAAAATTAATAAATAAAAATTTGAACAAAATGATGTTTAACCATCACTTAACACCGTGTTTTAACATACATTATTTGTATTTTTACCACTTTAAGTAAGATTAGCTATATGTTGAGATTTTATAAGTATCAGGGAACTGGTAACGATTTCGTAATGATAGATAACCGCACTAGTTTTTTTCCTAAAGAAGACAAGGAATTAGTAGCACATTTATGTCATAGACGCTTTGGAATAGGTGGAGACGGTTTGATTTTGTTAGAAGAAGCAGAAGGATATGATTTTAGAATGGTCTATTATAATGCAGATGGAAGTGAGAGTACCATGTGTGGTAATGGAGGTAGATGTCTAGTAGCCTTTGCGAAACAGTTAAAAATAATTAATGACAATTGCCGTTTTATAGCTATAGATGGAGAACATACTGCTACCATTAGTAGTGAGGGGATAGTATCGCTACAGATGATCAATGTGTCAGGGATAGAGATAGAGAAGTCATACAGCTTTTTAAATACGGGATCACCTCATCATGTACAGGTAGTGAGAGATTTAGGAAATTATGATGTATTCGGTATAGGACAAGAGATAAGAGAGAGTGAATTATACGCACCAGGAGGAACTAATGTAAACTTCGTAGAGCAGGAAGGACCTAATCATTTCAGAATACGCACATTCGAGAGAGGGGTAGAAGACGAGACCTTATCGTGTGGTACAGGAGCTACTGCAGTAGCTATCTCGATGTATGCTCAGGGGAAGTGTGATCACAATGAAGTGAAGATAGATGTAGAGGGAGGAAGTCTGACGATTAGTTTTGAGACAGAGGATCGTATTAGTTATAGAAATGTAGTATTAAGCGGACCAGCCAAACTAGCGTTTGAAGGGACAATAGAAATATAAAAAAGATGTTACATATTCGTGGGAATGCTATATTTTTACGTGCTTTAGAGCCAGAAGATTTAGAGTTCATCTATCAGGTAGAGAATGATGTTGATCTATGGGAAGTTAGTAATACGGTGACACCTTATAGTCGCTTCTTGATTCGACAGTATTTAGAGAATGCTCATCTCGATATCTATGAAGTAAAGCAGTTGCGATTAGTAATCTGTGATATAGATACAGAGCAGACATTAGGACTGATTGATCTATTTGAGTTTGACCCTAAGAACAATAGAGCAGGTGTAGGTATTGTAATCCAACACCCAGAGGATAGAGGGAAAGGAGCAGGAGCAGAAGCATTAGAATTAGTTATTAATTATGGCAAAGAAGTATTAGGTTTGCACCAGCTGTATGCTAATATTTCGGTAGATAATTATCCTAGTCAACAACTGTTTTTAAAATACGGTTTTAAACTAGTAGGTATAAAGAAAGATTGGGAAAGAGTTGGCGGAGTTTATAAAGACGAAGCGTTGTATCAATTATTATTTTAAATAAAATTATGAAGTTAAAAAACATCTTAGTTATTCTAGTTGTTCTAGGGGGATTTGGACTATTAGGATACTTGTATATATGGTATGGTAAGGCGTTTTCGCCTAATTTAAAAGGTTGGGATGAAGAACAGTTTATCTACATTAAGCAAGAAGATAACTTTCATTCTGTATTAAAGGTATTAGAACCTTATCTAAATGATAAAGAAGGTTTCGTAGAAATAGCCGAACAACGCAGTTATCCGTCTAATGTATTTAGTGGTCGTTTTAAACTTAGAAACGGAATGAATACTTATGACATCATCGAGGCACTTAGAAAGAATGTACCTGTGCGTCTAACGTATAACAACCTTGAGCGAATAGAAGATTTCGCAGGGAGATTAGGTTCTATGTTTGAGACGGATAGTATAGGTTTCTTAGAGACGTTCTATGAACCTAGTTTCTTAGAAGAAAATGGATTTACTAAAGAAAGTGTATTAGTCTCTTTCTTACCTGAGACATATGAATTCTATTGGAATGTAAGCCCTTTGAAAATCCGTAATAAGATGCATAAGGAGTACATCCGATTCTGGAACGCTGAGCGTCAAGAGAAAGCAAAAGCTCTAGGGCTAACACCTGTAGAGGTATCTATCTTAGCTTCTATTGTTCAGAAAGAAACGAGTAAAGCAGACGAGAAAGAAAAAGTAGCAGGAGTGTACCTAAATAGAATTAAGTTAGGAATGCCATTACAAGCAGACCCTACTGTAGTATATGCTAAGAAACTACATACTAACGATTTTAAACAAGTGATCAAAAGAGTATATCTAAAGGATACTCAGATACCATCACCTTATAATACGTATCAGAATACAGGACTACCTCCAGGACCTATCTTTATGTCAGATCAGTCTAGTATAGATGCAGTGTTAAATGCAGAGAAACACGATTATGTGTACTTCTGTGCAAGTGTAGATAGATTAGGATATCACGAGTTTGCGGTGACACTAGCTCAGCATAATGCTAACAGTAGAAAGTATAGTGCATGGCTAAACCAAGCAGGTATCAATTAAAAAAATAATAGAAGTAAGCTGTCTAATTTTGGACAGCTTTTTTTATATTTATACTTCTGAAGTGGAATATAAATATAGTTTATAGGGATTTAATGTTGTATGACTTTACTATAAGTACTCATGCTGTTTTGTTTCGAATGAGTCCGTAGTGAGTCCGTTATGAGTCCGTAGCAAGTCCGTTAATGTGTATAAAATAACGGAGTGAGTATGGACATACGATATAAGTACTAATGAGGTATTCGCAATCTAGGTACAATCTAGCTAAAATAAGAGTAATAGAAAAGGCTGTCCACGGACAGCCTTTTCTGGTATAGATTATAAGAGTATAAATGTGGAGTACTATTTCCATCCACCACCAAGAGCTTGGTATAGTTTTACTCTTGAAATTAGTTTGTTCTGTTTTAATTTGTTTAGGTTCAGCTCACTATCTAGCATATTCTTTTGTGCATTGATAATCTCTATATAGTTTGCATATCCACTGTTAAATAGTAAGTTAGATTGCTTTACCCCTAATCTAGAAGTCGCTACTTGCTCTTCAGCGATCTCTATCTGCTCTTTCACTGTCTCTAATGTGATTAAGGCATCAGATACCTCTGTGATAGCTGTATAGACAGACTTCTGAAGATCTATTTCTGCTTTTTCTCTTTCTATTTTAGCTACTTCATAATCTGTTTTTAGTTTTCGCTTATTAAATAGAGGAGCGGCTACATCACCTATTAACCCACCGAATAAAGAACCAGGTATATTAAACCAATTCTTACCTAACATACTATTTAATCCTCCCGTTACATCTATTGTAAGAGAAGGGTATCTGCTAGTCTGTGCTACACCTACTCTTGCATTACTCGCTTTTAGAGCTAGCTCTGCTTGTTGTACATCAGGACGCTGACTCACTAAGTATAGTGGTACTCCTGTTGTCAGTGTTTCTTGGTAGTTGACCTCTGCTAACTTAGTATCTCGCTCGATAGCATCTGGTAGCTGTCCTGTAAGCAGGGATAGCGCATTCTCCTGAACTGCTATTTGCTGTTTTAGAGAAGGGATTAACGCCTTTGCTACTAGCATTTGGTTACGCGTCTGTTGAATAGCAAGAGAGGTGGTCTGACCTGCATCTCGTTGTAGTTCAACTATCTTTAGGGTATTCTTCGTCAATTCATAGTTAGACTGAGCTACTTCCATCTGAGCATCTAGCAGTAGTAAGTTATAATATCCTTCTGCTATATTAGCGATTAGAGTAGTCTGTACCGCTTTGCGAGCTTCGTGAGTCTGTAGATAGTTCGCTAGAGCTTCAGCACTCATGCTCTTCATCTTTCCCCAGACGTCTAATTCCCAGCTTACACTTAGAGAAGAGACGTATTGAGCAGAGTTGACATACATATTCTTAGGAGCGTCTTTCCCTTTATTTTCGTAGTATTTACTTGCTGCTGATCCATAGTAATTAGAAGAGCGATACTGATAAGCTACATTGCCAAGTGTCATATCTACTGATGGCAGCCATTCTAGTTTAGCTTGTCTAGCCTTTTGGTCAGCTATTTCGATATTCTTTATAGCATTAGCCATATCGAAGTTGTGTTCTAATCCACTGTTGATTAATTCAATCAACTTCTCATCTTCAAAGAACGTCTTCCAATCAATATCAGCTATTCCTACCGAATCCCTAGTATTGTTGATAGAGTCTAGTTGACCTCTATACTGTTCTGGCAATTCGAATTCAGGTGCTTTATAGTTAGACTGTGGAGCACAAGAATGTAAGGCTAAAGCTGCGGAAACCACCGATACATATAAAGTGCTTGTTATAATTCTTTTTGTGTTCATGGTTTCTATCTTTTATTCATTAGTAAGTTTAGATTTAAGTTTTTCGTCCCAAGTCTGGAAGATATAGAATAATACTGGGATAATAAATATACCTGCAATTACTCCAAATATCATACCACCAGCAGCACTGAAGCTGATCGAGTGGTTTCCTTGAGCTGATGGTCCTACTGTAAACATCAACGGTATTAAACCTGCTACGAAAGCAAATGATGTCATTAGGATAGGTCTTAGACGCATTTTAGCTCCTTCTACGGCAGCATCGAATATCGACAATCCGTTTTTGCGCTGTTGTAGAGCGAACTCTACGATAAGGATGGCATTCTTCGCTAATAACCCGATCAACATAATCAATCCTACTTGTACATAGATATTGTTTTGTAATCCAGCTAGGTTAACGAATAGGGCTACCCCTAATAATCCTGTCGGTACTGTCAATAGAATCGCTACTGGTAACAAGTAACTCTCATACTGAGCACATAATAAGAAGTACACAAAGATGATACTTAGCCCAAAGATGATAATCGCTTGGTTACCCGAATCTTTTTCTTCTAATGACATACCTGTGTACTCATAAGAGTAGTTACCAGGTAGTTGTTCTGTTACTTCTTCTATCGCTTTCATCGCATCTCCTGTACTATATCCTGGTGCAGGATTAGCTTTGATAGAGATAGAGTTATATAAGTTATATCTAGTTACGGTCTCTGGACCTAATACTTTCTTCAGTTTAATTAAGGTATTAGCAGGTAGCATTTCTCCATCTTTGTTTTTTACATAGATAGAAGAGAAGGACTGTGGACTCTCTCTAAATGGGATGTCTGCCTGCATATATACACGGTACGTTCTACCGAATCTATTAAAGTCCCCTGCTTTTACACGACCATAGTAGTTCTTGATAGTAGTCATTAGGTCTTTTACACTTACACCTAACGATTTTGCTTTTACATAGTCGATCTCAAGTAAATACTGAGGGTAGTTTGCTTTAAATGAAGTAAAGGCATTAGATATTTCTTCTCTTTCATTTAATTGTTTAATTACCTCATCACTCACTTGGTTGAACTCTGTAAATCCACCTCCCATACGGTCTTGTAATACAAACTCAATTCCTCCAAAATCACCAAAACCAGAAATAGTAGGTCTAGGGAATACGTTAAAAGAAGCCTCGTGTATCTGTGATAAATCGCCTTGTAT
Organism: Myroides sp. A21; assembly: GCF_000807225.1. Lineage (NCBI taxonomy): Bacteria > Pseudomonadati > Bacteroidota > Flavobacteriia > Flavobacteriales > Flavobacteriaceae > Myroides > Myroides sp. A21. The sequence continues at coordinate 2,465,990 of NZ_CP010327.1, forward strand.
CTCTGCGATAATCTTGTCTATATTCTTTACTTTACCTCTTTCTTTATACGGTTTAAGGTTAATATACCCTACCGCAAATGATGGGCTGGCATTACCGTCTATCGTATTATATCCTGAGATAGCTGTCATCCCCTCGATATCCGTACGCTGTTTTAAGATACTATCTGCTTTCGCTAATACTACCTTAGTACGTGCTAATGAAGCTCCTGGAGGCATCGCTAGAGAGTAAGTGATGTAACTATCATCTTCTCTAGGGATAAATGAAGAAGGGGTCTTGTATAGATATAGAACTCCAACTCCTATGATTAGGGCTAATCCTGCGATAGCTACCTTCTTGTTCGTAATTAACTTTTTGATCGTTACGACATACTTCTCTGTAAAACTGTCAAATGCAGTATTAAATGCAAAGAAGAACTTATTGCGTATTCTCTTAAAGCCTGCTTGAGGTTTCTGAGCAGCATATTCTTCTCCTGATGGTTGCTTTAAGAATAATGCACATAGTGCAGGACTCAGCGTCAAGGCATTCACAGCAGAAATCAAAATAGCGAAGGCTAGGGTATAAGCGAACTGCTTATAGAATATCCCTGCAGGCCCTTGCATAAATCCTACTGGTAAGAATACTGCTGACATGACTAACGTAATAGAGATAATAGCTCTCGTAATTTCGTTCATCGTCGTGATTGTCGCTTCTTTTGCCTTCATTCCTGTATGATGCATCTTCTCGTGGATGGCTTCCACTACTACGATGGCATCATCCACCACAATACCAATGGCTAGTACTAAGGCAAACATGGTCAATATATTAATAGAGAATCCCATTAAATAAATAAAGAACAAAGTACCTACTAGCGAGATAGGAATAGCAATAACTGGAATAATCGTAGAACGGAAATCCTGTAAGAACAAGTAAACAATAATAAACACTAAGAAGAATGCCTCGAATAGTGTACTTCTTACTTGACTAATAGATTCGTCTATCTGCGCTTTTACAGAGTAGCTAATTTCATAATGCACTCCTTGTGGGAATGATTTAGACAGTCTTTCTAATGTTTTGCGCACTGCGATATCGATATCACGTGCGTTAGAACCGTTGGTCTGTGTAATATTCATCGTTAGACCAGGGTACCCGTTCACACTGTTATCACTACCTACGTTAGAGGCTCCGAACTCTACTCTAGCTACATCTTTTAGCAGTAGAACAGAACCGTCTTTATTCGTTTTAATAACGATGTTCTCGTATTGTTCAGGTAAGTTAAATCTCCCTTTGTGCTTTAAAGCAGTCTCAAAGGCTTCATCAGATGTCTCCCCAAAGCTACCTGGTGCAATCTCAAAGTTTTGATCTTTGATCGCACTGATGACATCTTGTGGAGTTAAACTATATAAGGCAAGCTTATCAGGGTTTAACCATGTTCTCATAGAGTAGTCACGAGCACCAATACGGCTCACAGAAGCTACTCCTGGTACACGAAGTAATTCACGGTTAATATTAATCTGTGTATAAGCTTGTAAGAAAGTTTCGTCATATACTTCTTCTGGGTGATCACTGTAGAAGTTGATCGTCATAATGTTACCACTAAGACGAGGAGTCACAGATATACCGTTCTCATTCACTTCTGATGGTAGATCACCAGCAGCTTTACTTACTCTGTTCTGTACGTTTACCGCAGCTTGATCAGGGTCAGTACCTGCTTTAAAGAATACGTTGATTGTTCCTGATCCACTGTTACTCGCTTTAGAGCTAATGTAGGTCATATTGTCTACCCCGTTAATAGATTCTTCTATCGGAAGTAAAACACTCTGAGCAACAGTCTCTGCATTGGCACCAGGGTAAGAAGTTGATACACTTACACTAGGAGGTGCAATCTCTGGGAACCTTGTAATTGGCAGTAAGGTAAGCCCTACTAGTCCTAGTAACACAAACATAATTGAGATTACAGTGGCTAATATGGGGCGTTCTATAATGGCTTTTAACATATTAAATTGTTTTGTAAGGCGAGTACAAATACTCTAAATTCTGTTTTTGTCTTTTGAATAGTACTTTGTCTAGTTTAAAGGTTTTACATACATCCCTTCAGTAAGTTTATCAAAACCTGTTTTGATAATTCTATCTCCGATTTGTAATCCTTCAGATACGATAAAGTTATTTCCTGACACTCCATTTAATTCGATAGACTGTAATTTTACTTTGTCTTCTTTATCTAAGATATAAACAAAAGTCTTGTCTTGTATAGAAGTAGTTACTTCTTGTGGAATAAGAATAACACGAGGATTTGTTTCTTTTAGTTTGATCGTTCCTGTATTACCTGATCTCATCACGTCTTTAGAGTTTGGGAATGATGCTCTTAAAGAAATAGAACCTGTTGTTCTGTTTACTTGTCCATTGATCATATCTACTTTACCTTTCTCAGGGTATTCGTGTCCATCTGCTAAGATTAGAGAAACGTCTGGTAAGTAATGACCGTTGCTGATACTAGCTGTATCTGTTTTCTTATTGTCTTTGCTGAAGTATAAGAAGTCAGACTCACTCATCCCGAAGTACACATATACCTCACTCACGTCTGATAGTACAGTTAGAGGTTCTTTATCTCCTTTAGATACTAAGTTACCAATACGCTTAGGCATACGTCCGATGTATCCACTTACAGGTGCTTTTATAATAGTGTAGTCAAGACTAATCTTAGCACTATTAACAGCAGCAGTAGCTTTAGCCAAAGAAGCTTTCGCGATATCGTAGTTAGACTTTGCTGTTTCTAATTGTACCTGAGCGATAACCTCATTATCGATAAGAGGCTTTAGGCGGTCTATTTCTAGTTTTGCGTTTTTAAGTTTTGCTTTCTCTACATTTTCAGTAGCGATCATATTGTTTAAAACTTCTTGGTAAGGTAGTGGGTCTATTTGGAATAAAGGTTGCCCTTCTTTTACGAAAGCACCTTCATCTACGAAAATCTTTTCAAGTATACCTTCTACTTGAGGTCTGATTTCTACGTTTACTTTTCCCTCTATATTTCCTATATAATCTTTGATTGTAATTGCAGTTGTTGTATCTACTTTTATGATAGGTAAGGCTAAAGCATTTTCTTTAGGATCTAGTGTTTTAGATGAACCTATATTGCAGCTGTTAATTCCTATCAATGTACCAAACATAATCAACGCTGAAAATGCTACTAAAACTGTTTTTCTACTTGTAATCATAATTCTTTAAATACTATTTGTTGTTGTAGGTGAGAGTCTATCTCCACAGTAACCTTACTCAATACTAATGCCAAAACGACTTTATTTGTAATCAAAAACTAATTTAATAAATATAAATGTTTGATTTGTAGGTTTTTGTATTTGTTTTGTGTTATTGAGTAATAGTCATTATTGTTTAAATTTAACTAATCTTATTTATAAAAGTTGTTGCTTTTTGTGGTATCGCTCCACATATTGGCAAAGATAATGTTTTTAGAATAGTAAGAAATGATTGAATTTATTAGGTAAATATTAATTAATACTCATAAATTATGTTAACAAAGGTGTTTGGGAGCGCTGTATTTGGGATTGAAGCTACAACTATCACAGTAGAGGTACACATAGATGGAGGAGTAGGATATCACTTAGTAGGGCTACCTGATAATGCGATAAAAGAGAGCAGCTATAGGATAGCCGCAGCATTGAAGAATAACAGTTATAAGTTTCCAGGGAGGAAGATAACAATCAACTTAGCACCTGCTAATTTGCGCAAGGAAGGTTCTGCTTATGACCTAGTGATTGCTATCGGTATTTTGGCAGCTTCTAACCAGATGTCATTACAAGAAGAGTTGTCGGATTATATTATTATGGGAGAGCTATCCTTAGATGGTACTGTACAGTGTATTAATGGAGCACTCCCTATCGCTATAAAGGCAAAAGAAGAAGGGTATAAAGGAATTATAATTCCAAAAGAGAATGAGAAGGAAGCCGCTATAGTAGAAGGATTAGAGGTATATGGTGTCAGTAATATAAAAGAAGTGATAGACTTCTTAGAGGGAAAGGGGGAGTTAGTACCAGTGGAGTTAGACTTCACTAAGATGTTTAGTGAAGAGTCTGAGCATCACCTAGAGATAGACTTTAAGGATGTGAAGGGACAAGAGAGTATCAAGAGAGCGATGGAGATAGCTGCAGCTGGTGGGCATAATATCATCTTAATAGGTCCTCCAGGTTCTGGAAAGACAATGCTCGCCAAAAGACTACCAAGTATACTGCCTCCGATGACACTAGAAGAAGCATTAGAGACAACTAAAATTCACAGTGTAGTAGGAAAGGCAAAAGACTGTGGGCTGATGAGGTCTAGGCCCTTTAGAAGTCCTCACCACACTGCGTCATCTGTTTCTCTAGTAGGAGGGGGAAGTTATCCACAACCTGGTGAGATATCTCTGGCGCATAATGGGGTACTGTTTTTAGATGAGTTGCCTGAGTTTAAAAGAGAGGTATTAGAAGTGATGAGACAACCACTAGAAGATAGGGAGGTGACTATCTCACGGGCAAAGTTTACAATAACGTATCCTTCCTCATTTATGCTAGTGGCAAGTATGAATCCGAGTCCGAGTGGCTATTTTAATGATCCTAGTGCACCTGTCAAGTCTACACCACTAGAGATGCAACGGTACTTAAGCAAGGTGTCTGGTCCTCTGCTAGACCGAATAGATATACATATAGAAGTAAATCCTGTACCTTTTGAAAAATTGTCAGATAAACAATTGTCAGAACCAAGCCAAGATATCAGAGAGCGAGTAGTAGTGGCAAGAGAAGTACAATCAGATAGATTTAAATCTCATAAAGGAGTTCATTATAATGCGCAGATGTCTACTGCTCTGCTAAGGAAGTACTGTGCCCTACAAGAAGATTCGCTAAACTTATTAAAAACCGCTATGGATAAGCTAAACTTATCAGCCAGAGCCTATGATAGGATATTAAAAGTATCTCGCACAATAGCTGATTTAGATGGTTCAGAAAATATAAAGCCCCAGCACATAGCTGAGGCAATACAATATCGTAGTCTAGACAGAGAGGGATGGCTAGGTTAGCGCTGTTTATTCTCTTCTAGATTATATCCTATAACTTGTTTATACAACACAAAGTATACTGCGAATAAATAAGGTAAGACAAATAAAATACCAATAACAAAGAATAGTAAACCACTAATCAAAAAGAAGTAGTTCAGTATTATCGTTAGGATGATAGGGATAGGTTGTTTATTCACAACCATGATACTATTCTTTATTGCTGCAATAGGCTTTAGGTGCCCAAATATAATTAAGGGAATAGTGAATATGGTCAAAGTACTAATGATCCAGTTAATAGCCATAGAAACCATTTCAAGGTTTTGTAACTTTAAAGGAATAGTAATCGCCATAAAGACAAGTGATATCAATAAATGAGATATAAAGATATAAAGCCCTTTTATATTAAAGAAGTACTTAAATGCATTAAAGAAAGAAGGAACTTCATTTAAGTGTACTTGTGCATTTAATTTATAAAAACCACCTATAAGTATGCTTCCTAGAGCGCTAAATATAGCAAATGATACAAGATAATAATAGAAAAAAGGAGGTTCTGTTAGCTGTCTAGTCATTTCCTGAATTTGTTCTTGTAGAACATCTTGATTAGGATCTAAGGTGACGAATTGACTTAATATCAGAGAACCTAGTAGTGTCGCAGCAAAAAAGGTAAGTAATAAAGTTGTAATTACTAGTAAGAAGGTCTTTCTGTAGTAATTAAACGCTTCACTCATTACCTGAAATGGAGCTAGTGCAAAACTATTCTGTTTAATATTGTCTAGTATATCTTTTAAGTTTGTCATAAGGTTAGGCTCTTAAGAAGAGTCTTTTTAATTGTCTATAAATATTAGTTTGTTTGTGGTAGGAAGATGTGAATCTATCGGATAAAGTCAAAAGTATTTCCTTGCTTGATATCCGCAGTCTCGAATCCTTTCATAAACCACTCTTTTCTTTGTTTCGAACTTCCATGCGTGAACGAGTCAGGATTTACTTGACCTGTTACTCTTTTTTGTATTGCGTCATCTCCTACAGCTTGTGCAGCACTTAAGGCAATATCAATATCTTTAGCGTCTAAGTACTTTTGATTATACTTAGCCCACACACCAGCATAGAAGTCTGCTTGAAGTTCTAAACCTACGGATAGTTTATTCGCTTCTTTCTTACTCATACTTTGTTGAGCTTGGTGTACTTTACTATTAGTACCTAATAGAGTCTGTACGTGGTGACCTACTTCATGGGCGATAACATAAGCGATAGCAAAGTTACCTCTCTCTGCTCCAAAACGAGTGTGTAGTTCTTCAAAGAATCTTAAGTCCATATACACTGTTTCGTCAGCAGGACAATAAAAAGGACCTACCTCAGCAGTAGCATTACCACATTGTGTATTCACTTTATCATCGAATAGCTCCATTTTAGGCTCGCGGTATTGCATTCCGTTTTCTTTGAATATCTTGTGCCATACATCTTCAGTGTCAGCAAACATCACAGCTACCATCTTACCCATTTCTACTTCTTCTTGAGAAAGGTTTCTAGTTTCTACTTGTTCTGTTTGTTGACCTTCACCCATTTGTTCTAATACAGGAGCTATTTGTTTACCTGTTTCTCCTCCAAATAGGTATAGCAACATCGCTATAATACCAATTAAACCACCTCCTATAGCTGTTTTCCCAGCTGAAGATTTACCTCTATTGTCAGTAACGTTTTTACTTTCTCGTCTACCTTCCCATTTCATAATGAAAAATTTTTATTGCAAAAATAGGAAAAATAGAGGAGTATAGGTCAATATGTGAGAATATTGCTAGTAGAACGAATGTTTTAAAATAAAACATCCCTTTCTAAAATAACTAGAAAGGGATGATCTTTATGAAGTATTCTTTACTTTTGTAAAATAAAGGTTATAGAAATTTGCGTCACTAAACAAAATTTATAATCTCACGTACCTAGTACTTTACAAAGTTAGAATAGAGTGAGACATAGGGTCATATTTATCATGGAACATAAAGCGGAGATTTTGTGAATGATGCTGTTTATCTATTCATTAAAAGTCACTCTTTGAATATCTGATGAAATACTTCTTTTTACATAGAAATATAATGTGCCTATACCTCCTTTTATCAAGTAAGTCAAAAGTAATAAAGTTAGATTTACACTTTACCAAGTTTAAAAAGAAACTTTAAACTAGTTAATAGGCATAGCAAATATAAAATTTTCTCCATTATTACCAACATCCGCAGGTATAGACTCACTTGTTTCATCAACTCCTGCAAACCATGTCCATAACGTAACCTCATCGGCAGTAACCTCTACTGGTATTACACCTGTTAACATAGAAAAACCTCCGTATGTAGCTATAGAAGGAGATAACCATCCCGAAATATAAATACTAGTACTTATAAATTTAAACCCTGTTTTCGTATTAGAAGTATTACTACTACTTAGAGTTATTCTCACCCATTTATTTTTAGTAGTTGATGCAGAAGTATTACTTCTTAACAGTTGCCCGATATTAATAATCCATTTTCCTCGTGTTAAATTAATAGAAGCACCTAATAACACATGTGAAGCAACTGATTTTGTTGTAGTATTAGGTTCTCCTAATATTGTAGGTCTTATAGATGCAGGAGATTGCCACGTTCCTACACCATTTTCATTACTCATTAAAACCTTTGATTCACCTTGTGTACCATCAGCTATTCTAATAGCACCTCTTGTGTCACTCAAAATATCCAATTTAAAATTTGGATTAATAGTTCCTACCCCTATTTTTCCTTCTTCATCTAAAACTACATCATTTTTTATTTGTTCAGCATTCGGTTTTTCAAATAAAGGGTTGTCTTTTTTTCCATCAATGTGTAATGGTTGTAATGGTAATGAAGTATTTACTCCTAGTTGGGAATAAGCGACTTTAAATACAAACATACATAGGATAAAACATATTTTCTTCATGATTTTTTTTAAAAATAAATATATAGCTAAAGATGTTAATTTTTATATACTTTGTATAAAAATTAACAAAAAACAATTACTGCTGAATATTTTTTTTCTTTATTAGCTACTTTAACTATACTAAATTGTTTTTAGTGAGTAGATTTAGTTTTAATCATCTTTAAAAAGGTGTTATGGAGAATAGTTTATTTAAATAATAGCGAATACCTGCCCTAATAAACGAAATGGGCAAGATAATGAAGATGATTATTTTGATAAAAAATCATAAAAAAAAGATATGTTATTGAAAGAACCAAGGCTTGGTTAGATAGCTTTCGCTGTTTACTAAATAGATTTGATACCACACTTTCTAGCTGGATGGCATGGAACTTTATAACTTTTATTGTTATAGAACTAAAAATACTTCAGCAAAATAAAAGTTGAGATGACTTCTAATTATCTTTTATCTTATTAGAATGTATAAGCTAAACTAAGTTTGAATGACAGTGGTGTAGTAGCTCTCCATCCATAGTGTGTGTATCCCCACGCACCAGGGAAGTGACCTACATAATTATATCTATCTGTGATATTATTTACAATTAGGTTGAATGCATAGTTGTTCTTTTTATACGATACTCCTCCATCAAGGGTGAAGTAGTCGTCTGGTAAGAACTTTTTAGCTTGTACAGGAGCTTGTGAGCGATCTTTTTGGTATTGGTATCCAAGAGAAAACCCTAAACCTTCGAATGTACCTGATTGAACTCTATAAGTAAGCCATGCATTAGTACTGTGCTTAGCAGTTCCTGGTAATAGTTGTCCTTTTTTAGCTGGATTATTATCTTCAGTTATCTTAGCATCAGTATACGCATAGTTCATTGTCAAGGTCAAACCATCTGTAATTTGTCCATTTAAGTCAAATTCTACTCCTTTAGACGTAGCCTTCCCACTCTGTACCATAATTTGGTTATTAGCAGAGGCATCACGTGGGGTAAGGATATTTGTTTTATCTACTTGGTAGAAAGCTAATGAAGTGAATAGCTTTTTCTCAAACCATGTCTTCTTTAATCCAAATTCTTTATTGGTTCCTTTAGAAGGATCAGCTGTCTTGTTGTTTTCTAATTGACCAACTTGTTCTTGGAAGCTCTGATCATATAAGGCATAAGCTGAGAATGATGGAGAAATATTATACGTGATACTAAAACGAGGGGTATACGCTTGATTCTTTACAACATCTCCTTTAGAAGCACTCGTTGTTTTCTCTGTTGAGGTGTAGCGTACTCCAAGCCCTAATCTAAGTTTTTCATCTAAAAGAAGAAACTCGTCTTGTACATATAGAGAGATATAGCTATATTCTTGTATATTACCTGCTGCTCGCTCTCTTAATGAACGCGAACGGTCATAAGTAGGGATGTCTTTTTTAGTAAGCTTACCATACACAGGGTTATAAATATTGAATAATGGACCTACTGGAATAATAACTCCTTTATCATCTGCAACTTCAGACCAATCTGCCATGTGCTCTTTTTGCCCCATATCTAGCCCAAATAACACATTGTTTTTAATCTGATCTGTGATCTTAAATTTACCATTCATATAGACTTGCCCTACCTTAGCTGAGTTATACGCATCATTTACAGAAAGTGCTCTTTGTACATTACCTTTATCGTCTATAGAATTATAGATAGAGTACAGACTTTCTCCTTCCATAGTAGCTTCTACATAACCCAGTTTAGCAGTAAGATTCCAATCAGCACTTAATCTGTGATTAAGGTTAATAAACACATTGTGTTCTTTAATCATGGTAGGATCTATGATAGGGTCAGTGAATGTAAATTTACGAGGTAGTTCTTTAAACTCCTTTTTAGAATAGGCATATTTAGAGAACCCACCTTCGAACTCATTAGAGTTGAATATATACTCAAAGGTAATATTCGTATCATCACTAATATTGTACTTTAAGGAAGGTGCTAATGATAAGTAATTGTTTTTGTTGTACAATTGGAAAGAACTAGCTTTTGTAGCCATCCCATTGATACGGAATAACAGTCTCTCATCCTTTGTTAGCTTAGTATCTACATCTACCTCTGCACGATATAGATTATAGCTACCTAGTATAGTCTTAACCGTAGTTTTGTTACTACCTGTTGGTTTTTTGGTTACGATATTATAGAAACCACCTGGTTGTGTGTTTCCCATCATAAAACCTGCTGGTCCTTTTACAAACTCTACACGTTCTATAAAGGTATTGTCTTCTCTGATAGGGCCAAAGCTTCCTGAGATATCCATACCATTTCTTAGATTACTAGCGCCATAACCACGTACATATATACCTGCACTAGCTTGCTCTTGATGTAATACAGATCTTACACCGCTCACATTCTGAGCAATAGCATCACTCATCGTCATACTAATCTGATCATCCATTAACCCTTTATCTATCACTTGGATGTTTTGTGGTACATCTAATAGGTTAGCTGCTGTTCGCAAAGAAGAAGAAGAACGAATGTTTTTATTTGTATTAATGACTACTGCATCTAAGGTTTCATTGTTGTCATCAAATAGCATGAAATCTTTTATGACAGTTTGATTTGCAGGTATAACGATACTGTCTTTTGTAATGCTATTTTTATACTGAAGAGTGATAAGGTATTTACCTGATTCGATATTTTCTAGTAAGTAGTATCCATTGTTATCTGAAACAGTTTTAAATAAGTTGTTATTTAAAGTAATTGTAGTTCCTGCCAACTTCTCTTGATTATGGCTCACAACAGTTCCTTTGATATTCCCTTTTTCTTGGGCATAGGTACTTATATTGATCAAAAGTAGACCAGTAAGTATGAATTTATGACTTGTGTTGATTAAAAAGAATCTTTTCATCTGATACTTAATTTAGATTGAATAAATTTGAATGCGGAAACAAAAGTATATTCTATATCATGGAATGACTTAGCCAAAAGGGAGTAAAAATTAGCAGTTTAGTAATCAATAGGTGGTTTTATGAGTAAAGGTGATCAGATTGTAGCATTTTTTGAGTTAGAGAATATGGTAACTAATGAGATGTATCAGAGTAAAAAAGAATTAGTAAATGATTCTGGAACTTTCGTGACTTATTATATCTTTGATTCAGCAGATATTATTATTAGACAGTATTATCTGAAGTATACACAAGATTATGCCCTGCACTATGTCTTTGAAGAAATAGAATACGTAGAGTTAAGCTTCTTTTTTGGGAAGCATATCGTCAGAGATGTCATTAATGGAACGCCTAATAAGTACTTGCCTTTTCACTGTTATTTGACTTATCTAAGTACAGGATCTGTAGCAGATGTCATATTCGAAAAAGATGCCGTATATGAGCATTTAGATATCTACTTACCTTTAGAGTTCTTTAATGAATGGGGACAACAAGATGAGGCTATAGCGAAGTTTACTACTGCGATAAAGAATGACCAGACCTCAAGGTTAATTAAGGATATAAAACTGACGCAAGAGCTTTTAGTACTGTTAAATGAAATCAAAACATGTAGTTATAAAGGAATAGCTAAAGATATGTATGTCAAAGGGAAGGTACTAGAGGTAATATCTGTGTTATTGCATGAGAAAGAGGTTGGGGTAGAGGAGTGCTCTAAGTTACAGCTTGGGGTAAAGCTGACACCAGAAGATGAACTAATACTATCTAATATAAAAGAATTTATAGACCTTAATTACCGAGAGTTTTATACTACAGAAGAACTGTCTAAGTTATTCTTTATTAATGAGTATAAATTAAAGAGAGGCTTTAAGTATCTGTATAATCTAGGACTATTCGAATATGCTCAACATAGACGTATGAATATCGCTATACAGAAGTTAGAAGAAGCTCATCATACCATTGCAGAGATAGCTTTTGACTTAGGATATTCTTCTTCTGTTGCCTTTTCTAAAGCGTTTAAGAAACACTTCGGATACCCTCCTAAACGATTTCACCTGACTTAATAAGATTATAATATAAAAAGACGGAATACTTTATCTAAAGTATTCCGTCTTTTTATATTATAAACGAAACTGTGGATTATGCCATAGTAGTGAAAACGTTTTGTACGTCGTCATCTTCTTCGATTTTTTCTAATAACTTTTCTACGTCAGCTATTTCTTCTTCAGAAAGCTCTTTCGTTACTTGTGGTATTCTATCGAATCCAGAAGACAAGATCTCAATTCCTCTACCTTCTAATTCTTTTTGGATAGATCCGAAGCTTTCAAAAGGAGCATAAATCATTACGCCATCTTCATCTTCAAAGATTTCATCAATACCAAAATCAATTAATTCTAATTCGAACTCTTCTAGATCTCTACCTTCTTCAGCAGGGATTCTGAAGTTACATGTATGGTCGAACATAAACTCAACAGACCCTTGTGTACCTAAAGTACCGTTGCATTTATTGAAGTAACTTCTAATGTTGGCAACAGTTCTATTGTTATTATCTGTAGCACATTCGATTAAGAAAGCGATACCATGAGGTCCGTATCCTTCGAATATTACTTCTTTATAGTTTTCAGTATCTTTATCAGTAGCACGTTTAATGGCACGCTCTACGTTATCTTTAGGCATATTCGCTGCCTTAGCATTTTGTATTACGGCACGAAGGCGAGCATTAGCCTCGGGATTAGGTCCACCTTCTTTTACAGCCATTACGATATCCTTACCAATTCTTGTAAACGTTTTTGCCATAGCAGACCAACGTTTTAGCTTACGTCCTTTTCTAAATTCAAACGCTCTTCCCATAATAATTTGTTACTTAATTTTATAATCGCAAAAATAACTCATTATTCAAATATATCATAAAAAAAAAGGAAGCTTATTTTTAAGCTTCCTATTCTTTTGCCTTATTTTTTATAAAAAGGTGTTTTTACCACTTTTGCTTCAACATCATTCTTACGAATACGGATGAATATTTGGCTTCCTTCAGCAGCTAGTGCTACAGGTACATATCCCATACCGATTCCTTTACCTAATGAAGGAGATTGAGTACCAGAAGTCACTTTTCCGATTACGTTACCTTCAGCATCTACGATTTCGTAGTCATGTCTAGGAATACCTTTACCTACTAGTTCGAAACCAATCAATCTATTTTTGATACCTGCTTCTTTTTCAGCTTTTAAATTATCAGAGTTGATGAAGTCTTTTGTGAACTTCGTTACCCATCCTAATCCTGCTTCTAATGGAGAGATCTCATCGTTTAGTTCATTACCGTATAAGCAGTATCCCATCTCTAGGCGTAATGTATCACGCGCAGCTAATCCGATAGGTTTGATCCCCCAGTTAGCACCAGCTTCGAATACTTTGTTCCAAAGTACTTCTACATCTTCATTTTTCACATATACTTCAAAACCACCTGAACCTGTGTATCCAGTAGCAGAGATTACAACGTCTTTTACTCCAGCGAAAGTATCAATCACAAAGTTGTAGAATTTGATATCCGCTAAGTTAACGTCAGTTAAGCTTTGCATAGACTCAATAGCCTTAGGTCCTTGTATCGCTAAGATAGAGTAGCCATCAGATAGATTCTCTAAGGTAGCGTTCATATCATTATGAGAACTTACCCAGTTCCAATCTTTTTCAATATTTGACGCATTTACTACCATCAAATATTCATTCTCATTCACTCTATAAGTAATAATATCGTCTATAACTCCTCCAGTAGTATTAGGGAAGTAGCAGTATTGAGCTTTACCATCTACTAATACAGAAGCATCATTAGAAGTAACTTTTTGGATTAATGCCAAAGCATTTGGTCCAGAAATTTTGAAGATTCCCATATGAGATACGTCAAAAACACCAACACCGTTTCTAACTGTTTCGTGTTCAATGTTTACTCCTTCATATTGTACAGGCATATTAAATCCTGCAAATGGAACCATCTTCGCTCCTAAAGCTTCATGGATATGGTTTAAAGTTACTTGTTTCATTGTGTTGTTAATGATTTAATTATAATTAGGTGCTAAAGTAAGTTTTTTTTACCTCAAATAAAAGTGCTTTTGTATGGAGATTGTTGTGTTAGTATGAATTAATTATATTATTGATATTAACTACTTTGTTTTATTATAGATAATTCTTTGTTATTGATTTTTAAATGATTATAGTTTTTATTATCTTAGAGTAATCTAATTTATAAAGAATTAAAGTATGGAAAGGGCAATTAAAATATTAATAGCACTTTTATTGATCTTAAGTGCATTTACTTCTTCATCAGATTTTGATCTTTTAGTGGGATTTATCGTTATGGTTGGTTTAGGAATATTAGCCTATAACTCTCATATCAATAAGAAAGTTATCGAAATGGCAATGTATATTCTTATTATTGGAATATTCCAGCCCTTTTATGCTATCCCTATAGAGCATATATGGTGGGTTATAATAGAATTAGTAGTAGCAGCATATTTAGTTCTATCTGCTATATTTGTTAAGTCTAAAGCAGTAGCGCAAGATTAGTCTTATCCCTTTTTTGAAGATGAGCTAAAACAAAAAGCTTATCACAACACCAGTTGTGATAAGCTTTTTGTTTTTAAGAGCCCTGTTTTGGCTGTAGAAATGAACGGCATGTACTAAAAGTAATGTCAATTTAAATTTTAATGAATAAAATTATGTTTTATTGAAAAAGATATATGTAGTTGATTATAAGAGTTTTTAAATGTTATTTTATTGATTGATTTTCTGTTTTTATATTAATTTATTACGTCTAGTTCTTTTAAATGTTAATATTTGCTTTTTTTTTGTATATTAGCACTGTTAAACTTTGAAGATATTTAAGAACATCTAATTACTTTAATAAAAAACAGAGTGGGGACTTGTTTTTTTTTATATAGATGATTCTGATTAGGCCATTCTTTGGGATGGCCTTTTTTTTAGGTTTAATAAGCTAAAAATTGGTATTTGTGTTTGCAATTTTAGTTTTTAAGGTGAGTAAAAAGCCTGGGTAGATCACCCTGGCTTTTTTGTTTCTATACCTGTTGTCTTAAATTAAAAACATAAAAAAAAACCAGAGCTATGGTGATCGCTCTGGTTAAAAAAATGAAAGGTATTATAAAAAAAATGATGATTAAAGTTTAAGATTCTTTAGTCGTAACGAGTTTGTAATAACTGATACAGAACTAAAGCTCATCGCTACAGCTGCAATCATAGGTGATAATACTATTCCGAAGATCGGATATAGCACACCTGCAGCGATAGGAATACCTACACTATTATAAACGAAGGCAAAGAATAGGTTCTGTTTAATATTCTTCATTACTCCATGACTTAGGCTAATAGCCTTCGGTATACCTGCCAAATCTCCTTGTAGTAAGGTTACTTCTGCACTTTCGATAGCGACATCAGTTCCAGTACCCATAGAGATACCTACATTAGCTTGGGCTAGAGCAGGAGCATCATTAATACCATCACCTGCCATGGCTACTATCTTTCCTTGTTCTTGTAGTTTCTTTATTTCGTTTAACTTATCTTCTGGCATAGCCTCAGCTAAGAAGTGTTTAATATTTAATTCTGTAGCCACAGCCTGTGCTGTCTTAGGGTTATCACCAGTGATCATAATCACTTCGATTCCTTTATTTTGAAGATCTTTTACAGCTTGTTTACTCGATTCTTTTATTTTATCGAATAATACAGCATATCCTATGACTGTATTGTTATCAGCTATATAAGATACAGTTTTTCCTTGGCTTTGTTCTTTTTCTACTTGTTGTACTAAGCTATCAGTTAGTGATGCTTGTACTACATCCATAAGTGCTTTATTCCCTAGAGAAATACGTTTTTTATCTACTAGACCTTGTATTCCTTTTCCTGTGATATTGTTAAACATCTTTACAGGGGTTAGGCTTAGACCGTCTTCTTTCGCTTTTTTAGTAAAAGAAGTCGCTAATGCGTGCTCACTATTTTGGTTAAGCGAGGCAGTTAGCACTAGTAAATCTTCTGCTGTGTAGTCTGGAGATATACGCACGATTTTCTCTACAGATGGCTTACCTTCTGTCAGTGTACCCGTCTTATCTGTGATTAATACATTTACTTTATTGGCTGTTTCTAGTGCTTCAGCATTTTTAATCAAGATACCATTCTGTGCCCCTTTACCTATTCCTACCATGATAGACATCGGAGTCGCTAGTCCTAAGGCACAAGGACACGCAATGATTAATACTGCTAATGCATTAACGAATGCATAAGCTAATCTTGGTTCAGGCCCTAATGTCTTCCATAGAATAAAAGTAGCTATGGCGATAATCACTACGATAGGTACGAAGTACTTCGCTACTTGATCTGCTAGTTTTTGGATAGGCGCTCTAGATCTACTGGCATTATTCACCATCTCAATGATTTGAGAAAGCAATGTTTCGTCACCAACCTTCTCTGCTATCATGATGAACGAACTATTTCCATTAATGGTACCTGATACTACTTTATCACCTTTTACTTTGTGTACTGGGATAGGTTCTCCAGTGATCATAGATTCATCTATACTAGATTCTCCTTCTATGATTTCGCCATCTACAGGTATCTTCTCTCCTGGTTTTACACGCAGGTGATTTCCTTTGACAATTTTGTCTATTTGTATTATTTCTTCTCCATTTTCAGTAACCAAAGTTGCTTCTGTAGGAGATAGTTTTAGTAATTCTTTTATAGCGGTATTGGTACGACTATGCGCTTTTGCTTCCATTACTTGTCCTACTAATACCAGTGTAAGAATCACGGCTACAGATTCAAAGTAAAGGTGAATACCATGCTCTCCTTTAAAATCATCAGGGAAAAGATCAGGGAAAAATAAGGCTACAACACTAAAGATTAACCCAGCAGCAGATCCTAAACCGATTAAACTAAACATATTCAGATTCCATGTCTTAAATGAAGTCCATGCTCTACTAAAGAACATCCAACATACATAGACTACAGGAATAGTGAATAATAACTGTATATAGTTATTCCATTCATGTGGTACAACTTTTCCGATAGGATCCCCAGGTATCATAGACCCCATGGCTAGTATAAATACTGGAATAGTGAAGGCTACCGAGATACGCAGTTTCTTCAGCATATCTGTATATGTAGTATCTTCTTGTTCTACTAGTATGGTCTTAGGCACTAAGTTCATCCCACATTTAGGACAATTCCCCGGTTTGTCATAGGTCTTGTCTCCCTCACATAACATCGGACAGTAGTAGACTGTCTTCTCTACTTTAGGTGCAGGGATTTGTTCTAAGTTCATCCCACATACAGGACAGCCTACATTGGTATCATATACTTTATCCCCCTCGCATAGCATCGGACAGAAGTATTTACCCGCTTTATCTTCCATTCCCTTAGGAAGTTCTTGTTGGTACATATCTTCTTCTGATACTTCTACAGCTGGTAGAATCTCTTGCGTACCATCTTCATGAGTTACTATTTCTTGTAGTATATAGTTTCCTTTTTTAAGTAATTCTTTCTGAAGTGTTAAGGTATCTATATCATGATGAGACTCTATATTGGCTTGCTCTTGTTCTAAAGAAACTTCGGCCGTTACACCGTGTATTTCATTTAGGGTATCTTCTATCTTGGTTCTACAGCCATTACAGCTCATACCACTTACTTTATATTCTTTTTTCATTTGTACAATAATTCTTTTTGTGCAGATACAAAGTACGAATAAAAAGACAGATATAGTGTTATACAATTTTGAAGAAGGGTTATACAGTTTTGTATTAATGTAGAGTGAATTTGTTTTTATTGATTAGTTTATGTGGGTTTGTTATCGTTTTTTTAGAGTAATTTCTGCTATATGTTGCAATGACCGAATCTTTATGGGGTTATGATAGCATAGTGGTCGCATAGTTTTAGCCCTTTTTTATGCGACCATTATGCCATCACTATGCGATCACTATGCGACCACTGCTGTAAAAACGGTTTCGTCCTAATATAGCTGTACAGTTATTGTTTATAATCCTGCTTTTAACTGTACACTTGTTTTTAGTGATTATCAGATTGTTTTGCGGGTTTAGTATTTATTATAACAAGAAGAAATAAGAGAACGTGGTTATTTTTTGTACTTTAGATTTTCAATATAAGATAGAATGATAAGACTTAGTTTAGGATTGTTTATAGTAGGGATAACCCTGATGGGATGTAAGGAGAATAGACAACAAGAAGTCAGTAATACAACTGTAGAGCCTCAAGAGAAAGTGGTTGTAAATAAGAAGAAGTTTATAGAAGGGGCTCTAGTGTATAAGATGTCATTAAGTGATTCTCTTCTCAATCAGTTTATCGTACACATTAGTCATGATCCATTGTACAGTAAAGAATTAGCTAATAAGTACCTAGCTGAGCTGTCTGTAGAAGATAGAGATAGAATTAAGCAGTTTCTGACAGATAATCCTCAGATATTAAAAGAATACAGTAGATTGCCTTTTATAAAAAATAATGTATATGTAGCAGGGTATGAAGTCGTGTATAAGGCAGAAGGAGCTACTTATCTTCTAGAGAATAAGTGGAATGATATACTAGATGAAGGATTTGTATATGCGACTTCGACGATAGTTCCTAATACAGCATTAAACTTCTCTTACCAAAAAGACTTTCTAGAAAAAGAACACTGGCATACTCATATTACCTTAGATGATTATACTCGATGATTATACTCGTGTGACGTCTGATGAGGTAAGTATGGTAGCAGGGTATGAAGTAGAGAAAATAATCTATACCCTAAAGAAAAATAGCAAAAAGAATAATTTGCCTAAATCTCTAATAGTTTATACCAGTACACTCTTTAATCCTGTTATCAATAAAGTACAGCCTTATTATCTAAATGAAGAAGGAGGAATCCTAAAATTAGAAGTAGAGCTGCCTAGTGTACCTCAAAGTATGAATATGGTGTATGAAGCTGAAATGATCGTAGGGCGAAAGCTGTTAGAACAAGAGACAGCCATAGTAGCTACTAAAGCATTCTATGGGACTAAAACAAATGATGATTTAGCTAAGTTAAAAGAAAGATTATCTAAGATTTTTGTGGTACCAAGTATATAGAATAAGAGATAAAACAAACAATAAGTATATATGAAACCAATTATCCAACCAGATGAACTATTGTCTTTAAGAGAACAAGGAAGTAGTTATATATTAATAGATGCTACGAATAGTAAGGTGGCTAGAGCTGAGTATGAGAAAGAGCACTTAGACGGAGCTTTATTTGTAGATGGAAATACACAGCTAGCACATATAGGAGAAGATGCGTCAAAAGGAGGGAGACATCCATTGCCTTCTGTAGCACAATTTGCTCACAGCTTGAAGTCTTTAGGTATTACTCCAGATAGTCATGTGATTATTTATGACACAGTATTCGGAGGTAATTCTGCTGCTCGATTTTGGTGGATGCTGACAGCTGTAGGTCATCAGAAAGTACAAGTGCTAAGTGGTGGAATGAGTGCTGCGCAGCAGGTAGGTTTTCCGAGCAATAATAATGTGGTAAAAGCAAGTGAAGTAGGAGTATATCCTGTAACGGAGTGGCAACTACCACTAGCTGATATTCATGAAATAGAGACGAATGTAGGGCGAGAGGATTATGTAGTGATCGATGTACGTGAGGCAAATCGATATAAAGGGATAACAGAACCTATTGACACAGTGGCAGGGCATATACCAGGAGCTATCAATGTTCCGTTTATGTCTAATCTAGATGAGCAAGGGATGTTCTTGACAGAAGAACAGTTAAGAGAGAAGTACACTGCTATTCTACAAGATTATCCGTTAGAGAATAGGGCGGTGCACTGTGGCTCTGGTATTACAGCATGTCATACTCTATTAGCTATTACAGCAGCTGGTATCCCGACGCCTAAGCTATATGTGGGCTCGTGGAGTGAATGGTCTAGAAGTAATAAACCTATCGCAACAGAAGCGTAAATAGTATAAATAATAAGAGCTAACGGTACACCGTTAGCTCTTATTGTTTTATTGTGCAGTATAGAATAGTTGTGCTCCTGGCCCTAGAGGTAACTCTAGAAGTAACCAAATCACAAATATAATAGACCAACCGATAAAGAATACAATAGTATAAGGAAGCATCGTAGAGACGATAGTTCCTATACCTGCTTTTTTGTCATAACGCTGCATAAAGGCAACAATTAAGGCAAAATAACTCATCATCGGAGAGATAATATTAGTAACACTATCTCCTATACGGTAAGCCACTTGGACTAGTTCTGGAGAATACCCTAATAACATGAACATAGGGATAAATACAGGTGCCATAATAGCCCATTTAGCAGAGGCACTTCCCATAATTAGGTTAATTAAGGCCGAGACTACAATAAACATCAGCATCAGTGGAATAGCTCCTAAACCTGATTTCTGTAGTGTTTCTGCACCTTCTATTGCGAAGATTAACCCTAGATTAGTCCAATTAAAATAAGCAACGAACTGAGCTGCAAAGAACACTAAAACAATGTAAGACCCCAAAGTTTCCATCGCTTTTGACATTCCTTTCATTACATCTGTATCGTTTTTGATAGTTTTAGCTCCGATACCATAAGCGATACCTGCTAGGGCAGCTCCAATAAATAATAAAGCAACAATACCTGACATAAAAGGAGACTTCAAAATCCCACCATCAGTACCTCTTAAATAACCGCTCTCTGGGATCAGACCTCCTAGTATAAATACAGTGAATAAAAAACCTGCTATAGAGGCATAGATTAGGCCTTTCTTTTCTTCTTTTGTTAAAGGATCTATAGAAATTGCTTTTTCATCTCCTGTGTATTCTCCTAATCTAGGTACGACTATGCGCTCTGTAACCCATGTACCAAGAATAGCAATAATGAAGGTAGATACAAATAAAAAGTAATAGTTCGCAGCGGGGTTAACTACATAAGCAGGGTCTATAATTCTAGCTGCTTCTTCTGATAATCCTGCTAATAGCGGATCTATAGTTCCCAATAATAAGTTAGCACTATATCCTCCTGATACTCCTGCGAAGGCAGCTGCTAGTCCTGCTATAGGATGTCTACCTGCTGCTAAGAATATGATAGCAGCTAAGGGTACTAATAAAACATAACCTACTTCACTAGCCGTATTAGAAAGTATGCCTGCAAATACGATAACGAATGTCAGTAGCTTCTTAGGAGAGGATAGTACAATCTTTTTTAAGATAGTTCCTATTAATCCAGAACCTTCTGCAATACCAATACCTAGTAAAGAGACTAGTACCGTACCTAAAGGAGCAAAGTTAGTAAAGTTAGTAACCATTTTAGAAAGAATCATGTGTAATCCTTCTGCACTTACTAGGTTGAATGACTTTATCTCTTCTTTAGTACCTGGATGGAGTACGGAGAGATCGAAAAAACTGGCTATCCATGAGGCTATAATAACTAATACAGCAAAACTAGCAAACAGAGTTGCTGGATGAGGTAACATATTACCAATCTTTTCAACACTAGATAAAAACTTATCTACTAAACTTTTTTTAGGCTTATCATTCATTTATCAAAAAATTATGTAAAAAGTGAAGATAATATTTTTTACTTATCTATGAAATGGGATTCGTTTTTTTACAATAATTTATATTGATGATATATGCTTAGCGTTTTTATAACTTTAGGTCATAGATGGATACGCCTTTTTCATTACATGATAAGAACTGCTGAGAGGTAGTGTTATATATATAAGTACGAATGGTATGATCCTGATGAAGTACTTCTCCATTCTTAGATACGATATATACCCCTTCATCTGAGTTAACTAATACGAAAGCATCGAGTATAGCGTCAAAGTACATAGCGTTGTATTGGATAGCTTTATCTTGTAGTTGTATTTTATCTAATAAGGTAGCTTTGTTTTCTTCTAATAGGTATAGGTGTATTTCATCTAAGGTGTCCTCTGTTGCTTCTTCCTCTTCTTCTGTATAAGGGCTGTGTTCTACGGCAAGGATATTATTGCTTACCCAACATATTTGTCTTGATTCATGTTCTCCTCCATGAACGATGATATCTTGTATTCTAGGGTTGGTGATAAAATTATCGACATCATAAGCATTGATACAATCAAAAGAACCCCATACCCATCCTACACTTGCGAAGTATTGATGATTAGGAGATAATAGTAACTTACCATAGAAATAATCATAGGTACTCGGCCAAGCTAGCTTATTGTGTTCTTTATGAGTTTTATAAAACTCGATATGCTTCTCTTCTGCAGCGTCTTCTATTAAAGATTTAGCAGCAGTTAGTACTTGACGAGTATCTAAATTCATGATTTGTACATGGTTCCAATCATCCGCATAGATGATATGAGGTATTTCATTGGCATCTTTATACAGTGCGATAGGGTACTTCGTAATATTAGCGTAATAATCCCCTCTCCATAGATGTAGTCGGTATTCTTGTTTAGGATTAATGATATAACCATGACGTTTAAAGTCGTTTACGATAACGATAATATCATCTAAAGTATAGATAGAAATAGGAGCAGTGAGGTCAAACCCGTCATCAGTATACCCCATACTATCTTGTAAAGTAGATACTAGGGTAGTTTTGTCTGTCTGAAAGTTATGTCTTGTTACATCTCCATTGCTCAGTACCATCACTATTTCGTCAGTATTAGATAGTGTAGAAGCGAGTATGGTGTCATCAGTCCGTTGTGTATAGCTATATTTCTTTTCTATTTGCATACTTTGTAATTTGTAGCGAAGATACGAAGTTGACCAATAGGAGATTATAGAAATATAAAAAGCTATTCAGAAATGAATAGCTTTTTGTATTATTTTGGTTCTATATTATTCCATATTACTTCATCAGGAGTAGGAGCTACTATGGTAAGTGTCTCTTTAGTCACTGGGTGAATAAAGGTAAGCTTACGAGCATGTAAGTGAATACCTCCATCAGGATTACTTCTGTCTGCTCCATATTTTAGATCTCCTTTAATAGGGCAACCTATAGCTGATAGCTGGCATCTTATCTGATGGTGACGTCCTGTGTATAGATCTATCTCTAGAGTAGAATAGGTCTTTAGTTGGTGAAACATTCTATAGGTTAGCTTTGCCTTTTTACTATTAGGGACTTCTTTATTATGTGCTTTAGAAGTATTGTTCTTAGGGTTTCTAACTAGGAAGTGCTCTAATGTGTCCTCTACTTTAGGGGGAGCATCTTTTACTACTGCCCAATACGTTTTTTGTGTTTCTCTGTTCTTGAATGATTCGTTTAAGCGACTCAGTGCTTTAGATGTTTTTGCAAATACTACTAATCCAGAAGTAGGACGGTCTAAGCGATGTACTACGCCTAGATAAACTTCTCCAGGTTTATTGTACTTCTTTTTTAAGTATAATTTTACTATTTCGCTTAGTGGCATATCACCTGTCTGGTCACCTTGTACGATATCGCCTACGCGTTTATTAATGACGATGATATGATTATCTTCATGTAATACTTGTAGGTTTTCGGGTGTAGAAACAATCTTCATTTGTAATAATTTGAAACAAAAATATCCTTTTTATATGTAAAAAGGATATTTTTTGTATTTTAAATAAGTAAGCTTTCTTAATACTGTTCGTTTTCATTCGGAAAATCAACAGACTTAACATCTTCAACATATTGAGATACTGCATTTTTCATATCTTCAAAAATGTTCATATAACGACGTAAGAATTTAGGGCTAAATTCGTGAGTAAGTCCTATCATATCATGTACTACTAATACTTGCCCATCTACACCATTACCAGCACCGATACCGATAACAGGGATAGAAATACTCTCAGCAACTTTCTTTGCTAAAGCAGCAGGAATCTTTTCTAGTACAAGAGCAAAACACCCTATCTCTTCTAACATTTTAGCGTCTTTGATCAGCTGATTAGCTTCTTCTTCTTCTTTAGCTCTTACGGTATAAGTACCAAATTTATAGATAGACTGAGGAGTAAGTCCTAAGTGGCCCATCACAGGGATACCTGCATCTAAGATACGTTTAATACCGTCCTTAATCTCTTCTCCACCTTCCATCTTTACTGCATGAGCGCCACTTTCTTTCATGATACGAATAGCTGAACGCAATGCTTCTTTAGGATCAGATTGGTAAGAACCAAAAGGTAAGTCCACAACAATTAGCGCTCTGTCAGCTCCACGTACTACAGACTGTGCGTGATAGATCATCTGATCTAATGTAATCGGTAGAGTAGTCTCATGACCAGCCATTACATTACTAGCAGAATCTCCTACAAGCATTACGTCAACTCCACCTGCTTCTAATACTTTAGCCATAGAGTAGTCATAACATGTTAACATTGATATTTTCTCTCCGTTGGCTTTCATATCTATTAGCGACTTAGTTGTCACTTTTTTATAGTCTTTTTTTGCTACAGACATTTTTCTTGTTTTTTTGGGTTATTGTAAAATTGTTATTTCAGAATAAAAAGAAGAGAATTAGCAGAAGTAAATCAATTCTACTTTACTCAGCTTACCTTCTGCAAATGAAAATTGGTATACCATATCTCCAGCTGCTATCTGATACGCTTTTTCTAAAGGAAGAATTGTATTAATAAGGCCTTTTCCTATTTCTAAAAATTCTTTTTCTGTTGTATTTTCATTCACGATGCTGTTGTTGATCTTGAATCCAGCATCATTTTTTATTTCTATTATTCTTAACTTATATGTTTTATTGACATCATGTCCAATACATTCAGCTGTATGGAATATTATATTGCTCTCATAGTCTCCTAGAGCACAATCATCTAAGTTAGAATAACTCTCTTTTATCTTCCCTAGACTTTTCTCTAATGTGGCTAAGCTAAAACCTTTTCTTGGTTCTAACACATTATTTAACGTAAAACCGAATAGTTGTTGGTTTAGCATATTTTCTATTTTGTCAGCTATTTCTTCATTATTAGGAGACACTTTTAGAACTTCTGCTTGTAGTCTAGCGATGGTTGCTTTTTCTGGACGGTTATTTTTGTCCGCATATTCAGCAAAAACTCCTAGTGCTAGTGCTGTTTCATCTTGGCTACTATTCCAACCAAGCTCTACGATACGTTGGATAAATCTCTTTTGATCTTTTGGATCAGTAGCTTTTTTATAATTTGTTATTAGATTGTTTAGGTTAGGTCTTTTACCTAAATATTTCACTGGTACATAGCCTGTATTTCCTAAGTGAGATACTTTTACCCAAGCTTCTTTATCATAAGGGTAGTAATCTATGGCTAATGGTGTACCTGTGTACAGTGTCTCTAATACTTCTGCTTGATGATTAGGAGCTTTTCTTACCTTCAGTCCACCTACTGTTGTGAATAAGTGAGGACTTCCATAATAATCATCAAAGTCTATAATCGGATTAGGAGAGGCTTCTGATGTATCTTCTGCTGAGAGCGTTTTTTTTAGATTATTAATATCTAAAATATAAGTCTCTTCTGCATAAGCATTAGTTACCTTGAATACATCTTTGTTTATTTTTTCTATATTTTCTAAATAAGCACCACGTGTATAGACTCCTATCTGAGTAGTACCATTAGCATCGTTGTAAGCTACAGTGGGTGTAGATACATAGAGTTGACTCTGTCCTAAAGCATAGGCCGAGACTAGGAAACACAATATTCCAATCGTTTGTTTCATCTGTTTAACAGTCTGATAAGTTTACAGCTACAGCAAGACCACCTTCTGAAGTCTCTTTGTATTTATTATTCATGTCTTTTGCAGTTTCCCACATTGTATTGACTACTTTGTCTAAAGGAACTTTTGCATTCTTAGGGTCAGTATCTAAAGCAAGCTCTGCTGCATTAATAGCTTTAATAGCGCCCATCGTGTTTCTTTCTATGCAAGGTACTTGAACTAGACCTCCGATAGGGTCACATGTCAGTCCTAAGTGATGTTCCATAGCTATCTCAGCTGCTACAGTTACTTGTTCTGGAGTACCTCCCATTAGCTCACATAAGGCACCAGCAGCCATTGCACTAGAAACCCCAATCTCTGCTTGGCATCCTCCCATAGCAGCAGATATCGTAGCTCCCTTTTTAAAGATACTACCTATTTCGCCAGCTACCATTAAGAACTGTTTGATTTCTTTATCGCCTGCTTTATGGTTCTCTATAACTAGATAATACATTAATACCGCTGGTATAACTCCTGCACTACCATTAGTAGGGGCAGTCACTACACGCCCAAGAGAAGCATTCACTTCATTAACAGCTAAGGCAAAACAACTTACCCATTTCAATATCTGTCTAAAGTAAACCTTTGTCTTACGAATAGTCTGTAACCATTCTTGAGGTGTGTTATAAGGGAGGTCTCCTTTCAGTTTAGAATGAGTGTCATAAGCACGTCTACGTACGTTAAGGCCTCCTGGTAATATACCTTCTGTATGACATCCGATATACATACACTCTAGCATGGTATTCCACACGCGTAATAACTCATTATGTATCTCTTCTTCTGAACGTATAGACTTTTCATTTTCATATACTAATTCAGAGATAGACATATTCTGCTCTTTACAGTAGGCTAATAATTCCGTAGCTTTTTCTATAGGGAAAGGGAAAGTAGCTTTGATCTCTTCTTTCTCTTGATTATCAGGGTTTTCTTCTTTTACTACAAATCCTCCACCGATAGAATAAAAGGTAGATTCATATAGTTCATGTTCACCATATTGTACAGTAAATGTCATTCCATTAGCATGGAAAGGGAGGAAGTTTCTATTAAATACAATGTTTTCCTTAGGGTTAAACACTACAGGCATTGTTCCTCCTAATAATAAAGACTGTGAAGCATTAATATGATCAATAATACCACTAATGTCTTCGACAGGGACATATTCTGGATCAGCTCCACTTAGTCCTAACATGACAGCTAAGTCAGTAGCGTGCCCTACTCCCGTAAGAGAAAGTGAACCAAATAAATCTATTTTCAGAGAAGAAACTTGGTCAAAGATATTGCGATCACGCAATTCTTTTAAAAAAAGCTCAGCGGCTCTCCAAGGACCTAAAGTATGCGAACTAGATGGTCCTACACCGATTTTGAGCATATCAAATACAGAAATACATTCCATAAAATAGTAGTGATTTAATAATACGAAGATAGCTAAATTCTAATCAGAGACAACTTTTAGAGATTTATTTAACGCAAGATGGGAAGGGAATTATGTGGATAGATAATTATATAGTTGTTTTATGTTTCTTGTATTGATTACTAAGTAGGAGTAGTAAGTGATGTGTTTTTTAAGGAGAGGGCTTCTTAAGGAGAGGTATCATTGTCAGTATATACTGACGTTATGTATGCTTATTTCTTATCTAAAAGAGAGGTAAATGACAATATGACATTATTTAAAAGATAAAATGACCTAAAAACAGACAAAATATTCAATTTTTTCTGTTGGCACAAAGATTGTTTAAGAGTAACCGAGCATGAAGCTCACGACAATGAATTAAGTATAAAAATAAACTATAGAAAATATTATGAGTAAAATAATTGGTATTGACTTAGGAACTACAAACTCTTGTGTTTCTGTAATGGAAGGAAACGAGCCAGTAGTAATTTCAAACGCTGAAGGAAAAAGAACTACACCATCTATCGTAGCTTTCGTAGAAGGTGGAGAGATTAAAGTAGGTGATCCTGCAAAACGTCAGGCTGTAACTAACCCAACAAAAACAGTTGCGTCTATCAAACGTTTTATGGGAGAGAAATATAGTGAGGCTGCGAAAGAAGCAACAGCAGTACCTTACCAAGTAGTAAAAGGAGATAATGATACTCCACGTGTAGATATCGATGGACGTTTATATACGCCACAAGAAATCTCTGCGATGACACTACAAAAAATGAAAAAGACAGCTGAAGATTTCTTAGGACAAGAAGTATCGGAAGCAGTTATTACTGTACCAGCTTACTTTAATGACGCACAACGTCAAGCGACAAAAGAAGCAGGAGAGATTGCAGGATTAAAAGTAAGACGTATCATTAACGAGCCTACAGCGGCTGCGTTAGCATACGGATTAGACAAAACAGGAAAAGATCAAAAAGTAGTAGTATATGACTTAGGTGGTGGTACATTCGATATCTCTATCCTTGAGTTAGGAGACGGTGTATTCGAAGTATTATCTACTAATGGAGATACTCACTTAGGAGGAGATGATTTCGATAACGTAATTATCAACTGGTTAGCAGATGAGTTTAATTCTGCTGAAGGAGTAGATTTACGTAAAGATGCTATGGCATTACAACGTTTAAAAGAAGCTGCTGAGAAAGCTAAAGTTGAGTTATCTTCTGCTACACAAACAGAGATTAACTTACCTTATGTAACAGCTACTGCTTCAGGACCAAAACACTTGGTACAAACATTGACAAGAGCTAAATTTGAGCAATTATCAGATGATTTAGTACGTCGTTCTATGATTCCTTGTGAGAAAGCTTTAAAAGATGCTGGTTTATCTAAATCAGATATCGATGAGGTAATCTTAGTAGGTGGATCTACACGTATCCCAAGAATCCAAGAAGAAGTAGAGAAATTCTTTGGTAAAAAACCACACAAAGGAGTTAACCCTGATGAGGTTGTAGCTATCGGTGCTGCTATCCAAGGAGGTGTATTAACTGGAGATGTAAAAGATGTATTATTATTAGATGTTACGCCACTTTCATTAGGTATTGAAACTATGGGAGGTGTATTCACTAAATTAATCGAATCTAATACAACTATTCCAACTAAGAAATCTCAAGTATTCTCTACTGCTGCAGATAACCAACCATCGGTTGAAATCCACGTATTACAAGGAGAGAGACCAATGGCTAATGATAACAAAACAATCGGTCGTTTTCACTTAGATGGTTTACCACCTGCACAAAGAGGAGTGCCTCAAATCGAAGTAACTTTCGATATCGATGCTAATGGTATTATCAAAGTATCTGCTACAGATAAAGGAACTGGTAAATCTCACGATATTCGTATCGAAGCTTCATCTGGATTAACTGAAGAAGAAATCCAAAGAATGAAAAAAGAAGCTGAAGCCAATGCTGATGCTGATAAAAAAGCAAAAGAAACTGTAGAGAAAATCAACGAAGCTGATGCTATGATTTTCCAAACAGAAAAACAATTAAAAGAGTTCGGAGATAAATTATCTGAAGGAAATAAATCTAATATCGAAGGAGCTTTAGCTGAATTAAAAACAGCTTTTGAAACTAAGAACTTAGATACTATCCAACCAGCGTTAGACAAAATTAACGAAGCTTGGAAAGCAGCATCTGAAGAAATGTACAAAGCACAAGCTGAAGGTGGTCAAGCAGGTCCTCAACAAGGACAGCCAAACCAAGGTGGTGATGCTGATGGTACACAAGATGTAGAATACGAAGAAGTGAAGTAAACCCACTTATATAGTTGTAAAGAGAGAAACCGAGTCTGTATAGGCTCGGTTTTTTTATGTGGTAAATTTATAGTTAGGGAGGAATGTGTTTATTTATTTTGTGTAACTTTGTGTTGTAAATGAATTAGTTATGAGTGTAGAGGTAAAGAGACAGCAGATAGTTAAATCCCTTATGGATATTCACGATGAGGCATTGATCGACCAGATAAATGAATATGTCAATGCTCTGAAACGAGTGGAAGAGGAGATGTTTTTACCTATGACAGAAGAGGAATTAGAGAGCAGATTAGCTATATCTCGTAAAGACTATGAGGAGGGAAGGTATTATACCTTAGAGGAAGTAGAAGAGATGAGTACTAAATGGTAGTAGTATGAAAATAATATTATCTGATTTTGCAGCCAGTCAATTAAGGGATATATACTTCTATTATGTTAATCATGTCAGTGTAAGCAAGGCTAAAGAGGTAAAGGATAATATTATTAAAGCAATCAAGCAGTTAATTGATTTTCCCTATTTAGGACAGAAAGAAGGTATGATGTATAGTCGATTCGAGAGAAGGTATCTCTTAGTTTATGAGTATAAAATTCTATATGAGGTAACTGAAGAGAATATTGTTATTCTGGATATCTTTCATACTAAGCAATCTCCTCATAAGATGTATGTCAATGAAGATAGAGAAGAATATCAGAGAAATAATAGTAAACCGAGTCTGTAAAGGCTCGGTTTTTTGTTATCTTTAATTGTATGTAAATTTCAGATACTATGGCAAATAGAGTGTATTTAACTTTTAAAAATAAAAATAACGAGGAGGAAGAGCTAGAAGCTATAGGAACTTTGCCACAATTGTGGCAAGAATTATATGATTTAGAACTACTGAATGAACAAAAAAGTAAACTAATAGAAAGTTATATAACGGAAGGAGATAATAGAGTTTCTTTGATAATTGATAAATCAATAGTACTTAGTAATTTACAACAAAGAATTAATCATAATTTAGCTATTGAAACATCTACTAAAAAGCAATTGAGAAAAGATTTTTACAATTTCTTATTGAATGAGGTGAAAGATGATGAAATTATATGTATTGATTTTGAAGAGTTAAGTTGGTTTTATAATGAAACAGAAGATTTCTTTAGTGAATTAGAATTATTTCATAATGACGATGAGGTATACCAAAGAAGTAGCTTGGAAGACTCAGTTTATAAAATAATGGGATGTACTGATACTTTAAAAAAATACTCTGATATTTATAAACAATGGAGCGATGATAATAAGAGTATTAAGCAATTGTATTTAGAAGAGTATGCGAAAAAACTAAAGAGGGAAGATAGAAAAGAGTTTTTTAAAAATATATTCTATTTATTTTTATGTTTAGTTTTTCTTGTTGTAGGTGTATTAATGCTTATCAAAGAACCCAATCAATTTTGGACAGCATTGAGTGGCGTGATATTTGGATTAATAGGATGTATAGTGTTTGGAGTGAGAATTTATGAATACCTATTGGAATAGATACAGTGTATACTATAGTTAATCTATAAGAAACTTAGTTTATTAGTAATATAGTGTTTTCTCATAACAATTAAACACCCCTTTTCTAAACTGAACTGTACCTACTAATTGATAACCTTTTTTAGTGTAAACCGCATTAGCAGTAGTATTTAGTGTATATGCATCAAAGCGAATAGATGCATAGTTATTGTCTTTGGCGTATTGTTCTGCGAATAGAATCATCTTACTAGATATCCCTTTACCTTGTGCCTTAGGACTGACAAATAATCTATGGATAACAATAAATGGAGTAGGGCTAGTCCAATGTAGATCATTATACTCTACATCATATTCTTCGTTTAAGACCATATAAGCAATTACTTCTTCTTGTTCAACATAGATATAAGCTTGCTTCTTTTGAATGTCATTAGAGATAATATCTTTATTAGGATAAGATTCATCCCATTGATCAATACCTTGACTGAGCATATGTTGTTTTACTTCTTCTAATACATGTAAAGTCTGGGGTAAGTCGGTAATATCAATTGGTTTTATCATCGTTATTTTGTTTGTAGTAAAATGTCTTTTATCTCCTTGTTATAATGATTAGGAGTACTTATTAGAAATGAACTAGGTAAGTCGACATCATACAAATCGTTATAAATAAAGGTAAAGTCTATATAGGGAGGAACAGCCAAGATTATCACTTCATAGCTGATAATAGTATAGTCCTCATTGATATTGGTTGTGCTCTCTAGAATACTAATTCCTCTATCCTTAAAAGCATTTGTAATCGTCAAAACTATATCATCCCATAGTTCTTCTAAGTAATCAAAACTGTTGTGTATATCCACGATAGCATAGTCAAACTGTACAGATAGTGCTACTTTTTGCGGATAAGGAATAAGTAAGTTTTGTTGAGATATAATCGGCATAATGTTATAATGAATAGCTAAAGGTAATCAAAAGCAGTTTTAAAAAACTTAATTTTGTTGATATGATGTTATATGACTTATTATGTTTGACCTATTAATTCAACACATTCAAGAAAAAGTACACTTGACCACAGAAGAAACTGTTCGTTTAGAAGATTATTTTACAGTTAAAAAACTAAGGAGAAAGCAATACCTACTGCAAGAAGGAGAAGTGTGTAAGCACATGGCTTTTGTTGCGAAAGGAGTACTGAAGTCTTATGTGATAGACGAAAAAGGAGTAGAGAATATTAACTTCATTGGTTGGGAAGGCTGGTGGATGGCAGATTCTTATAGTTTCTTTACCGGTGAAAAAGCAGTATTGAACATTGATGCCTTAGAAGAAGTGGAGCTACTGCTTATAAGTAAAGAAGACTATGATAGAATAGTGATAGATCTGCCTGTGATGAGTAACTATTTCAGAATACTGTATGAACGCAGTTTAGCGAATAAAGATAGACGTATATTGAGTAATATAGCCTATAATGCAGAGGAGAAATATGCGCAAATCATTACTTGTTATCCAGACTTAGTCAACCGTATTCCACAGCATCTTTTGGCTTCCTATTTAGGTCTAACCCTAGAAACAGTTAGCCGTATTAAGAAAAAAATGAAGTAATCTACTTGATCTAGATCAAGGGATTGACTTATCTTAGGTCAATGCACAGCTATTTTACTTGCTTTAGCTTTGTCTTCAAAGAAATGAATCATGAAGAACAAAGCATTAGTAGTAGGCGTTAGTGGTATCGCTGGTAGTAATCTAGCAAAAGAACTAATCGCTCAAGATTGGACAGTATATGGATTCGCAAGAAATCCAAAAGGAATTGTAGACGGAGTCATTCCCATTGCTGCAGACTTATTAGATACAGAAGGTTTAGCTATAGCCTTACAAGATATAGCTCCTACCCATGTTTACTTTACCACATGGATGCGTAAGGATACAGAGGCAGAGAATATCATTGTCAATGCTACTTTAGTTAGGAATTTACTAGATGTATTATCTCCTAAACAGAGCATAAAGCATGTAGCCTTAGTAACAGGATTAAAACATTATTTAGGCCCTTTTGAATCTTATGTGAAGTCAGGTATCTTACCTATTACCCCTGTTAGAGAAGAACACCCTCGATTAGAATTAGAGAATTTCTATTATGCTCAAGAAGATGAAGTGTATAAAGCGTCTGAGCGAGACGGTTTTACTTGGAGTATACATAGACCTCATACTTTGATAGGGCATGCAGTAGGTAATCTGATGAATATGGGGATTACACTTGCTGTGTATGCGAGTATATGTAAGGAAGAAGGACTTCCTATGGTGTGGCCAGGATCAGAAGCACAGTGGAATGGGGTGTCAGATGTAACTGATGTAAGCGTATTAGCAAAACAGTTGGTATGGGCATCTACTACAGATACAGCTAAGAATCAAGCATTCAATGTTATCAATGGAGATGTGTTTAGATGGAAGTGGCTATGGGAAGAAATAGCTAATTATTTTGATATACCTTTTGAAGGGTATAAGGATACTATCAGACCATTAGAAGCAACCTTGTTACAGAAGAGTGAGGTATGGCAGACTATTATAGCGAAGCATAAACTACTAGCTATGGATTTAGGTACATTAGTCTCTCCATGGCATACAGATGCAGATTTAGGTCGTCCTATAGAAGTGATTACTGATATGTCTAAGAGTAGGAGATTAGGCTTTACAACTTATAAACCTACAAAAGACTCTTTCATAGAACTATTTGAACAATTAAAAGCAGAACGTCTTATACCATAAAATAGAATTAAGCAGACTACGGTCTGCTTTTTTATTGGTATTATTTTAACCCAGAATAAGCGTTAGCCAAATACTACAAAGCAATTCTACTTCATATCTCTTTCATTAGCTCTAAAACCATACTATAGTATGCTTGTATCACTAATTCAGAGCTATTTTGTATAATTACTTTTCGTTTATCTGTCTATCACTGATTCTGGGTTTAATCAATTTTCTTTAAACTGGACTATCTCGCTTGCTGATTATAGTTGTATTTTTGTAAGAAATAATTTAAGAAGCACAGATGTATATTTTCCTTGTCTTATGGAAGTAAATAGACAAGAGTATAGAAGTGTTTTCTCATTTCATTATCATGACAAATAACACAATAGAACCTCATATTATATCCATACAGAGTACTGTCTCTACTGGGTATGTGGGGAATAACTCAGCTAGTTTTGCTATACAGCTTCACGGAATTAATTGTGTAGCGATGCCTACCATTCTTTTATCAAGTCACACAGACAAGCCTGTTTATTATGGAGAGGCTGTACCTAAAGAATTATTCGAAAAGCTGGCTCGTGGAGTATTAGAAATTAACACGGCACAACTTACGCAGTATGTAGTAAGTGGGTACTTAAAAAGCAAAGAGATAATAGATGCGACAGCACAGTTCATTAAGCAATTAAAAGTACAGCATACCATCACCTATATCTATGACCCTGTATTTGGAGATACGCGTACAGACGGGCTATATATTCCTAAAGAGCAGGCAGATTATTCTAAAGAGCGATTATTAGCGCTAAGTGATATCTTAACTCCTAATCACTTCGAATTAGAATAT
Source organism: Myroides sp. A21 (assembly GCF_000807225.1). NCBI lineage: Bacteria > Pseudomonadati > Bacteroidota > Flavobacteriia > Flavobacteriales > Flavobacteriaceae > Myroides > Myroides sp. A21. Next base: position 2,500,304 of record NZ_CP010327.1, read on the forward strand.
CTTTTAGGTAAGTGTATAACTAATGAGCAAGAACTACTAGAAGCAGTACAGACAGATGAGGTATTGTCTTCTAAAACCATTGTTTTGACTACAGCCGAAATGAAAGAGAATATTAATCATCAAGTAGAAGTCATCTTGATTAATGAAGGTAAGTTGACTCATTTTTATGCTGATAATATACCTGTAGAAGTAGTAGGGACAGGAGATTTATTCACAGGAACACTCTCTGCACAGCTAACGAAAGGTCGTACGATAGAAGAAGCTATACAGATTAGTATGAACTTTTTGTCTGAAGTATTGAGATATGTTCATCAGCACAGATTGAAAGAAATGAATGCTATGGCTATCTTACAAGCGCAAGATGTTCTAGCAGTAAAGTATTAGTAAAACACAAAGGCAGTACGTTAATATTTCATACTGCCTTTCTTATTTATTACTAACTACTTAGAATTTATGTATGTGATAGCGAAGCTACCATGGTCTTCTGATCAAAGAATAAGTCTATTAGCTCTTCTGTCACCATCAGCGTGATATCGTCATCTTCTTTATATAAGCTATAAGTAGCTTGTTCTATCTCAGGGCTAAACGCAAAATAGATAGTCTGTGTCTCTTCTGTACAACATGCATCTATTATCGCATCGAGTTGTTTGACATTGTGATCTCTTTGATAAATAGAATAGATTGTCAGTTCGCTTTCTTCTTGCTCATAGATAATAATGGCATCCAATGTTTTGCTGTAGTAAATAGAGTTTTTAAAACCAAAATCTAAATTAGCATAACAATAAAAGAAAGCCAACCCTACATTTTTAGTATTTAGCCTATTATAGGTATATCCATTTTTGACATATTCTTCAAATAGAGCAAGCGATGTAGGATTGTCTAAATCTAATTTCTCTAAACTCGATAGAGTAGAAGGTTTTGTATTCACCTTTAGTGTAGCTTGATATTCTTCTACAGGTACATACCCAAATTTTGGGTAGAAGTCCAGTACTGTATCATTTGCAAACAAGAAGTAACCTATTACGATATCTTTATATTCTGCTTCTATATATTCTAATAAGAATCTTGATAAACCTTTGTTTTGATAAGCAGGGTCTGTCATTACAGTACCTAATTGTCCTGTTTTATACGTTTTATTATCCTTCGTTATTTCGAATAGGCTTAAAGTTGTATGTGCGACTATCTTATCTTCTTGGAATAAAGAAAATATGATACAGTCCTCTCCCCAATATCCCGATTGGTAGTATCCTTCAAAGTCAAACTCCCACACCTTCTGACACATTCTATTGAACTCTTTTCGTTTTTGTTCATCATCTTGATAGTTGATATATAGTGTATAAGATGTATCTTTTATAATTACTGATTTACTGGTCATAATCCTTTTTTATTTGATGCAAAGTTCTGAATAAGACCTTATTTATCTATTGACAGTATTGTTTTATAAATGTGCAATAAGTTGTTTTTATTGTTAACTTTGACTTATTAACTACAGAGTGATGAGTCAGCATTTCCCTATTCAGATTATAACATCGGATAGTATTATTCCTTCTTTATTCTCTACTATTACATATAGGGAGAAAGGAATACTGCTGTCTTATTGTATGGAGGGAAGTAATGAACTCAAAGTTGATAACCAAACAGAAATGTTCTCTGTAGGTTCTCTATTGACAGTATTTCCACAGCGTTTGTTCTCTATTCCTACTATAGAAAGTAAGGGGAAGTATCTATGTGTGCTGTTTGATCTGGATAGTATAAAGGATCTTATTCTACCTACTAATTATCAGTTTTTAAACGAGTTGGTGAGACAGCCTGTTATTCATCTGAATGAGGGGGATCAAAAAGTGTTTATAGATTACTATCAGTTGTTGTTGGCCAATCGCAGTACAGATGCATCTGTGTTTTATCCTGATGCGATGAAGTATCTATTGTATTCTTTAATCGCTCATATTAACCGATTTTATGAACAAGATGAGGTAAAGTTGAAGCCAAGTTCGAAGAAAGAAACAACTGTTTTTAGACTGTATAATTTGGTTCATCAGCATTATTTAGCTGAGCGCACAGTACAGTTCTACGCTGATCAACTAAAGCTCACTCCTAAGTATCTAACGACTTTGGTACGCAGGCAGACGGGCAAGACAGTCTCTTCGATTATTAATGAACTAGTACTCACTCAAGCGCAGTCTTACCTTATCGCAACGGATAAACCTATCTACACAATAGCTGAAGAGCTTCATTTCTTAGATGCGACTAGCTTCTGTCGTTATTTTAAAAAATCTACAGGACACTCACCTTTAGCCTATAGACAAGCGCATTTATAGATGATTTAAACAACTATTTGACAATAGAGGTGTATTGATATAAATCATAGCAATTTAACTTCTGTAATCGAATGATTTTCTTGTTCATGAAAAATAGTGATACCTTTGATACATGTCAGAACAAAAGCGAATTACATCTTTTCAACCAATTGTTGATGCTAATGCTAAAGTACTTATTCTTGGGACAATGCCTAGCATAAAGTCACTGTTGTACCAAGAGTATTATGGCAATCGTCAAAATGCATTTTGGAAGATACTCTTTTGTCTTTTCGAACAAGAGTTTAGCGAAGTGTATTCGGATAGGGTGGCCTTGATACAAGAACACGGTATAGCTTTATGGGATGTATTGCAATCTTGTGAACGAAAGAGTAGTCTAGATAGTGATATACAAGAGGAAAAGGCAAATGATATACAAGGTTTACTTCAACAGTACCCTAATATCAACACTGTTGTATTTTCGAGTCAGAAGGCAGCGCTATACTTTAAGAAACACATTGGTTCGATTGCAGGTATTGAGTTATTGACATTAGCCTCACCTAGTGGAGCAAACGCATGTATGAGTTTATCTGAAAAGATAGCAGATTGGCAACAATTAAAAACAAAACTATGAAACAACTTACAAAAGAGCATATTGATTTTCTAATCACATTAAGTCAAAACAACAACAAACCCTGGTTTACTGAGAATAAACCTACTTTCGACAAGGTATTCGCAGAGGTTAAAGCGTATTTCAAGATGATATACGATGAGATGCAACAACATGATAGTATAGATGTATTTCATGTACACCGTATCTATAGAGATGTAAGGTTTTCAAAAGACAAGACACCTTATAAGGATTACTTTGGATTGCATTTAGGACGTACTAAACCAATGCTTAGAGGAGGGTATTATGTAAATATAGAGCCAGGTAGAAGTTTTGTTGGTGGTGGTTTTTGGGAGCCAAACAAAGAAGACTTATTGCGCATTCGCAAAGAGATAGAAATAGATGCAAGTGAACTAAGAGATATTATTGCAGAAGAACAATTCCAGAAGTACTTTGGAGAACTACAAGGGGAGGAACTAAAGACTGCCCCTAAAGGATTTGACAAGGAGCATCCTGCTATCGACTTATTGCGTAAGAAGCAGTATCTCGTGATGCGTTCGTTCACTGATAAGGAGGTATTAGCTCCTAATTTTAAAGAGGAGGTAATTAAGACGTTTCTTGCGATGAGACCACTGTTTGACTATATGTCAGATGTACTGACTACTGATGTGAATGGAGAAAGCTTGTATGGGTATTAATTATTGGAGAAATTGAATTATATAGAAAGCGTGTAGTATGGTGTCTTCTAAGTATTTGGGGAATTTGATTCCTTTTCAGTTTGCAAGTTGGAAGTTTGAGAATAAGTTGCCAATAGCTGATAGTGTTTTTGTTGATGTTATTTTGGATAGTTATTTCTTAAGTGAAAATAGCCAATTAATTACTCAAATAGACTCATTTGTCGGACAAGTTCTTTCTGCAAAATGGAAGGTTACTTTTGAAAGTTTTACTACTTATTTATATCATCAATTAGTATTAAAGAAAGGATATGCCTTCGATAAACAAGAATACATTTACACCACACCAGCAGAAAGTATATCTCTTGAGCAGCTTTGGAATTATTTAGACATAGAAGTTATCGTTTTATTGGATGAAGATTTAGAGGAATGGTCTTTTAAATTTGATATTTCAGGCTTTAACACCCATTTATCAGTACTGTTTACTGTAGAAGGGATGTGGGTTTCACGAGACTTAAATGACAGTAGAACTCCTATAAAAGCGGAGTATAAATTACTCGATTCAGGCTTAGAGTTTTATTATAATGAAGATGTTTATGAATGGGTAAGTACTCGTTTTATATCTTCATTAATATGGGGAAGTCATCGAGGGTGTCGTATTTCCATACAGGAGGAATTATTTGCTATAGCAGGGATGGAAGAGAGAATAGTAAATTGCATAAAAGAATATGAGCAGAAGAATAAAGATGAGATTTTTGTAACTGCTATGGGGGCTTTGGAGAAATCTTTTAATGTAGCTTGGCAGGACTATAATGAGGAATATGAAAAGGATTTTGTATTAGAAAAAGCTAATGTGAATAGAGAATTATTATGGCAATTAGTTGCGCCACCTAATAGTGTAAGAATAGTATTAAACGCCAATGAACAACTTGTTTTTATTCACTACAACGATTGTTATTGGGAGGCAGAGCATGGAATTCACTTTATATATAATGAACAATTAGATTTTCTTAGGATTGGTTTAGGTAGTGATTATTGGGAAGAAGAATAAAATTCATATAATAAAAAATGCTGACCATGGTCAGCATTTTTTGTTTTCAGTTTATGGTTCCCTGTTTCCAGTTTTCTGTTTTCTGTTTTCAGTTTATGGTTCCCTGTTCCCAGTTTCCAGTTCCCAGTTTTCTGTTTTCAGTTTCCAGTTCCCTTTATTCAGTTCCCTAAATTATTTAATAATCTGTACTTCGAACATTTTGTCCCAGTTTTTACCTGTTAGGAAGAATGTCTTAGTTTGTGGGTTATAAGCGATACCGTTCATTACATCTCTGTCTTCGTGATATGTAGTCAGGTTTACTAATTCGCTGAAGTCTATAACAGCTTCGATTGCTCCTGTTTGAGGATTGATTACAGCTACTGCATTTTGTGCGTAGAAGTTAGCATATATCTTACCATCTACCCATTCTAATTCATTAGCGTATGGAATAACATTCTTATCTGTATATACGCTTACTCTGTCTATTTCTTTAAAAGTCTCTGGATCTAGTTTATAGATAAACTCAGAACCTGATGTCATATACAGGTGCTTACCATCATTCGTAAGTCCCCACCCTTCCATCTTCTGAAAATAAGGAAGTGTTTTTTCTTGTTCTAATGTTTCAGGGTTGAATACATAAGCTTCATTGTTTTGATAAGTTAGTTGGTATAGTTTACCATTTAAGATAGTACACCCCTCACCGAAGATCTCCATTGGTTGTTTGTGAATCTTGATGATTTTACCCGTTTTATAATCTACTTGGCGTACACTAGAGATTCCTTTCTTACCTGTTCCTCTTCCCGTGTTCGTTGTTCCTCCACCTTCGCCATTACCTGTACTTTCGTATAAAATACCATTGTAGAATTCTAGACCTTGTGTATAGGCTTCTTGATCATGAGGATAAGTGTTTACTAATTTATAGCTGTAAAAAGCAGGTTCTTTTGGAGCTGTTATTTCTATATTCGTAGTGAATTCTTTATTCGAATTCTCAGCATAAGCAACAGCTTTAATCGTTGTTTTACCTAACTTTTGTTCACCTAAGTTTAGATTTAACACCTCATTTTTGATAGAAGCACCTACTTTTTTGTCGTTGAAGTAATAAATTACAGAGTCTACTTGCGCATTTTCGGTAGTTTTTAGACTCAGTTTTATGTCTTCATTTCCCTTATATAGCTGTTTTAGATGAGTAGTATCAATAGATAAAACATTTTTTTCTAAATTTTTTTTGTTTGAACAGCTTATAAAAGCTACTCCTAATGCTAACGGAACTAGAATGTTATATTTTTTCATTGTCATTTTTTAATTTGATACAATATACAAATCTAATGCGAATAGTTGAAAAAGCTTGGAAAAATAAAAAACCGTTGTATATTTGCAGTGGCAAGTCCTACACGACCAGCTCCCTCTTAATCCTCCAGGGTGGGAACGCAGCAAAGGTCCGAGGTTGTAGCGGTGCGATGTAGGTAGCTTGCCATTTTTTTCTTAATTGTAGATCTCCGTGTTGGAGATTTTTTTTTGCCCTAAAGTTTTTTCCTTTTCCTTTGAATGGATCAGTGACAAAAGTTGGGGACTACGCAAAAAGTTTGGTTAATCTAAAAAGGAAAAACTTCTTATCTCTAACACCTCTATACATCATACGGAAGAATTTAATTTTGGCATTAAATGATTCCGCAGAAGCATTTGTACTTCTATTAATAAAGTAATTGATGATTTCGTTATAGTGTACATTAAAAGTCTTTAAAACAGTACTAAAGTGTTTGAGTGAAGCTTTTTCAATATCATTAAACCAATGAGCTAGCTTAGTCATGGCTATTTCTTTATCTATTTGTAGATTATATATCTGTCTAAGGTTATTAGCTAATAGATAGGCTTGTTTAATCTCTGGGTATAATTCAAATAGTATTTTAGCTCTTTCTTGTTGATCAGATGTCCAATTAATTTGGTTTTTATAAAGTAGAGAACGTGAGCGAACTAAAAGTTGCTTCTTAGTATCTCCATTAGTAAGTATTTCAGGATTATATATAGTGCCTTGTTCCTTAGCCTTTAAAATAGCAGTGTTCTCAGCGTCAAGTTCAGCCCATCGATATTTTATTCTAATATCTTGTACAGCTTCGCTTACAAGCTTTTGTACATGAAAACGATCGATTACCTGTACAGCTTTAGGAAAGCACTTCTTAGCTATCTGTTTCATAGCCCCTGCCATATCTAAAGTAATCTCAGTTACTTTATCTCTAAGCTTTTTAGGTAGTTTAGATAGATGCTTAATTACAGTATCTGATTTTGTTCCTTTAACTATCGCAACAATAGTTTTTTCCTGACCTTTACTGGCTTTAGAAGTCAGTATAGTATATAACTCTCCCATAGATAAACATACTTCGTCTATGGACAACTGATTAGTTATATTTTCTGGGTAGAGTAGCCAGTCTTGTGCATGTTCTTGTTGATCCCATTGTTTGAAACCACTAGTTTTATGTTTGTATTGGCGTTGAAACTTCTCTCCTTTAACCCCAAATAATTCACCAATAACCTTACAGCTAAGTACTTTAGTATCGGCCAATTTTTTTAAGAACTCCGAAAACTCTGTAGTCATTCGTGTTCCTTCTGCGATGATATTCCAATCACGTGATATAATTTCTCCTGTTTGTTTATCTGTCCAACGACGACGTTGAACATGTAGTTTAACTGATTTACCTCGTAATGGGAAGTCTTCAATAGTAATCATACTATAGAAACCTTTAGAAATAAGCTGTCTTTCTGTACATTGATTTGCGTAATCATTCTTCTCTTCAAAGTAGATATGTAGTTTTGTTTCTAATTCTTCTATTTTGGTAATATTGAAGTGTTCTACTAAGTAAGTAGGTAAGATTAGTTTTAGTATTTCTTGGCTATCCATCATAAGGCAAAGATATTATTTTACACTTTCCTCCCCAACCTTTAACGTTGATCCCTTTGAATATCATTGTTGGAGAGGTACGATTTTTGTTATTTTTGTATAAAAAATTTGTTTTGAAGAAGATAACAATTAAAATAGGTAAGGTACTGGGCTGGTTCTTACTTAGTTTATTTCTAATATTACTACTTCTTATCGTTGCGATACAGATACCTGCTGTCCAGAATAAGGTGAAGGATTTTGCAATCACCTTTGTACAGGATAAGATAGGTACCCCTGTGTCCTTAGATAGGATAGAGATTGCCTTTCCAAAAAAAATAGTAGTTAAGAACCTTTATGTTGAGTCTCAACAGAAGGATACTTTGTTATATACTAATTATCTAGGTGTAGATATTAGCTTATTTGCCCTCCTGAAGAGCTCTGTCAATGTCAATAGTGTTCAGTTAGATGGACTAAAGACAGATGTTAAACGCGATAGTCTAGGACGCTTTAACTTTGATTATATCATCGAAGCCTTCGCTTCAGAGGAAGAGGAGGATAAAGAGGACAGTAGCTCTATGGCTATAGATGTAGGTGAGATAAGCCTTAGCGATATCCAGGTGAAGTATAATGATGATTATGATGGTCATCACGTCTCATTTGGGTTAAAGAGATTTATTACGCGTTTTAAACAATTTGATTTAGAGCAGATGAAATTTGCTATTCCTAAGATTGCGATCGCAGGAATAGACTTAAATTATAAAAAAGAATTGCCTTCTCAGGCTTCTATTGAGGCAGCACAGTTAGTGGTAGAGCCGATAGAGGAAGAGTCAAATACTTCTGTGATGCCTATAGTAGATTTAGGTACTATAGAGTGGACAGATAGTAATATCGTTTTTGAGGATAAGGAGAGCAAGTTATATGCTAATCTTGCATTAGGAGCTTTTAAAACTACATTTGAGCAAATTGATTTAAAGAATCAACAGATTGATTTAAAAGAGATCCGTCTAGATGATACTAAGGCTGTTGTTCATTTATTTCCTACAACGATTAAGGCAACACCACCCGTAATAGAAGAGGAGACTGCTCCTGTAGTGGATGAATCTGCTCCATGGAAGCTAGGGATAAAGGAGTTTGCCCTTAACTCTATTGATGTCAAGTTTGACAACGATAACGTTAAGGCATTGACCTTTGGGTTAGACCCTAACCATATTGCATTTACAGATATTAACTTTGATTTAAAAGATTTTCAGTTTTCGCCTAATGTGATCAGAGGAAACTTAGAAGGGTTTTCTTTTAAAGAAAAGAGTGGATTGCAATTAGATAAGTTCAAAACTTATTTTCTATACGGGGATCAAACTACTTTCATTAAAGACTTTATTTTAGAAACCCCTAACTCTAAGTTTGACGCTAATGTAACATTGAATTATAAAGATGTGAATAAGTTGTCAGAGCATTTAGAGGATACTTCTGTGGATGTATTGATCAAAGATTCTCATCTAGGATTAAGAGATGTATATCTAGCTATGCCTACTGTTTTTGAAGAAGCAGGATTAACAAGTTTAACGAATAAAGATTTAGCGGTAGATATTAAAGCAAAAGGTATAGTAGGCGATTTGTCTATCGAACAGTTTTTACTAACTGGATTACAATCTACAACGATCAATGTGGTTGGAAATGTAAAAGGAGCAACTACTCCTGAAAAAGCGATAGTAGATTTAAAACTGAATAAATTTCAGACTTCTGCTAAGGATATCTTTAGTATCGCTCCAAAAGGCGTGTTGCCAACGAATATAGAGATTCCTTCGCACTTATCACTATCAGGTAATGTAAAGGGAGGGATGAAGGCGATACAGTCTCAATTAGCCCTTAAAACGACTTCAGGTAATGCAGATGTAAAAGCGTTCTTCGATCAACGCATAAAAGGAAAAGAGAAGTATTCTTTAATAGCCAATATCAATGAACTAAAATTAGGTCAAATCTTAAAGAATGACTCTATTGGTACACTATCGATGTCTGCTTCTGTAAGTGGGATAGGGCTAGACCCAAAGAATATAAACGCAAAAGGAAATATCAATGTTTTAAAAGCAGAGTATAGCGGGTATAGTTATAACAATATTGAAGTAGATGGAGCCATTGAGGATGGGAAATATACTGTTCATTCTATTAACAATGATCCTAATCTAAACTTTGCATTAGATGCTAGTGGGCTGTGGACAGATAAGGGAATTAGCTTAGACTTATTGGCTGATTTTAAAAATATTGATTTATATAAATTAAGTATAGAAGAAGCTCCGGCTAGTTTTAAAGGAACGATAGAAGGGAAACTAGCTAATATTATGCCTGATGATCTGGATGGTACAGTGTCTTTAAAAGGACTGTCCTATATGTCTGCTTCTAGGGCATATAATCTACAACCAATAGAGATCGTTGCGACGAGTAAGGATACTCATAGATCATTAGGACTGACTTCTGAACTAATAGACTTCAATATGCAAGGAGAGTATAAAATCACTCAACTAGCAGATGAATTAATGAAGACAATAGATGTCTATTATGCAATAGAAGAGCCTAAAAAAGAAATTGCTACAAAGACTGTAACTGAACAAAATGGAGCAGAGGAAAAGGAGCAAGATAAAAACTACTTTACGTATAAACTCTTGGTTAAGGAGAGTTCGGTTATTCACTCTGTGGTACCTAATCTAAAAGAATTAAAACCAATAGAGGTGTCAGGTAAGTATGATGCGAGTACTGATTATATCAGTTTAAAAGGCTTGATACCCTTAGTAATCTACGGAGAAAATGAGATTAATAATATTGCCTTAGAATTAAAACCTGTCAATGAAGCATTAACTTATGGGCTGTCTGTAGAAAGAGTGGCGAATGCTAGTGTGGCGCTTAGAAGAGTATCATTAGAAGGGGGAATAAAAGATAATACGATTAGTTATAATCTGAGTTTAAAGGATAAGTCAGATGCGGTGTGTTATCTTATCGCTGGAGATGTTCGTGCTGAGGATGGAGATATGATAGCGAGATTATATCCAGATGGTTTTATACTAGATTATCAAAAATGGGTAGTCAAACCAGAGAACAGATTTGTATTAAAACCTGAAGGGTTTTATGTGAAGGACTTTAAATTATCACATGAGGATAGTGCTTTAGTTATTGAGTCTAAGGATGAAGTAGCCAATAGTCCAATGAGAATATTGTTTAATGATTTTAGTATTGAGATGTTGACTAAGATGGTTAAGAAAGATGTTCTGTTGGCTAGTGGATTTATTGACGGTGAGGTGTATTTAAAAGATTTAGCTACAGACTTTAGATTTATATCAGATATTGACATTTCTAAGTTACAGGTGATGGAGATAGGGTTAGGTGACTTACATGTCGGAGTGAAGAATGAGAGTGCGAGTAAGTTTATAACTGATATTACTTTACAAGGAGGAGAGAATAAGATATCTATAGACGGATGGGCTGATGCTGATACTCAGGAGATGAATATGAATCTGAACTTAGCTAAGTTCCAAATGGCGGCGATAGAATATTTTGCAAAAGACCAATTGTCCCAAGCAGAAGGATTCTTCTCAGGTAATTTAAAAATAGGAGGAAAGTTTACAGACCCTAAGATATTAGGTGCGATGAACTTTAATGATATAGGCTTCCATGTGAATGATTTAAATGCTGATTTTAGAAAGATTAACGAAAAGATTTCTTTTACAAACAGAGGGATAGAATTAGATAAGTTTAGTATCACAGATACAGATGGAAATATATTAGTGGTAGATGGTCAAGTATTGACGAAGTCGTATCAAGATTTTGCTTTTAATCTGAGTATTAAGGCAGTTGATTTTAAAGCAGTGAACTCTACATCTAAAGATAATGAGATGTATTATGGTAAATTGGTTTTTGACAGTGATATAAAGATCAAAGGAGATTTAAACAAGCCTGTTGTTACTGGAGGTATTGAGATAGGTAAGAAAACCGATTTCTCATTTGTATTACCACAAGAAGACCCTAGTATAGCAGATAGAGAAGGTATTGTGGAGTTCGTAGATCAGCACAGCTTACAATTGGCTGAAATGCAGAAGTATGAAGAGGATTTTAACAACTCAGCGTTGAAAGGACTAGATGTTTCTGTTTCGATTAAAGTAGATAAAGAGGCTAGCTTTACGATGATTATGGATAAGTCAAGTGGAGATAAAATTATCTTAAAAGGAGAAGCAGATTTAGTAGGAGGGATTGATCCGTCTGGTAAAGTAACATTGTCTGGAAGATATGAGTTCTCTCAAGGTTCTTATGATTTGTCATTTAACATGATGAAGAGAAAATTCGAAATTCAGAAAGGAAGTTATATTATCTGGGCAGGTGATCCTACAGACGCTAACCTTCACTTAACGGCAATCTATGAGACGAAGACAGCTCCAATAGATCTATTAGGAAATCAGCTAAGCAGTCTATCTCCTACACAACAAAATATGTATAAGCAGAAGATACCATTCCAAGCATTATTAAAGATGGAAGGCGAATTACTGAAGCCTGAAATATCTTTTGATGTACAGTTAAAAGAAGGAATTACAAGTGTATCTGGAGATGTGCTAAGCAATACAAAGACGAAGTTAGAACAGTTAAGACAGAATGAGTCTGAACTAAATAAGCAAGTATTTGCGTTGTTGTTATTAAATAGGTTTATCGGTGAGAATCCATTTGAGAGTAGCGCAGGAGGAATGAGTGCAGGGTCTATGGCTAGACAGAGTGTGAGTAGATTACTATCAGATCAATTGAATAACTTAGCAGGTAACTTAATCGCAGGTGTAGAACTTAACTTTAACTTAGAATCATCAGAAGATTATTCTTCAGGAAGTAAAGAGAATAGAACAGATTTAAATGTAGCAGTGTCAAAACGCTTATTCTCTGATCGACTAAAAGTAACAGTAGGAAGTAGTTTCGAAGTAGAAGGAAATGCCCGTCAGAATGAACAGGCAGCTAACATAGCAGGAGATATTGAATTAGAATATGCCTTGTCAAAAGATGGTAGATACTTAATGAAAGTGTATAGAAAGAACCGCTATGAAGTAGCTCTTCAAGGACAAATCGTAGAGACAGGAGTCGGGTTTATAATAACGATGAGTTATGAGAGATTCCGCGAATTATTTGAACGTAGTAAAGATAAAAGACAATTAAAAAAGCAATTAAGAGATGAAGCTAAAGCAGAGTAAAATATATAATGGATTAGCGGGATGTCTTGGACTATTATTTATATTCTCATGTAACACAACTCGTCATTTGGCAGAAGATGAGTATCTGTATTCTGGAGGGAAAATAGTGATTAACAGTGATTCATTATCTAAGTCTCAAAAGTCTGAGATGAATGATGAACTCCATGGTTTGCTACGTCCTATTCCTAATGCGACACTGTTAGGTATGCATCCTAAATTATTTTTTTATAACCTAGCAGGGGATCCAGAAAAAAGTAATAAAGTGCGTCGATGGATGCGAAACAAGTTAGGTGAACCACCTGTATTATTCGATCAAGTAGATATGGAGAACAATAAGGCTATTCTATCTAATCGATTAGAGAATCAAGGGTACTTCAATGTAGATGTGACTTATGATACACTTCAACCAAGTGATAAGAAGAAAGGAGCAGAGTATACGGTAATCCCTGGTGAGCAATATAAAATACGTGAGTTTACCTTTGCAAAGGATTCTACAGGTATCAAACAAGAGCTGTCTAAAGCGATGCCCTATACAAGATTGAAAAAAGGAAGAGCTTATAACTTAGATGTTATTAAAGATGAACGTACTAGATTTGATAATTATTTAAAAAATAAAGGATATTATTACTTCAGTGCAGATAACTTATTAGTGCAGGTAGATAGTAGTGTAGGACATCATCAGGTCGACTTAGCTTTAAAGATTAAAGAGAATACACCTAAGTTAGCATTAGAGCTTTATACGATAGATAATATTTATATATTTTCTGATTATGTGCTGTCTGATACGAACTATATGCAGGCTCTTGACTCAGCACAAGTATATAAAGATTTTAAAATAGTAGATCCTAAAGGAAAGTTTAAATCGTCTATTTATGATAGAGCGATTCACTTAAAACATGGAGATACCTATAACAGAAATGATCATAACTTATCTTTAAATAGGTTAGTGAGTTTAGGTGTTTTTAAGTTTGTGAAGAATCAGTTCGAGATATCAGATAGTTTAAATCATAAATTAAACGCTTATTACTTCTTAACTCCTGATAATCCTAAGGCTATTAGACTTGAGTTGTTAGGGAAGATGAACTCAGCTAGTTATAATGGAGCAGAGTTAAACTTGAACTGGAGCAATAAGAACTTTATGAAAGGAGCTGAGGTGTTCTCTGTGTCTGCTTATGGTGGGGCAGATTTCCAAATGTCATCGGCTAATAATGGGTATAATGTATATAAGGTAGGTCTTGAAACTAGTCTGACTTGGCCTAAGATTATATCTCCATTTAATCTACAATCGACTAGTGCTTATATCCCTAAGACACGTGCTATTCTTGGGGGAGAATATTTGGAACGTAGCCAATTGTATTCATTGCAGTCTTTTAAAGCTTCTTGGGGATATCTCTGGAAAGAGAGTGCTTTTAGAGAGCATGATTTGAAAGTATTTGATATTAACTATGTAAAACCTGGGCATGTCACAGATTACTATAAGGAGTATGCAGCTGGTAATCCGTCGCTGGAGAGAGTATTAGATAAGCAGCTGACCTTTGGTCCTACTTATACCTATACTTATACAAATACTAGTAAGAAATTTAAAAAAGGGACAATATACTATCGTGGAGGATTAGATCTGTCTGCTAATATCACAGGATTATTAATGGGGGCTAATGTGGATAAGGATAAGGAAAAAAGTTTGATAGGTGTTCCATTTAGTCAATATATAAAAACAGAACACGACTTTAGACATTACCTAAGACTAAGTAAAACTTCACAGTTAGTGAGTAGAATACACGCAGGTATAGGGATAGCTTATGGAAATTCTAAACAAATGCCTTATACAAAGCAGTTTTATGTAGGAGGGTCAAATAGTATTAGAGCGTTTAGAGCACGTACTTTAGGACCAGGTTCATTCAATCCAGAGATTAACAATGCTAAATTTATACCAGATCAATCGGGAGATATGTTGTTAGAAATGAACTTAGAGTACCGAAAAAAACTATTTAGTATTGTACATGGTGCATTGTTTGTTGATGCTGGGAATATCTGGAATCTAAACGATGTATCAGATCGACCTGGAGGTAAGTTCAGTGGTGACTTTTTAAATGAGTTAGCAATTGGAGCAGGAGCAGGATTGCGATTTGATGTTACATTCTTAGTTCTTCGTTTTGATTTTGCATTTCCATTGCGCGTACCATATCATGCATCAGGTGAACGCTGGGTAATAGATGATATCAATTTTGGAAGTAGTAGATGGCGAAAAGATAACCTAATGTTTAACTTCGCTATTGGGTATCCTTTCTAATATGTGTGGAAACAATACACAAAAAACTCCCCATCTTTTCCTATTGTGGAAAGTTGGGGAGTTTTTTTTTAATTCGCATAATGTGTTGAATATAAAATAGATATATGAATAGGTCTTATGCCTATTAGGTTTGGCATGGTTTTGTATATATACTATTACAGTAAGGTGTTATAAAAAAAGTAAAGAAGTTGAAAAACTTCCTGCTTTTGAAAAAGAAAATTTAAGTGTTTATTTAAAAGTTATGTTATCGAGAGATAACAAGTTAGATCGTTAGTAAGGTGAAGAAGAGAAATCTTCAGGTGAACAGGGAGCTTAGGCTCCCTTTTGCTGTTTATATAGGTTAATTTTATATCGTAATTGGGAATGAATAATAAAAAGTATAAATTTGCAAGAAGCACATAAAAAATAAAAATATGAGTCACAAGATTCTGGTTATAGATGATGATGTTCCTTTCTGCGAAATGCTAAAAACTTTTTTATCTAAAAAAGGGTATATAGTTTCGAATGCATTTAGTAGTACAGAAGCAGAACAGTGTATTGATGAAGAGTGCTATGATATTGTCCTTACAGATGTTAGACTACCTGATAGTAATGGTTTAGAATTACTTAAATATATAAAATCAAAATGTAGAACTTCACAAGTTATTTTAATGACAGGATATACTGAAATTAAAACAGCTGTGAATGCAATGAAGTTAGGAGCATTCGATTATGTAGCAAAGCCAATAAACCCAGATGAGATACTGTTGACAATCAAACAAGCTCTCGAAAGAAAAGCAAGTGTGGAAAGTGGTGAGCCTTTAAAATCAAAAACTAAATCTACTGTAGTAAAAGATGTAGAGAATGCAGAAGAGCAAGTGGAAGAGGTAGAGTATGTAAGAGGCGAAAGTAATGTGTCTAAACAATTACATGAATACATTGATCTAGTAGCACCTACTAATATGTCTGTTTTGATTATAGGTGATAGTGGTACAGGTAAAGAAAATATAGCACATTCTATTCACTTAAAAAGCAAGCGTAAGGATAAACCATATATTGCAGTAGATTGTGGTGCAATCCCTAAGGATTTGGCTTCTAGTGAGTTTTTTGGACATATTAAGGGGTCTTTTACAGGAGCTGTTACCGATAAGGTAGGACACTTTGAGGCTGCTAATGGAGGAACTATATTCCTAGATGAGGTAGGTAACTTATCTTATGAGGTACAGGTACAACTATTAAGAGCGCTTCAAGAACGCAAAGTAAAACCTGTGGGAAGTAGTAATGAAATAGATGTAGATATCAGAGTTATCGCTGCAACTAATGAGGATTTGCCAAAGGCTGTAAGAGAAGGAGAATTTAGAGAGGATTTATATCATCGCTTAAATGAGTTTGGTATTGTAGCTCCTAGATTAGCGGATAGAGGTGCAGATATATTGATGTTTGCGATGCATTTCTTAAACGAGTCTAATATTGAACTTGAGAAAAAAGTAAAGAAATTCTCTTCTGAGGTAGAGTGTATCTTTTTAACTTATGATTGGCCAGGAAACTTAAGAGAGATGAAGAATATCATCAAAAGATCAGTTCTTTTAACCCGTGGAGAGATTATAGAAAAAGATGTACTACCACAAGAGATTCTCGTGCCAAAATCAGAAGTGATTAAAGCAAATACAACAAATGAGACAACAGAGGATGATCTCAAGTTGTTCTCTTCTAGAAATGAAGAACAGGCTATTCGTACTGCATTAGAAAAAGTTAAGTTTAATAAAACTAAGGCTGCGCAAGTATTAGGAATCGATAGAAAAACATTGTACAATAAAATGAAATTGTATAATATTGAATTATAAAATTTAAATGTGTTGAAGATAATTCAACACTTTTTTTATTGAATGATAGGGTTAATATAAAGTAGAGATATGCTTAAAGTTTAAGTATATCTCTACTTTTCTTTTTACCTTTGCTTAAATAAGAGAAGTATAGAATATGGATATAAAAACGCTAATACATCATAATTTAGATGAGTTATTTTATTTAGCTGATAAAAAGGAAATTCTAAATACAGACTTGGTCGTGAAGATTGGAGCTTATGTAGGAGCTGCTGTATTAAGAGGGAGATATGCAGATCAGAAAGAAGTTACTTTAGAAGAGGTAAACGGAGTGTTTGGTATTATAGGAGATTTTTGTAAAGAGAGTTTTGGAGGAAGAAGTTTCTCTAAAACACATTTTAAAAAGATGACAACCTTATCTCTTGAATTAATTCAAGAAACAACGTTTGATGCTGATGTTGAAGAATTCATTGCATCACTGAGAAGCTAAGAGAGATCTATGATATAATTTTAAAAGCCTGAGGATAGAAATGTTCACAGGCTTTTTTTATGTTTAGTTTCCAGGTTAGGATAATCTATTTTTATTATCATATAAGATTCGTAATTGATTGGTAGGGTGAGTTTTGAAACTTTTTACTATATTGTAGTAAACCAACTAAAAAACAATCAAATGAAAATAAAAACAATAGAATCAGCAAGTAATGCTCATGCCTATCAACTATTGATAAAAGACTTGCTAGAGAATTCACTTCGTGTGAATCCTAAACATGAAATCGTTTATAAGAACCAAGAGCGCTTTGATTATTATGAACTGTATAGTAGAGTGAAGCAGTTGTGTAATGTATATCAAGAATTAGGTTTAGAAGGAGGGAGTGTTGTAGGCGTTATAGATTATGATAGTCATCGCTACTTAATGAATTATTTTGCAGTTCCTATTTCAGGGAATGTATTGCATACGATTAATTGGCGTTTAGCGCCAGAACAAATGCTTTATACCATTAATCATGCAGAGGATGAGGTATTAGTTGTGCATGAGGATTTTGTACCAATAGTAGAATCGATCAAGGATAAAATGACTACTGTAAAGCAGATTATCATTATTCGCGATCATACTAATGAAGTTAAGACGGTTTTAGATGTTAAAGGATACTTTGATGACTTAGTTACTTCTTCTTCGAAAGAGTATAATTTTCCTGATTTTTCTGAAGAAGCAGTAGCTACTTTATTCTATACAACAGGTACAACAGGTGACCCTAAAGCAGTATATTTCACTCATCGTCAGTTAGTGCTACATACGATGGTAGAGATGAGTGTGTTATCTCTGATGAATGAAGGGTTTAAAATTACCTCAAAAGATGTGTATTTACCTTTAACGCCAATGTTCCATGTGCATGCTTGGGGGCTTCCTTATGTAGCGACAGCATTAAGTTTAAAACAAGTGTATGTTGGTAGATTTGAACCACAGAGTTTCTTAGAAATCTTTAGAAAAGAGAAACCTACGATATCACATTGTGTACCTACGATATTAAATATGTTATTGACGAGCCCTGCTGCTAGTGATATTGATTTTTCAAATTGGAGTGTATTAATAGGGGGATCGGCATTGAGTAAGCCATTAGCAAGAAGAGCTATGGAAAGAGGTATATCAGTAGTAACAGGGTATGGAATGTCCGAAACCTGTCCATTATTAACGACTTCTTATTTATCTTTAGAGACTATTCAAAATAATCTAGAGTCTCAATTAGAGATTAGAACAAGGACGGGTAGAGCTGCATTACTAGTGGATTTAAAAGTAATAGATGAGGATGGAGTAGAAGTGCCTAAAGATGGTAAAACATTAGGAGAAATCGTAGTAAGAGCTCCTTATCTTACCATGGGATATTATAAAGATAAAAAGAAGAGTGAGGAACTGTGGGACGGAGGGTATTTGCATACAGGCGATATAGCTTGGATTGATGAGAACAATGATGTGAAAATAGTAGATCGTTCTAAAGATGTGATTAAAACAGGAGGTGAATGGATGTCTTCACTCGCTTTAGAAGAGATGATAAGTAGTTATCCAGGTGTGGTAGATGCCGCAGTCATTGGAATTCCTGATGATAAATGGGGTGAACGCCCTTTCGCATTAGTTGTAGCAAAAGTGGGAGTTGAGATTGTGGAGAAAGACTTAGTAGAGCATATGCAAAAGTATGTTGATAAGCAAGTTATCAATAAATGGGCTATCCCTGATCGCTTTGTATTTGTAGATGATATACCTAAAACAAGTGTAGGTAAAATCAGTAAGAAACGTATAAGAGAATTACATGAGTTAAACCAATTAAGATAGTTGTTTGGTCAAGTACGAAATTTGCGGTAACTTCCAAGCCGTAAATTAACTAACGTAATATGAAATTAACACCAACAACAAAACCTACAAAAAGATCTAATCCTAGTTATTTCTGGAAACAGTTAGGGTTAGGTCTTTTTGTTTTGGGGAGCTTGACTACCCAAGCACAAAAAAAGCCTTTAGACCATTCTGTTTATGATGGGTGGCAATCTATTGGAACAAAAACTTTTTCTAATAATGGAGACTGGATTTTATATCAAGTGAATCCACAAGAAGGAGACAAAACTCTTTATATAGAGACAACAAAAAAAACTAAAAAGCTTGTAGTTCCAAGAGGGGAAAAACCTGTATTTACAGGGACGTCTAATTTCTCTGTTTTTTCTATTCGACCTACTTATGCTGATTTAAAAGCAGTAAGAACTAAGAAGAAAAAAGAGGATGAGATAGCAAAAGATTCTTTAGGAATATATAACTTAAAGACAGGAGCTTTAGTAAAGAAATCAGATATTAAGTCTTTTAAAGTACCAGAAAAGAAAGGAGATTACCTAGCATATTTATTAGAGCCAGCTAAAGATACTGCAAAGTCAAAAGACAAAAAGGAGGTAAAGAAACCTGCTAAAAAAGCAGACAAAGACGCTCCTTTAGAATTGGTATTTGAGAACTTAGTAACAGGAGAGAAAATTTCTTATGAGAATGTAACAGACTATTACTTTGATGATCTAGGACAATATTTGGTTTTTGTTACAAAGGATCCTAATGCAAAGAAAAAGGACGATAAAAAAGACGAGACTAAGACTGAGAAAACTAAGGAGGTAGCAGATACAAAAGAAGAAACTGCTAAAGAAGAGAAAGCAAAAGGACCTTTCGGAGTATTTGTAGTTGATTTGAAAACAAAAGCAGTCAAAACAATTTTAGAAGGTACAGGTAAGTATTCTCAGTTCTCTTTTGATGAGAATGGTAAGCAATTAGTGTTTATTGGAACGAATGATGAGGAGAAAGTATTAGTAAAGAAATATGACTTATACTATACTGATCTTGTAACAGGCGCTACAGTATTAGCATCTAATACAACTAAAGGAATGCCTAAAGATTGGGTTGTTTCAGAAAATAACAAACCTCGTTTTAGTAAGAATGGAGGAAGATTGTATTTAGGTATTGCACCAAAACCTATTGCTAAAGACACTACACTTATAGCAGAAGATCATGCAGTAGTAGATATTTGGCATTATAATGAAGACTATATTCAACCTCAACAATTGGTGAATCTAGATAAGGACTTAAAGAGAAGTTTTTTAGCTACTATTAACCTTAAAGATAGGAGTAAACTTATTGCTTTAGCTGATGAAAAAATCAATGGAAGCCAATTAGTAGACGAAGGAAATGCTAATATTGTGTTTAATTCTTCAGACTTTGGACGAAGAGTAGAAAGACAGTGGAATATCTCAGGAGTTTCTTCTTACTACATTGTAGATGTAAATACAGGTAAAGAAGTAGAGGTAGTTGCTGACTTACCAGGTTCAGCTCGTATATCACCAAAAGGGACTGCTGTGGTATACTATAACAGTGAAGAAGGTAATTGGTATGCTTATGATGTGAAATCAAATATTACAAAACACTTAAATAAAGGTTTAACTGTATCTTTTGCAGATGAGACTTTTGATATGCCTGACAATGCTTCTTCTTATGGGATCCAAGCATGGACAGATAATGACGAGTCTGTTTTAATTAGAGACCGTTTTGATATTTGGGAATTTTATTTGAATAGTAATAAAGCTCCTAGAATGGTTACTAATGGATATGGACGTAAGAATAATATTGCTTTTGATGTATTAAAGTTAGATGATGAAAAGCGTTCATTCAACAGAAATGAACAAGTAATCTTAGCAGCATTCAATGAACAAACAAAAGATGCAGGATTCTTTACTACAGAAATAAAAAGTACAAAAGCACCTAAAGAAATATTAATGCAACCATATAGTGGTTATAGTTCTTTGTTTAAAGCGAAGGATGCTAATGTATATGGTTATTTAAAAGGTTCTTTTACAGAGTCAATGAATCTTTATGTTACCAATGATTTAGTATCCGCTACTCAATTAAGTGATATTAATCAACAACAAAAAGAGTACAATTGGGGTACTGCAGAGTTAGTACATTGGACTACGCCTAAAGGGTATGAGTCAACAGGAGTGTTATTCAAACCTGAAGATTTTGATGCAAATAAAAAGTATCCAATGATTGTATACTTCTATGAGAAGTTATCTGATAACTTGCATCGATATGAAGCTCCAGCACCAACACCATCTCGTTTAAATATTTCATATTTTGTAAGTAATGGTTATTTAGTGTTTACTCCAGATGTTAGTTATGTAGATGGACATCCAGGTAAGTCAGCAGAAGAATATATCAATTCAGGAGTAGAGTATTTAAAACAAAATAAATGGGTTAATGCTGATAAAATTGCTATCCAAGGACAAAGTTGGGGAGGATACCAAGTTGCTCATTTAATTACAGTAACAGATATGTACGCAGCTGCATGGTCAGGAGCTCCAGTAGCGAATATGACATCAGCTTATGGAGGGATCCGTTGGCAAAGTGGTATGAGCCGCCAATTTCAATACGAAAAAACACAAAGTAGAATAGGAAAAACACTTTGGGAAGGACATGACTTATATATTGAAAACTCACCATTATTTAGAATGCCATATGTAAAAACACCAGTGGTGATTATGCATAATGATAACGATGGGGCAGTGCCATGGTATCAAGGTATCGAAATGTTTATGGCATTAAGACGTTTAGGAAAACCAGCGTGGATGTTAAACTATAATGGAGATGAGCACAACTTGATGAAACGTCAAAATAGAAAAGATATTCAAGTACGTCAACAGCAATTCTTCGATTACTACCTAAAAGATGGTAAGGCACCAGTTTGGATGGTAAAAGGAGTTCCTGCTACAATGAAAGGAAAAGATTGGGGATTTGATCTAACAGAAGATCAGGTAAAATAATCTAAATAGATAAGAACAAAAGAAGGGCTATTCTGTGAAGAATAGCCCTTCTTTATTTATGCTAATTTCCCTTAGATGAAAGAATGAATAGAGTAAAACGAAAAAAGACAGCGAAGTGCATGCTGTCTTTTTTACTTAAATCAATATATTCAACTACTCTATTTTTGTGCAGGTAATGTTCTTGTTAACCAACCTCTTTTGTTAGCGGTAGCGATAGCGTAAGGAGTAATCCAGAATAGAGTAAACGTATAGAATATACTATATGGATACGCCCAGAAAGACTCTGCTACGCTATATCTTTTCGAGTAGAAAAATACTTGAATACTCGAGAAGATAAAAATACTTACTAAAGCAGAAGTGATAAACACTAAAGGTTTAGTCGCTATGAAGAATAACATTAAGATTAATAAAGGATAAGCCATTAGTACTCTTAACCATTGGTTTAGTAATAAAATTCTTGGACCTATTGTCGATCCCTCTCTAAACTTCTTAAAAGCAAATTTACTCATAGCAATGTTTTCTCTTACATTACTTCTTTCCCAACGAATAAACATCTTGTATAATGTTCTATACTCTTCAGGAGTATTCGTTAATACATAAGCATTACGTTGGAATAGTACGTGATATCCTTGTTTTAGAATCATATTTGTCATGGCTCTATCTTCACCGATATCAGAAGGTTGCCCCATGAAGGTTTGGTTGATCCAATCTTCTAAACAGTTCATTACAGCTTCTCTTCGATATGCTGCTAATGCTCCTGGGGTACATAGTACTGATCCTAAAGCACTCTGAGCAGAACGTATAAACTCAAAACTGAATACAAAACTTACATTTAGCATTTTAGGAATAACTCCATCCTCTGTATTTAGTACTCTTACATTTCCTCCTACAGCACCACATTTCTCGTTGTACACGAATGGGCTAACTAAGTTTCTAAGAGTGTCTTTTTTTACAATAGAATCACTATCTACTGTGATATAAACCTCTCCTGTACCTATATTAAAACCTCTGTATAACGCGTGTCTTTTTCCTTGGTTTTTAGGTTGTTGTAAGATAGATACTCTTTCTCCTAATTCTGCTTTAGCTTTCAGCATCCAGTTCCACGTATCATCTTTACTACCATCATCTATAGAAATAATTTCTAACTTCTCTACTGGATAATCACCATTTGCTAAACTAAGTAGGGTATCATATACTAAACGTCCTTCATTATAAGCAGGAACAATGACAGTACATGTTGGTAATTCTTCATCGCTTAATGAAGCAACAGGTTTATATCTAAAATAAAGATATACTATATAAAGTAAGAAGCTCATTTGTAAAACAAATAGAACAAGTCCAAAGTTAATTACAGTAGAACCCCAAAATGATTTTAATTGTTCGAAACGTATTCTCTCGAAGTATGGTTGTAATTTGTAAATTAAAAATAATCCTACCCCCATTAGTAAAAAGGTACCTCCTAAAACGATATAATCAGTTGTAGATAATGATTTTGTCTTTAAAGGTTTTCCTTCTTGTTTGTCTAAAGGAATTGATTGTGGCGTATTAATCGTTTTGTCGTTTTGCATAACCTTATCTTTTAATATTGTTATACTATTTGCGTGTTTGTTTTATAATTTATTTTTTAGTGTTTGTATTTGAGAATATATCTCATTATAAAAGTTTTATTAACCAAATAGTCACTTAAGTACCTTCAATAGTTGTGCCATCGCTGTTTTAGACAGTTTGGACCTCTTTTTAACAAAATAAATGACACATAGTGTAGATAGTTGGGGAATGAAGTGAGGTCATTATACTCTCTTTTGCTGTAGAATAGTATTTATTAGTACTCTTGTGGAATAGTACATTTACACATTTTAGTACCTATACTTAATTGATAAAGTAGATTAGAAAGAATATTTAAAACAGTATTTTTGTAAAGCTACTTGTTAGAAAAGGAGTGCAAATAGAAAAGAAAAATAGGATTATGAAAGAAATTATAGGAGATTATAAAGCAGTCTTAGACTTAGGAGAAATGAAAGTAGATCTAGTATTGCATATAGAAGATATAGATAAAGTTACTTTAGACTTACCTAGTCAAGGAGCGATGGGAATCGAAGCTACCAATATAGCTTTTAAAGAAGCCAACTTAAGTTTTTCTGTCGCAGCTATGGGAATGAGCTTTGCAGGGGCGTATATAGAAAACAAAATAGAAGGAAAGATGAGTCAAATGGAACAAGAACTACCTGTTGTTTTTGAAAAGACAGTAATTACTCTACCAGGAAATCCTTCGTTAGTATCTACAGAAGAAGAATTATTGGCCTTAGCTAATAAAGAACAAGGGGAGTATAAGTATAAGGTAGAAGATTACTTTCAACGTCCTACATCATCTGGATTTCAACTCTCACCTAATGGGAAGTATTTATCTTATAGAGAAAAAGATGAGAAGAATAAACGCCATGTGTATGTAAAAGAGATTGAGACAGGTAATATCATCCGTGTAATAGAAGAAGGAGAAGAGTTGGTAAGAGGGTATGGATGGATTAATGATGACCGTTTAGCGTATGTAATGGATAATGGAGGAGATGAGAACTACCATATATATGCTGTGAATGTAGATGGTACTAATAACATAGATCTAACCCCATTTGATAAGGTACAAGCAGGTATTCTGAATATGCTTAAAGAGCAAAAAGATTATATCATTATCACAATGAATCTTGAAAATGCTCAAATATTTGAACCTTATAAGATTAATATCAATACAGGTGAATACGTTAAGCTATTTACGAATGATGATCCATCTAATCCTGTATCTGATTATGATTTTGATAAAGATGGTAATCTTAGAGGATATTCTAAGGTGTACAATGGTATACAGACACAGTATTTTTATAAAGCAGAAGGAGAAACAACTTACCAATTATTTCATACCATAAATTGGTCTGATACCTTCTCTCTTATGGCATTTAATTATGCGTCTACAGATAAAGATGAAGCTTATGTTTTGACTAATTTAGATTCTGATAAGCAACGCATTGTACTGTATAACTTTAGAACAAAGTCTGTAGTTAAAGAAGTATATGCTAATGCAGAGTATGATGCTTCTATTATTGGACTTTCTCGTAATAGAAATTGGGAGATAGATTACTTGGGGTACGAAGGCGAAAAAGTTGTGATAGAACCAGTAAGTGAGACTTTTAAGAAGATTAGTGCTGATCTAGACAGACACTTTGGAGAATATGAGTACTCTATAGCAGCTAAGACAGAAAAAGAAGACCGTTATTTGATTATAGTACAGAGTGATAAGCTTTATGGTAAGTATTATAATTATGATAAAGATACAGGTGATGTTACTTTGCTTTACGATCTAATGCCTCAATTAAAAGAAGAGGATATGGCAGAGATGTTACCTATCTCGTTTATGAGTCGTGATGGGATTAAACTGCACGGATATATTACATTACCTAAATCTGCTAAAGAAGGAAATAAAGTCCCTTTAATTGTGAATCCACATGGAGGACCACAAGGTATTAGAGATAGTTGGGGCTTTAACCCAGAGACACAGTTATTCGCAAGTAGAGGATATGCAACATTACAAGTGAACTTCCGTATATCAGGAGGTTATGGGAAAGAATTCTTTACATCAGGTTTTAAACAAATCGGACGAAAAGTAATGGACGATGTAGAAGATGGAGTACAATACGTTATTGAACAAGGATGGGTAGATGCTTCTAAGATTGCTATTTATGGTGCTAGCCATGGAGGATATGCTACACTGATGGGATTAGTGAAGACTCCAGAGCTGTATACTTGTGGAGTAGATTATGTTGGTGTATCTAGTATATTCACATTCTTTGAATCATTCCCAGAATATTGGAAGCCTTATAAAGACATGGTTAAAGAGATATGGTATGATTTAGATAATGAAGAAGAAAGAGAGATTGCTCGTGAAGTGTCTCCTGTCTATCAATTACATAAAATCAACAAACCTCTTTTCGTTGTTCAAGGAGCGAATGACCCAAGGGTAAAAATAGCAGAGTCTGATCAAATTGTGGAAGCATTAAGAGCACGTGGTTTTGAAGTACCTTATATGGTAAAATATGATGAAGGGCATGGCTTTGCAAAAGAGGAGAACAGTATTGCTTTTTATAAATGTATGATGGGCTTTATCTCAGAGCACTTAAAATAAAGAACAAAAAGATCCCTGTTATACATAACAGGGATCTTTTTATCTATTAATATTCGCTATTAGAGCCAAATACTGTCTTTCTATTTACATATTTACCTCTCGTAAAGTCAGGCATCTCTTGTACCTGACCATGTGCTGCTATAGACTTCTCACTTAGAGGAGTCACTGCATACCAAGTAGCCAAGTCATAAATGTCAAATGGGAATTCTATATTTCTTTTGATACTTTCCACAAAGGCATTGATCATAAAGTAATCCATACCACCATGACCAGCACCTACAGCTTTAGCCTCATTGTTTTTCCACAGCGGATGGTCATATTGCTCTAAGTAGTCTTTAGAGTTAGCCCATTGATGAGAATGATCCATCTCTTTTTCGAAGTAGATAAATCCTTTGTCTAATCCGCCAGAGCTAATCTCTTGCCAGATACCATCAGTACCTTGTACTTTAAAACCTAAATTATATGGGCGTTGTAGAGAAGTATCATGAGTCAATACCATTGTCTCTCCATTCTCACATTTAAGTGTTGTAGTAACGATGTCTCCTTGTTTAAAGTTTACTTTTGCATTAGGGTGATCTTGACCGCCATTCTCTACGATGTACTGATGTAATCCCCTTGCTTTAGAAGCCATAGAAGTTAGGTGAGTGATTCTATTCCCTCTATTGACATTAAACATAGCTGCTAGAGGACCTACACCATGCGTAGGGTATAGTTCCCCATTTCTAGTGACATAGTGATCTGTTCTCCATTTCGCTTCACTAAATCCTTTCTCACCAAATTCTACACCTCCACCATAAGGTTGTACCCCATCGTTAAATAAGACATTTCTAAGGTCGTGTTGATATCCACCAGTACCGTGGATTAATTCCCCAAACTTACCTTTCTTTACCATATTGAAGACAGCCATGATATCACGGCGGTAACACACATTCTCTAACATCATCAGAGGTACCTTTGTCTCTTCATACACATTTACATAATTCCAACATTCCTCTAGCGTCATGGCTCCACATACTTCCATACCCACTATCTTGCCTGCACGCATAGCTTCTGTCCCTTGTCTTTCATGCCATTCCCAAGGAGAGGAGATAATAACAGCATCTATATCATTGCGTTTTAGAAGATTTTGGTAGTCATAATCTCCTTTGTCATATACGATAGGTTGTTTTTTATTGTGTTTATCTACGATTTTTTGAGCGCGTTTGATCATTCTGTCATCAGGATCAGCCATTGCGATCACTTCTACATCGTCTCTTTTTAGTAATTCATCTAAGTGCACTTGCCCTCTTAGTCCTACAGCGATCATTCCGATACGCACTTTTTTAGTGTTGCTTGAGAAGCTAAATAAAGAAGAAGGTACGATTAATGCACCTATACCAGCCATACTGGTATTTTGAAGAAAAGCTCTTCTATTCATAATAGTTATAGTTAATAGGTTAGAACTCAAAAATAGAAGATAAGAAGGGGAATAAAAAGTAAAACAGTTAATTATTTCTCAAAATGTACTTTAGAGCTAGTTTGAGTAAGAGAACTTATGTCAACGGTGTTTGTATAAAGTAACTATGATAGTCTAAAGTAAAATGTGGTACTTTGTAAAAAAGCAAAAGATGAAAATAATCAGAGAAATGCCTATTGTGAAAAGCGATAGACTAGTTTTAAGAGAATTAAGAAGAAGTGATGCTCCACAAGTATTTGAATACTTTTCTAAAGATGAAGTAACAGAATACTATGATCTAGCAACGTTTACGACTGTAGAACAAGCAGAAGAACTGA
This sequence comes from Myroides sp. A21, assembly GCF_000807225.1. Classification (NCBI taxonomy): domain Bacteria; kingdom Pseudomonadati; phylum Bacteroidota; class Flavobacteriia; order Flavobacteriales; family Flavobacteriaceae; genus Myroides; species Myroides sp. A21. The sequence continues at coordinate 2,528,367 of NZ_CP010327.1, forward strand.
TTCAGATATGGAATGATAGAACGATAAATGGACAAGGTCTTCGATGGGCTATAACTTTAAAGGGAAATGATGAACTAATAGGAACATGCGGATTTCATAGTTTATCACTAGAGAACAGTAGAGCAGAGATAGGATATGAAGTAACTCCTGCCTATTGGGGGAAAGGAATAGCTAGTGAAGCTGTAGCCTTAATGTTAGAGTTTGGCTTCACTACATTAGATTTGCATCGTATAGAAGCTTTTATTGATCCTGCGCATGATGCTTCTCGTCGTGTATTACAGAAAAACGGAATGAAAACAGAAGGCGTACTACGAGATTATTTTTTTGAGAAGGGAAGATATGTAGATGCAGAGTTACTATCTATACTGACTGATAAATAGGGAGTTATATTTTTTTAGAAAATAAAAAAGCCAATTGTTCATGATTAGATGACCAATTGGCTTTTTAGTATTTAAATTTTTAAAGGGATATGTGACAAATGTAGGGCATTTATAACTAGTATAAAAGCCAAAAATTGTCTTTTTTATAAGATAAAGTTCTTTTATGGATAATAGAGCTTATCTGTGTAATCAAAGGGTAAAAACAAAGTATTTTGTGCTTTTGTTCTTTTATTAGTTTAAAATTTTCACACCTTTTAAGAATATCCAACGCATACATATTTTATCTCCTTTATCAGTTTTGAATACTTTAAACTGAGGAGCTAAGATTGTAGCGGTTACAGCACTTGTCAGTGGTAACCAAAAACCACTTAATGCTGTAAAAGTAGAGAATGCTAAACGACATAAAATGAATAGTACTGCAAAACTCAGAAACTGTAAGATGATGGTTTTAGTTGATACACTCATGATTTAATCATTTTTGTTTATATATTTTCCTTTTTTACTTCCTTCGTATAGTTCATATTTTACTAAACGAGCTTCTAGTTTTCCATTGTATAGTTTAATCTTTCTAGAAGGTCTTAATCCTACGAATTTTAAAGCTTCTACATTACCTGTGATAAACCAGGCTTCTGTGCCAGGATAGCCTTGTTTTAATGTATCACCTACTTCTCTGTAGAAGCGTTCTAGATCTATGTCTAGACGTTCTCCATAAGGAGGGTTAAACACCATGTGTAGTGGGCCTTCAGTTTCCTTTTGAGTATCGAAGAAGTTCGCAGTTTTTATCTCGATATATTCGTCTAAGTTAGCATTTCTTACGTTATCTATCGCTTTTAATACTGCAGAAGGTGCCTTATCGTATCCTTTTATTGTATAATGGAACTCGCGTATTCTTTTTAATAGCGACTCTTGTACCTTGTCAAAAAGCTCTGCATCCCAATCATTCCATCTTTCAAAAGCAAACTCTTTTCTATTGATATTTGCAGGGATATTACAAGCGATCATAGCCGCTTCTGTTAAGATTGTACCAGAACCACACATTGGATCCATAAAATCACTTCTACCATCCCATCCTGACATTAATAACATTCCTGCTGCTAACACTTCATTGATAGGAGCGATATTAGTAGCTGTTCTATATCCACGGTGGTGTAGAGAGGCTCCTGACGAATCTAGAGATATTGTACACAGGTCTTTTTGTAAGTGGACGTTAATTCTTAAGTCTGGATAATCTTTATCTATACTTGGGCGTACTCCACTTTTATTTCTAAACTGATCTACGATAGCATCCTTTGCTTTTAACGCAACGAATTGAGAGTTGTTAAAGTTATCAGAGAATACTGTAGCGTCTATTACGAAGGACTGATTAGCTGATAGATACTCACTCCAGTCAATACTTTGAACTCCTTTATATAAGTTTGCTTCATTATATACTGCAAAAGTAGCAATAGGTTTTAGGATTTTTAAAGCTGTACGCAGAGATAGATTGGCTTTATACATAAAACCTTTATCTCCTTTAAAACTCACCATTCTAGTACCCTGTTGTACATTTAATGCACCTAATAATTGTAATTCTTTTGCTAGTACTTCTTCAAAACCGAAGAAGGTCTTAGCCACCATTTTAAAATTTTCCATCTTTCTTCTTATATAAGGAATAATTGACTATTCTGCTTTAAACCAATATACTACGTCTGATAAAAATAGTATAATTTACTACGTTTTTTTCATTATTTCAAGACTATTTTAGTTAGTTATAAAATCCTGATATGTCTGTGATATATGCTAGGTTTAATCCGCAAAAATAAAGTAAATTTGCAGGCTAATTAAAAAGTTTTAAAATAAAAGTATGTCAAAAGAGAACAAAGCTTGGTATAAGTCGTGGTTTGACACCCCTTATTACCATACTTTATACAAAGATAGGGATTACGAAGAAGCACAAGTGTTAATTGATAATTTAACTCATTATTTAAATTTAGAAGAAGGGGCAAAAGTGTTAGATTTAGCTTGTGGCAAAGGAAGACATTCTATATATTTAAATTCTTTAGGTTATGATGTTACAGGAGTAGACCTGTCTCCTAATAGTATAGAAGAGGCTAGTAAGTATGCCACAGATACACTTCATTTTGAAGTACGTGATATGAGAGAGCCTTCTACAGAGAAGTATGATGCTATCTTTAATTTGTTTACTAGTTTCGGATATTTTCCTGATCCAGCTGATAATATGCGTACATTAGATGCTATTCATCAGAGTGTAAATGAATACGGATTAGCAGTAATCGACTTTATGAATGTAGATAAAGTTATCGCTAATCTAGTACCTTCTGAGGTTAAAACAGTAGACGGAATTGACTTCCATATCACTAGAAAATACGAAGACGGGTTTATTATCAAAGAGATTGTCTTTGATGCAGATGGAGAACACCACGAATACGAAGAACGTGTTAAGGCGTTAAGACTAGAGGACTTTGAAGCGATGATGAATGAGAAAGAGATCTACCTTTTAGATGTTTTTGGTGATTATAAGTTGCGCAAGTTTTATAAAAAAGAATCAGATCGATTAATTATGATTTTCAAATAAGCCGATGGTTTATATTATACCTTTATTATCAGTTATTGCAGGGTATTTAATAGCAGTGCTATTACAGCCCAAAAACAAAAAGAATTTAAAATTGCTAATGGCCTTTAGTGGATCATTCCTGTTAGCATTGACAGTCACCCATTTGTTACCTGATGTGTATGCAGCTAGTGAAGCCGCGTCATTAGCAGAACATGTGGGACATAGTCATGATCACGGACACGACCACAGTTCTGGTAATATTGGTTTCTTTATTATGATCGGGATTGTCTTCCAGATTATATTAGAGTTTTTCTCTAAAGGGGCAGAGCATGGGCATGTACATACTCATGACAAATTAGACAAGGTACCTTGGCTTTTATTTATCAGTTTGTGTATCCATGCCTTATTTGAGGGAATGCCAGTGAGTCAGCACGAAGAGTTAGCATGGGGTATAGCGATACATCACTTGCCGATAGCAGTGATATTAACTGCCTTTTTTATTAACGCAAATATGAATAAGAAGGTGGTGCTTTTCTTTATGGTTGTTTTCTCTCTGATGACACCATTAGGAACATTGGTTTCTAGTAATGTAGATTTCTTGACTCAGTATTACGCTGAGATATCTGCTATAGTAGTAGGTATTTTATTCCATATCTCATCGACTATTATCTTTGAGAGTAACGAAGGACATTCATTTAATATCAATAAGCTTATAGCTATAATATTAGGAGTAGTAGCTGCTTATTTTATATAAGTAGAATTATAATAATATGAGGAAGACGATTCGAAAGAGTCGTCTTTTTTATTATAGTTAGTTGAGCGTAAGATCTAAGATTAACTTTCTTTAAATAGAATGTCTAGAGCTTTCATGGTGGCAAATATTTTAATACAATCAAATACCTTTCTACAATATTCTTTCTGTACTAATACTACCCTTCATTTATGATAGTATTATACTCTTTAAAAGCCATTATTAATCGAATAGAAGGTTCCTGTATCGTATAGATAGCGTCAATAAAAACTTCAGCATCTCGTTCAGAAGTAATTATTACCTCATTATTCTTACTATGCTCCTCTTCTTTTTCTTTTATAACTTTGAGAATGAAATCTGTCAAACGTTGGTAGCCACCAAGTACAATATCAGTTTCCACTAAAGCTTGTTGTTCTATAGGCGGAAGTTTATTAAGGATTATATTGTTTTTGTGTATAGTATTCATTTTTAGTATATTATTTTTTTACAAAGGTATCGAATCGAAATAAAATAGTATTCTTTTTTTCTTACGGAGGTATTTTATACGTGTTATAATATGATAAGAATTGTATATATTTGTAATACAAATAAATACAAAGATATACTTATGAGTACAAAGAAACCTAAAAAAGCTGGCTCTTTTCGATTAGATACAGGTCTATATAATCATATAGAAGAATTAGCAAGAAAGAATAATCGTAGTTTTAATAATCTATTAGAAACACTATTGATTAAAGCAACTAATTATCATGAGCCTAATCAGGATAGTATAAATGCTATGAATGAAACTAATTTAGAAACTATTAGCAAAGAAGAGTTTCACGATTTTATTGATAAAATGTAGTGTATGTATCAACTGCAACTTACATCTCAGTTTAAAAAAGATCTTAAGAAAATTAAGAACAATAAGAAACGCTTGAAGAAAGTACTTGATCTTATTGACTTATTGATAGAAGGAGGTGTAGGTAATGTTCCAATTGAAATGAGGCCACATAAATTAATTGGTAATTGGAATGGGCGCTTAGAGTGTCACATCGAATCAGATTATTTAATTATCTGGTTTGAAGAGAAAAATCCAAATATTATCAGATTAGAACGTGTAGGGTCACATTCAGAATTATTTGAATAGTTCTGTTAATATAGGTAGGAAAGATAAAGTATCGATATATACTGTACTAAGTCATTATTTTTCTAACTAAATGAAGTCCACCTGTGCTATACGCTATATCTATTGGTACGATAGTATTATCTAAGAAGAACTCCCCTTTATTGTATTGGACTATTCTCTCATCAAGGAGGAGTAGATGGTCATTGCCTTCAGTGAGTACATCTAAGTTATGCTCAGTAAGAGGTACACGTTCTATATAATCTATATTGCCGTATGTAGAGAGTTGAGGTATAGAGATTAGTTGTTCATTGAGATAGGTAGTATATTTCGTAGCTCCTCCAGGAAAACCAGACCAAGGAAGTGCTTTTCCGATCTCAAATTCTATATTAGTCAAGTCACCTTTAAATAGAAAGAGTTTCTCTTCTAGATCTAAAAATGGGAGTGGTAATGATTTCTTTTCAAATACTTCTTCAGCTTCCCAAAAGTGTACTACCCTATGAGCCCAGTCTACATTGTCATAGTCTTCGACTAGTAAATCCTCTTCCCAATAGTGCATATACAGTTGTCCTGTTCTGAGTGGGAGTGTAGACTGCTTGAGTGCCTTTTTTTGCTCCTCTGATAGGTCAATATAGACAGGAGGTACTGTTGGGGCATTCGTAGAGGAGGGTTTGTTTTCTTTTTTTCCAAATAGCTTTGATAGAAATCCCATAGTAAGACAAGTTTATTTATTCTAAACTAAGACTTTTTATTGAGATAATGGTATTCTAACCTCTAAAATCAACAATTATAATCTTCATAAAAATTAATCTGTAAACCTAAGAATTGCTCTAAATCCTCTAAATTATGTTTAATCGTATCGTGTGCTCCTTCAAAGACAGTGACAGCATTACCCTCTTTTAAATTTACAGATAATACGCAGAATCCACCACCTTTAGCAGGTAAGGTATTCCATAGTGTAAGAGAGTCTATTTCTTCTTTATTAAACGTAATAGCAAAGGCTTTATCCGCAAATCCAATCCTATTATTCGGTTTATCTATCCATATAACAGAATTGTTTTTACTCTGTAGTTTTACAAGATCAGAAGTACTTTTGATTCTTTCATTTTTTAGATAATTACTTGGTGCAGTAAGGGAGTAGTTGAATACATAAGTAGCTGATAATACTAGTTTCGGTGTATATATGTCATCTGCTAATAGGTCGGGATAATCATACTTAGTATTGATATTCAGTGAAGTGAAGCTATAAGCTACAGTTCTAAACTCAGGATCATCTATGGTATAGTTTAGTTCGAATGTGATATGATCAGATTCTGCATAGAAGAACAAGTGATGTTCATTATAAAACGTATAGGTAGCAGTAGAACCTAGATCGTGCTCTAGAATCTCTTTTAGTTGATATAAGCTAGTGTCAGATCCGTCTGGAGCAAAGCATTTAGTATAGTAACTCGTAGGAGCTACATCAGAACGTATATCATCTATATAGGTACCTAAATTATCTACAGTGATATTGCCAATGCGTACAGGGTAGGTTGTTTCTGCATAGAATCCATCCGAATGAATATACTCTTGTGCTAATAACTCTTCTTTAGTCGTGTTCCAAGGCACAAATAGTGGCGTGGGAGCTAGAATTTCATAGCCCTTGAGATAATCATTATGAGATGTATTTGTTAGTTTATAATTCTGTTTGTAGGTAGTTCTGTATAGCTTATGTATATTATTTGTTTTATCGTTGAGGTGTTGAGTTACTAAGTTGATGTCGAAATGAAACTGTTCGGCTAAGTATAGCCATAGTTTTTCTGTACCTACATAATCACCAGGGATGTAGTACTGTCTATCTTGGTAGATGAACATACTTGGCTCGCTATAGTCCGATGTCTCTAGATAAATGTATTCTATTTTAGGGATAAGGATTATTTCATCTTCACTTTCATAAGATCTGTTGGTGATAATAATTTTGTTATCTGTTATTTTCACGATTCCTCTATCCTTATTTTCTTTTGGAAACTTACTTTTATTCGAAAACCATCCCATACACTTATAGTTAAAAAGATAAAGGTAGAGAATATCAGTGATTCTCTACCTTTATCCACTATGTTTTTCATTGTGTTTTATAGACCATTATCTAGATAAAGAATACTACTAGGATGGAATTTACGATTATTAATCATAATGTATTGGCCAGTTAAGCTCTGCTTTAGATACCATAGCTGCCCTACGACAAGTGTAATACTGCTTTCTAATGTATTCTGTATAACCCACTCTTTAGCAGAGAGGATTTCTCCTTTTTTGACAGTGAAGGAAATACTTTCTGTTTTGTGAATTTCTTGATAGTTAAGTTGATGATATTGTATAAATAACTCTACTTTAATCTCAGATGTATTATCTTCAAAGTTAAAATAGTCATTGATAGTAGAGGTATCTATACTAATACGTGTTTGATGACTATCTAGTTTCTGAAAAGTAATTGGTAGGGTACAATACTCTCCAAAAGGAGTATTCGTATTAAAGTCAAAACCTACCATCCCGCTTAGATCTGTATTAAAGTAAGTGCGTTGACCTAAAGGAAATACTTCATTATTACGCAACTGTGCTAATGCATGCGTGTTCATTCTAAGGTGCATTTTTTTACAATGATTGTTGTTCATCGCGAGTTGGATGAGGTGTCTTAATTGCCTATTGCATTTCTGCACCGTACCAAAGTCTGTAGCTGCCTGCTTCGTTTTTTTAGTCTGTTTTTGTTTAGAGGGTTTGCCTTGCATAATGACTTTGTTATCTACTATTCTGAATACAGAGTTTAGATACTTTCCTTGAGGTCTCCCTTTTGCATCAATTTTTGCCATAATTGTTATAATTTATTGGTTATACTTTACTTTCATAGTAGTCTTCATTGACTATTGATTTGGTTCATTTATTATTATGTGAGTCCTACGTGAGATACGTCTCCGTTTTTTTGCTTGATTTAACGGAGTGAGTACGGACTCATAACGGATTCACTACGGACTCAATTCGAGTAAAACCCTACTAGAATACAACCAGACATCAAATGTGATAGCAGTTTCTGTTCTATTTTTATCCTTGCGTTTTCTCTTTGCAAAGTTTTGAATTATAAATATGTTTTTTTTTGAGATGGGAAAAAATGACCACAAATGTCCTAAAATGGCCACAAATGACCTATCTCGATTAAAAAATGATCTATAAAAAAGGTAAAACAGACAGACTTGTCTGTTTTTATTTCTATATTTGTTTCATGAAAAATAATTCACCTAAGGAGAGAGTATTAGAGGCTGCTACTTTACTCTTTCATCAATATGGATATAATAGCACAGGGATCAATGCTGTGATAGAAGAAGCTAAGGTGGCTAAATCTAGCTTTTATGATCATTATAAAACGAAAGATGATCTAGCTGTAGCGTATCTAAAAGCTAGACATGACTATTGGTTTATGGGACTGAAAGAAGATGTGGAGAAGAAGCGCACGATTAAGGAACGCATCATAGCAGTGTTTACCTATATTATAGAGATGAATGAGAAGGAGGGATATAGGGGCTGTGCATTTCTTAATATGTTGTCAGAGCTACCTGAGCATAAAGGGAAAATTTATGAAGTCATCCATCAGCATAAGACAGAATTACAAGCATATTTTAAGGCATTAGTGACAGATGAGAACAGAGCCTTTATGTTATATATGCTGTTTGAGGCAGGGCTGACAGAGAGTCAAGTCTATCAGGACTCAGCCTATGTAAAGAAAACAATAGAATTACTAAAACAAGATTTAATCTAAATGAAGCGATATATAGCAAAATTTAAAACAACAGAGACTAGTCCACAATCAGCTACTTCCAAACATTCTATATACTCAGGGATAGGAGGTATGTTAGCGATAGGTGTGATAGCCTTTATGACTAAAGAATTAGAAATGCCTTTAATCATGGCTCCCTTTGGAGCGACCTGTGTATTGGCATTTGGAGTACCTGATAGCCCATTAGCACAGCCTCGTAATATCATAGGAGGTCATTTATTAGCGAGTATAGTAGGACTGCTATGTCTTACTTTTTTAGGAACAGAATGGTATTCTCTAGCGATAGGAGTAGGTGCAGCGATAGGATTAATGCTAGTGACTAAGACTACACATCCACCAGCAGGTGCAGATCCTCTAGTCATTATACTAGGAGGAGCGAGTTGGTCTTTTATTGTTAATCCTGTTTTGGCAGGATCTGTTATTATCACAGTAATAGCCTTGTTATTTAACAATATAAGCAAGCTGAGAAAGTATCCAAAATATTGGTGGTAATAATCAGATTAATTACGGTACTATTTATATATCCGTAGGGATAGTGTTTAGGCGTTTTATATTTTTGCGCAAAAAATATGAAAAAATCGTATAACCATCTCATAGGTATTATATTAGGTAAATTAACTTGGTTTGTAGGTATAGGTGTTATTGTTAGTATGGTATTAGTGCTTAATAAGAAATTGCCAGATACTGCAGGATGGGTGTTTTTAGTGATCTTACCTTTTTTTATTGCTGGTATAGTATATAGTTTATTTAAGTGTTGTAACAGTATTTCTTTTGAAGGAGATCACCTTATCATTAAAACTTTTAAAGGGGATAAGATGCTATATTCTGTAAAGGATATTCAAGATATAGACATACTAGAACACCGAAGCTCTGGTGTATTAATGGGGTATAGTTTAGTATTAACCATGGGAGGACAGCGCAATAAGGTATGGAACTTGTCAGGGTATAGTGAGAAGACGCTGAAAGAGATTATAGGTCATTTACCTGATGAGGTAGATGTATAAGTGATGATAACATAAATAATGAAAAAAAACCATAATCTAGTAAGAGTATGGGCTTATTCATTATATTGTACTAATCATACTTATCACATCGTCTAAACACTACGAATTGTTTGATACCAATAAATATGCTCTCTACAGGAATGTTACTGATATAGTCAGCTAATATATTTAATCCTTCGTCCCAAGGTTCGTTATCTAAGAGGCAGTCACCTATTATTTCTCCTGACTGTTGTTTTGATATATACATTTTTAGCCAATGGAACTTCTGATCTCTAGATAACATAGACTCAAGTTTAGAAACTAATAATAAATATAATTCATCACCACTCAGCTCTCTGTTAAAAGAACCTTGAACACGTAAGTCACTTAATGCGGGATGCCATAGTACTTCATCACTAGTGAAATCATATTCTGGTGAATGGGTATCTGTAAGGCTCTCTGCGATGGGTTTAAAGGTAGAGGTGATATAGTTCTCTACTACAGATGCTATTCTATCTTGTACCGTTTCGCCTATCCCAGCGATGCTTTCCATAATACCATCAGGAAAATGAGTAGGATGTGCAGTATTAATCATGAGGTGCATTAGTTCTTTTGCATAATCAGGATTTCGGATGATTCTGAATTCCAATAGTAATTGGTCATTAACGATGATAATCTGAGTAGCTTTATCTACTTGGATTGTATAGTTTAATTTAGTGATTTGGTCGACTAACTCATGTAGTAATATCTCTTCTTCAGTGTGGGGTTGGTCGTGACTTTCTGTTTTCTTCTTCTGGAAATTAAATAGTTTCATAGCTGTGATTTATTGTAAAGATAAGTGTTAATAGTGTATTTCTTTTATGTTGAGATGTTTTTGAATATTTATCTATAACTGAACACTTATTTTAATAATAAATTCAAAATATCTATCTTGCGGTAACAAAAACAACAATACATGAAGAAAGTTATATTATCAGCCTTTATCCTATGTGGTAGCTTATTACAAGTAGTAGCTCAGAATCCACAGGCGTACAAGAATGGAGTGATTGTATCAGCACACCCAGAGGCAAGTAGAGTAGGAGTAGATATCCTAAAAAAAGGAGGTAATGCAGTAGATGCTGCTGTAGCAGTAGAGCTAGCATTAGCTGTGGTATATCCAAATGCTGGTAATATCGGAGGTGGAGGATTTATGGTGTATCGCGGTAAGGATGGTAAGATAGACGCATTAGATTATAGAGAAAAAGCTCCTATGCAAGCAAGAGAAAATATGTATTGGGGAGGAGATGGAGAAGCTATAACAGAATTGAGTATGAGAGGAGCCTTAGCAACAGGGGTACCAGGTACAATAGCAGGTATGGTACAAGCTCATGCTAAGTACGGTTCTCTACAATGGGAAGAATTGGTACAGCCAGCTATAGACTTAGCAGAGAAAGGATTTAGTATTACAGAAAAACAAGCAGGTGAGTTCACTAAACAACACGATAACTTCGTGAAATTTAGTACACAAAGTACAGCTATTACTGAAAAAGAACAGTGGTCAAAAGGAGATGTGTTTATTCAAAAAGATTTAGCTGAAACACTGAAACGTGTACAAAAAGAAGGACATAAAGGGTTCTACGAAGGGAAAACGGCTGAGTTAATCGTAGGAGAGATGAAGAGAGGTAATGGAATGATAACTCTTGAAGATTTAAAACGCTATGAAGCAAAATGGAGAACGCCTATAGTAGGAGAGTATAAAGGATTAAAAGTAATCTCTATGCCACCTCCGAGTAGTGGAGGTATTGCCTTAATCTCTTTGTTCCAATCCATAGAGAAATACCCTTTAGCAAAGTGGGGATTCCAATCTGAAAAAACAGTACAAGTAATGGTAGAAGCAGAACGCCGTGTATATGCAGATAGAGCTGAGCACTTAGGAGACCCTGATTTCTATAAAGTGCCTGTAAATCAGTTAGTCAATAAAGAATACAATCTAGGGCGTATGGAGTCTATGTCTTTTGACAAAGCAACGAAGAGTACTGATGTTAAAGCAGGAGAGTTAGGCGGGTATGAGAGCGATGAGACAACGCACTACTGTGTAGTCGATAAATGGGGAAATGCCGTGTCTGCAACGACTACATTAAATGATTCTTATGGTTCTAAAACGATAGTAGGAGGAGCGGGATTCTTGTTGAATAATGAGATGGATGATTTCTCTGTGAAGCCTGGTACACCTAATATGTACGGATTAGTAGGAGGAAAAGCGAATGCGATAGAACCAGAAAAGCGAATGTTAAGCTCAATGTCTCCAACAATTTTAGAGAAAAATGGTAAGTTGTACATGGTAGTAGGTACACCAGGTGGATCGACAATTATCACTTCTGTGTTTCAAACGATTCTAAATGTAACTGAATTTGGGATGAATATGCAAGAGGCGGTATCTGCTCCTCGTTTTCACCACCAGTGGCTTCCTGATCATATCGATTATGAACCAACAGCGATTACGGCTGGAGTGCGAAAAGCGCTTACTGATAAAGGTTATATCCTAAAAGAACGCAAACCTTATGGACGCGTAGAGGGAATCTTAGTCAATAAAAATGGTACTTACCAAGCAGGAGCAGATACTCGTGGAGATGATATCGCTATAGGATACTAGTTGAATTAGGAATGTTTTTTAACGCTCTGTCCTAGACAACGAACTATATCACACAATATTTACAAAAGGTTATCTTTCATTAGATAGCCTTTTGTATTTTAGGTTTAAGATATATGTGGTTAATTTGAATTTCAATAAAAAGAAGGAAAAGAAATGATAAACTTGATGTTAGAAAAATATAAGAAGATGGTGGAGGAGTTAGTCTCTGAACCTATCCACTTGAAGAAATATGAATATTTAGGAAAAGAAAGAAATCATGAGAATGCAATAGATAGACATCGAGTATTAGTAGGGTTCTTACACTCAGAAGAATTGAGAGAGGAGCAGTTGTTAATTAAATTGTTTGAAGCGGAGATAGCAAGTAGGCGAGAAGATGATTTTCAGGGATTCACAGAGGCATTAGATCTAGTAGCGTATCTAGTTAGTTTATATCAACGTTCTGATTATATCTCCTTATTTATTCAAGCGAAGAATGCTAACTTTGATACGTATTGCGGATTTGATAGAGAGTATTTGCTACACAATGGAGTGAAGAATACATTTGAATGGATATCCCATCAAGAGGTAAGTTGGAAAGAAGATTTTTATGACTTAATTGGAGATAGTCTAGCAGAATGTGATTGGGATGAAGAAGACATTGTAGAGTGGAAGGAAAGAAAACAAAGATATTATAGCCTTTGTCCTGAAGAGATGTCTACAGAAGGCATTGTTTATTATGCATTGGATTTAGAAGAAGATGAAATTGCCAAAGCGTGTATTCAATCTTGGGAAGAGAATATCACTGTATGGAATAAGGAAAGATGGGAGGATTATGTGTCTTTCTATAAGGGTATAGGAGATATAAATAAAGTGATAGCAGGAAGAGAAGCGCTATGGGAGTATGTAGAGGATGATGCTTGGAGTAAAGCAAGCTTCTTAAGTAAATTAATAGAAGATTATCTAAGCATTAAGGAGTATGTCAAAGCATGGTTAAAGTTAAAAGAAGGAATATTATACTTAGAAGAAGTAGAGGAGTGTTATGAAATAAATTTAGGAAGGTACTATGTGATATATGCTTGTAATTTACTGATAGGAATTTCGAATAAAGAAGATATGATGTTCAAAGATATATATCCATGGATAAAAACAACTTTAAATAAAATAGAGGTTTACCCTTATCTTTTAGAAAGAGCTATACAGGTTTTTGTACTAAGTGGAGATAAAGAGTTAGAGAATAAGTACATTCTAGAATTAGAATTGTTGCAAAAAGAATAATATAAGCGTGTTAAAGTATTTGGTATTTAGTTAATTAAGTTTTTGTTTTTAAAGAAGAAGTTTAAAAAATCACTATATTTAAGAGACTTTTTAAACTTCAGGCTTATGAATACCACATTAACTAATAAGACCGCTGCTATATATCCTTTTGTAGATGAGAAGGGAATGTATGGATATTGTAATCAAGATAAACAAATTGTCATTAGTCAACAGTATGCTAGTGGAGGATTATTCACTAAGTCAGGTTATGCTGTAGTGCGTGATAAACAAGGGATGTACGGTGTAATAGACCTAGAGAATAAAGAGGTACTGAAGTGCAGATATGATCGAATAGAGTTATATGAGGTAGGGCGTTTTACAGTAGCTAATATTGTGCAGTCATATACTGTCCATAGTCGCTTCTGGCAATGGAAGTTCTTGCCTAACTTTAATATTATGAGTACTAGCTCTTCCTTTAAACCGCTATGGGGGACAGAGGTCATAAGAGAGAAAGTAACTGTATTAGCATTAGATACAAGGCAGGTATTAGATACAAAGACGGTTACTAAAGATAAACTCTATAGAAGTGGTACTTCTATCAAGATAAAACAGATTGGTAGTAAGTTAATTCAGGTAGGAGATGATCTGTATTTTGCAAAAAAAGATAGATTAAAACGGATAGTCAAAAAAGTAGTTAGTACCTATGATAATGGATTGCGATGGGTGAGAAAAGTGAATGATGATGAGGTAAGAGTGTATAATCTGAAAGGTAAAAGAGTGAAGTCCTATGAAGTAATTCCTCAACCTGTTTTTCCAATTACTTATAAAGGGAAGGAATACAAGGTAACTATGCAGACAGCTAAGTCTCACTTAATAGCTAAACCAACTATCTGTAGAGATACAATAGGGAATGGAAGGTATTATGTCAACTATGAATTTGATATGTATATTCCTGTTCATCTAAAGATAATTGATATTAAAAGTGAACGCAGTATACAAGATATTTGGAAGAATGTATTGAATATTTATCCCGTAGTCTCTAAGCATTTCTTTATAGTGGAAGTAGCTCCTATTAGTGCGGAAAGTAGAGTAAACGAATTCTATATCTTGACAAAGCACGGAGTACTTAAAGATTGTTTAGATAAGCCAAGTGATTACTCAATTACCTCTTATTACAATGAGGTACTTTGGCCTGCAAAAGAATTATTAATAGATCAGAAAGATATCCCTCAGGGGTTCTTACTAGAGAAGATTAGAACGATAAGCAGTATAAAAGAACCTCTTTATTTTGTGTCGATTAAAAAGGATCAAGTAAGTAGAGTAGGAGTGTGGAATGTAGATCTTCAGGAGTGGCTGTTATCTCCTATATTTTATTCTTTGCGGTTGATGGATAATATCAAGTACTGTGTATTTCAGTTAGAAGAAAATGGCTTGTATGGGATATTAGATATCACTACTAGAACTGTGGTGTACGAACCTATATTTACCTACGTAAAAGATGGAGTAGAATACTTAGCTGAGGTAGAGTTAGAAAGAGAGAAAGGTGAAGTGAAGAACGTATACAATTGTTTTTATATAAATTTAGTGAATGGAGAGGAATTTCATCCAGGAAAAGACATTTTAGAGTTTACATCCCGAAAGGTATAAAGAAAAAACCTCTATAGATTAGATTCTATAGAGGTTTTTTCTATGTGATTTATTGCTTTACTATTTTATGCCTTTTTTTCTTGAGTAATTGTAATCGTGTAGTGCGCAAACTATCGCGAGTTTGTTTTCTTAGATACTCATGATGTAAGAACCAACCACCAATACCTCCTATAATACTTCCAGTCACAATATCGATAAAACGAGCTTGAATTAAGATATTAGGTGTACTGATAATAGGATTACCCGCCTCTGCAAGAAGCACTGTAAGAGCTGTAATAAAGATAACAGCTACTGCATAGTTACGAGAAATAAACATTTCTATAATAAACTGAAGTACCATTATACAAATACATAAATATAAAGGTGCTGTAGAGACTGAGATAAGTGCCCAACAAAGTCCTAATCCGATAAAAGTACCTGCGATACGCTGTAATGCACGTTGCCATACGTGGTATAAAGAAATCCCTTGCATAATGGCGGCACAAGAAATAGGGATCCAATATGGATTGTCAAATTTCAATAGATGACCTATTAATAAAGAAATACACATGAAGGCGCCTACTATAATAGATTTGATAAGGTAATCAAATTGGTCTTTGACTGGGACAGGACGTACTAGGCGTATAGTTGTTTTACTGTTGTATTTCTTGCCTACTATAACACTGTATATTAAGGCTAGAATACAAGCAAACATGGTTCCCATGACTACATATCCTAGACGTGTAGGGATAGTTGCTAACTCAAATGGCATATTACTAGACATAGAAGCTACCATAATAAAAAAGAAGCTACCAGGGGGGCGAGTATTGAAATATAGGTTGACCCAATGAACTGCAGTAACGAATATACCAAAGGCTATAGCAGAAGCAATAAAGTTAAAGCTAAACGATATGCCTACTGCAAAGGATAACATAAAACCAAAGGAACATACCAGCATGGTGATCATGCGCTGAGCAGTAGGAATATTAGAAGGGAGGTATAAGATAACTAATCCTGCTAGACAGGCTAAAAGTCCTGCTTGAAGATTGTCAAAATACCATCCTGTTAATAAGGGAAGTCCTGTAGCGAGCATTGCCATCAAAGGGATATGCCACAGTCGTTCGCTGTGTTTTAATTTAAATAGTGTTTTGCTCTCTTGTTGTAACAAGTTTACAAAAAAGTTATTCTTCATTTTCGTTGATTCTAAAAATTCTCTCAGTAGAGATTAGTGCTGTGGAAATGCTTTACCTTATCGGGTAAGTATAAGAGATAAGATATTCTTTAGTATTGGTAAGCATTTGAACAATACAAAGGTAAGGAATTTGAATCAAAGAGGTAAAATGATAGAGATGAAATAGATTTGTATCGTGATTATTACATATTATTATAGTCTTATTTACTCATTTTTTTATTGAAGTAAAGAATATAAGTATAAATGTATATATTTAAAATAAAAAAGTGAATATGGGAGAAGTTAACTATGTAATCGATGGTTTAAAGAAAGTAGATACTAGTGTTACTAAAACAACATTTAGTAAATTTTCTAGTTGGATTAAATTTAAAGTAGGATATAGAGGAGTAAATGGACAGTTTACACTAACGTATTCTCAATTCATGTTTAGTTTTAATAGAGCAGGAGGTGCTGTAGAGTATAGGGTACTACCATTAAAACAAGTAATCTCTTATTCTATCACAGAGATAGATAGTCAAAAATCGCAATTGGTATTATGGTTGCGAACAGGAGAGCGTATTCAATTAAACTTTACAGGAGAGGATCTAAAAGAAATCATTAAAACCTTTTCTTCTATATACAATAATATGAGTATATAAAGTAAAAATCCCTACAAAATCTTTGTAGGGATTTTTTAAAGACTTAAGAAAGTTGTTGTTTAAAACTATTAATTTTCTCTGTTAATTGAGAAGCTAATTCAGGTGTGTTAATTGATCCATTACTAAAATTATCTTGAAAACTAGGTAATGAAAACTGACATTTAATATTCCCTCCAAAGTAAGGAAATATGCTTGAAGCATTATCCATGACAGATTGTCCTCCACGAGGTCCAGGTGATGTAGATAATAACATCATTGGTTTGTTTTGAAAGAAGTTTTTCTCCACTCTAGACCCCCAATCAAATATGTTTTTAAAAGCAGTACTAAACGTACCGTTGTGTTCTGCTAATCCTATAATAATAGCATCAGCATTTAGAATCGCTTGATTAAAATCTAATGCTTGCTGAGGTACACCTTGGTTATTTCTATCTTGTGAATAAATAGGCATCTCATAGTCATTGATATCTAGAATATTAATGTTATGTCCTTCAAATTGAGTAGTTACACTTTTTACTAATTCTAAGTTTATAGAAGTACTGCTATTGGTAGCAGCAAAAGCTAATATATTCATTGTTGTTTTATTTTTCTGTTTCGATGAGACAAAGGTATATGTAGAAACAAAGAAGCACACTTAATCTAGAATAAGTTTTTCAGAAATAGGGTCTTGTATGTTCTACTCCTAGTTGCAGTGAATTACAATAAAAAGGAGAAGCATTAGTGGGTAGATACAGAGTCATATATCGAAAAAAGACATGCATAAAGAATTTTTCTAAAGGGAATAGCATTGTAATCCTTCAGTTTCCTGAATATATGTATGAAGAGAACCAGGAATTTTTAATTTCTATCATATAAAGGAAGTAAGGAAAGAGGAGAACATTTTTTCCTATAAGTCTTATCAATCTGTTTAGCATCTTATTTTCAACAAAGTATATAAAATACTTTTTGAAGTGAGAATGAATCCTAATTTTTCAATTGAAGGGCGATAAATATGATTTTTGAGAAAAAAACTATAAGAATAAAATATTTTTGTTATAGAATTTTTAATTCTAATCAAGGCCTTGTTTAATGTGTATATATAATAATTACAGTTTTATAGGTTTTTTATATTGATAAAAAGTTGTAATTAATGTGTTTAATTTATCATTTATGTTGAATATACTATATGGGTATAAGAATTTTTAATAATATGTTTAAGTGTTGAGTGTTTATAAATTTTACCACTGTTGTTTTTTATTTTGTTTTTGTTAATATTTGCTTTGTTTCGTTGTTTTTTATATAAAAAATAAATTTGTATAGTGTAATGTATTTAAAATTGTGTTAATATTTGTATTTTTGATAGAATATTTAGATTGTAATTAATAAAAAACACAATATAATGAAAACACCACATTTGCTAATTTTAATAATATTCACACTTGGAATAGGAGCGTATGGTCAAACTGGTATTGGAACTCAAATTCCAAGTAGTTCTTCTGAGTTAGAGATTAAGTCTAAAGATAAAGGAGTTCTAATTCCACGTCTTGAATTAAAAAATACTAAAGATAAGTCTACTATTGTTGGAACAGAGTATCCTGAAAGTTTGATGATTTATCATACGGGAACTAAAGCTATGTTAGCGGGATACTATTTTTGGGCTGAGAATCATTGGAATGCCTTAGTTTCTAATACTACTTTACAGCACTATATCAAAGAAATTGCGGATCCGAATAGTGTTACGGTTACATATGATGAAGGAGACTATATTTTTACATGGATTAATAAGGATACTAATATTAAAGAAACAATGAAACTTAGTGATGTTATTAAGACGTTTGAGTCTTTGACATCATTATCTACGGTGTATGATGAAGGAGAGGCTGTATTAGTATATAAACCTGAGCGAGGTATTGAAAATAACGTGAAGCTGACAGAGCTTTTAAAAGGAAGTACTGTGTTTACGGAATATATAGAGAGTTTTGTTCCGTCTGCTGTGAAAGAAACAGTTACGAATGTAACTCGTTATAATAAAGAAGGAGTAGAAGAGAATATTGCAAATGTACCTAATGCAGGTATGATTTATTATAAATATATAAATGAGAGTTCTATTCCAGAATATATTACCGTATCTCAGGATGTGAGTAACGATTTTAAGACTATTGTTAATCAAGCTGAAAATACAGAGCATATAAAAAATATTGCAAAAACAGTAAAAGGGAATGATAATTTTTATTCGACTGTTAAAGAGGAGATTATAGGGAAATGGGATGAAAAAGATGTGATGCGATATATAGTGAAGTTAAATAAAGCTACTTCTTTTACCTCTGTTGAGTTACCAAAAGTAATTTCAGGCCTAGTAGTAGATGCTAAATTGATTAATGAGAGTAGTAATTCGATGACAAGAGGAGTGATTAGCAAACAAGTCAGTGGGACAAAGACAGTTTTGGCTATTGGTACTGCGGGGACTATTATTCAGAATAACCCAGCTGGTAACTATTATGTAATTGTTGAATATATAAAGGAGTAAAAGGGATTTTATCTTTTTTATTTTAATTGTTTAAACTACAGGATATGTATAGATATTTATATAAGATTTTAGCCCTTTTATTTTTAGGATTGACGAGTATGCCTTTATTTGCTCAAAGAGAATATCCTGGAGGAGTAGGGAATGTACAGCTTTGGTTAAAACCAGATAATAGAGTTAAAATGTATTCTTCTACTGAAGTTGATGAATGGGCAAATGCACCTGTAACTACTGATAGTCATTTGAATATGACTTTTAGTGCTGTAAGTCAGGCAGGAAAGCAAAGGCCTACTTTATTAAAGGGAAGTTACAAAATGAATTTTAATAATGCATTGGTGTTTAATGGTAGCCAATTTTTAGCTACACCTCTTGGTATTAGTGGATTTGTTGATGGACTGACTGTTTTTGGTGTATATATTGCGGAAAAAGGAAAGAATGAGAAAAGGATGTACTATATGGGATTTGGTAGTACTGATCCTTCATCTAAATCTACAAGAAGACCTTCTATTGGATTCAGTCCAAAAGAAACGGGGGGACGTGTACGTCTTACTAGTGCTAGAGATGGACATGGTGGATATGAGATTAATACAACAGCTCTACAGACTACTTATGTGCCAGAAGGAGCAACTAATTATGTGACTTTCAGGTTCAGTGGAACAGAATATTCATTAGATAGTAAAGGAAATAAATTAACAGGAGCAGCTAAGGGGGCTTTAAAACCAGATGAAGGAGTTATTATTGGAGGAGCGAGTTTGACTTCAGGGTTCTTTATGGGACAAATAGGAGAAATTATTGTTTACAATCGAAAGTTAAATGGAGCTGAGACAAGTAAAATTGAGAGTTATTTAGCAACTAAATATGGTATTACATTAGATAATGCAGCTTATATGTCATCTTATGGAAGTGTTTTCTGGCCATGGGGGCGAACAGGTTTAGGGTATCATAATAATGTAGCAGGTATTTTTAGAGATGATGCTAATACGAGTATTTCTGTATCTCGTTCTACTGCTTCAGGGGCAGCTTTGACAGTAAATACTATAGGAACAGAGTTTGAAGTTGGACTTGGGGTAATTCAAGAGGAACCATTAAATAGAGATAATGCTGCAATCTACTGGGGAACTAATATTGGTCAAGGATATACTTCTACTAAAGTAAATGATCATGGATGTGGATATAGTGAGATATTAGATGATAAATTTTGGTTATTTAGGAAGACTAATTTAGGAAGTACTATAGTAGAAGTGAGGGCAGGTGGAGAAGATTTTCCTTATAGTGGTCAAGGGTATGATGTGAAAATGTTGGTAGCTAAAACAGAAGCTGATGCTAGAAATCAAAATTGGTTAGCTGTTATTCCTGGACAATACATAGGAGGGGAGCTTGATGAGCATTTGTTCAGATTGCCAATTAATAGAGACGAATTATATATAACTTTTGGAGCAGATGCAGCCGTGGCACAATGTAATGCTTGTACTACAAACGAAACAGGATTGTTTAATTTTAGTTCTCGCCAATGGACTGCTGGATTAAAAAGTGTGTCAAATTTAACAGTGTCGAATGGATTGAGATTTGATGTTACTTATAAGACCTATAGTAATGGTAAGGAAACCCCTTCTATGCAAGCGTCAAAATATCCAAGAGTGTCTAATGGAACTCTTTTAGAGTCTAAATTTAGAGGGGTAAGAGGAAGTGATGATAACTATTCGATTACAAATATTACATTTAAGGATGGGGCTACTTTTGCTAAATTTAAAATTTATGGAATAGATAAAACTAGTACAAGTACCGATATGGTAGAGGTAATAGGGTATTGTGGTAATACGACTTATAGAGGTGTGATTTCGAGTAGTTCTAATAGTAGTAAAAAGACTTTCTCTATTGGTGGAGGTATTGTCACAGGATTAAAACGGTCTAGTATTTCGAATAAAAATGGGGCAGCAGTTGTTACTTTTCCGCATGAGGTGACAAGAATAGAAATAAAGCATAAAATTCATTATAGAACTAAGTCAAGAGGATATCAAGGAATTGCAATTGGAGATTTTGAGTTAAATTGTCCAAGACCTGCATCTCCTAATCCAGATGGGATAGAGTTTACATTACAAGCACCAGCAAAGGTAGTTTCATGTAGTGGTTTTGAGTATACATTTAAAGTGTGGAATTATTCATGTGAACCCCGTTATGTTAAGATTGAGGATGAATTACCTGAAGGAATGTTTTGGGTTGATGGAGGGTTGATGTCTACAGAAGGTGCTTTTAATGATGCAATTTTCAATAATTATGAAGGAACCAGAAAGCTAGAGATAGATAAGGTTAAATTAGACCCTATGACTTTTACTACAATTACAGCAAGGGTACGTTTTAAAGACGATGCAGTAGCAAAAGTCTACGAAAATAGAGGACAATTGACATATACAAGTCTTAATGAGAATAAGGTACTGACTATAGAGAGTTGTGATTACAATAATTTTACATCGTGTACATCTACTAAAGTTGAAATGATTTATCAGCCTAGAGTATTATCTCCTGAAATAAGTATTGAGCCTGTTTTGAATAAATGTTATAAAGAAAATGGCATTATTACAATTAAGGCTAAAGTAAAAAACCCAAATCCAACTGTTACATTTGCTGATTTGAGAATTATGTTTTTGTATCATGAAGACTTTAGGTTTAATAAATTCCAATCTAATCTGGGACAAGGAATGATAGAAAGTGAAGAAGGAATGCACATTGTCGAAGGCTTAAATATTAATGGAGGAAGCACCTTAGAATTAACATATGAGTTACAGGCATTAGATTTCTTAGCAATAATAGAAGCCGCAACAGGAAATAAATACACTAAACCTAGTGA
The DNA here is from genome assembly GCF_000807225.1 of Myroides sp. A21. Classification (NCBI taxonomy): domain Bacteria; kingdom Pseudomonadati; phylum Bacteroidota; class Flavobacteriia; order Flavobacteriales; family Flavobacteriaceae; genus Myroides; species Myroides sp. A21. The sequence goes on from NZ_CP010327.1 coordinate 2,550,608, forward strand.
AGTCCCTGATGCAGATATTGCTCAAGTGGTTGATTTTGGAGCAAGTATAGAGTTAATAGGAAATTCTGAGGATGTATGTATTAATTCGAGCTTGGATGATGCGTATACTGTATTAGATCCAACAATTCCATTCTGTGGAGGTAGTTTAATTTGTTATTATCCAGGAGTAGAAGGTAGTATAGTAAAGAAAAATGCTGATTTTGTTATCATGACTAGTTTAGATCGTAGTAATGGAGAGCTTTTAGCAGAAGATGGTATAAATGCAATTCTTTATTTAGAATCTAAATCTAAAGGATTTGTTCTTACTCGATTAACTGATACACAGATTAAGGCGTTTTCAAACCCTATAGCAGGGATGATGGTTTATGATACAACTAATAAGTGTATGAAGTTGTACAATGGTAAAATATGGGCTTGTATAGTGCAATCATGCCCTGACAATTAAAAACAAGAAGAAAATGAAAAATAAGATTTTTTTTAGTTATATTTTGTTTTGTGTGGGTATTATCCCTTTATCTGCATGGAGCCAACAAATAAATATTGGGAGTAAAGATTATTTTTTATCTCCAAACTCTATACTAGAGTTTCCTGATGATGATACCCGAGGTATAGTTTTACCTAAGATTAATAGAGCTCTTGCGACTAGTGCAGTGGAAGGCACATTAATTTACGATGTGGTAGATAAAAAAATTAAGTACTCTAATGGTATAAATCAATGGGTAGATTTATCGATTAATACAGGTGAGGTAAATATAATAGCCCAAGATAAATTAACTGAAATAGCAAGTGCTAATATTTTAATAGGAAATGACCCTTCTGTGGCCATAGATGGAGTTCTTGTATTAGATAGCCCAAGTAAAGCATTGGTTTTACCTAGAGTAGAAAGCCCACATTTAAACATAGTTTCTCCACCAACAGGTACGATAGTTTATGATACAAAATCAAATATGATGTGTGTTTTTAATGGTAAAGAGTGGGCTTTTTGGGCAGCAGAGTAATCTGTCAGTGAAAGATAGTATTGTTTAAATTCTGATTATTTTGATTGACGAGACACGAAAGTGTGATTTTTTATAACACAATTTTGAGAAGAGTTACCTTGTGATGAGGTGACTCTTCTTTTTTATGTAAGTTTTAAAATTATAAAAGTATATAAGAAGGGGGGATTATGCTAAATAAGAAGAAGTGAAAAAGTAAATAATACTATTTGTTTGCGAGAGGTGTTTTATTGTAAAAGAATGAAAACTACAGTTTTTTGATCTGCTAAAAAATATTTTTTTTAGATGTATTTATTGTTTTATTGTAAAAATGTTGATTTTAATTATTAATTTTTTCGTTATTTTTTTAACTATTTATCAGTTTTTTTATTAAAAAAAATAATTTTTATTGATTGTTTTTTCATTTGTTCTGTGTATTAATTTTTATTTATATAAAAATATATATTTGTTATTGTTTTTTATGTTTTTTGTTCGTAATTGTTTGTAATTTTATACAAAACAATTAACATTTAACTATAAAAAATACAATAAAATGAAAAAGCCGAATTTTCTTATTATGATAATTTTTACACTAGTTAGTAGTGTGTATGGTCAGACTGGAATAGGAACCCATTTGCCCAATAGCTCATCTGAATTAGAAATTTATTCTAATAATAAAGGAGTTTTGATCCCGCGTATTGAATTAAAAAACAGTACAGATAAGTTGACAATAGTAGGAACAGACTATCCAGATAGTCTAATAGTATATCATACAGGTACTAAAGATATGTTGGCAGGTTTTTATTTCTGGAGTGGAGATAAATGGAATACTCTTGTTTCTAATACAACTTTGAATCACTACATAAAGGAGATAGCTGATCCGAATAGTGTGAAAATTATTGAGGATAAAGGTGATTATATCTTTACCTGGATTAATAAAGATACCAATGAAGAAGAAACAATGAAACTTAGTGAGGTTATTAGGAAATTTGAGACCTTAACTACTTTGACTCCTGAAGAGATAACAATGTATGTTTATTTAGAACAAAATCCTGTTACTGGTGAAATGATGGAGGTGCATGTAGATAAAGAAAAAGAAATAGATCCTAATGCTCCTGTTGTACCTTCTTTATTAAGAACCTATAAAGCAAAGAAGTTTGTATATAAAAACGAACAGGAAGATCTTGTAGATATTAAAGGGAGTGATTTGTTTGGTGGTATTGGAAGTGACGGAAGTCCTTCTGGAATAGAAACAGTTACATCATTAAAGCTAGAAGATGATTATAATAGTAAGGGGAAAGCATTAGTGTATAGTGATGAAAATAAGGATATCACAACTATTTATGTAGCTGATATTTTTACTAATTCAGAAACGTTAACTTCATTAAAAGCTGATATTAATACGAAGCAATTAATCTATACAGATGAATTAAAGAGCCCTACTTTTATTTCGTTTAATCAGATCGCTCAAGAACCTTGGTACGTTGTTAATACAACAGAACAGGCTACTAAAAATAACCAAGATATCTACATCAATGGTTGGGTAGGAATTGGGTATTCTGAAAAGTCTGATTCAGCTAAAGTACCTAATGAAAAATTGAGAATAAATGGTAGTATAACTGCTACGAATAGCTATTATGCAGACTATGTATTTGATAATTATTTTGAAGGATATTCTAATTTAAAATACGATTATAAGTTCTATGATTTAACTAGTGTAGATAGATTTATTAGAACGAATAGACATCTACCAGGTATAACTCCTATTGCAGATTTAGAGAAAACAGATCTAGGCTACTCATTTAATGTGTCTGAATTATCTATTCAGCTATTAGAAAAGACAGAAGAACTCTTTTTACATGTTATTGATCAACAAAAAGAGCTGAATAAAAAAGGATATCGCATTGAGAAGTTAGAAACTGAAATGAATGAAATGGCTAAACGCTTGCAAGCGTTAGAAGCATTATTAGTAAAATAGTAATCATTAAAAATAATATTGATGGAAATTAAAAAACTACATATCGATTCGTTTTATTCGGTTCTTTTGATTATGATTCTATTTCTTGTAAATGCTTCATTGTCTTTTGGACAAAATGATATGACGAAGTTAAAAGATGGTTCTGTTGCAGGTGTGACAAATGCTACTGCTGCTCCATATTCTATCTTAGAATTAGAAAGTGTTACGAAAGGTTTTCTATTGCCTAGAATGACCACCGTTGAAAGGGATAAAATTAATATTGACGATAAAGTAAGAGGAAATGGACTTGTTATTTATAATACAGATAATGATTGTATCAACTATTGGAGTACAACAGCAAATAAATGGCTTAGTGTATGTGGAACATTGCCTCCTGCAAAATTAACTTTAGACTGTTCTAAGGTTTATTTAAATTCGAGTGGAGCTAAAGAATTAAAACAAGGCCAAAGTTTAAGAGATACAGATGTTTTATACATTACAATTAATGTGGTAGAAACAGGATCATATAATATTAGTGCAGTAACAACAAATGGGTATTCTTTTAGTAAATCAGGAATATTCGAAACAAAAGGAGTTTATTCAATTGCATTAGAAGGATTTGGAACCCCATTAGAACCAAATGAAACACCAGGAGATCTAGTTACTTTTATGATAAATGGTAAGAAAGATACGACTTGTACTTCTATACGTATTAAAGTGAAATCATCTGAGTTAGATTTTAGACTTGTAGAACCTCAAACAGTTGATGTTGCTTGGTCAGCTTATAAAGGAGTTGCTTTAAATGCAAATGATAATAAAATTAAAGTTCTTGTTGATGTGACAACGGTAGGGTTCTGGAGAGTACAAAGTACAGAGACTCTAAATGGTATTAGTTTTAGCGGGTCAGGAGAGTTTACACAAGAAGGGAGAGCGGAGATATATCTATATGCGCAAGGAGTTCCAATAAATGTTGTAAATAGTACTTTTAAGTTTATTACGAATTCAAAGAATAATAAAACATCTAACGTTACAGCTGAAGTAAAAGTAGTTCCTACTAGTTTTGAATTAGTATGTAATACTAATGAAATACAAATGAGAGGAGAATATAAAGAAGATACTTTTTTAACTAAGAGTAACTCTATATTACTTCCTTTAAAAGTATTAGCGCCTGGTATAGTTGATATAGAATTAAATGGAATAATAAAAGGAACAACAGATACTCCTGTGAAATTTGTTGCACCAAGTACAACTTTGACTTTTAATGGATCTGATAATGTACAGTATGTGACCTTATATCCAGAGATGCAAAATGGACAATATGTGAAGATTCCTGTAAAAGCAAAAACTATTGAGTTTACTACTATAACACCTAATTCAGGGGGAGCTTTCTGTTCTTCTTTTCCAGTTATAAATGTAGTGGAACGTTCTAAGAATTATACATTCGATTGTTCTAGTGCTTTTGCTTTTTCAAATGGATCTACTAGTAGAAATAACAATTTTTTGGTAAATACTCCTTTACAAGCAGGTAAACATGGTATTGAAGTAAGTGTAAATGTAGGGTATGCAGAGAATTATACAATTAAAACAAATACTGTTAATGGTGTTTATTTTACAAAAACAGGTGTTTTTACTGATTCGGATAGAATGAAAGGAAAAGCAACAGTGACTTTAGATCCAGTTGGGATATTTACTACAGGAGGACTGACAGTGTTTAATCTTATAGCAGAAGGATTAGATTCTAATTCGTCTCTGTGCTCTGTAGTTGCACAAGTAAAAGCACACGATATAGTAGTATTGTCTTTAGGTGGAACAAATTACGGTGCCAATAGTAGTACTGTTTATGCTGGAGGAGCAATTCTTAAGAGTAGTACTAATTTTGGCCCAATGGGAACAGTAAAAGTGAATTCGGTGAGAGTATTAAGTACTAATGCTCAAGGAGCTGATCTGGATAGATTCATTGCTTCCAATAATGTGGATATTATTATCAATGTAATAGGATATAATTTTACTAGAACAGAAACACAAGATGTATTAGTTGCATTTGTACGTGATAAGAAAGGAGTATTAATCATTGGAGATGAGAGTACACCTAGAACATATACTAAGAATGTTATAGAAAGGTTAGCTGGTTTAACAGTAGGAGGTAGTAGTATAAGTGTGTCTAATAATTATACTATGCTGAATCCTGTGTTGTCTTCTGCAAATAACGAATCGATTATAAAAGGGCCTTTTGGAGATTTATCTGGTAAGGTGATGGGGAATGATGCACATAATGGATGGTATTACTCTAATTTGCCAAATAGTTATGTTCCTTTAGTTTCAAAACAAGGAGATGTTAATTCTATTTGGGCTATGAAACATCGTGATTTAGGGTTTGTGTTTGTTGGAGATGGCGGATGGTTTATAGGGAAGAAAGATTATAAGAATCTATCTATATTCCCTTCTAATTTTGATAGTCAAGGTGTTCCTAAACCAAAGAATTATGCAGATAATGGTGTTGTTTATAATGCTGTTTTATATGCTAATACATTGGCTTGGGCCATTGATTATGTTATTGAACATAAAAAGTAATCCTTGTTAATAAAAATTATAAACTAGGGAAGAATAGATTCCCTAGTTTTTATCAAAAAAATGAAGTTTATGATACAACATATAAGTTTAAATAAAAGCATCAGAACTGTACTGTTGATTCTCCTTTTCTATGTGTTAGGCCCAACTCAGATAAGTGTAGCACAGGTATTGACAGAAAAAGGTACCCAAATATCAGATGATTCTTCTTCTGATGCGTTAAATCCATTGAATTTTAGCCTTTTAGAATTAAATTCTAAAGAAAAAGGTTTTTTATTGCCTCGTATGTCTACAACAGAACGTATGCGGATTCCTAGTCATGAATTACTAGGCGGAATGGTTATTTATAATACAACAATAGAGTGTGTTGAATTTTATAACACAAGTCGTCAACAATGGATGAATGTCTGTGGGGATGTTGGTCCTGCAACATTTATTATACCTGATGATAAGTGTAGAGCAATAAAGATTACAGGAGACTATATTGAAGGTGTGTTTTTAGATTCTAGAAAAAATGTTATTACAGTCGATGTTAGTGTTAGTATACCAGGATCTTATGAAATTCAGGCTATTGCTTATGATAATACGGGGAAGGAGAATGGTTATAGCTTTTTAGCTAGTGGTATTTTTCCTCAAAAAGGCGATTATACTTTAGTTTTAAAAGGAAATGGAACTCCTGTAAAAGGATATGAACGTACTAATGGGGTTTCTGGTGGAAAGGATACAATTAAGTTCTTTCTGAATAAGAAACTAGCAACCTGCACACTTAGTAATGAAGTAGAGAAAAGAGCGTTGACTTATGATATAATTAAAGTAGAGCAGATTGGTAACTTTTATACGGGAGTAGATTTAAATGACGTTAAAACTACGGGGAAAATGCGTGTTACTATTAATAATATTTCTCAAGGTGGAGTTGTAACAATTACCACCCCTACTGTTAACGGGATTTACTTTAAGAAAACAAGAACATTGACATCTCAAGAAGTTAGTAGTAAAACGGCTATTATTGAATTGGATGGTTATGGTACTCCTACGTGGCCTATGCAAACTGATTTGGATTTTATTAGTAATTCTTATGTAAAAGTAGAACAAGGTGAAACACCAAGTGTATATCCATATTTTGCAGTAATTTCGAAGGTTGAGGTTATTATTGATTGTACTAAAGTGACCTCTGTTGGAGAGTTTTTAAAGAATGAACCATTAACTACTTCTCATAAAATTATGGTACCTGTTAAGGTTATCGCCACAGGGAGAGGAAAAGTAAGAGGTGTAATTGAAATTAGTTCAACTCAGACACAAAAGATAGAGTTTGAATCTGATATAGTTGACTTTAAGTTTAATGTTGCTACGAATGATATTCAGATGGTAGAGATGAGACCGATTGTTAATACAGGAAAACCTACGGTAGGCGGGACTACTTTACCTATGGTTATACAAATGTCTTCTCAAGGTATAAAAGAATATAATCCAACTGCAAGTAATGAGAATATTGTTAGTGCTAGTTGTGTATATAACTTACCTGTCAAATCTAAAGAAGCAGTGTTGAAAATTTATTGTTTTCCGGGCAATCAACAAGTATTCGGTAAGTATAGAGCTGGTACACCACTTAATGCCTCAAATTATGTTACTATAATAATGGAGGTTGTGGAACCTGGCGAATATCATATTGTGACGAATACTGTTGATGGTATTTACTTTGAAGCAAAAGGAGTTTTTACAAAGAAGGAGATTTTTATAGATGATACAGCTTTTGTATTATATGGAAAAGGAACACCAACAAATAATGATAAGAAGACTATGATACTTAATATGCCAACAAGTGTAGGAGCTTCTACTTGTAGTTTTGATGTAACATTAGCATTGTCTTCAAAGAAAATGTTGACTTACTCGAATAAAACTAGTTATGGTTACGGTTTTGATAGAGGACATTCTAAGGCTTTTATAGATAGTCCAAATAATTTTGGATCTTTACCTACTAGCACAGTAGCTATGGAGGGAAGTATTACAGTGATCGTTAATAATGATTCGACGATTAATAATGTTGCCTCTGAAATAAATACTTCTAACCCAGCTTTAATCAGTATAGGTTATAATACAAGAATGAATGAGACTGCAGCCATAGCAATAGCAAACTATGTTAGGTCAGGAGGGGCTCTTTTAGCAGTAACAGATGCAAATGATAATGCAAGTACTTATTATTTATTGAATGCTGTATTAGGCACAACTAATATTAGTGCTGTAAATATAGGTACTCGTTCAGGAACTATTTGTTCTATTCTTAATGTTGATGATCCAGTTTTAAATGGACCATTTGGGGATATTCGCAATAAAAAATTAGGAGATGATGCTACAACAGGTATAGCTATAGAACCAAACTCTTTAGGAAGAGCAATAAATGATATAGAAGTACTGTCTAGAGATTCGAATGGTAATATTTTTGCATTTAGGCACAAAGAACTTAATTTTGTGTGGGCAGGAGATGGTGGTTTTAACTCACAGAGTGGAACTAGCGGAGCTATGAGAAGTGATAATATTTGTCCTTTTTTAGTAGATAGTAATAATAGACCTATAGGTAAGTCAGGATATGGAAGAACCCCTTCTTTAACGAATCAGACAGTTTATAATTCACAATTTACAGCGAATGCTTTAGCTTGGCTGTTTAGTGTTACAACAAAATAACTTTTATTTACTTTATATAGCTTATCACTACGTTATCAGTGAAAAGTTTTTAAGATAGAAATATTAGTTCAGTAGTAAATGTATAAAAAAACCCTCCAGCTGGAGGGTTTTTATTCTATTTCAATTACTTCTTCGTAAAACCAGAGTACTTTAATAAAGCATCTATTGTAGGGTTTTTACCTCTAAAGTCTTTGTATAATTTGTCTAATGGAACAGAGTTTCCTTTAGATAAGATTTTATCTCTAAAGATTTGACCATTCTCACGAGTCATACCACCGTTTTGTTCTAACCAATCATAAGCGTCGAAGTCTAACATTTCTGACCACTTGTATGAATAGTATCCAGCAGCATATCCACCTCCGAAGATGTGGCTAAAGTAAGTACTGCGGTATCTAGGAGGTACAGTAGGTAAGTCTAAACCATATTTAGCTAAAGCTTCTTTTTCAAAAGCAAGTACATCAGTGATATTCTTATCAGTAGACACAGTATGCCATTCCATATCTAATAGAGAAGCACCTAATAACTCAGTCATGCTATATCCTTTATTGAATGTTCCTGCATTTTTCATTTTTTGAACTAAAGCATCAGGGATTACTTCTCCTGTTTTATAGTGTTTAGCATAATTCTTTAATACAGAAGGTTCGAATGCGAAGTGCTCGTGGAATTGTGAAGGGAACTCTACGAAGTCTCGCGATACACTAGTACCTGATAGAGTAGGGTAAGTTTGATTAGCAAAGAACCCATGTAATGCATGCCCGAACTCGTGGAACATCGTGATTACATTATCTTGAGATAATAGAGTAGGTTGACCTTTCGCTGGTTTTGGGAAGTTACCTACATTGTAGATTACAGGAAGTCTGTTTAATAATTTAGACTGACCTACGATATTACTCATCCATGCACCACCGCGTTTAGAATCTCTTTGGTAGTAATCTGTGTAGAATAACCCTACCTGACTACCATCCTCATTGAAGATTTCGTATACTTTTACATCTTCTTGCCATACAGGGATATCTTTGCGTTCCTTAAAGCTTAGCCCATATAATTGCGTAGCCATATAGAACACTCCATTCTCTAATACACTATTCATCTCAAAATAAGGTTTAAGCTCATTTTGATTTAATGCATACTTTTCTTCTCTGATTTTTTCAGCATAGTAGTTCCAGTCAGCAGCTGTTAGCGTGAATGGATCAGCCTCTTTATTAATTAATGCTTGGATATCAGCCGCTTCTTCTTTAGCTGCTCCTACTGCATAAGGACTTAGGTCTTTCAGAATTTTAGTAGCATTAGTAGCATTCTGTGCCATAGAGCCTTGTAGACTCCATTCTGCATAGTTAGCGAATCCCATTAACTTAGCTTTCTCAGCACGTTTTTTCACTAGAGATAGGATAGATGCTTTGGTATCATTGTCATCTCCTTTTTCAGCTCTTACCCATGCCTGATCGAATAGTTTCTTTCTAGTTTCTTTATTGGTCAGTTTATCTAGATCTGGTTGTTGTGTAGTATTGTTTAATGCGATTACATAACTACCATCTTCTTGTTTGATGGCATTAAGCTCGTCATCAGATAATCCTGCTAATTCTTCTTTAGTGAATTTAACTCCACCTTGTTTAGTAGCTGCTAATAATTTATCCCCAAACTGATTGTTTAAAGTAGCAATGTCTTGGTTTAGTTGTTTTAATTTCTCTTTATCTTCAGGAGATAAATTAGCACCTGATTTCTCGAAGTTTTCATAATATACATTCAGTAGTCTATTCTGTTCTTCATTTAGATTCAGAGAAGCTTGATTGTCATGAAGCTTTTTAATGCGTTGGAACAAGCCATCATTTAAGTATATAGCATCTCTATGACCAGCAAACTTTGGTGCCAATTCTGAATTAATTGCTTTAAGTTCATCATTAGTATGAGCTCCTGTTAATAACCCAAATACAGAACTTACTCTATCTAGTAATTCACTAGAACGCTCTAGTGCTTCTAAAGTGTTTTCGAAAGTTGGTTCTTCTGTATTGGCTACTATTTTGTCGATAGCTTCCATTTGACGACGCATTCCTTCTAATAATGCAGGTTTGAAATCTTTGTCTTTAATTTTGTCAAAGTCTGCTGTATAGTATGGCAATGTGCTTTCGTTAAAGAAAGCATTACTTTCATTCCAATCTCCTGATGAAGCAGCTTCGTTCTTTACTTTGTCACAAGAAATAGACAAAATAGATGCCCCTGCAACTACACCAAGTACGGTCTTTTTGATTTTCATAAATATTAAGGTTACTGTTAGATTTGTCCAAATATAAAGATTTATGTGTGATTCAACGAAATCTGTCCTATACATTATACCTTATTATGAATGAATAAAATAAGGATAACCGTATGGTAATTCATCTGTATTGCCTTGTATCTAAATGTGGTGATATGTATTTAAAGAGCATAAGTTTAAGGTATATTTATATTTCTTTTTGATAAAGATTGTTTATTTTGGTTGTATTTTTATCTGCATAATAAGAGTTTTTTTAGAACACAATCATATATTTGAACTTCTAAAGAATGTAATTTTAACCACATTGGTATTGATGAAGGATATAAGAAGTATAGTATATGCTTTATTATTTAGTAGTTCACTGTTTGCTCAGAGTCCTCAATTGAGAAATGAGATAAAGAGCCAACAGGATGAACAGAAGAACAAAGAGATTATACAGCAGTTTAGCAGAGAGGTAATGTCAGATAAAGAAGCTGTCTTACGATTTCAGCAACAATATAGTGTTCCTACTAAGGGAGTTTATAAGGATGGACGTATTTATCAGTTGAGAACTGTAGATAATGAAGGAATTCCTATTTATTACGCTACTCAGAATGCGTTATCACGTAGCCTGACAGGTGTAGATAATATTTCGAAAGGAGGTAGACAGAGAGTCAATCTTCAGGGTAGAAATATGATTATAGGGCTATGGGATGGTAAGCCTGCCTTTGAGCAGCATCAAGAGTTTAAGAGTGGCGCTTCGAGCCGTGTGATTTTAAAAGATCCAGATATCAATATTGCGAAGCTTAATGGCGAAGACTTAGAACGTGCAGAACTTGGAAAAAATCATGCGACTCATGTAGCTGGTACCTTAATAGCAAGTGGTGCTTATGCTCCAGCTAAGGGATTAGCTCCTGAAGCTAGTGTATGGAGTTATGATTGGGATAATGATATAGTAGAGATGGCCTCAGCAGCCCAATCGGGTTTATTGATATCTAATCATTCTTATGGGATAGCAGCATTAGATGATTATGATAATCCACTAGTTCCTCCTACTTATTTTGGATATTATAACAAGGATGCTTATCAGTTGGATAAACTTACTTATACATATCCATATTATCAACCAGTAATTTCTGCAGGTAATGATAGGGAGTATTATGATAAAATTAATCCTACTATGAATGGTAATGATTTATTATTAGGTAATACGAATGCAAAGAATGCTGTTGTAGTAGCCGCAGTAGGTGTAGATAGCTCAGATCGTTTAAGCGTGGCTAAGTTTAGTAGTTATGGCCCAACAGGTGATTTTAGGATTAAGCCTGATATCGCTGCACCAGGAGTGAAGATTATATCTTCAGCGTACGAGTTGCCGAGATATCATAATGCTAGTCCTTCAGTAGGTGTATATAAAGAGATGAGTGGTACTTCTATGGCATCGCCAGTTGTATCAGCTATTTTGACTCTTTGGCAGCAAGGGTATTTACAACTACATGATTTTCCGATGCGTTCTGCTACGTTACGCGGACTGATGACTCATACAGCAGAATACTTAGAAGAAAAGTACCCAACGAATAAAATAGGATGGGGAATGATTAATGCAGAAAGGGGAATAGAATTCATAAAGAATGTAAATGATGACAGTGCAGTCCTAAAAGAAAGTGTTTTGCTTAATAAAAAAGATTTTCGATATAAGTTTAAATTAGATAATCCTTCAGAGAGATTGTTAGTCACATTAAGTTGGACAGATAGGGAAGCGTTGTTTGATTCGAATGAATTAAAAGGAAGCTTTAAGAATAATAAACTGATCAACGATTTAGATATTAGGTTATACAAGGATGGAGAAGAATATTTTCCTTGGTATTTAAATAAAAACAGAAGTAACCTCAATGCACTAAAAGGAGATAATGATGTCGACAATCTGGAGAGAATAGAAATTGTAAACCCTGAAGCAGGAGAATATGAAGTGGTAGTGAGCCATAAAGGCGAATTGTCGTATGGTAGACAGGACTTTAGTTTACTAATCAGCAATGGAGATTTAGAAGGAATAGAAAAGATATCAACTATTGAAGGTGTAGAGCCTGAAGATATAGTGATTTGGCCAAATCCAGTTCAAGATATCGCAAATGTCGAAGTTACAAAGGATAAAGTATTTACTATTTCAGAAGTAGAGGTTTTTGATTTAAGTAATCGTTTAGTAAAACGATTTAATTTTACAGCGACTAATCGTGCAGTGATTGACATGAGAGAATTGGAACGAGGAGTATATCTATTGAATATAAATGTTGGAGGAGAGCGTGTTAGAGCAAAAATATTAAAGAAATAAGAATCATTTTTATATTCATATACGGCCCTGGACTATATAGTCTAGGGCTTTTTTATTGTCATCATAAGTTAACCCCCTTCAAGAGCGCGACAAGACTTCTTCAATATTGGTTCAAGAAAGAGGTGCTCAGGTAGAGTAATCTTGGAGAAATGTTGAAGCAGTGTTGAAGAAGTAGGTATGAAGGCTTGCTATTACTGTGATTAGGGAGTATTTAGGTTTTAGAAATATAATACTGGTAATATACTTTACTTGCTGATATACAGTTGCTTGTGAGGATAATTGCTCAATATGAGAATAAAAAAAGTACATCTGTTTTTCTTCGAAACAAGATAATAGCCATATAATAAGGGACTTTTCTTCTAAAAAAGCATACCTATATAAGTAGATCAACTACAAAAAAGTAGATAAAACACCTTTGGGTAGGATAAAGTAACATTTAGAAATAGACAGAAAGGGCATAAGAAGGTATATTCTCAATTATTACATATATATAATAGAGTACAATATTAAATACATTCCACCATCCAACCTTACATATATATAGTATAGAGATAGTATAAGGCTATAACCTTTAAAAAAAGACAAAAAAACTTTCGATCGTAAAAGGTGGTATAATAATGAGTTATGAAATACTTTTTAAAAACATTGAAAAAAAGGCAAAGATAAGTTTGGAAGTAAGAGAAAAGATACTACTTTTGCATCCGCATTAGAGAAGTGATAACGACTCTAGAGGCAGACGATCATAAACAAAAATTGAAGCAAGAGCGACTAAAAAATAAGCTTTAAGAAATTTACAAAAATAAATTTGGATAAGTAAAAAATAAGGTAGTATCTTTGCAGTCCGCTTCAGTAAAAACGGGAGTTGAGCGAAAAAATAAAGAGAAATATTTTATAGAAAAGTTTTGCTAATTCGAAATAAGTTTTTACTTTTGCACTCGCTTTGAAAAACAAGTGAGAATAAAATAACAAGACACGTTCATAAACATATTGGATTGACAGCATACAAATAAGAGAGTAAGGCAAATCGCTAAGATTTGGAATTATACTTTTTTAATTTACGAAATTAAAAATATACGATGAAGAGTTTGATCCTGGCTCAGGATGAACGCTAGCGGCAGGCCTAACACATGCAAGTCGAGGGGTAGAAGAAGCTTGCTTTTTTGAGACCGGCGCACGGGTGAGTAACGCGTATGCAACCTACCTTATACAGGGGAATAGCCCGAAGAAATTCGGATTAATGCTCCATGGTTTATCGATATGGCATCGTATTGATAATAAAGATTTATCGGTATAAGATGGGCATGCGTATCATTAGCTAGTTGGTGTGGTAACGGCATACCAAGGCAACGATGATTAGGGGTCCTGAGAGGGAGATCCCCCACACTGGTACTGAGACACGGACCAGACTCCTACGGGAGGCAGCAGTGAGGAATATTGGTCAATGGAGGCAACTCTGAACCAGCCATGCCGCGTGCAGGATGACGGTCCTATGGATTGTAAACTGCTTTTGTACAGGAAGAAACCTCCCTACGAGTAGGGACTTGACGGTACTGTAAGAATAAGGATCGGCTAACTCCGTGCCAGCAGCCGCGGTAATACGGAGGATCCGAGCGTTATCCGGAATTATTGGGTTTAAAGGGTTCGTAGGCGGCTTTGTAAGTCAGTGGTGAAATTTCCTAGCTTAACTAGGACACTGCCATTGATACTGCAGAGCTTGAATAATATGGAAGTAACTAGAATATGTAGTGTAGCGGTGAAATGCTTAGATATTACATGGAATACCAATTGCGAAGGCAGGTTACTACGTATTTATTGACGCTGATGAACGAAAGCGTGGGGAGCGAACAGGATTAGATACCCTGGTAGTCCACGCCGTAAACGATGGATACTAGCTGTTCGGTTTTCGGACTGAGTGGCTAAGCGAAAGTGATAAGTATCCCACCTGGGGAGTACGTTCGCAAGAATGAAACTCAAAGGAATTGACGGGGGCCCGCACAAGCGGTGGAGCATGTGGTTTAATTCGATGATACGCGAGGAACCTTACCAGGGCTTAAATGTAGATTGACAGATTTGGAAACAGATTTTTCTTCGGACAATTTACAAGGTGCTGCATGGTTGTCGTCAGCTCGTGCCGTGAGGTGTCAGGTTAAGTCCTATAACGAGCGCAACCCCTATTGTTAGTTACCAGCGCGTAGTGGCGGGGACTCTAGCAAGACTGCCGGTGCAAACCGTGAGGAAGGTGGGGATGACGTCAAATCATCACGGCCCTTACGTCCTGGGCTACACACGTGCTACAATGGCAAGTACAGAAAGCAGCTACCTGGCAACAGGATGCGAATCTCCAAAGCTTGTCTCAGTTCGGATTGGAGTCTGCAACTCGACTCTATGAAGCTGGAATCGCTAGTAATCGGATATCAGCCATGATCCGGTGAATACGTTCCCGGGCCTTGTACACACCGCCCGTCAAGCCATGGAAGCTGGGGGTACCTGAAGTCGGTGACCGCAAGGAGCTGCCTAGGGTAAAACTAGTAACTAGGGCTAAGTCGTAACAAGGTAGCCGTACCGGAAGGTGCGGCTGGAACACCTCCTTTCTAGAGAATAATTATAGAAGTATGATACTTTACTCTCGCTGTTAATACCAAAAAAAGAATAAAGAATTAAGTAATACAGAGTCTCGTAGCTCAGCTGGTTAGAGTACTACACTGATAATGTAGGGGTCGGCAGTTCGAGTCTGCCCGGGACTACTAATTTACTAATTCGATAAGGAAATACTAGAGGTTAAACTAACCGCCCAAAAGTTACTGTTAACTGTAAGCTGTTAACCAAACACTAGATACGGGGGATTAGCTCAGCTGGCTAGAGCGCCTGCCTTGCACGCAGGAGGTCATCGGTTCGACTCCGATATTCTCCACTAGGCATAATTGCCACAAGTTCATTGACATATTGATAAAACTTAACTAACAAAACAGTTAGAAAGAATAAAAATAATATAGAAATATATAGAAAGTACGATTCGAAAGAATTGTAAGCACATAAGCAAAATAAGGGCGTATGGGGAATGCCTAGGCTCTCAGAGGCGAAGAAGGACGTGATAAGCTGCGAAAAGCTACGGGGATTGGCACACACGAGTTGATCCGTAGATATCCGAATGGGGCAACCCACTATATTGAAGATATAGTATCCTGTATAGGAGGCGAACCCGCTGAACTGAAACATCTAAGTAGGCGGAGGAGAAGAAAACAAAAGTGATTCCGTAAGTAGTGGCGAGCGAACGCGGAAAAGCCCAAACCAAAGTTGTTACGGCAATTTTGGGGTTGTAGGACCACGACATTTCTTGCGGATTTAATGAGAATTACCTGGAAAGGTAAACCGAAGAGGGTGATAGTCCCGTATTGGTAAGAGAAGATAAGAATAGTGGTATCCTGAGTAGGTCGGGGCACGTGAAACCTTGATTGAAACTGGCGGGACCATCCGCTAAGGCTAAATACTCCTGAGAGACCGATAGTGAACCAGTACCGTGAGGGAAAGGTGAAAAGAACCGTGAATAACGGAGTGAAATAGATCCTGAAACCATACGCCTACAAGCGGTCGGAGCTTCTACGTGAAGTGACGGCGTGCCTTTTGCATAATGAGCCTACGAGTTACCGTTGCTGGCAAGGATAAGTGATTAAGTCATGGATCCGTAGCGAAAGCGAGTCTTAATAGGGCGCTTAAGTCAGTAGTGGTAGACGCGAAACCGTGTGATCTACCCATGGGCAGGTTGAAGTTTAGGTAACACTAAATGGAGGACCGAACCGTTTAACGCTGAAAAGTTTTCGGATGACCTGTGGGTAGGGGTGAAAGGCCAATCAAACTCGGAAATAGCTCGTACTCCCCGAAATGCATTTAGGTGCAGCGATGATCGATAGTTACTTAGAGGTAGAGCTACTGATTGGATGCGGGGGCTTCACCGCCTACCAATTCCTGACAAACTCCGAATGCTAAGTAATGATAATCATCAGTGAGGGCATGGGTGCTAAGGTCCATGTCCGAGAGGGAAAGAACCCAGACCATCAGCTAAGGTCCCCAAATGTATGCTAAGTTGAAAAAACGCGGTTTGATTGCCCAGACAGCTAGGATGTTGGCTTGGAAGCAGCCATTCATTTAAAGAGTGCGTAACAGCTCACTAGTCGAGCGATCGAGCATGGATAATAATCGGGCATAAGTATACTACCGAAGCTATGGATTTACGTTTTAGGACGTGAGTGGTAGGGGAGCATTCTAACGGCGCAGAAGGTGATTTGTGAGAATTGCTGGAGCTTTTAGAAAAGAAAATGTAGGCATAAGTAACGATAAGGGGTGCGAGAAACACCCCCGCCGTAAGACTAAGGTTTCCTCAGCTATGCTAATCAGCTGAGGGTTAGTCGGGACCTAAGGCACACCCGAAGGGGGACGTCGATGGCCAACGGGTTAATATTCCCGTACTACTGATAATTGTGATGGAGTGACACAGTGATGAAAGCACCGCGAACTGACGGAATAGTTCGTTGAAGCACGTACCTATAGGTTTGATAGTAAAATGCGTCAGACTTGGAGAAATGCGATAGTACTTTGAGTCTTCGGACAACGAGATAGTGTGCCTAAGGGCTGTCAAGAAAAGCTTCTAAACTTAGATTATTAGTACCCGTACCGTAAACCGACACAGGTAGTCGAGGAGAGTATCCTAAGGCGCTCGAGAGATTCATGGCTAAGGAACTAGGCAAAATAGACCTGTAACTTCGGGAGAAAGGTCGCCAGCGCAAGCTGGCCGCAGTGAAAAGGTCCAGGCGACTGTTTATCAAAAACACAGGGCTCTGCAAAATCGTAAGATGACGTATAGGGCCTGACACCTGCCCGGTGCTGGAAGGTTAAGAGGAGATGTTATCTTCGGAGAAGCATTGAATTGAAGCCCCAGTAAACGGCGGCCGTAACTATAACGGTCCTAAGGTAGCGAAATTCCTTGTCGGGTAAGTTCCGACCTGCACGAATGGTGTAACGATCTGGACACTGTCTCAGCCATGAGCTCGGTGAAATTGTAGTATCGGTGAAGATGCCGATTACCCGCAGTGGGACGAAAAGACCCTGTGCACCTTTACTATAGCTTAGTATTGTTCTTGGATAAGTGATGTGTAGGATAGGTGGGAGACTGTGAAATGGCGTCGCTAGGCGTTGTGGAGTCATTGTTGAAATACCACCCTTTGCTTATTTGAGATCTAACTCCCTTATTGGGGAGGACATTGCTTGGTGGGTAGTTTGACTGGGGTGGTCGCCTCCAAAAGAGTAACGGAGGCTTCTAAAGGTTCCCTCAGCACGCTTGGTAACCGTGCGTAGAGTGCAATGGTATAAGGGAGCTTGACTGAAAGACTAACAAGTCGAACAGGTACGAAAGTAGAGCATAGTGATCCGGTGGTTCCGCATGGAAGGGCCATCGCTCAAAGGATAAAAGGTACGCCGGGGATAACAGGCTGATCTCCCCCAAGAGCTCATATCGACGGGGGGGTTTGGCACCTCGATGTCGGCTCGTCACATCCTGGGGCTGGAGAAGGTCCCAAGGGTTGGGCTGTTCGCCCATTAAAGTGGCACGCGAGCTGGGTTCAGAACGTCGTGAGACAGTTCGGTCTCTATCTACTGTGGGCGTTAGAAATTTGAGTGGATCTGATTCTAGTACGAGAGGACCGAATTGGACCAACCTCTAGTGCATCTGTTGTCTCGCCAGGGGCATCGCAGAGTAGCTACGTTGGGAAGGGATAAGCGCTGAAAGCATATAAGTGCGAAACCCACCACAAGATGAGATTTCTTTAAAGGGTCGTTGGAGATTACAACGTTGATAGGCTATAGATGTAAAGACAGTAATGTCAAAGTCGAGTAGTACTAATAACCCGTAAGCTTATGTGAATCTCCCCTTGTTTAAATACAAGGGGAGGGCAACTTTCTAAAGTATAGTTAAGTTTAAAATATCAATATAGTTAAAAATATTAGTTACGTTAAAGTAACAACCGATTTAAGGTGGTTATTGCAGCGGGGCTCACCTCTATCCATTTCGAACAGAGAAGTTAAGCCCGCTAGCGCAGATGGTACTGCTAACCAGTGGGAGAGTATGTCGCCGCCTTTCTTTATAGAATCCCCAATCTCGTATGAGGTTGGGGATTTTTTGTTTATATGTATTTTATAATTGTGCTAATCCTTTAGATTTTCGAAGGGATCATCTGTATATATTTACTATTTGTTAATTTTAGTGTAGTGTTAGTTGTTAATATGTTCATAAAGATTAAATAATCTAGGAAAAGGGTGAAGACACTGTATTTTCTAGTGAAGAGTAATAAATGTGACATTTTATGCATTATATTTGCATTTAGAAAAATTGTAATAATTGCTACCAAAAGAAAATCGTATGAATAATGCGCTGAAAAGACAGTTAAAGCGTGATACACCTAGGGGTATCATATTTGTAATAGACTTGTTGATTGTCTTGTTTACCTATTTTATATCTAACCTTTTGTTAACTAATTTTTTTGGTAATTTCTCTATCGAATTAATGTTAAAGAGAATACCTGTATTATTAGTTTGTTATATTGTTAGTTTTTTGATATTTAAACCTTTTAAAGGTGTTATCAGACAGACAAGCATAAAGGATATCGAGACTATTTTTATTTCTTGCTTGTTTTCAGGAGCAGTCATGATGATTGTGAGTTTGCTACAAAGAAATGAGTTCTTAGGGAATAGTTTAGAGCCTTATTTAAGATATTCGTATTCATTTGTATTACTGCATTTATTCTTTACTTCAGCGATGCTTATTTTAGCTCGTTTGTTTTATAGTCAATTTTATCGTAGTTATGTATTAGATGTTAGAAATCATAAACGCGTGATTATCTATGGTGCTGGAGATTCTGGTATTATTACTGTTGGTGCACTGCAAGGAGATACAAAAGTTAGAACACATATAGTAGCTTTTGTGGATGACAATAATAGTAAATCTGGAAATAGACTAGGAGGTTACAGAATTTATAATCCTTCTATTCTTGATGAGACTTATGTTACTAGTAATCGTATAGATGAAATTATTATCTCAATTCAAAATATCACTAGAGAAAGATTAAATGATATATCAGAGGTATTAGAGAAACTTCCTGTAAAGATTAAAATAATTCCACCAGCAACAGATTGGTTAGATGGTTCATATACAAATAAGCAAATTAAAGAGTTAAAGATTGATGATTTACTTGGACGTAAAGCAATACAATTAGATAACCCTATTATTGGTAAAGAGATTGATGATAAAGTAGTATTGATTACTGGAGCAGCTGGGTCTATAGGTAGTGAAATAGCTAGACAAGTAGCTCGATTTAATTTTAAGAAACTTATATTAGTAGATCATGCTGAATCTCCTTTATATGATGTGCAACAGACTATGGTTTCTAATAAATGTAATGACATTATCTATGTTGTTGGGAATATTAGGGATACAAAGAAGATGGAATCTTTATTTGAACTTTATAGACCTAATTTAGTATATCACGCAGCGGCTTATAAGCATGTTCCTCTAATGGAATCATTCCCTTATGAAGCTATTCATACCAATGTAAAGGGGACTAAAGTGATTGCAGACTTATCAGTTCAATTTGGAGTATCAAAGTTTGTAATGGTTTCTACAGATAAAGCTGTTAATCCTACTAACGTTATGGGGGCAACTAAACGTGCAGCTGAACTATATGTATCTACATTAAAAGATAATGGTGTTACAAGCTTTATAGTTACTCGTTTTGGAAATGTTCTTGGTTCTAATGGATCTGTGATTCCATTGTTTAAGCGTCAAATAGATGCTGGAGGACCATTAACTGTAACACATCAAGATATTACACGTTTCTTTATGACGATTCCTGAAGCTTGTCAATTAGTATTAGAAGCTTCAATTATGGGGAATGGAGGAGAAATCTTTGTATTCGATATGGGGAAATCTATGAAGATATTTGACTTGGCTAAACGTATGATACGACTGAGTGGTTATAGTTATCCTGAAGATATTGATATTAAGATTACTGGTCTAAGACCAGGAGAGAAGATCTTCGAAGAGTTACTCGCTAATGATGAGAATACGGTGAAGACACATCATGAAAAGATAATGATTGCAAAAGTACGTAATCAAGATTTAGATGTGGTAAAAGCGAATCTAGAGATGATGTGTAACTATGTGTGTGAGAATGAGGGACAGGATGATGTAGAGTACTTAGTGAAACAATTAAAGATAATCGTTCCAGAATTTAAATCTCAGAATTCAAGATTTGAATGCTTAGATGAAGAAATAGAAAAATGTTCAGTTAGCTAACTGAACATTTTTTTTGTGTTATATGCTAAATCTGTAATCTCAGTAGGAAAATCATTTAATTCTAATATTTTGATTGCATTAGTTGTTTGTGGTTGACCTAGCTTTAATTTGTAGTCAAAATGTAACTCATTGTTGACAATACTTTCTTGTAAGTATTGACATTGATAACCTTCTTTCTCTAGTAGTTCAATGAGCTCTAGATCATGTGTGGATACAATAACTATATCTTTCTCTTTATTTAGATATTTAAGTATAGCATACGCAGCGGAGATTCTTTCTTTTGTATTAGTTCCTTTTAGTATTTCGTCTAATACATATAATTGTGGATCTGTAGTATTTGATTGTATTATAAAACGCTTTATTTGTTTTACTTCTTGTAGGTAATAACTAGTGTCATTATGTAAGTCATCTGTTATTCGGATAGAACTATTGATTTGGTAAAAATTAGCTTTATAAGATGTAGCGAATACATATCCTATTGTTTGAGCTAATATTGTATTTAAGGTCAATGCTCTTATGAATGTAGTTTTACCTGCCATATTAGAACCTGTTAGTAGCAGGCTTTTATTTTCTAAATGTATTGTATTACTTACACAATTTTCGATTAATGGATGGATTAGGTTTTCTATTTGTATTTCTTTGCTATTGTGGAATACAGGTTGACATAGTCGATTATTTGTTTGTAGAGAAGCTATTGAGATTGCTGTATCTATCTTTGCAATTGTTTCAAAAGAAGTTTTTAGCTCTTCTTTAGCATGTTGTGCTCTTAAAAGAAAAGATTCGAAGGTTATAACTTCGATATTAAGCATTATTTTTAGTAGTTCTATAGGGAACATTACTAATGTAGTTATCTCATCTTTAATAGCGCTGTCTGATGTGAAAAAATAGGTTAGTGTATTTAATTTGCGCAGTGTAGGTATAGCTTTTTTTGTTTCGGTAAAATTATATGCTGTAGATAACTTTTGCATCTTTAGTAACTGACTAGTTGAATTAAGAATATGTTTAAAGTTTTGTGTAGCACTTAGCTGATCATATTGCGCATATTTATTTTTATAATGTAAGACCAAGTTGACACTAAATACCGGAAGTAATACTAGTATCCAGATTAAACTATGTAAACTTAATAGTAAAGAACTAATTGTAATGATATTCAATACATAAGCTAGTTTTAGTTTGAACCGGTTTATTGTGATGTTATGGGTGAATAGAGTGTGATAGTAGTATATACTTCTATTCGTTAAGGTACTTAGTAGCATTTGTACTTTTAATCTTTCATCACTGTCAGTTCTGAAGAAATTAATTGTTTGATCAAGGTCTCTTACTTCTTCTGGTGACTTAATCGTGTGCAGTTTGTGATATAAGTATTGTTGTCCTATTAAGGAGTGTGTTCTGTCTAGATAAGTAAACGTATCGTCTAAATCAAGATCTTGATTAATAGTTTTGCTAATTGTTTGATACGATGTATTATGACCTAATGCGTGATGGTATGATGCTATTTTGTCAAAATTAAAATCAGTTAATCCTTTTGGATGTCCCCAGCTTTCTTTTAATTTTTGAAGTTGAGCATTCCTTTTGTTTCTATTTCTTTTTTTATCAAAAAGAATATATAGTATCAGTAATATAAATGCACCTAGAATCCAGTTCATAATTTTGGTTTAGTTAAGTAAATATAAACCAATTCTAGTAATGTGTATAAGAGAGGATTCTTCTTATAGGAAAATATAAAAAAAAAGAGACTACTAACAGCAGTCTCTTTATATGAATTGGATAAGAATATTACAAGCTAAATTTAGCTTTGATATCTTCTACTCTGTCTAATTTTTCCCAAGTGAATAATTCTACTTCTACTTCTTTAGTTTCTCCACCAGGTCTAGTGAATACTTTTTTTACTACTTGAGGTTTGCGTCCCATATGTCCATAAGCAGCAGTCTCGCTATAGATAGGGTTTCTTAGTTTAAGACTAGTTTCAATGAAGTATGGTCTTAGGTCAAATAACTCACTAACTTTTTTAGCGATTTCACCATCAGTTAGATTAACATTGCTTGTTCCGTAAGTATTGATGTATAAACCTGTTGGTTTAGCAACTCCAATAGCATAAGAAACTTGAACTAATACTTCATCAGCAACACCTGCCGCCACTAGGTTCTTAGCGATATGTCTAGTTGCGTAAGCTGCACTACGGTCTACTTTACTAGGGTCTTTACCAGAGAAAGCACCTCCACCGTGAGCACCTTTACCACCATAAGTATCTACGATAATCTTACGACCTGTCAATCCTGTATCTCCATGAGGACCTCCAATAACGAATACACCTGTTGGATTGATTAAGTACTCTATTTCTTCATTATTCTCAAATAAATATTTGTATTGAGGATATTTATTTAAAAGACGAGTAATTAAGATCTCTTTGATGTCTTTCTCTATTCGTGCTTGCATTGCTTTCTCAGCAACTTCTTTAGCTTGAGCAGAGTTATCCGTTGGTTGAACGAAATCATCATGTTGAGTAGAAAGTACGATAGTAACAATTCTGATAGGAGTATTGTTATCATCATATTCTAATGTAATTTGACTTTTCGCATCTGGTCTTAAATAAGTAACTTCCGTATTTTCTCTACGGATAGCTGCTAATTCTTGTAACAATTTATGAGAAAGGTCTAATGCTAGAGGCATATAGTCTTCAGTCTCTTTAGTTGCATAACCAAACATCATCCCTTGGTCACCAGCTCCTTGTTCTTCTGGACTCTTTCTGTCTACTCCTTGGTTGATGTCAGCAGACTGTTCATGGATAGCAGATAAGATACCACATGAGTTAGCGTCAAACATATATTCACTCTTAGTGTAACCAATACGTTTGATTACTTCTCTCGCGATTTGTTGTACGTCTAAGTATGTTTTAGATTTAACTTCACCAGCTAAAACTACTTGTCCTGTTGTTACTAAAGTTTCACAAGCCACTTTAGAATCTTGATCGAACGCTAAAAAGTTATCGATTAAAGCATCAGAGATTTGATCAGCAATTTTATCTGGATGTCCTTCACTAACTGATTCAGATGTAAAGTAATAAGCCATAATAATTATTTTTTAAGATTTTAAAAATAGAGGAAATGGCTAAAGGGGAAGTATCAATTTCTGCTTTAGCATTTTTTACCGAGGTTGCAATCAGTACAAATTTTTCCTCCTGTTATTTATGATGCAAATGTATTAACTATTTTGGTAATCAAACAAATATTTTTGTAATTTATATTTATGTTAACGATTGATGGTGTTTGTAAATAGATGAAATTTAAATGCTTATCGATAAGAACTGATTTGAAGACCTACTAATTTTATATCTCTGTATGGTTCATCTCTTTTTAACTCTTTTACATTGAAGAGTAAGATAAAGGTTAAGATATTAATTGTTAATTATTGTTTATGAATTATAGTATTAATAAAAATTACTTCAAAAAATAATAATACATTATATTTTATTGATTGTTTTGTATTTTTGCTATCAGTTTACAACTTAAATAAACAACAATCGAATGAGACTACACAACATAGAAGACCAAAAATTAGTTACACCAAAATTAGCTTTAGATTTCTTAGTGGAAGGAAATAAGCGTTTTGTAGAAAACTTAAAAGCACATAGTAATCTGTTAGAACAAGTAAACTCTACTAAAGAAGGACAGTTTCCATTCGCTATTATATTGAGTTGTATTGACAGCCGTACATCTGCTGAGTTAATCTTTGACCAAGGATTAGGTGATATCTTTAGTGCTCGTATTGCTGGTAATGTATTGAATGAAGATATTATTGGTTCTATGGAATTTGCATGTAAATTA
Organism: Myroides sp. A21; assembly: GCF_000807225.1. Taxonomy (NCBI): domain Bacteria; kingdom Pseudomonadati; phylum Bacteroidota; class Flavobacteriia; order Flavobacteriales; family Flavobacteriaceae; genus Myroides; species Myroides sp. A21. The sequence continues at coordinate 2,575,507 of NZ_CP010327.1, forward strand.
GCAGGTAGTAAACTTATCATGGTTTTAGGACATTCACATTGTGGAGCTATTACTGGAGCTTGTAAAGGTGCAAAATTAGGGCATTTAACTAATTTATTAGCTAAAGTAGAACCTTCAATAGAGTATGTAAAAGAGAATAATAAAAACCTTGATATAGAATCGAAAGAAGCAGTTGATTTAGTTGCTTATCACAACGTAGATCATACTATTGACCATATCTTAAGTAAAAGTACTGTTCTGAGTGAAATGTATCAAGCAGGTGAGATAGGAATCGTAGGGGCTTTTTATAAAGTAGAAACAGGTGAAGTGAACATTGTAAAAGAAATGTTTGTAGAGAAAAAATAAGACTATGGCACATAGTGATTTTTATAAGAAAATTCTAGAACGCAATAAGCAATGGGTAGAGGAGAGACTAACTGTAAATCCTAATTACTTCAAAAGACTTAGCGAAAAACAAACACCTCCTGTATTATGGATAGGGTGTTCTGATAGTAGAGTACCAGCTAACGAAATTATAGGAGCAGAACCAGGTGATGTTTTTGTACATCGTAATATTGCGAATATGGTAATACACTCTGACATGAATATGTTGAGTGTTCTAGATTACGCTGTTAATATTCTGAAGATTAAAGATATCATTGTTTGTGGTCACTATGGATGTGGTGGGGTACTAGCTGCAATGAAGAATGAGTCTTATGGTCTGATCGATAACTGGATTAGACATATCAAGACTGTCTATAGATTACACAATGTAGAGTTAGATCAGATAGATGATGAAGTAAAACGATTTAATCGTTTTGTAGAGCTAAATGTACAAGAGCAAGTGTATGATTTAGCAAAAACATCAATCGTACAAGAAGCTTGGTCTCGCAATCAAGAACTTGGAATACACGGATGGGTATACGGTCTTAACTCTGGTTATGTAACAGATTTAAATGTAAACTTGATGAGTAATCAAGATCTAGACGAAGTATACCAACTTCGATTTAGAAAGATATAGTTTATGTTCGTTACTGCTCTGTATTTTCATTAAATGAAGAGGGAAGTAATGATGGGATAAACTTTAATAAAATAGGTAATAATATACCTCCTCCAGGTAAAATAAAGATAGCAAGAGAAGGGATGGTTTTAATAACTTCTATAGTTTGTTTTTTGACCATCTTTTTTTCTTCTTTATTTAAATCTCTATGTGTAGAATCCACTAATAACTTCATTAGTTGGGTGTTCTTCTGTAATTCATTTACTAGCCTAGTTTTGTTTCGCGTTAGTAATAGCTCGATATAGCTTGTAGAGTTTTTGATTACATTATCAAATAAGTTGCTTGATTTGTAATAATGGTAATCATATTTATTTTTAACCAATACTATCGAAAAGTAAAATATACTCTCTTCTATCATCGTCTGTGAATAAGGAATAGACAAGAATGGCTCTTCCTCGAAGTTAGGTAGTATAATTTCTTGTACATCGTTTTTCCATGAGTTACATACGATGTAGTCTATCATAAAGTTTGCCTCGAAGCTACTGATAGGAGTATTCGGTTTTATAGAATCAATAGCTGCGCTGTTATTAGTTTTGTCTAAAAAGTCTATTAGTTGTAGGTCTTTTTTGCTTAACTCCTCTTTATTTCTTTTAACAGATAATGTTATTTCTTTTAATTGTTCTACCGTGTGTTGTATAAAGATTGTCGGATCTGTTTTTTCATTGATATAAGCCTCGAATGCTAGTATATCAATGAATAATAGAATCATATTTAGTACAAAATCATTGTTTTTTGATTGAGAAAAGAAATGTTCTTTACATCTGATAGAAAAGATATTTTCTAGTTTGTTATAAGGGTTTTTTTCTTCAAAGAATGAAGAGAATATATTGCTCTTATGAGGAATGAATACTTCGTAAAACTCTATGAGCTTATCGATGAAACTCTGTTGATTATCCCCATTGTTATATATATAATAAATCTTTTCTAAAAGCTGTAAGTAGCAGATCTTAGAAAGTTCTTCTTGTGTGTATTTAAAGTTTTTATAAATACTTGGTAATTCATCAATATCAATTATTCCATAACTGAATCCTATTCTTCTAATCTGTGTTGAAATCTCATGACAGCTCTGAGTAGAGAAGATTTGATAGTCTAGGTGCTCTGTAAAGTACTTTTTGATCCAGCCGCTAGTAGATGGGTTCATAGCTTGTATTGATTTAAAAAGAATAAAAGTGGTGATGGTTAGATCACCACTTTTTTATAATATTACCATTTTACTTGTTTTTCTATCGCTTTAATCATCTCTGAAGCAATATCTTTATTTGTAGCACCTTCTATTCCTTCTAATCCAGGAGAAGAGTTTACTTCTAGTAGAAGAGGGCCTTTAGCAGAGCGAATAATATCTACTCCAGCTACTTTTAGGTTCATAGCTTTAGCAGCTTTGATTGCTATCTTCTTCTCTTCTGGTGTTACTTTGATTACAGATGCTGTACCACCTAAGTGAATATTAGCTCTAAACTCACCAGGTAGGGCTTCGCGTTGTATAGCTGCTACAACTTTTCCGTCTACCACGAAGCAACGTATATCCTTACCATTCGCCTCTTTAATAAACTCTTGAACTAAGATGTTTGCATTAAGACTTTTGAATGCATTGATCACACTTTCTGCTGCTTTTTTCGTTTCTGCTAGTACTACACCTTTACCTTGTGTTCCTTCTAATAATTTGACAATAAGAGGACTTCCTCCCACCATCTTTATTAAATCATTAGTGTCTAAAGGCGAGTTAGCAAAACCAGTAGTAGGAATGTCTACACCGTTATTTAATAATAACTGAAGAGAAAACAGTTTGTCTCTTGATTGTGCTATCGCTGCAGCACTATTTAAACTATATACTTTAAGAGATTCGAAATGTCTAGTTAACGCACATCCATAATAGGTCATACTTGGTCGTATACGAGGTATCACTGCGTCAAAATCATTTAGAACTCGCCCACCTCGATAGTGTATCTCTGGTTGGTTAGCATCTAGTTTCATATAACAGTATTTCAGATTTAAGAAGTGCATTTCGTGACCTCTTAATTCTCCTGCTTCTATAATTCTTTTATTGCTGTATAGTTCTGGGTTACTAGCTAATAATCCTATACGCAGACCTTTCTTCTCTATTTTTGGTTTAGTATAGTATTCTTCTAGTTTTTCTGTTGTTGGTTGACCTAGTAAGAAGTGTTTTTCAGGATCTACTAACACACGTCCTCCCATAGCCTCTCTTCCTAGTAGCATTCTATATCCCATAGAATCTCTATTAGTCAAAGTCAGTTCTATCACCCAGTTTGTATCCGCAATGGATATTTCTGTTTGGATTACGTATCTAGATTCTCTAGAGCCACTAGAGCTCTTCACGATTCTTTTATCTATTACCTTAGATTCACAGTGGATAACAGTTTTTCCATTGTTTTGCAGAGGATTGACATCAAATTTGACCCACTTTTCTCCCTCTTTTTCAAAAGGAACAATGTTTATAGCATGTAACGCAGATGTCTTAGCACCCGAGTCAACACGCGCTTTAATAGCAGGGATATTTAAAGTAGAAAAAGAACACCATTCTTCACTACCAACAATAACTTTGTCTAACATATATTAATAATAATCTAATGCGAATGTAGTGTATTAAAGATAATGCTTTTACACGAGATAGAAAAAAAAGTAAAATTTAATGATTTTACAACATATTGATGCCACTTTAGAGAGAATACGTGATAAATAAACTTGTTAAGTGTTTGATTGTTTATGTTTTATAATAAAATATGGATCGTAGTTAGAGCAGTAAGGTGCTAAGAGTGGAAGAAAATAATCCAATCAAAAGGTAAAAGAGTAGGTATGATGCAGTGTAATAGCTTGGATTTAAGAAGATAAAATATAAGGGCTTAGCTTGCACTTTCTTGAGGTTTGCTAGGGGTATCCTTGGGGTTTACTAGGCAAAAAGCGGGTTTTGTCGAAGGAATGTCCTAGAATACTCCTAGAAACCCTAAAGCAACTTAGAACAAAATAAAGAAAAGTAGAGTCTAGAAGGGAAGGGAAATAGGCGAAGTAAGGGAATAAAAAAAGAGAATATCCTTTAAGGATATCCTCTTTTTATTGACTTCTTCTTGAGAGAAGAATGTTTATTATTTTGCTATAATTGCTATTTCTAATGCATCTTTAGCTTCGTTAAGTTTCATCTCGATACTGTCACCTAACGTTATTTTTGAATTTACAATCTCCTCTGCTAGAGGATCTTCGATATACTTCTGAATCGCTCTTTTAAGAGGTCTTGCTCCATATTGTTTATCAAAACCTTTTTCGGCAATAAAGTCTTTTGCGTCTGGACTTAATGTTAATTCATAACCAAGGTCAGTAATTCTTCTAAACAATTTCTGAAGCTCTATGTCTATGATTAAGTCTATATGATTTCTTTCTAAAGCGTTAAATACAATGATATCATCTATTCTATTTAAAAACTCAGGTGCAAAGGCTTTTTTCAGCGCATTTTCTATCACAGATTTAGAATGTTGATCCGTTTGTTCCTGTCTAGCAGTGGTGCCAAAACCTACTCCTTGTCCAAAATCTTTTAACTGACGTGCTCCGATATTAGAAGTCATGATGATAATCGTGTTTCTAAAATCAACTTTTCGTCCTAAACTATCTGTTAGATGTCCATCGTCAAGTACTTGTAGAAGCATATTAAATACATCTGGATGTGCTTTTTCGATTTCATCAAAAAGAATCACGCTATAAGGTTTTCTTCTGATTTTCTCTGTTAACTGACCACCTTCTTCATAACCAACATATCCTGGAGGCGCTCCTACTAATCTAGAGATAGCGAACTTCTCCATGTATTCACTCATGTCGATACGGATAAGAGCATCTTCAGAGTCAAACATTTCTTTAGCGATTACTTTAGCTAATTGTGTCTTACCAACTCCTGTCTGTCCTAAGAAAATAAAGGAACCAATAGGTCTATTAGGGTCTTTTAATCCAGCTCTATTTCTTTGGATTGCTTTCGCTATTTTACTAACGGCTTCGTCTTGACCAATAACCTTACCTTTGATTAACTGAGGAAGATTAGCAAGTTTAGTGATTTCTTTTTCTGCAATTCTATTTACAGGAATGCCTGTCATCATTGAAACAACGTCAGCAACATTCTCTTCAGTAACCACTATTCTGTTTTCTTTTACTTCTTGTTCCCAGTTTTCTTGAGCTACAGCTAAGTCTTTTTCTAGTTGTTTTTCATCATCTCTTAAACGAGCAGCCTCTTCATACTTCTGTTTTTGTACCATTTCATTCTTTTGCTCCTTAGTATGTTCTAGTTTTTGTTCTAGTTCAAGGATATTATCTGGTACATTGATATTAGTGATATGAACACGAGAACCTACTTCATCCATAGCATCGATAGCTTTGTCTGGTAAGAAACGATCACTCATATATCTGTTCGTTAGCTTAACACATGCTTCGATAGCTTCATCAGTATAAGTAACATTATGGTGGCTTTCGTACTTGTCTTTAATATTGTTTAAGATCGTAATTGTTTCGTCTACAGTAGTAGGTTCTACGATTACTTTTTGGAAACGACGTTCTAAAGCTCCATCTTTCTCGATATGCTGTCTAAACTCATCTAATGTTGTAGCACCGATACATTGGATTTCACCTCGAGCTAATGCAGGTTTGAACATATTAGATGCGTCTAGTGAACCCGTAGCTCCACCAGCTCCTACGATAGTATGTATCTCATCAATAAATAAGATAATATCATCATTCTTCTCTAGTTCATTCATTACAGCCTTCATTCTCTCTTCAAACTGTCCTCTGTATTTAGTACCCGCTACAAGACTAGCTAAGTCAAGAGTTACGACTCTCTTGTTATATAAGATACGAGATACTTTTTTCTGAACAATGCGCAGAGCTAATCCTTCCGCTATAGCAGATTTACCTACACCAGGTTCACCGATTAGTAGAGGGTTGTTCTTCTTGCGTCTACTTAGAATTTGAGATACGCGTTCTATTTCTTTTTCACGCCCAACTACAGGATCTAGCTTGCCATTCTCAGCCATTTCGGTTAAATCTCTACCAAAATTATCTAATACTGGAGTTTTACTTCTCTTAGATGTTTTAGCTGTAACATTGTCATTACTGTCAGTACTTTTACTGTCATCTTGGCTTGCATCGTCAAAAGTTTGTGCTTTTGGACTTTCGAATAAATCATCAGAAGAGTCTTTTTGAGCCTCACTAGTATTTAAATACGCTTGTTTCACAGCTTCATAATCCACCTTCATCTTATTTAAGATTTGTGTAGTAGGATCATCGCTATTTTTTAGAATACAAAGCAACAAGTGAACAGTGTTTATCTCTGTACTTTTGAATAGTTTTACTTCTAAGTATGTAAGTCTTAATGCGCGCTCAGCCTGTTTTGTGAGGTGCAATTGTAGTTTGTTACTCAGCAGTTCTTTATTATGAGAAGCAGGGTTTAATGTTTCTATTTTGTGACGTAGAAAATCAACATCTATGTCCAGGTTATTTAAAATATTAGACGCTTCACCTTGTTCCACTTTTAATAGTCCTAGTAATAGATGTTCAGTACCGATAGAGTCATGACTAAGCCTAATAGCTTCGTCTTTGCTATATGAAATCACATCTTTTACTTCTTGTGAGAAATTATCATCCATTTTTCAATTCAAATTAGGTGAATATTCATTTTAATCTTTAAAGATACAAAAAGTGTACCTATAATATAAAGCTGACAATAGCTAATTGACAAAAAAAAACTTTAATAAAAAAGGAAGAATGTGTTTTTTTTAGAAAAAATCAATTTGTTAGATAATCAAATGAAATACTTGTATAAAAACGTGGAGAAAACCTATAAAAACTGTATATTAGCGCGTTTAATAATTTGACAATTTTTAATTTTATATACTTATGTCTGAAGGAGAAAAGTTAATTCCTATTAACATAGAAGAGCAAATGAAATCTGCTTATATCGACTATTCGATGTCAGTTATTGTTTCTAGAGCGCTTCCTGATGTTAGAGATGGCTTAAAACCTGTTCATCGAAGAGTATTATTTGGAATGTATGAATTAGGCATCATGTCTAATAGAGCACATAAAAAGTCTGCGAGAATTGTAGGAGAGGTTTTAGGTAAATATCACCCACATGGAGATAGTTCAGTGTACGACGCTATGGTACGTATGGCACAGGATTGGAGTATGCGTTATCTACTAGTGGACGGACAAGGTAACTTTGGATCTGTAGATGGAGATAGTCCTGCAGCGATGCGTTACACAGAGGCAAGAATGAAAAAGATATCTGAAGAGATTCTTGCTGATATTGACAAAGAGACTGTAGATTTTCAATTAAACTTCGATGATACTTTAGAAGAACCTAAAGTAATGCCGACTAGAATCCCTACGTTATTAGTGAATGGGGCATCGGGTATCGCAGTAGGTATGGCAACGAATATGGCACCTCATAACTTATCAGAGGTTATAGATGGTACATTAGCTTATATCGATAATAACGATATTGAAATCGATGAATTAATCAATTATATTAAAGCTCCTGATTTCCCTACTGGTGGTATTATCTATGGATATGAAGGAGTTCGTGAAGCTTTTAAAACTGGTCGTGGACGTGTAGTAATGCGTGCTAAAGCTAATTTTGAAGAAGTAGATGGTAGGGAGTCTATCGTAGTGACTGAGATTCCTTTCCAAGTTAATAAAGCAGAAATGATTAAGAAAACTGCTGAAGCTATTAACGAGAAAAAGATCGAAGGTATCGCTACTATTCGAGATGAATCTGATAGAAAAGGAATGCGTATTGTATACGTATTAAAGCGTGACGCAGTTCCAAATATTGTTTTAAATACACTTTATAAATATACTCAATTGCAGTCTTCTTTTAGTGTGAATAATATCGCATTAGTAAACGGAAGACCTCAATTATTAGATTTAAAAGAGTTAATCTCTCATTTCGTTGATCACCGTTTGGATGTGGTGACTCGTAGAACTCAGTTTGAGTTAAGAAAAGCAGAAGAAAGAGCGCATATTTTAGAAGGATTAATTATTGCATCTGATAATATCGATGAAGTAATTGCTCTTATTCGTTCTTCTAGTAATGCTGATGAGGCTAGAGCTAAATTAATAGAGCGCTTTAACTTATCAGAGATTCAAGCTCGTGCAATTGTAGAAATGCGTTTACGTCAGTTAACTGGACTAGAGCAGGATAAACTACGTGCTGAGTATGAAGAGATCATGAAGTTAATTAATCATTTAAGAGAGTTATTAGCTAGCGTAGAGCTAAGAATGAACTTGATTAAAGAGGAATTAACTGAGATAAAAGAAAAATATGGTGATGAGCGTCGTTCTGTTATAGAATATGCAGGAGGAGATGTTAGTATCACTGATTTAATTGCTGATGAGCAAGTGGTGATTACTATTTCTCATGCAGGATATATTAAACGTACTCCACTGACTGAGTACAAAACTCAGAATAGAGGAGGAGTAGGACAGAAGTCTGCTGGTACAAGAGACCAAGATTTCTTAGAGCATATGTATGTGGCTACTAATCACCAGTACATGTTGTTCTTCACTCAAAAAGGTAAGTGTTTCTGGATGAGAGTTTATGAAATTCCAGAAGGAACTAAGACAAGTAAAGGACGTGCTATTCAGAACTTAATCAATATTGAGAATGATGATAAAGTGAAAGCGTTTATCTGTACTCAAGATCTTAAAGATGAAGAGTACATCAATGAGCACTTCGTTATCATGGCTACAAAACAAGGTCAGGTGAAGAAAACTCCATTAGAGCAATATTCTAGACCTCGTCAAAATGGTATTAATGCGATTACGATTAAAGAGGATGACGAATTACTAGAAGCAAAATTAACTGACGGTAAGAGTAAGGTGTTATTAGCACTTCGTTCTGGTAAGTTAGTTCGTTTTGATGAAGAGAAAACTCGTCCTATGGGTAGAACTGCTTCAGGAGTTAGAGGTATTACATTAGCAGATGACAAAGATGAAGTAATCGGTATGGTGTCTGTAAGTGATTTAAATAGTGAGATTCTTGTAGTATCAGAGAATGGTTATGGTAAGCGTTCTTCTTTAGATGAATACCGTGAGACTAACCGTGGAGGTAAAGGAGTTAAGACAATGAACATTACTGATAAGACAGGGTTGTTAGTGTCTATTAATTCTGTTACTGATGCAGATGACTTAATGATTATTAACAAATCAGGTTTAACTATTCGTATGAAGGTTTCTGATCTTCGCGTAATGGGACGTGCAACTCAAGGAGTTCGTTTAATTAATATTAAAGGAAACGACTCTATCGCAGCTGTATGTAAAGTTATGGCAGAGGATGATGAAGATATCTTAGAAGGAGATGTTGATACAATCATTGATATTGATGATCAAGGGAGTGATAATTTAGAATAAAACACATACCAATATATTATGAATAAAAGATATGTTTACTTATTGTCAGCTTTAATGTTATCAGGGTTGACAATGGCTCAAAAGAAAGAGCTTAAAGACGCTGAGAAAGCTGTAAAAAAAGGAAATGTAACTGAAGCAACTGCTGCGTTAAAAGCAGTTGAGGCAGTATTAGGAAATGCTTCTAACGCTGAGAAAGCACAATATTATGCTCTACAAGGTACATTAGCATATTCTCAAATTCAAAAAGATGTAGATGTAGATAATAACGTTGATGCTATTATTGCTTCTTACAAAAAATTGAATGAGTTTGAAACAAATAAAGGAAGTAAAATCGTTAAACAGGCTGATGAAGAGATAGCAAGTGTTGCAACTAAAGTTGTAGGACAAGCTATTGAAGATAATGGTTCTGCTAATTATAAGGGAGCGACTAGACGTTTTACTCAAGCTTATCAGTTAAGCCCTAAAGATACAGTGTATTTATACTATGCTGCTTCTACGGCTATTAACTCTAAAGATTATGCTACTGCTGTAGAGAACTATAAGCAATTAGTTGATCTAGGATATAATGGAAGTGAGTCTTACTATACAGCTATAGAGAAAGCTTCTGGTCAAGTACAAAGTTTTGGAAAAGACTCTAAAATGCGTGACTTGATGGTAAAACAAGGTACTCATACTGACCCTAAGTTTGTAAAAGAGGATTCTAAAAGACCAGAAATTCTTAAGAACTTAGTGTTAATCTATAGCCAAGAAGGTAAAACAGAAGAGGCTGAGAAAGCTATCGTAGCAGCTAGAGAAGCTAACCCAGATGATATCAACTTATTATTAACTCATATGGATCTTTATTTAAAGTCTAATAATATGGGTAAATATGAGGAGTTAGCAAAACAAGCTTTAGCTAAAAACCCTAATGACGATGTATTATTATACAACTTAGGAGTTACTAGTTTTGATGCTGGACGTTTTGAAGATGCCCGTAAATATTATGAAGAAGCTATCCGTATCAACCCTAAGTCTGAGAATGCTTATTTAAACATGGCTTTCCTTAAGTTACAACCAGACCAAGAGTTGACTAATAAAATGAATAGCTTAGGTATGTCTGCTGCTGATAATAAGAAATATGAGCAGTACCAAAAAGAAAAACATGCTATTTATAAAGATGCGATGAATGACTTAGAGAAAGTTATTTCTATCAATCCTGGTAATGAAGCAGCTATTAGTACTTTAAAAAATATTTATCGTGCATTAGAAATGACAGATAAATTAAAAGCATTAGAAGCTAAAACAAACAAATAATAATAGGATTCTATTATAATATAAAAAGGTGGATTTATTAAATCCACCTTTTGTTTTTTAGAGCATTTCAGTTTACTATTAAACAAAAAAAGAGAAACATTAGTTTCTCTTTTTTTGTACTTATATATTTCTAATTTGGGTTAGTTTATCTTCCCAGATTTTTAAATCATCTCTTTGTTTTTCGATGCTCTTTTTAACTTCTTTTACAAAAGGATTGTCATCAGTAGCATTGTGAATATAAGCTAGGTTGTTTTCTAATTGAATGATAGAAGAGTTTATTTCTTCTATTTTTCTTTGAATAAATAGAGCTTCATTCTGTAGCTTTCGCTTGTCATTTGTCTCTAATATAGATTCTAATCTATTATTAAATTTAACAGCTTCAGTTTCTCTTTTACTCAAACTTAGTTTATCAAATAGTACATCTAGAATCTTGTTGAACTTACCTTCTATAAAACGTTTATTAGCAGGTACAGCACCAATAGATTTCCAGTTATTGATATGATTCTTAATCTCTCCTAGATCTGTCTTGTGATCACCAGATAGTTGGAATCCTTTTAATAAATCTAAGTATTCTTTCTTTCTATTATAAGCATCTAATTCTACAGCTGATTCTTTATTTTTAATAGCATGGTATCTATCAAAGTAAGAGTTACAAGCTTCTTTAAAATCAGCCCATAGTTGATCAGAGTATTTGCGAGGTACATGGCCTATTAGTTTCCAGTCATCCTGTATCTTTTTCATTATAGGAGTAACCTTTGCAAAATCTTCACTGTCCTTTAATTCTTGAGCTCTTTTTATCAATGCTAGTTTTTTAGCATAGTTGTCTTGTTGCTCTTTTTTAAGCTCTTTGTAATAAGCATTTTTATTGCTATTAAAGTTTCTTGTAGCTAGTTTAAATAGATCCCAAACTTGCTCATTATTATCTAATGGTACTTTACCTATAGAGAAGAAACGCTGTCTTAGCTCTTCTACTTTAGCTATTTCTTTCTGCCATTGGTTATGGTTGGTTATCTTTTGCTTAGAAAGAATGTCTATTTCGCTTATTATAGCCACTTTTAAGGCAAGATTTTCTCTTTCGACACTTCTCAGTTGTTCGAATAATATTTCTCGCTTATCGTGCAGTTGTTTAGTGATTTCGCTGAACTGATCCCAGATTTGTTCTCTTATCTCTCGATCTACAGGACCGATCTCTTCTTTCCAGATTCTGTGTAGCGTCTGTAACTCTCTAAATGACTTAATAATGTCGTCATTCTCTAATAGCTCTTCTGCTCTTGCGATTAGCTTTTGTTTCTGTTCTAAGTTATATTTAAAGTCAAGATCTCTTGATTCTCTATCTAGGTGTAACTGATCGTAGAATCTCTCTACATGGAAGTGGTAGTTATTCCATACGTGATTGTATTTGTCCTTTGGGATAGGTCCCGCAGTCTTCCATTCTTCTCTAAGTTCTCCTAATTGTTTTAATGCATCACCGTTATGCTCGTTTTCTATTAATTGTTTTAATTTTTCTATAATAGATAAACGTTTTTCTAGATTTACATTAAGATTATTCTGAAGTTGTTTAAAGTATGCATTTTTAGCTACTCTATACTCATCATAGTATTTGTCAAAATCAGTTTTAATAGGAAGGATGTATTGAAAATCTGACTCATTCGCATCAGGATTCTCATCAAAGAAAGCTTCTTTCTTCTCATCCACAAGATCATTATACTTAGTATAGAATTCTTTTTTGATGTCTTCTACGTGATCTTTAATAGCTGTTACTTTGTAATTCTTGATTAGCTTATGAAGTTCCTTAGTTAGCTTCTCTAAGTCTAGTTTTTCATAGTTAACAGTAGGGATATTGCTTTCTTCATAAGAAGCTAAATCTTCACCTTCTTCAGCATTTGAAGCTGTAATAGAATCAAGAGCTTTTTCTTTATCAGTTGGGACAACCGCATTTGAATTTGATTCCGGTTTTTGTCCATCTGCTAGCTCATGCAGGTTATCATTCTTTTGTTCTAACATGTTTGAAAAAGTATTTATTTAAACAATATGTAGTAAAGCACAATAAATAAACGTGCTCTCTCAAATTTAGGAAAAAATATTGAATAAATCGCATTTTTCTTTTGCTAGAACTATTTATATCAATTATTTAGTATTAATCTCCACTGAATGGCTTATTCCAAATCTTATATGCTTTTTCTGCTTGAAGTACTAGCATTTCATAGCCGTTCTTTACTTTTGCACCATACACTTTTGCTTCTTTCATTAAGGTCGTTTCTTGAGGATTATAGATAAGATCGTATACTATATGTCTCTTCGATAGCAAGTGTACAGGGACTTCAGGCATCTGATCAATATTAGGAAAAGTCCCAACAGGTGTTGTATTGATTATAATGGTATAATGATTCATTACTTCTGCAGTTAGTTCGCTATAAGTTAGGTTATACTCTTCTTTTGTTCTGCTTACGAAAGTGTATTTTATACCTAATTTTTTAAGAGCATATTCTATTGCCTTGCTAGCTCCTCCAGTACCAAGTATTAAGGCGCGCTTATGATGGAATTTAAGCATTGGTTTTAGAGAATGGTAAAATCCATACCAATCCGTATTATAACCTTTTAATTGGCCTTTTTTATTAATTTGAATCGTGTTAACTGCTCCTATAGCTATAGCTTTTTTAGAAAGTGAGTCTAGATATGGGATAATAGATTGTTTATAAGGGATAGTTACATTTAACCCTTTAATATCCTTGTGGTCTTCTAGTATTTTAGAAAACTCATTTATGTTTTGTAAATCAAAGTTTACATAGATACTTTTTCTATCTTTTAATTTCTCAAACTTTTCTGCAAAGTAGGTACGTGAGAAAGAATAATCTATGTTTTTACCTATTAATCCGTAGCGTTTAGTCATATTGAGTTCTTATAAAAAAAGCTATTCAGAAGAATAGCTTTATTGTTTATTGTGATTTTTGATAATACTTTGTACTATAGGATTCTCCCATTGATTAGGGAAGTATGTCTCTATAATTGTTCTCTTTTCAAAGTTCTTGTTTAGACCATTAGTTAGACATTCTGTACCTTTATCTATATCATGTAGGGTAAAGTGTATAACAGCTAGTCTATAATCTATCTCAGCATCATTAGGATGGAAGTTAGCTATTTGTAAAAGCTTCTGTATAGCAGTGTCAAAATCTCCTAGAAGATATAATACATCTGCCCAACCAGTCCAATGCTCTACAATATCAGTTCCAAGCTCTGCAGCTACCTTATAACCTCGTTCAGCTTCTTCAAAGTTAAACAATGTTTTATTTAGAATAGCATGTCTTATCCAGTATTTTTCATTGAATTCATCAATTTGTAATGCTTTTTGTAGATAGAATAATGCTTTTTCGTAATTAGTTTCTATGATACATAAATCAGTCAATGCTATCCAACCTTTGTCTAGCATAGGATCTTCATGTACCGCTCTTTTGTAATACTGATAAGCTTGCGGGAAGTTATTAAGACTCTCATGACAACTACCTATACGCATAAGTACATAAGAATTAGGATCGTCTAATTCTAGTGTAGTCATGTAGTTTTCAATAGCTTCTTTATACTTATTTAGCTTTTCTTGCGTTTTTCCCTTTTCGATATAAGCTCCGATAAACTCTTCATCTATCAAGGTAGCATAATCAAAAGCCCACTCTGCCTTCTCATAATTCTTAACAGTGAAGTATTGTCTTCCTAATTGGTGCCAAGCAATCTCACTATATGGATTCTTATCAATAAATTTAGTTAAGTACGATATAGCTTCCTCATTCTCACTAAGGAAGTCAAAACAGTATATAACATTATATAAAGCAGACTGATCCTCTTCATCATGTTCTAGACATAGGATAAAGTTATCTTTTGCTTGATCTATTTTATCTAATAATAGATATTCCATTCCTAATAAAGAGTAGACATCTGCTAGATCCTCTGTCAGAGTCAATGCTTTTTGTAGAGATACAATAGCCTCTTCATGTCTTCCTTTTTTAGAGTATACAGTAGCGCGTTGAATGAAAACTTCTTCATTCTCCGGATCGATACTCTCTATTTCGTTTAATAAGCGGTCAGCAGCTTCTAATTTGTTTTGGAATACTAATAATTCTACTTCTACCAGTTTTAACCCAATAGAGTTAGGATGTTGTTCTAGTCCCAGTTTTAGTGCTTTTTTCGCTAGGTTTAGCTTTCCAGAATCGAGATAGTGTAGAATGATATTCTCAAACTCTTCTGAATCAAAAAACAAAACCTTATTGGTCTTTAACATAGACTCAAAACGAGATAGAGATAATTTGTATTCTTCTTCTTCGTTATCTAAATGCATATTTGTATTTAAGTTGATTATTTAGGATACTATAATCCTAATTCTTTTTGTACTTCATTTAGCGCTTCAATGATGATAGCACATCCTTCTTTTATTTCTGTTTCTGATACTGTAAGGGGAGGAGTGATTCTTATCGCTTTTCCTTCAAATAGTAACCAGAATAATATTAATCCTTTGTCTTGACACTTCATGATCACTCTATTGGTGATATCAGCACTAGGTGTCATAGGAGCGATCATTAAACCACGACCTCTGATTTCTTCAATAAGAGGGTGAACTAATAGCTCTCTAAACAACTTTTCTTTTTCTAGTGTCTGAGCCATAAGGTCAGTTTCTACTAATTCTCTTAAAGTAGCTAAACTCGCTGCTGCGATAACAGGGTGCCCACCAAAAGTAGTGATATGACCAAATCTAGGGTTGTCATATAACAGATTCATGTGTTCGTCACTAGCAGTGAATGCACCTACAGGCATCCCACTAGCCATACCTTTTCCCATAACGATTACGTCAGGAACTACATCATAGTTTTGGAACCCAAACAGTTTACCTGTTCTACCGAAACCAGGTTGGATTTCATCTACGATCATTAACGCACCTACTTCAGTACATCTTTCACGTACTTTAGTTAAGAATCCGTCAAAAGGCTCTACAAATCCAGCACCTCCTTGTATAGTCTCTAAGATGATACCAGCTGTTTTAGTTGTTATCTTTTGTAAGTCTTCTACGCAGTTAAAGTGAATGAAGTCTACATCTGGAAGTAATGGTCTAAAAGCACGCTTTCTTTCCTCAAACCCCATAACACTCATAGAGCCCATAGTATTACCATGATAAGCGTTAAAGCAAGATATCAGTTGACTTCTTCCTGTTACTCTTTTTGCTAATTTTAAAGCACCTTCAGTAGCTTCCGTACCTGAGTTTACTAAATAGGTCTTATTTAGTGGAGCAGGGATATTCTCTGCTAGCAGTTTACAGAATTCTACAGATGGGTCTTGGATATATTCACCATATACCATTACATGCGAATACTTATCTAATTGATCCTTAATCGCGTTATTTACTCTTTCGTGTTGATGTCCTAATGTACATGCAGATACACCTGCTACGAAGTCTAAATACGCTTTGTTATTCTTGTCATATATATAAGATCCTTTAGCATGAGAAATCTCCATTGCTAGAGGATTAGGTGAAGTCTGTGCTTGGTATTTATAAAAATCTTCTTTCATTACTTTACTTTTTGTCTTTTTTAGACGCTTTATTCTCTTGTTTTTTGCTGTCCTCTTCTAGCTTTTTAGATAGACCAGGTGTCGCTTTTATTGTTTCAGGGAGAATGTCTATAGGCTTGTTATAACCTTCTTTCATGTCTTCTCTCGCTTGTTCTCCCTTTTTTTCTTTATTTATTTCTTCATCAGTGAATATATCTTCTAATGAATTTATTTTTTCATCCCCTCTGTATAAGAAATCTCTTAATAGACGAGCATTCTTAGGTAGTAGCTTTTCAGGGTAGAGATCACCTTTAGGATCTACGTACTTCGTAGCCGTATTAATCTTACCTTCTAGGAAAGTAACATTGATATGACTGCAAATCCCTTTATCTATACCTACTAATTCATTCTTATCATTGTACATATAGTAGATAAGTTCAGCATTTTTAATCAGGTCTAACTCATCTAATTTATTCTCTTTAAACTTACCATATAAGTTAACACCTTTTAATTGATTATAACCATCTCCGATAGTATCTTTTTGAATCACGAAGGCATTTTCTAATACTTTTAGAGAGTCCATCTTCTGTGTCTCTGCATTACTTAGTAGGTGAATAAAACGACCTGTGACCTGGCTATCTCCATTCCAGATAACAGGTTTACCTATCATTTGTGTTAACCCCACTTTTTCACTCCAGTGAATAGAGTCAGCTTTACCACTCATGCTATCACGTAGTATACGAGCATCGTTAAAGGCACGTATTACGCGCTCTTTATCTTTTCCAGTTAGTAAGATACGTGGAGCATGCATATATACAGAATCTCCCTCTTGTGACTTCATACTAACTAAAGCTTTTTTAGTAACGAACATTGAGTCTTGAGCTTTGTATAACTCTGCGTAGTGTCCTGTTATTTTACTTTTATTGATTGTATCTGTTATTCTAACGTTATTCGTTGCAGAAGCAAAATCTTTTAGTTTAGAGTAATAGATAGAGTCTCCTTCTATTTTTCTTTTATCATACCAGATAAAAGAGTTTTTTACCATCTTACCTAAATCGTTTTTTACATCGTAAAAGCCATTTTCTGTATAGATATAATCTTCTTTGTTAGTTATTGTTGAAGGACCAAATACATACGAGTGTTGTGGTACTTCATAGAAATCTAAGTGATTAGACTTGATCACTGTTCCTTTATCTGAAGTTACTTTTACAGCTGTGAAGAATTGGAATTTCTTTTCAGTAGTATAGTAACGTCCTTTTTCACTTTCTAATACGTTACCCTTGTTGTGAATAGTGGCATGACTATCATAGAATACAAGGTCTTTAAAACGATCGTACTTTAAAGTATCGGTCTCTAAGGTAGAGTCTGGAGAAGTAAGTAGTACATCACCTTGTGCATAAGCAAAACCATTGATTCCATTATATTCAGCATAATGGCTATTCATCGTTAGGGTATCACCTTGTACAATGTGAACATTCCCAAAAAGCTTTAGGTAGTTTTCTTTTTCGAAGAAGTACGCTTTATTACATGTCATATTCATACCGTCATGCTCAGCAGAGATATTTCCTGTTAAGATTACGGCATCTGGCAGTACTTCATGATTGATATCAGAGTAGTCTGCGTGATGTATGATGATTTTTTTTTTGTTTTGACTAAAACCTAGTAATGCGAATAGTATAAAAAGTAAATAATACGGTATTGTTCTCAAGTCACTATATTTTTTTCAAATTTAAGTAAAAAATGCGTACAAAGATTTTAGTTAAGAAGAATTTATAAACAGGGTAGTAGAAGGGCAAAAAAAAACACTTCCTAAGAAGTGTTTTTAAGTATCTTATTTTACGATAGTCTGTGTTCTATCTGGACCTACAGAAACTATTTTTACAGGTACACCTACTTCATCTTCGATGAATTTGATATACTCTTTTAGTTCTACTGGTAATTGATCATACTCTGTCAATCCTGTTAAGTCAGCTTTCCAACCTTTTTTCTCAACATAAATTGGTTCAACGTTTTCTGGCTCGATATTGTAAGGTAAGTGAGTGATCTCTTCACCTTTATACGAGTATTTAGTACATACTTGTAATGATTCAAAACCTGATAATACGTCAGCTTTCATCATGTATAATTCTGTAACTCCATTCACGTCTACTGCGTATTTTAAAGCTACTAGGTCTAACCATCCACAACGTCTAGCACGTCCTGTAACAGAACCGAATTCACGTCCTACCGTTGCCATAGTAGCACCGATTTCGTTATCTAATTCTGTAGGGAATGGTCCACTACCAACACGTGTAGTATAAGCTTTAAAAATACCAAATACATTTTTAACTTTATTTGGAGCTACTCCTAATCCTGTACATGCACCTGCTGCCGTAGTAGTAGATGATGTAACAAAAGGATATGTTCCAAAGTCAACGTCTAACAGCGATCCTTGTGCACCTTCTGCTAGGACAGATTTACCTTCTCTTAGAGCTGTATGGATATAGTTTTCACTATCGATGAACGTTAATTTCTTTAATTGCTCTACTGCTGCGAAGAACTCTTCTTCTAATTCAGCTAAGTTGTATTGCAATTCTACATCGTGGAACTTAATCATTGCCTCATGCTTATCTGCTAAATTGCGGTAACGCTCTTTAAAATCAGCAAGTTCAATGTCTCCAACTCTTAATCCATTTCTACCAGTTTTGTCCATATAAGTTGGGCCAATACCTTTTAATGTAGAACCGATTTTAGCTTTTCCTTTTGCTGCTTCAGAAGCTGCATCAAGTAAGCGGTGAGTAGGTAAGATTAAGTGAGCTTTTCTAGAAATTAATAATCTTGTGTAAATGTCGATGTTGAACTTCTCTAATCCCTCAATCTCTTTGATGAAAACTACTGGGTCAATCACTACACCATTTCCAATGATGTTAATAGAATTTTTATGGAAAATTCCAGAAGGGATAGTGCGTAATACATGTTTAATCCCATCAAATTCTAAAGTGTGTCCCGCGTTTGGTCCTCCTTGAAAACGAGCAATGATGTCATATTTAGAAGTTAGTACATCTACGATTTTACCTTTTCCTTCATCGCCCCATTGCAAGCCTAGTAGTAAGTCTACTGTCATTGTTTGTGTTGTTAAAAAGTTTGAAAATTAGTTGTTGTTTTCCACTTGTTCTTCCTCTTCTACTGTTTTTCTACTTCCGTAGAAGTATAGAGAATGATTGTGGATGTCTATATTAAAGATTTCTTCAATTGTCTTTTTAATAGTCTGTATACGCGGATCACAAAACTCGATTACTTCTCCTGTATCGGTTAAGATAATGTGATCATGCTGTTTATCGAAATATGACTTCTCGTAATGTGCTTGGTTTTGACCAAATTGGTGTCTTCTTACAAGCCCACATTCTAAAAGAATTTCAATAGTATTGTAAAGCGTAGCTCTACTTACACGATAATTTTTATTCTTCATTTTGATATAAAGAGACTCTATATCAAAGTGCTCTTCGCTATCATATATTTCTTGAAGAATAGCATATCTCTCAGGTGTTTTACGATGTCCTCTTTCTTCTAAAAACTTCGTGAACACATTTTTTACGATTTCTTGATTTTTTTCACTTCCCATATTCAAAAATATCTTAGTTGCAAATATAGAGCTATTTTCGTTTGAATTATAATAAATCAAATAAGGTTAGTCTATATGCGAATAAATTATAATTATTTTATGATGGATTTACACGTGTTACTTTTTCTATTCCCTCGATTTTCTTAAGATTACCCATCATTTTTTTCAGTACATCATTGTTTGGAACGATCACTGTGATAGATCCTTTAAATATACCAGCATTTTCACTTAATGAGATACTGCGAATATTGATGACTTTACTTTCTATGATAATCTTCGTAATCTCAGTAGTTAGACCAGCAGAATCAAGACCTGTAATATTGATAGTCGCTTCGAAGTTCATCGCTTCCTTAGAATCTACCCAATGTGCCTGGATGATTCTATAAGCATAATTAGATCGCATACTGATCGCGTTAGGACAGTCAGTCTTATGTACTTTTATTCCTTCATTTATCGTTACGAATCCGAATGCATCATCACCTGGTATAGGGTTACAACAAGTAGCTAGCTTGTAATCTAACTTCTCATTGTCTTTACCGAATACAAGTAAATCACCTGTTTTATTAGCAGCTGTATCTGTGATAACTGGGATAGAAGGCGCTCTTTTTATTGTCTTTTTAAAGAAGCTAAATAAAGAGTTGTTTCTATTGGCAGCGTATTCTTTTAACTGAACGTTATCAATGACACCAGCTCCAATTCTATAGAATAAATCTTGACTTGTTTTTAGCTTGAAATAAGCTACCATTTCATTGACCGTTTTTTCGTCTAGATTTACCTTTAGGTGTTTTAGCTTGCGCTGTAGTTGTTCTTTACCATCTTCAGCTATGCGCTTCGTATCTTCATTTAAAGAACTCTTAATCTTGTTTTTAGCACGAGTCGTAGTCACATAATCTAGCCAACTTACGCTAGGTTTTTTGTTTTCTGATGTGATTACTTCTACTTGGTCACCACTGGCAAGTACATGATTCAGCGGTACTAGTCTGCCATTGACACGAGTACCTCTAGTACGCAAGCCTACCTCTGAGTGTATCGCAAAAGCAAAGTCAAGGGCTGTAGCTCCTTTAGGTAGAGATTTAATTTCTCCTTTTGGAGTAAAGATGTAAATCTCTTTAGCGTATAAACTTAGCTTAAAGTCTTCTACGAAATCTACAGCATCTGTTTCCGCATTTTCTAATGCTTCTTTCAGTTGATTAAGCCATCTGTCTAAGCTGTTTTCTTCTGTGATACCTTGTTTATACTTATAGTGAGCAGCATACCCTTTCTCAGCTATCTCATCCATGCGCTCACTTCGTATCTGTATCTCTATCCACCTTCCTTTAGGTCCCATCACTGTGATGTGTAATGCTTCATATCCAGTAGATTTAGGAGCTGATATCCAATCTCTAAGTCTGTTTGGGCTAGGGCGGAAGTGGTCTGTCACAATAGAATAAATCTTCCATGCGATAAATTTCTCATCATGTGGAGTAGACTTATAGATAATACGCAACGCAAATTTATCGTAAACCTCATCAAAGGTTACGTTCTGAGCCTTCATTTTACGACGGATAGAGTAGATAGATTTTGGTCTACCTTTCATAGAATATTCTACTTGCTCTTCGTCTAATGATTTTTTTAATATCTCACTTACAGTCTGTATGTACTGATCTTGTTCCTCTTTACTTTCTTGCATTCTATTGACGATGTCTTGATAGATGCGAGGTTCTGTATATTTTAGACCTAAGTCTTCTAGTTTAGTCTTGATGTTAAATAATCCTAGTCTATGTGCTAAAGGGGCATAGATATATAAAGTTTCAGACGCTATTTTGGCCTGTTTATAA
Organism: Myroides sp. A21; assembly: GCF_000807225.1. Classification (NCBI taxonomy): domain Bacteria; kingdom Pseudomonadati; phylum Bacteroidota; class Flavobacteriia; order Flavobacteriales; family Flavobacteriaceae; genus Myroides; species Myroides sp. A21. The sequence goes on from NZ_CP010327.1 coordinate 2,597,183, forward strand.
TCTACCATGCTTTCCATAGTCTGCATATTGTGAAGTCGGTCAGCTATCTTAATTAAGATTACACGGACATCATCATTTAGTGTCAATAGCATTTTGCGGTAGTTTTCCGCTTGCATTGAGATATGAGGATCTGGTTCTAACAGCGCCATCTTTGTCAATCCTTCAACAATTTTGGCAATTTTAGGATTAAACCATTCTTCTATTTGCTCTACCGTAATATCTGTGTCTTCTACTACATCATGCATTAAAGCAGCTGCAATAGAAGTAGGACCTAAACCGATTTCTGAAGCGACAATTTTGGCCACAGCAATTGGGTGGAAAATATAAGCTTCTCCAGATTTTCTTCTTTGGTCTTTATGAGCTTCAACCGCTACATCAAATGCTTTACGGATTAGTTTTTTATCATCCTCAGATAAGGTCTGATAACTTATTTTTAAAAGCTCTTTGTATTCTTTAGCAATTGCTTTGTTTTCTAATTCAATTTCTTCCTCTGTCATATATAATTCGCAACTTTTATATCTAAAATAGTGTTCATTAAATATAGTGAAAAAACAGTTATAGGAGGACTATGATTTGTTAAAAAAATAGAGATTTATTATTTAGTTTTATTTGTTACACCTTGTTTGTTGTCAATTGATTAGATAGTATATTTGGATTTATATAAGATTAAGAGGGCTAAATAATAGAGTAAATGATAGTAAAATACTGACTGATAAAGGTGAAATGATAAACTGTATGTTTATGAAAGAGATATATTATATATGATATTGTGTAATTCTTAAGAATAATCTAGTAAATCTCTTTTGTTGTCCTTAATGTATAGGTTTAATCTCATTTGGAATGAGTAAGTAGTAATTAAGACATGAATCTGTAATCACTCCGTTATTTTAGCCAAAATAACGGACTCACTACGGACTCATAACGGACACAGTACGGACTTATACCAAATCAATCTAATACCATTCAGCTAGAAAACTAGAGTAGTTTAGGATAATTAGTTAATCTGAAATATTTTATGAGTCATTAATCTGAAAGTGGCTAAATAACGATTAGAAGTTCTATAGAGCAATTAAATGAAAATAGAATCTATTTTCCCATTGCTCTTCTTCTTTCTGCTACTTCTGACATGTACTGTTCTATATACGGAAGGACTTCTTCTAAAGTAGGGATGCCATCAAAAGCCTTAGTCTTTCCGCCAAAGTATCCTCTTAGTTCACTCTGTATTTTTCCTTCTTTATTCACTATAGATACGGTGTTGTCCACACTAGTACTCCCTTCTAATACTAATGAAAATTGATATAACTTTTGAGAGCAATACTTAGCTTGTTCTATTAGCACCTCAATAGGCAGTGTATTTTTAGTAATCTGAGTAGTTAACCCATGGGCTTGATGTAAAGTTGCTTCTTCAGTTGGTAAGTTTAAGAAAGGATGACCTACTTGTAGAGGTTGGTTCATTAAAGATTTAGTGTCCTTTTCCCACCAAAAACCTCTTGCGATAACTTCAACAAATTGGTCATGAAACTTAAAGATATAATGCTTAAAGTCTGTACGCATATCTTCTACATCCCCACCGAATTCATAAGCTCTTCCATAATGACTTTTTTCATACCTATATCGTTCCATCTGCCATTTTGAATGCTGTACTACATAGACCCAAGGCACTTCCTTATCTTCTGTCCAGTCATCTGGATAGGGAAGATATTCTCCACGACATACTCGTATCGCATCTAGATTACTAAATGTGATACGTCCGTACTGCTCATCTTCTGTGTTAAAGTAGATACCTGTAAGTTCGTCATCATACAGTACAGTAGGTGATAATACATAATCTGCTTCTATTGGTACGGTGATACCTATTGCATAGTCAGTTTGATTCATTTGTTTTGTACTTTGTCATCAAGGCGCATACGCATAGAGATATTAAAGGTCTCGAACCCTTCTCTTAGGTATAAGTCTATTGCTTTATTATTTTGAGAGAGAACACTTAGTTCGAAGTAGTCTACCTTATTTTGAACTCCCCATTCTTTGACAGTTTGGATTAGCTTCTTTCCATAGCCTTTTCCGCGACTATCTGGGTTAACGACTAAATCCAATAGGTAAACTAAACGTTGCTGCACAAAGCAGTTATAGGGTGGTGCGCTCTGTAACTGTGCTATAGCAAAGCCTTGAACTTCTTTATCGTCTTCTGCTACAAAAATAATAAAATCATTTTCTCCTTTGATAACACTTTCTATAAAAGCAGTGTCTTGCTGAGCTACCTTCATATAGGCAGGCTCTAGTACTGCCATTCCGTCAAAGAGGGTACTGTATAGTTTATGTATCGCAGGGATGTCGTCTAAGTGTGCTTTTCTTATCATGGGTTGTAGTATTAAGTGACTAAAATATAGGTTTATCATTAGACTGACTAGGACATATGATATTTTTATATGAAAGGAGTTGGTAGCATAGGTTATGTTTTTATCTTAGTAGGTAGCTGACCATAGTATTTCTTAAATGCTGTGGAGAAGTGGTGACTGTGTTTATAACCTACATACTCTGCTATCTCGTAGATATTATACTCTCTACTTTTTATCATTTCTAAAGCTTTCTGCATGCGCAGGTCATGGATATACTTAAACGTAGTCGTTCCGAAGAGTGTTTTAAAGCCTTTCTTTAGTTTGGTTTGGTTAATACCTACTCTCAACGCTAACTCTTGTATCGTGAAGTCTTTGTTATAATTATCTGTGATATACGATTTGATTTCGTGTAGTGCCTGTTCATCTTTTCGGTGAAGGCTTAATTCTTTATGGGGTCTATTATAACTCCAATTGTGGTATTGTAATAAATGAGCTTCCTCTACTTTATTATTGATATAGTGTTCTGCAAGTTTTCCTTGATATGGATTAGAGATAAGCTGTTGTAATACTTGTAATGTATTAAGATTTAAGTCAAAGATGAGTTTAGAAGATTGGCTACCTAATAGCTCTTCTAAGTATTCTTTTTCTTCTTCAAATAAGTTGGTGACAAAGGTTTTGTTTACGGCTATTTCTAAGAATTCTCCTCTTTTGTCTTTTGCTGTTTTCATAATGTGTTCATAAGGAACAGCTTTTTCTTTAAACAATAGAGCCCCTTGCTCATGAATGTTGAGGTTGTCATGGTTTAAGGTTAAGCTACTTCCTTGTATACAGCTACATGTAAGAATAGATTCTTTAGTAGGGAGTACAGTGTGATAGAAGTCTTCTTCGGCAGTATATACCCCGTGTTTAATACTCGCTATAGCAGTATGGATTACTGTAATATCCATAGTATGTGTAGCTCCTACTATATGATGACTATCTACGATTAAGTTCCCTTGATTATTTCCTTGTAACATAGCTTATGTTTCTTATCATCTGCAAAAATAAGTTTTTATATTGGTTTTAAATAAGTTGTTAGTGAAATGATTTGTAGTTAGTTATGATACTTCTTCTCACGTTGTTTTATGACCTTATAGCGTTGTCTAGTAAGTATAATTCTTTAGGAATTTTGTAAGGTAATAATAGCTTAGTTGAGATAAAGCTTTGACTAAGTTTTTAAAATGTATTTTATGATTTTTAAAGACAAATGGTTTATACTATTTATATTATTAGTAGCCACTATACTTTCACCTTTAGATTTTTATATTGTCAATTTAGCATTACCTTCTATACAACACTCTCTTCGATCAAGTAGTAGTGAACTGCAGATGATAGTATCTTTTTATACTTGTGCTTATGCTGTGTTTCAGATATCAGGAGGGAGATTTGGAGATATCTATGGAAGGAGAAAGATATTTATAATTGGTTTAGTGGGGTTTATTAGCTCCTCAGTTTTATGTGGAATATCGCAGACACCCACTGTTATGATAGCTGGGCGAGTGATGCAAGGGGTATCAGGAGCAGTTATGATACCACAGGTTTTGGCTATTCTGCATACGCTTTTTGATGAAAGAGAAAAGCGTTTAGTAATGGCTTTGTATAGTTTTACTTTTGGGATAGCCGCAGCGTTAGGACAATATCTTGGAGCAGTATTGATAGAGTGGAATATATTTGACTTAGGGTGGCGTGTGATATTCTTAGTTAATTTGCCTGTTGGGTTATTTGCGTTGGTAATGGCAGTTATCGCATTACCAAAACAAGATCATAAGTCTATAGAAAAAGTGGATTATAGAGGAACTGCTTTGTTAAGTTTAGGATTAATGAGTTTTATCTATCCTTTGACTACTATAGTGGAGAGGGGAATAGATATACAGACTATAGCATTCTTAATTGCTTCAGTAGTGTTTTTGTACTTGTTTGTCAAGGTTCAGAATAAGCGTAAACATGAAGGGAAGAGTATATTAGTTGACTTTACTATCTTTAAGTTTAAGAATCTGAAATTAGGTGTGATTACAAGTTTTCTTTATTATGCAAGTGGAGTGTTTTATTTAGTATTAGGTATTTATTTACAAGAAGAATTACACTGGACAAGTATGGAGGCAGGTAAGGCTATTATTCCTTTCGGCATAGGTTTTATTATAATGTCGTTGAGCTCTTCTTTAATAAGTAAGTATTTTAAGCAGACTATTCTTTCTTTAGGATTAGTTGTGTATGGAATAGGTTTCTTATTATTACTATATACTTTGTATAGTTTTGAGCCCTTTTTGTTTAAGGTTGATTTATTTGTAATTGGATGTGGAATGGGATTGACATTAGCATCTGTAGTTCGATTAAGCTTAAGTAATATACCTGTTCAGTTCGCAGGATTAGCTTCAGGAGTTGTCAATTGTGGTTTGCAGATAGGTTCAGCATTTGGAGTAGCTGCTATTGGAAGTGTGTTTTTTGGCATTGCTCAAACTATAGATTATACTTTAGCGTTTGCAGTAGTGCTGGCTTTAATTTGTGTATTATTACTAATAGCTTTGTTTTTGAGTTTTGGCATTGTCAAAGCTCTAAAAGAGTAAGCTGCTTGTTTTTAAAATAGATAATATATTATGAGTGCTCACAGAATAATTCTTTAAGTTTGTTTTGTAAAGTGTTTTTGTCAGGTAATTGCATTTTATACTCAGCAACCATAGTAGGAGAAAGGCTTCTACTCATAGAATATTCTACAACTTCTACATCTTTATCTTTGCATAGTAATATTCCTATACTGGGGTTTTCATTATCTCGTTTGACATCTCTATCTAAGGCTTCTAAGTAGAATTCGAGTTGTCCAATATGTTCAGGTTTAAATTTATCTGCTTTAAGTTCAAATGCAATTAAGCATTGTAGAGCTCTATGATAAAACAGAAGGTCAATGTAAAAGTCACTATTACCTACCTGTACTTTATATTCTTGTTCAATAAATAGGAAGTCTTTTCCTAACTCTAAGATTAGCTTTTTCATTTGAGTGATTAGCCCCTTTTGAAGATCACTTTCATTATGTGAATCAGGTAATTGTAAGAAGTCGAATATGTAACTGTCTTTAAAAACAGCATTTATATCTTGAGATAAATTGTTGATAGAAGGAGAGTATGATTTAGAGTTTAACATTGTTCTTTCATATATAGAACTATTTATTTGACGTTCTAAATCTCTAACACTGTATTTTTCTTTTACACACAATTGAATATAAAACTCTCTCTCGTCTTTTGACTTACATCTAGAAAAAATAGTTCTGTGGTGTGTCCAGCTCAGTTGGACGAGCATAGTTTTTTTGATGTTTTGAGGGAATAAATGAGCAGAGGCTATTTTAGGTGAGTAGGGAAGAACAGGTTGTAAATCAGTGTGTTGTAATTGTGTCCTCACTGAGGACACAATTACAGAATCACAGTAAGTTTCATAGAACTGAATCATTCTATATAAGCTCCTTTTATTGAATCCTTTAAGTTCTGGATTGTGTTCTTGAATGTATTCAGCTAAATCATTTACAGTCTTATCTCCCCAATCAGAAGTATTGAGTTTGTGGCTGATATAATATCCAATGTTCCAATAAAGGTTAATTAATTCTACATTAACAGCTTTAACAGCATTGTTTTGAGATTGCTTTATAATCTGAATAATATCTGTGAAATGATGTTCCATTCTTATACTTAATTGGTTGTATAAGCACAAGTTAGTTTTTTTAGATATGACAGTAATATTAAATAATTGTAATGTTTGAAAAGTGAATGAAATAAATGAATTAGGAGAACTAATAATCTTCGGGAGGTGTGTGTATGTAGTTGTATGTTAGGTGTTTGCAATTGTGTCCTCAGTGAGGACACAATTGCACTCATAATGCGAATGCACTATATTTTGTATCTCATTACAGTATGAACAGGCTCGAAATGTTCTTTGAGATATAGTTCATAAGCACGTTTATTTTGTTCTACTACAAGAAGCTCTATATAGTCTACTTTCTTCTCTTTTGCCCATTGTTTAACGGCATCAATTAATTGCTTCCCAATTCCTGAGCTACGATACTCAGGCTCTACATAGATATCAGCAAAGTTGAGGTATCTATGTTGCACAAAGCATTCATAAGGTAAAGTATGCTCTATAAACAAGGCAACCATACCAATTAGTTGTTCATTATCTACAGCAATTAAGAAATCCCATTCATCAGATTGTATGGTTTCTTCTAAGAATTCAATAGCAGGTAGGTCAGCTTTAAAGTAATCAGGTTGATATTCTTGCATCACTATAAACTGCTTTTGATAAAGCAATTGTAATTGAGGTATATCTTCTAATTTAGCAGGTCGTATTTGTATCATATTATTTAAACCATTTACTTAAGAAGTTTTTCAATGTGTTTTTACCTTTAAAATCTAAAGGAATATCTAAATCGTGTTCTTTAGCTATACCTAAGTAATAAGCCAACTTTTCACTGTTTTTAAACTTCTCATCATAGGCATAAATATACAACAAATCAGTAGTAGCATATACATAACCTTTAGCTACTGCTTGTTCAAAGTATTCAATAGCTTTAGCTGTATCTTGTTTGACTTCATAACCAAGGTTATAGAATTTACCCATTAAGAAAGACCCTAAATGATCTTCTTCTTTCAGGTCTTTTTTAATATACTTCAACGCTTTTTTATACTCACCAAGAAGGTAATAACAATCAGCAATATAATTAGTCACATAGAAGCCCCATGTTTTGTCTAAAGGAAGAAAGTACTTTAGTGCTTCTTTAAAATCTCTTTCAACTCCCTCAGCGCCTTCATAGTAAATATAAGCTAAGTTAAGTTTAGCTTGACTATTTCCTCTTTCAGCTCCTAGTTTATAATATTTTATGGCTTGTTCACTGTCATAGGCTACTCCTAAGGCTTCAAAATACATATAACCAATGTTTGTAGCAGAATAATGATTACCCAACTCAGAAGCCTTTAAAAATAACTTTAATGCTTTAGGATAATCAAGATGTTCTTCTTCAGTTAAATATTTGTACCCTAAGTCTTGCAAGAGATCATCATTGTTTAATTCTTCTGCAAAGCTCAGTAATTGTTCATACAACTCTGTAAAGTCATTTTCTAAGTAATAATCTTTAATCTTAGTAATATAAAAAGGTTCTAAATTTTTATAATCCCTTAGTGTAAATTGTTTTGACTGTACTGTAAAAGAAGGTTTAAACAAACCTACTTCACCTTCCTGATTGTAATGCATTCGAGTAGCTAATGCTATTAATTGGGTATTAGATAATAGTTGCAAACTATTGTCATGCCAAGTATATACACCATTGTTTTTGTAAATAATAACAGGGTAGGTACTTTTGTTTAGAGGGTGTATTGTTATATAACTACATCCTTCTACTAATGGTATTTCTTCTTCTGTTCTTATTAATGACCATTGATTGTTTTTTAATGCATACAAATCATCTGCCACATTTTTTAAGTCTGTACAAACTTGTAATGGAGTAGTCCATACCCGTCTGTTACAATCATAAATACCTTTTTTCTTGCCAGAACTTACATATACTTCACCTATTCTAAGATTGATATCCATTAAGATATACTTTTCTATACGACCTTTTATAGGTGCGAATAAGTTTTGTTGTAACTCAATATCATAGATAGACATTCCAGCATCAGTGATTACTTTAATACATTTCTCCGATAACCCTTCTGCTGTTTTTACATTATCTAAGACAAGTTCTCCCTGTGCATTAATAATTTTCTTGAGTTTTGTGCCATTTGTTGAAGGAACTAATAAGCAATTACCTGTACCAATATCTGTGATATCACTAAAATCAAAGTTACCTATAAAACTATACTCGTTAGAATACATGATGTTTTTATTCTTCTGTTTTCCACAGAAATATTGATAATAGTATTCGAATGGAGCAGTAGAGGTAAACGGTATACACTCTTTTCCCTTATAATTAAATACAGCGTATAAATCACCTTGTAGAACATTGTAATAATCGTCTTTTAGTAGCTCTATTTCATCGTAGATAAAGTCTGTGATATAAGATTGAGATGTAAGATTATATAGTGCATATTTCTCTTCTTTCTTTAAAGAACAAGTTATTATGGTGTCATAGTTTTCAGGATCATCAGTATTACTCTGTACATAAGTGATACCCGTATCACTCACATAGTCCCAAACAGGCTCTAAGACAATCTTTCCTGTTTTATCTATTAATCCACATTTATCATTTAAAATAATATAAGCTAATCCACTTTCTTCAAACTCCCCAATTCCATCATAAATAGCAGGTAGAATAATCTCTCCATCAAGTTTTTTTATTCCCCAACGCTCGTTCTCTTCAAAGTGTAAAAAGTCATAGTTTGGTTGAAAAGCAACTTCTAACCAATCCCATCCATAGTTAGCATTATCATTATTAAGATACTCTTGGAATGTACTAAAAGGAAAGAAGTAACTTGCAATATCAGAGTTGTTGAATTGCTCTACGCTAGCATTACTGTCTAATAGCTCTTTAAACTCAGCAGCTAATCGCTCTATAGTAGCTAAATATTCTTTAGCTAGAGCTTTATGACTACCTTCACTCATATTATAGACATCAGAACCATCAAGTACAAAGCTATCTCCCTCTAAATTATTGAAGTAATATAGTTGCTTTTGATAAGACTCAAAATAACTAGGTTGATGTTCTTTAGGAACGAGTATATCTATATTTGATTGTATCCACTGATGAAACTGTTCAAATAAAGGCATGGCTTCTTTCATTCTGAAGTATAGAAGATAAGAAGGTTTAAGACTGTAATCTTTTAACTCTTTAGACTGTACAGGAATGCAGAATAGGGGAAAGAAGAATAAAGGTATCTCATATTTCCACTCTCCTACGAAATGATATTCTACTTCTCCCTGTGATGTTAAGTCTATATTAGTTACGATATGTCTATGTCCCATGTTACTTTATTTTTGCATTCAAAAATAGAATAAAAGTCACAAATATTTATGGCTATTTATAGCTAATTGGAAGTATAAAAAAAGCACCTTGGATAAGGTGCTGTATATCTTGTTATTTAAAATCTCGTTGGCGTTTTGCTTCGAACAGTAAGATAGAAGCTGCTACAGATACATTCATGGAGTCTATCACACCACTCATTGGTATGATAATATTCTTCGTACTAGCATCTCTCCATTCTTGAGTAAGTCCAGTAGCTTCTGTACCTACTACGAAGGCAGTAGCTTCTTTATAATCTCTTGTATGATAAGAAGTCGAATCTTGTAATGTAGCACAGTAGATATTGATATTGTGTTTTTTTAGAAAGGCAATAGCATCCGTAGTAGAAGCCATGGCTATCTGATTTGTAAAAACACATCCTACACTAGAGCGAACTACATTAGGATTATAGATATCACTTTTAGGATTGGCGATGATGACAGCATCTATATTAGCCGCATCAGCAGTTCTAAGTATAGCACCTATGTTTCCAGGTTTCTCTGTAGCCTCAGCTACTAAGATTATAGGGTTCTCAGAAAGCTTTAGATCCTTTAGGTCTAATGATTTTGTATGTGCGATAGCTATTACCCCTTCAGTTGTATCTCTATAAGCTAGTTTCTGATATACATCTTTAGATATTTCTATTAGCTCTGTTTCTCTTGAAATAAAAGGTCGCAGAGAAGCCTCAGACACAAGGTCAGGATAGAATAAAAGAGTCTTTAATGAATATCCTCCTTTAGTTGCTAATTCTATTTCTCGAATCCCTTCAATAACAAATGTACCCGATTGTTTCCTATTTCTAGATTTTTCTTGAAGTTGAACAATGCTTTTAATCAAGGTGTTTTGTGAGCTTTCTATTTTTTTAATCATCATATTATAAGGTACCCTTAGCTTTGATTTGTAGGTATTTATTAATCGTGTTTATGGATAATTCTTCAGGAGCAGTTAGTATAGATTGAATACCATATTTGGTTAATTCATTTACTATTAAACGCTTTTCAAAGTTAAATTTTTCTGCAATTACTTTGTCAAAAATATCATCTGTGTTTTTAGCCTTTTTTTCAGTGAGTTTAGTTAACTCTGTATTCTCAAAGAAAACGACTAATAGAACGTGATTTTTTGCAATAGCTCTTAGGTAAGGCAATTGTCTTTTTAAGCTAGATAAGGATTCAAAATTAGTGTAAAGAATAATCAAGCTACGATGTGTAATCTTATGTCTAATATGCGCATATAGTTTTCCGAAGTCACTTTCTACAAAGTTAGTATTGACTCTGTATAATTGTTCCATGACTTTTTGCAATTGACTTATTTTACTTTCAGCAGGAAGTTGGTTTGTGATATTCTCTGAGAAAGTCATTAATCCTACTTTGTCATTTTTCTTAAGAATAACATTAGATAAGGCTAGGGTAGAGTTAATCGCATAATCTAGTAAAGATAAACCATTAAAAGGCATCTGCATCACACGCCCTCTATCGATGATATTATAAACAGACTCTGTATTCTCATCCTGAAACTGGTTGACCATTAATTGACTAGATTTAGCAGTCGCTTTCCAGTTAATATTGCGTATATCATCTCCTAATACATATTCCTTTATTTGTTCAAACTCAGTAGTAGTACCAATCTTTCTGATTTTCTTCATCCCAAAAGCATACTTGTTTTTAGAAAAAGCAATCAAATCATATTTCTTCATTTGAATGAAAGAAGGGTAGGTAGCTAAGGTAACGTCATCACAAAAAACAAATCTTCTAGATACTAATTTAAGAGGACTAGATATATATACATTTAACTTCCCGAAGACATACTCTCCTCTAGTCGTAGGTCTTAAGGTATAGCTAAGTGTTTTTTGTTCCTTAGGAGCCAAGGTTTTAGTGATTTCAAAATCTCTTTTCTGAAATTGAAAAGGGATTTCATCTATAATATCGCATTGTACTGTGATATTATATTTATTCTCTATGGAGATATAGATGGTATTATCATCACCATTAGATAGCTTTTCTGGTAAGATACGCACAGCATTTACTTTATTCTTCTTATTGAATAACAGGGTGATATCTACCAATATGATAGCAAAAAATAATACAAATAACCCCCAAACAACTTTATACAGTATTGGAAATATAAAGGCAAGTACAAATAGAGCTATAATAGCCCCTAAGACCATATACACTCGTTTTTGTAAATAAAGTTGCTTGAATAATTTAAACATAAGTATTGTTTTTATTACCTAGGAATATCTATTGATTCGATGATTTGATTAATAATATCATTCGCTGTCACACCCTCCATCTCTCTTTCAGGAGATACTATGATACGGTGTTTTAGTACTGGTATAGCAGCTTCTTTAATATCCTCAGGCGTCACAAAGTCTCTGTTATTAATAGCAGCGAATCCTTTTGCAGCATTTAGAATAGCAATAGAGGCACGAGGAGAAGCTCCTAGATATAACAATGGATTAATACGAGTATCAGCAACAATCTTAGCAATGTATTCGATGATCTTCTCTTCAACGATAATTTCTTTGATTAGCTTCTGGAAAGAAATGATCTCATTAGGAGTAGCTACTTTATTGATCATCGTAGTTTTCTTTTTATCTAATAATTCATGTTCTCTTTGAACGATAGCGATTTCTTCTTCTAATGAAGGATAGTCTATATTAATCTTAAATAAGAAACGGTCTAATTGCGCTTCAGGTAATCTATAAGTACCTTCTTGTTCAATAGGGTTTTGAGTAGCTATTACTATAAATGGTTCACTCATTTTATAAGAATGTCCATCTATTGTGATTTGGCGTTCTTCCATTACTTCAAATAGCGCAGCCTGAGTTTTGGCAGGAGCACGGTTTATCTCATCGATTAAGATAAGATTAGAGAATATTGGACCTTTTTTAAACTCAAATTCGCTTTTTTGCATATTGAAAATTGAGGTACCTAATATATCAGAAGGCATTAAATCAGGCGTGAACTGAATACGGCTAAAGCCCATATCGATAGTCTGAGCTAATAATTTAGCAGAAAGTGTTTTGGCTACTCCAGGCACACCTTCTAATAGAATATGTCCATTAGCCAATAGAGATACAATGATTTGATCTATCGTTTTATCTTGACCAACGATTACTTTCTGTATCTCACTTTTGATTCCTTTTATCTTTTCTTGTAACAAACTCAAATCTAGTCTAGATTCGAAATGTAAGTTTTCTTCTGGGGTTACTGTATTTTCCATAGTATATCTTTAATCAATGATTTTCTCAATTATTTTGTTTAATTCGATTAGCATTTCTTCTGATGCATGGTGTGGGGCAGCTTTAAACTGCTCTATAAACCTGATAAATTTGACGATATCTTCTTTGTCTTTCTTGGTTTTGATATGTAGGTTATTGATAAATACTTCATCTAGTTTAGTAGTGTCTAGCCAATGTACACGTCTTATTTTTTCTAAGGTGTATATAATGTGTTTATTTATCAAGTCCTCATAGTCTTTATTTTGAATATAAAGATTAGACACTGTTTTGGTAAATTCAACAGTGGTGTTAGACAGCGGTGTGATAATCGGTATTACTCTCTGCTTCCTTTTTGCAGTGAAAATGATAAACACAAACAAGGTTCCAAGGAAGAAATACCACGCCCATGTCAAGGCTGGATGTTTAAACACAAATCTAAGAATAGAAGTAGAGTGGTACTCATTATCTCCTGGTAGTCTAGATACAGTGAAGTAGGTGTTCTGTTGAGGTAAGTAAGATAATACACCCTGTACATAAAGGTGATTATTACTTTCTAACAAATTATAGTTTGTAAATGCAATAGGTTGAAGTCCTAATATAAGTTGACCTGATCCCTCTTTATAACGAATGAGGTTAGGATATTTGACTCCTTTATACTTTAAGTATCCTAGCACTTCTACTTTTGTACGTAGAGAATCTGGAATATCGAAGTAGTTTGTATTTAAGTCTTTTAACTGAAACGAATAGGTAGAAATATTCGGATTAGCCAATGTCACTGACACCTTATCCTGATCTAATAATTCTTCTCTTAACGTATATTGTAGATAGTCTGTCTCTATCCCCTCTATTAACCCATCTATATTATCTTGAAAGATAACAGCAGTGTTTCCCTTTGCGATATAGTGATGTAGATTTACTCTAGCGAAAGAGTCTATATACCCATAGTTCTTTAAAGAGAACAGTGTGTTAGTGTGTATACTATCATACTTTTTATCTTTAAAGAAGTCATAGACATTTCCAGTGATTCTGATTACACTATCATTAGGAAACACTTTGTCTATTTCCTGATCTAGTATATATGTCCCAAAGGGAATTTTATGTGTATTATCTAAAGTTTCGCGCCAATCTATCGGATCTACTTTATTAGACTCTATAAAATAAACAAAGCCCATAATCACGATAAAAAGGAACAACATTGTTTTTGTTGATTTACTCATTTTAGCTTTGTTTTAGTATAGTGTCAAATGACTGTTTTGCACGGTTAAACTCAGATTCTTCTATTTCAAATTCTCCATACCATATATTGTTATATAGATAAGAAAGATACCTAAAATCCTCTTTTAGTTTACTATCTTTTATTTCGTTTTGATAGTCAGAGTTCGTTTTTTCGATATGCCATTCGATCTCCTCTTTTTCTTGTAATCTCTGTAGTAGCCATAGGTAATAGTAACGAATACTTAAACGGTATTGTTGCTCCGCAATGGTCTTGTTTAATAGAGAAGGGAAGTCCACTACTTTAAGGTTTAACTCAATTTCATCGACCTGTATCTCCATCTTTTTAGCGCTCTTCTTGAATAGCCAATAGGCATCTTTCTGAATAACAGCTCTTATGATATAATAAATTAAAAGAAAGATAACTAGTATCCCTGCTATTCTATAAAAAACTTGTAAACGGCTACTTGTTTCATAGTCAATATCAAATTGTCTAAAGAAGTCAGTTAGTTGCTGATTTAACCATCGCTTGAAGCGCTTCCAGATAGAGTCTTTGTTAAGTTCTTCTTTATAATCGAAGTCAGGATCTTTCTTGTATTTCTTTTTATAATCTGTCTCAAATTTAGTAGGTACTATATCTGTACTCGTCTCTTCTAAGTACGGAAGTACATTGACAGGCTTAGCCTTGATAACTCCAGCTTCATGAGCAGTCGCAGAGCTGTCTTCTTCATCTTGTGAAGACTCTACATTAGATACAATAGTATCCTGCTCTACCTGCCCAAAATGAGGAGTAGCAAATGATAAAAATAATAGTATAAATAAGAATCTCTTCATTAGTTTTTTCCAATCATATCAATGTCTGCATGAGACTGTGTATTTTCTTTTTGCTCTCTGATGCTGTAGTAAACTAATCCTTGATTAATCAACATTATATTATTCATCACAAAAGATACTAGGGTACTCAAGATAATTATACCGATGAGCATTAGTTTAAAACCTTGTGTCTCTTCTAGATCATAAGAACTTTTTTCACTGAATATTGTTCCTCCATAGAACATGATTTGAGTGATAATGTTTAGCGTCATTGTAACGATTTGTATTACTAGATATACTAAGAAAGTGTTCCCTATGATAATCCAGAATTTACTTTTCAGCATATAGTAAGCTGTTTGATAAGACTCATAGATTCCACTTCTATTGGTCACATATTCATAATAAGCCAAGTTTATCCATGAAGCAACAGCAGGCATCATAATCAGTAAAAGGGGAATCCCTATTAATAAAAAGATTAAAACAGCCGCGATAGAGAAAGCAATTATAATTAAGGGAAATATAGTAAAAAAAGAAGCAAGTGCGAAACCAAGTAATCTCCAAATATCCTTTTTTAGAGGATTAATCACATGCTTTATATCTTGGTAATCCTTAGGGTGTTCTACCATCGCTTTTAGATAGTATGCAGGATATGACATAGCTATAATACTTATAAGAATAGTAACAACCGCCGCTACTAAGATAATTAAGAAGAATAGCCCTGCGTTATTGTCTATAAATGCATCTATTGCTGAATTTTTTGCACTACTAGATGCTGCAAATACCATATCAAATAAAAAGTAAGTACATACAAATAAGACTAGTAATAATATACCACATAGGGTAAAGTAATTTTTGAAGAATGGTTTTCCTTCTATTTTAAAGAATGAAATCGTATCATTCATTAAGTCACTAAAATCTCTTTTTTTAAAAACAACAAACATAGATTATAATTTAATAAGTTTTGAATACACTCTTCTCGGATAGATGAAGAAGTAATAAATAATGATAGAGAATGTACCTAGTATAATAATATAGTTTAGAACATCAGGCATCTCTTTAGCATAGCGCGTTATAAAGCCCTCTATAAAAGCAGCTGTGATAACGAATGGTACCATCGCTAAGAATATTTTAAATCCATTCTTAAACCCTCGAATAAAGGAGTTTTTTCTCGAGAAGGTCTTAGGAAATAGAAGACTTCCCCCAAATACAAAGCCTGCAAATGCCTCAATGATAATCCCTGTAATCTCTATAGCACCGTGTAACCATATTCCTCTAAAGCTATCCATAAAAGCATTTTCTTTGATAAACATATATTGGAATGCCCCTACCATAATACCGTTATAGAGTAGATAGAATAGTGTACCTAATCCAGCGAAGATTCCGTATATAAAAAATTGTAGAGACACATATAGATTGTTAAACGCTATACCTATAAAGCTTCCCCAGTTACTACCAGACTTATAGATACCCATCGCGTCATCATTCTGTATATTATCTAATGTTAGATTAACATAATGATCTCCTAATATTAAACGAATAAACTCTAAATCATAATGAGCAGAAACAAAACCGATACCTACAATAATCAGAAAGGTTAGTACAGAAAAGTAAAGATAATTTCGATTTTCATGCACAACTAGAGGAACTTCTGTCTTAAAGAAATAAATAAGTCTATTTTCTTCAATACGTTTTGTTTTGTAAATTTTTTGATAAGTTTGCGCTGCTAAAATATTGAGATATTGTGTAACTTTACTCTTGGGATAATAAGTTTGCGCATAGGATAAATCATTCATTAACTGAATGTACATATCGGCCAAGTAATCAGGTTTATGAATTGAGTTAGAATATATTGTATGTTCATATTCAATCCATTTTTCTTTATTATATTTGATAAAAGCGACTTCTCTCATTTAAAAGCAGATAATTTATGGCTAATTTAACAATAAATACAACACAAAATATCAAAATAGAATTTAAAACTGCATCTATTGGTGAAAGAATGATTGCTTCTATTTTAGATCTTATTTTTAAGGGATTGTATTTGATTCTGATTTTTTATATTGTAAGTCAACTAAGAATAGTTAATGCTTTTATAGATGAGTGGTCTAAAATCGCGGTTATGATTCTCATCGCTTCTCCTGCTTTGTTTTATACTCTATTTTTTGAGACGATTATGCAGGGAGCTACTCCTGGTAAGAAGATTATGAGGCTTAAGGTGATTAAGATAGACGGGTATGAAGCTTCTGTAGTAGACTATGCTAGCCGTTGGGTAATGAGATTAGTAGATTTTTGGATAGGTTCAGCAGCAGTTGGTTTGATTACTATTATATGTACAGATAAGAGTCAGCGATTAGGTGATATTTTAGCAGGTACAGCAGTGATATCTGTTAAAGAAAGATTACTTTTGTCATCCACTATTTTTCAGGAAGTAGAGGAGGAGTACACCCCATTATTTGCGCAGGTGTTAAGTTTGACAGATAAAGATGTTTATATTATAAAAGAAGCTTTAACTACTTTTAAAGCAAATAGAGATCACGAGTTATTACAGAAGCTAGTCGTTAAACTTAAGAGCGTACTAGGTATAGGTGAGCTGAAGACACTCTCTGATCAGGAGTTTATAGAAACCGTATTAAAAGACTACAATTATTTAACAGCTAAGGTTTAGCGCATTATTTTTATACTATTTAATGTTTAATTTTTTCGATATTTTAGATTTGCTCGGAACATTAGCTTTTGCAATTTCGGGAGCATTAGCAGGGCGCGAAAGAAGGTTAGACCTGTTTGGGATGACTATTTTAGCATTCGCGACAGCTATTGGAGGAGGGACTATCAGAGATATGATGATCGGATGGACACCTGTGATGTGGCTTACTAATCTTAGCTATTTTTATGTAACCTTATTAGGGGTAGCTATGGCTATTGTGTTCTATAAGAAGTTTAACTTCTTGCGTTATTCTCTTTTCCTATTTGATACCATAGGTATCGCTGTGTTCACACTAATCGGTATAGAGAAAGGGATGACAGTAGGCTTACACCCGATTATCTGTGTTACCTTAGGTACGATTACTGCTTGTTTTGGAGGGGTTATTCGCGATATTTTAGCGAATAAGATTCCACTTATTTTTAAACAAGAGATCTATGCCACAGCATGTATCCTTGGAGGTTTAGTTTATTATTTACTAAACTATTTTGAGCTGAGTAAGGATATCTTATACGTAGGTACAGCAGGTATTATTATTCTGATTAGAGTATTAGCTGTGAAGTATAAGTGGAGTTTGCCATTTGCGAATGTGTAAGCTTGCTTTCTTAGAATAAATAACTAAAGAAAGAATATAAAGTGTATAGTACATATCATGATGTAGTATACACTTTTTTTTATTGAGTATATTAGCGATGAGTAAACAGGGATAAATGTACTAGACTAGAAGGCTTCATATTAGTAATAGTGTATTGTAGAACAATCTGTTAATTATGATATAGTCAATAGTGAATCAATATAATTTAGTTAAGTTCGGTAGTTCGAATTTTGTCTTACTCTGGGAGCATTCTTGTTCTTGTTTCCCTTGATTTGAGTCCGTAGTGAGTCCGTTATGAGTCCGTAGTGAGTCCGTTAAATCAAGTAAAATAACGGACACAATATAGACTTATAGCATTATCATATAGTTTTTATACAAAACGAGACTAGAATATCATACGTACTTCAGTGCAATAGAGCGCTAATCCGAATCTTTGGATGATATGCGTTAGAAACTAAGTGTGGTTAATCTAATGCTAAGATAAAACATGAGATCTATTATGATTAGAAAATAGTTTACTAATTAGGTTAGCGATAGGTACTAATATAAGGATAGTAGCTAACCCAATAGTGTTATACCATAGATAATGAATAGGAGTAGTGATGTATAGGGTAATAATAGTGATTTGAGTTAGTAAAATGGTGTAAAACAAAGCTTTATTATTGTTTTTAAAGTACATGGTCACTAGTAAAATACCAAGTAGAGTTCCTGAAAACAGAGAAGAGTACGCCCATAGTATTTGGATAAGATTTAAAAATACGGGAATATTATATACTATAATCAGAGCAAGGATAATAATAATAAGCGTAATGATATCATGATATCTTTTGTTATCTGGATGAGGCAGAGCACTTGACTTGGTCTGAGATAACAGTTTTTTTGTTTTTTTTGATAGCCAATTTATTTCGTGAAATCCTATCGAAAGTAAACAGATAAAAAATAAAGCCATGATAACACCTGCTATCCCTGTGGGTACATGAAAGTTGATGAAGTGAAGAAGTATAAAGTCAGAATCATTCACTTCTACATTATGATTCGCCTTTTTAATTAATTTTTTTGCTTCTAGTTGAAGTTTATTTGCATTTTCTGTTAAGCTTAGTATTTGATCTTTTAGTATTTGATTACTATAGTTCTGATAGATTTGCCCACTATATAAGAAGCTAGCTTCTTTCTTTAAGTTCAATATTTTTTGATACTCTTGTTTGATTTGATCGTATTGTTCAGCATATTCAGATTGATAGACTGTGTGCACGTTATGAGGGTTATAATGTAAAGGTGCATCGTTAAACTGGTAAAATGTAAATAACACACACCCTGTCAATAGAATAAAGAAATGAAAAGGGACATTGAATAACCCATTGATAATCAATCCATCCTTAGTCTTATCAGAGTATTTACTCTGTCTATATATCTGTAGAATCTTTGTATCTATAGATAATAGGGCGACGAATAGTATAGTACCATTTACTAAACATTTAAGCAAGTCAAACTTATCTTTTAGAGCAAGATCGCTATCGATCACAGTAAGTTTATCAAAAGAGGCGGTGAAGCTTAATGTATCTTCTAGATACATACCTTCTGGTAGTTTGTATAATATGGTCAGAAAGATGATAGTCGTTATTATAATGGCGTATAATAACTGGTTTCGTCTAGGGAATAAATTGGTTTTGTTTTTAAAAAGAATGTTCAGAACGATAAAAATTGCACTTATGATTAAGAGTAAGATTTTGAAATCTATTTTTAATAAAATAGAGAGTATCATAGCCGTAGCATAGAATGTAATAGTAAGAACAAGTAATCTTAGGATTAGATAAATAATGCTGGTTAAGTAATAGACTCTTTTATTAGACTTCGCCTTGATGTATTCAAATGCGCTTTTAGTATTGTGTTTTTTGTATTTTGGGATAATTAAGAATATAACTATAAATACAGCTAAGGGAATACCTAGATACAGCTGTAGGAATGTCATTCCCTGTGAATAAGCTTGTCCTGGAAGAGAGATAAAAGTGTATATAAAAGATTGTACCGCTATAATCTTGAAACCATAGTGTAGTGTTGACTTTTCGTAAATAGAGTTGTTATCTGCTTTATTAAGTTTAAAGTGCTTAATGGTGATAACGATAAATAAAATTAGTATAAAAATACTCCAATCAATTGCATTCATTTCAACGAAATTAAGAAGGGATAAATAACAAATGATATTGTGGTACTGGCCTTTATATAGCTAGAATAGAATCTATGATCTTCTATAAAGAGTACAGTATAGATAAGTGTTTGTGTTCTGAAGTAGTTTTATTGATTAGTTTTAACTTTATAAAAAAAAGACTAGTAAAACCTATAAATAGGTTAACTAGCCTTTCTTCTACTACCATTTGACTATTTAAACCGAAATGGTAAATACAAAATTTGTGCCACTATTATATTGTAGGATTGTCTATATCCTCTTTTTTATTGACTATAACAATTCCCTTTTGTAATAATAAACTGTTAGGATAAGAGATCTTCTCGTTCTCTGTAGTGAGTAATATAGTACAGAATGCTTTGATATCAATGATTTTAGCTTCTATAGGGAAATCTTTGTCTTGTAATCTGATGGTATCTCCTATTCTAAATGGAAATGAGAAGAATAATAAGATTCCTGCTGTGATATTACTTAATAAAGACCACTGAGCGAACATCGCTACCCCTATTACTGTAAATACAGATGTAAGTGTAACCATAAAATTCTCTGGTTGAACTCCCCAAATCGTTAGTACGAGAATTAAAAAAATAACCGATAAAAGTGTATTAAATAATCTGATAATCAGTAGTACTCGGCTATCTTTACGCTGCTCTTTAGTAGAGAAAGATCGGATGATATATCCTATTAACTTTCTACAAGGAATATATAGAACTAATGTAATTACAGTTGCTATAATTTCTGTGTAATATTCTTTTAGCATATTTAGTTTTTAATGAATTTTAGTAATTCCTCTACAAGTTCTTTAGTAGGTAAGCCTACTATATTAGTATAAGAACCATCTATTTTATCTATGCCTACTAATCCTATCCATTCTTGTATACCATAAGCCCCAGCCTTGTCATAAGGTTTGTATTGGTCTATATAGAAATAAAGGGCTTCATCAGATAGATCAGAGAAACTCACTTTAGTAATACAGTGGAATACACTTACGCTCTCCTTGCTCTTTAAACATACAGAACTGATTACTTCATGCTCATGACCACATAAGCTCTTTAGCATGGTATAGGCTTCATCTCTATTTTCAGGTTTGCCTAGTGAAGTATGATTATTCCACACAGTAGTATCACTGGTAATGATGATTTCGTTATCGTGTAATATTTCTATAGCATCAGCCTTTGCTTTTGCAATATAGTCAGTGATTTGTTCTCTTACCAACTCTTCAGGATAAGACTCATCTATATCCGAAGCTCGGACTGTAAAAGAGAACCCTAAGTCCGTTAAATATTGTTTACGTCTAGGGGAGTTAGATCCTAGTACGATGTTATAATCCTTAAATAGCTTATTAAGCATAATATTTATTAGTCAAATTTAGCGTTAAAGTGTTGAAACCACTTTTGTTGTGTTTTCATGACTTGTTCGATCACATCTCTAACAGCCCCTCTGCCACCGTTAAGATGAGAGATATACTTAGAGATTCTTTTTATTTCTGGTGCAGCGTCCTGTGGAGCAGTAGGCAGTGCTACTTCTTGCATGATATGATAGTCTGGTATATCATCTCCCATGTATAATACGTTATCAGGATTGATATTATTAGCTGCTATATATTCTTTAAATACTTTTACTTTATCAGGTACCCCTAAGTAGATGTCTTTCACACCAAGGTTAGCAAACCTCGTACGCACACCTTCATTACTACCTCCTGAGATAATACATACATTATATCCATTTTCGATAGCAGCTTTCATCGCATATCCATCTCTAATGTACATATCTCTTAGTAAATTTCCTTCTTGTGTTACGTGAACAGTACCATCTGTTAATACACCATCTACATCAAATATGAACGTAGTGATGTCATTCATTATCTCTTTAAAATGTTTAGACATTAGTTATTTTGTATTGAATTAGTTATGAGTTGATATATTTCTTTTTTTATAGGGTCATTTAGCGCTTCTAGATGACGGTCTATAGTTCCTTGATCATTACGTGCAGCTGGTCCTGTCTGTGCTTCTCTAGGCGATAAGGTCTGTACCTTAGTCGCTGTCTCTAAGATAAGAGGCTTTAGAATGTCAAAGGGCACCATATTCTCTTTACAAATATCTTCACCTAGTTTAAAAAGATGATTGGTGAAGTTGTTTACAAATACTGCTGCTAGGTGTATAGACTGTCTCTGGTCAGTAGAGATTTTATATACTCTTTCAGAAAAAGATAAAGCTAACTTTTCTAAAAGTTCAAAATCTTGTTTGTTACTAGCTTCGATACAATAAGGGATAAGGCTGAAATCAACCTCCTTATCGATAGAGAAAGTCTGTAGCATATAGAAGACTCCTTTTCTACTTGTGGTAGCAATAGAGTTCATCGGCATTGTCCCAGAAGTATGAACCACAAAGGCATCTTTTAAAGGGATGGTAGAGGATACTTCTTCTATAGCATCATCACTAACAGCAATGATAAAAATATCTGCAGGTTTTAGCTCATTGATATCTGAAATAATTTGATTGTGAGAGACTAAGTCCTTAACTTTGTTAGGAGTTCGTGCATACACTTGTTGTAAACAAATATTGTCGTGTTCTAAAAAGTTTAGTATCAAGTGATGAGCAACTTTGCCAGAACCTAAAATGGATATTGTAATCATAGCAGTAAAGTTTAGCATTTATTTGTAAACAGATAGTGTGTAAAAATAATAATTTGTAATGAGAAAAGATATAGAAAACATAGAAGATATTAAGGTATTAGTAGATACCTTTTATGGAAGAGTACAGGAGAATGAGTTTATCGGCCCTATTTTTAATAGTAAACTAGAGGGGAGATGGCCTGAGCATTTAGAGAAAATGTACGCCTTCTGGCAAACTATTCTATTAGAAGAGTATACATATAGAGGAAAACCTTTTCCTCCTCATGCACAGCTACCTGTAGAAGGCGAGCATTTTGAAGAATGGAAGAGAATCTTTAATGGTACGGTGGATGAACTATATGAAGGAAAAATAGCTGATGAAGCGAAGTGGCGAGCAGAGCGTATGGCTGCGATGTTCTTAAGTAAAATAGAATACTTTAGAGAAGCAGGGATGAAGCCATTGGAGTAAAGAAGAATATAGTGTTATCATAAAACGGGGTTGCTTTGAATAGTAACTCCGTTTTTTTGTTAGTATCATATTGCTTTAATTTATCGCATTACTTTTTTTATTCTGTGTTAGATAATCTATAAACTTGTAGTATTAAATCAGTGCTTATGGATTTGTTTAGTGATTATAGTCAGGAGTTTACGAATATTCTTCCTTATGATGGAGAAGTAGATTACTATGGTATCGTATTTAATAAAGAGCAGTGTGACTATTATTACAATCAACTTTTGACTCATGTAGCTTGGCAATGTGATCAAGCTATCATCTTTGGGAAGAAAGTAACTACTAAGCGCAAAGTGGCTTGGTATGGCGATATTCCATTTAGTTATACTTATTCAAATATTACTAAGACTGCCTTGGTTTGGACGGAAGAGTTATTAGCATTAAAGAAAATAGTAGAAGAGAGGACAGGGGAGACTTATAATTCATGTCTTTTAAATTTATATCACACAGGAGAAGAGGGAATGGCGTGGCATAGCGATGGAGAGAAGGATTTAAAAAAACATGGAGCTATAGCTTCTCTGAGCTTTGGAGCAGTTCGTAAATTTGCTTTTAAACACAAAGAGAATGGTGTGAAAATAGATGTTATTTTGGATAATGGAAGCCTATTAGTAATGAAAGGGACTACTCAAGAAAATTGGCTACATAGATTACCTCCTACAAAAGTGGTTCATACTCCACGTATTAATCTTACCTTTAGAACCATCGAAATAAAAGAGTCTGTCTGATGAGAAAGGAGTCATTTAGTATACTGTCTAATGTGATAAAACAAGACTTGTGGAAGTCATTATCACTATTAGTACAAGAGCAGGTATTAGAAAATAAAGAAATGCTAATCTGCGAAGGAGAGGTAGCTGATAAGATAGTGTGGATAAAAAAGGGTGTTTTACGTTCTTATTTTCTATTAGAAAGTGGAGAAGAGCGTACATACTGTATCACCTTCGACGAAAGTATGATGACAGCGATGACTTCCTTTATATCAGGACAACCATCTAAAGAGAATATACAGTCTATAGGCAAAACAGAATTATATGTCCTCTATAAAGCAGATGTAGATAAACTATGTGTAGATAGTATAGTATGGACAAACTTCTTTAAACAGTTATTAGAAGAGCAGTTTATGGAATTAGAAGAAAAACTCTTCGATATCCAACGTCTAGATGCTAAAGATAGGTACCTGAAGTTACTTCAGAACTATCCTCACTATATTCAACAGATACCTGGTATATACTTAGCTTCATTTTTAAATATTACCCCAAGGCATTTGAGTAGAATACGCAAGGAAGTGAATTTATAGACCTATGTCCTCTAGGATGTGGTAAAAAGACAAGACTTTTGTTCTTTACAGTAATCATTTAAGATATGAATATAGATAAAGAACTATTAATAGCACTGTCTTTAAGTGCTTGGACACAGATACCTTATGATTCTCTTTTAGAGTCTAATCCTCAACAAATACGCATCACAGAAGAACGATTAATGCTAGAGGAGGGAGCTATAACTATACCTCATGATATCAGTGTATATAATCAAGTAATTTCTACAGCATATAATACTTCTCTTAAAATAAGAATATATAAGCCAAGAGAAATAGATAAACCCTTGCCTGTAGTCTTGTTCTTACATGGAGGAGCTTTTATTTTTGGAAGTCCAGAGCAGTATGATTTTCAGTTGCTAGATCTAGTGAGAGAGGCGCAGGTGATTATAGTATCTGTTGATTATCGATTAGCGCCAGAGCATCCTTTTCCGGCTGCTTTAGAAGATAGTGTAAGTGCTCTAGAATGGTGTTATAGCAATATAGAAGCAATAGGAGGAAATAAACAGAATATCAGTGTGATGGGAAGTAGTGCAGGGGGCACAATAGCTCTATCTCTTTTACACTTAAATAGAGATAGTAATATTATCCCTATAAGCAATGCTCTCATCCTATATCCTCCTACATCAGATGAGCTGAATACTCCTTCTATGCAGACTTATGCTCACGCACCTATGCAATCTAAGAAAAGTGCAACTTATATGTGGAAACATTATTTGTCAGGGGATAAGAATAAGTGGAGGGAATATGCAGTGCCTAATAAGATGCAGAACTACCAATCACTACCGTCTATGACAATGGTACTAGCAGAATATGATCCTCTAATAGATGAAGCAAAAGAGTATGTGACTTCTGTAGAGAGCAATGGAGGAAAAGTCACAGTCTTAGAAGTAAAAGGTGCTGTGCATACTTTTGATTTCTTTGAGTGTAAACTAACAGATGATTTTACAAAGTATAAGATAACGTATTATAAACAATTACACTTGAAGTAATTATCTTTGTTTTATAACTTATATTCAATGAACAAACTTATACAACATATCGAAAAATTCGTAGGGACTTTATCAGTACCTGAAGCAGATTCTATTTTATCTTATTTTGAGCTGATCAAGGTCAAAAAGAAAGAGATTCTTTTAGAAGCAGATATGCTTTGTGATAAGTTATTCTTTGTGGAAGTAGGGTGCTTGAGAAGTTATTATATGAAGAGTAATGGTGTAGAACAAACTATTGATTTTGCTATAGAGAATTGGTGGTTAACGGATAATATGGCTTTTGAACAGCATACGAATAGTAACTTCTATATTCAAGCAGTAGAGCAGTCAGAAGTAATCGTGATTACTAGAGAACAATTTGTTTTACTATTAGAGAAACACCCAATTATGGAGAAGTACTATAGACAAGTTTTTCAACGTGCATATGCTGCTGCTCAATATAGAGTGAAGTATTTGTACGAGTTTAGTAGAGAAGAGTTGTACTTCCACTTCGAAGAGAGATTTCCAGAGTTTATACAACGTATTCCTCAGTATTTAATGGCTTCTTATTTAGGGTTTAGCCCAGAGTATTTAAGTGAGATAAAGAAGAAGAGATTTTCTTAAACCTGTTTAAGTTTATTGATTAATCATAGCTTTAGATTTGTTGAAATTAAAAACAATAAAGTTACGATTATGAGAAAGACAATTTATGGTGTACAGCCTAAGGCGTATGAAGGAATGTTATTATTAGAAAAATACTTAAACGAATCAGAATTAACACCAATACATAAAGAGCTAATAAAGATTAGGGCATCTCAGTTAAATGGATGTGGGTACTGTTTAGATATTCATACACAAGACGCTTTAAAGCATGGAGAATCTGTTAGAAGATTATTAGTGTTAGCAGGGTGGCAAGAAACAGAGCTGTTTACAGAAGAAGAACGTGTGATTCTGGAGATGACTGAAGCGGTTACATTTATTCATCAAGGAGGAATTAGTGATACATTATATGCGCAAGCAGAAGAATTATTTGGTGAAGTGTATTTAGCGCAACTTATTATGTGCATGGTTACTATAAACGCATGGAATAGAATAGGTGTAGCTACTCATCTTAAAGCAAAATAGTAATTATAGAATAGAAGCGGGATAGTATATCCTGCTTTTTTATTATACAGAAGTATTTGTTTTTAGTCAAATATGCTTTCTTTTAGAGGGGAATAGAAAAAATAAATATCAAAAAAAGTAATATTGATTTACTTATTTAAGTATATCTATTTGATTAATAGAATGTTGATTCACTTCTGTTTTGTGGTTAAAAAAGAGGGATTATTTGTGAATAATTGTCGAAATATTCATAATTTTAGTAAAGACCTATTGAGAATAGGGAGTAGAGAGCGCAAAATTCTCTCATTACGTATTACCTAATTCATTAATATCTATTACTATGATAAAAGATTACTTGAATAAATTAGTAGGCATTCGCTTAAAAGGTAGAAAGAAAGAATTAATACTAGGTATAGTATTAGCTTATAATGATAAGTGGTTATTAACGAAGTGTAATTCGGTCGATTATATTATAGATGGGTATGAGTTGATAGCTGTGGATAAAATATCTACTATAGAGCGTGGAGAAAATATTGCTTTTATTGAAGAAGTACTGAAAGCAAAACATGTTGACTTTTATAGTAGCCCTATTCAGTTAAAAGACAATATTTTTGATACTTTAAAAGCTATTGGGAATAAATATGGTGCTTTTGGATTAGAATTTAAGGAAGAGGATTGTGTCTATGTAGGGAAGTATATGGATAGTGATGATAGTGAGTATTTTGCATTCGAAGAGTTATCTGCTTCAGGTGAATGGTTTGAGGAGATAGAGGAATTTAAGGTGTCTAAAATTTATAAGATTGACTTTGATGGAGACTATGTAGAGTCTTTATTATTGTATGCGAATAGAAAACTAAGTGAATAAGAGTATTAGAAAATTTTAATGGTAGTTCATACATAGACTTGCATGATTATTGCATGTCGTTATAAGTAATTAAAGATGATGAGAAACTAATTTAAAAAGATCTATTATGAAAAGAGTTTTAAGTTTATTGACAGTATTGCTTCTAAGTTTTGCAGTGTTTAGTTGTAGCAGTGATGACGATTATATTGATTTGTCAGAACATGCAGGTGGTTTTACTATGGTAAATGCCTATGAGAGTGAAGATGTGCTTATTTATGTTGCAGATGGTCGCCCTATTCAGAGTCCATATTATCCTCTGTTTTATCAGAGTGTAGGTTATGTGAATCTATGGCAAGGAAATAGATTAATAGACATCTATGGAGGTAATAAGGTCAAGCCAATTACTACAACTACGAAGAAGATAACTAGTGGGCAGTTTTATACTTCTTTTATAGGAGGGAACGAATCGAAGGTAATCCACTTTATAACAGAGGATAATGTTAAGAAAGCAACTCCTTTAAATGAAGTTAAGCAGTCAGGAGTTCGTTTCTTTAATTTGAGTTCGGATAATGTAGTAGCTACTGTTCAGTTTAATGATAAGACAGTAGTAAAAGAATTTGAAAATAGAGTTCAAGACAGTGAAACGACTGCTTTGAAAACACAGGAGTTTAACGCTTTAGATTCTAATACTTATGCTATTACGATTAAAGATAAGGATGGTAAGGTACTGGCAACTAGAAAAGATGTTGTGTTTAAACCTTCACAGTTTTATTCTATTATCTTGATTGGTGCAAAAGATAATGCGAAAAAGCCTTACTATATAGGTGTTGTAAATCAAGCTGTAAAGTAATAAAATAGTAACTTGTAATAAGAAGTCCTTTAAAGGTGTATTACTTTTAAAGGATTTTTTTTATGGATTGCATACAACAGTATCTCTTTTTAAATGATATATTTACTAGTAGAATCAATGTCTGTATAAACAGAAGGACAAGAGTATGAATAGTATGTTTGAAAATAAACAAATTGATATAGATACATTACCTCAAGTAGAGCAAGTAATGTTTAAAAACTTAGACTCTAGGTATCGAACAGTAGTTGGGGTAAGATTAATAATAATTTCTATTATTATCTTACTAATTGCTTTTACACCTTATATTTTTCAGTATTTGACGAGTGAGTCTTTGTTGAGTGAAACTTTACTATACTCACTTATGGGATTAGGAGTTGTATTGATTATTCTTATCTGTATTATCTCTATGAAGGGAGTAGCTATGAAAGGTTATGCACTACGTGAGCACGATATTATTTATAAAACAGGTATTATAAATAGAAATCAGACTGTTATCCCTTTTAATAGAGTCCAGCATGTAGGAGTATATGAAGGAGCCTTACTTCGAATGTTTAACTTATGTACGGTAGAGTTTTTTACTGCGGGAGGAGCTTTAGGTGATCTAAAAATCACAGGGATATCTAAAGAGGAGGGAGAGCGACTAAAAGCGTATGTTATACAGAAGATAACGAAGTCTCCTCAACAGGTTTTAAAGACTAATCTAGATATTGTAGAACACTCACAGGAATCTGTTCATGGATAAGAATAGTTTTTATCAACCTACTAGACAAGCTACAATAGGAATCATTGCTAACTTTCTGAATGCCTTACAGAAAATAGTAAGAGCTTTTGTTCCTCTTATAGTGCTATTTTTAGTGAATAAGCGCATAGAACTACCCATTAGTATCTGGGGGATTGTGATAGGAGGAAGTGTTTTAAGTCTTGGAATAGCGTATCTGAGTTATCGCAACTTCTTGTTTTATATTGATGAAGAAACTAATTCATTTATCATTCAAAAAGGGATTATCAATAAATCGAAAGTTACTATTCAACTAGAGAAAATACAGCAGGTGAATCTCAATCAGAGTTTTATTAATAAAATAATCAATGTGTACTCTGTAGAAATAGACTCTGCAGGTAGTAAAGATAAAGAAGCTACTATCCCTTCTATGGCTTTATCAGATGCTGATGCATTGAAACAGATACTGCTAAATTATAAGAATGAACAAGTAATAGACGATACTTCAACAGATACAATAGATAGAGAACAGAAGCTTATAGAGCAACAAAAAAACACAAAACAAATAAGTATACTTACACTTCTAAAAGTTGGTATTACTTCTAATTACTTATATACATTAGGGTTGATACTTGTATTCTTTAATATGGTGTATGATTCGATTGTGAGAAGCATCTCTATAGAAGAGTATATCGATAAAGAAGAGGTGACAAGCTATATAGAGGGAGGGATGTCTTTGGTCGCTTTTTTATATTTAATTGTGTTTTTAGTTATCACTGTGTTAGTAGTGAATGTGATCCGTACATTATTAAAATTCTGGGACTTTAAAGTTACATTTTCGAATAAGACTTTGTTATTATCTCATGGATTACTGTCTACTAGGAATACGATTATTAGGCCAGAACGAGTTCAAAAGGTTGAAATAGAACAGAATTATTTTCAGAAGTTATTTGATATCTGCAGTCTAAAGATAAGTCAGGTGGCAGGAGAAGAGGGAGATAATAAAAAGTCTGGGTTACAAATACCTGGTTGTTCTACTCAGGAGAGAGAAGACCTATTTAAAATAGTAATGTCTAAAGAAGAGAAAAAAGAGTATACTACTGTTCTAAAGTATAATTATAGATACCTAGGTTTTAGAGTATTCTTATTTATAGTTCTTCCTTTAGTCTTTTTAACCTTGTTTTTTAGATCAAATTTTAGTTCTGCTATGTTTATAGGAACAGTAGTGAGTTATAGTGTGATTATGCTACTAGCACTGTATAGACTTTATAGTGTAGGGAGGTTAAGAGTAAGTGAAGATTTTATAATGATAAGAAGGGGGATATGGGATATCTCTTATATTTATATAGAACCACATAAGGTACAGAAGATTGTCTTGTCTCAGTTATGGTGGCAACAGTCAGCAGATGTAGGTAGCTTAAAGCTTTATACTGCTGGAGGAACAGTGTCTTTTAGTACTACTCAGTATAGTGAGTTAGTGAAGTTAAGAGATAAATGGCTTTATCAGGTAGAATCATCAGCATTACACTGGATGTAATAAGTATAAAAAAACGAGGGAATACATACTATTCCCTCGTTTTTTATTCCTCTTCTTGTACTTTTTTTAAAGCACGGTTTAAGGTACGTGTAGTGATACCTAGATAAGAAGCCATATCTTCTTTAGAGATATGTACTTGTTCTTTCTCTTGTAGCTCTAACAGTTTTTCTAGTGCGTGTTCTACTGTATAAAGTTGTTGAAAAGAAGCTCTTTCACTAGTGTGAAATACTCTTAATGCTTCTACTTCGAGTAGGGTGTTATTAAAGGTTATATCTGTTTTTAATAAATGTTCAAATACGGATAGAGGAATGATATAAGCACTTACGGGTGTTATAGCTTCTACTGAGCATAGACAGTTTTTTTTACCAATAAACTCTATCTCTCCCATTATCTCTCCTGTACTTAAGAACTCAGGGATATATTCCTTACCATTTTCTTCTGTGATATAGCATTTAGTAATCCCTTCTTTAATAACAATAACCTTAGTAACAGGATCACCCTGATGTAGTAGAACTTCTTTAGGCTTATAAGGTTGCAATAAAATTTTGTCATTAAAAACATCAGTCTGTGCCAATGATTCAATGTATGATAGAAAGTCAATATTTATTCTTAACATTTTTTTATAGCATTAAGGACAAATGTCCTATGTGAGTTATACAATAATAGTGATTTTTGCAGTATCAAAATTAAGTATTAATACTTATTAATTTAAATGAATTAAGGAGTTTTATACTAAGATTAAGAAGAATGCTGTGCTAGTGTTTTCATTAATTAAATTTGATAAGTTTTTTTCAATTATATATTACAAAGTGATAAGTGTTTTTTAAAATTAAAACGGGAGAGCAAGGTAAGTGGTGTTTTCCCGTTTTCTTATGTAAATGTAGAATTGAATTATTTTAGAACAATTTTGTGTTGTTTATTTGTTGTAGACAGCATTCATATAAATAATTGTGTTACGTGTGTTTAAAAAAGCAGGGAGAGTAGTGTGCACTACTCTCCCTGCTTTTTTATTGATTATAACTCTTTGATTCTAGCTGTTTAGCTGTAAATTGATAAAATGAAATAGCTTCATCTACATACTTAGATTGTAATTCATCTAGTGTAGTAAGTGGAGTTATTAGATTATTTACTGCTTGAGTATTGAATGCATATTGTCTTACCTTCTGATTAGGACTAAGAATGGTTAATGTGTTGTCTCGGATATAGCCTAAATCTTGATATGTTGCTATAAAGGCTCTTGGTTTATAATCTGCTTGTAAAACATTAGTCCCAAAAAATTTAGAGTCATATTTAAAGTTAAGTATACCTAATAAGGTAGGCATGACATCTATCTGTGAGATCATTTGATCAAACTGTTGTGGAGCAAGCCCTTTAGGAGCATATATCATAGCAGGTATTCTATATTTATCTAAAGGTAGCTGTGTCTTACCCGCACTAGAAGCACAGTGGTCAGCTAAGATTACAAAGATGGTATTATCATACCATGGCTGTTGTTTAGCAAGTAAAAAGAATTCTTTAATAGCATAGTCAGTGTATCTAACTCCTTTATCTCTAGCACTAGTAAGGTCTGAGGTGTCTAATACTCCATCAGGATAAGTGAAGGGTCTATGATTACTTACAGTCATGATATGGTTAAAGAAAGGTTTGCCTTGCTGATATTCCTCATTCATTACTTCTATAGCTTTCTTAGCCATATCTCCATCAGCTACACCCCATACATTCTGAAAGGTAATCTGATCAGGTCTAAAATCACACTTATCTACAATGTTGTAATTATTGCCTTCGAAGAAGTCTTGCATATTGTCAAAATAAGCATCTCCTCCGTATAGGTACTTGACTGTGTATCCATTTTTAGCAAATACACTTCCTGTTGTAAACTTGTCTTTATTGTCTTTGCGCTTTACAACGCTTTCACCAGGAGAAGGTGGTATAGACATCGTTATAGCTTCTAGTCCACGTACAGTTCTGTTACCAGTAGCATATGTAGAGGTAAAGAATAAGCTTTTCATCGCTAGGCTGTCTAAGAAAGGAGTAAGTCTATTGGTATTGCCATAAAATTCCATAAAGTCCGCACTAAGACTCTCTATGCTTATGAGGACTACATTTTTTTTGATAGTTGTACTATCACTATTGATATGTCTAAGAAGTGAAGGAGCTCCGTTATATTGAGGGTAGAATTGTTTAATATTTTTAGCTAGTTCATCATCAGGCAGTGTATTGTAGAACTTAAAATAATCAATGACACTGTTATTAAAAGCTTGATAGAATTTAAAAACCCCATTACTTTCTAATTCTTCAGCGAATATATTATCTGTATTTAGAGGAGTCATTACCTTAGTAATAGCAGATAAAGAAATTCCAAATACAAGTAAATAAACAATACTAAGTATAACCTTATTTTTCAATGGAGCAAGATGTTCTATAACATACTCTGTTTTTTTGAAAATGTAATATGTAGTTAATAATGTGATTAAAGCGATGATGCTAAATAATGGAACCACTGGATAAGACTCCATAATATTACCAATGACCTCATTAGTATATACGAGATAATCAACTGCGATAAAGTTATATCTAACACCAAACTCATTCCAAAAAAAGAATTCACTCACTGTGTTTTGCACAAGGATTAATACGAAGATAAATAATGTAAGAGCATAACTTATTTTTCGAACGGTTGTTCTATGTTGAGGTAAGAAAAGACAGATGCCGAATAACACTGTTTTTATAGATAAGAAGGTAATAGCTATCTCAGGAAGTACATCGCCATATTCTGATATAATAGTTTTGCCAAAGGTAACCCATCCCCATAAACCTAATAGGATAGCGAATATGATATATCCATAGGGGTTATTATACTTCTGATTTGAAAAGAAAATAAAGTAGAGCCAAAATATAAAATATCCTATACTGAATATGAGAATATCACGGATAAAACCTAGCACAAATACAGATAATACTTCTCCTGAGGTAAAAGTAGAAGTGGTTATAGGGTGATTAATTAATACAATGCGGAGTACAAAATTCAGTAATAAGTAAAAATAAAGTAAGTATTTATACGGAATAAAGAATGATGGATTGTTTGACATAGTGATTGAGTTTTTTGTGTAATCTGTTTTGTGTTTTTCTCTATAACAATAAAGTAATATGTCTTATTGTGTTTTTAATGTTATTATTTTGATAATAATTGATTGAATGTGTGTTTATTTTTAATTTAACATGTTAATGATTTGCTTTAATTGGATTTAATATAATCATCTTGATGTTGTATATGAAATATAACGAGTATAGAGTGGTTGGTATAAAATTAGAAGTGGAATAGGTCTAAATCTAAAAGTGGACTAGTCTTTCCTTTTTCTTTCCTTCTATTTTTGAAATATCTATCATAAATAAACAAAGAGAAAATGGAAATTAGACACAACTGGACTAAAGCTGAGATTCAATCAATATATGATACTCCTTTATTAGAATTAATTCATCAAGCTTCTTTAGTACATCGTCAATATCACAATCCAGAGGAAGTACAAGTAAGTACTTTATTGTCTATTAAAACAGGAGGGTGTGTAGAGGATTGTTCTTACTGTGGACAGGCAGCTAGATATCATACAGATATAAAGGTACAGCGACTACTGCCTTTAGAGACTGTATTAGGCACTGCTAAAAAAGCAAAGGAAGCAGGGTCTTCTCGATTTTGTATGGCAGCTGCATGGAGAGAGGTAAGAGATAACAAAGACTTCGATAAAGTACTTGATATGGTTAAAGGTGTAAATGAAATGGGATTAGAAGTCTGTTGTACTTTAGGAATGTTAACAGAGGAACAAGCTAAAAGATTACAAGAGGCTGGCTTATATGCTTATAATCACAATTTAGACACCTCAGAAGATCACTATGACAAGGTTATCTCTACTCGTACATTTTCTAATCGTATTAATACTATTGATAATGTGCGCAAGGCAGGTATAACAGTATGTTCAGGAGGTATAATTGGTTTAGGAGAAAATGATGTAGATAGAATATCTATGTTGCATACCTTAGCTACTATGGATACACATCCAGAATCTGTACCTATTAATGCTTTAGTACGTGTAAAAGGGACACCTATGGAAGAAATGCCTAAAGTAGAAACTTGGGATATGATCAGAATGATTGCTACAGCTCGTATTGTGATGCCTACTACTATGGTGAGGTTAAGTGCTGGGCGTATAGAAATGTCTGATTATGAACAGGCAATGTGTTTTATGGCTGGAGCTAACTCAATGTTTTCAGGAGATAACGAAACATTATTAGTGACTCCTAATCCTAGTCTATCATCAGACCAAAGATTATTGAATAACTTAGGGTTGAAACCAATGCTATCTAAAAAAGAAGTAGAAGTATAAAAGATATTTTTATTTATAATATGTACTGAGAGTCTTAATCAATGTGATTAAGGCTCTTTTTGGTTAAAAAGTAGAATAATTGTTTAAAGTAGCTATTTAGGAATAGTTTTTGTCTGTAAAAATATTGATAATGTGTTTAGAGTATAGATAAGGTTTTATAAGTATTGAAAAGGGTTTTTTGAAATACTTAGGTGTTATATCGTGTTTTAGGTGAGATATGATGTATTTTATTGATGTAGAGTGAGTTATTGTGTTTGTAGATTCCAGAGCTAGTGACGGTGGGGACTGTTGTTTTGTAAGCTCTGGAATCTCTTTTTTAAAGCTAATACTCATGTCATGGCTTTTACTGTATTTGTATATTGCTAAGGTGTTTTATTAATGAGGTTTGAGATATTATAACGTTTTTGTTGATGTGATCTCTAGTTTTAATAAAAATAGTAGATGCCTTTTATGAAAAAAGAGGTATTAGGAGTTAAAAATAATTTGCGATATATAGTGGAAATAGAGGTCGAAAAGATATAAAAGTTAAAAAAACATATCAAAATGTAGAATTATAATCTTTTATGTCTTTAAAAAAGCAACAAAAAATTAAGGTAATTCTTGTTGTTATTTTTTATTGTATTTCTTATTATTCGTAATTTGTTTGTGGATATTAGTGTTAATAAGGTTAAAGTACTGTGTTTAGTTTGTTATATTATAAATGTTAACTTTTTGTATTGCTAAAAAAGTTTCTAATATTAGAATAAGATTAGGGTTATTCCATTAAGTTAGAAGTTAATATGTAGAATTTTTATGATTTATGTCATATTGATGCGAAAACTACGGTTATACATTTGTCTCAGAAAATAAAAGATAAGGTAACAATGTCGGAGTTACCTAGTATTTAAAAACGTTCTTTTTTAGTCTGTTTTTTATTATGTAAACTTAATTGTGTTTATTTTATTTACAGTGATTTTATATACCTGTAAAACGTCGAAAAGGGGAATGCAAGGCAGTTGATGTATTAATACCTCCAGAGGGAGAGGAGGTGTACACGGATTAAAAAAGATTATTATTAATTTTTTTTAATTATTTACATTATGAGACGATGTGCGCAAGTTTTAATTGGAGTTTTGATTATTGGTATGAGTTCATTATTAGCTAGTTGCAGTGCAGACGATAATAATAACTTAGAAATTGACAAAGCATTAAGTGTTAACAGTATTAATATTGAAAAAACATGGATTGTAGCTCATTTCGACTTCCAAGAAGGAGTGAGTAGAAGTCATAAAGAAAGATACCAAAAATCACTAATTGAAATTGATATCATGAAAGGTGGAAAGTACCAGGCAATTGACAAATACAGTTTAGAGGAATCTAAAGGAAATTGGGTACTAGAAGGTGAGATGATAAGTCTAGAAAATGATGCCGACGGAGAAGTGAAGAGATACAGAATCATTGATTTGAGTAGAGCAGAAGCTCTAGTTAGTCCAATTAATGTGAAAGAGATCTCACAAATGGAATTAGTGAGCTTTAAGAAATAGCTTCGGATAAGTTCACCTTATTGACAAAAGAGCAATCTATATTTTATAGGTTGCTTTTTTTATTGTATTGAAGTTTAAGTATTGGTGTTTTTTATTTTATTTTGAGAGTTAGTGGTTTTTGTAAAATAGTTATGTTAAGTAGCTGTTTTGTAGTAGTATTATTTGTGTTTGTTGTTTATATTTAAAATATTGTTATATTTTTCTTGTTTGTTCATTAAACAATTTTAATTTTGCAAAAAAAATAATATAAAAAGATGGAACAATTTACTACACAGAAAAGTGCAACTACACCTCCTCAAGAGAATAAGAAAGTAGTAGCTGGTATTTTAGGAATTTTATTACCTATTTTCGCTATCCATAAATTCTACTTAGGGTATACTAAAGAAGGTGTTATCCAATTAATCTTAGGATTAGTTACTTGTGGATTTGCTGGAATCATTGGACTTATTGAAGGAATTATCTATTTAACTAAAACAGATGAGGAGTTCTATAATACATACCAAGCAAACAAAAAAGGTTGGTTCTAATACATAGAAACATATAAACAAAAAGCCACTATTCAGTGGCTTTTTTCGTTTGTCTTGTACTTAGATAAGTCGCAAGAAGGGCTATTATAGTCATGCCTATAAGCGTATAGAAGAACCCATTCCAATTGCCTTTATTCACAAAGACTCCTGTAGAACTGCCTATAATACTTGAGCCTATATAATAAAAGAACCAATACAAGGCTGTAGCGGAACTTTTAGCTTCCTTACCTAGAGTTGTAACTACTCTGCTAGCGACGGTGTGTCCACTAAAGAATGAGATGGTGAAGAAAGTCAATCCTAATAGGATAATAACAAGATTGTCCATATACATACCTATTACACCTATTAACATTAACCCTAAAGCGATTAGGAGTATTTTACGAGATGAATATCTATCTGATAAAGATCCGGCAACCATATTACCAAAAATACCAAATGCGTACATTAAGAATATCATAGCGATAAGATAATGTGGTAAGTTATAAGGAGCTGATTCAAGTTTAAAACCTAAAAAGTTATATACACTTACGAACGCCCCCATTAGACAGATCGCGACGAGATACATAGCCATTATCTTATAGTTCTTAAATATAGACTTCATCTGTCGTAGTTTGTGTTTTATTTTTAGCTTTTTAGGAGTGAAGAATCTAGACTCTGGAAATAAGATATAAAAAGCAACGGCAATAACTACAGCGAGTATACCTATAGTAAATACTGCTGCTTGCCAACCAAGCCACCCAGATACTAATGCGGCAACAATTCTTCCAAACATTCCTCCAAAAGTATTTCCTGCCAAGTAAAAACTTATGGCTGTTCCGATGTACTTAGGGTCTATTTCTTCTGCTAAGTAGGCTAATGTCACTGCTGATACCCCAGATATGCACATTCCTTTTATAAAGTTAATATTGACTAAGATAGAAAAATCACTAGCCCATACAGATAAGAGGGTGAGCATCGTAGAGGTGACTAGAGAGAAGAGCATGATGTCTTTACGTGGATAACTATCTGCGATAAATGCAAAAAGTAATAGACCAATAGCCATACCTAAAGTACTAGCAGATACTAGATAGCTACTTTCAGAAGGTGTTACTTTAAAGTATTGTGTGATTTCAGATAATATAGGTTGGAAATTATATAATTGAGCGAATACAGAAACTCCTACTAAAAATATACTCCATTTAATCTTTTTGTACGTAGTGGTTCCTTTAACAGCTTTTATATGAACGACTTCTTCTGTATAGGTGGTGGTATTCATATTCTTTATTTTTTGTAAAGTTACGAGGAAGCTCTATATTAGTAAAACGGTATTTTTCTATTACATCAATCGGTAAAAACGATCAACTCATGGAACTAAGACAACTAAGGTATTTCTTAAAAGCAAAAGAATTACTCAATTTTACGGAAGCTTCTAAGCATTTATTTATTACACAGAGTACATTATCTCAACAAATAAAACAGTTAGAAGAAGAAATAGGCCAACCACTATTTGATAGAATAGGAAAGCGTATAGCACTGACAGAAGCAGGAGAGTTATTCTCTTTTTATGCTGAGAGAAGTATAAGAGCTGCAGAAGATGGAAAGCTCTTATTAGAGGATTTAGAGGGGCTAAAGACAGGAGTATTGCGTATAGGGCTTACGTGGGGACTAAAGTCTTTAGTTCTGTCTTCACTTACTCTTTTTACACAGACATATCCAGAAGTGAAGATAGAGGTGACATTTGGTACGACCAATGAGTTAATGCAGTATCTAGAGAAGCAGTATATTGATTTTGCTCTGACTTTTTTTGATGGAGCACATGAAGAGAATTTCATTTATAAGACTGTATTGATATCAGATATGGCTTTTATGGTTGCTAGAGATTCTGAATTAGCACTTCTAAAAGAGATTAGGCTAAAGGAGATAGAACAGTATAGACTAGCCTTGCCTGTACAGGGATTCAGTACACGTAACTTTTTAGACAGGGAGTTCGAAAAGTATAATATCCGACCTAATATCGCCATAGAGACTAATCAAACTTCTATGATTATTGACCTTGTCAAAAAAGGAGCTTATCAAACTGTTCTTACTTACGCAACTGTACATGGAGAAAAAGACCTTTATGCTATCCCGATTATAGATAGTGATATGAAGCGAGAAGCTGTTATTATTCAATTAAAAGACAGTTATCTCAAAAAGTCCGTGAGAGTATTTGTCGATTTATTAATGAATGAGAATAAAGATGAGTTAAACACATTATAACTGTATGTTTCAGCCTCTGTTTAGGTAATAAATGAGCTGTTATTTACCATGAAATAGAACTTAATGAGATTTATTTTAAAAAAGGCCGAATTGTGATTACTTTAATTTTAACGTTATAAAATTTAATTAATTAAAAAATGAAGAGTTAATACTTGTGTTTGTTTGATAAAATCCGTGTATACATTAGTATACCGATAATCTAACTAATTGAGTTTACATAAATTGATAAGTTTTTTTCTTTTGTTAGCCACTTTACTTTTTTATATTTGCGATTATTTAATTTGATTCTAAATAAAAACAAACGAGTAAATGATAAGAATATTATTAATTCTTATACTGATTATAGTTTCTTTCATCTCTGTATTTGTTGGCGTAAAAGATATATCTGTATTTGATATACACCGACTAGATCAGGATGAGATATTGGTTATGTTAGTAAGTAGATTACCCCGTATGATATCTGTATTAATAGCAGGTATTGGTATGAGTATTTCTGGATTGATTGTACAACAGATTTCTCTTAACAAATTTGTCTCACCGACTACGATGGGGACTTTAGACGCTTGTAAGATGGGAATATTATTTAGTATGATATTATTTCCAGGAGGAGGGATGGTCTATAAGATGATCTTATCATTTACAATAGCTTTATTAGCAAGTGTTATTTTCTTAAAGATCTCGAGTAAGATAAAAATGCGCAATATCATTTTTATTCCATTAGTAGGGATAGTTTTTGGAAATATCCTTAATGCGATATCTACGTTCTTTGCTTATAAAACGAACTTGGTTCAGAATATGGAAGGTTGGCTGATAGGAGACTTTTCATCTATTATCAAAGGGAACTATGAGATTTTATACTTAGGAGTTCCGATTGTGTTCTTGAGCTATTTATACGCTAATAAGTTTACTATCGTAGGTTTAGGAGAAGACACCGCGAGTAGTTTAGGATTAGACCATAAGAAGATTACTTATCTAGGATTGATATTTGTAGCTATTACTTCTACTGTAGTGGTTCTGACAGCAGGTGTGATTCCTTTTTTAGGATTGATTATTCCTAATATTGTGAGTTTGATGTTTGGAGATAATCTTAAGAAGACGATTAGTTATACAGCATTGATAGGAGCGATCTTTTTAATGGTATGTGATATAATAAGCAGAATGTTAATAGCACCTTATGAGATTCCGATAGGATTAACAGTAAGTATCATTGGTGGATTAATATTTTTAATACTAATATTTAAACGCGCTAAACATGTTTAAGAACAAGATTATTACAGTTTTAGCAGTTGTTTTATTATTATTCATTGCTATATATATGTTCACCTTTACGGGAACCAAATTAGATTATGTATTACCTAGAAGAGGATATAAGGTTATTGCGATGATTTTAATATCGTTTGCTATAGGGTATTCCTCTATTATATTTCAGACAATATCAGCTAATAGAATCTTGACACCTTCTATTATGGGGTTTGATTCATTCTATTTGTTGTTACAGTCTTTGCTAGTGTTTGCTTATGGAGATAGAACATTTCAGGTTCTTAATTCAGAAACCAACTTTGCGATATCTGTAGTATTAATGTTAGGATTCTCTTTAGTGATGTACTATTTAGTATTCAGAAGAGAGAGTAAGAGTATGTATTTATTACTATTAGTGGGACTGTTAATGGGAACACTGTTTAGGAGTTTCTCTTCTTTTATAGTAATGCTTATTGATCCTAATGAATTCTTAATCATACAGTCGGCAATGTTTGCTTCGTTTGATAAGATAAACCTAAATCTATTGACTATATCCGCTGTCTTATTAATAGCCTCTATGCTAGTGGGGATTAAATATTTTAGACAGTTAGATGTACTTAGTTTAGGTAGGGAGAATGCCATAAGTCTTGGGGTAGACTATCATAAAGTGATCAAAGCTAATTTGCTTATTATCTCTGTGATGGTAGCTATTTCTACAGCATTGGTAGGACCTATTACGTTTTTAGGAATATTAGTTGCCAATTTGACTTACGAGCTTGTGAAGAGCAGTAAGCATAGTTATATGGTACTAGCATGTTGTTTGCTAACAGCGGTTACTGTTGTAGGAGGACAATATCTAGTGGAGCATCTCTTTAATATGAGTACTACTATTAGTATTATTATCAATTTTGTAGGAGGGGTGTATTTTATTTATTTATTATTAAAAAGTAACAAAGGATGATAGAAGTAAAGAATGTATCTAAGACGTATGGTGAGAAGATGATTCTAAATGATGTGTCAGTTTCTTTTCCAAAAGGGAAAATCACATGTCTAGTAGGAGGGAACGGAACAGGTAAGAGTACTCTGTTATCTATTATTAGTCGTTTAGTCGCTAAAGACTCAGGACTTATCAATTTATTAGATCAAGATATTGTCAATTTTAAGAATAGAGATTTCGCAAAAAGATTATCAATCTTAAAACAAGCAAATCATCCTAATGTAAGGTTAACAGTTAAAGAGTTAGTGGAGTTTGGGCGCTTTCCACATTCTCAAGGTAGAATGAACGCTATCGATCATGAGAAGGTAGAGGAGAGTATTGCTTTTATGGGACTAACAGATATTCAAGAACAATACATAGATGAATTAAGTGGAGGACAGCGTCAACGTACTTTCTTAGCGATGGTGTTGGCTCAGGATACAGAGTATATTCTGTTAGACGAACCACTTAATAATTTAGATATGAAACACTCTGTCGAGATTATGAAGATTCTTCGAATTTTGGCAGATGATTATGGAAAGACCATAATTATTGTAGTGCACGACATTAATTATGCTTCTTCGTATGCAGACTATATTGCAGCAGTTAAAGATCATAAGATTATCCATTTCGGATTAACGGATGATATTATTCGCGAGGATATTATGAAAGA
Organism: Myroides sp. A21; assembly: GCF_000807225.1. Lineage (NCBI taxonomy): Bacteria > Pseudomonadati > Bacteroidota > Flavobacteriia > Flavobacteriales > Flavobacteriaceae > Myroides > Myroides sp. A21. The sequence goes on from NZ_CP010327.1 coordinate 2,639,270, forward strand.
AGTTTTCGATATAGATATGACTATTGTAGATAACTGTAATAATAAGGTGTGTATATACTTTAAATAATTTTAACTAATCGAGTTGTTATGAGTAAATTTTTAATAAGCTGCGTGGCAGCTTCAGCTTTAATCTTTACGTCTTGTAAAGAAACGAAGACAGAGACTACAGAGGAGAATGTAGCAAAAGTGACAGTTGAGCACTTGTCAGGAACTACTGAAGTAAAAGAAAACCCTAAAAACACTGTTATTCTTAGTTATGGAATGATAGATACTTTTGAGGATTTAGGTATAGAATTTAAAGGAGCTCCTAAAGGTAATATGCCTGCTTACTTATCTAAGTATGCAGATGATGCTAACTTAGTAGATGTAGGTGGTATTAAAGAACCTAATATGGAAAAAATAAATGCAGCTGAACCAGAACTTATCATTATCGCAGCTCGTACTGCTGCTATGTATGATGAGTTTAGTAAAATAGCTCCTACTATTAATCTTGATATTGATATTAAAGATTATATGAATTCTTTTAAAGCTAGCCAACGTACAGTAGGTAAGTTGTTTGGTAAAGAAGAGTTGGTAGAGAAAGAGTTAAAAGTAATCGATGAGCGTGTGGCTAAGATTAACGAGACTACTGCTAAATCTGAGAAAAGAGGTTTAGTTGTGCTTGCTAACGAAGGACGTTTAAGTGCTTATGGAAAAGGATCTCGTTTCGGGATTATCCATGATGTATTCGGATTAAAACCTGCTGATCAAAACATCGAAGCTGCTACACATGGTCAAGCGATCTCTAATGAGTTCATTAAAGAATTAAACCCAGATTACATCTTCGTAATCGATAGAGGAGCTGCTATTAAGAGAGCTACTATGGGTAAAGAGGAGTTTGCTAATGCATTAGTAAAACAAACAAACGCATATAAAAATGATAAAATCATTTTCTTAAACCCAGAAATATGGTATTTATCAGGAGGAGGACTTAAGTCTATCAAAATGATGTTAGACGAAGTTGAGCAAGCAATTGCTGAATAATCTTTAATTTTTTTGCGATAAAAGCTATCTGAATAAGGTAGCTTTTATTGTGAAATAGTGTTGTGGCTTGAGCAAATTCTTGTTAGAAGACGCCAAGCGTGTGCTGTTTTTAGAATAGAAATCAAAACAGTGTGTATAAAAAAATCCCTAATGATTATTCGTTAGGGATTTTTTGTATGATATAAAGATTTACTATTCTTCTACTTCGTCAAATACAGGAACAGGGCGTTTGCTCTCATTGATCGCTACTAAAGTAAATGTACCAGTCATCGCTTTTTCTCTTCCTTCTCTGTACATACTTTCTACGAATACATCTACGCGTACATCTAGGCTCGTTCTTCCTACACGTACTACTGTCCCGATAAGCTCTACTAGTGTTCCTGCAGGGATAGGATGATTAAAATCAATCTTATCACTAGATACAGTTACAATAGGTTTACGACAGAAACGTGTAGCTGTCATGAATGCTATCTCATCCATAATGTACATTACCGCTCCACCGAACATGGTGTTGTGGTGATTAGTTTGTCCTGGGAATACAGCTTTAAATACGTGTGTTTCCGAATCCTTTATTTTTTTTTGGATACGTAACTCTCTGTTTGTTAATTGACCTTCCATATTGTTGTAATGATTCTTTTTTTGAGTTAGTTATTACTTTTAATATTCATAAATTATGGAATAGCTATTTTGGCTTTTAGTTGTTTAGTATACTATTCTTTCTAAAATGTCATAAGGGAAAGATATTAGTATAACTATGTTGCTTCAAATCGCGAAAGCAATACCATAATATTATACTTCTACTGTGTAGGTGATCTGACTTATAATTAGTTCTAATTACTTACAGTTGCGCGACAGCTCGTGAGTTTCACACGATTCCCCTGACAGAGTAGTTTATTCAATGTATAACCTTGCAAATATAAGTACTATAAATGGGAAATGATTAATCTAGTGTAAATCTTAGTTCATTTTTAACCCAGATTATGTATTTGGCATCTAAACGAATAGTTATTATACAAAACAGGTCTACATGAGTGATTTCACTTAGAGTAAGGTTATATCGCTAATGAAAGAACCAGGGGGCAGAATTGCTTTGTAGTATTGGGTTAATATGTAAGGTGATTCTGAGGGGGATAAAGCTTTTAGGGGGAGTTATTTGTTGTATTAATCAGTGTATATTTCGCCTTGATTTGTATGTAAAAAAAACTTATTTAGATCTAATTAGCGATACGTAATCTGATTTATAAAGTGAATAGCTTAAATTGACTATTTATGTCTTTATTTATTACAGTTCTAAATAGTAGTATTTTTAAATTACATTTCTGTTTTTAATATTTTTTATAAGTCTTAGATTCAACAAATAAATGCAACAGCATTTAAAAGAACAGCGGGGAACATTTGCCCCATGGGGCAAATGTTCCCCGCTGTTGGCGAAAAAAAACATCTACTTTTGAAGTTCCTACACAATCAAAAAGATGTCACATTTAACGTTAGAACAAAGATACAAAATAGAAGCATATAAAAATTTAGGTAGATCACTTAGTGAAATAGGTGATTATATAGGCAAAGACAGATCAGTTGTTAGCAGAGAGCTTAAACGTAATTCAGATGGTAGAAACGGTGTTTATAAAGCCGATCTTGCTCAAAAAAAGACAACACTTCGTCATAAAGAAAAACCTAAGCATAAACGCTTAAATAAAAGTGTCAAAGCAACCATTTTGTCGCTGCTCAATAAAGATTATAGCCCTGAACAAATAGTAGGAAGATGTAAAATAGAGAAGATAGAAATGGTTTCAGTAGAATGTATTTATCAGTTTATTTGGAAGGATAAAAAGCAAGGAGGAAAGCTTTATAAGCATCTACGAAATAAAGGGAAAAAATATCGTAAAAGAGGAAGCAATAAAGATAGTAGAGGGGTAATATCGAACAGATTAGATATAGATGAAAGACCTGGTATTGTTGACAAAAAAGAAAGAATAGGAGACTTAGAAATTGATTTGATAATAGGAAAAAATCATAATGGAGCCTTATTAACTATTAACGATAGAGCCACAGGGATTTTACTAATGGGGAAGGTTGAATCTAAACAAGCTCATGCGATAGAGGCTAAAACAATAGAGCTATTAAAGGATTACAAACCTCTTCTACATACAATCACTTCTGATAATGGAAAAGAGTTTGCAAACCATCAAAATATAGCTAATGCGTTACAGATTGCCTATTATTTTGCAAAACCTTATCACAGTTGGGAAAGAGGCGCTAATGAAAATTTAAATGGTTTAGTCAGACAATATTTCCCGAAAATGAGTAACTTCGATTTAATTACACAACAACAAATAGATAGAGTTGTAAATATTTTAAACAATAGACCAAGAAAGAGATTTGGTTTTAAATCGCCTAATGAAGTTTTTGCAGATAAATTAGACAAAATAGCAACTGTTGCATTTATAACTTGAATTCACGAGTTATTTATTTGATAATCTATATTATCTATGATATTGTTATAATACTGTCTCTCTATTTTTAATATACTTCAAGGGGTAGTATATTTAGAATCATTAAAAATAAGAATAGTAAAAATGAAGACAATTAAATTAGCCTTGATGGGTTGTGTAGTTGCAATAACTATGACATCTTGTTATACAGCAAAAGTAGCAGTAGGTGATACTGATCTAACAATGCCTGTGGTAGAAGTAAACAAAAAGAAGAATCATGCGCTTATAGCAGGTTTAATTCCTTTAAACAAAGGGTATAAAGGAAGTGAACTAGCAGATAAGAAAACGAACTATGTTGTGAAGACTCAAATGAGCTTTGTAGATGGTCTATTAGGATGTATTACTTTTGGTATTTACACTCCTACGACTACCACTATCTATGTACCTATGGAGGACTTTAAGAAATAGTTGTTGCTCTTAGAAGTATTAAAAAGGATTAGATAATCAGTAGGTTATCTAATCCTTTTTTTGTTTTAAGCGTTACATCAGTTATCATCATCAGATTATATAGTTCATTATTCTACCTAATGTACTATGAAATGAATCTGATAGATAATATAAAAGTTCTATTAGGTATAATAGCATAGTGTATCTACTTCATTTCTATCGGTTGTTTAGGCAGGAATGAAGTAGAGTACTACACTGTATCTGATCAGCTAATCTAGAGCTATTTCTTCGTGATATAAACTTGTGCTATTCAGTGTCTCTTCTTTGTTTTTCCACATTGTCCAGATATGGATTGTACCGTAAGTCCATTGTTCTTTCAGTGTGATCAGTCCTATTTTATCCATTCGTTGTCCTACCGTATCATAGATCTGAAATTCCTCTTCTTCATTGTGAAAGATTACGACGCTTAGCAGGTCAGATTCTGCTGTCATGCTGTTATAGCTATTGTCTTCCCATTCTAGTTTGATTTGCTTATCTTCTGTAAGTTGTATTTTATGGATATGTGCTACAGGAAGTGTTCCTATAGATACAGTGACTAGATTGAGTTGTAAGTACCCTCTATTGTCTTCATAGCCGATACCATGTCTGAGTAAAAACGAAGATTGTTGTTCTGTACCATTGATGAGTGATTTTTCACCTTGTCTCATTGGTGTGTATTGATTAATAAATCCTCTTATTTTGGCTAAAAAAGAAGATACAAGTGCCATTTTCTCCTGCTGTATCCGCTGTTTTTCTGAAAAAGGTTTAGTGCTTTTCCTCGCTTTAGATCGCCAGAAATAGCGACCTCGCCATCTTACGCCTATTACGGGACCTACCTTACCAGATACGCCACCTAACATTCCGTTCATTGCTTCTGCCATAATATTGATTTTTAAATGGTTGATTTACTTCTTGTAAAATTAAGATATCAGAAGGGTACTTTTCTTCTAGTTCACTTCTCGTCCATTTATTGAACCCTTGATGAAGCCAGTAAATACGTTTTTAGAGGCAAAAAAAGTTAAAAATACTTTGAATACTATCAGCATTTTATTTACATCTGTCTTTATTGAAAGTTGATTAGACATTTGAGTTTAGCTTATATTTCTATGGTATTGCTAGAGGGTTGCTAGAGGTATCCTTGCACATTCCTTCGAGAAAATGCCTCTCTAGGCAAGTAAACTGCAAGAAAACCCCTAGAATACTCCTAGAATCAGCAAGCGAGATGGTGTAGAGAATATGTCAGCACAAGTAGGATAGATGATTTTTTTAAATTTGTCATGTAAGATATTATGAAGTATAGAATGGTGGAGAGATTGCAATATCAGGGAATGAATTTGAGAGATTATACAGTAAGAATGTTTTAAAGTTTTTTGAAAGTAAGTATTGTTATGAGTTGTAAAAGTGATTATAGAATAATGTAATTACTTGTTTAGAATTAATTTGTTTAGTAGGGGCAAATGCTTATTTTTAGAGTCTATTAAACCAATTATGAAACAATTACATTACGATCGAAAAAACTTAACAGACCAAGAGTTACTTGGACTTTATAAAAAATTACTCAAACCTAGAATGGTAGAGGAAAAGATGCTTATCCTGATCAGACAGGGCAAAGTATCTAAATGGTTCTCCGGAATAGGGCAAGAGGCTATCAGTGTAGGAGTGACTGCTAGTTTAGAGCAGGACGAATACATTCTGCCTATGCACCGAAACTTAGGGGTGTTTACCTCTAGAGATATTCCTTTACACCGCTTGTTCTCTCAATGGCAAGGAAAGGCAAATGGGTTCACTAAGGGACGTGAGCGTTCTTTTCACTTCGGTACACAAGAATATCATATAGTGGGGATGATTTCTCACTTAGGTCCCCAGTTGGGTGTAGCAGATGGTATCGCTCTAGCGCATACCTTGAGAAATGAGAATAAGATAACAGCAGTATTTACAGGTGAAGGAGCTACTTCTGAAGGAGACTTCCACGAGGCGCTGAATATTGCTTCTGTGTGGGACTTACCTGTTCTTTTTGTAATCGAGAATAATGGTTATGGACTGTCGACTCCTACGAATGAGCAGTATAGATGTGAGCATCTAGCAGATCGTGCGATAGGATATGGGATGGAAAGTCATATTATAGATGGGAATAATATCTTAGAAGTATACCAGCGGATCAGTGCACTGGCACAATCTATGCGTGAGAATCCTCGTCCTGTATTGATAGAGTTCTTGACCTTTAGAATGCGTGGGCACGAAGAAGCTAGTGGTACAAAGTATGTGCCTCAAGAACTGATGGATATGTGGCAACTAAAAGACCCTGTGGAGAATTACAGAGCTTATCTAAAAGAAATAGGCGTACTGACAGATGCTTTAGACGAACAGATTAGAGAAGAGTTTAAACAAGAGATAGACAAGGACTGGAAGGCAACACAAGAAGAGCCTGCTATAGTAGCTGACTTGGTTACGGAGCTAAATGATATGTATGCTCCTTATCAGTATGAAGATATACAACCAACAGCAGAAGTAGCTAATATTCGACTGATAGATGCGATATCAGAAGGGTTAAAACAATCTTTTGAACGCCATGATAACTTAATCATCATGGGGCAAGATATTGCAGAATACGGAGGTGCATTTAAAGTAACAGATGGTTTCGTAGAGCAGTTTGGCAAAGGGCGTATTCGCAATACACCTATCTGTGAGAGCGCAGTAGTCTCTGCCGCGATGGGGTATTCTATCAATGGAGGAAAAGCGATTATGGAGATGCAGTTTGGCGATTTTGTATCTACTGGGTTTAATCCGATTGTAAACTATTTGGCAAAGATACATTACAGATGGAATGAGAAGGCAGATGTGGTCGTGCGTATGCCGTGTGGTGGTGGTACACAAGCAGGCCCATTCCACTCACAGACCAATGAAGCTTGGTTTACAAAAACACCAGGACTTAAGGTAGTGTACCCTGCTTTTCCGTATGATGCAAAAGGGCTAATGGCTACTGCTATTAATGACCCTAATCCTGTGATCTTCTTTGAGCACAAACTGTTGTATAGGAGTATTTATCAGGATGTACCTAAGGATTATTATACACTGCCGTTTGGAAAGGCGAGTGTGTTGAGAGAAGGGGCAGATGTGACCGTAGTGACCTTTGGAGCAGGAGTGCATTGGGCGATGGAAGTGCTAGACAAGCACCCTGATATTAAGGCTGATTTGATAGATTTACGAACTTTACAACCTTTAGATGAGGAAACTGTATTTAAATCAGTGAAAAAAACAAATAAAGTTATAATTTTGCAGGAAGATTCCTTATTCGGAGGAATTGCAAGTGATATGTCGGCGATGATTATGGAGAATTGTTTTGAAGACTTAGATGCACCTGTAAGAAGGGTAGCCAGTTTAGAGACAGCCATACCATTTGTGAAAGCTTTAGAAGATCAATATCTGCCTAAGGACAGATTTGAAACAGCGCTATTAGATTTGATAGCCTACTAGAATAGAAAAGAACTACACAACTATAACAAGAATATGAATAACACAATCACAAAAACGGGTTTTGAGTTTCCAAATCAAAAGTCAGTTTACCGCGGAAAAGTAAGAGAAGTTTATAATATAGCAGACGACTTATTAGTTATGGTTGCTACAGATAGATTATCGGCTTTTGACGTTATTATGCCTAAGGGAATTCCCTTTAAAGGACAAATCCTAAATCAGATAGCAACCAAGTTTATGGAGATGACAAGTGACATCGTTCCTAACTGGTTAGTAGCTACACCTGATCCTAATGTAGCGGTGGGGCATGTATGTGAGCCGTTTAAGGTGGAGATGGTGATCAGAGGTTATCTAGCTGGGCATGCTGCTCGTGAGTATGCAGAAGGAAAGAGAGTGTTATGCGGAGTGACTTTGCCAGAAGGGTTAAAAGAGAATGATCAATTGCCATCACCTATTATCACTCCATCTACTAAAGAAGATTTAGGAGCTCATGATGTAGATATCTCGAGAGAAGATATCTTGGCAAGAGGGATTGTCTCTGAAGAAGATTATTTGGTATTAGAGCAATACACATACGCACTGTATCAGAGAGGAAGTGAGATAGCAGCAGAGCGCGGTTTGATCTTAGTGGATACTAAATATGAATTTGGGAAGACTAAAGACGGAAAGATTGTGTTAATCGATGAGATACATACGCCAGATTCTTCTAGATACTTCTATGCAGAGGGCTATGAAGAAAGACAAGCAAAAGGGGAGGCTCAAAAGCAATTGTCTAAAGAGTTCGTCAGACAATGGTTAATCAGCAATGGCTTTCAAGGAAAAGAAGGACAGGCAATACCAGAGATGACGGATGAGTATATCAATAGTGTATCAGATAGATATATAGAGCTATATGAGAAGATTATAGGAGAACCATTTGTGAAGGCTGATATCTCTAATATTAATGAACGTATAGAGAATAATGTTTTAGCTTTTTTGGCTAAGAGATAATTAATAAATTATGGAGTTACTAAAGAGTTTACAGTGGCGTTATGCTACTAAGAAATATAATAGTTCAGTTAAGATAGCAGACGAAAAAGTAATGCAGATCATCGAGGCAGCTCGTATGGCACCTACTTCTTCTGGATTACAACCTTTCGAGATGATCTTAATCAAGAATCAAGAGTTAAAAGAGAAGCTATTACCTGTGATTATGAATCAAAGTCAGGTGGTGGATAGTTCACATGTTTTGGTTTTTGCCGCTTGGGATGCTTATACAGAAGAGCGCATTGATGCTGTGTTTGATAATGTAGAGAAGACGAGAGAGTTAGCTCCTGGTGCTATGAATGATTATAAAGGATTTATCAAAGGTAACTTTGCAGCAATGTCACAAGAGAAGCAAGCAGAGCATGCAGCTCGTCAGGCTTATATTGCTTTTGGTATGGCTATCGCAGCAGCAGCTGAGTTAAGAGTAGATGCTTCGCCTATGGAGGGCTTCTACAATGATCAGTTAGATGAGGCATTAGGTTTAGATAAGAAAGGACTGAAAAGTGTAACTATTTTAGCGATAGGAGAAAGAGATCATGAAAATGATTGGTTATTACCTATGAAGAAAGTACGTTTTGCACTAGAAGATATTTTAACAATTATCGAATAATAGATATCCCCTCTTGGTAGGGGATATTTTTTTATATGTGATTACGAAATTCATAATATCGTTTTGTTAAAAATACTTTAATTTTTACTTAGTGTAATTTTTTTACTGTTTTTTTGATTGATTATCAAAAGATGTATGTATTAATTCAATATAATGAAGAAGTATGTACTAGCTTTTTTAGTGATATTATTTTATATTCGTAACAAGTAAATTAGTGTATTTTACAATGAGTCAAAAAGAAACAAAAACGGCTCTTTCTTACGATGATTTTAAGAAAGAAGTAATTCAAGATTATAAGATTGCGAAACTAAGTAGAGAATGTAGTTTACTTGGTAGACGTGAAGTGCTTACAGGAAAAGCGAAGTTTGGAATTTTTGGAGATGGAAAAGAGGTGCCACAGCTTGCTATGGCGAAGGCTTTTCAGAATGGAGACTTTAGATCTGGATATTACCGCGATCAGACTTTTATGATGGCGATAGGACAATTGACAGTAGAACAATTTTTTGCAGGACTTTTTGGACATGCTGATTTAGAGAATGATCCGATGTCTGGAGGTCGTCAGATGGGAGGGCACTTCGCTACTCACAGCTTAGACGAGAACGGAAATTGGAAAAAATTAGTTGACCAAAAAAACTCAAGTGCAGATATATCACCTACAGCTGGGCAAATGCCTAGATTATTAGGATTAGCTCAAGCTTCTAAATTTTATAGAGAGTTTGCAGATGCTGATAAAGAAGGAAACTTCTCTGTAAATGGTAATGAGGTAGCATGGGGTACGATAGGTAATGCTTCTACTTCAGAAGGATTATTCTTCGAGACAATCAATGCTGCTGGGGTATTACAAGTACCTATGGTAATGAATGTATGGGATGACCAATACGGTATCTCTGTACACGCAAAATACCAAACTACAAAAGAGAATATCTCTGAGATATTAAAAGGATTCCAAAGAGATGAACACGGTAAAGGATATGAAATCCTACGTGTAAAAGGATGGGATTATGTAGCTTTAGTAGATACTTATAACCAAGCTTCTAAAATAGCTAGAGAAGAACACGTGCCTGTATTAGTACACGTACAAGAGTTAACTCAACCTCAAGGACACTCTACATCGGGTTCTCATGAGAGATATAAGAGCCCAGAGCGTTTAGCTTGGGAAGTAGAGCACGACTGTATCGTTCAGATGAGAAACTGGATGATTACTTCTGATATTGCTACTGCGGAAGAGTTAGATGAGCTAGATAAACAACTTAAAAAAGAAGTTTTAGAAGGCAAAAAAGCAGCTTGGAAAGCTTATGTAGATCCAATCATCGCTGAGCGTAATGAATTAGTAGCTTTATTAGGTACTGTAGCTGCATCTAGTGCAAATAGAGTATTTATAGAGAAAATGGCTAATGATTTAGCTGGTATTAAAGAGCCAATCAGAAGAGATGTAATCACTACAGCTCGTAAGGTACTGAGAATGGTGATTAAAGAATCAGGTAAAGGTGCATTAGTGCAGTATATCGATGATTTCTTCGCTAAGAACCAACCTAGATATAGCTCTCACCTAATGACGGGTACAGCTACAGCTATTGAAGAGGTACTGCCTACTTATGATGCAGATGCTACAGAAGTAGATGCTCGTGTAGTACTAAGAGATAACTTCGATACTATCTTAGAAAATCATAAAAATGTGATGATCTTCGGAGAGGATTCTGGTAATATCGGTGACGTAAACCAAGGATTAGAAGGACTTCAAGAGAAACATGGATTAAATAGAGTAACAGATACTGGTATTAGAGAGGCTACTATCTTAGGTCAAGGTATCGGTATGGCAATGCGTGGGCTAAGACCTATCGCTGAGATTCAGTACTTAGATTACTTATTATATGCTATCCAAATCATGAGTGATGATTTAGCTACTCTTCAATATAGAACAGTAGGTCGCCAAAAAGCTCCATTGATTGTTAGAACACGTGGTCATAGATTAGAAGGTATCTGGCATTCAGGATCTCCTATGGGGATGATTATAAATGCAATCAGAGGAATGCATGTATTAGTTCCAAGAGATATGACAAAAGCAGCAGGATTCTACAATACTTTATTAGAGAGTGATGAGCCTGCTTTATTAATCGAGTGTCTTAATGGATACCGCTTAAAAGAGAAAATGCCTAATAACTTAGGGCAGTTTAAAACTCCTATCGGTGTAGTAGAGACCATCAAAGAAGGAAAAGATATGACAATCGTATCTTATGGTTCTACCTTAAGAATTATAGAGCAAGCTGCAAAAGAGTTGTTAGAAGTAGGAATAGATGTTGAGATTATAGATGCTCAGTCTTTATTGCCATTTGACTTGAACCACGATATCGTGAAGAGTCTTGCTAAAACAAATCGCCTGTTAGTTATCGATGAAGATGTACCAGGTGGTGCTTCTGCTTATATCCTTCAAAAAGTGTTAGAAGAACAAAAAGGATACCGTCACTTAGATAGCGATCCTCAAACATTGACTTCTAAAGCACACAGACCTGCTTATGGTACAGACGGAGATTACTTCTCTAAGCCATCAGCAGAAGATGTTTTTGAAAAAGTTTATGCAATGATGAATGAGGTAAATCCTAATTTATACCCTGCATTATATTAAAAATATGAAGTAAAAACCTCCCATATTGGGAGGTTTTTATTTTAAAAACACTTTTCATTAGATGTTTTGTGAAAAAAATGGTCATTTTGTTCGCGTTTTTATATTGAGATATTATATGTAAAATGCATTTAATACTATCACAGTTAGAGGGGTTTCGGTTCAAATAGTTCCCTATTTATTATGAAAGCATACAAAATATCATTATTTTTGCAATTGTTTTTTTAAACATAGTTATATTATGGTAAACGATTTATTTGACAGAATACAGAAAAATAAAGGGCCTTTAGGAAAATGGGCATCTCAAGCGGAAGGATATTATGTGTTTCCTAAGCTAGAGGGACCTTTGTCAAATCGTATGATGTTTCATGGAAAAGAAGTTATTAACTGGAGTATCAATGATTATTTAGGTTTATCTAATCACCCAGAAGTTAGAAAAGTAGATGCTGAAGCAGCTGCTGAATATGGAGCAGCTTATCCAATGGGTGCTCGTATGATGTCTGGACATACTACAATGCACGAGCAATTACAAAATGAATTAGCAGCATTCGTACAAAAAGAAGCAGCTTATTTATTAAACTTTGGTTACCAAGGGATGGTTTCTATCATCGACGCTTTAGTAACGAAGAATGATGTAATCGTATACGATGTAGATTCTCACGCTTGTATTATTGATGGTGTTCGTTTACATATGGGTAAACGTTTTACTTATAAACACAATGATATCGAAAGTATCGAAAAGAACTTAGAGAGAGCAACTAAAATGGCTGAAACTACAGGTGGAGGTATCTTAGTGATCACTGAGGGGGTATTCGGTATGAGAGGTCAACAAGGTAAATTAAAAGAAATAGTAGCTCTTAAAGAGAAATACAACTTCCGTTTATTAGTTGATGATGCTCATGGATTCGGTACTCTAGGTGCTACAGGAGCAGGAGCAGGTGAGGAGCAAGGATGTCAAGATGGTATCGATGTGTACTTCTCTACTTTTGCTAAGTCTATGGCTTCTATCGGAGCTTTCGTAGCAGCAGATAAAGATATTATTGATTATTTAAAATATAATTTACGTTCTCAAATGTTCGCAAAATCATTACCAATGATTTTCACTAAAGGAGCATTAAAACGTTTAGAGCTTTTAAGAACTAATCCTGAGTTAAAAGCGAAGTTATGGGAGAATGTAAACTTACTTCAGAATGGATTAAAAGACAGAGGATTCAACATCGGTGATACAAATACTTGTGTTACTCCTGTGTACTTAGAAGGAAGTATTCCTGAGGCAATGGTTATGGTAAATGACTTGAGAGAGAACTATAATATTTTCTTATCAATCGTTGTTTATCCAGTTATTCCTAAAGGAATTATCTTATTGAGAATGATTCCTACAGCAACTCATACTAAAGAGGATATCGATGAGACATTAAAAGCTTATGAAGCTATCCGCGAGAAGTTAGAGAATGGTACTTACAAACAAATTGCAGAAGCAACTACTGTAGATGTATCTAACGCATAATATGTAGATAGAATATATAAAAAAAGGAACCTAAATATTTAGGTTCCTTTTTTTGTGTCTATTATTTTGAACTTTTTGTCAATCGGTAGGCTATGTATATTAATGGAATAGTTCCGGTCATAACTAATACAGTAGTAAATAGAGCATCTTCTGTAAATAGAGAAACTATGGAGCTGGCGATAAAACACATCCCTAACTGAATAGTGTTTTGCAGAGCAGCAGCTTTACCTGAGTTATTAGGATATAGCTTTAAAGCTTCTGAGACTACAATAGGGTATGATGCTCCATTGACAAAAGCCATTAAACAAAATGGGATTAATAAGGTCGTCAAGGTAGGAGTGGTAAATACTGCTAATGCAGTAAGTGAACTAATAGCAATAACAAATAATGCAATAAAGAAAGGCATTAATACATCTCCATTTACTCTAGAAGATAGTGTTCTGTATCCAAAACCACCTACTAAGAAGGCAATAGTCTGAGGTACGAAACTAAAGCCTATTTCGCTTTCATTGTATCCCATCTCTTTTAAGAAGAAAGGTGACCCTGTCAACCATGCAAAGAAAGCAGCAGAGCACAATGCATAGATAAGTACATTACCTACGTATTTTTTTGACTTAAGTATTTCGAAATAAGAAATACTCTTTGCTTCAACTTGTACTGTTTCTTCTACTTTCTTTTCTTCTTTTATAGTGAAAGTGTATAAAATCAGAAGAACAGATATGATCGCTAATGTGATAAAGATAGATCTCCATCCGAAATGATCTAATAAGTATACTCCTAATAAAGGCGCTAGAGCGGGTGATAGAGCTACTAAAGGCATAATAGATGCAAATACCTTATTCGTCTCGCTAGAAGGATATTTTTCTATAACTAAGGCTTGCCAGCTAACAGCAGCAGCACATACTCCGATAGCTTGTATTAGTCTTAATACGATAAAGACGATTACGCTATCTGTAAAGAAAATTGCTAAAGAGGAAATAGTGAATATACTAAGACCTATTATAATGGTTTTTGGTTTACCGACTTTGTCAGATATTGGTCCCCACATTAGTTGTGCGATAGCGTATCCAGCAAGGAATAAACTTAAGGTAGCGCTAATATTACTTTTAGTGGTGTCAAGATCAATACGCATCTTGTCAAATGCTGGTAAGTACATATCTGTTGCTAAAAACCCTATGATACTTAACCCTACTAGATATACTAAAAAGAAAAAACTATTCTTATGTTGTTGTGGCATATATTAAAAATTTTAGAATCGGCAAAAGTACACTAATTATATACGCGACAAGGGGGTTATTTGTCTAAGAAGGATAAATTAACAGAGACTATGAAGGGATTGATAGGGTAGTTGTTTGATAATGAGGTTTATTGAAGTAGGGAGGAAATAAAAAAAGGATTACCTCTTGTAGAGATAATCCTTATAATATCCAGTTTCTAGCATCGTTTGCAATATCTTGTATGTCTTGTAAGAACATGGAAGTGTGATATCCGTCTGCTATAGCATGATTGACGTAAATAGATAATGGTATTAAAACCTTATCATGCTCTTGATAATACTTGCCAAAACGAATAATTGGCTTTAAAAAATCAGAGTCATGAGAAGTATCTTGACTAATGCTCTCAAAGCTAATCCAGGGGACGCAAGAGATGGGAACAAAATTAGCAGGTAGACCTGCTTTTATCTTTATTCCTTTAACATCCTTGTACTTCTCGATATCAGAGATGATATTGTGGTGAAAAGCTTTAAAGTCATCAGCGTGTTCACTCCATAAATCAGAAAATGTTTTGTCATCTTCGTGAAAGAGGGTGTATTGTGGGGCTAAAAAATTCCATGTGCCTAGTTGACCTTCATGTATACAAGTGCGAAGCTCCTCACTGTTGTTAAGTGCTTTCATGATGATATATAAGAAGGTAGGAAAGAACTTGTATCCTTTACTTTTGTATAGACTGAATACTTCTGTAATTTCTATTTTAATACTTACCGTATATTTTGTCTTTAGAATATTTCGGTAATATTCATAGTAAGGAGTCCTGTTCCACGATTCTAAGTCGATAGGGGTGAATTTAGCTTCCTTTGTCATTGTTTGTTATTTTGTGTAGAAAGGAGTGGCGTGATTATAGAAATAATCGCTAAAGTTTCCATTCTTTTCTAACTTGATAATATCTATATATTCCTCTTTCGTTAAATGAGGTTTACAGAAGTTAGAGATTAAATCTGCTACTTCTTTAAAATCAGTTAATTCTTTAGCGCACTCTATCGCGAATACATAATGAGCATTTTTATCTAAGATCTCATTAAATGTCCAACCGATATAAGCTGCGTTAATAAGTTCGTGCTCAGAAAAGGCAGTTTTTAACTCTTCTAATAAAACAGTAGGTTCAGTCTCTGGTGCTCCTATTTTTACATTCATCTGAGCTTTTAATACAGGGCTACTTAAGGTGTTGAATATACTACCGTTCAGCATTTCTGCTATTTCTTCTACGACTAATTCTTTGTATACTTTAGAAAAAGGATTGACAATGATAGTAGCTCCTAGTGTCATTTCTAAGAAGTCATTTCCTCTTACTTTCATATAATCCATTTCTTGATGTATAGCACTAGCATCGTATATTCTATCTGGATGTGTAAATACAGGAATACAGTTGTTCTCAAAAGCAATAATAGGAGGTGTAGGATCCATGCTACCATCAGTCTTACCTTCTAAAGCTCCTTTTTCAACGAGCACATAAATATCATCTTTTAAGAAACGATTGTAAAATACAATTCTATATTCTGGATTAGTAC
Source organism: Myroides sp. A21 (assembly GCF_000807225.1). Lineage (NCBI taxonomy): Bacteria > Pseudomonadati > Bacteroidota > Flavobacteriia > Flavobacteriales > Flavobacteriaceae > Myroides > Myroides sp. A21. The sequence continues at coordinate 2,655,230 of NZ_CP010327.1, forward strand.
CTGCTTGCTCAATGATTTGTGCAAGAGTTAAGTTTGTATTTAGTTTTGCAACTTTATTTTTGTTGCGATTGTAATTGGACATTATCTAAATGTATTTTTATTCAAAGATAGAGGATTTAATCATATTCCTTTGATTTGTTTGTATAAAATTGGTAGATAATTCATAAAAAATAAGGCAGCGAATGGCTGCCTTACTATGTTATTTAAAGTACGAAAAAGTTTCGTTATTCTCTATTTTAAGTAGTGTTTCGTAGATTAGTTTGATTGTGTTTTCAACATCATCTCTGTGAACCATCTCTACTGTAGTATGCATATATCTTAGAGGAAGAGAGATAAGTGCTGAAGCAACACCTCCATTGCTATAAGCAAAGGCATCTGTATCTGTACCTGTTACTCTGCTCATGGCATTGCGTTGGAAAGGAATATTGTTATACTCAGCTGTTTCTTCGATTAACTCTCTTAAGTTATTTTGGATAGCAGGAGCATATCCTACTACAGGACCTCTACCAATCTTATTATCCCCTTCGATATTCTTGTCTACCATCGGTGTATTAGAATCATGACAAACATCTGTTACGATAGCTACATTAGGTTTAATCGTTTGTGTGATCATTTCAGCACCTCTTAATCCTACTTCTTCTTGAACTGCGTTTACGATATAAAGTCCAAAAGGTAGTGCCTTGTTATTCTCCTTTAATAAACGAGCTACTTGTGCAATCATAAAACCACCCATTCTGTTGTCAATAGCACGACATACAAAACGATTATTGTTTAAGATAGTGAAAGTGTCAGGGTATGTAATCACACAACCTACATGTACTCCTAATGCTTCTACTTCAGCCTTAGAGTCACATCCTAGGTCAATAAAGTTTGTTTCTATTTTTGGAGATTCTTCTTTTCCAGCTCTATTTCTGATGTGTATAGCAGGCCATCCGAATACACCTTCTACAATTCCTTTTTTAGTATGGATATGTACTCGTTTAGAAGGGGCGATCATGTGATCACTACCACCATTTCTAACTACGTGAATAAAACCTTCTTCAGTGATATACTTAACGTACCAAGAGATTTCGTCAGCGTGTCCTTCTATCACAACTTTATAAGGAGCATCAGGATTGATTATTCCTACAGCAGTACCATAAGTGTCTGTAATAAAAGTGTCTACATAAGGTTTTAGATATTCCATCCAAGTCTTTTGGTTATTTGACTCATGTCCAGTAGGAGATGGGTTATTTAAATATGTTTCTAAAAAAGCTAGTGAACTGTCATCTAGAATTGTCTTTGTACTCATGATTTTATTTTTTTGCTAATTTACCTAATACTATTATTATTACTCAACAAAAAGAGATAATTTTGGAGTATAATTTAGGTTATGAAAAAGCTTTTAGTAATTAGTTTTGTGTTTTTTGTGCAATACCTTATTGCACAAGATAAAAAGCTAGTTGAAGTACCAGAGATACCGCATGAACTCATTATAGAAGGAGATACGATACAGGAATATACTATTCCTGAGATTTATATTGGGGTGGATATTAAAGACGAGAAGTATAGACGTGATATGATTATTCTGCGCAATAGATTGCGTAGAGTGTATCCTTATGCAAAGGCTACAGCAGAGAATCTAGTGATTCTGAATGCAAACCTAGATAAGATGACTAGTAATAGTGATAAGCGTAAGTATATAAAACGCTCTCAGAAATATCTAGAAGAACAGTTTACAGCGAGATTAAAGAAACTGTCTCGTAATGATGGAAAAGTGCTGATTAAACTTATTGATCGTCAGACAGGACAGACTGTATATAAATTAATTAAGGAGTTTAAAAGTGGTTGGAAGGCTTTTTGGTCTAATACTGCTGCTCGAACTTTTAGTTTAGACTTGAAATCGGAGTATCGTCCTGAACTTTATTTGGATGACTTTTATATAGAAGTACAGTTACAGTATTTGTTTTATACTTTTGAGTTAGAAAGCAGAGAACCTCATAGCCCTATTCATCTAAATGAACTTAGAAAACAGTGGTCAAATAAGATAGGTAAAGATGAGTTTTTCCCTGCTGAGTTAAGAGAATAATTTCTGTATTCTAAAAAATAAACTACCTTTGCGATAATAAGAGACCTATGGAACAATTTATCGTATCTGCCCGAAAATATAGACCCCAAACATTTAGAGATGTAGTAGGCCAACAAGCTATTACAAGTACTCTAGTTAATGCTATTGAGAGTAATCACTTAGCACAGGCTTTGTTGTTTACAGGACCTAGAGGAGTAGGTAAGACGACATGTGCTCGTATTTTAGCTAGAAAGATAAACCAAGAGGGATATGATGATCCGAATGAGGACTTTGCATTTAATGTATTTGAATTAGATGCTGCGTCTAATAACTCAGTGGATGATATCAGAAGTCTTATTGATCAAGTGCGTATACCACCACAGACTGGAAAGTATAAGGTGTATATTATAGATGAGGTGCATATGCTGTCTTCTGCAGCGTTTAATGCTTTCTTAAAAACATTAGAAGAACCACCTCGTCATGCTATTTTTATATTAGCAACTACCGAGAAGCATAAGATCATACCAACTATCTTATCTAGATGTCAGATATTTGATTTTAAACGAATCACTATTGCTGATGCGGCTAATCACTTAGCTGATGTTGCTAGAAGTCAAGGAATCAACTTTGAGGATGATGCCTTGCGTATTATAGCGCAGAAAGCTGATGGTGCTATGCGTGATGCATTATCTATATTTGATAGAGTTGTTTCTTATTGTGGTAGAAACTTAACAAGACAAGCTGTTGCTGAAAATCTTAATGTATTAGACTTTGAATATTATATTCGTATCACTGATTTTGTTTTACAGAATAATATTCCTGCATTATTACTAGCGTATAATGATATCTTATCTAAAGGATTTGATGGACATCATTTTGTTTCTGGACTGGCTTCTCATTTTAGAGATTTGATGGTTTGTAAAACACCTGAGACAATCAATCTATTAGAGATTGGAGATCATGGCAAACAATTGTTTTACAATCAGTCACAACAAACTTCAATGCCTTTCTTGTTACAAGCTATAGAGATAGCGAATGATTGTGATCTGAAGTATAAATCAAGTCAAAACCAGAGATTACTAGTAGAATTGTGTCTAATGCAGTTAGCGTCTTTATCTTTTGAAGGCGAAAAAAAAAAGATAAACAATTTATAATACCAGCTTTAGCGCTTAAAGAATTACTTCATAATAGACAATTTACAAGTAATTTAGATGAGTTAAATGCTTTGGCAAGTGTAAGTAAAAACACATCTGTACAAGAGGTAAATAGTATTCACCAATCAGCTCAAAACATACAAGTGCCTAATAATGTACCTGTAGTAGAGCAAGGTGGTTATGCTCAAAGTGTAAATAATCAATATGATAATACAGTTGCTCCTCAAGGAGCTCAAACTGTTGAGTCAAATCATCTAGTACAACCTCAGGCAAGTGAGTCATTAAATAATCAGTCACTCAATATAGAAAGTAATACTAATCCTATAGCAGAACAACCTAAAAGAGCTTCTGCCTTATCGTTGACTAGTATTCGAAACAGAAAAGAGTTGGCTTCGTCTCTAGAAAAAGTTGTAATTAACCCTGATGACTTACCTAAACAGGCTTTTACCTATGATCAGTTAATGGGAGAATGGAACTATTATATAGATCGTTTGACTAGAGCAGGATTAATGCTAATGGCTTCTTTAATGCGAATGGCTCAACCTACTTTGTATGAAGCTCGTATTGAATTAGAATTGCCAAATGAGGGTTCTAAATTGAGTTTTGAAGAGAATAAGTATGACTTGGTTAATTACCTTCGCAAAAAATTACAGAACTTTGCAATTGAATTAAATATTACTGTTAACGAAGAGATTAAGCTAGTTAAGAGAGTATTAGACTCAAAAGATAAGTACCAACATTTTATAGAAATTAATCCTGAAGTAGAGGTATTGAAGGACATTTTTGACTTAGAATTAAAGTAAAAGTGAACTTAAGTTCACAATATAAAAGATATACAAGAATATGATTAAAATAGGAGATGATAATAAATTAAAGGTTGCTCGTTTAGCGGGTATTGGACTTTATTTAACAGATGGTGAAACAGATATTCTTTTACCTAGTAAATACGAACCTGAGAATATTAGAGTTGGAGATGAGATGATTGTCTTTGTTTACTTAGATCAAGAAGAAAGACCAGTAGCTACTACTTTAGAGCCTAAAATATATGTAAATGAGTTTGCGTTATTAAAAGTAAGCTACATTAATGAATATGGAGCCTTTATGGATATGGGGTTAGAAAAGGACTTATTCGTTCCGTTTAGAGAACAAGCGCGTCCTATGAAAGAAGGGAATAGATATCTGATCTATATGTATCTTGATGATCAAAGTAAACGATTGGTAGGTTCTAGTAAATTAAAGCAGTTTGTCGATAATAAGGATATTACTGTAGAAGAAGGAGAAGAAGTAGAACTAGTTGTATCTCATATTACAGATTTAGGTATTAATGTAATTATCAATGAAAAACACGCTGGTCTTATGTATAAGAATGAAGTGTTTGAAGAGTTACACACAGGAGATCGTATCATAGGGTATATTAAATCTATTCGTCCTGATGGAAAAATAGACGTTAGTAGAAACAAATTAGGTTTTGATGGAGTAGTAGACAGTGCTACAATTATTATCAGAGAATTAGAGCACAACAGAGGATTCTTAGGGCTAAATGACAATAGTCATCCAGAAGACATCAAGACTGTTCTAAACATGAGTAAAAAGACCTTTAAAAAGGCAATAGGAACTCTTTATAAAGAGAAGAAGATAGAGATAAAAGAAGATGGTATTTATCTAGTGAGATAGTATCTGAGTGAGATAGTACAAGAGGGAGTCATGGGTAAAGTGGCTCCTTTTTTTGTACCTGTATATTGTGGCTAGTGGTTTCTTTACTCAATAAATTACTTGCTTTACTTTTTTTTAGATTATGAAGATTGGTAAATTAATATGTTTGTAATGTTCTTTTAGATGAGCGAATTGTTTTTTAATTAGGAGCGAACATTGTATAGAAGTATCATTACTATCAACCATACTTAGTATAGAGCATGTGTATTCTGAGTTGTATAACTTGTGATGCAATAGAATAACTATTTCTAGTATAGTGTTGGCTAGCTAAGAATTTAGAGTGTCCCCATAGCGTCTATATTTTAAATAGACGCTATTTTTTTAATAAAGGTGTAATCAAATAACCTTAGCATTATTTGATTTTTACTATTTATAAATGTGTCAAAACAGAAGCGAAGTAGCTGGTTATGAATAAATATTTCAACTCTTCTCAAATTGAGATTACGCAGCTTAACTAAGAAAAAAGACACTTTCACCCAATTTTTTAATACCTTCTATTATATAGGATTACTTTTGTATCCCAATTAGATAGTTTTTTTTATTAGAGAAAAAAGCTAATTTAGTTATTTATAAAAAACACAACTATCACTTAATTTTAATTGGGGTTAAAATGAAGAAATTACGCTATTATTTTTTGGTATTAAATTACCTGAATCAAAATCATTATCCTTCGCGGGAAAAGCTTTTAGAGTACTTAGCAAGTTATGATATTGATATTAGTGAACGTACACTGTATCGCGCACTTAGTGACTTGTCTACAGAGTTTGGGGTAGAGGTATCACTAGATAATGCTAAAAAAGGGTATTATATTGCTCCTAAATATTTAGCAAGAGCAAATCAAGTTTTATTACATTTAAAAGATCTGGTAACTACAGATATACTTAATTCGAGTAATGGGTCTAGGGCGTCAGCTTCTACTTATATCGATCCAGTATCTAAGAAAGGAGTATTGCCAATAGATACGATTAGAATGATCTATACAGCAATGACGAAAAATCAAAAAATATCTTTTACTTATACTAATCAGTCAGAAGGAGAGCCACATCGTGTGAAAATAGCACCTATACTGTTTAAAGAATTTGAAGATGCGTGGTATGTTGTTGCGTTAGAAGATAATGAGTACCATACTTACTTTTTAGATACTATATCAGATGTGATGATTGAGAACGAACGTTTTAAAGGATGCTCAGAGTCAGCTAGAACTAAGTTTAGTGAAATTATAGGCTTAAACTTTACCAATCAAGATGTTCACGAAGTAGTCCTTTCATTTGATAAGAGTCAAAGAGCTGTTTTAAATTCTTGCCCACTTCACTCATCTCAGGTAATTACAGAGAGTGTATGTGGAGAACGTATTTTAGCTACTTTATTAGTTAAACCAAATTATGAGTTGAAGCAACAAATCATGAAATTTGGTAAATATGTGAAAGTTGTTTCACCAGAAAGACTAAAGGAAGAAGTTATTGAAGAATTGCGTTTTGCTTTAGAGCAACACCAAGACGAATATATAAAAATACATTAGTTTGGGGGAATTAATGTAGAAGTTGTAACTGTATATGATAAGTTATTATTAAGTCAAAATATACAGATATAACGGTTAGTTTGTTTCGAAAACAATAGCAGGTGGGGGCCTGCTATTGTTGATTTATACTTTAGAGTATGAATCGAGGTTTATTGTAAATGAAAAAGGCTATTCTGTTTAAGAATAGCCTTTTTTAGTATTAGTATTTTAACGCTGGATTAGCTTGTACTTCTTTTTGTGGAATAGGTAGTTGATAGTATTCATCAAAAGCATTAATTATCGTGTTATCAGTATCTACTGCTAGATCACGTGAATCTCTTTCTAATGGTAAGCCTAATCTTTTTAAATCAAAATAGCGATGTCCTTCGAAGGATAATTCTAAGAAACGTTCTTGTAATACATCCTGTAGCGTCACAGTAGTAAAGTGAGTATTATCTTTAATTCTATTATCTCTAAGTGTATTAATATCATTAGTAGCACTGGTATTGTTACCTAGTTTTAGATATGCTTCTGCGCGTATAAGGTACATTTCACTGATGCGGAATACTTTGTAATCATTAATACGATCGTTGAATGCGCTACCATCATATTTACTGATGACTGCATCATCTTCTATACCGAAGAAGTGTTCATATCTTTGGTCATTTTCTGAGTCAAATTGATCTCTTAGCTTCTGTGAAGCATAGTACAATGTTTTACCATTGCTGAAGTCATACCAGAATATGTTGGGTCTAATGTTGTCATCATTGTTGCGCTTCAGTTTAAAAATAACCTCAGCATTAGAAGTGTCCTCCCATATTCCTTCAAACTCTTTTGCCGTTGCTAGTGGATATTTATTAATTAGCAGAGTACTATATCTTTCTGCTTTTGTATAGTCATGCGCATATAGTGCCACACGTGCAGTTAAAGCTAAGATAGCATCCTCACTTAAGCGAATAGAGGTATCTTTATTAATATACTGCTCTGCTTCCATTAGATCGCTATCTAGTTGTTTATAGAAGTTTTGTATTGTCTGTTTACCTGGCTTCTCATATACATCAGAACTCGTCTTATAGGGGGTTGTATAAGCTGTCATCCCTAAGTATTCAGATTGTCCAAACATACGGTGTAGTTCGAAGTGTATTAAAGCTCTTAGACCGTGTAATTCACTCTTTAGTTGCTTTAGTTTTTCTACTTCAGCCTCATTGTTAGTAGGTACTTTATGGATGTTTTCTAGTAGTCTGTTAATCTTGTACACGCTGTGGTAGTAATCTATCCATATCTGTTGTAGAAGGTCATCGTCTGCGCTAAAAGTCCATCGGTTAAGATTGACAGCATAAGAGTTTACCCCAGCATTGCCAGGAGCTAATTTACAATCATCCGCCATGATCGAACCGATTAAGGTATTGTATTCTAAGTTTAGCTCTGTATAAGCTCCTAGTACTCCAAACTCAAATTGCTTAACCGAACTGTAAATATGTTCTTCATTTACAGCATCTTTTGGGTCTATATCTAGCATACTATCACAACTCTGGAAACTAATAGCTCCTAATGCTAAGCATAGTATTGCACTTATTTTATATATGGTTGTTTTCATTGACATTGCTTTAAAAAATTACTTTTACACCTGCTGTGATGGTACGTGGTAATGGGTATTCATATTGGTACCAGTTATTGTCATCTTCAGGATCTTGTCCTTTGAAATTTGTCCAAGTCAATAGGTTTTGCCCTTGAGCGAATATATTGACCTCTTTTACTATTTTATTCCATTTACCGAAGTCTTTAAATCTATAGTTTACACTTAAGTTTCTAAGTTTTAAGTAATCTGCTTTTTGTAGCTCTCTATCAGTCATATAACGAGCGTATTTTGCACTAGGATTATCGCTGACATCACCAGGGTTTTGCCACATATCTAACATACTTGTAGACTGGTTATAGATACGGTAAGTTTGGTCTGCGGATGTTCTGTAAAACTCTCCTGTGTTAAGTCTATACATTCCTTTAATAAAAGAGAATAAGGCGCTTACTTCTAAGTTTTTGTATTTAAAGTTAGTTGTAAACCCTCCTTTGATAGCAGGGTCAAACCCTCCTTTAACTAATACAGCATTATCAGGATCATAAGTAGTCGTGATATTACCTTCTTTGTCATAATAGAGTGGAGCACCTGTTTGCTGATCTACACCAGCCCATTTCACCATATAGAAATGTCCTATTTGCTTGCCGACTTGATGGATAGAGTAGTCTTCTGTGATGATTTCATCCTCATCTCCTAGGCTCAAGATTTTATTCTTGTTATAAGCAAAGTTAACTCCTAAGTTAAAGGTGAAGTCTCCACTTTTTACCACATCTCCAGACAGTTTTAATTCAATACCACGGTTTCTGATTTTACCCATATTATCTGCTATGGATTCAAACCCCGATGTACTAGAAAGAGATCTATCTAAGAATAAATCACTCGTAATACGGTTATAGAAGTCTATTTCTCCAATTAATCTATTTTCAAATAAACCGAACTCTAACCCTAAGTCTAGAATCTTATTCATCTCCCAGTTGTACTGATTGTTCCCTGGTGTTATAGGGTTAAGGGCAGTACCTCCGTTGTATTGACCAGGGCCATAAAGACGGCGGTACCCGAAGTCACTAGCGAAGCCATTAGCATTACCTGTTAATCCATAGCTAGCTCTTAAACGTGCCATAGAGATAACATCTATATTCTGCATAAAGTCTTCTGTCTTCATATTCCAACTACCTCCCACAGCATAGAAGTACTTATATCTGTTATTACGAGGTACACGTGATGAACCATCTCTTCTTAAACTAGTAGACAACGTAAATCTGTTCTCGTATGAATATCTCACTAAAGCGACTTGAGAAAGTAACAAGTTCTCAGAAGCTCTACCTTCTATCTTAGGAATGAAGTCATTCTCAGGTGTACCTGGTGTGATACCACCTGCAGTATGGTCTAGCCCATCTATTAACCCATATCCTGTAAAGCCGTGATAGTTATACTTCTGTCTATTCATCTCCATTAAGGCTATCGCTTCTATCTCGTGTGCATCCCATCTGTATTTATAGTTAGCCCCGAAGTTAGCCATTAGCCCGATGTTAGTCTGATCACCTTGACTATACATTCCTTTACCACCTTCTTCTACTAGGTCTCCGAAGTACGTATCAGGTTTGATGATATGTGTATTACTTAGCTTAGTATAATCAACCCCTATTGTACTAGTAAGTTTAAAGTCATCTGTAATATCAAAAGCAAAGTTACCTGCTAATACACCTTTCTGCTGTTTTTCTCTTCGGCTAACATCGTTATACATTGCTAAAGCATTTGTACCAAATCTATTCGTACCAGGAGTAAGTTTTCCATCTTCATCATACGGATTCTCATAAGGTAACGCGAAGTACATAGAAGCTACAGGATTTGTCTCGCTTACATCAAAGTCAGACTCTGAAGTTTGACTATTAATATTCGCTAAGTTGATGAAGAAGTTAGTACTCAATCTACCAGACTTATGGTGAATATTACTATTCACATTGAACTTTTCTATACCTGAGTTGTATAATACACCATCTTGTTTGAAGTAGTTTAATGAAGTATAGTGTTGAGTCTTATCATCGCCCCCTTGGAAGCTTAAGTTATGAGATTGATTAATCCCTCTTCTCATTAACTTCTTTTTCCAATCAATATTAGTCTGTCTAATCTCAGCTAATCGTCTATCTCCTTCTATATAATCAACATCTGTCTTAGCTACCTGTACACCATTTACTGTCTTATAAGGGTTGTTTCTAGAATATGCCCATCCAGGTAAGTCTTGGTCTTGAAGCATTTCTTCGAACTGAAGACGTTGGTTCGTATTCATCCTTTTGTTCACACTGAAAAAGAGCACAAGCACATTCACATATTGGCTAACCGCATTGATGAAAAAGGAAAAACATTAAAGGATAATTATATCGGATTTCAAGCGCAACGCATCGCTCATGAGATAGCTTTAAAATATGGTTGGACTTCTATAAGACAAGAAAACGAAAACAAAAAAGAACAAGTAAAAGCTAATCAAAAGCAAGTAGCACAAGAGATTAAAAAAGCACATTATCTTGTTTTAAAAGAGCGTCCTAAAAGTTTACAGCAGTATATCGATATGATGCGTATGTATCAAATAGAAGTGAAACCGAGTGTAAACAAACAAGGCAATATTCAAGGGTATCGATTTATTCATTTACCCACAAGCACAAACTTAAAAGCAAGTGAAGTTGACCGTAATCTAAAACTAAGTGAACTGTTTGAAAATAACACTCCCAAACGTAGTGACGATTTATTTCACGCTGTCCTGTTCAAAGACCAAGACAAACAAATTTCATTTGAGAATTGGAACATCAATACTGTAAGCCTGTTTAGTTTTCTAAACTCCTACGGAAATTACTATGAAGACTATACTCCTGATATCACTAAAAAGAAAAAACGAACAATAAGACGATAGTTATGGCAAAGCAACAACCAACACTTACAGAACTCACTGAGCTACTCTTCCAACAAGTAGTTTACTTGCAAGAAACAATGAAGCAGAATATCGCTCAGCAAACTGAGCTTTCATACAAATTAAACAGTATTGAGGTTAAAGTAAACCTATCTGAGCTTAAAAAAGTAGAAGAGCAACAAACAGAACGGCTTGCTTCTTATCTTGATCACTTTTGTATTAGATTACAAGCAATTAATGAACAGCATTACAAGGTGAATAAGTCAATCAACTCGAAGAAGATTCTATACCTAATATTACTTAATATCTTCTTTTTCTTGGTTACTTGTTTGTGCATATACAAACTGAAATAGCAACATTGTTAGTTGAAGTATTTCAAATATTAGTTTTTTGTGTAACTTTACGATTCAATCTTTTTTAAATCAATGGCTTTATCTTTTGAGCCTTCTTAAACTAAGCTATTAATTATGGAACATAAAATACACCAAGGTAGAAATGTAAAGCGTTTTAGAGAAATGCTTGGAATCAAACAAGAGGTTCTTGCTTTTGATTTGGGTGAAGATTGGAATCAAAAGAAGATATCTGTATTGGAACAAAAAGAAGTAATTGATAATTCATTACTGCAACAGATTTCTAAGGTACTTAAGATACCTGTTGAAGCAATTGAGAATTTTGATGAACAGCAAGCTATTAATATAATATCAAGTACATTTAATGATATTAATTATAATCCTATTTTCAATAATAGTCCTATTGATGCAATTGTGAAGCTTCACGAAGAAAAGATTGCTTTGTATGAGCGTATGCTTAAAGAGAAAGAAGAAATGATGAATCGTTTAGAAAAGCTTATTCAAAGTAAGTAGGCATTAGATGATATCGTATATAATAGAAAAAAGGTAGAATTACTATAAAGGGTATTCTACCTTTTTCTTTTTTAGATAAATATTAATGTATCTCCGTTTAGTGTCATATTGATGATTTAGTATGGAAAAAGCAGTTCTTGAAAAATCATAAGTAACTAATATACAGCCTTTATAGAAAGTGCTTGTATACTATTTAATTTGATAAATATTAACTTACTTCTCTTTATTACATCAGACGGACATACATTTAAATATTTATTTATAAGTAGTTTTATCCCTTTGTTGAATGAGTTTACAAGCATCCAACATTTTATGAAAGTTCAGCATTGATACATTGCAACAATAGTCTTTATGATATAAACTATCAGCCATTGTAGCTAAAATTAAATCAAAGAATGATTTATTTACCTGTTCAATAGTAAATCGATTAAAGATATTCTCAAATACTATATAAGGATTCTTATATTCATCTTTATTCAAATATTTAATCCTCTTTAGTTCTTCATCAGATATTTCAGCAACAGTAAGCCCTTTTTTATAAAATTTCTTTGGTTTTAGATATATCCTATATCCTGCTTTAAATATGGATTGTAAAACAGTTGCATCATAGATAACCTCTGAGGCACTTATTTTATCATACATCTTATGACTTAAAGTATAGCAACAATAACTTCGTAACTGTTCTTGAAAATATTCAATATCTGCAAGTTCTCTAAGCCAATTGAATAGTTCGTATGGACATTTAACATTGTCTTTTGTCCAATAGTATGATTCTAATGAATGTTCTTGTTTTGCCATGACTACTCAGTTCTTTCGCAGATTAGCCAACATGCCTCAATCAATCTATTGACATTGATAAAAGAAATATTAATTTCTGTAGAAGGCGGTTCTATAAAATTACCAAGTGCAAACTCTACAATTTCAAACAAATCAATCTCTATATCTATTACTGATTGTTTTTCAAAAACATCCTCAAATACCATGTAAGGGTTTAAATACTCATCTAATGACAATGAACCCAAAAAAACTTTAGACTTAGCAACTGTTGATTTCTTTAATGGATTAAGAATATAATACTTATCTGAGTTACTTCGTATTTTATAACTACCGCGAACTACTGAACGTAGTATAGAATAAATTAAAAAAACGACATGAGGACTCTGTTGTTGATATATTTCGCTTTTATGAGTATAGACCATTAATTCGCTTAAATATTGTTTTAATTCAGAAGGAATTACAACTTCAAACAAACGAGATAACATATCATAAGGATTTTTAATAGGCTCTCTATACCATATATGAGCTTCTAAGGGAATTTTTACTTTTTTCATAATTCAGGTCTTTTAAAGTTTATATAAAAATACCTTCCCTTGTATTGGTAAACTATTCTATATCAAGGATAAAATATGCATTTAATAATCCTGAGTATTATCTTGGTCTGTATTTAGTTCAACAATACAAGTCATTAAATCAATAAATATGCGTATCATCCCAAACCAAATAATAACTTCCTTATTATATTGCATAATAGGATTATCATCAAGTACATTCTCCTTTTCTATCATAGATATATCTTGACTGGAAAACAAGTCAGTTATTGTCTTGTAATTCTCTTTACCGACTACAAGAATAACAAGATTGTAAATGTGAGCCATAAAATACTCGAAACCCATTATATTTATAATCTTTTCTATGGCATATATTCTAAAGCTATTTTTCTCTAATACTTCTTTTTCATGTTTTTTATAATCAACTAACTTACCCTCTTTGATTAGTTCAAAAGCACAACATATAAGTAATTGTAAAGCCATTAGTGTATTTACAACTTCAAACTCAAACTTACTAGTATCTTCGAATTCAACTTCCCGTTTTAAAAGTTTTTCAATCCCGTATTCTTCAATATATTTTGGGTAATTGTTGTAATGCTCCATTACAATTGGATTATTTAATACAAGTAAGATATTATCTATCATTTGCAATAAAACCATTTCATCTTCACTTATAATAGTCACCACATTAACTACTTGCTCTCGAGTGATTATAAGCCTTTTAATATTCTCTTTATTAGTCATAATAATATAATTTTAGGTTCATAAATTTGATCTCTTTACACAGGATAAACTATTCGTTTAGAAACTATAATATCCTTTATTCGAATAGATTACCGTAAATCAAGGTAAGACCTTGCAGTAGTTAACCTTAAATACTGTAATTATGAAATCAATCATTAACAACCTTTCAAGCTTGAAACTATCAAGCGAATTAAGATACGAACTTGAAGGTTTAATCGAAAAAAATTTAGTAGGGTTTATTTTTTATTCGCAGAAGAACTTGCTCAATCATCCTATTATTACTCTTTGTTTTTATGATGCTGATGAACTAAATAATATCCGTAGAAGCAAATGGATTACTAAGGGGATTAATCACTACCAAGCAAATATTTACTGTTTGTGTATCAAGGACTTTTATCAATCTGATTCTTTTCAGAATATAATGTATTCAACATTAAATTGCCAAAAAGAAAATCTCGTTTATGGTTCTTTACACGATAGTGAACCATTATTTAGTTTGCACCAATCTAAACAGAAAGAAAATGATTTTGAAAGCTTTATTTCTAAATGGTTTGCTAAGCATTACAAAAGAAACACTAAGTTTTTAAAGTCTTTAAAAAAGGAGCTGAAAGCTAATCACATAGATGAACAATCTGCTATACTTGGTATAAAGCAAGTGATACAAGATACTAAAGAAAGAGTTCAACCTATATTATCAGGGAGCATTCAGTGTAGTACTGCTTCTTTTCTAAATTTCGTATTTAGCCATTGCTCTACTGTTCAAGATGTTTTTAAACAAGACTTTGATTTTTATGCGAGAGATATGACTTCATTATTCAGAGAAGAGCTAAAACCAAAGAAAAATGCTGAACAGATAGAACCCTATGAAAAACCATTAGTAGGATATTTACTTAACATAGCTCAGGATTTTTTAGAAGCGATGTACGTAGAAATACCACATAGAATCCTCACTAAATATAAGCTCATGGTAAACAAGCAAAAGCTACTTTCTTTAAATAATCCCAATGAGATAACAGAAATACAAGAAGAACTTGAAGAACGGACAAGAAAAATACTTTTGAAGTATAAGAAAGTAGAGTCATTTTATCTAATAAAAAGACGAACTAACGATCAAGTACTCTTAAACTCTGATGATTCTACTTCTCATAAGCTACATTTACTATTACTAGCAAGTATTGAGACGTTGCACATTAATGAAGAGGGTAATATAAGACAATACGTTTCTTTTCATACTGAGGATTTAGTTGATGTAACCGTAATCCTGATTAAAAAATCAAATTGGTATTTGCATATACCTGTTTATCATTCTTTCTTTAAACAGAATATAACAGAGGATAAGCTATGGATTGGAAAGCCACTAATAGCAGAGAATCCAGATTTAGAAACGTTTCCACTAAATGAACTTAAATTAAAGTTTTGGGTAGAGTGCAAATCAATGCTTAAACCTATTGTGAAAAGACTCAGCTATCAAATAGAAGGCTGTCAGAGCGATGCAGATGTAATTTTCTATAAGTATGCCTTACAGCAACTTTCAATGGCTATACTCTTTGCTAAAATGGATTATATGCCACAAGTACACACTACAAGTTACCTATGGCGTTTAATTCAATGGTATGCTCCTGAATTAGGTCTTGTTATTGACTGTAATAAGGAGATAAAGGAAATGTTATTTGAGAATTATACATGTCTTAGAAATTATCCTAATATCAAATACCCAACGGTTAAATACACAGAAGAACAATGGAACAGAGTTTATTATTTCATTTGTAAGCTTTACGAGTGTGCTAAAGAATGTTATCAGATTAAAGATTAAGACACATTGATTATAGTTTTATTTTTATTAATAATTGCACAAAGTTAGGCAATGCCTAGCGGTTCGCTAGCA
The DNA here is from genome assembly GCF_000807225.1 of Myroides sp. A21. Taxonomy (NCBI): domain Bacteria; kingdom Pseudomonadati; phylum Bacteroidota; class Flavobacteriia; order Flavobacteriales; family Flavobacteriaceae; genus Myroides; species Myroides sp. A21. The sequence goes on from NZ_CP010327.1 coordinate 2,670,940, forward strand.
AGAAATTCCCCCATAAATGCTTGACTAAAGTCTGCGCTTTATTGCGTTGCTTCTTGCGCTTGCTAAGCCATTACCAATTGTGGCTCCATAATTAATTTAAAAATTTAATAGTATGGAAACTACAGTTTTAAACACAGAATGGCTTATTGCCTCAGAAGTAGAATTAATTTACAAATCAAAAGTAAAAGCTTCGCAGAGACCTCAGATTACATCTTCTTATAGTGCATATCAAATAGCATTAAAAGCATGGGATAGTAATAAGATTGAATTATTAGAACAGTTTAAAGTACTTATGCTTTCAAACAACAACAAAGTACTTGGAGTATTAGAAGTTTCCTCAGGAGGAATAACAGGTACAATAGTAGATTTGAGAATCATTTTCTCCGCTCTTTTAAAAGCGCATGCAGTGGGATTTTTGATTATACATAACCATCCGTCAGGAAAATTAGCACCAAGTGATGCTGATAGACAAATCACAAGAAAGATTAAAGAAGCAAGTAAAATACTTGATATTAATCTTTTAGATCATTTAATTATAACAGCAGAGAGTTACTACTCTTTTGCAGATGAAGGCATCTTATAAGGTGCCTTTGTTTTTTAAAAGAAGTAAAACTGTAAAGGTGCTTTTACAGTTTTACTTCGTTATTTTTTTATATGTCTAATTATTAATGTACAATTTAACACAAGTATTTATATAGATGCGTATGTACGTAAATAAATATCAAAGTAACAGTAAATGTTGCTGAACTACGACAGATAGAAAAAGAGCAACTACAACGATTCCAAAATGACTTTGAAGAGTTTCATCGAGAGATAACAAAAAATAATGAGGAGCTTTTAAAGGTTCATAAGGCTGTTAGCTCTAAAAGGTTGTTGTACTTGATACTGCTGAACATATTCTTAGTTTTGACAACAGGTTTTTCGATGTATTTAGCGGTTAAAAGTACTGTTGATAAATCGAGGTACGAGATTCTAGCTAATGTATGCACCCCAGCAAGTGCATGTTTCATAATATAATGTAAGGAAGTAAGTTTGCTTTAAATAATAAAGAGATGAGCAAACAAGAAATTATGTACTCTCATGTAGAGGATTGGCAAGCAAGTGGATTAACACAATCAAAGTATTGTGAAAGTGTTGGAATTAAGCTGGCGACATTTAGTTATTGGGTAGTAAAGTTTAAGAGTGAAACAGAGCAAGAAGGCTCAAGTAACTTTATAGCAATAGGTGAAACATCTAAAACCGACAGTAAAGAATACGAAATCGTGTATCCTAATGGAGTGAAGTTACGTTTAGAAACGAAAGATTTGGGTGAACTCTATTCATTAGTAAACCTTGTGTAATGTTTAGTCTGAGTAGTAGCCATCAATTCTACTTGTATAAATCAGCTTGTGATATGCGCAAGAGTTTCGATAGTCTATGTGGTCTTGTTCAAAACGAGCTTAATCAAGTCGCTCATAATGGAAGTGTCTACGTCTTTATCAATCGTCGATGTAATCAGATTAAACTCTTACACTGGGAAACAGGTGGTTTTGTGTTATATCACAAGCGATTAGAACAAGGTACTTTTGCTTTTCCTATTCATAATCGGACTCAAATCAGTTGGAGTGATTTGGTACTTATGATTGAAGGAATACAAGTGATAAAAAGTAGTCAAAAAAGGCGGTTTTCCATGAGATAAAACAGCCTTAATCCTTGTATAAATAAGGCTTTTGACGTATATTTACTTCATGGAAATAGACTTAGAAAACTTATCGAAACAAGAACTTTTGGCACTTTTAACCAAAGCCCAAAAGACTATTTCCAAACAAGAAAAAGTAAATACTAAGTTAGAGAAGAAAACTACTAGCTTAGAAGAAAAGACCTCTAAACTAGAAGAAAAAAATACAGAACTGGAATATCGTGTAAAGCTACTTGAGCGCATGAAGTTCGGTCAAAGCCGAGAACGTTTTGAGGATCCCAATCAAACTCAATTACCTTTAGATGTTGAACAAGCAGTCTTAGAGGAACAAGAAGAAGTAATCAAACAAGAGATTACCTACTCTCGTGAGAAAAAGAAACATCCAGGACGAGCTAAACTACCAGATCATTTACCCGTAGAAGAAATAGAAATACATCCTGAGGGAGATTTATCTGATATGATTTGCATTGGTAAAGAAACTACAGATGTGTTAGATTATGTTCCAGGTTACTTTAAAATCAAGCGTTACATCCGATATAAATACGCTACTAAAGATAAAGACAATACTAAAATTAGTATTGGCGATCTTCCAGAGCGAATTATAGATAAAGGAATCCCTTCAGAGGGATTATTATCCACAATACTTGTAGATAAATATGTTGACCACCTTCCTCTTTATAGACAAAAGCAACGCTTTTCAAGAGAAAATATCGATATAGCTTCTTCTACAATAGATGGTTGGGCTGCTCAAAGTATGGATGCTTTAAAACCACTATACCAAAAGCTGGTGATGGACATCAAAAATGAAGGTTATCTCCAAGTTGATGAAACCACCATCAAAGTCTTAGATGAGAAAAAGAAAGACAAAACTCATCTTGGCTACTATTGGGTGTATCATGCACCTATATCCAAGCTTGTAATGTTTAATTACAGTCCTACTCGTAGCGGTAGTGCTGCACTACCTATATTAAAAAACTTCAAAGGATATCTGCAAACTGATGGATTTAGCGGCTACCAAGCCTATGGAAATAAGTCAGATGTAACGCATCTTGCTTGTTGGGCACATGCTCGACGTGAATTTGAAAAAGCTTTAGATAACGATAGAAAAAGGGCGCAGCATGTACTAGTAGAAATACAGAAGTTATATGCTATAGAGAGAAAAGCTAAAGAACAAAACTTAGCTCCTGACCAAATCAAAGAACTTCGTCTAGATGAAAGTTTACCAATCATCAACAAGCTTGGTAAATATATGATTGCTCAGATGAATCTTACCTTACCTCAAAGTAGAATAGGTAAAGCTTTTGCGTACTCTCAAAAAAGATGGAGTAATCTAAGTGATTACTTACACAATGGAAACTTGCAGATAGACAATAATCTTGTTGAAAATGTAATCAGACCTGTAGCAATTGGTCGTAAAAACTATCTCTTTGCCGGTTCTCATGATGCAGCACAAAGAGCAGCTATGGCCTATACGTTTTTTGCTAACTGCAAAAAGCATGACATTAATCCATATCAATGGCTAAAGTATGTTCTTGAAAATATTCAATCCATCAACCACAAGAATATCGCTGACTTATATCCTCATAATTACAAGAAACTTATCCTGGATAATGTAGAAGAATAATTAGATCTCACAAGATGTACTTGCTCGGGTGCATACTAGCTAATGAAAAAGTTAAATTAATCAATCAATTAGAAAATGTAAATCAGTTTTTCATTGAAAATCCTAAAACAGCCAAGTTTTTCAAAGAGTGGAAAAAAAATGCATAAAATGCTAAACAAAGTTATTCTGTGAAATTTTTAGAGCAATAAGGGCTCAAAATTTCACAGAATAACTTTGTTGAATAGGTTCATTCTATTTAAAAAACACTTACTAATATTTGTAGGTTTTGTAGAACAGTAATGCTTTTACTAAAGCAAAGACTTTATTATAGGCTACATGGTTATTTTTTTTCAAATTCTTTTAGCATTAGTTCAAGTAGTTGTATTCTATCTTGCAAATCAATTTCATTACTATTTTGTGGTACTACATAATGTCCCTCGTTGTTAATTATCCCTTTTTCTTCTAACTCATCTAATAATGTATTTGCCCTTCTATCCGTCATACCATTTTCAATTAAAAAACCGTTTGGTAATGATGAAATCAATATCTTTTTACGGTTATATGAGAAAACAAGTTTTGCTCCATAATTTTCAAGATTGATGTTTTTAATTCTTTCTGAGTTTTTAATTTCGTAAAAAAATGGGTTCCAATGATGACCATTAAATTGTTTTTCTTTCATTTTCCAAATACAATAATCATTACCCTTCCAAAAAAAATAATATCCTTGATTGCAACTTTCTCTGAAAAATGAATATTTCATAAAGTAATATTTCCAATCTTTTGGGTTGTTAGAATAATTTGAAAGAGTTTCTTGAATTTTATGCTGAATTGAAATCGATTGATTGGCAATAAAAAAATCTAGACATTGTAAAACAACCTTTCTTGTCTTTTCGTAAAAATGTATTTTATTATAACCTGGAGTTGTTAGAAAATTTCTAATGACACGACTTTTATCACACATTAAGTTCTTCAATGTACCATCGTCTTGTGAATAGTCTCCAAAGCTCAATAAAAGATTGCTCTTGGTATTAAAATCTGAAATAATATCATCTTCGTCAAATAGTTCTAAAAATTTTTTAGCTCTATTTTTAAAGTTACTTTCCAAAGGAAACAAAGAAATACTACCTCTCAATATTTCACTATCTTCAAGTTTTTGTAGTGTTTCTCTATTTGTTGGTGATTGATTTAAATATTCCTTTTTGGATTTTTCTTCTTCAATTTGGTCAGTTTTAAATGTTTTGAAAATCTCCAAATCTCCATTTTTTATAAAATGTTCAGCTTCTTCAAAAACATTTCCTAAAACAGATTCACGAAGTTCATTTTCAGAGTTTACAACTAAGTTTCTTAAGGTTCTGATTTGTTCATTAAAACTGCTACTTGGTGTTTTAAGCTGTGTAAAACAACCTAATAACAAAATTTGTTCAGGTAAAGATAATCCTCTATAATCTGAATAGTGAAATAAGCAACGTCTTAAAAGATTTGTGTCTTTGTGTTGAAAAAATAATCTTGTCTTATGAATATCAAAGTTTTCTTTTTCAATATAGAACAAGTTATTCCAAAATGTAGGTTCTTGTTGTTCTTGATTACATATAGCGTCTAAGGTGTCAAACAGAAAATTTTGGTTTTCAATATCACTGTAGATAATTTTGAGCAAATCAGCAGATTCAACTGTATTTGTATATCGTCTATCATTTGAGTCTTTCAAATCTTTTTTGAAAGAAATAATTGAAGTAATAAAGTTGAAAAGATTAAGAAATGAATTATCAACTGTTAAAGCAATGTCCTCATTCTGGGATAATGACCCAAATTCAAAAATGATATGCCAAACTGTATCAATCCATATTCCATCAATTGATTCTTCAAAACGTTTTTTTTGTTTTGGTTCAGATATTATTTCAGCAAACCCTGCCTTAAAATATTCAAACTCCGTTAAAGGTTTTCCACGAGAATTCATTTTTATGTACAGATCGTCTGTTAAACCAACTTTCTCCATATCTAACTTGTAGAAATAAAATGGTGAGTTCTCGATTATTTTCCATACAGAATTTATATCTAAATTTCTATATCTTACCTCAATATCTTTTAATACAACAAGCATTGCCTGAATACTTGGGTCGAAATCCCAAGTTTCAAAATACCAAGGTTGATTTGTAATTTCCTCATTGATATGTTTATGTGAAAATTCGGGTTTAAAATGAATCAAATTTCTATAAAACTCTGTAGTACTGTGTCTTGTTTCATATAGAAAGTAAGAAAGAAAAGTTACATCTTCATCTGAAATATTTTCTTTTACTGAAACAAACCAATATAACAACCAAAGTGTAGTTAATCTTTGTTGCCCATCAATGGGTATAAAAGTTGTTTGATTATTAGTATCTTTTTCATTGAATCCATAAATAAAATCTAATTCAATCTCCATATCTGGATTGAACTGTTTTTTAGAAATAAAGTCAAATAAAATATCTAAAAAATCTTTTCTGATTCTATTGGTTTTTTTATCTGTTCGGCCTTGTGCATAATCTCGCTGGATAATTGGTATTTCAACCTTATTACGCAATATTTCAATATAATTAGTTCTCATTTTCTTCAACGATTTCAGGTTTGTATAGTTTTACACATTTACGAATTTCATTTAAGTAAGCATCTCGTTCGTCTTTAGTCCAAACAGAATAATGTTGACCATTTTCAGATGCGTAATACTTCAGAAAAATTCTTTTGGTAGCCAGTGGAATAAAAGCTCCAATTCTGTCCAATTCAATAAGTTTTCTACGTTTTACTTCAAAAACAGAATTGCTTAATGAAATGTTTTCAGTAAGTCCAAGCAATGCCATATTTTGAATTTTATGTAAATATTCATTTTCATTACTTTCATCAGACGGAATTAGTTTTAAAATCTTTTCACTTAACAGTTTAAAGCTTTCATATCTGTATGTTTTCTCGTCAATTGAATCAACCTCTGCAATAATCTTTTTTGCCCTTTCTTTATCAATTGCTACATTTAATAATATGTTAGAATGCGAACGAAGCCAATTAAACCATTCTTCTCTTTTATTTTCGTTTATTCCCTCAATATTTTGTGCGTGAATATGCTCTAAGCTTTTTGTAATGCTTTTATATATTTCAAAAGGGAAAAACTCATTACTATTTTTATTGGCTCTCGTCAGTTCAATATTGGTTAAAAGTAAAACTTTAATAATTTTATCATGGTCGCTTCTTTTGTCGTAACTCAAATCTTCCCAATTATCATCAATTCCATTTGAAATTAGTTGATCTATTTCTTTTTCAAAATTTAGTTTTGTGTTGTTTTTTTTGATTTGTATTAAATTGCCAATCGGTGTTCCTGTAGAAATGAGATATCCAATTTTATGATAAAAATTTTTGTTAGAATACCAATAAGCTAATGAACGGTAGATTTCTTCTACCTCAATCCATTTTCTCCAAAGTGAATCAGCAGTTTCATTTTCTTCAAAAAAGTGAATAAAGCTGAATAAAGGGTCTTTTTCATTAGGTTTTTTATTAGCAATAATGTCAAACAAATATTCAATTTTATTGCTATACTTATCTAGTTTTTCATTTGAAACAAAAGCCCAAAACTTTGGGTTGTTAAGTTGGTTTTCAATTTCATCCCAAATTTGTATTAATTGTGTTCTACGTTTAATTTTATCATCATTTGACATTTCATTAAAACTGTCAGAGTTAACAAATTTTGCTTTAATCAACTCAGCACTTGTAAGTGGTATTTTTCCACGGTTTAAACGAGTAAATAATTCTTCACTTTTTTGTTCTGTATCTTTTATTTCATACCAAATTACTTGTACACTCCATTCAGGAAGCTGATTTCCTCCTTTATCGTCTGTCAAGATACTTGGTAAAATGATTTTCAACATTTCATCTTTAACTTGCCTTGGTATTCCCTTATTTCCATCTTCAAACCATTCTTTAATACATTTATAAGCCTCGCTCATATAATATAAATCTGGTTTAGTATTATTAACTTGGTTTGATTCCAAAAATGTTTTGGATTCGAGTCTTGTTTTGTAATAAATAGAATATAAGTTATCGGGATATCCTTCGGATTTTAGATTGTTTTGAAGATACTCTAATGTTAAATAAGTAACAATTCGATGAAGAGTAGTTAAGCGTTGTTGTCCGTCAATAAGTTCAAAACCATGTATGTTATTTCCTTGTATGTCTTGCCAATCTGCTTTTCTTACGACTACTGGCTGTAAGCAATAGAATGTGTTTCTATTATTAGGTTCTTGTCTATATTCCCAAATGTCATTTAGCAACTGTAATACGTTTATTTTTGTCCATCTGTAACCTCTCTGGTACTCAGGAATATAAAAGTTATTCCCTAAAAGCTCAGTAATACTTAATGTTTTAATTTGATTCACCTTCATAATTATCAAATTTTATATTTTTATTGACATAAGTGAAAATATGTCATTTTTTGTCTTAATATTGTTTTTAATCCTACATAAGATATATTCTGTTTCATAAAAAAACAGATATACCTGTATTTCGTAATATCAAACTAATTTACATAAATAAAAGGCATAAAAAAACCCAATCTTACATTTTTGGGTGTAAAATTGGGTGTTATACTTATAATTACCTGATAATCAAGGTAAACTGCGGAGAAAGAGGGATTCGAACCCCCGGACCTGTTACAGTCAACGGTTTTCAAGACCGCCGCATTCGACCACTCTGCCATTTCTCCAGAGGTCTACATTACTTCCGTATTGCGAGTGCAAATATACTGCAAAGTCTGATGTTTGCAAGCGTTTTGAATGAAAAAAATAAGTTTTTTGAAGTGTGTTTTTGTAACTAATTTATTTTGAGTTGGTAATGAATGAAAAAAAGTGTATATTATTTGAGATAGATATAAATCTTGATGGTCAATTTTTAAATAAGAGAGGGAAGATGTGTGTCAGGATTGGTGTTAGTAGGATTGATGTCAATCTAAACAAATGTTTTAGATAGGGAAGAAGGAACTTTAGTCTGCTTTATAGATAGCTAAGATGAGTGATTGTTTTTGCTTAAAGGTATTAAGAGTAGCGCCGAAATAATGAGATTGATAAAGTATTCTTTTTTTAATGAGGTAAGTATTAGATGCACTTTATTATTTTACTGTTAAAAAAAATGAGTTAAGCAGTGCTAAATGTTGCGATTCTATGGTAAAACCCGTATATTTGCATTTTATTTTTTAAAATTATTATGATAAAAATTACATTACCAGACGGTTCAGTGAAAGAGTTTGCTTCAGGCATAACTCCTTTCGATGTTGCAAAAAGTATAAGCGAAGGTTTAGCTAGAAATATTATTTCTGCAAACTTCAATGGTACCACCATCGAAACCACGACATCTATGACCACGGATGGTAGTCTAGTTTTATATTCATGGAATGATGATGAAGGGAAAAAAGCTTTTTGGCACTCTACTTCACACGTAATGGCGCAAGCTTTACAAGATCTATACCCTGGAATCAAGTTAACAATAGGTCCAGCTATCGCTAATGGATTCTATTATGATGTAGATTTCATGGATTATAAAGTAACAGATGCTGACTTTAAGAAAATAGAGGATAAGGTTTTAGAGATAGCGCGTGGGAAGCATGATTTTACTATGCGTTCTGCTACTAAGGCTGAAGCTTTAGAGTTTTATAAAAAAGAAGAAAATCCTTATAAAGTTGAGTTAATAGAGAACCTAGCTGATGGTACGATTACTTTCTGTGATCATGATACTTTTACAGACTTATGTCGTGGAGGTCATATTCCTAATACAGGAATTATTAAGGCATTTAAGGTATTATCTATTGCTGGTGCATACTGGAGAGGAGATGAGAAGAATAAACAGTTAACTCGTGTTTATGGTATTTCATTCCCTAAACAAAAGGATTTAACTGAGTATTTAGCTTTATTAGAAGAAGCTAAAAAACGTGATCACCGTAAATTAGGTAAAGAATTAGAATTGTTTACATTCTCTCAAAAAGTAGGACAAGGGTTACCATTATGGTTGCCAAAAGGTGCTGCGTTAAGAGATAGATTAGAGCAGTTCTTGCGTAAAGCACAGAAGAAAGCTGGATATGAGCAAGTAGTTACTCCTCATATTGGACAAAAAGAATTATATGTTACTTCTGGGCACTATGCAAAATATGGAGCAGATAGTTTCCAACCAATTCATACTCCAGTAGAGGGAGAAGAGTTCTTGTTAAAACCAATGAACTGTCCTCACCACTGTGAGATTTATAATGCAAAACCATGGTCTTATAAAGATTTACCTAAGCGTTTTGCTGAGTTTGGAACAGTGTATCGTTATGAGCAATCAGGAGAATTACACGGATTAACTCGTGTAAGAGGGTTTACTCAAGATGATGCACATATTTTCTGTACACCAGAACAATTAGATGAAGAGTTTAAAAAAGTAATTGATTTAGTGTTATATGTATTCGGGTCGTTAGGATTTGAGAACTTTACAGCACAAGTATCAGTACGTGATTTAAGTAACCCTGATAAGTATATCGGTAGTGTAGAGAATTGGGAAAAAGCTGAGAATGCTATTATCAATGCAGCTAAAGATAAAGGACTTAATTATGTGATCGAGAGTGGAGAAGCTGCTTTCTATGGACCTAAATTAGACTTTATGGTAAAAGATGCATTAGGTAGAAGCTGGCAGTTAGGAACCATTCAGGTTGACTATAACTTACCAGAGCGATTTGAGTTAAGTTATAAAGGATCAGATAATGAGTTGCATCGTCCAGTGATGATCCACAGAGCACCATTTGGTTCTATGGAGCGTTTTATAGCGATACTTTTAGAGCATACAGGAGGTAATTTCCCACTATGGTTAATGCCAGAGCAGGCTATAATCCTGTCTTTGAGTGAGAAATATGAAAAATATGCCGAAAAAGTTTTAAATTTGCTAGAAAATAGCGAAATTCGCGCGCTGGTAGATAACCGTAATGAGACTATCGGTAAAAAGATTAGAGAAGCTGAAGTACAAAAATTCCCTTACATGTTAATTGTAGGAGAAGATGAAGAGAAAAACGGTACGATTTCTGTAAGAAGACACGGTGATTCTGGTAAATCTAATCAGACAATGAAGATAGAAGATTTTATCGCTCAAGTACAAGAAGAGGTAAATAGTTCTATTAAACAATTTGGAGAGTAAAAATAGTATAACGCTTGGTGAACAAGCACATAAAATTTTATAGCCATAGCAATAAGACAAAACAGAGGAAGAAATCCTCGCGAAGAAAAGAAAGATGCGCATAGAATTAATAATGCCATCCGCGTTCCTGAAGTTCGTCTTGTAGGAGACAACGTCGAAACAGGTGTATATAAACTTGCTGACGCAATGCGTTTAGCAGAGGAGTTAGAATTGGATTTAGTTGAGATTTCACCAAATGCTGAACCTCCTGTTTGTAAAATTACTGATTACAACAAATTCCTTTACGAACAGAAGAAGCGTGAAAAAATGCTAAAGGCTAAATCGACTCAAATCACTGTAAAAGAGATTCGTTTCGGTCCTCAAACAGATGAGCACGATTATGAGTTCAAAAAGAAGAATGCAATGAAATTCTTGAAAGAGGGTTCTAAGTTAAAAGCATTCGTATTCTTTAAAGGACGTTCGATTATTTATAAAGATCAAGGACAAATCTTATTATTAAGATTAGCTCAAGATCTTGAGGAATTCGGGAAAGTGGAAACTATGCCAGTTTTAGAGGGTAAACGTATGACTATGTTTATCGCACCTAAAAAGAAAAAATAGTATTTAAGTATATTAAGATAGTTAAGTAAGATAATCATTAATACCTAGGAAATAATGCCTAAAATGAAAACTAAATCTAGTGCTAAGAAACGTTTCAAGTTGACTGGTTCTGGAAAAATCAAAAGAAAACACGCTTTCAAAAGTCACATTTTGACTAAAAAATCTAAAAAGCGTAAATTAGCTTTAACACACTCTGGATTAGTGTCTAAAGCAGATACAAATAGTATCAAAGATCAATTAAGATTAATCTAATCTTAATTTCGGTTAAAATTATTTAATAACCCTGGAGTGGAGCAAATGAAAGTTTAGAAGTGTTTGAAACATAACCGCCCACTACAAAAAACACATTTTTAAGAAATGGCAAGATCAGTAAACTCAGTAGCTTCAAGAGCAAGAAGAAAAAGAATTTTGAAGCAAGCCAAAGGATTCTTTGGAAGACGTAAAAACGTTTGGACAGTAGCTAAAAACGCGGTAGAAAAAGCAATGGTATATGCTTACCGTGATAGAAAACAAAAGAAAAGAAACTTCCGTTCATTATGGATCATGCGTATCAACGCTGGTGCTAGATTACACGGAATGAGCTATTCTCAATTCATGGGTAAATTAAAAGCTAACAATATCGAATTGAACCGTAAAGTTCTTGCAGATTTAGCTATGAATCACCCAGAAGCTTTCGCAGCTATCGTTAATAAAGTAAAATAATAAACGTTTGTCAAATCTGATTTATCTTACTTAATATATTTAAAAGCCTTACTGTATGCAGTGAGGCTTTTTTATTTTAATCGGTTATATTTGCTAGAACCTAAAAAGAGATAGATGGAATTACAGAATGTGGAATTTAAAGCACGTGTAGCTGACTTAGATAGTATAGAAGATAAATTAAAAGGAGTAGAACTCATTCTAGATGGGGTATATAAGCAAGTGGATACTTATTATAACGTCCCTATTGGAAGAGTGAAGCTTCGTGAGTATGATGAGTATAGTTCTTTGATTTATTATAATCGTGTAAATGGGGAGGAAGCGAAGAGTTCGGATGTTATTTATTATAAACATGAGAAAGATGCTGCGTTAGGTGCAATATTAGAATTGCAGTTTGGTATAAAAGTAAAGGTATCTAAAGTGCGTAAGGTCTTAAAGTATAAGAACGTTAGTATTCACTTGGATCAAGTGGATGGATTGGGGTGTTTTGTGGAAGTAGAAGCTTGTAATATCGCAGTAGAAGAGGGTGTTGATTTAAAGCAACAATGTGATTATTTTTTTAATCTAATGGAGTTGACTAAAGAGGATTTAGTTGCGGTATCGTATAGTGATCTTATTCTTCAGTTGAATAAAAAATAGTAGTGACTTGTCTTTTACTTTTGATTTAAATGGAGTAGATTGAGTTAGGATAAAACAAAAAGACTATCAGCAATGATAGTCTTTTTGTATATTAATTTTGTGATGTTCTGTGTACTACTTCGAATAGGGTGCCATCGTCACATTTTAATGTTTTAGCAGGGAATTTTAATAACAAGGCATAATCATGTGTTACCATGATAATGGTTCTACCATTCTTATTAATTTTAAGTAGAAGTTCCATTACTTCAGCACTAGTCTGAGGGTCTAAGTTACCTGTTGGTTCATCAGCTAGGATTAGATCAGGATCATTTAGCAATGCTCTAGCTATAGCGATACGTTGTTGTTCCCCTCCTGATAGTTGGTGAGGCATTTTTTCGATATGTGCTAGCATATTTACATTGTCTAATACTTCGTGTATTTTTCTATCCATCGCTTCTTTTTCTGACCAACCAGTTGCTTTTAAAGCAAAGTGTAAGTTTCCATAGACTGTTCTGTCAGGAAGTAGTTTAAAGTCTTGGAATACGATTCCTAGAGATCTTCTTAGGTATGGAATATCTTTTTCTTTTAAGGTCTTCAAGTCATAGTCTACGATAGAGCCTTCGCCTACTTCCAAAGGAAGGTCTGCATACAGCGTTTTCATAAAGCTACTTTTACCTGCACCTGTCTTTCCGATTATATATAAAAATTCTCCCTTATTTACTTCTAAGTTAACATTAGAAAGTACTTTATGCTTGTTCTGGTAGATATCAACTCCTTGTAGGGATAAAACTGTTTTAGACATAATAATCGTGTATTTTGTGGTAAAAATACTAAGATAAACAATAATAAAGTATAGTTGAGCTGAAAATATCTATATCGAATGTCATTTTTAAGAAAAAAATAGATTGAGGTCTTATTGTGGAGTGTAAATAATGTAAAATAAACTGATGTAGTAAGTAGTTAAATCAAAAGGAGAGATCTGCTGTAGACCTCTCCTTTTGTTCTAACTAACCAATTTAATCTATATTTTATTTACATATTTTTCTTTTTGTTTACATGACAAAGTTGCTCTAATTTTTTGAATATAAGATTAAGTAAAAGTTACCAAAAAGCTAATTGATTGATTCTTTTTTATTGTTGAAGTGATGTCTTTAGGCTAGGTGTGTAGTTGTTAAATAATTTATATTTATCTGTTTTGTTTCTTTCATAGAGATTGTATTTAGTAATTTTGTGATAAATATTTAAACAAAATGAATTTAATTAAGCAGGTAGCAATCGTGATAGGTTGTCTAGCCTTTGGAGAGTTAGTGGTGTATCTCACAGGATTAAAATTACCATCAAGTATCATCGGTCTAATCACATTATGGACAATGTTAAAATTGAGGTGGGTAAAAGTAGAATCAATAGGTGGTATTACTAACTTCTTAATTAAAAACATGGGGATATTCTTTGTTCCGCCTTGTGTGGCTATGTTGAACTATTTCGGAATTCTTAGTCAGTCGATTGTACCTATTGTTGTGGCTACACTGGTAAGTACAGTGATAGTGATTTTTGTAACTGGATTTACTCATCAATTATTAAGAAGAAAGAAATGAGTTTTTTAGCCAATCCAACATTTTTATTATTCCTAACTTTAGCTTTATATGCTTTAGGAATAGCTTTGAGTGAAAAGAAAAAATGGATTATATTTAATCCTATTATCTTGTCTATGGTTGTCTTGATGGGGTATTTATATTTTTTAAAAATCCCTTACCAAAATTATGAAGAGGCAGGTAAGTATATTGATTTCTTTTTAAAGCCCTCTATTGTAGCGTTAGCAGTTCCTTTATATGTACAGTGGGAAAAAATTAAAAAACAGTTGTTGCCTATTTTAATTAGTCAATTAATAGGATGTGTTGTGGGGGTAGTGTCAGTAGTGATACTAGCTAAGATGACAGGCGCAGATCAAGAGATTATTTTATCACTAGCTCCTAAGTCAGTTAGTACACCTATAGCCTTAGAGATATCTAAGTCAGTTAATGGTATTCCGTCTGTAACTGCCGCTGCTGTTATGATAGCCGGGATATTTGGGAGTATGGTGGGATTTAAGGTGCTTAACCTTACTCGTATAAGTAATCCTATGTCACAAGGTATTGCTATGGGGACTTCTTCTCATGCAATGGGTACGATGAAGGCAATGGAGGTGAGTAATAAGTATGGAGCCTTCGCTAGTGTGGGGATGATTTTTAATGGAATTTTTACGGCTGTATTAGCTCCTATTATCTTAGGATTGTTATCCTCTTATTTGTAATAAAGACTTTTTTATATGATCCCAATTCTTTTGAATTGGGATTTTTTGTATCAAGGAGTGTTTCTTTATTATGTTTTTTGCTATTTTCTTGTGAAATGCGATTTATTAAATCTCAAAAAGATATAATTTATCATGTTTTTTTATTGCTATGGAAGAGGTGTAATTTCAATTTAAATATATTTTTGATAACAATTAGGGCAATATATTGCTGAAAAATAAGTTTAAAAGAGTATAAAATGATATATTTGACGTTATATAAATCTGAATGGAAATGCACAAAAATAATAGGTTAACTTTATTAACTCTTGCACTGGGGAGTATAACTGCAAGTGCTCAACAATCAGCTGCTTATGTAGAGAGATTGGCTGATTATAATCATGCTGTAGCATTGTATAATGAAGAACAATATTTAGCTGCGCAATTGTTATTCACGAAAGTAAAACAAGCTCATGTAGGCGAAAATACGGAGGTAGAGGCTGATTGTGCTTATTATATCGCGTATTGTGCTATTAAGTTGAATCAAGAAGGAGCTGAAGATAAGATAGATGAATTTGTGAAGAAGTACCCTACTAGTTCTAAGCAAAATCAGGCTTATGTAGAGGTTACAGATTATTATTTCAGCAAAGGAGATTTTCCTAAAGCCCTGCAGTATGCTGTAAAAGTGAAAGAAAACGCAATTACTAATGAGAAGAAGTTAGATCGTTTTAACTTTCAGAAGGGATATAGTTACTTCTATACAAAAAATAAAAAAGAAGCAGAACGCTATTTAAAGAAAGTAAATACTCGTGGAGAATGGGGGGAGCAAGCAACATATTATCTAGGATATATTGCTTATGACTCAGATAATTTTGACGATGCAAAAAAATTGTTTGACAAAGTAGAAACTAAGTCTTCTTACCAAGAGAAGATGGGGTACTATCAAGCAGACATGAGCTTTAAGACAGGAAACTTTCAAACGGCTATAGAACAAGGAACTTCTCAAATGACAAAAGCGACTCCTGAAGAGAAATCAGAGTTGTCTAAAATAGTTGGGGAGAGTTATTTTAACTTAAAGCAATATGATAAAGCGCTACCTCATTTATTAGCTTATCAAGGTAAAGGAGGAAAGTGGAGTAATACTGACTTCTATCAATTAGGGTACACTTATTATAAATCAAAAGATTATCCTAAGGCTATTGAGCAGTTTAATAAAATTATCAGTGGAGATAATGGTATTGCGCAGAATGCATATTACCACTTAGGGGAAAGTTACCTTCAAACACATAAAAAAACGCAAGCTCTAAATGCTTTTAAGAATGCTTCTGAAATGCGTTTTGACGCAGGTATCCAAGAAGACGCTTTCTTAAACTATGCAAAACTTAGTTATGATATCGGGAATGCTTATGAGAGTACACCTGCTGTATTAAATGCTTATATTAGTAAATATCCTAATTCGTCTTATCGCGGAGAGATAGAAGGTCTTTTAATCGACTCATATGTTTCTTCTAAAAACTATAAAGAGGCTTTAGTTCTATTAGAAAAGAATCGTTCTGTAGGAAATAAAGAGGTGTATCAACAAGTGACATTCTTGCGTGGTCAAGAATTGTTCAATGAAGGGAATTATAAGGAAGCATTAAGTCTTTTTGATAAATCTCTAGCAGAGAAGCAAAATTTAAAATATACTGCAAAGGCTCAATATTGGAAGGGAGAGACATTGTTTTACTTAAATGACTTTAACGAGTCTATCACTCAGTTCAAAGCATTTGATCAAAATATAGCGTCTAAGGGATTGTCTGAACGTAATAATTTGTATTATAATCTAGCGTATTCATACTTCAAATTGAAAGACTATGCTACAGCAGCGGATTATTTTAAAAAATACACAGATGAAAATCCTAAAGATGAGGCGCGTCGTCTAGATGCCTATCTAAGACAAGGAGATTGTAATTTTGTTACTGGGAAGTATTGGCCTGCGATGGAGGCTTATAATAAAGTTATTGAGGCAAATAAAGCTGATGTAGAATATGCACGTTTTCAAAAGGCAATTAGCTATGGATTCGTAGATCGTAATCCTCGTAAAATAGAAGACTTAACGAAGTTTGTGAAAGATTACCCAACTTCTAATTTGGCTGATGATGCTCAATATGAGATAGGGGTGACTTATGACGTTATGAATCAAAGTCAAAAGGCGTTAAGTGCTTTTGATAAGATGTTGAAAGATTATCCTACATCAAGTTATAAAGCAAGAGCTATCTTGAGACAAGGTTTGATTAACTATAACGACAATAAACCTGATCAAGCGTTAGCTAAATTTAAACAAGTAGTAAAAGAGTCTCCAGAATCTTCTGAGGCTATCGAAGCGGTTCAAAATGCACGACTAATCTATGTGGATAATGGAAAGGTAGATGAATATGCTGCATGGGTTAAAGGTCTTTCTTTTATCCAAGTAAGCGATGCTGAACTAGATAAAGATACTTATGAGTCGGCTGAAAAACAGTATATTCAAAATAATACACAATCGGCTATAGATGGATATGAGAAATACCTGAAAAGTTTTCCAACGGGACAGAAGGCGTTACAAGCTCATTTCTATTTAGGACAAATGTATTTTGCAGAGAATAATCTAGATAAGGCTACTGCTCATTATGAAGTAGTAATCTCTAAGGATAAGAATGAGTTTTCAGAGATTTCTCTTGCTCGTTTGGCTGAGATTTATTTGAAAAATAAAAATACTGCTAAGGCTATAACTACTTTAAAACGTTTAGATGCAGAGGCTGCACAAGAACAGAATGTAGTGTTCGCTAAGTCTAATCTAATGAAGTTGAGCTATGAGCAAAATAGCTATAGTGAAGCTCTTCAATATGCTGAAGCTGTATTAAAAATGGCTAAAACAGATAATAAAGTAAAAGGTGATGCACAAATAGTTATTGCTAGAACGGCTATGGCTACTAATGATGAAGCTAAAGCTAAGAAAGCTTATCAAGAGGTATTGAAGATAGCAAAAGGAGAGTTAGCTGCAGAGGCAATGTATTATGATGCTTACTTTAAGAATAAAGAGGCTAAGTATGAAGCGTCTAATGAGAGTGTACAGAAATTAGCAAAAGACTATTCAGGTTATAAGTATTATGGTGCTAAAGGATTAGTATTAATGGCAAAGAACTTCTATCAATTAAAAGATAGTTATCAGGCTACTTATATTTTAGAAAGCGTTACTAAGAACTTTACTGACTATCCAGATGTGGTAAAAGAAGCTAAAGATGAACTTCAAAAAATAACAGCGCAAGAGGCTAAACGAAACTCTTCGATTGCTCAATAATTTTAATATAGAAGATATTATAATGAACAATAAGAATATATATACGATATTATCTGTTTTAACTCTAGGGGGAATAGCAGGTTATGCTCAAGATAAAAATACGGAAGCAAGTAAATTAGGTACAGAGGTTGTTAATGTAGTAAGGGCTTATGATGCAACAATTTCGGATGCTTTTAAGGTTCGTACTACAGCTAATAATGACGATGAAACTACAGGTAATAAGAAAGATGTAATTTATACGATTAGTTCTTTTCCTGTAGCATCTACTTTTGTACCTGAGAAAGGAAAAGCAGCAGAAGTAGAAAGAACAAGTAGGCTGAAAAGCTTTAATAATTATGCTCTTTTTTCTGCAGGTAATTATACTAATCTGAATGGAGAGGTGTTCTTAAGTCAACACTTAAATAAGAATAGTTTTTTAGCAGGATATGCTAGTCACTTTTCTTCTCAAGGAGGGATTAAGAATTTACTTCTAGATGATAGTTTCTCTAATACAAAAGGAGGTTTGGTTTATGGTGGACAATTAAAGAATTTTGGTTGGACAGTAGAAGCAGGTGCTAGATACCAATTGAGTAATTATTATGGATTACCAACGAAACAAATCGACTTCAATCAAGGTGATATTTCTGGAATAGACGAATCTCAACACTATAAGAATGTTTTTGTAAATGGAGCTTTAGAGTTTAGAAATAGCCCTTTTACTGGATTGGATTTTAGATATGATTATTTTTGGGATGATTTTGGAACAGTAGAAAATCGTTTTAAGATTAGACCAAATGTAAAAACAGCTTTGGACTTTGGAGAATTGAATGTTGGGGTTGTTGTTGATTATGTAGGAACATCATATAAAAACTCATTTGTAGGGGAAACAACGAAGTATAATCATTTAAATCTTGGAGCTCAACCTAGTCTTACATTTAGAGATGACAACTATTCTGTACAAGTGGGAGTTGGTGTTTTCTTTAACAATGGAGAATTAGCTGGTAAATCAGAGAATAACTTTTATATCTATCCACAAGTTAAAGCATCTTATGATTTAGTTCCTGGATTATTAGTGACTTATGCAGGAATAGAGGGAGGGGTGCAACAAAACTCTTTTCAACAGTTTTCAGAAGAAAACCCTTTCATTTCCCCAGATATTCTAATTACGCCTACTGATAAGAAGTATGATATTTATCTTGGATTAAAAGGAAAATTAGATAATAATATCTCTTATAACATCAAGGGGTCTTACAAAAGAGAGAAAGACAAAGCGATGTTTTTGCACAATGAATATACTTTGAATAGAAGTAGAATACCATATATGTTTGGAAACTCATTTGGAGTGCAATATGGAGATGTTAAAACATTGAATTTATTTGGTGAATTGCGTTTTGACTTCGAAGAGAATGTTTCTATAGGAGTTCATGGAGAGTATAATAACTATAATACAAATTCTTTAGAAGCTTGGAATTTACCAAAAGTAAAAGCAGGAGCTGATTTTAAATTTGATTTTACAGAACAATGGTTTGCAGGTGTAGATGTGTTTTATGTAGGTAAGCGTAAAGATGTTTTTGTAATTGATTCTACTGGGCTTATAGGAGACTATAATACTTGGGAAGATCCATCAGTTGTAGAATTGAAAGATTATGTTGATTTAAATATGAAAGTAGGGTATAGGCCAACTAAAAATTGGACTCTATTCTTAAAAGCCAATAACTTATTTAATCAGAAATATAATCAATGGGATAACTTTAAGGTGCAAGGTGTACAGATTATGGGAGGAGCAATGTATAAATTCGATTTTTGAGATTTTGTAATCAGAAAAAAAGCTAAAAACTGATAATTTATGACTAAAATTCGCTAAAAGGTGCACAATACTGTTTTTTTTCATTGATTAATAACTTACTTTTGTCGTTACAAACAACAAAACATGTATTTTCTTTCGATTTCGCAAAGAAAGAAATTTTAAAGACGTAATGATGACATTAAAAAAGAAGTTAAAAACAATTTGTTTAGAACGGTTAAATGACAAGGTGGAAGCGTTGCAAGGAATTGTAGAAGATTTGACAATCGACGCGCAGAACGACGCCAAAAGTTCTGCAGGAGACAAACACGAGACAGGCTTGTCAATGATGCATTTAGAACAAGAAAACTTGAGTAAGAAGATTTTAGAAAACATAGCTATGCGAGATATAGTTGCTAAAATAGATGATGAAAAAGTGAGTTCTGTAGTAGAATTTGGAAGTTTAGTACAAGTAAATTCAGTGTATTTATTTTTCTCAGCAGCTTTGCCAAAAATTGTTTTAGACGACCGTTCTGTATTAGCCGTTTCTATGGATGCTCCAATCGCCAAGGAGTTATTAGGAAGAAAAGTACATGAGAGATTTACATTTAACAATTGTGAATTTACAATTCATGAATTAATGTAAAAGTCCTTTATAAAAAAGTATGAAACGCAGGTGTGAAAACATCTGCGTTTTTTTGTTTTTATTTGTGAGATATATGTATTTTAGGCTTGTTTAGAGTTGATAAAGTCTTTGATAATTGTTATATTTGTACGTTAGATATTTTAGATTATTATTATGAGCCAAGAAACAAATAAGAATAATTATTCAGCGGATAGCATTCAAGCTCTTGAGGGAATGGAACACGTAAGGATGCGTCCTTCGATGTATATTGGTGATGTAGGAGTAAGAGGATTACACCATTTAGTATATGAAGTGGTTGATAACTCAATTGATGAGGCTTTAGCTGGTTATTGTGATACAATAAGCGTTACTATAAACGAGGATAACTCTATTACTGTAGAAGATAATGGACGTGGTATCCCTGTGGACATCCACAAAAAAGAAGGAGTGTCTGCATTAGAAGTAGTAATGACAAAGATTGGTGCTGGAGGGAAGTTTGACAAGGATTCTTATAAGGTATCTGGAGGTCTTCACGGAGTAGGGGTATCGTGTGTGAACGCACTATCTGATTTGTTAAGAGCAACTGTTTATCGTGAAGGTAAAATTTACGAACAAGAATATTCGCGTGGTAAAGCTTTATTTCCAGTAAAAGTTATTGGTGAAACAGATAAACGAGGAACATCGGTTACATTTAAACCTGACCATACTATCTTTACACAGACTCTAGAGTTTTCTTATGATACTTTAGCTGGGCGTTTAAGAGAGTTATCTTTCTTGAATAAAGGATTAAAGATAACACTTACTGATAAAAGAGTAATTGAAGAAAATGGTGAGCCTAAACATGAAGTATTTTTTTCTAAAGAAGGATTAAAAGAGTTTATTAAATTTTTAGATGGTAGTCGTGTGCCGATTATTGAAGATGTAATCTCTATGGAACTTGACAAAGGAGAAATCCCTGTTGAAGTTGCATTAGTTTATAATGATACTTATGCAGAGAATATTTATTCTTATGTGAATAATATTAATACGCATGAGGGAGGAACACACCTACAAGGATTCCGTATGGGGCTTACTAGAACATTGAAGAAATATGCAGATGCTTCAGGAATGTTAGATAAGCTTAAGTTCGAAATTACAGGTGATGACTTTAGAGAAGGGTTGACTGCAATTGTCTCTGTGAAGGTAATGGAGCCTCAATTCGAAGGACAAACAAAGACAAAACTAGGAAATAGAGAGGTTGTATCCCCTGTGAGTCAGGCTGTAGCAGAAATGCTAGAGAACTACTTAGAGGAACATCCAAATGATGCTAAGATTATTGTTCAAAAGGTTATTTTAGCTGCTCAGGCTAGACATGCTGCTAAGAAAGCACGTGAGATGGTTCAACGTAAGACTGTTATGGTCGGTGGTGGACTACCTGGAAAGTTGTCTGATTGTTCTGAACAAGACGCTTCTAAATGTGAAGTATTCCTAGTGGAGGGAGATTCTGCGGGTGGTACAGCAAAACAAGGACGTGATCGTAACTTCCAAGCAATTCTGCCATTAAGAGGTAAGATTCTTAACGTAGAAAAAGCAATGGGGCACAAAGTATTCGAAAACGAAGAGATTAAGAATATCTTTACTGCTTTAGGTGTTACGATGGGAACAGAAGAGGATAGTAAAGCATTAAACCTTGAGAAATTACGTTATCATAAAGTAGTAATCATGTGTGATGCCGATGTGGACGGTAGCCACATCGCAACGTTGATTTTAACTTTCTTCTTCCGTTATATGAGAGGGTTAATAGAGAATGGATATGTTTATATTGCTACACCTCCATTATATATGGTTAAAAAAGGGCAACGTAAAGAATATGCATGGACAGATGAAGAACGTCTTGAGTTAATGGAGAAAATGGG
Source organism: Myroides sp. A21 (assembly GCF_000807225.1). Taxonomy (NCBI): domain Bacteria; kingdom Pseudomonadati; phylum Bacteroidota; class Flavobacteriia; order Flavobacteriales; family Flavobacteriaceae; genus Myroides; species Myroides sp. A21. Next base: position 2,693,175 of record NZ_CP010327.1, read on the forward strand.
AAGTGGATCAAGTGTTCAGCGTTATAAAGGTCTTGGAGAGATGAATGCTGAGCAATTATGGGATACTACAATGAATCCAGAACATAGAATTCTTAGACAAGTAACAATAGATAGTTTACAAGAAGCAGATAGAGTATTCTCTATGTTGATGGGAGACGAAGTTCCACCACGTAGAGATTTTATTGAGAAAAATGCTACTTATGCTAAAATTGATGCTTAGTATTTAAATATGTAAAATTATAAAGGTCAAGCATATTATATGCCTTGACCTTTTTTTAATAAAAAGATATAAAGTTATGAAAGTTACAATTATTGGAGCAGGAAATGTTGGGGCTACATGTGCTGACGTTATTGCTAATAGAAGAATCGCTAGTGAAGTAGTTTTAGTGGATATTGCAGAAGGATATGCAGAAGGTAAAGCAATGGATATCATGCAATGTGCAGCTAACTCTAAATTTGATACTATTGTTAAGGGAAGTACTAATGACTATAGTTTAACAGCTAATAGTGAGGTAGTAGTAGTTACTTCAGGAATTCCAAGAAAACCAGGGATGACTCGTGAGGAATTAATAGGTACTAATGCATCTGTAGTAAAATCGGTGATGGAAAGTGCTTTAAAATACTCTCCTAATGCTGTTTTTGTGATAGTGACTAACCCTCTTGATACAATGACTCTAGCAGCTTTAAAAATATCAGGATTAGATCGTAAGAAAGTAATAGGTATGGGAGGGGCTTTAGACTCTTCACGTTTTAAATATTTCTTATCTCAAAAACTAAACAAACCTGTTGGAGATATTGAAGGAATGGTTATTGGAGGACATGGGGATACTACAATGATTCCATTAATCAGATTAGCTACTTATAAAGGTATTCCTGTAAGTGAGATGTTGACAGCAGCAGAACAAGAAGAGGTGTGTAAATCAACAATGGTTGGTGGAGCTACTCTAACGAAGTTATTAGGAACTTCTGCATGGTATGCACCTGGAGCAGCTGTAGCTAACGTTGTGGATAGTATCTTAAATGATTTTAAGAAGTTAATCCCTTGTTCTGTATATTTACAAGGTGAATACGGGCAAGAAGGATTGTGTATAGGAGTTCCTTGTGTTATAGGAAAAGGAGGAATAGAAGAGATAGTAGAATTAAAATTAAATGAGCAAGAATCTCAGAAATTTGTAGATAGTGCAAATGCTGTTAGGGATACAAATAAGGAATTAACAATTGAATAGTAAAAGATTGTTTAATTGTTAAAATATATGTAATAGAAAAAAGCTCTTTTTGCTGATATTCTTAGTGAAAGAATTGCTTAATCATTGTCTATATCATATATTTGCTCGTTTTAAAAAAAGTAAATAATTAATTTTTAGTAATAATGCAAAACAAAGGACTCGTTAAATTTTTTGCAATTATCTTTGCATTGGTAAGTATTTACCAACTGTCATTTACCTTTGTTACCAACCATTATGAGGATAAAGCGAAAGCTTTTGCTGGTGGAGATTCGACAAAAGAATTACAATACCTTGATTCAATTGGTAACCAAACGGTATTTTTAGGACAAACATTCAATGAAGTGAGAGCTAAGCAAATCAATAAAGGATTAGACTTAGAAGGAGGTATTAATGTTACGTTGCAAATATCAATCAAAGACATTTTAAAAGGTTTAGCTAATAATTCAAAGAACGCTACGTTCAATAAAGCGTTAGCAGAAGCTGAATCACAAAGACAAGGTAATCAAAGTTACTTAGATGCTTTTTACACTGCTTTTGATAAAGAATCAAAAGGGAATGTAAAATTAGCAGCTGCAGATATTTTTGCAAACAGAAACTTAAGTGAGATTACTGTTGGAATGTCTGATAGCCAAGTAAAGTCTATCTTAGATAAAAAAGTAAAAGAATCTATAGAGAGTGCTTACCGTGTATTCAGAGAGCGTATCGACAAGTTCGGTGTTTCTCAGCCAAATATTCAAATGTTAGGGGATACAGGGCGTATCTTAGTTGAGCTTCCTGGAGCAAAAGACGTAGATCGTATTAAAAATTTATTACAAAGTACTGCTCAGTTAGAGTTTTGGGAAACTTATAAAGTAGATGAAATAGGAAACTATATCATGGCTGCTAATGAGTACTTAAAAACAACTGAAAAGCAAGCTAATCAAAAAGAGACTGTTACTGATAATACAACAACTAACTCAGATGTTGAAGCATTATTAGGTACTGTAGCAAAAGACTCTATGGGGAATGCAGCTAATAAAGAATTCAATCCTTTATTAGACTTATTCGCAATGGGTGGACAACAAGGAAGCCCAATCTTAGGATATTTCCAAACGAAAGATACAGTTAAAGTAAATGCTTATTTAAACAGAGCTGATGTACGTAACTTATTACCAGCAGATCAAAAATATGCTCGTTTTGCATGGGGTAAACCAAGTAAAAAAGCTCCTGATTTAGTTGAGTTATATGCTTTAAAAACAAATAGAGAAGGTATTCCTCCTTTAAGTGGAAGCGTTATTACTGGTGCTCAAGATGAGTATGATCAATTTAGCCGTCCTGTAGTAGGGATGACAATGAGTCCTAAGGGAGCTAAAGTATGGGAAGAGTTAACAGGAAAAGCTTATACAGAGCACTCTAATATTGCTATTGTATTAGATAATATCGTTTATTCAGCTCCAGGTGTTACTAGTGGACCTATCTCTGGTGGTAGATCATCTATCTCAGGGGACTTTACTGTTGCTGATGCGAAAGACTTAGCGAATATCTTACGTGCTGGTAAATTACCTGCAGGTGCAGATATCGTCCAATCTGAAATCGTAGGACCATCATTAGGGCAACAAGCTATTGATGCTGGTATGTTATCTGCTGTGGCTGGTTTAATTATTGTTGCTGCTTGGATGGCATTCTACTACGGTAGAGCTGGATGGTATGCAAATATTGCTTTATTAGCGAACTTATTATTCTTATTTGGTATCCTTGCTAGTTTAGGTGCTGTATTGACATTACCAGGTATTGCAGGTATCGTATTAACGATGGGTACTGCAGTGGATGCGAATATTATTATTTCTGAACGAGCAAAAGAATGTTTGCGCAAGGGAATGAATCTTGCAGATACGATTAAAGAATCTTATAGCTGGCATGGTGCTATGCGTCCGATTGTTGATGCAAACGTTACACATATCTTAACAGGGGTTATCTTATTCGCTTTTGGATCAGGACCTATTAAAGGATTTGCTACGACATTGTTAATCGGTATTGCTACTTCATTATTTACTTCAATCTTTATCGCTCGTATCTTTATGGATAGAGACGTTAAAGCTGGTAGAACTTTAGCATTCAGTACAAGTATTACTAAAAATTGGTTTACAAACTTCAACTTTGATTTCTTAAAAATGAAGAAAGCTACTTATGGTTTATCATTAATCATTGTAGTGGTTTCTTTTGCTTCATTTGCAATCAACGGATTTGACCAAGGAACTGACTTTGTAGGAGGTAGAACTTTCCAAGTTAAGTTTGATAAAGAAGTTACAGCTAACGAAGTAAGTGATAAGCTAGGAGAAGTATTTGGTGTAAATGTTGAAGCGAAAGTATTCGGAAATAAACAACAGTTAAAACTTACTACTAAATATAAAGTAGAAGAAGAAGGTGCTGCAGTAGACCAAGAAGTAAACGAGAAGTTATACGAAGGGTTAAAAGGGTACTATTCATCTCCTATGACTTATGAAGAGTTCGTTAATGCTACAGAAGGAAAAACATTAGGAGTTATCCAAGCTTCTAAAGTTGGACCAAGTATGGCAAAAGACGTTAAACAGAATGCATATTGGGCTGTATTAGGGTCTATGGCTGCTATCTTTATTTACTTAGTTATTTCTTTTAGAAAATGGCAGTATTCATTAGGAGCTATTGTTTCTGTTGCGCACGACGTTATCTTTGTATTAGGTATTTACTCATTAACATATAAGTTTATGCCTTGGCATATGGAGATTGACCAGCACTTCATCGCTGCGATCTTAACTGTTATTGGTTATTCTATGAATGATACCGTAATTGTATTTGACCGTGTACGTGAGTACATCGCTGGTAAAACAAAAGGTGATTTCAATAAGATCGTTAATGATTCAGTAAATACTACATTATCTAGAACTATTAATACTTCGCTTACTTTAATCCTAGTATTATTAATCATGTTCGTATTCGGAGGTGATTCAATCAGAGGATTTATCTTTGCGATGTTAATCGGTATTATTGTAGGTACTTATTCTTCATTATTCTTAGCTACTCCAGTATTAGTGGATACTATGCCAAGAAAAGATAAAGAAGAAATCGAAAGAAGACATAGAGAAGCTCAAGAGGAAATGTTAGTTGAGAAAAACTAATTCTATCTTAGAACTTGTATTTATAAAAAAAGCCACTCCGCAAGGAGTGGCTTTTTTATTTTAGGACTAGTCAATGAGTAGTGTTAATTAGGCTAGTAATCTAATCGTTATTATTGTTGACTATGATGTAAGCGACATAATGCTATTAAAAGATGAGCATCAACTATCTTGTCTAGGTTATTCATCAGGTCATTTATTTCTACCCAATGTAGTGTATCAGTAAGCTGGTCTAGATGGATAATATATGGATATACTTGTTCGGGTGTAATGCCTATAGTAGGAAAGTACTTTTCTCCTAACTTTGAATATCCAATTACATTGCTATTGCCAAACTTCAGGGTATTCAGATATTGTTCTAGGTCATAGTAGTTTCTAACCTCTTTAGATAGCCGAAATGCTGGTGCCGTTATAATCGTACTATTGTTAGTGAATATTTGTGGTACAGGAAGGCTTCTAGTTTCTAGACCTACATAAAGGGTACCATTGTTTTTAAATACAGGAAGAGTCACTACAGTATTAGTACTATAATGAGTAGGGGATACATATTCTAGTATCGCAGCGTCTTTATCAATACCTGTTGCTTCAAAAGAAGCTCTGTGTGTCTTTAAGAAACCAGCTTGACTGTCATTATGGATGTATTCTTTTGTATTTAACTGTAATAGTTTTTCTAAATCAGTTGCATGAATCTTCTCTACATTTTGTATAGCTGTTTTTTGTCCTAACCATTTAGGTAATGGTATAGCTAACTTTAAAAATAGATTATAGATATTCAATTCTAATCTAGCTTCTACTAATGCACCTGTTTGGGCAGTATTAAGGAGTTGTACAGCATCGTATTCATGTAAATAACCAGAATCTTTAAAACCTGAATACCCTTCGTTTAATGGAGTATTTAATGAAATAGGTGAGTGTAGTTCTATGAATATAGAAGTTACCTTTTCATTGATACCACCTGGAGAGGTGTAGTAATTTAGGGAAGTACAAGTAGTTTCATATTCCCCAAGTTTTATATTAAATCTGTTCTCTATTTCTGTTTTTATATTATCTGTTTCAGCTATTGCTAGCCCTTCGGGTATATAGCCACTATATTGTTTATTATCTAAGATAGAGCTATCTGTTTTGACATTAGCTAATGGACGAGGATATCCATGTTTTGCGATTACCTTTAAGCCACTATCACTATTTCTGTAAGGGATAATATCAATTACTTTATTTGGTCGTTTTACAATATCATATAACCTATTTGTGTTTATATTTTTAAAGGTAGATAAGGTTAAGAATGGTGTATTGTTTTTTGGTAAATGTCTAGTTAATTGTAACTGTTTTCCACCAGATACTTTTTCTCCTGCAATCAAATAATTTGTGGGAGGAAAGCCTATTTCTTCTCCTGCTAAGTTATAGATTGTAAACTGGTCTTCATAGCGATTATTAATGATCCATTGATTGTAGATAGGAGTAGATATAATGATTCGCAATCCTAATTCCTTAAAGATTGTTTCAAATTCTTGTTGTGTATAATATCCATACTCTTCTTGTAACTCAATGTCCCAATTCGCATAATAATCTTTGCGACGAATAAACTCTACTACATCAGTATAAAATGCATGAAATCGCCTTGTATTAGGTTTTAGAGGCTCTATTTCTTCAATCGGAAAACCTTTTTCTGTTGCTAATGATCTAGCCGTTTGAGAAAATTGAATGAACAACTCTGCATCACTAGGATTGTCCTCTTTAGCTAAAGTAGATAGCTCTAGTATAACCTCTTGTTGTTCTACTTTGACAAAATCGCGGATGACAAGCACTCCTTTATCTTTCAATAACTCTACTTGTCTGCGAAGTGTATTATATGCTCTGTTATTGTCATAGTCGTTATATGAAGTAATATGGTGAATGGCAGAACAATTAAAGAATCCACTAATTGTATTCTTTTCAAAAGTCAATAGTTTTTCGCCATCATCTTCTTGGAATGAGAGATTCGGAAGGTTATACGTTTCTTCAGCGATTTGAACCATTTTAGGATTGATATCAATACCTATTATTTGAAGGTTAGGAAATAGTTGAGCTAATATAGCTGTACTCGTCCCTGAGGCCATTCCTACATCTACTAAAACATTTCCCTCTTTGGCCTCAAAGAACACACTTGCAGAAGCCACCTTCTCGATAGCTATCGTGTCCATTGCTTCTAAATATTGCTGGTAGTCTTTTTTATTTCCTCTATCCTGAGTCGTATAGTTCTTATCCATTGAATGCCTTGTTTACATTCAGAAAAGTAGTGATTTTATCTGTGAAATCGTTCGTTAAAAAGAAAAGAATATCCAATAATATTGATGTTACTAACTAAAACATTTTTATCCTTAGTTAAAAATAGGGTACGTTAGAATCAGCCAAAACAATAGGAAATTATTTCCAGAGGTAATGTTTAATTGATTATCTTAGAATGAACTAATTACAATATTATGAAACGATTTGAATATAAAACAATTGAAGTAGTGACTAGTGGATTCTTTGCAAAAATGGAAATGAAGGAGACCGATGATACACTAAATGATCTAGGGAGTCAAGGATGGGAGCTAGTGTCTACAGCTCCTTGTATTATGGGGAGTACAACACAAAGGATCTATTATACTTTCAAGAGAGAAATATAAAAAAAAGAGAGCTAATCTAGATTGATTAGCTCTCTGTATATTTATGATTCGTATACTCTATTCTTGGCAGTAACCCATAAGTAAATCCCTACGATGATAAATGGAATACTTAACCATTGTCCTGTTGATAAAATATTGCCTAGTTGATCTTCAAAACCTCCTTGACTTTCTTTCATATATTCTACTATAAATCTTACCATCCACAGTAGTACTAAGAACACTCCAAAGATATAACCTAACTTTTTGCGTGCATCTGTCTTCCAATACATATAGTAAACAATAATGAACACAAGTATATATCCAAATGCCTCATAAAGTTGAGTAGGGTGTTTAGCTACCACTAGGTTTAAAGCTTCTGCAAACTGTGGATTATGAGCTATCGCGTCATAAGCTTGGTTATAATCAGGAATTCCTGTAATCTCCATTGCTTCTCTAGGTGAGAATTTATCTCTTAAAAATCGAATACCTAAAGCATTTGTAGTTTCATGTCCTATAATTTCTGAGTTAAAGAAGTTTCCTAAACGAACAAAAACTCCCCCTATTGCTACAGGGATAATTACTCTATCTAGTATCCAAAGTACAGGTTTTTGAATAATCTTTTTACTGTAAAAATACATAACAGTGATAATAGCAATAGCTGCACCATGACTTGCTAATCCACTAAAACCAACGATTTCAAACTTAGGAGTGAAACGCACTGGTGATATAATCTCAAATAAGTGATCTTTATAATAATCCCAATCGTAAAAGAATACATGCCCTAGACGAGCTCCTATTAAAGTTGCTAATACAGTATAGATAAATAATTTGTCTAGTTTCTCAACACTTAGTCCTTCGCGATCATATATCTTTTTCATTAAGAACCATCCTAAACCAAATGCGATTACAAACATAAGACTGTAATATCTCAGTTTAATAAATCCTAAATCTAACCCTTCTGACGGGTTCCAAATCATATGTAATGAATGTATCATAGTTTTTTATACTGTTAGATGATAAATGTATGAAATAATCTTTATTCTCAAAAGAGTAATTGTGGTTTACACCCAAGAGTACTTCATTGTTTTTTGTTTTCTATTTCAGTTACTAGCTCCCTGTTTTGTGTTCCTCAGTTCCTAGTTTACTTAAATAATAATTAAGGCACTGGATCATATCCTTTACCTCCCCATGGTCCACAACTAGCGATTCGCTTTATAGCTAACCAACCACCTTTAAAAAGTCCATGTTTTTTTAGTGCTTCTAAGGTGTATTGTGAGCAAGTAGGACTGTATCGACAAGCAGGAGGGAAGAATGGTGAAATAGCCAGCTGATAAAAACGGACTAATATTACAAATGGGAATATTAATATTTTCTTTAGCATAGTAACAGAAATATGAAAGTGTACAAATGTACGATGAGTTTAATTATAGTGCTAAAAGTAAGAAATTCTAGGTTAGAAATGAGTAGAAGGAATTAGTTTTAGCAAGACTATTTTATAATCACAAAAAATAAACTTAACTATTGTAGGTGAGGTATGTATAAAAAAAGAGGCTATTCATAGAATAACCTCTTTTGTGTATTTATAGAGAGAAAGAAGTACCTTCTTTACCATCTTTTAGTTGAATACCGATTTTAGCTAGTTCATCTCGAATGTGGTCTGACATTGCGAAATCTTTGTTTGCTCTAGCCTCGTTGCGCATTCCGATAAGCATATTGACTACACCTTCTAGTTTTTCGTTATTAGCACTTGCTGTTTCAGTGTTTTCTAAACCTAATACATCAAATACAAATGCGCTCATACTATTAATTAAAGTATCTAAATCTGTAGCCGAAATAGTCTCTTTATTATCCTTAATTAGGTTAATGAATTTAACTGCTTCAAATAAGTTTGCAATTAAAATCGGACTGTTAAAGTCGTCATTCATTGCATCATAGCACGATTGTCTCCATTTTGTGATATCAACAGAAGAGTTGCTAGAAGTTTTCAAATCTTTTAGAGATTTGATAGCTTCCATTAATCTTTGATATCCTCTTTCAGACGCTAAGATAGCATCATCAGAGAAGTCTAAGATACTTCTATAGTGCGCTTGTAAGATAAAGAATCTTGCTACAGCAGGAGCAAACCCTTTGCTAAGGATATTGTTCTCGCCAGAGAATAATTCATCAGGAAGAATATTATTCCCTGTAGATTTAGCCATTTTCTTACCGTTTAGAGTAAGCATATTAGCATGCATCCAGTAGTTTACAGGTGAGTTACCTGTAGAAGCTTCATTCTGTGCAATCTCACATTCGTGGTGAGGGAATTTTAAATCCATTCCACCTCCGTGTATATCGAAGTGTTTACCTAAGTATTTTGTACTCATAGCAGTACACTCTAGATGCCATCCAGGGAATCCATCTCCCCATGGTGAAGGCCATCTCATGATATGCTGAGGCTCTGCATTTTTCCAAAGTGCAAAGTCTAGTGGATTGCGCTTGTCAGATTGTCCATCTAAATCTCTTGTATTAGATAACATATCTTCTATCTTACGGCCACTTAATATTCCATAGTTATGAGACTGATTGTATTTCTCTACATCGAAGTACACAGATCCATTCACCTCATAAGCAAAACCATTGTTGATGATCGCTTGTATGATTTCTATTTGCTCAATGATATGCCCAGTAGCCGTTGGTTCAATGCTAGGAGGTAGGTTATTGAACTGTTTTAGAATATTGTGAAAGTTCAAAGTATATTTTTGAACAATCTCCATTGGTTCTATCTGCTCAATACGCGCTCTTTTAGCGATTTTATCTTCTCCTTCATCTACATCGTCTACCATATGTCCTACGTCAGTAATATTACGAACGTAACGCACAGCATATCCTAAGTGTTTTAAATAACGATATACCAAGTCAAAAGATATAAAAGTACGACAGTTCCCAAGGTGTACATAGTTGTAGACTGTTGGTCCACATACATACATACCCACTTTACCCTCATGGATAGGTTTGAAAACTTCTTTCTCTCCAGTGATGGAGTTGTACATTTTTAATTGCTGTTCTTGATATAAAGGCATAATATAATTTGTAATGTTTAGAACTTAGTCTCTAATTGGATATAGTTTAAGAACTCCTTACGAACGTTCTCATCTTGGAATTTTCCTCCGAACTCAGCAGTTACAGTACTACTTTCGATATCGCGGATTCCTCTTGAGTTTACACATAAGTGTTTTGCATCGATGATACATGCCACATCTTCTGTGTTTAATACACGTTTTAATTCATTTACAATCTGAATAGTTAAACGCTCTTGTACCTGAGGTCTCTTTGCATAAAAATCAACGATACGGTTCATCTTAGAAAGACCTACTACAGTACCATTAGATATATATGCTACGTGAGCACGCCCAACGATAGGTAGTAAGTGATGTTCACAAGTAGAATAAACTACAATGTTCTTTTCTACCAACATCTCGTTGTATTTATATTTATTGTCAAATGTAGAAGCACTTGGCTTTTTAGCAGGATTTAATCCTCCAAACATCTCTTTTACAAACATTTTAGCTACACGGTTAGGTGTACCCTTAAGACTGTCATCTGTTAAGTCTAATCCTAAAGTGTTAAGAATGTTTTCTACATCTTTTTTTATCAATTCTATTTTTTCGTCATCTGTGCGGTCAAATGCATCACTTCTAAGTGGAGTTGCATCACTAGATGCGATGTGGTTGTCTCCCATTTCGTCGTGAAACTTTTCGTCTGTATTCATTCTATTTCTTTTTAATACATATTGTTATAACTCGCTACAAATATAAATAATAATTATAGATAAACTCTGACACTTATTTATAAATAATCTACCTCTAAGTGCTGGAATTAGTTAAAGTTTGTCACTTCTGATTTTTAAGGAGTAGGTGAGGAGAGAGAATGTAAAACCTCTAGTAATAAAGAGTTCTAAATTAGAACAAGAAATCGAATCAATACAAAATCTAATTTATAGCAATTCAATATGATGTAACTTTAAAGATCATCAGTAAACCACTCTTCTTCTAAATCATCATCTTCATCATGTATTGTATTTCTATCCCTCCCAGCTTGTTTAGTTTATCCTCCCAGTTCATAAGTGACTTTATATATGTAAGTATGGTATAATTAGCGTCTGTTGATTTAGAAGATATTCGCTATTTAGACAATGTGTAAGTGCTTTTAACCCACATTACGCATTAGCCAAATACTACAAAGCAATTCTACTTCATAGTTCTTTCATTAGCTCTAAAACCATACTATAGTATGCTTTTATCACTAATTCAAACCTATTTTGTATAATTACTTTTCGTTTATATGTCTATTGCATAATCTGGGTTAAAATTATTATGATATATTCTGCTAGATTTAAAGAATAACGTGCTGTGAATTAACCTCTGGTATTTCACTCTCTCTGTTCCTTTTCAGCCTTTAGTGCTTCTAAGACAGACCGCGCTCCATACATCGTCGCTTCATCTGTATTATCTTTAGTAGAATACTCTCTTGACTTTATTTCTTTTATGATTTTCTTTCTGACTTGACGGATGAGCCCAGGTGGTAGTTCTTTTTTAGTTGTGGACTCTTCTTCCATAAGAGAGATAGAAGGTGAGGATTCACTTACACTATCCGTTATAGGTACAAGTGTTCCCTCGTTTCCAGTCTCCATGTTATCTGTTTCTCTGTTTTCAGTTTCTCTGTTTTCAGTTTCCTCATTTTCCGTTCCCTTGTTACTTGTTCCACGGTTCCCAGTTCCCTTGTTCCCTGTTCCTCGGTTCCCTGTTCCCTCATATCCAGCCCCCTCAATATCCATTTCTAATGTTCCATGAAAGCAACTTGTACTATGTACACTACCATCTTCTGCTTTCCACATACTCCACAGATAGACTTTCCCCTCTTGCCATTCCTTAGGTAAAGAGAAGTGAGTATATCTATCTTTGCGTTGCCCGATATTAGAGATGGTCGTGAATTTATCTAATTCTTCGTGATACGCCATAATCGTTAGTACGTCTGTATCTAGCGTCAGGGGATTGATCAGATGATTATCCCATTGTACTTTTAGCTTACCTGTTTTGAGTGTGCTGATTTTCTTAATCACAGCAGGAGCTAGGGTTCCAATAGAGAGCAGCACCTTGTCTATTTGTACATATTGCTCTCCTTCATGTATTGCGATGCCTTGTTTCATCAGTCTAGAAATCATTTGTTCTTTTCCTGTCATCCATTTCTCTCCGTTGTAGACCGCAGGGCAATGCGCATTGACAAAATCCTTGAACTTACTAGCGAAGGTAGAGACGAGACTCATCTTATTCCATTGTTTTAGCTGAGCCTCTGTCGCTTTTTTACTTGATTTTAGCGGCTTAGCGCGGAGTATATTTCTCCCTCTCCACAGTACGCCCACTACGGTTCCTACTTTTCCTACTACAGCACCTAATATTCCTTCTTTGATTTCTGCCATGATTATCTCGTTTTTTGGTTATTACAAGATATAAAATACTGATATATGATTATTTAACTGTTCAAACAATCGATAAAAGAAGTTGTCCTAATGTACATCACACTTTATAAAAATGAGGACATGAAATGAAGAATATCAAAGCGAATGATTTCGCCTTCTATAGAGCTTATTTTTAATGCTGTATGATCATATTAAGTTTTCATAAAAGAAGAGTAGAAGAAGTATAAAAGGAGTATTATTGGGCAAAAGTTGCTTTAACCCCGTTATTGTCCTAGTATTCTCCAACTATTGTCCAAGGAAAGGCTCTTGTAGTGTATTTTTACTGACCTTGTCAAGTAGTTGGTATAATTAGGATTTCTAATAAATAACTGATATACAACTTATAATGTTTTTGTGCAATTAAAAAAAATTAGAAAAAAGGAACCTTTTAGCAGGATTGGTTTTCTTCAAGAGGAGACAAGTGAAGGAAAGAAGAGAAATTAGAGAGGGTATTCTTATTTTTTGACTGTAATCAGAACGAAAAGAAGAAAAAGTGTTTTTAAGTTTTGGGGTAATTCTGTGAGGGTAGTGTATGTAATTATCTCACTAGTATTTCTCTATAGGATGAGATTCTTCGCAGGCTCAGAATGGACATTAGGAGTGGATGTATAGGATGGTATTCTTCGTAGACTCAGAATGATTACAACTGGAAATATTAATTGTTAATCATATAACACGGAACTACTAATCCGTTATCTATGTCATACTTACGATAGGAAGGGTCTCACAGGTAACTCTACAATCATGTAGGATGGGATTCTTCGCAAGCTCAGAATGACAAAAGAGGTGTAGTAGGATTTACTGAGATTATTAAAAAAAGAAAGGTTGAACTCAGTGATGAGATTCAACCTTTCGGAAGTATAAACAGAAAGTAAAAAATTATTTGATGATGAAGTTGATAATTTTCTTTTCGTTATTGATTAGAATAACTGCGATGTATTTACCACTTTGTAAATGTGGTGGGAGGTGAACACTGTTCTCTCGGTTGGGAAGTTCTGCCTCTAATACCTTGTTTCCTAGTATAGAATATATTTCTAGTCTAGCAGGACTAAAAGTGGTTCTATCCATATCAAAAACAATATTGATTATTTTGTTCTGATCTACTGGATTTGGGAACAGTTTGACCTTGTTTGTATTATTGATCTCTATAATTTGTTTACAGGTATAGACTTTTTCTCCTTTATCCGTTGTCAGTATTAAGTGATGTTTGACTTGATTATTGTTATTGATATCACTGTACGCCCCTGCTACATAATAGTTATTTGTACTCACTAGCATATCATCTCTATACCAATTAAATGAGGTGAAGTTAAAACCTCCGTTTGTGGCTGAGTTCATATTAATGACAAAAGAATTATCAGGCTTCATTATCGCTACTTTTTCGAAAGGTACGGGTCTGATTAGTTCTATTGTGTATTCTCTAGTGAGTGTCTGTGATTCAGATTTAACTGTTACAGGAATTGTAAACGTACCTGCATAATGTAATAAGTATTCCTCTTTTATGTTGTTAGTGATAAAAGCTCCTGCACTTAATTCATTAAACTCTATTCGAGCATATTTTTCTCCACAAGGCAAGATGTATGTTATCTTATTGGTTGGGTTTTTAAACACTTGTTCATTAATAGATAATTCAACTATATCAGCTGCTTCATCATCACTTCTGATGACCAAAGTTGCTGTTATTACATAAGGCATTGGAGCATAATTACTACTTCCTTCAATGGTCGCTTTTACTTGATATTTCCCTATTTCTGTATGTGTATTGTTTTCATAAGTCACTTTTAGAGGATGGGGTAAGTTTCCTGTCAAGGTAAGTGTTTTAGGTTGACCGTCATATACAAAAGCTTGGTTAGGAAATGAAATGAATTTGTGTATATCAAGTGGCTTGATTGTAAGATTAGCTGTGCGTTTGCTAGTAATATAATTATCGCCTTCTAGTGTAACACTAGCTTTGTAAATGCCTGCGTCTGTGTGAATATTATTTTCGTAAGTGGCAGTCACTCCTTTAGGCAGTTTTCCTTTGATTAAGATCTTCTGAGGTTTACCTGTATAATCCACTATAAGTTTGCTAAATGTGATATTAGTTAGTTTAGCTTTCTCTATTGTTAATTTGGCTGTTTTAGTACCAATAAGTATTGATTTATAATAGAAAGAAGCTTTTATACTATATTCTCCTGCGTTGTCATAGTAGTTTCTGTCATATTCTACATTGACTTCATTAGGAATATTGTATGCTTCTAGTTTATGAGAGTTACCATTGTAAGTAACTGATTTGTTCTCAAATATAACGTTGTCCAGCATTGGTAGAGTTTCGCCTTCGTGGCTTATGGCTAATATTGCCGTCATTGTATAAGGCATAGGAGTGTAGTTACTACTTCCTTCTAATGTGGCTGTAACTGTATAGTGTCCAATGTCTGTATGCGTATTGTTTTGATAAGTAATACGTAGCCCTTGAGGTATATGCCCTTCTATATTTAAAGATTTTGGCTGTCCATCATACTTGAACGATTGATTCTTTAAGCTCACTAATCTAGTCAGATCTGCTGGTCGAATGATCAATAGATTTGTACGAGTACTTGTGATATAATTGTCTCCTTCTAGTTTTACGGAAGCTTTATATTCTCCTGCATCAATGTGTTTATTGTTTTGATAGGTTGCTTTTACTCCTTGAGGTAACTCTCCTTCTAGTAGGAGCTGATGTGCTGTACCTGTATAATTAACTTCTTTTTTACTGAACTTTACACTAGTGATGGGAGCTTTCTCTATAGTAAGCGTTGCTCTTTTATGTCCTAATAAAATATCTTGATAATAGAAGTCTGCAGTGATGATATAAACACCTGAATTAGTAAAGGAGTTATCACTGTATTTTACAGTTACATCCTGAGGAAGGTTTGTAGCAATAATCTTGTAGGGTTGACCACTGTAAATAGCAACTATATCTTTAAAAATTATATTATCTAATGTAGGGAGTTCTTCCTGCTCTTCAGTAATCGATAATGTAGCAGACAGAGTATAAGGTATTGGTGTATAGTTATCACTACCACTAAGTATAGCTGTTACCATATGATTGCCTATTTCTGTATGCTTGTTGTTTTGATAAGTAAGCGTCAATTCTTGTGGTACTTCACCTGTAATGACTAATGACTTTGGTTTACCGTCATAAATAAATGATTTGCTTTTTAGCTTGACTAATTGAGTGATATCAGCAGGTAATATGACTAGCTCGTTTGATCTAGTACTTGTGATATAATTGTCTCCTTCTAATTTTACAGAAGCTTTATACGTACCTGCATTCTTATGAATATTGTTTTTATAAGTTGCTGTTACGCCTAAAGGCAGATCCCCTTCTAATAGTAACTCATGTTCCTTACCATCGTAGGTTACTTCTTTCTTACTAAATTTGACTCCAGTAATACGTGCTTTTTCGATAGTCAGTGTAGCTGATTTAGTGCCAAGTAGGATATTTTTGAAGTAGAATGATGCTATGATTTGATATGTACCTGTGTTTATGTACTCATTTTGGTTGTATTTTACAGTAACTAGATTAGGAAGGTTAGTCGCTTCTATAGCAATTACTTCACTAGTGTACGTTTCTGTTTTGTGTTCAAAAATCACTTTGTCTAAAGAAGGTAATTCTTCTTGTACTTTAGTAATTGATAAAGTCGCAGATACTCTATATGGCATTGGTGTATAATTACTACTACCACTTAGTGTGGCTGTGACAGTATGGTTACCTACTTCTGTGTGTGTATTGTTAGTATAAGTAAGTGTTAGTTCTTGTGGAACTTCACCTGATATTATAAGTGACTTTGGCTTACCATCATATATAAAGGATTTACTTTTTAGCTCGACAAGTTGAGTGATATCAGCAGGTAGTATGATGAGCTCATTTGATCTGGTACTTGTGATATAATTGTCTCCTTCTAATTTTACCGAAGCTTTATAAGTACCTGCATTCTTATGAATATTGTTTTTATAAGTTGCTGTTATACCTAGAGGTAGTTCTCCTTCTAGTAGAAGCTCATGTTCTTTGCCATCATAAGTTACTTCTTTCTTACTAAACTTCACTCCTGTAATACGTGCTTTCTCGATAGTCAGTGTAGCTGACTTAGTTCCTAGTAAGATGTCCTTGAAATAGAATGACGCTACTACTTGATATGTACCCGTGTTGATGTACTTATTTAGGTTGTATTTTACAGTTACTAAGTCAGGAAGATTAGTTGCTTCAATCGAGATTACTTCTCCAGTGTACGTTTCTGTTTTGTGTTCAAAAATCACTTTGTCTAAAGAAGGTAATTCTTCTTGTACTTTAGTAATTGATAAAGTCGCAGATACTCTATATGGCATTGGTGTATAATTACTACTACCACTTAGTGTGGCTGTGACAGTATGGTTACCTACTTCTGTGTGTGTATTGTTAGTATAAGTAAGTGTTAGTTCTTGTGGAACTTCACCTGATATTATAAGTGACTTTGGCTTACCATCATATATAAAGGATTTACTTTTTAGCTCGACAAGTTGAGTGATATCAGCAGGTAGTATGATGAGCTCATTTGATCTGGTACTTGTGATATAATTGTCTCCTTCTAATTTTACAGAAGCTTTATAAGTACCTGCATTCTTATGAATATTGTTTTTATAAGTTGCTGTTATACCTAGAGGTAGTTCTCCTTCTAGTAGAAGCTCATGTTCTTTGCCATCATAAGTTACTTCTTTCTTACTAAACTTGACTCCTGTGATACGTGCTTTCTCGATAGTCAGTGTAGCTGACTTAGTTCCTAGTAAGATGTCCTTGAAATAGAATGACGCTATGACTTGATAAACACCAGCATCAGTATACTGGTTCTTATCATAAGAGACTCTTACGTTATTTGTTAAATTAGTTGCTTCTATAGTAATTACTTCTCCAGTGTATGTTTCTGTTTTATGTTCAAAGATTACACTATCAAGAGAAGGTAATTCTTCTTGTGCTTCAGTAATCGATAATGTAGCAGACAGAGAGTAAGGCATCGGCGTATAATTACTACTACCACTTAGTGTGGCTGTGACAGTATGGTTACCTACTTCTGTGTGTGTATTGTTAGTATAAGTAAGTGTTAGTTCTTGTGGAACTTCACCTGATATTATAAGTGACTTTGGCTTACCATCATATATAAACGATTGGCTTTTTAGCTCGACAAGTTGAGTGATATCAGCTGGTAGTATGATGAGCTCATTTGATCTGGTACTTGAGATATAGTTGTCTCCTTCTAATTTTACAGATGCTTTATATGTACCTGCGTTAGTAGCTTTGTTGTTTTTATAGGTAGCAGTTACTCCTAGAGGTAGTTCTCCTTCTAATAGTAGTTCGTGTTCTTGACCATCGTAGATTACTTCTTTCTTACTAAATTTGACTCCCGTAATACGTGCTTTCTCGATAGTCAGTGTAGTAGACTTAGTTCCTAATAAAATGCCCTTGAAGTAGAATGAAGCTATTACTTGGTAAACACCAATGTCAGTATACTGGTTCTTATCATAAGAGACTCTTACGTTATTAGGAAGGTTAGTAGCTTCAATTGAGATTGTCTCTCCTGTATATGTTTCTGTTTTATGTTCAAAGATTACACCCTCTAAAGAAGGTAACTCTTCCTCTTTTTGTGTAATGGATAAAGTCGCAGACAGCGTATAAGGCATCGGAGTGTAGTTAGAGCTACCACTTAATGTTGCTGTTACTATGTGATTGCCTATTGCTGTATGTGTATTATTAGCATAAGTAAGTGTTAGTTCTTGAGGGACTTCGCCTGTAACAGCTAGTGACTTCGGTTTACCATCATATATAAACGACTGGCTTTTTAGCTCGACAAGTTGAGTGATATCAGCAGGAAGTATGATGAGCTCGTTTGATCTCGTACTTGTGATGTAATTGTCTCCTTCTAATTTTACCGAAGCTTTATAGATACCTGCATTAGTAGCCTTATTATTTTTATAAGTAGCGGTTACGCCTAGAGGCAATTCACCTTCTAATAGAAGTTCATGTTCTTGACCATTATAGGTTACTTCTTTCTTACTAAATTTCACTCTAGTGATACGTGCTTTTTCGATAGTCAGTGTAGCAGACTTAGTTCCTAGTAAGATGTCCTTGAAATAGAAGGAAGCTATTACTTGGTAAATACCAGCATCAGTATACTGGTTCTTATCATAAGAGACTCTTACGTTATTAGGAAGGTTAGTAGCTTCAATTGAGATTGTCTCTCCTGTATATGTTTCTGTTTTATGTTCAAAGATTACACCCTCTAAAGAAGGTAACTCTTCCTCTTTTTGTGTAATGGATAAAGTCGCAGACAGCGTATAAGGCATCGGAGTGTAGTTAGAGCTACCACTTAATGTTGCTGTTACTGTGTGGTTCCCTATTTCTGTATGTTTGTTGTTTTGATAAGTAAGTGTTAGTTCTTTAGGTACTTCACCTGTAAAGGTTAGCGATTTTGGCTTACCGTCATAGATAAATGATTGGCTTTTAAATTCCACTAATTGAGTTATATCAGCAGGTAGTATGATGAGCTCGTTTGACCTCGTACTTGTGATATAGTTATCTCCCTCTAATTTTACAGAAGCTTTATATGTACCTGCATTAGTCGCTCTGTTGTTTTTATAGGTAACAATTACTCCTTTAGGTAGTTCTCCTTCTAATAGCAGTTCGTGTTCTTTACCACCGTAGGTTACTTCTTTTTTACTAAACTTGACTCCCGTGATACGTGCTTTCTCGATAGTCAGTGTAGCTGACTTAGTTCCTAGTAAGATATTTTTAAAGTAGAATGAAGCTACTACTTGATAAACACCAGCATCAGTATATTGGTTCTTATCATAAGAAACTCTTACGTTATTTGGTAAATTAGTCGCTTCTATAGCAATTACTTCACCAGTATACGTTTCTGTTTTGTGTTCAAAGAATACATTATCAAGGGATGGTAGTTCTACTTGTTTTTTAGTAATTGATAGTGTAGCAGATAGGGTATAAGGCATCGGCGTATAGTTAGAGCTACCACTTAATGTTGCTGTGACAGTGTAATTGCCTATTTCTGTATGTTTGTTGTTTTGATAAGTAAGCGTTAGTTCTTGAGGTATTTCACCTGTAACAGCTAGTGACTTCGGTTTACCGTCATATATAAACGACTCACTTTTTAGTTCCACTAATTGAGTTATATCAGCAGGTAGTATGATGAGCTCGTTTGATCTGGTACTTGTGATATAATTGTCTCCTGTTAAGGTAACGGAAGCTTTATATGTACCTGCATCCTTATGAATATTGTTTTTATAAGTAACTGTTACGCCTAGAGGTAGTTCACCTTCTAGTAATAATTCGTGTTCTTTGCCATCATAGGTTACTTCTTTTTTACTAAATGTTACTCCAGTGATACGTGCTTTTTCGATCGTAAGAGTTGCTAATTTTGTTCCTAGTAAGATGTCTTTGAAGTAGAAGGAAGCGACTACTTGATAAACACCAGCATCAGTATATTGGTTCTTATCATAAGAGACTCTTACGTTATTTGGTAAATTAGTCGCTTCTATAGTAATTACTTCTCCAGTGTACGTCTCTGTTTTATGCTCAAAAATCACTTTGTCTAAAGAAGGTAATTCTTCCTCTTTCTTTGTAATTGATAAAGTTGCGGATAGGGTATAAGGCATCGGAGTGTAGTTAGAACTACCATCTAATGTCGCTGTTACTGTGTGGTTCCCTATTTCTGTATGTTTGTTGTTTTGATAACTAAGTGTTAGTTCTTGAGGGACTTCCCCTGATATAGTAAGTGACTTCGGTTTACCATCATATATAAAAGACTCACTTTTTAGCTCGACTAATTGAGTGATATCAGTAGGTAATATGATTAGCTCGTTTGATCTCGTACTTGAGATATAGTTGTCTCCTGTTAAGGTAACGGAAGCTTTATATATACCTGCGTTAGTAGCTTTATTATTTTTATAAGTAGCGGTTACCCCTAGAGGTAGTTCACCCTCTAATAATAGCTCGTGCTCTTTACCATCGTAGGTTACTTCTTTCTTGCTAAACTTCACTCCCGTAATACGTGCTTTTTCGATAGTTAGTGTAGCAGATTTAGTTCCTAATAAGATGTCTTTATAGTAGAATGAAGCGACTACTTGATAAACACCTGTATTGATGTACTCATTTTGGTTATATTTTACAGTAACTAAGTTTGGAAGGTTCGTTGCGTCAATCGAGATGACCTCTCCTGTATATGTTTCTGTTTTATGTTCAAAGATTACACTATCAAGAGATGGTAATTCTTCTTGTGCTTTAGTAATTGATAAAGTTGCAGATACTCTATATGGCATTGGTGTGTAGTTATCACTACCAGTAATAGTAGCTTCTATTTGATGGTTTCCTATAGCATTCTGTCCATTATTTTTATAGGATACTTTTAGTTCTTTAGGTAAAGGAGAGGTGATTTTTAAGAACCTAACAATCCCATCATATTTAAAAGTTTGACTTTTAAATTCAATAATTTGAGTTAAGTCAATTGGCGTTATTGTTAAAGTGTTTGTTCTAGTACTTGTAATATAATTTTCTCCTGTAAGTTTTACTGTTGCTTTGTAAGTACCAGCATTAGTGTGTTTGTTATTAGAGTAAATAGCAGTCACTCCATTAGGTAAATCTCCTTTTAGTAATAGAGTATGAGGTTCTCCATTATATAAAACAGATGTTTTATTAAAGGTAACTCCTGTAATTCTAGCCTTTTCGATTGTAAGAAAAGCTGTTTTGGTACCAAGGAGAATGTTTTTAAAATAGAAAGAAGCCTTTATTTGATAATGACCAACTTCTCGATAGTCATTTTTACTGTATTTTACAATAACATTATCAGGTAGATTATTAGCTAATATAGATATAGTTGATCCAGTGTATGGAGTGGTAAGGTTTTCAAAAGTAATATTTTCTATACCAGGAAGCTCTTCTGATACTTCCTCTTTAGTAATTGTTATAGTAGCTTTGAGTTCTAGAGGAATTGGTGTGTAATTTTTACTACCTGTTATTGTAGCAGTCACTAAGTGGGAGCCTATTTCTGATTGATTATTACCTTTATAAGATATATAAAGACCAGAAGGTAGTTTTTGATTTAGGAAAATAGACTTTGATTGTCCATCATAAACAAACATCTGACTAGTTAAGGTATATTTACTCGATATATCTATTGGGAGTATAGTAAGGGTGTTAGAACGAGTACTAGTAATGTGATTTTTTCCTGCTAGTCGAACGCTCATTTTATACACTCCTGCATTGGTATGAGAGTTATTTTGATAAGTAGCAGTGACTCCTTCAGGTAATTCTCCACTTATTTCAGAGAATGTTTAGAACCATCATATACAACTTCTTTTTTTCGTAAAGTAACACCTGTAATTCTAGCTTTGTCAATATTAAGCCTAGCGGATTTTGTTGTAATTAAAATATTGTTTTCATTGTAAAAGTAAGCTTTTACAATATATGAACCAGCATTAACGAAGCCATTTTTATCATACTTCACCGTTACATTATGAGGAACATTAGTTGGTTCATGATAAAATGTCTCTCCTGTATAGGTTACAGTTTTTTCTTTAAAAACGAAGTTATAATATTTGTAGTTAGAGTTATTTGTTTGGGAGATATGGGAGGAGGAATTATCAGATTTCGAATAGATATTACTATAATAACGTTGTGAAAAAACACATAATAGAGCACACAACAAGGGGAATAATTTTTTAACCATAGTAAACATGTATTAACTTAAATTATTATATAAAATATAGTATATCAGATGGATATATATAAATATACAGTCAGTGCCTACATGTTTAAAAGTTAATATATTAAGTTGTTGTTACGTCAAGGTTATCAGGAGGTAAATATTTGTTTGATTAATTGTATTAGAAGGTACTTTGTTTGTTTCTATTAATATTTAGTTTTTACGTGAAAGAGAATTATAAGATATAAGAGGTGATTTAAAGCAAAAAAGCGATGGAGATCTCCATCGCTTTTTTTTATTTCTTGGTAATTTCATTTTGTGTTTGTACTTCTTTAGCTTTCACTACTTCTTTAGCCTTTGTCCATTTAGAAGGGTCTTCTTTTAAGTCTAGGTAGTATTCATAGAGCATCTTAGTTAGTTCTACTTCTACGCGCTTACCTACGAAGTGTTTATTGGTACTGAAGTATCCATATATAATCCCGTCTTTCTTTACGATAGGAGGTTTATCTGCATGTATATTCCAGGGAGAGTAGCTACTGGTCTGGTCTCCATAGATGCCATATTTATTCCAAATTGACTTTTGGCTGTATAAGTTCCCATACGTTCCATAGGTATTCCATATAGAGTTAGCCTCTTTGGCATCACAGCTTAGGCAACCTAGATATTCTTCTTTACCATCATTGGTATATAACTCAAGCTTTTGGGCATAGGTGCCAACACTTAGTAGAATAAGAAATAGTATATAATGGAATTGTCTTTTCATGTGTTCTTTTGTTTGTCGGCAAATTACAAAAAATTTCAAAATAAGAAATGTCAAATTTTAGCAATATTCTTAAAAATGCTGTAAACTGTAATATTATTTTGATGAACGGCTTTTATGTTGTGTTTTTTACACTTTATACACAGGATTAGAAGGGATGTTGTTATTCGATTTTTAAGGTAATAAAAAGGAATTGTTGCTTAAATGAAGTGGTTTTTGGAAGGGATTTAGAACTGTTTTATTAGGTGAAAAAAGAGAGATTTTGTATATTGTAAGCTTTGTTTTGTATTAAAAAACTTCTTAATCATGCTTTTCAAATTATTTTATCTCTTTACTAAAATAGGACTTTTTACCATTGGTGGGGGGTATGCTGTGATTCCATTAATCGAAAAAGAAATAGTTTCTCGCGATTGGTTAACTCAGGACGAGTTTTATGAACTTCTAGCTATAACTGAGTCTCTTCCTGGTGTGTTTGCTACCAATATAGCCGCCTTAGTGGGGTTTAAGATTAACGGGGTAAAAGGGGGAGTAGTCGCAGCACTAGGCACTATATTAGCTCCCTTTACTATTATACTTCTCATAGCAGTTTTTTTTAGTCGATTTCAAGAAAATGTTTATGTGATAAAGGCGTTTAAAGCCCTCAGACCTGTAGTAGTAGCTCTCATCGCGGCACCGTGTTATACTGCTATTAAGGCTAATAATATGACAGCAAAGACGTTGATATTTCCCTTAGTAGCTCTAGGCATGATGTGGGGATTAGGTGTGTCTCCAATTTGGATTGTAATAGGGGGATGTGTAGGAGGAATTGTATATCATAGTATAAGAGAAAAAAGTAAAGCATAAGATATGATATTTTTAAAATTGTTTTGGGTATTCATAAAAATCGGTACTTTTGGGTTTGGTGGAGGATATGCTATGCTGTCTCTTATTCAAGAAGAAGTTGTAGAGAAGAATCAGTGGATCAGTAGAGGAGAGTTTACAGACCTTATAGCAGTTTCTCAGATGACACCTGGTCCTATAGGGATTAATTCGGCTACTTATGTTGGTTATAGTGCATTACATGGTGCGGGATATTCTCCTATGGTAGCTATACTCGGGTCTGTCATTGCTACTATTGCCCTTTGTCTACCTTCTTTTATGATGATTTGTTTGATTTCATATTTCTATTTAAAGTTTCGATCTAATAAGTATTTTTCATATGCCTTAATGGGGATTAAGCCATTGAGTATAGCTTTGATTGCCCTAGCAGCTGTATCACTAATAGATCGAGAGAGCTTCTCTGATTATTACAGTATAGGCTTATTTATTCTGGCTCTTATCTGTTCTATCAGGTTTAAGATACATCCTATCCTTATTCTTTTTGTTACAGCTGTCGTAGGGATATTGATTTATTGAGAGAATAAAATAAAATTATTTCTCAGGTAGTTTAGGCTTATCTATTAACATAGGTTTAGATGATAAGGCTTGTAAAAAAGCAATTATAGCAAGTTGTTCTTCTTTTGTTAGTCCTAACTTTTTAATTAAAGGGGATGTAATAGGAAATAATGAATCGTTTTTGTATTCTTCTCTTCTGTAAGGAGTGTTCATCCCAACATTATACATTCCAATCACACTCTCTATAGTAGGAAATATACCTTGATGAAACCAAGGGCCTGTATGTAAGACATTGCGAAGACCTGGTGTTTTCATTTTACCAACATCAGCAGCTTTATGAGTTACATTATATCTTCCTAAATCTTCTCTTTTCCTCTTATAAAAAGTAAAACCTTCATTGTGGTATTGTAAATCTGTAAAGTAAGGTCCATTATGACAATTAATACATCTAGCTTTGGTTCGAAATAGATGTAATCCATGTACTTGTTGATCAGATAAACTTTGATAATCCCCATTTACAAAGTTGTCAAAGGGTGTTGGGTTAGAAACAATAGTCTTTTGAAATAGAGCAATAGCATCCAATATTCTGTCTTTAGTGATAACGGTTGTACCATAGGTTTTCTTGAAGTGTTTTTGATATCCTTTTATAGTTGCTATTTTGACAGGCAAAGAGTCTATGTCTTGGAACATTTCGACATGGTTCTCAATAGACATCATCTGTTGTTCTTGTAAACTATTCGCTCTTCCATCCCAAAACAGTTCTTTTTGTATCCATACATTTTCTATAGTAGGAGTGTTTCTAGTTCCGACTAATCCTTCATGACCTATAGCTAAAGTTTCTTTATCTGCCCAATGTTCTGAATCTATATGGCAGGTAGCACAGGCTATTTTATTAGAAGAAGATAGTCTAGGGTCATAAAAAAGAAGTTTCCCTAACTCGACTTTATTTCTATCTTTTTTATCAATCAGAGGAGGAGATAGGAGAGCCCCTAGTTCTGTAAATACAGCTGTACTGTCAAGAGTAGGAGTTGGCCAAAGAGAAGCAGGACGCTCATAAGCATGACGCAACTCTTCAATAGAGTGGTAAGTAGAAGATGATGTGTCTAAACGATGAAAACTTAAGAATAAAATGGTCAGTAGTAGTGTAGCTAGATAGATAGCCTTATTCATTATAAATATAATTTTAAACTTAGATTAATACTGTTACGATCTCTGTCCTTTGATTTTAAAAAGTGACCTGAAATTGCAAAATATAAACTGTATTGGTTCAACAAGGTTCTATTGCCATAGCCTAATTCTCCTTGTACTCCCCAAGCATTATTATTGTAATAGTGATAATCAGGAATGATTACCTGATCTGTAAAATTAGTGTGTTGTGTATCAGGAATGGTTAAATCATTGGTTAGTTTGAATCTGTATAAAGGGGTAATATTAACTTGATAGAAATGTTTGTGTTGATTGAATATAGTGTTTAGTATTACCTTGTTTAATAATTGTTTCTCATCTCTATAGACACCGATAGCATAGTCTTTACGGACTGTAGAGTATAATGTGTGATCTAATCCTACTTGTAAATCTGTATCTTTCCAAAGATTAGAGAATGAACCTATAAATTGAGCATTGATATTGTAGTGATCTACTTTGTAATTTAACCCTTCTATTAGTCTCAAGTTTTTTCCATCATAGTTACTGTATTTTAGATTGACTTGATACTGATTTTGAACTGAAGAAGTATAAGTTAACATTCCTTGTAGAAGTAATTGCTCTTGTTTAAATCTATTTGTTATATCAAACCCTTGTTTATATTTATTAAGCTCTGCATTTTCGTCATAATAACTTTTTTGAGCTAATGCTGCTATTTTTATTTTTTCTCCAGAATATTGATATGCAAACTTGTAAGCATTTTCTTTTGCTTTTCGATCTAACAGAAGATTCTGATCGCTAAGAACAATATCTCCATACCCTAAACTGATATTAAGAAAGCGTTCTTTGTATTTGTTGCTACTTTTGTATTCATTGTTTTTATACATGATATTGTTTTCTTCTGTCATCTTTCCATAAGATAGACCAATACCGATAGCATGTTTATGAATATGCCAAGCTACATCTGCTTTATAACGGATAAAATAGTTAACTACATCTGGTCTAGGGTCATTGTTACCTGTAGTCCAATTGTAATCAAAGTCTAAACCGAACCCAATGAATAGTTTTTGTTTGACTAGTTCATAACTCATCATTGTATTGGCTAAATACTGTTGATTCTGAAAATTATTAGGGTGATTAGCATAGAAATAAAAGGGATTAAAGCCTTCTTTTTTTCTTCTAAGATCATTCGCTAAGTGGTTCTCAAATGTTTTGTCATAAGCAAAGTTGCCATATACTTTAAATCTATGAATATCTGTAAAGCCTTCTGCTGAGAACTTAAAGTCTTTACTATTTTCTGCTTCTTGACTTTTTCTGTAGTCACCTTTTGCCTTGTTGTAGTCTAAGGCTAACTTTCCAAATTCTTCTGTTTGATCATTTAAGAAAAGTATGTGTTTAGGGACATAAGCACGTTGATTCTTCTGAATATACCAAAGATCTAAGTACTCAGAATGATTCTGAGCACTTAAAATCTGGCTAAAAAGTAGACTTATAAAGATTGATAATTTTCTCATGGGATTAATTAGTAAAAGAGTCTTCTCCTTTAGATACTATTGGTTTTTCTATCACTACGAAATCTTCTGTAGAGTTATCAGTGTCTTGCAGTACACGACGACCATTCTTTAATTTATATCTCGTTTTTCTCAATAAAGATTGACTAGAGTAAGTTCCGTTTGGTACGAAAGTACTTCCTTTATCTACAGATTCAGGTACTTTACGTGGAGCTACACGACTGTCTTTAGAGTGTCTAACCTGTACTCCGTCAATAATGTATTCAACAGGAATTCTTAGGCACTGTGTTGAGTCATTCTTTTTAGGAGCTTTGACTGTAGGGAATGATTCTACTGCTATATCTTTTGGTAACTGTACTAGTAATATTCCATCATCAGTAGCAAAACGCATAGCTAAGTCACTATTTTGAGCTTTAATGACTTTCATTTTAGCAATACCTACAGTATTAAGGTTATAGCGATACTTCGCTTGTGTAATATCAATGCCATATTCTTTTTGTAAATAATCTAAAACATAAACATCAAAATCAGCCTTGCTTAAATCGACTGTCTTATTAGGATCTACAAACTCTGATGGCTTACCAATGACGAAGTTTTTAGTGTGGTCAATAGCTGTAGAAGCAATAATCATACTTTTACCTGGCTCTATTGGATATTGTGAACCTCCGCCTGGAAATTGAAGTACTTTTTTAGCATATACATAGTCCTTGTTTAAATCTCCTTTTCCTGTGTTTTCAGCTGCTTTTGTCCAATCGTATTGACGAGAAGGTAAGTAGCTTGAATCATCAGAACCTGTAGCTTGACTGTTAGTAGTATTGTGGAGCATTACTAATAATATTCCATCAGCATATAAGGTTTCGGTACTGTTATTATAGATTTCTAAAAATTGATCTCTATACCCGGAGCCATCTTGTAAACTAGAACCAGCGTAGAATATTTGTTTAAAGATTAGACCAGATTGACTAGTCTTGTTCATCTGTAATTCTATTTTGATTTCATTAGCATCAGTCACTGCTAGATTGTCAATATTAGCAGTGAAAGTAATAGAATCTTCTTCTATTTTTTCTTCATTGCTTTGAGAAGAGTCGATTAATTGATTATAGGCTTGTTTACTCATCGTTAGTTTAGCGATGATATTATAATTTCCTACTCTTAAGTTTGCTGTTGCAATACCTTGATTGTCTAGTGTTACTGTGTTTTTATTCCCATTAGCTCTATTGGTAAACTCTATTGTTGTACCTTCTAGAGGAATATTAAGATTGGTGTTTTCTTGTGATACTGAAGCGACAAATTTAACATTAAGAGTATTGGCAAAGTCACTAGAGTTGTCATCTTTACTACAGCTAATTGCGAATAGGGTGCAGACTACGGAGATGATTAAAAGTAAAGTATTTCTCATTTTGTTTTAAAATTTAATTGATATCGATCCTGTTATACTAAATGGAGCGTTATAGTTAATAATAGACCTTGTTCCATCAGATAACTTTTTTTCTTTGTTTATTCTGATATTAAAGAAGTTATAGGTGTTGATTCCTATTCTTATGTTTTTACGTATTTCTTTTGTGGCATTTAGATTAATGACATAAAATGTAGGTTGTTCATAGTTGCTACCAGCAGTAGAAATAGTCTGTTTAATATCTTCAGGAAGTTCTACTTGGATAGGTTGCATGGCAATGTCTAAATATTCATTAGCGTATTTCTGTTCTGTATTTAAGCTTTTTCTAAACCAAAAAATATCACTGTTCATCGTTACTATAAAACCTATTTTAGGAATGTGGTAAGTCAATCTTAGTTTGCTCATTAAGGATAGCGATTTAGTTTTTGCAGGATAAAAAACAGTGTAATACACTCCATAATCTTGTTTGTAGCTTTCTTCAGAGACTTCGTTATAAGTTGGGTTTTGATCATAATATTCACTATAAGAAAGACTATTAGACAAAGACAAATACATGTTTAAAGGTTTGATCTTTTGAGTAGCAATAGTCCAATCAAAACCATAAGATTTAGAGCGTACACTATTAGTCATATGACGTATACTATAGTTTGTTAAGGTTTTATAGTTTCCTGTAGCTTCATATTGAATAGTTTTTCCTTTCTCTAATTCTCCAATTATTTTGTATTCAGGTACATCGATTGGGAAGTATTCCTTTTTAACTCCAAAACCATTTTTATTATCCTTAAAATACCCAAAGAAGCTATTAGTTAAGAATTTATTACTAAAGGTATATCCCAATTCGAACTGTGTAGATTGAGACGGTTTAAGGTGATTGTTATTATTTTCTATTTTTACTGTTTTAACCAAGTATAAACTATTGTTGATATTAGAATCATCAAAGAAGTTTAGCAGCGGGAAGTCTAACCAGATTGGAGCAGGATAGCGGTGCGCTAGAGATGGTGCCTTAGTAGCTATTCCATATCCCATAGTAATCCTACTGCTAGGAGAAACCTGATATGCTAAGTTTATTCTAGGTTGATAACTAGCTTTGCTATTTTGTACATCCATACGGAATCCAAGATTCCCTTCTAATGGTTTATCGAATAAATACCATTTAAAGTTGTCCATAATGTAGGCTCCATAGTTAGCTTGACCTTCATTTTTTCTGAAATCATAAGGACGTTCGTTCTGGTTGTTATTTTGAAACCATCTAGGCTGATCAGCTTTATAAATAGTTCCTTTACCCAAGTTATCGTGATAGTTAATAGATACTCCTGCTGTGATTAAGTGTTCAAATTTATTTCCAAAAGCATCAGAGGAAATGTTTAAGGTAGATCCTAAACTAAGAGGTCTTCCTTGTATTTCTTCAATAGCAATATATCTACCATCTACATAATAGCCTTCATACACACCTGTAGTATCTCTGTTGGCTATAGGAAAAGGGCCTTTGTTTATTCTTTCTTGGTTGTAAGTATTACTTATTCCATAAGAACCATTAATATTGAGGTTAAGAGATTTAATAGCTCTAGAATTGAATTGTATATTCGTTCTATTAGACCATCTAAAGAACTCATCTGTTGCTTTTAGTTTTCGACTTTGTTGATCATCAGGATCTTCTCTAACACCGTCTAGTCGTTTGCTAAAGCTTAGACTTAAATTATTTTTGACACGTGGTGAGAATGATTTAGTCCAAAGAATACTTTGATTGATTCGATTATATTCTTTAATGTTATCTCTAGGGTCATTGTTACTTTTAGAGTAATTCATAGATAGGTTTAAAGCCCCCCATTTGTTAGGAAGTCCAAAACCTTTAGATAAGCTATATGAAGTGGCTCCTCTATTAATGTTAGTTGTAAAACTATAAGGTGTTTTCCCAGCTTGTTTATTGATGATAATAGCTCCGTCAGTTAATTCCCCATATTTAGCAGAGGCAACACCTTGTACCACTTCTATACTTTCAATATTTTCTACTGGAATTTCACGTAAGTCAACCCCTTGATAAGTAAGATTGGCAATACTACCTGTATTAGAAGAATTTGTTAATCCAAATTGATTTAAACTACGCGTTTGCATATTGGCATCGTTGGAGATAGTTACATCATCTACGATAATAGCTACTCCAAAAGAGTTGTTCATTTGCTGAAGTGTTCCTCCCGTTAATTTATCAAAGCTAGCGCCTCTAAGGTTTATGGTCTGTGCAGTATTTAGGTTTGGCGCCACTGTAGCATGACCAGGTAATGTATTTAATACATCTTTTAAACTGAATGCTTGTACTTCACTAATTTTCTCTTTGTCTATTACTATTGCTGAGTTCGATCCAGACTGTGCTTTAAGTATAGGTGCTGTTATATTAATCTCGTCTAGTGTAATAGATAAATCAACTAATAGAAAACGATTATTGTAAGTAGTAAAAGTTTTGAGGTCTTTAATGTAAATAGACTTCTTATTGGCGTAGTTAATACTGAATGGCTCAAAGTCTTTTTTAGTAGAAAAAGAGAATGTTCCTTGATTATTAGTGTAGTAAACTTCATTGTTATCTAATATAACAGTAGCGAATTCTAAAGGTTGATTATTAGAATCAACAACAGTTCCTTTAAATACTTTAGAACTCTGGGCGACACTATTTCCTGCTAGTAAAAGAAGAAATATGTAGATAAAGTGATGTGAGAGCGACTTTTCTACATTAGATAGTAGTTTCATTATTTGGACTTAATTTAAATAGTGATGCAAATGTATATATTATATCAGTATATAAAATTTAGTTAAATAGTAGGGTTGTGCGTCTTTTGGCTAATGTGTTGATAGTTAGTAGTATTATTTTTCTTAACTAATTTGAGTTATGAATAATTAATATATAGCTATTTAATTATAATGATTCTAAATAGAGTTATATTATTTAGAATTATTCTATTATATAGCTTTGTAAATTAAATAATTCATAAAAATGAAGCGCTATTGTCTTTTTATGTCAAATGAGCAGGGATTAGCCATCGATTATATTCTATTCATTCTTTAAATCTTCTCTACAAACTTTAATCTTAGGAGAAAAAGAATAAACTCTATTTCTTATGACTGCAGTCATAAAATGCGTAGTAGGTAAGCTTCTATATTTGGCTGTAACATTATAAAACAACGAAGACATGTTAACAGGTGAGCAAAAACAATTAATCTTGGCAACAGTACCTTTGCTAAGAGAGAAGGGATTAGAACTAACAAAACATTTTTACTTGAGAATGTTCGAATATCACCCAGAATTAAAGAATGTATTTAATATGGGGAATCAACGTGCTGGCAAACAACAGATGGCTTTAGCGATGGCAGTACTTGGCTATGCAGAAAATATTTCACAGCCAGAGCGATTAATGCCTGTAGTTGATCTAATAGGGCATAAGCACGCCAGCTTATCAATACAGCCAGAACAGTATGAAATAGTAGGAACTCATCTACTAGCGTCTATAAAAGAGGTACTAGGTGAAGCAGCGACAGAAGATATCGTACAAGCCTGGGCAGTGGCTTATCAACAATTAGCAGATATCATGATAGGACACGAACATAAGATTTATCAAGCTAAGGAGAATGAAGCGAATAACTGGATAGGGTGGAAAGCATTCACTGTGAAGAGTAAGGTAGTAGAGTCTGGAGAGATTACTTCCTTTTATTTGGTACCAGCAGATGGGAGTGCTGTTGTACAGCATCAACCAGGACAATATATCAGTATTAAAGTCTTTTTAGAACGAATAGGCCTAGAGCAGATCAGACAATATTCTATATCATGTGCTCCTAATAACGAGTACTATAGAATATCTATCAAACGCGAACTAGGAAAAGAGATCGATATGAATGGTATGATTAGTAATCATCTGCATGACCATATTAATGAAGGAGATACTGTAGAAATTAGTTCTCCGTCAGGAAACTTTGTGCTAAAGGAGAACCAGAGAGATAAAGTGTTTATCAGTGGAGGAATAGGGCAGACGCCTTTATTATCAATGCTAGAGGCATTAGAATTAAGTGGAGTGGTAAATCACAATATTGTGTGGATTCACGGGTGTAGAAATCAAGAGGTACAGGCATTTAGAAATAAACTAAGCTATATTACGAATAACTGTTCTCAGGTGAAGCCAATCTTCTTTTACGACAGTCTAGATCAGGTGGCTGAAGATATAGAAACTTATCAAGGAGTTGTTGATTTATCTACGATTAAGGGATATGAGTTTACGAATGAAGCAGATTACTATTTATGTGGACCACATCCTTTCTTAGAGAAGCAACTTCGTGATTTAAAAGCTCTAAATATCAGTGCAGATCAGATCTTCTATGAAGAGTTTACACCAGCATCTGTTTAACTCGAAATAGTTAATTGACAATATTGGATGTAAGTCTATATTTTTTTAAGCGAAAATACTAAGTGTATTTTCGCTTTTTTTTAGCGTTTGCATCTATAGTTTATTAGTAGCTTTGGATATCAATATAAGTATATAAGGTAGATATTTAAAAGGCAATATGATTACGATAGAACTGTTAATGCAATATGGAGCTGAAATAAGAGAAGTGAAGAAGAATGAAATTATCTTTCAAGAAGGGAATTACCCTAGTCATTATTATCAAGTTGTGTCAGGCAAGGTAAAGATGAATAACTTTAGTGCTGATGGGAGAGAGTTTATACAGAATATTTTTACATCTGGACAGAGCTTCGGAGAGCCACCTCTATTTATAGAAGAGCGTTATCCTGCCAATGCAATAGCCGTGAGCAATGCGAAGATTATTCAATTGCCTAAAGGTGATTTTTATGAAATGATGAGACAAAATAATGAGGTGTCTTTAGCTATGAATAAGAGTTTGTCTAGACGCTTATATTATAAGTCTATTATGGCACCTGATATCGCTTCACAAGATCCTGATAATCGTATTATGACACTGCTAAACTATCTAAAGTCTCATCAACAAGCTGTGGAAGAAACTTCTCGTCCACTGACCATTGATCTGACTAGACAACAAATTGCAGATTTGACTGGGTTAAGAGTAGAAACAGTTATTCGTACCTTAAAAAGATTAGAGAGTGATAGCAAAGTACAAATTATCAATAGCAAAGTCGTAATTTAATCAAGAACAATACAGAGGTCTTAGATAAGCTTATTATTTATCCTAATAAACAAGATAGCGAACTGATTGAAGACTTGTCTTTACTTATCAGAAAAACAGTATAGTCTACTTAAGACTCATTTGTTAGAACAGATGCTACAGTATCTTATTTACTCCTTGATTACAGTAGTGTCAAAGTCGTATTATTCTATGACTTTAAAAGAAAACTTACAGAAGAATAGAGTTAATGATATTATGGATTGTTTCTTTGAACTTCTCGATGAATATGGAGTGGTAGAACGCAATGTTTCTTTTTATGCCACACATCTACACTTAACACTACAGCATCTAAGTTCACTAATCAAGAAGAGAACTGGTAAGTCAGTTAAGTCATGGATAGGTTTTGCAGTTATAAACAAAGCTAAAGAGTATTTAAACACCACTTTTCTGTCTGTTAAACACGTGATCAGCTAGAGTTTGCAGATGCATCCTTGTTCTGTAGGTATTTTAAGCGCTATATTGGACAGATACCTAATGAGTATAGAAAGAGTTGAGGTTAACGAACTTTGTTTCTATAACAAGACTATTTCTGTTATGTGTAGTTGACTTTTGACTTTTTGAGGTACTCAATAAGCTTATTGAATCAGCTTTTTAGTTGACTCAGTAGCTTTTAGTATATAGAATAATAGAAACTTTATACTTTCGTTGCATATTGAGCGTTATTGGAGAAAGGAGGCTTAGAGAGGACTATATCTCTATTGGCTCATTCTTAGTTAATTATCGAAAGTACAATATTCATGAAAATAAAATCATTTATAGTAGACGCATTTACAACAGAACTTTTTAAAGGAAACCAAGCTGGAGTATGTTTATTAGAACAACCTATTTCTGAGGAAAAAATGATCCTTATCGCTAAAGAATTTGGTTTTTCAGAGACGGCATTTGTGATGCCTCTTACAGATAATAAGTATAGCATTCGTTACTTCTCTCCTAAGATGGAGATTCCACTGTGTGGACACGCTACTATGGCTTCTGCCAAAGCACTTTTTAGTGGAGAAGAGCAGTTACATAAGATTATATTTAATACACACTCAGGCTATACAGTAGAAGTGTACAAGCAAGGAGTGAATATAGAAATGTCTTTTCCGCTTCTAGAGGTAGAGAACACGACTTTATCAAAAGAGATAGTAGATGCACTAGGTATAAAAGAGGTGTTGAGCTGTGGATATAATAAAGAACATAATATCGTCATGGTAGAGATACAAGATGGTGTAGAACTAGCAGCCTTGTCTCCTGATTTTAATAGATTAAGAAATATTGATACAGGGATTAATGGAGTGGTGGTCACTGCGAGTTCTTGTATAGAGGGATATGATTATGAATATAGATATTTTTGGCCTTGGTCAGGTACAGATGAAGATCCAGTGACTGGGGCTGTTCAGAGTTTTTTAGCACCGTATTGGTACATCAGATTAGACAAAAAGGTACTGAAAGCATTTCAGTGTTCTGAAAGAACTGGTAGTATGGAAGTAGAGTTGACAGAGGATAAAGTGATTATTAAGAGTTGTGCTGTTATCTTTAGTGAAGGAATAATTACAGTATAGAAGACCATATATATGCGAATCACATTAAGAGAAGTAACAGCAGATAACTACTATGAAGTAGGTCTGCTAACGACTAATAAAGATGGTAAACCTACTTTTGATGAGGAGTATATCTGTGGCAATGCAGTATCTATAGCAGAGTCTAAGTTTTATCCTAATTTAGAGCCACAGGCTATTTATAGTGATGAAGAATTAATAGGCTTTATTATGTCGGGCCCTTATGATCGTGACCATGACAATTATTGGATCATGCGATTTATGATTGATTACCAACATCAAGGTAAGGGATATGGGAAGAAAGCATTTGAAGTTTTTTTAGAACAAATACGACTTAGAGAACTTGTCCAAGAGCTTTATCTCGGATTAGATGAGAGTAATGTGAGAGCGATCCAACTGTATACCTCTTGTGGCTTTGTCAATACGGGGGTTGTAAAAGACGGCGAACAGGTCTATGTACTTCATTTATCACAATAATCACTGTTCTCTATAACCATTCATAATAGAGCGAAATAGTTCTCCATTAGATGGAGGAGTAAGAATGATAGCATTTACCTTTTTTTGTGCTATATTTTGAAGTGATTCATTTGTTTTACCTCCAGTAGAGATCACAGCTATATTAGGATAGGTTGTTTTAATATAATCTACTATTTTTAGAGTGTCTGCTCCACCTGTAACATTAAAACAGCTTACCCCTGCTTCAATACGTGATTTAAAATCAAAATTGAGGGTTGATACACTAGAGATAATAGGAATATTGATATGCTTCTTTACTTCAGCGATATCTTCATTTTTAAACGGTTGATTGACTATGACTGCAGCGGCGCCTAAAGCTTCTGCTTTTTTAGCCATGGTAATGGCAAAGTCCCCTTGAGTAATACCTCCACCGATTCCACAAATAACAGGTTTCTTAGAAAACTCAATTAAGGTTTTAATAATATTCTGTGAGGGAGCAAATGGGTACACTGCAAGAATAGCATCTGCATCGTTATTTTCTATTAAGGCAATATCTGTTGAAAATAGAATAGACTTGACCTTCAGGTTGTTTAATACTAATCCTTTACACGACTCTATAAGGTGTAGGGGAGTAGGGAGTTTGACATGTGGACAAGGTCTTTTTTTCCAAAACATAAGGAAATCCAGTAGGCTTCTTTTGTGCCGATTATTCACCCAAATAGAACTTATATTATTTGTAGTAGTCATCACTATAGATTTAGAATTAACAAGACAAAGATTTGTTTTTATCCCTTTAGAAGAAGGTGGAGTGTAATTAAACTTTGAAGAATTGTAATCAAATTAGGTTTTTATGTAAGGAAGTAGGTGAGATAAAGTGTTATAATGTCTAAATATTGATCTTTAGGCTATGTAGATGAAGTAAATAGTAGTTGTTGGATGATTCTGTGTAGTAAGTATTTTGTAGGAGTATTGTTTTGTATAAGAGTGAATTGGTAAAGAGATGAATCAGTATTTAGTCCGTTGTTTTGTTTAGAATAACGGACTCACTACGGACTCATAACGGACACAGTACGGACTCACCCCAAATCAATCTAGTTCAAAAATCTATAGAAACCAAGAGATAGATTATAGGGAGTATTTGTAAAAACTGGACTAGGTAGGTGTGTTATTATCAATATACATTTGTATCACAGAATAAGGCTTAGAATAGCAATTGAAATGATAGAATTTTAATTGGATTGGAGCTGCAAGAGGATAAACAATGAGTACTATACAAATGGTTGACTTACAACGTCAATATGAAAAAATAAAGGAAGAAATAGATAAGGGAATTGAGCAAGTGATTAGAACGAGTACCTTTATCAATGGACCAGCTGTGAAGGAGTTTACAGATAATCTAGCAACCTATACAGGTGTGAAGCATGTGATCCCGTGTGCTAATGGTACAGATGCATTACAGATCGCCTTGATGGCATTAGGCTTGAAGCCAGGTGATGAAGTGATAACTCCATCCTTTACTTTTGTTGCAACGGTAGAAGTAGTTGCTCTATTAGGATTAACACCAGTATTCGTAGATGTAGATAAAGATACATTTACTATTAATAAAGAGAGCCTGGAGGCAGCGATAACTGAGAGAACGAAAGCTATTATACCTGTTCATCTGTATGGTCAATGTTCTAATATGGGAGAGATTATGCCAATAGCAGATAAGTATAATCTTGCAGTGATAGAGGATAACGCTCAGAGTATAGGAGGAAGTTATAAACAAGGAAGTACTTCTTATAAAACAGGAACAATGGGAACAATCAGTTGTATTTCTTTTTTTCCTTCTAAGAACTTAGGTGCTTATGGCGATGGTGGAGTGATTATGACTAATGATGATTCATTAGCTCATACTATGCGTAAGATTTGTAATCATGGTTCGGAGAGACGTTATTATCATGAAATAGTAGGAGTGAATAGTCGTTTAGACTCTATTCAAGCAGCAGTTTTAAATGTGAAATTAAAATATTTGGATGACTACTGCAATAAAAGGAGAGAAGCAGCTGCTTATTATAACCAAACTTTTAAGGCTAGTTCTAATATCATTACTCCTTATGTACCAGATTATAGTCACCATGTTTTTCATCAATATACGATGATTCTAGAAGGGGTGAATAGAGATGAGGTACATGAAGAACTAGCAAAGTTAGGCATTCCTAGTATGATATATTATCCTGTGCCTTGTCATGAACAAGAGATGTTTAAAACATTAAAAGATAGAGAGTATAATTTGCCTAATACAATGTATTTGACTTCTAGGGTATTGTCATTACCTATACATACGGAGTTGACTGAGGAAGAATTGATTTTCATAACAGAAGGAGTATTAAGTGTAATTGAAAAACTGAAGAAAAGGTAAGATACATTGATAGTATTAAAGGTTCTGTGGCCGAGAGGATAGGCATGACTACGCAATGGTCATTAGATTGGTTCGAATCCAGTCAGAACCTCAATATAAGAGGATAAACAAAAGGTTCTGTGGCCGAGAGGATAGGCATGACTACGCAATGGTCATTAGATTGGTTCGAATCCAGTCAGAACCTCAATATAAGAGGGTAAACAAAAGGTTCTGTGGCCGAGAGGATAGGCATGACTACGCAATAGTCATTAGATTGGTTCGAATCCAGTCGGAACCTCAATATAAGAGGGTAAACAAAAGGTTCTGTGGCCGAGAGGATAGGCATGACTACGCAATGGTCATTAGATTGGTTCGAATCCAGTCAGAACCTCAATATAAGAGGGTAAACAAAAGGTTCTGTGGCCGAGAGGATAGGCATGACTACGCAATAGTCATTAGATTGGTTCGAATCCAGTCAGAACCTCAACTCAGTAATAGAACTTGTTTTGTCAATTAGTGAATTAGTTATGTTGTTACTAGTACAATACTAGTTCTCTAATTATTGAATTTTACTTGTGGAATGAAGATGTATTTACTTAAAAACAGTTTACTAGCATAATCAAGATGATTTTTTCTTTACAACTTTATTATTACTAATCGCAAGTGAAGTTATGTACTTGACTACACTGTTGGGTAGTCAAGTACTCTTTTTAGATAAATATATATAGTACTTTATCTATTAAAAACAATAATATCAATTTTAAAAATCAATATACTTATGAGAATACACAAAGAAGGAAAAGGATCTATCCTGATAGGAGTATGTACTTTTATCATGGTTAATATATTGTCTTATGAATTGATTAGTCCTCGTTTTTGGTTGTTACAATTAGCTATTTTTATAGTCACATTGATTCTTATAGCATTGGTTATTTCTTTCTTTAGAATCCCGTCAAGAGTGTTGATACAAGACGACAACTTGGTCTTAGCTCCTTGTGATGGAAAAGTGGTTGTAATAGAAGAAGTAGAAGCAGATGAGTATTTTAAAGATAAGCGTATTCAAGTTTCTATTTTTATGAGTGTCTTGAATGTTCATGTCAATAGAAATCCAATAGAAGGGGAGGTGTTATATAGTATGTATCACAAGGGAAAACACCTAGTGGCTTGGCATCCGAAGTCTTCAACAGCTAATGAACGTCATACTGTGGTGTATAAGCATAAAAGTGGAAGAGAGGTCTTGGCTAAACAGATAGCAGGTGCCTTAGCCAATCGTATTGTCAATTATCTTACGATAGGTAAGATTGCTAAACAAAGTGAGGAAATGGGATTTATTAAGTTCGGTTCTAGAGTTGATCTACTATTACCTTTAGATGCTAAGATTAAAGTAAAGTTAGGAGATATCGCTCAGAGTGGTATTACAACTATAGCAGAGTGGGAGTCGTGCTAGAAGTAGGGAGCAAGGAATAGGAGTAGCTTTCCTAGAATTAATCCTATGAGTAAAAGTATGCCAGTGTTTATCTTTTTGAAAAAAAGACTGATAGATAATATAGTGAGAGCGATTATAAAGTCGTTTTTATCCCTAATACTCTCTGAAGTTAGACTAATACAGACAGAAGCAATAAGAGCAATAGAGGTGATGTTCACTGCTTTTAGTATTAGCTGAAAAAGATTAGATCTCTTTAGGTAATGCACGATAGGAGTAATTAACAAAATCAAGAGGAATGAAGGGATAAATACTGCAATAGTAGAAAAAACAGCACCTGACCAACCTCCTATTTGATAACCAACGAAGGTTACTGAAGAAAAGACAGGGCCAGGTGTTATCTGACCTGCTGTAATAGCATCTATGAGTTGAGTTCTTGTCAATAAACCTTTATGAACTAGTTCTGTTTCAATAAACGAAAATAAGACGTAACCACTTCCGTATAATACACTACCTATCTTTAAAAAGATCCAAAAGAGTTTTATATTCACATCAGCGTGATATCCCGTGTAAGGGATTGCTAATAAGGGGATAAAAGAAGGAAGGTGGTTTCTACTTACTCGGCAGTATGTATAGTATAATAGAGATAAGGCTAAAGTAAGTAATAGTAAGGTCATTTCGCTATACCCAGCTAAAGAAAGTACAAACACTCCACAAGTGAGTATTATCGATTTGGGTTTAGTGATAAATTGAGTCGTTAATTTAAATACAAGTAGAAGGATGATAATAGTGATGGAGGGCTTTAATCCATATAAATAGGTTTCTACTTCAGGAAGTTGTCCATATTGTTTATAAAAATAGGCTAGTATGCAAGTCAGTACTACTGCAGGAAATATGAAGCATATACCAGCGATAAACAGTCCTTTCCAGCCTCTGGTGGTGTAACCAATATGGATGGCAAGCTCTGTACTATTAGGTCCAGGGATTAGATGAGTGATACTAATTAATTCTAGAAATTCCTGTGGATTTAGCCATTTTCTCTTTTCAACTATTTCTCGTTGCATCATTGCAATATGTGCAGCGGGTCCACCAAAGCCTAAGCAACCCAGTTTAAAAAATACTTTTGCCAATTCCTTTAATCCAATAGTATTGTTTTCCATAATGTACACGCTATAAGAGCAAAGGTGGATAATTTAATAGGAGTTTATCTGGTATATTTGAAAATAGAATGGTATGAGATTAAAGTTTCCTAAAGTTATTTGGTGTATAAGTAGTATGTTTTTTAAAATATTTAGTAAAGTGTGATGCATCTGTAAAATTGAGTTGTAAACTAATTTCATTGATAGAGAAATCTGTGTAGATCAATAGTCTCTTTGCTTCTGCAATGATGTGTTGTGCTAGTACTGCAGCAGCTGATAGTCCAATGTTTTTTTGGCAACTGGCATTTAGATTTTGAGGGGTGGTATGGAGGAGTTTAGCATAGTGATTTACTTTGTTGATCGGTGTGTGATCTATGTTTAATAAGTGTAGATAAGCACTGTATATACCTGATTTAAGAGGGAGTTGTTCTGTTATCGTAGAATTGCGTATTTTGATAAATAAAGCCTTGAGTAAAGCCTCTTGAGCAGTTTGATCTTCTTCTGTAAGTAGTAACGCAAAGAGGAGATCAATATTAGTATCTTCAGGTAAGTCTATTTGAGTCAGTTGGGTAATGTCAAAAAAGAATTGTTTTAAAGTGCTGTCTATATTCTGTAAAAAGAAGTCTCGTTTAATTAAAATTACATATCCAAAAGGTTCTGAAGTTATGTTCCAATAGTGAACTTGCTCCTTTTTTATGATAAATAGGTTGTGTGTACTAAGCTGGTATTGTTGTTCATCTATACAGTGGTATCCTGTTGTATTCTTTAGATATATGAGTTCAAAATAACCTTGGTGTTTATGCGGTTTTGTCGTTCTGATTTCTTTTTTAAATATGGCTATTTTGATTAATTTTTGTTCTTCTATTTTATTGTTGATTGGAATACTCATTTTGTGTTTACTTAGGTAATACAAGTATAATGAAAAAAACCTCTTTCTATTGGTTAGAAAGAGGTGAGTATAGTGAATTTCTTTTATTCTTATTTTACAAACTTATAGTAGCGTGCTCCTATTAGATGAGGTATTGCCGACTCGATATAGTCTATTACAAATTCATTATTAGCAGGCTGTATTGGTGTTTTTTGCTCTTTCTTATGAAGGGCGATATAAGTACTGAAGTCTATTGCTGTTGACTGTTTTAAAGTTTCGAAGATAGATACTTTAGGCATACCTTCTTGCCATGTACTTTGTACTTCGGCTTCGAATACTTTAGATTTAGATCCTGAACCATAAGCAATAAATCCTAGTGTAGTATCTACTAAACTTTCTTTTGTATTGTTAAAATGAGACAGAGTAGATAGCAAACCTAAGAATATAGACCCTGTATAGATATTACCTACTTCACCAGAAGCTATCTCTGATGGGGCAATCTTAGTATTAACCAATTCCATATACGCTTCTGACTTAGCAAATGCTTTGATCTGGTCTTTTGCATCAGCAGCTGTTCTGTCTACTAGTTCAGGGTTCTCTTGTAATACTATTTCATGGAAAGTTCTACGTCCTTGGAAGCAATAAGGTAAATGCATCAAGACAGCCTTCCAATCTTGGTATACTTTCAAGTCTTTTTTATTGTTTAACTCTTTGAAGTGAGTGTATGCTTCTGTGATTCTATTGATATAACATTCGTTAGAGTATTGTCCTTCGAATACAGGTTGGTCTTTGTGTATAGAGATTTCTGCTTCTTCTATACCATGCCATGCCTCATTAATAGAGTTTCCTGTGATGCTTTTTTTCTCTATCGAACGATGAGGTTTAAAGAAGTCAAATACACTTTCTGTAGCTACTCCAGTCTGTCCTGTGAAAGCTAACATACGAGGATTAGCACTAATTAATAAAGCAATAGCACCTGCACCTTGTGTGTATTCTCCTGTAGAAGCTAGGTCATACTTAGCGTAGTCTGTTGCGATAACAATAGCTTTCTTGGTAGGGTTAGCTTTTATGAAGTCAATAGCATTCTGCATAGCATCTACTGCCCCTATACAAGCGAAAGTATGATCTACAGCATCACAATTTCTAAAAATACCTTGTCCATAGATTTGCTCTAATAATCCTAAGGTATAAGAAGCAATAGGTTTAGAGTTGTCTAATCCGCTCTCTGTACCTACGTATATTTTAGCAATGTCTTGAGGAGCAATAGTAGTATTGTCTTGGAGTAAGCTATACGCAGCATTAGCAGCCATTGTGATTACATCTTGGTAAGTATCTAATAACGCCATCTTTTGTAATCCAAGTCCCTTAGTTAATTTTAGAGGTTCGATATTTCGCTCGATAGCTAATGTTTCTATAGGTAAGTGAATTTTAGGGATAAAGTATGCAATACTATCTATTCCGACTTTCATAATCTTTACTAATTTAAATGAAGGGTAAAATTAAAGTCATTTGTTAGAAATAACTAACTAAATTGAATAAAATTTATGTAATAATGCTATGTTATTGGTTTAATGTTATTAATACATAGTTTTTATGTTTATAAAAGATTATAGTATTTTTACGATATAGTTAATTTAGAAGAGATGAACAATTTATTCAATTTTGAAACAAATGTTAGCAATATTATCTTGAAGCGCGGATTTGAGTATTATGAGCAAGGGATGGTGAGGGATATTACTAAACTAGGTGATTATATCTACGAGGGTGAAGTAGAGGGGAATGATGATTATACTGTTGTTATAGAATTAGATAAATCACAGAGTATCAAAGATTATAATTGTGACTGTCCTTATGATGGAGCTGTCTGTAAACATGTTGTTGCTGTATTGTATCAATTGAGAGATGATATGACAATAGAGGTTGTACCAAAGAAAACAAAGAAGGTAAAAAGGATGAGTTTTAAAGATTTAGTCGAACAATTAAGCATAGAAGATTTAAGAGAGTTTATTTTTATAAGTGCAAAAAAAGACGCAAGACTAAAAGTGTCTTTAGAAGCTTATTTTGTAGATAGGGATGATACAGTCGATATAAAAGAGAAGTATAAAGAGGTTTTTAGAAAAATAATTAAACAGCATACTTCACGAGGTTTTGTCAGTTATACAGAAACAAAAAAATTAAGTAAAGAATTAGAAATATACTTAGGTAGAGTAAATGAACTTATAGCTGAAAGAAATTATAGAGATGCGTGTAGTATAATACAAATATTTATAGAAGAAGCTATTGATGTGATTACCTTTTCTGATGATAGTAATGGATATTTTAGTGATTTAATCTTTAAAGCTATTGAAATATTGGATAGTATCATAGAAGCAGATATAACTATTGAGTTTAAAGAGTCTTTAATTTCATTCTTTGAAGAAGAATTAGCAAAAGAGGTTTATTTTGATTACGGAGATTTTGGTTATGAGTTATTAGGTTCTTTCGAATTATTGTGTTTGAAGATATTTAAGGAAGAATTTTACCTCACATTTTTAGATAAAAAGATAAAAGAAAGTAATTCTGAGGAATATAGAATAAGACATTTTACTAACGTTAGATTATCCTTTTTAGGAAAAATAGGAAGAGAAGAACAGTTGAATCAAGAGATGTTGGATAATATATCTATTCCAGAAGTTAGAAGAAACTTAGTTCAACGAGAGATGATGCATGGAGAGTATGAGAAAGCAAAAATATTACTTATTGAAGGAATAAAAATAGCAGAAGAATT
Source organism: Myroides sp. A21 (assembly GCF_000807225.1). Classification (NCBI taxonomy): domain Bacteria; kingdom Pseudomonadati; phylum Bacteroidota; class Flavobacteriia; order Flavobacteriales; family Flavobacteriaceae; genus Myroides; species Myroides sp. A21. The sequence goes on from NZ_CP010327.1 coordinate 2,737,299, forward strand.
AAAACATCCCGGAACTGTTAACCAATGGGAACTTATCTTATTAGAGATTGCAGAATCAGAAAAAGATGTTGAACGTATGCGTTATTTCTACAATAAACAAGTCTTTTTTGGTTGGCAAATCAATAAAACCTATTATAGTAAGTTAAAAGCAACATTTACAAAAGAAGAATGGACAGTAATCATCGAAGAAAAAATAGACAGTTTAATCAGTGAAGCTAAGAGTAAAGTGAAACAACACAGTATGTTTAATAGTAATCCATATGATGGTTTAGTTAATTCAGTAGGTGTTCTATATTCTTTAGAGGGGTATGTAGATAGGTTATTTGACTTGTTAAAAAAAGTAAGTAGATTAGATTTAGTATTGCCTTATCTAAAATACATTAAAAAAGAGTATACTGTTGATGTAATATTTGATGTTTTAAGACCTCTCATTGTTTTAGAAGCAGATAGAGCTAATAATCGTTCAGATTATAAGAATATTGGTAATCTATTAATTTCTCTTAAAAAAGAGTTTCCGCAAGCTGTAGGAATTATTGATTCTATAGTAGATGAGATGAAGAAGAAGTATCCTAAGAGACCTGCTATGCTAGATGAGTTTAATAAAGTTTAGAGTATTGAGATTTTATGTAGTAGAACCCACTTAAATACCCTAATTTTGCATGAAATATAAAGATAATGAAAGAAGCAAAGAAAACGCAGAAGAAACTACACCCACGTAATAAACATCAGGATTTATATGACTTTGATAAGTTAAAACAAGTGGTGCCTGAGTTGGCAACTTTTATTATCAAGAACCCGTCAGGGGTAGATACAATTGACTTTGCAAAACCTGAAGCAGTGGTTTTATTGAATAAAGCCATACTGATGAAGGACTATAAGATGACGTATTGGGAAATGCCTAAGACGAATCTATGTCCACCTATCCCTGGGAGAGCTGATTATATCCACTATATAGCAGATCTACTGGCAGAGGGGAACAATGGAAAAGTACCTACAGGAAAGGGAGTAAAGATATTAGATCTTGGAATAGGAGCTAATGTGATATATCCTATTATAGGTGTGGCTGAGTATGGATGGGAATTTGTGGGGTCTGAAGTAGATGTAGTGTCTGTAAAGACAGCTAGTCATATCGTAGAGCACAACCCTCATCTAAAGAGTCATATCAGTATCCGTCAGCAACCTACTAAGCGAAATATATTAAAGAATATAATAGGAGAGAAAGAGTATTTCGATGTGGTGATTTGTAACCCTCCTTTCTTTAAGTCAAGAGCTGAGGTGTTGGCGAAGACAACACAGAAGTTGAGAAACCTAGGTAAAGAAGTGGTGGGTAAACCAGTACAGAACTTCAGTGGGCAGAACAATGAGTTGTGGTGTGATGGTGGAGAACTTGCCTTTATCACTAATTACATTTATGAGAGTAAGCATTTTAAAAGACAGGCAGTATGGTTCACCACTTTAGTGTCTAATAAAGATAACCTTAAACCTCTGCAATCACTATTAAAACGAAGTGAAACTAAAGAGGTTCGTATTATAAATATGGAACAAGGGAATAAGATAAGCCGCATTTTGGCGTGGAGGTATTAATAACAAAGGATGCTGTATCAGCATCCTTTGTTATTTTATTTATTCATTATCATCTCTCTTACTTCCATTAAGGCAAAACCGAGTAAGTTCAATCCATTCCATTTGACAGGAATATTTATTTTTTCATTATCTGCTGCTAATCCTACTCCCCATATCGTATCTACTGGACTAGCTTCTACTAGTACTCTTTTTTTAGTATTGATTAGAAAGGTTTGAAGTTCTTTGTTTTGAGTAAACTTATGATAGTTACCTTCTACCACGATACGATAACGATTAGCTATCCATATATCTTCTCTAAATCCGCGTACTTCTCTTCCTAGGGCTTTCATCTCCATAGGACTTTTGGCATTCATAATGCGTTTATAGATTTCTTGATCATTGAATAACAAAGCTTTTTGTGCCATCATCCAATGTTCTGTAGAAGCATAAGACTGTCCATTGACCTCAAATCGACTAGGCCACCATTGGCTAAAGCACGCTGCTGTAATCTCTCCACTTTTGCTTTTTTGATGCCCCCAAAAGAAGATGTACTTTGATTTCTTTCCACTTTGGTACTCTTTTATATGTTTGTCTAGACTATACTGTTGTTCGAACTTCATTGTTATTCTGAATTATGCTGTGTAAAAATAAAGAATCCTATTCTTTATTAAATTGTTTATTTTAGCCGAAACCCAATCAACTAATTATTAAAAAATGAAATTAAAGAAAATAGTACAGTATTTTGCGATTTGAACTTTATTGATGAGCTTTTTAGTAGCTTGTAGTAGTGATGATAATTCGTCTATCACAAGAGAAAATAAGCGTGTAAAAGTAGAGTCTTATACCCTGATGAAACCCATAGAGCCTTTTAAAGGACAAGATGTGGAACATTTAATATTATATACCATGTCTGGTGAGATCTTAGATTATACACCATCTATAGAAGGATTTAAATATGAAGAAGGATATACGTACGTATTAGATATTACAAGAACTCACAATAAAGAGTTAATGGATAGTAATTTTGAATATGTGTTAGTCAAATTAATTTCTAAAGAGAAAAAAGAATAAATAAGTGTATATAGACATACTAGTAAGGATGCCGCAGAGCATCCTTTTTTTGTTCAGTTAACTTTTTTGTTAGGAGTACTCTTTCCGCTATTAAAATAAAGAAAACAATATTTTAGGTACGGTATAGTTTTTGTTATTTTAAAAGTTAAATTTACTTCAACTTTTATAGATTGTTTTTATGCGATTTTATATGATGAACATTCGTTTGTTTATACTATTGACAGCCCTTATTATGGGTGGGTCTACTTGGGCTAAAAATAAGAAGCCCTCTTCTAAAATTCCTGAACCAGTTGAGACTGTTCGCACTGTTGTCGTAGTGATGGAGAAAACACCAGTGATTAACTTTAATGATACTTTATTTAATGTTTATGGTAATATAGGTTCTTTTACTTCTAAGCAACGTGCTAAATCAATAGAAGGGAAGATCGCTATGTTAGCTGAGGATTATTTATTCGAAGGAGATTCTATCAAATTAGCGGATACTGGAAACTATCTTAATCTGATGTATCAAAATGAGATACTGATGAGTGTGGATAGTATACAAGCTGCACAAGAAAGCAAAAGTAAATTAGAAGCTGCACAGTACTATAAAAAACAGATAATCTCTGCTGTAGAATTACAACAACACAATACGAGTTGGCAGCAAATCTTAATACAAGTAGCAGGGACAATAGCTATTATCATTGTAGAGTATTTTATCCTCAAAGGGATACGATATGTTTATAGACGCTGTAAAGTGGCTATCTGGAGACAGAGAGGAAAGAAAATAAAAGGGATATTTGGTATCATAGATGATCAAAGAGCTATGCTGACAACTATATCAATAGCGAAAGTTATTAAGCTAATTGTGGTGTTGATATTCTTATATATTGGGTTGTTAGCTATATTTAAATTATTTCCTTATACAAAACATATTTCTGATCAATTGTTAGAATATGTATTGACTCCTTTAAAATCAGTAGGAAAAAGTATTAAGGCTTATATGCCCAAGCTGTTTACTATTATCGTTATTGTTGCAATATTTAAGTATGTACAGAAGTTTGTTAGATCTTTAGCAGAAAAGATAGCTACTAATAAAATTACGATTAAAGGGTTCTATCCTGATTGGGCTTTTCCGACTTATAATTTGATCAGTGGATTGCTATTTATCTTTATGTTTATTTTGATATTCCCTTATCTGCCTAATTCTGATTCTCAGATATTCCAAGGGGTATCTGTATTTGCAGGTATTATGTTATCTCTAGGGTCTACATCTGTTATAGGAAACTTGGTAGCAGGTTTAGTAATTACTTATATGAGACCTTTTAAATTAGGAGATCGTATTAAGTTAGGTGAGTTCACTGGGGATGTGTTAGAAAAGACAGCGTTAGTGACGAGAATTAAGACACCTAAAAATGAAGTGATCACAATTCCGAACTCTAATATCATGTCCGCTCAAACGGTTAATTATACGCAGTCAGCTAAAGAGCATGGACTGATTCTATATTTGACAATAGGGGCTGGTTATCACGTACCATGGCAAAAAGTTCATGAAATGCTATACGAGGTGGCAAATAGAACAGAACATGTATTAAAACGCCAGAAACCATTTATCTTACAAGATCAGTTTAGGGATTTTTATGTTGACTATCAATTGAATGTATATATCAAAGAGGCGAAGTTATCAGCAAAGGTATATTCTGATTTGCGTCAACATGCACAAGATGTTTTTGCAGAAAATAATATTGAGATGGTCGCTCCACATTATAGTGTAAATAGAGTGGTAGATGGAGAAGACTCTACAGTTCCACCAAAGTATGTGAAGGAACAACCAGAAACAAAGAATTAAAAGTAAATGATAGATAAGAGCACTGAGATAATTATTTCGGTGCTTTTGTTTTTTATAAGTGTGTTTAGAGGGGATTAGGTAGTGTTTTTGTATATTCGTTAGATAAAGTATAAGCAACTATGGAAGATATGAAAGTAGCAATAATAGGAGCAGGTATAGCTGGGCTGACTATGGGAATAGCTTTAAAAAAGGCTAATATTCCTTTTGTTATCTATGAGTCTACAGAGAAAATTAAACCTGTAGGAGCGGGGATTGCTATCGCTAATAATGCCATGCAGGTTTATCGACACTTAGGCGTATCTGATCAATTAACTCAAAGAGGTACACGTATCTCTAAAGTGAGATTAACGGATATGAATTTGAATATACTGACACAATCAGATTTGATTGCTTTTGAACAGAAATATCAGTTGGTTAATATTGCAATACATAGAAGCGATTTGCACCATGTTTTGTTAGAAGAGGTGGGAATGGAGCATGTTGTACTAAATAAGCGTTTAGAAGACATTAGTTTGGATGAAGTAGGACTTTATACACTTCGGTTTACAGATGGAAGTACTGCGACTCATGAATATGTAGTAGGTGCTGATGGTATTCGATCTCAAGTGAGACAAAAGATATTTGGTGATTATCCTTTGAGAGATGCTAAGCAGGTATGTTGGCGTGGTGTATTAGATATAGATTTATCTACGGATTATGACCATATAGCATTAGAAGGATGGGGAAGGGGAGAACGCTTTGGTTTTGTCAAACTTGAAGGAAAGCAGGTGTATTGGTATTTTCTAGTCAACGAGGATAAATATCTTAAAAATCAAGATCTTTCTGTTCTTATTAAAGATTGTAGTCCGTTAGTTAAGGATATGATTATGCAGACTGCTGAGGCTGATATCTTTTTAAATAAGATATATGATTTGCCTCTTATCCAGGAGTGGTCTAAGGATAAAGTGTGTATAATAGGAGATGCTGCTCATGCTACTACACCGAACCTTGGACAAGGTGCTTGTCAAGCGATAGAGGATGTATATATTATCAGCAAACTATTAGAGAAGCATTCTTTAGTCGATGCTTTTCATAAATTTACTTCTATTCGCCGTGAGAAAGTAACTCAGATTGTTCGTGATAGTTGGCGTATGGGACAAGTATCCCAGTTTAGTAATCCATTAATTACTTCTGTTCGAAATATGGCTTTTCGATTTGCTCCTTCTTTCTTAAAAGATAAACAGATCAGCATGATGTTTGAATTGCAAGAGGTATAAAAGCGTTATAGGATGTATAACGCTTTTAGTTTTTTTACTTGCCGATACAATTGTAAATAGTCAAAGACAAACTTATTTCGGACGTTTTATTAACGGCTAAATGGGAATCAGCCTTTAAAGACATTGAAGAGAACAAAACTGATATGGAAGATTTTCATAGGCAGATAGAAGATTATACTTCAGAGATAACAAATGAGCTTCTATCGATTAAATCAAGCAATGAAATAGATCATTTATCTTGTCCAAAGTGTAAACAACATACACTTCAACTAAGATAGAAGGTGGTCAAATGTTTAAATACGGATTGTAATTGGATCTTGTTTAAAGAGGTGTGTGGAGTTAAACTCTTCGTTGAGGATATTGCTGATTTACTTGAACAAGGGGAAACCAAACTGCAAAAAGGACTAATTAGTAAAGCAGGTAAGAAGTATGATGCTTACCTTATTTTAAAAGAAGACTATACAACAGGGTTTGAATTTAGTACTAATAAGAATAAATAGGATTAAAATAATAGAAGCTACCTCAACAAATAGGTGGCTTTTATTATTAAATGAGCTTTTGAGAAAGTATAAATGAGCTTTACAACAAAATAGTTCATTGGATGTTGTGTATCTTTATAAATAGTAAAATAAAGAAAAATGAAAGTAAGTAACGCTTTACAAACCATTAGTTATTCAGGTATATTTCTTTCTTGTTATACGGATAACAATGAGAAGTGTATTCATGCCACACCAGAGCATGTACTTGTCTATGTATATTCAGGAGAGCAAATTATAGAAGATAGAAATAAGAAAATAAGAGTTAATGCGGGAGAGTGTGTTTTTATAAGACGCAATCATCAGCTAACGATGTATAAAAATAGTAAAGGCAAAGAGAACTATAAAGGGATTTCGTTGACCTTTAACCGAAATGTACTTAGGGAGTTTTATAGTAAATTAAAAAAGAGTGATCTTCCTAAAGATATTACTATATCAGATAAGAACGTATTTCTTATTGAACAAAAAGTAGATATAACAAGTTTGTTTGAATCACTAACCCCTTATTTCAATGAGAAAGTAAAGCCTTCTGAACATGTGGTGCACTTAAAGTTACTAGAGGGGATTTATGCCTTACTGAATAACTCAGAGATATTTTATCCTTTGTTATTTGATTTTACTCAGCCTTGGAAAATTGATATTTTAGAGTTTCTAAAAGACCACTATATGGATGAATTAAGTATAGAAGAGATTGCTTCTTATACAGGTCGAAGTTTAGCTACTTTTAAAAGGGACTTTAAAAAGATAAGTAATCTTACACCTCAAAAATGGATTATTCAAAAACGATTAGAAGCAGCTTATTTAAAATTAAAAGAAGAAAGAGGTAAAGTTCAGGATGTTTATTTAGAAGTAGGTTTTAAAAACTCGTCTCATTTTTCTACAGCTTTTAAAAAGCAATATGGAGTTTCTCCAACTGAAGTATAAATTAAAAAATGAGCTTGACAGTAACGTAAAATGAGCTTTGTAGTAAAACTATTATTCTTTATCAGCTTTAATTTTACCAAAAATAAATCAAGTATATGTTAGAGAATAATAATGATGTTTTTAAAAGATTACGTAGTGGACAAACTATCAAGCCAGATGATCTTCAATGGAATAAAATAACAGAGGAATGTTATATTACTAAAGATTTAGTACTCAAGTTGAACAACTGTCTTGATCCCATTGAAAAAAGAAAACTACTAAGTGAGATTACAAATCTACCAATAGATGATACAGTAGAGATATTTACTCCCTTTTATATTAATTATGGAAAGAACACAAAATTAGGAAAGAATGTTTTTATCAACTTTGATTGTGTTTTCCTTGATTTGGGAGGAATAACAATAGAGGATAATGTTCTTATTGCGCCTAAGGTTAGTTTGTTATCTGAGGGGCATCCAGTTAATCCTAAGGATAGAAGTTCACTAGTACCATCGCCAATTCATATTAAAAAAGGAGCATGGATTGGAGCAAATGCAACGATATTACCAGGGGTAACAATTGGTGAAAATGCTATTGTAGCTGCAGGAGCAGTAGTTTCTAAAGATGTTGCAGACAATACTATTGTAGGAGGAATACCTGCAAAAATTATAAAAACCTTTTAAAACTATATTAATTAAAAAATTTTGAAAAAATGAATACAAAAAATGTAAAAGCATTTGGAACAGAAGCCCCTGAGGCGGATTTAAAACAAATGAATATAAGTCGTAGAGAAGTGACGCCAAAAGATGTGGAGATTGATATTTTATATTGTGGCGTATGTCACTCGGATCTTCATACAGCTAGAAATGAGTGGGGAGGTACACAATATCCGAACGTACCTGGGCATGAGATTGTAGGAAAGGTAGTAAAAGTAGGTAGTGAAGTTACTAAATATAAAGTAGGAGATTTAGTTGGAGTGGGATGTATGGTAGATAGTTGTCGCGAGTGTGATAGCTGTAAAGAAGGCCTTGAACAGTACTGTGAACATGATAATATTCAAACTTACAATAGTCATGACAAGCACTTAAATATGCAAACTTTTGGAGGATATTCAGAGAGTGTTGTAGTGGATGAAGACTTTGTACTAAGTGTTCCAAAGAATTTAGATTTAGCGGCAACAGCACCATTACTATGTGCGGGTATTACAACTTTTTCACCTTTAAGACACGCCAATGTAGGTCCTGGTAAAAAAGTAGGGATTGTTGGAATAGGCGGATTAGGACATATGGCTGTTAAAATAGCTAAGGCAATGGGAGCTTATGTAGTTGTTATTACAACTTCTCAATCAAAAGTAGAAGATGCAAAGCGCTTAGGTGCTGATGATGTTGTTTTATCTACAGATCAGAATCAAATGAAAAACAATGCTAGAACCTTAGACTTTATTTTAGACTGTGTTTCTGCTCAACATGATATAAATGCATATTTATCACTAATTAAGAGAGATGGTGCTTTAACTCTTGTTGGAGCTCCTGAGCATCCACTTCCTGTATCTGCTTTTAGTTTGATTTTAAATAGAATTAGTTTCTCAGGATCACTAATTGGAGGTATTAAAGAAACACAAGAAATGCTTGATTTCTGTGGTAAGCACAATATTACATCTGATATTGAATTAATTCAAATGCAGGATATCAATAAGGCTTATGACCGTTTATTAAAAGGAGATGTAAAGTATCGTTTTGTAATTGATATGGCATCACTTAAAAACAATTAAGATAATGTAAAAAGGGAGATTTATAAAGTTTCCCTTTTTTTTATGTGTGCCCAGCATGGGCGATAACTCTAGGGTGTAAGTCCTGAACACGCCATTGCAGCAGGAAGTGTTAACCGACAGCAAGGGTATCCATCGTGAGTTGGAATCTGAAGGAAGCTTTAATTTTTGAACCAATTAATTCAAATTGAATCTTGGATTCGAATAAATCACGCTTTTGCGTACCTATAGAACCTATTTGTTCTTCAATAATTTGATCTAAAGGTATTGTTCTTATTTGAAGAAGAGATTATTAGATATCAAAAGTACTTAAAATACACTTTTTTTAGCTAAGTAAAACATACGTTACTAGTGAAAAGAAAGACATGATAGTTTATTCCCTATATTTGTGTATGTTATAATGATTATTAGCTTATTACTTTTTAGAAAATTAAGATGAGGATTAATTTTACAGAGGAGAATCACCAAGAAATCGCGAATCTTTTAGATTCTGTAGAGAACGAGAGAGATGCTGTAGGCTTCCCCATTTTAGGACACCTCTAAATTCGATAAATAATTCTTATTATGTTCAGATTTGATGAAGAATTTAAATTCTTCATCAAATCTGGGCTTATATTCTTTAGGAGATTTATTTCCTAATGCTTTATGAGGATGGTTAAAATTGTAATCCTCTCTCCATTTATCAGCCAATCTTTGTAACTGGTAGATATCATTGAAGTAAAAAGCATCTAATATATCCTCTCTAAAAAATCGATTAAAACGTTCTATATATCCATTCTGCATTGGTTTGCCAGGCTGGGTATATTTAATTTCTATAAAATTCTTCTCACACCAATTTACAAAGGTTTTAGAGATAAATTCAGGACCGTTATCACATCTAATGTACTTTGGAGTACCTATTTCTTGTTTTAGGTTTTCTAATGTTTCTATTACTGCTCTTGCAGGATAGCTTAATCCAGCTTCAATAGCTATTGCTTCTCTATTACAGTCGTCTAATACATTAAAAACTCTTACTTTTCTGCCATCTGTAAGTAAGTCACTCATAAAGTCCATACTCCAACACTCATTGAGCACTTTTGGCGTTTCTAAAGGCTGTTTAACTCTTGTTATTAAACGTTTCTTATGTTTTCTTCTTAGACTTAGTTTCATTAAGCGATAAACGCGTAGAACTCTTTTTCTGTTCCATATAAGTCCTTCTCTGCGTATCTTATGATAGTACTCATCAAAGCCACGAGTAGGGTATTGTTCTGCTAATTCACTTAGTTTATCAATGACTTCTGTATCATCTTTTTTACTTTGGTAATACCACATTGATCGGCATAGTCCAACTAATGAACAAATACGAACAATGGATAACTTATATTGCTCTAACAGATACTTTACCCTTTCTATTTTATCTGCTGAGCTTAGAACTTTTTTGACAGAATATCTTTGAGCATTTTATTGTCTAAACTAACATCAGCATACATCTGTTTGAGCTTGCGATTCTCTTCTTCAAGTTCTTTTAAACGTTTCAGCTCTTGTTTTTCCATTCCACCATACTTCTTTCTCCAATAGTAAAACGTGCTCTTGTCAATTCCTAATTCTCGAGAAATTTCACTTACTGATCTTCCTTGTTCATTTTCTTTGAGAGCTTTAATTATTTGACTCTCACTAAAATTACTTGTTTTCATATTTGACAGTTTTGTTTAAAGTTAATAATTTCGAATTAACAACTGTCCGATTTTTAGGGAAGCCTACAATGCTACTTTAATTTTTGAAAAAAATGTATTGTATGGTATTGTTCCTCGCTTTCTATATTTGTTAAAAGCGAAAGATTCTTCATTTTATAAAATTGGTATTACTAATGATTTAGAAAAACGAAAAAGAGAATTACAAACTGGTTGTCCATTAGAATTACATTATATATTTGCCGTTGAGGCAGATTTAATTGATTATTATAGAAAAGAAATAATCTATCTCGAAAGATTTTTACATCAAAACTATAAAGAGTGTAAGGTTTTAGGTGAATGGTATAAACTCAGTAATATAGATGTGTGCAAAGTTTATTTATTTTTAACGTCTCCTATTTATGCTAGAGATTTATGTCCTGTAGCATACATTAATTATGAATTAGAAGGTGTACTTATTAGTTGTTCTATATAGAAAAAGCGTTGTAGTACTTCACCACAACGCTCTTTAAAAGTCTTTATTTATAAGGGATTATTCTATTTACCGATACAATATCTTATATCTATTGATTTACAAGAGTTTGTGATATGAATGTGATGCAGATGTGGTGAATTATAACTATAATTTTTCTTCTAGAAGCTCAATAAGTTCTTCTTTATCTATAGAGTTAAGTTTTTCTTTTATTAGTTTGTAGAAAATAGGATCTTTAATTAGATCAATGTAGTCCTCATTTACATCAACTGCTATATCAAAATATTCATTAGATTCATCTATTTTTTTTAACATTTCATTAAGAGTAGATTCGTCTTTACGATCAAAACTAACCGTATCCACCAATTCAATAAAATTATTCTTTAAGGTATGTTTTATGTTTAGCAATCTGTATTCTGTTTGCAGATCACTTTCATTTTCAGAAAGAAAATTAATTGACCCATATAAATGAGTTCTTCCTTCTTTATTCTTAGCATTCCAATTAAATCTATTATCTCGTAAAAGCCTACGAGCTAGTTTTAATCGTTCTTTCGTTAATTTAATCCTATCATCAAGCTTTAAAAATTCATAATAGTTTTTGTCATCTTTAAAGTCCATATCAGTAAAATAATACCATCTAAATTCATCATAAACAGAAAAGTCGTTGTAATTATATGAAGGATTAACTAATCTGGGGTAATATTTATTATAAAAAAAAGGAGACATTTTAATGAATTCATCAGCAAAACTAATATCACAGTTTATTCTGCACCCTTTCGCAATACCTTCTGCACGGACAGCATTAGTTACAGCATTTCCAACTATAAATCTACCTAGGTTTTCATGTTCCTGTGTTGTTTCAATAATTTCACCATAACTTAAACCTCCTCTGCAAAAAACTCCTTTGCGAATGGCTTCACACATAAAGTTATTTGCAAATATCATTACTGTTTCAAGAGATTCTCCCCAAACAAATGCACAGTCTGATAGTTGCGTTACATTTATATCTTTATCTAACTTTTCAAACCGTGTTTTAATATCCACTAAGATTTGTCTAAATTGAGTAAGTAAAACAGCAGCTAGAAATTGGTTGTTTTTCTTTTCGAAAGGGAAGTTACGCTCCCAGCCTATAAAATCGCTTTCATCTAAAACAATTTTATTTTGAGTTAATGCGCCAATTCCAAGTAAATCGACGAAGAAAACAGCTCCATTGTATGTTTTTGAAAATTCCATTATATATTTATATTATACTTTTTTTGAAGATAAGTTTCAATATATCGTTTATTTGTTAGTTTCATGAATTTCTTACGTTCACTATTTGTAAAATCAGGTATACTAAAGTTTTTGATATAATTTTTAGCTAAAGCGTAATAATTATTTGCATAAGGTTTACTGGTATGTTTGATGTAGTACCAAAAAACTTCTGTCTTTAAAATCTTCTGAATAAATTTTAAGTCATCTTCAGATTCAGAGACTAAAGCATAGCCATTATAAAATAATAGTTCTCTATTATCAGTATACACAAAATAAGGAACATCTGAAATATATGGTAAAAGTAACTTGAGTCCTGAAATATTTAAAGCTTGATTTCTACCATATGCATACCATGCTTCATATTCTCTTTGCCCCTTATCTCTTTTGGCTAGTTCTTTTTTTTGAAAACAAAGATACTTATATGCATTAGGAAAATTTCTTTGAAAAATTTCTTCTTCGATAACTTTAACCAAACGATTAGTTTGATTTTGAAATAAATCCAGATCGTTTTGTTCAATTATAGTATAAGGGAAAATAATCTTTTCCATTAATCTATTTAAATCAACTTCTTCTTTTAGAATATTTGGTTTTATTACATCTCTACAAATACTTTTTTCAACTTTAAATTGATGACCTTGTTTCTCAAAGTAATAAAAATGATCATCTTCATTTATGGGAGTAAATATGTAAATATTATTCCTTAGTGTTGCAAATCCATTCCTGATATTAAACAAATTGCCAAGTTTTTCTCCTGCATTTTCTAATCTGTGTAAATTAAGTTTTGTTTTAGCATCTTCTAATTGCCAACCATCAACATCATTCAATTGTTCATAATGAAATTCAATAAAGTCTTTTTCCTCTAATAAATTTAGTTTTTGAGGTGTGGTATTTGTATATATTAGTTTTCCCTGACTTTTTCTTATTTGACAAATGCATGTGTATGTTAATCTTGACTTAAAAACCTGTTCACCACCAAAATCAATTAATTTAAAAGAGTATCTATTGTCGGAAAAGAAATTTCTTAAAGCTCTTCCGTTTAGACTACGATAAAAATTATTTACAGTAATATATGCTAATATACCATTGTCTTTTAACCATCTTAACCCAATTTGAAAAAATGGAATATATAGATCTAATTTACCAGTTGAAGCAACCGACCAATTTTTCATAAGTTTTTTTGTTCGGTCATCTAGATTTGAAGAACCTACATAAGGTGGATTGCCAACGATAACATCAAGTCCTTTGTTGTTTTTTATGACCGGAACTTCATTCCAATCAAATTGTAAAGCGTCTCCTTGATATAGATTGAATTTAAATACTTGTCTATCTTCTCCATTAATAATAGCATGAAGTGTTAACAGGATTTTAGTTCTAATAATACTATAGTTTTGAATATCTAAACCAAATATATTTTCACTGTAGATATCAAAATAACTTTTTCCTAGTTTAATTCGATACTCTTCTGCTATTGTTTTAAAAAATCCTCCACATCCACAGGCAATATCACCAATCTTTAAATTATTGATGTTTATGACTTCTTTATCAGATATATGTAATACTTGTTGGACAATATATTCTCTAATATATTCAGGTGTAAAAACAGCGCCATTTACTTCTTTATCTTCAGGAGAAATGACGAATTCAAACAACTCAAGTAATAATTCAATATCAAATTTTGAATCAAAAAATGTTATAAACTTTTCTAATTGTTCTTCTTCTAGTTTATCTTGAGTATTAATAATAAAGCTATTTATAAACAGATTGTTAATCTTTTTAATCTTATTAATGCGTAAGAATGTAGAGACTAGTAACTTGTTTATATCTTTTTCTTTATAAGAATATTCCCTAAGGTATTTTAAGATATTTTGATTCATTTGTTAAGTGTAGAGAGGAAATAACCTATTTAATTTGTAATCATCATGATCATAATCAGATGTAAATCCATTAAAATATGATTCCCATAACCTCTTTTTAGAATTTTGTAGTATTCTTAAATATCTAATATCCATTAAGATCTTATCTACGTAATTATGTTTTTTTCGATCAATAAAATTGTTTAATACAAAATGAAATGCTAGAATTATATCCATGGGAGGATGTGGGATTCTAGGGCTACTAAGTATAGCCATATCTGCATATAGATACTCATGTTTTCTACCACCAAATTGGATATGATAATAAGGATGTACATAAGAAAAATCTAATTCTTTATCTTCCTTATCAAGATGCCAAGTACAACAATGTTCTTTAGTTTGATTTTGTTCTGATTTAAAAAGACTTATTTTCAAATCTAAAGTATATTTAAAAAGAGGGTCTGTTTTTTCATTGAAATTGTCTTTTAAAGCAAGTCTATTCTCTAAATCAATTTTACAAAAATGCATTTCATTTGGTTTGGCTCCAGCAATTGCTCCTTTCAAATATATACTAAAATTTGATAATTTATAATCAACTAAATCTGTAGGGGTGTTTTCTATTGATTCAATCAAAGTATTCAAACCTGTAAAATCCCCAAGAATATTATTTTCTGTTATTATATCTTTTAGAAACTTAACATCTTTAATATAATTTATTTTATTCCAAATCTCCATGATTTAACTATATTGGCGCATTTCTTTTCTATCTAAATCACTAACTATTTTGCTATATTTATCAATATTTTGTAAATATCCATCAATTGAAATATAATCTTTATCTTGCCAAGGCTTAAATTCTTCCTCTAATAATTCTATGCCATCGAAAGGATCTAAAGGTAGTTTAGTCTCTTTACAGATTGTCCAATAATGTGAACTCATATTTTTATCGCTAGATTGAACTTGTATTAAATCTAGTTGTAATTTTTCTTTAAAAATTTGTACTCTTTCTTCTGCGGAAAAATTTCTAAGTGATAATCTTTCAGAAGTTATGGAATACCACCAACTTTCAATTTTAGTCATCCACCATCGATTGTAAACTTCAGAAAAAACCCCAGTATATTTATAATCAGATAATAAATCTTTAAGTTTCTCCCAATCACGAGATTCTTTACTAATACCTAATCTAGCAGATAATAAGTCTTCGCCTATTAACAATCCAGAACATCTAATTACATGTTCAAAAATAAATCTACTATACTCATATTTAGATTTGTTATTTTCATTTAAATAAAAGAATATCTTAGAATGAATTAACTCTTTTTCTGTACTTAAGATTGCTGTTAAATTAAATTTATTTTCTTCTATATTTTTATAAGTAGAAATAAAGGCTATACATTTATTTATGAATTTTTCAGTACAATACTTTGTCGCATTTTCTTTAGTAATAGCATAGTCAAATAAATCATGACTAGTATAATCTTTTCGGTATTTATTGATGATATTATCCTCATTTGACATCAAGATAATTGGAATTTCCTCTATACCTTTAGTTGCAATAAGCGACCTCCAAGTTGAAGCAATAGTAGGTGCATTGCAATATTCTAATTCGGATCCTACTGTTAAAATATAATCCAATAATAATAGATCAGGTTTTTTGTTTTTTATATCATCTATAATCTTTTCAACTTCATTAGAAGGTTGAATTTGATCTATAATAAAATATGCTCTTTCTAAAGTAGCTTTTCTTGTTTGCCCGTCTAAGTCTTCTATATATAATATTTTATAAGCCATATTTATCTAACTCTTTATCTGTTGCTTTTGGTACTTCAATATGTAATGTGGTAGAAAAACCTTCTTTTGGTTCATCAACAAAAATTCTTCCTCTATAACTCGTTAATATATCTTTTACTATTTTTAACCCTAAACCAGTCCCTTCAGATTCATTTGTAGAATCGATATTTTCTAAAGATTTTGGTGAAGATGTAGTGAAAAACTCTTCAAAAATACGGTCTTTTATATCTTCACTAATACCATCACCAGTGTCTGAAAATTTAATAAATACTTTACTATCTGTTTTACCACATTCAATAATAATTTTCCCCCTCTTATTAGTTCTTTTAATAGCCTTTTTAGAATTGGTAAAAAGATTAAAAAGTATACTAGACCATTCTGAAGGATGCATTGGACATGTGAATAAATAATTACCATTAATCACAGGTTCTAATAATACAATATTATTTTTAATCAGATCATTTTCTACTGCTCTATAAAAATTCTCAATAGAAATTTTTAAATCGATTGGTTTTAAATTACGAACAACATTTTGAGAAATCACTGAATCAAAATAAGCAGTATAAGAATTAAAAGACTCAACATTAGCTTGTAATAAATGAAGACGATGTAATAATACTTCTTCATTTTTTAATTTTTCAATTAAAAAGGTAACGTTATTATCCATATTTAGTACAAAATCTCTAACTTCATGAATAAAAAGACCAATAGTTAAACCTACACTACTTAATACACGTAACATCGATCTTTCTTTTAAGGATTCCTCTTTTTCTTCTTCTTGAGCTTTTCGTAATTCTTCTATCTCTTTCTTTGCTTGATCAATCTTTTTCTTTCGTCTTCTTTTAATCTCAATATTACCAGATTCTTTCTCTAATTCTCTGTCTAATTCCTCTAATGTAAAAGCGATATTTTTTATACGTACTTCAATAGTTTCATAAATTTTATTCGTCATCTTTTGACCAGATAGAATTTTAACATTTCTAATTTCTGCGATTTTAATTACCGCCGTCATAATTGTTCTATATACAAAATTCCTAAGTTCAATTAAGGCCTCGTTTTCTACTAAGCCTTCGCGACTAGATGTTTCATTAAAATCATTATTATTATCTTTTAATTCTATAAACCCAAAAATATTTAAATTTCCATGGACAGGTAAAATAGAACGGCGTTTTACTGATTCATCTAGACCTATCCAATCATTATAAGGCTCTCCATATGGTAAAACTCTAAATCCATTTCTATATAGTCTAATACCTCCCTGTTTCCTAGCAAGTTTTTTAATACTTGTTTCTTGCATTTTAGGAACTAGACCAGAGTTATATATGAAATAATATGCTTTAAATTTTACATTTTTCAAATACTTAAAGGGAATACCATCTTGATCAGGATCACTACTAATTTCTCCAAGCTCCGCATAATTTAATTTTGAACTTTCTACTGTAAATAACCCAAATCCTTTGCTGTTAATCTCACCATCAATAGTTGCTGTTGCATGATTATAAACCATTGTTTTCTCATCAGCAATATTAATTGATTTACCATGTATTACTTTTGAAAAATTTACTTTAAAACCAGGATCGACAACATCTACTTCTTTTTTATCTAATACAATTTTTACTAATGAATCTTCTTTATTAATAGATGATAATGGGAAAGGCTGTAATATATCTCCTACATAATTGTAAATTCTTTTTATAGAAGCTTCTGACCATTTATCTTTTAAAAATTCAATTTTCAAAATAGTTCCACATTCCTGAGTTTTATCTGATTTGGTATGAATTTTATTATTTACCGCTAATAGATCAATGTCATTTGAATAGTCATTCCAATTTATTGTTACGACTAAAGCATCTTCACAATCTGCAGTTTGGGTTGTAATTGTAAGTTTTTCACCCAATCTTTGAACAGCGAATCTACCGATACCTTTTTGTCCTGCTCTTTTTCGTTTATAAGTATCAGATAAAGGATTATGAATTTTAGAAGTCGAGGAAATTCTCATAAAACCATTAATTAATTGTTCGCGAGTCATTCCCGTACCATTATCAATTATATATAAAGTTCCCCCAACGCTATCTGAATTCTCAAATCTTATATTTACAATAGTTGCATCTGCATCGTAAGCATTTTTAACAAGTTCTGATACTGCAGTTTCTTGTCTTGCTACAAGTTCACTACCTAATCTATCAATTACACCAGCATCGACACTAAAACGAATATTATCATTATCAAAACTTGATAACTTTGTAGATAGTTCTAAAATTCGCCCATAATTATTAGGATCTATTTTTAAAACTTCTTCAAGCTCCTTACGTATTTCTTCTTCTTGTACCATAAAATTGAATAAAATGTAAAAATACCAAAACTAAAAATAAGAAACTAAAAGAAAATGGTTAGGTAATCAATATTTTGAGTACAAGACAAGATTAACCTTCAATCTCCCAAGTTAATTTAACGCCCAAAGTATTCAATAATTTTAAAACCGTAATAATCTTTACATTACAGTTATCACCTTCTACCTTAGTAACCTCTGCTTTCGATACTCCAGCTACTTGAGCTAGTTCTTTTTTAGTTAATCCTCTTGCTTTACGGAGTTCATAGATTTTGTAACCAAGTCTTTCTATCTCAACTTGAGCATCAAAAAGACTACAGTCTCTAGTTTCCTTTTTACCAATTTGTTCATCTATTACTTGGGCTAATGGTATTTTTTTCATTTGAATAAGAGATTAGGTTAGATATCAAAAGTACTTAAAAGATACCTGTTTCAGCCAAGTAAAACATATCTTACTAGTTAAAAGAAAGTGATGTGGGTTTTATGATTATAGTTTATTCCCTAACTTTGCACTTGAAAATATTACAAACAAGCGTAAGCTGTCATTTTAGGTAACAGAAAACTAGGAATCTTCTAAAAGACCATAGAATCGACAGACTTACGCCCGTGCCTTATATTGGCGTGGGCTAAGTCGTCGTGGTCTTTAGGTATCCTAGTACCTCTGTTTCCGATTGATTTTAGTTTCACGCCTTTTTTAATTTATAAGGCTATGGCAAAGAATTTATTCGATAAAATAGGACAATTAGAGTCACTAAAAAAGAATGAAGTGTGTAATGATTATGAAGTACTTTTTAACTGTCATATACCGAAATCATTACGTGAGAATTTAAAGATCAAATCTGCTAAAGAAGGTGTTTCGATGAAGGAATTAGTTATAAATGCTTTAAAAGGGTTTTATACTGATTTATAGTGTTTAAGTACTTTCTCTAAACACGATTTAAAATACTAGTCTTTGTAAATCTTCTAGTTCTTCTTTATTCAATTTAATAATGTATGAACTACTAAAACTTGATTTTTTTTCAACTTTATCTAGTAGTAGTTTTAATCTTTGAGTTAGTAGTCTATTGGTTTCTTCTTCTCTCTTAATAGTTTCGTTTTTACTATCTAAAAGTTTATAATATGAATCTTTGTCTTTGACAGAACTGTCTTTTAATAGTTTGTTTTCTTCAACTTTTTCTAAAGCCATTTCTTCACGTAATTCCTCAATAAGGTGACCTTTAGCAATATCTAATAAAACAGAAGCTTGACCAGCTATATTTTCGTTTTGTGTTATCAGTCGATTGATTTTTTTAAAATATAAATCACCAAACCACTTGCGAAAACTATCGTCTCTTTTGATAAAATCTCGATTTATTTTATCAAGACTGGCTTGTAAATTAAGATTGATATCTGACTGAGGACTTAATCCATTTTGGATAAAAAAATCAACCATATCTAAAATACAATCATTGATCTTTTTATATTGATACTCTTTACAAATTTTATCTATTTTGTTTTTAGTTGAGCCTTTAATTCTTATTGAAGTGTCTTTAAAATCCTGCATACATGTATATTTTTGAAAATTAGATGGTTATGTGTTTTTTATTCGTTTTTGTACTATTGAGTTATAAAATATTGTATGCATTTAATATTTGTAACAATTTGTAATACAGTATCTTATGTTTTTAAGTATACAAATGTTTCTATTTTACTATTTTTAAATCAGTTTTAAGTTACTTATATACAGGAGTTTATATTTTGTACTGCGATTTAGCGCAGTACCCTCTTGCTATATTGACACAGTAAGTAAAATCTTAATAGAGAGTATCATTATTCATTAATTTTAGAGACTAAATATTCGTTCAAATCTTTATATCCTTTGAATAGATAACGTATATCTTTTGCCTGTACTTTATAGTTGTTTTGGAAGTAAATAGTTGTTTCATTACCTGATAAATCATTATCGAAACACAAATAAATCTTACTGTATCTTTCGTTTAAATTTGAAACAGATTCTTTCTGAGAAGTACTGTTTAGAATTATAAAATCAAAACGATATTCAATACTAGGGTAGAGGACAAGCAGACTTAAAAAATCTATCCATCCTTCAAATAAAATTGCTTGTTTAGTTTGATTTTCTATTAGAGTATAACTCTTTTTACCTATACATCCTTTGAAGTATTTATTTCTAATTTCAAAACCTTCTAACACGTTTTTAAACCCTATTCCGTAGTAAGTTTTATTATCTCTTTTGTAGTGTACTTCTCTACAATATTTGCATAGTAGAGTAAGATTTAAACCTCTTTTTTCGACATAATGGATTAATGATTTGTTCTTTATTGAACTAATTTTTTTAAGTTCAATACTCTTTTCTTTTTCAATAGCAATATCTTGAAAAATGGGCTGGTGAAAAGAAAAAGATTTATTATCTAAAATCCGTAATGCTTCTTTTAAATCACAATTGTAGTATCTCATTACAAAATCTAAAACGTTACCACCTTTTCCTTCTCCATGATCGAACCAAATGTTTTTTTCGAGATCTATTTTAAAAGATGCCGTTGTCTCATTTCTGAGAGGGCTTATATACCAAACTTCTCGATTATTCTGTTTGATTTTTTTAGCTCCAATTTTATCTAGAATAGAAACTAAACTTATCTTTTTTGCTTCATTACATGTCATAATTCTGAGCGACTTAAATTTTAGTGTTTTTTTGATGATTTGATGACAGAAGATTTTAATTTATTGATAATTAGTAAAATACACTGTCATCAAACTTGTCATCAGTCATCAAACTTGATTAAAAACCGTCATCAAACTTATTTTGATGACGGTTTGATGACGAGTTTGATGATGTATAACTTATTGAAAACAAATAAGATACATTACCTGTCATCACTGTCATCAAAAAATAGAGCAATTTTGCTCAGTTCAATTTCATAATAGCGTCCTTTTCTATCTAATCTTGTAAATTCTCCATATGATTGATAATCATATCCAGAATATTTATTTGAATTTTTAGAAGGTAAGAATCCCCATTTTTTAAATATGCTTCTCACATCATTCGGTTCTATGATACTTCTTTTGTTTAGTTTTTTGATCATAGCACAAGCTTCAATTGGAGTCATACAGATTGTCTTTTCTTCAAACCTTTCAGATAGTTCTTTAAGTAGTTGTAAAACATCTTGTTGTAATTTATTATTCTCAGAGTTCATTAGTTTTATCAATGCCTCAGTACGTATTTGTTCTGGGGTAAACCACATACGTGTTTTCTTAGTTGTAGAATAAGGTATTGTATGTAGGTAATTAAGGAAGTCTGGGATTTCTTTAAAGAGTAAGTCTAAGAAATCGGGATTCTTTTCTATCTGTGGAATTTTACGTACCCAAAAACGTATTTCTTCTCTATCTATCTTCATAAACGAATCTTCGAAGTTACTTGTCATTACAAACTTGTAAAAAGATTCTACTTCTTCTTTGTCTCTACCTTTTCGTTCAATCTTATTTCTATCAGCAGTACTTAAAAATTTGATGCGTTCTGTGATTTGTTGGTTATCAGTAACGACTTCATCTATGAGCACTAATAATTTACCATCTAGATCAGAGTTAAAGTTATTTACAAACGATTCTGCATTAATGTAAGTAGCATTAAAAGAAAATATCTTTCTTAGGTATTTAAGCATTGTTGATTTACCTGTTTCTCTAGCTTTAGAAACTAACACAAGCACAGGTAAAACTTGAGTAGGGTATTCCAATAGAATTTTAAAATAGTCAAGACCTAAGTGGTATTGCTCTCCAAAAATATGACGTATAAAATCTAAAGTGTATTTTAGTTTACTTTCTAAGAAAGTTAAGTCATCATTACATCTTTTTATTTTGTAATCTATAGGGTGGTAAATATTGTAGAAATCATCTATCTCTCTGTTGTAATTGATATGTTGAGGAATACAACAGAAGCCATAATACTTCTTAATATTGGAAATAAAGTCTTTTCCAAAATCATTTACAATAGTCTCCTTATTCCAAGGAAGCATGATCTTTTCTGTTGTCTTGTTGAGTGTAGGGCGTTCTGTAATTGCATAGTAAGCTGTACCCACTCGAATAAATTCGGCAGAATCTAAGTTCATAATAAATAATAGATTATAATCCTTATATTTGCGCTATAAGGATTTGATTAAAAAAATCGGACAATATTAATTTGAAGCGTTCAAACTGCAATTTTGAACGCTTTATTTTTTTCTGTTTTTTAGAGAATAGTCTAATGCTTGTTGTTGTATCTGAGATACTGACTGACTTTTATTCTGAAGTAACCATTCGTCTATTTCTGACTTTAAAAAGAACAGAAATTTACCATTGGGTTTTGAATAAGGGATTACATTTTTGTGTACTAGTTTGTAAATATGCGAGCGTGTGAAGCCTGTGTAGTTGATTAGGTCATCTACATTAAAAATTTCTTTTGTTGAGTCAATAATCAATCGTTCTAATCGATTTAGTTTTTCTAGGATAATTTGATTTTCCATTGCTTTCTGTTATTAAGTTTATTAAAACAAAGGAATCTAAATAAATGTAACCTGTAAATAAGCTAACACCTAATAATCCATTATTTTAAGCTATAATTTATCTATTAGGATATATTGATTTATCCAACTTGAATAAGCCGTATTTAAACTTTGGTAATTAACGTATTCTCCATCGAATTTCATCCCTTCCATTATGCTTGTCAAAAATATTTTTCTACTCCTTTCTGTAAATGCCTTTTTCTTACTAAATATAATATTGTGCATAAGGTCGAATAAAAGAGGATAACAGACTCTCTTTGATTTGTTATTATAACCTTTGGTGTCAATCCAATTTAAATTATATTTTCCACCATACATCTTACAGAAACTCCTAAAATGATCAAAACTTCCTTCTATCATTTTGTTTGTGATTAAGTAATCATAAATTTCTATAAATCTGTTTTCATTAAGCTTGTGTTTAGGTATTGCCTTAAGATAGGCATCTTGTTTATCCTGTTCATTCTGTTGGAATTCTCTCATTTCTTGGTATTCTTGCTTAATTTCAATTAGTTTATTTTGATGTTCTAATGCTAATTCTTCGTTCATTTCTGTTTGAAATGTCTGTATTTTATAGCATTCAATTTCTCTCGCTATATAGTAAAAATAATCATCTAATTGATTTTGAATACTATTTTCATTCTCTATAGGTATCTTATGAAAATTTGCGTCACACTCTGCTTCATATTTTGCTCTTGCTCTTTCTATAAATATATCTACAAATCGGTTTTCAATTTCTTGCATAGCAATATCAGAAACTAATGAACGTACTTCTTCATCAGTCTTTAGTAAAGTGAGTAATTGTTCTTTAAATTTTTTATCAGTCATAACCTTAAAAGTGTAGTTCAGGGATTAAATTAGAGGCTTCTTTCATTTTCTCATCTACTATTTTTGCATAGATGGCAGTAGTACGGATTTCACGATGTCCTAAGCGTTTAGATACAGTATAAATATCCGCTCCGTTCTCGAGTAGTAGGACAGCGTTTGTATGTCTTGCACTATGGAAAGTAATATGCTTTGAAATACCAGCCTTATTACACCATAATACAATGGCATTATTATATACAGCAGAATACTTTAATCCTATAAATACACGATCCATATTACCTTTACGCTCTCCTAATAACTCTCGAGCTTGTTTAGATATGTAAAGGTATTCGACTCCATCTGTTTTTTCTTGTCTGAAGTTTACACGACTTGTATTATCTTCATCACGAACCTCAGACCAGGTCATAGTATTGATATCTGACCAACGTAAGCCTGTAAGGCAAGAAAACAAGAAAGCGCGCTTTAATACCTCGTACTTACATTCAGTATTGGCTAATTCTTGTAATTCATTAAAAGTTAGGTATTCTCTTTGGCTTTCTGCTTGTTCAAATGATTTAGCTTTAGAAGCATAGTTTATAGCTAAGTAGCCTTCATCAAATGCAGCACGCAAACAAGCTTTAAATTTGTTGAAATAGGAGTATTTAGAGTTAAGAGATAGAGGGAGATCGCTCTTAGTGCGAGCTTCTTTATCGAAGTAAGTACGCACTCGTTTTACAAACTTCTCATCTATATCGTCAAAGATTATGTTAGGGGAGATACATCGCTTTAAATGAATTATTGTCGCAGTCCAATTACCATAATTTTTTGGGCTATCAATCTTCTCTTCTGTTTTCTCGTGAAAGTAGTCTAAAAAGGTTCTTTTGCCTTTGGTGGTATTCTTTAGTTCAAAGCGACCTTGGTAAAACTCAGCTTCTCTAATAGCTAAGATTTGCTTGGCAAGTGCCATTGTTTCTTTATTCTCTTTTCTTTCACCAGCATTCTTAGGTTCACTATGTAAAAAGAGTTTTAAGTTTTCGTAATCTCTAACGGTTTTGCGTTTACCATTAGGTTGCTGTATTGTGCCTTTATAGTATTCTATAGATAGGTTAATCTTACCGCTGGGTAATAGACGTTCTCTTAGTGTTATTTTCATTATGTGATGCAATTTGCTACATATCTAAAATATGTGATGATTTTGTTGCAACGAATATACTAAGAAAAGAACATAAAAGAAAAGACTATCAGTGTTAATTTACTGATAGTCAATTAAAAGAAAGTATGTCTTACTAAGGGAAAGGTAATTTATTTACCGATACAAAAGTTCGCAAAAATATTCCCTAATAATTCATCATTCGTAACTTGTCCAGTTATTTCACCGAAGAAGTATAATGCTTGGCGGATATCTATGGCCATTAAGTCAGCAGATAAGTTAGTCTGAAGTCCCCACTTAACCTTTTCGATTTCTTCTAGAGCTTTTAATAGGGAGTCGTAGTGACGAGTATTCGTTACGATTGTCTCATTATTGCGTAGAGCACCAGTATTAACGAAGCCTAATAGAGCCTCTTTTAGTTCTTCTACGCCCATATTTTCTTTTGCAGACATCAGCATAAGGTTGTCGATATTTGCTTGGTATAAACCAATCTGTTCCTCTGATAACAAATCTCTCTTGTTACATACTACAAGAAGTGGTTTTAGAGGGTATTTGTTTTTTAGTTTCTCTAACTCAACTTTAATCTGATCAAGAGAACTACTATTTAGCTTAGCTCCATCTATTAGGTAGATAACAACTTGAGCCGCTTCGATTTTCTCGAATGTCTTTTGGATACCGATACTTTCTACTACATCTTTTGTTTCGCGGATACCAGCAGTATCTATGAATCTAAATCCAATACCATCTATTACTAATTCATCTTCGATTGTATCACGTGTTGTACCAGCGATGTCTGATACAATAGCACGTTCTTCATTTAATAAAGCATTCAGTAGAGTAGATTTTCCTACGTTTGGCTCTCCAACGATAGCTACAGGAATACCATTCTTAATTACATTACCAACAGCGAAAGAGTCAATAAGACGTTTAAGTACAAACTCTATTCGGTCGATTAGTTCTCTAAACTGTGTACGATCAGCAAACTCAACATCTTCTTCTGAGAAGTCTAACTCTAATTCAATAAGAGAAGCAAAGTTTAATAGTTGCTCACGAAGCTTAGCAATCTCACTTGAGAAACCACCACGCATTTGTTGCATAGCGATTTGATGACTTGCTTCATTGTCAGAGGCAATTAAGTCAGCTACCGCTTCTGCTTGAGATAGGTCTAGCTTTCCATTTAAGAAGGCGCGCATAGTGAATTCTCCTGCTTGCGCCATTTTAGCACCTTTACGCAGACATAATTGGATGATCTGTTGTTGAATAAAGGTTGAACCATGACAAGAAATTTCAATTGTATTCTCTCCTGTGTATGAATTAGGTCCTTTAAAAACAGACACTAATACCTGATCCAATACACGCTCTCCATCTACAATATGACCTAAGTGTAAAGTATGTGTTTTTTGTGTCGTTAAATCTTTATTCTTGATCGATTTAAAAATGCCATTGACTAGTGTAATTGCATCTTTACCCGAAACTCTTATTATAGCTACAGCACCTGCTCCTGAAGGAGTAGCTAAAGCGACAATAGTATCTTGTAATATCATATCTTTTCTAAATATGAGGCAAAGATACTATTAATTCATTTAATCTAATGATGTCTATGATGGGGAAGAAAAGTTCTTTGTATTGCTACTACTAGTGTGGTTAGGCACATGGTATTTAAGTAGAAATATTTATTACTATAAGGCTAATTAAAGGTAGAGTAGTGTCCTAATTTGTCTGTTTATACCTAATAGGTATAAAAGTAAGTCTTTACATGCTATTTAAGCTCTCTATCGCATATTTTACAACTTTTAGCCTTTAAAATACTATAAAAACATAAAGATTATTCATATCTTTATACAAATAAAACAATTGGATACCATGAAAAAAATACTATTCCCTACAGATTTTTCAGAAACAGCTAACAATGCTCTAGTATATGCGTTAAGAATGGCAGAAAACCAAAATGCAACTCTTTTTGTACTACATGCTTATGAGATGCCTGTGATTTCTGCAACAGCTAATCCTGTAATGGTACAGGATGTATATAAATCTATTGAGTTGAGCAATTTTGAGAATTTCAAAGATCAAGTACCTCAAATTAGAGATATAGCAAAACAACATAACTTAGACCACGTTCCAATGCACTTCATTTTAGAAGAAGGCTTTTTGAACACTATCTTGAAGAAAAGAGTTAAAGAAGAAGAGATTGATTTAGTAGTAATGGGTACAAATGGTAACTCAGGATTAGATAAGAAAATCTTAGGTTCTAATACTGCTAATGCAATAGGTTCTTTAGGTATTCCAGTATTGAGTATTCCTCATGATGCTATTTTTGATGGAATTAATTCTATTGCATTTACAACGTTGTTCAGTTCACAAGATAAAACTACTTTAGAGACTATTGTTCAAATGGCTAAAGGGTTTAATGCAACTGTAAAATGTATTCACGTTGCAACTGCAAAAGATAAAGCAGATCCTGCTGTAATTAATAGTTGGAAAGAGAACTTTAAGAATGACAATGTGAAATTCTATATTGTAGAAAGCAGTGATGTAGAAAAAGCAGTATTTGATTTCTTAGACGAAGAGAATATTGACCTTTTAGTTTCAGTAAAAAGAAATAGAGGTTTCTTCGAAAAACTATTTACAAGTAGTATGACTAAGAAATTAAGTTACCACAACTATGTTCCTGTGTTAGCTTTCCACGAAGAATAAGATTTTTTCTTTATTAAGTATATAGAGGTGTCCTTTTAGGGCACCTTTTTTTGTTGTAGTTAATCTAGTACTGTATAACGTGTTTTTTGATTTCAAGAGTGATCATCATTTAATAGTTAAATGGCCTCATAAAAGATAGTGAGCTTTTTTTACCCTATAGTAGGTTCGTACGGGATGTTTTAGCCTAAAACATGTATAAGTGTAGTTCTTATTAAAACTAACTCCTAAAAACCAATTAAAATAGTTAAAAACACATAGAGTATGGTTAATGATAGTTTTAACGATTACTAACGGATAAAATAAACATCTCTGTTAGTATTTGTTAGTTAGTAACTTATGCAGAATTTTTAATTATAGAAGACTATTAAAGTCTAGTTTTTGTCTTTTTAAGTCAATCTTAAAGGAAGATTACTACTCACCATAACGGGTAGGAGACATAGATAAAGAAAACATAATAATTATAGTAGAATGAATAATGTTTACAAGAGTATGAGAAAATGAAACATTCTTTTTTATAAAATATGGAGAAGGACTTCTACTGTATTGGAATGCAGTGTATCTATTGTATATAAGTGTCTAAACTATAAAATTAGGGCCCGTTTTAATTGTAGTTATCATTAAGTATTAGAAAACTGATTTAGCCTTTTGAGTAGGGCGTTTCATTTTTTAAACGTACAGTTTAGATGTTTCATAAAGCAATATACGAAAGACTAGTTATTATTTAAATTGATATTTATCAGTATATAGCTTTATAATTGCTTAACTATTTTGTTTTTAGGTGTTTATGGTGTTTATGTTTTACGTAAAAGAGTTAGTTTTTGAGTAGTTTATTGCGTCAAACATAAAAGTATTGGGTAGTTGTAATTCAATATAAAGGTAAAACTTTGTAGAAATAAAAATATTATAGCTATGGATACACTCTTGTATTACTTTTACTATTTAAGCTCACATTTTGAGAGCTTTTCCCCAGTAGTAAGGCTAACTGTTTTTTTAACTATGCTACTTGGGGGAGTTTATATTTATTCTTTATTGAGAATTGGCGCTGTTGCTTATAGAAATAAAGTAGAGAAGCAGCGATACTCTAAAGTTAAAGAAAAATATGAAGAACCTCTTTATGCTTTATTACAAACTAAAGAAAACATTTCATCTAATCAAGTACTACAGAGTTTAGGCTTAGAAAATAATGAGCTTAAGAATTGGGAGAAAGCTTGTATAACAGACTTATTAGTGAATCTAATCAAAAAAGGAAATGGAGTACAACACTAATAATTATAACGAGATTCTTAAAGCTCTAGATTTACCTAACTATTGGGAGAACCGTTTAAAGAGTAAGGTAAATAAGAAGAGCGTACATTCTCTTAGAATGCTAGAGCATTTGGGAGACAATGTATCAGGTACTGCTATTGCTCAGAAATTGTACTCAGAGAATACACATATTAGAAAGCATGCAAAGAGCATTTTTATGAAGTTTTCGTCTCATGATTCTTTTAAGTTTTTAGAGAATGACTTTGATCGTGATTTTAATGCTTTTGATGAAGTTCGTATTCATACTTCTTTAGTGAAAAGAGCATCTACTAAACCTTTGCCATTGTTAATGAGATGGGTGAATGTAGCGAAGAATGATAAGTATCAAGCCTTCTTGATCTATGAAATAGCTTTCTTTAAACAAGTAGAGAGCGCAGCTGATTTGTTGAGGTTGTATAAACAGACTAATTCAACAGTGGTAAAGAAAGCAATTGTAGAAGCATTGGGTGACTTTGCTTATCGAGATGCTATATCTGTGTTTATAGAGGAGTTTAGTTATGTAGAACAACTTATTCAAAATGAAATTGTTATTGCCTTTGGTAAAATTGGAGGTATAGACGCTTTGTCATTTTTAGAACAGTTGTATTATGAAACTGAGAATAAAGAGTTGTTAGTAAATATTCTTTCTACAATTTATCTTTTAGATAAGAGTAAAGTGACCTATAATAAAATTAAAGAACAAGCAATTACTGATTTTGAAAGACAGATTATTGGTATCCACCCGAGCAAGTACATCTTGTAGTGTATGAAAATTATCCTATAAGGTCTTTGTAATTATGAGGATATAGGTCTGTAATGTTCTTGTGGTTGATGGATTGAATATTTTCAAGAACATATTTTAACCATTGGTATGGATTAACGTCGTGCTTTTTACAGTTAGCAAAAAACGTATAGGCCATAGCAGCTCTTTGTGCAGCATCATGAGAACCAGCAAAGAGATAGTTTTTACGCCCAAGTGCTACAGGTCTGATTGCGTTTTCTACAAGGTTGTTATCTATCTGTAAGTTCCCATTGTATAAATATGCACTTAGGTTATCCCATCTAGTTTGTGAGTAAGCAAAAGCTTTACCTATTTGACTTTTAGGTAAAGTTAATTTCATCTGAGTAAACATATATTTACCAAGTTCATTGATGATTGGTAAACTCTCTTTCAGACGAAGCTCTTTGATTTGATCAGGAGTTAAGTTTTGTTCTTTAACCTGTCGTTCCACAGCATATAGCTTCTGTATTTCTACAAGTACATGTTGAGCTCTTGTTTTATCATTGTCTAAAGCTCTTTCAAATTCACGACGAGCGTGTGCCCAACAGCCAAGATGTGTGACACCTGACTTATTCCCATAGGCTTTATATCCCGCGTAACCATCGGTTTGCAGATATCCTTTGAAGTTTTCTAATATAGGTAATGCAGCACTACTGGCACGAGTAGGACTGTAATTAAACATCACGAGTTTGGATATAGGTGCGTGATATACCCAGTAATAGCCTAAATGAGATTTGTCTTTCTTTTTCTCATCTAAGACTTTGATGGTGGTTTCATCAACTTGAAGATAACCTTCATTTTTGATGTCCATCACAAGCTTTTCATATAGTGGTTTTAAAGCATCCATACATTGAGCTGCCCAGCCATCTATAGTAGAAGAAGCTATATCGATATTTTCTCTTGAAAAGCGTTGCTTCTGACGGTGTAGTGGAAGATGATCTACATACTTGTCAACAAGTATTGTAGATAATAATCCTTCAGAAGGTATTCCTTTATCTATAATTCGCTCTGGAAGCAGTGCAATACTGATTTGCGTATTGTCTTTGTCTTTCGTGGCGTATTTATATCGGATGTAACGTTTTATTTTAAAGTAACCTGGAACATAATCTAAGACATCTGTAGTTTCTTTGCCAATACAAATCTTATCAGAAAAATCTCCCTCTGGGTAGATTTCTATTTCTTCTACAGGTAAATGATCGGGTAGTTTAGCTCTTCCTGGATGTTTTTTCTTCTGGCGAGAATAAGTGATCTCTTGTTTGATTACCTCTTCTTGTTCTTGCATAACTTCTGGCTCAACATCTAAAGGTAATTGAGTCTGATTAGGATCTTCAAAGCGCTCTCTGCTTTGACCAAACTTCATGCGTTGAAGTTGTTTGAACAAATATTCATACTTAGTAGCTTTTTCCTCTAACTTAATGTTCTCTTGTTCTTGTTTAGAAATAGTTTTTGACTGCTGTTTTATAAGCGTCAAAAGTTCTTGTTTTGATAAGTTTTCAAGGTCTATTTCCATGAAGTAAATATACGACAAAAGCCACATTTACACAAGGATTCAAGAGTATTTACTTCATAGAAAACCGTCTTTTTTGACTACTTTTTATTACTTGGATTCCTTCAATCATAAGCACCAAATCACTCCAACTTATTTGTGACTTGTTATGAGAAGGAAAGGCAAAAGTTCCTTGTTCTAATCGCTTGTGATATAACACAAATCTGCCTGTTTCCCAATGCAAAAGCTTCATTTGGTTACAGCGACGATTGATAAAGACATAGACACTTCCATTGTGAGCTACTTGATTCAATTCGTTTTGAACAAGACCACAAAGACTATCGAAACTCTTGCGCATATCGCATGCTGATTTATATAAATAGAATTGGTGGCTACTACTCAGACTAAACATTACACAAGGTTTACTAATGAATAAAGATCACTTAAGTCTTTCGTTTTTACACGAAGCTTCACTCCATTAGGATACACGATTTCGTATTCTGTACCTTCTGTTTTCGATGTTTTACCTATTGCTATAAAGTTACTTGCTCCATCTTCAACTGTCTTATTCTTATATTTTACTACCCAATAGCTAAATGTCGCCAGGTTAATTCCTGCACTTTCACAATACTTTGATTGTGTTAATCCACTTGCTTTCCAATCCTCTACATGAGAGTACATAATTTCTTGTTTGCTCATCTCTTTATTATTTCAAGCAAACTTACTATCTTACATCATGTTATGAAACATGTAGTTGCTCGGGCGGATACGATTATTGGGTATGTTGAGTTGCGCTAGGAAGCAATATACTTGTTAATATACCTCTAACTGGTTAAGTACTTTTTTATTAATCGCCTTTGTGATTTTATTTGTACAATAGACTAGAAGAAGATGATTTGAATGACTGTCTTCTTTTTAGCTTTTAGAGAGTGCAGAATATTGGCTTAATCCCCACAACCTTACTAAAATTAATATGGAAGAATTATTCTATTTTTATCAATACCTAGTTTATTTTTACGCTTGTTTAATTACGTTAATTTACTTCTTTTTAGCAGTATTTGGATACTTTAAGATTATTAAAAATAAAGTAAAATATACGGCTAGAGAAGAACATACTTTAAGAACACATCCAGAGATAGCACCTGCTATTTCAGTAGTAGCACCTGCTTATAATGAAGAGGTAATTATTATTGCTAATGTTCAATCTCTTTTAAATCTAGATTACCCTAATTTTGAGGTAATCATTGTGAATGACGGAAGTAAAGATCAAACTTTAGAATTACTTGTTGACAATTTTGATCTACAGGAAGTTCCTTACCCTTATATTCAGAAGGTTAGAAGTAAGCCTGTCAAACGTATTTTTAAATCTACTAACCCAGACTATAAGCGACTAACAGTAGTAGATAAAGAGAATGGAGGTACTAAAGCAGACGCTATGAATGCTGGTATTAATGTTGCTCAATATGATTATTTTATCAATACAGATGTCGATTGTATTTTAAGTAAGGACACCCTAACCAAAATCATATTACCTGTACTAGATTCTAAAGTTCCTGTTATAGCAGTAGGGGCTACCATGAGAATGGCTAATGGGTGTGAGGTAAAAGATGGTCAGATTGTTAAAGTAAAAGCACCTAATCGTTTAATCCCCTTATTTCAGGAGACAGAATATCTTCGTTCGTATTTATTGGCAAAAATGGGATGGTCTAGTTTTAACTTGATTCCTAATGTATCTGGTGGTTTTGGACTTTTTGATAGAAATATTGTAGTAGAAGCAGGGGGGTATGACTCTTCTTCTCATGCAGAAGATATGGATATGACTTTTAGAATGATCGCTTATATGTGTGACCAGAAGAAAGAATACCGTATCGAACAGATTGCTGATACATGCTGTTGGACAGAAGGCCCACCTAATCTTAAAGTACTCGGTAGACAGCGTACTAGATGGGGACGAGGATTGTTGCAGATTTTTATAGTACACAGAAGATTAATGCTTAATCCTAAATATGGAAGACTTGGGTTATTAGTTATGCCGTATGCCTTATTATTTGAATTTATGGCACCTATCGTAGAGCTGATAGGAATAGCGTTTCTAATCTTTCTATTTTTTACAGATCAGGTAAACCTAGAGACTTTCTGGCTAATGTTATTGTTTGTTTACATGGTAGGGGCGACGATGTCTCTAGTATCTATTTCTTTTGATGTTATTGTCAAGAAACAGTACGACTCCTATATAGATTACCTAAAACTTATTTTCTTATCTGCTTTTGAAGCTATTTTTTATCATCCTTTCATTGTGTTTTTTAGCCTTAGAGGATACTGGCAGTTTATGACTAAAAAGAATTTTAAATGGGGAGAAATGACACGTCAAGGCTTTTCTCAAGAAACTAAAGCAGAACCAATAGAGACTACTCTATCTTAATTTGTAAACGAAATGAACAGAATAAAAAGACACCTGATACAGTTAAGTGTATTGTTAGTTTCTACTTATAATTATGCGCAAGTACAGGCAACTAAAGAAGAGCGTGAAGATTATGTCTTACTTGCTAATCGTGAGTTTAACGAGAATAAATGGGAATCTGGAAAGAAGATTGTAGATAAAGGGATGTTAGAAGACCCTAAAGATGCAGATTTGCGCATGTTATTAGGAAAGTACTATCACCATATTAAACAATATGATAAAGCGAGGTATGAGTTAGTTAAGGCTATCGAATTAGATCCAGGACAAATAGATGCTAGACATATCTTAATCAATGTAGAAACAGAGACGAAGCGCTATTCTAGTGCGATATGTTATGTCAATGAGATATTGGAAGTACAGCCATACTTGAAAAGTCTATGGAAGAGAAAAATACACTTATTTGAACTACAAGGCAATCATGTAGAAGCAGATCGACTGAGAAAGAGATTGTATCAGATATACCCGTCTGATCAAAATCTAAAGAATGAATATGCTTATAGTATAGAACTAGAGTTAGCAAAGAATCAAACATTAGGAGATTTTGATAAAGCGATTTCTTTAAATAAAGAATTGATTAAGAATGACCCAAAAAATGTAGAGTATCATTTAGTACTGATTAATGATTATATCAAAACAGCAGATTGGAATAATGCTCTTATTCAAATAGAGAGAGCACTTACTTTGTTTCCAAATAATACAACCCTACAGAATAAGAAGATAGGTGTATTATCAGATCAGAAGAGATATGACCTATTATTGCCATTTTTACAACAGTCTAAATTGACACAACAATATAATTACTACACCTTAGAGGCAGCTAGACACGCTAAGGTAACAGCTCCTTTTGACTTGTATAGTAATGTATTGAATAGCACCCCTCGTAATGAAGAAGCTTTTAATTATGTATTTAACCAACTTATTGCTCAGCAGCAATATGAGGAGGCATTGTATCAGCTAAATAAGTATAAAAAGGCATCAGGAGCTACTAAAGAGTTAGCACTAAAAGAACTACAAGTCTATACTCGTATGGGGAATACAGCAAAAGCAAAAGCTTTAGTCAAACAACTATATACTAGTTATCCTGGCGATATGGAAGTACAAGATTCTTATTATCAGATTACACTAGAAGAAGCTAAAGGTTTTATGCTAGAAGAGCAGTATGAATATGCTATTGATAGGTGGCATATTCTATTAAGGTCATCAGATAAGGAGATTACCTCATTAGGTTATATGGGACTGTATAGAGCTTATGTAGCGAAGGGAGACTATACTAGTGCACTACATACATTGAATCAATATGAACTAAACGCAAATGAGTCTATTCATCTAGGCTTTAAAAAAGCAGATTTATATTTTAAACTACATAAGTATAATGAAGCTTTAGCAGCCTATGAAGAAGAGCTTATTGCTTTAGATTTAGATCAGCGAAAATCGTATCTACCAGGTTATGAGGAGTTGTGTGTAGCTATTGTCAAGAATCAAAGTGAACATTTTTTATATAGCGAAAGCTTGTATTATGTTAAACGTTGGCTAGCTCATGACCCTACTAATAAAACAGCACTTGTGTATGCAGTTAACTTATCTCATCAGTTAAAGAGAGAAGAAGAAATGGAAGCCTATTTACAAAGAGGAGTAGAGGTGTATCCAGAAGAAGTCTTCTTTCAGGTGAAGTTAGCAGAGTATCAAGGAAACGTAGCAACAGACTATGGTCCTATTTACAATGCTATATTATCGCAAGTAATACAACAACCTTATCATGAGCTAGCACTTACCACTTATGAAGGGATCAGTGAAAAGTATGCTTTACAGTTGATCAAAGAGAATCAGACTGATCAGGCTCTAAGCGTATTAGACGAAACCTTAGCATACTTACCTAATAGTAGAGTTATAAAATATACTAAAGGATTAGTATTAGAAAAGCAAAAGAAATATGCAGAGGCTTATGCTTATCAGCTTTTCTATGACCTATCACCTATAGAGTTAGAAGAGTATAAAAAGCACTTACAGTTCTTAGCTTATAAATCATTGAGAAATGAGATAGGTATAGAGTATTTGCGCAGTCACTTTGATGATAAGTCTAGTAAGAAGCACTCTATAGCTTCAGTTCATTACACTTATCATGCGCTAAAGAATAGTTATACTATCGGAACGAATTATACCGCTAGAGAAGCAGGTCGTGGTATTCAAGGTCATTTTGATTGGGCTAGAACCTGGAGTGATAAGTGGAGCAGTAATGCTAATATAGCTTTTGCAGATGCTTACTTCCCTAAGTTCTCTATTAATGGATCTGTGTTCAGAGACTTTAACTTTTTAGGCGGTGTAGAATTAGAACTAGGAGCAGGGTATCGAATATTCCAAAAGGATAAAGAGGTATCGAATACTAGTGATAATATGTTTAATATAGTTCTAGGAGCTACTAAGCAGACAGATCAATACAGTCTAAATGTGAAGCTAAACAATTTTTTTAGTAATCATAAGTGGATGTATAATCTATCTGTAAATGCAAGGTATTTCTTATCGTCTCCTAAGCATTTTATAGCGGCTAATGCAGGCGTGGGATCATCTCCTGATGTTGAGTTAATCGATTATCAGCTGTATGATACATTTGATGTGTTGAATACCAATGTAGGAGCAGGATACGGAACAGTATTGTTCAAGAATGTTACAGGTAGTATTATGGGAAGTTGGTATAACTACAAGGATAATCAGTTGAAGTATAAGAATTTTTACAATCTATATTTTGCAATAAATGTGGTTTTCTAATATAATTAAATACTCGTTGTTATCTGTCTTATGCTGTATCTATGGCTGTAAGGCGAATACTTCAGAAAAATTGAGCAGTGAATATTACGTTATTCATGCAGATGATGTGTTTGAGAGCAAGTTGTGGGCAGATTATTTATACAAGCATCTGATGAGACGTACTTCTACTCATCCCATTGTAGAAATGGCTACAGGGAATGAAGAACAAGATAGTGCCAAACATATTTATATAACAATGGATGAGACTCTAGAGCATGATTATTGCATTCAGCATGATCATCAAGGCTTGCGTATTAAGGCTAGAGATGGACAGACTATAAAATGGGTAATATATCAGCTAATAGAAGCGATATCAGAAGAGGATTCTCGTTTTCTAACAGCAGATTTGCCACCAGCTATATTAGATTTTGTCACAGGGTGTAGTACAAATGACTTTACTTATAGAGAACCTCATTACCTAGAGAATTTGTTATTAGATCAGTCTGGTGTATTGGGAAATAATAATGTGGAAGAAGATTGGGGTATTTGGGGGCATAACATTGCTAAAGCGATTCCTTCTGAGCCTAAATCTATAATCTATGCGAGAGTAAATGAACAAGTAAACAGAGATCAGTTCTGTTTCACTTCAGGGGATTTATATGCTTATCTATCAGAATACATTATTGATAACTATGGTTATGGGGTGGAGGGCTCAGAGGATTATCGTTTTGTGATTGCACCTAATGACAACGCCATTGTGTGTAACTGTGGAGGATGTCTTGATTTGAATAAGTCTACTACTCAGGCTTCAGAGTCTGTCGCTCACCTGATTAATAAATTAGCTAGACGATTTCCGAAGTATGAGTTCTATATGTTAGCTTATTTATCTACTAAGACAGTGCCTAATATGGCTTTAGAGCCTAATGTAGGTGTGATGATAAGTACGATAGATATCCCTAAAGGAGTAGCTCTAAAAGAGAAGTACCTAGCTCAGAAGGATGTACAAGGTTTTATATCTGATATCAAGACATGGCGTACGAAGACCAATAGGGTTCTCTTATGGGATTATAGCTCTAATTTTGACGACTATCTAAGTCCAATACCAGTTCTTTACGGATTACAACACCAATTAAAGTTTTTTAAAAATCTTGGTGTACAAGGGATCTTTTTAAATGCTAGTGGATATGATTATTCCTCTTTTTCGGATGTGCAAACTTATGTAGCTACCACTTTGATGAAGGACATTCATGCAGATGTAGAAGAGTTAATTAGAAGCTACTTTAAGAAGGTATATCCTAAGAGTAGAGATTTGCTCAGCACTTATTATATCCGCCTAGAGAAGCGTTACAATCAAGCCAATAAACCATATAATATGTATGGTTCTCCAGAAGATAACTTTAATAACTACTTAGATCCACAAGAGTTTATTGCTTTCTATCAGTCTTTAGCCAAACAAGTTTTACTTACAAATGGAGAAGAGAGAAAGAAGTTAGATAAACTATATACTGCACTTACTTTTACTCGCTTACAATTAGCTTATTATCGTGCCTCTGATCATCTAGGAGCTATTGATGTAAAAGGAAATTCAATCACCTTTAAACAAGAACTCAAAAATGGTTTAGAGGTATTAAATCTAGCTAAAGAACGAGGAATACTGAAGTATAAAGAAGCAGAAGGTAATGTAGACAATTATCTAACTAGTTGGAGAGAAATCGTAGCTAAAGAAGGACAAGAAAGCTTTCTTCTCCTAAAACCTATAATAGTTAAAAACAGCACAGGCAAAGTGATAACCTCGAGTACGCTATTAAGTAATGGATTGCTAGGCTTTAGAACAGATTATCACTTAGGATGGTATATATCTCCAGAGAATAAGTGGTCTGTAGAGTTTAATACAGCTCATATAGAAGGTGTGAAGACACTTGGTTTGCGCTTTTTATTACATAAAAAGCATCAGTTTGAGTCACCTGCTCTCATAGAGTTACGACTAGATGGTAAGTTAGTCAAGACTATTGATTCAGCTTCTTACCACCTGACAGATAGTATAGCAGAGTTCTCGACTTATATTGATTTTAATCAAAGTGAGAAAATGGAGATTGTCTTTACAAAGAAGGAAGGAAGTAGAGTGACTATAGCTCTTGATGAAATACAAATAACTAATTAAAATATAATGAGTAGAATAAAATATACACTCTTCATTCTATTGTTCTTTACACTATTAGTGGGATGTAAAGGAGGAGAAGGAGAGACAACCAGTTTAGAAATTGTTGATAACGACAGACATTATTATCCAGTTATTCAAGGAGAAGAGAAGACAATGGTATTTCCTTTAGTGAATAAAGGAGATAACCCATTTGTTCTAAAAGATATTATAGTGTCTTGTGGTTGCATAGTTGCCCATACAGCTTCGTTAAAACATATTCCAGCAGGAGGAGAAGGAAAACTTGTATTAAAGTTTGATACGACTAAAAACATAGGCTATGTAAAGCATTATGTCACACTATATGGAAACTTTGATACCGTAGAGAATATAGAAGTCACTTTTGACTTAAATGTAGTGCCAGATGCACATTATACTAAAGATTATGAAGAGTTGTATAGCTTACATAAGGGAAGTACAGCAGAAGACCTAGTAGATGGTACTATAGATCGTGATTATTATTTAGATGTAAAACAATAAAATAGAACATGAAAAAGATATTAGTGACTGGAGGACTAGGATATATAGGGTCTCATACGGTAGTGGAGTTATTAGAGAATAATTATGAGGTAGTGATAGTGGATGACTTATCTAATTCTGAAGAAGATGTCTTACAGAATATTAAGAAGCTTACAGGGGTAGAACCTGAGTATTATTGTATAGATTTAAAAGATAGTCATCAAGTAGCTCAGCTATTTGATAAGCACAGATTTGATGGTATTATTCATTTTGCAGCATATAAATCAGTAGGAGAGAGCCAAGTATTTCCTTTAGAGTATTATGGTAATAATATAGGTTCACTACTGAACATTCTAAAAGAAATGAAGAGACAGAATCTCTCTAATTTTATCTTTAGTTCTTCTTGTACAGTATATGGACAGGCTGATATCATGCCTATCAGTGAAAGTACTCCTCTAAAGATGCCAGAATCGTGCTATGGAAGGACTAAGCAAATGGGAGAAGAGATTATACGTGATTATGTTGAGGCAGAGCAGAAGAGAGCAACTTTGTTGAGGTATTTTAATCCTATAGGCGCTCATCCATCAGGATTACTAGGAGAAATGCCAAAGGGAATTCCTAATAACTTAATTCCTTATGTAGTACAGACAGCAGCAGGTGTCAGAGAATGTTTGAATATATTCGGAGATGATTACAAGACAGAAGATGGAACAGCTATTCGCGATTATATCTACGTAATAGACTTAGCTAAAGCCCATGTCGCTGCACTTAAAAAGCTGTTGTTAAGCAGTGAAAACACAGTCTTAGATATATTCAACTTAGGGACGGGGAAAGGAACTTCTGTTTTAGAAATTGTAAAGAGTTTCGAAAAAATAAATAATATAAAAGTACCTTTTAAAATCTGTGATAGAAGAGCAGGAGATATCGAAATCGCTTATGCAGATGCCTCTAAAGCAGAACAGGAACTCCAGTGGCAAGCAAGGACTACAATTGAAGAATCGTTAAGAACAGCATGGAATTGGCAGCAGAATTTGTAATGTAATAATTTGGCGGTGTATCTGTATTTATACGCAAAACAAATTGAAGTTTTTTGGCAATTAATAGGCTTGTTTCACGTATTATAAGGAACTGAGATTTTGTTTTAGAGGTGAAAAAAGTTATTTTTGCAGGATTGTGTAAAAGAGAATAATATAAATATTTAACTGTTTTTAAAGAGGACTTTGTATTTTAGTTTCCATACAACTATAGATAAAAGTTTGAAAAAATATAAGTAAAGTAAATAGTAATTAAGCATAAAGAATACGAAGTGTTTTAATATCAAGTAGATTAAAGTCCCCCCATAAGTTTAGTCGTATTTGATTTCTCCCCCTTTTAAGAATAGGTTATATATCACCTATAGCATTTGGTATGCTTATATATGAATACTTCTGTATTTGTTAGAATGTTTTGTTTTAATAAACAGTATTTAAATTAAGAGTAAAAAAATGAATGTCATATTAGCTTTATTTTTAGCTATGTTTTGTGGGGGAAATGTAGCTTTAGCAGTAAATAAAGAACAAGTCGTAAGTGAATTAAATAATAACATTTACAGAGCTAAGGTTAGAGTCTTAGGGCAGATAGAGGATTTAGATGTTTTATTAGAAAATAATGATGAGGTATATACTAGATCAGAAGAGAGATCAGAAGACAAACTGTATAATATCTTTTATCTATTTAATGCCATAGCGCTTTTTTTAGTGGCCTCTGCAGGTGTTTTTTATCTAAAGTATGTTCGGGGATTAAGAAGAACAGTAAAGCAATTTATGGAGTCTGCTGAAGACCTAGAAGAACAAGGTAATGAAGAAGATAATGCAGAAGAAAAGAGATATATCACAGAAGAGAAAGAGCAGGATATACTACATAAGATAACCTACTTCGAGAAAGAGCAGGGATATTTAGATAAAGACATCTCTCTTAATGTACTCGCAGGGAATATAGGAGTTAATCATCGATACTTATCTTATGTAATCAATAAGAATAAAGAATGCGACTTCGCTACTTATGTCAATGAACTGAGAATAGGATATATCGTCTCTTGCTTAAAACAAGATCCTAAATTTTTAAAGTATAAGATCAGTTATTTAGCAGAACAATGTGGTTTTGCTTCTCACAGCAGATTCACTGTCACTTTCAAAAAAGTGACTGGAGATTCTCCGTCAGTTTTTATCAGTAAACTAAAGGCTAAGGATACAGCTTAAGGAAAATAAAAAACTCTCTATAAGGGAGTTATAGAGAGTGAAAAAATTGAACTGTAACTCTTATTTAGATTTGAATGAAAGAGAAGTTGTATAATTGTGCGCTATCATACAGTTCTGTCATACTATGATCTGTCGGATTAAGTACAGGTAATTGTTATAAGGTTACCTGTCGGTCTAAATAAACAGTTTTTTTGTGATTATATGGGTGCTTTGCTTCTATCACAAAGGTAATTTTAAAGATAATTTATTGATATACTTTTTTCTCTTAGTGAGAATATTGATTCATATTTTGTCATCAATTATTTATGAGATAGCATAGTCAAACCTATTCTGAATATACCTATATTACTAGTGTAATAATTATTCTATTTGTTTATTGTTTTATTTCTTATAACAAATTTAAGTGGTTTAATAGGTTGAAAACATGATAAATAACATGTTTTTTAAAAAACATTCTCATTATTTACTTATATTCATACTGTGTACTACTATAGCTAATGGAGTAAGAATTGACTATTACGGATAAGATGTAAAAAAGATGAGTAGTACGTATCGTACTACTCATTTTTAAAGTTATATCGTTTTAAGAAGTTTCTCAGCTACTGAATCGTAATCTAATAATAGGGCATTTTCTGGTTTATAAGCTTGTTGCCACGCAAAGTTTAAGATAGTGATCTTTTGTGTAGCAGTACCATCCCATTCTGTTTTAAACCCATTTTCTTGTAAGGTTTGAACAATTTTTTTACCTACTGCGATGGAGTCTTCCTCTTTTTCAGAGTGCATATCTTGGAAAGCAAGAGTCAAATATGGTTCTTTTTCTCTAAAAGCACGTTGAAGGTCTTGTTCGTTATAAAAACAGATACCTTTAGACTTTTTTCCTTTTGCCTGTAGTTGTTCTTCTATTTGATCTACCTCATAGTATCCATCATCTATAGTATATCCAGCATAATGAAGTGCAATGATGTGTTGATCTACTAGTTGGTCAAAAGCTTTTACTAACTTTTGTGTTGTGGTTGGTACATGCCAATTTTTACTTGCTTTAAGCAGTGCTCTTTCCTCTTTTAGAATAGTTTCTTTCACCCACTTTTCGTTGATTTTACCTTGTAAATCATTCTCATTGATTTCTTCAGTAATAAACTCTTCTACATCTTCACTGTCCCAAAAACCAGATTTAATGAGATAACTAATAGACTCAGCAATGAATTTTTGTTCTTCCGTCATGATTATGCTTGTTTTATATTTTTAAAAGGATGCTCTTCTGTAGACCACAGAGGAGTGAAGTGGCTTTCTATCCATTCGTTACTCACTTGCTCTAATGTACTAGGTGTCCATTTAGGGGATTGGTCTTTATCTATTAATAGGGCTCTTACTCCCTCAGAGAAGTCTGGATGTACTGTAAACTGACACGTTAGATTAAGCTCTGATCTAAAGACTTCTTCTAAGCTGTAGTGTTTACTCTCTGTAAGCTGTCTAAAGATAACGTGGACAGAGGTAGGAGAACCTTTAGTAAAGAATGAGTACCCTGCTGCCACCCATGCATCAGATTTAGCTACTGGCTCTACGATAGCGATAAATTCGGCTACAGAGCGTATCGGTTCTAATGCTGCTATAAGAGACTTGTGTAACATCGCCTGTGATATAGGCAAGTCTGTACTAGGAGTACTGCGCTGTGCTAATAGGGTATTAAGCTTATCTGATAGCTGATCACTACTACTAATCTGTACTAACTCATTCAGAACATTATCTTTCACAGTAGAAGGTATAAAGTAGTCTGCAATACCTAGAAATAAGGCATCGGCTCCATCAAAGCGAGTCCCCGTTAACCCTAAGTATAATCCATAAGCAGAAGGCATCTTATTTAAAAAATAAGAAGCTCCAACATCTGGATATAATCCGATACTAATCTCAGGCATAGCTAGTAGACTGCGCTCTGTGACAATGCGGTGTGAGGCTCCTGCTAATAATCCTAAACCTCCTCCCATCACTATACCATCTCCCCAGACAACTATCGGCTTAGGATACGTATGGATTAAGTAATCTACACTGTACTCTGTAATAAAGTATTCTTCACAGATAGGAGGAACCTGAGTAGGGTCTATAGTTTTATAGTCTTCTATTGCTTTCCTTACCTGGCGGATGTCCCCACCAGCACAGAATGCTTTCTCACCAGCTCCTTGTAGAAAAATACATTTTATATTGCTATCATCTCTCCATTGTTCTAAAATCCTTTTTAATTCGCTCACGATTTCAAGTGATAGCGCATTAAGTGATTTTTCTGAATTAATGGTGATAATTCCTAAGTTCTCTTTTATGTCTGTTAGTACTATACTCATAGTTGACCTGTTTTGATTGTTTAAAGTTATGAATAATAATCAAACGGTAGGTATATCACAAAGATAGTCATACTACACAGAATAAAATAGAGTCTGTATAGGGTAGGACTGTAA
Organism: Myroides sp. A21; assembly: GCF_000807225.1. NCBI lineage: Bacteria > Pseudomonadati > Bacteroidota > Flavobacteriia > Flavobacteriales > Flavobacteriaceae > Myroides > Myroides sp. A21. The sequence continues at coordinate 2,780,870 of NZ_CP010327.1, forward strand.
ATTATAATAGTATACCAATAGATTATAAACAGGTATAATGTACATAAAATTTAATTATTTATGGAGTTTTATAAAGCAGATTGCTTATTTATTAGTTCATTCTCGTTGTTCGTCATCAGGAAGTAATAGCTTTAGAATAGAGTAAGCTTCATTCATTGTATCTGGAATGAGTAACTTATCGGGATCACTTATTCTTCTGATCAGTTCCTTGCTGACTTTTCTTATATAGCCAGGAGGACAGACTTGGCTATTGTCTAGTTCTACTTGTTTATCGAGAGGATATTCCTCCATAGGAGGTATAACATCGTTTTTAGGATGAATAGGCATAGCTGGTTCTATCTCTTGTTTTGCTTGTGATATAGACTTTTCTTGTACAGTAGAAGATGAGGTGATTGGTTTATCTTCTTTTGTGCTAGGAGTGTCTGTATGAACAGATCTAGGTTGTTGTGCTATAGGTTGGTTATTCTCCACTATTGTATCCTCTTGCTCAGCAAGTTCTAAAACTCCGTGAAAACAACTAGTACTGTTGATACTATTGTCTGCTGATTTCCACATGCTCCATAGGTATATCCTACCTTTATCCCAATAGGCAGGTAGGCAGAAGTGTGCATACCTGTCTGCTCGTGTACCTATATTTGGGATATCGATGAATTCATCTAGCTCTTCATTATACGCCATCATCGTAAGGGTATCAGTATGGAGAGTAAGGGCATTGACTAGTGTATTATCCCATTGTACCTTAATCTTCCCAGTTTTGAGGCGATTGATCTTTTTTATTACAGCAGGGGCTAGTGTACCTATAGAGAGTAATACCTGTTCTATATTGATATATTGTACACCATTGTAGAGTTCGATTCCTTGTTTCATTAATCTGGAAATCATCTGTTCTTTACCTGTCATCCATTTGCCTTCTTTAAAAATAGTAGGGCAGTACATATTCACAAAGTCCTTGAATTTAGCAGTAAACGTAGAGACTAAGCTCATCTTATCCCATTGTCTCAACTGTGCTTCTGTTGCTTTTTTACGTGATTTATGAGGCTTAGCACGGATGATATTTCTACCTCTCCATCTAACGCCTACTATGGTCCCTACTTTTCCTATTACTTCACTTAATATTCCTTGTTTAATCTCTGCCATAACAACGCTGTTTTTAGGATGATTTATTTCTTTATACAAGATATAAAATACAGGAATACAAATGTTTAAGTATTGTGCGAAAATAAATAGCTCTTGGAGGTAGTAGCTGTATACGACCATGGCTATATGAGAATATATTTATGTATGTGTAAAGAGTAGAAAACGGCATATTTGGTTAAATAACGCTGTTTAAATAATCATTTTTTACCAACATTATTATGACATCTAAGTATAGTAAAAAGAGAATAGAAGGAGTATTCTTGGGCAAAAGAGGCTTTTAGCCAGTTATAGTCCTAGTATCCTCCTAGAATTGTCCAAGGAATACCGTGTATAGGCTATATATACTGAGGTCGTAAGGTGTTGGTTATGTTACGTTATATTGAGTGGTTTGAATTTAATGTATTGCTTATCAGTGTATTGTAATTTAATGTAACTAAAAAAAATAATAAGATTTTATGGCTTAACTCTTTAGGAGACTCTTTATTAACATGTAAATAGACATAAAAGAGCTCTATAATAGCTTAAAAAGTAATTTATTATTAGTTTTTAGAGGTCTTATCATAAGAAAACACGATTTTTTTGTACTTGATAATGTGTATTTGTCTAAGACAAAGTTCAGAGTGCTTAGATATAAAGAGGGGAAGGTATAGAAATGATATTGGTCTAAAAAGCACTGACATAGGATTACAGAAGTAGTCGCATGCATTATGTATATCACCTGTAACGAGTCAGTCGTCAAATAGTTTTTACCATGTAATAGAGGTATTGTTTTTTTGTGCCAAAATAGAATAGATGAGAATAGTAACACATTTGTTGACTTTAGGTTTGGTATTTATGAGTATTTATACTGTACAAGCTCAAAGTAAGATACAAGGGGAATTTAAGGTAGATTATGTCCCTATGTCTAATTATATTAGGCCGATAGATAGTCTAAAGACGGATTCAAAAAGTGATTTTAAAAAGGTAGAACTTGCTTTAGAAATCCCTCTTTCTATGAAAATGGACCATCGAGATAAGCCAAGGATATGGTCTGTGATGGCTTATGGAGGGTATGCTAGGATGAATCATAAAGATTATGAAGAACAGCTGTTCCCGTCAGAATTATTAAATGCTTCTGTAGGTGTAAAGCACTTTCGATCGATAAGTGATTCGTGGTCATTATTGTTGATGGGGTCTGTGGGGGTGTATACAGATATGGAGAATATAAATAAAGAGGCTATCCTTGGGCAGGGAGCAGTATTTTTTATCAAGCATTTTAGACCTAATTTTTCACTAGGAGGTGGGCCTGTATTGACGAATAGCTTTGGGGTACCTATGGTGTTACCAGGTATTTATCTGAATTGGGAGACGAGTGGTGATTTCTTTGTTAAGGTGACTTTCCCTAAAGGCGCTGAGCTGGGATACAAGTTTACAGATCACTTTTCATTAAGTGCAGCTGTTGACCTTCAAGGAATGACCGCTATCGTCAAACAGGATAATGAAACCAAGATTTTAGGATTTCAGCAGATCGTAGCTGGTCTGCGTCCTGTGATTAAGTTTTCTGATAATATGACTTTATCGTTTACGGCAGGTAGTACTTTAGTAAGGTCATTCTCTTATAATGAGAGAAAAATCAAGAGTATCTTTAAGGAGAAAAAAGTAGCTGATCCTAAATTCTCTACTACATTCTATGGTGGAATGTCTCTGAAGTGGAGCTTATAGATGAGTAACAAAAAACGTTTTAAAAGAAGGGTATCGTTGACCTTCTTTTAAAACGTTTTTTGTTTAAAGGGATATGGAAAGAAAGAGTTTAGTGAAATGTTTTCCAAGTTAATTTCAGTTTGTTTACTGATTTTGTACTTCATTCTTTGGTTGCATATTTTTGATGTAAGTCTTCCTTGAAAGTATCACGGTTAAAATCTGAAGAGAACCCTGATTTCTCTCCTTTTTTGATTTCTTCTATTAATTTAGTTTTTTTTAGCTTCTTCATACTCAAACATTCTTAGAGCGGTTCTTATAACTTCACTTGCAGAAGAATATTTTCCACTTTTAATTTGTAAATTAATAAAATTGTCGAAATAATCGTTCAATAAAATCGAAGTATTTTTTGCTATAACTTATTGATTTAATTATCAGTATAAAAAATACCATAATTTGGTATTTCGCCAAATTTATTTAAGTGATATCTGTCAAATGTGGATTTTTTCTTAGCATAGTGTAGGTTACAGAAGGATGTATGTCAAGGAATATTTGATGTTCTTTTTTGAGTTATTTACTTAGTAGGTTTTTATATACTACTTCATTAAGTAAGGCTTCTTTTCTCATTCTAGAGATAGGTAGTTCTGTTTCTTTAATAAATACTCGACCACCAGATATGGATTCGATATGATTGATATTGATCAAGAAGGATTTGTGAATTCTGTAGAAGTGTTCTTTAGGTAATAATTCTTCTATGGCAATCATGGTCTGATGAATGATTAAACAACGGTGGTTTAGATGAAGTTTTAGGTAGTTCTGCATTGCTTCAATGTACATAATATCTTTCCAATCTATTTTTACGAAACTATCTTCATGCTTGACATATACTGTAGAGTCAATACTATTAGTCATTTCATTCTGATCTGCATTTCTTAAGTCGAATAATTCTTTTGCTTTTAAGGTTGCTTGATAGAATCGTTTAAACGAGATAGGCTTAAGTAGATAATCAACTACTTGTAGTCTAAAACCGTCTAAAGCATGTTCTGAATAAGCCGTTGTAAAAATAACAAGAGGAGGCTGTTTTATAGATTCTAGGAACTCAATACCAGTGAGGTAAGGCATATTAATGTCTAAAAAGAGTAAATCATAAGAGGTATCTTGTATTAGCTCTAGTGCTTCAATAGCAGATGCGCATGAGTCTTCTACTGTTAAGAAATCAATCTTAGCGATATAGTCAATAATTGCTTTTCTAGCTAAGGGTTCGTCATCAACTACTAAGCATTTTAACGGGGAATTCTTTTTATCTATGGACATACTTCTTCTTTTAGTTGAATGGTTAGTTCTACAATATGTTTGTCATCTGTATGCTCTATCTGTAGGGTATGCATATCAGGGTATTGCATAAGTAAGCGTTCTTTTATGTTGTTTTCTCCAATACCTCCTTCTTTTTTAGGCAGTTTATACTTTATACTATTAGAGTTTTCGATATATAAATGTAGTGTATTATTTGATTCAGTACAGTTGATTATTATATATCCTTTTGTGTGAGGTAATCTCGAAACATGTTTAAATGCGTTCTCGATAAGAGGTACTAATAGCAAGGGAGCAATTACTAACTTTTGATTGGTCATATTCCATTTGCAGTTCACATCTAGTTCATCTCCCCATCTAATTTGTTCTATAGCGACTAGATCTTTTAGATATTGAATTTCTCTGTATAATAGAACCATCTTATGATTGCATTCATATAACTGATATCTTAAGATATCTGAGAACTTAAGTAGGACTGTAGAGGCAAGTTCTACATCGTTTTGCATTAAGGTATAGATATGATTCAATACATTGAACATCAAGTGAGGATTGATTTGATCTTGTAACAGTTTGATCTGTGCTTCTAAGTGTTCTTGTTTCAACTTCGTATTTATTTTCTCTATACGATGGTGTTCTTCATAGAAGCGTATTCCGCAGGTAGTTGTAATAATGGCCATAGCGGATGGAATGGTTTTATATAACTGGTTAAAGAATAAATCTCTTGGGTTGAGAAGTGCATCTTGTACAAATAAATTACTACTACTCAAAAAATAAGGAAATAGTGTAAAGCAAGTAGCTAATAATATAGATAACAAAATAATAAAGAATAAAGCGAATAGTAAAAAGCTCTTTATAGAACCTTTTTTGAGGGCTTTAGGTAGTAAAAAATCACTTACAAAATGGGAAATACTTATTGTGAATGTCATAACAATCAAAGTAGGTAGTAACCAAATATTGTGATCGTGTGGCGATAGTATCTGTGGGTAAACTGAGAAAGTAAGGGTAGTCCAAAAAACGACAAAGAATAGTCGTTTCGGCTTAGAAAGAAATTTATTTATCATAGTTAAATTACAATCAATTTTAGAAGGTCTATTATTAATACTATGCGAAATACAGTTTTATTATGTGATTATACTCATTTATTTGACTAAGGGTGGATAAGCTTTGATGAATGAAAAAACTCCCTCGTTTTTTAAACAATTATTATTCCAATTTTTGTAAATAAAAAAATCCGAGTATTAGTGTACTCGGATTAAAAAGCGCTAGTAAGAAAATTAAAATACTCTTTATCGTTATTAAAATTATTTACCGTTAGTTGTTATAAATAACTTATTTGAATTACTGTTTGTATAATGTATGCAACAACAAATAACTATTATAATCAATTCAAATATAAGCTTTTTTATAATAGGGTGATAAAAGAATCTTAAAGTAGTTAGGGCTAATAGCTTGTTTTTGAATAATAAAGTGATTATATAAATGTTAAATAAGTTTTAAAAAGACATTAAAAATAAGAAAAGTGACATCTAATGACATCTCGTTTTGATACAAGAAAATGAAAAATATAATAATATCAGGTATAATGTAGAAGTTCTCTTTTATGGAGGGGGTGGCTGTGATTGTGTAAATAGTGAAAGCTTATTTAGTTACTACTGACTATATAGAAAAGAAGGTAAGGGGAGTTTATAGATTTAGCTTATTGACATTTATAGTCCAAGCTGTTTAGAATGTTAAAAATAATAAGGTTTGAGAGGCAAATATTTGTATTGTATATTAATTACCTATCATATCTTTCTTTTTTATATAAAAAAAGAATTGGTTCTTGTTCGTTCTATTATTTGTTGTAATTTTATTCTCTCAAATAATAAAAACAAAGTTATGAAAGGAAAAAAAATGTTAGCATTAGCTGTATTACTTACAGGTATTGCATTTGTTGGTTGTAAAGATACTAAAGCAACAGAAACAACAGAGACAGAGCAAACAGCTACAACAACTGAAACAGAAACTGCTGTTAAGGATGAGCACACTTCAGAAAACTCATTAGACTGGGCAGGTACTTACGAAGGAACTTTACCAGGTGCTAATAGTGATATTAAAACTACTGTAGTTTTAAATCAAGATAAAACTTACGCTAAGACTACAATCTATGTAGACAAAGCAGAAGAGAAGTTTGAAGAAAAAGGTACTTTTACTTGGAACGCTGAAGGAACAATCGTTACTTTAGTTGCTGAGGGTGAATCTACACAATATAAAGTGCAAGAAGGAAGCCTTTTAATGTTAGACCAAGAAGGTAAAGAAGTTACTGGACCTCTAGCTGATAAATATGTTTTAGCTAAAAAATAGTAACATAAGATAAAAAAGAAAAACCTTTCGTAAGAAAGGTTTTTTTATACCATTATTTTAAATACTTAGTAGATTGCTTAGCAATCTATCTTCTTAATATCTTCTTATTCTTTTATTCTTCTAGACCTGATATACATGGTTATACCAATAAGGAAAGTTAGAACACTAAAGAATATTTCTTTATCGTATTCATGTACTTTAAAAGCTTCTAATTGTTGTAAGGTTTCTATATGTATGTTATACATATAAAGTTGGTGGCCTAAAATGAGTAAGGAAGCAATAATGATAAAGCTACTAGTGATTTTTAGTTTCTGTTTCATAGTACTTTTCTTTTTTTATTACATGATCTAATATATTAAAAATATGTGAGTATTTTAGTTTTGTCATATTAAAAAGACTAAAATAGTTCATATTGTGTATTCTTAGGTAGTTGCTTTTAATAAATACCTCTTCAATACATATATTTAAAAACAAGAATTAGGCCAAAAAAAAGACTCATATTTTGAATACAAGTCTTTTATATAATTATATGTTGTTACTTAATTACAATTAATTCAACTGAAGTTAAGTGTTTATGATTAATTACAGTTAAGTCAATTTCATTTTGAGTTAATTTGTTTATTTTGAAATTGATATTCTCATTTACAACTGATGATTTTAGAGCTAATGAACTGCCATTTAGTGTATAAGTGCCTTTGTCGCTCTTCTCACTATATCTATCAAATAAGGTGTATTCACCATTTTTTAAAGTAATTTCTACAGAGGATACTTGATATGCTGTTTTCACAGCTTTATTAATATCTGCTGTAAAAGTATAGTACGTAGTCAACTACTTTCTCTCTATATTACTATGAGTAGCTGTTAGAGTTTGTGGTTCATTTAGTGTGTTATTATCATCAGAAGATGAACAGCCTTGAAGTATTGTAATCGTCAATATCGATAATAAGGCAACGGAAAAAGCGATAAATTTCTTCATAGTTTGTTAGATTTAGCTGAGTAAAGTGTGGTGGTCTAAACTCGTAATTTTAATTAAAAATATGGTAAAATATTAATAAAAACAAATTATTTTCTGATAAATTTTAGTAAAAATATCACACTAAGGTTAAATGAAGGGATAGTGGATGTATAATCACTTATCGCTTAATATATTATAATGTCAAAAGCTGACGTATAAAGGTATAAAAAAAGGCTTTTAGTTTTACTAAAAACCTTTTAAAATATGATGTTTTGTGTGTTTATTTTGATTTTAAATCGCAAAATACATTTATTCTATGCATGGAATGTTATCAATGAAGAATTGTGTTGGTTTTGTTTGAAGATCTACAATAGTTGATTTTAACTCATTCCTAATAATAAAAAGCTCTGAAGTACCTGGAAAGCGTATTTGAACCATTGATATAGGGGAAGCTTTTAATAGTGCTAAGTGCTCTTTCTTTATATAGAAATCAGCATCTAGTATTCTGATATTATTCTTCTTTTCTTGATCATAGGTATAAGTTCCGCAAACATCATCTCCTAGGTAATGTGCTGTAATGGTTGTTCCATTAACTAACTTTATTGAAACCATACTTTTTTTAGCTACACAAGTGATAGGAATAAAGTCAGGACTTTTTTGTAGATATTGCAAGTTTAGAAAGGGGTGTCCATTGTTATTTACTAAAGAAAAGAACAATGAGCTAGTGGTGGATACTCTGTCAAATTCATAAACAAGTACATTGTTTGTTTTTCTGTAATTAATTGTATCGTTAACTTCTTCATAGTCAATAGAACAATTTCTCTCTTGTGCATGTATCGAAGTGGTGATGTCAAGAGTAAAGATCAGTAAGAGTGCTAGTTTTTTCATTTGTTATTAGTTTGGTGACAAATTATCATTATTTTTTTAATAAGGCAATAGTATTATTGTAAATAGTGTGATAAACGTATGTGTTGTTTAAACCCAAATTACGCATTAGCCAAATACTACAAAGCAATTCTACTTCATAGTTCTTTCATTAGCTCTCAAACCATACTATAGTATGCTTTAATCACTAATTCAGACCTATTTTGTATAATTACTTTTCGTTTATATGTCTATTGCATAATTCGGGTTTAAATATCCCTATTGCTTAAATAATTTAAGTGTCCTTATGATATAAAAAAAGGCCATATTAAATACTATATGACCTTTAGAGGAGTTATGTTCGTGAGCAAATAATAAAGATTCGTTCACTTTTGATATTTGTAGTGAAAAAGATGTACGTATCTCCTCCGTCTTTTATTTTCCATTTCTTTCTAATTTCCTCAACTTTTATAGGGAAATTTCTAGTCGTGACATTTGCTTTTGTATTTAGCAAGTGTTTTTTTGCTTCTTGTTTATTATATGGAATGATTTGTTCTATTGTAAATCTTCTTCCAGGAAAATCAATTAATGCATCACTAGTATAGAGATGACTATGTGGGTGTAGTTTGTGTAAATTAAACTGTTTACTTATTGCGTCAAATCTACCTGTCTTTAATATAGCTGCATTGGGCTCATATAGATATTGTTTAGGTTCACTGAATAGTGATGTACTATTATCGTCTAATGAAGAAATAAATAGTTGTGTATCGTCTTTTGTAAGATTAACAGCATTAAGTTCAACAGATCCTGTATAGTCTTTTTCTAATATCCATAATAGTTCTTTAACTTCATTATGAAGAGCTACGATATGAATGCTTTTTACATGTTTTAATTCGTTTAGACCAGCCTGTATGTCTAGTAGAGGAGAAGTCTTAATCAAGATATTAGTACTTCTAGAAAATAATAAATCTAGATGCTCAGGTACATTAGGGGCGCAATCACTTAAGAAAAACACTTTTTCTTTAGAGTCATTTCTTCTATGTGGATCTACATAGATATAATCCCATGGTTGATTATGTTGAGCCAAGTAGTCTAAACTATCACCAGTATGGCACTTAATATTATCAACTCCTAATGCCTGATTATTAAGACGAACTATTTCGCTAAGGTCTTCTTGCATCTCACAATGCAATACTTGCTTTATGTTTTTACTAAAATAATAACAGTCTATACCAAAACCACCTGTTAGATCTATCAAAGTGTCACCAGATATTAGTGAAGCTTTATAAGATGCACAAGGTTCGGATGAGGTTTGTTCTATAGAAAGCTTTTTTGGGAATAGGATATTTTCTGTTTCAAACCAAGTTGGTAGTTTGTCTTTAGTTTTCTTTTTTGATTCTATTTGAGTTAATAAGTCACTCATAGAGATATCTTCAAAAGGGCTCTTTTTAAATGCTATTTTAGTTAGATCACTATTTAAATGATCTTGTATATATTGTTGTACTTCTTGTGATAAGAATAGTTCTGTTTTCAATTATAATTTCTTTGTGAGTAATTGTACAAATTTATTGTTTGGCAAGAATTCTTTAGCAATTACTTTGATACAAGTGTAAATAGGTACTGCTGCTATCATACCAAATATTCCTCCAAACATGCCGCTTGCAAGAATAACAATAAATATTTCTAATGGATGTGATTTAACGCTATTAGAGAAGATTAAAGGTTGGTTAATAATATTATCTATTAGTTGTATAAATAAGAAGCCAAGCATTACGGTAATTGCCTTAGGTAAGGTAACTTCACTAAAGTTATCCCCTATAAAACTCAACATCGTAAACAGGACAGATAATATATTACCAATAAGAGGTCCAATGTATGGAATGATATTCAATATAGCGACTAAGAAGGCGATCATTAGACTTCCTTTTACACCTACTACAGCTAATAGGATAAAAGCGAGTACAAATATTATAGACATCTGTGCAACTAGCCCTAAAAAGTAACGTGATAGAAGGTTGTTTATCTTATCGATTGATTTCAAAACTTTAATCTCGTGCTTGCTAGGGAATAGCTTTTTGAATTGATATTCAAGTAAAACTTGATCTTTTAAAAAGAAGAAGGTGATAAATAGAATAGCAAAAACTCCCATTCCAAATTCACTTAGCAAACCTAGTATGGTATTAAATAGGTTAGGTACAAAGTCTAACTTTAAATGAGATCGGAAATTAGCTCCTTCTATTATTTTATCTAAGCTGAATCCTTTTGTGTCTAAATAGAAGTCTATCTTGCGTATAAGGCCATTGAAATCTTCTTGTAGGTGTGATGTATTCAATACAGACAAGTTTTGAGCTTGTGTAGTGAATAAAGGGATAAACATGAATATGAAGCTTAGGAAGAAGGCTAAGAAAAGGATAACTGTCAAAGTAACAGCAAATACTTTAGATAGACGAAGTTTTCTTCTTAAAAATTCTACAATAGGCTTGCCAATTAAAGCCAATACAAAGGCAAATCCAGTATATATAAATATTGAACTAATTTGCAAAAGCATTTGACCTAATACAGCAAGAGAAAATAGAATTATAACTGCACGTATTATTCCTTTAGAAATCGTCTTAGCATCCACCATAATAATGATTTTTATTCATTTGTAAATACGAAACTATGCACGGCTACTAAAGCGGCTGTTTCTGTTCTTAATCTTGTATGTCCTAGTGATACTGGTCGATATCCTTTTGCTAATGCTAAGTTAATTTCATTGGTAGAGAAGTCTCCCTCTGGACCTACTAAAAGTAAATAATTTTTGTGAATATCTATACTGTCTTTTAGCAAGACTTTTTCGGTTTCTTCACAATGAGCAATATATTTTTCTCCTTGATGGTCTTGATTTAAAAAGTCTTTTAAGCTTATGGGGTCGTTTAGAATAGGTAAATGATATTGTAAAGATTGTTTCATTGCGGATTGAATAATTTTTTCAAATCGCTCTGTCTTTACTATTTTTCTCTCAGAATGGTCGCAAATAATTGGCGTTATCTCGTGTATCCCTATTTCTGTTGCTTTCTCTAAAAACCATTCGTAACGTTCGTTCATTTTCGTTGGTGCAACGGCTAAGTGTAGGCGAAATGGAGTAGGTGCTTGATCTTCAGAATCGATAATCTCAGTAACACATTTTTTGTCCGAGTCTAAAGTAATTTTAGTTGTAAACAATGTGCCTTTACCATTGGTAACATATAGGAGATCTCCCATTTTACGTCTTAGTACTTTGATGATATGTTTACTTTCATCTTTATCAAAAGTGAAAGATGTTTGTCCTTTTTCGATTTCTGGCGAATAAAATAATTGCATACTTAAGTTTTAGAATTCAATACGTGCTTTAGAAACTACTGAAGAATCAGCAAAAATAGATTCTTTGTATTTATAGTACCCTACTATTCCAATCATAGCAGCATTATCTGTTGTATATTCAAATTTAGGGATGAATGCTTTCCACTTATATTTTTTCTCTCCTTCTTTAAGTGCTTGTCTAATACCAGAGTTAGCAGATACACCACCACCAATGACGATTTGCTTAATCCCTGTTTCTTTAACTGCAAGTTTAAGTTTGTCTAGTAAGATTTGGATAATGGTATACTGAATAGAGGCACATATATCAGCTTTGTTTTCTTCAATAAAATTAGGGTTAGTGGCTACATTTTTTTGAATAAAATAAAGAAACTGTGTTTTTAAACCACTGAAACTAAAGTTCAGTCCGTCTACTTTAGGTTTAGTGAAAGCAAATGCTTTGGGATTACCTTCTTTAGCATATTTATCAATTAAAGGACCTCCAGGGTAAGGGAATCCCAAAACTTTAGCAGATTTGTCAAAAGCTTCTCCTACAGCGTCATCTGTGGTTTCTCCTAGTATTTCTAAGTCAAAGAAACTATTTACCTTCACGATTTGGGTATGTCCACCTGAGATGGTCATTGCTAAGAAAGGAAACTCAGGTTTGTCATATCCTTCTTCATCTATAAAATGACATAAGATATGGGCGTGCATATGATTTACAGCCACTAATGGAATATCAAGAGCTAGAGATAAACTCTTGGCAAATGATCCGCCTACTAATAGTGACCCCATTAGTCCAGGGCCTTGTGTAAAGGCAATACCATCTAAGTCATCCTTCGTTATTCCTGCTTTTTTAAGAGCAATGTCAACCACAGGAACGATGTTTTGTTGATGAGCACGAGATGCTAGTTCAGGAACAACACCTCCATACTCTTCGTGTATTTCCTGTCTTGCGACTATGTTTGACAATACTTTGTTGTCAGCCATGATTGCGGCAGAAGTATCATCACATGAGCTCTCTATGGCTAAAATATAGGTAGGTTTTAAAGACATTTTAATATTCTATAATTGTATAATTTATTAAGGTAAAATCTACCCAACCCTATGGAAAATTATATAAATTTGCTTATTGTTTGGTTTTTATAAGAAACCACGAGTAGATTGGGGCAAATTTAAAACATTAATAGTTATCAAAAAATTTAATAAAATACTTTTTCGCCTATTATTGGCTGTCTTTAGCTTGGTTGTGATCATTGCAGGGGCACTGTCTTTGCCTGTGGTTCAAACCTTTCTGGCTCAGCAAGCTATGGAGAAGATTAATAGCCAGTTTGGTACTAAGTTAGAGATAGAAAGACTAGCAGTCAGTGTATTTGGTCGAGTTACATTGAAAGAGGTTACTGCAAAGGATAATCACGATACTAATTTTATAGAAATAAAAGCCTTTACAACGAGTATTTTAGATTTTAATGAACTTATTCAAGGAAGACTATATTTTGGTAAAACTAAGGTGGATGGACTGTATTTAAGAATACATAAATACAAAGGAGAAGAGTTTACAACCTTAGATCAGTTGATTAATGCATTTGATGATGGAAAAGAGGGAGAAGGTAAGTTTAGGCTGAAATCTTCTCATCTAACAATTAAAAATACTCATTTGATCATTTCTGACGATGAAGCAGAAACACCAGTAGCAATAGATTTTAAAAATATTAATGGGGAAGTAGAAGACTTCTTTATTAAAGGACCTGATATTTATGCTAATGTTTTGAAATCTAGTTTTGAGGATAATTGGGGTATGGGCGTGACAAATCTGTCAGGTAATTTTACTCATACTAAAACTAGTATCTCTATGGAGAAGCTAGATTTACAAACGAAAAAGTCGGCTATAGAAGGAGATATTAAGTTCACTTATGCTTTAGGAGATATGAAGTACTTCGTAGATAAGGTGAATTGGGATTTTGAGATTAGAAAAGCAGTATTGAATTCCTCAGATTTAAATGCCTTTACAGGTATTTTTGCAGAGAATAAGATGGTGTATGTTACAGGGCATATTAATGGTGTGATGAACGATTTTACAATGAAAAATGTAAATTTAGTAGATGACAATATGTCTAATGTGAGAGGGTTATTTAGTTTTAGAAATGTATTCGATAAAGTAAAGCCGTTCTGGATGAAGGCTAATGTGGATCGACTATTTATTACTCGTGATCACATTGTAGGGTTAATGCCTGAGTTATTGCATGAACTATTACCTACGGAATTAACTAATCTTGGACAAGTAGATATCAAAGGAGATATCGAGATGACGAAGCGCACCCTAAAAACAGATATTGATTTATTGACGTCTATTGGAAAAGGAAAAGCTGTTATAGATATAGAAAACCTTGATAATCCCAATCTAGCTGCTTATAAAGGGGATATTGTTTTAGAGAAGTTTGACTTAGGAGAATTTATAAAGAACCAGAATTTTGGTTTGACTTCTGTAGATTTAGAGGTTGATGGAGTTGGTTTTAATCAAAAATCTTTAAACACAAGTATTAAGGGAGATGTGTTCTCTTTTGACTTTGCTAAGTATAAGTACACGAATATTGCGGTAGATGGATTGTTAAAGATGCCTTATTATCGCGGTTTAGTACACAGCCAAGACCCTAATTTGCAGTTAGACTTTAATGGGATGATAGATTTGAGTTCAGAAGTTAAGAACTATGATTTCATTGCAGATGTTGACTACGCAGATTTATATGCATTACATTTAGTAAATGATACACTTTCTAAATTTAAAGGACAGTTTGAGTTTAAAGCTTCAGGTAATACTCTTGATGATTTAGCAGGTACATTTACAATGCGTAATACTACTTATATCAATAGTAAAGATGAGTATGTATTCGGTCATTTTACATTAAATTCGGAATTTAATCCAGAGAATGAACGTCTTATTTCTTTTGTGTCACAGGAGGCAATAGAGGGGTATATTAAAGGTAAATTCTTGTTTAAGGATTTAAGAGCATTGTTTACTAATGCACTAGGAAGTTTATATACTAACTACTCACCTTATAAGATTAAAGAAGAACAATATCTCGATTTTGACATTACAGTACACAATAGGTTAATAGAGGTGTTTTTGCCACAATTGACTTTAAGTGCATCAACACATGTTGAGGGAAATATAGATAACGATGATAATATTTTTAAACTGAACTTCTCTTCACCAAGTATTGGTATTGAAGATTTCAATTTTTACAATGTATTGTTAGATGTAAATAACTCTAACCCTTTATATAATACTTATGTTTCACTGGATAGTATGAAATCTAAGTTTTATCGTATCACAGATTTTAATTTATTAAACTTGACTCATAATGATACACTATTTGTTCGTTCTGAGTTTAAAGGAGGAACGCATGGTAAGGATAAGTTTAATCTGAACTTATACCACACTATTAATGAGGAAAACCTATCTGTAGTAGGGTTTAAGAAGTCAGATATCTTCCTAAAAGACTTCTTGTGGAGTATTAATGAAAGTGATAATAAGAAGAATAAAGTTATTTTTAATAAGAAGTTAGAGGACTTTACTATTGATGATTTATCATTATCACATAATGGACAAGAGGTCAATCTGACAGGCGCAGTAAGAGATTCAACTTACAAACATTTTGATTTAGAGTTTAAGCAAGTAGACTTAGCTAAGTTTGCCCCTGATATTTCTAATCTAGAGTTCGCTGGTAATATAGATGGTGATTTACATTTCTCTCAGGTTAAAGATGTGTTCCAACCTAAGGTAAATATCAATATAGATGAACTAGCTGTCAATAAGGTTAGGCTAGGAGATTTAGCTTTCCATGTTGACGGAGATGAGCGTTTAAAGAACTTTAAAGTTCAGTCTAGCATTGTGGATAATGAGAAAGAAAAGTTCTATTTAAATGGTGATTTAGCTATTGTCAATAAACAGATGCAATTAAATCTAGAATCAGGATTTAAAGATTTTTCTGTTAAACCGATAGAACCTTTACTTAAAACAATTGTTTCTGATGTAAGAGGAACTACATCAGGAAAAATTAATATTCAGGGTACAGCGAAGAAACCTGAGGTGAATGGACGATTACACCTAAATAAGGCAGGTATGAAGTCTAAGTTCACTGGAGTAGATTATAATTTTGAAGAAGATGCTGCTTTAGATTTAACAGAGCGTCAGTTTATCTTGCGTAAAGTACGTATTATAGATTCTAAGCATAAAACAGAAGGAATTATAGACGGAGATATTTCTCATAAGGCGTTTAATGATTGGGCATTGAATTTAGTGCTTTCTTCTCCTAATTTATTAGCCTTAGATACTAAATTCGAAGAGGGAAGTATCTATTATGGTAAAGCCTTTATTAATGGAATGGCTAAGTTAAGTGGGCCAGTAGAGATGTTAGCTATTAATATTAATGCGACATCTAATAAAGGAACCGCTATTAAGATTCCGTTGAAAGAAGCGCAAGGTACTGGTGAGAATAACTTTATACACTTCTTATCACCTCAAGAAAAGGCATTGCGTCTCAAAGGAAAAGAGTATGATATGTATAGATATCGAAACAGTGGTATAGAGCTTGACTTTGAGTTTGTATTAACTCCTGATGCAGAGATTGAAATTATACTAGATCGTGAGTCTGGACATGCTATGCGAGGTAGAGGAGCAGGTTTTATTACTATGGAGATAAATACCTTAGGTAAGTTTAACATGTGGGGGGATTTCCAAGCGTATGAAGGAGAGTATAACTTCCGATATGGTGGGTTGATTGATAAGAAATTTGTTGTGAAGAAGTATGGTACGATTCGTTGGGATGGAGACCCTATGAATGCAATGTTAGACTTGCAGGCAATTTATCATACAGATGCAAATCCAAGTGTAATCATAGATAACTCTATTATCAATAGAAAAGTACCTACAGATGTTGCTATTGTCTTAAATGGTAGTTTAAGTAATCCTGAGGTAGACTTTGAAATCAACTTCCCAACAGTGAGTTCTGTAGTGAAGTCAGAATTAGATTATAGGCTGAGTGAACGTGATATGCGTGAGCGTCAAGCGATGGCTCTGTTAGCTACAGGAGCATTCTTCTCTTCTGATAACTCTTCTTCTACATTAGCAGGAAGTTTATTTGAGCGTGCTAGTAGTATTTTTGATGAGATATTTTCGGATGAGGACGATAAGTTTAAAGTAGGGTTAAACTATGCACAAGGAGAGCGAAATCCTTATACACAAACGGAAGGACGTGTAGGGGTAACCTTCTCGACTAAAGTTAACGATCGTATTTCTGTCAATGGTAAACTGGGTGTACCTGTAGGAGGAGTGGAGCAGTCTGTGATCGTAGGGGATGTAGAGGTGATGTTACGCCTTAATGAAGAAGGGTCTTTAAGTGCAAGAGTATTTAATCGCAAAAATGATATTAACTATATCGGTGAAGGGATTGGATATACGCAAGGTGTAGGATTGTCTTATGAAGTAGATTTTGATACTTTTAAAGAATTGATCTCAAAAATCTTAAATAGGGCTAAAACAAGAGAGAAAGACCAAAGTAAGAATAAAAAGCAAGATACTAACCGATCAGAAGAGTTACCAGACTCTGACTTTAATAGGGATTTTATCAAGTTTTATGAGAATAGAAGGAAGTCATCTACAGCTCCGTCAGACACTTATAATTTAACAAAATAGAGGTGGAATAAGGGGCTTCTATTTTTGTTAAAATGGTCTATTATTCGTAAATTTACTCAAAACGATAAAATATGAGTAAGGCGATTAAAAAGATCGGTGTCTTAACTTCTGGAGGAGATGCTCCAGGGATGAACGCAGCAATTAGGGCAATTGTTCGTACTTGTTCTTTTCACGATGTAATGTGTGTAGGAATATTTAGAGGATTTCAAGGATTAGTTGAAGGTGATTTTGAAGTATTGGGACCTCGTGATGTAAATTACATTATTAATAAAGGAGGTACTATCCTTAAAACAGCTCGAAGCGTAGCTTTCCGTTCTGAGGAAGGTCGTAAAACAGCTTATGAGAACTTAAAGAATGCAGGTATTGATGCATTGATTGTTATTGGTGGAGACGGAAGTTTTACAGGAGCTATGATATTGAGCAAGGAGTATGACATTCCAGTAATGGGAATTCCAGGTACTATTGATAATGATATACACGGTACAAGTCATACTATTGGGTTTGACACTGCCTTAAATACAGTAGTAGATGCTGTAGATAAAATTAGAGATACTGCCAGCTCACATAAACGTTTATTCTTTGTAGAAGTTATGGGGAGAGATGCAGGTCATATCGCACTGAATGCAGGTATTGGAGCTGGAGCAGAAGAGATTCTTATTCCAGAAGAGAATATGGGAATGGAGCGTCTACTAGAATCTCTAAAGAAAAGTAAAAAATCAGGAAAATCATCTAGTATAGTTATCGTAGCAGAAGGTGAAAAATTAGGTAAAAATGTATTTGAAATAGGAGAATACGTAGAAACTAATTTGCCAGAATACGAGGTACGTGTGTCTGTATTAGGGCATATGCAAAGAGGAGGAGCACCATCTTGCTTCGACCGTGTATTAGCAAGTAGATTGAGTGTGAAAGCGGTTGAAACGTTATTAGCAGGAGAACGCAACTATATGGTTGGTTTGATCAATGATCAAGTAGCGCTTACACCATTAGAACAAGCAGTAAAAGGTCATTCTCCAATAGATCAGGAACTACTTAGAGTATCTGATATCATCACAATTTAAAAGAAATAATAAAACGAAATAGAATTATGAAAACAAGAATTGGTATTAACGGTTTTGGACGTATTGGACGTTTAATGTTAAGAGAAGCTGTAAAGAATCCTAATGTTGAGATAGTAGCAGTTAATGATTTAATGGCAGTAGAGCACTTAGCTTATTTAATTAAGTTTGACTCTGTTCACGGTCGTTTTGATGGAACTGTAGAAGTAAAAGATGGTCATTTAGTAGTGAATGGACAAACAATCCGTGTAACAGCTGAGAAAGATCCTTCTTTATTAAAATGGGGTGAAGTAAAAGTAGATGTAGTAGCTGACTGTACAGGTATCTTTAAAGAATTAGATAGCGCGCAAAAACATATCGATGCAGGAGCTAAGAAAGTATTAATCTCTGCTCCATCAGGAACTGCTCCAATGTATGTTATGGGAGTGAATGAGAAAGATATGAAAGCTACAGATACAATCGTTTCTAATGCTTCTTGTACTACTAACTGTTTAGCGCCATTAGCTAAAGTTATTAATGATAATTTTGGTATTGTAGAGGCTTTAATGACTACAGTACACGCTGTAACAGCTACACAGTTTACAGTAGATGGTCCTTCTAAGAAAGATTTTAGAGGTGGACGTTCTGCTATGAATAATATTATTCCTGCTTCTACAGGTGCTGCTAAAGCTGTAGGTAAAGTTATTCCAGAATTAAAAGGAAAACTTACAGGGATGTCTATGCGTGTTCCTACTGCTGACGTATCTGCTGTAGATTTAACAGTTAAAGTAGCTAAAGAAACATCTTATGAAGAAGTATTAGCTGTATTGAAGAAAGCAAGTGAGAACGAACTAAAAGGGGTGATGGCTTATACAGAAGAGGATGTTGTGTCTCAAGATTTCGTATCTGATACGCATACTTGTATTGTAGATGCTAAAGCAGGTATCGGATTAAACAGTACTTTCTTTAAGATTGTAGCTTGGTATGATAACGAGTATGGTTATTCTGCTAAGATGGTTGATATGGCTATCTTAATGAATAATTTAAAATAATTAAATAGTTTAAATGAAAATAATCGTCGATAGTGGTTCCACTAAGGCTGATTGGATTTTCTTTGACCAGAATAATAATGTTATAACTTCGGTGACTAGTTTAGGACTAAATCCCGAAGTTATTACTTTAGATGAGTTCTTTACCCGTGTTAATACAGTGCCTGATATCTGTAAGAATAAAGACGAGGTTAAAGAACTTTATTTTTATGGTTCAGGGTGTGGGTCTGATCGTACAAAAAATATCGTTAAAAGATTTGCTGAAGATTACTTTGCGAATTGTAAAAACATTAATGTTCACGAAGATACTTATGCGGCTATTTACGCGACTGTAGGAAAAGGAGAAAAAGGAATAGTCTGTATTAATGGTACAGGATCTAATGTCTCTTATTTTGATGGAGAGAAAGTATATCAAAGAATAGAGTCTTTAGGTTTTATGGCTATGGATGATTGTAGTGGAAGTGCACTCGGTAGATTAATGATCAAGAGTTTCTTTTTAAAAATGATGCCTAAAGAATTAGCAGATTTATTTAAAAGTAAATACGATGTAGATGCTGATGTAGTGAAGTACAATTTTTATAAGAAAGAAAACCCTAATGCTTATATGGCTTCTTTTTTGCCTTTTTTGATTGAGCATAAGGATAAAGCTTTTTTTCAAGAAATGATTAGAGAGCAAATATCTTTTTTTGTAAATCACTATATAAAGAATAACCCAGAGTATACTAGTGTACCTGTACACTTTGTGGGTTCTGTGGCATATTTTTTACAAGATGAGTTTAGAGAAGTGATGGCTGAACATAATATTCAGGTTGGAAAAATAATTCAAAAGCCATTAGACGGATTAATCGAATATCATAAATAATAACAAGTATGGAAATAGCAATTGTAGCACATGATGCTAAGAAGAAAGAAATGTTAGAGTTTATCAAAAAAAACAGAGAAATTCTATCAAGTGAAGGAATATCATTGATTGGTACAGGAACTACAGGAAGTATGGCAGAGGATGCGGGCTTTAAGGTAAAGCGTATGCTTTCTGGACCATTAGGGGGAGATGCTCAGATTGCTGCAAGAGTAGCGGAAGGAAAGACTGCCATGGTGCTATTCTTTAAAGATCCTCTAGGAAAACACCCTCATGAGCCAGACATTAATATGTTATTACGAGTATGTGATGTACACAATGTACCTTTGGCAACAAATGAAGCTTCAGCTCAGTTGTTGTTAAATGCTATCAGTACAATTAAGTAAGGAAATTCTAGAAAAAAACTAGACAAATATAAAGGGAATAGGCGCATAGGTATTATGTGCCTTTTTTTGTAGGTAAAAACTTGCGTACGTGTGACAATTAGTTTTTAGCAATTACAAATGGGAAAAATATTTAAATAGCTCATTTACAGAGTTGTTAGCAAGAACTCCATTTCTTCTCAATATTACTTGAGATGCTAAAGATAGTTTTGTATTGACTTGCTAGGGGTTTGCTTGCGGGTTTCTTGCACATTTCTTCGAGAAAGACACCTTCTGGGCAAGGAAAGCCCTAGAAAACCCCTAGTAATCCCCTAGAAAGTGCAAGCTGAACGTTCTGATTATTCATAAATATCGAAGTTGTAATTTATGTTTTAATTTAAAAATATTAATTACTGTTACGTTTGTTGGTTGAATCTAAGATTCGCTAAAGATTGATTTCAATAAGATTAGAATACTCTCGTCTGTATTAGATTAAAAAGAACACCTAAAAATAAATAGGCATGGTGTTTGGAACAACCTAGTATATTTTTAAAGTAAAAATCGTTTATTTTAAAAATAGTAATTTATTTAAGAAGGAAGATAAAAGATGTTATATTTTGTTTAATTGCTTTTGAGTGATTAATTAAATAGCTAATTTAGTAGGAACTTAACTATGTTTATTATGAAAAGAATAAAAAGAGTGTTTACAGGAGCTTTTGTTTTGGGAGCATTTATCTTTGGATTGACTGAAGCTGATGCATGTACAAGAGTTGTTTATAAAGGGCCAAATAATACTGTTATCACAGCGCGTTCGATGGACTGGAAAGAAGAGATTATGCCTAATATATGGGTGTTTCCAAGAGGGATGGAGCGCAATGGAGAAGTAGGGCAGGCTTCAATAAAATGGAAGTCTAAGTACGGAAGTGTTATAACTTCTGCATTTGATATTGCAACTACCGATGGAATGAATGAAAAAGGGTTGGTGGCTAATATTCTTTGGTTAGTAGAATCTCAATATCCAGAGTACAACCCTGATGGGAAGGACAAAGGAATTAGCTTGGCAGCATGGGCTCAGTATGTGTTAGATAATTATGCAGATGTAAATGAAGCTGTAACTGACTTACAGAAGAACCCTTTGATTGTAGTTACGGCTAATACACCAGGACGTACTTCATTGGCAACTGTACATTTAACAATATCTGATGCAAAAGGAGATAATGCTATTTTTGAGTTTATTGATGGAAAGTTAAAAATTTATCACGATCCTTCTTATACTGTGGTAGCGAATTCACCTACATATGATAAGCAGTTAGCTATTAGAGATTATTGGAACTATTTGCCTGGTAATAAAGTGTTACCTGGTACAGGTAGATCTGAAGATCGTTTTGCACGTGCTTCATATTATGCAAAAGCAGTAGAACAAAGTGATGATGAAAAAGTATCTATAGGAGCAGCTTTTAGTATTATTAGAAATGTTTCTGTTCCATATGGAGTGCATATAGATGGAGAACCAAACTTGTCTTCTACTAAGTGGAGAACAGTGTCTGATCAAAAGAACTTAGTATACTATTATGAGGATCCAATTGCGTTAACTCCAATGTGGCTAGATTTAAAATCAATTGACTTTAGTGATAAGTCAGGCGTTAGAAAGTTAGATGTTTCTAAAAAACAACAATATGCAGGTTTAGTTAATAATAAATTAGAGAAAGCAAAAGCTTTTCAATTTATGGGAATCTAGAAGTAAAAAATAAGAGTATTAAAAAGGGGTGATTATTAATTAATAATCACCCCTTTTTAATACTGTGCTTTCTACTTATTTAGAAGCTATCATAGATATTTCTACATTTACATTTCTAGGTAATTTTACTACCTGCATACATTCTCTGGCAGGCGCTGTAGCAGCTGTAAAGAAGCTTCCGTATATTTCATTTACTTTAGCGAAGTCATTCATGTCTGTTAAGAAAATAGTTGCTTTAACAACGTTTTCGAATGTCATATTTGCTGCTTCTAGTATCGCTTGTAGATTAGCCATTACTTGTTTTGCTTCGTCTTCAATACCTGTTGTTACAAGCGTTTCTGTTGCTTGATTAAAAGGAATTTGACCTGAGATGAATAATAGATCACCAGTCATTACTGAGTGATTGTATGGTCCGATAGGGGCAGGTGCCTTGTCTGAATTGATAATTTTCTTCATAAAGTATAGTTTTAAAAAAAGAGGAGGAGTAAAAATACGCCTCCTCTTTCTGAATTATTTTTATCTGTATATTTTGTCTGGAGCTTTACGTTTTTCCCATTTGATATCGCTTAACATTGATGAGCGTATACCAATAAAGAATCCCCAACTTGTATAGGTTCCGATAGGTACCCAAGAGAAGTCCATTCTCCAACTCTTCAAATCACGTTCAAATCTTAATTGAGTAAAGGTAACTCCTTTCTGAACAAAGTCATAACCTGTAGAGAAACCTACTTTCCAATTAGGTGTGACATCTACATTTCCAGATACCATGACGGAGTTATTGACTATCTCGTTCTGTCTCGATGAGTTGTTATAAGTCATGGAGTAGGCAAAGGTTAAATCCCAAGGTAGTTTAGCATTAAAGAAACCACCAAAAGGTTTGTCTTCATCATCGTCACTCAGTGTACTTCTTTTTTGATTACCTAACTCTACAGCTCTACCAAATAAATCATCAGCACGTCCACCATTGTCTAAAGAGTTTTGATTCTTTTTGTCTTCAGCATTACCGAACATGGCATCTTTACTAGATAGAGACCAGTTTACAGTCATATTAGCACTTGTCAGACGGAATAAACTTCCTCCGTTGTTAATGTTGTAAGTATCTATACGTCTATTGTTATTGTCTAAAGCATAAGGGTCAAGTGTTGCTCCAAAGTTAATTTGCATTTTATCTTTAAATAGAGCTGTACCAGCACTTACACGTACAGGAGACCACTTAAGTGAATCAGCAGACATATTATAACTCGTAGAGAAGTTTAAGCTATTTAGAAGCATTACTTTTCTCGGTTCACCTTTCTCATTATCATCATCTCTAACTTTAGCTTCAAAAGTGTTACTTAAGTTAAAGTTCATCATATTGGAGTTATATCTACCAGGGGCTCCAAAAATACCGTTTTGGAAGCGAGTATAATCTTGGAAGGTCTGTCCTGTAGCATCTATGGCATAGGTGTCATAGTACTGTTCAAAACTAGGTGTATAAGAATACCCAATGCTTGGACGCATTACGTGACGTATAGCTTGGATTCGTTTGTCTTCTCCAAAGTTGAATGTACCATAAATAGTTGTCCCAATACTAGCATTAGCATTATATGTTCTAAAGCTGTCGAATCCATTTACTCTAATGTCATCAACTTTATTAGTTTGTGCGTTGTATTTTTTCTCTATGGTATTGAAGTACCAAACTTCATTATATGAAGCACCTGCCGTTACAGAGAAGTGCTTGAATATTTTAAAGTTTGTTGCAATCGGAATACTGTGTTGGAATGCTGTGTTTAAACTGTCGAACATTTCTCTTTTAAAGAAATAATCTTCGTGTGTTTTTACACGGTTTTCTCCACGTACAGAATACGAGAAGTTTAAGTTTTTAATAATACCTTTTTTAGAACCGTATTTTGGTGCAAAAGGGAATACACGATCTACGTTTACTTGTAATGTAGGAAGAGTCATGTTAATCTCCTTCGTATTTGTTGATTGAGAGTGAGTAGCAGTAAGTGACATATTCACTTGTGGTACACTTTCGAAAGTACGTTGGTAACTAACAGATGAGCTCATGGTGTTATTCATAGAAGCTCCTACGTTATAGGTATTGTTTGATTGTCTGAAGTACTGGCTACTACCTAAGTTAACAGACGCAGAGAATCGCGAGTTAGGATTAGCTTTACCATCTTGACTGTGATTCCACTGAATATTATATAGCTTACTAGATGCGTAATCTGGAAGTCCTTTTTCAGAGAAGATATTGTTTTCATAACGGATTAAAACACGTCCGTTATATTTATAACGTTGAGCATAAGAACTGTTAAGTCTCAATCCCCAGCTACCATTGGTATAATAATCCCCTAATACGTTTAAATCCATTTTATCACTTATCGCAAAGTAATAACCACCATTCTGAATATAGTATCCTTGTTGATTGGTATCACCAAAGCTTGGTATGATAAATCCTGATTCGGCTTTTTCTGACATCGGGAAAAAGGCGAAAGGCAACCCTAGTGGTGTAGGTACATCAGCAATCACCATATTGGTAACTCCTGTAACTACTTTTTTGCCAGGTACTAACTTAACCTTATTGGTACGGAAGTAGTATTCTGGATCATCTAAATCTTTAGCAGTAGTAAAGATTACATCTTTCATGAAGTAAACAGAGTCATTCTCCTTTTTACTCACTTCTGCTTTAATTCTAAATTCACCTTGTGAAGTACGAGATTTAAAGACTAATGCTTTTTTAGTTTTTGTATTGAAGCGGATAGAATCTGGCTCTACGATCTGTGACCCTTGTTTAAAAACAGGATATTGCGACATATTACCAACACTATCTTTAATACCTCCTGCATAGATTTCGTTTTTTTCATAATTGAAAATGATTTTACCTGCAGTTAGTTCATAATCTTGATAGCGTATTTCAGCTTCATTATATAACGTAATTTCTTTTTTTGCTAAGTTTAGAGCTTCGTAGTCTTTTGCTTTTCTATAAACCATCTCTTCGAGAAGAGGTTTATTAGCAGGAACTATGGTGTCTTTTTGTTTTTTAAGTGTATCCTGGATAGAGGGTACAGCAAGTTTGTCTATAGTGTCTGAGGAGGTAACTATAGAATCTCTTTTTAGTGTAGTATTTACAGCTGTAAATTTCTTATTGTTGTCTTGTGCAATCCCTTTTTGTGTTAAAGTTGCTCCAAAAACCAATAAAATGAAAACGATATTAAAAATATTTGTTCGCAAACCTATATATATGCTATTTTTGTAAAATTAAGCGCGTTGTTTTTAACGTGTCAAACTTACATATATTTTTTTTGAAAATGTATTTTTATTTAAATTATAAAACGTTATAAATATCATTTATATGAATTACAGTCGTTCTAAACTGTTTGCCTTACTAGCTATTCTTTTCCTGAGTTTCTCTATACAAGCACAGAATGGGAAAAAATTTAAAGTTGTATTAGATCCTGGACATGGAGGAAAAGATACTGGTACTAACCATAAGAAGAATGTAGAAAAGGATATTGTATTAGCAGTAGCTTTAGAGGTAGGTAAGATATTAGAAAAACAATCTGATATAGAAGTGTTCTATACTCGTAAGACAGATGTGTTCGTTCCAGTAAAGGAGAGATCTGTATTAGCTAATGATAACAATGGAAATGTATTTGTATCTATTCACTGTAATGGTGTTAATAGTGAATCTGCTTCTGGTACTGAGACTTATGTAATGGGGCTTAGTAAGAATAAATCTAACCTAGATGTAGCTAAGACGGAGAACTCCGTGATTATGATGGAGGATGATTATAAGACTAAGTATGCAGGCTTTGACCCGTCATCGCCTGAATCTATTATAGGATTAACGCTATTACAAGAAGATTATATTCATCAGAGTATTGACTTAGCAAGTAGAGTACAGGATGGTTTTACAAATGATCTGAAGAGAAAGAATAGAGGAGTAAAACAAGGTCCGTTCTGGGTATTACACGGGGCTTTTATGCCTAGTATATTGATAGAGTTAGGGTTTGTTTCTAATACAGCAGAAGGGAATTATTTGACTTCAAGTAAAGGACAGAAAGAATTAGCTCGTTCTATAGCACAAGGGATTATTGATTATAAAGCAGCTTATTATGGAGGTAGTAAAACTCTAGTATTAGCAGATTCTAATGATAAAGCAACGGCTAAAGTTGATAATAGTAGAAAGACTACAACTAACGAGACAACTACTAATTCTCGAAAAGAAAGTAGTTCAAACACTAAAAAAGTTGTTTTTAAAGTGCAAATTGCAGCAGGATCAAAAGTGTTAGCTTTAAAACCTGAGAATTTTAAAGGACTAAGAGGAGTGACGACAATGCGCGTGGGAAATCTTAGTAAATATTATTACGGGGAGACAAGTGACTATGAGACAGCGAAACAAAATCAGAAAGTAGCAAAGGATAAAGGACACAGTTCTGCATTTATTGTAGCATTCAAGGATGGTAAAGTGATTACAGTAGAGGAAGCATTAAAATAATATCAAGCGCTTTAGAAATAAAAGTTTATTTTTGCGTGTTATAAAAATGAAAAGTTTTGAAAATATCAAGAGAAATTAAAACAGCGATTTTAGTATTAGGAGCTATTGCTTTGTTCATTTGGGGTTACTCATTTTTAAAAGGGAGAAACATATTTGATAACAGTACTAGATTTTATGTAGAATACGATAATGTAGAAGGATTGACTACTTCTTCAACGGTTACCATTAATGGTTTAGTCGTAGGGAAAGTATCTAAGATCGATTTAGATAATACTTCAGGAAAATTAAAAGTTGAGTTATTGATGACTCAAAAAATAAATATATCTAAGAATAGTGTAGCTAAGATTTACTCTCCTGGATTATTAGGAGGTAAAGGAATTATGATAGATCCTTTATTTGGAGATACAAATTTCGCTGAGTCTGGACAAACGCTTAAAGGAGAGGTAGTTTTAGATATGACTGAGAAGTTGACAAAACAAATTGAACCTTTACAGTTAAAAGTAGAAGAGGCTTTAGCCAATTTAAATACAATGTTAGCTTCTGTTAATAATATAATGGATGAGAATACACAGCAGAGTTTAAAAAGCGCAATGACTCAATTAGATGGTACTTTAGCAGGTGCTAATAAGTTAATGGCAGCTACTAATCAGATGGTTGCAGCGACTCAGCCTAAGTTAGACGGTACGTTGACTAACTTAAACACGATGAGTAGCAACTTTGCTTCTATTTCTACAGATTTAAAGGCTTTGGATATCAAATCTACTTTTACTAACTTAGATAACGCTACTGCAAGTATGGATAAAATCATGGGAGATATCCAAGGCGGTAAGGGATCAGTTGGTAAATTATTGAAAGACGAACAATTATATAGTAACTTAGAAGGAGCAAGTAAAGAATTAGAAGCTTTACTACGCGACTTAAAAGAACATCCAAAACGTTATGTACATTTCTCTTTATTTGGTAAGAAAGCGACACCTTATCAAGCAACAGAAGAAGAGAAAACTGCAGAGGTTAAGGAATAATAAACTAAACAGCTAAACCAACTAACAAGAAAAACTAACAATTACTGAAAACAATTATTACGACTATGGAGTATTTAGGCCAAGTATTATTTTTACTTCTTTTAGTTGTTGGGTTTGGATTCTTTATCAAAAATATAAAGAAGCTAATCCGCAACATCAAAATAGGAAGAGATATCGATCGAACAGATAATCCTTCAGCTCGTTGGAAAAACATGATCCGCGTAGCTTTAGGACAGTCTAAGATGGTGAAAAGACCTATCCCAGCTATCTTACATATTTTTGTATATGTAGGTTTTGTGATTATTAATATTGAGATGTTAGAAATCATCGTTGATGGTTTGTTTGGTACACATCGAGTGTTTAGCTTCTTAGGTGTAGGCTATGATGCATTAATTGGAATTTTTGAAGTACTAGCTTTCTTAGTTATCTTTGGAGTTGTTGTATTCTGGATTCGTAGAAATATAATTAAACTTAGACGTTTTAATCAACCAGAAATGGAAGGTTGGGCTAAGCGCGATGCGAATAATATTATCTACATTGAGACAGTGTTGATGTGTTTCTTTTTAATCATGAATGCTGCAGATTATTATCTTCAGAGTATTGGTTATACACATTATACAGCAGTAGGATCATTTCCTATTTCTAGTTTTATCAGCCCTATATTTGACGGAGTTAATCCTGCAACAGTTGCATTCATTGAGCGTTTTTGTTGGTGGGGACACATAGTAGGGGTGATGTTGTTCATGAATTATTTATATTATTCAAAACACTTACACATCTTCTTAGCATTCCCAAATACATATTATGCTAATTTACAACCTCAAGGAGAGTTTAATAACTTAGAGTCTGTTAAGAAAGAAGTTTCTTTAATGATGGATCCTAATGCAGACCCATACGCTGCACCAGCAGAACCTGTAGGAGAACCAGAGAAATTTGGTGCTCAAGATGTAATGGATTTAAATTGGGTACAGTTATTAAATGCTTATTCTTGTACTGAGTGTGGTCGTTGTACATCTTCTTGTCCTCAGAATATAACAGGTAAAAAACTATCTCCGCGTAAGATAATGATGTCTACTCGTGATCGTTTAGAGGATGTAAGTAAGATATTAGATGCGAATAATGGTCAGTTTGTTGATGATGGTAAGACATTATTAAATGACTATATTACACCAGAAGAATTGTGGGCTTGTAATACATGTAATGCATGTGTTGAAGAATGTCCTATAGACATTAGTCCACTTTCTATTATTATGGATATGCGTCGTTTCTTAGTGATGGAACAAAGTGCCGCTCCTGTAGAGTTAAACAACATGATGCAAAATGTTGAGAATAATGCTGCTCCTTGGCAATATAGCCAAATGGACAGATTAAACTGGAAAGACGAAAACTAAACATTAACTATCATAATCCTTTTTTAGGATTATCTCAATAAACACAAGATTATGTCAGCAAATTTAGTAGTGCCTACCATGGCGGAAATGATGGCAAAAGGAGAACAACCAGAAGTGTTATTCTGGGTAGGTTGTTCAGGAAGTTTTGACGATAGAGCAAAAAAGATTACAAAAGCATTCGTAAAGATATTAAATAAAGCAAACGTATCATTTGCTGTACTTGGTACAGAAGAAGGTTGTACTGGGGATCCAGCAAAGAGAGCGGGGAATGAATTTGCATTCCAAATGCAAGCAATGATGAATATCCAAGTATTAGATGGATATGAAATTAAAAAAATCGTAACTGCTTGTCCTCACTGCTTTAATACACTTAAGAATGAGTACCCTGATTTGGGGGGTAAATATGAAGTTGTACACCATACTCAATTTTTGAAATCACTTTTAGATGATGGAAGATTGACTATAGAAGGTGGGCAATTTAAAGGAAAGAGAATTACTTTCCACGATCCATGTTATTTAGGACGTGCTAATCAAGTTTATGAAGCTCCGCGTCAATTGATTGAAAAATTAGATGCAGAGTTAGTAGAAATGAAGCGTTCTAGACAAAATGGTTTCTGCTGTGGTGCTGGAGGTGCTCAACTTTTTAAAGAACCAGAACACGGTGATAAAGAAGTACACGTAGAGCGTACAGAGGAGGCTATAGGAACTAATGCAGAGATTATCGCTGCTGGATGTCCTTTCTGTAACACAATGCTTACAGATGGGGTTAAGTTTAAAGAAAAAGAAAGCTCAGTAAAAGTGTTAGATGTAGCTGAGTTAATTGCAAACGCAGAAGATTTATAAAATATGTTTAAACCATTTGAAGAAATGCCTGATCATTCGAGAGTTTGGATTTACCAATCTAATCGTAAGTTCTCAGATGAAGAGGTTCAAGATATAGATAAGGAGTTAGCAGCTTTTACAGAAGAATGGGCTGCCCATGCTACACCATTAGCATCTTCTTATAAGATTTTTTACAATAGATTTATAGTGCTAGCAGTGGATCAAGATATACACCCTGCTTCAGGATGTTCAATAGATGCTTCAGTTCGTGTGATTCAAGATATTGAACAAAAGTATAATGTGGACTTACTAGATAAGATGAATGTTACTTATAAAACCGGAGAATTCATTGCTTTTAAAACTTTATTAGAATTTAAAGATTTAGTAAAGTCTAAGTCTGTATCAGCTAATACGATTGTATTCAATAATTTAGTGAATGATTTAGGAGAGTTTAGAGAATTTTGGGAAGTTCCAGCATCTGAAAGTTGGCATTCACGTTTTTTTAAATAGATTCTAATATTTATATTTACGATATCAAAATCACCATCAAATAGACTTTTGATGGTGATTTTTTTTTGACCTAAAATAAAAACTAATGAAAAGATTGACTGTTGTACTACTTCTTGTGGCTTCTAGTGCGTTTGGACAGGTTAAGTTTAATCAAGCTAGACAGAAACAATGGGTAGATAGTGTATATAATACGTTGAATTTAGAGGAGCGAATAGGACAGCTGTTTATGGTTGCAGCTTACTCTAATAAAAATGAGGCTCATGTACAGAGTTTAGAGAAACTTGTGCAAGAACAGCATATTGGAGGGTTAATTTTCTTTCAAGGTGGACCTGTTCGTCAAGCAGAAATGACTAATCGTTTACAGACTTTAAGTAGGGTACCTATGTTAGTGGGTATAGATGGAGAGTGGGGACTGAGTATGCGTTTAGAAGATACTTATCGTTTCCCTTATAATATGACATTGGGTGCTGTTCAAGATATGGACTTGATTTATCAAGTGGGAGAAGCGATGGCTAAACAAACCAAACGCTTAGGTATGCAGTTTAACTTTGGGCCTGTATTAGATATTAATATTAATCCAAAGAATCCTATTATCGGAGTGCGTTCTTTTGGGGAGACGAGAGAGATAGTAACAGATCGCGCTAGTGCCTTTATGCAGGGATATCAGAGTCAAGATATTTTCGCAACAGGAAAACACTTTCCAGGACACGGTGATACTTCTACAGATTCACATCACAAATTGCCTGTAATAGACTTTGATAAAGGGCGCTTAAATAGAGTTGAATTTTATCCGTATAAAAAGTTATTTGAAGAAGGGCTATCTAGTGTGATGATAGGTCACTTAAATCTACCCGCTTATGAACCTAATGATATTCCTACTTCGTTATCTCATAATATTGTAACGAAGTTGTTGAAAGAGGAGTTAGGTTTTGAAGGACTGATCTTTACTGATGCTTTAAATATGAAAGCTGCAACAAGTTTTTTAAAACCCGGAGAAGTAGATTTAGCCGCTTTTAAAGCAGGAAATGACTTATTACTTTTCTCTGAAGATGTACCTACTGCGTTAACGAATATATTAGCTGCTTATAATGCAGGAGAAATATCAGAAGAACGCCTTTCTCATTCAGTAAAGAAGGTTTTGGCATATAAGTACAAGTCAGGTATGACGAAGTTCTCTGCTATTGAAACAGGTAGCTTAGTTAAGGATTTGAATGCTCCAGTTTACGATGATTTAAATCAGAAGTTGTACGAAGAAGCAATGACTTTAACGAAGAATGAAGATAGGTTAGTTCCTTTTAAACATTTAGAAAAACAAAAGATAGCTTATGTAAAGTTAGGAGATGATGATGGTAGTCACTTCTTAAGTATGTTACAAAATTATGATGATGTAACAGAAATTACAGGAGATAGCTTAGAAGATCTTTCTGCGTTTACAACTATTATTGTAGGATATCACAAGGTTGATAATCCATGGCGTAAGCACGATATGTCAGACACAGAGAAGGCTACTTTACGTAATTTAGCCGCTAGAAAGAATACTGTGTTAGTATCTTTTGCTAAACCGTATGCGCTTGAGTCAATGCCTTTAGATAAAGTAAATACTGTGTTAGTAGGGTATCAGAATAATAAATTTGCTCAGCAAGCTGCCGCTCAAGTATTATTTGGGGCTATAGGAGCTAAAGGAAAGTTACCAGTTTCTATCAGTGGTTCTTTCACTGTTGGTACAGGACTTAAAACGAAAGCTATTGATCGCTTAGGTTTTTCTACTGCAGCAAATGAAGGGATGGATCCTGATGTGTTAAATGGAATTGATGTCATTGCTCAAGGAGCAATAGATAAACAATATACACCAGGTATTCAGGTAGTAGTGGCTCGTCATGGCAAAGTAGTATACCAAAAAGCTTTTGGATATCATAATTATGATGGTAGTACAAAGGTCTTAAATACAGACTTATATGATTTAGCTTCTTTAACTAAGATCTTAGGAACGTTGCCAGTATTGGTAAAGATGTATGATGATCATAAAGTGAGAATGGAGACTAAACTAGGACAGATGTTACCGATGTTTAAACATACAGATAAAGAAGATATTACCTTTAAAGATTTGTTGACACATCAGTCAGGTTTACCAGCTTGGATTCCTTTTTATAAACGTACACTAGCAGAGAATAATCGACCTGATCCGAGTTTATATAGTTTCTTTTACACTCCAGAGTATCCTACTCAAGTGTCAGAGAATTTATATATTAAAAAAGGGTATACAAATGAAATCCTACAACAAATAGCAGATTCTAAATTATCTAAAAAGGAGTATAAATATAGTGATTTAGGGTTTATTATGATGAAGGAATTTGTGGAGAGTAAATATCACAAGACACTTGATCAAGTAGTGCAAAGTGAGTATTATAATAAGATGGGAGCTTGGCGTTTAACTTATTTACCATTGCGTAAATTTGACTTGAATGTAATTCCTCCTACTGAAATAGATAATTATTACCGTTACACTACTGTACAAGGATATGTGCATGATATGGGAGCAGCTATGCAAGGTGGAGTTGCTGGACATGCAGGGTTGTTTGGATCAGCGTTAGATGTAGCTAAAATGATGCAGTTATATCTGAATAAAGGGGAATACGGAGGAGATCGTTTCTTCTCGGAAGATACTTTTAATACATTTAATGAGTGTGCTTATTGTAGTAAAGGTAGTAGAAGGGGAATAGGATTCGATAAACCGCAAAAGCCAGGTTCTCCTGGTCCAACATGTGGATGTGCTTCAATGTCTAGTTTTGGACATACAGGGTTTACTGGAACAATGGCTTGGGCTGATCCTGATAAAGATTTAGTATTTGTATTTTTATCAAATAGAACTTATCCTGATAGTAATGTGAATAATCTATCTAAGGCTAATATTAGAGAAGATATTCAGAAGGTAATTTATGAGTCGATAGTAAAATAAACTTAGATATGACGTAAAAGCGTAGCGATGGCTACGCTTTTTTTATGAACTGTATTTAGTGCTTAGTTGTTATCTAGTTTGTTATGAGAAAGTTGAATAATTATGTCATTATGTTCTTAAGATAGAAATGATGGTGTCTTTATTTGGTAATTTGTTGATATTATGATTATTATGATTTAATACAAATAATCTAATTAGACTCGTTAAAAATAAAGTTGTATTTCTTTGGTTTTTATTAACATGACCAATACTTTTGTTATTTAAAATTAATTTAAATAATGAGACCGTTTAAGGAAGTATTTTTTTGTTTTTTACTACTTCTGTTACCTTGTTTAGTAAATGCTCAAGGAACTGTAGGTAAAGTAAAAGGAATCGTTTATGATTCACAGAAAACTCCCATTATAGGAGTATCTGTTTCTATTAAAGGAAGTACAATTGGTGTTCAGACAGATCTAGATGGGAAGTTTGAATTACAGCACACAACAGGACAACATACAATACTGTTTAATTACGTAGGTATGGTTGAAGAGAGCAGAACTGTTCAATTTAATACAAGCCCAAAATCATTGAGTATTACTATGCAAGATGAGCCTTCTGTATTAGATGATGTTGTGGTTAGTGTAAAAGGTAAAGTAGATGCTTTAAAAGAGCAAGCTTTTACAGTAAGTGCTGTGGATATGCAAAAGATAGCTAATAGTACTTATGATTTAAATCAAATACTGAATAAAAGTAGCGGTATCAAAGTTAGACAACAAGGTGGTGTAGGGTCTGATTATAATTTTTCTGTAAACGGGATGTCCGGAAAAGCAGTTAAGTTTTTTGTAGATGGAGTTCCGTTAGAGATGTTAGGTAAAGGAGTGGATATGAATACACTTCCTATTAATATGGCTCAACGTGTAGAGATATATAAAGGAGTTGTTCCTGTTCATTTGAGTACTGATGCCATGGGAGGTGCAGTGGATATTATTACGAATGGTAGTTCTAAAGATTATTTAGATGCAAGTTATATGACAGGATCTTTTAATACCCATAAAGTTAATTTAAATGGACAATTAAAAGATAAGGGTACTGGAATTATCATGAGACTGAATAGTGCTTATAATTACTCAGATAATGATTATAAGATGCGTGATATGAAGATCTATAATCCCCAAGCTGAGAAGTATGAGTATAGAGATGTAAAACGTTTCAATGATCGCTACAAATCTTTATTTGTAATGGCAGAGTTGGGAATAGAGGATAAGTCATGGGCAGATATGTTATTCGTAGGAGTGTCACATTCTTTATTTGATAAACAAATTCAGACAGGATCTAATCAAGAGATTGTGTATGGAGGAGTGAAGAGAGAAGGAGATGCGAATAATTACTTTTTAAAATATAAGAAGAAAGATCTATTGAACGATCGCTTTGATATCAATTATTATTTAGGGTATTCTAAGAGTCTAGAAAAAGGAACGGATACTTTAATGAGAAAATACAGTTGGGACGGAAGTTATGTTCCTGCTGCAGGAAGTGAACTTTCTAACCCTTCTTTAAGTAGACAACACAGAGATCGTGTATTCTCTCAATTAACTACAGAGTATAGATTAAGTGATTCTCACAAGTTTAACTTTAATTATATGTTAGATTATGTGAAGAATCAATCTTATAATTTATTATACGATAAGAGAGAAGATGCTTATCCTACGAAAATGACAAAACAGATTTTCTCTATTAACTATCAACAAGATTGGTTTGATAAGAGATGGACTAATGTGTTTTTTGGAAAGTATTACTTAGTTGATTTAGATAAGACTGTCTTTGACTCTT
Source organism: Myroides sp. A21 (assembly GCF_000807225.1). Taxonomy (NCBI): domain Bacteria; kingdom Pseudomonadati; phylum Bacteroidota; class Flavobacteriia; order Flavobacteriales; family Flavobacteriaceae; genus Myroides; species Myroides sp. A21. Next base: position 2,816,205 of record NZ_CP010327.1, read on the forward strand.
CTACACGTAAGGATGTACCTGTTAAAAATCAATCAGGAGATTGGGGATATGGTGTAGCGAGTACTTTTAAAATTACCAATGAACTAGGTTTAAAAGCTTCTTTTGAAAAGTCATTCCGTTTATTAGAACCAGAAGAAATATTTGGTGATGGTGTGTCTATTACTAGTAACTTAGCTCTACGCCCTGAGAGTAGTAATAACTTTAACTTAGGGGTGTATTATAGCCAACGTTTTGACGATCACTTCGTACGTTTTGATGCAGCTGGCTATATTAGAGATACGAAGGATTATATTTATACAGTTCCTAATTTATTCAATAGTACTTTTAAATACGAGAACTTATCTAATATCTTCACTAGAGGAGTTGAAGGAGAATTTAACTATCAGTATAAGAATATCCTTAATATTATGGCGAATATTACTTATAACTATGCTTATGACAATACGAAATACGCTAATAATAGTGATAATGTAGAGTCTGCTACCTATAAAAAAGAAGTACCAAATCAGCCTTGGTTATATGGTAATATAGATGTGAGTATAGGGCAAGATGATTGGTTCCAAAAAGATTCTCGTATTGAGTTAACTTATGGGGTATCTATGACAGAATGGTTCTATAAAAACTGGCAGTCTTATGGAAATAAAAAGAATATTCCAACGATTCCTCGCCAGACATTACACGATGTAGGAATCAATTATTCGATAGCAAAAGGGAAGTATAACTTTGCTTTGAATTGTACTAATATTGGAAATGCTCTTGCTTATGACAACTTTAAGCTTCAAAAACAAGGTAGAGCATTTTATTTCAAATTCAGATATTCTTTAAAATAGACATTACAGATGAAAAATAAATCATATACAATCTTATCTATGATCTTATTGCTTTTTACAGTGATAGGATGTAGTAAAGAACCATCTCAGAGTGGTGGTTTTGAAGGAGAAAAAGATTATAAGTATTTCTTATTATCAGCATTGGGAAGTTGGCCTAATACGGTTCATTATATTACAGCTACCAATGATGTGACACAAGGAGTTATGGATCTGAATAGAGAAGGTGATGAAATTAACTCTAAAGGAACGTATTCTTATATCGTTAAGAATGGGTATATCTATAACTATAAAACAGATCAAGGAGTATTTAAAAAGTTTAAATATACAAATGATAAGCTAGTTACAGAGATAGAAGTGCCTTTCTCTTATATTAATGACGTGAGTGCTTATACATGGGCTGATGATAACACTTTGATTCTTTTTGGAGATACAAGTGATATAGAGCGCATCCGATATACAGTTTTTAATACAACAAATCTTAAAATAGTAAAACAAGGAGAAGTGTCTGGTCTAGAGCCTTTCCCTCAAGGATATGACCATTATTCAATAGGTTCTGCAGCTTATATAGATGGAGTGCTGTATTTACAGTACGGTTTTAGAAATGCAAAATGGTTGACACCTAATTTCTATAATTTAGCCTCTATTTCATATCCAGACTTTAAAGTAATCAAATCAGAAGCAGACACTCGTAGTAGTGGAGCTAGTAATGGTTCTCCTTATTTTAAAACTTCTTTTGTAAAGGATAATGACAGCTTCTACTATAGTTGTTTTACACGTACGAATTCAGAAAGTAATGATATTTATTTGTTTAGAATTAAGACAGCAGAGGGAGTGATAGATAGATCTTACGAAATTAATTTGACGCAAGTATTAGGTGGATTAAAGCCTGAAACAGCGATGAATTATATCGGAGACAATAAAATGATTATTGGGTATAGAGACCCTGCTAAAGGAGGAAGTTATAATGGAAAATACGCTATTATAGATTTGGAGACTAGATCAGTTGTAAGACAGCTGACAGAATTACCTTTAGATGAACCGTATGAACTAGGTTTCTTTGTTCAAGATAAGAAAGTATACTTAGCGATTAATAGTGCAGAAGAAGGAAACTATGTTTGGATTTATGATCTAAAAACAGACAAGGTTACTAAGGGAATGACACTTCCTGATAAGATATCAGGATTTGCACGTTTCGATAAATTCTATGATTAATAAATTAGAATAATAAGTTTGATTTTTTATAGGAAGGAATATCTTTCTATTAGTTTGGTTAGGTTTGAAGCCACTTCCTTGGGAGTGGCTTTTTTATTTAGGATATTCTTCATAAGCTTTGAATAAGTTTCGGAGCATCTTGAACAGAGTCGTACTGTTTTCTTTGGTGCTTTCGAGTTTACTTTTTCGCTTAGCAGTGAAGGTGAATGATTCATTGGGTGTAAGGATAGTTCCTTCTAAGTAATTAGTATCGATTAGGGAAGTTTGAAGAAGAGTAGGTCTATCTTTAGACATAGAAGAACAGATAAAGCCATCTTGAGTCATTACACCTTCAAAACCTTCATTTCTTGTTGTACGTGCGATTAGAGTACCTTCATTTTGGAATAAATGGAAGTTCTCTATTTTATAGTATTCTGTAAATTTAATTGGAGAATCTTGTTCTGAGAAGGTAAACTCCCACTGACCAGTTACATTAATAGTTGTATATGTTGTTGGAATAGAGAAGCGAGGTTCTTCTGTCTTATAGGCTATAAAAGGGATGGTAACTAAAGTATTTTCACCTTTCTTATCTTCAAATATTCCTTTAATCGTATCGCTTTGTATAATTCCTTTTAGATGGATATGACCGCTGTAATCTAAAGGGTTGATAAAACTATCACGAGCTATTTTGGTATATTCTTTTTGATTTGTAATTGGACCATCTGTAAAGACAGTGCGGTAACCATGAATATTAAGTGGAATGCTATCTAGTGTGAAAATAACAGGAACATTGATTCCTTTTATAGTAAAATAGGCTTTCCATCGGATAGAAGAATCAGTGTAATCTTGATTGCTTAATTTATCTGTACAACCATTCAAGAGTAAGATCATTAGAAAAGAGATAAAAAGAGATCGAATAACAAACATGGATAGAAAATGTAGTGAAACAATAGGTTATAAACACTAAAACCTTTGCATAGAATGAACTATTTATCCAAAGGTAAGCTTTTATAGTTAGCTTCTATATCATCTATATATTACTTCTATTATTTTGATATAAATAAGAATTTAAATAGAAGTTTTTTTATCATTTATTCTAGGCCAAAAAAGTATATATTTGATAGGAACAGAGAAGTTGTTTTGTGTTATTCTTATAACTCTTTTTATGGATGAAAATATAGTAAAAACGCTTGTTAATAAATTAATGAAGTCAGCACAGCTTATACTGACTTTTGCTTATTTATTGGCTATAGGGATAGGGATGTTGTTTAATAATCAGAAGTACAATGCTTTTGGTATTAATATTTTTGATTACTCTTCTATTTTTGATTTTTTGATAGCTCCTTTTGCAGACTTTAGAATAGTAGCTTTTGCTATTATGACAATGATTATTACTTATCTATTGTTTAAAGGTGATGCATATTGGAAAGAGAAATTTCCTGCTAATTATAGTAAATCAATATTTAATCTTGAACAATATTCTTGGTATAGAAAGATAAAAGGAGGTGTGTTTATCTTTATTTTTATCTGGTATCTTATACTGATGGCACAGTATTATGGCAAGCGAACTTATGTTGAAACACTACAACAAGAAACGACTAAAATAGAGTATATAGGAGGAGATGTGATAGAAGGAATCCTTATAGGGAAGACCAGTGATATGTTGTTTTTATATGTAAATCAAGAAGTAAAAGCCATACCTATATCTGCGAATCTAAAGACTATACAGATTAAATGATAAAGGCTGTCCATTGGACAGCCTTTTGCTTTTATTTCTTCGGAGCATTGTCTATGAACATCTGCTTTACTTTAGCTACGTCATAGCTTTTATCTGCTTCTAATTCACCAGAGGAAATTACATTAGTTGTTTTTCCTTCTCCATTGATTACGATGAAGAATGGATAACCTAATTTTTGTCCTTCAGGAGCATATTTTTCAAATGCTTTAGCATTTTTGTGTTTAGCTGTATAATTTAAATGATAATAAACATAGTTCGCATCAACTACAGTTTTTATATCTTGATTTTTTTGTACAAAATCATTAAAACGAAGACACCAGATACACCAGTTACCACCAGCTTGTACAAAAACGTTTTTGCCTTCAGCTTTAGCCTTTGCGATTAGTTCTGTTATTTTAGCATCACCATCTTCTTCCTCATTATATGGTTTTGCTAATGCCTCTTTTTCTTTGGCAATAGCTTGTTTAGCAGCTGCTGTATCTATTGCAGTAGTAGGTGTATTATCAGAGGTAGTTGCCTCTGTATCTGTTGCTACTTGTTCTGTTTTAACCTCTTGTTTACAGCTTACTAATGTTAATACTGTTGCTAGTACTAGAGATGATAAAACTAATTTTTTCATATTTGTTAGGTTTATGTATTGTTGTTTCTAAATGAAATTCTGCGAAATGTAATAAAAATTAATAAGATATTGCATATATAGGATTACATTTACCATGAATATGGTATCTGTTATGCTCAATATATTTTTTCAACGTTTTAATCTATTCTCAGAAGAAGAGATAGGTGATATTGTTGCTTTATTTGTACAACGCAATATCGCTAAGAATGACTATCTCGTAAAGGAAAATGACTATTGTGAAGAAATAGCCTTTATTGAATCAGGCGTATTTCGCTCCTTTTATACAAACGAAAAAGGAGATGAATTGACTTACTGCTTTCGTTTTCCAGATGATTTAATAGGAGCTTATTCTGCATTTATCACTGGAGGTAAGAGTATAGAGAGTATTCAGGCGATTGTTAATGCGGTAGTTTGGTCTATTCAGAAGAAAGATCTCGATGCCTTAGTAGATAGATTACCTCAGTGGACTACTTTTTTAAAGATCATTGCTGAGCAACAGTATTTAGAATTAGAACGCAGAGTAATACAGTTTCAGCGAGAGACTGCCTCTGAACGCTATAAGAATCTATTGATACATCACCCTAATTTTGTACAGTATATTCCGTTACAGTATTTGGCTTCTTATTTAGGAATTACCCAAAGACATTTGAGTCGTATTAGAAAAGAGATTACTTTTTAGACATTTGTCCAGTATTTAGACCTCTATAGGTTATTAGTTTTGTCTGTAAATCAAATCAATTATGCAGAACAATGTTTTAATCATAGGAGGTAAGGGGTTAGTAGGGAGTACTATAGCTCGTATCTTAAAAGAGCGAAACCCTCAATACAATATAATCTTAGGAACTAGAGCTCCTAAAGATCTACAGAAAGAAGTACAGATAGATGTCAATAGCCCATCTTCATTAGAAGTTATTCTATCTAGAAGTATCGATTTAATTATTTTATCTGTTAATGACCAGAAGGATCATGTACTTCGTTTTGCGATAGAGCATGGAATAGATTATTTGGATATCACTAAACCAACACCAGCTTTACATAAGGCATTACAGATTACTACAGAATATACTAAGTTTAATAGCCGTATTGTATTTGGCTCAGGTTGGATGGGAGGGATTGTTCCTGGATTAGTCAAATCTGCTGTACCTGCTACAGAAAAAATAGAGAGTGTACAGCTGATGGTGTATTACTCTATAAAAGATAAAGCAGGCGAAAGTTCAGCTCATTTTATGGCAGAACATGTAGCAACCCCTTTTGTTCAGTATCAAAAGAATCAACCTAAGGAAGTTTTACACTTTTTAGATAGTGAATCTTATTGTTTCTCTTTTGGGTTGAGAAATAGGCAAGTTTACAACTTTGATACTCCTGATTTATATATTTTGAATCAAGTAGAAGCTGTACCTACCGTAAGTGTGAAGATGACTTACAATTCTAAGTTTGTAACTCGTGTATTAGGTTGGATGCAGCAGTTCGGTGTATTTAAAAGAATGTCTTTAAAGGCAAGGAGAAAGACATTTGGAGGTAGTGGAGCAGGAGATATCTCAGTATTCGAAATCATTATTAAAGGCTCTCAGCAAGTAAGGAGAATTTTATTAAAGAGTGATAGAGGACAGGCAGAATTGACTGCTTTATCAGCCGTATTACATACAGAGGTATTATTTAGTAATGAAGTTCTACCTGGACAGTATTTTGCACATCAACTTCACGAAGAAAAAGCACTTTTCACAGGCCTACAACAATATGACTCTATAACAGTAAAAGAGATATAATGAAGAGAATAATAGTTATCAATGGACATCCTAATAAGGATTCTTTAAATTTTGGGATAGTAGAAGCTTATGTAAAAGGGGCAAAGAACAGTGGAGCAGAAGTGAGAGAAATCACAGTAGCGAAGATAAACTTTAATGCGAACTTGCAGTTTGGTTATCAGAAACGCATGGAACTAGAACCAGATTTAGTAAAGGCGATAGATGATATTAAATGGGCTGATCATCTTGTATGGGTACATCCTGTATGGTGGGGTGGACTTCCCGCTTTATTAAAAGGGTTTATCGATAGAATATTTCTACCAGGTATTATGTATCAGTATAGAGAGAATAGTTTGTTATGGGACAAATTACTGAAAGGCAAAACAGCTCATATTATTACTACACTAGACCAGCCAGGATGGTATTATCGCTTGATGTATGGAAGACCTAGTGTTAATCAATTAAAGAAGTCAACACTACAGTTCTGTGGTGTATCTCCCGTAAAAGTGACTTATATTGGGATTGTTAGAAACTCTAAAGAAGAGCAGAGAGTGAAGTGGATTGCCAAAGCAGAGCAGCTAGGGAAACAATTGAAGTAAGAGTAATCTTGATTTTTGTTTTTATAGATAGTATAAGAACTATAAAGATGAGAAGAGATAAATCTGTACTTTGTCCTATAAAATCTCCTATAAGAGTAAGAATAAAGAATAAGAACGCTATTAGTTTTGTAATGTCAAAATAATAGCGTTTTTTTATTCTATATAAATATCAACGTTATTATTCAATTTTAAAAAAGACAACAAAAAATGGAAGAGTTTATAGACTTTGACAATTTAAAACGTCCTGTTTTAGTTCAATTTTATGCTGATTGGTGTGCTCCATGTAGAACACTATCAGGTATAATAGATCATATAGAGGAGGATATAGAAGCCAAAGTAGATTTGATAAGAGCAAATATAGATCAGTGTAAGGACTTAAAAGAAGAGTTTTTTGTGCGCTCTGTACCCACGATGATTTTATTAAATAAGCAGGGAGATATCTATTGGCGTCAGACAGGTGTTGTTGCTCCACAAGAGATTATGAAGCACGTGTGGCAAGTAGATAAAGAATAATTTAAAGAATTGAAATAATGAATAACGTTGTATTATTAATTGAGTATGCTTTATTATTAGGCATAGGAGCTACTATATTTATGGATATTTATGCAGTAGCGATTAAGAAACTATTTAATATTCCATCATTGGACTATGCGATGGTGGGGAGATGGATAGGATCTTTTACGAAAGGAGTGTTTAGTCACCCTAATATTATGCAGGCTACTCCAGTGAAGAATGAGAGAGTATTAGGATGGATAGCACATTACTTCATTGGTATAAGTTTTGCTTTTGTATTATTGTTAATTTGTGGTGTAGAGTGGCTTATAGCACCTACATTTTTACCTGCACTAGTGATAGGAGTGGCTACGACAGTGTTTCCATTCTTTATAATGCAACCAGCCTTTGGGTTTGGAATAGCAGCTTCTAAAACACCTAAACCGAATACAGTGAGGTTGAGAAGCCTTCAAGCACACACTATTTACGGGATAGGGTTATATGTAGCAGGATGGGTATTATCTCTAATTATTAGATAAAAAGTAAGGATATAAATGAGTCAAAGTAATAAAGATATAAAGGAAATAGAATCAATAGAAGATTTTAAGAATCATTTTTTGGTTTCTGAAGGAGGCATTTGTGGTGAGTGCAATAAACTGCGTTATAAAGAAGGGGCAGGTTATATGGAGGTCTTGTCTTTAGCTGATTTGAGACAGCACAATGATTTGTTTTTAGGCAGTCGTACGCGCAAGCGATTTTATAGTATGGTGTTAGTCACTAAAGGTGCAGTTACCGAAGTCATAGGACATAAAGAATACCGATTAGGTGAGCAGATGATGTACTTTATTTCTGATAACCAATTACACCAAATAAAAGAATGGACGAATGACCTAGAAGGGTTTATGTGTCTATTTGATTCAGATTATTTTTTACTTTGTATCAAACATCAAATCAAATTGAATAGCTTTCCTTTTTTTCAATTGGACAAGGCTCCTTATGTTGAGCTTACAGAACGTGAGGTAGAGATGATGAGTCATCTGTTTTGGAAGTTAAATCAAGAGCAATGTCAAAAAGAAACTTTTAATGATGATTTGTTAGTGCGTATGTTCTTGAATATTATCTTAATAGAGGCAGAGCGAATATACAATCAACAGACTACATCAACTCCTTTTGTATTGTCTAGAAAAGAGCAGTTAGTAGCCAAGTACCAACTATTGGTGACCCAAAATGCTATTGAGTTAAAGCAAGTAAATCAGTATGCAGAGTTGTTACATGTACATCCTCATTACCTTAATGATATTGTTAAAGAAATTACTAATCAGCCTGCTAGTTATTTTATACACAAGTATCTGATAGAAGAAGCTAAATCAAGACTGATACAGACGAATGATACAGTTGCTCAGATAGCTATAGATTTAAATTTTACAGAGGAATCTTATTTTGGTCGTTTCTTTAAAAAGAAAACTGATTTAACCCCTCTTCAATATAGAAAGCAGCACAAACAGCATTAATAACTTACCTATATAAAACCAAAATAGAGACCCTAAGGTCTCTATTTTTATACATAATTGATTCTTATTAATGTCCTGCACCAGCAATGATCTTACCAGCTCCTTTTTTAATCAATAAGAGTATAAAAGGAATACAAATAAGAAATAGTACCCCTAAGAACATAAATACATCCATATAGGTTAATACTGTTGCTTGTTTAGTCACTCCTAGGTCTAGTAGGGTGTATGCCTTCTGAAGTGCTTCATCTGTAGGGAATCCTTTCGCTATAAAGCTTTGTTGTAGGGCAATTACACGATTCCCACCCAATCTATATCCACAATACACATCATGACATTAGCACGGATTTAAGGTTGTAATCCGGGCCATATATTTGCCCAATCTATATCCACAACGGTAGAGCTGTATTACATACAGTCTCCATCCAGTATCCGCAATATATATTACCTCATGCCCGAAGGGCGCCCATTCCTAATTCCTAATTATTAATTCCTAATTAGGAATTAGGGGATACTTCTATTTTTAAAAGAATAGCAAGAAATGGATTGTGAGAAAAAAGCAGAATCTATTTCTTTGTATACTTGTATTAAAGAAGTTAGTCATGGAAGTAAGTAAACAATATGAAAAGGCAAGACAAGCTATAGCGTATATCGTAGCTAACCATTACGCACAACCTAATTTATCAGAGATAGCAACAGCAGTTGGGTTAAGCGAATATCATTTTCAAAGATTATTTACAGAATGGGTAGGAAGTAGTCCTAAGCAGTTTTTGAGATATATAACCTTAAACTATGCTAAGTATGTTATCAAAGAGCGATTAGAACAGACCTTGTTTGACGTTGCAGATGAGGTAGGGTTGAGCAGCAGTAGTCGTTTACATGATATGTTTGTCTCTATAGAAGGCATGACTCCTAATGAGTACGCAAATAAAGGAGCGTCTTTAGAGATTGCCTATAGTTATTGGGATACCTTGTTTGGACAGGTGGTAGTAGCTTCTACACCTAAAGGGATTTGTCATATCGCTTTTACTTCTGAGCATAGTGATGGATTAGAGCGTATTCATGCAGATTTTTCTAATGCTGTATTAGTAGAAGAAAGGAAGGGTATACACCAGGCTGTGATCGATATATTAAACAGAGAAGGAGATCTGACACAAGTCAAATTACACCTTAAAGGAACTCCTTTTCAGCTTAAGGTATGGGAAGCTTTATTACAAATTCCAGAAGGACAATTAACAACTTATGGTGGTCTAGCAGACAGATTAAATAATGCAGGAGCGAGTAGAGCTGTAGGTACTGCTATTGGTCGGAATCCTGTAGCAGTATTAATACCTTGTCACCGCGTGATACAGCAGACAGGTTTGTTAGGAGGATATATGTGGGGAGCAGAGAAGAAGCAGTTAATTGTGGGTTGGGAATTAAGTAAAACACATGAATAAATTACATTCACAGTAGAAAATATACTGTATAGAAGAGTGTCCATAGTGGATGCTCTTTTTGCTTTATGGTAGTTCCATACTAAAACTGATAGAATAATTTATTTTTTGAAAAATAATCCCAAAAAAGTAGATTATTTTTTTGATTTTGTCTCTTATTTTTCTCTGAAAAAATCAAAATAGACCTCTTTTTACTCTCTTTTTTTAGCTATTTGCCCTCTTTTTTAGCCTTTTACTCCTACTAAGTGAATTTTTAGAATCATTTTTTTTAATTTAAAAATGATGTAATGTGTTGATACATAGTTGTTTGTTTGGGTTTTAATAAGAATTGAAGTTATTCTGGATTACTTGTAATCCCAGTAAATAAGGGGCTTCATAGCAGATCCTTGGACAATTATAGGAGTATAGTAGGACAATACTTGGGTATAGCGGGCTTTTGTCCAAGGATAGTCCTTTTATTGATCTAGTATTCTTTTAGGATGTGACTTGAAGGATAAATCTAGAATTTGTGGTAGTCAAATACTGCAATGCAATTCTATCTTATGGTTCCTTCATTAGTTCTAAAACCATACTATCGTAGGCTTATATCTTTAATTCAGACCTATTTTGTATTTATATGCTTATCGGATAGTTTGGGTTAAAATGCGCATATAGGATAGTGAGGGAGAGGAATAATCATAGAGGTTCTAAGCGATATGTATATAAATGTATTGAGGCGAAACTGTGTAAGCTCGCCTCAATGTATTAGGGTTAGGTTTGATTAACGTTGATTTAGGGTTAATGAACTCCAGTATGACAGAGCTAATAGCACACCTGCTATGAATATAAAACCTAGTGATGTGATAGGCTCTCCCATCCCTAAGTGTGCGATAGCGGCAGAGATAATATTAATGGTAAACCCTGCGTAAGCAAAACCTCTTATCGTAGAAGATAAGAAAGGGAGTAATATCACTATAGCTCCTAAAGCCTTAGCTATAGCGAGTTCTACTCTGAAATAATCAGGAAAACCTAGGTAAACAAAGGCCTCTTTCATCTCTTCTGTTGCTACATAGTTATAGGCACTAAATAACATAAATAAAGAAAATAGACTTGTAGATACCCAGAATGTAATTTTAGAATTCTTCATTTTTAAGTGTTTTTATGGCCTATCTAAACAGATAGGTTCTTTTGTGGGTGCAAACATAACTGACTTTAAGGTGGTCTTCTCTATTAGTTTCCTTTTGGGAAGTGGTTTCCTTTTGCACACTACTGTAGAATAAAGTAATTTTAGGGTGAATTAAAAATAGAGCAGATGAAGAAAAAACCAGTGTTGAATAATACAGAACAATGTCAAGTACGTATAGTAGCTATAAAAGATACGATGAGCTTATTATCTGGTAAATGGAAGGTATATATTATCGGAACATTATTACATGGAGGCAAAATGAGGTTTATGGATCTAATGCGAGAAGTAGAAGGGATAGGCACAAAAATGTTGTCAAAAGAATTACATGATTTAGAAGCAAATCATTTGATAAAAAGAACAGTGTTAAATACCAAGCCTATTTCTGTAGAATATGAATTGACAGAGTATGGAAAAACACTAGAAAGAGTGATCGAGGAGATTATGATTTGGGGACAGAAGTACCGTCAAACAGTCTTTAATGAGGGGAAATAGACTGAATATTTATTTTATACTCCTTGTATTTTGTATCTAAAAAGAGCGTAAATTTAATAAGTAATCGTACAGATAGATAAAGTAATGTATTAATACTTATAAAGATAGGATATGACATCACAAGAGGGTAAATCGATAATAAGACAGGCAGTGATTAAAGGCAAAACAGAGTACTGTCATCTCATCTTAGAACCCAAACCTAAGATTGTGTTTACTATAGATGGAAAAATAAGTTCTCATCAGACTACTATTTTAGGCAAGGAGAATGGCTTTTTTTCATGGATGCAGTTTGTAGTGATTATCATGTTTATACTTAGTCTATTGACTTATTATTATGTGGGCTTTTATTATGCACTGATTCCAAGTATTATTACAGCTTATTTGTTGTATGTTATTTATAGTAGTTGGGATATGACTACTGTTCATGTTATAGATAAGCAGGATGTTATAGAAGTTAATTTGGTCAAAAGAACATATCTCTCTGCTACAGGTTTTGATATTCGTTTTAAAGATAGTAAGGGCAACAGAAAAGTGAGAAGATTTTTATTAGCTAATCAAGGAGCTGGTAGAGAGGAGTTTTATGAGATGGCAAAGGAATTGTTTAGAAACTATGGTTATATGTAATATAAAATAGGGAGATTCAAAAAAGAGATCTCCCTATTCAGTTTATAAGCTAAGTATTATATGATCATTATTTCCACCAATGATAGTAGTTGTGTCCTCCATCGTATACGAACCCGCATCTAGGGTATAATACATTCCCTATGTCATTTGTCTTTTCTGTTTCTAGCATTAGTCCACATGCATTGGTTTCTTCACACCATTGTTTTGAACGGTCGATGATTGCTACAGATAACCCTATCCCTCTGTAGTCTGGATGTACAAATAAGTCACTTAATAACCATTGTTTTTCTAATTTGATGTAATGGAATAATTCATAAAGTTGAACGAATCCAACTGCTTGTCCATCTACATATGCTAAGAAGATATGAGACTGGTCATTAGACAGCCGATCAAGTAAGAACTGTTTTCCTTTTTCATAATTTGATTCTTGTCTGTAGAATACTCTATACATATCGAATAGCATAGAGGCATCTTCTAGGTGTTCTAAAGTCGCTTTTACTAAAGTCGCAGTTGTGTTTTTTAGAGTTACTTGTTGTCTTGTTACCCCAGTGTTCGTTGTAGTCATAAATACTTATTGGTTTAAAATTTCGAGGCAAATGTCTCGTAAAAATGGAAAGGGGTTATAGACCAGTTTTAAAATAGTTTAGTAGTCCAAAAGATGGCTTTTGTATTTCAAATTTGTTATTTACTTCTTAGTTTTAAAATTTAATAACAATGATGATGGATTATTTAAAAGTAAAAGATTATTTGAAGAGTAAAGGATTTGATGATCGCTTTATTGAATTTGCAGAGAGTACAGCTACAGTGGAAGAAGCTGCTATTGCAATTGGTTGTGAAAGCGACCAAATTGCCAAAAGTATTACATTATACGCTTTAGAAGAAGGATGTGCTATTCTTGTCGTTGCTTCAGGTAATAGTAAAATAGATAATAGATTGTTTAAAGATACTTTTGGTGTCAAAGCTAAAATGCTTAAATATGATGATGTACAAGAATTAGTGGGACACAGGGTGGGAGGTGTCTGTCCATTTGAGATTAAGAAATCAACTAAGGTTTATTTAGATGAATCACTTAAAAAACATCAAGTGTTGTACCCAGCTGGAGGTAGTGCTAATACAGTTGTACGATTAAAACAAGATGAATTGATTGATTTATGTGATTTTATTTCTTGGGTATCAGTTACTAAATAAAGATAAATTAGCATTCCTTACAGTCTCAATAACTATAAGGGATGTGTAAGTTTCTTAAAAAGTACAAAATCCAAAAATTATACAACAAGTACTCGGAATGGTATAACAAATGAGAATCTCTAGTGTAGTACTTTTGGCGTAGAGATTATGAAAAAATTATTCGTCATATTATTCGCATTTTTGTACACAGGCTTGGCTTCAGGCTTTAGTACATATCAGCACATCTGCCAAGGATTAGTGCAAGAGACGAATATACCTAAATCTCAAGCAAATGAAAAGAACTGCGGTTTCTGTGCTTTAACAGGTAGAACCGTAGAAGAACCTAAGAAGAACTGCTGCCAAGATAAAGTAGAGGTAGTTAAAGTAAAATCAGAGGTTCAGAATAGTTCATTTAAAGTTTTAAAGATTTCTTTCTTTACAGATGCGATATTGCACCGTTATTTCGGAGCAGTATACGAGTATGTGCATACAGTAAGAGATAATTTCACTACTTATACTTATTATTTATACAGAGTCAAAGAAGTACCTCTGTACATTAAGCATTGCGTCTATAGACTTTGATTCATACGATATCATTGAGCTTATCTATTCTTGTAATAGGAATAGATACATCAACAATATTGTATAATTAAACGCATACTTTTACATGAAAATTAATAGGATAGCACTGTTTGTCCTATTGGGTGTGGCATCTATGTCTTATGGACAAAAACTTACCTTAGATGCTGCGTTAAAACAGGCTATAGAACGATATGACCTTATCAAGGTTAAAGAAGCAAAACTTGCTGCTTCTCAAGAAAACACAATTAATCAAAAAGGGAATTACTTCCCAGACTTAACATTCGGTGCCCAACAAAGTTATGGGACGATCAATGCACAGAACGGGCCTCTGTATGCTTATGGAGGACTGGGATCTGCAGCTACCTCTATGCCTTTAGCAGAACAAAATTGGAATGCAGCCTTTGGTTCATTGTATTTTGCTAATGTCAATTGGAATATTTTTTCTTTTGGAAAGACAAAGGAAGGAATCGGTATGGCAAAAGCTCAACAAGAAGTGACGCTTAAGGACTTAGAACAAGAGATTTTCCAACAACAAATAAAAGTAAGTGCTACCTACTTAAATCTTTTGGCTTCTCAGCGTATAAAATATGTGCAACAAAAGAATTTAGAACGCGCGAGAGTATTTCATGAAGTTACAGCTGCCAAGGCAAAGAGTGGCTTGTTACCTCAAGTAGATGAGCGATTAGCTATGGCTGAGGTAGCGAATGCAGAAGCATTGCATATTAAAGCGTATGACAAGGAAATAGAGTTTAATAAGCACTTAGCTGTATTATTAGATGAAGAGGCTAAAGCGTATGCACTAGATGAGGTATTTGTAAATGCTAAACCAGAAGTATTAGACGAGACTTTAGTCAATAGAGATCAGCATCCTATACTATTATGGCAAGAGAGCAAAATAGCACAAAGCGAATCTATGGAACGCCTAGTAACCAAAGGTAGTCTGCCTAGTTTAAATGCTTTTGGGGTGTTGCAAGGTAGAGGATCAGGTTTTAACTGGAATTATGTACAAGACAATAGTGCTTACTCTTCATCTTATGGTGATGGAGTGGGTATTGATAGAAGTAATTATTTAGTAGGGCTTCAATTGACATGGAATATATCTAACTTTTTTAGAACGACTTATAAGCGTAAACAACAAGAGTATATCACAAAGAGCTATGAACATGAATTCGCTCAGATGGACAAAGATTTGGCTAACCAAGTTACTTTGACCAAAGAGAAGTATGTCAATGCTCAGGCTGTGTGGACACAGTCAAAAATACAGTTAGAGGCGGCTGATGTAGCCTTTAAACAGCAAAAAGCTTTATACGATAATGGGTTGAGCAACTTAGTTGATTTCACTCAAGCGCTGTATACTTTACAACGTGCAGAGATAGACTATGAAATAGCTCAAAACAATGTATGGCAATCTTTATTGTTACAGGCTTCTGCTTTCGGTGATATTCAATATTTGTTAAACGCTATTCCCCTAAAATAAGATAGTATGAATTTAATTCGATTTGCCTTGCGCAAGCCAATATCTATTATGGTATTGGTAATAGGACTATTATTCTTTGGAATAAAGTCATCTAAAGAGATTCCAGTAGATATTCTTCCAGAGATGAACTTACCAGTGGTTTATATCGCCCATTCTTTTAATGGGTATACTCCACAACAAATGGAAGGTTACTTCACGAAGATGTATGTAAATATGATGCTTTTTGCCAATGGGATAAAAAGTATTGACACTAAAAATACACAAGGGTTGACCTTGATGAAAATAGAGTTTTATGAAGGGACAGATATGGGAGAGGCGATCGCGTCTATCTCAGCGCTGTCTAATCGTTCGGTAATTTTCTTACCGCCAGGAGCTCCACCACCATTCATTATTCGCTTTGATGCTTCTTCTCAACCAGTAGGACAATTAGTGTTCCGCTCAGAAACGAAGACGAATAATGAGCTTCAAGATATCGCGAACTTTGCTGCGCGCCCTTTCTTGATTAAGATTCCTGGATTGACTACAGCTCCACCATTTGGAGGGTCACCACGTACGATAGAGATCAATATAGATCCAAATAAACTTCGTACGCATCATATGAGCCCAGAGCAAGTGGTAGAGGCAATTAGTAGACAAAACGTAACAATGCCTTCAGGGAACGTGTATGTAGGAGATAAGAACTATCTGACACCGACTAATAACACTTTAAAAACGGTAGAAGAGTTTGGAGATATTCCTTTGTTTAAAGGGCAGGTAGATAATGTGTACTTACGCGATGTGGCTACTGTAAAAGATGGTGCTGATATTACGACTGGTTATGCATTAGTAGACGGTAAACGTTCTGTGTATATCAATATTGCTAAATCTGGTAAGGCTTCTACTTATGATGTGGTAGAACAATTGAAAAAATCTATTCCTCATATACAGAATAACTTACCTGATGATGTAAAGATTTCGTATGAGTTTGACCAATCTGTAAATGTTATTAATGCAGTAAAGAGTTTAATCGTAGAGGGAGTACTAGGAGCCTTATTGACAGGACTTATGGTAATGTTATTCTTAAGAGATCCTAGAGGAGCTTTGATTGTAATTATGACTATTCCGATTGCGATTATTTCAGCAGTCTTGTTTTTAAAGATGTTTGGTCAGACGATTAATATTATGACACTATCAGGATTAGCCTTAGCGATAGGTATTTTGGTAGATGAGAGTACAGTGACGATAGAGAATATACACCAGCACTTTGCCCTCGGTAAGAATAAGGTACAGGCTATCTGGGACGCGTGTAAGGAGATAGCTTTCCCTAAGTTATTAATCTTGTTTAGCATCTTGGCAGTATTCGCACCAGCCTTTATGATGACAGGTATCCCAGGAGCACTATTTATGCCTCTAGCGATGGCAATTGGTTTTGCGATGACGGTTTCGTTCTTACTGTCTCAAACGTTTGTACCGATTATGGCTAACTGGCTGATGAAGTACAATCCTGAGAAACATGCTATTCCTGAAGAAGCTAAAGGTTTCGATAAGTTTAAGAATAGAGTAGTGGCAGGGATTGAGAAAGTGATGCCTATGAAGAAGATCATTGTTATAGGCTCTATTCTAGCTGCTTTCTTAGCTGTAGCAGTAATGTACCAAAATATAGGGAAGGATGTACTGCCAACTGTAAATTCAAGTCAAGTGCAAATGCGTATTACTGCTCCTGAAGGGACACGTATAGAGCATACTGAAATGAAAGTGAAGAAGGTACTGGGTGAATTAGAAGATTTATTTGGTAAAGAGAAGATTGCGATTTCATCAGCGTTTGTGGGACAACACCCTTCATCATTTGCAGTAAGTCCGATCTACTTATATAATGCAGGACCACATGAAGCGTCTATGCAAGTAGCTTTTAAAGATTTTGATGGTAACACAGATGAATTAAAAGACCAAATACGAGGGCGTATTGCAGAGAAGCTACCAGAGTTAAAATTGACTTTTGAGCCAATCGAATTGACTGAAAAGATCTTAAGTCAAGGAACCAATACACCTATTGAGATTCGCGTATCAGGTATGATGCGTAAGATGAATATGATGACTGCTAATAAATTGTTGGCAAAGTTGAAAGAAATCGACTATATGCGTGATCAGAAAATGCCTATCTCGATGAATTATCCATCTTATGAAATTAATATAGACCGCGTACGCGCTGCTCAATTAGGATTAGATGCAATGGATATTGCAAAATCACTAGTGGCGACAACAGCTTCTTCTCGTTACACCAATAGAAATATGTGGGTAGGAGGTATGATGGGAATTGCTTATGACGTACAAGTACAGATGCCACAAAATCAACTGGGAAGTAAGGAAGAATTAGAGAATATCCCACTGAGTAAAAATTCAGATAGACCAGTGCTAAGCGATGTAGCTACTGTAACAGAGTCAAAGGCATTAGCAGAGAGCTATAATGAAGGGACGATGGGATATGTATCTGTAGTAGCTAACGTACACAAAACAGATTTGAATAAAGCAAAAGAAGATGTACAACAAGCTATCGCAGAATTAGGAGAATTACCAAAAGGGGTAAATGTGGAGTTAAAAGGTATGGCTCCTGTATTAGATGATACCATGCAGAGTTTAGCTAACGGTTTATTGATTGCTATTGTGGTTATATTCTTAATGCTAACAGCTAACTTCCAGTCGTTTAAAGTATCGTTTGTGATCCTGACTACAGTACCGTTCGTAATGCTTGGATCACTGTTATTATTAAAAGCAACAGGCTCTACAGTTAACTTACAGTCTTATATGGGAATCATTATGTCGGTCGGAGTATCCATAGCCAATGCAGTATTATTAATTAATAATGCGGAGACGTTGAGAAAGACAGGATGGACATCTACTGCAGCGGCAATAGAAGCTACGAAGTTACGTATCAGACCGATTGCGATGACTACGATAGCGATGATTGCGGGGATGTTACCAATGGCGATAGGACATGGAGAAGGAAGTGAGCAAGTAGCTCCTTTAGGAAGAGCAGTAATTGGAGGATTATTAGCATCGACAGTGTCTGTATTGATTATTTTACCAATGGTATTTGCTTGGGTAATGAATAAAGTAACGAGAGACTCTCCATCATTAGACCCAGAAGACGAAGAAAGTATCCACTATTTACCTATAGATAATAAATAAGAAAGATGAAAAGAATATATATAGCATTAGTTAGTCTAGTAGTATTAACTGCATGTGCAGATAAAAAAACTCCTGAAGTAAAAGAAGTGAAAGATGAAAAAGGAGGGATGAATATGGCAATGAATAAGATGGAGACTATTGGCATAGAGCCAACAAATCCTATCGTTCCATTACAATTACCAGGAGAGTTAAGAGCTGATCAACGTACAGAGCTGTTTGCTAAAGTGAATAGTTATGTAACTGATTTACGTGTAGATATAGGTGATCACGTAAAGAAAGGACAAGTGCTAATGGTATTAGATGCGCCTGAGATTCAGGCGCAAGTATCAAGTGCGCAAGCTAAATGGAAAGCACAAGAGGCAATCTATATCTCAACTAAAGCTACTTATGATAGAACAATAAAAGCGAATGAGACAGAGGGAGCTATCGCACCTGATTATTTGGAGCAAGTGACTGCTAAGATGTTAGCAGATAAAGCACAATTAGCTTCTTCAAAGTCTTCGTATGAAGAAATGAAAAATATAGATCAATATCTAGTGATTAGAGCGCCTTTTGATGGAGTGATTACAGATAGACAGGTAGATAAAGGGGCTTATGTAGGGCCGATGAGTAAAATGCCTTTACTAATCGTAGAGGACACTTCTACACTACGTTTAAACCTATCTATCTCAGAAGCAAATACGCCTTATGTACAAGAGGGAGATACAGTGAAGTTTAAAGTGCGTACACTTCCCCAAAAAGAGTTTACAGGTGTAGTCACTAGAAAGGCGGGTAGTCTAGATTTAAAGTTGCGTTCAGAGCAGATTCAAGCAGATATTAATAATAAAGAACAGTTGTTAAAGCCTAATATGATAGCAGATGCTACTGTAAGCTTAAAAAGTACAGAGCCAACATTCTTTATACTTAAGTCAGCTTTAGTAGAGAGTAATCTTGGGCTGTATGTCATTGAAGTTAGAAATGGTACAGCGTATCATATTAAGGTAGCTAAAGGACGTGCTATGCCTATGATGGTTGAGGTTTTTGGAGAGCTAAGACCAGGTATGAAGATCTTAAAAATGGCAACAGAAGAAATAATGAATGAACAAAAATTAATGTAATAAAAATGATGATTATGAGAACATTTGCAATTAGAAGTTTAGCAGTAGTGGGAGTTAGTTTACTTACTATCGCTTGTGGAGAAACGAAAAAAGAGCCTGTAGCAACAGCTCCAACACATGAAAACCATGCTAATCACGATATGCATTCTATGCATAAAGAAAGTGAGTCAGTAGCAGCTAGAGGACAGTACAAAAGAGGAGATGCTGTACCAAGTGACCTAGTATGTATGGTAAATGATGCTTATATGGGGAATAAACAGTTAGAAGTAGAGCATGAAGGAAAAATGTACTATGGATGTTGTGAAATGTGTAAAACAAGAATCCCTCAAGATGCAACTGTGCGTGCAGCTATAGATCCATATTCTTTAAAATCAGTAGATAAAGCAGAAGCGTATATCGTGATAGTAGGGAATAATGGTGAGGTAGCTTATTTTGAGAATGAAGGGAATTACCAAAAATTCGTTGCAGAACACAAACAGAGTTAATAAAAAGAAATCAGGAGTACTGATATAGTCAGTACTCCTTTTTAAAAACAAAGATTGTATCGAGTTACCATACTATATAGTGAAAGTTTAAAACGAGATATGATCAATCTATTGTTTATTAGGATAAAAAAATGAGATATGGAGTATTCAGTAGTTTTACATATTAAGAATATGGTTTGTCACCGTTGTGTTTTAATGATAGAACAAGAATTAAAAAAAATAGGTGTATTAGAAGCTAAAGTTGAATTGGGAAAAGTATCGCTTTTATATAATTTAAGTGAACATACTTTTAAGGTGTTTAAAGAGAGATTATATATACTTGGTTTTGAATTAATAGTAGAGAAACAAGATATACTAATAGAAAGTATTAAACAGCTAATAATAGACTTAGTACAAACGGATAGTCGCTTATCTACCAACCTATCTTATTTAATATCGGATAATTTAGCAATAGACTATAGTTATGCAAGTAAGTTGTTTTCAGAGCGAGAATCCGTTACAATAGAGAAGTTTTATATCCATCAGCGCATTGAACGTGTGAAGGAATATATTTCGTATGGTGAAATGACACTATTAGAAATAGCTAGTAAAATGTATTATAATGATTTAAGTCATTTGAGTAAACAGTTTAAAAGTGTGGTGGGAGTGTCTCCATCTCAGTATAAGAAAGAACAGAAATTTAATAGAAATTATATTGATAAGATAATTACTTAGTTTGATGCGCTATGCAGGTGAGAGTGCATAGTATTTTTTTATTTGTACTTGTAAAAGAGGACGTCGAGAGATGCTCCTCTTTTTTTGTGATATTTTATAATGATTAAAGTGACTTTATTTACTATTTGACTGTTTTTGACATGAATCACTCAATGTATTAGTTTTATCATGCTGAAAAAAGAATAAGAAATTAGCAATATGTGATTTAATCACTAAATGTGACAGAGTCTTGTAGGAGAAAAATCTAATATTATGATAATCACTATATGTGATGAAATAAGAAGTGTAACTTGTTTATATGTGTTTTATACTACAAGTATTTCTTGATGCTATGTGTTGAATATTAGTTAAATATTGATATAAAAGTAGTTATAATTCTTTTATTTGTTGATTTTAGTGAATAATAGTATGTGTGTTTGATGTATTGTTGAATATTATATGTTTGTATTGAGTTGTTTAAATAAAAAAATAACCATCCTACAGAAGTTGAAATTACGATTTAGATATGTATAACTTACCATTGATAATATGAAAAACAAGTGTGTTGTTTCTTTTGTATCAATGGAGTAGTCGTCAATCTAATTGACTTAATAAACTGGAAAAGTTGTTTTAACTAATTGTTTTCTAGAAAATAGTTACAGTGAAATATTCATTTGAACTATACGTTATTTATTCTTTTTTTGTGATTTAATAAATAGGTTTAGATCACTTGATTTTAAATACTTTGAATAGTAAATATTTGAATATTTACATTAATATAGAATTATTTAATATTTTTTATTTTTATATAATGTATTGTTTATAAGTATTTTAATTTTGTTTTTGTTGGTTTGGTATTCTTTTTTTAAACAATTTTTTTTCTGTTTTTAAATATTGGCAAGATAATTGTTTTATTGTCGATATATGCGAATAAAGCAGTAGTTAGTAAAGTGAAATAATAAATTGTGAAAAGTATGAAAAGTAGTGAAAGCGTAATTAAAAAGTTGAAACAGTTGTTAGGAATAAAAACCGATCTAGAATTAGCAAATATTTTAGAAGTAAAACCTAATACAGTATCATCATGGAAGTCGAGAGAGACTTTGCAGTATGAAAAAATCATGAATTTGTGTAAAGAACACAAAATTGATTTGAATGAGTTATTCTTTTCAAATACACATAAAGTTTTTAATACAGATTTACAAAAAAGAAAAGTGAAAATGATATCGGTAGATCATCATTTCGAGTATTTTTTAAACCCAGAAAGAACATGGGCTACTTCACCTAGTTTTGTATTTCCTACAGAAGAAGAGGTAGATACAGCATTTCAGATTTCAGCAGATAATATGTATCCTACTGTAAAAGTATCGTCTTATGTCTTAACTAAGAAAATAGATGTAGAAGAAATAAAACCATGGGGTATTTATGTGGTGGTTATAGAAGGAAAAGGTGTACTGTGTTATCGATTTAAAAGATATACTGAAAATGGTGAGTTAGCATTTATATGTGATAATGAAACATATGAGAACATTGTAGTTAGACCTCAAGATATTAGAGAAGTATTTTGTGTAAGAGGGGCATTTCTAGGAAATATTAAGAATCTTTCATAATTTTTATATTTAGTTATAAAAGCGGGTTTTTGCATTTGTGAAAGCCCGTTTTTTTATGGTCTTTAAACATTGCTTTTAGGGATCGACTCTAGTTTAAAACAGGAATAAGTTAATCTTGATTTTTGAAAATAATGAACATGATGTTGTTCTTATTTGATGAAGGATTGAAATTGTTATACTTAGCAAGTCACAAAAAGGAAAACTAAGTGTTTAGGGGATGTTGATTAAGGAAGAGATAAATTGGATTTAACCGAATTTTATTAAGGAATAACTGTTTATTTATTTAGAATGTCCTAAATTTGAAGGAATATTTTGAATAATTAAAGAGATTAAGATATGAGTCAAGAAGTTAGAGGGTTAGAACCTAAGAACTTATGGAACAAGTTCGCAGATCTAAACGCAGTACCTCGTCCATCTAAGAAGGAAGAGCGTGTGATTGAGTTCATGATGAACTTTGGTAAGTCTTTAGGTTTAGAAACTATAAAAGATGAGGTAGGTAACGTTATTATTAAAAAACCTGCTACTAAAGGATTGGAGAACAGAAAAGTGGTTGTAATGCAATCTCACTTAGATATGGTTCACCAAAAGAATAACGATACTGTATTTGACTTCGATACTCAAGGAATCGATATGTATGTAGAGGATGGATGGGTAAGAGCTAGAGGTACTACTTTAGGGGCTGATAATGGTCTAGGAGTAGCAGCTATTATGGCTATCTTAGAAAGCAATGAAATTCCACACCCTGCTATTGAGGCTTTATTTACAATAGACGAAGAAACTGGAATGACTGGTGCTAAAGGTCTTCAGGGAGGAATGTTAGAAGGAGAGATTCTTTTAAACTTAGATACAGAAGAGGATGACGAAATCGATATCGGATGTGCTGGTGGTGTAGATGTAACTGCATCTGCTGAGTATGATGAAGAAGATACACCTGAAGGATCTATCGGATACAGAATTACTGTAAAAGGATTAAACGGAGGACACTCTGGTATGGATATCCACAAAGGATTAGGAAACGCAAATAAAATCATGAATAGATTGTTATTTGATGCTTTTGATAACTTTGGATTACAGATATCTAAAATCAAAGGAGGAAGTTTAAGAAATGCTATTCCTAGAGAAAGTGTGGCTGAGGTAATTATCGCAAATACTTTTGATGAGGCATTCGTATTTGATATGACTTCCATTGTAGATGAGATTAAAGCAGAGTTACATACTGTAGATCCTAACTTTGAAGTCGTATTTGAGAAATTAGAAGCAGCTGATACTCCAAAGAAAGTAATGCCTTCTATGGCGCAATATTTCTTCGTAAGATCTATGTATACTGCTCATAATGGTGTATTCCGTATGAGTCCAGATTTCGATGACTTAGTAGAAGCTTCTAATAATATCGCTAAAGTAGATTTAGGAGAAGGTAAATTAGTAGTTAAGTGTTTAACTCGTTCTTCTGTAGAATCATCTAAATTTGATGTAGCAAATAGTCTTCGTTCTGCATTTGAATTAATGGGATGTGAAGTAGAATTCTCTGGATCTTACCCAGGATGGACACCTAATTCAGAGTCTGAAATATTAGACGTATTAGTAGATATCTATGAAAAACAAGTAGGTGAGAAGCCAAATGTAGTAGCATGTCACGCAGGATTAGAGTGTGGTATCTTAGGAACAAACTATCCTGATATGGATATGATTTCTTTTGGACCAACTATTCGCGGAGCTCACTCTCCTGTAGAGCGCGCTAATATTGCTTCTGTACAAAAATTCTGGAAATTCTTATTAGAGATCTTAACTCAGATTCCTGAGAAAAAGTAATCCAATAGATTAAAATAATGAAAAGGGTGTCCTATATTAGGATGCCCTTTTTTTGTTGCTATAATTTTTTTGATAATAAATTTTGTTTTCTGATATGTTTTTATTTTAGCGTTAAAATGTTTTATTTTTGCCTTTAAATTAACTTAATTATGTTTAGAAAAGGGTTGTTGTTATTATTGTTAAGTGTAAATTGTTTTTTTGCACAAAAAGTCAAATTGCCATTTGAATTGTCAAAAGATCACAGTACTATTTTTTTGAGGTTGCCAATGGAGAATCAAAAAGATAGTTTGCTCTTCTTCTTTGATACAGGAGCAGGAGCTCTACTTTTAGATACACAGAAGGCAAAAGAATTTGGTCTAAAAGCAGATTACAAAAGAGATATAACTGGAGCAGGAGGTAAAAAAACCTATGAGTCAATCAGGAATTATAAGGTTTATTTAGATAAAAATAATTATGTGGACAGTACTTCAGTAGTGTTAGAAGATATGTCTAGGCTGTATGCTATGACTGAAAAGAAGTTTGACGGTATTATAGGAGCTACGATTTTAAAAAATTATATAACAAAGCTAGACTTTAATACACAAATGATGAGTCTATATAATTTTGGAACAAAGGTAGATTATAGTGGTTATGAGAAGATTCCTTTTAAATTCTATAATGGTGCTTTAATTCAATTGCCTATTACGATGACATTGAATAATAATGAGCAATTCTCAGGAGATATCTTGTTTGATAGTGGTGCTAGCGCTACTGTGATAATAAATACACCCTATAAAGAAAAGCATGATTTGTTAAGTAAAATAGATAAAAAGATAACCTATTCTAGTGATAATTTGAGTAATAGTACAAGTTATGAAAAAGGATTAATTAAGAGTTTGAGGTTAGGTAGTTATGAGATTCAGAGTAGTGAATTATCAATTTCGTTTTCTTCAGATACAGAAGGTGTAAGTGCTGTAAAAGGACTGATGGGAATTTTAGGAAGTGAGATTATACATCGTTTTGACTTGATATTAGATTACAGAGATCAGTTTGTATATATTAAACCTAATGATTTGTTTGAAAAGGTATTTCATCCTTTTGTAAAACCTTTGTCTCTAATGTATAATGATAAAAGAGATCAGATTTTAATCTCAAGTGTAATTCATAATACAGAAGCTGCGGTTAAAGGGTTGAAAAAGGGGCAAAGGATTATATCTGTCAATGGTATTAGTACTAATGATATAGATAAATATGAAAGGATACTGAAAGAAGAAAATAAAAAAGTCATCATAGAATATATGAATAAGGCAGGAGATATTAAGACTGTAGAAATTAATTTAGTAAGGTTATTATAGAAATCTATTCTGCTTTTCTTTTTAATAAGAAAACGTTCGGTATTACAAAGCGCTTTAAGGTTCATAATTTAATTTAATTATTATTTCTTAAATAAACAGTTATGTATAAAGACTAGAGTATCTAAAAAATATTAATGTTTATTTAAGAATAAAGTGTACTAAAATTAGTAATTTGGTTTCAATATAATTAAAACTCAATATTTATGAAAAAATCCGTTTTAGCTTTAGCTTTAATTGGAGCACTAGCAATCTCTTGTGGAGAGAAAAAAGATACAAATGCAGTAGAAGAAACTACTGAGACAACAACTGAACAAGTAGAGGCACCAGCGCAGAAGGAATTATCTTATTCTATGGAGTGGACTGCTTTTAAAACGCCTGAGAAAGTAGGAGTAAAAGGAACATTTTCTGATATTAAATTAAATGAAGTAAAAGCAGATGCTGCTACATTAGAAGAAGCATTAAAAGGTGCTAACTTCGTAGTAGTAACTTCTTCTGTAAGCACAAATGATGCTGGTAGAGATGAGAAATTAAAAGGTGAGTTCTTTGCTAAAATGGTAGGGAATATCAATGGATTCTTTGGAGAGTTTAAAGATGGTAAAGTAATCGTAAACTTAACAATGAATGGAATTTCTAAAGAGAAAGAGTTTACTTATACAGTAGAAGGGGATGCTCTTAAACTAAATGGTTCAATAGATATCATCGCTGATTTTACGGCTCAGTCTGCATTTGATAGCTTACATGCAGCTTGTAAAGATTTACACGAAGGGAAAACTTGGTCTGACGTAGAGATTTCTGCTGAGATTAAAAAATAATTAGTTACTTTTGTAACGTAATTGAAGAGGAGTATGCTAAAATATTCCTCTTTTTTTGTACCTTTGCAAACCAAATAAATTATCTATTTTAGGATATGTTAGATAGACTACAAATTATTAAGCAACGTTTTGACGAAGTTTCTGACTTAATTATTCAGCCAGATGTAATCGCTGATCAAAAACGTTACGTACAATTAAATAAAGAGTATAAAGATTTAAAACAGTTAGTCGAAAAACGAGCTGAGTATATAAATCTTAAAGGTAATATGGAAGAAGCTAATGAAATATTAGCTGATGGAAGTGATGCTGAAATGGTAGAAATGGCTAAGATGCAATTAGATGAGGCAAAAGGTCGTTTACCAGAATTAGAGGAAGAAATCAAATTCTTATTAATACCTAAGGATCCTGAGGATGCTAAGAACGTAATGGTAGAGGTACGTGCTGGTACAGGAGGTGATGAGGCGAGTATCTTTGCTGGGGATTTATTTAGAATGTACACTAAATACTGTGAATCTAAAGGATGGAGAACATCTGTAGTAGATGTGAATGAAGGAACTTCTGGAGGATATAAAGAGGTAATCTTTGAAGTAACAGGAGAAGATGTATATGGTACATTGAAATTTGAAGCTGGAGTACACCGTGTACAACGTGTTCCTCAAACGGAAACTCAAGGACGTGTACATACATCAGCTGCTACTGTAATGGTATTACCAGAAGCAGAAGAGTTTGATGTACATATCGATATGAATGATGTACGTATTGACTTATTCTGTTCGTCAGGACCTGGAGGGCAGTCTGTAAATACAACTAAATCAGCCGTACGTATGACTCACATTCCTACAGGCCTTGTGGCTCAATGTCAGGACGAGAAATCTCAACACAAGAATAAGGATAAAGCTTTATCTGTATTGCGTTCTCGTTTGTATGAAATGGAGTTAGCGAAGAAACAGGCAGAAGATGCTACTAAACGTTCATCTCAAGTAAGTAGTGGAGATAGATCTGCAAAGATTAGAACTTATAACTATCCACAAGGACGTGTTACTGATCACCGTATTGGACTTACTCTTTATGATTTGGATGGTGTTATGAATGGTAATATTCAGAAGATTATTGATGAGTTACAATTGGTAAGTAATACTGAGAAATTAAAAGAAGGAGACGTTTTTTAATCGTCTTTTATAAATATAATAAACCACACTTGCTTTTGTATAGTGTGGTTTTTTTTAAACTATAACTACGAAACATGACTACACAACAATTAATCGAACAAATCAAGCAAAAGAAATCATTTCTATGTGTTGGCTTAGATGTTGATTTAGATAAGATTCCAACTTTTTTATTAAAAGAAGAAGATCCTATTTTTAGTTTTAATAAAGCAATTATTGATGCAACTCACCAATATGCAGTAGCTTATAAACCGAATATTGCCTTTTATGAAGCTTATGGTATAAAAGGATGGATGTCTCTGAAGAAGACAATAGAATACTTAAATACTAACTATCCTGAGGTATATACCATAGCAGATGCTAAACGTGGAGATATAGGTAATACAGCATCTATGTATGCTAAAGCTTTCTTTGAAGATATGTCATTTGATAGTGTTACTGTTGCGCCTTATATGGGTAAAGATTCTGTAGAACCTTTTTTAGCTTTTGAAAATAAACATACTATTCTTTTAGCATTGACTTCAAATCAAGGAGCATTTGATTTCCAAACAAAAGAAGTGAATGGAAAGCCATTGTATCAAGAAGTATTAGAAACTTCTCAAACGTATAAAAATGCAGCAAATTTAATGTATGTAGTGGGAGCTACTAAGGCAGAGTATTTTGAAGAGATTAGAAAAATAGTTCCAGAAAGTTTTTTATTAGTTCCAGGAGTAGGAGCTCAAGGTGGTAATTTACAGGATGTATGTAAATATGGATTAAGTAAAAATGTAGGATTGCTAATCAATTCGTCAAGAGGTATTATCTTTGCATCTAAGGAAGAAGATTTCGCAGAGAAAGCGGGATTAGAAGCTAAAGCCATTCAACAAGAAATGGAGGAGATATTAAAAAAAATGGTATGATTGTATTAAAAGATCAAATAGGGCAAGAGCATCGCTTTGAACAAGCACCAAAGAGAATTATTTCTTTAGTTCCATCTCAAACAGAAACGTTATGTGATTTGGGACTTGAAGACGAGATTAAAGGAATAACTAAATTCTGTGTACATCCTTATCATTTAGGTGTTGTCAAAATAAAAGTAGGTGGAACTAAAAAGGTACACGTAGAAAAGATTAAAGCGCTTAACCCTGATATTATTATTGCTAATAAGGAAGAGAATACTCTAGAGATTGTAGAAAGTCTGAAAGATATTTGTCCTGTTTGGGTTACTGATGTTGTTACATTAGACGATAATAAACAAATGATAGAAGATTTCGGTGTGTTGTTTAACAAACGTACAGAAGCAAAGAAATGGAATGATAAGATTGATTTTGCTATCAAGGATTTTATGTCTTTTGTAAGTACTAGAGAAGCACAAAAAGCGGCTTATTTTATCTGGAGAGAACCTTATATGGCAGCAGGTAATAATACGTTTATCAATACCCTTTTGACTTTGAATAAATTTACAAATGTGTATGCTAATCGCGAAGAGCGTTACCCTGAAGTAGAGATAAGAAAGATTAGAATTCAAGGAGATCCAGAGTTGGTATTCTTATCATCAGAGCCATATCCATTTAAGGAAGAACATGCATTTGAATTAGGAAGACATACACATCATGGGAAAACTGTCTTTGTGGATGGAGAAATGTTCTCATGGCATGGAACACATTTGTTTAATGCTTTTGAGTATTTTAAGCAAATTCATAAGAGAATAGAATAATATATTGATTGTCAGGTGAAATTAGTCTGGAAGAGAGTATAAAAAGAAAAAGCCGAGTAAGAAATTACTCGGCTTTTTTTAACTAACCCTAACTATTATGAAATCAATCATTATTGATGATACAAATATCAAAAAAATATTTAGAAAGGTCAGTTAATCGAATGTTATAATAATGTTATATTTATTTTTTTGTTTAAAAATATAGATATTATTCAATATAATTGGCTAGTTACTTTTTATTTTTAAAAAGTTTCTCGATAGAATTACTTGATGTGTTTTTTTTAGTTGAGTTTGTTAGATTATCTTGAATTGCGAATACTTCTTTTAATAGTTTAGAATCTCTAGAACCTGTGATATTTTCTCTAATATTTCCTTCTTCAACTGCGATCATTTTGAATACACCGTCCATTGTTTGGTTAGTAATATAATCTGTTAAGTCTGTTGTAACAGGAGATACTAGAGGAAGTGCATTGTAAGTAGTAGTCATTTTTTCCCAGATTACATCAGCTCCTACTGATGCTATGGAAGAATTAATCACTGGACTGAATTTAGTATATAAACTTTTAGATGTGCTTTTCTTTAAGTAATCAGTTGCAGCTGATTTGCCTCCAACTAGAATATCTTTAGCGTCTGTGAATGTCATATTCTTAACTGCGTCTACAAAGATTGGTGTAGCTTCTTTCACAGCACTTTCTGCAGCTCTGTTTATTAGTGTTAATCCTTGATCCGCTAATTTGTCCATACCTATTCTTCTTAAAGCTCTATCTACTTTTTGAAATTCTTCAGGCATTACAATTTTAACTAATTCATTTTTTAAGAAACCATCTGGTTGTGATAGTTTACTTACTTGATCAGCAATTCCTTTATCAAGAGCTTCTTTTAATCCTTTGGCAACTTTATCTTGTGTAAGAGAATTGATAAGATTGTTTTTTTTAGTGGTTTGTGCATTGATGATTGGGGAATAGGCTAATGTACTCATGGTTAGTACAGCAGCAATCATTGTCTTTTTCATAGTGTTTTATTTATCTGTTATTGTATTTACTTCTAGTTTTATTGCTTTTCTAGCAATTTCTAACTTTTCTTTTATTATAATATTTTTTGCAATTAAAGCCTGTCTAAGGTGACTAGCATCGATAATGTTAGGGTTATTGCTTATTTGATGTATTAATTCTATAATACTATTCTTTGATTGGACTATAATTTGCCAAAGTTCTTCACTAATGTAGATTTGTTGGGCTACGTTATAATCAAATTCTTGTTCGATATGATTAATTAAATTGATTTGATATAGCACTTTATCATCTGTAGTAGGCGTTATTCTTAAAACTAATTTTTTTAAATCTATACGTTCAATTAGTATAATAAAACGTTCAAAAGCTTGTAGTTTTAAAGCTTGTAAGTCTATTGTATTTTGGGTTTTGAGTTTTTCTAATAGGACTAAATCTTTTTTTGTTTGATTTCTCAAAATACGGTTAAAGAATGTATATGCTAAAGCTGCTGAAATTAAGGCAGGTAGAGTATAGGCTAATAGCTGTAAAACAAATTCTGTGCTCATTGCGATCTTTTTAAGCAAAAATAGGGAATATTATGTTTGCTGTGATAATTTTTATGGTCGCAAAAAACTTGTTATAAAGGTATAGTAATTGTAATTTTGACATTTTCGAGTAAATTAGATATGCAAAATTATATAGATCAGTTAAATGAGGCTCAAAGAGCGCCTGTACTTCAGAAGGATGGACCAATGATAGTAATCGCAGGGGCTGGGTCGGGGAAGACGAGAGTGTTGACTTTACGTATTGCTTATTTAATGCATCAAGGGGTTGATGCTTTTAATATTCTAGCGTTAACGTTTACCAATAAGGCAGCTCGTGAAATGAAAGTAAGGATTGCTCAAATTGTTGGGAGTTCGGAAGCTAAAAATCTATGGATGGGAACATTCCACTCTGTATTTGCTAAGATACTTAGAGCGGAGGCAGATAAGTTGGGGTATCCGAGTAACTTTACTATCTATGATTCTCAAGATAGTCAACGTCTTATAGGGCAGATTATAAAAGAGATGCAATTAGATAAAGATATCTATAAACCAAAAGAGATATTAAGTAGAATATCATCCTATAAAAATAGCTTAGTAACTGTAAAAGCTTATTACAATAACCCTGAGTTACAAGAGGCTGATGCAATGAGTAAAAGACCTCGTATAGGGGAAATTTACAATAATTATGTAGAGCGTTGTTTTAAATCAGGAGCAATGGATTTCGATGATTTATTGTTAAAGACAAATGAGCTTTTGACTCGTTTTCCTGATGTGCTTTCTAAATATCAGAATAGATTCAAGTATATATTAGTGGATGAGTATCAGGATACTAACCATTCACAATATCTTATTGTTCGTGCATTATCAGATCGCTTTCAGAATATTTGTGTAGTTGGGGATGATGCTCAAAGTATCTACGCCTTTAGAGGAGCGAATATTAATAATATTTTGAACTTTCAGAAAGATTATGAAGGTGTGCAGACTTATCGATTAGAACAGAATTATCGTTCGTCACGAAATATTGTAGAAGCGGCTAACTCTGTTATTGATAATAATAAAGTTAAGCTAGAAAAGGTAGTATGGACGGCGAATGACTTTGGACCAAAGATAAAAGTACATAGATCATTAACAGATGGAGAGGAAGGACGTTTTGTAGCTTCTACTATTTTTGAAGAAAAGATGCAAAATCAAAAGAACAACAGTGATTTTGCTATTTTATATCGAACGAATGCACAGTCTCGTGCTATGGAGGATGCTTTGCGTAAAAAGGATATACCTTATCGTATTTATGGTGGTCTATCGTTTTATCAAAGGAAAGAGATTAAGGATGTATTGAGTTATCTAAGACTGGTAATTAACCCTAAAGATGAGGAAGCATTAGTACGTGTAATTAACTATCCAGCAAGAGGTATAGGAAATACTACTTTGGACAAATTAACAATTGCTGCTAATCACTATAAGCGTTCTATATTTGAAGTAGTTGAACATATTGATAAAATTGACTTAAAGATTACTGCTGGTACACGAAATAAATTGAGTGATTTTAGCAATATGATTAAGGCTTTTCAAGCCTTGGAAGAGACAATGGATGCTTATCAATTGACAGAGCATATTGTTAAGAAAACTGGGCTTGTTCAAGAGATGCGTAAGGATACTACTCCAGAGGGTATTACACGTATGGAGAATATTGAGGAATTACTTAATGGTATTAAAGATTTTATTGATGGGCAACGAGAGGTAGATGGAGCAAGAGGAGCTTTAAGTGAGTTTATGGAAGATGTAGCTTTAGCTACAGATTTAGATAAAGATACGGGTGATGATGATAGGGTGGCCTTGATGACAATCCACTTAGCAAAAGGACTGGAATTTCCTACTGTGTTCTGTGTAGGAATGGAAGAAGATCTGTTTCCAAGTGCAATGAGTATGAATACTAGAAGTGAGTTAGAGGAGGAAAGAAGATTGTTCTATGTTGCTTTAACACGTGCAGAGCATCAGGCTTATTTAACTTATGCTCAATCAAGATATAGATGGGGTAAATTAGTAGATAGTGATCCTTCTCGATTTATAGAGGAGATTAAGGATGAATATTTAGAGTATTTGACTCCAATAGAAACGAACTATAGATATAAGCCAACAATTAATGCTGATATTTTTGGTGATGTAGATAAGAGTAAGTTGAGATTGAAAAAACCTGTTGCGGGTACTCCTCCTGCTTATGTAACCGATAATGAAGAACCAAAAGAGAATAGGAATATAAGGAAATTAAAGCCTGTAGATGCTTCACCAACTAAGACTACTAGTCTTACAAATGGTAATCAACTGTTAGAAGTAGGCCAGGTAGTTATGCATGAACGTTTTGGTAAAGGGGTTATTATTAATCTTGAAGGTGTTGGTGCAGATAAGAAAGCAGAGATTCGATTTGATGTTGGAGGAATAAAAAAACTGCTGTTAAGATTTGCTAAGCTTCAAGTTTTATAGTAAATTGTATAGAGTATAAAAAATATAAGTATGTCACAGTTTATAAAGATTTATCCAGAGAATCCTAATGAAAAGGAAATTGATAAAGTGGTTAAGGTATTAAGAGAGGGAGGTCTAGTTATCTACCCTACTGATACTGTGTATGGGTTAGGATGTGATATATCAAATTCTAAGGCATTAGAAAGAATTGCTAAGATTAAAGGAATAAAACTAGATAAGGCTAACTTTTCTTTTGTTTGTTATGATCTAAGTAATATTTCTAACTATGTGAAGCAGATAGATACTTCTACATTTAAAATATTAAAGAAAGCATTACCTGGTCCTTATACTTTTATTCTTCCTGGAAATAATGAACTTCCTAAAGAGTTTAAGAAGAAAAAAACAGTAGGGATTCGTGTGCCTGATAATAATATTGCAAGAGAAATTGTTAGAAAACTTGGTAACCCAATAGTATCTACTTCTATTTATGATGAAGATGAGATATTAGAGTATACTACTGATCCAGAATTGATATTTGAAAAATGGCAAAATATAGTTGATATTGTTATTGATGGAGGGTATGGAAATAATGAAGCATCAACAGTAATTGACTTGTCAGGAGAAGAACCTGAAATTATAAGAGCAGGTAAGGGAGATACTGATATCTTCTAAAAGAATCAAATAAGTATAAAAACGAATTAATAAACAAGGTTAATTTACAGTTACAAGCTATATAAGCTTAATTAAATTAGGGTTTTTCAAACTGAATTGTTATTTTTGTAACTGTTTATATTAAAAGCTAAACGTATCACACTATGAATTTACATGAATTTCAAGGTAAAGAAATATTAGCTAGCTACGGTGTAAGAGTACAACGTGGATTAGTAGCTAACAACGCAGAAGAAGCAGTTGAAAAAGCAAAACAACTTACAGAAGAAACTGGTACAAGTTGGTATGTAATTAAAGCTCAGATCCATGCAGGAGGAAGAGGTAAAGGAGGAGGAGTTAAGTTGGCTAAAAACTTAGACGAAGTAAAAGAAATCGCTGGTAAGATTATCGGTATGGATTTAATTACTCCACAAACTCCACCAGAAGGAAAAAGAGTTAACCGTGTTTTAGTAGCAGAGGATGTTTACTATCCTGGAGAAAGCGAAACTAATGAGTTTTACATGTCTGTATTACTTGATAGAGCTAAAGGACGTAACATGATTATGTATTCTACTGAAGGAGGTATGGATATCGAAGAAGTTGCTGAGAAAACTCCACACTTAATCTTCAAAGAAGAAATCGATCCAGCAGTTGGATTACAAGGATTCCAAGCTAGAAGAATTGCTTTTAACTTAGGATTATCTGGAAATGCTTTCAAAGAAATGGTTAAGTTCGTAGATGCTTTATATAGAGCATACATTGGAAGTGATTCTTCAATGTTCGAGATTAACCCTGTATTAAAAACTTCTGATGATAAAATTTTAGCTGTTGATGCTAAAGTGACTTTAGATGATAATGCATTATACAGACAAAAAACTTATGCTGAGTACAGAGACGTTACTGAAGAAAGACCTATCGAAGTAGAAGCTAAAGAAGCAGGATTAAACTATGTGGATTTAGATGGTACTGTAGGATGTATGGTTAACGGTGCTGGATTAGCAATGGCTACTATGGACTTAATTAAGTATGCTGGTTTCGAACCTGCTAACTTCTTAGACGTAGGAGGAACTGCTGATGCTAAACGTGTTGAAATCGCTTTCCGTATTATCTTAAAAGATCCTAACGTAAAAGCTATTTTAATTAACATCTTTGGAGGTATCGTTCGTTGTGACCGTGTTGCTCAAGGTGTTGTTGATGCATACAAGAACATGGGTGACGATATTAAAGTGCCAATCATCGTTCGTTTACAAGGAACTAATGCTGAATTAGCAAAAGAAATTATCGATCAATCAGGTATGCCTATTTTATCTGCTATTGCTTTCCAGGAAGCTGCAGACCAAGTAAAAGTGGCTTTATCATAATTTAGATAAAAGAATATAAAAAAGGCTAGCTCATTTGAGCTGGCCTTTTTTATTATGTGTTTTTATAGGAGAGATAAAAAAATAAAGCTATTCTTTTAAAGAATAGCTTTATTTTTATTTTTTTCCATTTTTGAATTTGATTCCTGCTAATGGTGATTTAGGAGTAGTCTTTTTATTAGAAGTAGTCTTCTTTTTGAAATCTACGTTTTTACCTGAGTTTCCTTCTTTTTTAGGCGCTGGTTTAGTTTTCTTGTCCGTTGTCTGTTGTTTAAATGGTTTTATTTCAGACTTATTGGAAGCTAATACTTCTAATGGATTCTTAGGGGCTTCTTTTGTTCCTCTTAAGTGAATTACTAAACCATTTAGAAAGTTTCTTAGAATTTGATCTCCACATTCTATGTATTTAGGATGGTCAGCATTTCTAAAAAAGTTACCAATTTCACCTTTTGAAATTCTAAAATCAACTAATTCTAAAATTTCTACTATTTGATCGTCGCGTAATTGTAAAGCAACTCTCAGTTTCTTTAATATGTCGTTATTATTCATTCTATCTATTTTTGCAAAGGTAATTAAATTATCTACAGTTTATCTTTTAAAGCTTTTATTTCGTCTCTTAAACGAGCTGCATTGATAAAATCTAAGTCTTTAGCAGCTTTTTCCATTTCTTTTCTCTTCTCTCTTATTATTTTTTCTATATCAGCTTTGGATTTGTATTTAAGAGTTTCTTCTGCTGCTTGAAGAATAGTTTCTTTTTGGATGTCTTCATAAGAAGCTTTGACTAATTCACTAGATATTTTTTTGTTAATAGCAGTAGGAGTGATGTTGTGCTTCTTGTTGAAATTCATCTGCTTTTCTCGTCTATAGTTTGTTTCATCTATAGTTTTTTGCATGCTATCTGTAATTTTATCTGCATACATAATTGCTTTTCCATTTACGTTTCTAGCGGCTCTTCCAACAGTTTGTGTAAGTGATCTATGACTTCTAAGAAAACCTTCTTTATCAGCGTCTAAAATAGCTACTAGAGAAACTTCGGGTAAGTCTAGTCCTTCTCTTAATAAGTTTACTCCAATTAATACATCAAATAATCCTTTTCGTAAATCTTGCATAATTTCAACACGCTCTAACGTGTCAACATCTGAATGAATATATCTACATCTTATTCCTACACGAGTGAAATATTTAGCTAGTTCTTCAGCCATTCTTTTGGTTAGAGTAGTGACTAATACTCTTTCATCTTTTTCAACTCTTGAATGGATTTCTTCGATTAAATTATCTATTTGATTTTCTGTCGGTCTAATTTCGATTATGGGGTCAAGTAATCCAGTAGGACGGATTAATTGCTCTACATAAATACCTTCTGATTTTTGTAATTCATAATCAGCTGGGGTTGCAGAAACATATACTACTTGATTTTGCATTGCTTCAAATTCCTCGAATTTAAGAGGTCTGTTGTCTAGTGCGGCAGGTAGTCTGAATCCATATTCTACTAGATTTTCTTTACGAGATCTATCACCTCCATACATGGCATGTACTTGTGATACAGTAACGTGACTCTCATCGATAACCATTAGATAATCATCTGGGAAATAATCTAGTAAACAGAATGGGCGTGTTCCTTGTTCTCTGCCATCTAGGTATCTTGAATAGTTTTCAATACCAGAACAATAGCCGAGCTCTCTGATCATTTCTAAATCAAAGTTAGTACGTTCTTCTAGACGTTTAGCTTCTAAGTGTTTTCCTATTTCTTTGAAGTAATCAACTTGTTTAACAAGGTCTTGTTGTATTTCCCATATAGCTTTTTGTAGTACATCTGGCGATGTTACAAACATATTAGCTGGATAAATATTAAGGTTGGTGTATTTCTCTATTACAGCAGAAGTTGAGGGATTGAATACTTCAATATCTTCAATTTCATCTCCAAAAAAATGTATTCTAAATGGATTGTCTGCATAACTAGGGAATACTTCTACTGTATCTCCTTTTATTCTAAAAGTTCCTGGGGTGAATTCGGCTTCAGTTCTAGCATATAAACTTTGTACTAATCTATGCAATAGTTTTGTTCTGCTTATTTGTTGATCTAATTCAAGAGTGATTACGTTTTTTTGGAACTCAATAGGGTTACCTATACCGTATAAACAAGAAACAGATGCTACTACAATAATATCTCTTCTTCCTGAAAGTAGGGCAGAAGTAGTGCTTAATCGCATTTTTTCTAGTTCTTCATTGATAGATAGATCTTTTTCTATATAGGTACCTGTAACAGGTAAGAATGCTTCAGGTTGGTAGTAGTCATAGTATGAGACAAAATACTCTACTGAGTTATTAGGGAAAAAACTTTTGAATTCTGTGTATAGTTGTGCTGCTAATGTTTTGTTGTGAGCAAGTATTAGTGTAGGTCTGTTTACTTCGTTAATAACATTTGCAACAGTAAATGTTTTTCCAGAACCAGTAACTCCAACTAATGTTTGGTATTTTTCATCTGCATTGATTCCCTGAGCAAGTTTTTTTATTGCTTCAGGTTGATCCCCTGTTGGTTTATACTCTGAATTTAATTTGAATTTCATAGTTGATTTAATAAGTATACAAAGTTACTTATTAAAAATAAAAAAAGCGCAAGAATAATCTTGCGCTTTAATATGATTAGATTGAATTCTAAATTTAGTTAATTTTGAATACAACTTTTCTTGCAATTCTACGAGCTGCAGCTGAATCTTTAGACACTGCGTCATCGATTCCGTTTCCTTTAGCAGAAACTTTAGAAGCACTAACTCCAGATTTAACTAAGATATCTTTAACTGCGTTAGCACGTCTTTCAGATAACTTATTGTTGTAAGATTTGTTTCCTACTGCATCAGCATAACCCATAACTTCAACAGAAGCATTTGGATTAGCTTTTAAGTAGTTAACGATGAAATTGATTCCGTCAACGTTTGTTGGTTGAGTTTTATCAAAGTCAAAATAAGCAGCAACATATCCTTTGTTGATTAATTCTTTAATCATGTTAGAATCGTTACCTGCAACAGCTTGCTCTGGTTGGTTACCATATTTCTCAGCGATGAAAGCTTCGATGTTATCAGCGATACCGTTGTTGTTTTTATCGATATTTCTACCTCTAGAATCAACTAAAGCACCAGCTGGTGTATTAGGCTCTAGATCTAAGTAATCTGGCACACCGTCTCCATCAGAGTCAACTAACATGCTTTCTACTTTAGATACTCTTCCGTCTAATTCAGCTAATAAAGCATTTTCTTGTTCTGCTTCAGTATACCAATCAGCGTGTTGAGCATTTTTACCTAAATAGATAGAAACTCCAACAGAAGCGTTAAACATAGTTCCTTGAGCGATAGAACGGTTAGTTGTACCTACACCATTCCAGTTTTTGTTTTGCTCTAAGTTTTGAATAACTGTAAAGTCTGCGTTTAATGCAACACGTGGGTGAACTTTAATTTGACCAGTTAATCCAGCCATTAAGTGTCCCATATTGTCTGTTCCAGAGAATGCATCTCCGTTCATCCAAGAGTAACCTCCCCCAGCGTGAGCTTGTACGTTTAATACTTTAGTCCAAGTTTCGAAGTTTAAAAGTCTTCCAACGTTAACAACCCCTTCTAAGCTTGTTCTGTAGTGGTTAGTGTTTAAATCAGCATCATTAGTCCAGTTGTCTAATTTATCATAGCCAAAAGAAGCTTTAATACCAAATTTGTTGTTTAAGCTATAACGTACACCTCCATCTAAGTGTAAGTTTTTGAATGTTTCAGCAGATTGACCTGCTCTAGCTGGTTTAGCAAATCCTCCATTTAAGTCAATAGACCATTTGTTGTAAGGACTTTGAGCATGAACAGCACCAAAAGCTAATACAGAAGCCAATAACGGTAATGTTAATTTTTTCATAGTTGTCTTTTTAATTTCCATTAAACATGATTAAAATAATCAGTTTTTTTACTAATCGCTTATGGAGCAAATATAAGGCAAAGATTTGTAATAGAAAGATAAAATGTTGTTTTTTTGTAAAAAAGGATAGTTTTAGTACTTTTGTTTCATAAAAATTGTATAATATGGGATATGTTTCGAAGATATTCGTTACTGTAGATGTAGTATTGTTTAAAAAATATTTAAATATTTCACAGATATTATTAATAAAGCGCAAAAATGAACCGTTTCGTGATTATTGGGCTTTACCTGGTGGTTTTGTAGACGAAAATGAAGATTTAGAGATTGCAGCAAAGCGTGAATTACGTGAAGAAACGTCAATCGACCTGAATCAACTTACTCAAATTAAAGCATATGGGAAACCTTTTAGAGATCCAAGATCGCACATGGTGACTGTAGCTTTTTGGGCAGAAGTAGGAGAGGGGGTTATTGGTGAAGC
The DNA here is from genome assembly GCF_000807225.1 of Myroides sp. A21. Lineage (NCBI taxonomy): Bacteria > Pseudomonadati > Bacteroidota > Flavobacteriia > Flavobacteriales > Flavobacteriaceae > Myroides > Myroides sp. A21. The sequence goes on from NZ_CP010327.1 coordinate 2,856,100, forward strand.
TGCTGATGACGCTAAAGAATTGAAATGGTTTAATATAGATGATTTACCACAGTTAGCTTTTGATCATTTAGATATTATAACTGATGCGGTAGATATATATAAAAAAAAATAAGTCTGTACAGACTTATTTTTTTATGCTTTACTTTCAAGAAGTTTTTTTTCCATGATAAAAGTACCAAATGGAACAATTGAAGCTAGACAGATAAGGCCATACTTTTTCATACTCCATTTTTCATCACTTTTAAGTACTGTAGCCATTACTATATATAGTATAAACAATACTCCATGTGCCATTCCGACTTTACTTACCATTTCTGGTTTGTGTAGAAAGTATTTTAAGGGCATAGCGATAAACAAAAGTGCTAGTAGAGATAAACCTTCAAGCAGCGCAACAATTTTAAATGTCTTTAGCATCTTAATTAAATTAGAAGTTTTAAGTATGCTAATATAGTTTTAAAATAGAAACAAAAAAAGCCTAACAGGAGTTCTGATAGGCTTTTATATTTAGATTAACATTTTAATTAGAAATCTAATAAACGATTGTTGTAATCTTTTAAGTCTTCTAAGTTATGTTTGTTATTAATGTCTTTGTATAAAGATAATAAGTACTGTAAACTTTCTAAGTCATTCTTAGATTCTTTCTCAACTGCAGTTGCCCCTTCTTCTCCTTCTTCTTCGATCGGCTCATCAGATGGTATTGCAATTAAAAAAGCTTTGTTGTTTTGAATGTGCTCATAAGCTAAACGAATAGATTTAACTAACACTGGTTTTTCTTCAAGTAGAGCAAACTCTCTAAGTTTTTGTAAATCTGCTACAATGTTTTCTACAACAAGACCATCAGAAATTAAATCTGATTGAATCTTTTTAATCAATTTTAAAGCATTTGCGTTTTCCACAGTAAATATCTTTTAAGTATAAAAAAATTATGGTGCAAAAGTAAACTTTTTAGATGATTATAGTGAAACAAAAGATGAAATATTTTGAACAAATTTTTGCAAAGTGCTGATTTTTCGTTTTTTATTTATGAATTGTTTCTTTTTTAAGATGATAGAAAGGTTTCTTATTTGTGTTATAAAATAAAAAACCGCCCTTTTCATAAGAAAAGTAGCGGTTTTTTTCAAACAAACTAAACCAAATCGTTTGTATTCGTACTAGAATACATATTCGTTTGACTCTACCAATTTCGTTGCAATAGTTTCTCTAAGTGCATTTACATTTGGTAAGTTTACATATTTTGTAAATCTGCGTAGTCCCATTAGCATTACACGTTGTTCATCACCTTCAGCAAAAGAAGCGATACCTTCTTTTCCTTTTGCTCCGATGATATCTACAGCGTGGTATAAGTATAATTGAGCCATAGCGATTTGTTCTTTGATATTCTCTTCTCCTTTTAACTTCGCTAATTTCTCAGTTCTAAGGATAGCACTTTCTGCCATATAAATTTCAATCATCATATCAGAAGCAGCCATTAATAATGCTTGGTGTTTATCTAGGTCTGGACCATATTTTTGAACAGCACTACCAGCTACCATTAAGAAAGCTTGTTTCAGTTTGCTGATCATTTCTTTCTCTTCTGCAAATAATTCAGAATAATCAGGTACATCAAAGCTTGGTATACTCATTAATTCATCAGCTACTTTCATAGCAGGACCTAATAAATCTACATGTCCTTTCATTGCTTTTTTGATTAACATTCCAACTGCTAGCATACGGTTAATCTCGTTTGTTCCTTCATAGATACGAGATATACGAGCATCTCTCCATGCACTTTCCATAGGTGTGTCTTCTGAGAATCCCATTCCTCCGAAGATTTGGATTCCTTCATCAGCACATGATTGAACATCTTCTGACACTGCTACTTTAAGGATAGAACACTCAATAGCGAATTCTTCTACTCCTTTTAATTCAGCCTCTTGATGTGAATTTCCTTCAGCAACACGTTGGTTAATTCTTTCTTCAATAGAAGCAGCAGCTCTATATGAAGCAGCTTCACCTACATAAGCATTTGTAGCCATCTCTGCTAGTTTAGTGCGAATAGCACCAAAAGTAGAAATTGGTGTTTTAAATTGGATACGCTCATTAGCATATTTTACTGATTGCGTGATTAAACGGCGTTGAGAATCTAAACAAGCAGCAGCTAATTTAATACGTCCTACGTTTAATGCATTCATTGCAATCTTGAAACCGTTTCCTCTTTCTGAAAGCATATTTTCCACAGGAACTTTTGTTTCACTGAAGAATACCTGACGAGTAGAAGATGCTCTAATACCTAATTTGTGTTCTTCTTCTCCTAAAGTAATTCCATTGCTAGGATCGTTTTCTACGATAAATCCTGTGATATTTTTATCATCTTCTATACGTGCAAATACGATAAATACATTACAAAAACCAGCATTAGAGATCCACATTTTTTGTCCTGTGATAGAGTAGTGTTTCCCATCAGCTGATAAGACAGCTTTTGTTTTACCTGAGTTAGCATCAGATCCAGCATCTGGTTCTGTTAAACAGTAAGCACCAAACCATTCTCCTGAAGCTAATTTTGGAACGTATTTTTTCTTTTGTTCTTCGTTACCATATAATGTAATTGGCATTGTACCAATTCCTGTATGAGCACCAAAGGCAGTTGAGAAAGAACCTGTTGCTCCTGAAATATAATCACATACCAGCATTGTAGAAATGAACCCCATTTCTAATCCTCCATAAGCTTCTGGTACAGCAACACCTAATAATCCTAATTCTCCAGCTTTACGCATAGAAGCTTCTGTGAAAGCGTAATCTTTTTTCTCAAACTTTTCTTTGTTTGGCCATATTTCTTTATCAATGAATTCTTTTACAGAATCACGCATCATGATTTGTTCTTCTGTGAAGTCTTCAGGAGTAAATACGTCTTGGTATTTAGTTTCTTTAATTAAAAATTGTCCTCCTCTTGTGATATCTTTACTCATAATATATTTCGTTTATTGGGTTAATAGCTTTTATAATAGTTCATAGATTCCTGCAGCACCTTGTCCTGTACCGACACACATCGTTACCATTCCGTATTTAGATCCACGACGTTTCATTTCATCAAATAGTTGTACTGATAGTTTAGCACCTGTACATCCTAGAGGGTGTCCTAACGCAATAGCACCACCGTTTACATTGACGATATCAGGGTTGATACCTAGTTCTCTAATTACAGCTAATGACTGAGAGGCAAAAGCTTCATTTAATTCGAATAGGTCTATATCTTTTAGTTGTAACCCAGCTTGTTTTAAAGCTTTTGGAATAGCTTTTACTGGACCAATACCCATGATGCGTGGTTCTACACCAGCTGCAGCATAATTAACCATACGAGCGATAGGCTCAATGTTTAATTCTTTAACCATTTCTTCTGACATCACCATAACGAATGCAGCACCATCACTCATTTGAGAAGAGTTACCTGCTGTTACAGATCCATCAGCAGCAAATACAGGTCTTAGTTTTGCTAAAGCCTCAATAGAAGTTCCTGCTCTAGGGCCTTCATCTTTAGTGATTGTATATGATTTGCTATCTTTTTTACCTTTTTCGTTAATGAATACTTCATTAATGTTGATTGGAACAATTTGATCATCAAATTTTCCATCTGCTTGTGCTTTTAAAGCTTTCATATGAGAGTTAAAAGCAAACTCATCTTGATCTTCACGAGAAACTTTAAATTGATGGGCTACCGCTTCAGCTGTTAATCCCATTCCCCAGTAGTAATCTTCGTGTCCTTCTTTTGCTACACCATAATCAGGAGTTGGTTTGTATCCTCCCATAGGGATATAACTCATACTTTCTGCTCCACCAGCGATAATACAATCAGCCATACCAGCTTGGATTTTAGCAACAGCCATTCCAATAGTTTCTATACCAGATGCACAGTATCTATTTACTGTAACTCCAGGTACATCATCTATTTTTAATCCCATAAGAGAGATTAGACGTCCCATGTTTAATCCTTGTTCAGCCTCAGGCATAGCGTTACCTACCATAACATCATCAATACGTGATTTGTCAAATTCAGGTAGTTTACTCATTAAATATTCAATAGTTTCAGCAGCAAGTTCATCAGGTCTTTTAAATCTGAATACTCCTTTAGGAGCTTTACCTACAGCTGTTCTATATCCTTGTACTATATATGCAGTTTTCATATTCTTTGTCGTTTTTAATTGGTTAAAGATTAGTTTCTTAATGGTTTACCATTTTTCAACATATACTGGATTCTTTCTAGAGTTTTGCGCTCTCCACATAGTGATAAGAATGCTTCTCTTTCTAGATCTAGTAAGTATTGTTCAGTCACTAAAGTAGCTTCTGATAAATCTCCTCCAGCCATAACATATGCTAATTTGTTAGCTATTTTACGATCGTGTTCAGAGATGTATTTACCAGCCATCATACTGTCAGTTCCTACTAAGAACATACCTAAAGCCTGACGACCTAGTACTTTAATATCTTTGCGTTTAGCAGGCTGAGTGTACCCAGCTTGAGCTAATACTAAAGCCTCACGTTTCGCTTGTGCTAATTGTAAGTCTTTATTTACAACTACTACATCTTTACCTTTTTGTAATATATTTAAGTCAAAAGCTTCTTGAGCAGAGGTAGCTACTTTCGCCATACCGATTGTTAAGAAGTGCTCTTGTAGTGTATTTAATTCCACATCGTTTTTGCGGTATAGATCAGACGCTCTTACTGTCATCTCTTTAGAACCACCTCCACCAGGAATAAGTCCTACACCGAATTCAACCAGTCCGATATAGGTTTCAGCAGCAGCGACTACCTTATCAGCGTGTAAGCTTAACTCACATCCACCACCGAATGTCATACCATGAGGAGCAGCAACCACTGGAATACCAGAGTAACGCATTTTCATCATCGTATCTTGGAACGTTTTGATAGCGATATTTAATTCATCCCAATCTTGCTCTGCAGCCATCATGAAAATCATCATTAAGTTAGCACCTACTGAGAAGTTACTACCTTGGTTTCCTACTACTAGTCCTTGGAAGTCTTTTTCTGCAATTTCAATAGCTTTGTTTAATCCGGCTAAAACACCACCACCGATGGTATTCATTTTTGAGTGGAATTCTAAGTTCACGATACCATCACCTAAGTCAATAAGTGATGCTTCACTATTACCCCACACTTTATTAGCTGTTCTAATATTGTCTAAGATAATGAATGCATCTTGTCCAGGGATTGGTTCAAATGTTTTAGTGTTTTGATTGTAGAATAACTTTTTACCATTCTCTACTTTATAGAAACTCTTTGCTCCAGATGCAGCTAATTCTTTAACCCAATCAGCTACTGTATAGCCTTCTTTTTCAATTAAAGCAATACCTTTTTCAAGACCTACTAAGTCCCAAGTTTGGAACGGTCCATACTTCCATGCATATCCTGTACGCATCGCGTCATCGATAGGGAATAGGGTATCTGTAATTTCTGGAACACGTTGAGAAACGTAAGCGAATAATGAAGCAAAGTGTTTTCTGATTAATTCACCTGCTTTTGTCTGATCTGCTAATAGTAAAGCTAATTTAGCTTTAGTACCTCCAGCTTGTTTTGCTGTTTCTAGTACAGCAATCTTAGCACGTTCTAATGGACGATATTCTAATTTTTCTAGGTCAAGAGCGAAGCGATTTGTTTTTCCCTCTTTGTCTACTTCTTTATAATAGAATCCTTTTCTTGACTTATCACCTAAGAATTTGTTTTCTAATAGGAAGTTTAAAGGTTTACTGTCTTTCACCTCTTGGATCATAGCGTCATGAGGACAGTTTTGTTTTAAGCCATTTGTTACGTTAATAGCAGTATCAAGACCTACTAAATCACCTAGTTTAAATGTACCAGTCTTAGGACGACCTAGGATAGAACCTGTTAATGTATCAGCTTCTTCAATAGTCAACCCAATCTCTTGTGCCAACTGCATTACCATCGCCATAGAGTATACACCGATACGGTTACCGATAAAGCCAGGAGTATCTTTACATAATACAGGTGTTTTACCTAAGTATAAGCTACTATATTTTTGGAAGAATTCGATAACTTCTGGAGCTGTATGAGGACCAGGAATGATTTCGAATAATTGTAAATATCTAGGTGGGTTAAAGAAGTGTGTTCCACAGAAGTGTTTTTGGAAATCTTCTGAACGGCCTTCTACCATTAATTTCATTGGGATACCAGATGTATTAGATGTAATTAATGAACCTGGTTTTCTGTATTTCTCGATTTGCTCGAATACAGATTTCTTAATGTCTAATCTTTCGATTACCACTTCGATTACCCAGTCGCAATCTTTTATTTTTACTAAATCATCTTCTATATTTCCTGTAGCGATGCGTGAAGCAAAAGCTTGAGAATAAATAGGAGCAGGTTTAGATTTTAGTGCATTAGCTAAGTGAGTACTTGCTATTTTATTTCTAACAATCTTACTTTCTAGGGTAAGACCTTTCTTTTCCTCTTCAGGAGTTAATTCTCTAGGTACAATGTCAAGAAGCAATACTTCTAATCCGATATTTGCAAAATGACAAGCAATAGCTGATCCCATTACACCAGATCCTACTACGGCTACCTTTTTAATTATTCTTTTCATATTTATTGTTCTTTGGTTTTTAATACTATTATTTAACTCTCTTAAGGTACAAAAATTATTTGTCTTCAAATATACTTTTGTCGTTGATTAACTGATTGATAACTTCAGTTACTTCCATAAAGTGCTGAATTTTCTCCTCTGATATTTGAGTTCGAATTTTTTCGTTAAAGCGTTTCACTTTTGCTTTAGATAATTCTCTTTTCTCTAAGCCTAGAGGAGTTAATTTTATAATCACACCACGGCCATCATTAGGGTTCTTTTCACGTGTGATTAATTTATTTTCTTCTAATTTTTTTAGAGTACGAGTAAGACTCGTAGCTTCCATACCCATATTTGGTCCTAGTAGAGTAGAAGGAGTACCTTCTTTATCTATACTTAGTAGTGCAAATGCAAGTGACATTGTCGCATCGTATTTAGCAGCTTCTTCATTATACATTCTAGCCACTGCCTGCCATGTTGCTCTAAGTATATAATCGATTGTTGTGTTCTTCATACCATTTAGAATAATTCAAATATAAAAAAAAATAGTATGCACGCATACTATTTTTGAAATATTTCTTGATTAAGTGATTTTTTGTGTCATTAACTTCTGTAAATCTTGTCGTATAAGTCTTTATGTTTCTCAAGAATAATACGTCTACGAAGTTTTAGAGTAGGGGTTAAGTGCTCACTGTCAATGCTCCACACATCAGGAGTAAGTTCGAACTTCTTCACTTGTTCCCATTTACCGAATTTTTTATTTACAGCTTCTACTTCTTCTGCAACGCGGTCGATAACTTTTTGATTCGTTGCTATTTCTTCGTTAGTAGTACCGATATCATATCTTTTTCGACGTGCCCATTCTTTAACGAAGTCAAAATCTATCTGAATAAAAGCAGCAGGCATCTTTTCTCCTTCACCGATAACCATGATTTGTTCGATAAAGCGAGACTGTTTCATCATATTTTCAATCATCTGAGGAGCTACATATTTACCTCCAGATGTTTTGAACATTTCTTTTTTACGGTCAGTGATGTGTAAGAAACCATCTTCGTCTATTTTACCAATGTCCTCTGTATGGAAATACCCATCTTTAATAACACTATTTGTTTTCTCTTCGTCTTTAAAGTACCCCATCATCACGTTAGGAGCTTTACATAAGATCTCTCCGTCTTCTGCTATTTTTACCTCCACATTACTTAAAGGGCGACCTACTGTACCAAATCTCAATCCTCCATTACGAGCATCGTTTACTGATATAACAGGAGAAGTCTCAGTAAGACCATATCCTTCCATTACAGGAATACCAGCAGCATTGAATACTTTAGATAGGCGAGCCTGAAGTGGAGCACTACCAGAAACAATGATTTTCATTTGACCTCCTAGTCCTTCTTGCCATTTACTAAATACTAGTTTTCTAGCTATTTTTAGTTGGAAGTTATAGAAGGCGCTTCTATTATATGGTTTATATTGGAATCCTAGTTCAAGAGCCCAGAAGAAAATACGTTTTTTAATACCAGTAAGAGAAGATCCTTTAGCAAAGATTTTATCATATACTTTTTCTAATAAACGCGGTACTACTGTCATGACATTAGGACTAACTTCTTTTAAGTTATCTCCCATTTTATCAATAGATTCCGCATAGTAAATAGAAGTACCTGAGAATTGGTAAAGATAAATCAGCATTCTTTCGAATACGTGGCACAGTGGTAAGAAACTAAGTGCTTTATAGTGATCTTCACGTCCAAAAGGAACTCTATCCCAGCTACCTATTACATTAGATAAGATGTTATTATGAGACAGCATCACACCTTTAGGTCTACCCGTAGTACCAGAGGTGTAGATTAGCGTAGCTAAGTGATCTGGTGTGATAGAATCTTTAATGCGATCCACTTCTTCTTGATTAGAAGTATCTCTTCCTAATTCAAGAATCTCATCAAAAGTTTTGCATCCTTCTATATGTTCAAAAGAACAAATACCTTGTAGAAGTGGTAGTTGATCTTTAACACTTATTAATTTGTTATAAATTTCTTGATCTGATACTACACAGTATTTTGCTTCTGCATGACTAAGAATGTACTGATAGTCTTCAGCTGCAATGGTAGGATAGATAGGCACATTCTGAGCGCCAATTTGTAAAATACCAATATCTAAAAGATTCCATTTAGTTTGGTTATTAGTAGAGATGACAGCTATTTTATCATTTGCTTCTATGCCTAGACGTAGTAAGGCACGCGAAACCATATTAGCCTTATCTATATACTCCTGTGAGGATGTTTTTTCCCATACTCCGTTCACCTTAGTAACTAAAGCTGCAGCCAGAGGAAAGTGTTCATTCTGCAAATAAGGAATATCAAAAAGTCTTGTAGGATTTACCATATTATCATTAATTAGCTAACGCAAAGTACAAAAAAAATATAAGATTTCTCGTATTTAGTATGTACTTAGCAATTTTTATCTGGTTTATTTGCAATTCTCGTAGTTGATTTTCTACTAAACTACATTATTCATTTTCTATATTGTGCTTGATGATGATTGTACTTAGAGCTTAAGTCATTGTAAATCAACTTTTATAAATATAGTAAAAAAATAAGTAGACACTTCATTATATTTTGATATAATCACTGAAAACTATTATTGAATATTAGTGTCCTTAAGAGATTGGGTATGCTGTATCGCCCTATTATCACTATATAATTATAGTAGGTAAGTCCGTAGTGAGTCCGTTATGAGTCCGTAGTGAGTCCGTTATTTATTGAGATATATCGGAGTGATATCTTACTAATCGCGTTGTTAGTAGGGAGATGTATGTAGGAAGACAGAATGTTTTGTAAAAGAATGTTCTATCTTTAGATAAAGATTATAGAGGATTGTTGTTAGTACGAAAGGTATAATTTTTCTTAAATTTTCTTTAGTTTGGATATAAAATGCTTCTAAATGCTAATAGAAGTCCGAATAGAAATGATTAAGTTTGTGTTTTTAAAAAAATAACAATATGATTTCTAATCGATATCGATTGAATGAAGTATTAGTACTGGGGTATAGGTTATTCTTAGCTTTCTTCTTTTACTTTATTGCTCGTACACTATTTTACTTTTATAATAGTGATTTATTAAATGTAGACTCTTTTGGTCAGTTTTTAGAATTAGCGTATCACGGTATCACGTTTGATAGGATGGCTATTTTTTATGTAAATATATTATTTATATTATTATCTATTCTGCCTTTATTTATCAATACAAAAAAAGGGTATCAGAAGGTCGTGTTTTACGCCTATATCATTCCTAACTTGATAGCGTATTCTACTAATTTTATTGATTTTATTTACTATAGATTTATTTATGCTCGTACTACTATAGCTGTTTTCGACAGTTTAGAACACGAGTCAAATAAGGGACAATTGTTTTTTAACTTCTTGGTTAATTATTGGCATGTTTTTCTTATTTGTATTGTACTATGTGTGCTATGGGTGTACTTGTATACCAAGGTGAAGTTTACTCGATTTTTGAAAGTTGAGGATAAGAAGTCTTATTGGTTATCTACTGTCTTGATTATTATTGTGACAGGAGTGGGCTTTGTGGCAGGAGTAAGAGGGGATCTGAAGAAAGCAACTAGACCATTGAATATTATAGACGCAAATCGACATGTAGAGAAACCAGAACATGCAGATATTGTATTAAATACTCCATTCGCTATCTTGAGAACAATCGGTAAGACTAGTTTTAAGAAAGTAGAATATATGGATGAAGCTACACTTAACCAAAATATAAGTGGGGTGAAGCAGTATCATACTAATGAACCTAGCACTCCTAATATAGTATTGTTTATCACAGAAAGTTATGGACGTGAGTATATAGGAGCTTTTAATAAAGATATGAATATTAAAAACTATAAGAGTTATACTCCTTTTATAGATTCGCTTTCTCAGCATAGTTTAATATTCCCTAATGCATTCGCTAATGGCTATAAGTCTATTCACGGTGTGTCATCTGTCATCGCGGGTATTCCTTCGTTTAAAGATGCATTTACATCATCGCCTTATCCGAAGCAGAAGATCGAATCACTAGTGTCTACACTGAAGTCTAAAGGATATGATACATCTTTCTTCCATGGTGCTCCTAACGGGTCTATGGGGTTCTTAGGATTCGGTAATATCTTAGGGTATGATCACTACTATGGAAAGACAGAGTATAATAATGATGATGACTTCGATGGTACTTGGGGGATTTGGGACGAACCTTTCTTCCAATATATGCGCACTACATTAAATGAAAAGAAAGGACCTTTCTTTGCTACTATTTTTACCGTGTCTTCTCATGAGCCATTTAATATTCCTGCTCAGTATGAAGGGAAATTCCCTATAGGAGATGTGCCTATCCATAAGACAGTGGGATATACGGATTATGCTTTTAAGAAATTCTTTGAAGAGAGCAGTAAAGAACCATGGTTTAAGAATACAATTTTTATCATCACTGCGGATCATACTAATCAGATCGCCTATGATGAATATAAAGAGCTTGTTAATCGTACTGCAGTGCCTATACTTATCTATACACCAGATGAGAGATTAAAAGGAGTAGATAAGAGATTAGCTCAGCAGATAGATATTTATCCTACTGTACTAGATCTAATAGGGTATGATAAACCTTTTAGAAGCTGGGGAAGAAGTCTAGTTAATGATACAATAACGACTCCATATACGATTAATTATGGAGGTAATGAATACACTTACCAAGAAGGAAATTATATCGTAAGGTTTAATGGGAAAGAGGTGACAGGGTTCTTTGATATTAAAGATAAGGGATTAAAGAAAAATTTAATCGGTCAAAAGAATAAGGAAATGGAAAGACTCGAAATAAAGTGTAAAGCCTTTATTCAAGACTATTTTGAACGTATTATAGATAAGCGATTAGATAGATAAGTATTATAAATAGCACCTTAATCAAGGTGCTATTTTCTTTTTAAGAAACTTTTTTTATTAAAAGTTTTTAGGAGTAATTCTTTGTTTATGAAGTTATTTGATTGTTTTATCTAAAAATTTTGAAATTAAAAGAAGTATTAATCTTGTGTTAGTAATATTAATGTTGAGTTTAATACAAAACGTTATTGTAGCTAGTATTATTAAAAAATAATGCTGTTAGTCTATATGTGTTTATTTGGGTGAAATGATAGTGTTTAATTAGGTGTTTTTGTACAGGATGATGAATAAATTTATTAATTTAAATTAAAAGTGTAAGTTATTGGTATTGTGTGTTTATGTGAAAATTGTATTAAAAAAAAATGTAAATCTTAAACTTGCTTTAGATTAACTTTTTAGCGCTGAGTTTTGGTTAAATTTGCCCAACTTTTTTTAAATATAAACCTTACAATTCTATGACTTCTAATAAATTTAGAGCCTATGAAGTAAAAGTGATGTTGTATAGATTATTTCTTGCTTTTGTTTTTTACTTTATTGCTCGATTGTTATTTTATTTTTATAACGCAGATTTATTAAGCATTGATTCCGTTGGACAATTTTTATCACTATCTTTTTACGCCTTATCATTTGATAGTGCATCTATATTCTATATGAGTATTTTGTTCATCTTATTATCAATAGCTCCTGTTTTTATAAATACCAAACCTAATTATCAGAAAGTTGTTTTCTTTGCTTATTTCATTCCTAATTTACTAGCTTATGCTACTAACTTTGTAGACCTTATTTACTATAGATTTATCCAGTCTAGAACCACCGTAGCTGTGATGGATAGTTTAGAACATGAGTCTAATAAAGCAACGTTATTGTTTAACTTTCTATTTAGTTATTGGCATGCTTTAGTTTTGTTTCTTATATGTTCTGCTTTGTGGATTTATTTATATACTAGAGTTAAAATAAAACCTGTCAAAAGAGAAGAATCTACTAGTCGCTATTATATATCTACTGCTTTTATAGTAGTAATTTCAGTAGTTGGTGTAGTCTCTGGTATAAGAGGAGGTGTGACTAAGAAAACTAGACCAATAAATATAGTAGATGCCAATCGACATACTACTAAGCCAGAGCATGGGGATGTAGTCTTAAATACTCCGTTCACAATCTTAAGAACGATAGGGAAGAGTAGTTATAAGGAAGTGAACTATATGGATAAAAAGACATTAGAAAAATACATTAATGATGTAAAACAATATAATGTCAATGAACCAAGTACTCCTAATATCGTATTATTCATAACGGAGAGTTTTGGACGTGAGTATATTGGAGCCTTTAATGAAGGGACAGATATTCCAAACTATAAGAGCTACACTCCTTTTATAGATTCTTTGGCTAAGCATAGTTTGATATATCCTAATGCCTTTGCTAATGGGTATAAATCGATTCATGCTATTCCTTCTATTCTAGCAGGTATTCCTTCTTTTAAGGATGCTTTTACTTCTTCTCCATTCCCTAACCAGAAGATAGAATCTGTAGTGTCTATATTGAATAGTCAGGGGTATGATACTTCTTTCTTTCATGGTGCGGTGAATGGTTCAATGGGATTTTTAGGATTTGGAAATATATTAGGGTATGATCATTACTACGGAATGACTGAGTATGATAATGATGATGATTTTGATGGTACATGGGGGATCTGGGACGAACCTTTCTTTCAGTTTATGAGTAAAACATTAAACGAGAAGAAAGAACCTTTTTTCGCAACATTGTTTTCAGTATCTTCACATGAGCCTTTTAGAATACCAGAACAGCATATAGGGAAATTTCCCAAAGGTAATCTTGAGATACATGGACCTATAGGTTATACTGATTATGCGTTTAAGCGTTTTTTTGAAGAGAGTAGTAAAGAACCATGGTTTAAGAATACTATTTTTATTATCACAGCGGACCATACTAATCAGATTTATTATGATAAGTATAAGGAATTAGTAAATAGAACTGCTATTCCTATTATGATTTATACGCCTGATGAGAGGTTAAAAGGGGTAGATAATCGATTGGCACAACAAATGGATATATATCCTACTATTTTAGACTTAATCGGTTATGATCAACCTTTTAGAAGTTGGGGGAGTAGTTTACTTAACGATACTACAAGCGATCGTTTTACAGTAAGTTATGGAGCTAACGAAATAACTTATCAAACAGGTAATTATATTGTCCGATTTAATGGAATTAAAGTAACGGGCTTTTATGATATAAAAGATAAAGGGCTTACTAAAAACTTGATTAAGGAGAAGAATAAAGAAATGGAAGAGGCAGAAATGAAGTGTAAGGCTTTCGTCCAAGATTATTTTGATCATATTATCAATAGAAAGTTATCTGATATATAGAGGTGTTTTCTCTAAAGAGTAAAGGTTCACAGTTAAATCTGTGAACCTTTTTTATTTTACTCTGTAAAGTCGTTTTCGATTAATAACTTTTTAGCCTTATCTAAGTCTTCTTCATCGACTAAGATATGTACTGCTCTGTCAAGCGTTCCTGCTCCAATTCCGATAGCTGATTGTATATCATCTCTAATTATGTAGGGAATATTATTTTCATCTAAGAGATTTCTTACTGCGAGAACGATAATCTCACTGCCAGCAAATAATTTTTTGTGACTCATAACCTTCTGTATTTGTTCTTTTCTAAATTATGACTTTTTTAATTAAGAGAGTAAAAAAGATAAGTTAAAATCAAAATGAATTAGCCTATAAGTTTTTTTATTACTCTAAAAAGGAGTATCTTAATAAAAGAATTATAAAACAAAAAATATCTTATAAATGATAAATTATAAGTAAAAGAGAAGAGGTTTCATTAAACTGAATGATTATGAAAATAGAGGAGACAAAGGCATTTAGTCAATTGAGTAGTATAGCGCAATCAATTGTCAACAAGAGTACTTCCAAAAAACAGATTTCAGATGCTGTGATGATTGTGAAGAATATAGGTTTCGAAAAATGGAGTAGTATTACAGACCTACCTATTATGTGGCATCAGATAGTAAAGGAACTGGCTGTATAAATAATAGAATAGATGAAGTAGAAAAGATCTTATCCTATCAGGATGAAGATCTTTTTTCATTTATACAACAATAATAACTTCGAAATATAATTGTAATTTTATTTCAAATTTAAAATAGAGTATGAATATTGTTTATTTGGTTTTTGGTAATAAGATGAGTTATTATCAACAAGTTTTTTTCTCTATATATACCGTATTGGCTTATAAAGGAGCAAGTGATAATATTATTGTATTGACTGAAGAACCTTCTCTGTTTAATCAATTAAAGGGAAGAATAACGGTAGAATCTTTAGATAAGGATCTTGTTAAAGATTGGTTAGGGAAGTACCAATATATGTTTAGAGTAAAAATAAAGGCATTAGAGTATATCGCTCAGCAGTATCCAGAGAAAGATTTATTGTACCTAGATGTAGATACTTTTGTTTATAATTCATTAACACCTCTAAGAGATAAACTAGAACAAGGAACAAGTATTATGCATATAGATGAAGGGCAGCTCAATAAATTTACTACGAAAACAGGAAAGAGATTTTGGAAAGAATTGAAAGGTAATACTTATGGAGGAATTCTTATTACAGAAGATACCTGTATGTGGAATGCTGGTGTTCTAGGAGTGTCAAAAAGTAACTTTTCAAGTATTTCACTAGCTTTAGATATAACAGATCAGATGTGTCAAGCAGGTATTAAAGCATTTACAAAAGAGCAACTTGCTTTTTCTTTAGCTTTTAATTCTACTGGAGATATGACACCTGCAGATCATATTATTGGTCATTATTGGGGAAATAAAGAACAATGGGATGATTTTATATCTGATTGGTTAAAAAAAGCGTTTATGCATAATTATACAGTAGATGAAGTGATCGCTAATGTTAGAAGTATTCCTCTGGATCAAATACCTTACTACCTTAAACACTCTAATACTTTAAAGCGTCTATCTAGAAAGTTACAAAATATCTTTCAACCTAAAAATCCACAATTTATAAAGAAGTAAAATTTTTTATAATCACTTGATTTTGTAATAAAAGTATTTGTTTATTTAAACTTATATCGACTTGTTATTGTTAATAAATTGATTTGTTTAAATGAATAAGGTTAATTATTATAGAGTGTTAGGAGTTAATCCTACCGTATCAGAGGAAGAGCTTAAGCGTGCTTTTCAGTCTTTATATGAGCGTTATAGTCCAGATAAGAATCCGAGTAGTTTATTCTATAAGACGATGTTCGAACAACTGAATGAAGCTTATGCTACATTAGGAGATAGAGAAAAGAGAGAAAAGTATAATATAGCGAATGGCTATGAGGTACCTGTCTATTCTAGACCTGAGGATAAACAAGAAATCTCTAAAGAGAAAGAAAAGATGGTAGATACAGGAAGTAATAATGCCTATATTTTCTTATTTGTGGTTATTGGTATTATCGTTGTTTTAGGAGGGTATTTAGTTTACTATACATTTAATGAGAGTGAAGATACAGAGATTAAAGAAACAGTGATTGTTGAGCAAGAATTGCCAAAACCTAAAGCGACTATAAAGAAAGTAGAAGTGAAGCCTGTAGAGGTAAGAAGAGAGGTTTATACTGCCGAAAAAAAAGAAAAGGAGCATCAACATACAGAAAGTGTGAAAGAAATACCTGTAACTGATAAGGCAAAAGAAGTAAAAAAGGAAATCTCTGTAGAAAAGAAGGTAGAGGCAACTAAAGTAAGTAAAGAAGAAAAGCTTACTAAACCAAGTTCTAAAACAGATAATCTGAATGATGAGTTTCAAACAAAGAAAGCGTTTAAAATAGGAGCGAGTAAGAATGATGTATGGGCTGTACAAGGAGATCCTACAGATATAAAAGAACAAGGTGATATCGAGACATGGTATTACGGTAAGAGTAAGATTAGATTTAAAAATGGAAAGGTTATAGATAGTACAAGTTTTTAATTGGTACTTAAAACCCTATTTACTACCTTTTATTTTTAAACAAAAGGTACTCAATAAAGGTGTTTAGAATGTTTTTTTATATAAGTTGTTGTTTTTGTTGGTATTAGTAGATGTTATAAAGTATTGTTTTTCGTGTTAAAATTCAACGGTTTTAGTTTTTTAACTAGTAAGGTTTATAAATTTATGTAATTAAATTACAATCAAAATTTATAATTATGACAATAAAACAGACCTATTTTTATCACCCAACTAGTTATGAAACAAATGAGTGTGTAATAGCTTCTTTTGAACAAAGAAATATTCCAATGCAAAGAATTCAACAGAGTCTTGGAAGGAAAAAAAGATTTATTCTAGATCGAAATTCTACAGAAACAACACTTACTATGGCTACCAAAGCTGCAAAAGGAGCATTAAAAGAATGTGGTTTGCATATTGAAGATATTGATGTTATTGCTTTAGTTTCTGCTACACCAGAGCTTTTAGTACCATCAGCTTCTATCAAGTTGCATCAAATGTTGAATGCAAAGAAGAAAACTATGTGTTTTGATTTAAATGCCAATTGCATTGGAGCATTTATAGCGTTAGATCAGTTGACTAAATATTTGCAATGTACTCCTAACATGCAGAGAGCATTAATTGTATGTGCAGAGAATCTATGTCGTATAGTAGATAATAATAATCCAATTACAGCATTTTGTTTTTCTGATTCTGCTTTTGCTTTTATTCTTGATAAGGATGGAGAAAGTATAGGACTTAAGGATGTAATGTATCATACAGATAGTGATATTGCTGATACAGTGTCTTATCCGCCAGCTGGCTTTTCTCAGTTTAAGAATGAAGATGTATTAGTATGGGATCGCTCCTTTGACGGAATGGGAAGTGTGGACTTCATAAAGAAAGAACTATTATTATTTTTAGAGAGAAATAAAATGAGTGTAGAAGATATAGATTTGTTTATGTTTTCTCAGTTTTCTTATAAAAATGTACAATTAATCAAAGAGTATTTTAATTTAGGTGATGATAAAGTGCCTTTTTATTCTCATGAATTAGGATATACTGGTTCGTCAAGTCCTTTTTTAGCATTAGATCAATATCAGCGAAGAGTAAGGAAGATTAAACAAGGAGAGCAGATTTTGTTTTGGACACTAGGTGCTGGTTATGAAGCAGGATTAATGCTTTGGGAATACTAATTAAAAGTATACGCAATAAAAAACACCCTAAGTCATCTAGACTTAGGGTATTTTCATTTTATAACTATTCACTAACTAATCCGAAATGTTATTGTTGGTTTCTAAAAACCAGTTCGTTGTTAAACGAGTCTAATAAAATCATGCTGTCTGCTTTTACATTACCAGATAAGATCTCTTTAGACAAGCGGTTCAACACTTCTTTTTGTACAACACGTTTTACAGGACGTGCACCGAACTCAGGGTCAAAGCCTTTAGTAGCTAAGAACTCTTTAGCTTCCGCAGTAGCTTCCATATGTATGTTTTGTTGAGCAAGCATCTTGAATACACTTTGTAGTTGTATGTCTACAATCTGTAAGATATTGTTTTTGCTCAATGGAGTAAACATCACTACTTCATCTATACGGTTTAAGAACTCTGGTCGAACTTGTTGTTTTAACTCGTTTAATACTTCCACTTTAGCATCTTCAGAAGCCTGTTCTATATTTGTAGCATTCTCAAACTTCTCTTGGATAATATGACTACCCATATTAGAAGTCATGATGATGATTGTGTTTTTAAAGTCAGCCAAACGTCCTTTATTATCTGTTAGACGTCCTTCATCTAATACTTGCAACAAAATGTTGAATGTATCAGGGTGTGCTTTCTCAATTTCATCTAATAACACTACTGAGTAAGGTTTTCTACGTACAGCTTCTGTTAATTGACCACCTTCATCATATCCTACGTATCCTGGAGGCGCTCCTACTAATCTACTTACACTGTGTCTTTCACCATATTCACTCATATCAATACGAGTCATAGCATTTTCATCGTCAAATAGATATTCAGCTAACGCTTTTGCCAACTCTGTTTTACCAACCCCAGTAGTACCTAAGAATAGGAATGAACCAATTGGTTTTTTAGGGTCTTGTAATCCAGCACGACTTCTACGTACTGCATCACTAATTGCTTCAATTGCTTCTTCTTGACCTACCACGCGTTTGTGTAACTCATCTTCTAAGTGAAGTAGTTTCTCTCTTTCACTTTGAAGCATTTTAGTTACAGGTACACCAGTCCATTTTGCTACTACTTCAGCGATATCATCACTTGTTACTTCCTCTTTAATTAGCGATTGACCATTTTGGTTCTCGTCTAATTGTTTTTGTGCTTTCTCAAGTTCTTCTTGAGCGTCTTTTATTTTACCATATCTAAGCTCAGCTACCTTACCATAGTCACCATCGCGTTCTGCTTTTTCAGCTTCAAGCTTATAGGTTTCTATTTCTTGTTTGATAGCTTGTACCTTATCTACAACCTCTTTTTCAGATTGCCATTTAGTATAGATATCGTTTCTTTCTTCTTTTAAGTTAGCAACTTCTAAACCAAGAGATTTAAGTTTATCTTCATCATTCTCACGTTTAATTGCTTCAATCTCAATTTCTAACTGCATAATCTTACGATCTAATACGTCTAGTTCTTCTGGTTTAGAGTTGATCTCCATTCTCAGTTTAGCCGCAGCTTCATCCATAAGGTCAATTGCCTTGTCTGGTAAGAAACGGTTAGTGATATAACGCTCAGATAGATTAACAGCAGCTATAATAGCCTCGTCTTTTATACGTACTTTGTGGTGAGCTTCATACTTCTCTTTAATACCACGTAAGATAGAGATCGCACTTTCAGTATCAGGTTCATCTACCATTACTTTTTGAAAACGACGCTCTAAAGCTTTGTCTTTCTCAAAGTACTTTTGATACTCATCTAATGTTGTTGCCCCAATAGAACGCAATTCTCCACGTGCTAACGCAGGTTTTAAGATATTAGCTGCATCCATAGCTCCATCACCACCACCTGCACCTACAAGTGTGTGAATCTCATCAATGAATAAGATGATGTTTCCTTCAGCAGAAGTTACTTCTTTTACTACTGATTTTAGACGCTCTTCAAATTCACCTTTGTACTTTGCACCAGCAATTAATGCTCCCATATCTAAAGAGAAGATTTGCTTGTCTTTTAGATTTTCAGGTACATCTTGTTGTACGATACGGTGTGCTAATCCCTCTGCAATAGCTGTTTTACCAACCCCTGGTTCACCGATAAGCATTGGGTTGTTTTTGGTACGACGACTCAAAATCTGTAACACACGTCTGATCTCTTCGTCACGACCAATTACAGGATCCAGCTTACCTTCGTTAGCTAATTGCGTTAAGTTATTCGCATACTTATTTAAAGAGTTGTAAGTTTCTTCAGCAGAGGCAGAAGTTACTCTTGCTCCATTTCTGATTTCGTTAATTGCAGCTTCAAGTTGTTTTTCTGTAACCCCTTGATCTTTTAAGATTTGAGCTACTTTACTTTTCGACTTGAAAATCGCTAAGATTAAATGCTCAATAGATACATACTCATCTTTCATCTTTGTAGCGATAGCTTGAGCTTCAGTGATAGCAGTACCTGCCTCTCTAGATAAGCCTAATTGTCCTCCAGCTACTTTCGGAAAGTTAGCTATCGTAGCATCTAATACAGATTTAAAAGTATCTACATTGATGTTTAGTTTCTTTAAGATAAATGGTGTCACATTTTCATCTACTTCCATAATAGCTTTAAAGATGTGCTCATTTTCTATTTGTTGTTGCCCTAAGCCTTGCACGATTACCTGTGCTTGTTGTAAGGCTTCTTGAGATTTTATTGTAAAATTATTTAAGTTCATATACTAAATCGTTTATTTGTTTGGATATATCGTAATAGACAAAAGGTGTTCCAATATTAAAATTAAGACTTTTTGGCAATATTTGAATTATTCGTATTAGTAAAAGATGTCAAAAAGTCATAAATTCGCTTAAGTAATGTAAACCACACTAACATTTTGTCTTATGAAATGGATCAATATAACAGAAAGTAGTCAAGTAAAAGACCTGATTGCTAATTCAAATGATAAAGCAGTAATTATATTTAAACACAGCCCTCGATGCCATATTAGTAAATTTGCATTAAGAAATTTTGAAGCAAGCTTTACTAATCCTACAGATGCAGATTGTTATCTAGTAGATGTAGTTAATAATAGACTTCAGTCTATGGAGGTAAAAGAAGAGCTAGAAGTACATCACGAGTCTCCACAACTAATCATTGTTTCTAAGGGAAAAGCGGTCTTTAATACTTCACATGAGAGTATAGATGGTGTTGATACAGAGAAATTACTGTTGAGACTATAGGATGAGTAGAACATTAGTTTATAGAACTGCTACTCTACAAGGGGTAAAGACACCTGGGATTATCCATAATGGAGGCTACCATTTTACACATTTTGATGTCTATGAAGATGGAAGGATAGCGGATTGGAACTTTGAAGATTTCGAACATTTTATTAAAGATGTACAGAAAGGATGGGTTGTCACTAATATACCTGACGGAGAGGAAATCTCCTGTTTTAATCTAGGATCTTGGAAAATAGATAAAGGGCAGTGGTACTATACACCTAATACGTATCTTGAGTTTATAAAAAGTTTGGTATTAGAACTTAATCCTAATTGGACGAATATATATACTTATCAAGAGCGAAAAGTCAATGGCGTCACAGTAGGGGAGTCAGGAACAGGGACATTGTATAAAATAGATACTGTAAATGTGGATCACTTCTTTCCAACTAAAATAAAAGGAGAGAATCGCAGTCTATTTTATGTTTCAGAAGGGAAGTATTATTTAATACAATTATTACTTTTTAAAGATAAAACGATCTTAATTCACGGTTGTGGAGAAGAAAAGGTTTTAGACTTTGAACGTTTAAGGACTTTGATAGATGAAGGTATTGTTTGTAGTACCATTCCTAATGGAGCTAAAGTGATAATAGAAAACCTTGGAGAGTTTAGTGTAGTCGAAGAATTCTATAGCAATGATATCGAAGAGATATTCGTAGAATTAGAAGATGACTATCGACAGTTAAATGGAGAGAAATCTTTACTTCAGTTGTGTAGAGAGGCTTTAGAAGCTTATCAAGAGAATCCTAAAGATGAATTAAAAGAAGCATTAAAAATAGCTTATGAACGTATCCCTGAACATATGCAGATGTATTTGGGAGATATGGACAGTAAAGATGGAGAGTATATAGATATTATATATGGACCTGAATATTGGGATCAATGGAATACAGATGAGGTAAAATAAAAAAGAGGCTTTCGGCCTCTTTTGTCATAAATACAGGGGGGACTTTCTTAATTAAATAGAAAGTGTATTGTAGTTGTTTTCATTTAACTGAAACATGTATTTATGCGCATTAGGTGTTCCGATAAAGTACAAAGGCAAGTCTTTCAATGTTACACCGTAAACGTTTAATGCAAATTCACATACTACTAATTTAATACCTGCTTTATTTGCAGCATCTAACTCAGCACGTAGTTCTTTATTGTTTAACTCTTGTACCATTTGCCCCATGATTACGATTTGGAAATCAGCTTTAGGATTAGCTTGTTTGATTTCACTTCCTGTCATTATAGAAGAGCGTAGGTTTTTTATAGATTGTACTAGAATAGCATATTTATCTCCTTTAGTATCTTGTTCATAAGCAACAATAGATGTTTCATTGTTTACTGTATTGTAGGCTACTGCTTGAGCACTTACGATAGAACATAAAGCGATGGCTAAAACTAATTTTCTCATTGTTTACTATATTATGGTTTATATATCAGCGAAAGTAGCAGATAGTGTAGACAGATGAAGTAACAATTGTTACACAACGATTAAATAATGAAAAAGTTATTCTTTCTTCTTTGTCAATTCATGTAGTATTCATATTAATGAGGCTTTCCAGTAAGAGCTCCCCATATATTGGACACAAATTCCTGAAGAAGTTAGTGTCGTCATCTTAAAATAGAGAGTCTGTAACTTATGTAACAATAGGTAAGATTATCGTTACCTATCTTTGAAGTATTAAATGATATAAGATGATTATTGCATATTTTAAGAAATGGACAGTGATGAGGTGGATTCGTCTAGGTCTAGGAGTATTACTTTTATTTCAAGCTTTAGATGCAGAATTGTGGATTTTGATGATTCCAGTTTTGTATTTGTTTTTACAAGCTTTCTTTAATTTTGGATGTAAAAATGACTCTTGTACTTGGAGATAAATGTGATTTTAGATATAACTTTTTGATTTTTAATTATTTATTGTCTGTGAGTTAGGAGTTGTAGGAAGCAAGAATATTTTTATTTTAGCAAGGTTTTAAAACTCGCAAATTATGAAGAAAAGACTGATGTCTATATTCGTATTTACGGCTATAGTTAGTTTAACTACAGCTTGTAAAGACAAACAAGAAGAATTTTCTACAACAGAAACTCCTATAGAGGAAACAACAACTTCTGTTAATGAAGGAGAAGAGGAGCCTACAGCTATAGTAGATGAGGCTGTAGTAGAAGGAGAGGAAGATTATTATGACCCTACAGTTTATCCAACTTCTTTTAAGTTTAAGCATGATTTAATTATGACAGGTGATTATCATGAGGGAGAAATAGTAGATAATGTAAGTAGTAAGTCTTGGGTAGGATTAATAAAGGAAACAGATGGTACATATAGCGTACATAAAGTAAATCCTACTACTAAACTAATACATGATGTAGTATTAGATGAGGCAGGACAAATGACAGGGGTAAAAGTCTCTGCTAAGAGTGTGGGTGAAGTGGTGTTCATGACGAATGAAGGGGTATTAACTCAAGGTAGTAACCTAGAAACAGTCAATTTGCCTAAGACTATTTATCCAGGCGAGAGCAAAGATTTTATATTTAAGGGAAAAACCTATACTCTCTTCGCTAAAGGAGAAAAAGGAGCAGCCTATACTTACCAAAATGAAGAAGGAGAAGAGGTACAAGAGTATGAGATTAAAAAATACAGTTTATTCTTAAAAGTTAAGGGACAAGATAAGGTAATCACTTTATTAGATTTATTAAGTTTAGAAGAAGCTACTCCAACAATCGACTTTGTAGGAGATTTAAATGGAGATGGAAATATTGATTTTCTAATTAATACTACTTATAACTATAATATGAGTAGATATACGTTGTATCTATCAGAAGGTAAATCAGGAGCAGTAACAGTAAAACCTGTTGCGGCTTTAGTGAATTTAGGATGTTAGTAAACAACCAATACAAATAAAAGAGGCTGTCCATGGACAGCCTCTTTTATTTGTATTTAGAATATTCTCTTTTAGTATGTACAATAGCGAGAATGATAATTTTCATTTTATCTTCCTCTACAATATAATGTATGTGATAAGGGAATTGTTTTAACTTATGTAGACGTACATTATTATAGACTATATCATTACTGAAAGGGTATAATATTATGTTCTCTTTTGCTTTTTGTAATTGTTGTATAAATTCTTTTGCAAGTTTGTGTGATATACTTTTGTAGTAATCAAAGGCAAATCTAATATCTTGTTCAACTAAAGAATTGTTTACCAATATATACACTATAGCTCTTTTTCAAATTTATTTAATAATTCTCCAAAGTCCATTAAGTCATCTGGATTGTTATGATAGTGTTCTAATCTAGAATCTATAAAATTTTTATGTTCTTGTAATATAGTATTACTTATGATTTCTGTGCTAATACTTTTATTGCAGAGAGTAACACAAGATCCGTTTTTGTTTTGATTTTCTGTGTGTTTAGTTTTCATAAGTATTGTGATTTTAATATCTTTTACAAAGGTATAAATAAAATACAGGTTTAGATTTTTTTTATTTTAAAGTTTTCAGGAAAAAGATGTATCGGCTGAATACTAAGCTTTTATAAAGAATATCAAAAAAGTCAGGTTACGATTTGGTAACGGTGCTTATTGCTTTGCTTTTCAATACGTTTCCGTTCGCTCATAGCAAATATACGTCTTTAATTTATAACTTAATTAAAGAAATTAAAAACTAATCAGCGGTATGCTTTTTCTTGAACTCTTCAATTTTCTCTCTTGCTATTTTATTTTGAACATTTGCAATTTCGGTAAGTAATTCTTTATGTAAACCGTTCTCTATTTGTGTGCGTTCTTTGGTTTGCTCTTGTTCTGCTTCGTATTCAATATCTCGAAGTGTTTTTTGTTGTTTTAGATATTCAGATGTTCTTTCTTCCAATTCGAGTTCTAAGTCCTTCTCTTTTCTGTAAATAGCTCTGTCATAAGCACCAATAGGCGTGGCTATTTTAGCAATGGTTGGTAAAATCTCAATTGTAAAAAAGAGTATTCTAATTAACCATAACAACATAAAAATTGTAGCTCCTTCTGGAATTTCAGGATTATTTGGTGTTGCCAAATTTTCTAAAACCATAAAACGCAAGACAAATCCTTTTTTATCTTTGATTTTATTTTGAAATTCATTTTTTGCAGTGTCGGCTGTAGCAAGCCCTTTGTTTATAGAAGTGCTTGTTTGTACGATGTTCTCATTTAGTCTTCTTTGTTCTCCTTTGAGATTAGCAATCCAATTATCAATGTATTTTTGTCTTTGTTTTTTTAAATCATCTAATCCCTTTCTGTCAAATTTGTTTAGATTGTCTTGTGCTTGTCTTCTTTGTGCGAGTTTGTTCTCGTAAGTTCTCCATTGTTGCGAGTTTCTGTTTTTTACATAACTTTCACTACTATAATCATAATATGTTGGGACATTATTGTAAGCACTATTTGCTTCTGTTCGAGCTGTGTTTAATCTTCTGCTAAGAGCATCAAAATCATTTTGTTTAGTTTGAATTTCAGATTTCAGTCTGTCATATTCGGGGTCGCCTTTTGGTTCGCCTTGTGAAAGTTGCGTTTCAACTTTTCCCAATACAAGACTGTCATTACTCAAAATGCGTTGTTTGTCGGATATTGCTTCATTTCTTTTAGATGCTTGTTGAACAGAATAAACTTGGTCAAGTTTATATTTGTCCATATGCAAATCAATATTTTCCTTAAAAATCAACAACTCCAAAGGAATAGAGATAATAAACGCAATTAAAATTGCCAAAACACCTCTTGATAAAAAGGCTGTCCAAAAATTCTGTTTTTCTTTAGTTGGGTCTTTCTTTAATGTAACCACCATACTTCGGTCGATACTGAAAATTAAAGAAGCCCAAATAATCCCGAATATGACAGCGGATAAATAACTTTCTCCAAAATAATAACCTGCATAACTTCCCGAAAGGAAAGCTAATAAAGTGGTCATAAAAATGGTAAATCCTATTCCTGCTTGTCTGTTATAATCTGTCGGACAATCTTTTAAAATACTGATTTCTGCTCCTGATAATAGCCAAAAGAAATACTGAATCTTTGAATATTTATATTTTTTAGTAGAAGTTTTGCTCATAATTCTGTTTAACTAAAGTGTAATTAGATTTTCTGTTTTTAAAAATTAAAAAATAGGGTGTAATGAAAACAAATGCTATCATTATCAATATGGCTATGCAGATGAATAAAACTACTTTTCCTTCTGTTTCTACAAACCAACTTTTATATAATCCCAAAGGCATTAACCATAATTGTTCAAAATTCCCAAGTGTCATTTTTCCTGTTTTTAAATAAAGTTGAAATAGGATTTGATGTTCAAAAAGGAATAAGCAAAAAGGAATAGCAAGTATCAATGCAAAGATTAAATTGATAAATATTTGCGTTACGAATATTCCTATTTTTGGATTGGTATGATGAACTTCGTTCAAAAGCTTCATCCATTTATAAAAAATGAAAGTTACCAATGTAGTCACGAGATAACCCAAAATTAAATAGTTTGAAATAAATATTTTGTAACTCGTAATAACCGAAGCAAAAACAATCAGTATTTGAAACAAGAAAAATATTCCTATTCCTGCTATTTTATTGTGCAAGACAGGACAATATTCCATTAAAAAGCAATCATAATTTGCCAGTTTCCAAAGTTTTTGTTGAATTTTCGTACTCATCTATTTCAGTATTTTTTGCAATGAGTTTAGAATATTGAATCTTTTTGTCGGTTTCATTGCAGTTTGAAAACCGATTTGAGATTCATTTAGAATTGTTTCTGATAATTCTTTAAAATCCAATTCAAAACTTGGGATTAAATCCTTTCCAGAAGGTAATCTTGGGATAATACTCGGATTGAATGTCGGAATATTTTGTACCTCAATTTTTATTTGTGAACTGGTTACAGAAAACAGTTCGTTATTAGCTTTCAGATAAAAAACAGCTGTTCTTTTAGGTAAAATTTCAATTTCGCTTTTTCCTGTTACATCAATATCAGCCTGCATATTTGATGATAATATGATACTCGAAGCGTTATCAATTTCCCAGCTCAATTTTACGGGTAAAGTTTCAACCACAAATTCTAAATCTGAAACAAACGATTTGATTTCAACTCTTTTGACAACCTGAACCGTAATTTCTTTTTCTTCTTTTGTAATTCCGTCTAATGCTGTAACAATTACTTTGTAATTGGTGTGTTCCGTAGGCGAAATGGATTTCTCTCCTCTATTTGGAACAACCTCCATATTTCCTAACCAATGCAATTCAACTTTTTCCGCATTTTCAATATCCCAAACTAATTGTGTTTCTTTTCCGTGTTCTATTTTTTGTTGTTTGGAACGAAATTCTTTGATTTTTGGAAGAGGAAGAACCGTTATGGTCAGTTCATTTTCTGTTTTATCAAAGGCGTTTTCTGCAAGTAACTTGTATGTAGTCGTATTGGTTGGTGAAACAGAAATAGAATGTTTGCCTGTTACATTTCCGACACCATTGTTTATTGAAATTTTATCAAAATTCTCAATATTCCACGATAATTCAATGGCTTTTCCTTTTAGAATTTCCTTTTCATTCGTGCCAAAATTGATTATTTTCGGTGCTGTTAAATAATGTTCAAAAGATGTAAGGTTTAGATAATTCTTTTCCGATAAATAACTGTTCAAAATTCTCGTCAGACTTTTGATAGAATTAGACAGCTTTTGTAAATCCTTATAGATTTCAGAGTTTTCAAAATCTTCAAAGTCGGTTTCAGTAAACAATAAATACTGTGTGTCTTTTACTTGATATTTGTTCCATAAATTTGAGTTTTTAGAAAGGGAAAGTATTGAAAGATAGATTACTAATTCCGAAAAATAATCCGCTTTTAAAGATGCTTTTCCTCCTTTAAAACGTGATGGATGTTGATAACCTTTTAAACCTGTAACTAATTCTTTTTGTCCCTTAATTTCAGGAATACAAATAGAATCATAATCTACAAGTTTGATGCTTCCTTTTCTGTCAATCAAAATATTTCCTTCCTGTAAATCTCCGTGAGAAATTTTATTTTCTCGTAGCGTTTTGCACATTTCCAGAAAGTCATTAGCAAGTTTAGTTAATTTGCTTTTATTGTTTAAATTTTCTTCAAGATATTCTTTTAGCAATTTTCCTTCAAGCCATTCCATTCGGATGGTATCAATCAAAGTTCCATTAACTAAAATTCCTTTTTCATCATAGATGAAATCAGCAAAATAGGGTAGTTTTTTTTCAGAAAGATATTTTGATATTTTTCGGTAACGGTTTGTATGTTTTCCCATAGGAACGTGCCAAACTCGCAAAGCCCATTTCTTATTTTGATGTTCCAATTGAAACACCATATTGAAGCCACCAACAAAGGCAAAAGGGCTGCCATTCTTGTTTAGTCTTGGCTTTGCTCCTTGCAATTCAGGTACTTTTAAAAAAGTATCCGAATTTTTAATGGCTGTGATTATATCTTGTTTGCTTACCGACATTCTTAAAATTTATCGAAAATTGATTTTACGTTGTTTATTCTTGTTTGTGGCTTTATTTCTTTTGGTTTGTCCCATTTTGCCATTATTTTTTCAATCGGCAAAAGTTGTATTTCATTTCCTTTAATTGCAAAACCATATTGAGGTTTTATGCTTTCAAACTTGTCATTGAATTGAGAAATAACAGTTGGCTGATTTTTAATAACGATGATATTTTCATCATTTAATCTTGCTTTAAACGTCCAATTATATGAACCTGTTATTACTGCAAAATCATCAACGATGCAAAATTTATTGTGCATTAGTTTGTCTTTAGCACCATCATTGATATTTCCGATATATCCGACATATCCGTTATTTTGCAACAATTCTTTAAAATCAACTCGTGAATTTTTGTTGAACTCGTGATTTGCTACAATGATATAAACCTGAACACCTCTGTTTTGAGCCTGAATAATGCTTTGGTATATTTCAACATCTGTAAACCACGCAACACAAATTTTCAGACTTTTATTTGAAGCAGAAATTTGATTGATGATTTGATTGTGTATGTCTTCAAAGTAAACTTCCGTCATTATTTAAAACTTATTCGTTATGTCATTTACATTAGGAAGTTTTACTTCTTTTTTACTTGGTGGATTGGGTTGTTTATCAAATTTGTCAAAAATACTGTCTTTGATAACTTCCATTCTGTCAATGAGTAAATTTTCTAACGGCTCTAATTGTTGAATATCACTTTTCGCTAACTGTTCTATCATTTTATTGGTCAAATCAACAATTGTTTGATTATTGGATTGCAATAAACTATTGATTAAAGCCGAATGATTTGCATTAGCAAAATCATCTTTTGAAAAAAGCAAGTCTTCGGTTTCATAATATTTCTCCCATAAACTTGGTTGATTTTCAAATACAAGCAAGGATAAATAAATTGTTAATTCCGAAAAGTAATCCAATTTAGGATTTACAAACCTGTTTGCAGACCGCGACGGATGTTGATAGCCGGGTAAACCTTTAATTGAATCAGTCATTCCTTCAAGCGGTTTGATGTACATTGAATCGTAATCAATAATTGTTAAACTGCAATCGGGATTAACCAAAATATTTCCGTGTTGCAAATCTCCGTGAGCGATATTTTGCTGATGAAAATAAGCAACCATTTCTTTAAAATTCTCTCGTACTTTTGAAATTGAAGAAGGATTTGAATGTATATTATCGTTGATAAAATCTTTCAAAGTTTTTCCTTCAACCCAATCCATTAAAACGATAGGATAGATTTTACCATTGATAAGAAGTGCTTCTTCCAAATATTTAAAATCACAGAAATAAGAATTGTTCAGATTTGCTAAATAAGTTGATATTTCCTGACTTCTTCTCTTGGCATCTCCAATGTCGGCAATCCAACAACGTACAGCTACTTTTTGGGAATTGCTTGTATGAAACGGAAAA
Source organism: Myroides sp. A21 (assembly GCF_000807225.1). Taxonomy (NCBI): domain Bacteria; kingdom Pseudomonadati; phylum Bacteroidota; class Flavobacteriia; order Flavobacteriales; family Flavobacteriaceae; genus Myroides; species Myroides sp. A21. The sequence goes on from NZ_CP010327.1 coordinate 2,885,873, forward strand.
ACTGTTGTATAACCACCTGAATATTGAATAACACGAGAACCTTTTTGGATAATTGAGCCACCAACCAATTCGCTTGCTTTAAAGCTAACTTGCGGATTTCGCATTGCTGTAACAATATCAGTTCTTGAAGGATAAATATTTGCCATACGTTAGAATTTATCAAAAATTGATTTAGCTTTTGGATTGTCGGAAACTATATTCTGAATTGGTTCAGATGATTTTTCTTCTTTCTGATTTTGTTCTGAAAGATTATTATTTTCGACAAGCGAATTATCCTCTGCTGTGTTGCCTTTTACATTTTCATCAAGCGGTTTTTTCTCCTCTATTTTCTTCTCCGAGTTTTCAATTTCCTCATCTTTAATCTCCGTTGATTGCTCAACTTGTTTAATTTCCTCTTTTTCAGAATTTTCTTCTTCATTTACACTTAAAGAATCTTGAGAAGAAACTTCTTTTTTTTTATCTTCTTCAAGTTTCTCCGCTTCTTCTCTAACAAACTTTGACAAAAAAGTTACTTCGATATTAGAATAGGAAAATTCTTTTATGCCATCGTCAAAAAGTTCAAGTATCAAAACTGCAGAATCATCGTCATTTAATCGGTTTGCATTTCTTTCATTTGCAATTGTTTCAAGATATTGTTCTTGGGTTTTGATGTTGTCAAGTGTCTGTTTGGCTTGTTCTGTATTTAATAAAAACCATTCAGCAAGGGCATCGGTCATTAAATAAAAAGTTCCTTCCTTTATTTTTTCTCCTTTAATTGGCTTTTTTTCTCCTTTATGAGAACCTCCAATACTTGATAAATAATCAGGGAAGTTGTCAAATACAATAGGTTCGGGTTTAGTGGATAATTTAATTTCAATCTCTGTTGAACCCTTTGGAATAAAAAACAAAAAACTATCTCCTAATGCTTGTGCAATCCATTTTTGGTCAGATTCTAAAAATTGAAGTCCGACAAATGTTGCCAATGCAGGATCTTTTCTATTGTATTGAGATTTTGTAAACCATTTGGTTTCTGGTTGATTTACAATTTCATCAATTTTGGATTGCCATTCTTTTTGACTTTCAACAATAAATTCATTGTTATCTTTCCAATCTTTTTGATTGACATATTTATTTACCAATATATCCGACCAAATTTTTGGGAAGAAAGACTTTGAAACCCCATCAGAAATAGAGAATTTATTATGCTCAATGTTTACAGCATAATTATCCGCACAATCTGAATATAATTCTGATTTCTTACTCGTTATAAATCCTTTTATATTGATTTTCATTTCTTAAATAATTCTGTCTGTTCCTCCAGATGAACCAAAATTGATAAACTTAATAAGAGTTTCGGGACCAGCATTTGAAACAAAACCTCTTGAATCTACGTTTGTTACAAATTCGTGTTTTCTTGCAGCTTCACGATATGTTTCAGGTACTTTACTTGAGATTTTGAAAAGTATTTTTCCTTCTTCGTCTGAAACTTCAGTTTCAGTTGAGGAAAACTTTGTTTCGTTGAATGGTGGTTGTCCTAAATGAACATTGAAAATTAGAGGATTTCCATCTCCAGTATTGATATTCATAATACTGTTTGCGGTTGATATTGTTTTTTCAATATCGTCTATTGGATTACTTCCTGTATATGGCATTCCGTCCGAAACATTTATAATTACAGGTGCAGGATTGTCAGGTTTTTTAGTTATCCAGCCTTCAATTAGTTGCTTTGCAAAATCAAGAGCTTCTGCCATTGGTGTCAATCCGTTTCGAGGGCAAGTAGGTTCTACATACATCGCCATTTCTTCCTCAATTTCCACTAAACCTCCAGCTCCGTCCGATACTTTCTTTTTTATTTTCTCAATTCTTAAAGGACTATCAGCAAAGGCACTTAAATAGTCGGAACGAATATCATCCACTGAATTTCCACCTTTTCCACCATAGCCAATAAGAGATAAAAACACTCTGTCTTTAATTTTGTCACCTGCACTATTTGTAAAAATTAAATCGTTAATTGTTCTGTTGATTACGAGAGAGGTAAACTCGGCTTTGTTTTTTCCTCCTGTATAATCTTCTCCCATAGAACCTGATTGGTCAATTAAGAAAATGATGTAACCAGGATTTGCTGAACTCCATTGTTTTGAATTGTTACTCATAATTTATTCTGTTTTATAGTTAAATTTCAAATTTATCAAAATATATTTTCTAATGATTACGGAAACCCATAATCAGGTAAAAAAATAACGTGAGCTAATTCCCCTTGCTCGTATCTGCGGTGGTCGAATACCGATAGCACAAAGCAAAAAGGAACGCCCACGCTTTACCGTAGGTGTTTCCACTCTTATTTTCCTGTGCTATTTGAAATTTTCGACCTTTCAGATACAGGAATTTATAAAGCGAAACGCTGTATTTATATATCTATTTTTCTTTTATCTAATTCATTAAAACTTTTTTTGTTCTTCTGCAAATATATGAAAAATACGTTACGGATTTTATCTGTAAGGTACTTCAAAGGTTATTCCTACAATCTCTTCCCTTTCTGCTTTTTCTTCTTCATCCGATTAGCAAACTGTTCTTCCTCATAATCCTCGCCCTGTGCTTGGGGCAACAGGCTGAACAATCCCAAATCGGAGCTGTGCGAATGTTCATGCGAGATAAACTCGAAAAGGTCTTTTGTCGGTTGGTGGTCTAATGTTTCCGTATTGGAAACAGGGCTTTCCTGTGTTTTCAGTTCGGGTTTGTTTCCATTGTTCCACCAATCATTGAATACGTTTGCCGAGAGATTTCTGTCCAATTGCGAACCGCTCCAAACGCTACGGCTTTCGTGGTCGATAAACGTGATACCGTAAATCCGCCCGCTGTTGTTCCTGCGGACAACCGTATTAATGCCTTGCTCGACAAGTTGCTTTCTAAAATCTGTTTCGTTGCTTGTGGTATGTATGGCAAGTTCAACCGTGTTTTTCAGAATAGACCATGCAGGATTGGTTTTCATTTTTTCTTTGGATTGTTCAAAATGTTTTTGAAGCTGTGTTACTCCTGCATCTTTTCCGAAAAGTGACGCTTTGAACGGATTACTTACCTTGTTTCCGTTCTTGTCTAATGCCACATATACCAATCCGTTTACAGGTTGTCCGTTCCGCTCTCCTTTGACTTCTTCTGCTGTGATGTTGAATAGAGAAAGCAAAGCATTGTAACTACCCATAGTAGAATAGCTATAATACTTTGGTAGATGCCGTACTACCGAAGCAATCTGACTTTTGATGTCTCCATTTTTATGATTTACAGGCTTAAAAACTTTGTTGACTTGTTTCTGCTCCTGCTCGATGGCTTTGTTCAGGTTATATTTAGTTTCTAAATCCCAACAAATAGCCATTGAGCAAGGATGGTCGTAATCATCGGGGATTTTCTTGCCGTCAATTCCCACGCAGGTCGAAACAATATGGATATGCGTGCGGTCAATGTCTGTATGTTTGAAAACGATATAGGGCTGATTGCCGTAGCCCATACGCTCCATATATTCCTGAGCCATATCCGCAAACTGTTCATCGCTGACCTTATCCGCAGGATCTGGGTTCAGCGATATATGCCGAACAGTCTTTTCTGTTTTGATATTGGCAGACAGATACGGTTCAAAACATTTATTGAAATATTGTGTAGAATACCTACCGTCTATTGTGTCGGGTATTTTATTGGTCGCAGACTGTAGTTAAAACAAAGGGGCTGTCTCATTGCAAAAAGAGACAGCCCTCTTTGTTCTGATATTTTAGATATTGTTTTAGGGGATTTTTTTTGAAATATTGCAACCTTAGAGGATTGAAAAAAACATTTCGGAAAAAAAAGGGTAAAAAGAGTCTTTTTAGGCAGCTCTCTTTCTGATATTTTGTGCAATTGCCAATAATCCCCATTCTATTGCGACTTTTTCCTTACCACGAAGCATAAATCGGCGGAACCCATGGTTCTGTTTAATATTTCCGAAAACTGTTTCTACATCGTGACACCTTTGTTTACGCTTGTCAATACCTTCTTTTGTAGTGAGTAATTTACTTGCTTGTTTTCGGTGTCGTTGTAATTCAAAGTTTATCTCTATAGTCCGATTGCCTTTTGCTTTATGACACACACCATTTAAAGGACAACCTTGACAATTTTTAGCTTGATATTGCCTTAATGTTTGGATAAAGCCTGTAGTTGTAGTTTTTGTTGTATCTCCAATATAGTGCATTTCTTGTCCCATAGGACATACAAAATAATCACCTTTGTGTTGGTAAAACAATTTATCTGTTGTAAAAGGCTTTGTACTTTGCTTAGCATTCTTTCTTGGTTTTTTTTCTACTTGTTCCTGCTCTTGATCAAAAGTGTTATACTTCACAAAAGCTTTAATTTCTTCCCCCTCTAAATAGGTGTAATTTTCTTGACTACCATACCCTGCATCTGCTATAACAGACTTTGGATATACTCCATAATTCTCTTTGAATTTTTCTAAGTGAGGTATTAATGTAGTTGTATCAGTTGGGTTTGAATGTATACTATAGGCTAGGATATATTGATTGTTGGTTGATATTTGAACATTGTAGCCTGCTTTTAGAAAACCACTATTCATATGATCTTCCTTCATACGCATAAAAGTAGCATCCTTATCTGTTTTAGAATAAGAATTACGATCTTCTAATATAGCTTCATGCTCTTGGTACTCTTGAATTTTTGTAGGATACTCTTTAGTAATATACTTCAGTTTATTCTTTACTTTCTGATCAACATCTGGATTGTCTTTTAGCGCTGCATTTAATGTATCAATGGCTTGAGTGATAGCTTCTGTATCTATTTTCTTAAAATCTGGAGGAGGTGGAAGTTCACTTTCTTGTCTAGCAATAGAGTCTGCATAACCCCATATCTCTAAGATTTGTTGAACCATCTTTTCTTTATAATTGGAAATAGCTTTCTTCCATACAAAGCTGAATTTATTAGCATTGGCTTCTATTTTAGTTCCATCGATATAAGCCTCTTCAATACTGATAAAACCTTCGGCTATAAATAATTCAACAATCTGAGTAAAGATCTGCTCTATATAACCCTTAAGTTTTGAAGAGCGAAAACGATTAATTGTATTGTGGTCTGGGTAAGACATACCACTCAGCCACATATAATGAACATTCTCTAAGCAAGCCTACTCAAGCTTGCGACTACTGTATACATTGTTTAGGTAACCATAGATTAAAACTTTTAGCAACATCTTAGGATGATAACTGATACCACCACATTTAGAGTAGCTATCATATAAGCTTTCTAAGTCTAACTTATCTATTACTGTATTAATAATACGTACAGGATGTAATTTAGGAATAAAATCATCTAAGGAATGAGGAATCAAGCTCATTTGATTCTGAGCGTAGTATTTAAATCTAGGGGATTGTTTTGCCATAAACACATTGATTTAAGATTTAAAAGTGCTGATAATCAACGAAATAAACAAATTTTAAAAGTATAGATATACCAAATATTGAATAAAAAAGAGGCTGTCTTTATGAGACAGTCCCATTTAGCTTTCAGCTTCTAAAAATGTTTACCTTTGATATATGGAATATCAACGAACCGGAGGACATAGTGTATCACGTTTAACCGCCCATATAGTATGAGTGACTAAATATCGTTATCCAGTATTGGAAGGAGATATTCAGATACGTTGTCGTAGTCTGATCATTCAGATTTGTGAAGCAGAAGATATTCAAATTTTAAAAGGTGTAGTATCAAAGGATCATGTTCATCTTCATATAGAATATCGACCATCTCAAAACATAAGCAATATTGTCAAACTCTTCAAGGGTAGTACCTCAAGGAAACTCCAAATAGAATTTCCTGAGTTGAAGCACAGATATTGGGGACGTCACTTTTGGGCAATAGGCTTTGGTTGTTGGAGTACAGGAAATATTACTGATGAAATGCTAAATCAATATCTTGAACACCATCGTAAACCAAATGATAACGGAGGTAACTTTATACTTGAGTAAGTAGCTCCATCCAGGCAGACTTTAGTCTGCTTTAACAAACTATGGACTTTCAGTCCATAGTGGTTTATTTACAATCGTTTTTCCTGTTATTAATCTTTGATGTATTTTTACTGAAAATTTATTTTATATTTTTAAGACATTCAGTGTGTTATGGCTTTGTTGATATTTGTTTTACTACATATTTATATCCTTCATCGCAGGCATATTGATTTCTTTTACACAAGATGCATTAGATGTTGAGATGATAAAGCGGATGGCCTGTAATACATCTTGTAATGGAATAAGTTCCCCATTAGATTTCTCGATAATAGACTCTACAGTTTCTTCACATCCATATTCTGTAGCTAGATATCCTAAGTTAAGAATAGATACTCCTATATTATCTTCTCTTAGGTTTTCTCTTAAAGAGTGAATAACTCCTCTTAATGCAAACTTGGTCGCTGAGAAGGCAACTTCTTTTCCATTGTGATTATCTAATCCCCAAGTAGATCCTATTAAGATAATCTTAGCATTCTCTGATAACTTTAGGTTTTCTATAAAGGCTTGAATCATTAGAATACAAGAAGAGATGTTGGTGTTAATCATATTGATGATTTCTTCTTGCGTATTATCATGGAAGCTATAAGTATCTGAGAAAGCATTGTGTTCCCATATCCCTACATTATAGATTAAATAATCTATTTTTTGGTTACCTATTGCTTGTTTTAAGTCATTAGTAGCTTGACTTGGATGAGATAAATCTCCTGCTATCCAATGCTTGTTCTGATCGTGTTTATCTAAATAATCAGGTTTAGTACGAGAGATACCGTAGACGATATCTTGTTCATTAGGAATATATTGCGTGATGGCTTTTCCTAAGCCTTTGCTTACTCCAAATATTAAGTATGTTTTTGCATTCATGATGTATTGCATTTATGTGGTGTAAAAGATGAAGATTATTTTTACTGTTCATCTTGTTTTTAAGAATCAGCAATTTACAAAAAGAAGAGGTATAGTAAACTTGTTGGGAAGCTTTTTAAGAGTTTTGACATTAAGTAGCAGTACGGTATTGTTTTTTAATGATGCAATTATCTGTTTATTAGTTTATTACGAGTAGTGTTAAAATGTGGTTTTTATAGTTGGGATATCAGAAGAACATATACTTTTGCACCACCTTAAAAATACGAAATAACGATGAAAAGAAAATCACTAATTGCAGTGATAGTTTTGACAATTGGACTAGCTATGAACAGTTGTAAAAACAAAGAAGTAGAAGAAGTATCTACTGAGGGTGATCGGAATATTGGTTACGCTAACCTAAAACCTGAAGAAATAGTCATCAGCAACTTAGGAACAGATGACGATGGTTTTGAACACTATAGTATAGTGTCTGGAACCGAAAATATTAAGGATTATCCAAAACATTTTTCATTTGACAATACGCTTCTTACACCTGGGGCATTTCATGCAGATGAAGTTCCTGAAAGAATAGAGTCAAAAGAATGGTTAGGATTAATATCTGATAGTACTAATACGTATAAGTTAGTGGCTATGGCGCCTCTGGTATCTAAGATTCTTGCAGATACTAGTGAAGAGGAAGACGAAGTGAGTGGAGTAGCTATTTCTAATAGTGGAAAACAAGCTTGTCTAATGTTTATAGAGAAGAAAAATAGTAGTCTGAAAGAGGCTGTTGTAGAGACGGCAAATATTCCTTCATATATCTATCCTGGCGAGAAAGTACAAATTTCATTTAAAGGTAGGGAGTATACTTTATATGCTACGGGTACAAGAAAACTTAATGGAGTAAGCGAAGAAGACTTCTTAAACTCTGTAGAGCAAGGCTATGATATGCCTAAGTATTATGTGAAGAATTATACTCTACGTATGGAGATAGAAGATGGAGAACAAGTCAGCGAAATGATGCTATTATCTCAGAAGTACTTTGAAGAAGGGCAGGTGCCTAAAGTGATTTTTAGTGGAGATCTTAATGGTGATAATATAATAGATATATTGATCAATACTTCTACGGAGTACAATATTTCTAGACCGACATTGTATCTGTCAGATACAACCAATAATAATGTTTCTATACAGCCCGTAGCGGCGCACGAAAGTATAGGATGTTAATTACGATTTACTTTCAGAGTAAATAATGTACTTTTTTTTAAGCCTCTTAGTGATCATACTAAGGGGCTTTTTTATTTAGGAACCTCAATTGGACTAAAGAGGTTTTATCCATTAGTGTATCATGGTATTAATATAGAATGACACTCATATTTAGGAATAGAACAAGAACACTTGGCTTGCACTTCTTAGGGGATTGCTAGGAGATTTCTAGGGGTTTTCTAGCCTAGAAGGTAGTTTTGTCGAAGAAAGGTGCAAGAAAGGTGCAAGAAAACCTCAAGCAATCTCCTAGTAGGTCAAAATAAAACTACCTTTAACTTGTAAATAAAGACTGATATAAAATCATGGTTGTCCGATAAAAAAATTAAAAAAGAAGTTAGCTTGCATGTTTATCAGGAAAATCATAGGATACCAATTAGATTATATTTCTCTTCCTGATTACATGGCAAAACTACAATCGAAAAAACAAGTTTTTAGAATAGCTTCCACTTTCTTCCATTCTCTTCCAAAAACTTCTCTTTATTTCCCAAAAGTTCCACTTTATTCCTATTTTGGTATTGTAATTGGTTGATTTACAGTAATAAGAAATGTTGTCGCTATGCGTTTCTTCGGAACCTCTTCGGAATAATTCAGTGTTTCTTCGGAAGGAAGACTAGTTTTCCGAAGAACTCCAAAAGACTCTCTAATCAACGCCCGAAGAAAACCTTGTTTAATGTTAGTGCTAATCAGTTTCTTTTGTACAGGTAGTTTTGCAATATACGCAAGAGTTTTGATAGTCCTTATGGGCTTTAACTACATTAAGCTATTGCATTTCTTAGAAAACCCTAAACAAGATTAAAAGATAAAATAAGTCTCTTTGTTTTGACAGCCTTTTTAAGCTTAGTATGAAATAAAAAAGTATAAAACTTATTATATAAAATAGATTTCACGCACTTATCTTTAAGTATGAAGATAAAATGCGTTGTTGACCAGTTATTTATAGTGTTGTTTTGTTTTTACGTTTTATGTAATTGTAAAAAACTAATAGTAATCGAACTCAGGTTAGGAAGGGAAAGATAGACGAGTGTATAATCTCTACTTTACGATAACTTAATTATTTCGTAATATTTATGATAGCCTATACCAACATTATTATAAGTAGTTTCGACTAAAATTTAATTATGAATACACATCGCGATTTAGAGGTTTGGAAGTACAGTGTAGAGTTTGTTTCTACTGTTTATGATATTACAAAAGACTTCCCAAAAGAGGAAATATATGGACTGAGCAGTCAGCTAAGACAGAGTGCTGTAGCTATTCCTTCTAATATAGCTGAGGGGAGTGCTAGAAAAGGGAATAAGGAGTATAAACAGTTTCTATACATAGCTCTAGGAAATTTAGCAGAGTTAGAAACTCAATTAGTGATAGCACATGATCTGAATTATTTAGAGAATATAGCTCAATACGATTCTACTATTACAGAGATTAGAAGTATGCTGTACACTTTAATTAAATCGTTGAAAAAGAAAAAGGAATAAGACGTTAACTTACCATGTACAGACTATGGCTAAAAAGACTATTAGCCTATTAAAAAAAGCGTGATACGCACGGGGCGTTTCACGCTTCTTTATTTCAATTATCTATACTGAGTTTTATTCAAATTCAGCAATAGTATTATCTAACCAAAGCTCATACCAGTCTAAAAAAGACAGACTAGCTTCGTTCTCTAGCTCAATACTTGGGTATAATCCGCCGTCATTAACTCTATCATCAGTCCACATAATTCCTTTTTGTTCTCCCGTAATTACTAAGAATAATGTGATACCACATCCATAGTCACATAAGTTAAGTCTTCCATAATCGTGCTCTTCGCCACCGATTATTTCTAATCTCTCTTCGTATAGTTCTTCTTCTAATTCTTCGTTTCCTTCTTCAGCAGCTTTTTCTATCTTATTATCTATTTCACCCAGTGCCTCAATAGGATTCCAAGGTTGCGTATGAGGGAAAGCTTTTTGTAAAAGAGAAGAAGTGTCTTCTCCTGTGATCATCATTAATTCTTCATTTACACTAGCTTCCATTAGTGTTTGTAATCCATAAAACGGCCCTACACCACCATTTCCTACTTGTGTAATAAAAGCTACGTAGTCTTTTGGTAAACTGATTTGATGCTCTTTTTCAAATTGTGTTACTTCGTTGTCGCTTAATACAGGGTTTAATATATATTCATGTGTATCAGCACCGAATACTTCCAAGTCTTGGTCTAATTTGTCAAGTTGACTTATTTTTTCTTTGATGCGTTTGATTTGTTCTGTGTACATAGTCATAGTATTGAAGGCTCAAATGTACTTAATAATTAGAAAAGAGTATAGGTTTACTCAAAAAGAAAGGGGCTGTCTCATTGCAAAAAGAGACAGCCCTCTTTGTTCTGATATTTTAGATATTGTTTTAGGGGATTTTTTTTGAAATATTGCAACCTTAGAGGATTGAAAAAAACATTTCGGAAAAAAAAGGGTAAAAAGAGTCTTTTTAGGCAGCTCTCTTTCTGATATTTTGTGCAATTGCCAATAATCCCCATTCTATTGCGACTTTTTCCTTACCACGAAGCATAAATCGGCGGAACCCATGGTTCTGTTTAATATTTCCGAAAACTGTTTCTACATCGTGACACCTTTGTTTACGCTTGTCAATACCTTCTTTTGTAGTGAGTAATTTACTTGCTTGTTTTCGGTGTCGTTGTAATTCAAAGTTTATCTCTATAGTCCGATTGCCTTTTGCTTTATGACACACACCATTTAAAGGACAACCTTGACAATTTTTAGCTTGATACTGCCTTAATGTTTGGATAAAGCCTGTAGTTGTAGTTTTTGTTGTATCTCCAATATAGTGCATTTTTTGTCCCATAGGACATACAAAATAATCACCTTTGTGTTGGTAAAACAATTTATCTGTTGTAAAAGGCTTTGTACTTTGCTTAGCATTCTTTCTTGGTTTTTTTTCTACTTGTTCCTGCTCTTGATCAAAAGTGTTATACTTCACAAAAGCTTTAATTTCTTCCCCCTCTAAATAGGTGTAATTTTCTTGACTACCATACCCTGCATCTGCTATAACAGACTTTGGATATACTCCATAATTCTCTTTGAATTTTTCTAAGTGAGGTATTAATGTAGTTGTATCAGTTGGGTTTGAATGTATACTATAGGCTAGGATATATTGATTGTTGGTTGATATTTGAACATTGTAGCCTGCTTTTAGAAAACCACTATTCATATGATCTTCCTTCATACGCATAAAAGTAGCATCCTTATCTGTTTTAGAATAAGAATTACGATCTTCTAATATAGCTTCATGCTCTTGGTACTCTTGAATTTTTGTAGGATACTCTTTAGTAATATACTTCAGTTTATTCTTTACTTTCTGATCAACATCTGGATTGTCTTTTAGCGCTGCATTTAATGTATCAATGGCTTGAGAGATAGCTTCTGTATCTATTTTCTTAAAATCTGGAGGAGGTGGAAGTTCACTTTCTTGTCTAGCAATAGAGTCTGCATACCCCCATATCTCTAGGATTTGTTGAACCATCTTTTCTTTATAATTTGAAATAGCTTTCTTCCAAACAAAGGTGAATTTATTAGCATTGGCTTCGATTTTAGTTCCATCAATATAAGCCTCTTCAATACTGATAAAACCTTCGGCTATAAATAATTCAACAATCTGAGTAAAGATCTGCTCTATATAACCCTTAAGTTTTGAAGAGCGAAAACGATTAATTGTATTGTGGTCTGGGTAAGACATACCACTCAGCCACATATAATGAACATTCTCTAAGCAAGCCTGCTCAAGCTTGCGACTACTGTATACATTGTTTAGGTAACCATAGATTAAAACTTTTAGCAACATCTTAGGATGATAACTGATACCACCACATTTAGAGTAGCTATCATATAAGCTTTCTAAGTCTAACTTATCTATTACTGTATTAATAATACGTACAGGATGTAATTTAGGAATAAAATCATCTAAGGAATGAGGAATCAAGCTCATTTGATTCTGAGCGTAGTATTTAAATCTAGGGGATTGTTTTGCCATAAACACATTGATTTAAGATTTAAAAATACTGATAATCAACGAAATAAACAAATTTTAAAAGTATAGATATACCAAATATTGAATAAAAAAGAGGCTGTCTTTATGAGACAGCCCCTTTTGTATGTCATTTATACTTGATCAGTATAGTGTTTTAAAACTTGATTGTAGCAGGAAGTAAAGTACTTCTTACTTCTCCAAAACCAATTCTTACTTCATCATTTTTACAGTATCCTTTCATGGTTACAGTATCATAGTCGTGTAAGAATGTTCTAGTACTACCATCAGGCATGGTGATAGGTTTACTACCAGCCCAAGTTAACTCTAACATAGAACCATAACTGTCAGGTGTAGGACCAGATATAGTACCAGAGCCCATTAAGTCTCCTGAGTTTACTTTACATCCATTTACAGTGTGATGAGCTAATTGCTGACTCATTGTCCAGTACATATATTTAAAGTTAGATTCAGCTACTAGTTTATCTTCACTATTCTCTGGTTGTATGTAAACTTCTAGCTTGATGTCAAAAGCTTTATCTCCAGTTTGTTGTAGATAAGGAAGAGGAGTAGGGTCTTGTTTTGGGCTTGCTACTCTAAAAGGCTCAAGAGCATCTAAAGTGATGATCCAAGGAGAAATAGAAGAAGCAAAGTTCTTAGCCAAGAATGGCCCTAGTGGTACATATTCCCAAGTCTGAACGTCTCGTGCACTCCAGTCATTTAGAAGCACCATACCGAAGATGTACTCTTCAGCATCATCTACAGGTACACTATCTCCTATTAGGTTAGCATCTGTAGTAATAAAAGCAGTTTCTAGCTCAAAGTCTACACGTTGTGACGCTCCGAAGATAGGCGTGGTAGCTCCTTTTGGAAGAGTCTGTCCTACAGGACGTTTTACATTTACTCCTGAAGGAACAATAGTAGAACTTCTACCATGGTACCCTATCGGGATATGAAGCCAGTTAGGGAATAAAGCATTATCAGGATCTCTAAACATGGTTCCAACATTGGTAGCGTGCTCTTTACTTGAGTAGAAGTCAGTATAGTCTCCTATATACACAGGTAATTGCATTTCTACATCTTCTATTTTGAAGATGACAACATCTCTATGTTTAGTATTGTTTTTTAATTCATCGTTGTTTTGGTCAAATATCTCAGCGATTCTATTTCTTACCGCTCGCCATGTTTTTTTGCCGTTAGAGATAAAGTCATTAAGTGTGTCTTGTAAAAAAACATCATCTGTCAGCTCTATACCTTTAAAATATCCAAGCATTTGTAAGGCACTCAAATCAATGGCATAATCTCCGATACGAGTTCCTATAGTTATAATATCATCTTTGGTGATAAAAACACCGAAAGGAATATTCTGAATTGGAAAGTCAGAATCACTCTCTACTGGTAACCATGTTTTCCTCATCGGATCATTTGCACTAATCATCATAATTGTTTTTTTGTTTAAGTTAATAGTATATTCAAATATATAATTAAGACTGAATATAACAAACGTTTTTTGTACATTTGGAAGCAAATTAACGAAACACACAAACTAAATGAGAAGAGATTCAGAAATTTTCGACCTGATCGTAGAAGAGCAAGATAGACAAATTCATGGTATTGAATTAATTGCTTCTGAAAACTTTGTAAGTGAAGAAACTATGGAAGCAGCAGGTTCTTGTTTGACTAACAAGTATGCTGAGGGATACCCTAATAAACGTTACTACGGAGGATGTGAAGTAGTAGACGTAGTAGAGCAAATCGCGATAGACCGTGCTAAAGCTTTATTCGGTGCTGAGTATGTTAACGTACAACCTCACTCTGGATCACAAGCTAATACAGCTGTATTCTTTGCATGTCTTAAACCAGGTGACAAAATCTTAGGTTTTGATTTATCTCATGGAGGACACTTAACTCATGGATCACCAGTTAACTTCTCAGGAAAGTTATACAATCCTGTATTCTACGGAGTAGATCAAGAGACAGGATTATTAAATTATGATAAAATACAAGAGGTGGCTACTAAAGAGCAACCAAAAATAATCATCGCTGGAGCGTCTGCATATTCTCGTGATATGGACTTTAAACGCTTTAGAGAGATTGCTGATAGTGTAGGAGCTTTATTAATGGCTGATATTGCACACCCAGCGGGATTAATCGCTAAGGGATTAATGAATGACCCTGTACCTCATTGTCATATTATCACTACGACTACTCACAAGACATTGAGAGGACCACGTGGAGGTATGATTATGATGGGGAAAGACTTCCCTAATCCATTCGGATTAACTACTCCTAAAGGTGAAGTACGTATGATGTCTGCTTTATTAGACAGTGCTGTATTCCCTGGAAACCAAGGAGGACCTTTAATGCACATTATCGCTGCTAAAGCTGTTGCTTTTGGTGAAGCATTAACTGATGAGTACTTCCAATATATGATGCAAGTGCAGAAGAATGCTAAAGCTATGGCTGCTGCTTTCGTGAAGAGAGGTTATAACATTATCTCTGGAGGAACTGATAACCACATGATGCTTATCGATCTTAGAAATAAGAATATCTCTGGTAAAGAAGCTGAACAAGCATTAGTGAAAGCTGAAATCACTGTGAACAAAAATATGGTTCCATTTGATGACAAATCTCCATTTGTAACTTCAGGTATCCGTATTGGTACTCCAGCTATTACTACAAGAGGTTTAGTAGAAGCTGATATGGAAACTATTGTAGACCTTATCGATAGAGTATTGATGAATCATACTGATGAGGCTGTTTTAGAGGAAGTAGCAGACGAAGTAAATGAAATGATGGAAGAAAGACCAATGTTCGTTTGGTAATCGACTAAAATATAAGATTTTAATAAGGAAGGGGCTCAGAGATGAGTCCCTTTTTTTTATCTGTAATATTGTGTGAAGGGACTTTGTTAAAACTCTTGCTATTGTTAATCAGTAATATTTGTTTTTGAAAATAATGACGGTGAAAAAAATATATACTTAGTTTAAAATAAAATCTATAACTTTATGATATGTAGGTAATTATTTTTTGAACGATTACTTTTGGTGGATTATATAGAGTTATAGAAACAGGAGTTTAGAAGGCAATTAGAACTGTTCCTTGCAGATGAGACTGTTCATGATTTGTATATAACACAAAGCAAGGTCTGTTAAATAAGAACTTTGAAAATATTGTTGTAGCGAAAGAGGGTAGTTTAATCATAGAAAGGCATCATCGATATATAGACTAGAAGGTAAGGATATTATTATCAAGGTAGGAGTGAAAAATCACTGTGATTAACCGCCTTTTAAGAAGTTAAGAGGTATTGGTGATAGATTATGATGGGTATTGGGATAGATGGTGCCTGATTAGGAGCGTATATTGTGTAATAGATTTTTAATATGAAAGTGTTTCTAGATATTGACGGTGTAATGGTTCACGGTAATCCTAATAAGAAAGTTGAGATTGCTGAGGATGGTTTTTATGTTTTTTTAGATCAAGCGATAGCTGTTTTTAATTCTATTCCTGTAGAAGAGATTATTCTTTCGACTTCTCATAAGAATAGGTTTACTTTGATCCAATGGGAGGAAATACTTCGAAATAGGGGATTAAGATTTGATAAATTGTCTAAGATAGAAAGTGAATCTCTTATGAGATCAAGAAGAGTTGAGATAGAATGGTGGTTAGCAGAAAAGAAATACGATATAAATGAGGTAATCATCCTAGATGATGATAAAACATTAAATGGCTTAGTGTCTAATCTTAAGGATAGAGTAGTTCTAACAAGCTCTTATATAGGGTTATGTGAGGATGATCTGTCAGTTATTCAGTCGATTCTTAACAAATCTAATACTTATCAGTTATTGAATGTTAGTAATAAGGTAGCTGAGGATACTGACTTTTATGAAAGTAATATATCCTAATTTGCCTTAGAGATTTGTTGATAATAAATTATTGAGATACAAAAAACGAGACTATAAGTCTCGTTTTTTGTATTATTCCATCATATCTGTAAAATGAATATCTTTGATAGGATAACTATTACGCTATGGACACTATACTCTCAATATTCAATGCTCAAAAGGACTTCTTTAATAGCAATCAAACGAAGGATATTAGCTTTCGTATTACACAATTAAAGAAACTAAAACAATTGCTTAAAGCCAATGAAGACAGATTGGCTGAAGCGATATATCTAGATTTTGGGAAGTCTTCTTTTGAGACCTATATGACAGAGTTGTCTATTGTTTATCTAGAGATTGATTACTTTATCAAGAATATTAAGAAACTTAGTAAGCCTAAACGAGTTTCTACAGGGATTATCAATTTTCCTGGGAGGGGGTATATAATGCCAGAACCATTAGGATTGTGTTTAGTCATTGGTGCGTGGAATTATCCTTATCAATTATCTCTTTTGCCTGCTTTGACAGCTATAGCAGCAGGAAATACAGTAATGATTAAGCCTAGTGAATTACCAATGAATACATCCAATGTATTAGCAGAGTTGCTCAATAGTATTTTTCCTAAAGAGCTTTTATATGTGGTAGAGGGGGGAGTAGAAGAAACTACACAGTTATTAAGCCTACAGTTTGACAAGATATTTTTCACAGGAAGTACTGTTGTTGGAAAGATAGTATATCAGGCAGCAGCGAAGAATTTAGTTCCTGTTACACTAGAATTGGGAGGAAAGAGTCCTGTGTTTATTTTAAAAGATTGTGACTTAGAGATAACGGCTAAACGTCTTGTTTGGGCGAAGTTATTGAATGCGGGACAGACTTGTGTAGCTCCTGATTATCTATTAGTAGAAAGAGAAATCAAAGAGAAGTTGATTAAACAACTTCAGAAAGAAATGAGTAATTACCCATTGGATAGTAAAGAATTACCTTCTCACTATTTACAGATTATTAATACACACCACTTTGATCGATTGGTTAGTTTAATTAATCTTGAGAAGGTATGTTTTGGTGGCTATATAGATAGAGAAAAACGATTTATAAGCCCTACAATCCTTGATAATGTGGTTTGGGAAGATAGTGTTATGCAAGAAGAGATATTTGGCCCTATATTGCCTATTATAGCTTTTGAGTCATTAGATGAGGTAATTGAGAAAGTAAAAGAAAAACCTAAACCTCTTTCATGTTATATTTATTCCAAGGATCAGAGCCTTATAAAGAAGATTTTAAGAGAAGTCTCTTTTGGAGGAGGTGCAGTCAATGATAGTTTAATGCATTTGACTACAAGTACCTTGCCTTTTGGAGGTGTTGGTGCTAGTGGGATGGGGAGTTATCATGGACGATATGGTTTCGAAGCGTTTACTCATTTTAAAAGTATACTACACAAGCCATTCTGGTTTGAGTCTAATATGAAATATCCTCCTTATACAAAAAGGAAGGAGAATTGGTTGAGAAGATTATTTAAGTAAAAGAATAAGAGGTAAGTATAATGCTTGCCTCTTTTGTTTTTAATGTAAAAATATTGATTAAAGATAATTGTTTTAACTCTTATTAACTATTTTTGAATTAAAAATAAGTAAAATGAAATGGATTAAACTAATGACAGCCCTTATAGGTTGTACTTTCTTAGTATCTTGTTCATCAGTTATTAAAAGTTCAAGAGTGACTGTTTTGCAAGAGAACTATTGTGCGCCTACCATTGTGTATACAGATGATACCACTGAAGAGCAAAGGGCGTTTGAAGATTTAGGAGTTAAACAGAAATTGTCTCCTCATGATTATAGACTAGCGTCTCATCTGGGATTAGTGCCTCAGTTGGCTAAGTTTTTAAATAGTACAGATCCTATAGAGAGATTAGAAGCGAAGCAACAGATTATTATTAGAGTCCAATTGTTTCAGATAGAGATAGATGCTTTGGCAGCAGAACTAGATTGTAATGGGGAGCGATATGATCAACTAGCAAGGGTATTGGATGCTAAAAACGGAACTACCAATACTCAACTAACAGTTGCTTCTATCGCGATCGGTGCAGCAGTTACATTATCTACAGCCTTGATTACAAATGATAATACGAATAAAGGATTAAATATCGCAGGTGGGGTAGTAGGTACAGGACTAGGATTTTTGTTATTAAATCCGAAAGGCAAAAAAGTAGAACTAAAAACGAATAGAAGTTTACTTAGTAATATTTGGTTTGAACAGAATGATAATCTTGCATTTCCTCCTGCAGTATGGAGAGTGATGAATGATAAATCTTTTAGTAATGAAGGTAAATTATCCCTAATACAGACATTAAAGAATAGATGGCTGTTTTTTGCTTTTAATGAGGAGATTAGTAAAAAGGATGAGGAACTCTATTTTGGCAAAGGTGGATTTTTTAAATCAGAGGGAATTCATTTAATGGCAGATATGAATAATGAGCTTCAAGCAACAGTAAAAACAATCCAACAAGATCTTAGAAGCTTAATTTACAATGTGAGTTTATTGAAATAAGAAATCTAACAGTTAAAAGCTTTTAATATTTGAATAGTTTAATTGTTAAAAAGTAATTACCTTGTGGTGATTTTAATTAAAAAAGATGAAAAAGATACTGTTTTTTATTTCTTGTGTAGCACTTTCTGCTCAGGTACAAGCACAAGAATCTGTTGTTTTATCACTTGACTTACAACCGGGTAGCTCTTATGAGATAATTTCGAATGATAAGTTTAGTACGATTACTAACCTTGTAGGAAATAAAGAAATCATTGAGATGATTAATAAAGAGGGGCAGAATTCTTATCCTACTTATGAGACCGAAGAATCTAATGCAAGTTATACACTACATTGGACAACTAAAAAGAAGAATTCTCTGAACTTTGATTTGGACCTAGAGAAGAGAGTTGCTAGAGTTTTTGAAGGAAAATCAGTTGTAAATACTGAGACTGAAGGGCCTATAAAAGGATATAGTAGAGGTAGTGTAGATGCCAAAAAAGGGTTAAAATTGTCTAAATCATTAGGTGAAAAACACAAGACTTTAGAAGGAGATTTGCTTGTGATGTTAGATGACTTATTTAATGGAAATGGACTTAGTAGTGATCCTATAAAAGTGAATCAAGAATTTGAGTCTACTAATACTCAAAAGATGAGATTATCTGATGAAAGTGAAGTGGAGGTAACAACCAAAGAAGTAAATAAAATAGCCAAAATAGCTAATAATAAAGCCTATTTAGTTATTGAGACAACGATCACCTCTAAGAGTACTTCTACTAAGTTTGCAGAGATGAAAGGAGGAGGTACTAAAGAAGTTATTTATGATATGGAGAAGAAATACTTTGAATCTATAGATGGTAAGTTAGATGTTACGGTTAATATAGAATCAGATGAAGGAGTTAATATCACGATGGTTAATACAACTTCTCAAAATGTAAAAGTGAAGAAAAAGTAATCATAATTGATACGATACATAAATAAGGGTTAGAAGCTAAAACTTCTAACCCTTATTTATTTACTATCGCATACAACACATGGTCAAGGTATTCACCATCCTTTAATGTATAGGCTTTCAATACCCCTTCTTGTTGCATTCCTATCTTTTGCATGATTTTTCCTGATGCTTCATTATGCGTAAAGTGAGAAGCAAATATTCTTTTTAGATGCAATGTCTCAAAGCCAAAATGAACTAGAGCTTGTGCTGCTTCAGTAATATATCCTTTATTCCAGTACTGATCATCTAACCAATAGCCCATCTCAGCTTTATTGTTTGCCTTGTCTATTCCTAAGCCGACTCCACCGATGATCGTAGAGCTACTTTTTAATCGAATAGCAAAGATGTATTTATCTCCAATCTCTAATCCTTCTAAAGCTAAGTTTACCCAAAAAGTAGCACTTGCCTCTGTATAAGGATAAGGGATATTGGTTGTGTTCTGACTGTATACAGGGTTTTTCATAATCTCTAATAGGCGAGGAATATCCTGTAGATTAGGTTGATTTAGAAGAAGGCGTTCTGTGGTTAATTCTATTGTTTTCATAAGAGTTGTTTTTATAAAAATAGTAAATACTTCCATGTATTCAGTGAATTTATTGTTTGAAATTAATAGTATTTTAGCCCAAAATAAAAAAGATGATAGACTTTGATTTTACATCAAAAGGATTTGAGATAAATGGGCAACTGTATAGCTTTCCGATAGCAAAAGAAGAACTGTTTACACTATTTGGAGAGCCAGAGGTATTCTCAGGAGAGCATAATGATGTTTATATTTGGCATACAGTAGGATTACGAGCTTTCGCTAAGGATAGGATAAATATTAATACCATAGAAGTAACTTATAGAGTAGAAGATTACGCTACAGCTGTGAAATCTGCATTTATAGGTCAATTAAAACTAAATGGGGAATCAGATGTAATGAAGTATTATAACGAACATAAGCAAGAGCGTATAAAACTTTGGGATACAGATGATACTGGTGCTTTTAGATTTAATGATGTGACGGTGTGGTATAATATCAGAAGGGAAGAGTTGTATTCTCTTTCTTTACAAGCTTATGAAGAGGTTGAAGAAGAAGAAGAAGCATTATTACCTATTGATGAAAACTTTGAATATTTAGAGGCGGTATGGTATGAATGGAAAAAAACAATAGAACATAGAGTTGGTGCTGATAATAAGTACTATAATCCGACACATGGTATTACTCAAGAACAATTAGATATTGTTGTAGAGCAATTAGACGAAGTAGAATTACCTGCCATTTTAGTTAATTTTTATAAGATAGCGAATGTGAAGTGGAATGCTGTTACTTCAGCACTAAGTTTGCATGCCAACGGATGGGATTATGACTTATTGCCTTTTGAGAAGATAGCAGATGAGTGGGAAGGTATCAATGAGTTGTTCGATGATGATGAGGTAGATGAAGATATAATAACTGATTATGATACCCGACTTAAGTGTACAGGATATGCTAACCCTAAGTGGATTCCTTTTGCAGAAGGGAAGAATGGAGATTATCTACTGATAGATACTGATCCAAGTGATATAGGGACGTATGGACAAATTATAGAACTACAAAATGAGTCTTGGAGTAGAACAGTAATTGCTTTCTGCCTAGAGGAGTTGATTTATAGAGAAATAGAATCTTTAGAAGGAGCAATAACAGAACATCAACAATTTATAATAGATAACGGAACATTCTAATGAAATATATATGTGCAGATTGTGGGCAAGAACACGAGGATTGGCCTGCATTAGTATTTAAAGCTCCTGATCCTTACTTAGCACTGTCTGAGGAAGAAAGAGAACACGCAGACTTAACGAGCGAAATATGTAGTATAGATGAAGAAGATGAGACACATTGGTATCTGAGAGGGGTGTTGACTCAGTATGTCTATGATGCCTGCCAATACTTGGATTACGGGGTTTGGGTTAGTCTTAGTGAGGCGAGTATGAAAGACTATTATGAGCACTATGAGGATAAAGAGTACAAGACTACTTACTTTGGTTGGTTAGTGACTAATTTACCTAATTATCCTCCTAATACTTCTTTTGCTTTACCTACCAATGTTGAGGTAGATAATAGTAAAGGGATTCCAACTATTTTACCTCATAAAAAAGGAGATTCAGTATTTATAAAGGACTTTTATGATGGAATTTCGACAGAAGAAGCTTTGAAGAGAATCGAGGCTTTAGTAAAATAGATGTGGGATTTAAGTATGTCATAATTCAAGATTAGTTTTGCTGTATGATGCTAGCAGATTCCTTGAGGTATTCTTGCACTATTCTTCGACAAAAAGGTGCTCTGGGCAAGGAAAGTCCTAGGAAAGTGCAAGCAATGTGCGCCAAAGTGCAAGGAATACAGCGATTAGACTTTGTACAAAAGGTATAAAGTACCTCTCAATAAGGCAAACTAGAATAAATAGGATAGAGATAGAAAAGAATGAGTAGTAAAGGACAACAATTAGCAATAGATTATAAACAGACAGAATGGAAGACACCTGATGTTTATAATCAATTAAGGGGATTAATGAAGGATGAAGCAGAAATATATGCTTTCTGCTTAGAGTTTCTGATGAATATAGAGAAGGATTCAACGCTTTTTCACAGTGCACTAAGTTATGTTAATGAGAAAGACTTTTGCCAATTAGTTAAAATAGCAATTGATATTTTAAAAGAAAAAGAGAGTGCCGTAGCAGAGAGTGTTATAGAGTATGCAAGTATTCAGTTACCGCATATATTACATCCTTATCTCGATGATTTATTAGTCTTAAATCCTAATGGGGATAGCTATTTTGCAGACTATCATTGGAGAAATTGTACTTCTGCTCAATTACAACCTTATTTAGCTCAATTCTTAGCATCAAGTACCGATTTAGAAACTAAGATTAAGTTGTTTAATTGTTTAGTCGAATCTAGAGATATCGTTACTATAGAAAGCCTTATTTCACATGCGTTAGAATTAGAATTGAGCACTTATGTGAGTTCAGCAGATTACATCGATGGGTATTTAGAGGGTGTGGGATTGTGTCGAGAATACGGAAAGGTAAAAAGATACTGTTCAGATCAAACGTATCATATTTTATTTGAACCAAAGTATTTAAACAAGCCAAGTGCAGTACATTTAAACCGTACAGATCATCCAACGTGGAATGGTGCACCATTAGCAGATAAGTATAAAGTAGGTGGGTATTTAGCGGAAGATGAGAATAACCCCTTTATGCATATCATTACATTAAATCCTATTCCTGAAGGATTGCCAATACGTTTATCTCAACTAGTGTTGGGATGTCATTTACGTGAATTAAATGAAAATGGTGTTGTCTTTTATCAACACGATGAACAAGGAAATCCTCATAAGATAGGAGAGCCCATGACAATAGAATGGGTAGAAGAGCATGCGATGGTTCCTACAGAAGTAAGCATCGTACTTACGGATTCTCGTTGGGCATTTCAGTCTTGGGCAAGCGCTAATAGTAGAGAGAATTTATTTAGAATAGGAGGAGAACCTTCTTGGATACAGAGTGGAGAGGTTTTGACGTGTCCTATTAGCGGAGAGAAGATGCAGTTTATTATGCAGTTAGACTCAGAAGTTCCCGATGTACAGGGAGGAGAAGTGTATTACGGTAGTGGTGGATTGTGTTATATCTTCTGGTGTGATAAGACTAGAGTAAGTGGATACATTATGCAACATACCTAAATATCAGTAACTCATATTGACGTTTCAGAAGCGAATTTGTATGTTTTGATTAACTATTATCCTTCTTGTGTCTTTTTTATAGGTAATCTTGTGTAAATATTTAAAAATACATGACATTATTATTAGTTTATTTGTTTCTGGCTTTAGCTGTATCTTTTATCTGTTCTATCGCAGAAGCAAGCTTACTTTCTTTATCCCCTTCTTTTTTAAAGTCAAAAGCAGAAGCAGGAGATAAGAAAGCCTTAAAAATGATAAACCTAAAAGAGGATATTGACAGGCCGTTATCGGCTATTTTATCCTTAAATACAGTTGCGCATACAGTAGGAGCTGCAGGAGTAGGAGCACAAGCAACAGTGGTTTTTGGAGAGGCATATTTCGGAGTAGTCTCTGCTGTGTTGACTTTGTTAATCTTAGTCTTAACAGAGATTATACCGAAGACTTTAGGAGCGAATTATGCTAAGGATATCTATGGATCTATGGCAAGTGTTATTTCTGCTATGGTTGTTGTAAGTTATCCATTAGTGATTATGTCATCTTTCTTGACAAAGAGGTTGAGCAAGAAGAATGCAGAGTCTTCTACCAGTAGAGAAGAGATTGCAACTCTAGCAAGTATTGGAGAGCAAGAAGGTATCTTAGGTGTTAAAGAGAACAAGATTATTCAAAACGTATTCAAGTTAAACGAAGTACGTATAGACGAAATTCACACACCGCGTATTATGTTGGTTAGTGCAGATGAAGAAATGACTTTAAGAGAGTTCCTGAAGAATAAAGAATTTCTACATTTCTCTAGAATCCCTGTGTATAGTGATACGAAAGACAATATTACAGGTTACGTGCTAAGAGAAGTTGCGTTCGAGTATTTAGCAGAAGATAGATTTGATATTCAATTAAAGGAAATAAAGAGAGATATTCTATTTGTGTCTGAAAAACTGAATGTAATTACGACTTGGAATAAGATGAAGGAGAAGCATGAGCATATCGCTATTGTAGTGAATGAGTATGGTGAAGTAGATGGTTTAGTCACTATGGAAGATATTATCGAGACCCTACTTGGTTTTGAGATTATTGATGAGAAAGATAAGATCGTGGACTTGAGACAATATGCAGAAGAAAGATGGCAAAATAGACAAAAGAAATATGCTTATTTGGCTGATGAAGATGTCATAAAATAAGTTTACAAAGTTTAAAAAACAAAGAACTCCATCGCTAAAAGCGATGGAGTTCTTTGTTTTTTGCGTAAACAGGAGTGTTTTTAAAAATATTTTTAATATTGACTATCTCTTGTATTTGTTGGGGTTAAGAGTGCTTTAATGAAGGCGTTTGAAATAAATATTTGAATTTCTTTAACTTTTTATTGGTTTGTTTTAAAATGGTTTTGGTATCTTAGCCGTATCAATGAACGCGAATTTTAGAACATATAATCCTGTTTTAAACACTACTATCTTAAGTGGTGCAACTTCTCGTGTTTCTAACGTTACTACTTCTACAGTAACTACTATTACGTTGACATCTTCGTCATCGTCATCTATCTCAACCCTGTAAAGGGGGAATTTATTACATATAACCATCGTCTGTGGTCGTTTATTTATTAACGGCTGTATTTTATATTATCCAAAGCGATTAATATCAATTAGTTACTTGCTTTGGGAGAAAACCAAATCAATGAAATTTTATGAAAGTAATAAAGTTTGGCGGGTCATCAGTGGCTAATGCCGTGAATATAAAGAGATGTATAGATATCATCAATAAGATAGAAGAGCCTGTTATCGTAGTGGTATCTGCGCTGAGTGGAGTGACTGATCTACTACAGCTTGCGGCAGTACAAGCGGCTGCACATAACGAAGAATATATAGATCAATTTAAAGATATTAGTCATTGTCATTTAGAAGTTGTCAGAGCATTAATACCTGTGAATGATCAAGCAGGAATATTGAGTAGTGTTATACGTGAACTAAATGAATTGGAAGTATTGTTACAAGGGTGCTTCTTACTAAGAGAGCTTTCTCCTCGTATAAAGGATTTAATTATGTCTTATGGTGAACGCCTTTCTTCTTATGTTATCGCTGAGGTTATGAAGGCACAGGGGCAAGATTGCCGTCATGGATATAGTGGTGATTTTATCAAGACAAATGACAAGTTTGGTAAAGCTGCTGTAAACTTTGAAGTAACTGATCAGTTGATCGTTGATTACTTTGAGAAACATAAATGTGCAGTAACTATCGTACCAGGATTTATAGCAGAGTCAGAAGCAAATGAAGTGACAACATTAGGACGCGGAGGATCTGACTATACTGCGGCTATTATCGCAGCTGCTCTTAACTTAAAAGAACTAGAGATCTGGACTGATGTAAGTGGTATATATACAGCTAACCCAAGAGTGGTAAAACAAGCAAAAATAGTAAAACACATCAACTTCCAAGAAGCGATGGAGCTTTCTCACTTCGGAGCGAAAGTATTGTATCCATCTGCTTTGGCGCCTATTTTACCTAAAGGAATCTCATTGATTGTCAAAAATACTTTTGAGCCAGATGCTGAGGGAAGTTTAGTCAGTGCTGTAGGAAGTACAGATCCTAATCCTGTACGTGGAATTACAAATATTGACAATCTAGCACTACTGACATTAGAAGGCCCTGGGATGGTAGGTGTAGCAGGAATTTCTAAACGACTGTTTGAAGTATTGTCTTTAGAGGATATCAATGTGATATTCATTACTCAAGCTTCTTCAGAGCACTCTATCTGTTTCGCAATTATTGCTTCAGATGCAGAAAGAGCAGAGCAAGTGATTAATAGTGCTTTTGAGTTTGAAATACAAAACAAAAAAGTAAAACCAGTTCGCGTAGAATTAGGGATGTCTATTATTGCAGCAGTAGGAGATTATATCAAAGGGCATCAAGGAGTCAGTGGTAAAATGTTTAGTGCGTTAGGTCGTAACAATATTAATATCTGTGCTATCGCTCAGGGTGCATCAGAGCGTAATATCTCTGCTGTTATTCTAGAAAAAGATGTCAAGAAAGCATTGAATGTACTACATGAAGCTTTCTTTGAAGAGGTGGTGGTTCAGTTGAACTTATTTGTTATGGGAATAGGAAATGTAGGAGGGAAGTTCTTAGAGCAAATCGTACAACAACACAATTATTTAAGAGAACATCTGAAAG
The DNA here is from genome assembly GCF_000807225.1 of Myroides sp. A21. NCBI lineage: Bacteria > Pseudomonadati > Bacteroidota > Flavobacteriia > Flavobacteriales > Flavobacteriaceae > Myroides > Myroides sp. A21. Next base: position 2,912,266 of record NZ_CP010327.1, read on the forward strand.
TAAATGTTAGAGTGGTAGGGATAGCTAATTCTAAATTGATGTGTTTTAATGTAGAAGGTTTTGATTTGGTTGAGGTAAAAGATTTGTCTAATTGTGGAGTTCCTATGACTCAAAAAGGGTTTTTAGATAAGATCAAAGAACTGAATTTGCGCAACAGCATATTCGTAGATAATACCGCTACTGCTGATGTGGCCATGACTTATGCATCATATTTAAAGAATAGTATTGCTGTAGTGACTTGTAATAAGATAGCTTGTTCTTCTACAATGGAATATTATAAAGAGTTAAAAGGCCTATCTAAGAAGTACAATGCTCCTTTCTTATACGAAACAAACGTAGGTGCAGGTCTGCCTATTATTGATACAATTAAGAACCTTGTTGCCTCAGGAGATCAAGTAAAAGAGATACAAGCAGTATTAAGTGGTAGTTTGAACTTTATTTTTAATCAGTATAACGGAGATAAACCTTTTGCAGAGATAGTAGCTTTAGCTAAGAAAGAAGGGTATACAGAGCCTCATCCCTTGATAGATTTGAGCGGTGTAGATGTGAAGAGAAAACTGATGATTCTGATGAGAGAGTGTAATTATTGGGTAGAAGAGGAAGATGTACAGGTGGATAGTTTCTTACCGATGTCTTGTATGGAGGCAAAGGATGCCGATACTTTTATAGCTGTTTTAGCCAAAGAAGAAGCTCATTTTAAAGCTCTATATGAAGGGGCAAAAGCTAAAGGAGCTTGTCTAAAAGTAGTAGCAACGCTTAAAGATGGTAAGGCTAGTGTAGGTCTGCAAGAGATAATGTCTAATCACCCATTCTATCACTTAGAGGGGAAAGATAATATCGTAATGTTCTATACAAATCGCTATCAAGAACAACCGTTATTGATAAAAGGAGCGGGTGCAGGAGCAGAAGTGACAGCATCAGGAATATTTGCAGATGTAATAAGAATAGGAAGTAAATTGTTATAAAATGAAAGAAATAAAGATATTTTGCCCAGCTACAATCGCTAATCTATCATGTGGTTTTGATGTTTTGGGGGTGTGTTTAGATAATGTAGGTGATGAAATGATTATCACTAAAACAGCAGAAAAAGGAGTACGTATCAAAGAGATTATTGGAGCTGATTTACCACTTGAAGTGGAGAAGAATGTGGCAGGCGTTGCCGCTTTAGCTTTAATAGAAAAACTACAACCTGACTTTGGTTTTGAGATTGTGATTCACAAGAATATCAAGGCAGGTAGCGGTATTGGTAGTAGTGCTGCAAGTTCGGCAGGTGCTGTCTATGGTGTCAATGCGTTATGTGGATACCCACTGACAAATAAAGAGTTGATCTATTATGCTATGCAAGGAGAAGCTTTAGCGAGTGGGGCACCTCATGCGGATAATGTAGCTCCAGCGTTATTAGGAGGGTTTGCATTTATTCATAGTTATGAACCGCTTAATATAGTTCATATAGATTCTCCAAAAGAGCTATATGCTACTGTGATTCACCCTCAGATAGAGTTGAAAACAAAGGATGCTCGTTCGGTTTTAAAGCAAACAGTTACTTTAAAACAAGCGATTAAACAATGTGGTAATCTTGGCGGATTGATATGTGGACTTTATACTTCTGATTACGATTTGATTGGTAATTCATTACACGATGAATTTGTAGAGCCTAAACGTTCACTATTGATACCAAACTATGCAGAGTTAAAACAAGCAGCTTGTGAGCATGGAGCATTAGGAGGAGGAATATCAGGAGCAGGACCTTCTGTGTTTGCATTGAGCAAAGGCAAGGAGAATGCAGAGCGCGTAGCAGAAGCAATGCGTCAAGTAGTAAAGGATGCAGGGTATGAGTTTGATATTCATGTATCGCCTATTAATTCACAAGGTATAAAAGTATTGTAATGAAGTATTATAGTTTAAATAACCCTCAGCGTGTAGCCTCATTTAAAGAAGCTGCAATACAAGGTATTGCCGAGGATAAAGGATTGTATTTTCCACAAGAAATACCTCAGTTAGCTCTTTCGTTTTTTGAAGGTATTCAAGCGATGAGTAAGGAAGAGATAGCATACCAGGTTATCGCTCCTTTTGTAGGGAAAGAGATAGCAGAAGAAGAGCTAAGAACGATTGTAAGAGAAACGTTAGCATTTGATTTTCCTGTAGTGTCGATTGATCAAGATGTTTATACATTAGAGTTATTTCATGGACCTACATTAGCTTTTAAAGATGTAGGAGCGGGATTTATGTCTAGATGTTTGAGAAGCTTTGTCAAAGGGGAAAAAGAGAAAATTACTATTCTAGTGGCAACTTCAGGAGATACAGGAGGTGCTGTAGCTCACGGATTCTATGATGTGGAAGGAATAGAAGTTGTTATCTTATATCCCAAAGGGAAAGTGAGTAGCATCCAGGAGAAGCAATTAACTGCGCTAGGTAAGAATATTAGAGCAATAGAAGTAGAAGGAAGTTTTGATGATTGTCAGGCGATGGTAAAGAGGGCTTTTTTAGATGAAGAGTTGAAATCTTGTCGTTTGACATCAGCGAATTCAATTAATGTAGCTCGTTGGTTACCTCAGATGTTCTATTATTTCTTGATGTATAAAGAATTACAACATTTAAACAAACCATTGGTTGTATCTGTACCTAGTGGAAACTTTGGAAATATATGTGCAGGGATGCTAGCTCAAAAGATGGGATTGCCTATTGCTCATTTTATTGCAGCTACTAATGCAAATGATACAATACCAAGATTCTTTTCTTCTAAAGCCTATACGCCGAAACAAACAGTAGAGACAATTTCTAATGCGATGGATGTAAGTGACCCGAGCAATTTCGTGCGTATATTAGAATTGTTTGCTAAAGATGCGAAGGAGTTGAGCAAAGATCTGTCAGCCTATTCTTTTACAGATAAGGCTACATTAGCATTAATAGAAGAACAATATGAGAAGAGTGGCTATCTACTAGATCCTCACGCTTCAGTGGGATATCTAGGGATCAAGGAGTACGCTAAGGCACATCATGATTTTACAGGGGTATTCTTAGGAACAGCACATCCAGTTAAGTTTCCAGAGTGTATAGAACAATTATTAGAAATAGAGATTCCTATACCTGATAGATTGGAAGAGATTATGAAAGGAGAAAAGAAAAGTACTGTTCTCACTTCTTATGAGGATTTGAAAGAAGAACTTTTAAAATAATAGGAAGGATTGTTCTGATTGTGATTAGAACAATCCTTTTTCTTTATTTCTATTTATCTTTGTAATTCAAAACTCACAAAACAATGATTAAAGTAGTATCCTTAAAAGAAGGTGATTTTTATGAAGATGAGGTAAAGAACTTTTTACCTATAGGAGATAAGGTATTGACCACAGAAATACAATTAGCAGTACAACCTTTTTTGATCATAACAGATAATCATAAAACATTATTAGATGTAGGTTTAGGATATCAAGAGAATGGTGTTTACAAAATAGACGAATTATTAGCCAAAGAAGGCTTAACTCCTTTAGATATTGACAGGGTGTTGATGTCACATTTGCACAAAGATCATATCAACGGTTTGGTTGAAGAAACAGAAGAAGGATATATAGGACGCTATCCCAACGCTCAAATATACATTCAACGTAGAGAAGTTGCTTTTGCAGAGTTGTCTATGGATGATATTTCATTTGATTACGATATACTAGAAGAGGCCTTGGCATTACCTAATATCATATGGATGAATGATGATCAGGGTAGTATAGATGAACAGATTACTTATCAAGTGGTGGGAGGGCATACGCCGTATATGCAGGTATTTTGGATTAAAGACAAAGAACAAACCATCTTTTATGGTGCAGATAATCTACCAAAGCATAGTTACCTAGAATTTAATATGGCTTTTAAGAGTGATTATGACGGTAAGCTAGCGATGAAGTGGCGTACAGAATGGAAGATACAGGCTGAGGCAGAGCATTGGACAGTTCTGTTCTATCACGATATGGAACGAGCGGTGTATAGTTGTGAGTAAACAAAAAGATATACACTAATTAGTTGTATATTAGATACTCTCAATCTTTAATATGAGTGTCTATGAGTAAAAGAGATTTGTTTACAGCATTAGTGAAGTTATTAGGGTTTTACTTATTTCTTACCTATTTTTTGTCTCTATTAAGTAGTTTGTACTATTTGATTACTGTAAAGGAAAATACCTTTGGTGATTTACTGTCAGATATAAGTCAACATATCTTTTTGTTGGTAGTATTTACTCTGTTAATGTTATATGGAGATAAGATAGTTAGCCTTTTCCGCTTAAGTAAAGGTTATGAGACTGATAAAATAGTAGTCGATAATCTGACTGCTATTGATATTGTTAAGGTGGGAGTGTTTATTATTGGAGGAATACTCATTGTGAATAATCTACCTTATATGATTACATGGATTATACAACGATTTACTGTAGCTATCAGAAATGAAAATATGTCTATCTATGATGAATATGGGGCTTTTAGAACTTTTGCTAATTTAGTATTAGGATTCTTAATGATAACCAATTTTGGTAGAATAGCTAAGTGGTTTGTCAAATGGAATAAAGAGGAATAAATTATAATAAAAAACCTTCTGATCTTAATAAGATTAGAAGGTTTTTTTATGTAACCTAAAGTGAGTATTATAACTTTAACTATTCTATTTTTTATTTAGTATATCAAAGGATTTTTTGAATTATATAATTTCTTTATCCATAGATTTTATTTTTAATTATTCTTTATTGTGTGTTTTTTATATTTAGTTTAAGCTTATTTTAATCGGTTATTTAGAATTATTCTTGTTAGTGAGATAAATAAGTCTACATTTGCTATTATTTAAAATAATTATAAATAACAAGTGAGTAGGCTTAGTAAAGTAACCTTATTGATGGCTCTTGCCAGTACCTCATTAGCTTTGGGGCAAATAAAGAAGAGTATCGTTATTACCAATAACAATAATCAGTTGGTAAAGAATGCTGTCGTAATAGTAAATGATCAACAATTGATAACAGATGGGGAGGGTCAGGTTCAGTTTGACTTAAAACCAGCATCTTCTTATGTTATTCAGGTATTTGCTGAACGTTATCAAAGTGTGAGTCAGACATTCGATACTGTGGATTTGATACGCAATTCATTTGTTTTAGAAGAAGATCACACGATCTTATCGGATATTATTGTTCAAACTAAAGATGAACAGCAAAATAGTAATCGAGATATTATTAGAGCACTCACTATAGATACTAAAAGTGAGATTCTTCGGCCTACTTCTTTAAATGATTTGATGAACAAGACTACTGGAGTGCGTATTCGACAAGGAGGAGGCTTAGGTTCAGAGGCTAATATTAATCTGAATGGTTTTCAAGGTAATGCAATACGTTTTTTTAAGGATGGTATTCCTTTAAACTATTTGGGACAAGGATATAATATTTCTAATGTACCATTAGATGTGTTGGATAAAGTGGAGGTATATAAAGGAATTATCCCTGTGCACTTAGCAAGTGATGCTTTAGGAGGAGCAGTTAATTTAGTTTCTTCTTCTATACAAAGTAATCAATTAAGAGCTTCTGTAGAATATGGTTCATTTAATACAATTCGCTCTGCTGTAAGAGGGCATTATAACTTAAATGACAATCTATATGCAGGAGGAGAGGTGTTTTATAATTACTCTGATAATGATTATAAAATTAATACTCCTGATCTTGAATTAGCTCAAACTCATTCTAAGGTAAAGTTGTTTCACAATCGATATAAGCACTTCTTTGCTAATGCTTATTTAGGAGCTCATAATCTTTCTTGGGCAGATAAAATTGAACTAGGTATAAGTTATTATAATATCGATAAACAACTTCAAAATAGTCCTACTTCAATGGTTGTACCTTATGGAGGAATTGAAGATAAGCAACACAGTGTTATTCCAACATTAAGGTATAAAAAAGCCGTATTCAATGATAAATTATCTATAGATCAATTTCTATCTTATAATGTAGTGAAGTCACAAGCTATTGATACTTTAAAAGGAAGGTATAACTGGCTAGGAGAGTTCACCCCACGTGGGTATAGAGGGGAAGGAGATATGCCTATGGATGCTGATATAGATATGACATTCTTTACTTCAAGAACATTGATAGGCTATGCGATTAATCCTTCACAACAAATCTGGTTAAACAATACTTACAATTATACTAAAAGAGAGGGTAAAGATCCTTATGGAAGAGTAATTCAGGATTTGAACCAAACAGTGATAGAACTTCCTACTCGTTATAAAAAGAATGTGTTAGCTATAGGATTGACGAGTCAGTGGTGGGATAAGAAATTGGAGACAAATGCAATTTTGAAGTTGTATAATTATTCAAGCAGAGGGCTTAATACAGCTAGTAATGTAGACTTATCCGCTAGAGATATTCATGATGTATCAGATAATGCAGTTGGTTGGGCTTTAGGAGCTAAATATAGATTAACAGAACAAACTAATCTTCGCTTTTCTGTAGAAGATGCAAGAAGATTACCAGGATATACAGAGTTATTTGGTGACTATATTTTTATAGCATCGAACTTTAATTTAAAGCCAGAACAGAGTATCAATTTAAATTTAGGAATAGAGAAGGAGGTGGGTAACTTCCAATATAGTTTTAATAGTTTTTACAGACACACAAAAGATATCATTGTACTTGTGTCAGGTAATCCACCTCTCTCTGTTTTTATCAATAAAGAAAAGGCTAATGGGTATGGCTTTGAAGGAGATCTAAGCCTGAAAGTAAAAAAGAACTATAAGTTTTATGGGAACTTTACTTGGCAAAGTATTCGTTATGGAGAGTTTAAACAAGCCGCAGATAAATGGTTAAAAGGTAATAGAGTTCCAAATATTCCATTCTTTTTTGCCAACATTGGAGCAGAAGCTAAGTTTACTGATGTTTTCAAGAAGCAAGATCGATTAACAGCTTATGCTAATCTTAATTTCGTTCGTGAGTTTTACATTCAACCTATTGATAAATCTATGGAACCAAATGGATTCCTAGGATTGTTTGGAAAGAGTAAAGGAGATGTGAAAAACATTGTTCCAGATCAGACTTCTCTTACTCTAGGTACTTTATATGAATTAAATGATAAAGGAGTGTCTATCGGAGTTGAGGTACGCAATTTATTAAATCAAGATTTATACGATTATTTTAAAATACAAAAAGCAGGTAGAAGTATCTACTTAAAACTTAACTATAAACTTAATTAACATGAGACTTATAAAACCATTATTATCAATGTCATTTGCTTTTGCATTAACATTAGCATCATGCTCTTCTTCAGATGACAATAATCCTGTAACACCAGTAGACCCAGAAGTAAAACAGAGCCAATATTTTCTGATGACTTTATCAGAAGGAAAAGGACCTGTTAAAAACGGTTTCTTAAAAGCCTATTCTTCTTTACCAAAAGGAATGATAGACAATGCTACAGGTAATACAACAACCACAGGAGGAATGGGAGGGTATCGTCAATATGGTAATAGAGTGTATAGAATGTTTGATGACAATAATTCTCGTGCATTAGGTCAATTCATTTTTGATGATAAAGGCTTTTACACTACTAAAAGTATTGCTGTAGAACCAAAAATAGCAGGTTCAGGAAACTTTACATTAACGAATGATCATACAACAGGATATTATTTTGAAGGAGCTCAACCTACACAAATACAGATTTTTGATCCTATAGGAATGGCAAAAAAAGGAATGTTAGATGATTATGCAGAACAGATCAATGCGTTAGAGAAAAAGTTAAATCTACAAGGAGTAAACTTTAAAGCAATAGGTCAACATTTATTAGCAATTAATGGTAATAAACTATATGCTGATATCACTTTTGGAAAGAACCAAGGGGCACAGGGAGGTATGTTTGATGGTGTATCAACTGATGTACACCTTGCTGTTATTGATTTGACTAATGGAAAATGGATAGGAGATACTCAGGTAAAGAATACAGGTAATATTGCTTTCGTTGATGAGAACCCGTTGTATTATTTTGACGAGAATAAAGATTTGTATTTCGTGTGTCAAGGTATTAAAACAGGAGGTTTAGGAGATCAATCTAAAATAGCACGTATTAAGAATGGATCAAATGAAGTAGACCAATCATGGGAATTAGATTTCAATACGATGTTTAACAGTGTAACACCTGGTAAATTCTCAACAATCTATGTAGAGAAAGGAAAAATAGTAACGTTGGTAAATGATGTACCATTAGCAAATCCACAAACAATTAATTTAACTCCTATTTGGAAGTATGTAGTGATTGATATTAAGAGTAAGGCAGTAACACCTATTCAGATAGAGGGAGTAACATTAGTCGAAACACCAGCCGCTTCATTAGGAGTATCTAAAATAGAGAATAAGAAATTTATTCGTGTGGTAAATGATACAAAATTAGGATACTATGAATTATCAGAAGATATGCTAAAAGCAACTCCATCTATTGAGATTCAAAAAGGAGGAAAGCCTCAAGGATTGTTTAAAGTAAACAAGTTATAAAAAGTAATTAATGAAAAAGTATGTGTTTATTGTTTTAATGGTAGTTATGAATTTGCAAGCACAGAACAGTTTTAAAGTTAGAGTAGAAGTTACAGTGGAAGACTTTGCTCACACAGAAGAGCCTATTTATTTGACAGGTAATTTTAATCAATGGAATCCTAAAGATGAACGTTACCTAATGCGTAATATCTCAGGGACATCTAATCAATATTTAGTAGAAGTTAAAAATATTCCATCAGGAGTTTTAGAATATAAATTCACACGAGGTACTTGGCAGAGTTTAGAGTCATCTAAGAAAGGTAGATTGATTAATTTACACGATGTAGAAGTTAAAGAAGATATGGTATTAAAGAATACTATTGCTGCATGGAGAGATCAGTTTGAAGCGTCTACAGCTCCAGATCATCTAGTGATACTGAAGAACTTCTATATCCCTGAGTTAAATAGAGTAAGAGATATTAGAATTTATTTACCTAAAGATTATGACCATAGTCAAGAATCGTATCCTGTGTGGTATATGCACGATGGACAAGATTTGTTCGACGAGGCTACTTCAGAAGGTAGACTAGGCCCAGTAGAATGGGAAGTAGATGAGACTATAGCCAAATATGGAGATCAATATATTATCGTAGGGATAGATCATGATTATCAAAAGAATCTAAGAGAAAAAGAATATTCTTTTTTTCCTACACAGAAGAACCCTGTCGTAGAAGGACAAGCTTATATTTCTTTTATAGTTAAAACATTAAAGCCTTATATAGACTCGACTTATAGAACCCTGTCAGATGTTCATCATACTGGTATCGCTGGAGGTTCTTTAGGAGGATTGATTTCTTTATATGCAGGGTTGACTTATCCAGATACATTTGGAAAGATTGGCGTGTTTTCTCCTTCTATTTGGCAAGATGATCACAATCTAGATACTTATGTCAATGTCTTATCTACTAGTCAAATAGATAAAATAAGACAACAAACTTATTTTATCTATGGAGGAGGACGTGAGAATCGCAAGAAAGGAGATGGTAACGTGGTAAGAATGGATGAAGATATCCTTCGTTTTTTAGAAACAAATAAACAGGTATTAAACCTGAATTATGAGTTGAATATTAATCCCAAAGGAAAGCATGGTGCTTGGTATTGGCAACAAGCTTTTAATTGGATGATAGGTAGCTTATCTAAAGTAGAAAGTACTAATTTTTAATAATAACAATATGAAATACATTAAATCATTAACGTTTTTGAGTGCTACAGTATTAGCAGCAATGGGAACAACTGCTACAGCACAATCAATAGATCAAAATAAACAAGTAGGAAAAGGGTTATATGAAGTTGCTTACAATAGTGTAGACAATGGAGTATATGTTGCTTCTGTAATCGATTTTAAAACTAAAGAGGGAATCGTTTATAAATTAAATGGAAATGACTTATCTGTAGAAAAAGAGTATAGTGTGAATGGAAACCCTGTCTTTGGTATTGCAGTAAATGAAAAGACTCAAAAGATCTATGGAACGAATACAACTACTAATGCAGTGACTGTAATCGATCTAAAAACAGGAGCTACTAAAGTAATTCCGGGAACGAATGAGAGCGGTCACAATAGAGAAATTGCTATTGATGAGAAAACAAATACTATTTACGCATCAGACACACAACAAGATGGTAAAGTGTGGATCATTGATGGAGATAAAGATGTATTAAAAGGATATATAGACAATACAGGTATTTTTACAGCAGGACTTACTTTTGATACTAAAACGAAGAAGTTATACGCTGCTAATATGGGGACAAATGAAGTAGCTATTATTGATCCAACGACTAAGAAAGTGATTAAGAAGTTTGCTTCAGGTGGAGAAAGCCCAATAAATGTTTCTATTGATGAATCAGGAAGAAGATTGTTTGTGACAAATTCTTCTACTGGGTTAACAGTATTAAATGCTGACAGTGGAGAGTTACTAAAAGTAGTAAAGTTTAAAGGAGGATCTTTAGGAGTAAACTATTTACCAAAACAAGATAAAATTGTTTTAGCAAATAGAGAAAGTGGTAAAACTGTTATTGTTGATGGTAAAACCTATGAGGTAGTTACAGAATTAGAGACAGGAAGTCATCCTAATACTGTAGCAGTAAATAAAAATACAGGAGTAGCTTATATTACAAATAAAACAAAGAGAATGCCTAAAGTAGAAGGGCAAGAAGCTCAAGTAGACACGAATGGCGATACTGTGAGTAAAGTACAATTATAAAATCAAAGCTCATCTATTATAATTAGGAAGTGGCTACTCTGTAATGGAGTAGCCATTTTTTTTAGGTATATATTAATGTTGTTTGTTATGAATATTATTTAGTTGTGTGAAGTTTTATGAAAGTTGTTTGATTATGGGTGATATGTTGATTATAATCGTACTTTTAACATAAAATAGAGTGCAGTGAGAAACGAGGAACTTAGATTAAAGAAAGAAGATTTCTATCCACCATTATTGTTGGTAGGAGTGATGTGGTTTATATTTGGTCTACAACAATTGGGTATATTCCACGATTGTTATGGAGTAATTCCTTGGCGTATAGAAGGCATTAAAGGAATTTTCTTAAGTCCTCTGTTTCATGGTGGGATAGACCATATCATTAGTAATACTTTACCTTTATTTATACTTAGTGTAGTATTGTTTTTGTTTTATAAAAAGCAAGCCTATACAGTACTTATTATGGGGTGGATTACCTCAGGTTTAGCCTTGTGGCTATTACCTGATTTTGGTTACTTTCAGACAAGTATGATGAGTTGTCATATAGGAGCAAGTGGATTAATTTATATGCTCTTTTTCTTTCTATTTTTTAGTGGAATATTTATTCGCAAGTTAGTTTTAATCTTAGTATCTATTATCATTGGGATACTATATGGAGGGTTAGTTTATGGAGTACTACCTAGCTATGTCGCAGAAGGTGTTTCTTGGCAAGGGCATTTAGTAGGAGCGTTAGTGGGTTTAGTATTTGCATATCAGATGAATAGGAAGAAAAGCAAAAGAAAGTATAGAAGGAAATAAGCTACATTAAGTGTGGTTTTTACATTAAAACCTTGTTGAAATGTGATGTTGTTTAGTGGAAAAACTACTTTTTATAGTAAAATTAACAAGTCTAATATTGTTATATTTCAGAAAAAAAATATTTTTGTGATATGAAATATGTATCACTAATTGTATTATTATTCTTTGTAAACTTTATCGCTACGCCGACTATTGCGGTGCTAGCTGGCATTGAATTAGAGATACCTTCTGTGACCATTTCTGAAGAAAATAAAAAGCCAATCACTAATGCAGAAGAAGAGCACAAAGGACATTTGTGGGATTTATCTGCTTCTAATCATCTTAATCTAGTAGATGCAGGAGAAGGATTGGAATTAAACTTCTCTCATTTGAAACTTGTGTATGAATCACAAGAGTTCGATATCTTATTACCCCCTCCTGAACGTTTAGTTTAATATTACTTCTATTAGTAAACACTAGTAGAGGATTTAGCAAAAGACATTTTATAGGTTATTTGTCTATCTATTTTTATAGATATGGATGGTTATAGAGTTCATTCTAAAACTAACAATAGATAGATCAACGAACAGTAATTACGCAATGCAAATCGGAATTAGTACTATAATCGTACGATAGTATAATGATAGCGCTATAGAAAGAGCTATGACGTAGAATCACTTTGTAGTATTTAACTAATACTGTCTCTAGGTTTATGTAATGTAGAGCATGTATTATGTTTCATTTAACCCATATTCCACGATAGACATATAAACGAAAAGTAATTATACAAAATAACTCTGAATTAGTGATACAAGCATACTATAGTATGGTTTTAGAGCTAATGAAAGAACTATGAAGTAGAATTGCTTTGCAGTATTTGGCTAATGCGGAATGTGGGTTTAATTACCTATGATGTCTTTTGTTGTAACGAAAGTCTTCTTTTGCAAAACGGTTAATTGTTAGCAATGAAGAAGCTTTTAGTTCGTTAATCATTTCTTTTTTAGCTTTTAAGTATTGAATAAGTCAATATTTACCTTCTTGATTTTTTGGACAACAATGAATCGACAGATCTTCTATTGCCTTTATCTGTGGCTAAAAAAGAAAAACTAAACGTAAAATAACAATGACAAAAAATATGAGTATGGCAGCACTTAAGAAGAGTGTTGCTCCAGGCCTTGTGGTCTTTTTAGTCGCACTTCCACTGTGTTTAGGAATTGCGTTAGCTTCTGGTGCACCCCCTATTGCAGGTATTATTTCAGGTGTGGTAGGAGGAGTAATAGTTGGATTACTGAGTAATTCAAATATTAGTGTAAGTGGTCCAGCAGCAGGTTTAGCGGCTATTATATTAGGAGCTATAACGGAGCTAGGATCATTCGAATTATTACTTACAGCAGGTATTATTGCAGGAGTTTTGCAAGTGATATTAGGATTGTTAAGATCAGGTACTATTGCCAACTACTTTCCATCAAGTGTAATAGAGGGAATGTTAGCAGGTATTGGATTAGTGATTTTAATTAAGCAATTGCCATTGGTTTTTGGAGTAGATGCTTTAGGTGATATTACTTCTTTTGCATCTGTCCAATTAGGTACAGTAATTATTACTGCTATTTCATTAGCCATATTATTACTGTGGAATAAGATGAAGTGGACTAAGAAAGTTTCTTTTTTACCAGCAGCTTTAATTGTAGTGGTAGTCGGTATTCTAGTTAACCAGTTTTGGATTGCTACAGGTAGCTCTTTAGCTATCGAACCATCGAGATTAGTGTCGATCCCTATGTTTGATAGTTTATCAGATATCAGTTCCATATTTGTTTTTCCAGATTGGACAGGATTTGCTAATCCTGCTGTATGGATGATTGGAGGGACTATTGCTATTGTAGCTTCTATTGAAACTTTATTGTGTATTGAGGCGACAGATCGCTTAGATCCATTAAAGAGACATACAGATACTAATAGAGAATTAAAAGTACAAGGAATAGGGAATATTCTAAGCTCTTTGATAGGAGGACTTCCGATGACTTCTGTAGTAGTACGTTCTTCTGCTAATGTGAATGCAGGAGGATTGTATAAAGCATCTGCAGTCATTCATGGTATTTTCTTATTAATAGCTGTTATCTCCCTGCCTTTAGTATTAAATATGATTCCTTTAGCATCCTTAGCAGCAGTATTAATCTTAGTAGGGTATAACTTAGCTCGTCCAGCTATTCTTATGCACTTTTGGCATAAAGGATACACACAGTTTATTCCTTTTATCATCACATTTATTATGGTAGTAGTAACAGATTTACTCGTTGGTGTCCTTGTAGGTATGGGAGTGAGTGTATTATTCTTATTAATCGGAAATGTAAGAAAAGCATTCTCTATGCATCGTCAGATAAAGCAAGAGCAAGTAGTATATACCTTGACTTTAGCAGAGGAAGTATCGTTCTTGAACAAGACAGCGATTAAAAATAGACTTTATCAATTGCCAGATAATTGTCACTTGGCTATAGACGCAAAGCGTATGGGGTATATCCATGTGGATGTCTTAGAGCTTATAGAGACGTTTATAAATGAAAAGGCAAAAGAAAAAAACATACTGATTACTACAACAGGTTTTCACAAAGAAGTGAAAGTATCAGGAGACCAACAAAACATTATTTTATCACACAGAAAAACCATTTAATTATGAATTCATTTACAAAAGAAATATTAGCAAATACAACGCCAGCACAAAGCTTAGAATTATTATTAGAAGGAAATAACCGCTTTGTAAATAACTTGAAGTTTAACCGAAACTTCTTACACCAACTACAAGAGACTAAAGATGGTCAACATCCACATGCCGTTATTTTGAGTTGTATGGATAGTCGTGCTCCACTAGAGCATGTATTAGATCAAGGGATAGGAGATATCTTTAGTTTAAGAATAGCAGGTAATGTATTGACAGATGAAGTAATCGGAAGTATGGAATATGCCTGTAATGTGGTTGGTAGTAAATTAATCATGGTATTAGGACACAGTAGATGTGGTGCTGTGACAGGAGCATGTAATCATACGACTTTAGGTAAACTAGACACTATATTAGAACGCATCCATCCAGTAGTAGATAAAGTTCGCCAAAAACACAGTAATGAAGATTTGTCAGCATCAGAATTAGTAGAGTTAGTGACGATGGAGAATGTAAGAACGATAGTAGCACAGTTGCAAGAAGTGAGTCCTTCGTTGACTAAATTGATTGCTGAAGAAAAAATAGGTGTTGTAGGAGCTTATTACGATGTAGTAAGTGGGAAAGTTGAATTAATCTGTTAAGATTATTATTGATTAGAGGAGAAAGGGGTGTCATTCGTGATACCCTTTTTTTATACAGGATACTTATCACTGTTCTGAGAAGTATTAAAAACAGCTACAATATGTATCATTTGTTTATAAGGATCTACTCTAAAAAAAATGACATACGGAAATTTCTTAATAGAAATAGCTCGTATGTCATTGTATCTTATCTGAAAGAAAGGATTATTCTTTAATACTTTCAATGTTTTATCAAATTCTTTTTTAAAGGAATTTAGAATACGTTTAGATATCAAAAAATAATACTCAAATATAGCATCTAAGTCATGTATAGCACTTGGGAGTATAACTATATTATAAGTCATATTTTTTGTATAGTTCATTAAGTGCCTTATCAAGAGAAATATAACTCTCGCTAGGTTCTGCAAGCCTTTGTTCTAAGATGCCTTGTTGTTCTAGAGTTAGGTTAAGGTCATTAATCTGTTCACTATAATCAGCACCAATTATCTCAAGAAACTCTTGAAATACTGCTTTTTTATCATTTGGTATTATGACGTGATAGTTTATCATAGCGTATGTGTTAAGGTGTTGATAATTAATTGTGTACTCTCCTACAAAGGTATTTATTTTTATTTGATAATTATTTATAAATTCAAATATTTACTAATTTGTGTAATCTAGCTAAATAAGGTTGACTGTTTATGATAAGTGTACACTTATAGTAGTTTGAGACAGCTTTAGCTTTGAATGAGTCCGTAGTGAGTCCGTTATGAGTCCGTACTTACTCCGTTATTTGATAGAAAATAACGGAGTTATTACACTATCATAATAGAGATAGTAGAGAAAGATGGCAAATTTACTCAGAATGAAAGTAAAGGATAGCCCTTCTTTTGTCTTTTCAGTATATAAAAATGTTGATTCACACTTGTTTGTTTATCTTATATGCTGACTTTTTTTAATTTGCAGGAACCTAAATATACTCAATATTATATTTAGTTCACTTAGAATGACACAGAATGAGAGAATTTATATTTGACCATATTGAAACTTCCCGTTTTAAATTACGAATACTAGAAGCTGAAGCTTATCAAAACTTTTTAAGATTAGCTACTGCAGAAGAACTTTTGCATTATATAGGTATTCCTGAAGAGGAAGTAGAAAAAGAAAAAGTAAAAGCAGCCTATGGCTTCCGTACTTATAATAAATCATATTTGATGTTTTTAATCATTGATAAAGAAACAGAGGATATATTAGGGTACTGTGGATATCATACTTGGTATTTAGAACACGATAGAGCTGAGGTAGGATATGGACTGTATCATGATAACTCGAAAGGAAGAGGTGTGATGAGTGAAGTCTTAAATACGGTCTTACATTATGGATTTGAAACTATGCAATTGAGACGAGTAGAGGCCTTCATTAGCCCAGATAATATGGCTTCCTTAAATACAGTGAACAAGTTTGGATTTACTAGAGAAGGACAATTGAGAAGTCATTATGTAAAAGGAGAACAGATAGAAGACTCTGTTGTTTTTAGTTTGTTACGAGGTGAATATAATAAATTAAAGTAAAAAGGAGATATGAAAATTAGAAGTCTTAGAGAAGTAAGTGTACGCGAGCTTACAGAAGTATTTAATGATTCATTTTCAGATTATATACTTCCCTTTCATTTGACAGAAGATAGCTTGGCATTTAAACTAAATAGTGAATTGGTTGACTTAGATTATTCTATCGGAGCATTTGATAAGGGGGAGTTAGTTGCTTTTATGCTAACAGGAGTGAAGAAAGAAGGTGAGCAAGTCTATTATTATAATGCTGGTACGGGAGTGAGACCTGCATATAGGGGACAGCGTTTAGTCGCTCAGATGTATAGTTATGCTATTCCTGTTTGGAAAGAAACGGGGATTAGTGTAAATCTATCCCTTGAGGTAATAAAAGGAAACGATAAAGCTATTCGTGCTTATAAAGCTCAAGGATATAATATAAGTAGATATCTACTGTGCTTCAAAGGACAACCACGTGAGGTGCACTATAAGACAGCTAATGTTGTAATAGAAGATGTAGAGCAAGTATGTTGGAAAACAGTTCTTCCTTTTTGGGATATCCAACCAAGTTGGCAAAATTCAATAGCTGTATTAGAAAAAGCTAAGGAAGACATTCGGTATAAAGTAGCTAAAGTGAGAGGCAATATCGTAGGATATGTAGCCTATCATAAAAGCAGTGGTAAAATATATCAACTAGCGGTAGATAAAGCTTACCGAAATAAAGGAATAGCAAAAATTCTCGTGAATGATGTGGTTAATATTTTAGAAACTCCAATTCTGATTACCAATGTAGATGATAAAGGAGTGGACTTCATCTCGTTTTTAAAGAGAATAGGCTTAGAGCATTATATTACTCAACATGAGATGATCATGAAACTATAGGTAAGGAGATTATAAGTATATGAGGACAAGATTAATAAAACCAAAGAAATTAAAAGCAGGAGATACAGTTGCGACAATTTCTTTGTCATGGGGTGGGGCAGGTGAGTTACCACATCGTTATCAAGTAGGAAAAGCTCGACTGGAAAACATATTTGGACTTAAAGTTATAGAGACCCCTCATGCTTTAGAATCAGCGGAGTGGATTTATAATCATCCAGAGGCAAGAGCTAAGGATCTAATGGATGCATTTAAGAACCCGAAAGTAAAAGCTATTATTACCAATATAGGGGGAGACGAGAGTATTCGATTATTAAAGTATATTGACTATGATGTAATTAGAAATAATCCAAAGATATTTCTAGGATTTTCAGATAGTACAGTAACGCATTTTATGTGCCTAAAAGCAGGGTTGAGCTCTTTCTATGGTACTTCGTTATTAGTGGGATTTGCAGAGAATGGGGAAATGCATGATTATCAGATACAAGATATCAAACGAACATTGTTTGAGATAGAACCAGTAGAACCAGTGTCTCCAAATACAGAAGGTTGGACTACAGAGTATTTAGATTGGTTTGATGTGAGCATACAAAACACTAAACGCAAGCTGAATCCATGTGAAGGGTGGCGCTATGTGAGAGGAGAAAAAAGCGTACAGGGTACTTTAATTGGAGGATGCATGGAAGTATTAGAAATAATAAAAGGAACGGAGCTTTGGCCAGAATTAGATGTGTGGAAGGGAAGTATATTGTTTTTAGAAACTTCTGAAGAAAAGACAGCTCCTCTTTATATAGAGCGTTGGTTAAGAGGGTATGCAGCAATGGGTATTTTAGATGTAGTAAATGGAATTATATTAGGAAGACCTTATGACAATATGTACGCTGAAGAATATGAGCAAATATTGCTTAAAATACTTGATGAAGAAGGTCTAAGTACTCTCCCTGTGATAACACAGATGGACTTTGGTCATACGTGCCCAACGTTCACTTTGCCATATGGATGTGTAGCAGAGATAGATAGTATTAATAAGCGTTTCTCTATTCTAGAGAGTGCGGTAATAGATAGATAAAATATGTTTTATATCAGTGAAGTATCATTAGAACGGCCATCGCGATATCTTTCTAAATTACAAGAACAGACTTATGATATATTGTCTAAGCTTTCTATGGATTGGCAAAGAGTTGAAACAGAGGAGGCAATTACAATGGAAGATTGTTTGTTGATTAATGAGAGGCTAGATATGAATATGGTCAAAACACTTTTTTTGTGCAATAGACAGAGAACAGTGTTTTACCTATTCGTTACATTAGGAGACAAACCTTTTAGTAGTAAAGAGTTTAGTGAAGCTTTAAGCATCTCTAGGGTTTCGTTTGCACCAGCAGAGATGCTATACGAAAAGATGGAGACCAAGGTAGGAGCAGCATCTATATTTGGATTATTAAGAGAATCAGCTAGTGATATTCAATTAGTATTTGATCAAGATGTTTTGGATCAGCCTTTTTATGGTTGTAGTGATGGAACTACTACTCATTATTTGAAATTGTATACAACAGATATAATTAATAAGTTAGTTCCTTTTTTAAATAGAGATTTACTAACGATTAAACTATAATTATGGAAGATCAATTATATCAAAATGTAGATTTGGTTCAGTTTTACGACTATGATAACTTATGGGAGAATGAAGAGAGATATGTACAACTAGCAGAAAAAGTAAAGTCAGTTTTAGATTTAGGATGTGGAACAGGGCGGTTAGCTAGTGCTTTAGCTGAAAAAGGAAAAGATGTAGTAGGAGTGGAGTATGCTCAAGCGATGCTAGAAAGGGCAAAGAAAAGAAGTTCAGAAGTAAAATGGGTACAAGGAGATGCAAGAACTATTCGTTTAGAACAAAAGTTTGATTTGATTATTTTATCAGGACATGTCTTTCAGGTTTTCTTGACGAAAGAGGATCGTTTGGCCGTTCTAGAAACAATCAAAGTACACTTAAATGAAGGAGGTAGGTATATCTTTGATAGTCGGAATCCGTTAGTGAAAGATTGGTTAACGTGGACAAAAGAGGAGTCTATACGTCAATTTAAACATCCTTTGCATGGGCAAGTCACCGCATGGAATACGTATGAAGGAGATGCAAGAGCATTGACTTATACGACTTATTATAGTATTGATAATACACAAGAGAATTTTAGTTCACAATCTACTATTGCTTTTCCTAGTTTTAATGAGATAGGACTATTAGTAGCTGATGCTGGACTAGGAATAGCAGAAGTATTTGGTGATTGGGAATTGAATAGATATAATGAGTATAGTGAGGAAATAATATGGTATGGATATGCCTAACAAAATGAATTAAATGGAAGCAAAGGAATTAAAGCAAATAGCCCATAAATATGCAAAATCAGTTGAATTAAATGATTTTGTTGCGTATGGAAGTGTTGCCGCTGCTATTGAGACTATAGACGGAAATGTATATACAGGTATTAGTATTGATACTGCTTGTTCTATGGGGTTCTGTGCAGAGCATGGGGCTATAGCAGATATGCTAAAGCATGGAGAAAATAGAATAAGACGGGTAGTAGCTATAACTGAGAAGGGAGAAGCTGTGCCTCCTTGCGGAAGATGTAGAGAGTTTATGACTCAATTAGCACAAGAAAATGAAAACGCGATCGTAGAAGTAGAAGATGATCACTATGTAACTTTAGGTTCTCTTATGCCTTATGATTGGAAAAAAGGAATGAATAGAAAATGGTAAGTGGATAGCTTACTATTCGATTATAAAAGACTTTAGTATGTACTAGAGTCTTTTTTTATGTCTTACTAGTACTTTGTTTGCGTTGAGGTAAGTTGTGTTTATTTCTATATTGTCTGTTTTATTATACGAATTGTAGATTGAATGTTTTTATATTCTAATAATTCGATATTAAAGTAAGTTTATTTGGTGTAAAAATTACAATGTGTGATTTTTTAACAAATACACGAAATTGAAATTGTTAAATGTTAGTTATAAAACCTGTTTATTCACGTATTGTGAATTTATTTTGAGTTTTTATTTTGGATAATTCACAGATGTCGATATATATTTGTCAAAAATATAAATGTATTAATAGTCGAAATGAAAAAACAAACTCTATTTAGTCTCCTATTTTTAGGAATGTCTGCAGTTAGCCTTACTGCTTGTTCTTCTAGTGATGATATACAAATTACTGAAGAAGCACAAAATAATTCTAAAATGTTTGGTAAATGGGAACTTGTAGAAAAAGCAGAGTTAGATGTAGATGGTAGAATAGTAAAGGAGACTTTGGCAAGTGATTTAAATGTACCTGCTCAGACAGTAGATTATTATAAAGGAGGCATTACTATTCAAACAGATTATTCAAATCAAAAAGATAGTCAAGGGAATTATTACAATGAAAGGTCTCCTAGACAATGGATGTTAAGCGGAAACAAATTGTACTTAGGTATCAGTAAATCATTAGAGCAAAATGCTGAACAGATTTATGATATTCGAGTATTAAGTCAGGATCGATTAATTATTGAACGAAAGATAGATGTAAAAGATGGTAATCGTTATACTTCTAATGTAAGCAGTATTAAAATTATCTATAAAAAAGTAAACTAGTCTTTTATTACTCTTAAGCATTAGCACCTTACCGTAATTATTATAATGTGGGTAGTAAAAAGATTCTGTAAATAATAAGTAATATAACTTTAAAAAACAGTTGTCAAAACGAGAGTGGAGATAGCTGTTTTTTTTTGTTTTTTAGGTTATACAAGAAGAAGAAAGAAAAAAAGAACGTTTTGAGGCTATAGAATAAGTGATTTTTAAATACTGTATATATACTTTAAAGGTATATGTCTATTTTATTTATTACTGTTGATAGATGTGATATATCTAAACTAAATATGTTGTTTTATCTTAATTTAAGAAGTAAATAAATACTGTGTTTTTTAAAATAGAAATTTGTAATAACTATTTTTATTTTTTCTTTATTTAGTAAAATATTTGGTTTTTTGCGTAAATCTATGTTATTTTTTTAGCCTAAAGGAGGCTAAACCTTCTCAAGGTTTACTTTTTTTGGTTTATTATTTTTTATTCTTCTTAATAAATTGTTACAATTCATTGTTAATTATATATTCGATTTATTGTAGGGACTTTTGTCTTGCTTTTTGAATGTGTTGACCTTATAAATTTGCCAAAATTTACAAAGCAAACGATTATGCAACAAAAATTACTTTTATTATTTATTTCAATCACATTGTGTTTTAATTTTATTTCTTGTTCTAGTGATGATGTGCAGATTAGCCATCAAGGTAAAAATAAAGCACTATTAATAGGTAAGTGGAAATTAGAAAGTAAAAAATATTATGATAGATGGGGAGGCGCCATTGCAGGAGAAGTAGATAGTACTTGTTGTCCTCCACAGACACTAGAGTTTCATAGACATGAAATTATGATTCAAACTGATTTTTACAAAGAAAGTGAAGACACTGATATCATATGTGATGAGCGCTCTCCTTTTCAGTGGTTTATGATAGAGGATAAATTGTATTTAGGAGTAGGAAAAGAGGTGAATACAGATGATTATCAGGATTATGATATTCGTGTGTTGACAGATGAAATATTAGTATTGGAAAGAAGTATAAATGAATATGACAAAGAGCCATTCTACTCAAATGCTAAATTTGTTAGAATCACTTATAATAAAATACATAGCTATTAAGGTAGAATATTGACGTATATCTTTGGGGATTTTGTAGTATGGCATACTTTAGTAGTAAATTTAAGATTTGATAATTTATAATAAATGGATAGATTGATTGATGTACAGACTGTCTGTCATGGTCGGTATCAAATTTGGACTGCTTTAGTAGAAATGAGAATGTCACATTGGGTAAATACTTTTGTTATTAGAGATGCAATAACTCATGAAGCTGTATTAGATACTGGATCAAATACTTGGGATTTAGAAAACTATAGAGAAGAAAACAATCAGTTGATTTTGATTTTTAGGATATATCCAGAAGGAAATGTGTCCTACACCTTGACTGTTGATTTTGATCTCCAAAAAATTATTTATGAAGGACAATTATATGATTTTAATTCTTTAAATACTATTATAAGGAAAAGAAAGAATAAATAGTTTTTAAATAAAATGGAACTTATTATAATTAACAGCTGTTTCACAATTAGGCAAGTGTATTTAGATAAGAAAATAGTATCTTTCAAGCTGTAAATAGAGGGTTAAACAATATATGGGACTACAGATAGGAGGTATAGTAATAGATAAAAATTATCAATCTGATTTGGAAGGGTTAGAAGTAATACTAAAAAGTAAGTTAGTACATGAAGAAGAAGTTACTTTTAAGAAGGCTACTGTTAGTGATAAGGAATCAGATATATTAGATATTTGTTTTTTAGAGGATGCTACTTTAGTTTTGGTATCGATAGGTATGGCTTCGCTAGTGTATAAAGCTTCTAAGCAGAAGGTGATGTCTTTCGTTATAGATGAGGAGATGATGTCGTTTAACCTTCATTATACAGAGAATGGTTTTTTGATTAGAACAGTGCTAGAAGTAGAAGGAGAGGTTGTAGAAAGTCTAGGTGAACCATTGGAATATGAAGAGGTAGAAGAAAGTAAAATAGAACTAATATATCATCTAATAGAGGATATAATAGGTGAATATTTGTGGGATATAGAACCTCAGGAAAGATGTATGCGTTTTGGGTTAAAAGAAGATAAGGTAGAAGACGAAATATTTGTTACGAGCTCTTCTATACCTACTTTTGAATTCGAAGATCTAGGGGATGAAGAATATTCTTGTGATGAAAACAAAGTGGTCAATATGAATGAAGAAATCACTAAAGTTAAAAGGCAAAAGAAGTCGTCAATTATAAAGCAAGTTATAAAAGGATTAGGATTAAAGAATTAATCCTAATTTGATTTAAATATAAAAGGGAATCTACACGGTAGATTCCCTTTTATATTTATTCTTTTTTCTCAACTGGTTTGTTCTTGTTGATTTCATCTTGAAGTTGACGGCGTATTCTTTGTTCGCGTTCAAGAGAAGATTTTCTTAATTCTTCAAGTTCTTCTTCTGTCTCAGATAATTTTCTGTTTACTTCTCTGATTTCAGAAAAGCTTCTTTTAAAGCGATAGTATATTATTCCTAAAACAATAATTAGTATACCTATAATAGCCCATATAATCGTCAAGAAAGTTGATTTCTCTGAAGATATTCCTAAAACTTCAATATTCTTTGTAGTAGTTAATGAAGTTGAAAGAGAATCTCTAGTTATTTGTAACTGCGATGTTAAGCTTTCAACAGATTCTTTATGTTCTAAAGAAGCATCTTTATTATTAGCAATAGTTAGATGTAACTTAGTAAGAGAGTCATTTACATTTTTTTGTAATTGGTGCAATTTTTCTACCTCGACAATTTTAGACTTTTGCCAGTTTGTTGATTCGTTTAGTAAAGTATTAAATTGATTATCTATTGTATTTGTTCTTTCTTGTGCAAAGCTCGCCAAACTAATTGCAATTAAAGCAACAGTAAATGTGAATTTATTTCTCATCTATATTTTTTATTCTCGTATCTTCAGAGTGACACTTGTTAATATAATTTATTTAGCCCTTTCTTGTAAAATCTTCATTGTAGAAAATATCAAAACTAAAAAAGTGAATAGTACAATAACTTTTTACTCTTTGAATACTTTTAAAAATTATAGAAAGAATAAAGAACTATTATTTTATTTAAGACCTTTTTGGTTTTGTTTACATGTGCAATATATAAAATGTTTAGTATTATCTAAAATTGTTTTAAAATTCTAATAAAATTGAATGTAAATACTTCTAATGTTAGATATCAATATGCTTATTTGTATAAAAGTTGTGTTATATTGAATAAAATTGAAGATATTTAAAATATTTAAATTTTATTGTAGTAGCAATTTTTGAATTTTAGAGGGAATAAAAGTTAAAAAGTGCCATATAATTATGTAGTACAAAAATAAAAGTTAATCTTCTTTCTTTTTAAAGAAGCTTTAGAATCATTGTATTTGTTCCTATTTAGACTTTTAAATGGTTTTAATTTTAGCAATGCTATAGAGCTATTTAGTACCATTTTTTAGAACTTTGATGAATATTTATTTTTGTAATATTTATAAGAAAGGTTTAGTATTATTACTAATAATAAAAAAGTCGCTGTTAAAAACAGCGACTTTAAGTGTCCTAAATAGGATAGAATTATTTTTTATCTGTAACAATAGTTCCGAAAGGTAATGTCGGTTTTATGAATGTCCTATCTGTGTTACTTGCTTTTATGAATGTTAGGTTTCTTAGTGAGATCTCATGTAGTAATTTTGGTTCAGATCCATCTACAGGTTCAGTCCATCTAGATTTGATAACTATTTGCCCTTTAGGTGCAACCCAATATTCTTCTAATTTATTTGGGTTGTTAGTATTTGATCCAGGTATGTCTCCTTCGTACTCACATACTTGATTTAGATTAATACCTGTACGACTATATTGTTTTATACTAAGTAGTCTTTTATCGTTTAGTTCTATAATACTTTCAGCCGTAGCTTCTGTTGGAAGATCATCTTCAGTGATATTCAAGATAAGAGCTTCTTTGTCTTTTAAGTTATATAATGAGTTGTTACAATTAAAATTGTTTAGACCATTACCATTGTTATTATCAAACTTAAAAGCTAAAGTTCTATTTGCATAAGTTGTAGATCCAAAAGTCATCTGATCATATTTAATACTAGTGTCTCCTTGATTAAAATGTATATTTAATAAAGAAAACGTGTACTGATAAATTAGGTTGACGCTATTATCAGTTGCTGTTGTATTATTATTAACCTGTACTGTTCTATCTATGATGACTGTTCCACCTGGAGATGCAGGTATACTCTGAATGACAGAAGGAGTAGCTGGAGGAGGAAGGTTACATATAGATGTGCCTTCTACTTTATCAGTATACTTTCTATAATCTAAGCTAGTATCTGTTCCACTAATCTCTACTCTAGCTCTATTGATAGTTTCATCTCTCATGATGTTATCAGCATCAATAACAAGTATTAGTGCTTCATCATTCTGAAGTTTGTAGAAAATCTTATCAGCTCCTGGTGTAGTACATCTCTGTACAGCAGTTACGTTGTTAAAATCAATGTCTTTATAAACTAGATTACCATCATCACAAGAGGTAAGTAAAAACATAAAAGATATACCTGTAAGGGTAAAAAACTTTTTCATCAGTCGTGAATATATTATTGTATACAGCAAAAATAGTTTTTTTATTGCTATAAAATAGTTTGCATGGGTATATTATAATTTTTTATTATTATTTCTGGGTCATTTTTTACATTTTAGATGGTGTATTCAATGCTTATTAGGGATATAAAAGGAGTCAATAAAAAAAATGACTGTCTTTTTTATGCACAAATAGTATTTGTCTATATTTGAAAATGTTAATGTAATCGTAATAAACTCTTGTTATCACATGAATAATTCGACAGTAAAAACTAATTATCCTGCACTATATACTTTAGTTACGGTATTCTTCTTTTGGGGATTTTTTGGAGCAGGTAATAGTATTTTTATTCCATTTTGTAAAGCTTATTTCCACTTAGATCAATTTCAATCTCAATTAATTGATTTTGCTTTTTATACAGCATATTATTCAGGAGCTTTGATTTTGTTTATTTTAAGTACTATTAAGGGGAAGGATCTCGTAACAAGTTATGGTTATAAGAAATCAATTGTATTTGGTCTGCTGTTTTCAGCAATAGGGGCAGGATTAATGATTTGGGCAGTGAATGTAAATATTTACACTGCTTTGTTGATTGGGTTATTTGTAGTAGCTCTCGGTTTTTCGTTACAACAGATAGCGGCTAATCCTCTAGTGATTTCTGTAGGAGATCCTAAGACAGGGACGAGTAGAGTGAGCTTAGGGGGAGCGGTTAATTCACTGGGAGGAACTATAGGGCCATTGTTAATGGCGTTTGCTTTATTTGGAAGTACAGTCGCACTAACTGATGATCAAATACAACATCTGAGTCTGTCGAGTATGACAATGTTATATGCGGGAGTAGGAGCTCTTTTTGTAATTGCGGCAATGTTGTTTAGATTCTCAAAAAAAATACCTGATGGAGTGCGTATTGAGCCTATGGAACCAGCAAAGAAAGCAATAGGAACTTTAGTTACGATGACACTACTATTAATAATGATATATATTCCTGTATTTAATACCTATAGTCAATCAGCTAATGAACCAGTAGAATTATTGGTTAAAGAAAAGGAAGTTTTGAGCAATAAAGAAGTAGAGGCTTCTCAGTTAGTTGAAAAAGAGAAAGCAATCACTTTTTTAGATACTCAAATTGTTGAAATTAAAGAAGGGTTAGATAATAAACGAATTATGTTACTTTCGGCAGCTTTAGTGGTGATAGGAGGAAGTATTGGCTTTGCTTATCGAAGCAGTAGGAGAAATCAACAAGGTTGGGGAGCGATGCAATATCCACAGTTGCTTTTAGGGATGTTTGGTATTTTTGCATATGTTGGGGTAGAAGTAAGTATCGGAAGTAATTTAGGAGAGTTACTTAAGCTAGAAGAGTTTGGTAATCTCCAATCTTCTCAGATAACTCCTTATATATCGATGTATTGGGGAAGTTTGATGATTGGGAGATGGGCTGGTGCTGTGAGTGTATTTAATTTGTCTAAAGGGAAGCAATTATTAGCAATGATTGTTGTTCCATTTTTAGCTTATTTTGCTGTTCTTGGGGCTAATTATTTGGCAGGTAATGATGTAACACCTTTGTATTACTATTCTGTTTGTGTGGTTTTACAAATTGTATTAACGTATTGGGCAAAGAATAAATCAGCGAGAACATTAATGCTGTTTAGTCTTTTTGGATTATTAGCAATGTTAGTCGGGTTGTTCAGTACTGGTATGATTGCTATTTATGCTTTTTTAGCTGGAGGTTTGGCTTGTAGTGTATTATGGCCAGCTATCTTTAATATTGCTATTATTGGCTTAGGTAAATATACAGCTCAAGGGTCTTCTCTGTTAATCATGATGATATTGGGTGGGGGTATTATTCCTCCGATTCAAGGAAAAGTTGCTGATATACTAGGTATTCACCAATCATACATAGTTAGTTTATTGTGTTTTGCATATTTGTTAGCTTTTGGTATAGTGGCAAAAAAGGTGCTTTCTAAGCAAAATATACAGATAGATGATATTAATTAGATTGACTTTAGTAAGAGTTGTAATTACTAATACTTTTCACATATAGCGTGAAAAGATGTTAATTCTATTGTAGTAATAATATCAGTTTTTACTACATTTGCGATTACGTGACAATAAAAGACAAGACAAAACAACTCTTTTTTAGAAAGAGCATAACAATAACTTACCAACAAAAAGAAAATGAAACACGTTTATCTTGATAATGCTGCGACTACATCCGTACGTCCAGAAGTAATCGAAGAGATGGTTAATGTACTTAGAAATGATTATGGTAATCCATCTTCAACATATGCTATCGGTAGACACGCTAAAGCTTTAGTGGAGAATGCTAGAAAAGTAATTGCAAAGCAATTTAATGCAACTTCTTCTGAGATTATCTTTACATCTTGTGGAACTGAAGGTAATAACTGGATTTTGCGTTCTGCAATTCGTGATTTAGGAGTTAAAAGAATTATCACTTCTAAATTAGAGCACCACGCTGTATTAAATACTGTAAAACAATTAAGTGCTGAGTTCGGTACAGAATTAGTTTTCTTAGATATCCAACCTTCTAGTGAAATTGATTATAATCAATTAGAAGAATTATTAAAAGATGAATCTAAACTTACATTAGTAAGTTTAATGCACGTTAATAATGAAGTAGGGACAGAATTAGATTTAAAAAGAGTAGCTACGTTATGCGAAGCTCATCATGCATTATTTCACTGTGATACTGTGCAGTCTATTGGTAAAGCTAAAATTGATTTAGCAGAGACACCGATAGACTTTATTGTAGCTAGTGCTCATAAATTTCACGGACCAAAGGGGATTGGATTTGCTTTTATCCGCAAGAAGAATGTTTTAAAACCTGTGATGTTTGGTGGAGAACAAGAGAAAGGGTTAAGAGCAGGTACTGAAGGAGTACATCAAGTAGTAGGTATGGCTAAAGCTTTGGAAATGGCTTATGATTTATTAGAAGAAGAAAGAGCTCATATCACTAGTATCAAAGAATATTGTAAAGAAAGATTAGTAGAGGTATTTCCAGAAGTATGTTTTAATGGAAATAATGTAGGGTTTTACAATATCTTAAATGTATTATTACCTCTATCTGAGGAGAAAGCAGCTATGATGTTGTTCCAGTTAGACATGAAAGGAATTGCAGTATCTAGAGGAAGTGCATGTCAATCAGGAAGTCAAAAGCCTTCTCATGTATTGTCACAATTCTTATGTTCGGAAGACTTAAAGAAACCAAGTTTAAGACTTTCATTTGGGCATGAAAACACAAAAGAAGATATTGATGTTTTAATCGAAGTATTAAAAACAATCTAATCAGATTGTTGATCAAATAGAATTTAAATCCACTCTCAGAGAGTGGATTTTTTGTTTTAAAAACTCACAGGCAGTAATCTTAACTAAAAAAAGAGAAAAGTTCACCAAAAATAAGATTGCTTTACATTAACATTAGCGCTAAATTTGCAGAAACAACACAACATTTATGAGTTCAAATAATAGATACGCACTACGCGGAGTTTCTGCTGAGAAAGAAGACGTTCATAATGCAATTAAGAACATTGATAAAGGATTATTTCCAAAGGCATTTTGTAAGATTATCCCAGATCATTTAACTGGGGATGAGGATTACTGTTTAATTATGCATGCTGATGGAGCGGGTACGAAGTCTTCTTTAGCTTATATGTATTGGAAAGAAACTGGAGATATTTCTGTATGGAAAGGAATTGCTCAAGATGCATTAATCATGAATATTGATGATTTATTGTGCGTAGGAGCGACAGATAATATTATGCTTTCTAGCACTATAGGGCGTAATAAAAATCTAGTTCCGGGAGAAGTTATTTCTGCTATTATCAATGGAACAGAGGAATTAATTAATGAATTGAAATCTTTTGGAGTAACAATTCACTCTACAGGAGGAGAGACTGCAGATGTAGGAGATTTAGTTCGTACGATTATTGTAGATTCTACTGTGACTGCACGTATGAAGAGAAGTGATGTTATTGATAATGCTAATATTCAAGCAGGTGATGTTATCGTAGGTTTAGAATCATTTGGACAAGCTACCTATGAAAAAGGGTATAATGGAGGTATGGGAAGTAATGGATTAACATCAGCTAGACATGATGTTTTTGATCATTCTTTAGCAGCAAAATATCCAGAGAGTTATGATTCATCTGTGCCTGAAGAATTAGTCTATTCAGGAAAAGTACATCTTACTGATGTAGTAGAGGGATCTCCTATAGACGCTGGTAAATTAGTATTGTCACCTACTCGTACTTATGCACCTATTATTAAGTCAATATTAAATAAATATAAATCAGATGATATTCATGGGATGATTCACTGTAGTGGAGGAGCACAGACAAAGATTCTTCACTTCGTGGATAAATTACATATCATCAAAGATAATATGTTTCCTGTTCCACCATTATTTAAGCTAATTCAAGAGCAATCTAACACAGATTGGAGAGAGATGTATCAAGTGTTTAACTCAGGTCATCGTATGGAATTATACGTAAGACCAGAAGTGGCAGCTGATATTATTGCTATCTCAGAATCTTTTAATGTAAAAGCTCAGATAGTTGGTAGAGTGGAAGCTTCAGAAGAGAAGAAACTAACAATCACTTCTGAATACGGAACATTTAAATACTAAAAAAAACATACAATATAAAATGGCAAGATTGCTTTCTATCGATTTCGGTAAAAAACGTACAGGTATAGCTGTAAGTGATGAACTTCAAATTATAGCCTCTGGATTAACTACAGTTGATACAGAGCAACTATTGCCATTTCTAAAAGATTATTTTTCTAAAGAGAAAGTGGAGAAGGTGATTATTGGAGAACCAAAACGCCTAAATAATGAACCTTCTGAAGTAGTACCTTTGTTGAATAGTTTTATTGAAAAGTTTAAGACGTCTTTTCCTGATATGCCAGTTGAGAGAATAGACGAGAGATTTACTTCTAAGATGGCTTTTCAAACAATGATAGATAGTGGTCTTAAAAAGAAACAAAGACAGAATAAAGCGTTGATCGATGAGATAGCAGCGACTATAATTCTACAAGACTACATGAGAAGATAAATGTTTTTTAATTTTATGATTATTTAAGATTAGTTGTAGATAATTTCTCTTAAATAAAGATTAGTTTTGCATATAAATAAATCCGATATAATGTCAAGTATACAAAAATCAGAGGCTGATGTTGTTTTGGTAGGGGCAGGTATTATGAGTGCTACTCTTGGGGTCCTACTGAAAGAGCTGAAACCAAACTTAAAAATTGAGGTTATTGAGCGTCTCGACAGTGCGGCTGCCGAAAGTTCTGATGCAATGAATAATGCCGGAACTGGACACTCTGCGTTTTGTGAATTAAATTATACGCCTGAAAAAGCAGACGGTACAATAGATGCTTCTAAGGCAATCAATATTGTAGAGCAATTCGAAGTTTCTCGTCAATTTTGGTCTTATTTGGTAAATAAGGGTGTCCTTAAAAATCCAAGTAATTTTATCCATACTGTACCTCATATGAGCTTTGTGTGGGGAGAAGATAACGTAAACTATTTAAGAAAACGTTATAATGAACTTCAAAAATATCCATTATTCCAAGGAATGGAATTCTCTGATAATAAAGAGAAAATAAAAGAATGGGCTCCATTAATTATAGAGAACAGAAAAGAAAATGAAGTATGTGCTGCTACACATATGAATCTTGGAACAGATGTTAACTTTGGTGATCTTACTCGTCAGTTATTTGACCATCTAAAGAGTGAAGATGGAGTTAATATGACTTTTAATTGTGAGGTTAAAGATATCACAAAGACTGGTTCTGAATGGACTGTATCTGCAACAGATAGTAAAGGACAAAAAAAGGTAATCAAATCTAAATTTGTATTTGTTGGAGCAGGAGGTGGAGCGATTCTACTATTGCAAAAAGCAGATATTGCAGAAAGCAAAGGTTATGGAGGATTCCCTGTAGGAGGAGAATGGTTAGTATGTCGTAATCCTGAAGTTGTGAAAAAACACATGGCTAAGGTATATGGTAAAGCATCTGTAGGAGCGCCACCGATGTCTGTACCTCACTTAGATACTAGGTTTATTGATGGAAAGCATTCATTACTTTTTGGACCTTACGCTGGTTTCTCTACTAAATTCTTAAAAAGAGGATCATATTGGGACTTAATTAAATCACTTGAATTTAATAATATTGGTCCAATGTTAGGAGCAGGTCTTCGCAATATGGATTTGACCAAATATTTGATAGAACAAGTATTACAGTCTTCAAAATCTCGTTATGCAGCATTAAGAGAATATTATCCAGATGCTAAAGAGGAAGATTGGAAATTAGAAAAAGCAGGACAACGTGTACAAGTTATCAAAAAAGATAAAGATGGAAAGGGAATCTTGCAGTTTGGTACTGAAGTAGTAAGTGCTGCTGATGGATCAATAGCAGCTTTATTAGGAGCTTCGCCAGGAGCATCTACCGCAACTCCAATTATGTTAAAGCTTTTATCACAATGTTTTAAAGAAGAGTTTAAGTCTGCTGAATGGCAAGCTAAATTTAAGGAAATGATTCCTACTTTTGGATTAAAGCTAAATGAACATCCTGAACTAGTAGCAAGTACTAGGGATAATACAAGTAAGACTTTGAAAATATATCCATATAATTAATAAAAAAGCACTCTATATAGAGTGCTTTTTTATTAATTATATGTTAGTATTATTTGTTTAGAGAAATAATATTTTAGTTATAAAGGCAAAGAATGTATATAACTATTATATTTACATACTTTGTCCTTTTAGTTATATAATTATTATTATCTGAATAAATGTTTAATATGCAGATGCTTAAAAATGACTTCTAAATCTCTTTACCTAATTCTTCCTTTCTGGGTATTAGTATTTGCTATATATGGTTGTGATAATTCAAAAAGGAATGATATTATAAATCATTCTATAAAGGAGTTTCTAAAAAACTATAATACTGATGCGGTAAATGACTTAATGCTAAAACAAGCTGATTCTATAGGAAAACTTGTTTTGTTATTGCCTAATTCCCGTGGTAATAGAGAGATAATAAAGGATTATATAAACAAAACTAAAGCTGATAAAAAGTATTGTGATCGGTTATATGACTATGCAGTTGAAGATCGTGATAGTATAGATATAGCAAATGCTTATTTATTGACAGGTCAGTATTATTTGAGTAATCTTGTATTTGATAGTGCTTACTATTATTATAATCAAGCTGAAAAGCTATATCTCATAAAAAAGGACTCCTTAAATATTAGTTACACTTATTATATAAAGGCCTATGTACTTAATAAAAATGGTGTCTATTCAGAGGCAGAAAAACAAATTCTAAAATCTATTCGCTATAATACCAAAGAAATATCTATTCGAAGACGTCATCAACAGTATTTTACAATTGGAGATGTTTTTAGTGGATTAGGTATGTATGAGGATGCTTTACACTATTATAACCAAGCGTTCGAATTACTTTCAGATAAAACAATATTATCAGAGGAATCAGAAGCGTATATTAATCTTAGCAAAACTTATTTAGTTGATAATGTAGCAAAGGTGTATGTAAAACAAGAAAAGTACCTCAAGGCTAAAGAACTACTATTAGAAGGTATAGCTAAGTATATAAATTTTAATGATGTAACTAGTGAAAGATACTACGCATATTTAGCTATTAGTTTAGCTTCTGCTAAATTAAAAACAAATGATTACAAAGGGATACATGCTTTATTAAGCGAGATAATAGAAATAGGAAAAAGGAATAAGAACCGAATAATTATCCATAAAGCTGAATTAGTTTTGGCAGAATATTATTTTGTAACAGGGCAACTGAATTTAGGCTTCCCTTTAGTTGAAAGAATATTAGAAGAAGTCCGTAGTGTGGGAGATTTTGAAAATCAATTGAAAGCATTAGAATTATTAATATCCTATGATTCTGATAGATCAGACCAGTTTTTTATTGAATATGTTGAAATAAGTAAGAGATTTAAAGGAGAAGGAAATTTAATTCAAAATAGCTTTATAAGAATAAAACAAGAGGCAGACTCTTTGAATGAATTGAATAAAACATTACTAGAGCGAAATAGATTATTAAGTACAATTACTATTAGCTTATTTGTGATTGTTACTATTATTTTATTAGCTTATATATATCATTTAAAGATAAAAAAAATAGGGTTAATCAAGATGTTTCAACAAGATACTGAACAGTATTATAATTCAATTATAAACGTTCAGAAGTATTTGGCTGTAGCAAAAGATAGAGAACGTAAAATAATTGCGAAAGAATTAAACGATGGGGTAGTTAATAGGTTATTTGCAACTCGATTTACATTAATGCAATTAAAGAAAGAAGAAATTGATAATCATAAGGATGTTTTGGTAAATGAAGTTGTTGAAGTAGAGGATTATATAAGGAATATATCTCATAGTCTTGTTAATGAAGAAGGAGGGAAGGTACAGGGATTTCAACAGCTATTACAAG
This sequence comes from Myroides sp. A21, assembly GCF_000807225.1. Classification (NCBI taxonomy): domain Bacteria; kingdom Pseudomonadati; phylum Bacteroidota; class Flavobacteriia; order Flavobacteriales; family Flavobacteriaceae; genus Myroides; species Myroides sp. A21. The sequence continues at coordinate 2,946,213 of NZ_CP010327.1, forward strand.
AACTTGTCTTGGTACAGAAAAGACAGTCAAATATTGATTTTAGTATACAAATAGATCCCAAATTGAATCTAGAATGTCTAGATCATAGAAAAAGAATAAATATTTATCGTTCGATACAAGAGGTTTTGTTAAATGTAGCTTTACATTCTAATGCGAGTAAGTGTGTCGTTGATATTAAGCTTAAAACTCCTGTAAGTTTTGAAATAGCGATTACGGATAATGGGACTGGTTTTGATACTAGGTCTATAAAAGGTGGATATGGACTACCGAATGTTAAGGAACGAATAGAGATTATAGAGGGGAAATTATTTGTGATTAGTAAGAAAGGTAGTGGAACGAAAATTCTCTTCATAATTTATTTCTAGAAATACAGAGAAATTAAATAAAGTATGTGTATTTCGTTGTAAATAGTATTATGTATTCGGTAATTAATAGTTAATTATATACTTTTTACTTTTACTAGATTACATATTAATAGTTCTCTATCTTTGTATGCTTTTTTTAATAAGTTATAGTGTCTTGTATTTAAAATGTTTAAACTAAGAGTCTTATATTTTGCAGTCTTGTGTATTTCTATGTCGATGATTCATTGTACACAGACTGAAACCAATAAAGAAGACTTAAAGTTAGAAGAAATAAACGCATTTATAAAGAGTTATAACAGATTTAATCCTACTGATAATGATAAGGCTGCTGCAGACTCTTTAGGTAATGTTATATTAAACCTAAGGAATACTGAGCAGAGCAGAAATGCTTTGCGAAAATATATATTACTAACTAATGCAGATAAGCAGTATATAGAAGAACTCTTTAAGAGGTCTAGAAAAGCAGATGACAAGAAAAATGAAGCGCAAGCTTATTTCTTACGTGGTAAACGTTATGCTCAGAATTTTCAAATAGATAGTACTTATTATAATTACACTAAAGCTGAGTTTTTGTTTAAGTCTATTCAGGATTCTGTAAACTTGCAAGAAGTGTATTCTCATAAAGCTATTATTCTTTTAAATAATAAAATCTTTACTGAAGGACAATCACAGATTCTTAAAGCGATGAATGTTAATAAAGAGCATAAAGATGCTCGTATTAAATATTCAGAATCTATTATAATGGCTAATGCTTTAGTAGGTTTAGAACAATTGCCAGAAGCTTTAAAGCAATTAGAATTATCTTTAAAACTTTTAGATAACCCTGAAATTGTAAAGTTTTTTTTACCTGATGCAATTAGGTTGAACAAAATTACGATTTACTATAATATAGCAGAGGTTTATATTAAGCAAGGCGAGTATAAAAAAGCCCAAAATTTAATACATAATGTTATTGATAAATATATCAATGAAAGTACTATATATGATGAGATGATGTTGGCACATTTGTTATATAACTTAACTCAAGCCGATATTAAGAGTAAACACTATGATGATGTAGAAAAGAATCTTGTTAGAGCAATCGATATACAATTGAAAAACAAGAATCTTCAGGATTATAATTCGTATAAAATTCTTTTAGCAGAGTATTTCTATCTAATTAAAAAAGAAGAACAAGGAAATCAACTTGTAAACGAGGTATTAGAATATGCTCATCAAAATAATAATCTAGGATTAGAAAAAGAAACTCTTACTGTTTTATTAAAATACAAAAAAGAGCAATATAATACCAATTTTGTGAGATACGAGGAGTTGAATAAACTTATACTCGATGAGAATAATGTGATCAAGAATACTTTTGCAAGACTTAGTTTTGAAGCGGATTCTCTAGAAAGAGCAAATGAGCAATTACAAAATCAGAAGAATGTTATTACGATGGTTTCTAGTGCTTTACTTGTACTTGCTATAACTATTTTCTTTGTTATTTTGTTTAGGCAAAAAGCAAAAGAAGTTTCTTTAGTCAAGTTGTTTCAGAAAGACACAGAGAAGTACTATGACTCGATTATCAATGTACAAAATGAATTAGCCGAAGCCCGTAATATAGAGCGTAAAGAAATAGCAAAAGAACTACATGACGGTGTTTTAAATAAGCTATTTGTTACTCGTTTTTTATTAATGCAGGTAAGTAAAGAGTCTGTAGAGACACATAAAGATTCCCTTATTAATGAAGTAAAAGAGGTAGAACAATATATAAGAGATGTTTCTCATGTATTAGGACATGAAGAGGATTTTAAAAATAAAGAGTTTAATGAACTAATTAGGGATCTAGTAGGGATTCAGAATAGAAATCAAGTAACTAAGTTTATATTATTTATGTCTAATGATATTCGCTTTAGTAGGTTAAGTATTAAGTTTAAAGTTCATATTTATAGAATTATACAAGAGTGTTTACAGAATGTACAGAAACATGCTAAGGCAACAGAATGTCAAGTATCTATACTGTTAAGAGAAGAAACGAGATTTGAGGTAATTATTAAAGATAATGGAGTAGGTTTTGATACAGATATAGTAAAGAGAGGGCTTGGATTTACTAATATAAAAGTAAGAACCCAATTGATGAATAGTAAGATTAATATTTCAAGTACAGAAGGTAAAGGAACTAGTATTTCTTTTACTATTGATTTAAACGAGTCAGTAGAGTGCTAGAATCTTGGTATTAGATAAATGAGAGAGGTCGCTATTAAGCGACCTCTCTCATTTATTATTCTTCACTAGTGAAGTTTATTCTTTTAGAAAAGTACATTAGTATGGCGATGATGGTGAATAATCCAATACTACCGACAATAAGTGCAGCTTCTTTTAATTGTAATAGGAAGAATAGAAATGCATATAACACAAATAATAATCCAAATATAGTTGCTGCAATACGCTTGTTTTTGCTCAATCCAAAGATAAATGATGTAATCAAAATTATAGTCGCTGATGCTGAAATAATATAAGCATAACTAAAGCCTATATATTCTGCAAAGGATAGGAGTAAGACGAAATTGATACATAAAGCTAACCCCACTAATGTGTAGTGTAAGATATTGATACTTAGGTTTTTTATATTCTCCATAAAAAAGAAGGTAGCGAAGGTTAAGCCTATAAATAGTAAAGCATATTTAGTAGCTCGGTTTACTTTGCTATAAAAGTCATTCATTTGTAGAAATTTCATTCCAAAACTATAATCTGTCAACTGGGTAATTGTATTTAGATCAGAGCTGATTGGTATAGATTGAAAAATTGTCCATTTTGAATGCTCGTTTACGCTTTGTTTTTCATCGTTATCAGGTAGATAGTTTCCAATATATTTGATATCCTTATAGTCAGAAGTGACATTGACATTAGTCTGTTTAGCAGTTGCTAGAAAGTTAATCTCTGTAGAACCCTTTAACTGAATAGGAAAATTAATATTACTCAAATCTATATCCTCTTTATTGATATCGTAACTTAAGAAAGCAATACTAGAATTGATCCTTAGAGATCTATCCTGCTCAAAGTATTGTTGAGGGTTTTTATTGATAAGAATCTCTTGAGTGAAACCTTTACTATCTGATACAGAGAAGACAATCTTCGCATTTGTAAATGCTTCCTTATCTGCTAGATTTAACGTAGAGGCTAATTCATCTAGCGTAGGGAAGCTAGCTTTTACATTTAAGTTAGTGTTATAAAGTGCTACTTCATATAAGCTTCTTTTTTTAATTTGTGTTTTTATATCACCTGTAAAATCTTGTTTGATAGGAGTTTGTAAATAACTGTTTAATTGTTTCATTACTTTTCCATCCTCAGTAAGATGATTAGTATAGTATTCTACAAGGACAAAAGGACCGTATATGGTTTGTTTTTGTCCCCATTTAGAGGTTACTTCAGTCGTTACTTCACTCTGAAAGCTTTCACGTTCGGAGATTAGACTACTGATAAAAGGTAGTGTGATAAGTAACATAAGAGATAATACACTGATTATAACTCCTTTGATCATTGGTTTGTAATTTTCTTTTTTCATTTTATTAGAATTAAAAGTACTTTGTTTTTCAAAGTTGATGGGTAAAAAAATTATTTAAGCTTTTTAATTAAATTTTCTAAATAGGCTAGGTGTTGTTTAAAGGCAAGCTTACCTTCTTCAGTCACTGTATAAGTAGTATTTGTTTTTCTTCCAACAAACCCTTTTGTAACCGTTATATAATTACTTTCTTCTAGGTTCTTTAAATGAGAGGCAAGGTTTCCATCTGTTAGGTCCAGATATTCTTTTAGATCTTTAAACGATAGGAAATCATTGACCATTAATCCACTCATAATACCTACGCGGATACGATTGTCAAAGACTTTGTTTAATTTTTCTAAATCGAATTTCATATTTGTGTTATAATTTATTTATCGTACTTATTCCATAAAATAATCCCGTAAAGCAAATGTACTAAACCGAACCCTATTGCCCATAGTAAAAGTGTGTAATCTAAGAAATAGAACGCTAGTAAACCTAAGACTATTTCTAGTGCAGCGATTGCTTTTACTTCTTTGACAGTGTCTTCTTGAACGCTAAATAGTGCTAACCCATAGAATAATAGTGTAGTAGGTAAAGCAAATTGTAGTAAATGATACTTATGTAATATTAAGCATAGAATTCCGGCTATTATTAGCGGAATAGAGAAGCGTACTAATAAACGCTTAGTGACTTGATTTAAAAATGATTTACCTTGTTTGCGTGTTTTGCGTATTGTGAAGTAAAATCCACCTACCACAGCAATGACAAAAGTAGTGATAGCTAGCACTAATAGCATTTCTGCAGTATAAGCAGTTTGGTATGAATCCTCTAGTGTTAGATTTTCATAAGAGTACGTAGAGCTTGTCTGCCAATAGTATAAAACAGTTGCAGCAATAAGCCCACATAGACCTACCCATATACCGCTCCAACCACTAAGGCTTAAAAACTTAGTAGAGCGTTCCATTATCGACTTGATTTGATTTAAATCTTCAATAGCTTTATTTGTCATAGTAAAAGTACTTTGAAATACAAAGTTAATAAAATAATGATATGTGAAACAAAAAAGTAAATATTTATTTTAAAGACTATAAATCTATACTAACGTTCTCCATTATAATCTTAAACGAGTACTTATAGCTAATTCAAAAATTATTTAAATACTATGTAAATTTGCTTGTTTTGATAAGTAAATTAGGTGTAATAAATAGCTTTAACTCAAAAAATCAAAGCAATGAAGATAAATCTAATTTTTAAAAAATAGGCAGTGTTCGCATAGTTATCGCATAGTGATGGCATACTGCTCGCATATTTTTGATGGTTTTTTATGCGACCGCTATGCGATAAAATTGTAATCCATATGCTATTACTGTACTAATGTTTCTAAAAGCAGTGGTATTGATGCTTTTTAGAAGTTGTTCTTTATCTAGGTAGGCGTTTGAGCTGTATTTTATGTCAGTTTACGTTTAAATGAAAGAATCATAAAGCGTAAATTTGTTACTTGCAGTCAATTAAATAATGAATTATGACACAGATTACTTCCTATACTTTCTCCACAGCTAAAGCTTTGACAGCAGAGCAGAGCATAGACTATAATCATCAAGTAGATCAGTTTAATGTTTGGCCTGCTTATGTATTAGCAGATACAGTGAATCTAACATATTGGGATAGTATATATGAGTTGTTCGCTGATTATCAGTTTTATCTTTTAGAAGGAAATGTAGTTGTTGGTAATGGAAATTGTATTCCACTTCATCTTACTGCAGAGGAGTTAGCTGACTTACCTGAGGGAGGATGGGATTGGGCTTTGGAAAAGGCTGTTAAAGATCATGAGAAAGGATTAATCCCAAATACACTTTGCGCATTGCAGATTGGGCTCAATAAGAATTATCAAGGTAAAGGCATTAGTCATCAGCTAATTCAATATATGAAAAGCATTGCTTTGTCTACAGAAATGAATGCTTTTATACTGCCTATTAGACCTAACTTAAAGACGAATTTTCCTTTGATTTCAATGGATGATTATATCCAATGGAAGAATAATGATGGTTTGCCTTATGATGCATGGATACGTACACATATAAAAGGAGGTGCTCATGTCGTAAAGATTTGTCAGCGTTCTATGGTTGTTGAAGGAAGTATCGCCGAGTGGGAGCAATGGGCTAATATGAAGTTCAGAAGCTCTGGTCAATACATCTTACCTGTATTGCTTAATCCTATTCAGATAGATTTAGAAATGGATAAAGGTGAATATATAGAAGCTAATGTATGGATGAGATATGAATTAGGTTAACGCTATAGGATTGTATAACGGGATATAGGGGAGAACTATGTGTTGTTGATTTAAGCATAAGTAACTCAAATCTTTTGAGGGGGGTAGTGAAATTAGCGAATATTTATTATATTGGCATTCTACAAAAACTAAAAAATTATGCAACAAAATACACCCTATACGCCTACTAACAAGGTGCGTATAGTTACTGCGGCGGCTTTATTTGATGGCCATGATGCGGCGATTAATATTATGCGTCGTATCATTCAATCGACGGGATGTGAGGTTATTCACTTAGGACATGATAAGAGCGTTGAAGAGGTAGTGAATACAGCTATCCAAGAAGATGCTAATGCGATTGCAATGACTTCATATCAAGGAGGTCATAACGAGTATTTTAAATATATGTACGACCTGCTACAAGAAAAAGGAGCAGGACATATCCGAATCGTTGGAGGAGGAGGAGGAGTAATTCTTCCTAGTGAGATAAAGGAGTTAATGGATTATGGTATCACACGCTTATATTCTCCAGATGATGGACGAGCGATGGGATTACAAGGGATGATTAACGATATGGTAGGGAAGGCTGACTATCCTACAATGGACTTGCAATTACCAGAGGGAAAAGATGTATATCAATCTTTGGCAGATAAAGATGTTACTACGATTGCTCGTTTAATTTCGTTAGCTGAAAATAGAGAAGAAGATTTCCTTAAAGTATTCCAATACGACGAAAAGAAACATAAGAATACACCTATATTAGGTATTACAGGAACGGGAGGAGCAGGTAAGTCATCTATGGTAGATGAGTTAGTTCGCCGTTTCTTGATTGACTTCCCTGAAAAAACAGTTGCACTAGTATCTGTTGACCCTTCTAAGCGTAAGACAGGAGGAGCTTTATTAGGAGATCGTATTCGTATGAACTCGATTAATAATCCTCGTGTGTTTATGCGTTCTCTGGCTACTCGTCAGTCTAACTTAGCGTTATCTCGTTATGTTGAAGAAACACTTCAAGTACTTCAGGTTGCCAATTATGATTTAATTATTCTTGAAACATCGGGAATTGGTCAGTCAGACACGGAGATTTTAGATCACTCAGATGCTTCTTTATACATTATGACTCCAGAGTTCGGAGCGGCTACGCAGTTAGAAAAGATTGATATGCTTGACTTCGCTGATATCGTTGCAATCAATAAGTTTGATAAGCGTGGGGCATTAGATGCTATTAGAGATGTAAAGAAACAATACCAACGCAACCATAACTTATGGGATGTAAACCCAGACGAAATGCCTGTATTTGGTACGATTGCTTCTCAGTTTAACGATCCTGGTACCAATGCTTTGTATAAAGCGATTATGGATAAAGTGGTAGAGAAGACAGGAGCAGACTTAAAGTCTAGTTTCGAAATCACTAAGGAGATGAGTGAGAAGGTATTTGTGATACCTCCTAACCGTACACGTTACTTATCTGAGATAGCGGAGAACAACCGTAAATATGATGAGACGGTATTAACTCAAAAAGAGGTAGCTCAGAAGCTATACGGTATTTTTAAAACAGTAGAAACAGTAGCTGGTAAATTGCCAGAAATAGACAAGTCAGGAATCGTAGAAGAAACAATAGTTTCTAAAGATGCTGATACACAATTGTTCATCAACCTTCTGTTAAAGGAGTTTGATAAGGTGAAGATGAACTTAGACCCTTATAACTGGGAAGTGATTTTGACATGGGATCAGAAGGTGAACAAGTATAAAAACCCTGTGTACTCATTCAAAGTACGTGATAAGGAAATCAAGATAGCTACGCATTCAGAAAGTTTATCACATTTACAGATTCCTAAGATTGCACTGCCTAAGTATGAAGCTTGGGGAGATATCTTGCGTTGGTCATTACAAGAGAATGTACCAGGAGAATTTCCGTTTACTTCAGGACTTTATCCGTTTAAGCGTGAAGGAGAAGATCCTACACGTATGTTTGCGGGAGAAGGAGGGCCAGAGCGTACCAATAGACGTTTTCACTATGTGTCATTAGGTATGCCTGCTAAACGTCTATCTACTGCATTTGACTCTGTGACTTTATATGGTAATGATCCAGGACATCGCCCTGATATTTATGGTAAGATTGGTAATGCTGGGGTTTCTATCTGTTGTTTGGATGATGCGAAGAAGTTGTATTCAGGGTTTAACCTAGCACATGCTTTGACATCAGTATCGATGACTATTAACGGGCCAGCACCAATGTTATTAGGATTCTTTATGAATGCTGCTATTGATCAACAGTGTGAAATCTATATCAAAGACAATGACTTAGTAGCGGAAGTTGAAGCAAAGATTGAAGCTATTTATAAAGTAAAAGGTGTAGAGAGACCTCGTTATAATGGTGAATTACCAGAAGGAAATGATGGTTTAGGACTGATGCTTTTAGGAGTAACAGGAGATCAAGTATTGCCAAAAGAGGTGTATGCTGAGATTAAAAAGAATACTTTATCACAAGTTCGTGGTACAGTACAAGCAGATATCTTAAAAGAAGATCAGGCTCAGAACACTTGTATCTTCTCTACGGAGTTTGCACTTCGTTTAATGGGAGATGTGCAAGAGTACTTCATTGAGAAAAACGTGCGTAACTTCTACTCTGTGTCTATCTCAGGATACCACATTGCAGAAGCTGGAGCTAACCCTATTACCCAGTTGGCATTTACATTAGCGAACGGATTTACTTATGTAGAATATTATTTAAGTAGAGGAATGGATATTAATGACTTCGGGCCAAACTTATCGTTCTTCTTCTCGAATGGTATTGATCCTGAGTATGCAGTAATTGGTCGTGTAGCGCGTCGTATTTGGGCAAAAGCACTGAAAAATAAGTATGGTGCTAATGAACGTGCACAGATGCTTAAATATCATATTCAGACTTCAGGGCGTTCATTACACGCACAAGAGATTGACTTTAATGATATCCGTACTACACTTCAAGCGTTGTATGCTATCTATGACAACTGTAATTCACTTCACACTAACGCGTATGACGAGGCTATTACGACTCCTACGGAAGAATCTGTGCGTAGAGCTATGGCAATACAGTTAATCATAAATAAAGAGCTAGGATTGGCTAAAAACGAGAATCCAATACAAGGGTCATTTATTATTGAAGAATTAACGGATTTAGTAGAAGCTGCTGTATTAGCAGAATTTGATAGAATTACAGAAAGAGGAGGAGTGTTAGGAGCAATGGAGACCATGTACCAACGTTCTAAGATTCAAGAAGAGTCATTGTACTATGAAACATTAAAACACAATGGGACTTTCCCTATTATTGGAGTGAATACTTTCTTGAGTTCAAAAGGATCTCCGACAGTGGTTCCTGCTGAAGTTATCCGTGCAACAGAGGAGGAGAAACTATTCCAAATCAAAACAAAAGAGAATTTGAATAAGGCTAATGAAGCTTTAGTAAAAGAAGAATTAGAGCGTATTCAAGAAGTAGCTATTCAAAATGGCAATATATTCGAAGCGCTAATGGATGCTTCTAAAGTCTGTTCGTTAGGTCAGATAACTTCAGCATTATTTGAAGTAGGAGGACAATATAGACGTAATATGTAAGATTAATTTCTCGCTTATTTATATAAAGCCTGTGGACTGAATGTTCACAGGCTTTTTTTTGGTTTTCGGTGACTAGTATAGACGCAGTACTTTGCGTGTCACACAAGTTAAGAACAAATCTAAAAGCTGTATTATGTGACACGGAAGATATTCCGTCTCTACCTTATGTAGATTGTATTTTGACCTAGTGCTAATGGAGTGATACGACATATATTATGTGACACGGAAGATATTCCGTCTCTACTTTATGTAGATTGTAGTTTGACCTAGTGCTATATTACTTACAATGGAGTGATACGACATATATTATGTGACACGGAAGATATTCCGTCTCTACTTTATGTAGATTGTATTTTGACCTAGTGCTAATGGAGTGATACGATATATATTATGTGATACGGAAGATATTCCGTCTCTACTTTATGTAGATTGTATTTTGACCTAGTGCTAATGGAGTGATACGACATATATTATGTGACACAGAAGATATTCCGTCTCTACTTTATGTAGATTGTATTTTGACCTAGTGCTAATGGAGTGATACGACATATATTATGTGACACAGAAGATATTCTGTCTCTACCTTATGTAGATTGTATTTTGACCTAGTGCTATATTACTTACAATGAAGTGATACGACATATATTATGTGACACGGAAGATATTCCGTCTCTACCTTATGTAGATTGTATTTTGACCTAGTGCTATATTACTTACAATGGAGTGATATGACATATATTATGTGACACGGAAGATATTCCGTCTCTACCTTATGTAGATTGTATTTTGACCTAGTGCTATATTGCTTACAATGGAATGATATGACATATATTATGCGACACAGAAGATATTCCGTCTCTACTTTATGTAGATTGTAGTTTGACCTAGTGCTATATTACTTACAATGGAGTGATATGACATATATTATGCGATACGGAAGATATTCCGTCTCTACTTTATGTAGATTGTATTTTGACCTAGTGCTATATTACTTACAATGAGGTGATACGGACATATATTATGTGACACGGAAGATATTCCGTCTCTACTTTATGTAGATTGTAATTTGACCTAGTGCTATATTACTTACAATGAAGTGATACGATATATATTATGTGACACGGAAGATATTCCATCTCTACCTTATGTAGATTGTATTTTGACCTAGTGCTATATTACTTACAATGAAGTGATACGATATATGTTATGTGACACGGAAGATATTCCGTCTCTACTTTATCCAGATTCTAGGTGTACATATTTGGATATCCTTTACAGAATAGGGTACACAAAAAAACGCCCTGCTAAAGATCTAGTAGGGCGTTTTTAAATATATACTATAAACGATTAGTATTATCTCAATTGAGCTTGTAAAACATTTTCTAATTGGTATTTTACTTTACCCATGATTTTGTCTACTTGACTATCAGTAAGTGTTTTTGTAACATCTTCCATGATAATAGAGATAGCGTATGATTTCTTACCATCTTCGATTTTCTCTCCTTGGTAAACGTCAAATAAAGTTACGTCTTTGATGACTGCTTTATCTACTTGTTTTACTAGGTTATAGATCTCTTCGAAAGTTACCGCTTCGTTGATTAATAAAGCATAATCACGTTTAACTGAAGGGAATTTATTGATTTCAGCAATTTTGATTTTAGCAGAAACTACTTTTAATACATTATCCCAGTTAAATTCAGCGTAACAAACTTCTTGTTTGATATCAAAGTGTTTGGTTACTGATTTCTTCAGAATACCGAACTCTACGATTAATTCTTTTCCTATATAGTAAGCAATACCTTCTGAGAATAAATCTGATTCTATAGGTTGAGTACTTATCTTAGCTAAGCCTAAACGAGTGATAATACCATTGATATACCCTTTGAAGTCAAAGAAGCTAATTGTTTTTTGTTCAGAGTTCCAGCTTGCTTTCGTGATATTACCTGTAGCAAATACTGAAAAACGTTTGTACTCTTCGAAGTTGTTAAGCATCTTGTGGTATGTTTTACCAAACTCGAAGAATTTTAAATCACCACGTTTTCTATTTACGTTGTAAGAGATAGACTCTAATCCACCGAATAATAACGACTGTCTCATTACTGATAAGTCATGACTTAGTGGGTTAAGGATATCTACTTGGTAATTAGATTTAATATTTTCGCTTAACTCTGTGTAATCAGGGGTAGTCAATGAGTTATTCATAATCTCATTAAACCCTTGTGCTACCAACTGCTGAGCCACAATATTTGTTACTCTATGATCTTCTGTTCTAGAACTATTAGCGATAGTTGCATTTAATTTAGAAGAGAAAGTAATATTGTTAAATCCATATACTCTCAAGATTTCTTCTATAACGTCGATCTCTCTAGTTACATCAGCACGATAAGCAGGAACAGTAATACCTATACCTACATCAGACATACTGTGAACTTTAATATCTAGTGATACTAAGATTTTCTTGATTGTTTCTTTAGAAATTTCTTCTCCTAATAATCTATTGATATTATTGAAGTTTAAGAATACAGAATGTTCTTCTACTTTCTTAGGGTATAAGTCGATAATATCAGAAGTGATTTCTCCTCCAGCTACTTGTTGGATTAATAAAGCGGCATGTTTAAGAGCATATTCAGTAATAGCAGGGTCAACACCTCTCTCAAAACGGAAAGATGAGTCTGTATTAAGACCATGTCTTTTTGCTGCTTTTCTTACCGTAACAGGATTAAAATAAGCACTTTCTAAGAAAATATTTGATGTGCTTTCAGAAACAGCAGATTTGCTACCTCCGAATACACCTGCCATACACATTGGTCCATTCTCATCACAGATCATTAAGTCATCTTCGTGAAGAGTTCTTTCTACTCCGTCTAGAGTTACGAACTTAGTGCCTGCAGCGACAGTTTTTACGATTACTTTACCACCTTTTATTTTAGCAGCATCAAAAGCATGTAATGGTTGTCCTAAATCATGTAAAACGTAATTGGTAACGTCTACGATATTGTTTTTAGGAGTAATACCGATTGCTTTCAATCTATTTTGTAACCAGTCTGGAGAAGGTTTTACTTCTATACCAGAGATTGTTACACCACAGTAACGAGGTGCCTTTTTATAGTCTTCAACACTAACATCAATCTTAAGTGTTCTTCTTTCAACTTTAAATTTGCTAACAGAAGGAGTGATTAATTCTTTGTGTTGAGTTTCTTCTTTAGAATTTTGTAGTAGACCAGCTCTTAAGTCACGTGCTACTCCCCAGTGGCTCATAGCATCAGAGCGGTTAGGAGTAAGACCGATTTCAAAAACTTCGTCTGTCGCGATATTAAATAAAGTAGCAGCTGGTGTTCCAGGCTCCCATTTATCTTCTAAAACTAAAATACCGCTTCCATCTGTACCTAAACCAAGTTCTACTTCAGAGCAAATCATACCAAAGCTTTCTTCTCCACGAATCTTGCCTTTTTTGATTTGGAATGCATTTCCTTCTGCATCGAACAATTCTGTACCAATAGTAGCAACCGGTACTTTTTGCCCTGCAGCAACGTTCGGCGCACCACATACGATTTGTACTGGCTCACCTGTTCCTAAATCAACTTTTGTTACGTTTAATTTGTCTGCATTTGGATGTTTTGTACAAGATAATACGTGTCCAACAACAACTCCTCTTAGACCACCTTTAAGACTCTCATATGTAGTGATTCCTTCTACCTCAAGACCTAAGTCTGTTAAGATTTCTGAAGTTTCTTCTGGTGTTATGTCTAATTTAATGAATTGTTTTAACCAATTGTATGAAATATGCATTCGAGAATATTTTTTTATAAGTACGCAAATATACGCATTGCCAAAGTTTAAGTAAAATTATTTGTGATGAAAAAATCACAAATTAGCGTTAAGTGAAGAAATTATAGAAATTTCTGTTTAATATCCTCACTTGGTATCATACAGCTTTCTTTTTTTCCATACCATTTGTATCTGTTTTTAGCGATATATTCATATAGAGCATCTGTGATACCTGTTGGTAAGAATGAGAATATGCCGATCAGGGAGTACTTGCCCCCTAGAGCAGAAGCAATTTCAAAGGCTGCTTTTGATTTGATAAAATAGGCTACACCTGGTTCATAAAGAACGATGCTGTCTATCTTATTGCGATCAATACCGATATAGTTTAGAATCTCTTTCCCTTTTTCTGAATCTAAGGCTACGAATCTAAATTGATCTTGGTGATCTGCTTTAATAACCTTATTGACGGTGCTGTCACATAAGTTGCAAACACCGTCAAATAAGATGATTTTTTTATTGCGAGGTATATCTAACATTATTTTTTGCGTTCTACCATTTCTAGTTGATCAAGGCTTACTTTAGAAGTAAAGATACCATAATTAACTGTTGCTTTATTTTTTTCGATTACATCGATTGTTCCCACTGAACGACCATCTATCATACGAACGCGGTCTCCCACTTTAAGAGGGAAGTTGGTTTTCTTCTGTGCATCTTGTAGTTGCTTTTTCGCCTTCTCTTCTTTCTTCTCTTTGCGAATCACTTCTACTTTTTGTTCCACTTCCTTAATTAGCTCTTTTTGTTGAGCTTCTTTTTCTTTTTTCTCTTTTATGGTAACCTTCTTACGTTTAGAATTTTCAATTTCTACTACTTTTAGAACTTCTCCAAAAAGAGTTTTCTTACTTTTATTATTAAAGTATTTTTCAGACAAATCATCTAAGCGTTGACCTAGTGCTACTAAACGTTGATTAGAATCAAATAATTCCTGATAACGCTCTAGTTTCTCTTGAATCTTAGCATTGATGGTCTCCATTTTCTTACTCTCATCTCTTGCCTTAGTCTCTTCCTCTTTTAAGTTCTGAGAAGTACGTTCTAGTTTATGTCTTTCTTTCTGTAGATTAGCGATAGTCTTGTCAAATCGAACTTTATCTCCTTCTACTTTTTTCTTGGCTCTATTAATTAAGCTAAACGGAATACCATTTTTCTGTGCAACTTCGAAGGTAAACGAGCTACCTGCTTGTCCAACGTTTAGTTTATACATTGGTTCTAATGATTTCTCATCAAATAGCATATTGGCATTCGTAGCATTCGGTAATTCATCTGCTAGTATTTTTAGATTGGTATAGTGAGTCGTAATAATACCATAAGCCTCTCTATCATAGAATTCTTCTAAGAACACTTCTGCTAATGCACCTCCTAGTTCTGGATCAGATCCTGTACCAAACTCATCAATTAAGAATAGCGTATTATCGTTACATTTCTTTAAGAAATAATTCATGTTCTTAAGTCTATAACTGTAAGTACTTAGGTGATTCTCTATAGATTGATTGTCTCCAATATCTGTTAGTATTCTATCGAATAAGAATGTTTTACTTCTTTCGTGTACCGGAATAAGTAATCCAGACTGTAACATTAGCTGTAATAACCCTACTGTTTTTAGCGTGATACTCTTACCACCAGCATTTGGTCCAGAGATAACGATTATTCTACTGTTTTGCTCTAGATTAATTGTTTGTGGATAGGTAGGTTTATTCTTCGCTCTATTGTTTAACAATAAAATAGGGTGATAAGCTTCTCTAAAGTACATTTCTCTTTCTTTGCTAATCTCAGGTAGTAGACCGTTGATTTTATTGGCATACTTCGCTTTTCCAGCAGTAACATCGATATAGGTTAAGAAGCTTTGATACTCTAAAAGTAGATCTCTAAAAGGGCGAATAGCATCTGTTAGGTTTTTTAGAATACGTACGATTTCTTCGCGTTCTTCATATTCTAGGTTGTTTAACTCTCTAGAGAATCTCAAAGTAGCTTCAGGTTCGATATAGACAATACTTCCCGTTTTAGACGTTCCTAATACACTTCCTTTTACTTTGCGTCTATGCATAGCGATTACCGCTAGTACACGTCTGTTTTCTACCACAGTTTCTCTGATATCATCTAGATATCCAGAACTGTTGTATTGTGTAAGTGCTGCGCCAAAACTTTGGTTTATTTTACCACGAACTATATTGATGTTTTTGCGGATATTCAATAAATCTAACGAAGCATTGTCTTTGATTTCACCATATTTATCCAGGACATTATCTATCTCTTTAAGAATAGATTTCTCTAAAGGCGTTTGTTCAGCCTCATGGTATAAATTAGGATAGTACTCCTCGAATTTTTTTAAATAAGAGATTAGGGTAATTGTGGTGTCTGTTAGGGTTTGTATCTTTTTAAAGCTACTTACTTCTAAGAAACTATTTTCAATTCCTAAAAACTTTAATTCGTAGTCTATACTGTCAAAGTAGTGATTCGGGATAATATTATTATTGGTAAATGAAGAAACGTATTCTGAAGTCTGCTTTAATGCTCTCATTGTTCCTGCTTCTGTTTTAAGCGGGCATATCTCCATAGCAGCTTCTTTACCAGCCTCTGTAGTACAAAGAGCTGATACTGTTTCTAATACCGTATTGAATTCTAAATCTTGTAATGTTTTTTTGTTTATTGATGTCATTTTATTAAAATGAGAATATGTACAAAAATAACATTATTTGAGTGAATTAAAGATTTTTAATTCATTACAGACACAATTTTATACGAATGGTGTAGTAATAGGTGCTAAAATAAATTATAATTCTGTAGGCTATCTTAGAACAGTCAAAATGACAATTTAAGTAAACGTCTTTGTTATGAGCCTGTTATTCGAGGTGATTTAATGGAGCCATTATGAAAAGGATTATTTGCTTATGAAGTATTCATTAGAAATAAGATAGAAGATAAAGGGGTAGAAGAGTAAAATGGTCGTTTTTAGGAGTTCAAAAACAGAATATACTTGTTTTGATTTATAGAAGGATATTTTACATTTGATAAGTCATTAATACACGTAGAAGAAAATGCAAAGTAACCATTTTGTCGATAGATTATTAGAGGATTTACAGGATAGCGTAATTTATAGAACGCTAACAAAAGGGGAAGAAATTCTTCAATTGGGGGAAATTTGTGATTATGTTGGAATTGTCCGCAAAGGAAGCTTGAGGATGTATTATATAAATGCAGAAGGGGATGATGTATCTTTTGCATTTTATCTGTCTAATCATATATTTACTAACTATGAAGGTGTGTTGACTAGTGTACCATCCCAATTAACCATTGTAGCTACAGAGGAGACAGATGTAGAGCTAATCCGTAAGTCAGATCTCTTTGCGTATTATGAAACATCTATAGAAGCACAATTACTAGGTAGAAGAATGGCAGAGTTGATTTTCTTAGAAGCAAAGAAAAGAATAGATTTTCTCTTGTTCTTAAACCCAGAACAACGCTATTTACAGTTGATAGAGAGTACTCCTGAGGTGTTTAAATGTATTCCACAAAAGTATATCGCAAGCTATATAGGAGTGAAGCCTCAGTCTCTATCTCGCATTCGAAAAAGAATAAACGAAAAGGGATATTAACTTAAGTGAATGTTTTAAAGAAAGGGAAGGATGAACTTTGCAATCATAATATTTAATAGATGATAATGAGTTTAGAAATAACGATTAAGATAGTGAATACCCTTATTTTTTCATTCCTATCAGGTATACATATTTATTGGGCGTTCGGTGGAAAATGGGGATCAGTGGGAGTACTTCCTACTAAAGATGGAGAGCGAAAACTTAATCCTTCACCTGTAGGTACTTTATTAGTGGCGAGTGGCTTAGCTGTGTTTGCAGGAGTTAGTCTAGGTGATGTATCAGCCTATAAATGGGTTTATTTGGTTATGGGAGTTCTATTTGGATTGAGAGTAATAGGAGATTTTAATTATGTAGGGGTATTTAAAAAAGTGAAAAACAGTGTATTTGCTAAAAAAGATACGACAATCTTCATTCCTCTTTGTTTTTATTTGTCACTTAGTAATATATTTTTATATATGTCCTAAAAATCAGTGAATACAAGTGTTAACTGATATAAATCAGTTGATTTCTGATTTAAAAATACGTATTTTGGAAATGTTTTCTAAATAGAAGAAACACCTTAGATGTTTAATTATTTTCAAGCATTTTTAATATGAAATATGTATCAGCTTCAGAAGCCGCTAAAGTCGTAAAATCAGGAGACCGAATTTATGTACATGCCGCTGCTGCAACTCCTAATATATTAACCAAAGCAATTAGTGATAGAGCAGAAGAACTGCGCAATGTAGAGTTCTGTCATATTCATACAGAAGGAGCAGCTCCTTATGCTGATCCTGCCTTGTCAGAGAGCTTTCACGTGAATTCTTTCTTTATTGGTAAGAACGTTCGTCATACTATTGCCGCTGGTAATGGTTCTTATACTCCTGTTTTTCTTAGTGAAGTACCTAATCTGTTTCGCAAAGGTGCTTTAAAAGTAGATGTAGTTCTTATTCAGGTATCACCACCAGACGAACACGGTTTTTGCTCATTGGGAACATCAGTAGAAGCTACTGTTGCCGCTATGGAGTGTGCAAAAGTAGTAATCGCTCAAGTGAATAAATATATGCCGCGTACTTTCGGGGATAGTGTATTGCACATATCTAAGATAGATATGGCGGTAGAACATCACACTGCTATCTATGCACAGAAACAGGCTGTTATTACGGATACGGAAGCGCTAATAGGAGATCATGTAGCTGCTCTGATAGAAGATGAGAGTACATTGCAGATGGGGATAGGTTCTATTCCTAATGCAGTGTTGTCTAGACTTACTAATCACAAGAATTTAGGATTGCACACAGAGATGTTTTCTGATGGTGTAATTGATTTAATAGAGAGTGGTGTAATTGACTGTTCTAAGAAAACAATAGCGAAAGGAAGAGCTCTAGCGACTTTTTTAATAGGATCAGAACGTTTATATAAATTTGTGGATAACAACCCGTTTATCGTAATGAAGGAGTCTAGTTATGTAAATGATACTGCTATTATTCGTCAGAATCCAAAAGTAGTTGCGATTAACTCCGCATTAGAGGTAGACTTAACAGGGCAGATTTGTGCTGATTCTCTAGGAGTACATATGTATTCTGGAGTAGGAGGACAGATGGACTTCGTGAGAGGAGCTTCTTTGAGTAAAGGTGGAAAGGCAATTATAGCCTTATCATCTACTAGTAATAAAGGGCATAATCGTATCGTACCTTTCTTAAAACAAGGAGCGGGCGTGGTGACTACTCGTGCCCATGCACAGTATATCGTTACAGAATATGGAGTAGCAGACTTATATGGTAAAACGTTGAAACAACGTGTTACTGCAATGGTGGAGATTGCTCACCCTGATTTTAGAGAAGAAATTCTCAAAACTTATCACGACAGTATCAAATAGTTTTTATAATTGATTACAAAAGAAAATCAGCGTCATAATTGGTTTTCTGACCTAGAGCGTTATCGCTATTAAGGGTATTTCCTATAGTTAACAATTATTTGATTTGTGAGAATAAATAGGAATGAAAAAGCCATTACAAGTGTAATGGCTTTTTTATATTTACTTTCTTTTATATCCGAATAATTCTTTTTCTTGGATGATTTTAGAAATACCTTCTGGTAATTTGTCTTCCCATCCATTTTGATTTTGTTGTAGCAACTTCAGAACATCTCTTGAGAAGATAGATAAGTGATCTTTTTCATAATCTTCGATATCGATGATTTGGTTGTTCTTTTTGAAGAATTTATACAACTCTTTAATATGTAAGTCTACTTTTAGATTAGTAGAGTCTACTATTTGTTCTTCGTTACCTATCATTGGGTATAGGTAGATCTTCATTGTATTTCTAAATAGCTTTCCTAGACCTTCTAATATACCTCCTGTAAGATGAGTGTAGTATTTCTCTTCAAAAATATTTAATAAGCTACTAACTCCCATTGCTAATGCAATCTTCTGATCAGTATATTTAGAGAAGTATTCTGTAAGTTTATAATATTCTTGGAAATTAGAGATCATTACAGTTTGTCCAAGAGAACATAATAAGTCTGCTCTATCTAAGAAGTCTATTTCGTCTAATGAACCTTCTGCTAAAAGGTTAGACAAGGTAATTTCAAAAACAACTTTAGTGTTTTCTTTAGCTAAGTTGTTTTGTGTCATGAATTTGTCTAAAGACTTCTGATACATATCCATATTAACGATAGTAACAGGTCTAAAACTACCTCTAAGTGCTAGTATGTTTTGTTTGTACAAAATGTTAGCTGCTAGTTCACTACGTCCACTAGGACTGAACATTACAGCGTCAGTCATTCCATTTTTAACTAACTGTAAGCTCATTAATCGATTATCTACTGTCTCAAAGATAGGACCAGAGAAGTTAATACTATCGATTTCGATTTGATCTTTATCTAAGTGGTCATAAAGACTGTGAATTAGTTTTTTAGCGTCATGGTGTTGGTAGAATGCACCATAAATTAGGTTCACACCTAAGATACCTAAAGTCTCTTGTTGTAGTTTAGAATCTGTCTCTTTGAACTGTATGTGTAGTACTATCTTGTTATACGCTTGGTTAGAAGCTGTTTGAAACATAATACCTACCCATCCATGCCCTTTGTTTTTCTTAGCGTAGTCAATTGTTGCTACTGTATTGGCATAACTAAAGAAAGTCTTGTTAGGATTCTCTTCGCGTATTAATCTTTCTTCAATTTTTCTTGTCTCATAATCAAGCATTTTGATTAGGCGACTTTCTGTAACATAACGTCCATCTTCTTCTACAGAATAGATAGCGTCACTAAATACTTTATCATAAGCGGACATCGCTTTGGCTACTGTTCTAGAAGAACCACCAGCTCTAAAGAAGTGACGGACTGTCTCTTGTCCTGCACCAATTTCTGCAAATGTTCCGTAAATATCGTTGTTAAGGTTGATTTTTAGTGCTTTATCTGAAATGGCAGGGTGATGTTCTATTACTCTATCCCCATTTAGTACTAAATCTTCAGCAAAGTTTTTCATGAATTAGCTATTTTAAACAAACCTAACAAATATCGTACAACAAAAAAAGATAAACCGTACTTTTGTGGAAAATTTATGTCATTTTGGAAGTATATTTTTTAGGTACGGGTACTTCACAGGGTATTCCGATAATAGGTATAGATCATCCAGTAGCTCACAGTATAGATCCGAGGGATAAAAGGTTGAGAACATCTGTATTGGTTAAGTGGGATGAACACACTATTTTGATTGACTGTGGGCCTGATTTTAGACAACAAATGTTGACTGCTGGGTGTAGTAAATTAGATGCAATATTCTTTACTCACGAACATGCTGATCACATCGCAGGATTAGACGAAATAAGACCATTAACTATCTTGCATGGCTCGTTGCCAATCTACGCTCAAGAAAGAGTAATAAAAGCCTTAGAGAGAAGATATGATTATATTTTTACCAAAGAAGATAGATATCCTGGGGCTCCTAGTGTAGAAGAGCATAGTATTACTTCACAAGATACCATTATGATAGGGAAGAAGACTATTATTCCTATTGATGTAATGCATGGGCCTTTGCCTATATTGGGGTATAGATTGGGAGATTTAGTCTATATCACAGATGCTAAGTACATCACAGACGAAGAGGTTGAAAAGATCAAAGGATGTAAGGTTTTAATTGTAAATGCTTTGCGTATTAAGGATCACCCTACTCATTTTAGTTTAGAGGAGTCGCTTGCTTTTATTGATAAAATAAAACCAGAGAAAGCTTATTTAACTCATATAGCACAAGACTTAGGTTTTCATAAAGATGTAGAAAATATACTTCCAAAAGATGTATATTTGGCGTACGACAATTTAAAAATCACTATATAATTTATTATCACATTATGAAACATAAAGCTTTCTTTTACCTATTCCTTTTTTCACTTGTAATTCTTGTTCTTCTATATGCCAATAATAAGAATATGTATAAGATGGAGGGGAAGAAGATAGAAATAGCTCATAAACGCATTGATATTGTTCGAGATTCATTAAAAGAAGTTACTAAGGATTTTAATGAGGCAAATTATTTTTCTATCGAATACAATGAAGATGCACAGGAGTATTTTAATTACAAAACAATAGATCAATCTCTAACTTCTATAAAAGAAGAGGTATTAGCTTTAAACCATCAAGATAATGGTAATCCATTAGTTCCTTATGGAGTGATTAATGGAGAGAAATGTGTGATTAATAAAGTTAAAGTTCTAAATCATAGATGGATAATTGCAGATTTTTATGCAGGAGCTGTTCATGGAGAAGTTTTAATTAAGTATTTTTACACAGAGGGTAAACCTACGGAGTTTAAGACCATAGATACTGTTATGTATGCTACTAAGTAGTGTCGTCTAATATAAAAATAGAGTAGTATGAAAAAGTCAATAAGTTTGTTTGTTATATTGTTGCTTACCATGACGTCCTGTGATTTCATCTTGAAAGATAATAAAGATGATAATGAAAAAGGAATGGTCATAACAGACGGAAGTACTGAGATCGTAACGCTGGATGAAGATGATGAAGTATTGGGGTGTGCTTATTCAGCTGGATATCGTTGGAGTGAGTTAGAGAATAACTGTATTCGTATATTCGAGATAGGTTTTAGACTTAATCCAATAGGGTTAGAAGAGGATACAACAGAGGATAATGCTTTAGAGGATAATAGCGTTAGCTGTTTTGTTACTTATGCTAAGGATAAGAAGAAAGCAGAAATATTCTTACCAAATCATAAAAAGGGGATTGTTCTAGAACTTACTAAAGATAAGAGTGCTTATATCAACGATGGTTGGGAATTATCTAATGAAGGGATGGTTTTAAAGCACAAAGGAGAGACTGCCTTTACAGCGGCAAAGACTATAGAATTAAAAATCATTAACTCTGACCAACCAGTAGAGGAAGATGTTCATGAAGAATAAAACATAATCAAGTTATGTATAAAAAAGTAAGGCTAGTGTATAACACTAGCCTTACTTTTTTTTATTGCTCTTCTAAAAGGAATTCTTTGAAATCTCTGAAGTTTAGTGGATGTACTCCATGTCCTACAGGGTATTCTTTATAAGTGTGCTTGACAGCTAAACTTGTAAGAATCGTAGGTGTTCTTCTTGCCCAATCAATAGGTATAACCTGGTCAACTGTTCCATGAGAGGCAAATAACCTCAATTTACTTAAGTTGTTTTCTTTATAGTTTTTTGCAATGATATTTTCATTGAAGTAACCACTTAAAGCAACTACTTTATTTACCTTTTCAGGATAAGATAAAGCGATAGCATAGCTAAGTATAGCTCCTTGGCTAAACCCGACTAAGTTAACATTGTTTGCATCGATAGGGTATTTTGCTACAAGCTCGTCAATAAAACGTACAATTAAATCTCTAGATTCAATCGCTTGGTTATCATCTGAGAATTTGTTAGCATCTGCATCAAAGGTAATAGCGTACCAAGCATATCCGTAAGGAGGTACTGTGTATGGTGCGCGTGCAGATATTACATAGTAGTCATCTGGTAATTCAGGAGCGAAAGAGAATAAGTCTTCTTCATTGCTACCATATCCATGTAATAAGATAATTACTGGGTTTTTGTCCTTTATTACTTTAGGCTCTTGAATTAAGTATGAAATTGAAAGTGATGTATCCATAATTAAGCTGATAATTTGTCAAACCATTTTTGGAAATATACGCCAATTTTTGGTAATGGCTTAATTTCACCTGTTACAGCACCAATAAAGCTATATGTCCAAAGAGAAATAAAACAAAAATAGAAAGGAGCAGAAATAAGCCAAGTATCAAAGTTACTTGCCATTGAACCTAGGGCAAGAAAGAATAAGGTTAGACCAAATGCTTGCTTAATATAAAAACCAGAGAATCTATTCTTTGGTTCAAGGTTCATAAATATTGCGATTAAAGTTCCTAAGATAAAAATATGGGCAATAGCTGCCATTGTTCTACCTGTTTCAATTTCCTTTTCGTTAAAAGTCTTCAGCATTATGTATATTGATTAATTTATTTTAGAGTTTTTTTGTCTCCGTTTACTACTCCGTATACTTCACCATTCATTGGATGGTTTAAGAAAGCAGAGTTTTTAGATTTTGACAAGATGTTTTCTTTTGTAAAACTGTATTCTTTTGAAGGATTAAATAAAGTGATATTTACTTTATTACCTTCTTTGATAGATGGTGTGTCTATTTTGAAGATAGTTCTAGCACTAGTCAGCTTATCTACTATAACTTCTAAAGGTAGTACTGTATTCAGTGCAGCAAATGCTGATTCTAAACCAATAGTTCCATTAGAAGCACTGTTGAATTCTAGTTTTTTGTGTTCAATGTCTAGCGGGTTGTGCTCTGAAGTGATACAGTCAATAGTTCCATCTAGTACTCCATTGATCAAAGCTTGTCTAGTAGCTTCGTCTCTTAGTGGAGGATATACTTTAAAACGAGTATCGAAGTCCGCTAGTTTTTCATCTGTCATAGTTAATAAATGAACAGCAGTACTACAAGTAACGTTTAACCCTTTTGATTTTGCTTCTTTGATTAACTCTACAGATTTTGCAGTTGATATTGTAGGGAAGTGTACTTTTCCTCCAGTATATTCTAATAAAAATAGATTACGTGCTATTTGTAACTCTTCTGCCAGTGTAGGGATTCCTTTTAAGCCTAGTTTAGTGCTTTCTACGCCTTCATTAGCTACTCCTTTACCTTTTATGCTATTATCTTGTGAAAAGGCGATAATTAGCCCGTCAAAGTCTTGCACATATTGCAGAGCAATTTTTAGTACATTGGCGTTTTGAATAGGTTTTTTGTAATCACCAAAAGCAATAGCTCCTGCATTTTTCATGTCAAATAACTCTGCTAGGTCTGTTCCTTCTGATTTTACTGTAAGTGCTCCAATAGGAAATACCTCTGTGGTCTGTCCAAAAGCTTTTTGTTTAATAAAACTTACTATACTTTGTGAATCAGTGATAGGGTGGGTGTTAGGTTCAACTGCAATCTGTGTAAATCCACTTTTAGCAGCTACTTCTAAACCGTGAGCGATATTCTCTCTTTCTTCGAATCCTGGCTCTCCTAAACAAACAGAACTGTCAAACCAACCTTGAGAAACGTGTAGGTTATCATACTTGATTTGTTCGAATTGGTCATTTTCTATTTGATTAGCGATTTTAGTAATAAGGCCATTTTCGACTTGAATGTCAACTGTCTGGTTGTGAAATGGGCTAGTAGGATCGATTACTTTTGCAGCTTTTAAAATGATATTCATTTTCTGTGAAGTAGTTTTTAATTAGTGATGTGTTGTTATTTGTACAAAAATAGGTTTTATTTCTATTTTATCATATTTACAATTCGTGAAAAAAGAGCAAAAAAAATACATCCCTTAATTGGATGCATTTTTCTTTTTTGAAGCTAATAGCTTAGAATTGTCATAGCAATCATTTAATGCTTGATAAATCTGGAAGTCTGTAGCGGTATAGATAAATTTATCAGTGTAATTACAGTTTTGAAGAGACTTTACGATATCCTCTCTTGTGATTTCTAATAAGCCACAAACAATCTCTCTGTCATATCTGGTCTGCATTAAAGCAATCATGTTCTGATCTTCTTTAATAGCTTCGATTTTCTTAAGTTTTTTATCTTTTCCTTTAAATAGGTTGTACACAGCATCAACAGGGCTAAAGAAAGTACCCATAGCCGTACCATAATAAGGAGTTTTATTTTGTCTATAGAAGTCAAACTGCATTTTTTCGTTTAATTCAATTAGTTTGGTATCCACTTCTAAGTACCCAGTTAAGTCAAATTTCTTAATAAGAATTTCGTCTAGTTCTATTGTGTTTTCTGTAAAGTAAATCTTTAGATTCTCGTTGTTTAACCAATCGTTGGTTACTTTAAGTTTAATAGGGATATAGCCAGGGTAGGATAGGTGTATAGAATCATTAAGATTGGCTTCTACTGTGAAAGAACCATCTCTCTTACTGATTGTACCTTTGACTTGGCTAATATTGATGACATTCACATCATCTACTGGCAAAAATGATTTGTCATTTAAAATAGTTCCTTTAACACTAGTGCGATCTTGAGCCGCTACAGTTAAAACAGAAAGTATTATAAATAAAAAAACTGTAAAATTTCTCATACTTTTTAAGATTGCCTAAAAGTAAAAGATATTTTACAGTTTTGTATGCTATTTTAAAAAAATTAACAAATTAGTTTCTTCTAGTTCTTCTAGATGAATCTCCTTCGCTACTTCTTCTAGATCCGCGTTCGTTACGAGGAGCTCTTTCTGATGATCTGTCTGATCTTCTTTCTCCACGTCCTTCAGATGATGATCTATCCGATCTTCTCTCTCCACCTCTGAATCCTCCTTCAGATGATCTATTAGATGATCTTCTTTCACCACCTCTAAATCCACCTTCAGATCTTCTTTCTCCACCTCTGAATCCACCTTTACGGTTGTTATGGTCACGGCGTCCACCGTTTCTACCACCATCATTGTTAGAGATTTCAACATTCACACGGCGTCCTTGGTATTCAAGACCGTTTAATGTTTCCATTACTTTTTCAGCGTGTTCAGCTTCAGTATTGAAGAATGAGAAACCATCTTTTACATCAACTTTGAATAAGTCATCACGACCTAACTCTAAAGTATCACGTAAGAAATCTTTTAACGTCATCCAGTCTAGGTTATCTTTAGCACCTAAGTTAACGAAGAAACGTACTGCTCCATCTGTAGGAACTTCTTTAGAATTGTTTCTTCCAGCAGATACACTAGATAAGCTGTTAGAAGCTTTTTGGTAGTATTCTAAGAATCTATTAAACTCAACAGAAACTACTTTTTTAATGATTTCTTCTTTGTCGAAGTCTTTTAATAACTCAGTAATTGCAGGTAAATAAGCTTCAATTTCTGTGTTAACTTCTACTTCTTTAATTCTATTGGCTAAGTGGAATAATTGAATTTCACAAATCTCAATTCCAGATGGAACTGGTTTCTCTTCAAATTTAGTTTTGATGATTCTTTCGATTTGTTGAATTTTTCTTAATTCACTTTTCGTTACGATAACCATAGAAGTACCAGATTTACCAGCACGTCCTGTACGTCCACTACGGTGAGTATACGTTTCGATTTCGTCAGGTAATTGGTAGTTTACTACGTGAGTAATGTCATCTACGTCGATACCACGAGCAGCAACGTCAGTAGCTACAAGCATTTGTATCTGTTTACCACGGAATGATTTCATTACTGCGTCACGTTGAGCTTGAGATAAGTCTCCGTGTAATGCAGCAGCGTTGTATCCATCCTCGATAAGTTTTTCAGCAATAGATTGCGTATCTCTCTTCGTTCTACAGAACACTACAGAGAAAATATCTGGATTGGCATCTGCTAAACGTTTAAGCGCTGGGTAGCGATCTCTAGCAGATACTAAATAAAATTCATGACTTACATTAGTGTTACCTTGGTTTTTATGACCTACAGTAATTTCTTCTGGAGTTTTCATGAATTCTCTTGCGATGCGCGCAACCTCTTGCGGCATAGTAGCAGAGAATAACCATGTGTTTTTTTCTTTTGGAGTATCCGCTAAAATAGACGTGATATCCTCATAGAATCCCATGTTAAGCATTTCATCTGCTTCATCTAGGATACAGTAATTAATGTTTTTAATGTTAACCATACCACGGTTAATCATGTCTTGCATTCTACCAGGAGTAGCGACGATAATTTGTGCTCCACGTTTTACGTCTTTAGCCTGTTCTGTAATGCTAGCCCCTCCATAAACAGCTACTGAATGAAGTCCTTTTACATACTTCGAGTATTGTTTGATTTCGTTTGCGATTTGCAAACATAACTCTCTAGTCGGCGATAAGATAAGACCTTGTGTATTCTTATTAGAAACGTCTATCTTCTGAATCAAAGGAAAACCAAAAGCTGCGGTTTTCCCAGTCCCCGTTTGGGCTAACGCAACAATGTCGGTATCTTTCTCTAATAGTAATGGAATCGCCTTTTGCTGGATCTCTGATGGATTTTCAAATCCCATATCCTTGATCGCAGATAAAAGAGATTCATTTAATCCTAATTGTTCGAAATTGTTCATATAAATATTAAAATAGCCGCAAATATACTACTATTCAAATTATAATTGTAGTTATTGCAGGTTTATTATTCGAAAATAATTTAAACGCTTGTTTTGAGCGTTTTTTTTAAAGATAATGTAATGAAGTATCTTCCTTATTATAGTTTTTATTTTGCTTAAAAGTGTCTATATCATGAGTGTTGTATCAAGATAGTTTCTTTTTACTCTCTTTGTATATCTTTCTTTTATTTAACAAATAGCAAGAGTGGACTTATTCTAGCTTTATGGTATTTAATTCACTTTATTCTTAATAAGTCATTCAGACATAGCGAAAAGTATGCCGAAAAGTTCAAGATATGCAAAAAAGTGGGGAGTAGTAGATAAGAAAAGTAAGTATTTATGTTTTGAGAAATAAGAGAAATATCAAAGATTCTAATGAAGGATAGGGGAGTAACTAAAAATATGCTCTGAAATGGTGTATAAACCATAAAGAGCATATTTAGATAAATTTTATTGGTCGCAGACGGTAGTTAAAACTATGCACTTTAGTGCATTTAGCTTTCAGCTTCTAAAAACCTTTCACAATATTGGTTGTTGTTATTTGTGAATTGGTTATCTAGTGCATTCTGAAATTACGATATTTTAAAAGTTAGTTTTAAGTAAAACTACTAAGTTCTGTATTTCCACACAGGCAGACTTTAGTCTGCTTTAACAAACTATGGACTTTCAGTCCATAGTGGTTTATTCTCCTGCTGCTATGATTTTTTTGATAAAAAGTCGACTAATTGGCGTACAGCTTTTCCTCTATGGCTAATAGCGTTTTTTGCATTGATATCGATTTCAGCAAAAGATTGGTTCATTCCATCTGCTACGAAGATTGGATCATAACCGAATCCTTCTGTACCTTGTCTCTCTCTTAATAGCTGACCATCTATAATACCAGTAAAGTAATACGTTTCTGTATGTAGGTTTAGGCAAATTACTGTTTTAAAGTTAGCTTTTCTGTTATCTTCTTTTTGAAGTACCTCAAGCAATTTATCTATATTGTCATTGTCATTTTTTTGTTCTCCTGCATAACGAGCTGAGTATACTCCTGGTGCACCGTTTAAAGCATCTACTTCTAATCCTGAATCATCAGCAAAACAGTCATATCCATAATGTCTTTTGACAAAATCAGCTTTTAGTTTAGCGTTGCCTTCTATAGTATCAGCTGTCTCAGGAATGTCGATATTACATCCAATATCTTCTAAACTTAAGATTTCAATTGTATCAGGTAATTGATTTCTAATTTCTTTAATCTTGTTTTTGTTGTTTGATGCGAAAACTAATTTCATAAGTGTTGTGTGTTTTAGCTTATATAGTTCCAGATAGTGGTTTTACTATTTAGAATGTTTAATTTATTTTTGATTCTTTGGTTTTCAGGTTCTTCTAGTGTAGGGTCTTCTTTTAACAGCTGTACAGCATGATGTCTTGCATAAAGCATAATCTCTTGATCCTTGACAATATCAGCTATTTTTAAAGGAAGGGTACCACTCTGTTGAGTTCCCATAATATCACCTGGGCCACGCAATTTTAAATCTACTTCTGAGATTTCGAAACCATCATTAGTACGACACATCGTTTCCATTCTGATCTTAGAGTCATTACTTAGCTTATCTCCTGTCATTAGGATACAATAACTCTGTTCTGCTCCACGACCTACACGTCCTCTAAGCTGATGTAGTTGTGATAATCCAAAGCGCTCTGCACTTTCGATAATCATAACGGATGCATTAGGCACATTCACTCCAACCTCAATCACAGTAGTGGCTACCATAATATTTGTCTCTCCTTTAATGAATCTGTCCATCTCTCTATCCTTTTCTGCAGGAGTCATCTGTCCATGAACAATGCTGACACTGTATTCTGGTAAAGGGAAGTCTCGTGATATGGCTTCATATCCTTCCATTAGGTTTTTATAGTCTAATGTTTCGCTTTCATCTATTAAGGGATAGACGATATAAACTTGCCTTCCTTTGGCAATTTCTGTTTTTAAGAAGTGCCATACAGCTAAGCGTTTACCTTCGAAGTAATGATTAGTTTGTATTGGTTTACGCCCTGGTGGAAGTTCATCAATAACAGAAATATCTAAGTCTCCATATAAACTCATAGCTAATGTACGAGGTATCGGTGTAGCAGTCATGACCAACACGTGGGGAGGTAATTCATTTTTGTGCCATAGTTTAGATCGCTGTTCTACTCCAAATCGGTGTTGTTCATCAATGATAGCTAAACCTAGATTTTTAAAGATAACTTTATCTTCAAATAAGGCGTGTGTACCGATAAGTATATGTAGCTCTCCAGAAGCTAATTCTTCGTGCAATACACGTCTCTCAGCCGTTTTAGTAGATCCTGTAAGTAATTTTATCTTTAGCCCTAAAGGTTCTCCTAGTTCTTTAATCCCGACATAATGTTGGGTTGCTAAAATTTCTGTAGGAGCTACGATACACGCTTGGAATCCGTTGTCTAATGCTAGAAGACAACTCATAAAAGCAACTATTGTTTTTCCAGATCCCACATCTCCTTGTAAGAGGCGATTCATTTGCGCTGGAGCACCTACATCATTCCTGATTTCTTTCAAAACTCGTTTTTGAGCTCCAGTAAGAGGGAAGGGGAGGTGTTCGCTATAAAAAGTATTAAAGTAATCGCCTACTTTCTCAAAAGGGTATCCTTTAATTTTGTCTTTTCGTGCTATGTTTTTAATCAATAACTGTAATTGAACATAGAATAATTCTTCAAACTTTAGTCTAAATTGAGCCTTATTCAACATATCCATATTTTTAGGAAAGTGGATATTAATTAAGGCTTCTTGCATCGAAATCAAGTTGAGCTTTCTCTTGAATTCATCAGATAAGGTATCTATAAAGAGAGGATGTGTCTCTTTGACAAGTTGCATCATCATCTTGATGATAGACTTATTAGATATTCTTGCTCCGAATTTTTCAGTAGAAGGATAGACAGCTTGCATTGCGTTAGCAATGTTTTTCTGATGTTCTTCTAATAAATCTAGTTCAGGGTGCGGCATAGAGAAGGTATTGTTAAAGCTATTAAGCTTTCCAAATGCCACATAAGGAGTATTTAGTTTTAAATTTTCTTGTATCCATTTGTATCCTTGAAACCAAACTAATTCTATTTGTCCTGTACCATCTGTAAAGGTTGCGACAAGGCGCTTTCCTCGTTTTTGTTCTACAGTTTTGATATGGATAATTTTACCGACTATCTGAACTTCACTATTGTTATTATAAAGTTCATTTATTTTATAATACTGTGTTCTGTCGATATATCTGTTTGGGTATAGGTGTAGTAAATCTCTATAGGTGAATATACCTAGTTCGCGTTTAAATAAGTCAGCGCGCTGTGGACCAACTCCTTTAAGGTATTCTATAGGTGTATCAAGTAGATTCTTAGACATATTATTCAAAATAAATACACGGCTAAGATACGAATTAGAAGCCCTTCGGACAATTAAGAGTAAATATTTAAGGGGAATTGCTA
This sequence comes from Myroides sp. A21, assembly GCF_000807225.1. Lineage (NCBI taxonomy): Bacteria > Pseudomonadati > Bacteroidota > Flavobacteriia > Flavobacteriales > Flavobacteriaceae > Myroides > Myroides sp. A21. The sequence continues at coordinate 2,977,442 of NZ_CP010327.1, forward strand.
TAGATTTTAGCGGAAGCTAAGATTGTACTTAGGTTAAAAGAATAAAAAAGCGAGCCTAAGCTCGCTAGATATTATTTTTTAGTTTTAGAAATTTCTTTTACTAGAATGTATTTGATAGAAGATGCATCAGCTGGTGGGTTTTCTACTTTTTCACGTTTTACTTCGATTACATATTCATATCCTTCTTCATAGTTAAATCCTTCGATTCCTCCATACATATTTAACCATTCGTCAGAACCTTCTTCTTTGTACTGCATACATTTCATTGGTGCTACACCTGTACAATCTACTAGTTTAGAAGCAATCGTATAAGTTACGTTACCTAATTCTTCTTTAGGTGTTGCTTCGGTAGACTCAATAGGAGTTGTAGTTTGTTCTGTTGGCTCTACTGCAGGAGCTGTAGTTCCTGATTCTCCATCTTTTTTGCAAGAGGTAAATGATAAACCTACAACAGCAGCTAATAATAAAATCTTTTTCATGATAAATGCTTTTTATTTATATCAAATGTACAAAAAATATTTTTTTTGAAGTAAAGTACTCAGAATAATTAAGTTTTAACGATAGTTCGATTAAAAGATTCTAAACATTATTGTGTGATGGAACTGTATTAGAGCAATATCAATATGTGCGAGTAGATTAAAGTAGCAACAGGAGTTAAAATTTTTAAATGAATGTATGAGTTTTGCTTTTGCCACTTATGAATAAAAGAAGAGCGCTTAGCTTGCAGTTCCTTGCGGATTCCTTGGAGATTCCTTGAGGTTTTCTTGCCTAGAGAGCCTTTTTGTCGAAGAAAGGTGCAAGAAACCCTCAAGCAATCCCCTAGAAGGTCAGAACAAAACGACTCTTGGTTTATGAATAGACGCTGTGGAGAAATAGATTTTTTGCGTACTTAGTTTAGAAAGATGTATCTTAGAATGTAATATAAAGAGTAGGAGATGGTATAAAAAAAGCCTCACTAAAAGTGAAGCTTATAAAGTGGGCGATGAGGGATTCGAACCCCCGACCCCCTCGGTGTAAACGAGGTGCTCTGAACCAACTGAGCTAATCGCCCGAAATAGGATTGCAAATATAAAGATGTTTTTAAATAATGCAATGCCTAATGTGAAATATTTTTACATTTTTTCAATATCGTAAAGTACAATCTTATCTGTGTAGTTTATGACTTTGATTAATATGTTTTCATTTTGTTCATTTCTGCCTATAATGACATAAAGTTTACCTTTCTCAAAGTCAATATTACTTTCTGAAAAGTTCACATCTCCATATTGTAGAGATTTACGGATGTCATCGTTAGATACCCAACCTTCTTTAAACTTAGCTTCTACTGTCTTTGAATAAGTAACTGGTTTACTTCTCAAATCTTTTAAAACCCTACAATTAGGTAAATAACAAAATTCTGTTTTCTTCTCACCGAAGAAATAAAATAAGAACATTCCTCCTATAAGTAACCCAAATAAATAGTATGCTAAACGCTGTGTAAACTTCATTTCTTAAAAAATTTACACAAAAGTAGCAATTCAATACAGTAAAACTAAAGATTTATAAAATATTTAAAAGGTGAAAAGGTGAATGTCTTTATAATCAAGGTTAAACCATTCCGCAACATTTCGATTGGTAACTAATCCTTTATAACTATATATACCAGATTTAATGACGCTTTCACAGTTCACAGTACCGTCTAAATCACCACAATCTGTGTATTCTAATAATAAAGGTGTGATAATATTGCTAAGAGCCATGGATGCTGTTCTACTATATCTAGAAGTGATATTTGGTACTCCATAGTGTATTACACCACTTTTTATAATGGTAGGATGATCATGGGTAGTTAATTCGGATGTCTCGAAACACCCTCCTGTATCAATAGATACATCTATAATTACAGCACCATTTTTCATATTATCTACCATAGACTCACTTACTACTATAGGTGCTCGATTTTTACCTCGTATTGCACCGATAGCAACATCACATCTCATAAGAGCTTTGTGTAATATTTTTTCTTGGATCGTAGAAGTAGAAATTCGTTGCGATAGGTTGTTCTGAAGCCTGCGCAGCTTCTGTATAGAATTGTCAAATACTCTTACATTTGCTCCCATTCCTATAGCAGTGCGAGCGGCGTTTTCGGCTACTAGTCCTGCTCCGAGTATAACTACCTCAGTGGGAACTACCCCAGCGATATTCCCAAATAATAATCCTTTACCATTATTAGTTGTGGTCATCAGTTCAGAAGCTATCAGGATAGATGCGGTACCAGCTATTTCACTTAAAGCACTAACAGCAGGATAGGTTCCATTCTCATCGTGAATAAAATCAAAGCCAATAGCAGATATCTTTTTTTTAGAAAGGGTCTCGAAATACTGTCTAGTTAGTGTTTTTAATTGGATAGTAGACCATACAACTGTGTATGGTGCCATTAGTTTTACTTCTTCTAGAGTAGGTGGAGCAACTTTAACAATGACAGGACAACTAAAAATTTTCTTTGTATCACTAGTAAGTTCGGCTCCTGCTTTGCTATAATCTAAATCAGAATAGTTAGCGGCTTCTCCTGCTCCCTTTTCAATAAGCACACGATGCCCATAGGTACTTAAAGTCTGTACTGCTTCTGGAGTGATACAGATTCTTTTCTCTATCAGGGTATTTTCTTTAGGAACTCCTATAAAAAGTTCACTTTTCTTGCGCTCTACCATCAGACATTCCTCTTGCGGAATTAAGTCTTTCATTGAAAAAGGAGTTAAGGTTGCCATTCTGTTTCTGTTTATTAATTATTATTCAAAATCAGTTTTCTATCACCATTTTCTAAAATAGAAATTTCTATTGTAGCATGTTCGTCAGGAATAATATGAGGAGTCTTTTCAGGCCATTCGATAAAGCACCAATGATTAGAATCTAAATATTCGTCCATTCCCATATCATAAGCTTCTTCTTCTGAGTTTAAACGATATAAGTCAAAGTGATATACTCTGTCTTTAGAAGTTGTAGAATGATACTCATTCACAATAGAAAAAGTAGGACTACTCGTCATGTCTTCTACACCTAGCTGTTTACTTATTTCTTTAATAAGTGTGGTTTTTCCTGCCCCCATTTGTGCATCAAATAATACGATGCGATGTTTTAACTTACTTAATATATCAGTAGCTACTTCTTGAATTTGATTTAAAGAAAAAACTATCTCAGTCATTGTTATACTTTTGGATTTAATACTATAAATGGAACGATCATTTCTTCTAAAGAAATACCTCCATGCTGGTAAGTGTTTCTAAAATAAGCTGCATAATAATTGAAATTATTCTGATATGCTAAGAAGAAATCATTCTTTGCAAAAATAAATGAACTACTTACATTAATGTTAGGTAATTGAACTTTTTTTGGATCTTTAACATGATAGACATCTTTAGCCTCAAAGGTCAAGCTCTTACCTGTTTTATATCTAAGGTTTAAACTAGTGTTTTTGTCTCCAATAACTTTAGAAGGATTTTTACAGTTAATTGTACCATGATCTGTTGTAATGATTAACTTATATCCAAGTGCCTGTGCTTGTTGAATTATTTCAAACAAAGGAGAGTTTCTGAACCAACTAACAGTAAGTGAACGGTATGCTTTATCGTTAGAAGCTAATTCTTTAATTACTTCCATTTCAGTTTTAGCATGAGATAGCATGTCCACAAAATTGTATACTATTGTGATTAGTTTATTGTCTTTTAAAGCCTTGAAATTATCAGCTAATTTTCTTCCTTCTTTTAGATTGGTGATTTTGTGGTATTCATTCTTAATATTTAATCTCAATCTTTGTAATTGATGTTGTAGGAATTCATTCTCAAACAAATTCTTTCCTCCTTCATCCGTATCATTCTTCCAATATTGTGGAAGTTGTTCAGACATTTCTAGAGGTGTCATTCCTGAAAATATAGCATTTCTAGCATACTGTGTAGCAGTAGGTAAAATAGAGAAGAAGCTGTTCTCGCTCTCTACTTTATAGTGATTTGTTACGATTGCTTCGAATGCTCTCCATTGATCATACCTTAAGTTGTCAATAACAATAAAAAGTAATTTAGAATCTTCTTTCTTTAATTCAGGAGCAACCCATTTTCTGAATATTTGATGAGAGAAAACAGGACTGTCTTCAGGATCATTAATCCAGCTCTCATAATTTTTTTCTACGAATTTGCCAAACAAACTATTAGCTTCAGTTTTCTGAGAGTCTAGTATATTGAATAGGTTTTGATCTTCAATGTTTTCTAACTTCTGTTCCCAATAAAGCAATTTTCTATAAATAGAGATCCAATCTTCATAATCTCTAGCTTGCATTAGATCCATTGATATGTTTCTAAATTCTTTTTGGTAACTAAGAGAAGATTTCTCGGAGATTAGACGAGAGTCATCTAGGTTTTTCTTTAGTGAAAGTAGGATTTGGTTAGGATTAACAGGTTTGATTAAGTAATCAGATATTTTAGCACCAATTGCTTCTTCCATGATATACTCTTCTTCACTTTTAGTAATCATGATAATCGGAGTATTGCTTTTGATGGTTTTAATTTCATTTAAAGTCTCAAGACCAGAAAGTCCAGGCATATTCTCATCTAAGAAAACAATGTCGTATTGGTTCTCTTTAAATAAATCTATAGCATCTTGTCCATTAGTACAAGTAGTTACGATATAGTCTTTTTTTTCTAAAAATAGGATATGAGGTTTTAATAAATCCACTTCATCATCCACCCATAATATATGAATTTTGTTCATTGTAGTTGTTTTAGTATCTCTAAAAATATTATTAATTATAATAAAAAGAGATTTTAGATTAAAATAGTATTGATAAATATAGGAATGAATTTCCGTATTACAATAGTTAACGATATTTTTGTGATTGTATTATAAAAAATTATAAATGTATTTTTCGTTCATTATTCCTGTTTACAATCGACCAGACGAGGTGGATGAGTTATTGGAGAGTTTGACAAAGCAAACATATAAGGAGGCTTTTGAAGTGGTAATTGTAGAGGATGGGTCTAAAGAAGATTCGCGTGCTGTTGTTAGTAAGTATGAGGATAGACTAGAGATATCTTATTATTATAAAGCGAATTCTGGGCCAGGGGCTTCGCGCAATTATGGCATGGAACGAGCAAAGGGAGAGTACTTTATTGTATTAGACTCCGATTGTATTATTCCACAAGAGTATTTAACTACAGTGGATCAGTATCTCAAGGAAGAGTATGTGGACTGTTTTGGAGGACCCGATGCGGCGTTAGCGAGTTTTAGCGATGTACAGAAAGCAATAAATTATTCTATGACCTCTGTTCTAACTACAGGTGGAATAAGAGGAGCTAGTGAACGTATAGGAAAGTTTCAGCCAAGAAGTTTTAATATGGGAATTTCAAAAAAAGCTTTTTTAGCTAGTGGTGGTTTTGGTAAAATACACCCTGGAGAAGACCCTGATTTGACAATTAGGTTATGGAAGTTAGGATTCGATACTCAGTTGTTTAGTAAGGCCTATGTTTATCACAAAAGGAGAATTGATTGGAATAAATTTTTTATTCAGGTCAATAAGTTTGGAAAGGCACGTCCGATATTAAATCAACGTTATCCTGAAACGTCAAAGATAACATATTGGTTTCCAGCTTTATTTATGGCAGGCTTATTGTTAAGTATTATAATGACATATTATACATTTGTTTTTATTTTATGTTATATCTTTTATTTTATGTTTGTTTTTTTAGGTTGTTTAATAAAAGAGAAGAATTTTAAGATAAGTTTATTAGCACTTGTGGCAATTTTTATACAATTTTACGGCTACGGTATAGGCTTTGTGAAATCTAGTTATATTTTATTTGTAAAAAGACAAGAAGCAGAAGTCGGAATGCCAGAAATGTTTTTTAAATAATATATAAGGTATGGCACTTATAGTTGGACTAACTGGAGGAATAGGCAGTGGAAAGACCACTGTAGCTAATATGTTTGCAGAAGAGGGGATTCCTATTTATATAGCAGATGAAAGAGCTAAACAGATTATGGATCGGGCTGATGTAGTGGAAGCAGTACAATCTATCTTTAAAGAAAACGTTAAGATAGGAGAGGTGTTAGATCGCAAAAAAATAAGAGAAATTGTTTTTGATAATAAAGAATTACTAAATCAATTAAATCAAATTGTACACCCAGAGGTTAAGAAGGATTTTGAGCGTTGGAAGGAGGAAAATGACGCTTTTCCGTTTGTAATTAAGGAGAGTGCAGTTCTTTTTGAAAATAATTTGAATAAACAATGTGATTTAGTTATCTTAGTTACAGCTCCTGAGGAAGTACGCTTAGCCCGTGTAATGGCAAGGGATGGAGTATCTTTAGATAACGTTGAAAGTATTATGAGGAACCAATTGAAAGATTCTGACAAAATACCCTTTAGTGATTATGTTATTACTAATATTAATAAAGATTTGGTAAAAAAAGAGGTGAAAATGATAATTAATGATATAATAATCAAAATTTAAACAATTACCATTGTTAATTTTATGTTAATCGCCGTGTAGAGTATTTTTTTTAATGTTAATTTTGAAAAAATAATGAGTAAGGTCAAATTTCGACTTTTAGTAGGGATAATGAGTTTTTCTCTTATAGGAATAATCATTGTTCAAATGTATTGGATAGTTAGCTCTTATAGAAATAATGAAGAGCAGTTTAAGTATCATGTACAACAAGTATTAGGAAATGTAGGTAGTGGACTACAACAAAATGAAGCTACGGAGTTTTATAGAATGTATAATCAACTTAAAGATAGTATAGGAACGCCACCTAAACAAAGTGAGTTGAAACAATATTACATAGTAGAACGAAATCCTACTACTAATGAACAAATAGTATACTCGAATATTTTAGTCTTAGAAGATTATAATATAAAGAGTTCGTTCTTTGATAAGAAAGCAGATAGTTTAAAAGTCAAGAATTTCGTTTCAAAACGAAAAACAGAGATTTATAAAGGAGATGATTTAGATAGGAGTAGTCTTAAGCAAAATTATCCTGACGAGGTTATAGAACAATCTGGTAATCTAGATATTTTAGATAAAGCACAATTTGATATTTACTTTAAGGATATTGTTGCTCTAAGAAGTATAGATGAAAGGATTTCTAAAGCTAAATTGAGAGAGCTCTTAGAGAAAGAGCTTAAACAATATGGGGTTAATGCTAAGTTTGAATTTGGTATTTATAACAAAGGGTTATCAACCAAGATTAAGTCAGAAGATTTTATTTATGAAGAAGGTTCTACTTATGGAGTGCCAATCTTCACAGATAATGAGAATAGAAGTAAATACCAACTGTATATTACTTTCCCAGAAAAGAGTAAGTATTTATTCTCTTCGTTAATAGGGATAACACTATTGTCAATTTTGTTTACGATGGTTATTATCGCAGCATATTTGAATGCGATTAATCAATTGATTAAACAAAAGCAAATATCTGAGATTAAGACAGATTTCATTAACAATATGACTCATGAGTTTAAAACGCCTATAGCTACAATTAATTTAGCTTTAGATGCAATTAAAAACCCAAAGGTTATAAATGATCCAGAAAAAGTTGATCGTTATTTGAAAATGATTCGAGACGAGAATAAAAGAATGCATGCGCAAGTTGAAAATGTTCTTCAAATCTCAAAATTAGAACGACGTGAGTTTAATGTAGACAAAGAAGCAATGGATGTCCATGAAGTGATAGAAAATGCTGTAGATCACGTAGGATTAATTATTCAGGATAGAGGAGGAGAAATAAACTTGAACTTAGATGCTCGTAGAAGTGATGTGTTAGGAAATGATTTTCACTTTACTAGTGTGATAGTAAATATTTTAGATAATGCTATCAAGTACTCTAAGGATGTGCCAATTATAGATGTGTATACTGAAAATGTAAAAGATTTTATCTTAATCAAAATTCAGGATCACGGTGTAGGAATGAGTAAACAGGCTCAGAAGAGAATCTTCGACAAGTTTTACAGAGAGCACACAGGTGATTTACACAACGTAAAAGGTCATGGTCTAGGACTAGCATATGTTCAACAAATTGTAGAGGTACACAATTCTCAAGTTTATGTTGAGAGTGAAAAAGGAAAAGGAAGTACCTTTATTATAAAAATGCCATTAATAAATTAAATATAACATGGAAACAACAAACAACAAAAAGATTTTATTAGTAGAAGATGATCCGAATTTCGGTGCAATCTTAAAAGATTATTTAGCCATCAATGATTTCGAAGTTACTTTAGCTAAGAATGGAATGGAAGGATTCGAAAAATTCAAAAGAGATACTTTTGATTTATGTATCCTAGATGTTATGATGCCTTATAAAGATGGATTTACTCTAGCCAAGGAGATCCTTGATAAAAATAAAGAGGTGCCTATCATTTTCCTTACAGCGAAGTCAATGAAAGAAGATGTATTGAAAGGTTATAAAGTAGGAGCTGATGACTACCTAAACAAGCCATTCGATTCTGAAGTATTATTAATGAAAATCAAAGCGATTATTCATAGAAAATCGTCTGAAGTTAAAACAGATAATACGAAGTTCGAATTCCAAATTGGTAAATTCCATTTAAATTCTAAGTTGAGATTCTTAACTTTTGAAAATGATGAGCCAATTAAATTATCTCCAAAAGAGAATGAATTGTTAAAGATGTTAGCAATTTATGAAAATGATTTAATGCCACGTGAAGTAGCGTTAACTAAGATTTGGAGAGATGACAACTATTTCACTTCTCGTAGTATGGACGTATACATCGCTAAATTAAGAAAGTATCTTAAATTAGACGAAACAGTAGAAATCTTAAACATTCACGGAGAAGGATTTAGACTTGTAGTGAAAGAAAAAGAAGAAAATAATTAATTAAGCCACAAAAAAGGGAAGCATTTGCTTCCCTTTTTTATTTTATATAAGTTAAAGTTATTGATTCTTTTTCAGACTAATAATTTTAACGTCTTGAAATGCTATTGCTCCTCTTATAATACTTAAAATAACCTCATATAAAGCATTAATAATTTGAAGCTTTAATTCGTTGTCTGTATAGATTAAACTAATCTCTCTAGCAGGCTTTGGATCAGCAAACTGTATTAAGTTATTTTTGTCATCTTGATTTAAAGAAAGTGTGTGTAGGTATGGTAATAGTGTGTAACCTAGACCTTCTTTAGATAGATTTATTAAAGTTTCAAAACTTCCGCTTTGTAATTTAAAGTTTTTGCTTTCTGCAGTAGATTTGCTGTTACAGATATTGATTATACCATCTCTAAAACAATGTCCATCTTGTAGTAAAAGTAACTTTCTTAGATCTAGGTCTCCTTGATGAAGTTCTGCTCCCATTTCTTGTCTAAAATTTGCAGGAACATATCCTACAAATGGTTCGTAGAATAGAACTCTTTCTTTAATGTCAGACTCTTCTAAGGGAGTAGCAACTATAGCAGCATCCAGATATCCATTGCGAAGTTTCTGAATAATCTCTTCAGTTGTATATTCTTCTATAATTAGGTTGACCTTATTGTACTTATTTAGAAATGTTTTTAGGAACATAGGAAGTAGAGTAGGGGCTATAGTAGGTATCATTCCTAGTTTAAACTCTCCCCCAATAAATCCTTTTTCTAGATCAATAAGATCTTTAATTCGATCTGATTCATTGACAATTTTCTTTGCCTGTTGAATAATAACTTGACCGATAGCCGTAGGCTGAATAGGTTTTGTACTTCGGTCAAATATTTGTACCTCGAGTTCTTCCTCTAACTTTTGGATTTGCATACTTAATGTAGGCTGTGTAACAAAAGTTTTTTCTGCAGCAAGCGTGAAGTTTTTATGTTCTGCTACTGCTAATACATATATTAATTGTGTTATCGTCATTCTTTAAAACCAATATTTTGTCTAAGTTATGCAAAATAAAGGAAAATGTTTTTATTCATAATCTATTTTCTCTAGTTCCGTATAGTTTTTCATTAATCGTTTGATTAATAAACCATAGATTAGACGGTAGTATAACCATAGTAATCCTAAAAATACACCACATATAATAATAACAATCACTGCGCTAATTAAAGCCGTAGGTAAGGTCAACTTATCATCATGTGTCAGTATATCAATCAATATAATAATGAAAGCTATAAAGAAGATAATTAGGTTAGTATAGATATAATAGTTAACTGTCTTTTTTGTCTTTAGAATAGATTCCATTAATAATTTAGTGGAATCAGCTACAGATATTTTTTTATAATTTAAATAGAAAATAGTAATAAATATCACTGATATTCCTAATGATAACCAATCTAAGTTATTGATCATAAAAGCATAGATAGGGCCAATATCATTTCTATTTACGTCTGATCCGAATAAATAACTAAAACCATTTAATACAATAAATTCGATTATACTAATGATAAATATCCACATGACGATAGAAGACGATTTCTTATGTATCATCTTTTGTATCTCTTCAGTAGAGATCTTAGGGAATTTTTGGTCGCTATTCCAGTGTTTTTTTAATAAATCTAACTCCTTCATATTCTATTGCCTCTAGGGATTTAATATCTTTTTAAGTTTGCTTTTTATTCTATTCATTTTTACCCTAGCATTGACTTCACTAATACCTAAAGTTTCTGCTATTTCTTCATAATTCTTATCTTCTAAATACATGAATACTAATGCTTTTTCGATATCATTTAGCTGTTGAAGAGCTTTATACATTAGTTTTAATTGCTCTTCTTCTTGATAATTGTATTCAGAATATTCAAATTTGCAAAATGTACTATCGTAAGGTATGGTGCTTAGTTCTCTTGTTTTTTTACGATATAACGAGATGGCTGTATTTAATGCTACTCTATAAGCCCATGTAGAGAACTTAGAATCTCCTCTAAACTTTGGGTAAGCGTGCCATAGTTGAATAGAAATTTCTTGGAACAAGTCTTTATGAGCTGCTTCATCGACTGTATATAGTCGACAGACTTTGTGGATAAGGTTTTGATTCTTATCCAAAAGAGCAACGAATTCTTGTTCCAAATGTTTGTTCATGCCTATAAGTAGTCTAATGTTACGATTTGTTACAATATTTTTAAAAAATATATTTTTAGTTATAGAGTAATCAGTTTAGGATAATTATTAGAACATGAGCGCAGATATTATTTTCCTAAATATTTAGTAAGTAATTGGTCAAAGTCTACTTCTAAGTGGTTAATATCTATTACAGTTCCATTCTCGTCTAAAACAAATACTGTTGGAATATTTTTAACTCCATATTGTAGTTGAATTTCATAAAGATTATAGATATGAAGCCAATTAAGACCTTCTTTTTGTATGCTTTCTATCCATTCCTCTTTATTATCATCTAAGGCAATACTAAAGATGTTCAAGCCTTTATCATGATACTTTTCATAAATAGATTTTATGGTAGGCAGTGTTTCGTGACATGCAGGACACCACGGAGCCCAGAAGTGAATAATGGTTACTTTACCAAGATTATCGTATAGTGAAATCACTTCTCCATTAGGATCTTTACCTGAGATGTCTAACGCTTTATCTCCAATTTTTACTAAAGTATTGGCAGCAGAATTGTCTAATAGGTTTTTAATAGCTATACCTATATTAGATTGCTTAATATTATCAGCTAGTTGATTATAATATAATTTAGCCTCATTAGTATCTATATTTTTATTGTCTATTCGCTGAAATAAAATTACAGAAGACGTGAATGAATTGCTATGTTGAGTTAGTTGATTTGTGATAATGTCATTAATGTCTTTTACATAGACTTTAAATTCATTTGATAACCTTTCAAGAACTTCTCTGTTATTATCTTTTATAGCTTGAGTTAAAAGGTCTTGATTAGCATCTCTATAAGCATTAGCTTTTTTCTGAACTCTCTTTATATTATTGTGAAAAGCATTTAATTCATTATTGTTTTTTGTACCAATAGCAGAGGTGCTTAGATCATCATTATAGTCATATTGAAAATTAATAATACCATTTTCTAAAACTACTAATTCCGTAACGTTTTCAGATAACTCTAATAGTGCATAAGTAGGGTAAGTTGTGTTACCTTTAAATTCGAATGAGTTGTTTTTTAAACGAACAGAATCTATTGCGTCAAAATTATTAGTTTCAGGATTTAAAACTTTTAAATAGATCATTTCTCCCTCAGGAATGTTTTTTGCTATTCCCTTTATTAGAAAACCTTTATCTTTTATAGTAAAACTCATTAATAGAAAGGCTATAATTACTAAAGGTAGTGTTCTCATTGGATGTATTTTTAATATAATTTGTAAAGATTAAATATAATAAAATATTACTGATTATAACGGAGATATTAGAGTATTAAAAAAGGGTTATAGAAACTTCTATAACCCTTTTATTTTCTATATCTTAAGTAGATATTTATTTGTCTAAGATTTCTTGAACTTTAGCTCTAAGTTTTTTACCTCTTAAGTTTTTAGCGATTACAACACCATTTTCATCAAGTAGATAAGTCGCTGGAATGGCACGTACCTCATAATTTTGAGCGATTGGCTCTTCCCAGAACTTTAAGTTAGAGATTTGATTCCAAGTTAATTTATCTTTAGCAATTGCTTCGATCCATTTTGCTTTATCCTTATCTAAAGAAACACCAATGATGTTTAATCCTTTAGGGTGGTATTCTTCATATAGAGCTACTACATTAGGATTCTCTGTTCTACAAGGACCACACCATGATGCCCAGAAATCAATAATAGTTAATTTACCTAAACTTTCTTTTAAAGAAATTTCTTTTCCTTCTGGAGATGGAGCACTGAAATCAGGAGCTTTGTCACCAATTTTTACTTTAGCATCAGGAATAGCGTCTAATGCTGTTTTAAAAGCTTTTGCTACAGTAGTGTTCTTTAATGTTTCATCAAATTTATTGAATTTTTCAACTAATTCTTCTTTGATGTATTGTCCTGAACCAACTGTTTTTGATAAATAGACTAAAGTAGTTAATGAATTAGCGTTATTATCAATGTAATCTTCTACATACTCATCATACTTTTCTGCTAATGCCATATAACCATTGATAATAGCATCTTTTTTAGCTTGGTCTTGAGCTTCGTTAGCTTGTTTAAAAGCCTCTTGGTTATCACCTTGGTATTGGACTATAGCTCGCTCTAATTCGTCAACTTTTTTAGTGAATGCTGTATATTCATCATTGTTTTTAGTACCTGTTACGCTACTGTTTTCTGCTTTTTCATTATCGTATTGAACAACGATTTTACCATTTTCTAAAACGAAAGGTAATTTTCCTGGTTCTTTACCAAATGAAAAGAAGTTTTGGTCTAGACTTTCAGCAGCTCCTTTGAAGGTGAATGCATTGTCTTTAATTTCAGTAGAGTCAATAGCTACTGTACTACCAGTTGCAATATCAATTTTCTCAATATATACTTTAGTTCCATCTGTTAGACCTTTAGTTTCACCATTGATTGTATAACCAGTAGCTTCTTTGTTACATGAAGCTAGTACAGCTACAGCTCCAAGTACTGTTAAAATTTTTTTCATCGATTTTGTTTTTTAGTATTAGAAATACAAGTTATAATTGCATTATATGAACAAATATACTTAAAAAACTAGATTAAGCTAAAATCAGCCTAAAAAAGTCTATAAAAGTTTTATGAATTGAATTAACAGCATTATCCAACCAATTACTAAACACACTCCTCCTAAAGGAGTTATAGGGCCAAGTATTTTTATTTTCTTCTTAAATGTAGCACTTAAGGTTAATCCATAAATACTGAAAGAGAACAAGAATACACCAATGATGATGATATTAACTGCTCTTGTAATATGAATATGTGCAGGCATTAATCCTAAGATTAGTAATAGGATAGCGTGGTACATTTGATATTTTACGCCTACTTCAAAGCTTTCTAAACGTTCAGCTGTCATGTGTTTTTTTAGAGCATGTGCTCCAAAGGCACCAAATATAATAGCTAGTGCGCCATATATTGAGCCTGCTATGAGGGGTGTTGTATTAACTAATTCCATATATTTATTTAATTAAAAGTGAGTTGTCCTAATATTTCTTCTGACATAAACGGTCCGCCAGGGTATCTAGCGGTGTAATCCATGTTTAACCATATTTGACCACGTTCGTCTATGTGATAATGTATCTCTTTACCTTTACTTTCTTCTTTAAAAAGAACTTCTTTAATAAGGTAGATTACCTGTTCTAGATCTCCTTTATTTGGGATTAGTAGTTCAGGATACATATGTTCTTTAGTATGTATCAATCTTGGGGTTGCGCCTATAGCTCTGAGAAGTCCTGCCATTAATACAGAATAGTCATCACAATCTCCTGAGAAATGCTGTAATGATTCTGATGCCGTAGCGATATATTCTCTACCCTTAGGGTCATTTACATAATTCCACTTCGTACGTACCTCTTTAAAAATGGCTAAAGATTGTACTATTTGTCTGTAATGTTGAGTATTTGGAATATTGCTAAAGTGTTTACGTGTAGTTGCTAAAGCATAATTCCTTACTATAGGTTTATCATATTCTATCGCTGGTATTATTTTACTCTTATTAGGAAAAGGGAGTAGCTTAGAAATGATAAGATCTTGCGGTTTAGGATCTTCTGCCATCGCATAGATCATAACTTTATAGTCTTCAAAAACAGCATTATAACCATAACCTCCAAAGAAAGAATTTACAATAAGAACAATCAAATAAATGATAATCAGCATATTCAAGACCAATTTCATCTTTTGAAGTAAGAACTGCAGTATACCTACAATAGATAAAAATAGAATGATACGATCTAGTTGGTATGGCCAGTTCGGGTCATCTATATTTTGATGAATAATAATAAAAATAGGAATAGTGATCAGTACGTTAAGTATAAGTATGATGATATTGTCCCAAGGTTTTGGGACTCTCAAGTACTTAAGCCAACTTTTTTCAGAAACTTTATCCGGTAATTCTGTATTATTACTCATCGTAGTCTATGGTCAAAACTATATTATAAAACGGTTTCGCTGTATTTAATAGTATTAGTGATTATATTTAAATCTACTAATTGTTCTTGTGTTTTATTAAAGTGTTTTTCTGACAGTTGTCTTTGAGACCATTTAGTCATACTTAGCCATTCTTTAACATCATCTATATTGATATTATATTTACTAGATAATGTACGGTCAATAGAAGGAATCATTTTGAACTCTTCTGTAGTAGCATTAATACATTCCAGTAGATTGTCAATTAATCCTTTGTTTTTATTTAGGAATTCATTGTTCGCAACTAATACAAAAGAAGGCCAAGGAGTAGGACAGTCGCCTAATCTTCTAAATATCCCTTGGTCAACTATTGGTTTAGTCATAAAATGCTCCCACATAAAATAGTCTGCTTCACCTTTAGTTAGAGCTTCTATAGCATTGTCTAAGGTATTAACAATTACGAACTCAAGATTAGCAATGTTCCAGTTCATTTTTTTTGCATGAACGATTGCCATAAGATGTGAGCCAGATCCATATCTACTGATGGCAATTCGTTTACCTTCTAGGTCTTCTATTTTTTGATATGGAGAATTATGAGCTACATGTATTCCCCATTGTAGAGGAGAGGCTACATATTCTTGTATGATAGTGGTTGGATTTCCTTCAGATATATCTTTGATAATTCCTTCAGTAAGTATAACGGCTAGGTCTGTTTCTTTATCTCTTAGCATCTGACACATTTTACCTGTGCCTTCAGGTACATCTGTCCATTTTAAATTAATGCCAAGTTCTTCGAATTCACCATTTTCTATACATAATTGCCACGGTAGGTTGAAGTGCTCAGGCACTCCGATAATATTTACATTTGCCATTTTAAATCGTACTACATTTTTATGCTAAGATAGTAAAATAGGGCATTTTTTAGATAATATTTTAAGAGTAAAACAAAAAAAACTCTACTAAAAAGAGAGTAGAGTTTTTATTTATTATTAAGGTTTCATTGAACCTTTTTCTTGGAAGCGAATGTGGAATTTGAAAGCTTCTTCTAATACATGTGGAGTATGTCCTCCTCTTTCTTTTGCTCTTTCAAAGTAATCTCTTAATTCTGCTTTGTATTCTGGATGTACACAGTTCTCTATGATGACTTCTGCACGCTCTCTAGGGGATAGACCTCTTAAGTCTGCTAGACCTTGGTCTGTAACTAGGATGTCTACATCATGCTCAGTATGGTCTACGTGAGATACCATAGGAAGTACGTGAGAAATATTGTTTTCTTTAGATGCTGCCTGTGTAACGAAAATACTTAAATAAGCATTTCTAGCGAAGTCTCCAGATCCACCGATACCATTCATCATTTTACTACCTCCGATATGAGTAGAGTTAACGTTTCCGTAGATGTCAAACTCGATAGCAGTATTGATAGCGATAATACCTAATCTACGAATAACCTCAGGAGCATTACTAATGTTCTGCGGGCGTAGTACTAGTTTATCTTTATATTGTCCGAAGTTGTTAATGATTTTTCCATAGCACTCTTCAGTTACAGTAATAGATGATCCTGATGCAAAAGTCATTTTTCCAGAGTCAATTAAATCAAAAGTACTGTCTTGTAATACCTCAGAATACATCGTTAAGTCGTGGAATGGGCCATCAATAAAACCAGTTAATACAGCATTAGCTACTTTTCCGATTCCTGCTTGTAATGGTAAAAGAGAGTGAGTTAATTTACCTTTTCTAACTTCTTCTTCGAAAAATTTAAGTAAGTGACCAGAGATAGCAGAAGTTTTAACGTCTGGTTCTGGTAATTGAGCAGGAGTGTCTTCTATACTAGAGTAAACAACTGCAATCACGTCATCTGGGTTTAGACGAATAAAGTTTTCTCCTATTCTATCTTTTACTGTATGAATAGGGATGATTTCTCTACGTGGTTGTTTGATAGGTACACTATTATCGTGTACTCCTTCTATTTCTAAAGGAATAGCTGTATTTACTTCAATGATTATTTTTCTAGCTACACTAGCGAAGTAAGCAGAGTTACCAATAGATGTGGTAGGAATGATAAATCCTTCTTCGTTAATATAAGTAGCCTCAATGATAGCGATATCTACTTGAGGAATATGTTTCTCTTGAAGTTGTTCGATCGTTTCACTTAAGTGTTGATCGATATATTTTACTTGCCCGCTGTTTATAGACTTTCTTAATACTGAATCTGCTTGGAAAGGCATTCTTCGGATTAAGGCATTGTTAGTTGCTAAGTCAGCGTCAGTAGTTTGTCCTAATGAGGCACCAGTTATTAAGGTAATTGCAACATTTTCTTGTGCTGCACGTAGTGCAAATGCAGGTAATACAGATTTACTATCTCCAGCTTTAGTGAAGCCACTAGCTCCTACTACAGCTTGGTCATGTATTAAGAGAGCAGCATCTTCTGCTGACACAATACGCTCTCTATACGGTGCGTATTTTATCCTCTCTAGTTTCGAGTCTTCTTTCGTCATTTCAAATAAAAATTTTAAGCACCTTAAATTAAGTGCATTTATTTGAAAGAGTCAAATAAAATAAACGTATATATTAATTATATTGATTAATATAATTTATTTATTAAAAAAATACGATAATGTTTAAAAATTTAAGATATAAAAATGATACTGTCATGTGAGGGCTTTTTTGTTAATTTTTTGCTATTATTTTATAAGTACTAAACTTGGTAATAAGGCTTTTTGTAACTTAGTTTATTGAATTAATCTTGAGAAAGACAATGAAAGAGGGTTTTTTAGTAGTAATACTTCTTTAGTTTTTGTGATTTATTGATCTTGTATTTTGAATTAGGAGAAGTTCTTTAGAAGAGTTTTTTTTGAACTATCGAGATTTGTTTTTCTAGAGGAAGGAATAGGATAATAAATATTCAATATTACGAAGAGAGGAATAGTTGTACAGCGATTGCAGGTCGAGACATATTTTGTTTTGAATGAGTCCGTAGTGAGTCCGATATGAGTCCGTAGTAAGTCCGTTATTTTACCTAAAATAACGGTGTCATAATACTAGCACATAGTACTTAAAGTTAAATCAACTGCAATATAAACGCTCTTAGCGTGCTATTCTAGTAGTATAAGAGGTAGTGAGTAGGGGGATTAGGTATAAAAAAAGCTACCTGATAGAGGTAGCTTTTTTAGAAAAAGTAATCTTATTATTATATTGCGCTAAGTTTGTCTAACGTATATACAATTAGTTTGTCAACAGCTGCATAAGGATCTTCTGAGAATGTTCCGTTAGCTCTATTTGCAATAATTGTATTAAGAGATACTGCATGATGTCCTAATAAGTTACATAAACCATAGATTGCAGACGTTTCCATTTCGAAGTTTGTAATACGGTATTCACCGAATTTAAAGTTGTCGATTTTATGGTTTAGTTCTGGATCTTGGATTTGTAGACGAAGTACACGTCCTTGTGGACCGTAGAATCCACCTGCTGTACCTGTAATCCCTTTGAATGTTAAGTCGCTTTCTAATTTAGCTTCTAACTCTGCACTGTTCTTAATGAAGTATGGGCGTCCTTTTTTAAGATCCCAATTTGTGTGTTGAATAAAAGCGTCTTCTAAAGCTACATCTGTAACTCCGTCAATAAGGTAAGAGCGCATCAAATTGTCTAGTCCTAAACCATATTGAGATAGTACAAAGCTATTCACCGGGATATCTGCTTGTAAAGAACCTGATGTACCTATTCTTACAATATTTACAGAAGTAAGTTCTTTTTTAATTTCTCTTGTTTCTAAATCGATATTAAATAGAGCATCGATTTCATTAACAGCAATATCGATGTTGTCAGGTCCGATACCTGTAGAGATTACAGTTAGACGTTTTCCTTTATACGTACCTGTAGTTGTTTTAAACTCTCTTTTTTGTGTTGAAAATTCAATAGCATCGAAGTGCTTAGTGATTCTGTCTACACGGTTTTGGTCACCTACGAATATGATGTCTTTAGCAACATGTTCAGGTCTTAAGTTTAGATGGTACACACTACCATCAGGGTTTAGAATTAATTCAGATGATTTAATCTTCATAATATTAAATTTTTAATTAGCCGCCTACACGTTTTACTTTGTAGCCTTCTTTTATTAAATAATCCATTATTTTATCGCGAAAATTACCTTGTATAATTATTTCGCCATCTTTTGTACTTCCGCCAACACCACATAGTGTTTTTAGTTTTTTAGCTAAATCTTTAAGGTCGTCTTCATTTCCTTCAAAACCTTTAATAAGGGTAGCTACTTTACCACCTCTATTCTTTTTGTCTATATGTGCTTCTAATCTTTGAAGATTAGGGGCAAGAGTTTCTGTGGATTCTTCTTGTTCGAATTCAAAATCTTTATTAGTAGAAAAAACAAAGCCTCCTAAGGCATCTAAGCTATTTAACTTTTTACTCATTTAGTTATGTAATATGGTGCTTATAAAAATGATTAATCTAAAAGCGTATTCTAGTCTTTCTACAGGAGAATGATTAGAATGCTATGTATATAAGTAAAGATACGAAATATGTTAAAATCAATCAATATAAATAGGATAAAAAAAATGACCTTTTACGAAGTATATCGCATGAAATAAAAAAGAGGGAGTAATGGGCTCCCTCTTTTAAGAATATGTTTTTATTAGGATAGATTATTTAATCAAGCCTAATTCAACTAGTCTTTGGTGTAAGAACTCTCCTGAAGTAATATCTTCGTATAATTTAGGATTATTCTCATCGATACAATTCTCTAAACAGTTTAGTGGCATTGTGCTCACTGGGTGCATAAAGAATGGAATAGAGTATCTAGAAGTTCCCCATAGTTCACGAGGAGGGTTAACTACTTGGTGGATAGTTGATTTTAATCTATTGTTAGAGTGACGAGATAACATGTCACCAACATTGATTACTAACTCATCATCAGCTGCGATAGCATCGATCCACTGTCCATCGTGGTTTTGTACTTGTAGTCCTTTACCTTGAGCTCCCATTAACAGAGTGATTAAGTTAATGTCACCATGTGCAGCTGCTCTCACAGCATTTTTAGGTTCGTTCTGGATAGGAGGGTAGTGGATAGGACGTAAGATACTGTTTCCGTTTTTAACGAATTTGTCAAAGTAGAACTCATCTAAACCTAAGAATAAAGCAAGCGCACGCAATACGTATACACCTGTTTTTTCTAACATTTGGTAAGTTTCTTTTCCAACAGCGTTAAATTGAGGTAATTCTTTTACTTCTACGTTAGCAGGATAAGATGCTTCTAAAGCAGGATCATTTTCAACGTATTGTCCAAAATGCCAGAACTCTTTTAAGTCACCTTCTGTTCTTCCTTTAGCATGCTCTTTACCAAAAGAAACATATCCTCTCTGACCACCAATACCTGGTACTTCATAAGAATTTTTAGTCTCTAATGGAAGATTAAAGAAATTACGAACTTCTTTATATAGATTATCAACTAATTGATCATCTAAAAAGTGTCCTTTTAATGCTACGAATCCAATTTCTTCGTAGGCTTGGCCGATTTCATTTACAAACTTTTGTTTACGTACCGGGTCATCCGATAGGAAATCACGTAAGTCAACACTAGGAATGTTTTGCATTTTCTAAGTTGTTATATATGCTTACTTGAGTTATTTGACACAAATGTATATTATTTTTCCACAAAATAGTGTTGATAACTACAATTTATATTTTTTTTAGGTCTGAATTATTCAAGATATGTGATTGTGTGTGTTGAGAATTTCGAAAGAATAATATGTTTATAGGATTGTGATTTTTTTAATGAATGTAAAAAATTAATGAATTTTTTTATAAATTGCCGTAATAACCATTAAAATAAAAAAACTATGAAATTACCTATTGAATTAAAATCGAATGAATTTGTTGTATTAGTAGCGGTGGACATTGATCCTAAATACAAGGTGTCTAACGCTGATGAGTTTTATAATACATTACCAAAGAGCTTTAAGCCAATTTTTAAGAAAGTAGTAGGGTCGAATATGAATATATATTGCGTATGTAATAATCAAGACGATTTTATGTTTTGTCTAAGACAAACAGGGTATAAGACGACTTTATTGTAAAAAATAGTAATTTTGCTCCTGATAAAATTAAGATAGTAGAATGAGTAAAAAGGTAGCAAAGACTAATGCTTTACGTATATTAGATAGTAAGAAGACAAGTTATGAGATGTATGAGTATGATATTTCTGACGAACTAATAGATGGTAAATCTGTCTGTGAAAAGTTAGGAATATCTGAACTAGAGTCGTTAAAGACTTTGGTGGCTCATGGTAAGGGGAATGCGATATATGTTTTTGTGGTTTCTATTAATAGTGAGTTAGATTTAAAAAAGGCAGCTAATATCTGTGGAGAGAAAAAGATAGAAATGTTAGCTGTAAAGGATTTGTTAGGAATAACAGGATATATTAGAGGAGGATGTTCTCCTATAGGGATGAAGAAGTTATATCCTACATTTATAGATATAGAAGTAAAAGATTTAGAGACTATCTATGTAAGTGGTGGACGTAAAGGACTGAGCATTGGTATTAGTCCTGGTGATTTAGCGAATATTGTGAATGGTAAGTTCGGTGATATTGTTAAAAAAGAGTAATCCTAAAATGAAATGTGTGTATAAATTGCGTGATTAGTACAAAACAAATGATTTAATATACATGTATTTATTAATGTTTTGTTATAATTATGACAATAGGTGTCAAATGGAAATGCAGTTTAATTATTGTTGTTGTATCTTTGCAAGGACAAATAAGATGAAAGTTTAAAGAATGTAGTCATTCAGAGTTAAATTAATACTAAAAGAGAGTGAATAATTCTTTTTAGAAGATAGTAGGATTTATCTTTGCATACTGTAAAATTGAAAATATGATATTGGCGTTAACTGTTTCGTTGTTTCCTTCTTGTGGGGTAGATCAATCTAAAGAAAAAAGCTTTAAAGAAGCTAGTAATAAACAAATTGACCTATTGAGCAAGAATGATTTAGATGGTACTTTTTTTAAAGCAGTAGCTCAAGATTTACCACAGGTTGTATCAATTGGGAAAAAAGGAATTGTTTATTCAAGTACAAAACCTAATCAGAAGATAATTTTTCCATTTGTAGAACCATTAGTGGATGGAGAATCTAGAATATATAAGTCTTATACGAAGCATGAGGAGATAGAGATCGTGATTTATGAAGATGAGACTGCGAAGGACTTTGCAGATGGTAGATTTGATCACTCTGTTGCAGTGCGTTTAATTAAGAAACACGATGGTGTGGAAGATGATGTAATTGATTTTGCTTGTTTTGGACACTATTTATATACAGATAAATTATCTGGTAACTGGATTTTTCAGTCTTATGAAGATAAGAGAGTAGAAGAATTAGGTATTAATCAGATTCCTATGATTTGTATTGATATTAATACACGTAGTTTCTCTGGAAGTGGAGGGAATCACATGATTTATGGAGATGTTAGATGTGAAGGGGATTCAATCTTCTTTAAAGTTGTACTTTCTCCAGAATATGTGACTGAGATGTATCAGAAAGAGAAGGAGCTATTAGCAGTATTAGATAGTTGTGATCGCTTTGAGCTTAAAGATGATTACTTGTATCTATATGAAGAAGGAAAGCAAAAGCTTATGTTCTTAAGAGATACATACAATATGTAGAATAATTGTATTGAAATAAATAATAAAAAATGGAAGGTTAACTAGTTAACCTTCCATTTTTTTTAGTTCTTCTATAGACATCTTATCAGGTCTTTCTTCAATAGTCTTATAAGCATCTACGATTTTCTTTACTAATCTGTGTCGTACGATATCTTTATCATCTAAATATAGCATTCCTATTCCATCTACGTCTCTTAGGATATAAAGAGCTTCTTTTAATCCAGAAGATACTTTACGAGGTAAGTCTATCTGACCAGGGTCTCCTGTGATGATGAATTTAGCATTTTTACCCATACGTGTCAGAAACATCTTCATTTGAGAATGGGTCGTATTCTGAGCTTCATCTAGGATAACAAAGGCATTATCTAATGTACGTCCACGCATAAAAGCTAATGGCGCTATCTGTATAACCCCTTTAAGGATATAGTCATCTAATGTCTGTGGAGGGAGCATATCTCTAAGTGCATCATATAATGGTTGCATATAAGGATCTAGCTTCTCCTTCATATCTCCAGGAAGGAAGCCAAGGTTCTCTCCAGCTTCAACAGCAGGTCTAGTAAGTATGATTCTCTTTACCTCCTTGTTCTTTAAAGCTCTTACAGCTAGTGCTACCCCTGTATAAGTTTTACCAGTACCAGCAGGTCCTATTGCAAAAACCATATCGTTCTTTTCAACGAACTTGACTAGTTTTTGTTGATTAGGGGTGATTGCTTTGATAAGTTTTCCAGATACTCCATGTACGAGAATGTCGTCTGTAGGAAGAGAAGGAGGTGCGCTATCAAGGACTAATCTTTCGATAATGTTTTCGTCGATGCGATTATATCTGATAAAATATTTGACTAGTCGGTCAAAACTCTTCTCAAATTCATCTAAAATTTCTGGATCTCCATAAATCTTTAGGACTGATCCTCTTGTCACAATTTTAACTTTTGGATATAATTTTTTAAGTATATCTAAATGAGTGTCTTGTGGGCCCCAAAAATCTTTAGGGCTAAAATCTGTTAATTCTATTATCCTTTCGTTCAATACCTGTAGAGTTAATTAAAAAAAATAATCTAATTTTGTATATTCAAATCTACTATAAAAAAATCATTTTTCTTAAAAATATATTGAAAAATAATAATGCAGAGAATAATTACACTAACAACAGATTTTGGATATCGGGACCACTATGTAGGAGCTTTGAAAGGGAAGATCTATTCGAATATCATTGGCTGTAATTTAGTTGATATCTCACACGAAATAAGTAAATATAATACCGAGGACGCTGGATTCGTTATCGGGGCAGCATATAGCCAATTTCCGAAAGGTACTATTCACATTATAGCAGTTGATGCTTCTGTGACCGACTATACAAAGGCAATTTGTGTAGAATTTGATGGACATTATTTTATTACAGCAGATAATGGAATAGTTAGTATTATTTTAGGAGATGAGGATTTCGATAAAGCAATAGAAATTAATCATGATGGTATGATGAAATCAAATGATATATTTGTCTATTGTGCATATCAACTAAATGAAGGTCGTCAATTAGAAGAAATAGGAGTGATGTTAGAATCTATCTATAGTCCTAGTAGACTGGCTACAAATGTCGTTTTAAATAGAAATAAAATAACAGGTAAGGTGATCTATGAGGATTCTTATGGTAACCTTGTGACTAATATCCATAGAAGTGACTACGAAGTAGTCTCAGAGGGGAGAGAATTCGCTATTAGAGTTAAGAATTATAGAATCAATCGAATAAATGACTATTTTGCAGACTTCAAGCTTAATGATAGAGCTACCTTAAAAGAAAGGGCAGGCGAACTAGTTGCTATATTTAATGATATAGACCTATTGACGATTGCATTGTTCTATTCTAAACCTGACACACCAGGAGGAACTCCGCGAAAATTAATGAATCTTCAGTTAAATGATACTATTGTCATTGAATTTGATTCTGAAACACAATATTAAAATAAAAAGTATGTTTATAAGAATTGTAAAGCTAACCTTGCTTGAAGATAAGGTACATGATTTTTTAGAGCATTTTGATACGATTAAGGATAAGGTTAGACATTATCCTGGTTGTCAATTCTTAGAAGTATATCGTGATAAGGATCAATCTAATATTTTCTTTACTTATAGTTATTGGGAAGATGAAAGTAATCTAGAATCATATAAAAAATCAGAACTTTTCGGGGAGATATGGCCTTACACAAAGACTTTATTCAAAGAGAAAGCGGAGGCGTGGAGTGTGGATAAAGTGGTTACTCTTAAATAGATATTTTTATGAAGGCAATTAGTCTTAGAGAAATTAGAGCTTTCTTTAGCTCATTGACAGGTTATCTTGTTATCGTCCTATTTTTAGTGATAAATGGAGCTCTGCTATGGTTTATAGATGGAGAATATAATGTGTTGCAAAGTGGTTTTGCTGATTTATCTCCATTCTTTTATTTAGCCCCTTGGGTATTGATATTTTTGATTCCCGCTGTTAGTATGAAGAGCTTTTCAGAAGAGATTAAAAATGGAACGATAGAGTTGCTGTTGACTAAGCCTTTATCTGTTTGGCAGATTGTACTAGGAAAATATCTAGGAGTATTCACATTGATATTTATGGCTATTGTGCCTACTGTAGTTTACGTTTTTGTGCTGAATAATATTGTATTAGAAGGACAGGTAATTGATTATAGCAGTATAATAGGTTCATTTATAGGATTGTTATTTTTAGTGAGCTGTTATGTTTCGATGGGGGTGTTAGCTTCTTCATTGACAGAAAGTCAAATAGTTGCGTTTATAGTAGGTGTTGTTTTGTGCCTGTTTTTTTCATTAGGAATAGATATGTTAGCAGGGCTATTTGGAGAGTGGTTTGAAAAAATAGGAATTCTATATCACTTTAGGAGTATTTCGAAAGGGGTATTAGACACTAGAGATTTGATTTATTTCGGATCTATGACTGTTTTATGTCTAGGGGTAACTGTCTTTAAAATTAAAACACTACGCAAATAATGAAAAAGTTTCAAAAAAGAGATGTAAAGCTACTGGTTCGATTATTAGTTGTTTTGGTTATTGTTAACGTTATCAGTGCTCTAACTTATACACGTTTTGACTTTACGCAAGATCAGAGATATACTTTGTCTAAAAGCACAGTTGGGATAGTAGATAATGTTCAGGATCTGTTAATCGTAGATGTGTTTTTAAAAGGGAACTTCCCATTAGAGTTTAGAAGGTTACAGAACGAGACAAAGCAATTACTAGAGGAAATACAATCTAGAAATGAAAATATTAAGTTTAGATTTATAGATCCAAATGAAGAAGGAGCTAATAAGGCAGAAACTTTAGAACAATTATACGAGTATGGATTAAAGCCTGTAACCATTACAGTAACGGATAAAGGGGCTCAAAGTCAACAATTAGTTTTTCCTTGGGCATTAGTTAGTCAAGGGGAGAAAGTTGCTAGAGTACAGTTATTAAAGAATATGATGGGGGCGAATACAGAAGAAAAAGTGATTTCGTCTGTACAACATTTAGAATATGCGCTAGCTGAGGCTATCAGTAAAGTAACAACAGATAAGAATAAGAAAATAGCTATTCTTAAAGGGAATGGAGAGTTAGATGATGCTTATATAGCAGACTTTCTGATGACTTTACGTGAGACTTATCACTTAGCACCATTTACATTAGAAAGTGTGTCTAATGAGCCTCAAAAAACCTTAGATCAGTTAAAAGAGTTCGACTTAGCAATCATTGCAAAACCAACAAAAGCTTTTTCTGAAGAGCAGGTAGGTGTGTTGGATCAGTTTGTTATGAATGGAGGTAAAACAATGTGGTTGTTAGATCAAGTTCAAGCAGATTTTGATAGCTTGCGCTCGAATGGGACTATGTTGGTGTATAATAAGGATCAAAGCTTAGGAGAATTGCTTTTTAGATATGGTATACGCATCAATCCTGTGCTTGTAAAGGATGAAATTAGTACAAAAATAAAATTAGCATCAGGTAGACAAGGGAGCGAAACTGTGTATACAGATTTCTTATGGAAGTTTGCACCATTTGTTTATCCTGATACAGACCATCCTATTGTAAAGAATATAGAAGGAGTGAAGTATGATTTTACTTCTCCTATCGACACTCTAAAAAATGGAGTTAAAAAGACTATTTTAGCTAAATCCTCAAAGTACTCTAGTTTAGTAGGAGTTCCAGGTGAAATTAGCTTTAATGTTTTAAAGGAAGAAGTTACTCCTGAGTTTTATGAAGGTAAAGGAAGTTATATTTTAGGCGTTCTATTAGAGGGGGAATTTCCTTCTGTTTTTAAGAATAGAGTATTGCCTTTTACAATAGATAAACCACTTTCAGAAAGTAAACAAACACAAATGATTGTAATTTCTGATGGAGATATTATTAGAAATCAGCTAGACGATAAAGGAATGCCATTAGAGTTAGGTTATGATAAATGGACTAATATGCTTTATGGAAATAAGGAGTTATTAGTAAATTCTGTAAATTATCTTTTAGACGATACGGGACTTATTAATTTGAGAACCAAAGAGGTTAAGATTCCGATGCTAGATAAAGTTAGTGTAGAACGTGAATATACTTCTATCCAAATGAAAGTATTAGTGATACCTATAGCGCTAGTTGTAGTTTTCGGAACTATATTTATTCTTATAAGAAAACGTAAATTCAATAAAAAGTAAAGCAATAATCCTTTTATTATTGGTAATAATCGGATATATTTGTAACTGTAAAAGTATTTTTACATATAAAACAATTATAGTATGAAGTTTATAGTATCGAGTTCCTACTTGTTAAAGCAATTACAAGTTCTAGGTAGTGTAATAAACAGTAGTAATACCTTACATATCTTAGATAACTTCTTATTTGAGTTAGATAATAATGTATTAAAGGTATCTGCTTCAGATTTAGAAACTACAATGTCTGCTACTTTAGAAATTGAATCTACAAGTCAAGGAAGTATAGCTGTTCCTGCAAAGTTATTGTTGGAGACATTAAAGACATTTCCTGAGCAGCCATTGACTTTTTCAGTTAAGGAAAACAATACAATTGAAATTAGTTCAGACGTAGGTAAATACGTTTTAGCATATGCGCAAGGAGATGAGTTTCCTAAAGCAGAATCATTAGAGGATCCTTCTAGAACAGAAGTTCCTGCAGGAGTTTTAGCAACAGCTATTAGCAAAACTATATTTGCTGCTGGAAATGATGATTTACGTCCTGTGATGTCAGGAGTATTTTTTCAATTCTCTCCTTCAGGATTAATCTTTGTGGCAACAGATGCACATAAGTTAGTAAAGTATTCTCGTACAGATATCGTTTCTTCGAACGAGGCTAGTTTTATTATGCCTAAAAAACCACTTAATATTCTTAAGAGTATTTTAATGGCTTTAGGAGCAGATGTCGTTATAGAGTTTAATGAATCTAATGCACAATTCTCTTTTGAGAACTATACTTTGACTTGTCGCTTGATTGATGGAAAATATCCAAATTATGAGGCAGTTATTCCTAAAGAGAATCCTAATAAGCTTTTAATCAATAGAACACAGTTTTTGAGTTCTGTAAGACGTGTTTCTATTTATGCTAATAAAACAACACATCAAATAAGATTAAAAGTTGCTGGTACAGAATTAAATATATCTGCTGAAGATATTGATTATTCTAATAAAGCAGATGAGCGTCTTACTTGTGATTATCAAGGAGATGATATGCAAATCGGGTTTAACTCTAGATTCTTATTAGAGATGTTAAATAACTTACAGTCTGATGATATTTTATTAGAGATGTCATTACCTAATAGAGCTGGAATCTTGACACCTGTAGATGGGTTAGAAGATGGTGAAACAGTTACGATGTTAGTAATGCCTGTAATGCTTAATAGTTAAGAAATAAACTATATAATATATAAGCCTCTCTTCAATTAGAAGGGAGGTTTTTTTGTTTCTACTAGTCAAAGATATCTGATAAGTGTATTTGAATACATAGCAATACGATAAGTTTTAAATTGCTTGAAAATGCACTAGGTAATTCGTTTAGTGATATGCTGTACTATACCCCAAATAAAGTAAGTGAATGTCAGTAATGTAATAATAGAAGAAATCACAGTGATACCAAGTGCTATACCAAAGATGTGATCTAGATCTGTATGTATATATTGAATCAAGTAATCTATTGCTAGACTATTAAAGTAGATGGAGACAGATAGAGTGATTATCTGAATGATAAAAATTGACGGTTTCATAATAATAGATGTTTATCTAGAAGACCGCTAAGACTATACCAAGATTAAGTGAATGTTTCAATAGAAACATTATAATGTTGTATACTTTGAATAGTATATTAAATAATCTGAATACAGTAAAAAGTATTTGTTGTTTTTGTTGTTGTTTGTGAGTTTGGCTATTACTGCTAGATTACTACTTCCGTCATTGAGTTAGTATATAGATTAGTATCTAAAGTCATATTTAGCTCTGGAGTAGGTATCCCTAATAATCTCTTTAGGCTATTTAGGTTCTTCATGATATCTAATCCGTTGTTTTTACATTTGTTTTCTAGAGTAGAAATCTGTTGTGTTATAATGTCTTGAATTTCATACGTTTTATAGCTTAGAAGCTCTTGTTCGTTGATTTGGAATAGGATTTTTAGTTTGTTTAGATCCTGTAAATGGTCTTCTGTTAAGTATCCTATAGCATCTAGTATTTCTAGTTTAATATCTACGAATAAGTTGATTAAAGTCTTTTTAATACTTAAGATATTTTCTATTTGGTTATTCTCCAGCATGCCATAAAAACCAATTGGCGTAATGGTGTTTTGTGTCAAATAAGAAAGTATGTAATTAGTGGTGTTTTTACTTTCCTTTTTAGCATTTAGATTTGACAAGTGATTTTGTAAATCAGATTTGAATACTATCATATTTATGGTGTTTTTATTTGATTTATTACATATGCTAAGGTAATTATTATTGTTAAAATAATGGTTTATTTTTATTATTTTCGTTTATTTTTGGAATTCAATAGTAGAATGCGTTTAAATTGATTAATAATAGTTTGATATGCGTGTTTTTTGTGTTTTTTAAATAAAAGTTTAGTTTTATGTAATAATTATATATTGCAACTTTTAGTCAGTATGCTGTTTTAGTGTTTCTTAAGTATTAAAAAAATGTTTATTTATCTGTATTAGTCTTGAAATAGCCAAATTGTATCTATAAATTATGATATTATGAAATCGATTTATTTCTTTAGTTTTGTTTTAAAATAAAGGTAGATGAAAGCTTTTTTAGTTATAGTAATTTTTTTATTGATAGTAGCTATTGTATGTTTAGTGTACTTAATTGTACAGAATAATAAAAAGCGTTTAGAATTAGAAAAGGAAAAATATCTCTTTGATTCTAAGATGCGTTATTTACAATTAGAAAATCTTGAGTCAAGATTAGATCCTCACTTGTTTAAGAATATTCTAAATTCTATTCAGTCTCATGCTTATCAGACCTACTATGCATTAGATAAAATGGCAGGTGTATTAGATTATATTTTATATGATAGCCAGAGAAAAATGGTCTCTCTAAAAGAAGAACACGAATTTGCTTTGCGACTTATCGATATCAATAAGATTAAGCTTAATCCTCTTTTTAGGCTTGATATACGATCTAATATAGGTGAAGGGGAGGTGTTTTATACAGAAGAGTTAATCGCTCCTCTTATATGTGTAGAATTGATTGAGAATGCTTTTAAGCATGCAGACCTGGCAAGTACAGATGCTTTTATCTCTATTTTGTTTAAACTGAAAAATGGGCATTTCGATTTGTTAGTTTCTAATAAAAAATCCCGTATGAAGACCCTACATAAAGAAAAAGGAGGTTATGGCCTTACAGCTTTGAATAAGCGACTCGAACTGATATATGGGAATGCTTATAAATTAGAAAAGAACGAGGATGATCATATTTACTCTACGCACTTAAAAATTAATTTACATGATTTCAAAACTAAAATGCATACTACTAGATGATGAACTTTTAGGGTTAAAGTATTTAAAAATGCTATGTGAGCAAATAGAGGAAATAGAAATCGTAAAAGCTTATAACGATCCGGCAGTTTTTTTAGAGGAAGCACCGCATCAAGACTTTGATGTGGTCATATTAGATATCAATATGCCTGGATTAGATGGTCTAAGTGTAGCGCAACTGCTCCCTAATAAAGGCGTTATCTTTGTGACAGCTTATAAAGAATATGCTTTAGAGGCTTTTGAAATAGAAGCAATAGACTATATAGCTAAACCAATTAAAAAAGAGAGACTTCACAAAGCAGTATTGAAAGCAATGCGACAGTATAAACCAGTCGATGAAGCTACTTTTATTACTATTAATTCTAACAAAGGAAAAGCATTGCTATACTTCTCTGATATTCTTTATATCACAACTAATGAAATGGATAGTAGAGATAAAGATGTGTATTTAGAAAATAACCAAGTAGTGATAGCGAAGAATATGTCACTAGATAAGTTTGTTTCAGCTTTGCCTAGTTCTAAGTTCTGTCGTATCAATAAAGGGGAATTAATTGCTCTAAGAATAGTTCGTTTTTTTAGTCATGATGAGATAACGACTACACTTAAAGGAGTAGACGGGAAACCCCTAGAATTAACACTTGGGATGACTTATAAAACTGACTTCTTAGAAAAGATATAAAATTCATTACAGAAAAACATACTTTCATTACAACTTGGTGGTCTTTGGATTCATTCTTGCTATTTACAAATATTATTATAGAGATGTTTGTATCGTTAAAAAGTAAGTAGTATGTCAAAGTTTAAAAATTCTCTTTTATATTTCTTTATTATAGGAGGGTGCTCCGCCTTAATGTATTGGGTAGTTTCTAAAGGAGTTAAATTAGAATCGAATGTCGTTAAAGTAGTGTCTGATAAAAGTATTTTTGAAAACTTCTTAGATACTATACAAGATAACCTAAATTTCCCATTGGCTTTATTATTAGCTCAGATTGTTACGATTGTTTTAGTGGCTAGAGTATTCGGATGGATTTGTAAGAAGATAGGACAGCCTTCTGTAATTGGAGAAATCATTGCAGGTATTGCCTTAGGTCCTTCTTTTGTTGGAGCTTATTTTCCAGAATTCTCAGAAGCGTTATTTCCTGTACATTCATTAGGAAACTTAAGCTTCTTAAGTCAGATAGGATTAATCCTATTCATGTTTGTCATCGGAATGGAACTAGATTTAAAAGTGTTGAAGAATAAAGCACATGATGCTGTTCTGATTAGCCACGCTAGTATTATCATTCCCTTTGCTTTAGGGATGACACTTGCTTATTATATATTTACATCTTTTGCACCTGAGGGAGTCGAGTTCTTATCTTTTGGGCTATTCTTAGGGATTTCTATGAGTATTACAGCCTTTCCTGTATTGGCACGTATTGTTCAGGAGAGAGGTTTACAAAAGACACGTTTAGGAACCATTGTGATTACCTGTGCAGCGGCAGATGATATCACGGCTTGGTGTCTATTAGCAGCTGTAATTGCGATCGTACAAGCAGGAAGTTTTGCTAGTTCACTTTACATCATGGCTCTAGCTATTATTTATGTAATCGTGATGCTAAAATTAGTCAAGCCATTCTTGGCGCGTATTGCTAAGTATCAGCCAACGAGTAATATGTTCTCTAAAGGAACAGTAGCTATATTTTTATTGACATTAATTATTTCTTCTTATTGTACAGAGGTAATTGGTATCCATGCTTTATTTGGAGCTTTTATGACAGGAGCTGTAATGCCTGATAATATGAAGATCAGAAATATCTTTATTGAGAAGGTGGAAGATGTAGCAGTAGTTTTATTCTTACCTCTATTCTTTGTTTATACAGGGTTACGTACAGAAATAGGTCTTTTAAATGAACCTTATCTATGGAAGGTGACAGGAGTAATTATCTTAGTAGCAACGATAGGAAAGTTTGTCGGTAGTGCTTTAACGGCCAAGATAGTTGGTATATCTTGGAAAGATAGCTTAACGATAGGAGCACTGATGAACACTAGAGGGCTAATGGAGCTGATTGTATTGAATATTGGTTTTGATCTAGGTGTGTTGACAGGAGAAGTGTTTGCTATGATGGTGATTATGGCCTTAGCAACGACCTTTATGACAGGCCCAGTATTAGATTTAATTGCAAAGATATTCGGCCCATTAGGAGATGATGAAGTAAAAACAGTAACTCCGAATTTAGGAAAATATCAAGTATCTCTTTTCTTTGAAGACAAAACAAGCTTGGCTCCTCTGATGAGACTGGCTAGTAGCTTTGTAGGTAAAAATAATGCAGATACAGGTATTACAGCGATGCACTTAGTGGATAGTATTGAAGTAAATGCTTTTACCTCTACAGAGTATGAGAATGAAATATTTGAAGCAGTACAAGAAGAGGCAACAGCCTTAGATCAAGAAGTACAAACCTATTATAAGGTATCCAATGATATCGAAAGTGATGTGGTCAATGTAGTTAATGAGCAAATCAGTGATTTATTGTTAATTGAGGTAGGATATTCTATCTATAGAGGGTCTTTATTAGGGAATATTTTAGGCTTTACCACTCGTATTATCAATCCAGATGTGCTGTTAAACAAGGTAACAGGAAAAGAAAAATTCTTTGAAAACTCGTGGTTTAATGCTAGAACTCAACAAATACTTAATAGATCTAAAGTACCTGTGGGAATTTTTATCAATAAAGACTTCGATAAGGTAGAACAAATCTTTTTACCTGTGTTCTCTAAACAAGATTTGAAGTTGTTAAGTTATGCACAGAAGTGGATTCGCAATAGTGAAGCACAGATTACGGTGTTAGACGCAACAGGGCAATTAGAAAGTTATCCCGAGTTTAAAGAACAGATTAGATTGATTGAACAATTTAAACCTAACCATATCCGCATTGTAAACGCAAAAGAAGTTAATAATGAGTTTATAAAGGATTTTAATCTAATGTTGGTCAGTTTAGAAAGTTGGAAAACATTAGTGGAAGAACGAAAAACATGGCTAAACAGTGCACCATCTATGTTGTTAATTCAACTTTAGTAATTGTTGTGTGTTTTATATTAATTTGTGGTACTGCTCTCCGTCCAGGGAGCAGTTTTTTGTTTAGAATACAGAGATTACTGGATAGTATTGTATTGTTGTTTGCTTTGAAATATGTGATTAACCTCAGAATTATTTAATATCTTCACATAGATATTCCAGGTTTAAAGTATGATAGACATAGAAACAAGTATTCATGATGCTTACTCGATAGAGGTAAAGGTTGGTTTTAAGACAAAAAAGATAGGTCAGACAGCTGAGTTTGATATTAATACCTGGTTTTTTATTCCTAATAGCCTAGACATTAATGCATCTACATATACTAAAGATCAGTTCTATTCAGATGTTAAGTCTAAAGTTAGATTTATTACTCCTATTTACCTTCTAAAAGAGATTGTTGATAACGGAGCAGTTCCATTGAATAATTTGCGTTCAGCCTTAAATGATGTGTTGCAATCAGAAGAAGATTCATCTGAGTTATTAATGGAGTATGAGTTTCAGCTGAAGATGTTCATGGCTATATTTAGAAGTGCCATCCGAAATCATTTGACAGAGATTAAAAAATGTTATCAGACTGATGATTTAGAAATAAGATGCCTTGAGTTTGCTTCTGCAGTAGAGAATATCTCTATTCAATTTAGAGGTTTGAGAGAATTGTTGGTAGGAGTAGAAGAGGGAAGTGAGACGAGAAACTATTATGATTTTGCAGATGAATATTTATCTTATGCTATAGTACATCAAGTTTTTGGTTTCTTAGAGCTATTAGAGGGAGAACAGTACAATTTGTCAGAGAAAGTGCGTCAACATCTAATCGGATTGATAACACGAGAAAAAGAGTATATGAAAATACACAACTATCTAGATATTAAGAAAGGGGATAGAGAGAATAACCAGAAGGTGGTGTATAGACATACGATGTTAGATAAGTATATAGAATCTGATTTAGCTCTAATTTCGAATAAACGAAAAGACGAAGATGGTGTGATTGCACAACAGATTTATTATAGTTTAGCAGCAGGTTTATCTATGATTTTTGCTACTATTATTGCTTTCTCTTTTCAACAGAAATATGGCAACTTTACGATGCCTTTATTTGTAGCATTAGTTATTAGTTATATGTTGAAAGATAGAATTAAGGAGCTAATGCGTTATTACTTTATTGGAAAGTTAGGAGGGAAGTATTTTGATAATAAAACGAATATTAGTGTAAAGGATCAGAAGATAGGATGGATAAAGGAATCTGTAGACTTTATAGCAGAAGAAAAAGTGCCTGAAGAAGTGCTTAATTTGCGTGATCGTTCAGCCTTATTAGAAATAGAGAATAAGATTCACAACGAGAAGATTATGTTGTACAGAAAGAAAGTACACTTAGATAATAAAAAAGTGATTAAAGAAAGTACATATGCTTTTGACGGAATTAACGACATCATTCATTTTAATCTAACTCGACTTACCCAAAGAATGAATAACCCTTATGTGACAGTGTATACTTTAGATCAAAATGATTTAATAGGGGAGCCAGAAAGAATATTAGCAGATAAGATCTATTATCT
Organism: Myroides sp. A21; assembly: GCF_000807225.1. NCBI lineage: Bacteria > Pseudomonadati > Bacteroidota > Flavobacteriia > Flavobacteriales > Flavobacteriaceae > Myroides > Myroides sp. A21. Next base: position 3,012,660 of record NZ_CP010327.1, read on the forward strand.
TAACTTCATAGCACAAATAAAGTATGAAAATATAGTAGATTATAAGCGATTTAGAATTGTATGTAAACGAACTGGTATTGAGACAATAGAAGAACTTTCTTTGAGTTAATTTTAGAACCCAAAGAAAGTCTTTATAAGATTAAGACTAGTGTACCTCCTACAATAAGACATCCACCAATAATAGTTTTTAGATCCATAGGCTCTTTTAAGAAGATAAAAGAGATAATCATCACAAATACAATACTCAGCTTATCTATTGGAGCTACTTTAGATACAGGACCTGACTCTAGAGCTTTGAAATAGAATATCCAAGATAGTCCGGTTGCAATCCCTGAAGCAATTAAGAAGATAAGATTAGATTTACTCAATTCTTTCATTCCTTTAAAATCGCTATTTGCAATCACTATTCCCCAAGCTAATACTAGGACTACACTGGTACGTATAGCTGTCGCTAGATTGCCATTAATTCCTTTTACCCCTACTTTAGACAATATTGCAGTTAAAGCTGCAAAGACAGCAGATAGTAAAGCATAGTATTTCCACATAATTCTTTATTATAAATAATCATCTAGAGGACACTGTATAGGTACAGGGATATCTCTTTTTATTTGTTCTTTAAATTTGCTCAAATCTACACTTTTAGAAGTAAAGATGTTTATAATTTCCATATTACTTCCATTTGGACGAATACTAAGTTTAGAATTTATAGATCCATCACTATGCTCTATGGTTTCTATACACATATATTTGACCTCTGCTAGAGGTATTATATGAGCATAGCGATCATCAGAGAAGCCTATTTCATCGTTATTATCATCTATCCAAATAAAGGGCTTATTTTGAGAGATTTCTTGTATAAATGTTGGTACTCTATAGATGTGTGCTGTTTCTTTATAGGTTTGTATATCCAGTGTTATATCGCCTGATAGTGTTGTACAATTAACTATAGATAGTTTAAGGATATACTCTGGGTAAATTACAGTATTTAAGTATTCTTTTAAATTAGTAATTAGGAAAAACACTTTGTTATTAGCGGCATCTAGCTCCACAGGATAAGCATTAGAGAAATAAAACTCTAGTTGCTCTGTTTTACTTTTGTGCTAAATATTACAGTTTTATCTTCTTCTGTATCAATAGAAGCATTAGTAAGACTTTTGTTTTCTAACAAAGCATTTTTTAAGAAAGCATAAGGCTTATTAATAGCCTGTTTGTACTCGCAGTAAGAAAAGTAGTTACTTACTGGAATATTTTTTCGATGACAATCATAGAAACTAAAATCGTTTAAAACAAGGTTGCCTATTCTTACAGGAACTTTAAATGTATATTTAATTAAATCATCTTCATTAGAAGGTTGGGTGACTAAAACTTCGTCTAAAGCAATTACATCTTCATAAGGAGTTTCCCATGACACAAAGGTTTTTGCTTGATTCTGTAATTCATATCCTTGTAGGATGGTATCAGCATATTTACCTTGTTCTAGTACTTTACAGTTACTAGGGTTCTTTCTTGCCCATACAAACATATTTCTGTCACAGCTAAAAGTTTCCTCAAATATTGTTAGTAGAACAGGGTTAAAACCTAGTTTTTCTGCAAGATGTAGAAAAGTAGGAAGAAAGTTTACTGATGATGTAGGGATATGACTATTGTGCTTTCCTGCTATAAACAGCAAAGGTTTATTGTTGATGCAAGTAAAATATAATACCTGTATGTCATCGATATTCTGGTTACAATTGTAATAAGATATTTTGTTTTTGCTTATTAAGTGATTATCAAGTATAAAAACAGCATTATCACAATTTTGTAAAGTCAAAAAATCTAATGACGTATTGTCTATTTCTTTGTTGTTTCTTCTTTTTAGAAAAAGTTTTAAATAGTTAATCATAGATTCGGAGAGAGAGAATTTGACGTTATTTTACAAAGACGAGTTGCTTAGAGTCCAACTTGTCTTCTCCACTATATCTGTAGCATACAAGTATTCCATCTCCTTTAGCAACGCTAAAATCAACACAACATACATTATCCTTAATTATACTAGGTCTAGTGCCTGTCTTGTGCTTCATCCAATAATGGCCAAAGAACACTGGTTTTTCTATAATTTGATAGAAGTTTTCACTCTCAAATTCGAATGGAGTATGAGGAAGTTCTTGTATAGGATGTACGCTGATAGAGTTATAAGTCATTTCTTTAGGGTCTTCCCACCATTTAGTTCTAAACTCAGTGCGTAGTATACGATCTTTATCAATAAAAGTTATGCCTTCAGGCATCTTCGCTTCTTTTCCTTTTAATGTTGTTTCTATAGCATTATATAATTCTGTTCCTTCTGTATTCGCTTCTTCTAACAGGTCATTCGTAATACAGTCGTTGACTAATCGGTTTCTTAAATAATTGATATGTTGATCATCCCAGCATGCGTGAACAGCTCTAAACGAATCATTCTCATAAAATAAAGGAAGTGATTTAAACCACTCTATATACATTTTGTACATATTAGGCACTTGCATAAACGCAGCCATGGTCACAGCATGTTGATTAAAGTTTTTAGGTGTATGCTCTCTAAGGTACTCTCCATTAGTAGAGAGTGTATTATAACAGATTGCATTGTACTCATGATTTCCCATCAACGCAATAGCTTCTCCATTGTCCACCATCTTTTTTACGATATCTAATACCTCTATGATATTAATACCTCTGTCTATATAATCTCCTACGAATAGTACTTTTCGCTCCGGATGTTGGTAGTAACCTTTTTTGTTAGAATAACCTAAAGCAGATAATAGTTGCTTTAAATCATTGCTATGTCCATGTATATCTCCTATTATATCAAAGTCTACAAAATTTTTGTCAATTGCTTTCATTATACAAGTTGTTGGTGTTATTAAATGTACGATAATTTGCGAATAAATTATCAAAAAAATAAAATTAAAATGAGAATATAGGATATATACAATAAAATTAGTTTATGATAAAAGTATTATATGAAATAAAAATGAAAAGAGCATGATGATGAGAATAGAGTAATGTTTTAGGAGTTAGTTTTGATATTTAGCAAAATACTGGATGAATGGATTGTAGCAGTTTACTGGAGTTTTTTTGGGAAATATTAACTGTTATTAGGATATGGCGATACCTTGTTGATTAAAAACATAGTATTGTTCATTTGTAGGTAATAGGAGTCTATTAAAAAAGTTTATGTTTTCTAAAAAAATAAGAGTCAAATTGCCAATATAATAATTCTTAGAGATGACCTATTCTTCTGTTTATAAGTCGGATATATTATAATGTTAGCGGTTTTTTAATAAATATTTAATAGCTAATCTAGTTTGTTTTCAGTAACTTTAACCTTTATAAACTAACAATTATGACAAAGTATAAAATTGCATCACTAAAAGAGTTACAAGACAAGGGTAACAATATCGAAAGATTGCCGTTTTCGATAAGAATTTTATTGGAGAATGTTTTGCGTAATCACGATGGTTATGTGATAACAGATGAGCATTTAGACACTCTAGTTAACTGGGACCCAAAGGGAACTGACAAAGATATCCCTTTTAAGCCAGCACGTGTTTTAATGCAAGACTTCACAGGGGTACCAGCCGTTGTAGATATTGCGTCTCTGAGAGATGAGTTCATCAGACAGGGAAAAGACGGGAATAAGATTAACCCAGCAATTCCTGTAGATTTGGTTATTGACCACTCTGTTCAGGTAGATTATTATGGAACAGATTACTCTTATAAGGGAAATGTAGAAAAAGAGTATGAGCGTAATTCTGAACGCTATGAGTTGTTAAAATGGGCTCAGCAGGAGCTAAATAACTTCACGGTAGTTCCTCCAGGAATGGGGATTTGTCACCAAGTAAATTTAGAGTATTTAGCTAAAGGTGTTATCGAAAGAGATGGCTGGGCTTTCCCAGATACTCTAGTAGGTACAGATTCACATACACCGATGGTGAATGGGATTGGAGTTATTGCATGGGGAGTAGGAGGTATTGAAGCTGAAGCGGCTATGCTTGGCCAACCAATTTACTTTACCTGCCCTGAGGTAATCGGATTAAAATTAACGGGTAAAATACCACAAGGTGCTACTGCTACTGATATGGTATTATCTATTACAAAGATATTGCGTCAAGTAGGAGTAGTAGGTAAATTCGTAGAAGTATTTGGCGATGGTTTAGATAATCTATCTGTTACAGATAGAGCGACTATATCTAATATGTCACCAGAGTTCGGATGTACAGTTACTTATTTCCCTATTGATAACCGTACCTTAGATTATATGCGTGCTACGAATAGAAGCGAAGAGCAGATAAAACTAGTAGAAGACTATTGTAAAAACAATATGCTATGGAGAACAGGGAAGGAGAGCATTGAGTATACTACAGTGATCGAGTTAGATCTAAATACATTAGAGCCTACAGTATCTGGACCTAAACGTCCACAAGACAAAATATTAGTAAAAGATTTAGCGACATCATTCTCTACTTTATTAGAACAAGAGTATAATCGTACCTATACAGATACTAAAGAGCGTAGAGAACACGCTTGGCTATCAGAAGGAGGTTCTGGAACTGAGTTTGCTTACGAAGAGAATAAAGCTGCTAATCCTACTACAGAAGTTGTTAAAGATAGCCTTCGTACAGTTCGTATTAAACAGAAGAACAAAGAGTATGTAATAGGAGATGGAAGTATCGTTATTGCGGCTATCACGAGTTGTACGAATACGTCTAATCCAGAAGTGATGATTGGAGCAGGACTAGTAGCTCGTAAAGCTATTGAGAAAGGTCTGAGAACGAAGTCATGGGTTAAAACAAGTTTAGCACCAGGGTCTAAGGTTGTGACTCAGTATTTACAGCGCTCAGGTTTATTAGAAGATCTAGAGGCACTTCGCTTCCATACAGTAGGATACGGATGTACTTCATGTATTGGTAACAGTGGACCTCTTCCATTACCTGTGGCAGAGGCAGTGACTAAAGGCGATTTAGTTGTAGCATCTGTATTGTCGGGGAATAGAAACTTCGAGGCTAGGGTACACCCACAAGTAAAAATGAACTTCCTAATGTCTCCGATGTTAGTTGTTGCTTATGCACTTGTAGGTAGAGTAGATATTGATTTAATTAATGATCCTTTAGACTATGATCCTAATGGACAGCCAGTGTATCTAAAAGATATATGGCCTACGCATGAAGAGATTAGAGCAGTAATTAATGAATCATTGAAACAAGAAGATTTTGAACAAGTATACAGTGTGATTTTTGAAGGTGAGCAAGACTGGAAGAACTTACAAGCGCCAACAGGTCAGAAGTTTGAATGGGATCAACCCTCTACTTATATCAGACAAGCGCCATTCTTCGAAAACTTACCAGCTCAACCTAAGCCAATTGCGGATGTACACAATGCAAGAGTATTGTTGTATTTAGGAGATTCAGTGACTACAGACCATATTTCGCCTGCAGGAGCGTTTAATGAGAGTTCAGCAGCAGGTAAATATTTGTTGTCACAAGGAGTAGAGCCAAAAGATTTTAACTCATATGGATCTAGACGTGGTAACCATGAAGTGATGATGAGAGGTACCTTTGCCAATGTGCGTATTAAGAATAAAGTAGCACAACGCGAAGGAGGATATAGTACTTATTTACCTACGAATGAATCTCTTTCTGTATTTGATACAGCGATGAAGTATCAAGAAGACAAGACTCCTTTAATAATCTTGGCTGGTAAAGAATACGGAAGTGGATCTTCTCGTGACTGGGCAGCAAAAGGAACTTATTTATTAGGAGTAAAAGCTGTTATTGCAGAAAGTTTTGAGCGTATTCATAGAAGTAACTTAATTGGTATGGGAATAGCTCCATTACAATTCTTAGAAGGCCAAACCGCTGAATCTTTAGGTTTAACTGGAAAAGAGACATTCACTATCACAGGAATCGAACAAGATTTAGTACCACACAAAATACTAGAGGTAAAGGCTGTAAAAGAGAATGGAGAAACTCTTTCTTTCCAGGCCAAAGCTCGTTTTGATTCTTTAATTGAAATAGAGTATTATAAAAATGATGGTATTCTACAATATGTATTGAGAGACTATCTTAAATAGGTTTTTTGTTTTTTGTGAAAGTGTGAAATCGTTTTAGATGATTATATCAATACATAGTGTATCATATCATCTAAGTACATTATGCCCGCAGGGCAATGTCGTAAACTGATTACTGTAAACCGAAAACCAATTTAAATTCGTAATTAAAAAAGGGCTGTCTTATTTAAAAGACAGCCCTTTTCTTTATTTTAATAACTAAAATTATTTAGTCATACTTTTCATTTCTTTCTCGATCATATCGTAGAATTGATCAATCTTAGGAAGTAAAACGATTCTAGTTCTTCTGTTTCTAGCTTTGTTCTCAGGAGTATCGTTTTCTACTAATGGCACATACTCTCCACGTCCTGAAGCAACTAATTGAGAAGGGTTTAATTGGAAGTCATTTTGTAAAACTTGAACGATAGATACCGCACGTTTAACACTTAGATCCCAGTTGTCTCTCATCATTGCGTTTTTGATAGATACGTTATCTGTATGTCCTTCTACCATTACTTCAAAGTCTGGTTTGCTCTTAGCGATAGCAGCTACTTTAGCTAATACACGTTTAGCCTCAGAACTTACTTCATAACCAGCTGTTTTGAATAATAATTTGTCAGCGATAGAGATGTATACTACACCTTTTTCTACGTTAACTTGGATATCTGGATCATCGAAACCAACTTCTTTCTTCACACTTCTTACTAAAGCTAAAGTAACAGAGTCTTTCTTCGTGATTGCATCTTGAAGACGAGTGATCTTAAGATCTTTCTCTTTCATGCTCTCCAAAGTTTTCTCTAAGTTTTCAGCACCTTTAGAAGTTAACATAGTCATGTTACCCATATTGCTTAATAAGTCAGAGTTGTTCTTTTTCAAATGCTCGATCTCGTTAGAGAAAGCATTTCTCTCAGCTAAAGCAGAGTTTAGTTTTATAGTACATGTATTTAATAAATCTTGTACTTCTTTGTTTTTAGCTTCTAAGTCTGCAATTTTCTGTTTTGTACCACAAGAACCTAATGTCAAGGCTAAAACAGATAATCCTAAAACTACTTTTTTCATAATTAAAAAATGATTGAATTGTTTTGTCAAATATAGCAAATAGATGGCAATATAGAAAGAAAAGCCTAAACTATTTTAATTAGAATATTCTAATATAAGTCTTACGTTTTTGAATATAATATAATTTAACAATTGATTTAGTTCGATAATACTCTTTTACAGGAGATTTTGATACCTTTTTTTTGAAGATAGGAATACGTTTGTAAAATGCAAAGTGAGAACGAACAATTGCAAAACAATGTTTAGGTTGTAACATAAGCATATACCTTACCCCTGCGATGCCATCTAAGCACAATCTCAAAAAGATAGTAGAAAACTTGCCTTTAGAAGGTAGATTTTTATACAAAGTAAGTAGAGAGTTCCTAAAGTTAAGATAAGTCTTCTTTGGACTCTGATACTTTAAAGTTGCTCCACCAACGTGATACACAGTAGAATACCCCGTGTATTTAATCTTATGTCCTAGATGATGTGCTCGCCAGCATAAGTCTATTTCTTCTTGATGAGCAAAGTAGTCTTCATCGAGCCCACCTAGTTTTTGGTAAACTTCATTACGGATAAAAAAGCAAGCACCAGATGCCCAGAATATATCTATAATATCGTTGTATTGTCCTTTATCTTCTTCTATGGTATCGAAGATGCGCCCTCTACAGAATGGGAATCCGTACGAATCTATAAAGCCACCTGCAGCACCTGCATACTCAAAGTGCGTTTTTCGTTTATAGTCAAGAATTTTAGGCTGTACAATAGCCACTCGAGGTTGTTTATCAAATATTTCTTCTACCGAGTCTAACCAATTTTCGGTTACTTCGATATCTGAATTCAACAGTACTAAGTAAGGCTCTTGTATATCTTTTAACCCTTCATTATATCCTTGAGCAAAACCATAGTTTTGCTTATTTTGAATAATATGAACAGAAGGAAACTCTTGTTCAAGAACAGTTATAGACTGATCAGTAGAAGCATTGTCGATAACGTATATATTAGCTTTGTCCGAATACTTCAGTACAGAAGGAAGAAACTGTCTTAACAGCTGTTCTCCATTCCAATTTAAAATAGCTACGGCAAACTTTTTATTCATTTTGTTTTTCTTTTGTGTGAAATCGTTTTTTTGTGATGTCGTTTAGTATATGTTATCTGTTAGCACGGATTTGATTAATCCGTGCTTGTTGCTCGCTGCGCAAAGTCTCCCGACTTTGAGCTATTATAGCTTTGTAAGACTGTTACCCGTTCACTGTCAAGTAATCAGTGAAATCGTGATGTTGTGTGGTATATGTTATCAATATATAGTGTATCACATCATCTAAGTACATTATGCCCGTAGGGCAATGCTGTAAACCGTTCACTGTCAACCGTTCACTGTCAACCGTTCACTGTAAACTAATTCTTCATTCCTAATTCCTCATTATAATTCGGCAATTCTCTTAAGAACACATATTTACTATTCTCATAATCCATTTGACAGTAGTAATGATTTAGTCCATTGGTGACATACAGATAGGTTGATCTTAATTGAAAATTATAACGAGCAATCTGATCAAATGTTGTTTGGGTAATTTTTATCTCAGGCGCTTTACACTCTATGAGTATAAAGATTTCACCATTAGGTCTAAAAATCACCACATCATATCGTTTGGTCATTCCATTAATTCTCACTACTTTCTCTACACTGATGAGAGAAAGAGGATAACCTTTAGTATAGATCAAATCATGTACTACATGCTGTCTTACCCATTCCTCAGGAGTAAGCTGAATAAACTTTTTACGGATAACATCAAAAATAGATAGCTTATTTTCACTATTTTTGAAACGAAAATCAAACGGTGGGAAATTCAGTCTTTGCATAAAGCAAAGATATTTTTTTTCTACTGGTATTGAGCAATATTTAAAACTAATATTTTGGATCAAGTAAAGGACATAATAAAGAATATAAAGGCAGGGAATGCTGCTCCTATATATTTTTTGATGGGGGAAGAACCGTATTATATTGATAAAATCTCTGAGTATATTGAAGATAATCTATTGACAGAAGAAGAGAAGGGGTTTAATCAAATGGTATTATATGGGCGAGATGTCACTGTTCAAGACATTGTTTCTAATGCAAAGCGATTCCCTTTAATGGCAGAAAAGCAAGTTGTCATTGTTAAAGAAGCTCAAGAGTTAGCACGTTCTATAGACCAATTAGAATCTTATGCTGCACAAGTACAACCTTCTACCGTATTAGTATTCTGCTATAAGTACAAAACATTAGACAAAAGAAAGAAGATTTACAAGGCGATAGAGAAGTCTGGTATCATATTTGAAAGTAAGAAGTTAAAAGAGTATCAGATAGAAGCTTGGCTTAAGAAATTACTTACTGCAAAAGGGTATAGTATAGATCCTAAAGCTTCTGCAATGCTAGTAGAGTTCTTAGGAACAGATTTGTCTAAAATAGCGAATGAGATAGATAAATTGGCTTTAATTGTACCAAAAGGAGTACAAATCACAGCAGAAGTAGTAGAAAAGAACATCGGAATAAGTAAAGATTTTAATAATTTTGAATTGATTAAAGCTATTGTAGACCGCAATCAACTCAAAGCGTATAAAATTGCAAATTACTTTGCACAGAATCCAAAGAATAACCCAATCGTATTGACAATGGGGCTTGTTTATTCTTATTTTTCTAAGCTTTTGTTATATCACGGGTTGAAAGATAAGTCACCATCTAATGTGATGAAACAATTAAAAGTGAGTCAATACGCAATAAAAGACTATGAAACGGGTTTTAGAATCTATAAGATGAAGCAAGTCAGTAGTATCATTGCACATCTAAAGGATGTAGACCTTAAAAGTAAGGGAGTAGGAGCTCAGGCGATGCCACAAGGAGAACTGCTTAAGGAGATGTTAATCAAAATATTTAATTAAAATAAATAAATAATGCCGAACAATTTAAACAAGAATAAGATTCTAGGATATGCTACGTTGATTATGATTATGATGGGTATCTTATTAATCTGTCTAGGAGCATTTAAATATTCCGAAATCGCAGGGTGGGGATTCACAGCTGTAGGAATCGGTTTCTTTGCAATAGCATGGGTTTTTAACGCCTTAAAAGGAAGAGTATAAGTTTAAAAAAGAAGAGGAGAGCATTGCTCTCCTCTTCTTTTTTAAACAATTAAGAATTAGGAATTAAAAATTAAGAATGTTTGGCTTCGCCATGAGGTATGTATATACGTCCTATCGGTATACATATCATGCAATCGCTACGTTCGTGTTATCGCGGATTTAAGGTTTTAATCCGTGAGATATAACGATTTAATATGTCTTCTTGAGTGTAACGAAAGATCCCATCTCCCTTAGGGAATTACGAATTTCCTTTAGATTTGCTAACTGAGAATATGATAATATTGTAGAGAATAAATAAAACAACCTAATCAACAAAGTGAACCAGACGAATTACAAGGATAACGCCCTAAAATTCGAGTAGGACTTTATTGATTTTACTAAAGAGTATCAGACTAGTAATTAAGACGTCGAGGTCTAGTATTAAGGTTTAGATGATATTTTAGTAACAGGTTGCCTTAAATAATTATCATATGGACAAATTTACACAATTTATCGGAATAGATATTTCCAAAGATTATTTTGATGTAGCTATTTATGTAGATGCTAATTCTTGTAAACACAATCAGTTTGAAAACACTAAAACGGGAGTTGATCAATTTATGAAGTGGATGAAAAGCGAAGGATGTTGTGTAGAGGAAACATTGATATGTATGGAGCATACAGGTATTTATAAAAATATTTTAGTAGATATTTTGCTTTCAAAGAATTGTAATCTATGGGTAGAAATGGCTTATAGAATTATAAGAAGTAGTGGAATACAAAGAGGAAAGAATGACAAGATAGATTCTAAAAGGATAGCATTGTATGCTAAGAAAAATCAAGAAGAAGCGAAGCTCTTTAAAGCATCAAAGGCTGTATTGAATAAGATTCAGGCTCTATTGGGACAGCGAGAGATGAGTATAGCTCATAAGACAGCTATAGAAGTAAGAACCAACGAATTTAAGGGGTTTAATGATGAACTGTACAAGGTTTTGTCTAAAAATGATAAGGCTATTATCAAGGCTTTAGAGAACGCTATAAAGGTGATTGAAGAACAGTTAAATACTCTTATTAGAGAAAATCAAGAGGTATCTGAGATATTTGATTGTGTGATTTCTGTAAGAGGTGTTGGAGATATTACAGCGATGTTTTTAATATGTTATACCAATGCGTTTACATCATTTGAAGACTCTCGACAATTAGCATCTTATTGTGGTGTTGTCCCTTTTGAATATACTTCAGGTAAAAGTGTAAGAGGCAAAGCTAAAGTACACTTTATGGCTAATAAAAAGCTTAAAAAACTTTTACATCTCTGTGCTTTATCAGCTGTTAGATGGGACCCAGAGATAAGGGCTTATTACGAGAGGAAAGTTGGAGAAGGTAAGCATAAGATGCTTGTTTTAAACAATGTTAGAAACAAGCTTGTACAGCGTATATGTTCTTGTGTTAGGAATAAAAAAGCTTATGAGGTACGACAAGTAGCATAAACATCATACATTGAATTAGAAACAAAAATAGAGGATAATACGGATATAATCCTCAGGTTAGATATGCCTTGTTTTATTGAGTTATTCTCAAAAATAAGGTGTAAAATATATTAATAATGATTTGCTTTTATCATAGTAATCAAATTAATAATTATGAATCTTAGCCCTTCGGGCTTTAGGTGCGTACATTACGTCTCGTTATCGCGGATTTTTAATCCGTGATATATAACCGTCCAGTATATCTATTCAACTTCAATTAAAAAATTGATCAACTTTTATCAAAAAAAACACTTTCTTTTTTTCAAAAAAGCACCTATTTATCATCAAAAAATCTTATTTCTCCCTTAAAATTCCCTTCTTTTTACCGCATTTTCTTCTTATTTCAGTGAAATAAGGCTTGAAAAGCAAAAAAATGTATACTTTTTTTTAGTTTATTTTTTATATAACTAACTAATATTCAGTTGTTTGTTATGAATTGGTCTATTGTAGTACTCAACGTTATATAGCTTTTAACCCTAGTAAAATCAGGGCTTCTTCTTGGATCCTTGGACAGTTGTAGGACAATGCTAGGACTTTAGTGGGCTAAATAAGGCTTTTGTCGAAGGATGTTCCTTTTATACTCTGGGTATTCTTCTTGTATGTAGTGTGAAGGTGTGTTGGTGGTGAATATAGCTATCAAAATAAGGATATAAGGGAGTAGCTTGTGATGAATTATTCTCCTTAAAAGGACATATTATAAGAGTTGTAAAAAATGTCTTTGTAATTAAGGATAAAATGCCAATGCTGCAGCAGATAATAAATACCCCAATTAAGATTAATAAATTAGTAACGAGTTTAGATATACACCCTTCAATATTATACAGAGTTCATTTATATTGTTATGTGAAGAGTCAATAGAGCTGATATTTGAATGAATAGATGTGATGCGTCATGTGTACTACGTTCGTCACATCAGTAGAGACGGAATACTTCCGTCTAACACACAGCTAGACCCCAATGGATAGAAAGTCCTTATTCAAGGAGTTAATGCTTAAACTTGCCATACAATGTATAATATGCTGTGTTCTGTGTTTAAAGCCGTCCACTGAATCCACAATACATATCATGCTGACGATAGGAGGTATCTCATTCCATTCTCACTCACGTCCTCTATGTCATCTCAATAAAGGAGGGATCTTATCCTATTGGTGTGTAGATATTTATGAGATACTGTTGTTTACTCAAATATTCTAGGTGTTTACGGAAAACCGTATAATATATTCTCATAAAGAGGGTAAGTTTACTATTTAAACATAAACAACAAACATAAATTATGAATTTTCAAGTTTATAGATATCATTTATCTCCATTATCTACAGAAGAAATTAGCATTACTATTGATGGAAAATCAAAAGTATTTACAGAAGAAGATTTAAAAAACAAGAAAAATTACTTCTTTGAAAAAGCTTTAGAAGCAGTAGATTACTATAAGAATAGTAGTAATATATTAAAGTTAGAGTTTCAAGATAGTGGAATTTTTGTAATGAAAATAGCAAATAGTAAGACTACGGAAATTGTTGAGGACTTTGAGAAAAGAATGGTAGAAACTTATCCATATGAGTATATATTGATAAATAATGATGATACTGTACAAAGAATAGCGATAAGTACTGATAATAAAGCCTTTTCTTCAGCAAATGTAGTTAAGAATATTATGCTTAAATTACTAGATAAAGAATTAAGTAAGTATGGATTAAGTGTTAAGATTGAAGCTGAATTTGATGAAGTTGCAATTTGGAAAACAATAACTATACATAGAGAAGAATTGAAATCAATTCAAATAAAGTATATTAAACCTAATTTGGCTAATATTTCGAAATCTCTTGACCAAGCGTTTAAAGATTTTTCTAATGGGTTGAATAGTCAAGAAAGTACGTTAGAGTTTAAAGCACCTTCAGAAGGAACGTTAGAAAATATTAATGAGAATAATACGACGTTGAAAGGAATGGTTCAATATGCTGCTCAAGGGGGAGGAAGTGTAAAAATTGCAATTAAAGGTTACACAAAAAAAATATCTTCTAAACAAAATCCAATAGAAATTGAAATAGATGAAGTAACTTTAGAAGGCCCTAATGGTAAAGAAGTAATAGACGCTGTCAAAAATATATTAAAGTAGTTTTTAAGATGAAAATTAAAGAGTTTTTTGGTTTTATTAAAGTATTTGCAATTTGCTTTGCTATCTCTATTTTTTTAGAGATAGTAGCAAATGCTATAGAATCAAATCTATTAATTGAATTTTTAAAAAGTAATATATTAACCCTACTTTTGGCGTTACTAGCTATAAATGCTGCTACGTTAGGAGTTACTGTATCTAAGATACAAGAGATTGTTGCAAAATATGAAGGGATTAATTTTAAAGAAAGTATTCAAGAAATGCTTTTTTCTTTAAAAGAACAAATAGCCCTTATTGTAATTACGACTATTATTCTTGTTATAGAAGGATCGAAGGTTTTAGTTTTTCAATATAAAGATTTAGTTTGCCATTCTATTATTTATGCTGTTTTCTTTCATTCTATCCATATTCTATGGGATACAGCTAAATCAGTGTTTGTCATTATAGAAATTAGTGATAAGCTAAAGAATTTAAAAAAATAGTCAAAGCTATCTCTTTATTATCTTCTCCTCTTTTACGGTTTTCCGTACAATATTATTATGAAGTCACCTTATCTTTAAACACTTGTAGCATTAGGCTAAAAGCAGTGTGATATGTATATTTACACTGAAAAAATATAAGAATCAAGATGGCAATAAAGAAGTCAGAGTTATATAGCTCATTATGGGCAAGTTGTGATGAATTAAGAGGAGGAATGGATGCATCTCAGTACAAGGATTATGTATTGACGATGTTATTCGTGAAGTATATATCAGATAAATATAAAGACAAACCATTCGGTGCAATTAAAGTACCTGTGGGTTCTACTTTTGAAGATATGGTAGGGCTTATCGGAAATACAGAAATAGGGGATAAGATGAATAAGCAAATCTTAGAACCTATTAGAGATGCGAATAAGTTAAATGAGTTCCCAAACTTTAATGATGAAAGCAAGTTAGGTAAGGGAAAAGACTTAGTAGATACAGTATCTAACTTAGTGCGTATCTTTAATGACCCGAGCCTTGACTTCTCAGGTAATACTGCTGAGGGAGATGATATCTTAGGAGATGCGTATGAATATCTAATGCGTCACTTCGCTACAGAATCAGGTAAGTCTAAAGGGCAGTTTTATACACCAGCAGAGGTATCTCGTATCTTAGCGAAGGTCATTGGTATCACACCTGAGAACTCCACTACACAGACTAAAGCGTATGACCCTACTTGTGGTTCGGGATCGTTATTATTAAAAGTAGCATTAGAAGCAGGTAAGCTGATTGAACTATATGGACAAGAAAAAGAAACAGCTACAGCCAATTTGGCGCGTATGAATATGATCTTGCACAACTGTCCGACTGCGGATATTGTGGCTGATAATACATTATCTCGTCCCGCGTTTATTACTCCAGGAGCAGAAAAGGATGAGCTGCAAACTTTTGATTATATCGTAGCTAATCCACCGTTCTCCTTAAAGAACTGGAGTAATGGAGTTCAAATAGGGAAAGATGATGAATACAATCGTTTTGAGTTAGGCACTCCACCTGAGAAGAATGGAGATTACGCCTTCTTATTACACATTATCAAATCTCTAAAAACGACAGGAAAGGCAGCAGTGGTATTGCCACATGGGGTACTATTTAGAGGTAATGCAGAAGGAGAGATACGCAAGAATATTCTAAAGAGAGGATTGATAAAGGGAATCATCGGATTGCCTGCTAATCTGTTTTACGGTACTGGTATTCCTGCGTGTATTATTATCTTAGATAAAGAAGGGGCTAAAGATCGCAAGGAAATCTTTATGATCGATGCAAGTAAAGGTTTTGAGAAAGATGGAAATAAGAATAGACTTCGCGAGCAAGATATCCGCAAGATAACGGATGTGTTTACAACAAAGCAAGAATTGCCTAAATATAGTAAGAGTATAAAAATAAGTGATATAGCAGATGCTAAGAACGACTATAATCTAAATATACCACGCTATATCGATACACAAGAGATAGAAGATATACAGAATATAGAGGCACACTTAGTAGGTGGTATTCCGTCTGTTGATATAGAGGCATTAAAGAAATACTGGGAAGCTTTTCCAAATTTAAAAGAGGATTTGTTCCATGCGTTGCGTCCAGGTTTTATGACTTTAAAGGTTGAAGATACTGTATTAAAATCAATGATATTAGAGCATAAAGAATTTGTAGGATTTAATCAGATTACCACAGATGCTTACTTGGCTCAATTGACAGCATTTGAGACATCGTGGAAACAGTTAGCCCAAGGTGATCATCCTTTAATGGTGATTCAAGAAGCGAGTAGAACGATATTGTCTTTATTTAGACAATACCCACTAATCGATGAATATGATATGTATCAACACCTAATGAGTTATTGGGGAGAGGTGATGCAAGATGATGTGTACTCTGTGGTGATGGATGGCTGGAAAGCAGGGAATGAGTATAAGCGTTTGATCATTAAAGGCAAAAAAGGCAAAGATGGCAAAACAGCAAAAGACAAAGAAGTAGCAGGATTAGCAGGTATCGAAGGACGAATGATTTCACCTGACTTATTAATTGAAATGTACTTTTCAGAGTTGCAAGATCAGATCATTGAGCAAGAAGGAATCGTTGAAACTGCTCAAGCTCGTATGACAGAGTTAGAGGAAGAGCACAGTGGAGAAGATGGGGTATTCGCTGACTTAGAGAAGGTAAATGCTACAGAGGTAAAGAAAGTGCTGAAAGAGCGAAAAGGTACTTTGACTAAAGAAGAAATAGCTGTGCTAAAAGACTATATCGCTCAGACAGATGCGGTGAAGAAAGCAAATGACTTAATCAAGGTATTAAAGATTGACTTAGAGAAAGAGGTAATCGGGAAGTACCCTATGCTTAGCGTAGAAGAAATCAAGACATTAGTAGTGAAAAATAAATGGATACTACACTTGACTAGTACATTAGTACAAGAACAAGAACGCATCAGCCAGAACCTTACGCAACGTATTAAAGAATTAGCTGATCGATATGCTACTCCATTGCCTACTTTAGAAACGGAAGTAGCAGATGCAGCAGCTAAGGTAAAAGCTCACTTACAAAAAATGGGATTACAATGGTAAGAGAAGGATATAAACAGACAGAGATAGGTGTGATCCCTGTGGAATGGGAGGTTAAGGAGTTTAAAGAAATAGTTCATAGAATAGGTGATGGTATTCATTCAACTCCTAATTATTCTGACAATGAAGAATATTATTTTATAAATGGAAATAATTTTAGTGATGGAGTAATTAAAATAAATACGGAGACTAAGACTGTCTCTAAAGATGAGTTTAAGTTGCATAAAAGAGATTTAGGAAATAATACAATTCTTTTATCTATTAATGGGACTATAGGAAATCTAGCTCTATACAAAAATGAAAAAGTAGTCTTAGGTAAAAGTGCGTGTTATATTAATGTGAAAAATGAAAACAGTAAGTATTATGTATATTATTGTTTACAATCTAATAACGTTAAGACGTATTTTGAAGATAATCTAACAGGAACAACTATAAAAAACTTAGGATTAAAGACTATTGGTAGTACAAGTATTTTGTTACCTCCCTTAAAAGAACAAGAAGCAATAGCAGAGGCATTAAGTGATACAGATGAATGGATAAACAGCTTAGAAGAGTTAATCGCTAAGAAACGATTAATTAAACAAGGGGCTATGCAGGAGCTACTGACACCTAAGGAAGGGTGGGAAGTGAAGAAATTGGGGGATGTCTGCGATGTTAGAGGTGGCGGAACTCCAAGTACATTTACTTCTGAATATTGGAATGGAAATATTATCTGGTTTACGCCAACTGAAGTTGGAATAGATAAGTATTTGTATAATAGTAATAGGAAAATTACAGAATTAGGATTAAAAAATTGTTCTGCAAATATATTGCCTGTGAATAGTATTTTGTTGACTACAAGGGCAGGTATTGGGGATGTGGGGATTTTAAAAATAGAAGCTTGTACAAATCAAGGTTTTCAATCTTTAGTTTGTAAGGAAAATGTTTATTACGAATTTGTTTATTATATGATGCAAACAAAGAAAAGTGAACTTTTGAATAATGCAAGTGGAAGTACTTTTTTAGAAATCAGCCCTAATAAGATTAAAGCAATATCATTTAATATTCCATCCCTTCCTGAACAAGAGCGTATAGCAACTATCTTATCAGATATGGATAGAGAGATAGCGCTGTTAGAAGAGCAGTTAGCGAAGGCAAAGCAGATTAAGCAAGGGATGATGCAGGAGCTACTGACAGGTAGGGTGAGGTTAGTCCCTACGAACTAATAAAGAATTAACAATCAAAAAACTATAATTATGGCAACAACGATTCATCAGGGGAATTCAACGAGTTCAACGAAAATAATCTACACTTTTGATGGCAAGCGTATCTACTCAGGTAATTCAACAAGTTCGACTAAGGTACTTTATACATTTGATGGTAAGCATATCTATTCAGGAGATTCAACAAGTTCGACCAAGGTACTTTATACTTTTGATGGTAAGCGTATCTATTCAGGAGATTCAACAAGTTCGACTAAGGTACTTTATACATTTGATGGTAAGCATATCTATTCAGGAGATTCTACAAGTTCAACTAAGATAATTTACACTTTCGATGGTAAGTATATCTATTCAGGTAATTCAACAAGTTCGACTAAAGTAATCAGTACAGTACAAGGAGCAATACCAGGAGCGTTGATTTTTTTGTTTGTGTAGGGGTATTAAAAATCTAAAGAAGGAAAATATGAAAATAGATAAGAATGAGGTCTTTATGTTTTGGCTTGTAGACAATAATATCACTTCGGTAGAAAGTGCAGAAAGTTATGACTCTTATGTTCGCAATGCATTTCTGTGTATGAATGTCAATGTGTCACGAGTTAAAGATATAAATATAGTTGCTGAGGTAATTGATGTGTTATCCGAAAAAGGCATTGGACAAAAAATGAATAAATCACCAAAAACTATACAAAACTATTTATCAGGATTACGTGCTTATGGGGAGTTTTTAAATGATACTAATGAATTAAATACAGATGTTGTTAATTTAGCAACTGAGAAAATATTAGAGCAAATTACCAATAGCCCACAACAAGTATATACCACTGATGAGTTGCATAAAAACTTCATGTTTCGATTGATAACACAAGATCGATTTTACGAGGATATTTATTTTCCGATCAGTTTAATAAAACAGTTTTTTGATAAAACTAATAATAAATCAACATTTGATGCTATTATAAAAGATATGATTGATGGAATAAAGATACACCATTCAGAAAAGGAGGTTATTTTATTTAAGGATATTAGCGAATTAAAAATCAAAAACGATAGCGTTTCAATAGTAAGCGGAAATAAAAATGTAGTTATATATACACCAACAAACTCTGAAGAATTTGAACCATTTTGCAGCGATAAATTAAGTGAGATTTCTATAGATCATATAGTTTCGCAACATACTATAATCCAGGAATTAAAACACAAAATACCAGAATTTATTAAGTTGACGGATATTTTGAAAAAAGCACCTAAAAAAGTTGTGAGTAGACCAACATTAGCAGCTTATAAAAAGGAATTTGGTTTAGAGCAATTACTTCAATCAGTAGATTTAGTTCAACTTGAAAAAGAATTTAGATTAATTGTAAGTAAAACAGAATTGCAACTTATGGATAGAAAATTAAATACAAGTAAAGGGAAGAAGTAGTATAGAGTGAGGAGTATTTGTATGATATTTATAGATAATGTATTACTTTGATATAGTGCTTAATTCATTGATATAAACTATAATATAGAGAGGGATTTAGAAGAAGTAAACAAGTTTAAATTATTAGTAAAAGGAAAATAACTCTATGGAAAAACCTAATTATTATAATGTTTTTGACATTCATGGAAATATCAAGGCCGTTAAATTACCTCCAATACAAAGAGGATTTGTTTGGAAAACAGATCAAATGTGTTATTTATGGGATTCTTTGCTAAGAGGATATCCAATAGGATCATTTTTAGCATCAAAAAATGGAGATATAGTAGAATTGTTAGATGGTCAGCAAAGAATGACAACAATACTTACTGGTTTTTATAATCCATTTACTGATGAAAATAGAAATGTTTTGTCATTAAATAAACTACCTGTTTTATGGATAGATCTACAACCTACAAGTAAGCCCAGTGATAATGTTTATTCTATTTTGATATGCAACACTTCTCATCCTTGGGGATATAAAGCGAATAATCCCAGAGAAAGAATATCAACAAGTAAGATAAGAGAATTTCTTATGCGATTTGAGATAGAATCAAATAATTACTATCAACTAAAAGAAACACAATATTTTCCTATAGAAGCAAATTTTCCTATTCCCTTGTCTTTTTTGTTAGAAAGCTATTCAAGTGAAGATACTAATGAACAAAGAATAGAATATTTAAAGCAACTATTGTTAAACTTAGAGTATACTAAAATAGACTATGAAGAGATAATAGATCTTGACTTAATCCTCGGTAAATTGATGGATGCCTGTAGTTTAGCAAATAATGTTTTTATACCAGAATTACATATAGATTTACAGAAAGTAAAGTTAACAGATGAGGAGATGATTGACGAAGATTCTAGGGATCCTACATTATTTGTTCGTTTAAATCAGAATGGAACAACAATAGATGGAGATGAATTAATATATTCGTACTATAAATCATTTTTTCCAAAGGCTAAGGTTTTAATAGAATCATTTAGTAATGGATTTATTTATCCTAAAATGGTATTAAATGTGTTTTCAAGATTAGCTTATTATTTATCAGATGTTGAAAATGCATCATATCGTAGCCCATTTACATTAGAAGGTTTTAAAAATGCTTTTACAAAGAATATTGATTTTAAATCTAAATTACTAGATCTGCTTCCAGAAGAAGAAAGTGATTATTCAGCAGCTAAAAGGCTGAATAAACTGATTAATATGTTCAAAGATTTTGAAGAAGATAATGAGAAAAGAATACCCAATTCACTAATTAAATCTTTTTTAAAAGATGCTAACCTAGTCTATATTTTCTTATGTTTTATAGATAAGGTACAAACGGTTTCAACAGATAATAGAGATGAATGTTTTAAAAAATCAGTAAGTCTTTTCATTTATGTTCACTTGTTTTCAATAAAAAAAGCAAAAATATATAAACCTTTATACGAACATTTAGTTACTAAATATAATGGAGAAGATGTTAATGGGCATATAGATCAAGTATTTAATGAACTTCAATATTGTTATGTTGATGAACATTCGGGCAGAAACTATGAAAGTAAATTGTTTAGAATAACAAATATTGAAGAGGTTTTTAATAAGATTATAAAAACAAAATTTTCAATTTATCATGTTGAGTTTTTTACTAAACTATGTGATGAAGATGATGAGTTTAGAAAGTGTTTTTATATTAATGGAGAACAAAATGATATTTTTATCAAATTTATTGACCGTTTAAAGGGGAATCGTGAAATTTTGCTTTTAGCTCAACGTCAATATATAAATAAGAAGTTTAAAGCATTTGAATCTATTGATGTTCTAGAAGATACTAATAGACCTTGGGATTATGATCATATCTATCCTAAAAATTGGGTTTATACAAATGATGGGGATGGGAGAGCCATAAATAACATTCATTGGCTTGTTAAGGAATGGATCAATAGTAACGGTAATTATAGGGCTTTAGATTTTTCTACTAACAGAAGTGATCGTGATATGGTATCTCCAAAGAAAAGACTTATGGCTGAAACTGATCAAATAGATAGTTTTGTAGTAAAAGATGATTACGATAACTATTGGTTAAATTTTGATAAGAAACATTTAATAAAAGATAAGGATGATCTTTATTTAGATTATTTTCTTAAGGCTATTTTATCAAGAACTGCTAAGATTTACAATGAACTTAATATTACCTATTTTAAACTAAAACACTATGATTAACCAAGCAGAACGCATCACGCAGAATCGTGTAATCAAGCTATTCACAGAACAATTAGGGTATGTGTATTATGGGAATTGGGAGAGTAGAGTCGGAAATAGCAATATAGAAGAAGATATATTACGTACTAATTTAAAGAAAAGAGGTATAGCAGATAGACTTATCAATTCGAGTATTAAAGAGTTATGTGATGTGGCGAGATCATCTACTGGGAGTTTATATGAACGCAATAAAGCGGTATATGTTAAGCTTCGTTATGGGGTAAAAGTACGCCCTGAAGTAGGTGAGCATCATGAAACAGTCTTTCCTATTGATTGGAAGAATATAGAGAATAATGAATTTGGGATAGCAGAAGAGGTTACTTTAGGTCAAGGCGAGCATACAAGACGCCCTGATCTGGTATTATACATTAATGGTATTGCCATAGGAGTGATAGAATTGAAGAGAGGGACAGTCGATATAAGTGAGAGTATTAGACAGTTGATATCTAATCAGAAGGGAGCATTTAATGAGTGGTTCTATTCTACTATACAGCTTTTATTGGCAGGGAATAATACACAAGGTCTTAAGTATGGAACGACGGATACAGATGAGAAGTTTTACTTACCTTGGAAGGAAGATGAGAACGACAATATAGAATATAAAATAGATAAGTATTTAAAGAAAATGTGTGATAAGGAGCGTCTTATCGACATGATTTACAATACGGTTATTTATGATGCAGGAGTGAAGAAATTACCTCGTCCTCATCAGTATTTTGGGTTAAAAGCAGCACAAGAGTTTGTTCAACGCAGAGAGGGTGGGATTATCTGGCATACACAAGGATCGGGTAAATCGTTAATGATGGTGATGCTGGCGAAGTGGATCTTCGAGAATATTGCTAACTCTCGTATTGTGGTATTAACAGATCGTACAGAGCTTGATGATCAGATCGAGCGCGTATTTATGGATGTTGGAGAGAGTGATATCGCTAAGACAACATCTGGTAAAGAGCTGATGAGTTATTTGACAGCTACTATGCCTCGCTTAATTAGTTCGTTAATACACAAGTTTGGGAATAACTCTGACAATGAGTATGAGGTGTTCTTAAAAGAGCTTCAGGACAATCCTGTAAAGACACAAGGTGAGATATTTGTATTTATAGATGAGTGTCACCGTACGCAAGGTGGGAAATTAAATGAAGTAATGAAAACGGTACTTAAAGGTGCTGTATTTATTGGATTTACAGGTACTCCATTGTTAAAGGTAGATAAGAAAACAACGATGGATGTGTTTGGTAGATATATTCACACGTATAAATTTAATGAAGCAGTAGAGGACGGTGTGATTAAAGATCTTATGTATGAGGGGCGTGATATAGAACAGTATATTACCTCACAAGCTAAGATAGATCAATGGTTCGAAGCGAAAACAAGAGGACTTAACGATTTTCAACGAAAAGAGTTGAAGAAGAAGTGGGGGACGATGCAGCATGTGTTGAGTTCTAAGAGTAGAATGGCTATGATAGTGGCAGATATTATTCATGATTTTAATACTAAGGCTAGACTAAATCAACAAAGGGGAAATGCAATATTGGTAGCTTCAAGTATCTATGAGGCATGTAAGTATTATACGTTATTTTTAGAGACGGAGCTAAAGAGTAAATGTGCTATAGTTACTTCTTATAATCCGAATGCAAAAGATGTCTCTAAGGAGGATACAGGAGCAGATAGTGAAACAGATAAACAGTTTATTTATAACACTTATAAAGAGTTATTAAAAGATGTAAGCGCTACAGGGAATCAGTCAAAAACAGAAGTGTATGAGGATCATGCGAAAACAATGTTTAGAAAACAACCAGCTAATATGAAGCTGTTAATCGTTGTTTCTAAGCTCTTGACAGGTTTTGATGCTCCACCTTGTTCTTATATTTATATTGATAAGAGAATGCAAGACCACACCTTGTTTCAGGCTATCTGTAGAGTAAATAGATTAGATGATGATACAAAGGATTATGGGTATATCGTGGATTATATGGAGCTTTTTGGCAAAGTGACAGATGCTATTAATGTTTATACTTCTGAGTTAGATAGTGAAGGATTTACAGTAGAAGAAGTGGGTATTCAGTTAAAGGATCGTTTAAAAATAGCGAAGGATCGTTTATTAACTGCTTATGAAACTGTAGAAGCAATCTGTGAAGCAGTAGAATATCCAAGAACAGACTTTAATTATATCCGTTACTTCTGTGGTAACACAGAAAATAAGGAAGAATTAAAAGGGAATGAATATAAGCGTATGGCATTGTATAAGGCTATCGTTGAATATATCCGTGCTTTTGCAAATATCAAAGCAGATCTTGAGCTTGCAGGTTTTACAGAAAACGAGATTAAGAAGTACTCAGATAAGTTAGATGATTATCTTGCTATAAGAGAATTAATACGTATTGCATCTGGAGAAACATTAGATTTAAAAGTATATGAAGCAGATATGCGTTTTTTAATTGACACGTATATTCGAGCAGAAGATTCGGAACGTATATCTCCATTTGATGATATTTCATTATTAGATTTGATGGGAGAAGATATAGGAAAAGCTATTGAGCAATTGCCTAAAGGAGTAAAATCTAATAAAGAAGCAATGGCTGAAGCAATGGAAAATAATGTAAGAAGTAAAATAGTAGAAGAGCATTTAAATGACCCTAAGTACTTTGAGCAGATGTCTGTTCTATTGCAAGAACTAATTGAAAGAAGAAAGGCTGAGACAATTGCATATCAGGAATATTTAGAAGAGATGGCTGCTTTAGCAAAAGATGTGAAAAGGGGTAAGGATAGCGAAACTCCAAGTACTTTAAATACCAAGGGAAAGTTAGCTATCTACCATATAGTTAATGATGAACATATAGCATTAGAATGTGATAGTGCTATACAATCTGCTAAACAAGAAGGATTTAGAGAAAATCCTCAAAAGCAGAATGTTGTAAAAGGGGCAATTTACAGTATAGTAAATAAAGTTAATGTGACAAGTACAAATGATGCTATTCAAACAGTGGAAGAGATTTATAAGGTAGTAGATGCTAATAAAGAGGATTATTAAGAATGGTAAAGGAAAGTTTAAAAGTAGGAGAAATAGACGTTGAGGTAACTTTCAAGGACATTAAGAATCTTCACTTAAGTGTGCACCCTCCATATGGAAAAGTTACTGTTTCTTCACCTTTATTCTATGATATGGATAAAGTGAAGATTTATGTGGCAACTAAGTTGAACTGGATAAAGAAAGAACAGAGTAAGTTTATAAATCAATTAAGAGAGCAACCTCGAGAGTTTATAAACCAAGAGACTCATTATTTTTTAGGAGCTAAATATCTGTTGTTAATTAAAGAAGGGAATAGGAATAAAGTAGTTACTGATGGTAATAAACTTGTTGTCCATACAAGAGATATTACGAATAAAGTTCAAAAAGAAAAACAGGTTTACCAGTTTTATAGAAAGGAATTGCGTTATCATTTACAGCGTTATATTTCTATTTATAGTCAAAGAATGGGAATTGAGTTGCCAGATTTTAAAATACGTGTGATGCGCACAAAGTGGGGATCATGTGCTACAACAACTAAGTGCCTATGGTTTAATATAGAGTTGGCAAAAAAACCTTTGGATTGTATAGAGTATATTGTTGTACATGAAATGGTTCATTTGTTTGAACGTCATCACAACAAACAGTTTGTATTGTTGATGGATGAATATTTACCTAATTGGCGTACCCAAAAGAAGATATTAAATGAGTTGGCGTTGCCGGTATATGATGTTAAGTAAAGGGTAAGTTATATGGTTTTGATTATTAAAGATTAATTAGTAATAATAAAATATTAGCTTACAAGATTAAAAATAATATAAGGTTAAATAATAAAAAATGATTGAATTAATTATTGCATTAATAGTATTTACTATCGCATATTCATTTGGATATGTGTTTTTTAGGAGATTTAGAAAGAATCAAATAAATGATCCTTCTAAGAAAGGTTTTTTTAATAATAAATATATTTTTGAAACGATTCCATCAACTTTTCCTACTCTTGGTATTTTTTGTACTGCATTAGGAATTACTATGGGGATATGGAACTTTAATACAGATGATATCCAAAATAGTATGCCTGAGTTGTTAAATGGTTTGAAACTTGCCTTTTTAGCGACTATGTTAGGTATAGTTGGAATGATTATTTTTCAGAAAGTAGCAGCTGTTATTCAGCGTGAAATAGATGATGTTAATCAGAATGTAGTAAATGAATCTAACGAATTAGGAGCTTTAAATGTTATTATTAAAAAACTAAATGAGTCAACTGAAAGAAATGATATTAATACCAAGCTTCTAGTTGATGCAATAAGAGGAATGAATGAAACGATAGGAAGTAACTCTAGTAATTTAGAAAATATACTAAAAAATGAATTGACCAAAGTTTGTGAAGTAGTAACTTCAATGTCAGTAGATATTAAAGATAGTATAGAACGAAACTATAATGTAGAATTACTATCTATAGGGAAAAGCGATGAGATAATAGCGTCTTTAAAAGACAATCAGACAGAAATGAGTAAGAAATTTGATACTTTTTCTGTATTGTTAGCTAAAAATAATACTGAGGCTCTAGTGGAAGTGATGAAAAATGTAACTGAAACGTTTAGTCAACAGATGAATCAAATTATCGAAAAGCTAGTCAAAGAAAATTTTGATGCATTAAATAATAGTGTTTTAAATATGGTTAGCTGGCAAGAGGAAAACAAAACTCAAATACAGACGTTAAGTGATGGGTACACCTCGTTGACTTCTAATTTTGAAAAGAATGCTGTGTTGCTAACAGATATTACAAATAGTGTCAACGGTTTAGTAGGGGATAGTTCCAAATTGAATGAGTTAGTTTTAATAATGAGTGAGGCGTTAATGGATGATAATAATTTTACCCAAACGACTAAAAAACTTGTGCATACAATAGAGATGATTGAGAAAAGTACTGAGGACTTCTCAAATACAACAGATAAACTTAATGAATGGGTTAATAAGGAAAAGAATTTTAATGATTCAGTGGAGTTATTAATTGATAAATTAGAAGAGTTTAGAGATTTAAATAGTGATGTGTGGAGTAGATATAGAAATGAAATGGATTCAGCTGTAGGTATTATAGAAAAGACATCTTTAACTATTAGTAAAGAGTTATCAGCTATTGACGATGAGTTTTATAATAGATTACACACAACACTCGAGAATTTAGATATGTGTATTCAACGTGCAATAGTAAAATACGAAAAATAATGAGTAAGAAAGAATCGTTTTGGTTACCATATGCTGATTTGATGACTGTGTTAATGATTGTCTTTTTATTTATTTCAGTTGGATATATGGCCATATTACAGAAAAAGGAAAAAGAACGGACTAATATTATTGATACCTATATTGTTTTAAAGGAAGATCTCTATAATGATCTTAAACATGAGTTTAAAGATGATTTTAAAAAATGGGATTTAGAATTAGATCGTGATTTATCTATCAAGTTTACAAATCCTGAAATCCTTTTTCAATCAGGGAAGGCAGAGTTAACTACTAAGTTTGAAGATATATTGAATGAGTTTGTACCTAATTATTTAAATATAGTTTTGGATAAAAAGTATAAAGGTAGAATTGCAGAAGTGAGAATAGAAGGACATACAGATGATGTTAAGTATTTGTATACAAAAGATAGTTATATTAGAAATGTAGAGCTGTCACAAGAAAGATCACGAAATGTATTAGCTTATATAAGATCTTTAGAATATTATAAAGAATTGTCAAGTGAGGAAGAATCTTTATTACAATTTTTATTGACAGCTAATGGGTTATCATATGGAAGAACTTTAGATAAAAATAAAGAACTTACTTTTACTACTAAAAAAGAGATAGATAGAGTTAATTCAAGACGGGTAGAGTTTAAGATTGTGATTGCATCAGATGATATTTTAAACGAAGTCATTAATAAAAAATAAATTGATGGAGAAAAATAGATTATATGATTTTTCTGAATTAATTAAATTTTTAGATAAAAAAGGCTTTCCTAATGTAGAGAAGCCTACTTTAGAAATTATTCGAGAAGATCTTACGCAAAAGCAAAAGGAAGGAAAGGTAGAGTTTAAAGAGGATGGTATATATTTATTACATAATAATATTTGGCATAAAGGGTATATGTACATTAAGAATGCAGATGTTAATCAATATGGTTTACCTAAGTATCATATATTAGAATGCAAAACTATTAAAGATCAAAAAAGTAGAGATAAGTTTGATAATCATTATTATTGGAGTAATGAATCCCATGTTGATGTAAGACAACGTAATTCTAATCAAGAATATAAAGAGGAGGTCTTGGATTTATGTAAAAATTGTGCAAAAGAAGCAAAAGAAATTTATTATAACACTACAGAGCTCTTTCATAACTCTTTAAATTTAGATGTTAATTATTCTAAAAAGGTCATTAAGATTGATATTAATGGTTATGATGTAGATTGGCATAATATAAAGAGAAAACATCAAGAAGAGAAGAATTTTTTATGTGAAGAATGTGGCATTGATTTGCAAAATGATAAAAGGTTTATAGAAGTTATTCATAAAGACGATGATAAAACAAATAATATGTTATCTAATTTAAGGTGTCTATGTTTAGGGTGTTTAGCAAATAGTGTTTCAAAAAGTAAATTAAGTAAAGCAAAATTGGAACAAGTAAAAGCTTTTAAGAACAAATATGATGGTTTTTATAAAAGTAAAAATATTTTTACTAGAACAAAAATGTAGGGGTATTTTAATTCTTTTTGTCTTCATTTTTTAAGTAGAAGTTTATCTAATGAAAGCTGTATTTTAGATCATAACATCCCCCATATATTTGTAATTCTCTTTAAATTTGTTATATTATAGTTTGAGGAGGAGTAATTTATAAGTTTATGTTATCACACAGAGGTAAGGAGAGAAGTTTTATGCAGAATCTGCGTTTAGCAGTGTTATTGTCATTTGTAGGAGGCGTGGTGAATGTAAGTGGTTTTTTGGCTTTAAAACTGATGACAACCAATGTGACTGGGTATTTATCTAATTTTGCTCAGGAGGTACTTACCTTTAATAAACAAGCTATTTTGAAGTCAGTGTTGTTATTGGTTTCGTTTTTCTTAGGATCTTTCACTTCTCACGTGATCTTACAGTTGCAAAAGTTGATTTGGAATAAGGTGTATTTTACAGTGCCCTTGATACTAGAGGCTATCTTATTAGGGGGAGTGGCTTATCTCGAGGGGGATATATTGTTTCAATATCCGATGAAGATAGCCTATGTACTGCTATTTGCGATGGGATTACAGAATTCTCTTGTTACTTTTATTTCTAAGGCGGTAGTGAGAACTACGCATATTACGGGGATAGTCACCGATCTGGGAATAGAGACAGCGAGGTTATTGTTTAATCTAACGAGAGCCAACCTTCGCAATCTTTTGCTTTCTCATATAGGACTTAAACTTGCCATTGTCTTTTCGTTTGGGATAGGAGGGATTACCGCAGCATTTTGCTTTGAGTACCTTCATTTGCGCACCTTATACATTGGTGTGGTGGTTATTCTATTTACTACCGTTTATGATTATTTAGTGGTTAAAATGATGAGGGTATTAGAGGAAGGAAAACAGATAGTGGACTGGAGTAAGAAAGTAGTGACTAAGGACTATAAAGTTTACCATATCTTAAGAAGGAAGAAGTAGGCTACGTGGTTTTAAATATAACAATCACTTTAAAATAGAGATAAAACATCTCGTCCTTCGGACACCACTCCAAAGTAAGGGAATAAAAAAAATCTTGTAATTAAATCTCTCACATTAGAGTTAATTACAAGATTCTGTTGACCTTAGATTCCGATATGCAGTTCGTATTCATCGTCTGTCTTCTCTTCGAAATCATAAATAGAATTTGCTGGTGAAATTGCGTTGCATGTTGAGCAAACGTAAGCATCTATTGATGGGTCATAGTAGTGATTTTCGTGATTGTTTTCACAAGTTTCACTTTTTGCAAAAAGTAAATTTTCTGTCATATATGTGAGTTTTTTAAAGTTGTCTCTAAGATAGTATTTAAAAGTATAGAAAACAAATAATTATTGGCTTAGGTGTGTGTTTTTGTTGTTAATATTTTCTAAACATTGTGTTTTTGTGTGTAGTTTAGGTTTAATCGATGTGAAATGATGAATTTTTTAGAGATAAGAGGTTTTATAGAAATATTCTTCTATAAGATTCTGTAGTGTAAAAAGGTCTTATGTGGTAAATAGAAATTCAGGTAGAGACCATAATGATATAAGATCAAATAGCCATCAAGACAAAATCAAAAAAATGTAGAACACATTTCCTAATCTCCTTAATTAATACTATTTTTGGCTAATATGCTATAGAACGCTTATAGCTTAGTAATCAATAAATTCAATATATTTTACTTTATGTCAGACGATAAAAAGGTAATTTTTTCGATGTCAAAAGTGAGTAAAACTTACTCATCGACAAATAAGACTGTATTAAAAGATATTTATTTAAGCTTTTTCTACGGGGCTAAAATTGGTATTTTAGGTCTAAATGGTTCTGGTAAATCTTCTTTATTAAAGATTATTGCTGGGGTTGATAAAAACTATCAAGGTGATGTGGTGTTTGCACCAGGATACACTGTAGGGTATTTAGAACAAGAACCTCAATTAGATGAAACAAAGACTGTTATCGAAATCGTTAAAGAAGGAGCTGCTGAAACGGTAGCAATCTTAGATGAATTCAATCAGATAAATGATATGTTTGGTTTGCCAGAAGTGTATGAAGATGCAGATAAAATGCAGAAACTGATGGATAGACAAGCTGAGCTACAAGATAAAATAGATGCTGTAGGAGGATGGGAGCTAGATACAAAACTAGCTATCGCTATGGATGCTTTGCGTACGCCAGAGCCTGATACTCCTATCAATATTCTTTCTGGAGGAGAGCGTCGTAGAGTTGCTTTATGTCGTCTATTATTACAAAACCCAGATGTATTATTATTAGATGAGCCTACTAACCACTTAGACGCGGAGTCTGTACACTGGTTAGAGCAACACTTACAACAATATTCAGGAACAGTAATTGCTGTAACGCACGACCGTTATTTCTTAGATAACGTAGCAGGATGGATTCTAGAATTAGATAGAGGAGAAGGTATTCCATGGAAAGGGAACTATTCTTCTTGGTTAGATCAAAAGTCTACAAGATTAGCTCAAGAGGAGAAGGTTGCTTCTAAACGTCGTAAGAACTTAGAGCGTGAGTTAGATTGGGTACGTCAAGGTGCTAAAGGTCGTCAAACAAAACAAAAAGCAAGGTTACAGAACTACGATAAGTTATTAAACGAGGATCAAAAAGTTCTAGAAGAGAAATTAGAGATTTATATCCCTAATGGACCACGTCTTGGAACAAATGTGATTGAAGCAAAAGGTGTAGCGAAGGCTTTCGGAGATAAATTGTTATATGATGATTTAAACTTTACTTTGCCACAAGCTGGGATTGTAGGTATTATCGGGCCTAATGGTGCTGGTAAGTCTACTATCTTCCGTATGATCATGGGAGAACAACAGCCTGATGCGGGTACATTCGCTATCGGAGATACGGTTAAGATCGCTTATGTGGATCAAGCGCACTCTAATATAGACCCAGAGAAATCAATTTGGGAGAACTTCTGTGATGGTCAAGAGTTGATCATGATGGGTGGTCGTCAAGTGAATTCTCGTGCTTATTTGAGTAGATTTAACTTCGGTGGTTCTGAGCAAAATAAAAAGGTATCAACGCTTTCTGGAGGAGAACGTAACCGTCTTCACCTAGCAATGACATTGAGAGAAGAAGGTAACGTATTGCTACTGGATGAGCCTACGAATGACTTGGACGTAAATACACTACGTGCATTAGAGGAAGGTCTTGAGAACTTCGCTGGATGTGCAGTGGTTATTTCCCATGACCGTTGGTTCTTAGACCGTATCTGTACGCATATTTTAGCTTTTGAAGGTGATTCTCAAGTGTATTTCTTTGAAGGATCATTCTCTGACTATGAAGAGAATCGTAAGAAACGTTTAGGGGATGTAGCTCCAACTCGTTTGAAATATAAAAAATTAGTTCGCTAATTAAAATAGTAAAGGCCTAATTAGTTTTCTAGTTAGGCTTTTTTTGTGATGTCGTGCGCTCCGTTTCACTTCGCTTACTAGGGAGGCGCTGCGCTAGGGAGGCGTGCACTCCGCTTCACTTCGTTTACTAGGGAGGCGCTGCGCTAGGAAATAGGGAACAGGGTTACTCAAAGTCGGGAGACTTTGCGCAGCGAGGTTTTCTAGTTAGGCTTTTTTTGTGATGTCGTGCGCTCCGTTTCACTTCGCTTACTAGGGAAGCGCTGCGCTAGGGAACAGGGAACAGGCGAGACATCACAGTTTCACGATTTCACAAACAAACAAAAAGACGATTTCACAAAAAAAAACAATGAATATAGAGATATTACATATAAATGCTCAATCTGCAGAGGGACAGCCAACTGTTTTTAATCCTGTAGTAGTTGGATTTGCAGACGGAACTTCTTATTTAATAGATTGTGGTTTTACTTATAATTTTCAAGAGTTTAAACAAGAGTTAATGCATCTAGGACTAATGGTAGCTGACTTGAAAGGAATTATTATTTCTCATGATGATATTGATCATTTAGAAGGATTGCATAAATTTAAAGAGGAATATGTTTCTTTAGAGGTTATCAGTTGTGCTATAGAGTCTGACTCTGTTTCTGGTCGAGTAGAGTCTGAACGTCTTATACAAGTTAAAGAGAGTCTTACTCATATCCCTGAGGAGATGAAAGGAGGGGTAAATGACTTCATTAAACAGCTTGAGGGTATCAAACGTTTTGAGGTTACTCAAACTTTAGAGGATGGACAGTTCTTTAAAGATACATTACAGGTTATAGCTACGCCAGGGCATACGAAAGGACATATTTCATTCTTTGATACAGAGAGTAAGACATTAATTGCGGCAGATGCGATAGTGGTAGAGGAGGGTGAGTTTAATATCGCTAATCCTCAGTTTACTCTGGATATGGAGGCTGCTTTAGCTTCTGTTGAGAAGATTAAGAACCTAAAACCTAATCGTGTAATTTGCTATCACGGTGGTGTGGTTGAAGAGGGGATAGAGGAAAAATTAGATCGATTAATCAAGAGGTATTGTTAGTTTACAGTTTATAAATCCGCGACAACTTTAGGGACGTATTACCATATGCCCACGATTACAAATTCGTGTGAAAGGTTTGATTACCAAATAATATCAACAGAAAAGGCTACTTAAATCTAGTTTAAGTAGCCTTTTTTTATATGTAATTTTGTGTCTCGTTTTCTATAAAAATGTAACAAATACATTTAAGATTAATGCATTCAGGATGTCTATGAAGAATGCTCCTACCATAGGAATAATAAGGAATGCTTTAGGTGATGGGCCAAAACGGCTTGTTACAGCTTGGATATTTGCTACAGCTGTTGCTGTTGCTCCTAATCCAAATCCACAGTGCCCTGCACTTAATACGATAGCATCGTAATCTTTGCCCATAGCTCTGTAGGTAATAAAGTAAGCAAATACGAGCATTAAACATACTTGTACTACTAAGATAAGTAAGATAGGCAAAGCAAGTTCTGTAATCGTCCACATCTTTAAAGACATTAGTGCACAAGCTAAGAAAATAGAAAGACCAGCATTACCTAGTATTTCAATAGATTCATCATGCATTTTTACTTTAAATAGGTGTGGTAGTACATTTCTGATGATTACTCCGATAAATAAACACCATACGAAAGTAGGTAGTTTAAATGTGTACTGTGCATTCCAATCTGATAAGTATTGTCCTAAAACTAAACAGATAGATAGAAGAGTGATTGTAAGCATAATACTCTTATAGTTTACTTTCTTATCCGTTACTACTGAAGGAACAGATATTTCGTGTGTTTCTTCGTGTTCTTGAATTTTTTCAGGGGGTAACTCTTTGTAATTATTCTTGCGCAATAGTTTGTAGGCTAGTGGACCTCCTATTGTTCCTCCAAGGATTAAGCCGAAAGTAGCACAAGCCATACCAATGTCTTTAGCTCCTATTAGAGGATTGTTGCTTGTCATAAAGGTGTCAGCCCATCCACCAGCTGTACCATGACCTCCCGTAAGTGTGATAGAACCGGCTATTAATCCAAATCTAGTGTCAAGATCTAATAAATATGCTAAAGATACTCCTAGAGAGTTCTGACATATAATGAATGTAGCTGCTATAAGTAAGAATATGATTAATCCTTTTCCTCCTTTTATAAGTGTTCTAAAATCTGCATTTAGTCCAATAGAAGAAAAGAAGATAAACATCATTCCTTGTTGAATACTTTCGTCAATAGTAAATTCCTTGCCAGTAACAGAATAGGCAATCCAAGAAAACATAGCAACAATAAAACCACCTACAACAGGTTCGGGGATATTAAATTTTTGAAAAAAGTTTACTTTTTGAACTACAAAGTGTCCTAGTAATAACACAAAGCAGGCAAGCATTAATGTTTCATAAATTCCAAAATCCATATAAGTTTGTTCTATTAAAGGTGAAAAAATAATGGTCTAAAGGCAGACCTTCGTTCGCAAATATAAATAAACTAGGGTGGAGTAACCTAAAAAACTTCTTTTTATTCTTGTTTAAATGATGTTTTTAATTGTTAACTAGTTTGTTTTGTACTGGTTACTGGGCTTGGGTGTAGAGGTAAATAAGAAATAGAAAGAAATTCTAAAAACTTTTTTGAGATACGTAGAATATAACTATTTTTGCGCATGCAACACAATGTACTTATTTTAGATTTTGGATCGCAATACACACAGTTGATTGCGAGAAGGGTTCGCGAGTTAAATATATTCTGCGAAATCTTACCTTATAATGATATGCCTAAGGATTTGACAGAATATAAAGCTGTTATTTTATCAGGTAGTCCTTATTCAGTTCGCTCAGAAGAAGCGTTACACCCAGATTTGTCGAATATCAAAGGAAAAATGCCTCTATTAGCAGTATGCTACGGTGCTCAGTACTTAGCTCATTTCTTCGGAGGAGAAGTAGCACCATCTGATACACGTGAGTATGGTAGAGCGAATTTAGACTTTATAGCAGAGGATGCTTTCTTTAAAGATATTCCTCATAATAGTCAAGTTTGGATGAGTCACAGTGATACTATTAAACAATTACCTACTAATGGGGTGTTGTTAGCTAGTACTAAAGATGTGAAAAACGCTGCTTATAAAGTAGAAGGAGAACAAACTTATGCTATCCAGTTTCACCCAGAGGTTTACCATTCTACAGATGGAGCACAGCTGTTGAAAAACTTCTTAGTAGATATCGCTGGTGTTAGTCAAGATTTTACTCCAAATGCTTTTGTTGAAGAGACAATAACAGATTTAAGAAATAAAATTGGATCAGAGAAAGTTGTTTTGGCTTTATCTGGAGGGGTAGATTCTACAGTAGCTGCTGTGTTATTACACAAAGCAATTGGAGAGAATTTACACTGTATCTTTGTAAATAATGGGTTATTACGTAAAAACGAATTCCAAAATGTATTAAACCAATACAATGGAATGGGGTTAAACGTAAAAGGAGTAGATGCTACTGATCGTTTTATGGAAGCTCTAGCAGGTCTAGAAGATCCAGAGCAAAAACGTAAAGCTATTGGTAAGTCTTTTATCGATGTATTTGATGATGAATCTAAATTAATCGAAGATGCTACTTTCTTAGGTCAAGGTACTATATATCCTGACGTAATCGAGTCTATCTCTGTAAAAGGGCCATCAGCTACTATTAAATCGCACCATAACGTAGGAGGTTTACCTGACTTTATGAAATTAAAAGTAGTAGAGCCTTTGCGTATGTTGTTTAAAGATGAGGTACGTAGAGTAGGAGCTTCTTTAGGTATAGACCCTGAGTTATTAGGAAGACACCCTTTCCCAGGACCAGGTCTT
This sequence comes from Myroides sp. A21, assembly GCF_000807225.1. NCBI lineage: Bacteria > Pseudomonadati > Bacteroidota > Flavobacteriia > Flavobacteriales > Flavobacteriaceae > Myroides > Myroides sp. A21. The sequence goes on from NZ_CP010327.1 coordinate 3,048,438, forward strand.
GCTATTAGAATCTTAGGAGATATCACTCAAGAGAAAGTAAGATTATTACAAGAAGTAGATGCTATCTTTATAGAAGGACTTAGAGAACATGGTCTTTATAACTCTGTATGGCAAGCAGGAGCAATCCTTCTTCCAGTAAACAGTGTAGGTGTAATGGGGGATGAGCGTACTTACGAAAAAGTAGTAGCACTAAGAGCAGTTGCTTCTACAGATGGTATGACTGCAGACTGGGTACACTTACCTTATGAGTTCTTAATGGAGATTTCAAATAAAATAATTAACCGCGTAAAAGGTGTAAACAGAGTGGTTTACGATATTAGTTCTAAACCGCCTGCAACAATTGAGTGGGAATAATTTAAATAATTCAATAAGTCGCTGTAACTTTGTTATAGCGACTTATCGTTTTTTATAAATTGTATTGCTAATGAAAAAGAAGATATTTATAGCCTTAACGGCATTTGTTTTTACATCGTCTGTTCTAGCTCAGTCGGGTTCGTTTATTCAGTATAGAGTGAATAAAGGAGATACTGTAAGTAAGATCTCTAGAGATTATGATATACCTGTGAGTGAAATACTGAAGTATAATCCTGATGCAAAGAATGGAATCAATGAGAATAGTTTTTTATTAATTCCTACGAAGGACTTTGTAGAGAAAGAAAAGAATAAAGGGGCTAATCCTTTATTGAAAAATGATGAGAAGACAAAGAATACTTCTACTTCTAAAGGAACGCATACTGTGCAACCTAAGGAGACAATGTATAGTATTAGTAAAAAATACAATGTATCTATCAATGATCTACATACATGGAATCCTTCTTTAAAAGAAACGGGGTTATTAGCAGATAGTGAGATTATTGTTGCTCCTAATACTAAGAAATCATCTTCAATGGATGTGACTCAGTATGAACAGGATAAGCCAAAGAAGATACCAGCTACATTACCATCGTCTACAGCAGATACAATTAAGGATATTAATAATATCTATTACAGAAATATAGATGTAGAACCTAAGGCAACGCTTTATAGTCTAGCTGTAACGTACAATACTTCGGTACAGAGATTACTAGAGCTGAATCCAGAACTAAAGAATGGTCTTAAAAGTGGGCAAACGATAAAAGTACCTGCTTATGGTTTTCAGGCAAAGGCAAAGGTAGTGGAGGTAACTCCAGAGACTCCTAAAGAGAATAAATTTATTCGCTTAATAGTAGAACCACAACAAACACTATATAGTATAAGTCGTAAGTATGATGTGCCTATTAAGGAGATTATTAAGCTTAACCCAGATCTTCAACAAGGATTAAAGAGCGGTATGGAGTTAATATTGCCTTATAAAGAAGGTCTAGATATTGCTGTAGAAGAAAATATGCCTAAAGAGGAGAATGAAGGTTATTTGACAGTTGATACAACAGGAGGTTATGTTGATTTGAGTAATTCTATTAGTCGATTAGATCATAAGGAGTTAGCGTTATTGTTGCCTTTTAATATCGATAAGTTAGGAGATAATGTAGATGCGAAATTGAGTTCTGATGGGTTCTTGAATATGACTTTAGACTTCTACTCAGGAGCTAAGATGGCTGTAGAGTATGCAGAGAGTCTTAACCTACCTTTAACCGTAAATGTCTATGATTCTAGTGAGAGCAAGAATAGTAGTGGTGTGAAGAGCTTATTTAACTCTAAAGACTTTAGTAATACAGATGTGATTATTGGGCCATTTTATCAGAGCAATGTAGATGCTGCTGTAAAGGCTTTGCCTAATGACAAAGTAATACTAGTGTCTCCATTGTCAAATGAGAAAGCTACTGCGTCTAATAGACTTGTACAGACTATGCCTTATAGTAATGTACTTAAAAATCAGCTACTAGAGTACTTTAAGAAGTCTGGAGCTAAGATTACCGTAATTGTAGATGATAAAAAACAATCGACAAAGCAGTTTATGAATCAGTACTTTCCAGATATTAAAATGATTAGTACTAGTCAAATAGGAGAGATAGATAAAACGCTAGTAAAAGATAAGAAAAATGTCTTTGTACTAGATTCTAATAGTATCGCATCGGCATTATTATTCACGGATAAGTTAAAGAATAAAACAAAGGATTATGATATTCAGATTGCTTCTTTTGACAAGTCAGATGTCTTTGATTACAGTGAGATTAGAATAGAGACTTTAGTTGATTTAAAATACACTTTCCCTTCAGTAACGAGAGATTCAAGAGAGTCTAGATCTGAATCTTTATTTGGACAAGAGTATAAAAACAGATATAATGTGTATCCTAATCGTTTTGCTACAAGAGGATTTGATGTGACATTAGATGTGATTTTCAGAATGTTCCAGAAAGAAGGGTTTATACCAACTATTGGTAAAAAATCTCAAGAAATAGAGAATAGATTTAGTTATAGTAGAAATCCAGAAGGAACACTTAGAAATAGTGGAGTATACTTACTACAGTATGATACAGACTTAAATGTAAAGGTGCTTAACTAATGATAGATAATGAAAAGTACTTAGTAGAACTCGCTCATACTAAAATGCCTTATGGCAAATATGAAGGAAGGTATTTGATTGATTTACCAGAACATTATATCGTTTGGTATCATAATAAAGGCTTCCCAAAGGGTAAACTAGGAGTACAATTAGGTCTAATCTATGAGTTAAAATTAAATGGATTAGAACCCTTAATACGAAATATTAGAAATAATTTTAAATAATCATTGATTATTACATAGAGAAAAGGCAAGTTGTGAATAACAGCTTGCCTTTTTTCATAATCGTATACTAAGTAAAATTATAAAGTTCAGGTATTTGTCAAAAACTTATGAAAATTATTAAAATAATGTAATTGTTAGTTTTTTAGCATTAGAAGTAAAAGTTCTATAATTAGCGTAACTCAAATTATCAAATCAATAAAAATAGGGCTTTAAATCTTCTTTTGTCTTAAATTAGAACATAGATTAAGCGAAATTTAGAAAACTGAAATTTTTATCAATGCGAATTAATTATTGTAAATTTGCATTGTAAAAATCGAGTGATTATGATGAATATTCCTACTTCAAAGCGCCCACGTGTTGTTATTATTGGTGGAGGTTTTGGGGGTTTAGCACTTGCTAAAAAACTAAAGAACAAAAATTTTCAAGTTGTGCTTTTAGATAAGCATAATTATCATACGTTTCAACCACTGTTGTATCAAGTAGCAACAGGAGGATTGGAGTCAGGATCTATTGCATATCCTATTCGTAAAGTTGTACAAAATTATGAAGAGATTTACTTTAGATTAGCTAATGTTCAACGTATAGATACTGAAAATAAGAAGGTAGTTGCTGATATTGGTACGATTTTTTATGACTATGTTGTAATTGCTACAGGATCTAAGACAAATTTCTTTGGTAATGAAAACATTACTAAGAATAGTATGGCAATGAAGACTATCCCTGAATCATTAGATATCCGTAGTTTAGTATTAGAGAACTTTGAAGAGGCTTTACAGACTACAGATGATCAAGAGCAGAAAGCATTAATGAACTTTGTGATCGTTGGAGCAGGACCTACTGGGGTTGAACTTGCAGGCGCTTTAGCAGAAATGAAGAAGCATGTATTGCCTAAGGATTATCCGGACTTAGACTTTAATAAGATGGAAATCAACGTGATTCAAGGAGCTAATAAAGTACTTGATGCAATGAGTGAGAAATCATCTAGAAAAGCACAGGAATTCTTAGAGAACCTAGGTGTGAAAGTATACTTAGGTGAAATAGTAACAGATTATAAAGGTAAGAAAGTATATACAAAATCAGGTAAAGAGTTCACAGCAGAAACGGTGATTTGGACAGCAGGAGTAATGGGAGCTACTGTAGATGGTTTTGATGCCACTGTTATTCAAAGAGGAAATAGAATAAAAGTAAATGAATACAATCAAGTGGAAGGCTTTACAGATATCTTTGCTATCGGTGATGTCGCTACTATGATGACAGATAAGACTCCTATGGGACACCCTATGATGGCTCAGCCTGCTATACAGCAAGGAGAATTATTAGCGAATAACTTGATTAGATTAAGAGATGGTCAACCTTTAAAATCATTCGTATATAATGATAAAGGATCTATGGCAACTATCGGACGTAATAAAGCAGTAGTGGACTTACCTAAGTTCCAATTTAGCGGTTTCTTTGCTTGGTTTGTATGGATGTTTGTTCACTTGATGTCTCTAATCGGATTTAGAAACAAATTAGTTGTATTCTGGAACTGGATGTATAACTATATGATGTTTGACAGACAAGCTCGTTTAATCATTCGACCATTTAAAAACAAAGTGGATGAAAGAGAATAAAGTCTTATAGAATAGGATTTTTTAAATCATAATTTATCAGAAGGTCTACAAACTTATTATAAGATTGTAGGCCTTCTTTTTGATTATTAAGTTTTAAGAAGCCATTATAAAATACCTTAAAGAAAGAATCCGTGATATTCTTATACTCACTCCAGAATATAATATTCTCGTTTAGGTTATCTTTCACTCCTGGGTGTATTGTTTCAAATAAAGCTTTAACTTCTACTGATTCTTTGTCATTGATATTGGATACACAGTATCTTAGGGCATAGATAATAGCTGCATATTGATAAGCAGTATCTTTTTGATTATATGCTGCCATAAAGCCTATAAAGTTAGCGTCACTTTCTTTTGCAAATCCTAACTGATGAGACATTTCATGAGATGCTGTGACAATCATGGTAAGGGTAGGTATTTTATTGTTTACCTGTGCTTCTAGTGTAAAAGGATTAATGTATCCAGAGAATCCCATATAAGTCAAAGGAAGGCTAAATAAAGACTCTTTGATAGTTAGTGATTGTGTATTATCTATCTGGTGTAAGAAAGTTATTTGTTCAATTCCTTTTTTAGCATCTACTAATATTGTATTGATATCTTGTTTTAGTTGTACAGCTGTTATACTATCATTAGTAATAGCTAGTTGTAATAAATTAGCTCTTTGTATTAATCTGGTCGTTAGATTTATTAATTTCTCCTGATCATAGCCACGTTCTATTCCTAATTGGCTTTCTAGAGTTGGTCTGAAGTTATTTAATCCCCAACCTATATTAAATAGAATATAAAAGATCACAACACATTTAAAAGTTAATGCCACACAAGCCATTGCGATTTTCTTCCATCCTTTGTATTTTTTAAAAACTAGGTAAAACTTATAGATAAGAAATAACCCTATAATCGTATATAATACATCTCCTACAGAAAAAGGGAATAGACTGGTTATCGTATTGAAAACATTACATAAATAGAAATAAAAACCATTTGTATAAAAGGTTTCAATAGCATCAGGAAAACGTGTAACAATATTAAAAGTAAGAATAGAACAAACAAATAATATCAACCAATATCTTAATTTCATAAAAGTGTGCTAAATTTTATTTAGTTAATTTAGAATAGATAAAAATAAATATATTTGTATCAAATTCTAAAACTATGAGTAAAGTTAAGAAAGGTGAGAGAACTATCTTCGTTTGTGATGGAAAAAAATGCTGTAGATATAATGAAGAGACTAAAAGCTGTTTTAAAGCTTTATTAGAAGAGAGTGGGCTTTCTAACGATTACTCTTTGTGTAAGATGAAATGTCAAGGAATGTGTAAGAGCGCCCCTGTAGTATATATCTCCTCTCATGACAAGTACAAAAAAGAAGTAGGAGTAAAGAAAGCAAAGAAGATTTTTCAAGAATATATAATCGCTTAGATCTAGACACTATTGCTATTTATTTTATTACCGTAATATAAAACGTGTCAGATCCAAACAAGAACAAGGCTATTTAGTATACTAAGTAGCCTTGTTTTTTTATATGCTTGATAGTAAATTGAATTTAAAATGTCTATGTTTGGAGCCAACTAATTAATTTATATTTATGAAGCGTGTTTTATTTACCCTTGTGATTTGTCTAATGACTATTACTTCTTTTGCACAGAAGACTATAGATAATCCTAAGAAATTCTTAGCGTCTCTCGCTGCTCACTGTGGAAAAGCATATGCAGGTCAAATCGTGTCTCCTAATGTACCTGCTGACTTTAAAGATAAAGAGTTATTGATGAAGGTAATTTCTTGTAAAGAGGAGGAGGTGAAGATCTCATTCTTTGTAGGTGAAGATTTATCTCGTACTTGGGTATTTACACTAGAGAATGGACTAGTAAAGCTAAAGCACGATCATAGACATCAAGATGGAACACCAGATGATATCACGATGTATGGAGGTACTGCTACCAATACAGGATTTGCTGATATGCAATTTTTTCCATCAGATCAAGAGACAGTAGATATGATGAGCACAATAGCAGGGAATGTATGGTGGGTGACAATTAAGGATAATACATATACTTATAATCTAAAGAGAGTAGATAGTACAGGCTATTTCAGTGCTTCTTTTGACCTGTCTAACGAGGTAAAAACAGATAAAATGCCATGGTAATACCACTGTGAATATCTTCTGTACTAATTGCTGATTTTCTTACTCGATTTTCTATCTTGCAGGCTCAATAAGGCTTTGAGGGAATCAAAGTAACAAGATAAGCATAGATGAAAATAAATAGAATAGCAAAAAGAGGATTATTTGAATATCAAAAAGACCGCAACGAAGAAGGGTTAATGTTATATGACTTTCTAGAAGAGCGAGTTATTCGCTTTGCAGATTATAAAGAATGGCGTATTAATGCCATTTCTCCAGACGGAAAGTATATCGCTATAAATAAAATATCAGAGACGACTAGAGCGTTTAAAACAGATTTTGCTATCCTACGTGTAGATACACAAGAACAAGTGTTTTTTACGAATACTTATTTTATATATGATGCAGAGTTCAGTTTAGACTCTGATAAAGTACTAATTGTTGCTCATAATAAAAAACCTTTTTGTTTAGACTTAGTAACCAAAGAGATTATAGCAGAAATGCCTAAAAATATCCGTACTTATCAAGGGAGTTTTAATAAAGAGAAGAATCAATTCATTGCTCCTTCAGAGACTTTTAAGGATACACTTTATCTATTTGACTTTGCCTCAGGCGAAACAGAGAAGATAAAAACTAGCCTAAAAGAAAAGATAGGTAAGGTAGAGTATACTAATGATAGTCAACATTTAATTGCGTTGACAGAAAGTAGTATTGTTTATTGCCTTGATTTATCATATAAGGTGATTTGGTCTGTTGATTTTAATACGTTACTAGAATCACCTGTACGTATTAATTCGTCAAGTATGTTACTGTCAGAAGATAATCAATATCTAATGTTAGAAGCATCCTCTACTGAGACCAATAATTGGGGAGCAGAGTTTGTTCTAGAAGTAAATACAGGAACATTAGTAAATACTATAGAGGGATATCAATATCGAGGTAGAATACAAGATGCACTCTTTGGTAATGAAGTACTATTATATACTTATCATACCTTAGATATGCTGACAGGAGAGGTAAAGGAACTAGAATTAAAGAGATAAAATAAAAAAAGCCTCATTAGACATTCGTCTTTTGAGGCTTTTTTCTCATAGCAATTTAATTTATTTTCAATTGTGGGGCAATATATATTCAATTTAGGATAGATCTTTATTACCAACTTGTGTTTCGAACAAAGAAAATAAAGCTTTTTTATCGTTAAAAGCAGTGCAAATGTATGTGTATCTCATAATATATGCAATCCAATAGGAGCGGTATTAACATAAAGTATACCTTTAGTATACTAGTGAAAGTCAGTATACTAACAATATTAAAGATGTAATATTGTATTTTAGAGGATATAAGTGTCTTGTATTTAATTAGATAGTTGTTTTAAAGAAATATTGCAAGCTTGTTGTTGTGTAAATCGTATATTTGATTGTGTTTTTTATAAATGTTAAAATTTATTATTATGTTAAGGGTTACTTGTGCCATCATTGAGTTTAATCAGAAGGTTTTGATAGCTCAGCGAAATCAGAATATGCTATTACCTTATAAATGGGAGTTTCCTGGAGGTAAGGTTGAAAGAGGGGAGCAAGATGAAGTATGTATTGTAAGGGAGGTAAAAGAAGAACTCAATCTAAATATCGAAGTACAATCAAGGCTAACACCTGTAACTCATCACTATGATACATTTTCTCTAGAATTGTTTCCTTTTATTTGTAGTACAACTTCAAGAGAGTTTGAATTAAAAGAACACGCTCAAGTTTTATGGGTTGATTCTCAGGATTTATTAAACTACGATTGGGCTGAAGCTGATATTCCTATTGTGAAAGAATATTTGGAATTAAAGTTAGAGGAATAGGAAGTATATAAACGATAAGAGGCTGCCTAATAAGACAGCCTCTCCGAGGTCAACTACGATATGCATTATATAAGAATAGTGAAGAAGTTGAAAATAATACATACCTCATTGACCTATTGAAACATAATTATTTGATGGTCTATTTAATAATCTTGACAGGAGAATGTCCTTTGTTTATCGTTGTTTCCTCTTGTGGAACATCTCCTTTTTTGTTCTTTCCACCGAAATTATAAGTTATTCCTAGTTTGAACACTCTCATATCATTCTTTACAGTGAAGTTGGTCAGTTGATCAGGATGTTCTAAAATTGTAGTTCTAATACCTCCTGTTTTGAACAGATCACTTACTGCAAGTGTAGTTGTAAATTTCTCATTTAAGAATTTCTTACTGACTCCCAAGTTTACTTCTCCTAATGAACGATATCTAAAGTTAGACTCTATTCCTCCGTTTTGGTACCAAGCAGTAAGCTCGATATTCATATTATAAGGCAACTTAAAGTTGTTATAGGTAAATACCCCAACACTATTTTTATTCTCATTGATTAAGTTATTGTCAAATCGAGTATTAAAAAAGTAAACCCCATGGTAGTTTTCCCACCAGTTGATACCTGGTATAGGAGCAGATAACGAAGCATACCATTCACTTCTACTTTTGCCATTAATACTTGTGAAATAGGACTTGTTTATTCCTTCGTTGAAATAGCTGTATAGCATAGGGTCTGTAATGCGACTATATCCGATAGATAAATCTATGAAACCTAAGAACTGCTGATCTAATTCTATATTATTAGAATATTCAGGCTGTAGATTAGGATTACCCATTGATGTTGTTGTACTATTTAGATAACGAATAGCAGGGTTTAATTTATCGAACTCAGGTCTTTCTATTCTTCTAGAATAAGAAGCCATTACAGAATAGTAATCACTAGCTGTATAAGTTAATTGCACAGTAGGGAATAATGAGAAATAATCTTGTTTTACTAACTTTTTATGAGCTAAGGTATCTCCATTGATATGTGTGTATTCTCCTCTTAAACCTGCTGTTATAGCCCATTTATTGAATGTCATATCTACTGATCCATAGAAAGCATGTACGCCTGTTTTATACTCAAATTGACTTTTGTGCAAAGCATTAATGTCGTTTCCATTGGAGATGAATGTATATAAACGTTCATCTGTTTTCAGAATAGAATAATTACTCTTTACGCCAAACTCTACTTTTGCAGTTGTATTTTCTTCATCCCACAGTTGTTTCTGATAATCAGATTTAAAATTGAACTCTTTTCTATCTGTAGGATATTTATTCTGCTGTTTGGTCAGTAAGGCGTGTGGTAGTAATAGTTGTCCATTATTACCATAGATTACATCATTGATATCTGATTTGACATACATGGTACCAATGGAAGTAGTCCAACTTTCCTTTTCTGCTATTTTCATTTTATAGATTACATCAGCTTTAAAACTAGTCAATTTACTCTTGCTTTCATTTTTCTGTACACTGTGAAAGAGATCGTTATTGTTTCCTAACGCTGTGTTGGTATGTACTGTACTAGGAGTATCGTTATAATCCATAGACGTTTTTAAGCTTAGTACATGACCATTCTGGAATGTTCTATCTATATCTAGTTTGATTAAGTGAGATTTACTATTAAGAACCGAGAACTGAGACTGATTTGACCATGTATGATCTAATGAAGCCAGATCTTTTTTATCATATCTCTCTCTTAATCTATCAGGAGAATAGCTAAATGAATACAAAAAGTTATAGTTCCAGTTATCATTGCCATACCCTAAGTTTAAGGAGTGATCTGTGCTTACTTTATTACTAATACCGACTGTTGAATTAACTGTTCCATAAAAGCTCTGAACTAGCTTTTTCTTAGAGATAATATTAATTACTCCACCTGTACCAGAAGCATCTATATTAGCAGGTGGTATATTCATAATTTCTATAGACTCTAAAGTAGAGCCAGGAGACCCTTTAAGTATGGTCTTTAATTGTTCTGCAGATAGCTGAGTAGGCTGTCCGTCCATTAATACCGTGACACCTGATTTGCCTTTTATTTTTAACTCTCCGTTTTGACTAATAGTAACCCCAGGGAGTGTCTTTAGTACATCGTAGGCAGACTGTGTTTGTGCTAAGTTACTCTGCTCTATATTTAATGTAGCTTTGCCAGGAGTTACTTTAAGAGCCTTTCTATGGCTGGTGATCATTACCTCATCTAAGATGTTTTCGTCACTTTGTATGATTAGATTGATCGGTGTTGTATGATCATTTATAGTGATAGTAGAGACTGTATCTTTATACCCTATAAAGCTAGCAGTTAGTTTAAAACTTCCTTTTGATTTTATATCTGTGAAAACAAAAGTTCCATCTTCCTCACTTGTGATAAAGTATTCCTCTTTTGGATTGTCCTTTGCTTGTAAGACTACAGTTGCCCATCCGATAGGATTGGCTTGTGTGTCTTTTATTACCCCTTTTAATTGAGATTGAGCCCATGATGGTAAACTAATTACCCCTAATAGAATTAATAATAGTTGCTTCATAATTAAAACGATCTTAGCATTTATTTCTGAGGCAAATGTATTAGGATGTTTTATGGCTTATTGGAACTTTTACATTAACTAACTCATTTCTATACTAAAGCCACCGAAACGATGATTATAGTGCAATTAAGCTTAAACCCACATTACGCATTAGCCAAATACTACAAAGCAATTCTACTTCATAGTTCTTTCATTAGCTCTAAAACCATACTATAGTATGCTTTTATCACTAATTCAGACCTATTTTGTATAATTACTTTTCGTTTATATGTCTATTGCATAATCTGGGTTAAATAGAAGTGAATAGGCTATTCAAGAGCAAAAAATGTCAATTGATGTATCTATACCCTATGGGAGCTGAATACCCCTGTATTTTTGTGTAAGAATAATTAGAGAAGATGAGAATAAATAGATATTTGGGCAGGGGATATCGCAGTACTGCGGCTCATGTTTTGCAACAGGCTTTTAATGAAAAACTAAAAGGAATACTAGGGACAGAGGAAGAAATACATCAAGTTATTTTAGCATCTCTAGATGCTAAGCATATTATCGTGGCACGTTCTAGTGAAGGAGAATTAATAGGTGTAGCAGCTTATCAACACAGTGGTCAATGTACTTTGAATATTTCTCTGAGTATTATGATTAAGGTGTATGGGCTGATAAGAGGACTTTATAAGATGCTACAGCTCATCATGTACTTTCCATCTAAGAGAGATAAGGATGTAGTGTATGTAGATGCTATCGCAGTAGATGAGAATTTTAGAGGATTAGGAGTCGGAAAAATGCTATTAGATGAAGTAGAAAAGTTAGCTTTAGAACATCATGCAAGATATGTAAGTTTAGATGTAATTAAAGAGAACCCTCGTGCAAAAAAGTTATATGAGCAAATAGGTTTTGTAGAAGTGAAATACAACGAATTAGACGAACGAACAAGTGATAAACTTGGCTTTTCAGGGTATTATTATATGATGAAAGTAATAGGTTAAATGCTATTCTGGTATTGTAATTGAGAGCTATTTCTTAACTTAAGACTAAGGAAGACAAGTTCAGTTATAAAAAATGTAAAACGAGCTTTGTTTTTTGTTACTTTAGGTATATAATCGAAAAAATCAGGAAAGAATAGCATAATTTTAATCTGTAATGAAAACACAAAAGCAAAAGAGGAGTAAGAAAGAATGGAGGTATAGAGTAGCTTTAACGCTCTTAGTAGCGTTGTTTTTTATTTTTTCGTTGTACATTATTAGTACTGCAGATCAGTATCAGATAGTTTCTTTTGAGAGTGGATATACCTTTACGGCAGATGTGATTTGGTTTATAGCTATCAGTTGGATTGTGACTACCCTAGGTATTTATCTGTCAGACCGATTGCCGATAAAGACGTATTCTATAAAAGAAGTAATTCGGTTTGGAGTATTGCATGTGATTATTTGTGTTGTAGTCTTCTTATTTTTAGTTATTGTGACAGATTATTATTTAATAGATCAAGATCATACAGCACGAGAAGACTGGTTAGGCGCTAGACAGATGTTTTTTATAGGCTTATGCCTTACTGTCTTTGTTATCGTTGTACACAATGGAAGAAAGCTAGTAAAGATGTGGAAAGAGTCTGTTTATGAAAATGCACAGATGAAAGAAATAGTATTACAGAGCCAACTAGCATCTTTAAAAGCTCAATTAGACCCACACTTTATGTTTAATAATTACAGTGTACTAAGAAGCCTAATCCAAGAAGATAAAGAGAAAGCAAGTGAATTCTTAGAGCGATTGTCTGATGTGCAACGCTATCTATTGGTAAACCTAGAGCATGACTTAGTCAGTCTAGCCAAGGAGATACAGTTCTTGATTGATTATTTATACTTGATTAAGATTCGCTTTGGCGAAAGTATACAAGTAGAGATCAATGTCAGACCAGAGCTGTTAGGAATGAAGATTCCACCCATGACTTTACAATTGTTATTAGAAAACGCAATAAAACACAATAAAGCAACCAAAAAAAGTCCCCTCTTTGTGAATATTTATGGGGAAGAAGAATATTTAATTATTGAGAATAACCTCCAATTATTGAACACTCTTCCTCATTCTTCTAAGTTAGGGCTGATGAATATAAAGAAGAGATACTTACTGATCGAAGACAGAGAGGTCGTAATAGAGCAGACCGTATCCGTTTTTAGAGTTAAAATCCCATTGTTATAAGCTATGATAAAAGTATTGATAGTAGAAGACGAACAGTATAATGCACAGCATCTGAATACCTTACTTCAGGATATAAAAGAAGATATTCAGATCGTGCAGGTTATAGAAGGTGTAGAGGACTGTATAGAATGGCTAGAGCAGCATGATGATATTGACCTAATCTTTATGGATATAAGATTAGGAGATGGAGTATGCTTCGAAATATTTGATGCTATAGAAGTAAATGTGCCGATTGTCTTTACGACGGCTTATGATCAGTATGCCTTACAAGTATTTCAGGTTAACAGTATAGATTATTTACTAAAACCAATCAAAAAATCAGCCTTAGAACAAAGCATAGCGAAGTATAAGAAACTACATCAATTACAGGTCTTAGATAAAGAAATCTTAAGTAATCTAACCGAGGTTATACACGGAAAGAAACAGAGTTATAGAACACGTTTTTTACTGAGTAATAACGATAGGTATAAAGTTGTACAGACAAGTGATATTGCCTATATCTATACGGAATTTCGTCTGTCTAAAGCGGTTATGTTTGATAAATCTGTTCACGTATTACCATTCACTATGGAAGAACTAGAATCAGAATTAGATCCTAATCGATTCTTTAGAATATCTAGACAATATCTAATAAGCTACGAGAGTATCAATGCTATTCAGAATAATCTAAACAGTAAGGTAAGTGTAGTATTACAGGGCGATGTAGAGGTGGATCTAAGTAGAGAAAGAACACGAGCGATAAAGCAATGGCTTGACACATAGTCCTTAGGAAGTTAACGGTTCACAGTAATTAGTTTACAGTCTTGCCCTAGGGGCTTAATACACTTTACTTTAATATTATAGACTAAATGATTTTACTAGTTGTTGATATAGTGTAAGTTAAAAAAAGGGAACCTTATATTGAGGTTCCCTTTTTTAACATATATGATTACTCTTTTAGCTATATTGCTAATAAGGCTTTACTACTTGTGCTGTCGCAGATATTTAATTCGTGGCGTGTATGAACTCCTATAATGTACTTAGAGGGTGTGATATACTATACATGGACAGCATAGACCAATCGATTTCACACCATCGCGATTTTATAAAAAAACGACATCACAAAAATACAAACCCTTACTCTTTTAATTGGATAGCTAAGATTTCACCCATAGCACAGATTACTCCATTAGCCTCTAGGGTTAGATCTACCCATACCTTTCTGCCCTCTATGCTTCTTAGTTTACCCTTTAGCACTAGTTCTTCTCCCATAGGAGTAGAGGCTTTAAAATCAACTTTAAGAGAAGCTGTTACACATCTTACAGGTATAGTGCCTTCTAGTGGGATATTATTGTGCTTACACAAAAATGCCGCTGCTGACCCTGTGCCATGACAGTCTAGTAGAGAAGCGATTAATCCACCATATACGCTTCCTGGTATAGCAGTGTATTTAGTATCTGGAGTAAAACGAGCGATTGTTTCTTCTCCGTCAAGATATGTTTTTAGTTGATGTCCATTAGGATTGTTTTTTCCACAGCCATAGCAGTGCGCTAAGCTCTCAGGATATAGATCTTGGATTGCTTGTGTCATAATATTTGTTTTGGTTGTTATTCGATAGAGGAATCCCTCTATTACAAATAAAGTTATTTTTATTGAAGTACAAAAATTTAACCTGATTAGAGTATGGATTATAACTGCTAAAAATGTAAAACATTTTTTATCATTTGATAAAAAAAACCTTTTTCTATATCCTAATCTTTGTATCCCAAAAATAGCGTGATAAGGCTATATCATTATTAAATAATAATTTAATCAATACAAGTAAAATGGAAAATAGAGGACCTATTTCTCAATTTATGGCGCATAATTATCGCCACTTTAACTCAGCAACTGTAGTAGATGCTGCTCAAGGGTATGAAAAGTTTTTAGATGAAGGAGGGAAGATGCTTATTTCTCTTGCTGGTGCGATGAGTACTGCTGAGCTAGGAATCTCATTAGCAGAGATGATTAGACAGGACAAAGTAGCTATTATCTCATGTACAGGGGCTAACTTAGAGGAGGATATTATGAACTTAGTAGCGCATTCTCATTATAAAAGAATTCCTAACTATAGAGACTTAACTCCTGAGGATGAGTTGGCTCTGTTAGAGAATAAATATAACCGTGTTACGGATACGTGTATCCCTGAAGAAGAAGCATTTAGAAGAATACAAGGGCATATCGAGAAAATATGGAAAGACAGTGAAGCAGCAGGTGAGAGTTATTTTCCACATGAGTATATGTATAAGTTACTATTAAGCGGTGTATTAGAAGAGCATTATGAGATAGATCCTAAAAACTCATGGATGCTAGCTGCTGCAGAAAAAAACTTACCAATCGTAGTACCAGGATGGGAAGACTCTACGATGGGGAATATCTTCGCTTCTTATGTAATCAAGGGGGAATTGAAGTCTAGAACAGTGAACAGTGGAATAGACTATATGGTGTGGTTAGCAGATTGGTATAAAAAGAATGCTGTAGATCAGGGAGTTGGTTTCTTCCAGATAGGAGGAGGTATTGCTGGAGATTTCGCTATGTGTGTAGCTCCTATGTGGGCACAGGATTTAGAGGATGATTCAGTATTGAGATGGAGATATTACTGTCAGATTACAGATTCTACTACTTCTTTTGGATCTTACTCAGGATGTATTCCAAACGAGAAGATTACTTGGGGTAAACTAGACGTAGATACACCGAGTTATGTAATCGAATCAGATGCTACTATTGTAGCCCCATTGATTTTCTCATGGGTATTGAAACAATAAATTAGAAAGAGCCTTCGGGCTCTTTTTTTTGTCTTAGAATAAAGGACTAAAAGTTGAGTTCCATTTCTTAGGAATGAAATGAAAGAATGGGATAATCAGAGTCTTACTATAAGCTTATTGACTGTTTTTTACTCTATTATAGAAATGCTAAAGCTTATAAAAGTTCTAAATATGAGAATATTTTAACCAATCTAAATTCAAAAAACAGGACAAATCACAGCTGTTAAAAATATTAACATTTAAGTGTTTTTTAGTGATTTACAGCACGCGATAAAGCCAGTGATATCAAGGCTTTTGGGAAGGTTGTTTGAGCGTTGTTCGGGAGTTCTTTGCAAAATGTTTGGAAAAAGGGGGTGTTTTCCGAACACCTTCCGAACAAATAGCAACTGAGACCGCATGAATACTCGATTTATGGCGAATTCATAATGTTAAAAAACTTGTTAAAATTTTAAAATTGAGATTTTGAAAGCTGTGGTTTGTGCTTTCTTTTTGGTGAGACGTACCAGACTTTGAATAGAAGAATATTCTCAATAATAACCATTGAGTCAAAGCCTTTACTGTAGGCAAAGGTAATAAAAAAATAGATAGGAGAAAAGAGGGTGTAGGAAGTAGGGTAGGAAAATTAATTGAGTATTGTAGAGAATTAAGCAATGGGAATTGTTTTATATAACTGTTTGAATTGTTGTATTTTGGTTTTATTATTTTGATTAATTTTATTCAAAGTGTGAGGAAATACTATTCATGTATTAATCCCCTTATAGTAGCGAATGATTTACCTAAATTTAAAAAAGTACTGCTTTATCCAGAACGATAATGTAGTTGTATAGTATAATGTAGATGTAATAATTAGATGAAACAATGAAGTTAGTGGACTTAGTGAAATATTTCAGAAAAGGAGGGACTTATCAGGACTTTTGTAAGTTGTATTCCCTAAATGTTGATTCAGAGGTTATCGAAATATACATGGAGACACCTTTTCAAATAGATAACGAACTTTTTTTTTTGAAATAGAACAGACAGAAGGAGTGTTAGAGTTTGAAGTTAATAATATAGTGTTGTCAAGTTTATTTGACTTCTATGTTTTTCTTGACATGATTGAAGACTCGAATCAAGAAAACTATGAGAATGTAAGCGATCTAGATATTGCTAAAAGGCTTTTTAGTTATGGTTTAAATAATGCTTGAGGAAAGCAATACTTAATAGATGTTATTTTTATGAGACAGGATATATGGGGAATATTTGTGATAAAAGGAAGATTAAGATGAATAAATAAAATGAGAGAAATTAGTGAAGAACAATTGTATAGCTATTTTTTAGAAACTCTTAATTGTTGTGGTACTTTTCTTCTAGATCGTAATGATGATGAAATAGAATATTTGATTTTTGAAGTATTCGATATTAATGTTCGTACATTTTTTTATTGTGATACGCTTATAAAGTTACTTACTAAAAAAAGAATATCAATAGAAATGTATGAAAAAGCAGAGAGGGTTAGATGCCTATATTTGAGTACTGAGGGGATGGACTTATGGAGTATTAAAGGTATAAGAGAAAGTGATATATGGAAAGAGATTTTTAATCTATGTGATGATATGAGAAGAAATGTAATTATAAAGGAATGAATAAGATACCGTTATTTGGGAATCCCAGTAAGGATATATTGTCAAGAGATGTGTTATCTGTATAGTATTAAAACATTTTTTCTAACATATAGGTAACTATAATTTAACTTGGGCTTATAGACTAAATATTTCAATACCTTTATTTTTACGCATTTTATAAGCTATAATAGTGCCGATGCGTTGGTTTTTTATATTTTTTCTGTTTTCTTGCCTTTCTTGGGGGCAAAGTGTCCACTTTAAAACAATCACTACAAAAGAAGGACTTTCTAATAATTCTATTAATTGTATAGCAAATCACCCTGATGGGGCAGTCTGGATAGGAACATGGGATGGGCTAAACCTATTCGATGGCAAACAAGTAAAGGTCTATAAACACGACCCTAAGAATCCTAATTCTATTGGAGGTAATGATATTTATGCATTACTAAGGGATAGAGAAGATCGCTTGTGGATCTTATCTGATGGGAAACAGATAAGTTTATGGATAAAGGATGATGTTTTTCAGAATTATAGTTTTTCTAGTGAACCTCGTGTACTGAGTTTAGATGAACAAGGCAATATTCTCGTACAGCTAGAATCAAAAAAGTGGTTCACTTTTAGAGGAGGTCAGTTTGTATCTGTAGATGCTCGTTATATTGGTGATATGGCAGACCACTTAGTAGAGGATGCTAGAAAGAAGTCTCCTCAGTATTATGTGCAAGCTAGTTTACTAGAGAATATACGAGAGCAATTTCCGGAGTTCATTATCAATGCTATTGCAACAGAGACTAATGGGAATACATGGATCGGTACTAAAAGCCAAGGTGTTTTTCTATTAAGAGCAATAGAGGGGGAATATAAGATTATCGAAAACCATAAAGTAGATCCACAGCATCCTTATAGCTTACTCAGTAATGAGGTGATGGTACTGCATATAGATAAGTTTGACAATATATGGGTAGGGACTAAAGATGGTGGAGTCTCTATTCTACCGACGAATAAGGCAAGTCTTGATTATGTGTTTTCTCATTCAGAGAGACAACCTCATCTACCACATGAGACCATTCGCGCTATTGCGGTAGATAAGCTAGGAGGTAGATGGATAGGATATTATACACAAGGGGTTTTTTATCAAAAGAAGCGTAATGAACCTTTTGTACCAGTTGTTATAGAAAAATACAAAGAGAATAAGGATTGGAACAGAATACGCAGTTTATACTCGGACTCTCATGGTAATATCTGGATAGGAACCTATGCAGGAGTAGTAAAGATAGAAGAGGGTAAACAAGAGTTTTTTCAAGAGGGAATTACCAAGCATTTTATCAGTAATAGAACGTATGCCTTTGCAGAAGATATCAATCATTATCTATGGATGGGTAGCTGGGGAGGTGTGAGCAAGTATAATGCACTGACTAAAAAGTTTGAACCTTTTATCAATCAAGATAAATTAAAGCAATACCATATTCGTCATATTTCTATTCAAGATAATTTATTGATTTTAGCTACTGAAGAACATGGGGTGGTATTCTACGATTGTCGATCTGGGGAGATTAATATCATTAATCAAGAAAAAGGATTGCTAGGCAATAGTGTATTCTCTACTTATGCAGATGCTTTTACAGGTGATCTATGGGTGGCTACTTTAGGAGGGATATCAGTATTTGATACTGACTATGAACTTAAGAAGCAAATTAGAGAAGAAGATGGTCTTCCTAGTCATTTGGTGTATAGTCTTACTCCTTCTCAGGATGATGTTTGGATTAGTACTACTAAAGGAATAGCTTCAATAGATAAACATACTTATAACGTCTTAAACTTTAGTAATTATATTGGTTGGCAAGGACTAGAATTTTCTGAAGGAGCATATAGTCAGAGTAAAAAAGGCTTTTTGCTTTATGGAGGAAATAAAGGCTTAAATATCATAGATCCAGGACATCTCAGAAATGATCAAAAAGCCCCAGAATTTAGAGTCTTACTCAATGAACGTATAGCAGAAGAGGGAAAGGTTAGTTTTTTTGAACCAGATGAGAATAAATTGCGTCTTACTTTATATCCTATAGGTTTTAATCAATATCCGATTAATCAATTTGAATATAGAATAGTAGGTCTTTTTGATGACTGGAGGGTTCTTCCTCAAAAA
The DNA here is from genome assembly GCF_000807225.1 of Myroides sp. A21. NCBI lineage: Bacteria > Pseudomonadati > Bacteroidota > Flavobacteriia > Flavobacteriales > Flavobacteriaceae > Myroides > Myroides sp. A21. The sequence continues at coordinate 3,067,975 of NZ_CP010327.1, forward strand.
GAAGTTAATTTAGATGATTTAGACCATAAACGCTATCAGATAGAGATACGTGATACAGTACAAAAAGACAAGCGTATAGTATATATGATTGCTTTTGAAATCGAAAAGCCTTTTTTCTTACAGCCTTACTTTGTTATTTTATTTGTCATCGCTGGAGGGGTAATTGTTTTATGGCGTGTACGTATCAAGCAAAGAAAGATGAGAAAGAGAGAGATCGAGCTTAAAAAACAGGTAAGAGATCGAACAAAGGAAGTGGAAGCACAAAAGAGACATCTCGCTAATAAAAATGAACAACTTAGTATTTTAAATCAAGAAATAGAACAACAGAAAGGAGAATTACTGAATCTACATAGCAAATTAAAGAATGACGATATAGAGATGGAGAATTTCAGAATCTTCTTGTTATCTCGAATTAAGAAACCTATTGTTAATACATTGGGAATACTAGAAGAATTAAATGTTGAAGCAGCACAAAAAGAGGAACTAATTAAAGTTTATGATATGGTTCGGGAGTGGAACTATATAGAGCAAGTTAAGGATTTTGACACTATAGAATTAGTAAGTGTAGAGATGACTTCTTTTATAGAGCACCTAAAAGAGGAGTGGGGAGCGATAAAAGAGAAGTATGGCGTAGAGATAGTAGTGTGTAATGAAGTAGATGCTCAGTGGGTAGAAGTAGATTTATTGCGTTTTAAACTGTGTTTGCGTTATCTGCTATACGAATGTTATAAATACTTAGAAGATAATCAGCAGATAACGGTTCGCTTCTATATGAAGAACAATGTTTTACATATTGATTTAGACTCAGAGAGTCATACTTTATTTGCGTTTTGGAATGACAACAGAAATTTTAGTCCTTACTACAGAGCTTTTGAGACTTTATTACAGAATCTAAATGGTATACTGATCATTAATAGTGAGTCAGTGTTCTCTCTTGGCATATCTATTCCTCTAGTCCCATTAGAAGAAAATAGGAGAGTAGAGAAGGGGAATTGGGATGAATTCTTAGAAGAGCTACAAGTGCTCCCAAAGGATAAAACCAATATTCTAGTGTATGCTAAAGAAGAGGATAAAGCAATTGTCAAACAGTTATTAGCAGGACAAGAAGATACTAATTTGGTCTATAATCACAGTGTGAGTAGAGTGGTAGGGAATATAGAGCATTATAAGTATGATGCTTTAGTACTTTATAATATTGAGATGTCTGATCGCACCTTATCTCTATTTGCACAGATTAAAAAACTGGCTCAGAAACAAAGGTTACTTATCTTTTATATCGCAGAGACAGTAGATTATTTTGTACAAGAGCAATTGAGTCAATTGGGGGTTAGTGATTTTATTCACTTACCAGTTGGTAAAACTACATTAGATAATATGGTTTTTAAGCGTATTCGCTATGATAAAGAAAACAAGGAAAGCAATACACTCCTTTGGAAAACGAATCTAACAGAGGATGTTATAGTGAATCTCTCACCTAATGAGCGCTTGTTTAGAAAGGGAATGGAAATGATGAATGCAAGATTTAGTGATGCCTCTTTTGGTGTAGATCAATTGACAGTAGAATTAGGTATTTCTAAGATGAAGTGCTATCGTTTATTTAAAGAGTTTGTAGAGCAATCTCCTTTAGAAATATTAATTGAAATGCGCTTACAAAAAGCAAAAGTATTGATCGAGAAAGGTGACCTAACGATTTCAGAAGTCTGTTTTGAATGTGGTTTTAACGATCCAAAGTACTTCAGTAAATCTTTTAAAAAACGCTTTGAACACAGTCCTTCACACTTTAAAAATGACTAGAAGAACGTGTAGAATAGATTATCCTAGTGTTAACTAAAGGTTATTGTCCAAATAGTACACTACTCTGATATAGAATTAGCCTTTTACTGAAAGATTATTACACTTGACTGAAAGAAAATTACCCCTGTATTATACAAAGCAGAAGTACTTTCGAAAGTGAAATATCAATGTAATCAATCTTATGAAAAGACATTTCTTAGTATGGCTGTTATGTATAGGAGGTAGTACTTTCTTACATGCACAAGTGATAGTAAAAGGAAAGGTAGCAGGCAAAAGTGATGGCCTACCTGTTTCTTTTGCTACAGTAATCGCTAATAAGGATAATTCTACTTGGGTAACTACGGATGCCGATGGGAATTTTACGCTAGAATTAGCCAAAGAAGCGGGTACTCTTTCTGTGGAGTATTTAGGATACAAAACGAAAACGATCAACTATCAAGGCGCTCAATTAGTAAGTATCCTTTTAGAACAAGACAGCAATATCTTAGATGAGGTTGTTCTAATTGGATATGGAGCTTCAAAGAAAAAAGATATTACCACTTCGATTGCAACAGTGGACAATATTAAACAAGTTGCTTCTAGACCAGTGTCTAATTTAAGTGATTTCTTACAAGGACAAGTTGCTGGGGTAACTGTAACGCAGCAAGGAGGAGATCCTTCTGAGAGCAGTAAGATGGTTATTCGTGGTTCAGGTTCATTAGCTAATGAGGCTCCACTTACTGTAGTAGACGGTGTGCCTTATTACGGACCAGCAATTAGCCCAAATGATATTGAATCTGTATCTATCTTAAAAGATGCGGCTGCAGCTGCAATCTACGGAGCTCAAGCTGCTTCAGGAGTAATTGTAATTACAACTAAAAAAGGAGTAAAGGGAGATCCTAGTGTTTCTTTAAATGTGTATACAGGTTTTTCAAAAGCTACAAATCTACCAACACCATTAGATGCACAAGGGCAAGCTTCTGTATATAATATGGCAGCAGATAATGCAGGAGTTCCTAGACAGTCTGCGCATGATGCTCTACTTAATCCGTGGGGACAAGTGAATAGAACAAATTGGATGGATGAAATCTTTAGAACAGCAGCTATGCACAATGTAGATGCTAGTATCTCTGGAGCTTCTGACCATACGAATTATTTTGCTTCTCTTGGGTATAATAAAAAAGAAGGAACTTTAATAGGAACATTTTCTGAACGTTATAACTTTAGATTAAAGGCAGATACTAAGCTGACTGATAAAGTTACTATTGGAGAGAATGTATACTACTCAAATACAAATGCTATTGGTACTAATACTACAAGTTCTTATTCAGGAAGTGTTATCAGTGCTTTATATATGCCTTCTGCAGCGCCTGTATACGATGCTGATGGTAAATTTGGAGGAGTAGTCCCTCATGATTTAGCACAGTTTGCTGGAGCGTATGGAGATGTATATAACCCAGTAGCATTACTGCTAAGACCTACAACATCTAATCCAACGAATTTCTTAAATGCCAATGTGTATTTAAACTATGATATCGTTGATGGGTTATCCTTCAAGACTTCTTATAGTTATGATTATACAAGTAATAAGTATAAGAAATTTACGCCTAAGGCACCAGAGTTAGGAAGAACAAACTTAAATAACTACCTATTAGAAAATAACTACGAAAAAACCCATTGGATATGGGATAACCAGTTGACTTATCACAAGACATTTGGTAAGCATGATGTTAATTTAACAGCTATTCATTCAGCGCAAAAAACAAATTACGACTATATTTCTGTACAAGGAGAAGGTTTTGGAAGTGAAGAATCATTTAACCAATATATGGGTAATGCTTCTATCATCAGAAAGCCAGTTACAGAGGTGTATGAAGATGCCTTAACTTCTTTGATAGGACGTGTGATGTATAACTTCGATGATCGATATTTCGTATCGGGAAGTTTGCGTAAGGACACTACTTCACGTCTAGCTAAGAATAACCAATCAGAAGTATTCCCTTCTGCGTCTGTGGGATGGAGAATATCACAAGAGAACTTCTTTAATGTAAATGCAATAAGTGAATTAAAATTAAGAGCTTCTTGGGGGCAAATAGGAAACATTAATTCTGTAGGCTATTATTCTTTTGATGTACCACTTAGCAATAGTGATATTATTATGGGAGAGGATGGTATGCTTACAGGTAAAGGGACTTATGTAAACCGTCAGTCTAACCCTAACTTAAAATGGGAAACATCAGAATCTTTTGATATTGGGCTAGATGCTGCTTTCTTTAATGGACGTTTAAACGTAGTGGCTGATTACTTTAGTAAGCGTACTAAAGGGATGATCATTCCAGGATTAGAAGATGCTCACCATGGTACAGCAGCAGCAGATGTAAATGGTGGTGAAGTACTGAATAAAGGTATCGAATTGTCATTGAGTTACAATGATCATATAGGAGACTTAAACTATAAGATCTTTGGGAATGCAAGTTTCTTAGAAAATGAACTAGTAAACTTAAATGGATATAACCAAAGTGGAATAGATTATATCGCTCATGGAGATAATGTTCGTGGGGTGCTTTCTCCATATAGATCTGTAGTGGGTAGACCGCTTTATTCTACTTATTTAGTTCCTTATTTAGGAATCTTCCAGTCGCAATCAGAGATTGATGCGCACCGTTCTAATGAGGGTAAATTAATACAACCTAATGCTAAACCTGGTGACTTTAAGTTTGAAGATAGCAATGGAGATGGTAAGATAGATAATAATGATAAGCAGTTTATGAACGCTTACTTACCTAAGATTACTTATAGTTTTGGTTTAAACTTAGAATATAAAAACTTTGACCTAAGTATGTTCTTCCAAGGAGTAGGTGATGTGAAAGTATTCAACGGATATAAGTTCACAGCTTACAATGCTTCTTTACAAGGATATAATTTAGATAGTCGTGTGATGGGAGCATGGACTCCTGATAACCCGAATGCTAGTCTTCCTAGATTATCTACTAAGGATGATAATCAAAACTACGGAACGACTTCTAGTTGGTACTTAGAAGATGCTTCTTATTTACGATTAAAGAACTTAACAATCGGATATACTATGCCTAAGAGTGTAATGAATAGTCTATCCCCTAAATCTAGCTTAAGAATATTCATGTCTGGAGATAATTTATTTACGATTACTGGATATGATGGTATAGATCCAGAAGTAGGAGGTGTAGGAATGGACGTAGCAAGATATCCTGTGTCAAGAACAATATCAGGAGGTTTCTTATTTACTTTTTAATCACTTATAATTATGAAAAAATATAGTTTATCTAAATATAGCTTAGTATTAGGTTTATCAGCAATCTTATCACTAGGAGCTTGTAGTTCTGATTTTACAGAGTTAGATCCAAAAGGAAATACATCTTATGAGAACTTCTGGAAAACAGAACAGGATGCTACAGAGGCGGCTAATAGCTTGTATCAGATGATGATGGAAGATGAAATGTTCGGGAGAGGGTTCTTTTGGTATATTAATGCTTCTGACGATATGGTAACAGGACGTCTTAATGCAACAGCAGATAACATTAAAAACTTTAACCTAAATGGGGATGAGGGCTATATCAATGGTATTTATCAAAATGCTTATAAAGTAATCCGAAGAGCTAATGATATCATTGTTAATGTTCCTGGAATGAAAATCAGTGAATCATTAAAGAAGAGAGTACTAGGAGAGGCTTATTTTATGCGTGGTTTCTTCTATTTCTGGCTAGCGCATACGTATGGAGATAATGGAAATAATGGTGGTGTGCCTATTATTACAGAGGCTAATATGTCTCAACCAGCAGGAAGTTATACAAGACCAAAAAGCGTGATTGAGAACTATGACCATATCGTTCAGGATTTGACAAAAGCATCAGAGTTATTACCTCTTTTTACTTCTTATTCAGCTGATAATTATGGTAGAGCACATAAAGATGCTGCTTTAGCCTATATCGCAAAGACTTATTTATATTGGGCACAATATGACTCTTCTAAGTTTAATGAAGTAATTAAGTATGCAGACGCAGTTACAAATTCTGGATCAGGAAGAGCACTTGTCAATACAGGTAATCCTTCTAAAGATTACAGAGAATTACACAGTGCTTTAAACAACTGGAAGAGTGAGTATATCTGGTCTGTAAACTCTGGAATAGAAGGAGGAAGTATTCTTCCGGGCTGTATGTTAGAGAACAAAGGATGGGGAGCTTATAACGGATGGGGGTATTTTACACCTACTGAGGGGTTATACCAAGAGTTCGAAAAAGGGGATGCACGTAGAGCAGTAACGCTATTAGTCTTTGGAGATGAGTTCAGCTACTTTGGACAGACCAAAAGATACTCTTCAGAGAACTCGATGTCTGGACTTCAGTTTAACAAGTATATGTATGAGTATAGTACAGAAGATGCTTTAGGGAAGTTTATCAATATGAATGGAGATAAACCTACAACGAATTACAATGTTCCTCTAATGCGCTATGCTGAGATTTTACTAATGAAGGCAGAAGCTCAAATCATGCTTGGGCAGAATGGTGATCAGGCATTAAATCAGGTGCGTAAGCGCGCTGGATTAGCACCTAAGAATGGGGCGACAATGGCAGACTTAAAACATGAGAGAAGAGTAGAGTTAGCTGGAGAATTTGCCAATAGACATTTTGACTTAGTAAGATGGGGAGATGCAAAAGAGGCTTATGGAAAACCTCTTTATGGAAGAATTCATGAAGATCGTTCTAACCCTGATTCTCCTTATAAGGTATCAGAGGTATGGAAAGCTAGAAACTTTGATTCAAGTTATATGCATGTATGGCCAATACCAAATAGGGCTGTACAATCATCAGGAATACAACAAAACGTAGGATGGTAATTTAATTTCAAAACCAATTGAGGGCTACCTTTTTGGGGCTAGCCCTCTTTTTATGCAACACAATGAAACGACTTTTTTTATCTATAGCCTTTATTTCGAGTGTTTTAATGGCTAATGCTCAATCAAAAAATTATAAAATACACTCTCATAATGATTATCATCAATCTACTCCTTTCTGGACGGCTTACTCTAATGGAGCAGAGTCCATAGAGATAGATTTAGTCATAGAACAAGGCAAGTTATATGTAGCACACGAAGTAAGTTCTGTACAAGTAAATAGAACGATAGAAAGCTTGTATTTGGAATCATTAGAAAAAGCTATTCAATTAGGTATCGGTAAGGCAAAGGGACTTAGTTTTTTAATTGATTTAAAATCAAATGCAAATCAGTCTATGGAGCTATTATTACCAGTACTGAAGAAGTATGAACGATTAATTAAAGAACAAGATATCACTTTTGTTATTTCTGGGAATAAGCCAGATACAAAAGTTTTTGAACAATATCCAACCTATGTAAAATTAGATCACCAGAGTTTAACTCCTTTAAAAAATGCAACGCTATGGGAACGAGTAGCTATGGTAAGTCTTAATTTTAAAGATTACTCTGTCTGGAATGGTAAGGGGCGCATGGTAGAAGAAGAAAGACAAAAACTTCAAGAAGTAATAGACTTAGTTCACAAGCAAGGTAAACAAGTTCGCTTTTGGGGAACTCCTGATGGAAAAACAGCATTTAAGGCGTTTTATGATATGGGCATTGATGTTATCAATACTGATAATCCTTATCTAGCACAGACATACTTAAAAAACTTAGATCGTGCTGTATATCATAATAAAACAGTATCTGAGATCTATAAGCCAACATTTGCAAATGACGATAAGGATTTACCCATTAAGAATGTTATTCTCTTAATTGGGGATGGAAATGGCTTGACACAGATATCTTCTGCTGCTTTAGCCAACGGGGGTGACTTAAGTTTACTTCAGTTGAAGAGTGTAGGCTTGATCAAAACGCAAGCAGGAGATGATTTTACAACAGACTCTGCAGCAGCAGGAACTGCTTTAGCAACAGGTCAGAAAACCTATAATCGCTCTATTGGGATGGGAATGGATAGAATGCCTTTAAAGAATATGACAGAGTACTTAGCGCCGTTTAATTATAAAACAGGAGTAATTACCACAGATGAGTTAACAGGAGCTACGCCTTCTGCTTTTTATGCACATCAAAAAGATAGAGATGATAGCTCACTAATAGCTCAAGATTTATTAAAAAGTCAACTTTCTCTCTTTGTAGGTGGAGGAAAGAAGTCTTTTAACAATGTGAATCTAAAGCAAGAGTTTACTTTACTAGAGCAAGTAGAACAGCTTAGTACTAGTAAGGATGCTCGTGTTGGTTATTTCTTAGGAGAAGGAGGATTAAAAGGCGTAATAGAAGGAAGAACAGACGTTTTAGCCCAATCTACTAAACACAGTTTAGACTTTTTGTCAAAAGGAGATCAACCTTTCTTTTTAATGGTAGAAGGAGCTAAAATAGATTCTTATGGTCATTTTAATAATACAGGGGGGATTGTAACAGAGGGAATTGACTTCGATAAAGCGATAACAGAAGCTTTAAAATTTGCAGATAAAGACGGACAAACCTTAGTTATTATAACAGCAGATCACGAGACAGGTGGTTTTGCAATTCCACAAGGAGATGTAAAACAAGGCATTATTGAAGGAGATTTCATCTCGCATGATCATACAGGAACTATGGTACCTATTTTTGCTTACGGGCCTAAATCGGGTGAGTTTAGAGGTGCTTATGAGAATAATGAAGTGTACCATAAGATTATAAAACTCTTAAATCTAGATAACTAATGAAGCGCTTATTAGTAGGTATAAGTCTTATTATAACGAGTGGAGCTTGGGCACAACAGACACAAGTAAAAGGTAGAGTTTTTGAAGATAGCAATCAAAATAGGCAATACGATAAAGGAGAACCTCTGTTGAAAGATGTTTTGATCAGTAATGGCAAGGATTTAGTTGTGACTAATGCTAAAGGTGAATATAAGATCAACAGTTTAGAGCAAGGTCAAATCTTTTTAATCAAGCCTTCAGGATATCAGTCTCCTTTGTCAAAGTCTAATAAAGTTGAGTTCTATATTCCCTTTGGAGAAGAACATAAGAGCTATGATTTCCCTGTGTATAAGCAAGAGGAAGATAAACCTCTAAAAGCTGTTTTATTGGGAGATTTGCAGTCGGATGTAATGGATGATATTCATCACGTAGAAAAACTCGTGGTAAGCGAATTAGCTACCACACCTCCAGATTTAATCTTTCCGCTTGGAGATTTAGCTTTTGATCGTTTAGAAGTATTTGAACCTTTATCACAGGCATTAGGCGTAATCGGTAGTCCTATATATTATGTGGTTGGAAATCACGATTTAAACTTTGGATCAGGTCTAACACTTCAAGATAGAGATAGTAGTTATAAGAAAGCTTTTGGCCCTTCTTATTATGCATTAGAATATGGAGAGGAACTTATTTTAGTACTTAATAATATACTTCCTGTAAATGACAAAGAATATATAGGAACAATAGATGAGGTACAAAAAGCTTTTATACAAAATGTACTGGTGCGATATGCTCTAAAGTATGATAAAGTAAAAGTGATGATGCATATTCCTATTGAGTTTATGGAAGATAAGCAGGAGTTTCTAGACTTGTTTAAGGACTATAAAGAAGTCTTTGTAGCTGTAGGACATACACATACACAGTATCATCAGTACTTTGAAAGAGATAATAAAAAACCTGTACATCAATTAGTAGCTGGAGCTGTTTGTGGTGCGTGGTGGCAAGGGCCTCATGATATCGAAGGTATCCCTTTTGCTATGATGTATGATGGTACTTGGAAGGGATACTGGACACTAGAGACACAAAAAGGAGATTATAACTTATCCTATAAAGTATCTGGTAGAGCTGAGGATAAACAGATTCAGATTTGGACTCCAGAAGTACAAGAGTGGGATAAGAGTTTAGAACACTTAAACGATGGATATGTTTATGCAAATGTATTTGCGGCAGATCTAAATACAGATGTTGAAATAAGCTTCGATGGTGTAAGTTGGCAAAAGATGGAGTACTATGAAGGAGTAGACCCTCATTATACCCGTTTAATAGAGCTACAGAATCAAGGGCGATATAAAAATATGAAAACCTCTCCTTTAGTAGACGCTAAAAGGAAGAGTAAACATTTATGGCGTATGCCAATACCTATGGGCTTAAAAGAAGGACCTCAGTTAATTAAAGTAAAAGCTATTGATCCTAGATACGGTCTTAATCATGTGGAGAATCGTGTCTTGTGGACCCCAAAATAGTTTTGTTGTAAGAAGTTGTTGTTTCAACTTTTTAGATTAGTAGTGTTTGTATTGGAAGGTGGCCTGGCGAGGTCACCTTTCTTTTTTTGAACCCTATTTAAAAGCACAAAGTAGGTTGTTTTAAAAAAGATTGTTTTTTTAACTTTTATAAAATAATAAAATTGATAATTAGCTGTTATAATATACATACTAGTAAAAGTTGCGTAGGTATATGCTTAACTTTATCTTTGTATGCTTAGGAAATAAAGAGATTTGCATAAATTGCTTTTGGAATAATGTTTTAAAATGCTATAAATTCTTTATTTTAGATAATTTAATTGAGAACAGGAATGATAAAAAAAGGTTTATTATTAATTGCCTTATTATTGAGTAGTTCTTTTGTATTAGGACAGAAGAAATATTCGGAGTTGACGAAAGAAGATTATTTAAATGATTTTGATATACTTATTAATATTATAAAAAAGCAACATCCTAATCCATTTCGAACTATTAGTGAAAAGGACTTGGATGCAAAAGTTGCAGAAATAAGAAAAAAACTAGAAGAGAATCCTTCTTATGCTAATTTCTTGTTATCTAATCCGATTCCTCTAATTCACGATGCTCATTCCTCTTTGAGTACAGATAGTACCGTTTTTGAGGATTTTACAAAGGAAACTTCTTTTTTCCCAATTAATACCATTGTTTATGATGGAAAGGTGTTTGTGAATCAACACAACCCTACTATACCTGTAGGAAGTATTATTACAAAAGTAAATGATGTAAAATCAGAAGATTACTTAAAGCGTATTAATGTAACAACGGATGGAAGTATAGAGGCTGATGATGCTAAAGACTTTTCGTTCTATGTGTCTTTAATGAGTCCTGAGCAAGAGTATAAAATCACTTATCTTGATAGTCTAAATGCTGTAGAGAGTAAAGAAGCTACACTGAAGGCAGTTAACTATGCACGAAATTATTACAACGTACAGAAAGCAATATTGCCAGTAGATATCATTAGTTATTCTTATGGAATCTATGGACAGAAGGTCAATGACGATACATACTGCTTAACTATTAAGACTTTTGCTTTTTCAGAAGAGTTTGCCTACCAGAAATTAAGTTCTTTCTTTGAGAAGATTAATGAAGAAGGAGTGAAGAATTTAATTATTGATATCAGAGGTAATGGAGGAGGATATCTAAGTAATATTCCTTTATTTTACTCTTTTATATCACAAGAAAAAGTGTTTAAGAACAATTATCGATATGCAACTAAGGTAATAGACATCAATGTACGTGAGAACCTGATAGATGCTAGTGGTAGACAGTATTCTGATATGGATATTAAGAATATGAACAACTTTATGTTCCAGCGATATGATAAGAGTGAGGTAGAAGGAGATGAGTACTATTATGGTAATAATCGATTAGATGAGTCTTATGTAGAGAACTATCCTCGTGATCGTTATTTCTTTGAAGGGAATACGATGTTATTAATAGATAATAATACAGTGTCTGCAGCAGCGTATTTTGCTTCTTTATTTAAGGAGAATAAAAGAGGGATTATCATAGGACAAGAGACACGTACATGTAGTAACTTCACTACTGCATTATGGTTTATTAATTATAAACTGCCTAATACGCAGACAGTGGTAGATTTGCCTCGATCAGAAGTGTTCTTTAATAATTCTATCAGTACAGAGAAGGGGTGTAGAGGAGTACTACCAGACTATACTGTAGATGAAAAAGGTTTTTATAGAAGTATCTTAAACGAAGAAGACCCTGAACTTACATTTGCTTTAGATCTACTAAAGAGACAAGCTCAGAATGAAGAACAGTAATTAAGAATACTCTAAATAAATATAGATATAAGATGTAGAAGGATGACTCAAGCAGTCATCCTTTTTATTATATGTTTTTTGTAAGTTTGATTATTAATAATATAAATGGAGAACCATGTTAGATCTAGTGATCGGAATGTCTATTACACAACTAATCCTTTTTAGTATAGTATTGAATATACTGTTCTATGGTGTATCTATTGGTTTGTATTTGACTCTAAACAGATGTAAGAAGGGAGAGTATATCCAAGAAATAAAACAAGAGATTACTAGAAGAGATCTAATATTATCATTTGTTGTTTTGCTGTGTAATGCAGCCGTTTTTGTATTAGGAGTAGGGCTGCATAAATATGGATATATTCATGTTCTAGAAGGGAGCTCTATAGTTATTATAGCTCTACAAACACTTGGTTTAGTAATAGGTATGGACTTTCTGATGTATGTATTTCACAGATTAGCTCATATTCCTGTTTTTTATCCTTTAGCACATCTGAGACATCATGAGCACAACAGTGTTAATGCGATAAGTTTATTTGTATTACATCCACTAGAGGCTATTGGTTTTGGGCTATTGTTTATCTTGTTGTTGTGTCTATATCCTTTTGACACTTTTTCGATAGGACTTTATTTACTTATTAATCTTATTTGGGGAACTATAGGTCATATAGACAAGGATGTGTTTAAGAATACTTACTTTGAGCGTTGGACACGAGATATACTGTGTCTTACCTTGTTTCACAATATTCATCATCAAGATCCGAACTGTAATTATGGTTTTTACACATTATTATGGGACAAACTTTTTAAAACGTATCGAAAAGTATAGTATATGCCTTGTAAACGTTTGAATATTAGTAGGGTACTAATTTTTTTGCTATCATTATAATGATGTGATTTACTTGTTTCTATTTGTAAGGTGTTGATATATAATGGTGTCTATATCTATATAGTGGTTTATAACTATCTATTTAATTGTTTTTGGAAACGTAATTTTATTTTTTTGTCATTTGAAATTTGTAAATTTGATATTCATGGTTTTAGACAAGGAGTTTAGGATTATGCATACTATGTTATTTAAAAAGAAAAATATGAAAAAGGGTATTGTATTATTGGCACTAAGTATAGGAGGAGTACTATATGCGCAAGATCATACTACAGTGACAGATTCTATACATAGAGATACTCTTAAGCTAAAAGATATCAATTATCTAGTAGAAACTTCTACTGTTAATGATAGTTTGAAAGTTGTAGAGAAGACAGCATCATATCCGAATACATTATCTATGTTAACGGATCGATTAAAGTTTATTTCACTTTATGATCAGCAAGCTAAGGCATATATAGAGGTAGAGAATAAACAAGATACAATACAAGTAAACGCTATATATCAAGAAGGAAAGATATATAAAGGACTATTAGTAGAAGAAAATGTCTCTAATGATCTTGATATCGTTTATTATGAAGATGCTATTCCGAGATATCGTTATACTACAGATCATGATTATCATTACTACACACTATTATCTAGTGAGTTAGATAAGAACGATTCTATACGTGGGCAGTTCTATGATTTACATGAAGGGAGTCTATTACCTTTAAAGCAAGACTATGTAGATGGACAATGGATTACATCATGGGATAAAGACTTAAAAAAAGAAGAAGTAGCTTTAAATGGATTAGCTACTCCTGCTACCTTGTACTCTTCATTAGATGATAAAAAAGAGCGCATGGTATGGAAAATCGAAAATGAAAATAAGGAGTTACATTATATATTCTTACAAAGAGAGGGAAATATGATTCTAATCTATGAACAAGCTTGCCCTGTAGTAGAAGGAGAAGAGGTGTATCTAAATGTTGCCTCAATGATAAACGTTGGTTTTGACAAAAAAAGGGTAACTGCTAGGACCAATAATAAGGAATCTATCTCAGATGTTTACTTTGAAAACTTTGGTAAGCGCGATTGGAAAAAGCCTAATCAGTATGTTTTTGATTATTATAGGAGATCTGATAAGAAGCTTGTACGAGCACGTGCTGTACTAGATCCAACAGTTATGAGTAATAAGGTGTTTTCAGACTTTATAATCGCTTTAGTGAACAATCCAGAGTTGTTTAGAAGAGATGTTCATTTAAAAGACTTTACTTTTGAAGATGTATTAAGTAAACAAATACTAAGGTTAAATTCTACGATTAAGCCAACTCACATTTTAGACGAACAGAAATAAAATAAGAGAAGCCAACTAAATGTTGGCTTTTTTTGTGTTTAATAGTTTAAAAATTAAGCTACTATCTACAGAAGTAAAAACTATTCTAATTTAACAGATTTATCTTTTTGTAGTACTCGTCATTTTGTACCTTTAGCTTGAAAAATTTATTATCGTAATGACATATTTAGAAAAATTATCGAAGATACGTTCACTGATGAAGGAGAGAGGAATTGATGGATACATTATCCCTTCTTCAGATCCACATATCAGTGAATATTTACCAGATTATTATAAGTGTATAGTTTGGACATCTGGTTTTAGTGGTTCAGCAGGAACATTAGTGATTACACAAGATTTTGCTGGATTATGGACTGACTCTCGTTATTTTGTACAAGGACCAGCACAGTTAAAAGGATCTGGTTTTGAGTTAGTAAAATTAAAAGTTCAACATGCACCTGAGTATGTGTCATGGTTAGGAGATAAATTACAAGCCGGTAATACAGTTGCCTTTGATGGTAATTTAGCTTCATTAGCAGTAGCGAATGCTGTAAATACTATATTAGGACCTTTAAATATCAAGGTAGATGGTCATGTAGACTTATTAGATGTAATATGGAATGATAGACCAGCATTGCCAACAGAGCCAGCTTATACATTACCTATTTCTATTACAGGACAATCTACTCCAGATAAGATAGCAGCTGTACGCAAAGTCTTAAAACAAAAAAGAGCGACATGTCACCTAATTTCATCTTTAGATGATTTAGCTTGGGTATTGAATATAAGAGGTACAGATGTAAAATGTAATCCTGTTACACTAGGGTTTGTATTTATCAGTCAAGAAAAATCAATCTTATTCATTGATTCTAAGAAATTAGATAAAGGTACAGCTGAGGAGTTACAAGGGTATGGTATCTTAATCAAACCTTATGAGGAAGTAAGAAATTACTTAAAATCACTAGGAACAAGCGAAACTATCTTATTAGATCCTAAGCGTACTTGTTTTGCTACTTATGATTCTGTTCCTGAGGGAGTGACTATCTTAGAGGATATGAATCCGTCTACTATGCTAAAAGCAGTGAAGAATGAAGTAGAGTTAAATCATGAACGACATGCCATGATTAATGATGGTGTAGCACTGACGAAGTTCTTTAAATGGATAGAAGAAAATGTAGCTTCAGGCGAATTATCTGAGATGAGTATTGCAGATCATTTAAAAGGATTACGTGCAGAACAGCCAGGTTTTAAAGATATTAGTTTTGATACTATTGCTGGATATAAAGATCACGGAGCTTTACCACACTATAAGGCAGAAGTGGATAGCAACTATAAATTAGAGGCTAAAGGATTGCTTTTAGTAGATTCTGGTGGACAATACGAGACAGGAACTACAGATATCACCCGTGTAATATCTTTAGGGCAGTTGACTCAAGAAGAAAAAGAAGATTATACTATTGTTTTAAAAGGAACGATAGAAGGATCTATGGCTATCTTCACTAAAGGTACTAGAGGATATCAAATCGATGCTATAACACGTCGTCCTATCTGGGCTACTATGCGTAACTATGGACATGGTACAGGTCATGGAGTAGGATTCTTCTTGAACGTACATGAAGGACCTCATACGTTCAATGGTGCTGCAGTAGATATTGCGATAGAGCCAGGAATGATCAGCTCTATAGAACCAGGATTATACAGAGAAGGTAAGCACGGTATTCGTATCGAAAACTTAGTAGTATCTAAGGATTTAGCTTCTAATCAATTCGGTGATTTTATGGATTTCGAAACAATCACCATCTGTTATATCGCAACAGATTTAGTAGAGAAGTCACTATTAGATCAAGTACATATTGATTGGTTAAATAACTATAATCAATGGGTGTATGAATCTTTAGAATCAAAATTATCAGCAGAAGAAGCTGCTTGGTTAAAAGAAAAGACAAAAGCAATTTAAGTTACATATAAAAGGTTGATTCATTTGAATCAACCTTTTTTACTTTTATTACGCTTGTAATATGTTTGAGTAGCGAATAATAGGATTATATCCGTTACTTTCAAATTTTTTGTACTTTGTGATCAATGACTCAGTAGAGTTAAAACCACATACATCAGCAATCTCCTCGAATGAATTCTTTGTAAAGAATACAAGTTCTAAACTCTGTAAGTACTTTCTCTTATCATAAAAGGTAAGGTACCCTTCTCCAAAGAAATAGATAAAATCATTATTAAAGTCTACACTAGAGATATTCTTTTTATCTAGTACTTCTTTTAGAGCCTGTGGTGTGGTTACTTTACTTAATGCTAATTCTCTATACAGCTTTATATATTTAGCCTTGTCTTTCATATAGAAATCTACTTCTAATAAAGAATCAATACGTTCATTACGAATGTTTAAGTAGAATAAGTTTAGAATGAGTTCTCCTGTTTTAGAGTCTTTAAACAAAGTTCCTCCTAGGCCACATAATCTATTTTCTCTATTTAGACAGTTAAATCTAATGTAGTGATAAGTGTCTTCGCTTAACCCTTTATTTAAAAAAGGAAGATCACCTAGTACTACTTTTAAAATCTGCTGTTGAACTTTAGGTTCAAACTTGTCAAAGTTAATATCTCTTAGTGGTTTAAAATTTTTATCCAATACTAATGAGAAAGCTTCTGCATATTGAACATTGTCTTTCTCTTGTTGTATAGTCGCATAGTTTAAGTGAACTAATGACTTATACAGCGTAGTTGTCATTGAATCAAAATAGTTGTAGTGGAATCGTTGCCAAGCTAGAGAATGCTTGTTTGCTTTAATGTTGAGGTTAGTAAATTTCTCTACGAATACCCCCAGAACATCTGAGAGTTCTTCAAATAATTCAAGTGTCATAATAAGTTGTTTGATTAGTTAGGTTTTGTTAAGGACAATTTATATAATTTTTCTATAAAAACAAACAATAATATTTTAATTTAAGCGTTTATTCTTGTGTTAAAATTATAAATAGCTAAATGTTTATGGTATACTATTGCATTATAGTTAATAGTGTGATATCGCTTAATGTCTGTATAACCGTGGTGTTTAGAAGATTTTAGTATGGAAATATAAAGTAAGAAAAACAGGTTATGAGGAATCTATATAAATTGACTTTAAATACTTAAATGGCTTAAAAAGAACTGTTTTTTCTTCTTTGAAAACTATATTTATCTATAAAAGCAGTGTTTTGTACTGCTATGAATGTATTCATCTTGCTTAAAGATGTCTTTTAAGTTTAATAAAATGTGATTTCTGTACAGAAAATAACCTTTGTCTGCAGTAGTAAAGATGAAAATTAGAATCGAGCTGATCCCTGTTATCTATAAACTCAATTTTGACTGTAGGTAAGATTGCTTATAGGAGAGTAATTGTAAAAGAATAGAAGCAATATTATAAGACTGTACAGTACTAAGTAGGATTGTGAACTATAGTTGTACAGTTATAGAAGGACTAGACATTCGAGTCCTTAGTGAGTCCGTTAAAACAAATATTATAACGGAGTCACTAAGGAAATAATCTGTTGCAAATTTAGATCGACTAGCAACTTTGTCACTAGAAAATAGAAATATATATAATAGCTATCGTAAGTGGTTACTTTTTAGTATAGTCCATTTGTTTACTAAACCATTGTTCTCCATTTGGTAGATCAAAACTTCTCATAGGAACATCAGCAAAGGTAAAGCCTATTTTTTCATAACATTTAATAGCTCCAATATTCCAATCAAATACATTAAGGATAACAGAATCACTTTGGATATCATTTAGACAATAATCTACAAAGGCTTGCATCATCTTTTGTCCATAACCTTTTCCTCTATTATTTCGATCACCTACCACTATACGAGCTAGTTTAGTAGCATTATTCTCCATCAAAATAATTTCGCCAACTCCAATTACGGTGTCATTATCAGTGTCAATTGCTTTAAAGAATAAAGAGTTTTCTACTTTCATGAAAGCCAAGACTTGATCCTCTGTAAGAGGATGTGTAAATGCAGTTCCTCCAAACTGTAGTAGTTCTTCTTCTGTAAAATTCCAATCTATAATTATTGGGGCATCCGTTTTGGTAAATGGTTTTAGTATAATCATTTGTTTTATTTTGAATTACAAATATATCGATATCTGCTTAAAAAAGGAAGTGGTTAGGGAATATAGAAGGACTTTGGGAGTAAATAAGGTAAGGTCTAGAAAGTAACTTTGTCAAAAAATATCTAGAATAACAAGGTGCAAAACTTAGAAAAGTGGTAAACTTGTATAAAATACATGAATATGGCAGGTAATACTTATGGCAATAGATTTAGAGTAACTACTTTCGGTGAATCTCATGGAGTAGCGATCGGTGGTATTATAGATGGTTGTCCAGCAGGAATAGAGTTAGATTTAGAACAAATTCAGTTGGAATTAGACAGACGTAAACCAGGTCAATCTAAGATAGTTACACAGCGAAAAGAAGCGGATGAAGTAAAGTTTCTTTCAGGAATATTTGAAGGGAAGACAACAGGTACTCCTATAGGTTTTGTAATTGAAAATACAAATTCAAAATCAAAGGATTATGATCATATCAAAGATATTTATCGTCCAAGCCATGCAGATTATGTATACGATGAAAAATATGGACATCGTGACCACAGAGGAGGTGGGCGTAGTTCTGCTCGTGAGACTGCCAGTAGAGTAGTAGCAGGAGCAATAGCAAAGCAAGTATTAAAAGAAATAAAAATAACAGCTTATGTGTCTTCAGTAGGAGATATTGCTGTAGAGAAAAAATACAGTGAATTAGATTTTAACGAGATAGAGAACAATCCTGTTCGTTGTGCTGATCCTATTAAAGCAGTAGAAATGGAGACTTTAATTAAGGAAGTAAAAAAAGATGGGGATTCTATAGGAGGAACTATTATATGCGTAGTACAGAACGTGCCTGTAGGATTAGGTGAACCTGTATTTGACCGACTTGATGCTGATTTGGCTAAAGCTATGCTTGGGATCAATGCTGTTAAAGGAGTAGAGTTTGGTCGTGGTTTTGAAGGGACAAAGATGAGAGGTAGTCAGCATAATGATTCTATCCTTCCTGATGGCTCTACAACAACCAATAATGCAGGAGGAATAGTAGGCGGTATAAGTAATGGAATGGATATTTACTTTAAAGTTGCTTTTAAACCAACTGCTACCTTAATGAAAGACCAGCAGTCTATCAATACCGCACATGAGGTGGTGACTGTACAAGGGAAAGGTAGACACGATGCTTGTGTATTACCACGTGCAGTGCCTATTGTGGAAGCTATGACCGCAATCACGCTTCTAGATTTTTATATCGAACAGTTTGGTTTCAAAAGAAAATAAACTTTAAAATGTTAAAGTAATAATTGTCCCTTGTTCTAACTGAGAAATAATGTCGAATTTAATGTGATGTTGTTCAAAGATGATAGTAGCAAGGGACAGTCCTATACCACTTCCTTTAATATCTCCGACATTTTTACCTCTGTAGAATGTTTGTTTTATAAAAGTAAGTTCTTCTTCAGAGATACCTTTTCCATGGTCTTTTACCTCTAGTTGTAGCCTATTGTTATGTAGAGACAGCTCTACTGAAACAGGTTTGCTATTAGAGTATTTTACAGCATTTTCGACAATATTGTATAATGCTAGATGGATTAGCGTTTCATTACCTTTATACTCTAGTTTAGTGAAGTCATCTACATTGATATTTATCTCTAAGGTAGTCTGTAGCTCTGCTAATTTATCTTGTAATGCTTCATATATAGTCCAGATTATCTCGTCTATTCTAAATAGACTAGCGTCTTTCTCTGTGTTTTTTAATCCTGATAATAAAAGAAGGTTACTTAAGATGTTCTCTATTTTGTACACATTTTTTAAAGCTTCTTTGACTACTTGATTATATTCTTCTGGAGAACGTTCTTTCTGAGCAAAAACTTCTAGGTTACCACTGATAGCAGTAAGGGGAGTTTTAAATTCATGAGAGACATAGTTAATAAAGTTCTTTTGAATTAAGAATGTTTCTGATAGTCTGATTAGTAGGTTGTTATAAGTCGAGATTAATTCTTCTAATTCATCATTTGTTTTCGGTACTTCTATCCCGTTTTCTAGATTAGAGTAGTTTACCTCATTTACCTGCTGCACAATATTCTTAAGGGGCTTATAGGCGATATTAGAGATGTACTTACTTAAAAAATAAATAGCTAGTAAACCTCCTACAAGTACAATGCATAGGATAAGAATAAGGCTTTTCATCTGATTCATAAAGTCAGCTGTAGACTCTCTCGTATATACTACGAAGTCCCCTTGGTTATCAGGGTAGTATATTCCGTAATAAAAAAAGTCATTTGCTTTAAATCGATGTGATTTATCTGTTCTTGTTTTGTTTAAAATAGCATTTGTCAGTACAGGGTCATTAACTAGAGCTCCATAGGATAACTGATTACTAAAGTTATATACAGCTACATTTTTAGACTGAATAGTGGCTCTAAATTCTTCTTTTACAACAGAATGCTCTGTATGAGATAGCTCGTCTTGTTCTAAGTAATATATTGCAGATAGGAGGGTAGTATTCTTCAGATTGTTAAACACAGACTCTTGTGTCTTAGAGAAGTAAGCTAAGAATATAATAAGTGATGCAATAAAAAATACTATACCGAATACTATAGTACTGTAGGTGGTAAGACGAGTGCGTAAATTCATATCATTCTTGTAGCATATAGCCAGTTCCTTTTATGGTGTGTATTATTTTTCCTTTAGAATCATCTATTTTACTTCTTAGATAAGAAATATAGACATCTACTACATTGGTATTGGTATCAAATTGTATTCCCCATACTCGTTCTAGAATCTGCATCCTAGAGACTACGCGATCTTTATTTTCTAATAAGAAAAGTAATAATTTGTATTCTCTAGGTGACAGATCTATTGTTTTATCTCCTTGTGTGACTAGATGTTTTTCAGGGTCTAGTTTTAAATCACCACAGATATAGATATGGTCTTTTTTTTCGTAATTAAATTTAGTTCGTCTTGTTAAGGCATTAATTCTCGATAGTAATTCACTAAAGTGAAAAGGCTTTGTTAAG
This sequence comes from Myroides sp. A21, assembly GCF_000807225.1. NCBI lineage: Bacteria > Pseudomonadati > Bacteroidota > Flavobacteriia > Flavobacteriales > Flavobacteriaceae > Myroides > Myroides sp. A21. Next base: position 3,089,077 of record NZ_CP010327.1, read on the forward strand.
TAGTCATCAGCACCACTGTCTAGAGCAGATATCTTATCAGTGGTTTCGCTTAGAGCGCTTAACATCAGTATAGGGGTATAGTTCTTTTTAAAACGAATCATTTTGGTTAACTGAATACCATCTATACCTGGAAGCATTATATCCATTAAGATAAGATCCCAATCAGCACTGAGAATAAGATCTCTAGCTTCTTCTCCAGAAGCAGCAAGTTGTACTTGCATACCATTTTCCTTTAAACCTTTGACGATAAAGTCACTGATGCGAGAATCGTCTTCTACAAGTAATATATTCAAGACTAAATTTTTTCTGTATTTGATTTGATAAAATCTGTTACTAAATAAGTGATTAACTTTCCTACAAGATGACTGTTCTGTTCGAAATCTAAAGAAGGAGCCCCTTCACAGATGTGAATATATCCAACATTCTTAGATTTAGCAAAGTAGTGTATGAACTGTCTCAACCTCTCAGCAGAGAACCCTGTAGGTGTGATAGCACTACTAGCTACTAGTGGTACAGCATCTAAGTCTATTTCGATACCATAAGTATTGTTTTCAATATGTCGTTGAGCAGTTAGTAATTCGGTGTCAAAAGATTTCTCTTTGCGAATGCGTATTTGCTCATAAGTATTATACTTAACGCGGTCTGCATGAAGTTTTATATCCCCAAAAACAGTCTTAGAGGTATAGTTCTCATGAAGACCGAAGATAAAATAGTTCTTTAAAAAACCTTCTTCGAATGCATAAGAAAACCCGTTACCGCTATGTCTTCCTTCTAGTGGTCTAAAATCTGTATGCGCATCAAAGTTGATTACATTAATGGCTTTGCCCTTGGCTAAGGCAAGTCCTTTAATATTACCATAAGCATTATTATGTCCACCACCTATAACAATAGGTATTTTGCCTGCCTTTACAATTTTAGCGATGGTATGTGATACTTCTTTATCTATACGAGACACTAATTCGAAGAGTCTTTTGCGATCTTCTCTATTATTGGGGTCTAGTTGTTCTGCTTCTTTTTGTTCTTCACTGAAATCTAAATGGCCAATTAACGTAGTCCAGCTTCCTTTACAGAATCTGTTGTGTTGAATATTTAAAAGGCTGTTTAAGAAATTTTGCCAAGCAGAAGAAGTACCTGTACGGCCTAGATTAGCTTTTACACCTATATCTTCAGGAATACCAATAATAGCATATTTAGCGTCTGTAGCGGCTAATTCATTATGCCAATTCTCTTCTGATTCTAAAGTGTGAACTCTTTCACCAAATTTGATTTCCCCACTTCTGAATTTGGTCAAGGCAACCAAATCAGTTTTCTTAAATAACACTAGTTTTTGTTTGTTCATAGCGATGTTGTTGTGATGCAATTGATACTAGGGTATCTTTTATTTTTGTATTTGTCCATTTAGAATTACCTGATCTATAAGGTTAGAACCAAAAGCATAAGGTAATTCATAAAATGAATTTAGTGGTTTTGTGATAATTAAACTAGCTTTTTTACCTTTTGTTATACTACCGTACTCTTGTTGTAGTCCCATTGCATAAGCTCCATTTATTGTAGCTGCATTAATCGCTTCTTCAGGAGTCATTTTCATTTTGATACATGCTGTAGCTACGACAAAGTTCATATTCCCAGATGGTGTAGTACCAGGGTTAGAATCAGAAGCTAAAGCTAGTGGTAGACCTGCTTCTAACATCTTTCTAGCAGGAGTATAAGGAATAGAAATAAAGAAAGAACATGTAGGTAAGGCTACAGGCATCGTTTTACTTCCTTTTAGGATTTCGATATCTTCGTCTGTTACTATTTCTAGGTGATCTACTGATAGCGCACCATTTTTCACACAAGTTTCGATTCCTCCAATAGCAGTAAACTGGTTAACATGTACTTTAGCAATAAGCCCGTGTTCTTGTCCTGCTTTAATGATACGCTCTGTCTCTTCACAAGAGAAATAACCTGTCTCTAAGAAAGCATCTACATACTCAGCTAAGTTTTCTTTAGCAATAGCTGGAATCATTTCATTGACTATAAGGTCGATATATCCCTGGTGGTTATCTTTATATTCAGTAGGGAAGGCGTGAGCACCTAAGAAAGTAGCTTTAATAGCTATAGGGTAGTTTTCTTTTAGTTTTTTAATCACGCGTAGCATCTTAAGCTCAGCTTCTACTGTTAATCCGTATCCTGATTTTATTTCGACTGCTCCAGTACCTTGACTGATTACTTCTTCTAAACGTTTGCGAGACTGTTCATATAAATCTTCTTCTGAAGTTTCTTGTAGTTTTTTTGCAGAGTTTAGGATTCCACCTCCTCTGTTGAAAATTTCTTCATAACTAAGCCCATTGATGCGGTCTACAAACTCTAATTCTCTATTACCAGCATAGACTAAGTGTGTATGACTATCTACCCATGTAGGTAAGATGGTTTTCCCAGTAGCATCTATTACTTGACCCATTTCACTTTCATTAGGACAAGTGTCCATCGTACCATAATCCGCTATCAAGTCGTGTTCTATAATTAGATATGCATTGTCTAGCTTAGGTAAAGTTGCCATATCAGCTCCAGATACTTTCTCTATAGCTTCATTTCTAACTTGTAGTATTTCTTTTATATTCTTAATTAGTGTTTTCATATTTGTTTGAGTTGTTTTTTTAGGCTTATAAATGAGATAAAAGTCTAAAAACTTTTATCTTTAAGCAAATTTACAAAATGTGAGACGAGTTAAATATAAGAAAACTAGAAAACTTCAGCCAAATTCTCTAGAATACGCAGGTTCTTTTCCAGAGGTACCTATTTCTATGCAATTGTTTATCTACGATGAGAATACATTCGAGGAGTACAATGATTTAAGTTTGAAGGAAATAGAAGAGATATTATTAGCAGCATCTCCTCATGCTATAAAGTGGTTTAATCTACATGGACTACATGATATAGATTTATTAAAAGAAGTTGGAAGTTTTTTTCATATAGAATCTTATATCATGGCAGAGATTCTAAATTTCTCTAGAAGAACAAGAGTAGAGGAGTTAGATAATACACTGTTCTTTAGCGTTAAGGCCATTTTGCCGTCTTCTAATGAAGATATTCTAGTAGGGATAGAACAGATAAGCTTTATCCTCCAAGAGAATGTACTGTTGTCATTTCAAGAGAAAAGAGGAGCGTTCTTTAATTTGATCAGAGAGCGTATTAGAACCAAAACAGGACAAATAAGAAGAAAAGATTCAGGATATCTATTGTATGGCTTATTAGATTCTTTAATGGAGAGTTATTTTGTAACCTTAGACTTGATAGAAGATAATGTAGAACAGATTCTTTTAGAGGCTAGAACTAAATATCACAAGCAAATTCTGGTAAGTATAGAAGAATATACTCAACAACTACAAGAGGTAAAACGAGCTATTATACCGCTAAGAGAAGTGCTATACAACCTAAAAACACAGCATGATAAAAAGAATGTAGAGAGTCAAATCAGCAGAAATAGTATTGTTTTCTTTGACCGATTACAGTATAAAAGCTATGAAATGCTCGATCAGATAGATTATAATCTAAACAAACTAGATAGTGCTACCAACTATTATTTCTCTTCTCAGAGCAATCGAATGAATGAGATCATGAAGGTATTGACTATTGTCTCTGTAGTCTTTATTCCGCTAACATTTATTGTTGGAGTCTATGGAATGAACTTTGAGAATATGCCAGAATTAAAAACAGAGAATGGTTATTTCTATACTTTATGGGTAATGTTAGGACTGGTTGTTCTCATGATAAGTTATTTTAAATGGAGAAAATGGTTCTAATAAACTTCTTGTTATATTATATTGACTGTAAAAGTCGAGAAGGAAAGTTTAACCCAGATTAAGCATTAGCCAAAGACTGCAAAGCAATTCTACTTCATATCTTTTTCATTTCTTCTAAAACCATACTACAGTATGCTTTTTTCTTAAATTCAGAGCTATTTTGTATAATTACTTTTCGTTTCTATGTCTATCGCTTAATCTGGGTTTAAAAACAATATCTTTGTTTTATGATAGATAGCAAAGAAATATTAAACTAATCTTGATAGAGTATTTGGTAGAGCTTTCAATATTTTAAGAGTTGAAGAATGAAATAGTTGTTTAGCTATTTCTTTCGAAGAAAAAGTGCTTACTTCCACTTTTTTCCATTTTCTTCCATTCTTTTCCAAATATTTCTCAATATTTCCAAAAAAGTCTATTTATTTCCACTTTTTAAATCATAAGTGTTTTATTATCAGTATTTATGAGTTTTTGATACACCCATTTATTCGGAAGCTCTTCGGAAGAGTTCAGTATTTGTTCGGACTGAGGGGCAGTTTTCCGAAGAGCACCCAAAGACTGCCCAATAAACTCCCGAAGAACATGCACTTAGTTTTCTAATTTTTAATGATCTTTAAGGATATATTACTTATTGATAATCAAAGTAATTTTGCTGTTTTAGTAACGTTTAAAAATTACTATAGGATACAATAAAAAAAAGCTCTATCAACAACAATAGAGCTTTCATAATAGGAAACAACATTATAACTTAAATAGAACGTTATGTTCTATGATAGTTCTTTTTTAGCACTCAGTCTCTTTGTTAAGTATTAAAATACTGAATGATAGTGTCTTACTCAGATAAGACGTAAGATTTACTTGTAATAAGTAAGGAGTATTAAATAATCTAGTATTTATACTTCTATTCTTCTTTATTATTAATCTTGTAGGACAAAAGTATAAAAAAAGCACAGTATAATTTCCTAATTTGACGCTAAAACTTACTAAAAGTGTCCTTTTTGCGAATAAAACTTTTTGATTGTTAATCTATATCTCTTACAACTTCAAATTATACTAAAAGAGATTAAGTTCTTTAATTAAATATAGAAAACTGTAATACTTTTATGTTTGAACAAGCTGTTTTTTTAACTTAAAATGCCTTTTTGGTCATTTTCTTTGAATAATATTAAGCTTTTATACAGGGCTAGAGCATTATTGACAATATCTGGCTGTGCATATCTTAATATAGATTAAGTATAATCCATATTAATAGGAGTAATTTTATAGTATAATAAAAAATGATAAAGATGGAAATAGGAATTAGCATGTTTGGGGATTTAAAATTCGACAAACAAAACAATAGTTATCAGTCAAGTACACAACGTATAAATGAGATTATAGAGGAAGTTAAGTTAATGGATGAAGTAGGATTGGATGTTTTCGGTATAGGAGAACATCACCGTAAAGATTACGCAGTCTCTACTCCAGATATTATATTAGCTGGTGCAGCTACAGTAACTAAGAATATCAAGTTGACGAGTGCTGTTACTGTATTGAGCTCTAATGACCCTGTACGTGTATATCAATCATTCTCTACTATAGACGCTATGTCTAATGGTAGAGCAGAGATTACAGTAGGACGTGGAAGTTTTATAGAGTCATTCCCTTTGTTTGGATACGATCTTAATGATTACAATGAGTTGTTTACAGAAAAACTTAATTTATTGTTGAATATCAATGCAATAGATGGTCCATTGACTTGGACAGGAAAACACAGAGCTTCTCTAAAAGAACAGCAGGTTTTCCCAAGAAGTGAACAGCCAATGGATGTATGGATTGCAGCAGGAGGAACACCGGAGTCTGTATTAAGAGCAGCTAAATTAGGATTGCCACTTGTGTTCGCTATTATTGGTGGAATGCCAGAACAGTATAAACCATTCTTTGACTACTATAAACAAGAGTATATTAATGCAGGTCATGATATTAGTAAAATGCAGATCGCTACGCACTCACATGGATTAGTAGGAGTAGACGGAAATGCTTTAGCTAAAGATTATTTCCCTGTATATAAAGAACAGATGGATAGAATAGGGGCATCACGTGGATGGCAACCTTACACTTATGAGCAGTATGAAGGAGGAAGAAGTAGAGACGGTGCTTTATTCATAGGAGATGTGGATCAAGTAGTAGATAAGATTTTATATCATCAAGAGATGTTTGGGTTAACACGTTGGTTAATGCACAGTGATTTAGGAGCGCCTGATCACTTAACACAGATGAAAAACATAGAGCTATTAGGTACTAAAATTGCTCCTGCAGTTAAAAAAGCATTGCGTAAATAATACCAATGATTATAACAAAAATAAATTCCTTTAGTAAAGTCTTTACTAAAGGAATTTATTTTTGTTATAAATGTCTTTTTAAGCATAGTATAGCTTCTTCTATTTGTCGTTCTGACAATGATCCAAAACTAAACCGTATTCCTTGTAATTTATCACTATAGGAGAACCTTTCAGGCCCCATAAAAGCAATTTTATCTAGGTCTAGTTTCTTTTTGAGTTTGTCCCAATCTGTTTCTTTTTTAGGAACTAACCATATTGCTAACCCTCCATCAGCGATTGTATAATTTACTTGTTCTTTAAGGTTTTTATCTAGTAAATCGGCAGTTATATCTCTCTTGCTTTTATAGTAGTTATGTGCTTTTTTTAAATGTTTTCTTATGGTCCCGTCATCCATTAATTGTAAGATAGCTTGTTCCATGATATTGTCACCTTGTACATCGATGATACTTCTTAGTTCACCTATTTTTTGAATCAGATCATTGTTAGTCGCTATATAACCGATACGTAGAGAAGGAGCTACGACTTTACTTAATGTTCCTATATATACGTAGTTTAGTACATTCGGAAGACTACTAATCGGCATAACGGGTCTATGTCCGTAATGAAATTCATAGTCGTAATCATCTTCTATAATAGTAAAGTTATACAAGTTAGAGAGCTCTATCAGCTTATATCTCCTCTGTAAACTAAGGGTTGCTGTAGTTGGATATTGGTGATGAGGAGTAATATAAATAGCTTTAATTCTTTTGTTTTCTTTTAAAAGGCTTTCGACTTGATTGATATCAATTCCTTGATCATCTACATTAGCATATAACAATTTTGCTCCAGCATGCTCAAATGTGTGCCAGGCTTTTCTATATCCAGGATGTTCTACTATAACATAGTCATCTTTCTTTAGTAGTACTTGAGCGATAAGGTACATTGCCATTTGACTTCCTCTAGAAATACATATTTCTTCGGCAGTTACTTGCATACCTCGCCAATGATTTAGCATTTTACTAATATGTTCTCTAAATTCAAATAACCCTAGAGGAGATGAGTATCCCATCATCTGCCACTTTCCTTTTCGCTTAAATATTTGGCGATAAGCTCTTGCTAATTCTTCAACAGGAGCAATAGAAGTATCCGGGTTTCCATCATCAACAGTGATATTGTATTGAATAGTTGATTTACTTTCTTTTTTTATAGGAGTTTTATTGAGAGGAGTTATATTTATGTCAGCAAGTTTAGAGACGTAAGTTCCACTACGCGATTTGGACATAATCCAACCTTCACTTAATAAGACATCATAGGCTTCTATAACTGTATTTCTGTTTACTCCTAAGATTTCTGCTAACTTTCTACTTCCTGGTAGGGCTTCTTCCTCTTTTAGTTGACCTGTTTTTATAGCTTCTATAATAGCATCAGCTATTTGGAGATAGATAGCTTTTTTTTCAGTATTAATAATTTGAATTTGTAAGGGCCAAGGTCTAAGCATATTAATAAAGTGTGTGAAATAAGTAAATGAGTTTAAATCAATCTAAGGCTATTTAATACAAAATAGAGATTAGATATAAAATCAAATCAAAGGTACAATGAAAAAGAGAATTTTGTTTCTTTATTTATAAAAGTGAATGTAGTCCTTTAATGACTTTTAATTTTTCTTGTTTATTAATTTTATACAATAGGGTTGTTTTTCTACACAAGAGGTTCCGTCTGGAGAAGGATAGCAGTTAGGGGTATTATTAGGTATAATACAGTTATTACTACCGTATATAAGATACTCACCTTCTACACGGGGTATAGAAACGAAATGAGCAAGAGAAATAAGAGTATAATCTTTATTTTTGGAAATAAAATAGTATACATTATTAAACTTCGAGATTGTTAGTGTAGGAGAAGTAATTTTAGATACATGAGGGGAAAAGTACTCTTCTATCTCAGCTTTAAGAGCTTTAGGTTTGATTAAGAACTGATAAGATTCATTGCCTATGGAATCTCTTATAATTCGAACAATATTCTTTTCTTGTAGGGTTTTCTTTTGATAGGCAGTGATTGTAGTCTTTTTATTCTGACCCAAACAGTAAAAAGAATATAGAAAAAAAATAAGTAAAAGTCTCATTATTAAAAATTGTATGTGTTTAATAATGACTGCACAAACACTATTCCAGTTTTAAGATAAGGTATGTGTAAAAGGTTAGTAAGGTGTGAAAATCTGTGACCTATAAAACAAGTTAAAACTGGATTAAAAAATATTTTATTCTCCTCTTTTTAAAGAGGAAGTAATTGTACCTATATTTATATATAGGAATGATGACAAAGCCTTTTTCTTTTAGTTTTTTCGATATAGAAGTCGGTAAATTCTTTATAATACATGAGTTCTTTCCTTTTATAGCAGATTCTTTTAGTTGATTTATTATTTTTTTGTATTGATCATTAAGAGCATTTTCTGCAATAATATTTAGTTCTTCCGCTGTCATTAGATTCTTAATTAAATATATTGTATCGCTGTAAAATTATACAAATGATTAAAATAATTCGCAAAAGGTGTTTTTTTTATATTATTTTCATTGATTGTAAGGGATTTTTTATTGAATTCATTATTTAGAAGTATAACTACTAATAATGTTTCTTTTTTGAAAGCGAAATCGATAACAATGACTTTGTAAATTAACAATAAGTGACAACTATGGTGTAATATTTGAGTTTTTTAATTTAAATTAGAATAAATAATGAAATTGTGTTTCGTATATTTATTTATTGTTAGGTAAAAAGCAAAAACAAAACATATTACTCTAAATAAAACAACTATAATGTTAAAAATTATAAAATAAAGTGTAGTTTTGTGTAAGGAGAATAATAATGTTTATTAGTCTATACTAGAATGATATGAAAAAATTACAATTAATAACTTTAGGACTTTCTTTATTTAGTTTTATTTCTGTATCTGCTCAGAAAATAGAGGGTAAGGTATTTGATAAAAAAACAAATAACCCGATAGGAGAAGGAGAAGTAACATTCTTTAATTCATCAGGAGATAGAATAGCTACAGTATATACTTCTGCAGATGGAGCTTATGTTTTCGAACCTAAAAGGATGACAGATATTCATAAGGTATCTACAGCTGCAAAGAATTATAGTAAAGCAGAGGTTCTTTTGAATCAAATGGATAATGGTGTAGTTGCTAATTTTGGATTAACAAGTGTAGTAAGTGAATCTCAAAATAGAGGTAATACAATAGCAAGTGGCGATTATAATACAACTAAAACTTCTAACGTAAACTATGATAGCTCTACATTGCCATCCTTTTATTACGATTTTAATAGTTCTTATTTGAATACAGATAATAAAGCATCAGTGGATGAGATAGTAGCTTATATGTATAATAATCCAGAGGCTAGAGTGAGAGTTCACGTTTATTTCGATACGAGAGGTAATGCTAAATATGATGAGTGGTTAGCTGATAGACGAGCAGATAGAGTTATTAATTATATGGTCATGAAAGGAATTTCTCCTTCGAGATTATTAAAATTAGTTGAAACTGTGTATCAGAATGTGCCTCCAAAAGAAGGTAGTTATAGAAGTGGAGGATCAGAAAGTAGAAGATGTGATTTCGACCTTATTTAAGGGATAAGTATAAATATAAAAGCTGGAAGTAATGAATACTTCCAGCTTTTTTTATGCTGTTTAGTTTTAGACATAGCTGCTATAAATAAAGTTTCTGAAAAATCGTTGGAGTTGGGACATTTGTCTTATTTTTGAACTTTAATAACAACACTAACACACAATGACATTAAAGTATCAAGGAAAGACTAAAGATGTATATAGTCTATCAAACAATCAAGTTCTTTTAAAGTTTAAAGATGATGTAACAGGAGAAGATGGTGTATTCGATCCAGGTGCAAATACAGTAGGTTTAACTATTGATGGAGCAGGTAAGAGTGGATTAAAAATGACAAAACACTTCTTCGAAGTTTTAGCACAAAAGAACGTCCCTACACATTATGTTTCGGCTGATATAGAGGATGTATCGATGGTTGTAAAAGAAGCGATACCATTTGGTAAAGGATTAGAAGTAATCTGTCGTTACAGAGCAGTAGGAAGTTTCTTTAGAAGATATGGGGCTTATTGTACAGAAGGACAACAACTAGATAGCTTCGTAGAAGTAACCATTAAAGATGATGAAAGAGCTGATCCAACTATTTCTGACGATGCATTAGAAATGTTAGGTATATTGTCAAAAGAAGAATATGCAATTTTAAAATCTCGTACTAAAGAGATTTGTCAAATTATAAAGGATGAGTTGGCTACTAAGAATTTAGAGTTATATGATATCAAATTAGAGTTTGGAAGAGATAAAGCTACTAATGATATTATCTTAATAGACGAGATTTCTGGTGGTAATATGAGAGTGTATAAGGACAATGTCTACATCGCTCCATTAGATTTAGAAAAAGAGTTTTTAAAATAAGAGAAAATAAAAGAGGGATATTATTATAATATCCCTCTTTCTGCTTAAAACCTTTATTTAATAGGTTCATTTGTCGATTCAACATTGCTTTTTTGCTCTTGAATATTTTCATTTGCAATAGCATTAGTTGTATTTGTTTCTCTTGTAGCTTGTTTGAATTCTTTAATTCCTGTTCCAAGTCCCTTCATTAATTCTGGAATTTTCTTTCCACCAAAAAGTAATAAAGCTATTGCAACAACAACTATTAATTCAGAAGGAGCTACTCCGCCTAATGGGATAATTGTTGAAACCATATTGTAAATATGTTTTGATTGAGGAAAACAAATGTAATTAAGAGAAATCTTAATTAATTTTTTTTAACATGATTTTAATTTGCGAATAAAGGAATTACTCTCTACCAATTACTCTTTTATCAACATAATTAGAATTCATAATTCTAAGAATCCCCATATAGCTCATATGAAATGAGATCGTGTCACCCACTTTTAAGTTTTCTGGGTTATCTCCTAGATCCATAACCATCATATCAGAACTAGATCCAACGAATTGTTGTTTAGCATTGATAGGTGTAATGTGGTCTTCTTCTATATCTAATAACCCTAAGTCTATAATGGCTCTATAATTCACACTATTTTCCCATTCTGGTGCTAACTCTACTTTCTCTCCTGTCATTTTCAATCCAATCTCTCCCTCAGGCATCATCGGCTTTTCATATAGCTCAATAATTTCTGCATGAAGCATAAAGATATTCTGTTCGAAATCAGGATAAGCTACATTGTCATAGGCATTGGTTCCCATAAATAAGGTTTCTCCAATTCTAAAGTGATTAATAGCTGTAGGGATAGTGTCATTTAATATTAAAGGAAGCGTTACAGATGCACCACCAGATAGATAGGGGATTCTCTTTTTAAATTTGAGTTCCAGTAAGTCTCTAAATAGCGTTAATTGGATTAACTTATCATTATTAGGTAATACGCCATACATGCAGGTAAGATTAGTGCCTAGTCCAATAATATCAATGTTAGGTAGTTCAAAGACTTGGCTGTAGAAGTCTATCAGTTCTTCTCTTAGAACACCTTCTCTTAGTTCGCCAAGTTCTACCATAATAACAATTTTATGTACAATGTTTTGACGCTTCGCTTCTTCAGAAAGAAGTTTGATCGTCTCTAGTTCTGTATTAAAACTGATATCTGCGTACTCAATAATTTCTTCAATACTACCATTAGGGGCAGGTTTAATATAAATGGTTTCAACTGTAGGATCAATTTGTTTGATCATTCTTAAGTTAGAAACTCTAGAGTCACATATTTGTTGAGGGTTTAATGCTAAAACCTCTCTGAGGAAGGTCTCATCACCACAAAGTAATTTTCCTACAACAGCCCAGTGTATTCCTTTCTCCTGAAATAGAGCATCTAGCTTGTTGTAATTATGTTTTAATTTACTTTGATTTAATGTTATATAAGCCATCTTCCTATTTTGTTAATCTCATTTCTATGTATTTTTTCTCAAAGCCTTTTCGTTCATATAAGTTTTGAGCAGGATTATCTTTATCTACATGTAGTGCAATAGAACCGTGGGCCTCTTGTTTTAATCTATCTATTAATTGTCCTCCTAGACCTTGACCACGTACACTAGAGTCTATCGCGATATAAACAAGAATATGTTCAGGGATAAATCCTCCCATTAAGGTGTCTAGTAAGACTGTAATACCAACAATCTCTTGTTTTGGATTTTTGGCAACTAATACAAATCCACCTGGTTTGTTGTCATAAGAAAGAGCGTAGTGAATTGCTTTTTCTATATCTTGTTTCTCGTCTCCATATTGTTCTAAATGAAGGTATAGAAAATCAACATATTCTTTGATTTGTGATTCGTTTGTAGAGGTGTGTTTGTCTATTTTATGAATTGAAAGCATAAAAAAATGTTTATATGCTTATTTAGGCTTTACAGAAAAGATGAAGACAAAATAGAAAAGGTAAAAACCTTTGATTTGAAAGTAAAAAAATAGAAACGAATATTGTGTTTCTACGGAATATCTCTTTTAATAAAATAGCTAAATAAGCTTGATTAAATAAATTTGATTTTTGTAAAAATACAAAAAATATGATATTTTGACAAGTTTAAATGATATTTGATGAGAAAAAGTAATTTTTATTGATTGTGGTTGCGCTTTGTTTTTATAAATAAAAGTAGGGGCAATACCTTTATTATAAAGGGTTTAGTAATGGTGTAGTAAGAGAGATAAAAAGACAAAACTAAAGTATACTTACTATTAACCCAAATGCGATTAATAAGTAACTTTATCACAATTATCTAAGAAGTAAAACAAACAGCAATATAAATAATGGTATGATAAAATATTCAAATATCGGATTTAAAAATGCTGTTTTTTATTCGTATTTAGTGATAAACTAAAGGTGGTTTTGTTCTGACTTCTTAGAGGATTGCTTGCGGGTTTCTTGCACCTTTCTTCGAGAAAAACACCTTCTGGGCAAGGAAAGCCCAAGAAAACTCCTAGGAATCCCCTAAGAAGTGCAAGCAAAACGCTATTATCTTATTCATTAATACCGAAATTACAGCATTGTGTACTCATACTTCTATTTTTGATTTACCAAATAAGGATCATCTCAAAATAAAGTGTAAAGCCTTTTAATCCGGGTTTAACCCAAAATACGGATTAAAAAAAGGCTAATAGTGAGTTCTATTAACCTTGTATATTTATTGAATATCTAGTCGATATGTTTTGCGTTCTTTGTGAATCTCTGGATCTAGCTGTTTCCAGAGTTGTTGAATTTTATTGTTTTCAACCAATAGAGGATTAGTCTCGACAAATGTGATATTGTGTTTTGAAAAACACTTGTATATCTCTTCAAAAATTATTGCAGTTACTCCTTTATTTCTATATTCAGGATCTACACCAATTAAATAGAACTCTGCATGACTGTTTTTCTTAATTGCTTGTAGTAAATGCCAAAAACCAAAAGGGAAGAGTTTTCCATTAGCCTTTTGGAACGCTCTTGAGAATGAGGGCATTGTAATGGCAAAAGCAATCATTTTATTATTTTCATCCATAATACAAGAGATGTAGTCTGGATGAATAAACTGTAGGTATTTCTTTTTATAGTGCTCTACTTGAAAAGGCTCTATAGGAACAAAGCTTTGTAAGTCTGCATAAGTCTTGTTTAATAGAGCAAACATCTCATCAACATAAGGCATTAGTTCTTTAATCGTTTTGAACTCTAGTACTTTTACATTGTATCTCGTTTTTACAAGAGAAGACATTTTGTCTATTTTCGGTTTGTCAAATTTAGAGATATCGAGTTTGTATTCAATCCATTCAGCCTCAGGTTTAAAACCAAGTTGTTGCATATGTTGTGGATAATACTCGAAGTTGTATAATCCTATCATGGTTGCTATATAATCAAACCCTTTAGTAAGCATTCCTGCTTTATCCATATTAGAGAATCCCATAGGACCTTCTATATATTCCATCTTTTGGCTTTTACCGAATGCGATAACAGTGTTTATTAAAGCTTTTGTCACTTCAATATCATCAATCATTTCTAACCATCCGAAGCGCACTTTAGGCTTGTGTAAGTCTTTTACTTCTGTCCAATTGATACAGCAAGCAACTCTTCCTACAATTTCATTGTTTTTATAAGCTAGGTAAAAGTGAACATCTACAGTTTTGAAGATATCATTGTTTCTATCAAAACTTTTGATTTCTTCTTTAATCATAGAAGGAACCCAGTACTTATTGTCTTTATATAGTTTAAAAGGGAACTTAACGAATTCTTTAATTTCTTGATTCGTTTTAGCTTCTCTAATTTCAATCATTTTGTTTCGTTTTTTAAACTCAGGATTACAAAGATACTTATTTGTAATATTAGAAAAACAAGGTTTGTCTAATTAAAAGTACAGTTGTTATAGTAGTTTCTTGATAGTAAGGAGTTCGTTATACTTTTGTTGTTTAGGATAAGACCGAATAGAATAGTTTTCTTTAGGAAATAAAGTGTAAAAATGCTCATTACGAGTCTCATCTTCTTTTGTCAGTACTATGGTATTGAATAATATGAAACCTTTTGGGTTTAGTAATTCTTGTAGCCTCTCAACAAAATAACGTTCAAATAAGAAGTCGGGCATTCTTGCATCTTGGAAGATATCTATGATGATTAGATCATACTGTTCTTTAGAACGCAAGACAAATTCAAAAGCATCTATGTTGTGAATAACGTGGTTAGTGTTGTACTTTTCGATATCAAAGTACTTTTTACCAATAAATAGAATAGCTTCATCTAGCTCAACACTATCAATAGCACTCTGGTATTTTACTTCATCTCTTAATGTCTTTAGAACTCCACCTGCTCCAAGACCAAGGATAAGCACCTTGTTCATTTTTTTGATTTTCTCAAAACCTATAAAGCTTAGACCGTTCTTTAGTACTTTTTCTAGATTACCGTAAGAGTAGTTGGTGTGTTTAGTATCTACTACTAGATGTCCATCAATCCAAGTTACTTCTAATTGTTGACTAACTTTTGAGGGAATTTTCTTTTCTATAACTGGGGTAAAATAACTTAGGATTTTCTTTATCATTTTTTTCTAGCTCAACTTTCCTTCAAAGATAAATCAAATATTAGATACCTAAAACGGCAATTTTTACTAGGTGATATGGATTAGAATTATCGCGGTTTAAATTGACTAAATGTTCCATCTTTATAAAAAATAATCACCTGTTCAATCTCTCCTTTATTAGATCCTAAAGCAAAATGAGGGAGAATATTTTCAGTACTATTTTCTTCTTTTTGGTCGTGAATAGAGGTGGTTTTTTCCGTTGTTATTTCTTCTTTTTTCTCTACAAAACTTGGAGCTAATTCTTCTTCTTTTTCAGCCGAAAAAAGATCAGTTGAGTAAGGAGTGGTCATTGGAGTAGAAGGAGGAGTTTGGATAATTTTAGTGATAGTAGTGGTATTGTCTTTCTCTAAATAGTTACCCGTTCCTTTGATTAACCATTCCAAACTTAGCTCAGGAAAAGCTTCGTTTACTTTTAAAATAAAGTCTAAACTAGGTTTATTTCTACCTGACAAAAGGTGAGATAAACTAGACCTTTGAACACCAACTTTGTCTGCAAAAGAAGAGGCAGAGTAGTCATAGTTGTGAAGTATAAATTCAAGTCTGTTTACAAAGTTATCCATAGCATTTTGTTTATAGAAGTAAATAGTTATAGTGTTTACAAATGTAATATTGTTTATAATATTACAAATGTATACATATTTAGAATTGTAAACAACACTAAAGTTTATGTTTAAGTAATAATATATAAAGTACTGATAAATAATTAAGTAGCTAGCATTGTTTAATTTTGTAAACTTCTAAAGTGTTGCTGATGGTAGTTATGGTTTAAGTATGTTACTTTTGTAAACAAAGAGTTACTTTAAATTGTTTACAGATGTAAAAGATAAGTTATTTACATTTGTAACATCATATAATAATAGAGGGATGAACTATAACTTTTTAGTAGATAACTATACCAATAAATGTGTGTCAGGTAGATATGTGACAGCTGACATGATTGTTGATTTTTTAAATGACTTAAACCTAAACTTCAAGGTTGAGGAGAAAGGAAAATCAGTAGAAGGAAGATTGATAAAAACGATAACATGGGGTGTTGGTAGCACGCGTATTTTTATGTGGTCTCAGATGCACGGAAATGAATCTACAACAACAAAAGCAGTATTAGATTTTCTTCTTTTACTCCATCAAGAAAAAGAGAGTTTCATTAAAGAATGGTATGCTAAATTTACCTTTTATATAGTGCCTATTCTGAACCCTGATGGAGCACATTATTATACTCGAGTAAATGCAAATCAGGTAGACCTTAATAGAGACTCTATTGACCTTAGTCAACCAGAAAGTAAATTGCTTAGAACTTTATTAGAAGAGTATAAACCAGACTATGCATTTAACCTACATGATCAGCGAACAATATTTGGGGTAGGAGAGACTGGGAAACCTGCTACAGTTTCTTTTTTAGCTCCTTCTTATAATATGGAAAGAGAGATTAACGATAATCGCTTAAAAGCAATTAAATTAATCGTGTCAATGAACAAAGAACTTCAAAAGGTAATTCCAGGACAAGTAGGAAGGTTTGATGATGGGTTTAATATAAATTGTATTGGAGATTATTGTCAATCACTAGGTATACCAACCATATTATTTGAAGCAGGACATTATCCTGAGGATTATATAAGAGAAGAAAGCAGAAAGATTATATTTAGAAGCTTACTAGTGGTAGTTTCTGAGATATTTTCTTCAAATTATGAGAATAATACAGTAGATTCCTATTTTAGTATTCCAGAAAACAGTAAAAACTTCAATGATATAGCTATTGAATTTGTCAAACTTAAAGAAACTGACGAGGATTATATTGTGAAAATCCAATATTTAGAGCAATTAGAAGAAGATAATGTTAAACTTTATCCTATAATTGTTGATATTATTAAAAAAGAGAGTAAATTTGTCCATCATCGTATAAAAGAAAATCTCTTTTTTAAAGAAAGTATTGAAAATATTGATGAAGTACTAGATAAAAGATTAACTGAGGTTATTGATTTAAAGGCTGAAGAGGTTAATTATTTATTAAAAAAATAATAAAATTTATTTTTTTTTCAGAAAATCCAAATTTTATTTAGTATTATTGTACAGAATTATAGATTATAATAAGATAAATAATTGATTTATGAGTAAATTTCGTTTAGATGAAATCGATCACCAAATCCTAGATATGTTGATTGACAATACGAGAGTTCCTTTTACAGATATAGCAAAAAAACTATTAATCTCTGCAGGTACTGTTCACGTTCGTGTTAAGAAAATGGAAGATGCAGGAATTATCCAAGGTTCTTCTTTAACATTAGATTATGAAAAATTAGGATATGCTTTCATCGCATATATTGGAATCTTCTTACATAACACGTCACAAACTAAGTTTGTATTAGAGCGTATTAATGAAATTCCTTTCGTAACTGTAGCGCACGTAACTACAGGTAAGTTTAACGTGTTCTGCAAAATTAGAGCGAAAAACACACGTCATGCAAAAGAAGTTATTTACATGATTGATGATATCGAAGGAGTTTACAGAACTGAATCAATGATTTCTCTAGAAGAAAGCATCAATGATAAAAAACGTTTAATGCATACAATCTTTAAAGAACTTTAAGATTAGAATGTATATCACATATAAAAGAGAGTATCTACTAGATACTCTCTTTTTTTGTATTTATATGGGATAGAGAGTATAAAAATGTCAAGCTGTGATTAGGTTTATAGGGTATCTTTTCTTTTTATTTGTATTTTTGAAAAAAAACCATGGACTCATTAACACAAATCATACTAGGTGGTGCGGTTGGAAATGCTATTGTAGGTCGTAAGATAGGCAATAGGGCAATTCTTTATGGAGCAATAGCAGGTACTATACCTGATTTAGATATTTTGTCTGTTTTTTTTACTGATCCTATCACAGCTGTAGAAGTACATCGTGGGTTCACACATTCTATTCTATTTGCTTTTTTGGGAGCTATTTTGTTCGGTTATTTACTCTATTTTATAGAGAAAAAGAATAAAGTAACTTACGAAGAGGGGTTTTGGCTTTTCTTTTGGGGGTTCTTTACACATGCTCTCTTAGATATGTTTACCACATGGGGCACTAGGCTGTTTTGGCCTCTTGATTACTCTTTTGCATTCAAGTCTATCTTTGTGATAGATCCTTTATACACTTTACCGTTTGCATACTTTTTGGTGCGTTCAATGCGAGAGAAGTCAAATTTAGACAAAAGAATGTTTTATAATAGAATGGGGTTCTATGTAAGTTCATTCTATCTATTTATTACATTAATGCTTAAGGCATTCGCTTTTTACAGTTTTACCGACGCATTAGATCGCCAAGGAATTAAGTACACAGAAATGTCTGTAAAACCTACAGTGATGAATACTATCCTTTGGAATGCTATTGTAGAAACAAAAGATTCTTTTTTAATAGGAGAGTACTCTTTCTTTGATAAGTCTCCTATTACCTTTCAGGAGTTTCCTAAAAACCACACTCTTATAAAGTCTTTAGAGAGTCACCCACTAATTGTACGCTTAGTAAAGATTAGTGAAGGATATTATACTTTTTCTGAAAAGAAAGATGAAGTCTATTTCAATGATTTGCGCTTTGGTCTGTTGAAAAATGAAGGAGAAGAAGTGCAGTTTGCTTTTAGTTATAGATTCTACTTAGATGATAAAGGAGAGCTACAAGTAGAAGAAGTGAAAAAAGAGAGAAAAGATGGTTTTAAATTATTGAAAAAGCTATGGTTTAGACTCCAAGGAGTATAACTAAATGATAAAAACTTATTATTCTTTTACCTATGTCAGCTTATCAAAAACATTTTATTCATATTATTTCAGAACAACTGCCGGAGGGAATAAAGCTAGTTGATTTTATCTCTGAGCTAATTCATTTAGGTAAGGAAGCTTGTTATAGAAGAATCAGAGGAGAAGTGGAGTTTACCTTGACAGAGGTAGTTACGATAGCAAAAGCAATGAACATTAATCTTACTTCTTTAATTATTAGAGAAGGAGGAGATAAGATTACTTGTAACTTAAGAGTATTAAAGGAGGATACTTTAGAACAAGTTTACATCAGGATGATAGAGGCTGAATTAAACGTTTTAGAGGGGTTTGAACAAAAAAGTAGACATACACTTCACATGGTGTGTAAAGAGCTTCCAGAGCTTCTGTATTTAGCTTCAGATAACCTGATGAAGTTGCGTTTAATGAAAATAGAATTAAACCAAGGGGTTTTAATACCGACAGCGTTTAAAAAAATTGAGATAACCTCAGCTATCAAAAGAATTCAACAACGATATTGGCAAGCTTTACATGACTTTAAACTCACTGTGTACTTAGGTCCTGATATATTAAATACATTGGTATACGATATCTTGTATTTTTATAAGATCAATACACTAACAGAAGAGGATAAAACACTAATACAAAATGAACTTAATGAAGTAATAGATCTACTTAGCTTGATAGGAAGCACAGGGAAGTATAAGAATAAAGAGATAGAGCTTTATCTGTCTTATTTAGGATTAGATATTTCTCATAACTATTTAAAATCTGATGGATTAGAAGCAAGTGTAGTACATCTAAGTAGTCCAAATAGTATTTTATCATTTGATCCTGCATTTAATAACGCACAAGAACATCGCATTAACATGATAAAACGGACTTCTACTTTGATTAGTTTGTCAGGAGAACCCGAGAAAGTAGCTTATCTAAACAAGCAGAGAGAGGTTTTAAAAAATATAAAGAGCAAGTAATTGCTCTTTTTTTGTGGGAATAGACATAGATGTTATTCTTTGTTTCGCTATTAGACACAGATTGAAAAGTTCCTTTTCATTTATAGTTGTTATTTGCAGCTAATAAAAATGATGGATCAATGGCAAATAAAGATTTTAAACCAGGCATAGAACAAGCGAAAGCACTTGATAAGGCAGATGTATTATATAGATTTAGAGAAAGATTCTTCCCTTTAGCAGATAATAAGATCTATATGGATGGTAATTCTCTAGGGTTAGCGTCTAAGGATGCAGAGCAAGCTTTGTTACAAGTGATGGAGGTATGGAAAAGTGAAGGTATTCTAATTTGGAATGTAGAGAGTGGACATTACTTTAACTATGGTAAGAATCTAGGAAATAGAGTAGGTCGTTTGATTAATGCACAGGAGAATGAGGTAATGATTACAGCTAATACAACGCTTAATATACACCAGGTTATAGCGACATTCTGGAAACCTACTAAGCAGCGTTATAAGATACTTGTAGATGATTTAAACTTCCCGACAGATAGATATGCTGTAGATAGTCAGATAGCATTAAAGGGGATGAAGGTAGAAGAAGTTTTAAAAGTAGTAGAGAGTAGTGATGGAGTGTTCATTGATGAGGATGCGGTGATAGAGGCGATGACCCCAGATGTAGCAGTGATTTTATTGCCTTCTGTATTGTACAGAAGTGCTCAACTCCTAGATATGCAACGCCTAACGAATGAAGCGCATAAACGCGGTATATACATTGGTTTTGACTTATGTCACTCTATTGGAGCAGTAGCACATGATTTTGACTTAATTAATCCAGATTTTGCTATCTGGTGCAATTATAAGTATCTATCAGCAGGTCCTGGTTCTACAGCAGGTCTTTATATCAATAAAAAACATTTTAATAAATCAGTGGGACTTGCAGGTTGGTTTGGAAATAAAGACGAAACACAGTTCCAACTAAAGCATGAGTTCGAACAAGCTTCTGATATAACAGCCTTTCAGACAGGTACACCGAATATCTTCTCGATGGCTCCTCTGGAAGGAGTATTAAATATATATGAAGAAGCGGGAATGGAGCATATTAGAGCAAAGTCATTAAACTTGACAGCTTATATGATGTATCTCATCGATACCCGACTAAGACTGTATGGATATTCGTATAACAATGAAACAGAGGATTATAAGCGTGGAGGACATGTGGCATTAGTCCATGATGAAGCTTATAGAATTTGTTTAGCCTTAAAACATCATAATATTATTCCTGATTATAGAGAGCCTAATGTTATTCGTCTTGCTCCTATAGCATTGTATAATTCTTATCAGGAAGTCTATAAGTTAATCGAAGTATTAGAAGTAATTGGTCAAGAACAGCAATGGAATAATTTTAGCAATCAAAGAGCAATAGTTATTTAATTTAATATAAAGAAAGACGTTTCAATAGTATTTGGAGCGTCTTTTCTTTTTACTTTTACAATAGAATTAGAAATTGTTTACTGAATGATTATTGATATTAATCAACATAAAATCTCTATTGGGAGTCATTATGACATATTTATTGATGGAGAAAAGATGTATTATGGAAAGCAAAAGCTTTTTAAGTTGTTTGCAGAAGTGAATTTGTTTGCAGAAACAACCAATGAACAAGCCTTTAAGGTCAAAAAGAAGTTCTTTCTGTTGTATCCTACCTATGTATTAACTGATAGTCAAGGAAAAGAAGCTACATTAGAGATGAAGTCCTATTGGAAGACTCATTATCAATGTACTTACCAACATAAAGTATATGATATCTATGCACATCGAGGGCGCAAGTGTTCTGTTTTTATAAATGGAAAGCAAGTAGCATGGTGGGATAAGCAGGCAGTGTCTTGGTTTGATGGAGATAATTATCAAATTATAGCGGATGATGATGTGAATGCAGAAGTGCTGATTGCTTGTTGTTTAGCTTATGATAACTATACTTATAAATCTCAAGATAAAGGTGTGTTTAATTATGATCTAGGTAACTTAATCTTTCAAAACAGAAGTTTTGATAAACAGTGGAAACCTAACAATAAAAATAAATAAAGCATTTTAGGATAAAAAGGCTCTTTAACACTAGTGTTGAGAGCCTTTTTATCTTTAGTTTTATAGAGTCAAACACAAAGATGAATAATGGTTATAGAAGTAGATCAATTGATAGATTACCATTTGATTAAGTACAAAGGGTTTATCAATAAAGAGAAAAGGTTTTATGCAGAACAGAATGCAGATAGCGATTTTGTAGATATTAATTTGTTTTCGACGAGTAGTGATATTCCTGTTTTTAATATTAGAAGAGGAGAAGGTACAGGTCTATTTAAGCCTGCAAAATATGTTTTAACAGATCAGTATGGGAATACAGCAAGGTTAGAAATGCTTTCTTTTTGGAAAACTCACTATCAATGTCATTATAACTATAAGGTATATGATATTTATGCTCATCGTGGACTAAAGTGCTCTATTTTTGAAAACAGGAAACAAATCGCTTGGTGGGATAAGGAAAGAATAAGTATTAGTTATGCTGATAATTATTTTATGATTGCCAATAATGATGTTAATCAAGAATTACTTATTGCTTTTTGTCTAGCGTATGATGATTATCATTTTGAACCAGCAGAATATAGAAGGCATTTCATAAGAGATAAAATAAAACTAAGTATAGGAAATATCTTTTTTGAGAAAAGAAAATTTGATAAAAACTGGAAGGCAAATAAATATTGAGTAAAATAAAATCCAATAGATAATATTATCTAAATTTATAAAGAGAACAAGAACCTTAAAAATATACAGAAATGAGTATTCTAAAAGCAACACAACAAGAACAAGATAACTTCTTTTGGAAGATTATAGATGAATCTAATGATGTAAAAGATTTTGATTGGGAGGAATATGATCAAGATCAACACATTGATCAAATGATTGATTTATTAAGTAAAACAGACAAAGATCATTTAATCGTTTTCGAGAAAGTAATGCAACAACAATTACATAGATTGTACACTGCGGAGATAGCAGAGCTGTACATCGTCTTGAATAATGATTTTGATGTAGAAGACGATGTGATAGACTTTGATGATACGATTTCTGATGATGCATTTATCTATTTCAGATGTTGGTTATTACTTAAAGGTAAAGATTTTGTAGAAGAAATTAGTAGTGATATTCAGAACTTTGTAAATGGAGAATATAGTTTTGATATCGGAGAGTGTGATGCAGAAGAGTTATTGTATGTAGCAGACTTAGCTAATGAAGAGATGACGGGTATCGAAGAGTCAGAAGAAATAAGAGATGCTATTTATGAGTCTTTTCCAGACGTAGTGAACTATGATGATGTAGATGTGAAGATGAATAGAGAGGTAAAAGGAGGAACAGCGCTACAAAAGGCTTACCCAGAATTGGTAGAAGAAATATGTGATGTACGCTCTGACGTAGAAGAATAAGATAAAAAGAAGTTTAAAGCATCTATGCTCTAAACTTCTTTTTTTAATCCAGATTACGATAGACATCTAAACGAAAAGTAATTATATAAAAATAGGCCTGAGTAAGTGAGTATAGCATACTATAGTATGGTTTTAGAGCTAATGAAAGAGCTACGAAGTAGAATTGCTTTGTAGTATTTGGCTAATGCGGAATCTGGGTTTAAATACTAAAAGGTAAATATGAAAGGAAAGACATTGTTTAGGAGTTTGTTGATAGCAGGTTTGTTATTTGTAGCTACAGAAGCACAAGCTCAAAAAATAGAGAAAAATTATAGAGAAGATTGGACTTACTCACATAATAGATATGATGCTCAGTTAGAAAAATCCTTCTTTGGAGGTTTAGATTTCTCAGATAATAATAGAAATAAATTAGAATTTTCAAAAGAGTACCTAAACTTAGAATATAGCGGGATTCTGGAGGATGACGAGTTGCAGCAGTTGTTCTTAATGGACTTAGTTAAGAAGTATAAGTATACTAATCGTTATACAGCAACTTATGAGGTGGATATGTTTGGAAAAGTGACGATAAAAGATAACCAAGGAAACAGGATTGAGTACGGTACAGATTTGTTTGGGAATAAAATTTATGAAGACAAGAAAAGAGGGATTAAGTATTCTATTGGAAAAGATTTAATGGGAGACTATAACTATAAGTCTGGTAGAGAAAGCGCTAGTTTAAAGAAAGATATCTTTGACAGATGGAAGTATACAGATAGTTTTGGTAATAAATTAGAGATAGGACAAGAGACTTGGGGACGCTGGATTACACAGTTTAGAGACGAAGAGGGAGTATTATTTTATTTGATAACCGTATTCTTTAGACCAAATGACAACATTATGTATAGATAAGAAGGAAGATATCATCATTCCTTTTATTAGAATAGGTGATCCTTTATGGGAAGATAAGACTAGGCTGATCATTGAGTCCTTAGCTGATAATTGGTCAAATGATTTAGCTGATCCCAAATCAGAAGAGGAAATACGACTATTAGAAGCAAGAATAGCAACAAGTTTACCAAATTCTTTAAAGGAATTCTATAAAGTGTTTGGGGTAGCTGATATAGGCGAACAGTTAATCAGCTTTGATGAAATAGATTATCTTGGTAAAATATGGGAACCTCACCCAGAATACGGTCCTAGCTTCACACAAGAGGACTTATCAGTGTTACCTTACTTAATTACTTTTAGTGATTATCTAGGTAATGGTAATATGTTCTGTTTTCATAAAGAGACTAAAGAAATCTATTATTTTGACCACGATAGTCAGCCTTATTTGACGAAGATGTTTAGTCATTTTGATGATTATTTAAAAGGGTGTTTGGTTTTTGCACAAGCAGATTTGTTTGGAGAGGTAGGCCAGGATCAAGTTGATCAATGGACAGAACAAATAGTTGATGAGCTGATAGGAGAAGACCTAGTTCGTAAATGGAGATATTAAAATAAAACAATTGGAATGATAGAAATAGCTAATTGGAAAACTTTCGAAAAACAGTATAACTTCGAAGAGTCTGTATATAATTATGTAAGAAAATCACTTGAACTAATCAGCCAATCTACTTTAAAAGAAGAAGTGTTTTGTTCTTTTGCTTTTAACTGTAGTGCATATAATGGATATGTATTATTGAGTTTAGACACCGATATGCTGAATAGAGAGAGAAAGTATTACCCACCAGATTGGACTTATGAAGTTGTAGAAGATTATGTTTTAGAACTTAGAAGCCTTGGTAGTCGCCTTTATGAACCTATAGAAGATGCATATCACAATATTGTAAAGGATTTAGAAGATCAGTATAAGTTCGATGATTTTACTAATGGCTTTTTGACTAGTTTGAGAAGAGTAATGGTAAGGATAGAAAGAGAGAATCTACTATCACAGTATTTAAAAGTAACACCTGAGCTATGGACATTGGTTACTGAAATAGATGCCGATGAAGAGGAAGAAGAAAGCTTGTTACAAGAAGAGCGTACTCGCAGTATGGAAGTATAAAACTAAACAAGGGAAGTAAGTTACTTCCCTTGTTTAGTTTTATAAAGTTCGTTTGCGTACTAACTTATTAACTCTACTCATTAAGATAATACTAATAGTAGATACAACAACAAGTACATAAGCTACGATATTGTAATTAACAAGTGGGCTGTTATCATGCTCTTGGTAGACAATTAGTCCCGCGATAGCAGCAGCAATACCTCCTGATATCTGTTGAAGTGAAGAAGTAATACTCATATAAGCTCCTCTGTCAGCTGTATCAGGCACAGCACTGTTTAAGGCTGATGAAGGAACCATACGACTCATGATACCGATCATCATTAAGATATTTGTTCCAACTACTAGAGCAAAAGGGATTTGAGAAAAATTAGTATAGACCACACTAACTATCATTAACCAAATAGATGCAATGGTAAATAATTTGTATTTACTCACTCTATCACTTAAACGACCTATAAAAGGCATTAATGTTAATGAGGTAACTCCAGATATCATAAATAGGATAGGTAACTGATCTGGATGAACACCTAAGTTATTCACAGCAAAGATAGTTCCGAATGGCATCATCATAAATCCTCCTACAGATAGCATGGTGATAGACATAAATCCTATTCTATAATCCTTGTTTTTCACAGTATTCCACAGATGCGTAAGTACCTTTTTTTGAGGTTGTAGACTTAAGTGATCTCTGACAGGTTTTAAATAGAACCCAATAGCAATAGCGATAAGTATTGACAATCCTACAATCATAAAGAAAGGAGCTTCCCAAAACCATTTGTTAGCAATATATAAGCCTATAGGAATACCAAGTACCTGGCTTGCTCCAAATCCCATTTGTATAAACCCCATTACTCTTCCTCGTTGTTTTAGTGAAAAGATATCTGTGATAATAGCCATAGAGATAGATCCTATAACCCCTCCAAATAGTCCTGTAAAGATGCGAGCAAATACGAGTGTCTCATAAGAGTTTGCTAAACCACAGAATAGGGTTCCAATGATAAAGCCAATGTAGAAGAACAATAATAGTTTCTTTCTATCAAACTTATCCGCAAAGCCTGCTGTGAGTAATCCTGCAGCTCCTGCGCTAAATGCATAAGCAGATACAGCTATGCCAAAATCCTGTGTAGACATAGACAAGCTTTTTAGTAAGAGATCTCCTAGTGGAGCCATAACCATAAAGTCTAAGATAACAGTGAATTGTGTGATGGCTAATATGAAAATAACGAATTTCTCGTATTTGGTAAACTTTTGATCTAGCGTCTGTGTCATAGTAATATATAGAGATATCTCTTTAATTTACATCTAAATAAATTGAAAAGAGTGAAATGCAAATATAAGTCATTATTCTTTTCTTTATCTTTAGCTAGTGAGTACTAAAATAATTAACTTTATTAGTTAGATATTTACTGTATATAGTATCTACTATATTACTTGTTTATAGTGTTTTTAATTCTCTACGATGAATAAGAATAGTTTTAGTATCTAAGTTTTATCAAGTAGTACAAATAGAGAACTTTAGTGACTTAATCGTGAAAGAGGTGTCCTAAGTGAATGTTCTTGTGGAGCATATATAAAAGTATATAATATATAAAAGAGGATAGACGTAATTAAAAAGGTGATGAGTATAAGTTTATATAAAAAAAAGTACAATGAACTTTCTAAAATGTTTAGAGAGAGTTATAGCATTAAGGACTTAGCGTCTGATTTATTTGATTTATTGTATGCATTGCAAGCAGATGAACAAACGAGTGAGAATTTATTGTTGCAGAGTCATATTTATGCATTATTAGAGTATTGGGAGACTGCATATAGATTGTTACTTGAAGTAGAAAGTAGTAAAACTCATAAAATCCAAGATAAGCTTTTTGTTTTTTCAGAGAAAGCAAAGACTCATAAAGATATTTTTGGTGTAAAAGATCTTCGAAAGTTAAGAGAAAGAAAGACAATAGACCTTCTGTTTCCAGAAGATATCACCCTCGTAGAGGGGACTAATAATCAATATGGTATAAAAGAGAAGAGAGTAGTTATTTTTAATAAGTACTGTCCACTTGATCGGTTTTTGATTATTAGCCATATTCCTTTTGATAGCAGAGCACAGTCTAAGGTGATAGATTATCTATATTGGCTTACAGACTTGCGTGAAGAGCTAATAGGATTCTATAATAGTGAGAATAACGCTTTCCTTCCTTTCTTAGACGGAAAAGCAGATGATGATTGGTATGATACCTTAGATGTATATAGTGTTACAATCTGTTTACATAATTTAGCACATATTACAGCGTCTATTGCAATAGGGGATGAGCTTATCGCTGATCATATTATAGATATAGAAATTTCTAATAAAGAATGTATCGAAATGAGTATAGATGGATAATAGAATATCTTGACTCTTTCTATGTATATGAAGCCTGTATGAGTTAGAAGTGTGTTCTAATAAATACAGGCTTCTTGTTTATAGATGATGAAGTGGTCTAACGTCAGATAGTTGTTTATATTCTTCTACTAACTTATCTAAGAATGTATATAAGGCTTGATTCATTGTAGTATAGTCGTATTTCATTAGTTGTTGAGCAGACTGTACAAAGCGATGATTAGCATATCTCACTAAGCTTTCTTGGTCATTAGCAATAATTAATTCTATTACTTCTGGTGTAAATTCCATATGACACTGCAATCCATACACTAGATTAGAATATTCTATTATTTGTCTAGGACATCCTTCGCTAGTAGCTAGTACTATAGCATCTGGTGTAAGTCCTGGCATATCATTGTGCCAGTGGCCTACTGGAAGTTCATTTTCTATATGTTTAAACTTTGGATGGGTCTTTCCTTCATCAGTAAGGTGAATAGGCCATACACCAAACTCTTTTTCTGGGCTGTGACTATAAGCGTTACACAGAGCTTCTCCTATTAGTTGTGCCCCTAGACAAACACCAATAACCGCTTTATGAGCAAGTATACACTTTAGTATCAATTCTTTTTCTTTTTGTGCATCAAAATAAGGGCATTCATCTGTTGTCGTAATAGGATCTTGAGGTCCTCCTAATACGATTAGTAAATCAATGTGTTCTGCTGAGGTAGGCAAAATATTGTTTTCATATAGTTTAGTCATACTTACACTATAATTATGATCTTTTACCCAATCTAAAAAGGCACCAGGCCCTTCATACTCCTCGTGAATTACAAAATGTATATGCATTATATCTATTGTTTGATTGGCAACAAAGGTAAATGCCTAGATAATGAAGGGTATAGTCCAGAATAAACAAAAGCTTCCTAGTCCAAGTAAATAAGGCGAAATTAGAAAGTATGGGGTATATGGTTGCTTATATTTTATTAAAATATACTAAATAGTTATAGTTTGTTTATTTTTGTTGTTTTTAAAATAATTTTTAATATATAAATAGTTGTAAAGTAGTTGTTATGTGGTATTATTGTAGGCGTAACCTCTGTTTTGTTGTGTTTTTGACAATACTTAATGTAGTTTTGTATTAGGTGATTAACCCCACATTCCCAATCTAACGTATGAGAAAACAATTACTAAAAACAGGTTTATTAAGTATTGCTTTATTTGCGCTAAGTACTAGTGTACAAGCTCAGCGTGTAGCTGAGAAGAAAGCTGATAAAGAGTATGAAAAACTAGCTTATATAGATGCTATAAAAATCTATGAACGCATGGCTAAAAAAGGATATATTAATGGAGATATATTAATGAAATTAGCTGATTCATATTATTTTAATGGGAAGCTACTTGATGCTAATAAATGGTATACAGAGCTGTTTAATGGAGAGTATGATGATAAGGATACAGTGAAGATTCCTTCAGAGTACTACTATCGCTATGCACAAACCTTAAAAGCTGCTGAACAATATGATGCTTCTAAGAAGGTAATGGAGCAGTTCGTTGTATTAGAAAAGGAAGACTCTAGGGCAAAATTATACCTAGCGAATAAGGACTATTTAAAAACAATAGAGGAAGGTACAGCTCGTTATGAATTGACACATACATCTATTAATACTCCTTATTCTGATTATGGAGCAGCAGTGATAGGAGATCAACTTATTTTTACTTCTGCACGTCCTTCTAGTGAATTATCAAGTAAGAAATTACACGAGTGGACGAATGAGAGTTTTACTACACTATACAGTAGTACGATCTTAGCAGATGGTAAGTTAGGAGAGCCTGTTGTTTACGCTCCTGAGTTGAGTTCTAAGGTTAATGATGCTACTGCTGTATTTACGAAGGATGGAAAGACCATGTTCTTTACTCGTAATAATTCTAATTTAAAAGGAAAGCGTAAAAACAATAAGAAAAACTCGTCTCTATTAAAGATATTTAGTGCTACTAAACAAGCTAATGGTACTTGGGGAGATATAAAAGAATTACCAATCAACTCAGATAACTTTAATACTGCGCACCCAGCGTTGACACCAGATAATGAATGGTTATATTTCTCTTCTGATAGAGAGGGAAGCGAAGGGCAGTCAGATATTTTTAGAGTAGCTTTATATCCTAATGATGTGTATGGAGGTGTAGAGAATATCGGGAAGAAAGTAAATACAGCAGGGCGTGAGACATTCCCATTTATTTCTTCTGATAATTATTTATTCTTTGCCTCTGATGGTCATCCAGGTTTAGGAGGATTAGATATCTTTTCGGCTAAGTTAGAGAAAAATGGGGTGATAGGAGAAGTAGTTAATTTAGGAGCGCCTATTAATAGTCCGTTTGATGATTTTTCTATTTATATCAATAGAGACACAAATGCAGGATATGTGAGTTCAAACCGACCAGAAGGGTTAGGAGGAGATGATATCTATTCTTTTATTCAGAAAGCATGTCTACAGCATATAATAGGTACTGTATATGATATTAAAACAAAGAAAGGTATTCCTAATGCAACTGTTGTGATATCAGATGGATTATATGAAAAGTCTAAAACCATTCAGACAGATGAGCAAGGTAAGTATAGTTCTGAGACATTAGATTGTAGTGAGAAGTATCGTATTAAGGCAGAAGCACCAGAGTATAGTACAGTAGAGTTAGTATTTGCTGCAGCTGATGTGGCAGGTGATAAAGAAGTGAATATCGGTTTAGATAAGGCATATGAGACAGTAGGTATAAACGATGATTTATTTAAGAAGCTAAAATTACAACCAATCTATTTTGACTTTGATCAATCATTTATCCGTAGAGATGCAGCGATAGAGCTGATGAAAGTAGTTGAGGTAATGAGAGAGTACCCAGCTATGATCATAGATGTGCGTTCACATACAGATAGTAGAGGAAATGACAATTATAATTTAGCCTTATCAGATAGACGTGTGAAAGCAACTATTAAATGGATGATTTCGCAAGGTATAGAACCAAGTCGTCTAACAGGTAGAGGATATGGAGAAAGTCAACTACAGAACAGATGTTCTAATGGAGTACCATGTAGTGAAGCTGATCATCAGCTAAACAGAAGAAGTGAATTTATCATTATAAAAATGTAACAAAAAAGAGGCGAGAGCCTCTTTTTTTAATTAGGAATTAGGAGTTAAGAATTAGGAATTAGGAATTATCTGCCTTGCGGGCAATATGCACACACAGAGTATCAATGTAGAGATGCAATATTTTGCGTGTCACACAATACATACATATACATACATACCATTTTCGTCTCCACACAGTAGTCATAAGTCATCTCCATAATCGTAGGGACTATTTCATACATCTGTACATCGTAACCACAAACTTTGTCTAGTTATAGAAATAGTCTTTTAATGTTTGAATACTATATATTTATCTAAATTATAAGTTTTAAAATTGTTATGCTGATTTTAAATATATTAAGATGAAAAAGATAGTACTTTTTATGAGTCTATTACTTATAATAGCTTGTAGTAGTGACGATGAATTTAGTCCAACAGTTGTTGATACTAATTATAGCATCATGTTAAAGGATATTAAAGGACATAATCTATTAGACCCTACGTATGAGGGATCCTTTTCTCATCAAAAAATAGTATTATATGAAGCAGATACAAATGGTCAAAACACATCTATTATTTATAGAAAAGGATCAGAAATAATAAAGTCTGTATCTATTGAAGGAAAGACGGAATATTATCTAGAAATACAAGGAGGTTCTTATATTGCACCTGATAGATATATTGTGTATTTATCTTTGCCAAATGGGGATTTAGATAAACTGGAAATGAAGTTTAAGAAGAAAGGTCATAGTACATTGAAATATGAAGTGTACTATAACTCTAAATTAATATGGCGTGAGGGAGATATTGATTTAGGGTTTGTTATCATTAAATAGATAAATATAAATAGTTGATAATTCTATCTTTTAGAATACCAACTATTTATATTATCGGTTTATAATTTCTCTATTTTCTGTGTTTTAAAGACGTATTTATCTCCCTACAGTAATCATAAGTATGTCATCATAAGATGAAATACTTCTCACACACTCTGCTTTTACTGACTTTCTTAGGAGGACATAGTATGAGTAAGTCCATTGTTTAATGTAGAGACGTCAATATTTTGCGTGTCACACCATACATACACAATATGTGTAGATGTGTAGTGTGGTTACGGTGTGTAGACAGAAGATGTTCCGTCTTTACCTTATATTCGTTGTGTTCTTATTGCAAAGACTTATCACATAATTATCCCCTAATGCCTGAAAGACAACAATTCTAAATTCCTAATTAAATTATAGTATTTCTCTTCTCAGATCTTCTGCAGACTTAGGAGATAGTGCACCTAGAGGAATATCATATACAGTCACAGCACCAGTTTCTCCCTTTTGAGCTAATTTATATACAGCACGCGAGAAGGCTACTAATACACTAGCAGTGAACTCAGGGTTACTCTCAAGTGTTAGTCCAAATTCTATATTTTGTTTAGTGTCTGTACCTGTGATACCAGATCTAAACACTTTACCACCGTGAGGCATAGCAGAGTGATTTGCTTTAAGTTCTTCCTCAGATATAAAGTGTACCGTAGTGTGATAATCAGCGAAGTAGTTAGGCATTGTTTTGATAGTGTGTTCTATGATAGAAGTATCAGCTCTATCTTCTGCTACTACATAGCAGATACGCTCATGCTTCTCAGCTGTAGTTAATACAGGGTTTTCTCCTTGACGTACTCTATCTAAAGCACTTTCTATAGGGATAGTATATTGTACTCCACCTTTAACCCCAGAGATACGTCTAATCGCATCAGAGTGTCCTTGGCTTAATCCTTTCCCCCAGAATGTATATGTTTCTCCTTGAGGTAAGATACTTTCCCCTAATAATCTAAGCATAGAGAACAGTCCTGGATCCCATCCCGTAGAGATAAGGCTCAACTTATTGTGATCTTTAGCTGCTTTGTTTACCGTATTGAAGAATTCAGGAATCTTAGCATGAGTGTCAAAGCTATCAACTGTATTAAACCACTGTGCGATATAAGGCACTTGCTCAGGCAGGTCAGTAGAAGACCCACCACAGATAATCATTACATCGATGATATCTCTATAATCTGTGATTTGATCGATGTGTATTGCTTGAGCCTGAGTAGGGATGCTTTGAGGATCTCTTCTTGTGAAGACAGCTACTAACTCTAAATCAGTATTTTGACGAATAGCAAGTTCTACACCTTTTCCTAAGTTTCCATAACCTACAATACCTATTTTGATAGGCTGATTAGAAGTATTCATATTTTTATTTTAAAAGTCTGTACAGTCCCTTTAGTTGTAGGGAGTTTCGTTTATAAGGGAGCTAATTTAGCTAAAACTTTAGACTTACTGTGCACTAAATAGATTATCATTAGTTGTCCCCACGCATCTTTCCTTGGTTCACTATGAATAAAATAAGCTCTTTAAGTCATTTCCTTATTAGCTAGAAGGGATTTGATATGTAATCTCAAAAGGAGTTAAAGTTTTTTTTGTATATTTGCAGAGTATTTTGCTTTAAATCAGAACCTTGTCTGAATACTTTTTAACTTGAAAGTATATAAATCAAAGCAAAAATACTTCTTCGTTTAGCTTTAAAAAGTACTATATTTTTTAAGGCTAAAAACTCTCATTTAGTACTATCGGTTTAAAATTACTAAAAAACACTTGTCCCTTTTTTCGAGTGTTTATGCGGTGTTCGTCGGTGCTTCTTCGGAAAAGGCCCCCATTTTGCAATACTTTTCCGAACAACTTCCAAACCACTCCCGAACAAAGTGCTTTTTTTAGCTATGAAACCCTTGGTGTTATTGGGATTGGACGTAGTTCGATAACTTCAGAACTAACATTTTGAGAATAAGTGTAGGTGCATTATGAGAACGGTAAAAAGTACTATTTGTGTTTTGATTGAGTATAATGCGTTAGGTTATTGTTATATAAATCAAATAATTTTTAAGAGAGGTCAATTACTTGTGTTCAACAACATGTTTTATAGACTCAATAAAATATAAATTTCCTAATTTTAGCCTTGAAAAATAAAAATAGTATGGAAGAGGCACAAGTGGTAATAGATCGTATATATAGTTATCTAGACAGGTATGGTTTAAAAACGAATACAGATACTGTAGAGGATTTGATTGCTTTTATAGAGGAGCAATGGAGCTTAGCTGATGAAAGTAAGTATTGTATATATGATGCCTCTATCATTATAGGACGTATGACTACTGAATATATAAGATTAAGAGAGTTTGAGAAGATGATGTTTTGGCTTGATGAAGGTGATAAGCATAGTAATAAAGATAGAAATCCTGAGTATGTACGCAATTATTATAAAGGAGAGTGTTGTTTAGAGTGTGGAAATGAAGAAGCTGCTCTGCATTATTTAAATTTGTGTTATGCTGTAGAGCCAGAGTATATCTTTACAAGAGCTCCTTTTTGCTATGAGTTTTTTAATCAACATTTAGAAAATCCTGTACAGTTGTCAGAGCCTATAGAAGAGGATGAGGTAGAAATAGAGATGGAGTTAGAACTACCTTTGTGGAAAGCCTTTTTTAAGATGGAAGAAGCTATCCGATGTGAAGTATTACTAGATTATATAGAAGATGAGGTAGATGAGAAGGAAGCAACAGAATTAATGAATCGAATAGTAAAGGACGTTCAAGAGAATGAACAGACTATTCTAGAAGAGTTATTGAGTAAGCTAGTTTCTAAATACGAGAAGTGGCAAGTGCAGTATGGATATGAAGCAGAGGATAAAGAAACTTTTATGCCTGATATTGTAGATAAGAATCAGTTCGGAATGTTGATTACACCGATGACTATCTATATTATACCAGAATCATGGACAGAACCTCCTCATATAGGATATCTCTTTGATTGTTCATGGGATAGAGAACATGCATTAGGATTCATGACTTATGACCATAAGGTAGAGCATATTGGTGGAGCAGATAGTGCTTTTTGTTTGTAGAGGAGTTGAATTATGTAAATTAATACACACCCTTCAAGGTATATACCTTGAAGGTTTTTTTGTTGTTAATCTATATTTATCCAAAAGGATTAGGTTCTATCATTGTGAAAAGTTAATAAACAAAACAGATTATTAGTCATAGCTTATTTTTTGTTTGATTTTTTAATTAATTATTAACATTTTGGTAATTGATGCGTAATGTTAAGGTTAACTAGTGAAGGTAGCTTTGCCTCAACAAAAAATGATAAACTAATGAAAATTAACTACAAATTACCAACTTGGATTTTAGGTCTAGTTATGACTGCGTCTGTAGTAGGGTGCCATGATGATAATAATTCAGGTAGTGGCGAAGGGGAAAACAATGGCGACAAAATTGTTTTAAAGAATCATTCAAAAACACCAGCTTTTGTTTACGCGATGCCTGGTTTTGAAAAGTTAGAGATTTTTTCTCTTATTTCGAGTGAAGATAAATTAAGTGAATCTCCTGATTTCGTGTTTGGAGGACAACCTGATGGGGCTGGTTTTATGAAAGATCCTAAAGGAGATGGATATTTGATGATTACAAATCATGAGATTATGAAATCTGTTTCTCGTGTTTATTTAGATAAAACATTTAAACCTGTTAAAGGAGAGTATATTGTAGATGGAATAGGAGGGATTACAAGGCTTTGTTCTGCTACTTTAGCAAAACCAGAGATACATGGTTTTGGACCTGTATTCTTGACAGCTGGAGAGTCGGGAGAAGAAAGTATGGTACACGCTATTGATCCTATGGGATCTACTGATCTTAAATCTAATCGAGATAGAGTATTGCCAGCGTTGGGTAAAGCAAGTATGGAGAATGCAGTTCCGCTTCCTTTGGATGTTTCTAATGGGAAAACGATTGTTTTAATTGGGGAAGATCAAGGGTATTCTTCTAATCATCAAAGTGCAGGGCAATTAATCATGTATGTTGGAAATAAAGGTGATCTTCAAGGAGGAAAATTATATGCATTAAAACGTAAGTCAGGAGGATATACTGAGATGGATATGAAAAAAGGAATGGAGTATGATGTAGAGTTTGTAGAGATACCAGGCGCTAAAGATATGACTGGAGCTCAGATTAATCAAAAGAATATGGAGCTAGGAGTTATTCGCTTTTCTCGAGTAGAAGATGTTGATTATAGAAAAGGTGCAGGAAAAGGAAATGAAATTTACTTTACTGCAACAGGGCAAGCAAGCGGAGGTAATCCTGTAAATGGTTTTACGATGTGGGGAAGAGTATATAAACTAGTATTAGATAAAAACGGTATGATGACAGGTAAATTATCTGTTGCTGCAGAGGGAGATAGTGATCCTGGTAAGAACCTAATCAATCCTGATAACCTATGTGTGACTGAGAATTATGTATATATTCAAGAAGATGGAGATTCTTATTATGCCGATGCAAAACATGATTCTTACATCTGGCAATATAAAATAGCTGATGGTTCTTATAAACCATGGTTGAATATGAAGCACAATAGAGAAGATGCGGAGTGGCAAAAGAATTATAATCAATCTGGAAATCTTCAGAAATTTGGTTCTTGGGAGTTTGGAGCAATGGAAGATATCTCTGAGTTGATAGGTGTTCCAAATACTTTTTCTGTTAATATTCACTCGCATACTTGGCAAAAAAATGAATTTGTTGATGCAGATAAAGCGGGTGTGAACAAGAATAAAGAAGGAGGTCAGGTAGTGATTATTCGCAACGTAGAAAAATAGTTTAAGTTCTAATGTTTTGTAACCTCTAGTAGTATCTTATTTACTACTAGAGGTCTTTTTTTAGATTTTATGAAAACAATTAAATACACTTTTTTGATTGTTTTGGTTTGTTGTTTATTTAGTTGTTCTAACAAAACCAAAATATATGAAAATATTACTTATAATAACTATTTATTGACTCAAGTAGATAGTTTAGAAACGACAATAAATAATTTAGTAGATGCAGTAGAACAAGGTAAAGATAGTACTGTTGTTAGAAATGCGTTCGTAGAGAGTAGAAAGGCTTATAAAAAAATAGAGTGGGCAGTTGCCTATTTTTTACCTCATACAAGTAAATCAATTAATGGACCTGCACTAGATCAACTAGATTTAGATGAGAATAAATATGTACCTGCAGAAGGGTATCAGGTTGTAGAAGAATATCTATATCCTGTCTATGATCTAGAAAATTATGGCGAACTACTTATTGATACAAAGAGGTTAAAAAACTTTGTACTGAGTATACGCAAGAATTTTGAAGTAATTACCATTTCGGAAGATGTAGTTTTAGAGGCATTAAAGATGGAGTTGTTTCAGATTACAGCTTTAGGGATTACAGGTTTTGATACTCCAGCAAGTAAATTGTTATTTGTGGAAGCTGCCGCTAGTCTATCAGGAGTTAAACAAGTATTGGAGTTATCGAAGAATTGGCAGAATACAGCTTCTTATCCAGAAGTGAAATTATTATTAGATAAAGCTATAACTATCTGTCAAAAAAATCCTAACAAGGACAGTTTTGATTATCTAGATTTTATTACTTCGTATTTAGATCCTATAGCAAAAGGAATTGTAGGGATACAAAGGGACTTAGAGATTCCTTTTAAGGATGGTAATCAAGTGGTAAAAGGTAGTGTGAACTCACTTTTTGATAAGGATTTGATTAATTTAAATGCTTTTTTACCAGATTCTACTTACTATTTAACGCCAGCAAAGGTTGCTCTAGGTAAAGAATTGTTTTTTGATAAAAAGCTTTCTAAAGATAGTTTTAGAAGTTGTGCTGATTGTCATCATCCAGATAAGGCGTTTAGTGAGCCTTTTAAAACAGCATTAGACCTAAAAGGTCAACCACTTCTGCGCAATACGCCTTCTCTGAATTACTCAGCATATTATCACGGGCAGTTTTGGGATATGCGAAGTGTTACTTTAGAGAGTCAGTCTTCTGATGTAATCACAAATAAAGATGAGATGCATGGAGATTTAAAACAAATAGTAGCTCATCTTAACGAAGAAGAAAAATACAAAAAACAGTTTAAAACAGTATACCAAACGGAAAAGGAAATAGAAGTATGGCAATTAGAAAATGTGTTAGCTTCTTATATTCGTTCTCTTTCTGTTTTTAACTCTCGTTTTGATCAGTATATGAGAGGTAATAAACAAGCTTTAACTTCTCGTGAAAAGAAAGGGTTCAATTTATTTGTAGGTAAAGCACAATGTGCAACTTGTCATTTTATGCCGGTGTTTAATGGGACAGTTCCTCCGTTTTTTGTGAATTCGGAACAAGAAGTATTAGGAGTACCAGCAGATAAACAAGGTAAGGTCTTAGATGGTGATTTAGGGAGATATGTATTTAATACAGATCTACCACAATTAAAACATTCGTTTAAGACACCTACTGTTAGGAATATAGGAGAAAGCGGTCCTTATATGCATAATGGTGTGTATGAGACTTTAGAAGAAGTAATGGATTTTTACAATAAAGGAGGAGGATTAGGTATGGGACTAGAAGTAGAAAGCCAAACCTTACCAGAAGACCCTTTACAGTTAACAGAGAGTGAAATTTCTGATATAGTATTATTTATGAAGGCATTAAGTGACCAATAATAAAAGTTAAATTCGTTTTAAAGCTCATGGTGTAGAACAATACATTGTGAGCTTTTTTAGTTATAGAAGTAGAGTAGAAGAGTTTCTTGTGATTTATTGAAAAAAGAGTACTTTTAGCACTCAAGTTTAAAAGAAATGTTATGGGGTTTTTTGATAAATTATTTGGGAAAGGCGTTAAGGAGGCAAATACTGTTGAATTAGAGACACAATATCAACAATTTTGGGATTGGTTTATTGCTAATGAGTCAAAATTCTATAAGACAATAGAAAATCATGAACGTGTAGTGGAGGATTTTATTGACATTGTCAGTCCTAAGTTAAAGGATATTAATCCAGACTTTAATATGCTAACAGGGATGGGAAAAGATGGGATAGGAGAACTAATTATTTCTCCTGATGGTAGACTAAAGTCATTGCCTTTTGTAGATGATTTTATTGAAGCAGCTCCAGAGCATGAAAGATGGCGTTTTATCAGTTGTAAACCGAGTGTAAAAGGGATAGGGTTAAATATGAATGGTTTTTTACTAGATGAAGAGACAGTTTCATTTGTACCTATTCATGATGATGAGTACCCTGATTATATCCATTTACGTTTTATAATTAAAGAATGTACTCCTGAGAATGAAGAAGAAATAGGGAATGCTCTTTATATGTTTTTAGACAATTACCTAGGTGAGATTAAGACAATGACTATGATAGATTACTTAGAGGTAAAAGGAGAGGAAGGTGTTGAGGGAGAGTTGATTCCAGTGTCTAAGTTAAGCGATTATTTAAGTTATAGGGAAACGGAGTTTGTGGAGAAGTATGATAGCGTGATTCGCAATAGTGAGGAGGATACTTATTCTATCTTAGAGAGTAATACTGATCATGAGCCCTTAATAGTGGTAGTGAATACTAGTTTTTTAAACTGGGACCAGAAGATGTCTTACCCATGGGTAGTGAAGGTTTCTATGGCTTATAATGGACGTGAGGATGGGTTACCTAATAAACAAGATGTCACGACTATGGATGAGATAGAAGATCTAATTCTCGAATCAGGAATCTTGCATAGCGTGGCCAGAGAGACAGGTTCTGGAGAACGCACTTTATTCTTTGCGACAAAAGATTATAAAAGCGCTTCTAGGGAAGTATTTAAGACAATAGGTTTATTTACAGATCGATTTGATATTGACTATACGATTTATAGAGATAAGTATTGGATGGGGGTAGAAGTGTATACTAGAGCGATTAATAATGGCTAGTGAATACAATATGATTTAGGTGATAGTTTTAATTTTTATTTAAAACATTTTAGTTATTATCTATTTAGTAATGAGAATAGTTAGTACGGATATTGAGATTTATGTAGTTGGTAAAGCTGTCAGAAAAAGTGTTAAAACAAGGATAAAACCTAAAAACACAAGGGTAGCAAATATGAAAATCTAAATAGTTATCCTATATTTGGGATGCTAAAAAAAAGAAATCATGAAAATTTTAATATCACCTGCTAAGAGTTTAGATTATACAACAGCGGTACCTGTAGAAAAAGCTACAAAAGCTTCATTCATCAAAGAATCAAAAGTAATCAATGAAGTTTTACAATCTAAAACTCCTATGGACTTAGAGGCTCTAATGAAGATATCTAACAATCTAGCAGAACTAAATTGGAAGAGAAATCAAGAGAGAGCTTTTGTGAAGAAAGCTGGAAGGGAAAAAGATTTTAGACAAGCAGTTTTTGCTTTTAATGGAGATGTATACGCTGGTTTAGACCCTTATAGTCTAACAGCAGAGAAAATAGAGATATTACAAGATAAATTAAGAATATTATCAGGTCTTTATGGCTTGTTAAAACCTTTAGATGAAATAGAACCGTATCGCTTAGAAATGGGAACTAAAATGGCTGTAGGAGCAAATGCAAACTTATATGAGTTTTGGAAACCAATTTTAGCAGAAGCTTTAAATAAAGAAATGAAACAAGGTGAGTTACTAATTAACTTAGCTAGTAATGAATATTTTAGTGCTATTGATAAAAAAGCGATTAAAGGAACTCTTGTTACTCCAGATTTTAAAGAATTGAGAGAGGGAAAACTGAAGACAATCAGTTTCTATGCTAAAAAAGCAAGAGGAATGATGGTGCGTTATATCATAGATAATAATGTCAATGATATAGAGGGTTTAAAAAAGTTTAATGTAGATGGGTATGCATGGAGTGAAGCTGATTCTAAGGGTAATAATTTAGTGTTTACAAGATAAAATTTTATATACCACCAATATACAAATATGGAATTAGTACATTATATTACTTCAGATGTATTTACAATCGAGAAGTTAAATGAGATTTTAACTCAAGGTCAAAAAATACAGCTTTCTGAAGAGGCAAGAGCGAATATTGTGAATTGTCGTATGTATTTAGACGATAAAATGGCTAAACAAGCAGATCCTATTTATGGGATTAATACAGGGTTTGGTTCATTGTGTAACGTCAAAATAGACAATGATAACTTATCTCAATTGCAAGAAAACTTAATGATGTCTCACGCTTGTGGAACAGGAGAGATTGTTCCTGAAGAGATCGTTAAGATTATGTTGTTGTTAAAAGTGAAGTCTCTTAGTTACGGTAACTCAGGGGTTCAG
This sequence comes from Myroides sp. A21, assembly GCF_000807225.1. Classification (NCBI taxonomy): domain Bacteria; kingdom Pseudomonadati; phylum Bacteroidota; class Flavobacteriia; order Flavobacteriales; family Flavobacteriaceae; genus Myroides; species Myroides sp. A21. The sequence goes on from NZ_CP010327.1 coordinate 3,130,081, forward strand.
TTAGAAACAGTAGAGAGATTAATTGATTTCTTTAATAATGATATTCTTCCTGTAGTTTATAACCAAGGGTCTTTAGGGGCTTCAGGGGATTTATCTCCACTAGCGCACTTGACATTGCCATTAATCGGTGAAGGAGAAGTGTTCTGTGATGGATTTAGACAACCGGCCAATAAAGTGCTAGCTAATCACAATTGGCAGCCTATAAAATTAAAATCAAAAGAAGGATTAGCCTTGTTGAATGGAACTCAGTTTATGAGTGCTTATGGGTGCTATATTCTTTTGAAATCAAAGAAATTATCTTATTTAGCTGATGTTATAGGGGCTATTTCTTTAGAAGGATTTGATGGTAGAATAGAGCCGTTTAATGAGTTAATTCACTATGTAAGACCTCATAAAGGGCAGATAGAGACAGCACAGTTTTTTAATGAAATTTTAGAAGGGTCTGAATTGATTAGTCGTCCTAAAGAGCACGTTCAAGATCCATACTCATTCAGATGTATTCCACAGGTACATGGAGCATCAAAAGACGCTATCGATTATGTGAATCGCGTGTTTAAAACAGAGATTAACTCTGTGACAGATAACCCAAATGTGTTTTATAAAGACGATATTATTGTTTCTGGAGGTAATTTCCATGGACAGCCATTGGCATTAGCGTTAGATTTCTTAGGAATTGCTTTAGCTGAATTGGGAAGTATTTCTGAGCGTAGAACTTATCAATTGATTTCAGGGCTAAGAGGCTTACCAGCGTTCTTGGTTTCTAATCCAGGTTTAAACTCAGGGTTTATGATTCCTCAATATACAGCTGCGAGTATTGTAAGTCAGAACAAACAATTAGCAACTCCTGCGAGTGTGGATAGTATCGTGTCAAGTAATGGACAAGAGGATCACGTAAGTATGGGGGCTAATGGGGCTACGAAGACGCTACGCATAGTAGATAATTTAGAGCGCATTCTAGCTATAGAATTGATGAATGCAGCACAAGCATTAGAGTTCAGAAGACCTGCGAAATCAAGTGAGTTCATTGAATCTTTCTTGAAAATTTATAGAGAAGAGGTTTCTTTTGTAGATGTTGATCGCATTTTACATTATGATATAGAAAAGTCAATAGCATTCTTAAATTCATTTCAAATAGATTTAGAAGCTTAAGACTTATAAAATTATAGAAATATTAGGATTAACCGCATCTTTCTTTCTAAAAGGGGTGCGGTTTTTTTAATATATATGCTATATTTGTATACGTTTATAAAAATGATTCTCATTGGCCAACATTAATAAACTTAAAATCCTAAATGATCCTATTTATGGATTCATTTCTATACCAAACTCTTTGGTATATGACTTAATTGAACACCCTTATTTTCAACGATTGAGAAGAATCTCTCAAATGGGAGTATCTTATCTAGTATACCCTGGTGCTCATCACACTCGTTTTCATCATGCTTTAGGCTGTATGCATTTAATGCAAAAAGCGGTACAAGTTTTGCGTTTTAAGAATGTAGAGATTTCTGAAGAAGAAGAAAATGCTTTGTATGTAGCTATTTTACTTCATGATATAGGGCATGGACCTTTCTCTCATGCGATGGAAGAAAGTATTGTAGAGGGAGTTCATCACGAAGAGATTTCAATCTTGTTTATGAATCGTTTAAATAAAGAGTTTGAAGGGAAGTTAGACTTAGCAATCAAGATATTTAAAGGTGAATATCACCGTAAGTTTATGTTACAATTGATCTCAGGTCAGTTAGACATGGATCGTATGGATTATCTAAAGAGAGATAGTTTCTATAGTGGAGTAGCAGAAGGTAATATTAACTCAGAGCGATTAATTCAGATGTTGAATGTAGTGAATGATGAGTTAGTCGTGGAAAAGAAGGGGATTTACTCTGTAGAGATGTTTTTGATCGCACGTAGATTAATGTATTGGCAAGCATATCTACACAAGACAAGTGTATGTGCAGAATTAATTTTAGTGCGTGTATTAAAACGAGCAAAAGAATTAACTCATAAAGGAGTAGAGTTATGGTGTAGTGAGTCTTTACAATTCTTTCTAAAGAATCAGATAGAAGAAGGAGATTTCGATCAAGTAGGGTTAGAGAAGTTCGCTCTACTAGACGACTCAGATATTCTAGGAGCTCTTAAATCATGGCAATTCCACAATGACTTTATTTTGTCAGAATTGAGTAAAATGATTATTAATCGCGAGCTATTACGCATTGAATTTGTCTCAGATAAAGAGGAAACAAAGTTAAAGTTAAATAATATGCTTGATAAAGTATCTAAGAAATATTCTATTTCTAATGAGGCTTCAAAATACTTTGTATTTAAAGGTAAAATGGAGAATCAAGCGTATAGTAAAGATAAAGAGCCTATTATGATACTTAAAAAAGATGGGACAACAAAAGATGTGTTATCAGTATCAGATGAATTAAACCTTAAATCATTGACGAAAGTGGTGGCAAAGTATTTTGTTTGTTATCCAAAAAACGTTTTTGAAAGTTAAATTTCAATTATATTTTATATTTTTGCCTCGATGAAAATAGCAGCAGAACAAATAGCGTCAGTATTAGAAGGAGAAATTGTAGGGAATCCTATGATAGAAGTAAGTACATTGGCTAAGATAGAGGAAGGAACAGCAGGTTCGATTTCTTTTTTAGCGAATCCTAAATACGTACACCATATATATACAACAAATGCCTCTGTGGTTATCGTAAATAAAACTTTCGAACCAGAGCATCCAATAACAGCAACTTTAATTAAAGTAGATGATGCGTATAAAGCATTCTCTAAATTATTAGAGTATTACAATCAAGTGAAATTAATGAAGTCAGGAATCGAACAACCTTCAGTTATATCAGAAGGGGTAGAGTACGGCGATGACTTATATTTAGGTAGTTTTGCCTATATTGGTAAAAATGTTAAAATAGGAAATAACGTAAAAATATACCCTAATACATTCGTAGGAGACAATGTACGTATTGGGGATAATACAGTTTTATTTGCAGGAGTTCGTATTTACTCAGAATCTGTAATAGGAGCTAATTGTACTTTTCATGCAGGAGTAATTATTGGATCTGATGGATTTGGTTTTGCACCTAATCCTGATGGGACATTTAATAAAGTTCCTCAGATAGGTAATGTTATCATTGAGGATAATGTAGAAATAGGTGCAGCGTCTACTATAGATAGAGCTACCTTAGGATCTACAATTATTCGCAAAGGAGTAAAGTTAGATAATCAAATTCAGATAGCTCACAATGTGGAGATAGGAGAGAATACAGTAATCGCTTCTCAAACAGGAGTGGCGGGATCTACAAAGATTGGAAAAAACTGTATGATAGGAGGGCAAGTAGGTATAGTAGGACATTTGACAATAGGTGATAATGTTCGTATTCAGGCTCAGTCAGGAGTAACTAAGAATTTAGAGAATGGTGCGGCAGTACAAGGTAGTCCAGCATTACCTCATAGTGATTTTTTAAAGTCATATAGTTACTTTAAAAACTTTTCTAAGATTGTTAGTGACATAGAGTCAATTAAAAAGAATATAAAATAAGAGCCTTTCAAAATATTTAAAGAGATTTAATTATGGTTAAACAAAAAACCATCCAAAGCGAAGTAACACTTAGTGGTGTAGGTTTACATACAGGTCAATTGGTGACAATGACTTTAAAACCTGCTCCAATCAATAATGGTTTTACTTTTGTACGTATGGATTTAGAGGGACATCCAATTATAGAAGCGGATGCTAATTATGTTGTAAATACACAACGTGGTACAAACCTTGAAAAAAAGGGAGTAAAAATACAAACAACAGAGCATGTATTAGCAGCTTTTGTAGGATGTGATTTAGATAATGTTATCATTGAGTTAAACGCATCTGAGCCTCCTATTATGGATGGGTCTTCTAAATACTTTGTTGAAGCAGTTGAAAAAGCAGGTATCGTAGAACAAGACGCTGAACGTGAGGAGTACATCGTGAAAGAAGTTATTTCTTTTGTAGATGAACAAACGGGAAGTGAAATAATCGTTATGCCTTCTGATAGTTACCAAGTGACTGCAATGGTTGATTTTGGTACTAAAGTATTAGGTACGCAGAACGCTACATTGAAATCAATGTCTGACTTTAAAGAAGAGATATCTGAAGCACGTACTTTTAGTTTCTTACACGAGCTAGAAGCATTACTTGCGAATGGATTGATTAAAGGAGGAGATTTAAATAACGCTATTGTTTATGTAGATAAGGATATATCTCCAGAAACAATGGAACACCTTAAAAAAGCATTTGGCAAAGAAGAGATTGCTGTTAAGCCAAATGGAGTTTTAGATAACTTAACATTACATTATCCTAATGAAGCTGCACGTCACAAATTACTTGATGTGATCGGAGATTTAGCTTTAATAGGAACAAGAATAAGAGGTAAAGTTATTGCAAATAAACCAGGACATTCAGTGAATACTAATTTTGCTAAGAAAATGTCTAAGATTATTCGCAATGAAAAGCGTAACCAAGTTCCATCTTATGATTTACATGCAGAACCATTAATGGATGTAAATAAAATTATGGCTTTATTACCTCACAGACCTCCATTCTTATTAGTAGATAAGATTTTAGAGATGTCTGATAAGCACGTAGTAGGACTTAAGAATGTAACGATGAATGAACCATTCTTCGTTGGACACTTCCCTGGTGCACCAGTTATGCCAGGAGTTCTTATCTGTGAAGCAATGGCTCAATCAGGAGGAATTCTTATCTTGAGTACTGTACCAGATCCAGAAAACTATCTTACTTATTTTATGAAAATGGATAATGTGAAGTTTAAAAACAAAGTACACCCTGGTGATACTTTAGTTTTTAAATTAGAGCTTATTACACCAATAAGAAGAGGGATATGTCATATGCAGGGATATGCGTATGCCAATGGAAAATTAGTAGCTGAGGCTGAATTAATGGCTCAGATTTCAAAAATAACAAATAACTAAGAATATGAATCAGCCTTTAGCATATGTACATCCTGGAGCTAAAATAGCTAGAAATGTTGTCATAGAACCTTTTACAACCATTCATAATAATGTTGAAATAGGGGAAGGAACATGGATAGGATCAAATGTTACTATCATGGAAGGAGCTCGCATCGGAAAGAATTGTAAGATTTTTCCTGGAGCAGTTATTTCAGCAGAACCACAAGATTTAAAATTCGAAGGAGAAGTTACAACAGTAGAGATAGGGGATAATACAACTATTAGAGAATGTGTAACAATCAATAGAGGAACAAAAGATAGATATAAAACTGTTATCGGTGATAACTGTTTAATTCAGGCGTATAGTCATATTGCACACGATTGTATCGTTGGTAATAACTGTATTTTTTCTAACTCTAGTACTTTAGCTGGACACGTTACTATAGGAGATTATGTTGTATTAGCAGGATTAGTTGCTGTACATCAATTCTGTACTATCGGATCACATTCATTTGTGACTGGAGGTACATTAGTACGTAAAGACGTTCCTCCTTATATTAAGGCAGCACGTGAACCTATTTCTTATGCTGGTATTAACTCAGTAGGATTGAGAAGAAGAGGATATTCTCCAGAAAAAATCAGAGAGATTCAAGAGATCTATCGTATTTTATATCAAAAGAACTATAATACAAGTCAAGCACTTGAAATTATAGAGGCAGATATGGAAGCAACTCCAGAAAGAGATGAAGTTTTAATGTTTATCCGTAATTCATCAAGAGGAATTATGAGAGGATATTCAGGAATATATTAGTAATACTAAATAAAATAAAAGAATGGCAACAACAGCTGATATTAGAAATGGTTTATGTATCCAATACAACAATGATATTTATAAAATTGTTGAGTTTTTACACGTTAAACCTGGAAAAGGGCCTGCATTTGTTAGAACTAAAATGAGAAGCGTTACTAATGGAAGAGTATTAGAGAATACTTTTTCTGCTGGTCACAAAATCGATACTGTAAGAGTAGAAACACATAAATTCCAATATTTATACCCAGAGGGAGATCAGTTCCACTTTATGAATGTTGAGACTTATGAGCAAATTACGCTTTTAAAAGACGTATTAGATGCTCCAGGCTTATTAAAAGAAGGAGAAACTGTAATGGTTCAAATTAATTCAGAGACTGAATTACCGTTAGCAGTAGATATGCCTGCTTCTGTAATTCTAGAAGTAACTTATACTGAGCCAGGAGTAAAAGGAAATACAGCTACAAATGCTACAAAACCTGCTACTGTTGAAACAGGTGCTATTGTCAATGTACCTTTATTCATCAACGAAGGTGATAAAATCAAGATTGATACATCAAACAGCGCTTATATGGAGCGTATCAAGGAGTAATCACTTTTTAGAAGAAGAGAGATGCGTTTTGCAAAAGTTCAAGATTTACAGACTATAGCAGAGATTATTGGATGTAAGTTTGTAGGTGATGCTAATTTTCCAGTTTATGGAATGAACGAAATTCACGTTGTACAAGAAGGTGAAATCGTTTTTGTGGATCATCCTAAATATTATGATAAAGCGTTAAACTCTAATGCGACAATCATTTTAATTAATAAAGATGTAGAGTGCCCAGAGGGTAAGGCTTTATTAATATCTGATGATCCGTTTAGAGATTTTAATAAATTATCTAAGTTCTTTAACCCGTTTAAACCAGCAACTGAGGTACAAGCTAAAGATGCTATTATCGGGGAAGGAACAATCATTCAACCTAATGTATTCATTGGTCATAATGTAGTGATTGGTAAAAATTGTGTTATTCACCCTAATGTAGTTTTATATGATGGAACTATTATAGGGGATAATGTAGTTATTCATGCTGGAGCTATACTAGGTGCTGATGCGTTCTACTATAAAAAGAGACCAGAAGGATTTGATCCATTAGTATCTTGTGGTAGAGTAGTTATCGAAGATAACGTAGGTATCGGTGCTGCATGTACTATAGATAGAGGTGTGACAGGAGATACTACTATTAAAGAGGGAGCTAAAATAGATAATCAAGTTCATATCGGACATGATACTGTGGTAGGTGTACGTTCTTTAATTGCGGCTCAATGTGGTATAGCTGGTTGTGTGGTCATAGAAGATGAAGTAACGCTATGGGGACAAGTAGGTACTACAAGTGGTATTACTATTGGAACTAAAGCTGTTGTTTTAGCTCAATCTGGAGTATCTAAATCGTTAGTTGGAGGTAAAGTTTATTTTGGGTATCCTGCAGAGGAATCAAGAGATAAATTAAAGCAATTAGCTAGTATTAAGAGAATACCAGAATTAGTAGAGAAAACTAAGCATTTATAGTATTTGACATTCGTGTCTGACATAAATCAGGTTTCTTGAGATTGAAAACAAAGAATGTTATTAATTAATCAATTAATCTTACTTATAAGGGGGTAAAAAGTTTTAATAGTAATTAGAATTGTTTATTTTTGTGTAAGTAAGTTTAAATAAATAAAAACAAGATCATGAGTGTTTTAGTAAATAAAGATTCAAAAATAATCGTTCAGGGGTTTACTGGAAGTGAAGGTACATTCCACGCTTCACAAATGATTGAGTACGGAACAAACGTAGTAGGTGGTGTAACTCCAGGAAAAGGGGGAACTACTCACTTAGATCGTCCAGTATTCAACACAGTTTCAGAAGCTGTAGAAAAAGCAGGTGCTGATACATCTATTATTTTCGTACCACCAGCATTTGCTGCTGACGCTATAATGGAAGCTGCTGATGCAGGTATCAAAGTTATTATTTGTATTACAGAAGGTATTCCAGTAGCTGAAATGATCAAAGCTTACGACTACATCAAAGGTAGAGATTGTAGATTAGTTGGACCTAACTGTCCAGGAGTAATCACTCCAGGTGAAGCTAAAGTTGGTATTATGCCAGGTTTCGTTTTCAAAAAAGGAACAGTTGGAATCGTTTCTAAATCAGGAACTTTAACTTATGAGGCTGCTGATCAAGTTGTAAAACAAGGTTTAGGTATTACAACAGCTATCGGAATTGGTGGAGACCCAATCATTGGAACAACTACTAAAGAAGCTGTACAATTATTAATGGCTGATCCAGAAACTGAAGCAATCATTATGATTGGTGAGATTGGTGGTCAATTAGAAGCTGATGCTGCTCGTTGGATTAAAGAAAATGGTAATAAAAAACCTGTTATCGGATTCATCGCTGGAGAGACTGCTCCTAAAGGAAGAACAATGGGACACGCTGGTGCTATCGTAGGTGGAGCTGATGATACAGCTGCTGCTAAGAAACGTATCATGAGCGAATGTGGAATCCATGTTGTTGATTCTCCTGCTGAGATCGGTAAAAAAGTAAAAGAAGTTTTAGGATAATTCTATTCTAAAATAAAACAAATAAGGAAGGCCTATACATCATGTATAGGCCTTTTTGTTTAAAAATATTTTTGTTGTATTTTCAATATTCTTGATTACTCATCAGCTTTTTTTAAATATCGCTTTTATAAGAGATCTTCTGTTTAGTATATTTAGGTTTGATATCATAATTTATACTTAATTGAAGGTTAAAAATTAAGTATGTTCTTAATGAATAATTTATTAGCTTGTGTTTAATAATGGAAATTAACAGAATAAAAAAATAATCCATTTTAATGATAGGAGTATTTGTGCTAATAAAAATCTTATGTATATTGTAATGCACTTACAAAATAAGTAATAGTTATGTCTTTTTACTAGTAAGTATTGATTTAGAACCCTAACCAAACTATAACTATAGCAATTGAAAAATTGTTTTATTTCAAAAAGAGACTCTTTATTAAGAGTCTCTTTTTTTATTCTTTATCTAATAAGTATAAGTAAGCAGGAGGTAAGTGGTGTGACATTATATTTTCAGGTTTATGAAACTTGATTTGATATTCTGTATCCTTGAGTCCATCTAATATAATTGGGTTACTACATCTCGCATAGTTACTATTTAGAACATATTTAGGCTCTACTAATTCTGGTAATTGTTTTTGAATTAGGTTAAAGACAAAGGAACCTAGATATTTGTTATATTTCTTGACACTTTTTTCGGTAGGCTTTTTTATACCATTAAAAATACTAGTAGCAACCATTCTCTTAGGCCAAGTTACTTTTTTTAATGCTTTTTTTACCTCGTGATCTGCTAAAGGGCTAATTTCGTTAAAGTCTCTAAAAGTCTGTGTTGTTGGTGGAAGTTCAGGAACCCAGTCTTGGGTATTAATAACAGAGTAACTCCAACTTTTAGCTAGTTTCTCATATTGATAACTAAAGTAAAGATTTCCAGGTTTAGGAGGAGCAATTGCATAAGTCTTAAACTGTAAATCTTTAGGTAATTTTCCTTCTAGTTGTTGATTCATTAGATTAGCTGTTATTAGATAAGCTATAGCAGCACCTTGACTATGTCCAGAGATAATAAAATCTTTATGATTTTTCTGGACTAGACTATCCAACTTAGGTTTAATATCTTCCATTAAATATAGAGATGCTATAGTCCATCCTGCATGAACAGTTGCTCGTTCATCTTGAGATAGTTTGTAACTAACTTTTTTAGTATTATCTAATTGTATTTCTCCTGATGAAGGAATCATAGCTGCATAGTAATTAGCTAACCAACTAGCTCCCTTGTTTACAGATCCTCTAATAACTATTTCTACAGTATTTGTTTTATCATTGTGGTATAATGCCCACATATTGGTTAACCCCATTTCTGGTGATCTATACGTATTCTTATAACCAGTAAGATTATAAAGTGAATCTGTGGGGAAAGCTTTGTGTATATCAGTAGCTAGTTGTAAGCTATTGTATATTTCTTGTTTATCAGCTATAGGCTTTAAGTTTTGTGCAAAACTGATAGAAGTAGAACAAAGTAAAAGGAGATAAATTCTTTTTATCATAGAAAAGGACTTTACTAGTGTTATTTAGTTAAATATTTACACGATTCAAATCAAAGTTACACTTTTAAATTTTTGAATGCCGTTAAAAATGTATAAATTAGATGTAAACTTTAAAAAAAGAGATATGGCTAATTCATTTGTAAAAACTGTAAAAGATCGAATTAAGAACTGGTATATACCTGTAATCATTGGTATACTTTTTATAATAGGAGGAATATATATGTTTAGTACTCCTATTACAGCATATGCTTCACTAACTATTATCTTTAGTTGTATGTTTTTAATTGCTGGTATTTCAGAGATTATCTTTGCTTTTTCTAATCATGATCAACTTGATGGTTGGGGATGGTTGCTTTTTTCAGGAATTATAGATGTGGTATTAGGTGTTATTTTAATTGGAACGCCTACGTTATCGGCAGTAGTTCTTCCTATTTATGTTGGTTTTGGATTAATGTTTAGATCTATTAGAGGAATGGGAACAGCTTTTGACCTTAAAAACTACGGTGTAAAATCATGGACTAGCTTATTTGTTTTTGCTTTACTTGGGTTAGTATTTTCATTCTGTATGTTATGGAATCTTGAGTTTGGTGCATTTACCATTGTATATTGGACAGCATTCTCATTCATATTATTAGGAGTTTACAGTTTATTGTTTGGTTTCTTCTTGAGAAGGATAAAAAAATATTCAGGAAAGGTTGATCAAGAGCTGTTAGAGCAATATGAAAGGATTCAAGAAGAAGTTCGAAAGAGATTACACGATAAATAAGTATAATTATTTGATAAAGTTTATTGGGTGTTGTAAAAAATGCATATTTTGCAAGTAATAAATAAAAGAGATTATGAAAAAAATTGCAATGCTATTTGCCTTTGTAGCTACATCACTATTAGTTGGGTGTGAAGGGTCTACTGGACCACAAGGGCCTCCAGGACCAACTATGTATCCTTATGTAGAAGAAATTAAATTAAGTTTTACAAAAGACTTGACTAGTACTATTCAAGGACAACTTATTAAACATCCAAACGGATTTGTAGATGGTGACTTGGTGTTCGTGTTTATAGCTGATAAATTTAGTAATGATGGTAAGCCTCTTTTTTCACCTTTACCTACCAGATACTTTGTAGATGTAGATAAAGTAGAAAAAGAACTTGAATATAGTTATAATTATTCTCCATATGATACAGAAATCGTTGCAAGAGCTAATGCTCCTCTAGGTTTTTTTAATGGAGATGGAGATAAACATGAAGGCTTTATAAAGAATATGATTTTTAGAATAGTATACATTCCTGGAAGTACACCTGTAATAGGTACTAAGTCTGATAATAGTAAAGAAAGTGAGAAGACTAGTTTATCATACGAAGAAGTTGTACGCAAGTATAACTTAGAAGATGTAAAAGTAGTTAAGAAGTACTAGATAATAATATTTAAAAGGTAGAGGCGCTAAGTTTCTACCTTTTTTTGTTTCTATAGGTAAAAATATAAGGGGGGAGTGCTCTTGAATATACTTTTTTAAAAAATATTACAAAAATATAGGGGGTGTGTGTTGTTTTTAATGACTTTTATTTAAATTTGTACTCATAAAACAGGGGGTGTCCCTTCAAAAACTATTAATTATGTCAACATTTCGTTTTCGAGCAATTGAAAAAGCAGCATCTAGAGAAGCTGTAAAGGTAGAAGAACTGGGTAGAAAATCATTGATCTTTGGTGATCACGTATTTAATGACAAGTCAATGCGACAATTTTTAACTCCAGAAGCTTATCAGGCTGTTAAGAATGCACAACTAGGAATTAAAATAGATCGTCGATTAGCTGAGTACATTGCATTGGGAATGAAAGAATGGGCGCTATCGAAAGGAGTAAGTCACTATACGCACTGGTTTCAACCACTGACAGGAACGACAGCAGAGAAGCATGATGCTTTCTTTGAGACGTCTTTTGATGGTGATCCTGTTGAAAAATTTAATGGTAGTCAATTAGTACAACAAGAGTCAGATGCATCTAGTTTCCCTAACGGAGGAATTAGAAATACATTTGAAGCAAGAGGGTACACAGCTTGGGATCCTACATCTCCTGCCTTTATCTTTGGTTCTACATTATGTATTCCTACTGTATTTATCTCTTATACTGGTGAGGCTTTAGATAATAAAACTCCTTTATTAAAAGCGCTTAATGCAATAGATGATGCTGCAACTGAAGTAGCTAAATTCTTTGATAAAAATGTAAAGAAAGTAACGACTACTTTAGGGTGGGAGCAAGAGTACTTTTTAGTAGATAGTGCTTTAGCTGCTTCTAGACCTGATATTCTTACTACAGGAAGAACATTATTAGGGCATACAGCTGCTAAAGGACAACAATTAGATGACCACTATTTCGGTTCTATTCCAACTAGAGTACTGAATTATATGCATGATTTAGAGAATCACTGTATCTTATTAGGTATTCCTGTTAAGACTAGACATAATGAAGTAGCTCCTAATCAGTTTGAATTAGCACCTATATTTGAGGAAGCTAATTTAGCAGTGGATCACAACTCTTTATTAATGGATGTAATGAAAAAGGTAGCTGAGAAGCATCACTTTAAAGTATTATTCCATGAGAAACCATTTAAAGGAGTTAATGGTTCTGGTAAACACAATAACTGGTCATTGGCTACTGATACTGGTGTGAACTTGTTGAGTCCTAGTAAAACACCTAAGAGTAATTTACAGTTCTTAACTTTCTTTATCAATACGATTAAAGCTGTAAATGATAATGAAGAGCTTTTAAGATCAGCTATTGCTTCTGCAAGTAATGATCACCGTCTTGGAGCGAATGAAGCACCACCGGCAATTATGTCTGTATTTATTGGACAACAATTGACTAAGGTTCTTAATGAATTGAAAGAGGTAACAGATGGAAAGTTGTCACCAGAAGAAAAAACAGATCTTAAATTAAATGTAGTTGGAAAAATTCCAGATGTATTATTAGATAATACAGATAGAAATAGAACTTCTCCATTCGCTTTTACAGGTAATAAATGGGAATTTAGAGCAGTAGGATCTACAGCTAACTGTGCTGGACCGATGACTGTATTAAATACAATAGTAGCTAAACAGCTTAGAGACTTTAAAAATGAAGTGGATGCACTAGTAGAAAAAGACGGATTAAAAAGAGATGAGGCAATCTTCAATGTATTAAGAGAATATATTAAAGATAGCGAGAGAATTCTTTTTGAAGGTGATGGATACGGTGATGAATGGGAAAAAGAAGCAGTAAAAAGAGGATTGAGTAATAATAAGACAACTCCTTCTGCTTTAAGAATTAAGAAAGACCCTAAAGTGATTTCAATCTTTGAAGAGATGGGAGTGATGACTAGTATAGAGATGCATGCTAGATATGAGATCGAGCTAGAAGAATATGTAAAACGTATTCAGATAGAAGGACGTGTGTTAGGAGATATCGCAAGAAATCATGTAATACCAACGGCTATCAAGTATCAAAACTTAGTAATTGATAATGTGAAAGGTCTTAAAGAGATATTCGGTGCTGAAGATTTCGGAACGATTGCAGCAGAGCAATTACAAATGATTAAAAAGATATCTCATCATATAGAGCAAATTAATGCTAAGGTTACTGAGATGACAAATGAGCGTAAAAAAGCGAATCTAATAGAGGATGTTGAACAACAAGCTCATGCATACTGTGATGTTGTAAAACCTTATTTTGATATTATCCGTTACCACAGTGATAAATTAGAATTAATGGTAGATAATGAGCTTTGGACATTAACGAAGTACAGAGAATTGTTATTTACGAACTAAAAATAGTGATAAATTGAAAAAAAGACGACTTATGCTTCTTAGCTAAGTCGTCTTTTTGTTGGTATATATAAAGAGTTTTATGGTATTATGTATAGTATTACCGCTATTTGAGGATGGTGTTTATTGTATTTTTTGTGATTAAAGTATATTTTATTTATTTTGTTAATTAGTATGTAAAAATATATTACTTTAGAAAATTCTTAAGAATTACGAAATTGACAGTTGTTGTGAAAAAGTAGAGTAGGAATGCTCTATTTTGGAAGACATAATTGTGACACTATGGAACAAAATACATCAATAAAATTATCAGTACAGAAGTATAGTTACTTCAATTATACTTTTTGTATTCAGAAATATCACTTTATACAACGTATCCTAATAGATAATCTAGAAGAAAGTTATGAAGGGGTTAAAGTTCACATCTCATCGCAACTAGGTTTTTTTGAGGATAATGTTGTGCCTATTGAACGCTTAGAGTCTAATACGGCTTATACCATAACGAAGTTTGATTTTAAATATAATCTACATTTTATACGTAATGTAGTAGAGAAAGATATTGATACGGTTCAGATAGCTTTAAAGTTAGATGACGAAGTATTAGCAGAGACTTTCTTCCAAATAGAGGTGTTACCTATAGATTACTTTGGAGGAGTGGAGCTTTTTCCACAATTACTAGCGTCGTATATCTTACCTAATCATGATGCTATTTACCCTATTAAGTCTAATGCTGTTAGAATATTAGAGAAGAATAAACTAGTTCCTTCCTTCGAAGGATATCAGTCAGGTAGTCGTGAACGCGTATTACAGATGGTATCTGCTATTTATCGATCTATACAAAGTATGGATTTAGTATATAGTGCTTTGCCACCAAGTTATGAGCGAACAGGCCAGCGTATTCGATTATTAGATCAAGTGATAGAGACCAAGTTTGGTAACTGTATGGATATAACATTGCTCTTTGCAGCATGTTTAGAAGCAATAGATTTAAATCCTATTCTTATTCTGACACGAGGGCATATATTTGTCGGTGTTTGGTTAGTAGATGATAGATTTGATTCTATGGTTAATTATGACCAGACAGCGATTACTAAACGTGCAGCAACGAGTATCAGCGAACTTATCGTTATAGAATCTACCATGGTCTGTAAGGGGGCTACTTTTACACTTAAAGAAGCAATGGCATCTGCAGAAACTCAGCTGTTACAAGCTTCTGATTTTATCTTGTCTATTGACGTTAAGACTGCTCGTATCAATAATGTATTACCTTTACCAGTATATAGAAAGAGTAGTGGAGAGTTTATTGAGAACCACGATTTTGAAATTAGTAGAAAAAAAGATAGTATAGATAAGCGATTTGCTCAGTCTAATGCTTTTAGTGATTTAGAACTAGGAGAAGGAACTGTTTTATCTAAACAACGTATTTGGGAGAGGAAGCTATTAGATTTATCCCTTAGAAACAATCTTTTAAACACTCGATTTACTAAGAGTATTCTACAGTTAATCGATGTAAATGTAAGTGATTTAGAAGATTCTTTAGCGGAAGGTAAAGCGTATACTATACAAGGAAGTAGCCAGCAAGAGATATTAAATAAGTACAATCTATATTATCCACCATTACATTCATCAGAAGAGCTATTCGAAGTAGTAAATTCAGAGTTTAAGAATAATAGACTATATAGTTACTACAATGAGTATGACTTAGATAATATCTTAGTTAATCTATATCGAAATTCTAAACTAGCTGAAGAAGAAAATGGTAAGAGTACCCTATATCTAGGGATAGGATTGCTTAAGTGGTATGAACCCAAATCTGAGAAAACAGTAAGATATGCCCCTATATTATTAGTGCCTGTGGAGCTTAATAGGAGGTCTATTAACTCTAAGTTTGTACTAAGAGGGAGAGACGAGGAGACGATGATTAATATCACGTTGTTAGAGTATTTACGTCAAGAGTTTAAACTTGATATGACTGCCCTAGAAGATTTGCCGATGGATGATTTAGGTGTCGATGTACCTAAGGTTCTTGCCTTAGTTAGAAAGACGATAATAGATTTAAAAGGTTGGGATGTATTAGATCAGATTATCTTAGGGACTTTTTCGTTTAATAAATTGATTTTATGGCAAGATATTTCTAAGTATGCAGATGAGATTCAAAAGAGCTCTATTGTTAATAGTTTATTGAATGGTAGCTTGTCAGAATCAATAGAAGTACTCGATAGTAATGATGATGAGTTAGAACAATTGACATCATCAGAATTGACATTACCTATCTCTACTGATAATTCTCAATTAGAAGCAGTTAGAAATGCACATGCTAATAAAAGTTTTGTTTTACACGGGCCTCCAGGTACTGGTAAGTCTCAGACGATCACTAATATCATTGCAGATGCATTAGCAAATGGTAAAAAGGTCTTATTTGTAGCAGCTAAAAAAGCTGCACTAGATGTAGTACACCATCGATTAGAAAAGATAGGACTAGGACCATTCTGTTTGGAATTGCATTCTAATAAAACACGTAAATCTGATGTATTAGCGCAGTTCGAAGCTACATTAGAAGTGCCAAAATATAAGGGAAACTATGACTTCAAGGAAGCTTCGAATAGAATAGATCAACGCAAAGCAGAGTTGAGAAAGTATATAACTCAGCTACATCAACGTTTTAGTATTGGATGGAGTTTATATGATACCATAGCCTATTTAGAGCTTAACCATGTGGCTGTTAATAGCGATTTACTTGTAGATATTGATTTAAATGAGATTACACAGTCTACTTATACAAGTTGGAAGGATTGGATAGTACAATTTGCCTCTATATGTCAGCGCATAGAGAGCCCTTTGTCACATCCTTTGCGTTCTTTAACGATAAAAGAACATAAATACGATATCCAGAGTACGGTTAAGACCGTACTGTCTGATTATAAATATACAGCTCGTGAATATGAGCAAATCAGTGCAGAGTTTAACTTTAAACTTCTATCTGATAAAAGGATCGATGCTAATAGTTTACAGACGATGTTTGAATTATTAGCTAAGAGCAATTTGTCTTATGAATTAATCGATTTATACTTTGATGCTAATCAATTCTCTCTGTTACACAAGTGGATGGAGTTACATCAGAAATGCATACGTATAGAGGATTCAATTACTCAACAATTTAATAAGAAAATACTTGAAGTAGATCTATCACTTCAAGAACAAGAGTGGAATAAATCTAAACATCTTTGGTTCTTGCCTAAATGGCTTAAGCAGAGAAAAGTAAAGTCTTTCTTGAATGGATATTCTAAAGCAAAGATCAAATCAGAGCATGATGTTAATCTTCTGTTTAATCAATTAGATGACTTCAAGAGGTTAAAACTAAGCTGTGAGGACTCTAATTACAGGGATATTAATAGACTGTCTAAAATCTACTATACTAATGATAGATTAGACTTTGAAGCTATTTATACAGAAATAGAGAACCTAAGCGGACTTTCTAAACTGGCTCAACAGCATGGTTATTATGGAATAGATAAATGGTTATTAGATTTTTATAGAAACCAAAATGTAAGAAGAGGAATCTCCGAGATTACGACATTCTTAAAGACATTTATGGTAAAATACCACGATGTTCAGGCATTCTCTTCGACAACACCTTTAAGTGATGAAGTTGACGGTATCTTAGCTAACCTTGATAAGTTAAGTGATTGGATTAACTATAATGTCTATAGAGAAGAGGGAACTAAGCTTGAACTAGATTGGTTTATTGACTTATTAGAACAAGGTAGAATAGAAAAAGACAATCTAGAAGTAGAGCTAGAGCGAATATTGCACATCAATTTATTTATTAAAACAGTAAGTAACTCTTTTGCACTTAGTGGTTTTGATGCTAAGATATATGAGACTCTAATCAAACAGTATCACGATATTCACAATGAGTATACCGAATTAAATAAGAGTCAATTAGTATTAAAATTAAGTAGTCGTATTCCGAGATCATTCTTTGACTCTATTCAGAGTTCCGAATTAGGAATGCTAAAACGTGCTATTCGCAGTAGAGGACGAGGGTTGAGTTTGAGAAAACTATTCGATCAGATGCCTAATTTACTTTCTCGCTTAAAGCCGTGTATGCTGATGAGTCCTATTTCGGTAGCACAGTACTTTGATGTTAGTACAGAGCATTTCGACTTGGTTATTTTTGATGAGGCTTCTCAGTTACCTACAGCCGAGGCTATTAGTGCCTTAGCTAGAGCTAAGCAGGCTATTATCGTAGGAGATCCTAAGCAGATGCCTCCGACTAGTTTCTTTGCTTCTAATAAGGTAGATGAAGATAATTTAGAATTAGAAGATTTAGAAAGTATTCTAGATGATTGTTTGGCTCTGTCATTGCCGTCTAAGTATTTGTTAAGACACTATAGAAGTAAGCACGAGAGTTTGATATCGTTTAGTAATGCTAATTTCTATGACAATAAGTTATTGACTTTCCCGTCTAAGGATGACTTGGATAAGAAAGTAACTTTTGAATTTATAGAAGGGGGGATGTATGAGAAAGGAAAGTCTCGTACAAATAAAAAAGAAGCTATAGCTATCGTCGAATATATAAAACAGCACTATAGTCAAATAAAACCTAAGTCTCTAGGTGTAGTGACTTTTAGTCAAACTCAACAGACCTTGATAGAAGATATGTTGTCGGATATGCTGATAAAGAATCCTGCTGTAGAGGAGAAAATGCTAGGAGCTTCAGAATCGCTTTTTATCAAAAACTTAGAGAATGTACAAGGAGATGAGCGTGATATTATATTGTTTTCTATAGGGTATGGCCCTGATGAAGAAGGTAAGGTATCAATGAATTTCGGACCGTTAAATAGAGATGGAGGATGGAGACGTCTTAATGTAGCTGTGACTAGAGCGAGGTATGAGATGAAGATATTCTCTTCGCTTAGAGGGGATCAGATAGATCTTAGACGTACTAATGCAGAAGGAGTGAAGGGATTGAAGAATTTCTTAGACTTTGCAGAAAAAGGATATGTAAATATTGCTGAGAGTGAATCTGTTAAACAAAGTGATAAATTGATTCAATCCATTGCTACTTATCTTAAAGAGAATGGATTTGATGTTAAAACGAATATTGGTACTTCTAGTTATCGATTAGATATAGGTGTCGTTGATAAGAATAATCCGAATGAGTATGTAATGGGAATCCTAGTAGATGGATTAAATTACTACAACGCAAAAACAACCAATGATAGAGAATTATTAATTCCTGGTGTATTAAAAGGACTTGGATGGAATATATACCGCATATGGACGATTGATTGGTTTAAGAATAAGGAGTTAATTCTACAAGATTTACAAGCTAAGATAGATGAGACCTATCAGAAGGCTGAAGAAGTGGAGATGGAGACAGGATCAAGTGATTTTATTAGCAAACATTTAATCGAAGTGACTGATAAGGCGGCTGTATCTAGACAAAGGCCTTATGAATCTGCTAACTTTAATGCTATAGCGGATGGTAACTCTGAGACAATATACCTTCAAAACAATAGAAATCTAGTACAGAATCAATTGTATCAAATTATTCAGACGGAAGGACCTATTAGTCAGAACTACTTGTTAAAAAAAATGATGACTATATGGAATATTTCTCGTACTGGTACGAAGTTGCAGGCATATTTAGTCGAATTGATTAATGAGATTCCTAATTGTACTAGTGTGCTCTCTTATCAAGAGTTTTATTGGAATGAAGATCTTTATAAAAGAGGGTTGACTCATTATAGAGAAAATACTATAGAAAAGAGAAATATAGAAGACATCTGTCCTGAGGAGATAGAGGTAGCGATAATAGAGTTACTAGAAACTAACTTTAGTGTGCCACATGAAGATTTAACTAAAGCTATCGGAAGAGTTTTTGATTTTACTAAATTAGGAAGTCAGATGGATCAAGTGATTCAACATGTGATTCAGAAGATGATGGTAGAGGACAAAATTATTAATCAATTTGGCAAAATAATATTAAAAGAATAATCACATGATAGAGAGAGTTTATAGGATATGCCTTGATAGTTCTTATAAATTCTCCTATTTTTACGTAATCAATTAAATTAGGAAGAAGATGAAGACATTAGAAGTAGGGCAAAAAGCTCCAGTGTTTAAAGCATTAGACCAATCAGGAAAAGTACATCAGTTAAGTGATTATAAAGGAAAGAAATTAGTAGTATTCTTCTACCCAAAAGCAAGTACACCAGGATGTACTTGGGAAGCTTGTAACTTGCGTGACAATTACGCAGAGTTAAAAGCAAAGGGATTTGAATTACTAGGTGTTAGTGCTGACTCAGCTGCTAAACAACAGAAATTTATTGAGAAGAATAACTTGCCATTTCCATTACTGGCTGATGAAGAGAAAGAAGTATTAAATGCTTTCGGTGTATGGGGACCTAAGAAATTTATGGGACGCACGTATGACGGTATTCATAGAATGACGTTTGTGATTAATGAAGAGGGAGTTATATCTGATGTGATTAGTAAAGTGAAAACTAAAGATCACGCTGCTCAGATTCTAGAGACAGTATAAGTTTTTAAAAGAAATTATAAAAAAGACAGTATCTAATCGGTTAGATACTGTCTTTTTTTCGTTTTCGACTTAGAATACCATGTGATAGTATCTCCCTTTTTTCAGCTAATCTATGAGCAATCTAGGGTGTATTCTAAGGTGAAGTAATACAACTTTCAATAAATTGTATTACGTTTGAGAAAATAAAAAAGAAGCATGAAAGAAAAGATTGATAAGGGAGATTTATATCTTCTAAAAGAGCATAGCTCACTCTCAGATTCTCAGTTAGGAGAATTGTTAGAGCAGAAGAGTTATGCTAATATCACAGATTGGCAGAAGTTTGTCAAGTATTTGACACTAGCCTTAGGAGCAGGGTTTTTACTGTCAGGTATAGTATTTTTCTTTGCATACAATTGGGCAGATCTACATAAAAACATCAAGTTTTTACTTGTATTCATTCTTTTAACTATCAGTGTTATAGGAGCCGTGTACCCTAAATTGAATACTGTGGTAAGACAAGTTAGTTTGTTAAGTGCGAGTATATTAGTGGGGGTGTTATTCGCTGTATATGGTCAAGTGTATCAGACAGGAGCTAATGCTTACGATCTCTTCTTTATGTGGGTATTAGCTATTACACTATGGACAGTATTGAGCAGATTCTCTCCTCAGTGGTTATTTTATGCTGTACTAGCTAACACAACTTTGATTCTTTATTTCTTACAAGTAACGAGTGATGATCTATTGTTCTATAGTGGATTATTTCTTTTACTATTGAATGTAGTATTATATTTAACACCTATATATTTAGCCAAAAAAACGAATTATAAATTGGATAGATATTATACGGGACTACTTTCTTTAGCCTGTTTTTCAGTTGCAACTAGTGGTATTATTACTTTTATTTTTGTAAGTACAGACCGCTATATTAAAGCTGATTTAAGAGGGTTATATATGCTAGTAATAGCTTCTATCGCTTGGTTTATTGGAAGTTTCTTATGGAGTAGAAAAGCTAAGGATTTATTGTTGTATAGTTATTTTTTACTTTCTGTATTTGCTATTGTATTTGCTTTAATTATCAAGATTGCTGATATCAATGAGGCTTCGTTATTATTATATGCATTATACTGTATAGGAGGAACTTTTGGAATTGTGAAGTTGATTATAAACCAGAAAAAAGTGTGGAGCAATGAACAGTAATCAATTTAAAGATATAGTTACTTCTTTAATCCAAAAAGGAGTAGAAGTAGAGCAAGATGCCCTACAAGTGGCACAAAGCAAATTAGCGCTTAAGTCAATTATAATTAGAGTAATATCAGTAATAGGAAGTCTTATAGGTTTAGGACTATTTATGGGGTTTATTGCTTTGATATCGAGTGATTTGTTTTCTAATAATACCTTTTTAAGTATTATGGGATTACTGTTTTTAGTAGGCTCATTTGCATTGAATAGAAGTAAAGACAGCGCTGTAACAGATAGTATTGCTGTTTCTTTATTTATTATAGGATATGCTTTTTTAGTCTTTGGACTAGCAGAAGCTACAGATTTAGCAGGTCTGATTATGTTAATTACTGGCGGAATCACATTGCTACTTTATAATAATCAGATTATAGCATTTTTGAGTAGCTTATGTGTATTAGTCTCTATTCACGTAATATTATTTCAATTAGAAATAGAAACTTTCTATCATATTTATTTAGCTATTGTACTATTGTTCACTGTTTATTTATTTTGGCAAGAACAAGGATTAAGAACAATAAATAAACTGATAAGAGATAGATATTTAGCTGTTTTTACTGCTTCTTTTTGCTATACACTTGTAATGGGGATTATTGCTTCTACTATGAAGTATGGTTATTATTATTTTAGTGAATATAGAGGAGTTCACCTTTTTTTAGTTATTACCATATTAGCCCTAGTAGTAGCAACGGTTTATTTAGTACTAAATAAAATGAAAGTAACTCAAGTCAGCATTAAAGTGATGGCTTATGGCTTAGTCCTTATCTTTAATGTACTAGTAGCATTTAATTATCCAGCATTTGGTATTGCATTTTTATTGATGCTTTGGAGCTTTAAAAGGCAATATAAAGTAGGTTTTGCTTTAAGTATTGCAACTCTAATTTGGGCAATGGGCATGTTTTATTATGACTTAGGCATCTCTTTATTAGAGAAATCTCTATCTATGATGGGCATAGGAGTGTTATTCTTAGGTATCTATTATTTAATTCAAAAAGGTGAGGGACAGACAAATGAAAAATAAGAAGAACATAATTATCCTAGTTGTATTTGTACTTATTGGTATCTTCTTTGTAAAAGCAGTATTACAAAAGGAAAAGACAATAAAAGAGGGGCAATTCGTATTGCTAGAATTAGCTCCTGTAGATCCTAGATCCTTAATGCAAGGAGATTATATGAGTCTTAACTATGCGATATCAACTAGAACAAGTACTTTTGATCAAAGTATTCTAGATTCAATAACACCTGTTAGTGAGAATGAGATTCTTACAACTACAGAAGAAGAACTATCAGCTAGAGCTGTGAACGATATTGAGGAGGCTGTAGAAAAGAGCAAATTGAATAAGCGTGGATATGTCTTACTGTCTTTAGATAAGGATAATGTAGGGAGTCTGGTGAAGATGGTCAATGAATTGGGAGAGAAGAAAGCTAATCAAGTTTACATCAAATACTTTAACTATGAAGGCTGGAGATTTAATATTGGGGCAGAGAGTTTCTTCTTTCAAGAGGGGGATGCAGAGAAGTATGAACAAGCTAAATATGGTGGACTACGCGTAGATGAAGACGGGAATAGCGTTTTGGTAGGGATGTACGATAAAGACCGCAAATTAATTGGGAATTAGGAATTTAAAATTAAGAATTATTTGCCTACGGCATTTAGTATAAACAAACAGGGAGTTTATCCTGATGATAACCTCCCTGTTTGTTTTACCTATTTCGCTTCGAAAGTTAGCGTATGTGTTTCTTCTGAAATTTCTTCTAAATAATTGTAATTACTACTGATGGTAATCTCAGTAAAACCAACAGCTCTTAAGGCTAGTTTAAATTCTTTTACTCCCCAAAAGCGAAGGGAGAACAAATCTATTTCAGAGTTAACTAATCCTTTCTCATTATCCCAATGCTCATACCTCAATTGAGATATAGTAGTCTGCTTAAGATAAGATGTTTCTACTCTAGATTCTGTTAGTGTAAGCATTCCATTTTCTACATTCCACTGTCTAGCTAGCATAGGAGCTTCTGCTAATGCAGATAAAGGAGATAAGTCTATTATTAATCGGCCACCTTCTTTTAGAGCTGATTTAAAGCGTCTTAATACCTCAATAGCTTCATCAGTATCCGTTATAAGCTGAAATGACCCTGCAGGGATTATAATTGCTTCATAAGAGGTAGTAGAGGTGAAGGTATTAAACATTTCTTGTCTAAAGATACCATTGAGACCTCTTTGTTTACATTCTTGCTCACAGTAAGAAAGCATTGCTGCAGAAGCGTCAAACCCTTCTATTTTTAATCCTTTTTCTAATAGAGGGATTAGTATTCTTCCATTTCCAGATGCAGGTTCTAGGATTACTCCTTCTGTGTTTTTTAATCTTTCACTATAGTATTCTACATCTCCAAAGGATCTTCCAATAGGTTTATCGATATGATACACCCATGAAGCTAGTGATCCATATCTATTTGTTAATTCTTTATTACTCATATTTTTTGATTATAGGACTGTAAACATAGAATAAAAAAAACTTTTAATCTGATTTTGATTAAAGAAAAGACAGTTTTGTTCTGACCTGCTAGAGGATTGCTTGAGGGGTTTTTGCACCTTTCTTCGAGAAAACCACCTTCTAGGCAAGCAAAGTGCTAGAAAACTGCAAGGAATCCCCTAGAAAGTGCAAGCTACGTACAGGTACTTACATCATTCTAAAACAACATTATTATACAATTAGGTATAAGACCTTTTTAGTCAAACAGCCTTTTTTAATAAAAATATCGTTCAAATAATTGTTTAAAACTAAAAGTAGATATACATTTGCATCAGTATTAACGAATAATAGTCTAAATGTACACAACTAAGTAAAGATTGGTTATATATAACCAATAGATAAAAGGACAAACTTCAGTCCGACGAGTGGTTATCATCTTTATAAATTGACAACAGTCTTGTGTTGTCATAATACTTAGTATCGTGTAAATACATATTTTTTGACCGTGAGGAGTGGTGTACGGGCCACGTATGGATTATTCACAGCAGTAAACCAAGAATCAGCCTCAGCCAAATACTATAAAGCAGTTCTACTTCATAGCTCTTTCATTAGTTCTAAAACCATACTACAGTATGATTGTATCGCTAATTCAGACCTATTTTGTATACTTACTTTTCGTTTATTGGTCTATTACTTATTCTGGGTTAAATTTTAAAAGACTATGAGCATAGTTATATCAAATTTATCTTATTATCACGCAGATAAGACACCTTTATTTACAAATATTAGTTTATCTATTAATGCAGGAGAGAAGGTTAGTATCATCGGTCAAAATGGTACTGGCAAAACAACATTACTTAAACTAATCGCTAGAGAATTAGAGTTAGCGGAACCTGCTATTCATATTAATGGGACAGTATTCTACTTGCCACAAAATAAACAATTAGTTGAATCTCAAACTATTTATGAAGCAGTAGGGGTAGTTGATAAGGTTAGGGCACTCCGTGCTATACTAGCGGGTTCTGTAGAAGAACAGGACTACGAAGTACTTAATGATCAATGGGACATAGAAGAACAGATCGCTAAGGTATTAGCGTATTGGGGATTAGAGACGATATCACCAGATACTACGATGGATTGTCTGAGTGGAGGACAGCAGACGAAGGTTTTATTTGCGAAGATGATGCTAAGTCAGGCAGACACACTGTTATTAGACGAACCTACTAATCACTTAGACTTAGAAACCAAGGAATTATTCTATAAGTATATACAAGAGTTTAAAGGTACTATCGTTATTGTCAGCCATGATAGGGTATTACTTGAGTTAATGCCTATTACTTTTGAGCTAACACCTAATGGAGTGTTTAAGTATGGAGGGAATTACAGCCTATACAAAGAACAAAAAGAACTGCGTCTACAAGGTATCCAGAGTAAAGTAGATCATCTGTCTAAAGAAATGAAAGATGCTAAAAAAGCGGATATTAAACGTACAGAGCAAATAAGTAAAGATAAGGCTCAGAACAAAAAAGCAGAGAAAAAAGCAGGTCTTCCAAAGATTGTTATTAATGCGATGCGCAATAAAACAGAGAACAGCGTAGCTAAGCTACAGGATGTTCACCAACAAAAGAAAGAGGGAATACAATCTGAATTATTAGAATTAAGAACCCAATTAGAACGAGATAAACTGTTTGCTATTCGTTTTCCCCAATCTACTTTGCATAAAGGGAAGTTGTTATGGGAAGCTAAAGAAATGAACTATCGTTATTCTCCTGCATTTGCTCCAATATTTAAGACGAATCTTGACTTTAAAATCATGAGCGGAGATAGAATCTTGCTCAAAGGAAAGAATGGTTCTGGTAAGTCTACGCTGTTTAAATTGTTACAAGGAATTTATCTACCTACTACAGGAGAATTATACCGTGCAGATGCTAAGGTGGTCTATTTGGATCAATTTTACTCTTTACTAGATCATAGTTTAACGCCTATAGATCAGTTAGAACTGGCTAATAAAGGGAAACACTCTCTGGCGGATCTTCGCAATCTATTATTTCAGTACGGAATAGGGGTAGGCTTATGGACAAATAAGATAAGTACATTTAGTGGAGGAGAGAAACTGAAGCTCGTGTTGTGTTATCTGACTATTTTAGCTTCAGAGATAGATGTGTTACTATTAGATGAACCTACGAATAACTTAGATATTATTAGTATTGAGAGTTTAACTAAAGCTTTAAGTGAGTTTAATGGAACCTTAGTAGTTGTTAGCCATGATGAGAGTTTTATTAAGGAATTGGGAATAGTAGACGTGATAAATTTAAATTAAGTCAAAAGTAAAGCTTGTTTTTGACTTAATTCTAACAAATATTAATTTTAGATTTCACTAAAAAAGATTTAAATTGCGAGAACAAAAACAATACAAAAACAATTATAATGTCGAACAAAATGACTTCAGCTCATGCTATTGAGCTAGAAAATAAATACGGAGCACATAATTACCACCCACTACCAGTAGTATTATCTAAAGGAGAAGGAGTATATGTATGGGACGTAGAAGGTAAGAAATATTATGATTTTTTATCAGCATATTCTGCTGTAAACCAAGGACACTGCCACCCAGCTATCGTTAAAGCGATCGCTGATCAAGCGGGTACACTAGCATTGACTTCTAGAGCATTCTACAATGATAAATTAGGATTATACGAAGAGAAAATCACTAAGCTTTTTGGTTTTGATAAAGTTCTTCCGATGAACTCTGGGGCAGAAGCTGTAGAGACTGCTTTAAAAATCTGTAGAAAATGGGCTTATGAAGTAAAAGGTATTGCTGAGAATCAAGCGAAAATCATCGTATGTGAGAACAACTTCCACGGAAGAACGACTACGATTATTTCTTTCTCTAACGATCCTGATGCTCGTAAAAACTACGGACCTTATACAGACGGATTTATCCGTGTAGCTTATAATGATGTAGAAGCTTTAAAAGCAGCTTTAGAAGCTAACAAAGGAACTATTGCAGGTTTCTTAGTTGAGCCTATTCAAGGTGAGGCTGGAGTTTATGTACCAGACGCAGGTTATTTAACTGCTGCTAAAGCGTTATGTGAGGAGCACAATGCTTTATTCATTGCAGATGAAGTACAAACAGGTATCGCTCGTACAGGTAAAATGTTAGCTATCGACCACGAAAATATCAAAGCTGATATCATCGTATTAGGTAAAGCATTATCAGGAGGAGCATATCCTATCTCTGCTGTGTTAGCAAATGATGAGATTATGAATGTAATCAAACCTGGACAACACGGTTCTACTTTTGGAGGTAACCCTACTGCTGCTGCTGTAGCTATGGCTGCTCTAGATGTAGTATTAGACGAGAAATTAGCGGATAACGCTGAGAAACTTGGACAATTATTCAGAGCGGAGCTTAACAAGTATATTGCTACTAGTAATATCTGTACTTTAGTACGTGGTAAAGGTTTATTAAACGCTATTATCATCAACGATACTGAAGAAAGTGATACAGCTTGGAACATCTGTCTTAAATTAAGAGACAACGGATTATTAGCAAAACCAACGCATGGTAACATCATCCGTTTCGCTCCGCCATTAGTAATGAACGAAGAGCAGTTATTAGACTGTGTAAGTATTATTACTAAAACATTAAAAGAATTCGAGAAATAGTATATCTCTTTATAAATATAAAAGCTCACGTTAATTCGTGGGCTTTTTTTAGTTTAGGAAGGTTGTAAATAGATTGAGACAATTTGTGATTTATTTATAAGAATAAGGCTATTTTTGTTGTTGAGAACAATAGATTCTCCGATGTGATTTTTAAGAAAGTAAGTATGAAAAGAGTTTTGTGTATTTTATTTATTTCAGTTTTATTCATAAACTGTGCTAAAAAAGAAGTTCATATCAATGATCTTCAAGAGCGTAATGGCTTGATGTATGAAGTGAATTCAAAAGAGGTATTTACAGGAAGTGCAAAGAGCTATTATGCCAATGGAGAAGTAGATTTAGAAGAAAACTATACGCAAGGAAAGTTAGATGGGATAACTAAACGCTATTATGAGGATGGACGCGTAAAAGCGGAGGCAAACTATAAGAATGGAGTATTGGATGGCAGTTTTAAGGAATATTATAAAAGTGGAAAGCTAGAGCTAGAGAAAACGTATAAGGATGGAAAGCTAGAGGGAAGTAAGAGAAGCTATTTTGAGGATGGACAAGCTGCAATTGAAATGACGTATAAGCATGGGAAGCTGGAGGGAATGACTAAGAAGTATTATGAAGATGGGCAACTAGAGATAGAAATGACGTATAAGAATGGGGTAGAACACGGTATTACCAAAGGATACTATGAGCATGGTCAAGTAAAAGTAGAAGCGAGTTATAAGAATGGAGAATTGGATGGAGTGAGTAAGGAGTATTATAAAAACGGACAATTACAAGGCGAAACAAGCTATAAGGATGGTGTCTTAGACGGAGCGATGAAAGGATATTATGAGGATGGAAGATTAAAAGGAGAGGTAAATTATAAAAATGGAGTAATAGACGGAGAAATAAAGAGGTATTAATCAAGAGGGGTATCTTAAATCTTCTTTATTTGAAGTTATTTAATACTGAGACTATCTTCTAGATATTTATTCTATACTAGAAGAAGAGTTCATGACTTTTTAGAGTTAAGATATTATAAAAAATAAAACATGTTAAAAGACACTGCTACATTAGAAGCAAAGTATAAGAGATTTCTAAAGAGAATCTGTGAGACCGAAATAATCTATGCTTTAAAAGAACCTCGTGGTTTTGCTTTCTTATATTCTAATGATTTTGAAGACGAAGAGGGGGAAGAGGCTTTATTATTATGCTTTTGGTCGGCGAATGCTTATGCAAATGCATGTAGACAAGAAGGATGGGCTAATCATGAAATAGTCGAAATACCATTAGATTTATTCTTAAAGAATTGGGCGATAGGTATGAAAAGAGACTCTAATTATGCAGGAATAGAATGCGATAGTAACCTATTTTGTATTGAGAAAGATCCTATTCGGTTAGCCCTAGATATCTTAGATGAATTGGTTAACCAAGAGAAACTAGAAGGATTTGTTGAATATACCAAAATGTATAATGAATACTTATCTTAAAGATTAGGATAAAATAAAATGTCTGCCGATATCGGCAGACATTTTATTTTATTCAATACAGAGGTCAGACTCTTATTCTTAGTTCGATGAAGTTTCTTGACTTTGAGGTATTCGAAGTGCTTAATGAAAAAGCCCGTCTGTGAAGATGGGCTTTTTCTTGTTTTTGAGGGTAGTAAGAAAAGTGGTATATTTAAAATCAATGTATTAGGTGATTTAGGTAACAACTATGTGGCTATGAATAACTATAAGATGAATAACTATCAACAAAGGGGATCTATACGCTTAAAAGGGTATGATTATGCATCTGAGGGATTATACTTTATCACGCTATGTGTACAGGATAGGGAGAATATCTTCGGATCTATCCAAGACGGGGTGTTAACATTGAATGAGATAGGTGAGATTGCAAGGGATGAATGGCTGAATACAGCAAATGTGAGAGATAATGTGATTTTGCATGAGTTTATCATTATGCCTAATCATATGCATGCGATAATCGAGATTGCGAAGAATAAAACAAAGGCAGGTGATAATAAAGGGTTTAAATCTCCGTCTCAAACGATCGGGGCTATCGTCAGAGGTTATAAAATAGCCACAATAAAAAGAATAAAGGCAGCGACGAATTGTAATTCGTTTTGTGTGGGCGAATTGCAATTCGCCCCAACGCCCCCAACCGCCCGTACCATCTGGCAGAGAAATTACTATGAGCATATTATAAGAGACGAGAGAAGTTATCAGTATATATCGAATTATATCATTACCAATCCTGAACGATGGCACGATGATAAATTTCACAGGTAGGGGCGAATTGCAATTCGCCCGTTTATAATTGGAAAAATAATATACCATATAATGTTTGGGACAAACAATTCACGATGTGGGTATTCGTTGTGTGGGCGAATTGCAATTCGCCCCTACGACGCACAATTGGTAATACGTTGTGTCTGTAAATTACCTGATATTGGGGTGGGCATTCACGCTGTGGGCGAATTGCAATTCGTTTTGTGTGGTTTTTTCTGTTTTACTTAATTATTCGTAGCCTTTATGGTTTTCCTCTTGTATGGTCAAGGGGGAGGTGGTATATTTACAGTTACTTACCAAATTTAGTATGAATAAAAAAGCTTTATCAGAAAGAAAAGGAGATATTAGATGTTGTCTCTAAGAAAGAGAATAAAAACTTCGTTATGGCTATAAATAACTTGTTACAGATCTATAGTTTGCCTTTCATTAATAAGGAGACTGATAAAATAGAGTTGTTTAATACTGTATTGAAGATTTATGCAGACTTAAAAACAACTAATGTTGATTTTGTGTATCAAGCAATGAAAGATTGGAAGATTAAGCAAGCTGGTTTTAAGTCAAAAACAGAGAAGTTTAGCAAGGAAGATACAGAGAAGATGATAGAATTATTACTTAATAAAGGAGTGATAAAATAGATAATAGCAAAGCCCACTCATCGAGTGGGCTTTTTCATTTATAATTCTAGATATAGGAAATTTCTCATATCTGGTGAAATCTGCTAAGGAGCAGACATTTTTACCTCAACACAAAGATTAGAAAGAAGTTAATCACTAAACATTTTAAGGATAGGAAGGTAAAGGATTGTATTGAGAACTTTCTATTAATCATGGTTGCTACTACTAAGACTGGTAGGATAAATAAGGCATATAGCATCGGGGTATATGCTTCTTCATAGATCCATTGGAAGGTCTCAGAAGTATTCGTCCTGATAACGTATAAGCCACGCATGATCCATAGAATCAGATTAATGGTGCACAATAGAAATAAACTTATATCTATAGTTTTGATCCAAATCATTTTCATATCTAAAAGAGATTTAGCGTTATATTTAGTCTAAACGAGGTTTGTGCTCTGCATTTAGAATAGTCCACGCTGTAGCAAAAGCTAATTGTGTACGCTTTTTCATTAATTCAAACTCTATTTTGTCATAGGTATCCGTAGGTTGATGATAGTCAGCATGTGTTCCATTAAAGTAGAACATAGCAGGAATATTGTGCTTTGCGAAACTGTAATGGTCAGAACGATAGTAAATTTGTTCAGGATGATTGACATCATTATAAGTATAATCAAGATCGATATTGACTGAGTTTGCATTTGATTGCTCAGACATTTGATGTAATTCTTTACTTAACCTATCAGCGCCTACTACATAAATATAGTCCCCATCTTTCTTATATTTATCACTTGTACGCCCGATCATATCAATATTAATATTCGCTACGATATTTTCTAATGGTATAATAGGGTTTTGAACATAGTACTCAGATCCAAATAGTCCAAATTCTTCTCCTGTTACATGTAAGAAAAGAATAGATCTTTTAGGTTTTATTCCTTTGCTTTCAAGGTCTTTAAATACACGAGCTAACTCCATTACAGCTACTGTGCCAGAGCCATTGTCATCAGCACCATAGTAGATTTTGTCAAGCAATATTCCCATATGGTCAAAGTGAGCTGAGATGACTAGTACTTCTTCAGGTTTTTCACTTCCTTCTATAAAAGCCATAATATTCTCGCTATCCTTTAATCTCATCATGCTATTTCTCATAAAAGCACTAGGAACAGGTTGTAGGTAGCCATCTGCTTGTTTAGGATACGCTATATTTCTCTTCTTATAGAAGTTGGTAATATATTCAGTCGCTTTTTTTTGTCCAGGTTCTCCCGTTCTTCTTCCTTCAAATTCTTCTGAGGCTAATACTTTTAGGTTTATAGCCATAGAGTCAGCAGATATTTCTTGCCAATAAGTAGAAGAAACTGTATGGTTGTTAGAAATAGAACTAGTTGTTTTACAGCTAGTCATTGACATACTAAGTGCTAATAGGCTAGCAGCTAATATAATTTTATTCATGAGTGAGTCTTAATGTGTTTGGGGTAAAGATAAGAAGAATTAGTATGTTTTGCTTGGTTGACGGTTTATAGGGAACAGGGAACAGGGAACGGGGAACGGGGAACAGGGAACGGGGAACGGGGAACGGGGAACGGGGAACGGGGAACAGGAAACGGGGAACAGGAAACGGGGAACAGGAAACGGGGAACAGGGAACAGGGAACAGGAACAGGGAACAGGGAACAGGGAACAGGGAACAGGGAACAGGGAACAGGAGGTGTGGTGGTTCTTGGGAAAATAGAAAAAGAAAACAACAAAGTGACAGTAAGCATTCTTCATTGAATATTTTTATCTTTGTTCTAAATCAAGAAATACAATGAGTAAAATCGTTTTTATTACAGGAGGATCTTCTGGTATAGGTAGGAGTGTAGGAGAATATTTGACACAGCATGGGTGTAAAGTATATGGAACAAGTAGAAATCCTGAGAGAGTAGTAGATTCAACAATTCCTTTAGTACGCTTAGATGTACGCGATACGGCTAGTATTCAATCTGCTATAGAAGAAGTCATTGCGATAGAAGGAAAAATAGATGTATTAATCAATAATGCTGGTGTAGGAATCACGGGACCAATTGAAGAAATCCCTGCTGATCAAATCTTAAATAACTTCCAAACGAATGTATTCGGACCGATTGAAGTTATGAAGGCTGTATTACCTCATATGCGTGCTAGAAAAGAAGGTTTAATCATTAATGTTACTTCGATAGCAGGATATATGGGATTGCCCTTTAGAGGGATCTATTCTTCTTCTAAAGGTGCTCTTGAGTTAATTACAGAAGCTATGCGAATGGAGTTAAAGCCCTTTAATGTAGAAGTGACTAATGTAGCACCAGGTGATTTTGCAACCAATATTGCGGCAGGGCGCTATCATGCTCCTGTATTAGACCATTCGGCTTATAAAGAAGTTTACCAAATGTCATTAGACATGATGGATGAGCATGTAGACAGTGGTGGAGATCCAATAGAGATGGCTAAAGCTATTCACAAAGTGATCAATACATCTAAGCCAAAAGTGAGGTATAAAGTAGGGGAGCCTTTGCAGAAGTTCTCATTAATCCTCAAAAAAATACTACCTGGGAAGGTGTATGAGAAGATGCTGATGAATCACTACAAGATTAAAGGCTAATAAAGGGGAAAAATCATTACTATTTGGGACTCAGTGAATAGGGATTAGAGGTGTAAGTATTGTTATAAAAACTCTCTAAGAATCGCTCTAGTGATGAATATATATCGTACTTTTGGGTTACAACATAACATAATATAATAATATAGATTATGAAGTTTTTTATTGACACAGCTAATTTGGATCAAATTAGAGAAGCTGAGGCACTGGGGGTATTAGATGGTGTTACCACTAACCCTTCTTTAATGGCTAAAGAAGGAATCACAGGAGCTGAAAACATTTTAAATCACTACAAAGCTATCTGTGAGATAGTAGAAGGTGATGTAAGTGCAGAGGTTATTTCTGTAGATTACGAAGGGATGATTAAAGAAGGTGAGCAACTAGCTGCACTTAATCCTCAGATCGTAGTAAAATTACCAATGACTAAAGAAGGAGTAAAAGCATGTAAGTACTTTTCTTCTAAAGGAATCAAAACTAATGTAACATTAGTATTCTCTGCAGGGCAAGCTTTATTAGCGGCTAAAGCAGGTGCTACTTATGTATCTCCATTCATTGGAAGATTAGATGATATCTCTACTGATGGTCTAACATTAATCGAAGATATCCGTCTTATCTATGATAACTACGGATTTGAAACACAAATCTTAGCTGCGTCTGTACGCCATACTATGCACATCGTAAACTGTGCTAAGTTAGGTGCGGATGTAATGACAGGACCTTTAAGTGCTATCACAGGTCTTTTAAAACACCCATTAACTGATAATGGATTAGCTCAGTTCTTAGCTGACTACGCTAAAGGAAATAAATAAGAAGAAAATTCTTATACACATATTACAAACTACAAACAAAGAAAAAGGTTACCGTAAGGTAGCCTTTTTTGATTCAATCAAGTAAGTCTTCTTCTATTCTAGTAAATATAAAACAATAGTTATGCTATAGGAATTGAAAAACATCCCCACTAATAGGGATTGTCTCCTTTTGCTTATCTCTTTAATATTGTTGCTTATCCAATACAAAAATGAAAAGTATGAAAGTAGCTGTATTAAGTACCCTTTTGATATTGATATCTATCATAACTTATGCTCAATTGAGAAAAGACAAATCCTCTTTAAATATACCTCAAGTAGAACCTACTCAACTTATTCCGTTTTTAACTAAACAGAATGATTTTATCTATGTAAATAAGGATAATTTAAAGCCTTTTAACGGGATAAAGTATAACAGCGCATCTGCTTATACTTCGACAGGTTATGCGATGGTTATAAATAATAAAGGAGCTTCTGTTGTTATAGATACCACTGGAAAAGAAGTACTTGAAGTAGGAGAGAGTGAGATAGAGATAGAAGTGGTGAATGGACTGACATTCTATAAGAAACAGAGGGAATATGAGAGAAAGATGCCTATCTGGAATTGGGAGTGGAATATCTTAGGTGGAGCTATTAAAAAAGAACAAACCTATCATAGTATAGAGATTGGGGTAATTGAAACCAAACAGATCTTACTGCACAAAGAAGTCCCTTATTTAGAAGATAGTTACACTCTAAATCCTGAAGCAGTAGATGGTGAGCATATTTATTGGAATGAGACACTTTATGCAATTAAGAATCAATATTTAAAGAAAAAGGAGTCTGATATCATTACAACTTTAGTTGATAAGCGATTTATAAAAGGTTCTAATAACTCTTTTTCTATTTATGATGTACAGCAGAAGAAAGCAATACATCAAGGCTTAAAAGGTATTAATACGCTTACTATAAAGTGTGGTAATGAAGACCTTGTACTTGATCAATTGATGCAAGAACGATTTGAACCAATCGTTTCTAAGTTATTAAAAGATAGAAATACAGGAAGTGTCTACTCGTATCCGCAATATGATAAAGCCTTTCCAAAAGAAATTACAAAGGCTACAAAAAAACAAATAGCCTTTATAAAGAACGCCACCCTTGTATATTCTATTCATAATTCTCCTTATTTTTTAATAGGTGTTTTTAATTATGATCACGATATTTGGGCTTATGATTGGCTGTATCTAGATATAAACGGGCAAGTGCTAGAACAGCTTGATTTGGATAGTTTTAAGGTGTCAGATCAAATAGAGAGGCTTGTATGGCCTGCTAAAGAAATGGTTATACCTCATCAGAAGGTCGCTTCAGTAAAGTACTATACCGGTAGTGATGAACTATATCTTGTCAATATAGAAGACAA
The DNA here is from genome assembly GCF_000807225.1 of Myroides sp. A21. NCBI lineage: Bacteria > Pseudomonadati > Bacteroidota > Flavobacteriia > Flavobacteriales > Flavobacteriaceae > Myroides > Myroides sp. A21. The sequence goes on from NZ_CP010327.1 coordinate 3,165,364, forward strand.
AGGAGGTGATAACATGTATGGGGTATGGGATAAAAACGCTCAACTATGGAGTATAGCACCCGAGTACACTTCTATACTTGCTTTGGATATTGCTAAAGGTATCTATGCCTTGCAGAAAGAGAAGGATGAGAATTATACACTTTACAATCAGATAAAGAAGGAGAATATAGGTGTGAAGGCTTATAAATACATCTATTCAGACGGTTTAGTTCAAGTAAAACTTGAAGGTGAAACAGTAAGTTATTATATAGATATTTATACGGGTAGAGCGTATTTAGAAGAATGAAGAAAATAGTCAGTTGGTTAGTGTCACTAACCAACTGAAATGAATGTTGCAGATGGTAAAAAGTATAAAACAGATATGTTTGCTTATCAAGGAATAATTGATTCAGATAAAACTTTTCCAGGGACTAAAGCTAATCGTTTTATATACATAAGACCTCTTTATCACGAATAAAGAGGTCTTGTTACTTAATACACATAGTAGTAAAATAAGAAAACCACTATTATCAGTGAGATTATTATAGGGTAAGAAGTATTACTTTTAACCAGTGAATATGTTTAAAAATGCAGTAATGAAATACCTTATGATTTTAGCATCTATATTTAGCTTATTTGGTTGTCAGACTAAGGCTCAAACATTGCAAGTCTCAACGATATATACTGCACCTAAACAAGTGACAAGAGAAGTGCCTGAAACAGGTAAACAACATACTTATACCACTTATCAGGAGGTTACAGAGAGATTTGTACCTGCTGTTTCTTTAGTCTCTAAAGAAGATAAAGTGTTGCGATTTAGGATACAAGGGAATATTAACTCTAGAGGATTACAGATTCGCAAAGTTTCTAAGATACGCTTTGAACAAGGAGAGCAGTTTGGCAATGGTATAACGCTTAAGTACTATGTAAATATTAAGCATATAGCTGGTAAAGAAGGAGCTTCTATAGCTGGGTATAACTACAGTCAAGAAAAGGAGTATAGGATACCTACTCATGTGAAAGTAGTCTATATAGAAGTATATGAAGAACATCCAAATCAAGAACCTAAGTTAATAGCAGAGAAAAAGTTTGACTTCTTTGCTAAAATATAAGCTTAAAAAACAATAAATGAACTTAGAACAATTAAAAGAGAAAGCTCAGACTTTGATTAGAGAATCACACCTTTTTGTAAAAGCAATACCAGGAGATGAGCAAGTCGCTTATGTCAATGAAGAAGAAAGTATCAGCTTTATAATCAAATACCTAAATCAATGGATGGCTTTAATAGAGAAGGATGAAATATTCTCGTTTGAACCCATTGATATCCAATCAATCGATTTAAAGAGATACACAGCTCTAACAACTAAAACTCAACAAGTATACCCAAACTTCGAGCATTTGATGCATTTTGGTGATGTTGAAGTTCAACAGTGGGTTAAAGATAATGACTGTAATAGTGATGATCTATCTGATTTACAATCTATTTATAATGATGATTATATAGACTTATGGATGCAGAGCCATCCGATGTATCATAATGAGGGAATATATGGATATGCAGGAGGCTGGGCTATGATTTGGCCAGAAGAAGATATTCCGATGCAATGGGATGAAAGCTTAGAGTTTAAATATCAAATAGGATTACAATATGAGCCTTTTACAGATATTTATTTCAATAAGAAACAGAATAAATATCTTTGTATTGAGCGTAATACCTAATATCTTGTATTTTTTGAAGAAATCTTTATATACCTTATCGCATTTAAAGTTGGGCATGAAGAGAGTTTCTCTTTTGACACTTGTGTTATTGGCTACTGCCATAGAGCCTGTGCTTGCTCAATCTTTAGAAAGTTGGGAACAAAAGTATAAAGCAGAAGTAAGTACTGGTACTGTTCAGAATACTGTGGTAGTGTCTTATATATCTGCTCTTTATGCGAATAAACAATATGATAAAGCTGAGCAGGTATTCACCCAGAACCTCAATACCGCCTTAAAAAAAGGAGATTATAATAGTGTAAGTATATTATATTGTATAGAGGCAGTCAATAGGCGTATTAGAGAGAATAATTCGGGTGCAATAAAAAGCCTTGAATTAGCCAAACAGTATAGCCTAAAGCTAAACGATACCGAGACTAAGGGGTATGTAGCTTATTGTGAGGGGTGGTTATACAGTAGAGATGGTAAGCAGGATAAGGCTGTACACAGCATTATATCTGCTATTAAGCTTTATGAAGCTGCCAGTAGTTCGCCTACATTGAATAAGAGAAAGGCATTTGCTAATAGTGAGTTAGGTGTTATTTATGGTCAGTTAGGAGAGAAGGAGCTACATGAAAAGTATACTAAAACGGCACTCAAATATGCCTTATCACAGTCAGATCCGCAAGTAAAGTTTACCACCTTTATGCAAATGGGGAATCTGTATAATCGTCTATATGAGAGTCATTCTTCAGATATTAATTATAGAGATTTAGCGGAGCGATATTTTGTGCAATCGATAGACATCTTTAATCAGAATAAGGACGTAATGTATAACTTATCCGATTTATCTTTTGCCAATAATAATTTAGCGAGTTTATACCTATATTCTTTCCCAGATAGTTATCGTACGAAAGCTTTAGAATATGCTAAAAAAGCTAATCAGATTGCTCTGAAAATAGACCAAGCAGATCACATAGCTTCCTCGTATGGTATTATTTCTACCATTCATTTAGCTAATGGTGATAGTGATGCGGCTATATTATACTTATTAGAAGCACAACAGGCTATCCAAAAGTCAAGTATTGTTGATCACAATATAGAATTGAATATTTACGAATCCTTAGTTGAGATTTATGTAGAACAAGGGAATTATAGAGAAGCTTTTTACTATCAACAAGAGTATTTGGCTTTGTTCAAAAAGCTTTACAACCAAGATAAACTACAAATTGTAAAGAAATTAGAAGCTGAGTTTGATAAAGAACGACAACAACAGAAGCTAATCAAACTTCAGTTTCAATCGGATCAAAATACACAAAAGATTCAACTGATGAGTGCTTTAGCTCAGCAAAGAGAACAACTGTTGAGTAATCTAAAATTGACAGAAGAGAATCAACGTAGCAGATTAAAGTTCTCCGAGCTTGAAGCACAGAAGAATGCACAGCAACTACGTCTATCACAGTTAGAAACAGAACAGAAGAATAAGGACTTATTGACTTATAAGAGTATTGTAGCTTATAAGGATAAGCTCAACACCTTCTACGTTGCTTCTATGATATTTTTCATCTTAGTCGTGTTTCTATTGTTATATGCCTATAGACAACGTCTAAAGACGATGAAGCAGAGAGATACGCTACATAATTTAGCTATCGAACAAGAAAAACAAAATTCTAAAATATCAACTTTAACAGCTCTATTAGAAGGACAAGAGCAGGAGAGAGGGCGTTTGGCTCGTGATTTACATGATGGTTTAGGTGGTCTGTTATCAGGTACCAAATTACACCTTACGCAGTTAAATGATAAAGTAGAAGGTCAGGCTAAGCAGGGATTAGATAAATCCATTAATCAGATAGATGCGGCAGTCACAGAACTTCGTAAGGTAGCACATAATTTAATGCCTGATTTATTGGTTAACTATGGTTTAAAAGAAGCTTTAGACGAGTTTGGAATTCGTATGTCTAATGATACTTTAGATATTCATATCGAATTTTTGAGCTATACGAATTCTCTATCTCAAGATCAACAATTGTTAGTCTATCGCATTATACAGGAGTTAGTAAACAACGCTATAAAGCACGCTGCTGCCTTTCAGATTATTATTCAGTTGGTAGAAGAAGAACACGAGATTATTGTCACAGTAGAAGATGATGGAAGAGGTTTTGATATTAATAAATTAGACTTAAAGAAGTCAGCAGGTTTTCACAACATACAATCGCGTATACAGTTTATGAAAGGTACATTAGCTGTACACTCAGAAGAAAATATAGGAACAAGTGTGGAATTTAAATTTCCTAAAAAGTAATTATGATAAAAGTTGCCATTACAGACGATCATCCTTTGTTATTAGAAGGATTAAAAAATATATTAGGGTATCAATCAGAAATAGAAGTAGTCGCTTGTTTTTCGGATAAAGAAAGCATGATGCAAGGGCTCTTAACTACAGACACGGATATTATACTATTAGATATCAATTTAGCAGATATCAATACATTGGAGTTAATTAAACCACTTAAACAGAAATTTCCTCAGTTAGAGATTATCATGTTGAGTGTGCACAATGAATATGCTGTTATTAATAGTAGCTTAGCAGAAGGAGCGAAGGGATATATTCAGAAGAATGCTTCGGTAGAAGAGATTATCTCAGGAATTAAAACTGTATTTGCAGGAGAAAAATACCTTTGTTCACAGTCTAAAATAGTCTTAGACAAAAAAGAAGAAGTAGGCTTAAAGCAAATCCCAAAGCTGACTCGCCGTGAGAAAGAAATCTTAATAGAAGCCGCGTCAGGTCTAACCACAAACCAGATAGCAGAGAAACTGTTTATCAGCCATCATACTGTAGAGAGTCACCGCAAAAACTTAATCGAGAAGTTCCAAACTTCTAATCTGAGTACTGCTATTAAAATGGCAATAGAGTATAATCTGATACAGAAATAGAGATTAATATATTCTAATCGATGTATGATTAATACAATTCCGCTCAGTAGTTAAGTTTGTTTTTGTTTAGTTATATTTATGCTGCATAGCTTATTCTTTACATACCTATTTATAATCGAGTTGTTTGTGATTCTTTTATATAAATCGTTAGAATATGCTTGGGGAGTGCTAGAGGTATGCTTGCACCTTTCTTCGACAAAACGGCCTTCTAGGCTAGAAAACCCCTAGCAAACTCCTAGAAACAGCAAGCGGAGCATGGAGTCAATATGAATTTATTATCAAGAGTGGGATACATTGAATAAATAAAGTATATTGTATTGGTTTACAAAGCAATGTATTATACTGTATTCATATCGCTATTTTTGGGAGTTATTTATTACTCTGTTATTCTTTAGTTAAGTATAAAAGGGGGGATTCACAGAAATAAAATGTTTTAATTTTTAGTTATGAGATTAACAATTCTTTCTTTTTTCTTCATTTTTTCTACGATGGCCTTTGGTCAGAATAAGATTGCTGAGTCCGTTCACAGAGAGTATGATGCAGGGCATTTTAATGGTTCTATACTCTATATTGATGAAAATGATTCTATTAAGATAAATAAAGGGTACGCGAATTTTCAGTTTCAGGTAAAAATAAATAATGATACACGATTTCCTATAGCTTCAATGACGAAGTTGTTTACTACTGTATGTATATTACAATTACAGGAAAAAGGATTAATTCATTTAGAAGATAAAGTAGGAAAGTATATACAAGAACTTCCTGTGGACTGTAAGGATATCTCAATTAAAGAATTGCTTCTTAACCAATCAGGTTTGGAAAATGAACCTATAAAAGCAGTAGTAAACCCTTATACGTTAGATGAATATATAAGTAACTTTGTGAAAATAGCAGATAAGGATAGGAGCGAATTTAATTATAATAATGTAGATTATGTACTCTTGTCTAAAGTTATCGAAAACAGTACAAAGAAACCTTTTTCAGTAGCTATAGAAGATTTGATTTTAAAACCCTTAAGTTTAGTAAATTCTGGATTTGTAAAAGAAGAAGAAGTGATATTAGACCTTGCTTATGGTTATCATAATTACTCATTTGGAGAAGGGAAGAAAGAAATGCCTTTGTACAATGATAGGAGATTTATCTCCAACTACTATGGTGCAGGAGGTATGTATTCTACTATAGATGATTTGTATAAGTTTGTTATTGCATTAAGAGATAATAAACTCATTAATCAAGCATCTACATCAAAGTATTTACTCACTGCTCAAACGAATAATAATATTGATTGGCTTCTAGGTAAACCTACCTATGGTTTCTTCTTTAATGAAGCCAAAGGGTTTTATAGAAGAGGAGGAAGTATTGATGGGTTTAACACAGAAATGATTATTGATAAAAACTTTAATAAGATCATGATCATTCTATGTAATACTGATACTGCAGATCTACCTCTATTAGCAACTAAGCTTTATCTTTTAACTACTAATAATGATAAGTAACATGAGGCATCTATTTAATAATAGCTACAGTACAATTATTAGAATAGCAGTCCTCATAATTGTTCTTTTTAATACGGTATTTATTTACGGTAAACAGATAAATGATGGAGATGGACCAAAATCAAAGTTAACTGTTACAAGTAAGATAGTTGTAGTAAATAAGGGAACTATTCGTTCAATACATAAAGGAACACATAGTTTAAGTGAAGTATGTATTAAAGAGAATCAAATCTTAGAAATAGGTGATGACATAGCAACAGTGATGGTTCTAAAATATGGTAGTGAAGAGGAGCGTGCTGTTTATTTAAATGAAAACAGACGTTTATTGTTACTGCTTGAAGATCAATTAGAAGCATTTAAAAATACTAATAGCTCATCTAATGAAGCTCAGATGAAACATATACATCAGAGCTTGGACTCCCTAAAGAATAAATATGAGAAACTACAAGAATATCTAATAAAACATAGAGGAAAGCCTGCAATAGTAACGAATATTCTTATGAAAAAGGGAGATAGAATTAAGCAAGGAGATATTATAGCTGAGATAATAGATATTGGAGTTATATTGCCTAAAGGAACTATAGATGAAGAGTATTATAGAAATAAGTTAGATGACTATGATGTGATAGCTTCAATCAGGGGAAATAATATAGTTGAACAAGAAATTAGTATTTCTGATTTATTGTACAAAAGAGATACTTCTAATGTATGGGCTTCTCATGGTAAGCCTTCAGTAGGGGAGTTTGTCATTAATTTAGATAAGGTAGATATTTCATTCTTAGATCAAATAGTAGAAATACAGCTATTGTTAAAAAAGAAATAGTTGTATTCTTTTATAAAGGACAAGATAGAAATCTGTATAAAAAATAAAGGGGCTGTCTCATTGCAAAAAGAGACAGCCCTCTTTGTTCTGATATTTTAGATATTGTTTTAGGGGATTTTTTTTGAAATATTGCAACCTTAGAGGATTGAAAAAAACATTTCGGAAAAAAAAGGGTAAAAAGAGTCTTTTTAGGCAGCTCTCTTTCTGATATTTTGTGCAATTGCCAATAATCCCCATTCTATTGCGACTTTTTCCTTACCACGAAGCATAAATCGGCGGAACCCATGGTTCTGTTTAATATTTCCGAAAACTGTTTCTACATCGTGACACCTTTGTTTACGCTTGTCAATACCTTCTTTTGTAGTGAGTAATTTACTTGCTTGTTTTCGGTGTCGTTGTAATTCAAAGTTTATCTCTATAGTCCGATTGCCTTTTGCTTTATGACACACACCATTTAAAGGACAACCTTGACAATTTTTAGCTTGATACTGCCTTAATGTTTGGATAAAGCCTGTAGTTGTAGTTTTTGTTGTATCTCCAATATAGTGCATTTTTTGTCCCATAGGACATACAAAATAATCACCTTTGTGTTGGTAAAACAATTTATCTGTTGTAAAAGGCTTTGTACTTTGCTTAGCATTCTTTCTTGGTTTTTTTTCTACTTGTTCCTGCTCTTGATCAAAAGTGTTATACTTCACAAAAGCTTTAATTTCTTCCCCCTCTAAATAGGTGTAATTTTCTTGACTACCATACCCTGCATCTGCTATAACAGACTTTGGATATACTCCATAATTCTCTTTGAATTTTTCTAAGTGAGGTATTAATGTAGTTGTATCAGTTGGGTTTGAATGTATACTATAGGCTAGGATATATTGATTGTTGGTTGATATTTGAACATTGTAGCCTGCTTTTAGAAAACCACTATTCATATGATCTTCCTTCATACGCATAAAAGTAGCATCCTTATCTGTTTTAGAATAAGAATTACGATCTTCTAATATAGCTTCATGCTCTTGGTACTCTTGAATTTTTGTAGGATACTCTTTAGTAATATACTTCAGTTTATTCTTTACTTTCTGATCAACATCTGGATTGTCTTTTAGCGCTGCATTTAATGTATCAATGGCTTGAGAGATAGCTTCTGTATCTATTTTCTTAAAATCTGGAGGAGGTGGAAGTTCACTTTCTTGTCTAGCAATAGAGTCTGCATACCCCCATATCTCTAGGATTTGTTGAACCATCTTTTCTTTATAATTTGAAATAGCTTTCTTCCAAACAAAGGTGAATTTATTAGCATTGGCTTCGATTTTAGTTCCATCAATATAAGCCTCTTCAATACTGATAAAACCTTCGGCTATAAATAATTCAACAATCTGAGTAAAGATCTGCTCTATATAACCCTTAAGTTTTGAAGAGCGAAAACGATTAATTGTATTGTGGTCTGGGTAAGACATACCACTCAGCCACATATAATGAACATTCTCTAAGCAAGCCTGCTCAAGCTTGCGACTACTGTATACATTGTTTAGGTAACCATAGATTAAAACTTTTAGCAACATCTTAGGATGATAACTGATACCACCACATTTAGAGTAGCTATCATATAAGCTTTCTAAGTCTAACTTATCTATTACTGTATTAATAATACGTACAGGATGTAATTTAGGAATAAAATCATCTAAGGAATGAGGAATCAAGCTCATTTGATTCTGAGCGTAGTATTTAAATCTAGGGGATTGTTTTGCCATAAACACATTGATTTAAGATTTAAAAATACTGATAATCAACGAAATAAACAAATTTTAAAAGTATAGATATACCAAATATTGAATCGAGTAGGAGGCTGTCTTTATGAGACAGCCCCTTTACTGTTTATGATAATACTATTTTGTATTTGGTTTCTCTAGGTAATCGAAGAAATACTGTGCTATCTTGTCATTTAAGTGAACTCTATCTACTCCCATAACATTGTGTTCATGAGAAGGGTATAAGAAGTAATCTACTTGTTTATTTGCTTTAATAGCAGCTTCTATAAACTCCATAGAATGCTGCTGAACCACTACAGGGTCTTGAGCTCCATGAATAATTAAAAGCTTGTTGTTTATTTTATCTGCTTTGTTAAGTAAGCTTGTTTTTTTGTATCCATCAGGGTTTTCGCTTGGCATATCCATATAGCGTTCTCCATACATGATTTCGTACATTTTCCAATCCATTACAGGGCCACCTGCTACACCTACTTTAAATACTTCTGGGTGGTTAACAGATAAAGTTGTAGTCATAAACCCTCCAAAACTCCATCCATATACACCTATTTTATCTTGGTTTACATAAGGAAGAGATTTTAAGTAATCTACCCCTTTCATTTGATCTGCCATCTCAGCTTGACCTAATTGTCTGTGGATTACTTGTTCGAAGTCACGTCCTCTATTAAAACTACCTCTACTATCTACCGTAAATACGATGTAGCCATGCTGTGCCATATAGTTAAAGAATAGGTTCGCTCCACCTAACCATGTGTTGGTTACTAACTGTGCATGAGGCCCTCCATATACGTATACCATTACAGGGTATTGTTTGTTCACGTCGAAGTTAGTAGGGTAGATGATACGTGCATTTAAAGGAGTTTTTCCATCTGCAGCTGTAATCGTCTTAATCTCTGTCTTAGGCATCGTCACAACCCCATCAAAAGGATTTTTAGACTCTAATACTTGTTGCTCTTTTTTAGAATCAGCATTGACAATAGTAACTTTGTTAGGGGTCTCTAAGTTGTTAAACTGATCTAAGAACAATGACTTACTCTTGTTTAAGACTACACTATGTGTTCCTGATAACGTAGTAATCTGTTCTGTTTTACCTTTTTTAAGGTTTGTTTTGAATAACTGTCTATCTAATCCTTGATTGGTAACTCCTATATAGTAAAGGTTTTTAGCGTCTTCGTCGAAACCTAAGAACTCGTTTACTATCACGTTTTCATGCCCTAATTTCTTGATTAGCTTGCCATTTGTGTCGTATAAGAATAGTTGTCTATATCCATCTACTTCAGAGAAGTATAAGAATTGATCAGGTGCACCAGGTACAAATACTAGACTATTAGAAGGCTCTGTATACGTTTTAGATTTCTCTTCGAATAACGTTTTTTCAAAGGCACCTGTAGCAGCGTTGTATTGATTTACTTTTAAATGATTTTGTTCTCTATTAAGAACTCCTACATAAACATAGTTTCCTGAAGGATCCCAAGTAACCATGGTTAGGAATTGGTCTGCTTCACCAGTTTGTAGAGTTACCTTTTTACCAGTATATACGTCATAGATTACTAATGATACTTGCTCATTAGCCATACCAGCCATTGGGTATTTGATGTTTTTTACTTCTGCCACGCGCTCACTCCATTGAATGATAGGGTATGAAGTCACCATACTTTGGTCTTTTCTATAGTATAGAAGTTGGTCTTGTTTTGGACTCCACCACATTCCTTTTTTTATACCAAACTCATTGCGGTGAGTATCACTACTTCCGTTGATGATATCTAGAGCAGGATCATCAGTTACTTTAATATCACCACCTTTATTAGTAGTCACTACGATATTATTATCTTGTAACCAAGCGATGTGATCTCCATTGCGAGAGATGATTTGTTGGTCACCATTAAGATCAAATTTAAATGAGTTGACTACCTTTTTATCAGTAAGGTTAACCTTGAAGTAATACTTTGATTTAAAAGTAGAATCAGGAGTATAAAACTCTATTTCATTGTCATTTAACCAAGTTAGGTTAGTCGGGATGATTCTAAGGTTAAATGTAGTCCCTTTAACTGTATTATTGATTACTTCTTCTAATTGTTTAGCAGTAAGAGCTGTTTGTGACTCCCATTTGTTAGCTTGACTTTTTATTAAAAGGCTATCTCTATTTTTAGTTACAAAACTCAGGGTATTGTCATTCTTCCAAGATGGTTGAAGTATTCTTTCTGTAGCAAACTGTCTACCTTGTCCTAGTGTAGCCTCTGTCATATCAAAGTTGCGTTGTGCAAACATGATGTTTCCAGCTAGCAAAAAGAATAATACTGATTTGTTCTTCATAATTACTATAGTTGTTTTTATCGTCGCTAATTTAAATCCAAATATGTCACTAGCCAAATTAGAGTATAAAAAAAAACAATGTATGAGCCTTTATGACAAGAGAGAATAGTTCTTTTTTTATATCTTTATTCTTTAAATAATCCATAAAGAATAGTATATGCAAAAAGTAGTGTACATCACAGGAGGTACTAAAGGTATAGGAAAGGGAATTGCTCAAGCTCTTTTAGAACAAGGATATAAAGTAGCAATATCAGGTAGGAATATAGATACAGTTAACGAAGCTATTGCTGAATTAAAGCATACAGATAATATATTAGCAATTCAATCTGATGTAAGGAAGTATGAAGATGAAGAGAAGGCAGTGGAACTAATCGTAGAGAAATTCGGAAAATTAGATATTGTGATTGCCAATGCGGGAGTGGGTATCTTCTCCTCTGTAGAAGAAATGAGTTTAGAGGATTGGAATACAATGATAGATACGAATCTAACTGGGGTATTTCACACTTTAAAGGCGTCTGTAAAGCAATTAAAGCAGCACAAAGGGTATTATATCAGTATTGCCAGTCTAGCAGGGATAAACTTTTTCGCTAATGGAAGTGGTTATAACGCTAGTAAGTTTGGTGTAGTAGGTTTTACTCAAGCAGCTATGTTAGACCTTAGAAATGCAGATGTAAAGGTGACAACAATATTGCCTGGTTCTGTGACTTCTAATTTTAATAACCACCAGCCTTCTGATGCTGACCACTGGAAAATACAACCAGAAGATATGGGACAGTTGGTAGTAGATATCTTAGCGATGAATCCTCGTGTGCTTCCTAGTAAAATAGAAATAAGACCAACTAAAACTAGCTAATATATCTCAAAGTCACAAGACTTTAAGGAGACTTAAGAAAGATCAATTAACACAAGGTATTATTTCGGTTTTTTGTATTACAAAATCACGAAATAACAGAATTACAAAAAAACAGTAGTATATGAATGCAGATTTTGGAAAATTCCTATTGAGATTAGGTGTTGGAGGGCTAATGATCTTCCACGGGATCCATAAATTAATACATGGACATGATTTTATTATTAACCAGTTAAAAGCACATAATCTACCAGAGTTGCTTTGGATAGGAGTGCCTATCGGTGAGATAGTAGCACCTATATTTTTACTAGTGGGGTTTGCTACACGTATTTCTGCTTCTATTATAGCATTTACGATGTTTATGTCTCTATTCTTAGTAAAGGGAATGGGAAGCTTTGGCTTAGATCCTAATACAGGAGGGGTAAATGCTGAGCTGAACTTATTATATCTATTAGCTGTCTTAGCTATAGCCTTTATAGGCCCTGGAACTATTCGTTTTTATAAAGGGAAAAAAGGGATGTGGGTCTAGTTATGTTTATGTGATGTTGTTTTCTTGTAAAACAAAATATCTCCTTAAAAGAGTAAAATCACAAAACAATATCACGACATCACAGCATCACAAAAAAACAATAAAATGAGAGTATCATTTGATTTTGATGGAACATTGACAGAAGCAGAAGTAGCTCAATATGCAAAAGAGTTAACTAATAAAGGAATAGACGTTTTTATCGTAACGGGGAGGTATAATGAATTGCTTTGTGCTATGAATGGAGGGGGAAGTAATGATGATTTATTCTTACTAGCAGATAAAATAGGTATCACGCATAAGCATATTATATTTACCAATAGAGCAGATAAAAGCTACACTATAGGTGGTAGTGGTCTTATTTGGCATTTAGACGACGATTTAAACGCTCTAAATGATATTAACAGATATTCTGATGTGAAAGGGATTTGGATAGGAGAGGACAACTGGAAAGAGCAATGTGATAAATTAATAAAAGAGGCTAGTATCTAATACATAGCCTCTTATTTTTTTCGTAAGACAACTAATCTCTCGGTAAGCGTCTCGATTTGATAATCAAAATGCTCTGCTATATATTCAATAGTTTTGAAGGTATAAATAAAAACATGGGTTTGATCTTTTCTATAATACCAGTTTTTGAAATCTACTTGATTTGTGTATAAATGTGTTTTAATAATCAGTAAACCATCTTGTTTTAGTATTCCAGATAATTTCTCTAATTCTTGTTTAGGATTGTAAAAATGCTCAAATACTTCACAACTAAAGATATAATCATATACCCTATCTAGATAAGCAAGGTCTGGAAGAAAGAAAGGATCATAAAGATCTACAGTATAGCCTTGTTCTACTAATTGTTTTGTAATTACAGGGCCTTTACCACATCCATAATCTAGACCTAGCATAGCTGGTGTACAGTGTGCTAATATAGTATTCGTTACAGGAGCTGTAAAATGTTGATAACCGATATCATTCACATCATTATTATGACATTCATAGTGGCTTTTTTCTTTGTCTTGATCAAAGTAATGTACCTCATCTTTTAGGTATGCATTACACTTAGAGCAGATATAATACTCGTCATCTACCTTAGTGCTTAAAGGTGTATTACATAGTGTACAGTTCATGTTTAGATTTTAATAAGACTACAAAAGTAAGTATTTTAAGTCCAATGCCTCTCTAAATGATTAAATGGATATTGAGACATCGTTTTTTGTAATTTCATTCTTAAAAAAAGTAAGCTGGTGTATTGTTTATGCTGTTTGGTGTTTTCTTATAACAACAGACTAAAAGAGAATACTCGTTTGTTATACATTTACTCCTTACTAATTATACTCTTAAATAAAGGAGTTATATAAATAATTATGGTTAAACCCAGAATCCGCATTCGCCCGATACTACGAATAAATTCTACTTTACATCTCTTTCATTTCTTCTAAAACCATACTATAGTATGCTTTTTTCATAAATTCAGAGCTGTTTTGTATAATTCATTCTCGTTAATAGGTCTATCGCGTATTCCGGGTTAAAAATAACAACACACAATGGATTCCATACCCAACAGTATTAGAAGGAACAACAGTGGATCTTATTCCTTTAGAAAAAGAACATTTGGAAGAATTATATCAAGCTAGTGCAGATAAAGAACTTTGGCGATTAGTACCTACAGATTGTTCTGATAGAGATACTTTTTATGACAACTATCAAAATGCGTTAATAGCTAGAGAAAAAGGATTACAGTATCCCTTTGTTATTATTGATAAAAGAACACAGAAGATCATTGGTTCTACGCGATTCTTTGAGATGTATGAAGCAGATAAGAAGTTAGAAATAGGATGGACGTGGATTACGCAAGAGTATTGGGGAAGTGTAGTAAATCTAGAATGTAAATTACTACTCTTGACTTATTGTTTTGAAGTACTGAAAATAAATCGAGTACAACTGAAAACGAAAGACACTAATATTCGTTCAAGGAAAGCTATTGAGAAGATAGGAGGAGTCTTTGAAGGTATTCTGAGAAAGGATAAAATACAGAATGATGGTACTACTCGTAATGCGGCTTATTATAGTATATTAGATGATGAATGGGGAATTTCTAAAGAAAAGATACAAGGGTTGATTAAAAATATAATTTAGGGTTATCGTGGCACTGTTAAGTTTGGTTTATTTTTAACATATAATTAATTTGTATGAGTTAATTATATGACAATAGTCATATACTATTGATTATTCTCCTTTTGAACTGTTTTATTAACAATTTAATCTCTTGTTTTGGCATATAATGTGCTATCTTTAATATAGACCAATAATTTATCATTATGATGAATATGAGATTGTTAAAAAAATATGGAGCTGAGACAGTTGTTTATGAAAAAGATGATTTCATTTTTGAAGAAGGCATGTGGCCAGAGTATTTTTACTATATCGTAAGTGGAGAAGTTAAATTAAACATTTATGATGAGGATGATAGTAGAGAGTTTATATTTAGCTTCTATTCTAGAGGACATAACTTCGGAGAAGGAACTATATTTTTAGAGACAACCTATATCTGTAATGCCATTGCTGTTGAACAAACAGAAGTATTAAAATTAGACAAAGCAAGTTTTCTAATCCTGATCAAGGAGAATCATGATTTCTCTTTACTGATAAACTATAACCTATCTAAAAAATTGTATTTTCAAGGTGTAATGGCACCTAAAATTTCTGCTCAGGATGCAGAATTGCGCGTACTAACGTTATTAAATTATTTAAAGACTAATTGGCAACATCCTTTGATTCAACAGGATTTGTATATTGTGGATTTAACTCGACAAGAAATAGCTGACATGACGGGGCTAAGAGTAGAAACGGTGATCAGGAGTATTAAAAGATTGAGAGAGGACAATAAGTTAAGAATTATAAAAGGAAGAATTGTATTATAGAAAAGCCTCTATTTTTTAGAGGCTTTTTATTTTAGTTCTTGTTCTAATCTTTTTGCTAACATATTTAAATGTTCTTTCCATTCTTCAAAACAGTTTGAGTCTCTCCATAACTCAACAGATTCTCTTTCTCCATCTTCATCAGGTATTTCATTTATCATATCTTGCATATATCGCAGTAAGAATCCTAGGGCTAATTTATCTCCTTTAAATTCGGTTAGACGTAGCTTAAGCCCTTCTTGAATCTCATTACCATTACCGTAATGAAGATATCCATCATCTTTAAAAATAAAGAATAGCTCTACTAAAGCCATAGCAGTATTGTCATAGTAAAAATCAATATCGTCAAAGCTCTTACCTAGAGCTCCTATGTCTTGTAGTCTTTGGATTAACTTCCCTAAATCTAATTGAAACTTATCAGATGAAGAATAATTATCCTCTATATAGTCTTCGATATAATTAATTGTGTCAAATCCATCATCGCTTTCTAATGCTTTATATCTCCATGCTCCCATAGTTGTTTAAGTTCGCAGTATTTTTTCCATTGTTTTTCCTTTTGCTAGCTCATCAATTAATTTGTCTAGGTAGCGTATTTTCTGCATAAGTGGATGTTTAATATCCTCTACGCGGTAACCACAGATAACTCCTTTTATAAGCTTAATATTAGGATTAATGAGAGGGGCATTAGCAAAGAAATCTTCAAAGTTTACTTTCGTTTCTATTATTTGTTTCAAATCATTCTGATTATACCCTGTAAGCCATCTGATGATAGTATCTACTTCTTCTTTTGTTCTACCTTTTTTCTCTGCTTTAGCAATATAATGTGGGTATACACTCGCAAATGAGGTACTGTATATTCTATGATTCTCCATGTTTTTACTTACCATATTTCAATTTCTTTCGTAAATGTCTGGTCACCGTCTACTTCTATAATAACCTTAGATGGGATAAAACTATTGCCTTTATACTCCGGAAAAGCTTTGTATTGTACTTTATAGCCTTGTTGAAGTAAATCTACGATATAATTATCTATCTCTCTTTTTTGGAGAGCAGCTTCAGGTGAAACATATAAAATATTAAAAGGTGAGTCATCTCCACCAAAAGCTAAACCAATAAGATGTAGCTTATCTAGATGTCCTGCATCATAATATTGTTCTGCGGTGTCATTACTACAGATATCCGCGTAGCTACAGGGTCTAGTAGGATCTATGGAGCTGCGCTTGCTCTTAAAAAAATTGAATAATTTCATAATGATAATTGTTTGGGTTAGTTAATGGTAGTGTAAATATAATTAAGCTTGATACAATTACAACAGTTTATGCTACTCAATTTCTTGTTATTCAAGTTAATATTGATTTATCATTCAAGGAATTAAAAGGATGAGGTTTTTTAGAATTGATAATATAGATAGCCTTGGACCTTAAAAAGGCAAGAGATATTATAGAAAACCTATGCCTCACAATGAATTATAGTTTTTTTAATTTTAAGGAATATCCCATTTTATTCAAAAGTGAAGCTAAAAAGAGACATAAAAAATAGAAGCTTAAATGCATATTGTTCGGGAATTTATTGGGCAGTCTTTGGATGTTCTTCGGTAAACTGCCCCTCAGTCCGAACAAATACTGAACTCTTCCGAAGAGCTTCCGAAGAAATAGGTATGTTTAAAAATAATAATTGCTGATATTCAGTGGTTTAAGGTTTTATAAATGGAAATAAATAGACTTTTTTGGAAATATTTGGAAGTATTCGGAAAAGAATGGAAAAAAGTGGAAAAAAGTGGAAGTAAGTAGGATTTGTACTTTTAAGTCTTTATAAATTTGTAATCTATGAAAGTAGGAGTAATGATTATATTAAAATAGCTCTCTAGGCTTAAAAGTTACATCTTTTAATTCTAGAGAGCTATAGGTTAGAATTAGTTATAGTAAACTAATAAAGTGGGGACTATAGTTTTCCTTTTTTAGATAGAAAGACAATACCTAGTGCTAAGAAACTCCACAACAGCATTTGGGTTAGAGAACCTAGCCATCCATTGATACTCCAGCTAATCAACCCAAAGAAAGTTCCTATACCAGCTCCTATGAAATAAGCTGTCATATAGACTGTGTTTAATCTACTGTGTGCTTCTTCACTAAGAGCGTAGATACGAGTAAAATTAGTGATTTGTGTTGCTTGAACTCCAATGTCTAATAAGAATATAGCAATAATCAAGATTATAATAGAGTTGGGGAAAATAAGCATTCCTACAAGACTAATAATTACTAACGAAATCGTAAGGAACAAGTTTTGAAAGACTTGTCCTTTATCTGCTAATTTGCCAAAATATGGGGCTACTAAGGCTCCTCCGATAGCGACTATCGCAAACATACCTATCATAGAAGGGGTATAGTTAAAGGGAGCTCCACTTAAGTGAAAAGTAAGTGTAGTCCAAAAAGAACAGAATATTCCGAAGGTTAAAGAGCCTAATAAGGCGGCTTGTCGCAGTGTTTTGTGTTCTTTGACTAAGCGTAGTGTAGATTGCAATAACTGAATATAACTACCCTTAAATTTAATAGGCGCATTAGGTAGAAATTGCCACATCAAAACGATGCTAATGGAAATCATAATGGCAGAAAAGGTAAAAACACTCTGCCATTCCCATAAATCTGTTAACCATCCACTAACTAGACGTGAGCCAAGAATACCACATAATATTCCACTAAAAACAATACCTACGCTTTTCCCTCTATTCTCTTTGTTTAGTAGAGCTGCCATAGGTAAGATAATTTGGGCTGGAGTAGAGCATACCCCAGCTAAAAAACTCAAGATTAGCAAGAAGTTTAAATGAGTGGTATTAGCAATACACATTAATACAAATATTTGTATAATAGATATCATAATGATTAATCGCTTTCTATTAATTTTATCTCCTAAAGGAAGTAGAAAGAACATACCTATACCATAACCTATCTGAGCTAGCATAGATACTTTGCCTACTGCAGCTTCAGGTTCTCCTAGTGTTTCAGCAATGTTTTTTAGAATGGGTTGGCTATAGTAGACATTAGCTACAATAGTCCCCGCAGTAAATGCCATAATAGGGATAGCATATTTTTCTTTGTTTTTGATTGACATATTGTTTAGTTCGTTAAGTTGGCAAATGTAGTAGAGTTATCAAATACACTTTTGTATATTCTGTTATATTAATAGTATATTTCGCTATGTTTGTAAGATGAAGTTAGTACAGTTCGAACCTTTGTTTTTAAGGCATTTTCGCACAGAAGAGTGGCCATTTACTTACCATAATCACAATCATTATGAATTAATGCTGATCAGTGAGGGGAGTGGTATACACGATTTAAATAAAGAACAATCTATCTATCGAGGAGATACTGTTTTCTTTCTCTCTCCAGAAGATAGTCATCATTTCTATATAGAAGAAAAAACAAGGTTTAGAGTCATTAAGTTTTTGCCTAGTGCACTTAAAGATGGAGTTAATTCTAGTATAACAGATTATTGGGATAACCTACTAATTAACTTAGGTAGGAGGTGGGAGGTTAGTAAAGAAAATGGTATTGATATAGAGTTGGTTAATAAGATTATTTCAATTGTTGATTTAATGATTATAGAATGGGAACAGAATGGTCATAAAACGACAGAGTTGCATATTAACTTATTGAGAAGTGTGCTAATCCTGATGGATCAATATACCTCTCAATCGACAGTATTAGCAGAACAATATAGTACTTCTAAGATAGAGCGAATACAGAATTATATTCATGCTTATATTCATTTACCAGATCGTTTAGGAGTAAAGCATTTAAGTCATGAATTTGGTCTTTCAGAATCAGGATTTAGAAACTATTTCTCAACCAATATGGGGATGAGTCTGACACAATATATAAATGGTTTAAAAATAGAAATGATCAAAAAGAGAATTAAGCATAGTGATCATAATTTATCAGCAATAGCATTAGAGTTTGGTTTTACTGATGCTAGTCATTTTACGAAGTATTTTATGAAGCACACTGCCCTAACTCCATTACAGTTTAAAAGAGATAATAAAGTATAAAAAAGGGACACTCCATCTTTAGGATAAAGTGTCCCCAAAAAAATATATATGAAAAAATCTACTTCTTATTTCTATAAGCCCAATAGAATACTTGTGGTAAGATAGTAAAGGATAAAATCATACAGATAATTAGTCCTCCTACGATCATAATTGCTAATGGTTTCTGTATTTCAGATCCCATTCCATTTGATAAGGCTGCTGGAAGTAATCCCATAGACCCCATCAATGCAATCATTACTACTGGTCTTATTCGGCTTTTTACTCCTTCTTTTATTGCTTCTTTTAATGGCATACGATGTTGTAAGTTTTCTCTCATAACTCCAATAAGTACAATACCATCAATAGTAGCTACTCCAAAAAGAATAATAAATCCTATCCCTGCTGATATACCAAATATCGTGCCAGTTGCCCAAAGTGATACAAAACCACCGATAAAAGCGAAAGGAATAGTTAAGGCTGCGATAGCAGTATCTTTTACATTACCAAAGTTGAAGTACAACAACACAAGTATTAGAATCAAAGAAACAGGAACAACAAGCATTAATTGATTTGCAGCACGTTCTTTACTTTCAAATTCTCCTGCCCATTCCATTTTATTGATAGCAGGCAGTTTTACTTCTTTCTCTACTTTAGCTCTTGCTTCAGTGATAGTACTTCCTAAATCTCTTCCTTCAATACTAAACCCTATACCGATATATCTACTACCACCTTCTCTATAGATAAAGGCAGGTCCTGTGTGATAATCTATCGTAGCAATCTCTTTTAGTGGGACTTGTTTACCATCTAATGAAGGAATTAAAATATCCCCGATTTTATCAGCAGAATCTCTATATTCTTTGTTGAAACGAAGTACAACGTCAAACATTCTTTCATTCTCATATAGTGTAGTAGCTGCCTGTCCACCAATAGTCATAGCTATAACAGCCTGAGCATCTGCTGTAGTTACAGCATATTTAGCCATTTTGTGATCATGCAGCTTAATTCTCAATTCTGGTTGCCCAATATTCTTAAATACATTTAAGTCTGTAATACCTTCAACATCTTTGATACTTTTTGCTACTTGATTTGCATACTTTTCTAACTCAAATAAATCATCTCCAAATATCTTAATTACAAGAGAACTCTTTACTCCAGCTACATATTCTTCTACGTTATCTTGTATGGGTTGACTGAATCCAAAATTAACACCAGGGTAGTTCTCTAATTTCAGACGAATCTCTTCTAGAAGTTTGTCTTTTGTAATCTTACGCGTCCATTCACTTTCTGGTTTTAGTTCAGTGTGAAATTCAATATTAAAGAATCCTGTAGGGTCAGTACCATCATTCGGTCTACCTGTCTGAGTAAGTACAAAATCTACTTCTTCAAATGCTCTAATCTTAGCTTTCATCTCTTTAGCTAAGCGAACGGATTCATCTAAGTTAATACTACTAGGTAATGTAGCTCTAATATATAATGCTCCCTCGTTTAACTTAGGTAAAAATTCTGATCCATAATAATGAAATCTAACTCCACAGATTAGTAATAATCCTATAAACATAGAAATAGTCAATTTCTTATGTGTAAAACTCCAGTTAAACATTTTATAGATATTGTTCTTAAAGAATCTAGAAATAACATTTTCACGTTCTTTGATATCTTTAGTCAATAAAAGTTTACACATGGCTGGTACATAAGTCAAACTCAATATTAGGGATCCTAATAAAGCATAACCTAATGTAAAGGCTAGGGGAGAGAACATCTTTCCTTCTACTTTTTGGAAAGAGAAAATAGGCATTAAGGCTACGATTAGAATTAATAGTGCAAAGAAAATATAGCTCGCTACACTACTTGCACTTTTCTTAATAGTCCCAAGTTTTGACATTCTATTAAACCTTGTCATTCCCACTTGTTCAGCTCGTTTTTCTAGACCTACAAAGACATGTTCTACAATAACTAAAGTTCCTTCTAGTAACAATCCAAAGTCTAATGCTCCCATTGAAATTAGGTTGGCAGGTAACCCTTGTATCTTCAGCATGATGATAGCAAATAAGAAAGCCAGTGGAATAACAGAAGCAACGATAAATGTAGTACGCCAATTATATAAGAAAATAAATACAATAATGGATACTAAAATAACTCCTTCTACTAAGTTCTTAGATACGGTGTGTACTGTTGTATTTACAAGGTTCGTTCTATCTACTACTGTTTCTATTTGAACATTTTTAGGTAAAATACGCTCGTTTAAGTCTGTTATTTTATCTTTTAGCCCTTCGATAACAGCACTTGGGTTTTCACCTCTAAGCATTACTACGATTCCTTGTACGACATCATCGTCATCTTGAAAAGCAACTTGTCCTAAGCGTGGTTTGGCTGATACCACGACATTAGCTACGTGTTTTACTAGAATGGGAGTACTTCCTTTTACCTCGATAAGGATATTCTCGATATCTTCAACATTGTCTAATAATCCTACACCTCTTACTACATAAGCTTGATCACCACGTTGGATAACATCACCACCAACATTAATATTACTCTTTTCTACAGCTTCGTATACATCTAAAGGAGATAAGTCGTAATTGATTAATTCAGTAGGATTTATCTGTATTTCAAATATCTTTTCTTCACCACCGAAGCTTACTACATCAGCCACTCCAGGTACAGATAGTAATTCTCGTTCTATTACCCAGTCTTGAATAGCAGTAACTTCTTTGATAGGAAGATCGCTCTTAATGATATATCTAAAGATTTCTCCTGTTGCTCCAGAAGGCGGCTCTATTTCAAAATCAGCTCCTTCAGGCAGATTTACATTTCCCATTCTGTTAGAAGCATATTGTTGAGCGAAGAAGTCATCTACTTCATCATTAAACAATACTGTTACAACAGATAGCCCAAATAGAGAGATAGATCTTACCTCTGCTTTATTAGGAATGGTGTTAACCTCCTTTGAAATAGGAAGGGTAATAAACTTTTCTACTTCTTCTGCACTACGACCAGGCCACTGTGTGATAATACGTGCACGAGTATTAGTCACATCAGGGAAAGCTTCAATAGGCGTGTGTATATAACTATAAATCCCTCCAAACAATAATAACAATACACCGAAGATGACGATGAATGTGTTTTTAAGTGAAAAGGATACTATGTTTTTGACGAATTTTTGCATAAATAAAGGCTTTTACGAATTACAATTTATTAGTTAGCTGCTCATAAATAAGTAATTCATTAGTAGTTACAACCATCTCATTCTCTTTTACGCCATCTGCTATATAGGTATAAATATTGTTTTTAGAGACAGGGGTGATCTTTCTAACTTCTTGTTCACAATCATTTTTATAGACTACCACATAATTTTGGTTGTTATCAAATATGATAGCGGTATTAGGGATGGCAAGAGATTTACCCTCGTTTGTTTCTAACTGAATAATAATATCAGCAGACATTCCCGGCTTTAATTTCATCTCTTTATTTTCCATTGAAATACGAGCTTTTAAGACTCTTTCTTCTGTATCGAATACTTGAGATACTTTAGTTACTTTTCCTGCAAAGTATTCATCAGGATAAGCTAGGGTAGATACTTTTACCTCTTGATTTGGTTGTACATGACGCATATTAGCGGCATATACATTAGCCATAATCCATACATCAGATAAATCAGCTACTGTAAATAGGGGTTCATCACCTGCATTTACAGTCATTCCTGTACTTACATTTTTTGTAACGATATAACCAGACTGAGGAGCTACTACATTTACTACTCCAGATTCGCCACGACTATTGAATATCGCTAGACTACTTCTTACTGCAGCTACTTTACTATTAAGTGTTTTGACTTCTTCTTGAGCTTCGATTAACTCTTTTTGAGAAGCAATCCCATCTTTATACATTGATTCTACTGATTCTAACTCGCGCTTAGCTACTTTTAATTCAGCTTCACTACTTTTTAACTCACTGTATATCTCATTGGTATCTGTACTTTTTATTTCAGCTAATAATTGTCCCTTATTTACATAGTCTCCTAACGAAAAGTAAGTATTCGTAACTAGTCCATCTACTAGACTATTATAAGGAACTGTCTTATCTTGGTTATAGTCAATATATCCATTTAGAGTTAGGCTTCGTTCTATAGGTCGAAGGGTTACCTTCTCCATATTGAGTGTACTTTTCATTACCTCAGATAAGCATTCTTGTTCTTTAGCTATCTCTTCATTATTTTGGTCTCCCTTATTACAGCTCATCAGAACCATATTTAGTAAGGCTAGTGTTAGTATAGAATATTTTGTCATTGTCTAATTAGTTTAGTTTTTATAAATCTTGTCCTACTGCATATTGTAGTTTTTCAAAGTGATCATTTAGATCTTTCTTAGTTTCTAATAGAATTGTTTTGTTCTCTATATAAGCTTCTACAAAGTCTAAATATTCTATAAGGCTTACATTTTTCTTTTTAAAATTCTTGTGATATGCATCTAGTAATTGATCTAGTTGGCTTTCGTATTCGCTATCTATATCTTTGTATAACTGTTCAGCATGATAATAATTTCTAAAAGCTTCCACTATATCATTAGCAATCTCATTTAGTTTGCTTTGTGTATCAAGTTTAGCTAATTCTATATCTATTTTAGCTTCTTTAATACCTCCTTTATTTCTATCAAAAATGGGTAAGTCAAACGAAATCCCAAAACCAACAAAATCACGCATAATATTACCACCTCTGTCATAATCTACTCCTAGTGTAATATCTGGAACTCGCTGTGCTTTCTCAATCTCTAATCGCTTTTCTGATTGCTTTTCTAGAGTTTTGCTTTTTAAGGCATCTGGACGTTGTTCCTGAGCAGTGATAATCCAATTTTCTAATTCTAATTCAGACACCTCTTTCTCAGGAGCTACTAGTTTATCAGTAATAACGACCAGGGTGCTATTCCCAATATTGATAAAGTTTTTAAAGTCTTTTATAGCTTCTTCAAGTTCTTTATTGATATTAACCAATTCTTTTTTAAACTGAAGTTCAGCTGCTTTTAAGCGGATGTATTGTGCTTGACTTATATTCCCTTGATCTAATTGGTTCTTGTATGCACTAATTAGGGACTTAGTACTTTCTATTTGTTTTTCGTATATCTTTTGTTGCTCTTGAAGTATTTGTAAGTTAGATAGATTACCTCTTAGTTCTAACTTAAGCTCACGAATAATACTTTCGAACTCCTGTTGTTTCTCTTCTATAGTTAATTTCTGAAGGTCAATTGTCTTTCTACGTTTACCGCCTGTTTGAATCAATTGTTCTACTCTAAAAGCATATTGTTGTGCTTCACCCCAGTTACCTATAAGTTTAGGTTGTTCTTCTATATCTGTAGTCTTCCAGAAGTTGATTTCAGAAACTTCGAAAGTAGGGTTAGGCCATAATTTTGCTTGTAACAATTGTGCTTCTGCTTGTGAGATTTCTAAATTCTTTGCAATAAGTTCTAAGTTCTGCTCTAAGAAAAGTGCTTCAGCTTCTTCTTTAGATAATGTCAGTGCTTTAACTGAGCTATCTTGTGCATAAGTACTTAGTACAAAGGTGCATAGAATGGTTAATAAAGTGTTTTTAAACATTGTTTTTTATTTTAAGGTCAAAATTATTGTTTAGGACTTATAGAGAACTTTGAGTTCCATTAGAGAGAGATTAAAACAACATTAGAAAATGATTAGAAAGCTAATTACTACTCCTCTTTATAGTCGCAATTTTCAATCTATTTAACTTGATTTTGTTTTCTACTTTTTCGTTGAGTTGTCATTATTCTATTTAATCTAAAAGTTTAACAAGAACTCTCTTTAATCCAAACCCCTTATTCTTTATAGAATGACTATTACAAAAAAGAAGCCAAAAAGGGTTTTGATCCTAAAAAATATACAATTGTTCAGTATTATTTTTTAAATGGCTTTACGTTTTGTGATGTTTAAATGTGTCAATCAGCTTTGTAATCAATGCTTTATTGTGAATAGTTGACAAAATGTAGTCTCTTAAAAATTAAGAAATGTTGGCAATATTATTGTAAAAGGTCTTTATAGGTAGATTATTGCGAATTATTACACATTTAATACTTTGTATTGTTTGAATATTATGATTTATTAGTATTTATATTTTGTAATTTGTACTATATAAGTAGTAATAAACTAAAGATTTAATTCTTTGTTTGAAAATCAATAATAGCCTTAGGTAAGCCTTATAACGAGGTTTTGGAGTAGATAAATAATAGGGCAGTTTATGCTACTATACTATAATTAGTGTACAAATAGTCACTCATTAAAATATTTGATTATTATCATTTATGGCTTATAAAGTGCCTTAATCACATGAGAAAAGTAAAAAAAATTAAAACAAACACTAAAAAATTAAAGCTATGCAAAATGCAACAGGAGTAATTAAGAAACTAAAGAGAATGCTAGGGATTAAAACAGATTTACAGTTAGCAGATATTCTTGATGTTAAACCTAATACTATCTCTTCATGGAAAAAGAGAGATAGCTTACAGTATGAAGGCTTAATAGCGTTGTGTAAAGAACACAAAATTGATTTAAATGAATTGTTCTTCTCAGATTCTACAGCTGTATACAACAGTAGTTATCACAAGAGAAAAGTAAAAATGATTTCTATTGATCACCACTTTGAATATTTTTTGGATCCAGAGAAGACATTAGCTACAGCTCCAAGTTATGTTTTTCCAACGGTAGAGGAAGTAGATACAGCTTTTCAAGTATCTGTAGATAATATGTATCCAACTATTAAAATGACTTCTTATGTGATTACTAAGCATATTAGTGTAGAGGACTTACAGTTATGGCATGTTTATCTATTTGTACTTAAAGGAAAAGGGATTGTTATTTACAGATTTAAAAGAAAAGTAGATGATAATACACTGTTATTGATCAGTGATAATCCTGCATTTGAAAATATCCAGGTAAAAATAGACGATATAAAAGAACTCTTCTGTATTCGAGGCGCTTTTTTACCACAGATGAAAGGTATATCTGAGATATAATCAATGAGAGATACTAAAAGAAAAGAGTAGACAAATAATAGTGATTAGCTACTCTTTTCTTTTAGTATTTCACTCTAAATCTTGTTTAATATTTTAGTTGAAAGCTTATATTTGAAGAAAAAAAGAATGAAACTAAAAGCAAAAGGTTGGAATAAGCATTTAGCAACTGAAATGGCATCTCCATATTTTAAAACACTAATAGAGAATATTAATTGTTTATATGAAACTACTATGGTCTATCCTCCTAAAGAGGAGGTTTATAAAGCATTTGAGCTAGTAGATTTTGACGATGTGAAGGTAGTCATCATTGGTCAAGACCCTTATCATGGGGCATTTCAGGCAAATGGTCTTTCTTTTAGCGTAAGTAAAGGTGTAAAGTTACCTCCGAGTTTACAAAATATCTATAAAGAACTAGAAGATGATTTAGACATTAAGAATATAAATGGAGATCTGACCAAATGGGCAGAACAAGGCGTATTCTTATTAAATGCAACATTAACTGTACAGGAGAAAAAAGCAGGTTCTCATCAGAAGTTAGGTTGGGAGAAGTTTACTGATGCAGTAATAAAACAATTAAGTGAACACAGAGAGAATATTGTATTTATTCTATGGGGGAGTTATGCTCAAAAGAAAGGAAAGAATATTGATCGTTCCAAACATCTCGTGATAGAGACAGTACATCCGTCTCCTTTATCTGTTTATAGAGGATTTTATGGGAGTAAGCCTTTTTCTCAAACAAATGCGTACTTGGAGTCTAAAGGAATTAAAACAATTGACTGGAAGATTTAATTAAGAATTAGGAATTAGGAATTAGGAATTTTTTAACCTATAGCACTCTTCTCTTATGTGGGACTGTATATAAGATAATATTGTTTAGTAACACGAAGTCGGGAGACTTCGCGTGGCAGTATATTCCATCTTTTAAGTAAAGAATGTAATTAACTTAGTTATTTTGATATGTTTAAAATAAAAGACCAAGAATTTGACGTAAAGTATGCTTACTTAGATGCTTTTATGGATAGTTCAATAAAACAGTTAGTCTTCGGATTACAAATAAAGGCTGAAGACACTAAGGGTAGATTAAATAGAAGGGGCCTGTATTTTAATTCAGAGCTATTATTATTTATCAATCCTAATGAACTGAATCAATGGCAAGATATTGCAGGATATGATATAGAATGGGAAGATTATCAAGAAGAGGAGGGGAAGCCTAGAGCTCTTTTTTATGTTTATGAACATACAGGAGTGTATAATGCAAAAATCAACTTTAGAAAAGTTGATAGCAAAATAATAGTGAAGGTGTCTGCTACTATTGACATTTATGCAGATGAAGATTTTGATGAACAATTATCCCTTGAAATAGAAACAGAGGTTCAATTTTTTGGTATACTCTGCGGAAAGAGAAGTGCAGAAGAATGCGCTGAATTAATTGGCAATTATTTAAATATTGACCATTTAAAGTATGTCCAGAACCAATACAACGTTTCACTACTAGTTCCTAAAGATACAGATATGGAAACAAACTTATTAGTACTAGGTGATTAATAGAGGGTATGTATGAATATTAACCCAGATACTACAAAAGCAATTCTACTTTATATATTAGTATTATAGCCACCTCTACTGTTATGTGTACTTAGTATCGTGAAGAGAGAAGAAATTAGAGTAAGCTTTTTGAAGAAGCAGGATTTTAATCAATATCATAAAAAAACGGAAGCTATATAGCTTCCGTTTTTTTATGATGAACTACCCTAGACGGGTAATTGTATTTCTAAATCCGTAATTAATTACAGTTTTCTTCTTTTCAGTTCAGTTTCGATAAGATCTAACTCTCTATTTGTTTGACCAGCAACAGAAGTATTTTCTTCTGCACGTCTGATTAAGTAAGGAATTACATCACGTACAGGTCCGAATGGTAAGTATTTAGCTACATTAAACTTCTCTTTCGCTAAGTTAAAGCTAATATTATCACTCATTCCGTACAGCTGTCCGAAGTATAATCTACGGTCTGTATGGGAGATATTGTGTTTCTCCATTAAGTCCATGATTAAGTAAGAACTTTTCTCGTTATGAGTACCAGCGAAGATAGCCATAGAGTCAATGTTCTCTAACATATAAGTAACTCCAGCATCATAGTTTACATCAGTAGCAGCTTTGTCTACACAGATAGGAGATTTATATCCTCTCTCTGTAGCTCTTTCGCGCTCTACCTCCATATAAGCACCACGTACTACCTTCATACCTACATGGAATCCTTCTGCTTTAGCGATAGCGTGTAGATCTTTTAAATACTGTAATCTATCCCAACGATACATCTGAGCAGTATTATAGATTAATGCTTTCTCTTTGTTATACTTTCTCATCATGTCTAATACGATATCATCAGCAGCATCTTGCATCCAGCTGTGTTCAGCATCGATTAATAAAAGTACATCATTGTCATAAGCAAACTTACAAGCCATGTTAAAACGGTAAACGATGCGTTCCCATTCTTTTTCTTCTTCAGCAGTGAAAGCTACTTTCTCGCCTTTTTTCACAAACATATCAAATCTACCAAATCCAGTAGGTTTAAATACAGCAAAAGGAATAGAGTCTGGACGTTGTTTAGCATACTCGATTGTCTTAATCGTCATGTTTAGAGCAGCGTCAAATTGCTTTTCAGTTTCTTTACCTTCTACAGAATAATCTAAAACTGATGCCACACCACCTTTAGCGTACATATTATCTACTACAGTTAAGCAGTCATCTTCACTAATACCACCACAGAAGTGATCGAATACAGTAGAACGGATTAAACCAGTAACAGGCAAATGAGTTTTAATTGCAAAATTTGCAAGGGAAGAACCAAGTTTTACTAAAGTTGGTTTGCTAATCATTTTAAATAAAAAATGTGCTCTTTTTAATTCTTTATTATTTTTAAGAGCAAAAGCTACTTCAGTATTATTAAATAAATTTTTCATTATAAAAAGTAAATTCGTTAGGCAAATATAATTACTCTTTTAGTAATAATTTAATAGTTTTTGGTATTTATCTTCTTATTTAAAATATGTGATATTTTTTAATCGCTTAGTGATTATAAAGTGTTAAATACTTTTAATCCTTATCGAACAAGAACTAAACTCTTAAATTCTTTGATATATCTAATTATAGCCTCTTTTAAAAGTTATAAAAAAATAGAGATACTCCATTGTTTAGTCTTGTTTAGAGGGTTAAGGACTATTTATATCATCAAAATTCTCAGAAAATATCATTGACTTTATAAAGAATGCTCTGATAAGAAGAAAAGACCTTTTTAAAACTAAAAAATAGTTGAATACAATTAGAGTATGACAGCTATTCTAGCTTATCCTTAAAAGCATAAATCTGTGCTCTAGAATTAATGTTTAGTTTAAAATAGATTTTACTAATGTGATATTTACAGGTATTAATAGAGATAAATAACTCATCAGCTATCTCTTTATTCGTAGCACCTTCCCAGAGTAGACTTAGAACCTCCAACTCACGTTCTGTAAGATTGTATTTATTTTTTAATTGATATAGAGGCTGATCTTGTATGGTTGTTTTTTCTTGCTCTACTTTTGTCGTTTTATCTGCATTAAGGCTTTTCTCATATTCTAACTGTTTATGGTAGTCTTTTACCATATACATATACTGGTATAAATATCGTTTATAGATAGAGTTTCGCTCGTGTATTTTCTTTACTTCTAATAGGGTAATACAACTAGAACAAATAAGAATAGGGATTCCTATTAAACGCAATGTAGGCCATACGATGAATAACTCGTAAAGCGTATCATTAATAGAAGGAGCGAGAATAATGGTACTAGCGGTAATACAGATAATTAAGAAAGAAATATAATTTTTATAATTATACGTATGATTCAGAATGAAGAATAAGTACAATGCTAGTATCGTTAGTATCGTCGTTATAGGGTGAATAAAGCTATTCCCATGACTAGGAACGATAAATAAATTAGATAATAACTCTATAGCAACTAAAGCAAACAGTACAACAATCCCTGTTTTATAGAATTGTTGTTTGTGTTTAAATCTTAAAAAAGGGTAGGGGAGTAGTATTAGTAGCACTAGTGATGTGCCGATATTCCAAGCTAATAAATAACCGATAGTAGCATGGTGGTCAGGCATATAAAAGTAAATAATGTCCTTGACTAAGAAACTAGAGAATATACTTAATTGTAAGAAAAAACTAAAGCTAAGTTTCTTATACTTGAAAATAATATAAAGTGCAAGAAGTATAACTAGAGAGAGAAATGATATCCCATAGTATAGCCCGATAATGATATATTTAGGTGTATCTGTTGCAAAAAAAGGAAATTGATTAAATAACGGTAATGAAATCATATAAGGTTTATAATGCTCTACATTATATGTTAATATAGAGTGATAATAAATGTTTAATTAGACCTATTTTTTAGAGAACCTCTCTGCTGATCAAGATGTAAAATTAACTAAAATATCAGTGCAGTACTTTCTTAAATCTGTGTAGTGAAATGTTAAAAAAGTATAGTGTTGTCTATTTGCCATATTCACAGTATTGATATACAGGGTGTTGGTTTGCTTGTAAGAAGGTTATTTTAATGGTGTATATTTTGAAAATAACCGTACTTTAGCGCTATAACTATTAAAAAGGATAGTTAATTTTCTAGTAAAAGATGCTATTTTTGATTTGTCTTTATTGCTAAAAAACTATCCTTTTTTAGTTTACTCTTTTTATGTATTGACAAAAAGAGTAAATATCCAAAGTCCCCACTAGTTATAAAGACCTTAGGCAAAACTAGCGTAAAAGATACATTTCGTTTGTCTATTTTGAGCACCTAATCATGTATTGATTGGGTGCTTTTTTTATTTAGTCTAAGTGATAAAAATTACAATTGTGGATATGAGTAAAAAAGAAAATCCAGCTTGTCTGCTGACAGCTGGATTTCTTCTTATTTAGTTTAGGAGCTCTTTTTCTACTTGAAGTAAATCTTTAAGTATATTTTCTCGCTCTTGTATAAAGTAAGTATTGTCTTCTTTAAAGAGGTTTTTATAGTACGTGATTCCCTCTAGTAAGTTCTCTTTTGTCTTCATTAGCTTTTTCAGTTTTGGCGCTGATTGTTCTAATTCTAAAGCTGACTTTTCTTGTCTATAATGATCCAGATACATTCTTAATTCTTTAATAAAGAAATGAGGACGCTCTTTAGTGTCGATTACATTATCTCGTCCATAGATATGATTGACCATTTTCTTAAGAGATACTTCCTTAGTGAAGTAAGCAATATTAGGCCCAGGGCAGATAGCTACCCCTTGTGCTTCCCCTTTGATAGGTAAATTAAGCTCCATATAAGACGCATTGGCTAAGCCTATACATAGACATGCTTTCTCTGTTATCTGTTGATACTTCTTATTGTATTCTTCTTGGCTAATATTATCTTTACCCTGTTCTAGCTTTTCTATTTCGATAGTTTGATACTTTCTAGAAGCAGTACACAGTCCTTCATTCGAATAATTCTTATTCAAGGCTAGGTATTTTCTAGGACAAGAACTACCTGCTTTGTTCTTATTGATTCTCTCTGACTTAAAGAAGTCGTTAGAAGTTCCTTTAATACTATTAAACGGCACACCTAAAGGAGAGATATTACTCAAGTATAGATCTTCTTCTTTTGCCTTAGCTAGTAATTCTCTAGTGGTCTGATCTACAGAAGTAGCCTCAGGTACTAATAAGAATGGTGAGCCCCAACCTACAGAGTCTACTTCGTAATGCTCTAGTAAGAACTGATGCTCGGCTGCTGTACCTACACCGCCCTGAGCTGTAACCTTTAAATCAAGAGGAGTAGAAGGAACAAATCTATTCTTCTGTTCTAGGGCTTTCACTAGTAAGTCATGGGTAGAACTTATTAATTCTGTTTTTCTAGCTTTAAACTCTTCTAAGATTACTCCCATTAGATAACCATCTGTAGCGAAGGCATGCCCACCACAGTTAAGTCCAGACTCTATGCGATACTCAGATACCCATAATCCCTTTTTGGCTAGGAAATTCCCTTGTATTAAGGCAGATCTAAAATCACTTACTTTTAAGATGATCTTCTTCTGTAAAGTATTGTCAGCAGTTGGATAAAAAGCGTCAAACTCCTCAAAATAGCTAAACAATCTTGGATTCATACCTGCAGATAGGACTACGGATGAGTTTAAAGTACTGTTCACAAAGCCTCTTAGGGCAGCATGTGCATCATTGTATTCTACAGGTAAGGCTTCTTTTTTATTGAAGTTTTCTCTATCTACCTTAGTCATGATATTGACATCTATATCACCAGGGGTAAGGTAGTGCTCTAGAACTCCCTTCAGGTGGTCTATAGATAGCTTATCATCTAAGTGCTGCTGTAGATTCTTTCTGATCTCTGATACAGATGGCAACATATCGATATAATCCTCAACCTCTTTTTTGCTTTCTAAGAAAGAAGCTTTTAGGTTTTCGAATTTCCCTTTTACGATGGTATCTAATGTATTTAGATAAGCTGTAATACGCTTGGCTCTAAAGTCCTCTATCTTCTTCGTTATCTCTTGATAAGGCAGTTCGAATTTCTCACAATAGAACTTGTTCATGCGTTCTATTAATTCATCATCCATCACAGAGATAGTAGAGGAGAAACCATACTGAGCCACTCTCACTGGACTATCAATCGTATAGGCCAATCCCATCACTGGAATGTGAAATGAATGTATTGGTTTTAATTTCATTTTGGTTTGTTTGTTATATTTTATAAGGGAGGGAAATTCTTCAAATATTCTGAGTAATTAAGTGACAAATATCATGTTAGGCGATTATCTCATATTAAATTTATGTAAAGACCTAGGGAAGAAGGGAGTGATAAGTAGGTATAAATAATAGGTTGTTTTATATGTAAGTGTCTAATTATAATATCTATACATTTAATTAAATCTCATCATTAAAGTGAAAATCTGTTGAGTAGTATAAAAAAAAACAGTAAAGGAATATTTCATCCTTTACTGCATACTTAGAAAAATAACACTTTATGATTTTTTTTAGTAATTATTTCTATTACCAAAACCATAGTGACGTCTAGATCTACGTTGTTGATTATGATTAGAATTGTTTCTAGAAGAATTCATTCCGTAGTAATCAGTATTGTTTAATCTATCTGAAGAGTGTTGTTCATCATTATCCATCCATATTTGCGGACGTCGATAATCTCTCTGTTGTCGATAATCTTGAGATTGTCTATTATTAAAAGAGCGCCCCATATTTCTATTTTGTGAATGATTTCTTGTATCAAAAGAATCTTCGTCATAGCCATAATGACTTTGTTCATTATAACCTGGGTAATGTTCATGATATCCATCTGAATCCATATTATAGTCATCTCTAGGGTATTCTAAATTTTGATCATAACTATCCATGTAATTATTATTATGGTTGTAGTTATCATTATAGTAATTGTCTCGATTAGTACCACTTTGATACTCATCATTATAATAATCTTGATTATTATTGTAGTTGTGTCCACTCATATCGTATTGAGAATCATCATAACGGTTATCGCCAAAATAATTGTTATCTCCATAACTATCAAAACGATTAGAGTATTGGTTTGATCGATCTTTTGATGAATTAAAATTATCTCTTGTTCTTGATCTATTGTAAGCTCTAGAGCTATTATTACGGTTATTCATAATATTGAAGTTTTTTAATTAATAAAAAATTAGTGACAGCTAGTATTTTATCATTTTATTCTTCAATAGTTAGAAAGCAAAAGCTATGCTTAAAATAAAACAATATTGCATTTTATGTATTATAACATAGCTTTTATTTTAATCTTAAAATAAAATATAACTACTACCGTAATAATAAAATCAACTATATAACATAATATTTAATTATTAAGTTACATAATAACAAATAGTTGTGTTTTATTTTTATGTAAATAATCTTTTTTAATATTCAGAAAAACTAAGCTTAATCAGAAGATGATTTTTTAATTAAAGAGAATTTTTGTGTAATTAATCTACAATGTGTGTGTTTTTTACTCATATTTACTTTCTATTGAATATTTATTTCTTGACATAAGTAAGTCTTGTAGCTTGTTGTTCTATCTGATTTGGTAACTAGCATAGATTTTGTCTTTTAATAGGTTGTATTAACCTTAAAAATTAAATTATGGAATATTCAGAAACCAAACAAATTCCTCCAGGAAATGAATTAGATATGAAAAACAGACCTAATCATGGAGAATTTTCTTATAAAGGGAAAGGATTGTTTAAAGATAAGACAGTACTTATTACAGGAGGAGATTCTGGTATAGGTAAAGCTACTGCCATAGCTTTTGCTAGAGAAGGAGCTAATGTTGCAATAGTGTATTTGTCCTCATTAGAAAGAGAAGATGCACAAGATACTTTAAATTGGATCAAACATGCAAAAGCAGAGGGAATAGCTTTTGAATTAGATCTTCAGAAAGCCGAAAATTGTAAAAAGATTGTTGAAGATACTGTCAAGAAATTTGGTAAAATAGATGTACTAATTAATAATGCCGCTTTTCAAAGGGAGCATAAAACTTTTGAAGAAATTACTATAGAGGATTGGAAGCAAACATATCAGACTAATTTAGATGCATTATTTTTTATGATAAAGTATAGTCTTAAATTTATTCCTAAAGGAGGTAGTATTATCAATACAACATCAGTCAATGTATATAATCCTAATCCCAGTCTTTTAGCCTATGCTTCTACCAAAACTGCTATTCAAAATATAACAGCTAGTATGAGTAAAATGTTTTTGGAACAAGGAAAGGAAATAAGAGTCAATGCTGTGGCCCCTGGACCTATATGGACTCCATTAATTCCAACAACTATTTCTGATGTTGATAATTTTGGAAAGAATACTCCTATGGGAAGACCTGGGCAACCTTGTGAAATCGCTCCTATATATGTTTTTTTAGCAAGTGATCAAGCCTCTTATATTTCAGGAGCTATTATTGCGGCTACTGGTGGTCGTATAACCTTATAGGTTAGAAACAAAAAAATGTAAAATTGTTTTAAATAAGTAACCCCTGCTTTTAAGTGGGGGTTAATTTTTTAGTATAAATTAGATTGATTTTAATGTATATTGTTGTAATGTCAAAAAATATAAATATACTTTGATACTATTTTAGTAATATTTAAATTTGAACAACAACCTTATAAACGATTGATTTTAATAAAGTACAAATAACCTTCTGTTGATGGTTAAATTATCGTTATTATCTCTTTTTTTAAAAGTAGTAAAAACATTTTATTAGAGCCTATGTCTTATTTAAAGTGTATTTAATTCTTGTAAGTATCTAAAATTAATTGTTGTTAGGTAAAGATAAATGCTGATGAGATTATTGTAACACTTACCTTAAATTAAAATTAGATGTCTATAAAAATCAATAAAGAAAGATTTCAAGCCTTTTTAGAAGCTCTAGATGATTTAGCTAAAGGGAATTATACTAAACGCCTTAGTTCTAATATTGAGAATGACTGTTTTTCAAATGCAGAAACAGTATTTAATATTTTAGCAGAAGAGTATGAAAATAAGTTTAAGTATTTCATTACTCTTCAGCCGACTCTTGGTTATGAGTATATCACATCTTGTATTATTAAAATTAGTCCTGAAGGTAGGATATTAGATATGTCCTTAATTAAAGCTAAAGACAATATCTTAGATAAAATAGATTTTATAGATAATTACCTTTTAGACTTAGTCTCTGAACAAGATCAGGAAAAATGGCTTAAGAATTTTCTGATTTTTCTTCAAACCCCAACCAAAAGAACTTCTTTTTCATTAGAACTATTAATTAAAGGAGAATCGATAAAAGGCTATTGTGGTTTCCATTATATGGGGCAGTCTAGAGAGATTTGGATGAGCTTTGCTATTGTTAATCCAATCTTTGAGACAGAAAAAATAGAAGAGAACACCCCTGATTACACTAAAATTCGAGAGATTAAATTCAGTGACAAACAAAAAATACAACAAATTCATGCTATTCTCTGTAATAAAGAATATGATCGTATTTATACTATTGATGAATTAATTGAGCAATTTCAGATTAATAAAAATGTATTTCAGAAAGGGTTTAAAGCAATGTATAATCAAACATTCTATTCTTTTTACTTAGAGCAACGCATTAAGTACGCTAAGCAATTATTGATTTATTCTAATTTATCAATTAATAATATAGCACATAAATGTGGATTTACAGATTATTCTAATTTTTTTAGAAATTTTCAAAAAGCTACAAACCATAACCCCGCTGAGTTTAGAAAAAAATATAGTAAAGGCTTAAATACAGAATAATGTTATTATAAAAACCGCCATAGAGTATATGGCGGTAAAAAAAAAAGTAAAAAAGCATAATATATGTATTACAGCTATTTATTTATAATATTATTTTTAATGTAGTTTGCAGATTCAAGATGAGATCTTACTTCTTGTAGCGTATTGTTCAGTTCGTTTTTAATATTGATATGATCTGTTTTATCAATTCCTTTAATTAAAATATCTACTGCCTTGTTATGAGCAGAAATCACTTCATCAATCCATTTTTTGTCAAATTTTTTACTATTTGTTGATTCTATATCTTGAATATCTTTCCATTGTGAATCGGATAAGTTTCTTGGAATAGCATAATTGAATTGCCCTGCTAAAGCATTTAATTGTTGCAATCTTTTAGTATGATGCTTCTCAAGCTCTGTTGCGAATTCACGTACTCTAAGACTATTTGCTCTAGTTTTTCCAGTTTTTGCTAACTCTATTTCATATAGTTGATCACTTATTACGTCAACTATTATATCAGCATATTTTTTATCATTGTGATTGTTTTGATTCATACCTTGTTTGGAATCCTCTCGATGGTAGTTACCTTGAGAATAATTAGTATGATCAAGATTAGCTTTATTTTGATCTTTAGCCATTTTTTCTGGGTCTTTAGCTGTAGGTCTTTCTTTACATGCGATAGCGGCGAGGGCTATTATTAATGCTAAAAAAATCATTTTTATGTATGTTTTCATAATTTAAATATTGGTTATACATTATCTAATAGATTGGTTGCTTCATCTATACGTATTTCAGTTTCTTGTATTAGTTTCTCATAGAATACTTGTAGGTCAGTATTAAGAGTATTATTTTTAATTTGCCATAAGACTTCTCTGATACTGAATTGTAGTTTGATAGTTTCTTCTAAGAAAAGGGACTCATAGTCCTTTGAATAGCTGTTTTCTAGTTTATGAAGAACAAGCCTCTTGTCACTCAGGTTGATAATACTATCTTGGGTTGTAGATTGAACAAGGATGCTCATTTCTTTTAAAATGTTTTGATATTCAATTATTATAGTATTAGCAAAGTCAACTATTCTTTTATCTCTGCTTTTCTCTTTTGCAGCTTCTGTATAATAAAACTGTGTTTTTACAAGCGTACTAAAGTGTTTTGCTAAAGAATCATTATAAGCTTTACTATTTTTATGATCTTGAATAGGAGAAGAGTTTGTATCTACAACTTCATTTGTTTTAGACCTATAAGTTGATCTGTAATGATTTGGATCTCTTCTACAAGAAGTAAAGAACACAGTAATTAAGATAATTATAGTGAATAGCAAAAGAAAGAATTTATAATTTAGAGTGATATACATGATTGTTTTTTTAATGAAAGTGGCTTACTTTCGGGTTATTATGAAAGATTTTATACTATGGAGATATGACCTAGGTAAGCCACTTCATTTTCTAGTTCTAGCAATTTTTAGAAAAGAATATTGAATTGAGTAAATCTATTTTACTTTATCCTTGGGCTGGCTACTCTTTTTGGTTTGATTCGCTGAACTAGATTTACTTGTAGATTCTTTTACATCTTCATCTTCTACATTCTGATCACTGGCTTCTATATTGATGTGGCATTCTCCTATATGAGTCAATTCACAATCAGCCTGCTCTTCCTCATCTAAAGTTTGTTCTAATAAATCAGCAATATCATATTCCTCAATAGCAAGGGCAAATTGGATTAGTCCGCCATAAGTTGCTATTTCATAATGTTCTATTTGTTGAGCAATAACAATGAGTCCAGCATCTCTTACCATACTTCCGTCTTTTGTTATTTTTACTATTTTCTGAGTTACTTCATCAAAGGTCTTCATCACTAGGCAAGATTCCTTTTCGCTTGTAATTCCAAGAGTTCTAAAAATTTTTTCTAATCGAATGATTTGTCTTTGTGTGACAATCTCATGATCTTTTAGTGTATCTTTTAACTCATGGGTTGTAGCCTTTTCTATCATAGTAGGTAAGGAATCTAAAATGCCATGTTCTGTATTATAGATACCTTTTAATAAGTGGATAAAAAGATCTTTAAACTCAGATGCTCCCTTCGAAATATTATTTGATTTTTTCATGTGTTTTAGGTTTTAAAGAAGAAGGAGAGAAACTCTCCTTCTATCTAAATTACTATCTAGAAGAATATGCTCCCCTTGAACTACTGTTAGAGCGTCCACCACCATGTGATGCACGTCCCCCCATTCTTGCAATTTCAGTTCTTTTTGCTTTGCTCATTGCTGCAAAACCGCGACGTGAACTTCCATTGTTAGTTCTTCTAGATGAATTTGAACCAGTTCTGTTATCTGCACTATTATAATAACTTCTTTGGTCGTTATGATTAGAGTTTGATCTCCTTGATGATTGACGTTGTCCTCTTGAATTTTGAGATCTGTTACCATATGATTGAGAATTAGAAGACCTGTTGCTATATGTTGAGTTATTTGATCTTCTTCTTTGTCCTTTTGGAATAAATCGCCCTTGTGAATCTCTCGGGTGATCATCTTCATTGAAGTTGTTGTCATAAGACGAGTCCTGATCGTAGAAATCATCTTCATCGAAGAATTGTTCAATTTCTTCTTGCTCAATATCATCATCATAAGTTTGATCATCAGCTCCATCGTCATAACCATGTTCATAACCTAATTGATAAATTTCTTCTGCCATTTGATAAAAATCAGATTGTCGACTACTTTGTGACCCTCTGTTTCTAGAATTGTGGTGGTTCATAATTTTTTGTTTAAAAGTTAATATTACTGTGATACTAGCTGTCATAAATGTCACAGTTACTTTTAGTTAGTTCAATATCCATGCTTGAAAAATAAAATAGAACAAAATAGAGTAGGAGGTGATATCAACTGTTAAAAAATCTTTGAACAACAGGAGCTACAAGGGATTAAGGTTGTTTGTTATTATTATATTTTTTTAAGAAATAAAAAAATATAATATAATAATATTGTTAATTTATATGAATGAATGTCTTGATGTATTGAAAAATATTCATTTATGTATCATATAATAAGTTAATTGTAAGTAATAGTATTACAATTAATAAAATAATTTATATAAATAACTATAAATGAGTTGTTTGTGTTTTTTTAAATTATTTCTTTTAACAAATATAGTAGGCAAGCATAATATAAAATATGTAGAATAAATGTTTACTTTTTATACATACCGTGTATTTAATACTCATTTTTCTACGTATTGTTTGGGATTTACAGGCTATTTTTTTTAAATCAACAATGTTTGTTTTTTGTATTTGCAATATTATCTGTTCTTCTTGTATAAGAAAGACATTTGAAAGTATGTTACTTATTTTTTTTGATTCTATAAGTAGAATAAATTAATTATTCTATATGTAACTTTCTATATTAATATTGATAGAAATTACTATAAAATATTTACTAGCTTTTATAATCACACAAATAGATAGTGATTACAGATCTCGATTTACCTTTTATTTTGGTTTTTTTTGAGTAGAAATTACTCAAATTGAGATTTTTTTACTCATTTATTCCTCGATATTTTAATTATTAAAGAGTTTTTATAAAACATTAGCAAGGTGCCTATGGTTTTTATGCTAGCTTTAGTACTGACACTATATACCGCGCTATTGAAAAGAAGATTATTCTCTTTATTATTGATAAAAATATTATAGTAGTACACTATTTGTATTTATTTAGTTATAAATAGCTTTTTTATATGTATAAAATATAAAAATACATAGGTATTACTTTAATATAGGGATTAAAGAATAAAACATTTAGATCAAGCGTCAAGACTACCAAAAGTAATACTAATCAACAAATCTATCAAGCAGTAAAAACTAATCTTAAAACTTAACATATGAGAAATGTATTTTGGTTAATTATCGTAATTCTTTTAATAGGATGGGCAGTAGGTTTTTTTGCTTTTGGACAAGTGCTCGGTTGGGCAGTACATATCTTGTTAATACTTGTCTTACTAATGCTTATATCACGAGTTATAAAGGGACCTAAAAGTGAGCTCTAGTTTAGATATCATAGAATAATAAACAAGAGACTAGAATATAATTTACTAATCTTAAAAACAAAATTATGGAAAAAGAAAAAATGTATCAATTAGGAAAAATCTTTTGCTGTGCGGCTATAGGAGTAGTTGTATTAGCAGTAGTAGTGAAGAAAAAATTCATGAAAGAGGTTAAGGATATCGAAGACTGTATATCAGATTAACTATTAGTATGAATTAAAAAGTAATTGTACTTAACAAAGTGTAGTTATTTGGTAAACAGAGTAAAACAGTTGAAAAAAAATAGAGTATTAATTTAATAAATCACTAATTATGAATAATTTAGAATTAGAAGGAAAATGGAAACGTATTAAAGGAGCTGTTAAACAAAAATATGGACAATGGTTCGATGATGATAAGGTTTTCGCTGAAGGAAAATTTGACGAAGTTGTTGGAAAGCTTCAAGAAAAAAGTGGAAAGACACGTGAAGAGATTGAAGAAGTTATCAAAAATTGGAAAGAAGAATAAATGATTTCAATCTTATTAAGTTTATTTATATTATCTAATATAATATGTAAAAAAGAGCATTTCTTTATATTTATAAAGAGATGCTCTTTTTTTAAGCAGATATCTCACAATGAGAATAGTTTAACCACTATTAAATCTAAAAACAGGACAAATCACAGCTGTTAAAAATATTAACATTTAGGTGTTTTTTAAGAATTTGAAGCATGCGATAAAGCCAGTGACAGCAAGGCTTTCGGGAAGGTTGTTTGGGCGTTGTTCGGAAGTTCTTTGCAAAGTGTTCGGAAAAAGGGGGTGTTTTCCGAACATCTTCCGAACAAACCACAACGGAGACCGCATGAATACTCGATTTATGGCGAATCTATAGTGTTAAAAAACTTGTTAAAATTTTGAAAATTTGAATTTTGAAAGCTGTGATTTGTGCTTTCTTTTTGGTGAGATGTACCAGACTTTGAATAGAAGAATATTCTCAATAATAGCCATTGAGTCAAAGCCTTTACTGTAGGCAAAGGTAGTGAAAAAATAGATAGGAGAAAAGAGGGTGTAGGAAGGAGATTTGTTTTATAGGTTTCTTCATATTAGGTAGTCTTTATTTATTTTTTAAAAAAATAGGAAGTGCCAATAGTAGAGTGAAAATTAAACTTTTAAATAGAAGTGTTTTTTTGAATTTTATAATTAACTAGTAATTTGCCTAGCTGAACAAACAAAGGGGATTTTAGTACCGCCTTTGTTTATTGATTTAGTATCTTGTAAAAAATTCAGTATAAGAGCGAAAAATGAAGACAAAACAAGTTTCATTAAAGAATATTGCAGGACAAGCACATGATGGAATTTTCTTTCAAGAAGTCACAGCTAAGTCACTGTCTGATATTATGGGGGCGCTTAAAGACTCTCATCGTCATGATTATCATGTTTTTTTGTTTTTAATGAAAGGGGAGTTGAAGGTAGAAATTGATTTTACTAATTATGAGCTAAGTGGTGTTAGTTTATTATACACTAGTCCTGGGCAAGTACATAAGAATATTGAATTTAAAGAGGTTCTGTATTATGTACTTGCGATTAAGTCAGAGTATATTGCACCTGAGTATAAGTCGTCGATTCAATCTATGTTTTTACAAACGCGTTTTGTGCAACTTTCTAAAGAAAATACTTCTCTATTAAAAAACACAGCTCAATTATGTATAGATATCTATAAAAAATCAGAACTAACTTTTTATACTGCAACTTTAAAAAATAGTGTGAATGTTTATATTTCGCTTTTTTTAGATCAATACTTAAATCAAGGTTTTTCGGCTATACCGTCTAATCGTTTTGAAAAGATTACTCTAAGCTTTATCAAGGAATTAGATATTTATTTCGTGCACC
Organism: Myroides sp. A21; assembly: GCF_000807225.1. NCBI lineage: Bacteria > Pseudomonadati > Bacteroidota > Flavobacteriia > Flavobacteriales > Flavobacteriaceae > Myroides > Myroides sp. A21. The sequence continues at coordinate 3,207,907 of NZ_CP010327.1, forward strand.
ACAAACGCCCAAGTTATTATGCCGAACTACTTCATATCTCTACTACTTATCTTAATGAATGCATTACACATACATTAGGGATAGCTGTTTCTAAAGTGATTCAAGAGCGCGTAATTTTAGAGGCTAAAAGAATGTTGTTCTATACAGATTTATCTGTTAAAGAAATAGCTTCTGCTTTAGGATATGAAGATTATTCTTACTTCTCTCGTTTATTTATGAAAAATGAAGGATGTACTCCTATTGTTTTTAGAGGTAAAAACCGTGATTAGTCCTAGTTATACAGATATAACTCTCTTGTCTTTTTTTACAACCAGTCTTTACTTTGCCTTGACAATTTATACGGTTAAGATTCTATTTTTAAACACGATGTAATCAGAGATTATTACTGTTTATTATAGTTTTATGTAGCTGTGTAATTTGTTTTTAAAGGTATAATATAAGACGAATTACAAAATGAAAAGAATAAAATTAAAGTTGTTTTGTCTGATGTTTTTACAAGCAATGCTAAGTAAAACAATAGCACAAAATCAACCTCCTGTATCGTTGACTTTACAAGAAGTTATTCAAGCAACATTACAGCATCATCCTCAATTAAAACAAGGTGAAGAAGAAGTAAAACTTCGTTATAGTGAATTAGAAAGCAGTAAAATAGAGCGATTGCCACAAGCAAATATTCAAATGACAATGGGGTATCAAGGAAATACAACTCTTTTTGATAAAAAGTTGAACCAAGAAGGAACCCTAAAAAATCTTCATTTCAATCAAGGAATTCACCTTGAGATAAATCAAACTATTTTTAATGGACATCGCATTACTAAAACAATACAAGGGCATGAATTAGCCTTATTTTTATCCCAATTAGATTTGGCTCAACAGCGATTAGATTTAGAATTAATGGTGAGTAAATACTATTTAAATTTATATAGAGTAGAGTTGCTCCAGTCTATTTATATTAAGAATAAAGCATTAGCTCAGGACAGATTAACGCTTGTTCAGCAGTACCTAGAACAGGGAATGGTAACGAAAGAAGAAGTTTTATTAGCAGAACTACAGATATCTGATATTGAATTAAAACAAGAAAGTAATAGAACAGATTTAGGAATTTTGCAAAGTGAGCTTCAGTTAGCCATGGGGGCTGATAGTATTAAAATAAAGACAAATGCTTCTTCTATTCCCTTTCTACAAGATTTTCTTAAACAAGAGAACTATTATGTAGAAGAAGCGCATAAAAAGTCTTTGATTTTAAAAAAAGAAGAACAAGCAGTAGAACTTCAAAAACTACATTTAGAAAAAGAAAAGAGTAAGCGCTGGCCTGCATTGTATGGTTTTATGCAGTCTGCTACTGATCGACCTATAAGAAGTACTGCTCCTCAGCTGGACTTATATGCGAATACATGGCAAGTAGGTGTTGGGATAAAGTATGATTTAATGACTTTATATACGGCAAAAAAAAGAGAGAAAACCTATCAGATACAATTAAATATTGCAGAAGAGCAACAAAACTATGTAATAAAGAAACTGAATAAAGATATCTCACAAGGATACTTGCAAGTAAGATTACACTTAAGTCAGCAAAAACAACTACAAAAAGCTTTAGAACAAGCAAAAGAGAATTACCGTATTATACAAAATAAGTATAAAGCTCAATTAGCCTTATACTTAGATGTCTTTAATGCCAGTAATATTCTGTTAGAAACAGAGCTAAAGCTAGCCCATACTCAGGCAGAACTACTTTATTCAACACTCTATTTATCTTACTTGATAGGAGATTTAAATTTATTAAACTAAACAATTATGACATCTAGAAAACGCAATTATATTTTATTTAATACACTTACAGTAGTAGGTGTACTGGTTTTAGTATCTATAGCTATTATTGAATTCTTTCATTTAAATGATAATAGCTACACTAATTCAGCTCAGATTGAAGGCCATGTTATCCCTATTCATTCTAAAGTAAATGCTTATGTGGAGAAAGTAAACTTTAAAGAACATCAAGATGTAAAAAAAGGAGACACCTTGTTTATATTAAACGATTCAGAACTGAGAATTCAATACCAAAAAGCACAGTCAGACTTGGCTAATGCTCAAGCAGCATATAACCAGCGACTAGTAGCTATTAAAGGACTCGAAAACAATGTAGGGGTAGTAGGTTCTACGATTAAGGAATCAACTGTAAAAGTAAAATACCATCAAGGCAATTATACGCGCTATACCACATTATTAAAAGAGCAAGCTGTGACTCATCAACAGTATGAGCAGATTGAATCACAGTATTTAAGTGAGCGAGCTAATCTTGAAAAATTAATAAAACAAAAAAGAACTACTGAGCTTTTAGTACAAGAAAATAAAGAAGCACTTGCTCTAGACTTGGCGCAAATAGAAATGGCTAAATCGGCGATAGCTTTAGCTAAGCTTTACTTAAGTTATACAGTAATTATAGCTCCACATGATGGAGTGATAGGCAGGAGGTATTACAATGAAGGGCAATTGGCGCAAGTTAATCAACAACTTACGTCTTTAGTAGAGTCTAAAGGTAAATGGGTAACAGCAAATTATTTAGAGAAACAAGTAAAAAACTTATCGATAGGACAACGTGTCTCTATTTCTGTAGATGCATTAGGAGGAAGAGAGTTTATAGGAACTATTACGGCTATATCTGGTGCGACTGGCTCTAAGTACGCAGGTATTCCTATAGATAATGCTGTAGGAAATTTTGTTAAAATACAACAGCGCATACCTGTACGAATAGAATTTACAACGGATAATATAGATTTAGATCAGTTGATTGCAGGAATGAATGTTGTTGTACGCCTAAAAAAATAAGAACTATGTATAATAAAGGACTTTTTAAAGCTTATGTTTCTGAGCCATTACAGTTTATTATCATGTTTGTTTTTGGCTTTGTATTGGTTAATGTCTATGCTGTATATCCTGGTAACGCCGCCGAGATATACAGTACACAAGGTTGGTCTTCGGGAGTTATTAGTAGTGCAAATAACACGATGATAATTGGAATGGCATTGACCTTTCCAATTATTATACGTGTTAAGATGGTTTTAAAAGCACAAACTAAATTGTTTTGGGGATGTTTACTTTTAGCCGCATTATCATTTGTGTCAATTTATAATACGAGCTACTTGATGCTATTAGTTATTAGTTTTAGTATGGGAGTAATTAAAATGAATTGTCTTTCTGAATTTACTTTGCTCTTTATTACTGTAGTAACACAAAAAACGGGGGTAAAAGTGAAGTCCTATGCTTATTTTTACGCTATACTATACGCTATAGTAGCTATGGGAACCTTTCTAGCAATTTATTTAGCTTATGGGTATAGTTGGGAAAGAACCTCTGTTGTTTTTGCTATTTTACTTATATTTTGTGCTATCCTGAGTCTTTTTACAGTGCATACTGCTGCTTTTTCAAGATATTATCCTTTGTACTATATTGATTGGTTTAGTGTAGTTTGTTTAAGTGTCGGGTTTGCACTATGGAGTCATTTATTTGCTTTTTTACAAGAATACAATTGGTTTTATGGCGATTATAGAGGCTTTCTATATTTGAGTAGTGGATTGATACTGATTGTACTAGGGATTTTTAGGCAGCGTTATTTAAAGCGACAATTTTGGCAATTGTTTAGTTTTAGAAAAAAGAATGTCAAAATTGCAGCTGTTTTTATTTTTATATTAGGAATATATCAAGGTGCAAGTGGATTTGATACAACACTTATGTCAACAATTCTTCATTATGATAACCTGACGTTGGCAAAGGTAAATTTAGCTATGTTACCAGGTTCTTTACTTGCGGGGGCAATAGGGTTAATATTACTTAAAAACAATAATAAGGGATTGAAGACTTTTATCTTGTTAGGTTTTGGTATTTTTATTTTGCAGTATCTCGTTTCCTATTTTTATATAAATCCATATCTGACAATTACATATTTCTATTTCACCTATTTTATGCGTGCATTAGCTATTGGTATATTATATATAGGATTATGGCATTACCTAACTATGGGGTTAGCTTTAGATGATTCGTTATCTATCATGTCCTTAATGTTGATCGTAAGAACTTTTTTGGCTCTAGCTGTTTTTTCTGCGATCTATAGCTATTTAAGCTATTATTTACAAAAAGAAATTCTAGGAAATCACGCTTTATTTATTAATTATAGCTTTGTGGAAAACTCTTCTAACTTATCTATTTCTTTTGTGCAACAACAAGCGCTAATAGCATCTTTTAAAACTATTTATGGTATGATCTTATTGCTTTCTATACCTGTTGTTTTAGCTGTTAGTTTACATGGTTTTGGGTTATCTAAGAAGGTAAAGACTGTACAAATGCGTAGATTATGGATAAGGTTGAACGCTAAAAATTCGGTGTAGTTTGTAGAACTTATCTCTTACATAGAACTGAGTCTAGTAAAAACGCTGTAGGTCTTTAAAATAAAAAGCCAATAATAGTCTTCTATCATTGGCTTTTAAAGTAATAAGCGATTTTCTTTTTTAATTAAATCTTAATTCTGCTGTATATAGAATAATGACTTCTGTTAGATTATAGTCCTCATCATAAATAGGGGAGTAAAAATACACATATACAGAATCTTTAAATTTCGTTAAGGGAATTGTCTCATAGCTAGACAAATTATTAAGTACTTTTATTGTTCTATTTCCAACCCAGTGTTCTGCATTTCCTTTTGGATTTTTATCAAATCGATGGTCTTTAGCGTTCGTATAATACCAATAAGTAGGTACTTCATCCGAAATAATCAGTTCTTTATTAGGATTAAAAACTTCATCTGCGATAGCAGTGCTGTTAAACCATTCTACTTCTAAATCAGCTTCGCCTATAGCAGAGCGATAGATATCGTTATCAAAAGTAGCTCCTATTAGAAAACCATCTACATTATTTGAAGTAACTTCGAATACAAATTCATTGCTTTTAAGTGTGACAACTCCATCCTGCATAGCAACGATAGCACCATTTTGTTTCACTTCTACTTGTACAGTTCCTTCTTGTGCCCAGCTGCTTATTTGTACAGTTATGAATAGTAATAAGCTAAGACCGATTTTTTTCATCTTTAATTTCTATTTTTTGATCGTTTATGAAGCAAAGGTAAGCTATATATACTGTACTAATATTCGCTGTAAATGGGGATATTTACGAAATGAGAATAGTATGATCTTTGAAATAATATAAAAGAGTGTAATAAAGATGTATATAGGTACAACACCCCCTGGACGTAAAGAAAGATTCATTATAGTAGAAAAAGGAGATTCTGCTCAATCTCTCATAATCTTTAGTCAAGAAGAACGAATAACTAATTTAATTATATCAGGACAAGAAAGCGGCTTAGAAATATTATTAGACGAATCCTTTGCTCCTTTGTTTAAAACGATACAGATTCTTCACTTAAAAGATATCAATATTGATAAGAATTGGTTATATCAGTTTGTAAACTTAAAGCGCTTAGAGATTAAAGGTTGTCAGTATAAAGGGAAAGCCCCATTAGATTGGTTGAAGTTTACAGTTTTGGAAGAATTGTTTACTCCCTATTCTAAGCTATTTGAGAATTTGTTTGTACATCCTACTCTAAGAACAGTCTTTATAGAAAACTTTGATAAGGAAGGTTTTGTTTTTCCTTTAAACACTGTAATAGAATCTTTGTCAATAGAAAAGAGTAAAGAGTGTAAATGGGGTAGTTTAGTTAACTTAAGTGCCTTAAAAGCACTTTATTTGGTAAAAATACCTACGCTGATAGATGTTAATTGGTTAAGTACACTTACGCACTTAGAAGATATAGAGTTGAGTGCTTGCAAAAAGATAAATAATGTGATAACGTCTATTGCAGAAGTAAGTACTTTAAAGACTGTTTATTTATCAGCTATGGGAGATATTGAATCATTAAAACCATTTGAGAAGCTTCAAAATTTAAAAGAGTTAACCATCGAAGAAGGAGGAAGGCTTATCGATAAGAAAAGTAGTACCATTCTAAACAAACTAAATAATCTTGAATATAGTATAGAGATGAAAAATTATGTAGATAGTAGTGAAGAGTAGAACTAGATACTAATAAAGCAAAGGGGAATGTACATAACATCCCCCTTTGTTTTATGGTATAATCTTCTTTCTAAGTGAACTTAGCATAGATACTTCAGATTCTTCTTGTTTTTTTAATGCGGCAATGCTAGCTGTAATCTTGAATATCTTTTCTGAAAGTGAGGATAACCACATCAGTTGCTCAATAACCAATACAGACTCTTCCATCAGGCTCTGTATTTGTTTATCATCAGAGTAAGTTTTCTTTAATTCGTATTCACGGATACCTTTTAGATATGACATACTGAGATTAAAGTTCTCACTGCGTTCTATGATGGTTATCTCACCATTATTATAATCTTCTAATAGAGCGATAGTTTGTTTTAAATTACCTATTGTATAGTCCATAACTACATTAAATGCTTCAGAAGCTTTGGTAGTTGTATGTGACTGTACGTATATTCCTATAGAAGCAGCTGTCGAAAGGAAGGTATGATTAAGTACGGCTAATTCGTAGAGCTCTGTTCTATACTTCTGTTTAGACTTAGGCTCTTGGATCATACGTTGAAAAGAAGCCATAAGGTTACCTATCTCAATAAAAGCATATTTTCTAGCTAATTTATAAGGTAGGGTTACTTCTCCTTTTTCGTTGTAGTAAAGCGTAATTTCCTTTACGTACTCTTTATTCGCTTCTATCGATTTTTTTAGATGTGTATTTAGGTTTAAGAATTCCCATGAAGGCCATAGTAGATAGTTCGCTCCGAAGGCTAATAGTGCTCCTATGATAGTATCAATAACTCTATAGATCATAACATCCATAAAATCTGGTGTAAGTAATCCGTATATCAGTACTACATACATCGTGATAAAGGTAACTCCAACTTTATAGTCTGTATGAGAGAACCAATACCCTATAATCATGGTTAGTACTGTAATATAAGCAATGACTGTGGCACTAGGAATAATATATAACAATCCTATAGCTACTAAACCTCCAATAACAGTACCTATTACACGCTCAAAAGATCGCTGCTTAGTCAATCCAAAACCAGGACGCATAATAACAACGATAGTTAGTAATATCCAATACCCGTTTAATACACCTGATATTTTACTAACGATAAGTCCTGCTAATATGGTCAAGGTAAGTCTTAGAGCATGTCTAAATATGGTAGAGGTAAAGTTTAAGTTCTCTTTTAGAGTTTCTAAACGATAATGCACAGGAGTTAAGAATTTTTCTAAATCCTTAAAGCGCTCTTCTACATCTGCACTAAATGCTTTCTCTGTTAGAGCTTTTTCTAAATCATGAATTTTGTTTACCTGATTTTCCGCATAATGGATAACATTCGAGAACATGACTACAGCTTCTACCATATTAGTAGACTCTCCATTCTTAACAAAATCGTTAAGCATGGCCTGAATCTCTGCTAATTCTTTAGATAGGTCATATTTAGATCTATACTTAGTCCCTAAGTTTATAGAGTAGGCAATATCGTCAATTGTCTCCGCAAAGTGATAAGCTAATTTCTGATAACATTCTATAATTTCAGGTCTTTTGCTAAATAAATCATGTAATTTATTGTGTTCAAAAGAAGTAGACACAGCCACTTCTAGTATTTCTACTAGAGTAGAGAAGGCTACTAGCAATCTACGGTTATTAGAAGAGTTACCAGTATTAGCTTTATTTCGAACTAAATATTCTCTCAGGTTTTCATGTACCTCATTGAGGCTTACTTGTATATTTAATTGTTCTTCTGTGATCTTTTCTACATTCGCATTTTTATCCCACAGTTGTCCTCTGTGTTTTAGATAATCTGCTGTAAGCTCCATACACTCAGATGTCTGTAATACAGCATATCGCTTAGGTCTAAGGAGATTAAAAGTAACGGATACCAATAAGTAAAGTAATCCTCCTAATAGAAGCATTAAACAGTGCATGAATAGGGCATGACCTTCATAACTATGTGCTAATCCTAGACTGGCTGCTAATAATCCTGTAAACGACAGCATATTTGCACGATGTCCATATACAGATATCATGCTTAAAGAGAAAAATACAAAGACAAAAATCGGGTAGAAATACCAGTTGCCATCAGTAATGGATAGGGTGAAAGTAACAGCTGGTACAGTAAATGCGCCTACTAAAAGCCCTATTATTTTATCTTTTTTATTACTAGGAATATCAACAGGAGCTGTTAACATGGCACCAATAGCTGCAGCAAAAGCCCAATCAAAAGCTTCATAGGGCATTAGTATTAAAAAAGGGACAACAGCTGATATAGTAATTTTTAACGAATCTGCAAGATGCGTATTATCTGTGAATTTTCTAGCTTTTCCTAGCATAGGTTACTTAATCTTTGGCTTTAATTAGAGAATAGTACTTTTTATCAAGCAAGATAAAACAAATAAGACATCAAAAATAATTTGTAGTATTATTTATTCATTTATTTTTGAGTATTTTTGCACCTTTAGAATAAAATAAAAAGACATGATATTATCAATAGTTGGGTATGGTGACGCTGTTCTACGTAAAGTGGGAGAAGATATCACTAAAGACTATCCAAACTTACAAGAGCTAATAGCTAATATGTACGATACAATGTATGGAGCACATGGAGTAGGATTGGCGGCACCTCAGGTAGGATTACCTATTAGATTATTCGTTGTAGATACAGCCCCTTTTGCTGAAATGGATGGGAATACTGAAGAAGAGATTGCTTTTTTGACTACTTTTAAAAGAACGTTTATAAATGCTAAGATTTTAAAAGAAGAAGGAGAAGAGTGGTCTTTTAATGAAGGATGTTTGAGTATTCCAGATGTTCACGAACCAGTTAAAAGAAAATCTAAGATACAAATAGAATATTTTGACGAAAACTTCGTTAAACATGTAGAAGAATTTGATGGTCTTGCGGCACGAGTTATTCAACATGAGTACGATCACATTGAAGGTGTGCTGTTTACAGATAAAATATCTATCTTAAAAAAGAAGTTAATTTCTAAAAAGTTAAATAATATCCTTGAAGGAAAAATATTTACAGATTATAAAATGAAATTAACTAAGAAAAAAGGTAGATAAATAACTTGATTATTAATAACAATTTAAGATATTTGCGACTCTTAAAGTAAAATTTAGACAAAAATGAGTTTAGAAAAAGTTTTAGCTATTTCGGGAAAACCAGGTTTATATGAGTTACTAGTACAAACTCGTACAGGATTTATCGCTGAATCATTGGCTGATGGGAAAAAAAGTACAGTAGGATTAAGAAATAACGTTAGTTTACTATCAGAAATTTCTATCTATACTTACAATGAAGAAGTAAAGTTATTTGAAGTTTTCAGAAACATTGCTGCAAAAGAAAACAATGGTGAAGCTATTTCTCACAAAGAAGACAATCCTACATTAGTGGCTTACTTCAGAGAAGTATTACCAGAATTTGATGAAGAAAGAGTATATGTTTCTGATATCAAAAAAGTATTGAATTGGTATAATATCATTCAAAGAAGAGGATTAATTGCAGAAGCTTTTAGTGCAGCTGCAACAGAAACTGAAGCAAAATAATTTATAAGAATTATATGTAGAAAGCCCGTTTTGTAAAAAGCGGGCTTTTTTTTATTTTAGACCAAAAGAATCAAGATGCATACAAGACAAGAGCAATTAGAGGCTATAGATCGCTTACTAACTATACTAGACGAGCTTAGAGTAAAATGTCCATGGGATAAAAAACAAACATTCGATAGCTTAAAAAACCTTACTGTAGAAGAAATGTACGAATTAGTAGATGCTATTACAGAAGGGGATACGGATGAAATGAAAAAAGAACTGGGGGATTTATTAATGCATATTGTTTTTTATGCTAAGATAGGTAGTGAACAGTCTTTGTTTGATATTAAAGATGTTGCTGATAGTATCTCAGATAAACTTATTTTTAGACATCCTCATATTTATGGTGATGTAAAAGTAGATTCTGAAAAGGATGTATTGGCAAATTGGGAAAAACTAAAATTAAAAGAGGGAAACAGATCAGTCTTAGCGGGTGTGCCTAGAGGATTACCAGCATTAATAAAAGCTTATCGCATTCAAGAAAAAGCAAGTGGAGTAGGGTTTGATTGGGATGAAGCCAGTGATGTTTGGCAAAAAGTAGAGGAAGAGATAGAAGAGCTTAAGGTAGAAGTGAAGGCCGATAATCAAGACCTAATGGAAGAAGAATTTGGAGATATCTTGTTCACACTAGTTAATTATGCTCGTCATAAGGGGATTGACCCTGAAAAGGCATTGGCAAGATCTAACAGTAAGTTTATTTCTCGATTTAATATAGTAGAAGAATTAGTTAATAAAGAAAAAGGTGGTTTTGAAGATGTAACTCTTCAAGAATTAGATCAATATTGGAATAAAGCAAAAGAACAAAAAAGCCCCAATTAAGGTAGTAGTGGTCGGAAGAAATTCTGACCACTACTAGGAAGAATACTACTTTTTATCTACTGATAAACCACAAGAACTAACTACAGAAGATATTGTTATGAAATATAATGATAAAACAGTAGTATATACTCAAGAAATTTACATCTACAACCCTAATGAAAAAGATTTAAACACTAAAAAATCAATAAGGAATAATGATGAATTAGTAACAGGTAATATTAGAGAAGATCAAGGACCTAATTGGACTATAAAAGAAAATAACGGAAATTCTGGTGGTTCAGGTAGCTATTTAGACCTTGATGCAATGTACGAGTTAGATAGTTGGAGTAGACCTGGAGGAGGGAGTTCAAATGGAGGAGGGGGTACTGGTACGGCAGTAGTAACATCACCTGCTCCAGAATATAAAATAATCATTGATAAAACATTTGCTGACAACAACTGCATAATGGCTATTTATAACAAACTAGGAGGGGTCGATATGGCTAAAAGGTATCTTAAAGCTTTTGATAATCAATTCAAAGCCCCAGATTTAACATGGAAATTAGAATCTATTGATTCAAAAAGTAATACAATTGTACATGGTCAGACAGATCCATTAGGCTTTTATAATTATGAAAATACAATTAATAAAAATCATATAGATTATCCCCTTGAAGTAGCTGGTACAATGTTACATGAATTAATTCATGCTACACTAATGAGATGGATTGATTCTGTAGGAAGAGAATTAACAACCAAAAATTTCCCAGGGCTTTTCGATTATTATTCAAGATACAATAAAGAAGAAGCTCAACATAATTTAATGGCTAATTCATATGTTGATTTAATGGTAAAAACCCTTAAACAATATGATAGTTCATATGACAACAAATATTATGAAGCTATTGCTTGGGGTGGATTAGAAGGCACTACTGATTACAATAATCTATCTTCTAAAAAGAAAAAAGAATTAAAAGACAACTTAAAAGAATATAGAAATGATAAAAACAAAATCAATTGTAAATAAACACTACATAATATATATATTATTAATATTAAGTACTTTAAAACCTGTATATAGTCAAAAAACAACAGTAAAAGAGGTTATTATTTTAGATACAAATAAAGAATTACTAAACAATACTACTGAGTGGTTTTCTTTCAATAAATCTAAAAAAAAGTGGCAATATAAAAATAACTCCGATAATTTCTATTTTGACTTAATCAAAGAAGTTGTTATAGATGATATTCCAAAAAATCATAAAGTAATATCTTTAAATGAGTTTAATAACGATATTGAAGAAAAATATGCCAAAATATATGAAGAAAAATATAAAGAAAAGTATGGGGCACCTCCAAAAAAAGGAATTTTATATATTGATTTAATATATAAAAAAGAATTCAAATATGAAAATTTATATTTAATGCTTTATAAAGAAGATTCAGTAAAGTATTATAAAGTAAATTTTGATTATCACTGGACATCTCATTAGAAGACTATAATTAAGTATAAAAAGCCTGGCGAAATGCTCAGGCTTTTATATAACACACTAACATTAAAACAGAGATAACCTATTTTCAATAAATTCATTTTAATTATCAACAAAATAATGGTTCTACAGTCATCTCTATTCAAAATTTGTTTAGTATAATGAGTTAAACTAAAAATAGAAGTCCATATGCCGTAATGTGCATAAGGGCTTGAGGGTGTCCCGTGAACTGTGTCATTAAAATAATTGTATAATAAAATATGTACATTAGTAAAATGAGCACAGAAAAGAAAGAATTTGATTTCGAGAGTTTTAAAGAACAGGCAATGGCTGATATTTATCAAGGAAAGAAAATGGGAGGTCCAGATGGTGTTTTTGGTCCCCTTTTAAAACATTTCCTTGAGACTATGTTAGAAAGTGAACTAGAGAATCATTTGGAAGAAGAAAAGGCTAAAGGGATTGCAAATCGTCGCAACGGCAAGACAACTAAAACTGTTCGAAGTATGCAGTCGGGTTCTATTGAATTAGAATCTAATCGCGATCGCAATGGAACCTTTGAACCAAAGGTGTTACCTAAACGTCAACTTATTATCACAGATCAATTAGAGGATAATGTAATTAGCCTATATGCTAAAGGCAGTAGTACTCGTGATATTGCGGGTTATATCATGGAAATGTATGGTATGGATATTTCAGCCACAGAAATATCGCGTATAACTGATAAAGTCATACCTGCAATGAAAGAGTGGCGTGATCGCCCTTTAGAAGCTATATACCCCTTTGTTTTCTTAGATTGTATGTTTTATAAAGTAAAAGAACAAGGTAGTGTTACATCTAAAGCAGTGTATAATATATTAGGGGTTAATCAAGAAGGAAAGAAAGAATTAATAGGAGTTTATCTTGGAGATACTGAAGGATCTAAGTTTTGGCTTTCAGTATTAACTAATCTTAAGGCGCGTGGTGTCCAAGATATCATTGTAGCTTGTGTGGATGGTTTAAAAGGCTTTCCTGAAGCTATACAAGCTGTATTTCCTAAGACACAAGTACAACTTTGTATTGTTCATCAAATAAGAACCAGTCTGCGTTTTGTTCCTCATAAAGATAAGAAAGCAGTTGCTGCTGATCTTAAACCTATATATACTGCTGTAAGTGAAGAACAAGGCTATGAAAGGTTATTGCAGTTTGAAGAAAAATGGGCAAAGAATTATCCATTAGCCGCTAAAGGGTGGTTGGACAATTGGGAACATTTGTCAACTTATTTTGATTTTGACCCTCATATCAGAAAAGCAATATATACCACTAATGCTATTGAAGCTATGCATCGACAGGTAAGAAAAGTAACCAAGACTAAGGGAGCCTTTACTACTGAACAATCTCTTTTGAAATTAATGTTTTTAGCTATTACAGAGGTCTCTAAAAAATGGACTATGCCTATTCATAATTGGGGGTTGACAATGTCACAATTGTATATTAAATTTGGGGATAGATTACAACCGTAAAAAAAAACTCCATTTCCTAGCTTTTGGGCTTAAGCCCCAAAGCTAGGAAATGGAGACTGACACAGTTTGTGTTACACTCCCAAGGGCTTCTATTTTTATCAGCGTAAAGCTTCTTTATGGAAGCTGTAAGTTATTATTTGCTAATCTGTTCTTTGTTTGTTTCTTTAGAATCATCAGACTTCTCTTTTGTTTTTGCTTCTTCGTGCTCACGCAGTAAATTAATAAACATATCTTGCTGAGCTTTCATGTCCTCTTGCATACCTTTCATCAATTGCATAAAATCTTGAGCAAAGAACTCTTCAAACTCATCATTTGCTTGCTCAGAATATAAGGCTCTTCCTGCTTGTGGATCATTTGCAATATTTAATATAGGATTAGTTCGATTGCCTAACTCTAAATAACGTTCACCTGATTCGTTTTGATGTATTTTAACTGTGAAATCCGCTATCCCATTAGAGTTGTACTCCGACTTTTGTTGAGAAGATCCTCTTTGATCTTTAAAACTTGTTTTTAGAGAAATTAGTTCTCCTTTCTTATTTCTCTTTATATTAGAGAAAGTAAGATTGGCTATCTTTTCGTTATTAACTTCTTTTTTAATCTCATCTAATTCACTATCTTTAGTATTCTTATTAATATGATATTCTACTGTAGTACTCTTAATATTTAAACCCTCTTTGTCTTGTGCGTTTATTGTACTACTAGAAAAGAATAGAGCAGTGGCTAAAACAGGAACTAGTAAAGTTTTAGTCGAAATAATTAACTTTTTAAATACATTCATAATAATAGATTTTAAGTAATAAAATGTTTTAAGGTTAAAGACGAATTTAAGTCTTTAAGTTTTAAACTTTTTTTAAAGTTAATAGTATGAATGTTAAAAAACAAAAAATGATATGATTAAAGACTTAATAAAAGAAGAAGTATTGATAGAAGGAACTGTTCGTCCTTTCCTTTCTGACAGTAGTTATCTGAGAGGAGTAAGCTCTTTGCCTTTAGTAATATTCTGTCATGGATATAAAGGTTTTAAGGATTGGGGGGCTTGGGATAAAGTCATGGATTATATTGCGCATACAGGGTGTTATGTAGTTAAGTTTAACTTCTCTTTAAATGGTACAACAATAGATAATCCTAAAGAGTTTGGTGATTTAGAAGCTTTTGGGCAAAACACATACTCTCAAGAACAACGCGATCTTACAAGTGTCATTGATTATTATAAAGAAAGACCAGAAGTAGATAAAGAAAATATTTATCTAATAGGACATAGTAGAGGAGGAGGAACTGTAATCTTACAAGGGTATTACAACGCAGATGTAAAAGGTATTATTACCTGGGCAGGAGTGTCTGATTATAGAAAACGTTTTCCAAAAGGAGACCGATTTGAAGAGTGGAAAGCAAAAGGAGTATTCTATAGTGAAAATGGTAGGACAAAACAGCAGATGCCACACTACTTTACTTTTTGGGAAGATTATGAAGAGAATGAGACAATTTTAAACGTACAGAAAGCGGCTCAAAACTTAAAGAAACCAACTCTAATAGTACAAGGCACTAATGATCCAGCAGTACCACTAAAAGAAGCTCAATTATTACATCAATGGATATCTAATTCTCTTTTGGATGTAGTAGATGAGGCAGATCATGTGTTTGGTTCTAGACACCCGTATACAGAAGAAACACTGCCTAAACATTTAGAGCATGTCGCTAAAGTTACGAGTCAATTTATTCACTCAACGAAATAACAGTAATATTTTACAAAAAAAGGAGAGGTAATTGATTAATATCAATTACCTCTCCTTTTTTATTATTTACCTGTTTTTCTCTTAGTCTAGATTACTTTTACCACAGTGATAACATCTTCTTGCTTCTAGAATTAATTGGAATTGAACTCCAAAAAGGATAGAAGCTAATACTAGGTGAGCTGCTTGAGTTCCGAATGGAAAATGAACGTAATACATCATAATACCAGTGAATATCTCTAGAATTAATAATACCATTACCCACTTCATTTTATCAAAGCCTAAGTTAGATCTTCTATTGATGTAGAACAGATACATATTCAAAAACATAACTATGAAAGAGAAACTACGGTGGATATAGAATTCTACTGTAGGGTTATTTAACCATAAATACTCATTTCCTATACCTGCTTGCACTTGTTCGTCTATAAACTCACGTACTTGTGTTCCTAACACTACTTGTGCAAGAGTGAAGATAAGAGAGACTACTAATAGAATTCTAAAAGTACCATTGTACTTCTTAATCTCGGTTTCTTTTTTAGCGCTTTTAATGATTCCTATTATAATGGCAACAATAACTAAAGCCATGACCATGTGCACTGTAATCTTAATAGGATTTAATACTGAATATACTACAGTAGCTCCTAACCAAGCTTGGAATCCCATTAAGAAAACTACTAACCATGATGCTAATACTAATCCTTTGCGGTCTCTCCAGAAAGAAAACGAAGCTATCGCCATTGCTAAACAAGCTAATCCAGCTAATGCTCCACAAAGTCTATTTACATACTCTGTCCAAGTATGACTAGTGTTGAATTGAGCGTAGCTGTGTTTAGTGTATTTCTCCCAGTGACTCTCATTATAAGTGTCTGTAGTTGTAAAGGTTTCTTTTGCTTTCCACAGGCTTTGATCGTGTATGATCATTTGCCCTTTTTCGTATTCTCTATTCGGTTCCCACGTGATCGTTTGTTCATCCGTAGGAGGGATGTAATATCCAAAACACTTTGGCCAATCTGGACACCCCATTCCTGAGCCTGTCATTCTTACTGCTGCACCTGCAAAGATTACTAGATAAACTAGTATAAGAGATGCTTTAGCTAATGGCAAAAAATAGTTTCTCATTATTCTTGTTTTTTATTTACAATTTCAAGTCCCATCTTAGATGCTTTTGCTTTCATAAATTCAAAAGCCGCATCGTATTCATTAGGGATAATACCTTCTAGAATAGCTTCTTTAATAGCTTCTTTGATCATACCGATCTCTCGACAAGGATTAAGATCATAAAGCTCCATAATCTCTTCTCCTGTAATAGGAGGCTGAAAATTACGCACGTGATCGCGTTCTTCTACTTCGACTATTTTATCTCTAACTATTTTAAAGTTGTTGTGATATTTCTTAAACTTAGAAGGGTTTTTAGTCGTGATGTCAGCTTCACAAAGCGTCATTAAATCTTCTACATTTTCTCCTGCATCAAATACCAATCTTCTTACCGCTGAGTCAGTTACTTCTTTTTGAGCAAGAACAATAGGTCTTGAACTCATAATAACCATTTTTTGGACAAATTTCATCTTTTGATTTAATGGCATATGCAATCTCATAAAGATCTTCTTTACCATTTTTCCTCCAAGGAATTCGTGTCCATGAAATGTCCATCCTTGTTTTTTAGAAAAGCGTTTAGTAGGTGCCTTTCCAATATCGTGAAGTAAGGCAGACCATCTTAGCCATAAGTCATCTGTATTAGGACAGATATTATCTACCACTTCTAAAGAGTGATAAAAGTTGTTTTTATGGGTATGTCCTTCTATCTCTTCTACTTGATTAAGAGCTGTAAGCTCAGGTAAGATCAAATCAAGTAGCCCTGTTTTATATAGCAATAAGAACCCTTTAGAAGGCTTCTTAGACATTAATATCTTATTTAGCTCATCTACGATACGTTCTCCAGAGATAATCTCTAATCTCTGATGATTAGCAGTGATAGAATCAAGAGAGTTCTGCTCTATCATAAAGTCTAATTGAGTAGCGAAGCGAATTGCTCTCATCATACGCAATGGATCATCAGAATAGGTAATATCTGGATCGAGAGGAGTACGAATGATTTTATTAGCTAAATCAGCAACTCCATTAAAAGGATCTACTAACTCTCCATACGTTTCTTTCTTAAGAGATATCGCTAAGGCATTGATGGTAAAGTCACGTCTATTCTGATCATCTTCTAATGTGCCATCTTCTACAACAGGCTTTCTGCTGTCAAAGTGATAGGACTCTTTTCTCGCTCCAACAAACTCAATGTCAATGTCATCATAACGCAACATAGCTGTTCCGTAATTTTTAAACACTTGTACCTTAGGTTTGTTAGGAAGTAATTCAGATACTTTTAAAGCTAATTCGATACCACTACCTACAGCAACGATATCAATATCTTTTTTAGAATCTCTTTTTAATAAAAAATCTCTTACAAATCCGCCAATTACATAGCTATCTACATTTAGACTTTCTGCTGCTTTAGAGATATAGTCAAATATAGGATGTGTAATGGCTTCTTTATATATAGGGGTCTCATTCATAATATATTCAATAGGAGGTACTATTTTCTAATGATAGTAACTTGGCTATTATCTTTTAATTTAATAATTGTAGAAGGCTTTGCAGGCTTTGTGTCTTTTTGACGTAGGTTTACTACATAATCAACTCCTTCGATAATCTCTTTGCTAATTTCGCTAAAGTTAGCAGGAGAAGGTTCTCCACTAATATTGGCAGAAGTAGAAACCAAAGGTGATTTCATTTTTTCAATCAACCTAAAGCAAAAAGGTTCTTCTACAATACGAACACCTAAAGAGTTATCCGCTGATACTACTTCTTTAGCTACATACTTAGGGTTGTCTAAGATTAAGGTAGTAGGTTTTTCGCTACAGTCTAAGATATCCCATGTCACAGCTGGTGGAGCATTGAATACTCTGTGGAATATTCTCTCATTTACTAAGACAATCATACTTTTTGATTCTGCACGCTTTTTAAGTGCATATATTTTTTTGATAGCTTCAGGGTTATTGGCATCACATCCTATTCCCCATACAGTATCAGTAGGGTATAAGATAATCCCGCCATTTTTAATGACTTCGTATGCATTGAAAACTTCTTGTTGGATATCTTCCATTATTTTGTTGTAAATAGTATCGTTATAATCAAGGAGGTAAAATTACTAAAAAAATAGGATAGAACTAACTGATAGAAGTCATTAAAAATGCGGACTAAGCCAAATTCAAAACAATTATAATATTTTTAAGAATTCAAGAGTTATTTTCCTTTAATTTTAAAGCCTCTATAAGAGTCTAATCAGATATATAATAGGAGAGATAACTGTAATTTCAGTAGTTTTAGTTATTATTCTGTAAATATGATTAGTATATTTAAACAGCGATTTTTTTAGCTCAATTCTTCTAGTTAAACTATCGCTCAATCTATGTTTTAAAACTTCTAACAAACAATGAGCAAAAAGAATATGAAAGATTTTAATAAAGATGAATTATTAGCAATGTATGCCAAAGTGTGTAAGAATACACTTATGGAGACACTCGAAATAGAATATATAGACGCTGGACCTGACTTTTTAGTAGCTAAAATGCCTGTCAATCCAAGAGTACACCAACCTATGGGGCTCTTACATGGAGGAGCATCTGTGGCATTAGCAGAAAGTCTAGGAAGTGGAGCTTCTCTAATGCTAATAGATCCTGCTAAGCAGGAAATAAGAGGTATTGAGATTTCTGCTAATCACGTAAAGAGTAAGCGATCTGGTTATGTAATCGGAACAGCTAGATTGTTACACAGAGGACGCACACTGCACTTATGGGAAATAAGAATAACAGATGAGAATGATGTATTAGTATCTATTTGTAAAATTACAAATATCGTTATCGATAAATAATTAAAGTGATTTTGTTATTTTGGTCTTTTGTGATGAGGATGATGTAAATTTAAGAGTGTAATTCGTGGAGCAAAAACAAAGTAACAAAAGCACAGAAAAACAAATCAACATAAAAGATGTATTTATTTAAATGCTTAGCGAAGCAGTATGCTGATCAAAAGCCTTTTGCAGTCTATCGCAAACCAAATTCTAAAACAATAGTAGGGTTATTTCAAAAAACGTATGCTCTTCATAAGGTGGAGACATTTGAAGAACAGGGTTTTGTATTTGCACCTTTTGCAGAAGGGACACGTTTTTATATTCCATTAGCAGAGTCTGCTATTATCAAAGAAGCACAAGGAGATCTTGCTTTAGACCTTCATGAGGTTATCCTTAATTATGATGATAAGAAAGCTAAGGAAGACTTTGAAGACTTAGTAAGACGTTGTGTAAGTGCTATTAAAGATAAACAATTTGGAAAGGTAGTTCCTTCTAGAAAAGAAAATGTTCCTTATCAAGTAGAGGATTTAGGACAGTTATTTAATAAATTGTGTAATACTTATCCAACGGCATTTTGTTCTTTAGTATATCATCCAGAAATAGGACTGTGGATGGGAGCAACACCAGAAACATTATTATCTATAAAGAACAATACTTTAAAAACAATGGCACTTGCAGGTACACAAGTAAATCATGGACAAGAAGTAGTAGAGTGGGGGATTAAGGAACAAGAAGAACAATTATTTGTAACGGATTTTATTACAGAAACTTTAAAGCCTTTTGTCCAAGATATTACAACTTCAGAACCCTATTCTAAGCGTGCAGCTAAAGTGATGCATATTTGTACAGATATTACTGCTACATTAAGCAACAACAGCCTTAAACCAATAGTTGAAGCACTTCATCCTACTCCTGCTGTTTGTGGGATGCCAAAGGATGTAGCACGCGATTTTTTGGTTAGAGAAGAAGGATATTATAGAGGGTATTATGCTGGTTATTTAGGAGAATTAAATTGCAATGTAGAACAAGAAAATACAGATGAAACGAATCTATTTGTAAATTTGCGTTGTATGAATATAGAAGAGGATAGTGTTAACCTCTATATTGGCTGTGGGGTAACTATAGATAGTGATCCATCAAGCGAATTTATAGAAACAGTGAATAAGTCTTCTACCATGAAACAGGTATTCATTTAAGAATTGTGAATTACAGAATAATAAAAAACAACAAATGAAATTAGATATATTAGCGTTTGGAGCTCATCCAGACGATGTAGAATTAGGATGTGGAGCAACTATTGCGAAGGAAGTTTCTCTAGGGAAAAAGGTAGGGATTATTGATCTTACCCAAGGAGAATTAGGTACTAGAGGTTCTGCGGAGATTAGAAAAATAGAAGCAACTAACGCTGCTGCTATATTAGGAGTGTCTGCAAGAGAGAATTTAAAGTTTAGAGATGGATTCTTTATTAATGATGAAAAGCATCAGTTAGAAGTTATTAAAATGATTCGTAAGTATCGTCCAGAGATAGTATTGTGTAATGCTATTGACGATAGACATATCGATCATGGAAAAGGGAGTAAATTAGTGTCTGATGCTTGTTTCCTTTCAGGATTGAGAAAGATAGAAACTAGCTTAGATGGAGAAGAACAAGAAGCATGGAGACCTAAGGTAGTATATCATTATATACAATGGAAAAACATAGAGCCAGACTTCGTTGTAGATGTAACTGGCTTCATGGATCAGAAAGTTGATTCTGTTATGGCATATAGCACGCAATTCTTTGATCAAAATTCTAAAGAACCGAGTACTCCAATCACGTCAAAAAACTTCTTAGACAGCATAACTTATCGTGCGCAGGACCTAGGAAGACTAATAAATAAAGATTTTGCTGAAGGTTTTACAGTTGAAAGGTATTTAGCAGTCAATACATTAGAAGATTTGATATAAAATTAGTGTAAAAAATAAGCGAAAAAGCTTGCGAAGTATAGAATAATCGCTAAATTTGCACTCGTTAAACAGAAACATGGTAGCTATAGCTCAGCTGGTTAGAGCGTCGGATTGTGGTTCCGAAGGTCGTGGGTTCGAACCCCATTAGTTACCCTAGTATTTTAATACTGTTTAACATGGTAGCTATAGCTCAGCTGGTTAGAGCGCCGGATTGTGGTTCCGGAGGTCGTGGGTTCGAACCCCATTAGTTACCCTAAGTACTTATATATCATTAAATGGTGACTATAGCTCAGTTGGTTAGAGCGCCGGATTGTGGTTCCGGAGGTCGTGGGTTCGAGACCCATTAGTCACCCTAAGTACTTTACATTATTAAATGGTAGCTATAGCTCAGCTGGTTAGAGCGTCGGATTGTGGTTCCGAAGGTCGTGGGTTCGAAACCCATTAGTTACCCTAAAAAAAAGGCATTCAATTTATTGAATGCCTTTTTTAGTTTTTAAATACTCAAGATTGTTTCTTTATTTAATTCAATAAAATTACCTTTTGTATTCACTTCTATTTTTACTTTATCTGCCTTAAATGCATTGCGTTGTACTTCTTTAAGTTCCTCTTTAGACATAGCGCTTATCTCTCTATCATTTACTGATAATATTTTATCGTCTATTTTTAGGTTATTCTTTCTAATAGCTGGACTGTCCCAAACAAAAGAAATAACTAGTTCATTATTCTTTAGTTTAGTTTTAATCCCTATATGCTCATAAGTTAGAGAAAAGCTTTTATTGTAAGGTTTAAAGTAAAAGTGATTCTTATATAAGATGGTGCGATAATATTGGAGCCATTTAGATCCTAAGTTACTAGTATCATCTACATCTACAGCAGTGATAAATACAGGAATTTCATAATTACCTATTTTCATCTCTAAAGGAGCAATGTATGTTTTACCTATACTTGGACCAAAAGCACTATAACTAATCACCCCCTCACCAGTAAGTGCTTTAGAAAATACTTTTTTATCATTCAAAGTATTAAACATATCTTCACTTAGGTAAAAGAAATCATTATAACCTGTATCAAAGAAAATATTCTTTTCTTTTAGACCATTAAAATAAGACATTGTTAGGGTAGGAGTACCTGTATCCTCTTTTTTTACTTTAACTTTGTTAAATAAGCCTATTTCTTTTTTATCTAAAGTATTAGAGAGTGTTATCCTATTGTTTTCAAGGTCAAAATCCCAACAACTTTTACTTATCATATTGCCACCTATCAGACCATCTACACCTAATGATTTAAATGCATCCATATCACTTTGAACAGCAGTAAAGTTTTTATATTCTAAGTTTCCGATTTTAATGCTTGGAATACTTACATACTTAACTTTAGATACATTGTTAGAAGCATCATGTAGTTCGTCTTCATATATAAACTTAAAATCTCCTTTTACATTAAAAGTAATTGATGTCGGTGCACCAGTATCTACAATGAATTTATAGATCTTATTTTCAATAATTACATCCACATAGATATGGTCCTCTTTTAGTGTATAATTTAAAATTTCATTATAAATACTAGGGGTTATAATTCCTTTTTTAAAAATTCCTTTTTGTGCAAATAAGTTAAAAGAGAACAATAAGACTAATACAGTTGTTATGTTTGTTTTGTTGTTAAAAAACATATTTTATTATGTGTTGAGAGTTAATTTTATTTGATTACAAATATAAAGTTATTAAATAAAACAAATATATCTGTTTAGTATACTTTTTACTAATAGAAAGGAAGACTAAGTAATATGTATAATCACTATCTCTAATGCTACTCTTTTAGTATTTTTGTTCTAGAACACATATATTTATAAATCTCGATATGAAAGCATTATTAGTAGTAGACTTACAATATGATTTTTTGCCAGGGGGTAGCTTAGCTGTAGAAGATGGTGATAAGATTATCCCTGTTATTAATACAATCCAAAAGCAATTTGATTTAATCATAGCAACTCAAGATTGGCACCCAGATAATCACAAGAGCTTTGCTAGTCAACATCCTGGTCATAATCTATTTGATCTAATAAATCTCAATGGAATCCCACAAGTACTATGGCCAGAGCACTGTATACAAGGAACTAGAGGAGCGGAGTTTACCACTGAATGGGACACAACTAAAGTAGCCGCTATTTTTAGAAAAGGAATGAATGTAGAAGTTGACTCCTATAGTGGTTTTTACGACAATGATCACCAGCATAGCACGGGACTATTAGGTTTTTTAAAAGACAAAGAAGTAAAAGAACTATATGTATGTGGCTTAGCGGCAGAATTCTGTGTTTATTTTAGTGCAAAAGATGCCCAAGAAGCTGGAATCAAGACGTTCTTTTTGGATTTTGCTACTAAACCTATTACAGCAGAAGGTTTAGTGAACGCAAAAAAAGAAATGGAAACCTTAGGTATTACTATCCTAAAAAATCAAGAAGAGTTAGATTAAACAATGAAAAAATACAGTAGATTCAACTTTTTTAAACACACCTATTGCGAATGGCAAGAAATACCTATGTCATTTATCGAAGGGAGAAAACCTGATTACAAAAGCAAGACGGGGAGTATGTATTATTATGATGAGAAAGGGGTGGCGAGGTATGCAAACCACTGGGGTAGAGCAGCTAACTGTAGATGGAAGATCACATCTGATGAGTATAAGAATAGTGTATATACATTAGCCTATGCTACCTGGGATAGCTTCTTTCCTAACAATGAACAAGAACCTTTATACGCGATAATCATAGATGAAGAAAAAAAATATGTGACTTTTAAACATAAAGGTTGTCTTAATGATACAAACCATGTGTTGAGAAGTGCTTCTGAGACTGCAAAGAGGATTACGAAGATCAAAGAGATACTAGAAACAGATGGATGGTATAAGTATCTAGACTTTATTAATATTGAAGAAGCTAGAACATTCTTGATAAATGGTTTAGTGAATTCAAATATTGAATTCCTTAAACTAAAACAAGAATTATTGAAAAAACAGTAATAAATACGTTTAAATTTATTAATTTAGCTTTTATTAAAACAAATACTAATTAGTCTAGTAAAAGGATTACAAATTAAACAGTAAAAATTATGAAAAAGATTACTTTATTGGTAGCATTATTAGTAGCTGGAATTACAACTGCTAATGCTCAAATCAACGTAGAAACTCCAAAATTATCAGAAAAAGTAGGTACTACACCTATTAAAAAAGGAAACTGGATGGTAGGAGCTTCTGTAGGATCAACAGGCTATAGCTTTGAAGACAAAAGTTTTAATCTTAATATTAATCCAAGTGCAGGATATTTTATTTCTGATGGATTTGCAGTTGGTTTAGAAGTTGGAGCTGGTGTAACAACACATAAGAAACCAGTAAAAGATGACTGGAATTATAAAGTTATGCCATTTGCGCGTTACTACTTCCCAGAAGGAGCAAGCGCTACAGGTAGATTCTTTGGACAAGGAGCAATTGGTATATCAGGTACAGAAAATGCAACAAGTAAAACATCTTTTGCTTTTGATATAAAAGGAGGTTATTCTCACTTCGTATCTCGTAATGTCGCTTTAGAGGCTACTGTAGGATACAACTATAGTAAATCTAATGTTGCTGATTCAAAAGCACAAAATGGTATTGGTTTAGCAGTAGGATTCCAAATTTTCTTAGGAAAAAACTAATCATTTAAGGTGATTAAAATGAATAAAGAAAGCCTGAGCATTGCTCTGGCTTTTTTGTATATACTATTTCCATCGTTTATGAGACCACAGCCATAAAGTAGGGTTTTTCTGAATACTTCTCTCTAATTCTTTAGTAAAATGAGTTGAAATAAAACCTTGTTCTGTCTGTGTAGCTTCTTTGCAAATAGTACTTATAGATAATTGCCATTTCTTATTGCCAAAAGGTGTTATTTCTCCATATAATACATAGGCATTGAGCTTTCTAGCTATTTGTTCTGCACCTGTATAGATATTAGTCTGTTGGTTTAGGAATGAGAGTTTTATTCCCTTGTTTTTACCAGGAAACTGATCCGCAATAAATACAGTCATAGTATTAGTATCTTTCTCTTTAAGTAATATGCGTAGAGCATGTTGTGAAGGAATAAGACGGATACCATATTTTTGTCTACGATTTTTGATTCTATTATTCCAAAATTTGTTCTTTAAAGGCTTATATAGCGCTTGTACTTGTATGTTAGTAGAGAGTGGGAGTTGCTTTATTAATTCCCAATTTCCATAATGACCAAGTATTAATATTATATTTTTATTTTCTTTTTTAATCTCTTCTAAATTGTCTTTTGTTCCTTGTGTTAGATATAGTAATTGTCTCTTAAAAAATAGCGTTTCAACTAGTACACGACTAAGGTTTCTATAAAATTGTTTATGATAGTGTGCCACCTCTTGATAAGAAGCATTTGGGAAAGCCCTTGTTATATTTTGAAGGGATACGCTGACTCTGTAATGAAACACCTTGCTTAAGAAAAACCCAATAGAATTATAAATATACTGCATAACTTTTTTTTGAAGAGCAAATATAATTGCTCTCTTTTATGCCATTAAAAGTCTTTGACCATCGGTGATACTGATGTGATTAATGGTTATTATTCCATCGTACTTCTTTAAGTATAAAAGTAGTAAAGGTTAATTCTGATTGCTATATAAAGAAATTCAAATCCAAAGACCATCATATAAGTATACTATTTTATTGTTGTTGCCTAATGTAATTCACTTCGTAAAGTATCTATTGAAACACTTGGTTTATCAGGAAAAATCAAAGGATTCCAATTAAATCATATTTCTTTTACTGATTACATGGCAAAACTACGATCGAAAAGAACAAGTTTTTAGAATAGCTTCCACTTCTTTCCAAAAACTTCTCTTTATTTCCAAAAAGTTCGGCCAGTTTTCCGAAGAACTCCAAAAGACTCTCTAATCAACGCCCGAAGAAAACCCTGTTTAATGTTTAGTTTTAGTAGTGCTAATCAGTTTCTTTTGTACAAATATTAAAAGATAAAACAAGTCTCTCTGTTTTGACAGCCTTTTAGGTTTAGTATGAAATAAAAAAGTATTATCGGACACTAATGATATTTTTTATACTAACTCTAAATACAATACTACATTTTTTTTAACCAAAATATAATGTTAATTTCGGTATCCTTTATTAAAAATCCTTACTACACATTATTAGAATATTAATTAAAAATCAGATTAAAAATGAAAAAAATTAGTGTAATCATCATGATGATAGCATTATCTATTTCTTCTTGTAGTAGTGATAATGGAAGTGTAGAAGCAGATCCTGGAGAAACAGATACTATAGAAGAAGTCCCTAGTTCTAAAAACTCTTATGGTTCTTTCTCTGTAAATATGAGAATAGATAATAAGAACGTAACTTATAAATATTGGAATTACTTACCTCGTCATAGAGAAGGCAAGAGTTATAATGATACTTTTATAACAATGACTGATACTGACTTTTTTCCATCAAAAGATGATGCTAAGTATGGCGATTTTCCAGGAGGTCTTTTGACGATTAATATTAATAAACCTGAGCCAGGACTATATACAGTAGTAAGGTCTAGAACTTTTGTTTTAGCTAATGGTAAATTTCCTATTGGTCATGATAGATTAGCTACCGTAGCAATTAGAATAGGAGCTAATAAGAAAAACTATCAAGATGCTAAATATGAGTACATCGGTGATGATTATCTTGTAGACGCTGTAGAAGTAACCCAAGATGAAAAAGGAGTGTTACATTATACAATTAAAAAAGCTATTCCTGTTTCATTTATAGGAGGTGAGCACGGTGAAGGAAATATCGCTGCTCCAAAAGTAGTGACTATCACAGTTGATAATGGGCATTATAAAAAATAAATAGTTTAGTTATACAAAAGGATATTAGATAATATCCTTTTGTATTTTATATAAATATTTCTTAGCAAATCAGATAATTTGATATATTCGTTTCTAAACACCTTTAACTAGAAATATGAAACGAAAACTAATTGCGTTCTCTCTTTTTTTACTTAGCCAAAGTATCTTCAGTCAGAATGAACAGCGTATGTTAGAGCAAGCGAATGTTTGTTTTGATGAATTTAAGCATGCAGCAGAACAGCACAAATCTCTATGGAATATTGATTTATATGGACCCATACTATTAATAGATTCTGAGACAAGAACTATTTATGCTAATGAGGAGGATAAAGAAAATAAATTAAAACCTGAAGGAGGAGTATATATTGGTACCTTACCTAAAAATATTAATATAGCTAATACAGCTATTGAATGGGAAGGCAAGCGATGGGCTATGATTATGTTACCCCTATCTGATAATGTGCAAAATAGAATTAACCTATTGGGTCATGAGTCTTTTCATCGTGTTCAACCAACATTAGGTTTTAAATTAAATAACACAGATAACAACCATTTAGATCAAAAGGAGGGGAGAGTATATCTTCGTTTAGAATTAGAGGCTTTAAAACAAGCTATTCAGGCTAATTCAATAAAAGAAATAAACCAACATCTTACAGCTGCTCTTTCGTTTAGAAAATATAGACAGAACATTTATAGTGAAGCAAGTACTACAGAAAATAGTTTGGAGTTAAACGAAGGAATTGCAGAGTTTACAGGCTTAATAGTTAGTAATCGTACAAAAAAAGAAACAGTAGACTATGTCTCAAAAGGGATAGATGATTTCTTTAAAAATTCTACCTATATAAGATCATTCGCCTATCACACTATTCCTGTCTATGGCTATCTGCTTTCACAACAGGATAAAGAGTGGAATAAGAAGATTAATACAACTACTAATCTTACTGACTACTTTATCAAGGTTTGGAATATCCAAATTTCCAACAATCTAGAAAGCACTGTTAATCAATTAAAAAGTAAATATAATGGAACTCTCATTATAGAACAAGAAGTAGAAAGAGAGAATAAGGTTAAAAAGATAATAGCGGCGTATAAAGCTCAATTCGTCGAAAACCCACATTTTGAAATCAAATTTGAAAAGATGAATATTTCTTTTAATCCCTCTAATCTTGTAGCGTTAGAAGATAAGGGAACAGTGTATCCAACTATGAGAATAAGTGATAAATGGGGTATTCTTACTGTAGAAAAAGGAGCTCTGATGAGTCCTAATTGGGATCGACTATCTATCACTAACCCTACTAAGGTAGAAGAGAATAAAGTATTCGGAGATGGATGGATATTGGAATTAACTGAACACTATAAGGTAGAACAGAATAAAGATGATTTAAATTATAGATTAGTAAAAAAATAATACATAAAAAGCTCCTTTATAGGAGCTTTTAGTAAACCATATTATATAACTAGAGTGAATTTAAAAAGGCTAGTAAGTCCTCTCTATCTTTCTTATTTAACTGTTTAAATTTATCTTTAGAAGATTGTGCTTCACCACCATGCCAAAGTATTGCTTCTGTAAGGTTTTGAGCTCTGCCATCGTGTAGAAATTGGGTGTGGCCATTTACTAAATACTGAAAACCAATTCCCCATAAAGGTCTTGTTTTCCATTCTTGACCATTAGCTAAGAAGTCTGGACGTCCATCTGCTAGGCCTTCTCCCATATCGTGTAAAAGCATATCTGTGTAGGGATAAAAAGTTTGATTAGCTAATGCTTTAATAGGGCTATTACCAGTCTTTTGTTTTGGTTTATGGCATTTTGCACAGTCAATAGTTTCGAAAATTTGAGCTCCTTTTCGAACTTCTGGATTATCGTGAAAGCGAGAGGCAGGAACGGCTAAGGTTTGAGTATAAAAAGTAACTGCATCAGCCACATCATTAGATATCTCTAGACCGCTATTTAGGCCATCACTACCATTGCTTTGCCCGAAACCTGTTTCTTGTGGGAATATATAATTAGTTATTCCCATATCATTATTAAAAGCCGCTGTACATTGTTCTAGCAATGAAGCTGTATTCGCTTTCCATCCAAAGCGCCCAAGTTTTCGTTGTTTAGTTACTGCATCGAATACATAATTAGCTTTTCCAAATATCCCATCTTTATTACTATCATTGATATCTACATCCGCTAAAATATCTTGCTCAGGTATCGCTTCTAATAATCCCAATCCAAAAACAGGAGAACCAATACGAGGTGAGATCAATATATTACTAGGTACAGGAATGTAGGAATCTTTTAAGCTATAATGTGGTTTGCGCAGTATTACTTTGGTTCCATCAGCTAATACTTCAGTAATATCAGAATAAGTAACATTAAACTTAGCTTCTGGTTTTACGCCAAAGACTGCTTGATTTTGCACTTGCAAACCAAAACCAGGGACAGGGACAGGACCTCCATTCTCTGCTATGCCAGGCAAACTTATACGAAAAAAGAAACCACTTCGTTCATTTAAATCAGATGGAAAGGGAGCTCTTCCATCCTTAGGATGACAAGAGATACACGATGAGTTATTAAATATAGGACCTAAGCCTCCATTGATAGGATTAGGAGGAGTGACATATACAAATTCGAAAATCTGATCTCCTGTAAGATGTAGTGCTAGGTCTGGAGCAGATAAGTTAGGAGCAGGAGTACCATACGCATTACTTGTATTGATAAAAACGGTAGTTTCTCCACCTGCTAATCTTCGCTCATTTAATAGAGGAAGTTCTTCATAGTCCGAGGAATCATTACTAGAACAGGAGGTGAATAGTACTATGAGCAAAAGTGGGAGAGAAGAATATTTCATAACTAGATATTTTAATGAGGTAAGAGCCTATTTATATATAAAATAGACTCTTACCTTACGTTTTTTTGATATAATCTATAATGAATTTATAAAGGGTTTAAGTTTAGATTTTAATAACTTAGTAAGTTCATTAACACTGTTCTGAGCTTTGATTACCTGAGGTCTATTTTTATAAATAGCTTGTGTGAAGGTACCAGGTATAGCCTCTATATCTTTAATAGCTGTTGTAATTGCAGCTTTCACTTCATTATCTAAAGCTTTATTTTTTTCTGCTACTAGAGTTGATAATCCTTTTACTTGTTTATTATACTTTCCTAAGTAAACATTTTCAATTCCTTTAATATTATCAATAAAATCTTGTTTAGAATTATTACTGAAGCGAGATTCTTCTTTTTCAGGGAAAGGAGAACTTCCTTCAGGGTTTAAGGGGTCTTCTATTTTACCAGTTGCTACTTCATCTGATATAGTGATTAGTCCTTCTACTATTTCTTCTAATGCTGCTATTCTTGACGGGTATTTTTTAGATCCCATTCCTGCAGTATTAAAGACAGCGGCATAGTTTCCACCATCTGATTTCCATTCATTATATAGAAACTTAGTATTGTTCTGTAAATCTTCAGAGGCAGCTTTAAGATATTCTTTTTGTCTAGCTGTAATTTGTTCAGCTTTTTTAGCACCATCTTCTCCCCATAATAAAAACTCTATTAGGTGAAAACCTCTTGCTTCATTATTAGAACTAATCAAAGATGGAGTTATTTTTTGATTACTTTTTAGAATATTATTCATCGCTTCTACATCTACAGGCCAAGTATCCATAGCAGGATCAATACCATTAGTTTCAACAGGTCCATAAAGAAAACCTTCAGATAATTCCCATGGTATACGAGTGTCTACCCATGCTTTTTTTGCAAGTTCTAAGTTTTGTTGAGTTGATGTTGTGTTAAAGGTACTAATTGCTTTATCTAACGCTATAGCTTTATTATTTAACTCTTTATATGTCTCGATAATTATATTACCCGTAAGGTCAGTAATGACAGCTGTATGTAATTTATCTTTGCTATCATCTATAGTGGGACTATCATCATTGTTACTACAGTTAGTCATCATAAATGACATCGTGATAAGTCCTAATGTTAAAATTTTGTGTTTCATTTTCATTGTGTTATTTGAGTTAATTAAATTAAAAAGTAAATCCTATTCCAGCAGTAAAAGTGTTTTCTCGCTGTTTTTCACCTGTGTTTAATGAAGTAATAGGGTCAAAGTGATCAGAACCTAATCTTCTAGAAGAGTAATGCGCTTTTAGAACTACCTGAGGATGTACAAACCAGTTGATACCTCCAGTTATAACACTTCTTTCCCATCTAGGTTTACGTACTACTGCACCTTCTGTTTTATACATTGTATCGTAGTACTCATAGCGCATAAAAGGATATAATTGTTGCTTTGTTTTGAAGTTTAGGAAGTGTAAAACTTCATATCCAATATCACCAGAGAAACCAATCATTGACTTCCCGACAGGGGTTCTTTTAACACCTAGATTATTAGATAGATTAGCATTTTTTCTACTTACAATATTTGAGTTTTCAATATTTCCATATAAGAATACAGAACTAAACTTTAGGTAGTTTTCATCATAACTCACATGCCCTTCAAAGATGGTCACATAAGCAGAAACATCCATATCTTTTTTAGGTCTATTAGCCGCGGCATCATTGACATAAGCAGCAACTCCAGCAAAGGTATTTTTGTTTTTTCCAAATTTATAGTCTAGACGAGCTGTATAAGCTAAACTATTACCCACAGCCATTTCAAAACGAGTTTGATGTCCTCTTTTTACCCAGTTACGAGAACTAAATCCTGTAGCGTCTAGTCCATTTGTAATTGATACTTCATAACGAAGACGATCCTTGAGAAAAGTACCATAGAACTGAATACCATTTTCATACCAACCTAATGGCAGTATTTCGTTTTCCATTTCTTGGCGATGAGCTGTAAAGTAGTTAGTGGGTCTGTCTAGATTCTGAGCTAAGTTGAAGTGAAGTTTCATTCGACCTACACGAACATTAAAATAGGGACGAACTTTAAAGTCTATAAATATTTGTTCTAACTTAACTTCTCCACCTGACTCAATTTCTTTTTCATATTCTCCAAATTCTTCTTGAGTATCTAGTTCAATAGTAGAACCTGTACCACCATGTTCAAATTCAATTTCTGTCTTTAAGCTAATCCAATCATTAAAATGATAACCTAAATACAGATTTAATCTTTCAGCATCAAATTTGTTTTTAATTTGAGGATCTGTATCATATTTACCGTAGTTATAATAGTTAATAGCACCATAGCCACTAAGTGTAAAATTATCCCAACTTAGCAATCTTTTTTTATCTTCTTTTAATTCTTTAATAATCTCTTTTTTTAATTCATCCTTTAAGATTTGCCTCTGGATAGAATCATTTTCTTGAGCGTAGGTAAGGGAGCTAGTAAATAGCAGGCAAGCAAGTAGTTTTGTCTTCATTTTATATCTTATAAAGTGAATATTCGTGTTTATTTTTCTTCAAATATATACTTATTTAGATTTATTAAATATTATATATTAATATTTGTTAACGTAATTTTAAAAGTTTTTAGTAATAATTATCTATTTTATCCTATTAATGGTATTAATCAATTATTAAAGTAATAATGTCTTAAATAATTAACCACACTATTTTGAATTATTCTTTTTACTTCTAAAAAAAGAAAGGTACTTATGGAAGAGAATTGAATAAAAAAAGCCTCATAGTGAATAAACACTATGAGGCTTTTTCCTAATTAAGGTATTTAAGAAGGATTACTTTATCTTCTCTATAAATTGATTGACCATATTCTCATCTGTAGCCCATGAAGTGATTAGTCTAATAGCAGCATATTCTTGATCTATTGCTTTCCATATATAGAAATCATAATCTTTGTTCAACTCTTCTATCAGTGCTAAAGGAAGAATAGGGAATAACTGATTCGTAGTAGAATCTCCTAAGAAATGATATCCTTTTGCTTTAAATGCTTCTGTTAGTTTGGTAGCCATTCTATTAGCGTGGCTGGCTAAGTCAAAATATAGATTATCTGTAAATAAAGTTTCAAATTGTAACCCTAATAATCTTCCCTTCGCCAGTAAGGCTCCTTTTTGTTTTAGATTATAATCAAAATAAGTAGCTAATTCAGTATTATTAAACACAATAGCCTCACCTAATAATCCGCCATTTTTAGTTGCTCCTATATAGAATACATCAGTTAGATCAGCGATATCTTTTAAGGTAAGGTCGTTATTATCAGCTGTCAATGCGTGTCCTAATCTAGCTCCATCTATAAAAAGGTATAACCCTAATTGTTTACAAATAGAAGAGATGGCAGTTAGTTCTTCCTTAGTATAGATAGTCCCCAGCTCTGTAGAGTTAGAAATATACACCATTTTAGGTTCTACCACATGAGGTCTTAATCCATATTCTCCTGCTGTGCGTTCTATGTCTTGAGCAGTTAGTTTACCATTAGTAGTCGCTACAGGGATTACTTTATGTCCTGTCGCTTCTATGGCTCCTGTCTCATTTGCAAAGATATGTCCTGTCTGAGGCGCAATGACTGCTTGGTGTGTACGTAGGATAGAAGAAATAACTAATAAATTCGCTTGAGTTCCTCCAGATACGAAGTAGATCTGTGCTTGAGGATTCTCTATTTTAGCATGGATTAATTCTTTTGCTCTTAACGTATAGTCATCATCACCGTATCCAGCTTGTTGGATTAGATTAGTCTCTATTATTCTATTTAGTATATTAGGATGCATGCCTTCTGCATAATCATTTTTAAAACTGTACATAATCACTTCGTATTAATTGATACACAAAAATACAGTAGAAATAAATAAAATAATAGAATGTTCTAAACCTAATAGAATACACTTAACCTCTGTGTTGATTTTTAAACACAGCAGGAGTCACACCATATTTTAATTTAAAGATGCGTATAAAATGACTCTCATCAGAGAAGCCACATTGATAAGCTACTTCAGCTTGACTAATAGGGTGGTATAACAATAAATCAATTGCTTTCTTTAATTTTTGCTCTCTTACGTATTCTCCAAAACTCATTTTAAAATAAACAGGAAACTTCCTCGATAAATAAACAGGATGCAATTGTAATTCGGTAGCAAGGTAATTTAAGCTTAATACTTCCCAACGCTCTTCATTGACTAGTTCTATCAATTTATTAACCCATAGCGGTTTATGAATATCTAGGTCCTGAGCTTGAAGACGTGTAATCTGACCAAAAGTCTGTAATAATAAACCATCTATAGCAAGATTAGTAGCCTGATCAGCTAATTGAGATTCTATATGTATTTTATGAAATAGCGTTTGAAGACTAGGATCTTTTAAGAGTAAGTCTCCTTCTATAAGATTAGGAGACAAATCGTATTTTAAAAACCAAGCTGAAGGTAATTCTACATGTAAGAAATCAAACTCTTTCTGGATATCTTTATTGTAATGAGGTTCTTGACTATGGTGGTATAAGAGTGTATTAGGCTGTAATTCTAAAGTACCCTTTTTAGTTACCTCATTTAAATAGCCATTTATATTGTATAAGAAATAAGCATGCTTGTGATAATGCCATGGAATATGATCAGTAGGAGAAGCATTTGCCTTGCTTAGAATAACATCTTTCACAACAAGTTGTTGTTTCTTTTCTCCAAAGTGTTCTCCTTCTTTTAAATAGTCCATATTTATGTACTTAAGATCTTAAACAAAGATAATAATACTTCTTAAACCTAGATTATATCATAGGCATATAAACGAAAAGTAATTAAGTATCACTAATCATGACATTCCATCATCAAAAGATTCCCATTTAGATAATCGATTGTCACTAGTCCATCTTCAGCTACTGTATTGCTACTTCCTGTGCGCTCACCTAGTACGAGAGATTCGTTTTGAAGAGGGTAGAGGAGATTCGTTGTTGTAATATTACTTACTTCACCTACTGGGATAAGAGAAATAATTGTATCCTTTTCGTACCACTTTTTGAAGTGATTAGGTAGAGGGTATATACGTGAGTAGTCATCATACATCGTTATCTTCAGTCTATCTTTGTATTTACAGATATTCGTAATATTTGTGATGGTATGATCTGCTCGTTTACCAGTAGCCCAGATTACATTCGCAGCTGGTATACCACGATTTATAAGGTAGTCAAATGCCTTTTCTAAGTCAGTTGAGTTCTGATCAGCGATATGTACAATCTCTATAGGATACTGTTTTTCTCTATACGCATCTGCATCGAAGTCCCTATCAAAATCACCAAGTAACACATCTACTTTCACACCTAAATCAATTACTCTCTCAATAGCTGAGTCTAGTACAACAACTAGGGGAGACCATTCAAGTAATTGTCCCATAAGTTCTTGGCTACAGGCAGCACCATTAGCAATGATTAAAGCAGGCTCTTGGTCATCTCTGACGATATGATGTGAAGACATATTAGTGAGTTTTAATAAGGCAAATTAAGGTATAATGTAGGATATAGACTCAATTTATTTTAAATTTTTCAAGAAAAGATTGTAGATTTATTTTAACGAATTGTATTCAAAGGCATTCTAATTAAAATAAGTTCATTACTGAATACATAAAAGAGTATCGTTTTATCAAAGTAATAGGATAGGATAAAAATCAAAACTAGATCACAATTTTTTTGATTAACCTAGAGATAATTTTAAAGTTTAAAACCTTCTTTTCTCTTCTTCTATACCTGTATTTCTTATATCATTATCTACTTCTTTTCCCTTTGAGAAATTATAAGAAACGGATACAGAGAATGACCTTGAATTAAATTTATTATAATTGTAATTATATATACCGTTAAAATCATATTCAGTACTAGATCTAAGAGAATTAAATACATCATTAACTCCTGCATGTAAATTGAATGAACGAGATATAGGATAAGATATATTTAGATTTAAAGAATTAATATTCTTATTTTTAGTGTATAGCATTCTGTAAGCCGATGTATAAGAGTAATAAGCGTTTAATTCTATATCTAAAGGTAAATAAAAAGTATTGTTTATACTAAAATCAGCATATAGTGAACTAAACTTTTGAGTTGGTAGCTTGAGCTCTAAGTAAGCACCTGTCAATTTTGTATTGGTTTCCCACCAATCACTGATTTTATAAGGGAAAGAAACAAAGGCATATAGGTCATTTCTATACCCTATATTAGTAGGGCTAGTAATTAAGATTCCATTGGTATTTCGAGGAATTGTCAAAATATTATTTTCTAAATAACGATATCTTAAATCTAATCGTAAATTATTCTTTAAACTATATCCTGTTTGTAAACTGTATATATCTATGGGTTTTAAGTTCTCATTCCCCATATAGGCACTTAAGGGACTACTTTTAATATAAGTGGGATTAAATAGTGAGTAACTCGGTCTTGATACTCGTTGTGAAGCTGAAATATAAAGTTTATTATCCCATACTTTAGTAGAGTAGGAGATATTAGGCAATAGCCTTAAGTTATTATTATTTCCTTCTACAGAGCCATTTGTATAATCATTATAGTTATATTCAGCTCTTAGACCTAAAGATAGTTTAGATTTCTCTTTTATAGGCATAGAGAAAATAGAATAGACAGATAGAATGTACTCCTTTAGAAAAAAATCATTTGAAAAATCTGTATTGGTTATCCATTGTTCATTTTTTAAATCTAAAAAGTGAAAGCCATCCTTATTATCTACTAAAGAAGCTCTGGCTCCTAATGAAAATTCTTTATTATCTTGATACTTCTTTTTCCTTGAAATATTAAAAGCATATATGTCATTATTGGATTTAGAGTTTTGTTGATTTTCTTCTTTTATCAGATTATAATCATTTTGAAAAGAATTCAATTGATAAAAAGGGTTAGTATAATATTTTTTAGCAATATCAATACTTGTATTGAATTTAGAACCTAAACTATCTAAAACATTAGTAAATGATAATGAGAAAGAATGCATCTTATTTATTTGATTAAAATAGGCTTTGGACAGGACTAGAGAGTCAGACTCTATAAGATGTCCAGTAATTTGAGAAGATACTTCACGTTGGTGGTCATGGTCTTGGTCATCTTCAAAGAGATAGAGAAAACTTATACTGCTATTATCGTTGAAGTCATAGTCAGCCCCCAATGTAACATAGTCACTTTTTCTATTTAATTTACTATTTTCTGTATTTGTATAATAAAGTTGACTATTACTTCTTATCTGAGATTCATGTCCTTTTGAACTTGTTTTGTGTCTTGAGTGATAGTAATTTCCAAATACCCTAAGTTGTTCTCTTTTATAGAATAAACTTGCATCAGTAGAATAGCCACCTTTGTCATTATATAGAAGACCTTGTCTTATATTGCCGCTCCAGCCCTCTTTTTGGATAGTCGTAATCTTGATGAGGCTTGTTTTATTGCTTTGAACGCTTCCATCTACTCGATCTATAACTTCGATATTCTCTATTGTTTTAGGATTTATTGTTTCTAAAAAAGTGGAGATTCTACTTTTATCTATTTGAATATCTTTTCCATTTAATTGTATCAGAATATTATCATCTCCCAATACTTTAAGACCATTATTCGTTGATATAGTAGGAGCGTAATTTAAAATTGATATCAAATCAGGCTGATTTTGTAATCGTGTGCCTGACACATTAAGAATAACTCCTGTATCAGTTTGTTTAACAGGTTTTCTTTGACTTGTAATAATAAGTTCATCTAACTCTAGTATTTTTTCAGAAAGGGAAATAATACCTAACGAAATATCACTAGCTACATGGATAGATACTTTATAGTCATTGTAATGAATAGGGACTAGCTCTAGGCTATATAGTCCCTCTTGAATATTTTCAATTGCAAAGTTGCCACTTTCATCAGAAAGTACACTTCTGATTATTGTATCTTGTTTCTTTAGCTTAATAGCACAATTGAAGACAACTTCATTATTATTATTATTATCTTTTAATTGCCCTGTAATGCGATATTGTGCCTTACAAGTAAATGCAAAAAACAGAAAAAAGATAAATAAGTTATACTTCATACAAAAATATTTAATGATCAATTGTAATAGGCTAATTGTTATCTATAATACATTATATAATAGCAGATTTTTATATAAAATACTAAGTTTAAATTTAGGTAGTCTATTTTATTAATTTAACAAAAATAACATATATAATATTAAATATCAATAACTTAAACTTCTATAAATCCTCTTTCTAAAAGACAATATTTGATAATGGTAAGAAAAGATAGAAATAGACATTATTTAAATAAAATCTAGCCATGAAATATGTTCTTTCTGTTATTGTCTATATAAGATTAGTTGTATCAAGATTATTATTTATAAATCTTTTATTTCTTTTTACTCTTTGTCTTCTATCCAATGAATTTATTTTAAAAAAATTTCATTTGAAATAGAATAACTTTATATTTGACCCAATTACTAAAAGAACAAACAATGACAAATTTATCACAAGAACAATGGTGGGAAAAAGCGCAAGCTGATTCTAATGCTATTATACTAGACGTACGTACAGAAGAAGAAGTAGAAGAGAAGGCTATCCCAGGTTCTATCAATATAGATATCTATAAAGGACAAGGTTTTTTAGATGAAATAGCTAATCTAGACAAAACTAAAGCTTACTATATCTATTGTAAATCAGGTGGAAGAAGTAGCCAAGCATGTCATGTAATGGAGTCTTTAGGTTTCGAAGAGACACATAACCTTTTAGGAGGTATTACAGAATGGGAAGGTCCTATTAAATAAAGTATATTAAAGCCAATTCTTTAGAGTTGGCTTTTTTTGCATCTATACGGTTATTTTACCTTATCTCTAATCTATTTATAGATGAATATACTTGCACTATGCTAGGGGTATTTTTGCACATTCCTTCGCGAAAGAGGTGCTCTGGGCAAGGAAACTGCAAGAAAACCGCAAGCAATCCCCTAGAATCAGCAAGCGAGACGCTATATCTATGATGTACAGTATGCCTATAAAAAGATACGCTAACCTAAATTTTAAGGATATCATAAGTATTATGCGATATCATTATTAGAATAGCTTTGTATATTTGTATTCACATAGCGTACATACTGTACGAGCTATGATATATTCAAATCTTATTATGAAAAAAATCTTTTTTATCGTTAATCCAATTTCTGGAAAAGGAAAGCACAATATTACTGCAGATTATATTAAAACATTCTTTGATGAAAAAGCATTTGATATACATGTACTATATTCTACTTATAAAAGACATGCTATTGAATTAACACAGCAGGCACTATCAGCAGGTGCAGATGTTATCGTAGCTTGTGGAGGGGATGGAACCATTCATGAAGTAGCTACACAAGTAGTGGGTAAGGATGTTATATTTGGAGTAGTACCTGTAGGCTCAGGTAATGGATTAGCTTCTAATCTATCTATTCCTAAAGATATAGAGCAGGCGATAATACGTGTACGCGATGGAAAAGTAATGAATATGGATGTCGGTAGTATTAATGGAGAATATTTCTTTAGTAATATGGGATTCGGTATAGATGCTACTATTATAGATAACTATGAGAAATCAGGTAAGCGCAAATTAGGTGCTTATATCAAAGCGGCATTAAACTCTGCTCAACAGTATAAAGCGAAGCGAATGCTGGTTACGTATAAAGGGCAAACCAAAGAAGTAAATCCGCTACTATTATTTATCTCTAACTCTAATGAGATGGGATATAATATGTCTCTAACTCCAAAAGCAAGTCTGACAGATGGACTATTAGATTATCTAATGGTGCCAAAAATTAATTTATTGAAGCAATTGACTTTTGGACTCTATGTGATCTTAAAGAAAACAGAGAAATTCAGAAAGACAGATTATGTTCAGTCTGATCATATTACAGTAGAGATCATAGGACAAGAAAGAAATGGTTTTCAGATGGATGGAGAATATTATGAGTACGATACTAATCAGTTTGAGATCCGAGTTATTAAAGGAGGGCTAAGAGTATTGTGCTAGTAGTGATTATTATTGATAAAATTAAGAAACTTTAAAGTTCTCTTTTTAGACTAAATTATATAAAAAGTGTAACTTTGTAAGATATATAAAAACAACAAATAAGATAATATATTATGAATTCATTTGACGTAGTTGTAATTGGTTCAGGACCTGGAGGATATGTAGCAGCAATTCGTTGTGCTCAATTAGGATTTAAAACTGCTATAGTAGAGAAATACTCTAACTTAGGAGGAACTTGTCTTAATGTAGGGTGTATTCCTTCTAAGGCATTGTTAGCATCATCTCATCACATGGAAGAGATTGCTCATTTTGCTGATCACGGAATAGAAATCACTGGAGAAGTAAAGTTCGATTTATCAAAAATGATCGAAAGAAAACAAGCAGTAGTTGATCAAACATCTTCAGGTGTTAAATATCTAATGGACAAGAACAAGATTACTGTTTTTGAAGGAGTTGGATCATTTGAGAACGCAACTACTATCAATGTAACTAAAGCAGACGGAAGTGTAGAAACATTCGAAGCTAAACATAGTATTATTGCTACAGGATCTAAACCATCTACTTTACCATTTATTACTTTAGATAAAGAAAGAGTAATTACTTCAACAGAAGCTTTAAAACTTCCTGAAGTACCTAAACACTTAATCGTAATCGGTGGTGGTGTAATCGGTCTTGAGTTAGGTCAAGTATACATGAGATTAGGATCTAAAGTATCTGTAGTAGAGTATGCTGATAGAGTATTACCTACAATGGATAGTGCTGTATCTAAAGAATTAACTAAAGTGCTTAAAAAAGCAGGTATGAAGTTCTATACTTCTCACAAAGTACAAGGAGTAGTGCGTGAAGGAGATGTAGTAACAGTAACTGCAGAAGATAAAAAAGGAGAATTAGTAACTCTAGAAGGAGATTACACTTTAGTAGCTGTAGGTCGTCGTCCATATACTGATGGATTAAACGCTGACAAAGCTGGAGTTAAATTAACAGAAAGAGGACAAGTAGAGGTAAATGATCATTTACAAACTTCTGCTTCTAATATCTACGCTATCGGTGACGTAGTACGTGGTGCTATGTTAGCTCATAAAGCTGAAGAAGAAGGAGTAATGGTAGCTGAGTTCTTAGCAGGCCAAAGACCTCATATAGATTATAACTTAATCCCTGGTGTAGTTTACACTTGGCCAGAAGTTGCAGCTGTTGGAAAAACAGAAGAGCAATTAAAAGCAGAAGGAATTGAGTACAAAGCTGGTAGCTTCCCATTCAAAGCTTTAGGACGTGCAAGAGCAAGTGCTGAAACAGATGGATTAGTTAAAATATTAGCTGATAAAAATACTGACGAAGTATTAGGAATACACATGGTAGGAGCTCGTGCTGCAGACTTAATCGCTGAAGCAGTAGTAGCTATGGAGTACAGAGCATCTGCAGAGGATATCTCTAGAATGTCTCACGCTCACCCAACTTTTGCAGAAGCTATTAAAGAAGCTGCGTTAGCTGCAACTGATAACAGAGCATTACACGTATAAGCTGATTATACTGAAATACATAGAAAAGCCTAGATATATTCTAGGCTTTTTTTATTTATAATTACCAGCTTAAGACCATAGAATAATATTTGTTTCTATTGTTAATTTAATTATGTTTGCATTAACTATACGTTAACAATTAAACATGAAAAAATACTTAATTCTTTGTTTTGCTGCATTAGCTTTATCTTGTAGTAAAAGTGATGATAATACTCCTAAAGGAGATCCTATATTTGATGCCCCTTATAGTGGCTTAAAAAGTCTAGACGAATTGCCTGTAGGTACTTTAAAATATGCAGGTAATAAGATAGGAAGTCAACCAGTAGGATTAATAGGAAAAGATAATAAAACCTGTAAACAATCTGATTATCTGCTTCTAGACATGAAAAGAGAAGTATTGACGTATCACTTATTCGAAAAGAAAGTAGGAAATATTTGCGCTTTATTTTGGGATTTCCCAGAAGAGATTATTCTTAGTGAGTTAAAAGAAACAGGAAAATTACCCGTTCAGATTTATACCAAAATAAAAAGGGCTCCTACTAAAGAAGAATTAGAAATAAATCCAGATAAAACTTATTATATTGAAACAAAACTAAAATATAATGGTGAATTAGAAGTTGGTTTTCAAGCAGGATATTTAAGAATAGAAGATAAGCTATCTAATGTTTCTGAAGGGAGTCTAAATAAAGGAAAAAGCTATTTGTATTTCCATATTAAATAATAGTATAAGGGGGATTAAGTTCGTTTAATACCCCTTTATTATTATCTGTAATACTAACATTATATTAGCTTTTAGATTTATTTTTTATTAGTAGATTTGTTACTATAAATACTTGAAATAAATGATCAAATTCAATAAAGAAACTAAAAAGCTCGAAATAACAGATAATCAAAAAGGACGATTAACATCTTCTAGGATTATGTCTTCTGCTATCCTAATCTTAGGAGCGGCTAGGCTCTATACTGCTAACTGGCAACAACCTAAAGAGATGGACTATGTATTCTGTATTATTGTAGCTACCTTCTTATATATTACAGTAAAGAACTTCTTAATACAAACTGCTGTTGACTCTATAGACAAATATGATATTAAGTATGTGAAGATGCCAAAAGCATTAGGTACTAAAGCGGTGATAAAACTGAATAATAGAAAGACTAGAGATGTGTTTGGACTTAAAACTCCTGATGCTAAGAATGCATTCAGAAAGGTCTTAAACGATGCTAAAATAAAAGTGATTAATTAATGGCTGTTGTTAAAAAGCATTATTGTGATTTCTGTAATGAGCTACCTTTAGATTCTGACAATCCTAATAAGTACTATCACGATTATGAATATGGCTTCGAATTAACGGATGACAATGCGCTGTTTGAACGATTTGTTTTAGAAATAAACCAAGCAGGGCTGAGCTGGAATACTATTCTTCAAAAAAGGAAAAGCTTCCAAAAAGCTTATGTAGGGTTTGATATAGACAAGGTGGCTAATTTTACGCAGGTTGATATTGATCGATTATTACAAGATAGCGGGATTATTCGCAATAAACTAAAGGTTAATGCTGCCATCTATAATGCTAATCAAATCATCGTGTTACAAAAAGAATTCGGAAGCTTTAAGAATTGGTTAGACCTACATAAAGAGCATACACTAGAAGAATGGCTAAAGTTGTTTAAAAAACACTTTAAGTTCGTAGGAGGAGAGATCGTAAATGAGTTTTTAATGAGTACAGCTTATTTGCCAGGATCACATCGAGTAGACTGTCCTATCCATAAAAATACAAGATTTTACTTAGACAAGTAAAATAGAGATACAATCACTGGAATGCAGTAGTTTAAAATTTAACTCTCAAAGTAAGTTACTTTGGGGGTTTTTTGGTTAATATTGCATGATCATTTCATTATAAAATAGCCAAATGGAGAATCAATTGGGGTTAAGAACAGTTACTGTTACTAGGTATATTATGCCACTGCGAGAAGGAGGTTCACTTCCTGCACTTGCAGATGCTGATGACGACTTTAAATATGTATTAAAATTTAGAGGAGCTGGTCATGGTATCAAAGCATTAATTGCTGAATTATTAGGTGGTTTAATCGCTAAGAAATTAGGATTGAATGTACCTGAATTAGTCTTTGCTGAGCTAGATGAGGCTTTTGGTAGAACAGAAGCAGATGAAGAAATACAAGATCTACTACAGTTTAG
Organism: Myroides sp. A21; assembly: GCF_000807225.1. Taxonomy (NCBI): domain Bacteria; kingdom Pseudomonadati; phylum Bacteroidota; class Flavobacteriia; order Flavobacteriales; family Flavobacteriaceae; genus Myroides; species Myroides sp. A21. Next base: position 3,251,391 of record NZ_CP010327.1, read on the forward strand.
TAAAGGTTTAAATCTAGGTCTTCACTTCTTATCTGGAGCTTTGACTTACGACCCTTCTGCTTTAGAGATAGAAAGTAAATTAGCTTCTCAAATCGTGTGGCTAGATGCTTTTATCACCAATGTAGACCGCACATTTAGAAATACGAATATGCTAATCTGGCATAAAGAGTTGTGGTTAATAGATCATGGCGCTTCTTTTTACTTCCATCATTCCTTTACGAATTGGGAAAAAAGTGCGTTGACTCCTTTCTCATTTATAAAGGATCACGTATTACTACCTGTGGCAAAAGAGCTAGATATAGTGGATAAAGAGTTTAAAGCATTACTTCAAGAAGAAGATCTTAAATGTATTACAGATCAGATACCTACTGATTGGTTAGAATGGGAAGAGAGCGATTTGACTCCTGAAGAGATAAGAAGTGTTTATTTCTCTTTTTTAAAGAACAGATTAGCGAATTCTGATCTATTTGTTAACGAAGCAAAAAAACATCAAGATGCAGGTATATGAGTATGCAATAATAAGGTACACTCCTAAAGTAGAACGAGAAGAGTTTATCAATATTGGGGTATTAGTATTCTGTAAGGCTAAGCGAATGTTGATCTCTTCATTTCATTTAGACAAGAAGAAGATTGAATGCTTCGAAAGCGAGTTAGACTTTGACACTTTAAAAGACCACGTAGATGCTTTTGAGCGCATTGCAAAGGGACAGTGTAAAATATCACCTATAGGAACTTTAGATGCGGCAGAACGCTTTAGATGGCTAACCGCTGTAAAGAGCTCTTGTATACAATCTTCTCGTCCACATCCTGGTATGTCTGAAGATATGGAGGAAGTGTTAACTAGACTTTTTAAAGAATTAGTATTATAAGATGCCACTGTACTACCTTAAAGATAAAATAATAAAGCAAACTACGTTCATCCTTAAAAGATTGCCTTTTTGGGTTAGTTTCATAGCGTTGTTTTTAATGATATACGATTTAGGTTTTAATACACTTAACGATTATCATTACCACTTAAATGTTTTTTACAATATTTGTTTGAGCATCGGGATGCTTGCTATCGTTAGACGTTATTTTAATAAAGATAACCACGAGACTTTAGGAGTGAAGATATTTGACTGTTTTAGTATTGTATTGTTTTTAATCTTGATTATAGCCAGATGGCAGCCTGAGCATACTATAAGGTTCTTTGACAGCAATGCTGTTATTTCGTTTGGTTTATTCCTAATGTTAGTAAGGGAGTTTTCTGTCTTACAGTTAAACTTAAAACAGACTAGAATGAACCCTGCTCAGCTATTTGTTGTCAGTTTTCTATTAATCATTTTTATAGGAGCATTCATGCTTTCTTTCCCTAAAGCTACGAATACACCAGGTAGTATGCGTTATATAGATGCTCTATTTACGGCTACGAGCGCTGTGTGTGTAACGGGTTTATCTACAGTAGATATCGGTGCGCAGTTCACTATATTTGGAAAGACTGTGATGATCTTTTTAATGGAATGTGGAGGACTTGGAATCATGACCTTAGCGAGCTACTTTAGTTTTTTCTTTAGAGGAAAAGCCTCTTATGGAAATCAATTAGTACTTAAGGATATGTCTTATATCGATAAACTAGGAGACGTATTCGCTACGCTGAAACGAATTATTATTATATCTGGTATTATACAGTTTATAGGGATGATCGCGATATTTATCAGTATACGTCATCAGCATTTTGAATCTTTGTTTGACAGAGTGTTTTTCTCTATTTTTCATGCTGTATCAGCCTTCTGTAATGCTGGATTCTCTACTTTACCTGAGAACCTATACACTTTTGAATACCGCTTTAATTACCCATTGCATTTAATTATAGCAGGGTTATTCATTATGGGAGGATTAGGGTTCCCGATTGTATTCAATGTATATAAGTATGTAAAGCACTTGATTATCAATAAGCTTCTTCCTTTTAGCATGAAGGAAGCGAAGATTCATATTCCTCGTGTTATTAATTTAAGTACTCGTATTATCTTAATCACTACAGCTGTATTAATCGTAGGAGGTACTGCAGTAGTCTATATCTCAGAATATAATAATACGCTAGCAGAGCACAGTGGCTTCGGAAAGTTAGTCACAGCATTCTTTACAGCTACTTCACCACGTACTGCGGGTTTTGCGACAGTAGATAATAATCTATTTACTACTTCTACATTCTTAGTCGTGATTCTCTTAATGTGGATCGGGGCATCACCAGTATCAACAGGAGGGGGTATTAAAACAAGTACTTTTGCTATTGCTGTCTTAAATATCTGGGCGTTAATGAAAGGTAGATCTAGAATAGAAGTATACAGAAGAGAGGTGGATCAACTGTCTGTACAACGTGCTTTTGCGATTATATTCTTATCTTTATTTGTGATAGGAATAGCTATTTTTGCGCTCTCGTTTTTTGAGCCCAAGACAGATTTATTAAGATTAGCATATGAGGCATTCTCTGCTTATAGTACATCAGGATTAAGTACAGGGATTACAGCTCAGCTGACAGACCCTAGTAAAGTAACTCTGATTATGCTTATGTTTATTGGACGAGTGAGTATGCTTACCATTCTAATAGCAATAAGCAAAAAAGAAAAATTAACGAATTATAGATATCCAACAGAAGAGATTCTGATTAACTAATATAGGACATGAAATATATTATTATTGGTTTAGGAAATTTTGGTGCATCATTAGCACAAAAACTTACAGAACAAGGAAATGAAGTAATAGGTGTAGACAAAAGTATGGCTAGGGTAGATGCTTATAAGGATATGATATCTCATACTATCTGTCTAGACTCTACTGATCAATATATGATGTCTGGACTACCTCTAGCGAATACAGATATCGTTATCGTAGCAATAGGTGAAGATCAAGGAGCTAATATTATGACTACTGCTGTTCTAAAAAACCTAAATGTAAAAAGGCTTATCAGTAGAGCTATTAGTCCTGTGCATGAGAATGTCTTACAAGCCATAGGAGTAGATGAAATCGTACATCCTGAAGAAGAAACAGCAGAGAGATGGGCGAAGAAATTATGTATAAAAGGGGTAGTAGATTCTTATGAGATTAACGGACGATACAGTATCGTAGAAATCACTGTGTCTGACCGTTTTGCAGGTAGAACATTAGGAGAGATCGGTTTTAGAACTAATTATAACTTAGTCGTTCTTACAACACTGAAGATAAAAGAAGAAAAGAGCTTTATCGGGATGCATAAGAAAATACACGAAGTACAAGGTATTGCCTCTTATGAAACAGTATTGAATAAAGGGGATATCATGGTTATCTATGGTGATAACAGAGATATTAAAAAAATATTAGCAGAATAATCTAAAACTATAAAGAAATGGGAGAGCAAGTTTTAAACGATCTGTTTTGGTTAAAAGATAGAGCAGAGGAGATGCCTGTACTATTTGTGGGGCATGGCTCTCCTATGAATGCTATAAAGGACAATGAGTTCTCTCAATATTGGAAGAACTTAGGGAGACAACTGCCTAAGCCAGAAGCCATCTTAGTAGTCTCTGCCCATTGGTTAACAAAGGGAACACTAGTTACTGCGAACTCTACCTTAGAAACAATTCACGATTTTAGAGGTTTTCCAAAAGTGTTATTTGATGTTGAATACAATGTAAAAGGAAATCCTATTCTGGCAAATGAGATAACTCTTCTAAGCGAACATCAAGATATACACGAAGATTTAACTTGGGGATTAGATCATGGGGCATGGTCTATACTGTGTCATTTATTTCCTGAGGCAAATATTCCTGTATTGCAATTAAGCATAGATTATTACAAAGGTCCTGAATATCATCTAGAAATAGGAAAACAATTAAAAGCCCTTAGAAAAAAAGGAGTATTAATAATAGGTAGTGGAAATATCGTACACAATCTATCTGCTCTAGACTGGCATAATATGAATAAAGACAATTATGCATTTGATTGGGCAATAGAGAGTAATGAATTAGTAAAACAGGCAATCCTCGATAGATCTTTTACAGACCTATTAGATTATAAAAATAAAGGTGTAAGTATGCAATATGCAGTACCTACACCTGATCATTATTATCCGTTATTATATATTCTAGGTCTGACAAATAGTAGTGATAACATCCACATCTTTAATGATAAATATGTAGGTGGATCCTTAAGTATGACTTCTTACTTGTTTGGGTAAGTTTAGTATAAGTACATTTCCATTTCTACCTGTTCTAGATAAGGTTCTCCACCTATAGATTTAAAGAAAGAATGAATACCAAAGTTTTGTCCATCTATATTTGTGATATAGAAGTTTCTATCATTGCCAATTAATTCTTTGATAAGATATGACGCGATTCCTTTACGTCTATATCCTTCTTTTACCCAAATTTGAAGGATTTTATTACTGCGTTGGTCATATATTAAATATCCTAATGTGGTAGTGCCATTAAGTGTTGCTTTGCGCATCGTGAGGCTAGTCTCAAAGTTATTCACACAGAACTCATTATTCTCCCATGTAGGGATAATATCTTTTTCTGCAAAATAGATAAGGTACTCATAATATGGCAAATTATTAATTTGCAAACCTTCTATTTCTTCAAACTTAGCACTTTTTACATTCGTTACCCCTTTAACTGAATTAACCACTCTCCACTTCTTAAAGCCTATTTTACGATAGGACTTACAAGCAGTTTCGTTAGAACTGATTACTTCTAAGTTAATTTTACGCATATTAAAACTCTTAAATAAAGGGATAGCATAATCATACATCTTAGTAGTAAGATTATTACCTCTAAAAGAAGGCAATACTCCTGTACCAGCATTATATAGATAGTCATTATTCTTACCGTGAAGAATAAATCCTACTAATTCTTTATTACAAAAAGCCCCTACAGAAATTGTTAAATCGATTCCCTCAGCTTTAATTTTGTCTTTTAATTGTTCCAATGTTAATCTCATAGGGACAGTATAATCTGAAAAAGACTTGTTAAAAACAGATAAAAGCTCCTCTAAGTTTATATTCTTTAAAAAACGATATTGAAAACTATAAGTCATACACTTCCTTAATCAATTTATTTATAATATTTGATGATGAGTCTCTTCTGGCATAATGGGAATTAGTTCCGCACCAAAGAGAATTAAAATTATGAAATTTTTTTTGTTTTGCAAAACTTCTTAATTTTTGTGTTAAAATATTTTGAATAGGATACAAAGGTATGTTTTTATTATTAAAATCTATCATTTTCACAAATTTATTAAGAATACCTCTAGCAAATTTACCAGAAAAAGACTTGGTTAAAACAGTTTCAACTGCCTCTCCTTTGTGTAAAAGATCTTTTTGATAATCCATAGCAGTGCTTTCATCCGCTGTAATAAATAAAGAACCGTAACATACCATAGCGGCACCTTTATCTAGATAATCACGGCCTATAGTACCATTGTATAAGCCGCCTGCCACAAACAAAGGTTTCTGTACGATAGGTAATACGCTATTAAACAATTCTTCTAATGGGAGGTTATCTTCTAAAGAATCTTTCAGAAAAGTACCTCTATGACCTCCTGCTTCGATACCTTGAAGAATAATAGCATCGATACCCTTGTTATCTAAATAAATAGCTTCTTCTACTGTAGTGGCTGTACCTATTAAATATATATCTAGGTCGTGTAGTTCTTTTATCTCTTGATCTGTAAAACAGCCAAAAGTAAAAGCAAGATAGGGAAGGCCTAGTTCTTTTACTACTTCTAGATTACCTTGATACGTCTCTTGATCAAAGTCGGTAATTGTAGTATGAGAATATCCTATTTCCTTGCCTATCTCACTTAATGTATGTTGCATATCATCAATCTCTCTTTGATCAATATCAACTATAGGATTAAGAAACATATTAACGATAAAAGGCTTGTCTGTTAAAGACTGCGTTTTTTTGATTAACTCTCTGCTTAAGCCAGGAGGGAAGCCACCTAATGGAAGTGTACCTATACAACCTGAGTTACTTACTGCTGCTACCATCTCTGGCGTAGCTACTCCTAACATAGGAGCTTGGCAAATAGCATAATCTGTACCGAAAATAATGTTCGCTTTTTTCATAATCTATATTTTTAGAGTTCCATATCTCCTACGGGGTAATCTCCAAAATGATGAGATAAATGAATAGTCTTATAGGTCAATGTAGAATATTTATTAGAGAACAAGATGATACATACATTATCTTTAGCTAGTCTTATATATGAAGAAGTATTTCCTCTCCACCAGCCATTGTGATACGTATACATATCGCCATTGTCCATCTCTAATAATCTTATTCCTAACCCATAATTTCTATTTCCTTTTTTCTCAAAGCTATATCCTTTAAACATTTCTTGTTTAAGATCAGCACTTAGGAAATTATCAGAATATAAAGCAGTATCAAACTTCAGAAAATCTCTAGGAGTGGTATAGATGTTTTTATCTCCATAAGTTCCATCCATATAGTCCCATCTCATTAGTTTTTTCCCTCCAGAGAAAGATTGTGTTACTTCATTTTTTCTCGTTAGATCATCAAATACAAAACTGTGGTTCATCTCTAACGGATCAAAGATTAACTCTCTTACAGCTTCTCTAAATGTCTTCTGAGTGATTCTCTCTACAATAGACGCTAATAATACATAGTTAGTATTACTATACGTAAATCGAGTATTAGGAGTGAAGTCTAGTGATACTCTCTTTTTATTAATTACTTTTATTACATCTTCATTTGTAACAGTGGTTTTATTATCCCAGATATTCTTATAATATCCATAATACCCCAAACCACTTCTGTGACTTAACAAGGTTCTTACCGTTATCTCAGGATAAGGAAATCCTTCTATAATCTCAGATACGCTCTGGTTAAGGTCTAATCTACCACTGTCTACTAATCTTAGAATAGTAACGGCTGTGATAACCTTACCAACAGAAGCAACATGCATAGAGGTCTCGCTTCCTATAGAGTCGTTACCACTTCTATCTGATACTCCAGAATAGTTCTCATAAATAACCTGACCATTCTTAGCCACTAGGAAACTACCTGTATATCCGTTTTTATTAATATTATCGTTATAAAAATTCTCTATAATATGAGCCTTCTCTAAAATATAATCTGTAGTAACTTCTGGAAACTCCACTTTATAAGGGTTATCCACACGTACATTATGTTCTTTTATGATAGGAATATTTGTAGCTAATTCTTTATTCTCTTGGCATGCATATAGAGATAATGCCGCCATTATTGTTATTGCAAAATATCTTTTATTAATCATTCGTTCTTCTAAGTAAAAGACCAGTTAGAGTGATTTTATAACTGGTCTTATTTTAATATCTTATAACTACTGTATTCTCAATTGTTCTTTCGTTTTTTTAAGTAATCCATCTTTGTGTAAAAGCACTGAAATAGACTTTAATTTCATGTATGGAATACTCATGTAAATATAACCATCATTTCCTACACGATCACTATTTGGCCCCCATGAATTTTTTACTTTATAGTAAATATTTCCTTTTTGATCCTTTACTTTACCTACGATGTGCATGAGGTGATCATCTTGGGTATTAAAGTTATAAAACTCTTGTAATCTGTAATCAGCAGTAATGTCTTTCTCTTTAATAATCTCCGTTAAACCTTTTTCTGTATCAGCATTGTCATTGGGAATAAAAGCAATTCCATATTTACCAGAAAAAGTCTTCTCAGATACATCACAATCTAAAGAAAGTGTATAACCATTATCTAAAGCGTAATCAATATTAGCAATATACTCATCTAGTGGAAGATTATACATACTACCATTAGAGAAATTATCTGGAATATTAAGAATAAACGAAGAATAATTCTTTTTATTTTGGAAAGAAGAAATTGTTACATAATCATCAGGATTAAGGGTAGTCATTTTCAAGAAACTCTCAGGAGTATATTTTTTGCCTTGATAAGTAAACTCTTTAATATTACTTCCCATATACATATCTAATACGTGCTCAGTTAGTTCTTTCCAATTACTAGAAATAGGAGCGTCACTCTTAGCAAAAGCATCTATTAGACTCTTTAATACCTTAAACAGTTCTTTATGATCATAGGTTTCTTGTCCTACTAGCCCAGAATACGCTTCTACAGGAACTAATCCATAATCTCTCATACTGTTAATCACATCGTGAGCTAAACCACCTTCACCGAATTGAGTTTTACCTTGTCTTAGAATGTAGTTTTCTATTTTTTTAGGGTATGTATTTCTAACGTTATACATCTCAGAAAGATCAATGTGTTTGTTCGTTTTTCTAATTATTTCAGATTCTAAGAATGAAGAAGTACTAAAGCTCCAGCAAGTTCCTGTTTTTCCTTGACTGATAACAGGTGTACCTTGAATATCTACAATGTTTTGAAAATCATACTTTTGGGCATGTACTCCTAATCCTAAAAATAGGACAGATAGGGATAATAGTGTTTTTTTCATGGATTATAATGTTTTGGAATGGCAATATAATGCAAAAAATAGGTTATTTTTACCCTAAATTAAAAAACATTATGAGTAAGATTCAATGGGAAACAGCTATCGAGTTTGAGGATATTACATACAAAAAGTGTGATGGAGTAGCTCGTATTGCTTTTAATAGACCGGAGGTTCGCAATGCTTTTAGACCAAAAACAACTAGTGAACTATATCGTGCATTCTATGATGCACAAGAAGATACATCTATCGGAGTAGTATTATTATCTGCAGAAGGGCCATCACTTAAAGATGGAGTTTATTCGTTCTGTAGTGGAGGAGATCAAAAGGCTAGAGGGCATCAAGGATATGTAGGAGATGATGGTATGCATCGTCTAAATATCTTAGAAGTACAACGTCTTATCAGATTTATGCCTAAGGTAGTAATCGCTGTAGTTCCAGGATGGGCTGTAGGAGGAGGGCATAGCTTACATGTAGTATGTGATATGACTCTAGCGAGTAAAGAACACGCTATCTTTAAACAAACTGATGCTGATGTAACAAGTTTTGATGGTGGATATGGTTCTGCATATTTAGCTAAAATGGTGGGTCAGAAAAAAGCAAGAGAGATCTTCTTCTTAGGTAGAAACTATTCTGCTCAAGAAGCTTTCGAAATGGGAATGGTAAATGCTGTCATTCCTCATGCAGAATTAGAAGATACTGCTTATGAATGGGCACAAGAGGTATTGGCTAAATCACCTACTTCTATCAAGATGCTTAAGTTCGCGATGAACTTAACAGACGATGGAATGGTAGGTCAACAGGTATTCGCAGGTGAGGCAACTCGTCTAGCTTATATGACTGATGAAGCTATAGAAGGAAGAAATGCATTCTTAGAAAAGAGAAAGCCTAACTTCCCTAAAAAATGGATTCCATAGTAGTTTATATCTAATAAACTCTAGAGATATAGAAGCCATCCAAATATTGGATGGCTTTTTTATACCATATAACTTAAGAGAAACGTATACTAAAATTTAAACAAGGATGAAGTCTAGATGGAATATTTTAGCATTTTTTTCCTAAAAAGTCCAAAAACTTCCACTTTTTTCCTAAAAAGGACATTTTAAAAAATACAACTAATTGATTTTTAGTAATATAATGTATTTCAATATCCTCTTTGTTCGGAAGGTATTCGGTAAAGTTCAGTGTTTGTTCGGAACAGAGGCCTTTTTTCCGAAGAACATCCAAAGAGTGCCCAATGACTCTCCGAAGAAACTGTTCTACACATATCATTAAATAGATGTCTATAAGTATTAATTTACTTATCAAAAACCTATTTCTTTTTTCTAAAGAACCTCATTCTTATTAAAAAAAAGAAGTGTTTATCAGCTAATTCTACTCTCTTATCTTATTCAAATCCTCTATATTAGCAATCCTATAAACTAGATTCAAGGCTTCATATTTACTTAAATTATTACTTTACATAATATGTAATATGTGCTGAAAATAAATAAGTTACAAATACTAATAAATACTTATAACTTATTGTTATAGGGTCAAATATAAGAATTTAAAAGAAAATAAATAGGGTAGAACACTACTCTAAAAAGTTTTTAAATAACTTCTGACTTTATACCCTTAATTCTTGAATAACTTTTTAACTTTACTACAAACCAGGAGACAGTAGAAAATGGCAAAATTAATATTAAGAAGAAAAAAAGCATTTGTAGAGCGATTTAGAAATTATACTATTTTCTTAGATGGAGAGAAAATAGGGTCTATAGCTAATGGAACAGAAATGACTTTTGATATCTCAGAAGGAAAACATATTCTTAGTACCAAAATAGACTGGAATACATCTAATGCTATTATTTTTGAAATAGCAGAAGATCAAACTTTGACTTTCTCTGTAAAAGGAGCTAATCCACTTTATGCTTTATATTATACCTTCGCCAAACCACATAAATATCTCAAGCTAAAACTTATTGGTTAAGCTATCGTATAAATATTAGTAGATAGACTCATAGAAACGTTATCGTATCTCATAAATTCTATTTAATTTTGGCTTCTAATACCTTTCTAAATGCAATAAGCTTTTAGTATTACTTAAATATATAGATGATAAAAATTAAAGCATGGGTAGGTGCTGCAAGATTGCGTACTTTACCTCTCTCTGTTTCTGGAATAATCGTTGGTAGTGCATGTGCATATCCTTATTTTTCTACAAATACTTCTTTTCTAAGTATCTTTTCTTTTGCAATATTGACTACTTTGTTACTTCAGATTCTTTCAAATTTTGCAAATGATTATGGAGATGGAGTAAAAGGGACAGATAATGAAACTCGTATAGGTCCACAGAGAGCTTTACAGAGTGGTTTAATTACTCCTAAGGAAATGAAGCAAGGAGTAATCATTACTTCGTTATTATCGCTCATTTCTGCTTTGGTTCTAATTTATATTTCCTTTGGTAAGGATAATTTTTTCACTTCTATATTCTTCTTTGTTTTAGGAGTAGCCTGTGTAGCAGCAGCTATTAAATATACAGTAGGATCAGGAGCATACGGATATAAAGGATTAGGAGATTTATTTGTGTTTATCTTCTTTGGTTTAGTGAGTGTGTTGGGATCTTTCTATCTATACGGCCAAGTATTTGATTATTGGGTAATCTTACCAGCTATAGCAGTAGGAAATCTAAGTATCGCGGTATTAAATATTAATAATATGCGAGATTTAGAGTCTGACAAATTAGTTGGTAAAAACACATTAGCTGTAAAACTTGGTAGAGAAGGCGCTAAACAGTATCATTATTTTATTGTTCTATTTGCTTTAATAGCTTTCATCGTTTATGGAATACATGCTAATTTTTCAATAGTAAAATATTTCTTTGTAATCGCTTATATTCCTTTATTAAAACACTTGATTTTTGTAAAGAAAAACAGAGAACCTAGAGAATTAGATTCACAAATGAAAATAGTAGCATTAAGTACTTTTTTACTTTCTGTATTATTTTCAATAGCTTTAATACTTTAAAAATTAGAATTATGGAAATTACGTATTATGGACATGCTTGTTTAGGTATTAAAATAGAAGATATTAATATCATAGTGGATCCTTTTATATCAGGAAACCCACTACCTGCCGCTAAAGGAATAGATGTAGATGCTATAAAAGTAGACTATATTCTTATCACTCATGCTCATGGAGATCATATAGCTGATGTAGAGCGTATAGCTAAGAATAATCCAGAGGCAGTTATAGTATCTAATGCAGAAATAGCAGGACATTATGAAGCAAAAGGTTTTCAGGCTCACCCTATGAACCATGGTGGGTCATGGATGTTTGACTTTGGAAAATTAAAATATACTCCAGCTATCCACTCAAGTTCTTTTCCTGATGGAAGTTATGGAGGACAACCTGGTGGGTTCGTAATAGAAAGTAAAAATAAGAATATCTATATAGCTGGTGATACATCTCTTACTATGGATATGAAGTTAATACCTATGTTTACGAATCTAGACTTGGCTATTTTGCCAATAGGAAGTAACTTCACTATGGATATAGATGAGGCTGTTATCGCTTCAGACTTTGTTAAATGTGATAAAGTCTTAGGATATCACTTTGATACATTTGGTTATATAGAGATAGATCATGAAGAAGCTAAACGTAAGTTCTTTGAGAAAGGAAAAGACCTAATGCTTTTAAATATTGGAGAAAGCTTGACTTTATAGTTATGATTGCTAGATATAAAAGACATAATTTAATATTCAAGAGACCTTCTGGTACCTCTAGAGGAATTCTTACAGAGAAAGAAACTTGGTATATTATATTAGAAGATAATAATAAGATAGGAATAGGAGAGTGCGGTATACTGCGCTCTCTTAGTTTTGATGATAGACCTGATTATGAAGAAAAGCTACAGTGGACAGTAAAAAACATTCACTTAGGTAAGGAGAAACTTTGGGAAGAACTAAGAGACTGGCCGTCTATACAGTTTGGTGTAGAACAAGCTTTTCTTTCTTTAGAAAGTAAGAATCCTTTTATCTTATTTCCTTCTGATTTTACAGAGCATAAAGATGCTATAGCCATTAATGGTTTAGTATGGATGGGAGAGGAGGCCTTCATGAAAGAACAGATAGATGAAAAACTAAAAGAAGGCTTTAATTGTGTTAAGTTAAAGATTGGCGCTATTGATTTTGATAAAGAGCTTGGTTTACTTCAGTATATAAGAAAACATTTCTCTGCAGAACAAATAGAGTTAAGAGTAGATGCTAATGGAGGCTTTCATCCTGAAGAGGCTCTATTTAAACTAGAACAGTTAAGTACATTAAATCTTCACAGTATAGAGCAACCTATAAAACAACATCAACAATATCAAATGGCTGAATTATGTAAAATAACACCTTTGCCAATTGCTTTAGATGAAGAATTAATAGGTGTTACTAACTATACTGATAAGGCAGCTCTTTTAGATAAAATTATACCTCAATATATTATCTTAAAGCCAAGTCTAGTAGGAGGATTTAAAGGCAGTCTTGAATGGATAAAATTAGCTAAAGAAAGAAATATTGGTTGGTGGATAACTTCTGCATTGGAAAGTAATATCGGTCTTAATGCTATAGCTCAATGGACTTATACACTTGAGTCAAATATGCCTCAAGGACTAGGAACAGGATCACTTTATATAAATAATATAAACGCTCCACTAGTAGTTAAAAATGGGGCATTATGGTATGATGATCAAATTCAATGGGATCATTCAATCTTAGATAATTAAAAAACAAAAAAATAGCAACAAATATATTTGTTGCTATTTTTTTGTTCATTTTTAAGCTATTATGATTTTCTATATTCATCAGGTGATACTCCTACATATTTTTTGAAAAATCTTGAGAAATAGGAATTGTCTTTAAAACTTAGTTTATATGCTATTTCTCCAGCAGATAGGTTAGTATTAACTAATAGTCTTTTACTTTCTATAAAATACGACTTCTTATAATTTCGCCTGCAGACTGCCCTTTAATCTTTTGACATATCGCATTTAGATAGTTAGGAGTAACGTATAATAGCTTAGCATATTCTTTAGGGAACCTGAGTTCATAGAAGTTTTTCTCAACTAAGTGTTCAAATTGTTTTATAAGGTTAGTAGGCTGTAACTGTGTATATGAAAAATTGTATTCTTCGTTTACTTGCTTCTTTATTAGAAGCAATAATTCAAGGATGTATATGCGAATTAGATTAAGATCTATACTTTCTTTTATTTGAAATTCAAAAGTTATTTTGTCAAATATGTTAACTATAGTTGAGTATTGTTTTAAGATATTAAGCTTAGTATGCTCAGAGTTATACTCAAAAAAAGGTAATAACTGAATAAAGTCTTTATTTAATAGAAAGGATGAAAAGAAGTCTGCTGTAAAATTAATAATAAACCCTTGAGTTGTTTCATTAAAATCCCATCTGTGAACTTGCCCTGGAGCCAAAAAGAAAATATCACCTTTAGTTACAGAATAAGTTCGATTATCTATATGATGAATTCCTGTACCATTGGTTATAAGTAGTATTTGATAAAAAGCATGTTGGTGTGCAATTGAAACAACATTATTCCTCATTTGAATAATTCGATGCAAGTCAAAAATCACACAATCTTTTAAAACATTATTTTGGTCTAATAGATCACAACTATTATATCTAGGTATCTTTTTCATATTACTTATAAAAGTTATCAAAACTTAAAATATTAAATATACTATAATATTTTGTACAAAATTAATAAATTTTAAACAATATAAGAACAATTAGATATACTTAGCTATTAGTTATATCTATATTAGATACTGTATTTGTATAATACATATTATGTAAAATAGATTATTTTAATGTTAATTCTACTTCCTATTCTAAGTTATTATAAAGTATATTTGTATCAATTATAAATTACATCTAATGCTCTATCTTATACTTAGTATTTTAAGTAGTATTTCTGTTGGAGTTCTGTTTAAGCTTTTAAAAAAAGAAAAAACTAATATATTTCAGATAATTATCTTAAACTATATTACTACAGTACTTCTATCATTCTTCATTTTTAAACCTTCAGCTGTATCTATTACAGATTTTCCATTATTTCTAATTATTGGTTTAGGTCTTTTATTACCTAGTATATTTTTAATTCAATACCTAAGTATTAAAAATACAGGAATTATAAAAACTGATATAGCTCAAAGAATGTCTTTGTTTATTCCAATATTAGCATCAGTCTTTATTTTTAAAGAAAATATTTCTAATTTAAAATATCTTGCCTTGTTAATAGGTTTTGTCTCTATAGGTTTGATCTTAAATAAAAACGATAATAATGAAGTAAAGAGCAAAAACAATTATTTGTATTTACTTTTTGTTTTTATTGGTTTTGGAGTAATTGACGTATGTTTTAAGCAAGTAGCGTTACATAGTTCAATCCCCTACACTTCTACTCTATTTTACATATTTTCTTGTTCTCTAATTCTTTCTTTAATTTCTTATAGTGCTTACTTACTTATTAAAAGAATTAATTTTAAAGTTAATACAAAGACTTTAGTCTTCGGAGGTTTAGTTGGTTTATTAAACTTTATGAATATCTACTTCTATTTAAATGCGCATAAAGCTTTTTCTGATAATCCTACAGTAGTTTTTGCAGGAATGAATTATGGAGTTATTCTTTTAGGTACGCTTATAGGATATTTTGCTTTTAAAGAAAAGTTATCTAAGCTTAATATTATTGGGCTATCATTAGCTGTTGTTTCAATAGCATTACTGATTTATAGTCAGCTCAACTAAAAAAGGAGGAAAACAGTTAACTGTTTTCCTCCTTTTTTATAACCATTCAATAAGGGAAATCCCTAATCCTATATTGGTTTGTTTCCAATTATAATCTATCATTGTTTCTCCATATCCTCTATTAACAACTAAAAAGGCTTTTAGATTATTCTTTATTGGATATGCCCAAGTAAACTCAGCAAAGCTCTTATAATGATTATTAAACTTTAAATTATTTCTAAGCATTAAAGTAAAAAGCTGTCCATTCTTTTCTCTATAACCTATAGTGAACTCAGCTCTTCCTATATAATCAGATATTCTTGGATTATCATCTGATTTTCTTTTTTCTGGTAATCTAATCCATGGTTTAGCAAGAAAGGTCCAATTCTTATATTCAGCAGCTACATGCATCGTGATTCTATTCCAACTTCTAGAATAAGGCAAACTCTTACCATTAGATTGATGATTAAACCCTACACCTACCATTTTAAACTTAAACTCGTTAATAGCGTAATTTAAAGGATAGTTAAATATAATCTCAGGTTCGTAATTTAACTCTCTAAAAGGTCTCGATTCTTTATCATTATAAGCTTGCCAATTAGCTGTTTGGGTAAAACCTAACCAAATATCTCCCTTTCCTAAAATTAAACCAGTAGCGATTTTGGTCTTAAAGCTGATCTGAAATCTTATCTCTGTTTTGTTATAATCTATTGGCTCTGTAGCTGAATTATTACTATTAAAACTAGTAGGCATTTCATTAGGACGACTAGACCATCTAGCAGGTAATAAATACATCTGCTTATAAGGAGTGATGGTAAATGTTTTATTTTTAGTCTCGGGGTCTAACTCCCATCTCTCACTAATCCCTTTAACTCTTCTATCTTTTTCAAATAAAAGATCATCTCCTTCTTGAGCAAACCCTATCTGTAAGAAGCATAAACTAGCAATAATAACTTTATAATTCATAAGAAAATTATTTAAAAAAGTAATGTTTGTTGTCCATCATCATCTACTTCAGTATTTGGACCTTCTCCCAAAATAATTTCCTCTTCCTCCTCCTCTTCTTCCTCCTCTTCAATATAAGGTAAAGACTCTAGAATATTAACTTGTTTTATTTTATCTATAGAAACTTGATTACCTAAAGCTTTAATTCCTTTAATAGTTATAAATTGCTCTACATCAATTGTTTGGTTTTCTTTTTGTATTCCTTTTATTTTAGAGAATACAACTTCAAACACAGGTCTAAAATCAGTTGATATTATTTCTAATCTTGAATTAGGGTGCTCTGTAATAAATAACTCTTCTCTATTTTCGTTTTCAATAATAAAGCGTTTTAAGTAGTAACGAGCTTTTTCCCCATCAAAATATAAAGCAGAAATAGGTTTGTTTTCTTTCCATTTTTCAAGAACTATCATATCTTCCTCAAAGTGAGTTGTTAGTTCAGGAACAATAGTTTTTACTTTACCACTCTGATTTATAATCAATAAACGGTCTTCAGGCTTAAATTCACCTAGTAACTCTCCTCTACCATCTACATTTAATCTTTTAACAGTTTCATCAAACCATATTTTGCGAGGACGTAACGTAGAAATACCTTTTTCTTTTAATTCTATCTTTTTAATTGCATATTTAGTAACCACGTTACCTTTTGCAGCTCTTCCTTTAATTAATAATTCTGCGAAGTCCAAGTCAAACTTCAGTTTCTTAACATTAGTCAACTGTCTTAATAAGATAGTAACTACTTCTGCTTCTCCATTGGGATTTGCAGAGAAATAAAGTACTTGTGAACCAGGTTTATCTTGTGTCAGAGGATACATCTTGTCACGAGTTACTCCTGTTACATTAAAACGTTTGATATAAGAAGATCCTGACTTACCATCTCTATAAATCAAATTATAGATAGTACGCTTATCGTTTTTATCCCAAACAGCAATGTGTATAATATCCTTTCCGACGAATTTCTTCTCGTCTACGCGAGATACCATCATAGATCCATCTCTTAAGAATACAATAACATCATCTATATCAGAACAGTCACATACATACTCATCTTTTCGAAGACCAGTACCAAAGAAACCTTCCTCTCTATTTACATAAAGTTTAGTATTTCTAAGAACTACCTTAGTTGCCTCAATGGTATCAAAGCTTCTTAATTCTGTAAGACGCTCTTTACCTTTACCATATTTCTCTTTAAGAGTAGTAAAGTATTTTATAGCGAAATCTATTAAGTGTTCTAAATTGTATTTTACAGCTTCTATTTCACCTTCAAGAGCTTCGATATTTTGATTTGCTTTATCAATATCAAAACGAGAAATACGCTTAATACGTATCTCTGTTAATCTAATGATATCTTCTTGAGTGATAGCACGTTTTAGGTTAACAACAAAAGGCTTTAATCCTTCATCAATAGCTGTTAATACTCCTTCCCAAGTTTCTTCTTCCTCAATCGCACGGTAAATACGATTCTCAATAAAGATTCTTTCAAGAGAAAGGAAGTGCCACTTCTCTTCTAATTCATTAAGCTCTATTTCTAATTCTCTTCTTAATAATTCTACTGTCTGGTGAGTAGAATTCTTAAGCATCTCCGAAACTCCTGTAAACAGAGGTTTATTATTCTGGATAACACAACCTAATGGTGCTATAGATGTCTCACATGCTGTAAAAGCATATAATGCATCTATTGTTTTATCTGGAGAAGTTCCTGCAGGTAAGTGAATTAATATTTCAACTTGTGCTGCAGTATTATCTTCTATTTTCTTAATCTTAATTTTACCCTTCTCATTCGCTTTTAAAATACTATCTATTAAGCTGGTAGTAGTAGTAGAAAAAGGAATCTCCGTAATAATTAAAGTATTCTTATCTAGTGGAGCAATTTTTGCACGTACACGAACACGCCCTCCACGAGCCCCATCATTATAATTAGACACATCAGCAATTCCTTCTGTTGGGAAGTCTGGGTAAATAGTAAAAGGTTTTCCTTTTAAGATTTTAATAGATGCATCTATTAACTCATTAAAGTTGTGTGGTAATATTTTTGTAGATAGACCTACTGCAATACCTTCACCTCCTTGAGCCAATAATAAAGGGAATTTTACAGGTAGATTAATAGGTTCATTCTTTCTACCATCATATGATGCCTGCCAGCTTGTTATTTTAGGAGAATATAATACTTCTAAAGCGAACTTGCTCAAACGTGCCTCAATATAACGAGAAGCTGCCGCACCATCCCCTGTTAGGATATTACCCCAGTTACCTTGCATATCAATAAGAAGATCCTTCTGTCCTATTTGAACCAAAGCATCACCAATACTTGCGTCACCGTGAGGGTGATACTGCATAGTATGTCCTACGATATTAGCAACCTTGTTATAACGACCATCATCCAACTCTTTCATAGAGTGCATAATACGTCGCTGAACAGGTTTAAAACCGTCTTCTATAGCAGGTACAGCACGTTCTAAGATAACATAAGAAGCATAGTCAAGGAACCAGTCCTTGTACATACCAGTTACCTTAGTGATAGTCTCCGTTACTTCTTCTTGAACATCAGAAAAATCTTCTATAGGATGTTCATTATTTATATTGTTTAACTCTTGATCTAAATTCTCTTCTTGGCTCATAATATTATTCTACAACATCAAGTTCTACTTTAAGATTATCTATGATAAATTCTTGTCTATCTGGAGTATTTTTACCCATATAGAACTCTAACATTTTATCTATAGACATTGACTTATCTAACATTACAGGATCTAATCGTATATCTTCCCCTATAAAATACTGGAATTCATCAGGAGAAATCTCTCCTAACCCTTTGAATCGAGTAATCTCTGGTTTAGGTTTTAATTTCTCAATAGCGTTTATACGTTCTTCTTCACTATAACAGTAAATAGTTTCTTTCTTATTTCTCACCCTAAATAAAGGTGTCTGCAAGATGTATAAATGCCCTTCTTTAATTAATTCTGGGAAGAACTGTAAAAAGAAAGTAATTAATAACAATCGAATATGCATACCATCCACATCGGCATCAGTAGCTATCACGATATTGTTATATCTTAAGTTCTCAAAGTCATCTTCTATATCTAATGCTGCCTGTAGTAAGTTAAACTCTTCATTCTCATACACGATTTTCTTCGTCATTCCATAAGAGTTCAGAGGCTTACCTCTTAAACTAAATACAGCCTGTGTATTAACATTTCTTGATTTGGTAATAGAACCAGAAGCAGAGTCTCCCTCTGTAATAAACAAAGTACTGTCTAAATACAATGGATTCTTTATATCTGTTAAGTGAACTCTACAGTCTCTTAGTTTTCTATTGTGTAAACTAGCTTTTTTAGCGCGCTCTTTAGCTATCTTTCTAATTCCAGATAACTCTTTGCGCTCTTTTTCTGCTTGTAGTATTTTCTTTAATAGTGCATCTGCTATCTCTGGATTTTTGTGTAAATAGTTGTCTAACTGTGTTTTTACAAAATCATTGACAAAAGTACGTACCGTAGGTAGATCTGGTCCCATATCAGTAGATCCTAGCTTTGTCTTCGTTTGAGATTCAAATACTGGCTCTTCTACTTTTACAGCTACTGCAGCTACGATAGACTTTCTAATATCAGAAGCATCGAAGTTTTTATTATAAAACTCTTTAAGTGTTCTTACTAACGCCTCTCTAAATGCAGCTAAGTGAGTACCTCCTTGAGTAGTATTCTGCCCGTTTACGAAAGAGTAATATTCCTCAGAATATTGACTTCTACTATGTGTTAATGCTACCTCGATATCATCACCTGATAAGTGAATAATCGGATATACTTGATCTTCTTCAGTAATATTTTCTAAAAGAAGGTCTTTAAGCCCATTTTCAGAAAAGAATTTTTCGCCATTAAACATTACTGTCAATCCTTTATTAAGATAACAGTAGTTCTTTAGCATACGCTCTATGTACTCTTTACGGTATTTATAGTTCTTAAAGATGGCTTCATCAGCTATGAAAGAAACTTTAGTTCCTTTACGTCTCGTAGTTTCTACTAATTCCTCTTCTGTTACTAAATCTCCAGCAGAGAATTCAGCCCCTTTTAATTGTCCATCACGTACAGACTCTACGCGGAAGTAGTTAGATAAAGCATTTACTGCTTTGGTACCCACCCCGTTTAGACCTACTGATTTCTTGAATGCCTTAGAATCGTATTTACCCCCAGTGTTCATTTTAGATACTACATCTACTACTTTACCTAAGGGAATACCACGTCCGTAATCACGTACAGTGACAAGCTTATCTTTGAGTGTAACCTCAATAGTCTTACCTGTCCCCATCACGAATTCATCTATACTGTTGTCTATAACCTCTTTAATTAGAATGTAGATACCATCGTCAGGAGAAGAACCATCTCCTAATTTTCCGATATACATACCAGGACGCATACGAATATGTTCCTTCCAGTCTAACGAACGAATATTATCTTCGGTATATTGATTTTGATCTTGCATAAAAACGTAGGAATTTGCGCTAATTTACTACTAATTAGCTTAAAATAAAAATTGTGAAATAACAGTTTTTTAGGATTTAATCCTCTGATGACTTTTTGATAACATTCTTCTCTATCTCAATGGAATAAGGCCCTGGTACTATTTTTCTGCCATATAAGATAGCATAATTTTTTGTAAACTCAGCACCGAAATAGAGGATCATCGCCGAATAGTATACCCATATCAACATAACTGTCACAGAACCAGCTGCTCCATAAAGTGATGATGAGGCCGTATTACCTAAATACCAACCTATTCCGAACTTCCCTATCATAAATAATACAGCTGTAAAACCTGCTCCTATAAAGGCATCTTTCCATCTCAACTTACCATTAGGTAAAGTCATGAAGATAAGCACAAATAGAATAGTTATTATTAAAAAGACCACCGCATTATTAAGTAATTTTACTAAACTAAGTGTCTCTTCGCCAAAGAAATTACCTAAATAACTATACAGAAGACTTACAATTGAATTGATCATTAGACTCACTAATAAGACAAATCCAACAGATCCTATCATAGCGAAAGAAAGCAACCTGTTTTTAACCAATCTAGCGATACTTTTGTCAGGTTTGGCTGCTAAGCCCCAGATATAGTTTATAGAGCTCTGTATCTCTGCAAAAACCCCTGAAGCACTAAATAATAAAATACCTACACCAATAATAGTAGTGATATAACCACTTTTTCTATTTAGCTGAACATTACTCATTGCATTCTGTATCTCAGTTGTTGTATTGGGACCTACTAGATCTCTTAATTGATCATAAAAGAAGTTAGCTACCTCTTGTTCCTCAAAAATAAATCCACTAGCAGATATAATCAATAACATTAAGGGAGGTAAAGCAAAAATGGTATAATAAGACAATGCTGCACTAAACTTCATAGCATTATCATCTAAGAAGTCAAATACGGATTGTTTAAACAATAAGATTACTTTTTTAAAACCACTATTCTGCATAGTTAGACTATTATTAATAGATTAAGATACTAATATTTTTTAAACTTAAAGACTATTTAACTTCTAAACCACTGATTTTAAAGTCAAATGTAACAATAAGACTAATTACCTTATTGCTACTACAAAATTCTATAAAATTTTAACAATTCCTAATTTACTTTTACTAAAAATAGTAGCAAAAAAAAGAGAAGCTAATTAGCTTCTCTTTTTTCTTTCCTATTTGATAGATTACACGTTAAAACGGAAGTGCATTACATCACCATCTTTTACGATATATTCTTTTCCTTCTACTCTTAGTTTTCCAGCTTCTTTTACTTTAGCCTCAGAACCATAAGTTACATAATCATCGTATCCTATTACTTCTGCACGGATAAATCCTTTTTCGAAGTCACTGTGGATTACTCCAGCTGCTTTAGGAGCAGTATCTCCAACTTTAATAGTCCAAGCTCTTACTTCTTTTACTCCAGCTGTGAAGTATGTTTGTAAGTTTAATAATTTATATGCTGAACGAATTAATTTAGATACACCTGGCTCGTCTAATCCTAAGTCTTCTAAGAACATTTGTCTTTCTTCGAAAGTCTCTAGTTCCATAATGTCAGCCTCAGTTCCTACAGCTAATACGATTACTTCAGCATTTTCGTCTTTTACTAGCTCTTTTACTTTTACCACATAATCATTTCCTGATACAGCAGCTCCCTCATCTACGTTACACACGTATAATACAGGTTTTGTAGTGATTAATTGGAAGTCTTCTAATAACTCTTCCTCATCTGCATTTTTAGGCTCTACTACACGAGCAGATTTACCTTCTAATAGCGTTACTCTAATTCTTTCTAATAAATCAGCTTCTACTTGAGCTTCTTTATTTCCAGTCTTAGCTGCTTTTTTTACTTTCTCTAATCTCTTCTCTACAGTCTCAAGGTCTTTTAACTGTAATTCGATATCGATAGTTTCTTTATCTCTGATAGGATTTACATTCCCATCTACGTGAATGATATTATCATTGTCAAAACAACGTAAAACGTGAATAATAGCATTACACTCTCTAATATTTCCTAAGAATTGGTTTCCTAAACCTTCTCCTTTACTTGCTCCTTTTACTAACCCAGCAATATCTACAATCTCAACAGTAGCAGGTAATACACGTTCTGGTACTACTAACTCTTCTAATTTAGACAACCTTGGATCTGGTACATTCACAACCCCAATATTCGGTTCTATTGTACAAAATGGGAAGTTAGCACTCTGCGCCTTTGCATTAGATAAACAATTGAATAATGTTGATTTACCTACATTTGGCAATCCTACTATACCTGCTTTCATATTTTAAAATATATTGTGAATTTTTAATCGTTTGCAAAGATATTGAAAATTATAGAAGTTCATAGTCTTTAGGGAAGTTTACATAAAATTAAAACCCAAATACAACATATTTAGAATAATAAAAGTTATAAGAATAGAAAGCTTTAGATAATCATAAACAAAAACATCTTTTAGATCATAGATTATTGATGTTTTTAAACTAAATTGAAAAGTGGATATAGTACAATAAAAAAGCCACTCGCTAGGAGTGGCTTTTCTATATTTAGATTATTTTGTTAATCTTCATCGTCAGCAATTTCTAAGTCTTTTAGTGCATCTAATGAATCTTCTGGAGCTTCTACGAAATCCTCTTCATCCTCATCGAAGTTTTCAATTCTATCTGCTAACTTAGTACTTACTTTTACCAGGTATATAGTATCCTCAGTTCTAACTTCCACTGCTTCTACAGTTTCGTTCTTTACGTTTTTAAAACGTATAATGTCTGCATCATCATACCCGTCAGGAAATTTTTCAACCAATAATGTCAAAATTTCGTTCGTTAACTTTGCGTAATCAACAATTACTCTTTTCATTCTTTGTTCTTGCTTTATTTCAGTTTCAAATGTAATAGCTAAATTGTAAACTACAAATAAAATATCACATTTATTTACTGCGAAAAATTAAAAATTAATTACCAAGAATATATGCAAAAATTAATGGCGCAACAATCGTAGCATCTGACTCAACAATGAACTTAGGTGTGTCGATATCTAATTTACCCCATGTAATTTTTTCGTTAGGAACTGCTCCTGAATATGATCCGTAAGATGTAGTAGAATCAGAGATTTGGCAGAAGTATGACCAGAAAGGTACATCTTCCCACTCTAAGTCTTGGTACATCATTGGAACTACACAGATAGGGAAATCTCCAGAGATACCTCCTCCGATTTGGAAGAATCCTACTCCGTGTCCTCCTGAGTTAGCTCTATACCACTCTGTTAAGTAGATCATGTACTCGATACCTGTTTTTACAGTGTGTACATTTAATTTTCCTTTGATTACGTTTGAAGTAAAGATGTTACCACAAGTTGAATCTTCCCATCCTGGACATACGATTGGAATATTCTTCTCTGCTGCTGCAACAATCCAAGAATCTTTAGGATCAATCTCGTAGTATTGCTCTAATACACCTGAGTTAACGATTTGGTATAAGAATTCGTGTGGGAAATAACGTTTTCCTTCAGCTTCAGCTGCATGCCATACGTCTTCTAAGTGTTTTTGTAGACGACGGAATGCTTCCTCTTCTGGAATACAAGTGTCAGTTACACGGTTATAGTGGTTATCTAATAACTCTCTCTCTTGCTCTGGAGTCAAATCTCTATAATTTGGTACTCTTTTGTAGTGAGAGTGAGCAACCAAGTTCATCACGTCCTCTTCTAAGTTAGCTCCTGTACAAGAAATGATTTGTACTTTATCTTGACGAATCATCTCTGCTAAAGAAATTCCTAACTCAGCAGTACTCATCGCACCACCCATAGAGATTAACATTTTTCCTCCAGCGTCTAAGTGTGCTTCATATCCTTTTGCAGCATCCACTAACGCAGCAGCGTTAAAGTGTCTATAGTTATGCTCAATAAACTGACTAATTGGTCCTTTACTCATTTTATTTTTACTTTTTATATTAATAATTTCTTTTAATTCTTATTTGTTATATCCTAAGATATCTAATACTTGCTCTGCAGTCTGTTGTTCAGAGAATAACTCTGTAGCAATAATTCCATTCTCATCCTTATCGATTAAGATATGTTTTGGTTGTGGAATTAAGCAGTGGTGAATACCTCCAAATCCTCCGATCTGATCTTGATAAGCACCTGTATTAAAGAACCCAATATACAAAGGTTTTTCTTTATTAAACTTAGGCAAATAGATTGCGTTTAAGTTTTGCTCTGAGTTATAGTAATCATCACTATCACAAGTCAATCCCCCTAACAATATACGCTCATAAGTATCATTCCATCTATTGATAGGCAACATGATAAAACGTTTATTGATAGCCCAAGAATCTGGTAGAGTAGTAATGAATGATGAGTCGATCATATTCCATTTCTCTCTATCATTTTGTTGCTTTTGGTATAAGATTTCATAGATAGCTCCTCCACTCTCACCTACAGTATATGAACCGAATTCTGTAAAGATATTAGGTACATCCACTTCAGCTTCCTCACATACTATCTTGATTTGATTGATGATTTCGTCTACCATATATTGGTAATCAAATTCAAAAGCTAATGAATCTTTAATAGGGAATCCTCCTCCGATATTTAAACTATCTAATGTAGGACATTCTTTCTTTAAAGTGATATAAACTTTCAAACATTTTACTAATTCATTCCAGTAATACGCAGTATCTCTAATACCTGTATTGATGAAAAAGTGAAGCATCTTAAGTTCTACCTTAGGATTTTCAGCAATTTGTTTTCTGTAGAATGGTAAGATACTCTTGTACCCTATTCCTAAACGTGAAGTATAGAATTCAAACTTTGGAGATTCTTCAGAAGCAATACGAATACCGATTTTAAACTTCTTGTTGATTTGTTCTTGTAATAGATCAAGCTCCTCATAGTTATCAATAATAGGAATAGTATTCTCGTGTTTATTATTGATTAGATTTGCGATATTATCAATGTATTGCGCACGTTTAAATCCGTTACATAATACGAATGTATCTTTGTTGATCTTACCTGTCTCTAATAAATTCTCTACAATGTTTACGTCAAAAGCAGAAGATGTCTCTACGTGGATATCATTCTTGAATGCTTCATTAAGTACATAAGAGAAGTGAGAACTTTTAGTACAGTAGCAGTAGTAATAGTTTGCTTTGTACTTATTCTTTTCCATCGCTTTTCTAAAGATAGTCTTTACATTGCTAATGTTCTCAGAGATTTTAGGTAAGTAAGTGAATTTTAATGGTGTTCCGTATTTTTCAACTAACCCCATTAAATCAATATTGTGAAATTGAAGATTATCTTTGTTTAATTTGAATTCTTCTTGAGGAAAATAAAAAGTTTGGTTGATTAAGTCAACATATTTTGTGTTCATGTCTTTTTCTTTTAATAATGGTTAAAAAAATTCTTTCTCAATTAACTTGATTGTCTTGCATCTAAATTAGTCAATTATTATCGGACTAGATAGTTATGCCTTCATAAAAACAATCAAAATTAAACTACATTGATTTTCAAACTCGAATATTGGCAAATACTATTGGCAACTTATCTCTGAATCTAAACGAATTAAGAGCCTCCTTAGAATACTTGATAATGCCATATACATAATTGGCCTTTTGTCTGATGACAAAACGCCTTACTTTGTGTCTTGCAGACACACAGAATCTAATATATAAAACATCTATTTTCACGACCGCAAATGTAACAAAATATTGGAATGAAAAAGGAAAAAGTAATTGTTTTTGAACCTTAATTCAAATAAGCCTCTAACCCCTTTACTACTAACTCTTTGCTCACTTCTATATCATAGATAGCAGAGCCTATTTTATCTAATAATACACAACGTATATTACCACCGTAGTTCTTTTTATCAAACTTCAACCATTCTAAGGAATTTTCGATGTCTTCACTTGACAGTTCTACAACGCCGTATATTGTGTGTATTGTTTCTTTTATATCTAAATACTCTACCTCTGTTAAATAGCCCAATTCTTTAGAAATATAAGCCTCCGCTACCATACCTAGTGCAACAGCTTCTCCATGAAGTAACGTCTCTTTCTCTTCATTCATTAAGTAATAACTCTCTACGGCATGACCTACCGTATGTCCAAAGTTTAAAATCTTGCGAAGACCATGTTCCTTTGGATCCTGTGTCACCACAGTATTCTTAATAGTTACTGAATGATGAATAAGCGTTTCTAAATCATTAAAATCAACATTCGCGATATCCTTAAGATACGCATAATATTTGGCATCAAATATCAAGCCGTGCTTTAACATTTCAGCATATCCAGCCTTAATTTGTCTAGCTTCTAAAGTTTCTAAGTAATTTACATCGATGATCAGCATCTTAGGCATAGCGAATGCACCTATACAGTTCTTGATACCATTTAAGTCCACTCCAGTCTTTCCTCCCACAGAAGCATCTACCATGGCTAATAATGAAGTAGGAATGTTGATAAAGTCTATTCCACGCATAAATATAGAAGCGATAAAACCTCCCATATCTGTAATCACCCCACCTCCTACAGTGATAATGATACTCTTGCGATCTCCTCCTAGTTCTAACATAGTCTGAATCACACCAGCACAAGTATCTAATACTTTATTCTCCTCACCTGCTTCTACTTCTATAATTTCGAAAGGCACATCTGTAGGCAAGTTACTTAAGAAATAAGGCAAACAGTGTTCATAACAATTAGAATCCGTCAAGATAAAAAGCTTACTATAGCCATTATTATTTAAATATGAACCTAAATGTTCGTATGCTTCTTGTCCGAATAAAATATCGTAATGCTCTGTTGTTATGTTTTCCATTTTATATTATTTATGCTATACAAAATAAAGTATAAATATTTGAAATATGCGTGCTAATATGTTTTTTTAACGATTTAATAGTAGAGCAAGAAAATGCTTGTGTTTTAAAGCTATTATAAATACTATTTTTTTTTAAATCACTTAAAATGTATAGTATTTATTTCTAGATATTAATAAGGATAGAGGCAAATGATAAATTAGTTTTTTTACAGCCAAATTTGTAATTTTGTCTGTATATTTAATATTATAAATTTGATTTTTCACTACAAAAATAGTTGAGCCAAAATTAAAGATCCGTTATTGACTTTTCTTCTTAAAAGAATTCACATAAATAACTAATAGTACAATTTTTAAAACATTAAGCCATGATAACTAATGATGTATATATCGTAGAGCCTTCTACACCTGAAGAAGCTAAAGCTCTTAAGGCTTTTGCTAAGGCTTTAAAAATAAAAATTACAAGACAAAATACTGAGGACACAGATTCAAAAGAAGATATTAAAACAAATTTAAAACAAGCTGTAACAGAACTTAATTTAATAAAAGAGGGAAAACTTAAAGGGATTTCTGCAAAAGATTTATTGGATGAGTTATAATATTATAGCAACTCCTAAGTTTCTAAAAGAAGCTAAAAAGCTTGGAAAGAAATACCATTCATTGAAAGAAGGTCTTTCTCTTTTAATTGAAGAATTACAACAAAATCCCATGCTCGGAACTGCAATAGCTAATAATTGTTATAAAGTACGCATAGCTATAAAATCTAAAGGTAAAGGTAAAAGTGGCGGAGCTAGAGTTATTACACATCTTGTAATCGAAAATGATAATATCTATTTGCTTTCTATTTATGACAAAAGTGAATACGACTCAATAAGTGATAGTGAGATTAAAGAGTTACTTAGACTAATAAAATAACAGCCCCCTTTCTTAAAGAGATGCTTCTATAATATCTCTTACATTCTCAATAAACTCTTTAGTATAAATACCTAAAGGATCCAAGTCTGGATCAAGTATCGCAATCTCCAATCCTACACATCTCTTATCTTTAACTAAAGGTATAAGTATTTCTTTTAACTCCCTATAGCTCAAGCCATCTTCTTGTCTACAGTCTACCGCAGGCATTATCTTATCGTTTAGGACATCTACATCTAAATGAATAAAGTATCCCTCTAAATCATACTCTTCAGCGCGCATCAAAAAATCTGATACAACTCTCTTTATTCCATAACTTCTTAATTTAGACAAAGGGTAGTAAACAGCCTTAGACTCTTTTATAGGCCTCTCATATTCTTCATCATACTCTCTATTCCCTACACAAAACACGTATTCTTCTTCAATATAAGGCTTGTTGTTTTGAATATTAGTAAGTCGTTCATGACCAGTATAATACCAATTCTACCTCCTACACCCTCTTTTGTCCTATCTGTTTTTTTACTACCTTTGCCTACAGTAAAGGCTTTGACTCAATGGCTATTATTGAGAATATTCTTCTATTCAAAGTCTGGTACATCTCACTAAAAAGAAAGCACAAATCACAGCTTTCAAAATCTCAACTTTAAAATTTTAACAAGTTTTTTAACATCGTAAATTCACTGCGAATCGAGTATTCATGCGGTCTCCGTTGTGGTTTGTTCGGAAGGTGTTCGGAAAACACCCCCTCTTTCCGAACACTTTGCAAAGAACTTCCGAACAACGTCCAAACAACCTTCCCGAAAGCCTTGCTGTCACTAGCTTTACCACGTGCTTAGATACGCTAAAAAAAGCTTAAATGTTAATATTTTTAACAACTGTGATTTGTCCTGTTTTTAGAATTTATAGTGGTTGCAATATTCTCACAATGAGATAATTATGGCCTATTAATTTTACTAGGCATACCTAATTAAAACTAATATGTAGGCTTCCTTGGATCTTTATTGATAAATATGTTTGATTTTTTAGAGATTCTCTTCACAGATATACTAACAAAAACATGTTCTATTTCATGTCCTAAAGTTTATTTCCTAATTCTTTAGATGTATATTATTTTTCCTTAATCATTATAACCATAATATACACTTGATGTATTTTAATTTTTTGATAATAGTTTATTAAATAAAAAAGCTCCCTTCACAGGGAGCTTCTTAGGCTAATACTGTTGTTTTAGATCCAACAGTGGGGATCGGTCGAAAAAAAAAATTGATTTGTTGTTTTATTAAACTACGTATTCAAAAATTGATATTTTAAAAAGTCTAGAGTTCGATAATTATAAACTCGCTACGTCTATTTAACTGATGTTCCTCTACAGAACATGGCACTCCATTGCTACACTTATTCTGTAGCTGTGTCTCTCCATATCCTTCTCCTGTAATTCTACTTCTCTCAATGCCTTGATTCACCATCCACTCTACTGTAGACTTAGCTCTGCGATCTGATAACTTAAGGTTGTAGTCATCATTTCCTCTACTGTCAGTATGTGAGCGAACATCTATCTTCATCGTTGGGTATTCTTTTAATACCTCTACTACTTTGATTAGCTCTGCCGCTGCATCTGGGCGAATATTAGATTTGTCAAAGTCGAAGTAAATAGGATTTAGCTTAAGCTTCTTAAATAAGTCATCGTTTACTGTCACTGGTTCTAAAGTCTTCTCTAGTCCGATATCTACTCGTTTTACTCCTTGTTGACGTTCTACGATAAATACAACTTCAACTGTATTATACTCCTCTTTCTCAGCTTTAATACGGTATTTCCCTCCACAATCTAATAAATTAGACAGATAATATCCTTTTGCATCTGTGATTATCGTATCTGTCTGCTGATAAAGAGCATCTGATAAAATCACTCTAGCATTAACTAATGGCTCTTTAGTCACCTTGTCATACACTATTCCTTCAAGGGCTTGCTTACAAGGTTTTTCTTTAAAGAAATAGATATCATCTCCTCCACTAGCCCCTGGTCTATTAGAACTTATAAATCCCTTGTGAGATTTGCTGTCTATATACAAACCGAAATCGTCAGATGGACTGTTAATTGGCGTTCCCATATTAGCAACTTGACCAATGCTTCCATCTACATTAATCTTAGCTACAAACATATCTAATCCTCCTAATCCAGGATGACCATCTGATGCAAAAAACAAGAAGTAGTCTTCTGATATAAATGGAAAAGTTTCTCTACCTGCTGTATTTACTTTAGCACCGATATTCTCTACATTGCCATACTCCCCTGTAGGATAAATAGCTACTCTAAAGATATCTGATTGCCCCAATGTTCCTTTTCTGTCTGAAGAAAAATAAAGCCACTTACCATCCGGTGTCAAACTAGGATGGGCTGTATTGAAATAATCCGAGTTAAACGGAAGTTCCAATACTTGTCCCCACAAGCCATCCGCGCCTTTAGTGGCTTTATATATTTTTAATAAAGATGATTTGTCCTTATTGTTTCTTCTCTTTCCCTTTTCACTAGAGTTATTTCTAGTAAAGTACATCGTATTACCATCCTTTGTAAAGACAGCTGTTGCATCATTTACTCTAGAACTTATCTCTTTAGCGAACTGCTTAGGCTCTGAGAAAGTCCCATCAACGTTAATCGTACTACTGTACAAGGCTGTAAAACTCTCATTAGTCCACTCATGAATAGCCTTATCTACTTCTTGATTACGAGCTGATGTAAAAATTAATTCATTGCCTAATATAGCAGCTCCATAATCCGAAAACTCTGTATTAATACTCAAAGCCTTTATATTATACAAATCTTGTTTGTCTTCTATCTTTTGCAAGTAATCCTTATTCTCTTGAAAAAGTTGTGCTCTAGAATCGTTTGCCTCTAATTTAGAGAATTCCTCCATTTTTTGCTTAGACTTGTCATAACTCTCAACAGATTTAAGCGTCTGTGCATAACGATAGTAATATTCTGATGGAATTGGCTCTTTTCCTTTATCGCCATACTCTCCATCAAATAGTGTTTCATACCACTTATTAGCCTCAGGTAACTTTCCATTAAAATAATAAGCATCGGCTAACTTCTTTAGCATATCTGCATTAGTATATCCCTTGTTTGCGATGCGCTCATAAATCTTAATTGCATCTACATAAGCCTGAGTTTGATATTCCTTATTCGCTTTCTTCTCTGCTACTTTCTGTCCATAAGTACTAATACCTACGAAAAGCAACATTGTCAATAAGCTTATTTTTAATAGCTGTTTTTTCATAGTTTCTCTTTCTTTATAGCTAATTTTCCTTAGAAGAATCGCGGTGCATTAATTGTACTACGACGATTAAATAGTTCAAATCTTAAGAAGATTTCGTGTGATCCTGAGTTATAACGTTGAAGAGCAGTAGTCTCAAAGTCATAAGAATATCCTACAAATAGATTTTCATTGACTTGGAATCCTGCCAAGGCGCTCACTGAAGCATCCCAACGATAAGCTCCTCCTAAAGTAAATTTATCATAGAATAAAAAGTTAGCTGTTAAATCAACCTGTAATGGTGCTCCACTTACTGCCTTAACTAAAGCTGCTGGCTTAATTAACAAGTTCTCACTCACATCGAATACATATCCTCCCATTAAGTAGAAGTGCATCTTCTGACGCATCGTCGTGATG
This sequence comes from Myroides sp. A21, assembly GCF_000807225.1. Taxonomy (NCBI): domain Bacteria; kingdom Pseudomonadati; phylum Bacteroidota; class Flavobacteriia; order Flavobacteriales; family Flavobacteriaceae; genus Myroides; species Myroides sp. A21. The sequence continues at coordinate 3,283,493 of NZ_CP010327.1, forward strand.
TCGTTATCATCATAGCGATCCGTAGTTAAGAAGTTCGGAACTGATAACCCTACATAAGCTTTATCAGAGTATAAATAAACCCCTGCTCCAATATTAGGATTAAACTTATTATTAATATTCTCTTGACTTACAGGATCAGTAGGATTATGTATGTTAAGCTTTGTATAATCAACACTTAATAGATTAGCAGTCGCTTTTAACCCGAATGCTAATTTATAATCAGCGTTTAAGTCAATAGCATAAGCTAAATCTACAGAGATATTATTCTCATCCATCGCTCCTAGACGATCATTGGTAAAGTTCACTCCTAGTCCTAATCCACTTTCTCCAAGAGGTGTAGACACAGACACATTTGCTGTCTTAGGTGCTCCATCTAGCCCTACCCACTGTGTTCTATACATCCCAAACACGTTTAATGTCCCACGACTTCCTGCATAAGCTGGGTTGATCATATTAGTATTATACATATATTGGGTATACTGTGGATCTTGCTGAGCTTGCATAGTTTGGAAGCAGCCTATTAGCAATAGACTGATTCCAAATTTCTTTATATTTTGTTGAATACTCATAACTCTTTTTACTTATTACTTTCTAAATGTAGATAACCCGATTTCTTAATCATACGAGAGCCACTAGCGTCTTTATACTCATAACTTACGATGTAGAAATAAGTACCTGTAGGTAATTTCTCCCCTTTATTTACAGTAACACGTCCATCAGAGTATCCTCTAAACACATTACCTGCACTGTCATAACTCTTCGTATCATATACCTTAACTCCCCAACGGTTGTAAATCTCTACTGTATTATTAGGGAATCTGTTAATATTATCTATAATAAAGTAATCATTCTTACCGTCTCCATCAGGAGAAACAAGGTTATAAATAACGATATCTCCGTCTAAGATTAGATCTGTATTCACAGTAGCTAATGTAAAGAATCCGTACCCTTTAACACTAGTAGGTGTAGTGATCTCTTTTTTCTCTAGATCCACTACTCCTCCTTCGTCTACCCAAAGCTGTTGCTTAGCATCCCATCGTACGATGTGTAATTCTTTCTCTGGGTTCACTAATAACTCTTTTGGTGTAGTACGCTCATCCCAACTTAACGTCAGCATGATATCTCCTTTGCTGTTATCACTTCCTTTATCTACTGTCCAGTACTCGCGCTCATCTAATAAATTAATCACTCCTGACTTTGCACTACGCGCTCTAAAGAAGTTCTTATCGTCTAAATTATACTTCCCTTCATACGCATCCTTTACATGCTCAGGAGCAGTGATTCTAGCATAACGGTATAGTCCTTTATCTCCTTTAGGGTATTGGAATTCCTCATTACCTATCTTCTCTACATAGCCTTCTGCATGGCTTTTATCTGTTGGATGAAGTGCTTTTGCTCCTTGGTGGAAGGTTAGCATCCCTGCTAGTGAATCTACCTTAATAATACCATCTTTAAAGTCTACACTACCTCTTACGTTAGCCTCGTTCTTTAGGTCAAAGGCCATGTCTTTAGTTGAATTGTCTAGTACTACATTAAAGAAATTAGAAGGTTGGCTTCCTGTGATATGTTGAGCTCCTTTTGCTTCTTCAAAAGGAGTGAACACAGCTTTAGAACCTTTGGCGTTAGTGCTGTGATCATATATATTGTCATTGTTAAAGTTGCTGTAGTAATAAACCGTTCCATCATTCTTTACATACCCTTCTTTTGTATTGTCAAAATCATAGATAGTAGACATCACTCCTCCTTCGGCTATCGAAATCTTTCCTTGGTTTACCATTACTTGGTCTTTCTTAGCTTGCTGGGCTACTACTGTAGCTGGCAATGCTAAACCTAATAAAGCAACTGATTTATATAATTTTCTTGATTTCATAGTTTTTATTTTATAATTAATTAGCTACTGCTTGATTTAACAACATCGGATTAGTAACAGCAGAACAATCATTTACTTTGATCTCAAACTCATTTGATGTGTCTGAACATTGATTGTTAGTTACATTTAATCGAATGCGTAAACCATTTAATTCTTTACTAGCATGACTAACTTTAATTGTTTTTCCCTCAAGAATAATTCTATTTGAAAAAGTAGTATTATCTAATTCTTTCCAATTTGTTGTTCCAGTTGTAGTGTATTCCCATTTATAATTTGAAACATTTGTAGTTATAGATACTTTAGCAGAGTCAAAGTTTTCACAAATCACAATATTGTCAATATCCTTACTTACCTCTGGCAAGGCATTAATCACAATAGTAAATTCTTTTTTAGGACCTATACATCCATCTTTTCCCTCTGCTACAAAATATTTATAAGTACCTACAGCAGTTGGACTAGGAACATCTGATAATTCAACTTGATTACTATCAAAATAAACCAATTCATAACCTTTATCTTTTCCTGTAGCAGATAACTCATTTTCTAATACTAAAGGCTCTCCAAAACATAACTCTGTATTCTTAGCAATAGGTGAAGTAGTTACTTTTTCAATACTGATTTCTAACCTAGCATAACAACCATCCTCCATATCTGGTACCATCACATAATACATTTTTCTACTGCCATCACTGTTAACTGAAAAATCTCCAGTTACTAAACCATCATTAGATGTATAACTTGTCGGTACTTTACTATAAAACTTAGCTCCAGGAGGATATATATTTATAATTTCACTTCTATCAAATCCTGTTGTTGGTACAGAACAAAAAGCCTTAAATTGCATAATTCCATCTTCTACAGGAGGGTTACAGTTTTGCAAGAAGTCTGTTGTAACACTTATCTTAGAAATAAAATCATCATAAACAGGACCTGCACAAACTCCGTTTCCATAATCTCTCACTAAGTCTGAGTTTACCTTTGATTTTGATGTAGCTCCTTCTCCTGATATTTTACCATTGATCTTTACATCTAATCCACACACATTGGTAGATAACAATACACAATTATCAGATACTCTAAATCTATATTTTAATTGCGCTAACAGCTTTTCTTTTGTTGTATCTAAAGGTAAATTTCCAATATCCCAAACAATTTTACCCCCTGCTGTAACACTTGGATCATTTGTACCTCCAGTAGGGGGTACCCAAGTAACACTTCCTGATGCATCTAGATCTGGCACTATCTCCGCATCTAAGAAATGTAGATTAAAAGGTACAGGTATTTCAATTTTAGAATTATTAACTGCTTCTGTTCCTTTGTTATAAACATCTAGCTCAAATTCAAACTCTTGCCCAGGAGTGATTGTTCCATTATTTAATGGTTTTACACCTCCATAATTAGTTGCTTTATTCTCTCCTACTACATCAGGAACATAAGCATCTACAGCAAACACTATATTAAATATGATGTATGTATCTTGATTTGATCCATATGAAAATGAAGTTGATGACTGATTATTTCCTATGATTTGATTACTAGTATTATTTAACTCAAACATAGAAATATCCATTCCTGTATTATTGATTAAGTTTGGATTTCTTGGGTTTCCTCCTGTATGAATTGAAGAATTAAAAAAGTTATTAGTAGAGTTACCTCCATGGCTTAAGTCTTGATAGCTATTAGAATTTCTTTTTTGAATCTTAAAATAGTCCCCAGAGATATCCTCATCTCCTTCACCCGCCATCATTCCAATTTTTACATTTACATCTCCATTTTGGGTAGCTCTAAAACCACTCACTGGTAAAATAGCTGCACCTGTTCTTTTAACCATATAACCATAACCATCAAAAACAGTAATATCTCTCCACTTCATCGAAGTGTTTTTATAAATAACAACCATTCCCCATCCTCCATAGAATCCAGTTCCTCCTCCTTTCCCTTCTTTTAAGGCAATGTCAGCCACAAAATAATTTGAAGCCCCATGTTCACGAACATAATCAGTTACATCAGCATAAGCCGCATACATAGCTCCTTCTGATGTAGAGGGGTAATATATATCAGTATCTTTTGCTGTTATTTGTATATATGATTGGTTTTTAGCTTTTAACTTAACTTTACGTTTATCCAATCCGTCGAAAGTCAATGGACTATTTGTATTCCTAACATCTATATCATGAGCACGTCCCGTCCAATATAAGCCTGCATATACAATTTCAGTACATTCACCACCTGGTAGAATTAGTTCTGCAGAAGATGAATTTATCGTATTTCGATCATTGTCAATGTCTACATAGATCATCTCATTATTATTTCCCCCTTGCTTTCCACTATTTGCATAATTTTTTAAAGTAAGGTTAGTATTACCAATCATGGTAAAATCTCCTTGCAGATTATAATTCTTTACATTAGTATAAGGCATTGGAGCCTTCGGTGACTCACGTGGTTTAAAATCTTTTACAACTTGTGCATACCCCAAGTTACTTCCTAGTACTAAAAAACTTAATAATAAGAGAGTTGATAGATAAGCACTTATTTTTTTTGAATATTTTTTCATAGCTTTTCCATTAACTTGGTTGATCCATTGTTGAATACAGAATTTCAACATCTTGTTTTTCGTTTAACTTTTGTAATAAATCAATAAACTCTGTTTTAATTAACTCTTTATCTAATTCTCGATATGATCTAATGTAGATGTATTTAAGACTTTCTAATTGAATAATTAAATCTTTGGGAACAACAATTTGCTGCTTTCCATCCCATTTAATATTTATTAAAATAACCTCTTTTAATTTATCTTTATAAACATTGCTTAAACCAATAAAGTCACTAGTGTCTTCAATAGACATTTCAACTATCTCTTTAGAGTTTCCTTGGTGAATTTTAGCTTGCTTATCAAATGCTATAAACATAGAGGTTGGTGCACCATTAGCTAGGTAATTAAGATCATTAGCTTGTGAATCAGTTAATTTAATAAGTTTCTGATTGTATTCGAAAATAGCACTTTGTGCTTGTGCTTTGATTCCAAAGCACAAGCCAAAAGCTATTATTATATATAAAATATTATTTTTCATAATTAATTATCTTCATTAACAGAGAATACAATGTTTATAAAGCTTCCTATATTTACATTAGCGGTATCATTTACTTTATATGTCATTAATCCTTCTGCATTAATACTTACAATAGTAAATACTCCTTCTGTTGCATAAGTCACATGAAAACCTAGCTCTGATGCAGGTAAAACTGGTAAAGCTGATGCTCCAGTACTACTCATTACAGGGCTTCCAAATTGTTTCTTATAAATAGCATACATATCTATTGTACCTGTACGAGTTGTATTATTATATGTAACGCCTTCTTGTTGGGCTTGACTCTCTGCTGTAGGAACCATTACTGAAGGCATATAGAAGAACTTAGGCATCGCTGCTTTTAAAGCTTTTATAACGTCTCCGTTTTTATCTACTGCTAATAAATGCTGAGTAACCCCTTCACTTTCATTAACTGCTTGCGTTTTTTTCTTATCAAGCCCCGTTAAAGCAAGCGTATTATCAGTAGTAGTATTAATAGCTGTTTTTTTAGTTAATAAACCTCCTAATTGGATATTAGTATCTGCTTTAGTAAGTCCATTATTAGCTGTAACTATCTCCCCTACATCAGTCTGGTTTTTCCAAGTAGGAACTCCTGTATTATCTGTAACCAATACTTGATTATTACCTGCATTAGCTATGTCTTCTGGTTTTATCGTTCCGTTTTGGATATGATCTGTTGTAATTTTATTATTAGCAATATTTAGTTTGACATCAGTTAATAATGATTTAGTAGCTGTTGTTGCTATTGCATTACTATCAGTACCTATAACAATTACACCATCTGTTGTTAATGTTTTAGCATCAACTACCTTATCAACTGTTACATCTGGTGTGCCTGGAATCCAAGCTTGTGTTGTTTGGTCATAAATTAAGGTTTGTGCATTAGAAGGTTTAGTATCACTAACTGGCGTACCTTGGATAGCTTGTACTACTGTTTTACCTTCTTTTAGTACAGCATCTCCTTCTAAAATTAACTCTGCCTCTTCTCCATTAACAGAACTTACTATAGCTGTTTCCCTAGTTACAAGGGTATTAGAAGTAGCAGACTTTTTATTAACCCACTTAGTTGTAGCTGTATCTCCTGTTCCTTCTGTTACTAAAATTTGTCCATCTGTTCCTGGTTTAATTTTGTCAGTCGTAATTCCTTTATCTGCAATTTGGATACCGGCATCAGCTAATAACTTATCAGTTCCATTTGCTCCTGTTACAAACTCAAGTCCTCCTGCTAACGATAAATCACCTTTTGTATTATCTACTGTAGTTTTTAACTCTTCTAATGCCTCTTGTACATTTGTTGATGTAAAACCGTTATTACTGTTATCAAAGACAATAGCCTTAGCATTGGTATCAATACTTGTGATTGTATCTCCTTTAGCATTTTTAAAAGTATACACTCCGTCTAATACTTCTACTTTTGTTGTATTAGCATCAATGACAACAACATCTCCTGCTACTGTAGTATGCGTATAGGTACCGTCGTTATTGTTTACTAATGTATCACTTGTCCCGTCTAACTTAGTTTTTAACTCTTCTAATGCCTCTTGTACATTTGTTGATGTAAAACCATTAGTGCTGTTATCAAAGGCAATAGCCTTAGCATTGGTGTCAAACGTTACTGGTGTGCCATCGCCATTGTCATAAGTATAAGTACCATCGTTATTATTGGTTAAGCTTCCTTTAGAAACTGTTCCTAATACTGTATTGTCATCCGATTTTAAAGTAATAGTTCCATCATTATTATCAACTAATGTTACACCTGCACCTGATCCTACTTTACTTAATAACTTATCAATTGCATCTTGTACATTATCTGCTCCTAACTTAGATTTACTATCATCAAAGGCAATAGCTTTTGCATTGGTATCAATAGAAGTGATTGTATCTCCTTTTCCATCTTTGAAAGTATACACTCCGTCTAATACTTCTACTTTTGTTGTATTAGCATCAATGATAACAACATCTCCTGCTACTGTAGTATGCGTATAGGTACCGTCGTTATTGTTTACTAATGTATCACTTGTCCCGTCTAACTTAGTTTTTAACTCTTCTAATGCTTCTTGTACATTTGTTGATGTAAAACCGTTATTACTGTTATCAAAGACAATAGCCTTAGCATTGGTGTCAATACTTGTGATTGTATCTCCTTTAGCATTTTTAAAAGTATACACTCCGTCTAATACTTCTACTTTTGTTGTATTAGCATCAATGACAACAACATCTCCCGCTACTGTAGTATGCGTATAGGTACCATCGTTATTGTTTACTAATGTATCACTTGTCCCGTCTAACTTAGTTTTTAACTCTTCTAATGCCTCTTGTACATTTGTTGATGTAAAACCGTTATTACTGTTGTCAAAAGCAATAGCCTTAGCATTGGTGTCAAACGTTACTGGTGTACCATCGCCATTGTCATAAGTATAAGTACCATCGTTATTATTGGTTAAGCTTCCTTTAGAAACTGTTCCTAATACTGTATTGTCATCTGATTTTAAGGTAATAGTTCCATCATTATTATCAACTAATGTTACACCTGCACCTGATCCTACTTTACTTAATAGATTATCAATTGCATCTTGTACATTATCTGCTCCTAACTTAGATTTACTATCGTCAAAAGCAATTGCTTTTGCATTGGTATCAATACTTGTGATTGTATCTCCTTTAGCATTTTTAAAAGTATACACTCCGTCTAATACTTCTACTTTTGTTGTATTAGCATCAATGATAACAACATCTCCTGCTACTGTAGTATGCGTATAGGTACCGTCGTTATTGTTTACTAATGTATCACTTGTCCCGTCTAACTTAGTTTTTAACTCTTCTAATGCCTCTTGTACATTTGTTGATGTAAAACCATTAGTACTGTTATCAAAGGCAATAGCCTTAGCATTGGTGTCAAACGTTACTGGTGTACCATCGCCATTGTCATAAGTATAAGTACCATCGTTATTATTGGTCAAACTTCCTTTAGAAACAGTTCCTAATACTGTATTGTCATCTGATTTTAAGGTAATAGTTCCATCATTATTATCAACTAATGTTACACCTGCACCTGATCCTACTTTACTTAATAGATTATCAATTGCATCTTGTACATTATCTGCTCCTAACTTAGATTTACTATCGTCAAAAGCAATAGCTTTTGCATTGGTATCAATAGAAGTGATTGTATCTCCTTTTCCATTTTTAAAAGTATACACTCCGTCTAATACTTCTACTTTTGTTGTATTAGCATCAATGATAACAACATCTCCTGCTACTGTAGTATGGGTATAGGTACCGTCGTTATTGTTTACTAATGTATCACTTGTCCCGTCTAACTTAGTTTTTAACTCTTCTAATGCCTCTTGTACATTTGTTGATGTAAAACCATTAGTACTGTTATCAAAGGCAATAGCCTTAGCATTGGTGTCAAACGTTACTGGTGTACCATCGCCATTGTCATAAGTATAAGTACCATCGTTATTATTGGTCAAACTTCCTTTAGAAACAGTTCCTAATACTGTATTGTCATCTGATTTTAAGGTAATAGTTCCATCATTATTATCAACTAATGTTACACCTGCACCTGATCCTACTTTACTTAATAGATTATCAATTGCATCTTGTACATTATCTGCTCCTAACTTAGATTTACTATCGTCAAAAGCAATAGCTTTTGCATTGGTATCAATAGAAGTGATTGTATCTCCTTTTCCATTTTTAAAAGTATACACTCCGTCTAATACTTCTACTTTTGTTGTATTAGCATCAATGATAACAACATCTCCTGCTACTGTAGTATGGGTATAGGTACCGTCGTTATTGTTTACTAATGTATCACTTGTCCCGTCTAACTTAGTTTTTAACTCTTCTAATGCCTCTTGTACATTTGTTGATGTAAAACCATTAGTACTGTTATCAAAGGCAATAGCCTTAGCATTGGTGTCAAACGTTACTGGTGTACCATCGCCATTGTCATAAGTATAAGTACCATCGTTATTATTGGTCAAACTTCCTTTAGAAACAGTTCCTAATACTGTATTGTCATCTGATTTTAAGGTAATAGTTCCATCATTATTATCAACTAATGTTACACCTGCACCTGATCCTACTTTACTTAATAGATTATCAATTGCATCTTGTACATTATCTGCTCCTAACTTAGATTTACTATCGTCAAAAGCAATTGCTTTTGCATTGGTATCAATACTTGTGATTGTATCTCCTTTAGCATTTTTAAAAGTATACACTCCGTCTAATACTTCTACTTTTGTTGTATTAGCATCAATGACAACAACATCTCCCGCTACTGTAGTATGCGTATAGGTACCATCGTTATTGTTTACTAATGTATCACTTGTCCCGTCTAACTTAGTTTTTAACTCTTCTAATGCCTCTTGTACATTTGTTGATGTAAAACCGTTATTACTGTTGTCAAAAGCAATAGCCTTAGCATTGGTGTCAAACGTTACTGGTGTACCATCGCCATTGTCATAAGTATAAGTACCATCGTTATTATTGGTTAAGCTTCCTTTAGAAACTGTTCCTAATACTGTATTGTCATCTGATTTTAAGGTAATAGTTCCATCATTATTATCAACTAATGTTACACCTGCACCTGATCCTACTTTACTTAATAGATTATCAATTGCATCTTGTACATTATCTGCTCCTAACTTAGATTTACTATCGTCAAAAGCAATTGCTTTTGCATTGGTATCAATACTTGTGATTGTATCTCCTTTAGCATTTTTAAAAGTATACACTCCGTCTAATACTTCTACTTTTGTTGTATTAGCATCAATGACAACAACATCTCCTGCTACTGTAGTATGCGTATAGGTACCGTCGTTATTGTTTACTAATGTATCACTTGTCCCGTCTAACTTAGTTTTTAACTCTTCTAATGCCTCTTGTACATTTGTTGATGTAAAACCATTAGTGCTGTTATCAAAGGCAATAGCCTTAGCATTGGTGTCAATTTCTCCTATGACATCTCCTTGTGAGTTTTTAAACTCATATTTATTTGTAGTTGTATTTAAAGATACAGATACTTCTTTTGGATCAATTGTTACTCCTGTCTCTCCTAATTTTGGTTGACCATCAGCACCGATTTGACTCTCATTATAATAAGTAAAGGTCCCATTCGTATTTGGAATCAATAGAGTTACAGTCTCATTACCTTTTACTACTTCATCTAATGTTTTATAAATAACATTCCCTTGATCATCTGCTACACCTACACGATTATTTTCTCCTGTACCTGCATTTAATTTATCTGATGTAACTGCTTTATTACCTAATTTTTCATTAGTTATTCCTTCGTCTGCTACTTGAATAGTAACATCAGCTAATAATGCCTTAATCCCAGTGGTTTTAGCCAAAAATTCTAAACCACCAGACACTACCAAATCTCCTGTGGTACCAGCTACTTCTGTAATTTTATCTAATAATTTCTCTATAGCTTCTTGAACATTTGTTACTCCAAGATTTGTAGTATTATCATTATAAACAATTGCATTTGCATTTGCATCAATCTCTCCTATAACATCTCCTTGTGAGTTTTTAAACTCATATTTATTTGTAGTTGTATTTAAGGATACAGATACTTCTTTTGGATCAATTGTTACTCCTGTCTCTCCTAATTTTGGTTGACCATCAGCACCGATTTGACTCTCGTTATAATAAGTAAAGGTTCCATTGGTATTTGGAACTAATAAAGTTATAGTCTCATTCCCCTTAACAATAGTACTGAACTTTGAATTATCAACATTCTCAAACTTCTGAGTTACTTTATTCCACTCTTGGAAAATAACATCACCTGTTGTTTGGTCATAAACAATCTTAGTAAACCCTCCTTTACTCTCTGTGACATACTTGATATAATCATTGATTGTATTAAAGGTACGACCATCTACTTCTACTGGTTGTTTTACAATTGTTTCAAATTGATTTACAACACTTGATGGAATATCTACAAGTGTAGTGGTTCCGTCTTCACTTGTGTAGGTGTAAGTTCCATCTTGATTGTCCACTAAAGTAGTTATAGTCTCATTCCCCTTAACAATAGTACTGAACTTTGAATTATCAACATTCTCAAACTTCTGAGTTACTTCATTCCACTCTTGGAAAATAACATCACCTGTTGTTTGGTCATAAACAATCTTAGTAAACCCTCCTTTACTCTCTGTGACATACTTGATATAATCATTGATTGTATTAAAGGTACGACCATCTACTTCTACTGGTTGTTTTACAATTGTTTCAAATTGATTTACAACACTTGATGGAATATCTACAAGTGTAGTGGTTCCGTCTTCACTTGTGTAGGTGTAAGTTCCATCTTGATTGTCCACTAAAGTAGTTATAGTCTCATTTCCCTTAACAATAGTGCTGAACTTTGAATTATCAACATTCTCAAACTTCTGAGTTACTTCATTCCACTCTTGGAAAATAACATCACCTGTTGTTTGATCATAAACAATCTTAGTAAACCCTCCTTTACTCTCTGTGACATACTTGATATAATCATTGATTGTATTAAAGGTACGACCATCTACTTCTACTGGTTGTTTTACAATTGTTTCAAATTGATTTACAACACTTGATGGAATATCTACAAGTGTAGTGGTTCCGTCTTCACTTGTGTAGGTGTAAGTTCCATCTTGATTGTCCACTAAAGTAGTTATAGTCTCATTTCCCTTAACAATAGTGCTGAACTTTGAATTATCAACATTCTCAAACTTCTGAGTTACTTCATTCCACTCTTGGAAAATAACATCACCTGTTGTTTGATCATAAACAATCTTAGTAAACCCTCCTTTACTCTCTGTGATATACTTGATATAATCATTGATTGTATTAAAGGTACGACCATCTACTGTAATAGGTCCTTTAGTAATTATCTCTTCAAAATTATTAATTACGCCCCCAACAACATCAATAGCATAAATTCCTTTAGATAAATTTAAAGGATCAACATTAGAAGGAATAATATCATTATTAGCAATCAAGTATTCTTCTGAAACATAATACTGCTTATTAGCTACAGTAATAATCGCAGTTTTACTCTCATTTGCAGTAATTACTTCTTTAATAGAAACTTCTTTCCTTTCTCCTTCTTTAGTTATATATGTAAGTTTATCACCATCATAATAAACATTTCCTCCTACATACGTTCCATCTAAATAATTTGTGATATGTTCTTGAACAGTTTTATTATTAATAATATCACCAAACTTATTAATAACTGTTTCTTTTATTTTTATACGAACTCCTTCTCCAATAATATTTCCATTGCGATCTACTGAATTTTCATTATAATAAATATAGTCTCCAGTTTTTTCGTCATGTACTATTGTAGTTAATTTCTCTTTGATTTCTTGTTTGATAATTTTGTCTCCATCTTTTACATAGGTATAAAACTTATCTCCTTCATAAATAACATTACCTTCAGTGTTTTTTACAATATTTTTGATGATATTTTTTACCTTATCACCATCCATATTTACAATTTCTTCAAAATTGTTTACTACAATTTGTGGAATATCTTTATCAGCTGTTAAGCGTGACCATTTATCTATATCCCAATAGTAGTAACCTGGAGTAATATCGCCTTGTTTTTTTGTCGCATAGACTAATAAACTTTGTACATTGCCATTTCTAATTGTAACCTTATCCTTTGTGCTTTCCAATGCAACATTAGGAATTAATAAACCACGGTCTTTTGATTCAATTAATAATTCTGCAGATTTATTAGGAGTTGCTGTACCAATTCCTACTTGGGCATTAGTAGCAAAAGTTCCCAATAAAAGTGCAACAGGGAGTAATCTCTTTTTCATATATTTTAATATTGATTATAGATACTTTATGAAATATCCTTTTAAAAAAAACATAGTCAAAACTACTATTACTCAACGTTAAATACGGTATATAATAATCGCAATACGTGACTAACAAAGAGTTGTATCGCATATTTAACACACCTGTTTTTTTATGATACTTTATTAATATTATAAAATTAATTAGTTGAAATCAGATAAAATAGGGCTTAGAGTATATCAAGATATGTAAGTAAAACAAAATCGATAGCACAAAATACCTAAGTAAAAAAGGACATAATAGGTATTATTAAATCGATATAAAATAATTATTATTTAATAATATTTCATTTTGAAACAATTTTATTAGAATTTGAAACAAAATTCAAGTACTATTTTATCAAAAAAACAAAGATTAAACTTCAAACTATTCTAAATTGTAGTTTATTTCTTCAATAACTCTGAAGGAGGAAAACCATAAACATTTACAAAAGACCTATAAAATGTTACTCTTGAGTTAAAACCTGATAGCAAAGCCCATTTCTCTATACTCAATTCCTCATGATTATAATCATGTAAAGTAATAACAGCATATTCAATCCTAATACGATTTATATACTGATTAAAATTAGAGGCCTCACTACTTTTAAAAAAAGAAGATAGTCTAGTCTTAGGGATATTAGTGACCTTAGATAGCCTATTTAAACTTAAATTAGGATCTAAAAATAAACGATTTTCAATCAGTTTTTCATTTAATACTAAACTTATATATTGAAAATCATCTTCTTTATTCTCTTCAGTCACATCTTCCTCTTTTACAGTTTCTACAATTCCCTCTTTTTCCTCATCTATATCAACACATTCATATTCTACTTCCACTACACTAATCTTTAAGTCTATAGTAGAAGGCTGTAAGCTTAGTAGTTTATTAGTATTCTTTACTTTTATATTTAATAGTTTACCTATTAAATAGATACAACTAGAAATAATAAGAATTAAAGTACAACCTAGATAAATAAACAAAGGGTTTACATCAAAACCTCTTTCTTTAAAATCTGGTAACATCATAATAGATTCAAAAAAGAAAACTATGAGAAAAACAACTATAATACTCTCATTTCTTATAAGTACAGAAGTCTGCACAAGAAGATAGTAACATACTAAAACATATAAAACTCCAAGAATAACACTAACAATAGCACTGTAATAATTAAATATCTTTATCTGTTCTATCTCTTCACTTATATAATAGGAATAGCCAATAATATAGATAAATGATAATAAGCTGACAATGTATTGTAAATAAAACAAGTACTTTGATCGATCAAATAGTACATAGAAAAAAATAGGTCCATTAAATAAATTTAATAAAATGGATATACAAAAGAATTCAGCTGTAGAAAGATAATTGTAAAGTAGCCCAACCAAAAAGTTAATAGACAATAAAATGCTAACTTCTACTAATCTTTTTTCATATTGGACAAAGAGTTTAATTCTCTTTATCAAAACAATATAAACAACAGCTATAACAAGGAATATAAAATAAAACATATAATAAATTATTGTAACTAATCTTATTTTTTAATAGATAACCTACATTAAAATACTCTTGTTGAATTATTTTCTTTTTTATACGAAATAAAATAGATTAAAATGCTAATAATAAATACTGTAAAAGCTATAATCTCAATTAAAATTGATGATTTAGCAGCAAATACTTCTAAGTCTTCAATATAATATTTAAGTATAAAGACTTGAGAAACTAAAAAAATTACTTTAAGAGTAAACAAGAAGAAAACAACATTTAATAACTCTCTAAAACCAATAAAAAGATTGAGAATATTAGCTTTATTAATCAAAACAAATAAACTAAAGATTACTGTATAAAATATAAAAACAGTAAATTCTAACCATGGTTGAAAGTTTAAAAAAAAAGTAAAACAAACAAGTGCATTTAATATTAAGAGCATTTTAACTTCATGTCCAAACACATTCTTATTTTTCTTAGCATAAACATTTAGTATAATGAAAAGAGAAATAAAAGGTAAGAAACTAAACTTGCTGTCTTGTTTTATAAGTTTAAATAAACCAATAGATAAAGCAGCTAGTGAATAAACTAAATTTATAAAAATCAAACTAAATCTAGTCTTAAAAAATATAAGTTCGTTTTTCATAAAATCTCTTTTTAATAGCACTACAAAGTATGTGAATTTTACACAAAAAACATTAAGAATAATCGCATTTAATGAATTAAATATTTTATATACACATATTTTTCCTTATAAATATCTTAAAAAAGTAGATTAAAAAAAACATTATATATTTAATAGAATAAATCCTTAAAATAAAACCACATTGAAATAAGGAAAAAACTATAAAAGTGTAAATAATGTTAATTTAATTTTTTAACATATCTCTATCTACTTGTAACTACACAATCAGATGATCCTAATAAATTGAAACGTTATAGAATGTACTAAAAGTGACTATATACAACATCTATTAACTAAAAATAATCCATATCAGAAAAAGATCATGTATCAAGTATGATAGTTGTAAAAAATATAATTCATAATAATGATACAAACTTAACTTGAACATTAAATCATACATACTTTTTAATGAGCTTAAATTATACTAACTCTGTAAGAAAAAATAAGTTCAATCTAATTTCTGATCTTATAAAATAGTATTGTATAATCTTTAGGTACTAGTTTAAACAATTCATCATTCTATATCCGAAACTCTTTAAGTTTATAAGTAATTCAAATATGATATCTTTTAATAAAATTGGTTAAACATTTAAAATAAATCTAATATCTAAAATGGATCAACGTTAAAAGTTGGGGAGGAAAGTGTAAAATAATATCTTTGTGCTATGATGGATAGCCAAGAAATACTAAAACTAATCTTACCTACTTACTTAGTAGAACACTTCAATATTACTAAAGTAGAAGAATTAGAGACCAAACTACATATCTACTTTGAAGAGAAGAATGATTACGGAAATCAATGTGCTGAAAGACAGCTTATTTCTAAAGGTTTCCATAGTATGATTACTATTGAAGACTTCCCGTTACGAGGTAAATCAGTTAAACTACACGTACAACGTCGTCGTTGGACAGATAAACAAACAGGAGAAATTATATCACGTGATTGGAATATCATCGCAGAAGGAACACGAATGACTACAGAGTTTTCGGAGTTCTTAAAAAAAATTGGCCGATACTAAAGTACTTAGCTGTAAGGCTATTGGTGAATTATTTGGGGTTAAAGGAGAGAAGTTTCAACGCCAATACAAACATAAAACTAGTGGTTTCAAACAATGGGATCAACAAGAACATGCACAAGACTGGCTACTCTACCCAGAAAATATAACTAATCAGTTGTCCATAGACGAAGTATGTTTATCTATGGGAGAATTGTACACTATACTGACTTCTAAAGCAGGTAAAGGTCAGAAAAAGACCATTGTAGCGATAGTTAAAGGAACAAAATCAGATACTGTAATAAAGCATCTATCTAAACTACCTAAAAAACTTAGAGATAAAGTTACCGAGATTACTTTAGATATGGCAGGGGCTATGAAACAGATAGCTAAGAAGTGCTTCCCTAAAGCTGTGCAAGTAATTGATCGTTTTCATGTACAAAAGCTTGTAAGTGAAGCTGTACAAGATATTAGAATAAAATATAGATGGGCTGAGCTTGACGCTGAGAACACTGCTGTTTTAAAGGCTAAGGAAGAAGGCATTATATATAATCCTGAAATACTTAGTAATGGAGATACTAAGAAACAACTTTTAGTTCGCTCACGTTCTCTACTTTATAAAAACCAAATTAATTGGACATCTGACCAACAAGAAAGAGCTAAGGTACTATTTGAATTATACCCAGAGATCAAACAAGCCTATCTACTTGCTAATAACCTTAGACAGATATATAATCTACAAATAGATAAAGAAATAGCTATGACTAAGCTAGCTCATTGGTTTAATGATATTGAAAAAGCTTCACTCAAACACTTTAGTACTGTTTTAAAGACTTTTAATGTACACTATAACGAAATCATCAATTACTTTATTAATAGAAGTACAAATGCTTCTGCGGAATCATTTAATGCCAAAATTAAATACTTCCGTATGATGTATAGAGGTGTTAGGGATAAGAAGTTTTTCCTTTTTAGATTAACTAGACTTTTTGCCTAGTCCCCAACTTTTGTCACTGATCCTCTAAAATACAGTTTTTAGTATCTATTGAATACAAAAAAAGCCTAACTATTTAAAAGTAAATAGTTAGGCTTTTTTCTGTGGAGTCGCCGAGAATCGAACTCGGGTCCAAACAAGCAATCAGGAAGCTTTCTACACGCTTAGTTTTTTATTAGATTTTCGACCGTTGGCTTGGCAAAAAACAGCCACCAAAAGCTTAGTTCCTAAGATTTCGAAATGCTAGCGAAACAATAGACATCTCTAGGTTTACTTTACGGTTCCCCTTAACAAAGCGCCATAAACCAAGGCTCTTTAGGAGAATTCAGCTCTTCCACCTGGTGGAAACTAAAGGCAATCTTACTATAATTCAGATTAAGCAGCTAAAGCGTAGTTATTTTCGCCGTTTAAAAAGTTCGTTAGATGATATTTACGAGCAATCTAACAACGCTCGACGTGCTTACTAACTAATTCCACTCGCTGTCAATACCGATCGACCCCAATGATTGCCTTAGTTAGCAATGAAATGCAAAAGTACAATTTATTTTTAAAAAATCAAACAAATACTATTTCTTCCTCTTAGAATATTCACATACTGTATTTTATTCGTCAATACTTATTAAAAACTGTATATAATTCTAAAATTATGATTCAAAATAGTTGTGTGAGTCCGAAATAATTCTATATTTGAAAAACCAACCAAAAAACAAACAAACAAATTATGAAATTAGGAATTATTAAGGAGCGTAAATCGCCTCCTGATAGGAGAGTTGTGCTTTGTCCTAAGCAGGTAAAAAAAGCTTTAGACAAATATAACGAGCTGTCTATTAAGATAGAACATTCAGACATTAGAATTTTTAAAGATGAAAACTATGCTTCTGAAGGATTAGAACTATCAAGTGATATGACAGACTGTGATCTTCTCCTTGGGGTAAAAGAAATTCCTGTTGATTACCTTATACCAAATAAAACTTATGTCTTTTTTTCGCACACAATAAAAAAACAAGAACATAATCGCAAGCTCTTACAAGCTTGTTTAGAAAAGAACATTACATTAATGGATCACGAGACATTTGTAGACGGAAAAAACACTAGAATTATTGGCTTTGGTAGATATGCAGGTATAGTAGGTGCATACAATACGCTAAGAGGCTTTGGGTTAAAATATGAATTATTCGAATTAGCCAAGGCTGAAACCTTACTTCACAAAGAAGATTTAATCTATCGATTAAAAAAACAGTACTTCCCTCCTATTAAGATAGTTGTAACTGGAACTGGAAAGGTAGCACATGGTATTATGGAAATACTAGACGGGATGAAAATGAAGAAGGTTTCTAAAGAACACTTCTTAACCCAAAAGTATGATAGACCTGTATACACACAGATAGGTGTTGAAGACTATTACAAAAGAATAGATGGGACTGAAGGAAACAAACAAGATTTTTATGACCATCCTGAACTATACACTAGTGACTTCGATAGATTTACTCGTGTAGCAGATATCCTGATGACTGGGCACTTCTTTAAAAAAGGAGCTCCTGTTATCTTGACAAAAGAGATGCTAAATTCTCCTTTTAATCAAATTAAAGTAATTGGTGATATCTCATGCGATGTAGATCATGGCCCTATAGCCTCTACATTGAAAGCATCTACTATAGCAGAGCCATTCTATGGATATCATCCAGGGAAAGGTACAGAAGTAGAATTTGACCATCCTGCAGCAATAACAGTGATGGCTATTGATAATTTGCCTTGTGAATTACCAAAAGATGCTAGTGAAGGATTTGGTGAAGTATTTGTAGAACAAGTATTACCTGCCTTCTTTAATGGAGATAAAGATAAAATACTAGAAAGAGCTACTATTACTAAAGGTGGTAAACTAACAGATAGATTTAGTTATTTACAAGACTTCGTAGATAATAAAGAACTTAGATTCAACAAATAAATGCAACAGCATTTAAAAGAACAGCGGGGAACATTTGCCCCATGGGGCAAATGTTCCCCGCTGTTGGCGAAAAAAAACATCTACTTTTGAAGTTCCTACACAATCAAAAAGATGTCACATTTAACGTTAGAACAAAGATACAAAATAGAAGCATATAAAAATTTAGGTAGATCACTTAGTGAAATAGGTGATTATATAGGCAAAGACAGATCAGTTGTTAGCAGAGAGCTTAAACGTAATTCAGATGGTAGAAACGGTGTTTATAAAGCCGATCTTGCTCAAAAAAAGACAACACTTCGTCATAAAGAAAAACCTAAGCATAAACGCTTAAATAAAAGTGTCAAAGCAACCATTTTGTCGCTGCTCAATAAAGATTATAGCCCTGAACAAATAGTAGGAAGATGTAAAATAGAGAAGATAGAAATGGTTTCAGTAGAATGTATTTATCAGTTTATTTGGAAGGATAAAAAGCAAGGAGGAAAGCTTTATAAGCATCTACGAAATAAAGGGAAAAAATATCGTAAAAGAGGAAGCAATAAAGATAGTAGAGGGGTAATATCGAACAGATTAGATATAGATGAAAGACCTGGTATTGTTGACAAAAAAGAAAGAATAGGAGACTTAGAAATTGATTTGATAATAGGAAAAAATCATAATGGAGCCTTATTAACTATTAACGATAGAGCCACAGGGATTTTACTAATGGGGAAGGTTGAATCTAAACAAGCTCATGCGATAGAGGCTAAAACAATAGAGCTATTAAAGGATTACAAACCTCTTCTACATACAATCACTTCTGATAATGGAAAAGAGTTTGCAAACCATCAAAATATAGCTAATGCGTTACAGATTGCCTATTATTTTGCAAAACCTTATCACAGTTGGGAAAGAGGCGCTAATGAAAATTTAAATGGTTTAGTCAGACAATATTTCCCGAAAATGAGTAACTTCGATTTAATTACACAACAACAAATAGATAGAGTTGTAAATATTTTAAACAATAGACCAAGAAAGAGATTTGGTTTTAAATCGCCTAATGAAGTTTTTGCAGATAAATTAGACAAAATAGCAACTGTTGCATTTATAACTTGAATTCACGGAATAAATAGGAAAGGCTATCAGAATAATGATAGCCTTTTTTAGTAAAGAATACTTTTTATTTAAGTAATTGTATTTTAATTAGCATTTCTTGTGCATTCTTATTCTCAGCATCTAGCTCTAGTGATTTCTTATAACTTAATAAAGACATTTTATAATCCTTCATTAGAAAGTAAGCTTCTCCTAAGCTATCGTATAAATTAGCATTATTAGTATCATACTGAATCGCTAATTCAAATACCTTTATTGCCTTATCAATCTCTTTTCTCTTCAGAAAGTTATATCCTAAATTATTTAAATAGAATGACCCTGAGAGATAATGTTCTTTATCTGCTTTTAACGTTTTATACTTCTCTAAAGCTAAACTAAAGTTATTTTTAAACTCTTTTTCTAGCAGGGATACTAGGTTTATCTTAGGATAAGTAATTAATGCTGTTTCTATTTTATTATACAATTCTAACCAATCATCTTGTGCAGCATCCGAAGTATTATTCATCATTATTATCATTCCATAACGTGAATCTGGACAAACAAGAATACCACTTTGTACCCCTATTGACGTTCCTGTCTTTCCATAATAAGCACCTTCCTTCAGACCGTATCCCACATCCCAGAAATATCCTTTATCATCACCGTCTTCTTCTTCTTTAAATAATAATCGAGAGGCTTCCTTTATAAAAGGTTGATTGCTTTGTAACTGAAACTTCATAAACTTAGTTAAGTCAGGTAAACTACTTATCATACCATATGATCCACCTAATAGAGGATTTCTTAGTAAAGGAGCTACTTCCCCATTTTCGTTATAACTTATGGCTAATTGTTTCTTATACCTATCATACTCATTTAAAGAAGTCTGCTTCAAGTTAAGCTCATCCAGCAACTCCTGTAATAGCTCTTTATAAGGCTTGTGATATACCTGCTCTAAAATATAAGTAACTAATTCTGGTCCTACTGAGTTATAGTCGTAGAATGTACCTGGTTTCTTATCTAATTTGACTGTTTTTAATTCTTCTAATAGATCAGACATCGTATAACTAAATGGTCTATTTTCATAATATCCCTCTCTCGTCTTCTTATATATTTCATCTAACTCTTTAGGAGCTCTATCTTGAAGCCCCAAAGTATGTGTTACTAAATTCTGAATGGTAATAGGAGTTCCTTCAAACTGCAAATTTGGATAATCTCCTTTTAAATAAGTTCTGATATCATCATTTAGTGTAATCTTTTGCTCTAGAACCGCTTTAGCGACTAAAGAGCCTGCAAAAACTTTAGAAATAGAAGCAATCTCATAGAGTGTATTATCACTAGGTCGTTGTTTGGACTCTTTATCTAATTCTCCATAATACTGCTGATAAACCTCTCCATCTCTATAAATGGCAATCGCTAATGAGTTGACATTACCTTTCTGAAGAGTGCTCTCAGCATATTGATTTATGATCAGACATAGTTCTTTAAAAGATTTATCTACTCCCTTTTCTTGTGATAATTGTTGAATATTATAGTATTTCCCATTTCTATCTTTATATACATCATTTGCCATTCCTGTAAAAGAAATAAACAAAAACGATAATGGAATAATTAATTTATAGTTCATATTAAGAAGGATTAGGTACTTATATTTTAAAGCACTATAATACGATTTATTTTTTATTAACTAACAAATAATCACTCCTTTCCCCTTCATATAGAACGAACAAAGCCTATAAACACACTCTGTGCCTATAGGCTTTGTTTAACCCAGATTAAGCGATAGACATATAAACGAAAAGTAATTATACAAAATAGCTCTGAATTTAAGAAAAAAGCATACAGTAGTATGGTTTTAGAACAAATGAAAGAGATATGAAGTAGAATTGCTTTGCAGTATTTGGCTAATGCTTAATCTGGGTTTAAAATACTTGATTCGTTTTGATATTAAACTACATAGTCAGGCCATTCATTAGGCACTTCACCACTGAATCCCATTTTAGGTAAATTATTTATTTGATCCATATCTTGATCACTTAACTCAAAATCAAAAATATTCATATTATCAATAATTCTTTCTAGAGTATTAGACTTCGGTATTGCTATTGTATTATGTTGTAAACACCATCTTAAACATACCTGAGAGATTGACTTATTATGTTTCTTTGCAATACTGATTAACACCTCATTATTAAACACTTTACCTCTAGCTAATGGTGACCAGGCTTCTATGACAATATTTTTCTTTTCGCAATATGCTTTTAATTCTGGCTGCCAATACCCTGGATGAAATTCTAACTGATTAATAGCAGGGATAACTTTAGCCGTTTCTAATAAAGCCTCTAAGTGCTCTTCCCAAAAGTTACTTACTCCTATTGATTTTATTTTACCTGCAGCTTGTAATTCTTCCATAGCACGCCAAGTATCTGCATTCACTTTTTTCCAATCATCACCGAAGTTTTTATAATTAGCTGGCCAGTGAATTAAATAAAGATCGATATAATCAAGACCTAGTTTCTCTAACGAAATATCAAGTGCCTTTTTAGTCTCTTCATATCCCATATTCTCTCTCCATACTTTTGTAGTCACAAAGATATCTTCTCTAGGAACACCACTCTCTTTTATACCTTGCCCTACTTCTTCTTCATTCTGATATATAGCAGCTGTATCTAGTAAGCGATATCCTTTATCTAAAGCATTTTTTACTGCTAAAACCCCTTCTGTTTTAGTTGCTTTGTAAGTTCCAAATCCGATTGACGGAATTAGATTCCCATCATTAAGTTTTATTTTATTCATCATGTTTTCTTTTAAATAAATTATTCCAAGTGAACTCCTCTAAAGATAATATAAAAAGTCTTTTTTCGGAAAAACAGAAATTAACTTTAGAAGTAAGATAGGTATATCTTTATAGGTCAATTATAAGGTGCCATTCTTATAAATGACGCTGTGAATATTCACTATAAATTACTTCAATTTATATCTCTAGGTAGTTTTAAAAATTGGAATTATGTAAAAGTAAAGGACTGTATTTTTAACCAATTATAAAATGGATATTAAACAGAATTTAATGGATTATTATAAGATACTCCTCCATATCTAATACTTAGACGAATACAAGTTTATTCCTCTGATTTAAATAGAGGGAAGTTAATCAATTGTTCATCAGAGGATTTTATAAATTCCTTTGGGCTAACCCCTGTAAACTCTTTAAACTCCCTTATATAATGAGATTGATCATAATAATCACTCTGATAAGAAAGTGTCGTTAAGTTCTTAAACTTACTCTCTCTTAACAAATCAAGGCTAGACTGAAATCGCATAATTCTTGAAAACAACTTAGGAGACATTCCTATATATTGTTTTACAAGCCGTTCTAATGTTTTCTCAGAAATATTTATTTCATCTTGTATTTCTTTTAATGATTTTCCCTTTTGTAATAATAGAGAGATATAATCTATCTTTTTATTCTCAAATCTATTATACTGAATCTGCTCTAGAAGAAAAGAAGATAATAAACCTATTTTCTCCTCAATAGTATCCGTGTGTACTAGTTGTTCTAAAAGCGTATTAGGGACAATGTCTTCTAAGGCTATATTTTTATTACTAAATTCAATAGCATCATATTTAAATAACGCCTTTAAAGCTGTAGGTTCTAGATATGCTCCGATTATCCTAAAACTCCCCTCTACACTCTGATCTGTAAACTGACTAAACTGTCCATAGACATAGAGTTGTGGAGCTACTTGATGATATTGATCTAAAAATAAGTTAGGCCTATCTTGATAGATTAAAGTGGGTATACCATCAGGAAGTATCTTAAAAGTTTGTTTTTCTGCCTTATCATTTGAGTTTTCTAATACCCAAAAATAACGGACATAATCTCGTAAGGGCAATATTGGGAGGATCTCTCGATAATGCATAACTAAATCTTATTATTACATCAAAGATACTATATTTTTAGACCTTTAATTTCTTCTTTTATATCAAAGTAATTTATAAGAATTTTTCACTCTCCGTCAACTCAGGAATATAGATTAAAAAATCATTCCCTTTTACAATTCTTAGTAAAGTCTGATCTCCTATTTTTAGTTTGCCTTGAGAAATTGCTTTTTGCAAAGGCTTAAGATCAAAACAATACCAATCATTAGTAGTCACAACACCTAAGAAAGAACTGTATAATTTAAGATCATCCATAGTTTCAGCTGCAGTCTTTCCTATCAGTATTATGTGTAGAGATGTTCTAAAGTTAGCGTCTTCTATATTAAATACTAGATTACCTATATCATATATCTCCATTAAACTTTCTCCTTTAGGGGTATGAACTGCTCCAAACTTAAAAAGGTTTTTCTTACTTGACCAATGTGGAAGTTCTTCTAGTAATTGATGCTTCATTACTTGTATTCTTAAGTGATGTTTACCTCCTAAATAAATCTCTCTACTTAACTTTATTGCTTCTAGGTGCTCTTGCTCCTTTGAAGATAGTTTAGTATTAAGTAATAGATTACTCTTTTCTATAAAATCTTCTGAAAATAGATAGGTATCCTCTTCTAAAGCTAATTTATTTGATGTATCTAACATGTGAGAAAGAACTTTAGCAGTCTCTTTATTCTTTGTCTGCTCTTTTAAATAAGAGATAATCAACCTATCAGCATCTAAATAAACTTGTTCTAAACCATATGTTCTTATCCCTTTTTCAACAATTTTTTTATAGAGATAGAAGTCCTTTTTTCTCTCTAAAAATGAAAAAGTAGAACTGTACTCCTTAATAAATTGCTCAAGTTTCTTTTGAGATAATGTCTTAATCTTATTTTCGATAATACCATTTGAATAAGGATCTATCTCCTGAAAGTAGATATCAAATTTAACTGCATCAATTACAGCATTGACAAAATAAGGTACCTCATTTGTAAAGTGAGTTTCCCCAATCAATACAGAATTAGCTTTGCTCATTTCCGTTACTAAAGCATGCCAACCTTGTCCTTTAAAAGACTCTTTCTCAGCTTCTATATTAAAAGTTGAATAGTTCTTTAATATAATACTATCCATTAATTGTTCTTGGCTAAAAATAGCATTAGTCAAAAAAAAGCAGACTACTATAAATAAATACTTTTTCATTTATATTCTTATATACTCATAAAGAAAACGTTTTCCTCTTAAACTAACAATAAAAAAACAAAAATATTATTCTAAATTGCTTGGCTTAAATTGACAAGAATATGATAACGATACAACCTTATGATCCTAAATACTTTGATGAACTAACTTCTTATGAATTAGACGAGCAACAAGCTACGTTTGCTCTTGTGCCAAAGTATATGCTGACTAATCCTGATATTATGGAGAATACAATGCGTACTCAATATTGTATCTTATCTGATGATACCCCAGTAGGCCTATTCTCTTTAGACCTATCTGATGATCGTTTGATATATACAGAGAATAAAGATTCTATTTTACTACGCGCATTATCTATCATGCCTAATCAACAGGGCAAAGGAATAGCTAAAGTTACTATGCTTCTATTACCTGACTTAGTAAGAGAATATTATCCTACTGTAAATGAAATAGTCTTTGGGGTTAACTATGAGAACGCTCTCGCTTATAATCTATACTTAAAAACGGGTTATGAAGATTCTGGAAGAACGTATCAAGGCATTAAAGGCCCTCAACACTGTATGACTAAAAGTATATAGCCTTTTAAAAACTATACAGTTCTAGTAGGTCGAGACAACTTTTCATAGCAGTGAGTCCGTAGTGAGTCCGTTATGAGTCCGTACTCACTCCGTTAAATATGCTATTTTAACGGAGTCATTACAGACTTAATGCTGACAGAGTATAAACCTATTTACAATTAGATCCAATCAGAAGTACATAAGCTATAGGATAACTAAAAAAGAGCTAACTTGTTTAATTAATAAGCTAGCCATTATCCCTTTATTGAATACTAAAAAGTAAATTATTTCTTTTAAATTTAATTTAGAACACTAGTCGCCTTAAAAAGTAATTTATAGTTTATTTCTTTCTTTTAAAGGTGATTTTTATTGTCTATTTAGCTAAAAAAAGAAGAGCAATACTCTTCTTTTCTTCTTAATTTTGCTTTCAAACTAAAAGAGAACACATGAAAGTTAAAGACAAAGTAGTCGATATAGAAACCAATGAAGAGTACATTATCAAAGATATTATAGAGAAAAATAAGTTTATACCTGAGGACTTATACAAGCTTATTTCTGTAACTACGAAGAAAGAAATTCAAGTTTTTAAAAGTACTTTTGAAACTAGTTTTAAATAACCTTTTAAAGGTTATTGTCACTTTTATAAACCAAAAAATCCTACAAACGCTATTGTCTGTAGGATTTTTTATGGACTATAAAAACAACCTCAAGTGACTTATTAGATATTAAATCTAATGGTTACTTATTTACTATTAGTAATTTTTCATTTGCTAATACTAATGCCTCTTCTGCAGTAGAGACTACAAAAAGTTCATGCCCCCAATACTTAAAGAAAATCTCTTTAAAGTCTATTGCTACTTGGCGTTTTTCTTCATTAGGTTCTACTTGTATCATGGCTAATACATTATTGCGTAGTTGCTCTCTATTCTTTTTCATCCACAGGTTCATTTTCTTCATGTGATCCTTGTTACTCTTAGTATCCTTTACATCAGGTGCGCTCACCTCATTAATCATAACAAATTTTTTACCTGTTTTTAGTAATGCTTCATAGTCATTAAAATACTGATCTTGATCATGTCCTTCATTGACAGATTGAATAATTACTTTTACTATAGGGAATTGCTTTGCATCTAATTGACTCATAAATTTTATTGGTCGCAGACGGTAGTTAAAACTATGCACTTTAGTGCATTTAGCTTTCAGCTTCTAAAAACCTTTCACAATATTGGTTGTTGTTATTTGTGAATTGGTTATCTAGTGCATTCTGAAATTACGATATTTTAAAAGTTAGTTTTAAGTAAAACTACTAAGTTCTGTATTTCCACACAGGCAGACTTTAGTCTGCTTTAACAAACTATGGACTTTCAGTCCATAGTGGTTTATTTTTTGTAAAGGACTCCTTTTATGGTCAAATGAAAAATGGACATTCAAAAGAAATAGATGGATTATTCGAAGCACTTTATCTATTTCTTCTAATAGATTAGACCTTAGCTGCCCAAATCTCGATCTCCAAATCAATCTCAGGAAGTCCTAAAGCTGAGATATAAGCTACAGTCATAGAAGGATTTCCAGTTTTAAAGAACTCCCTCCATACGCTATCAAAATAATCCCAATCAATCTCTTTAGTTGCCCAAATATTAACTTTTATAATATCAACCTCTGTTAGGTTTTGGCTTTCTAACAAGGCAGCAATATTGCTAAACGTATTGTCTACTTGTTGATTAAAGTCAATTGGTATCACACCATTACCGTCAGTACCTATCTGTCCAGAGAAAGTATAAATAGTTGCATTTTTAGGCACAATAGTGATATGTGAATAATTCCCTACTGGTCTTGATAACGTTGTTGGAGTAGTTCTAACTACTTTTTGAATGTCTTGCATGGTTTTATTATTAAATATTCTAGTGCAAAACTAGACTAGGAGTTACAAGTAAAATTGTATAAAACCGACAAGTCTATTGTTCTTTCTTACTCATCCTATATAAACTTAATGACTATTCTTAAACTAGCTACAAAAACCAATAATCCTACACAGATATAAGAGATGCGTTTAGGCATTCTACCAGCTAGCCTTGCTGCTAAAGGAGCTGCAAATACCCCTCCTAAAGCTAAGCCTAAGAAGATATACCAATAACCGAATCCCAACTTCGAAAAGAAAACCATAGAAGCAGCAAAAGTTACAAAGAACTCCGCTAAGGATACTGTCCCTACGACATATCTAGTAGGTCTTCCTTTAGTTAGAAGCGTAGAAGTAACTATAGGCCCCCAGCCTCCTCCTCCAAAAGCATCAAAGAAACCTCCTGAAAAGCCTAGAAAACCAACGTATTTGACTTTCTTTCTGATTACTGAGTTTCTTAACGCTAAACTAATTAACCTAATAGCAATAATCATTAAGTATAATGCTACAAATGGATAAGCGATATACTCATACTCACTACCAATATAGATCACAAACAACGACCCTAAAATAGCCCCTACTACTCCAGGAATACTCAGCCAGAGCAGTAGTTTCTTATTTACATTTTTAAACTTGTAGTGTGTGTATCCAGATACTGCACTAGAAAACATCTCTGCAGTATGAATGCTCCCTGATATAGTGGGAAGACTTAGCCCCATAGCCATCATAGCTGAGGCTGAAGTCATTCCATATCCCAATCCTAATGCACCATCAACTATCTGTGCTAAAAATCCAATAATGAAAACATAGTAAAACTCTGAAGGCATACTCGCTAAGCCAGCTTGAATATCATGAAACGTAATAACATTAGATAAAGCATATCCCAATACAAAAACTAACACAAGAGTAGTGAGTCTAAAGATTTTAGAAAAAAGTTGTTTTCTCTCATAATTACGATTGGTCATAACGGATGTTACTCGATTTAAACTATTGAGCTTTTCTCTTAGATTTCCTTTGTGACGTGCTCTATACTGATTTAAATGTTCTATACTATCGCTTACATTATCAGGCACTTCTTCTTCTAAATACTCTCTCATTCTACGAGCCAATACAGGTGATTGACCATTAGTAGATATGGCTATCTTTAGTTGTCCTTTGGTTACGATAGACCCAAGATAAAAATCACATAAGTCTGGCTGATCAGCTGCATTGACTAATAATCCCTTACTATTGGCTAAAGCTTTTATTTCTTGATTTAAGCCAGTATTATTCGTCGCTATTACTACTAAGTCCATTTGATACAAATCTTCTATTAGAAAGCTTCTATGCTTCAATATTAGATTAGCATGGGTGGTTTTTAATTCAAAGAATTCAGGTTTAAAATCAATAGAAACAACCGTAATATGAGTTAGTTCATTTTGTTTTAGCAATGTTTTTGTTTTCTCTAAACCAACATTACCTCCTCCTACAATTAAAAAATTGGAATGAGTCGTTTTTAGAAATATTGGGAATAATGTGTTTTTCATAATCTATTATATTACAACCCTTTAACTATAAAATCATATACTTAAAGAATAAAAAAAGAGATATAAGTCCCTCAGGACCAATCTGGCAGATTGATCTACAATTTGTTTTACAATGTTTAATAGTGATTAAACTACTCTGAGATAAAGTAGCTCTTATAGTTCCTTAGAACAGGAAAGAAGTAATAAAAATGCAACAGACTTTCATTGAATAATTGTTTTGTGGTGGTAGTTTTAGTTTATTTTTTAAGCAAAGAATTTTCTATAGGTAAAGTCCCCAAAAGTTTCTTTAGCTAAAGCTTCTTCTTTGTATTGGCCAAATAAATTATCTAAATGCGATAAGATCTCTTCTTCTTTTATCTTTTTCTTATATAGTTGATTTAATCGAGTA
This sequence comes from Myroides sp. A21, assembly GCF_000807225.1. NCBI lineage: Bacteria > Pseudomonadati > Bacteroidota > Flavobacteriia > Flavobacteriales > Flavobacteriaceae > Myroides > Myroides sp. A21. The sequence continues at coordinate 3,312,949 of NZ_CP010327.1, forward strand.
CCATATCGGTCTCCTCCTAGCATAAGATTATACTCTTGTGAACCAGTACCTACAAAGCCTATCTCAGCTAAATATGAACGACCACAACCATTAGGACATCCTGTCATTCGAATACTAATCTCTTCTTCACCTAGATTATGTTTAGCTAGTAATGGTTCAACTTTAGAAATTAGCTCTGGTAAATAACGCTGTGCCTCAGCTAAAGCTAATGGACAAGTTGGTAATGCCACACATGACATAGAACTCTCTCTTAGTTTTGAATTTCTCAATTCTATTGCGTGTTCTACCAATAACTTCTCTACTAACCATTTGTCTTCTTCTTCAATTTCTCCAAGTATTAAATTCTGATTACAAGTAAATTTAAAATCGGAAACGGCTAGTTTAGATAAATTATATAAGAACTCTTTTTGATAAGTTTGTACTACACCATTCTCAACAAATAAAGTATAATACCATTTACCATCATGAGCTTGCTGCCATCCATATCTATCATTACGCTCTGTAAATTCATACGCTCTAGCTGGTTGAAGCTGTACTCCTGCTCTATGTTCTAGTTCCTTGACAAAGTTCTCTACTCCTAATCTGTCAAGAGTATATTTTAGACGAGCAAGCTTTCTGTCTGAACGATTTCCATAATCTCGTTGTATAGTCAATACTTCATAAATCAACTTCATCGTATCTTCTTCATTGTCAGAAAAGCCTATAACAGTAGCTAATCTTGAATAGGTTTGCTCATTGCCATGTGTTGTAGATAATCCACCTCCTATAGCAATGTTAAACCCAATCAATCTATCGTCTTCAACGATAGCAATAAGCCCAATATCATTAGCAAATACATCTACATCATTCGTTGGTGGAATTGCAATGGCTATTTTAAATTTCCTTGGAAGGTACTTGTCCTGATATAAAGGATCAGCTTCAATAGATCGATCATAAATCTTTTCGTTATCTATCCATACTTCATAATAAGACTGTGTCTTAGGCAAGAGCATTTTAGATATCTTATCTGCATAATGATGAATTTGCTCAAAAACAGGTGAAACTTGTGGATGAGAACTACAGATTACATTTCTATTGACATCACCACATGCAGCAATAGCATCTAGTTTAGCAAGAAGAAAACCTTGTATTGTATCACTTAATTGGTGCTTTAATAATCCATGTAACTGTATAGTTTGTCTAGTTGTTATCTTTAATACACCTGTACCATATAGTTCTGATATTTCATGTATAGCCAGCCATTGCTTCGCAGAGATTACTCCTCCTGGTATGCGAAGTCTAATCATGAAAGAATACAGCTTATCTAGTTTCTTTTCTGCTCTCTCTTGTCGTCTATCTCTATCGTCTTGGACATACATTCCATGAAACTTAATTAAAGCTTCATCATCAGGCCTTACATTCCCTGTATAATTATCTTTTAAGCTCTGTGCTAACGTACCTCGTAAGCCGTCGCTTTTTTCTTTTATCCCTTCTATAGGAGATAGTTTATCTTGATTCATTTCGTCTTTTTTTAATACACATCTTTTCTATATTGTCCACTTAAAAACATTTCTTCTAAATACTCTTCAGCCGCTTTAAAAGAAGTGTTTTGTTGCTCCATAATGATTTCAACAAGTACACGTTCAACATCTTCACTCATAGGAGACTTCTGCCCACAAACATAAATTATAGCACCTGATTCTATCCAGTCCCACACTTCAATAGCTCTTTCTCTTAGCCTATCCTGAACATATATTTTATGCTTTTGATCTCTAGAGAAAGCAGTATCTAGGTTTGTTAAAACACCACTTTCTAACCATTGTTGTATTTCTGTCTGATAGTAAAAATCACATACAAAGTGCTGTTCTCCAAAGAATAACCAATTGCGTCCTTCTGCTCCACTTGTATCTCTATGTTCAATAAAACCTCTGAATGGTGCAATACCAGTTCCTGGTCCTATCATAATAATATCCTTATTAGAATCAGGTAAATAAAACTCACTATTTCTATGAATATAGAATGAGAGTTCTTGTCCAACCTCTAATTCAGAAAAATAAGAAGAACACAACCCTTGTTTCTTTTCTGCTCCTACCAAGAACTGATCTAAAGCTATAGTTAAGTGTACTTCATCCTCATGAGCTAAATTAGAAGACGAAATAGAATAAAGCCTTGGTACAATCGGCTGTAGAATCGCTTTTATCCCATCTAGTTCTATTGACTTTCTATTAGTATAGATTTCTAAAAGGTCCAATAAGTCAATCCTATCTTCAATAATATCTACTCCTAAATAAGTTGATAACTTATTTATTACCCCTTTTGTAAGCCCTGTAATGCTCACCCCCTCTAACTCTTCATATCTACTCTCTTCGCCCAATAACTTAGCTATACTTATCATTGTACCTAGCTTATTGGGAGGGTAAACCCCTATGGCATCTCCTGGCTGATAGTCTATAGTGATATCACTGCGAATTTCTAGGTGATAGGTTTGTTTATTAGACTCTCTATCGTTCAATAATACATTGTGACTAACTACCCCTTGATACTCCTTTTTTACATTAGGTTTTTCTACTGTAATCTGTGCATTAATGTCTTTATGATTTCCTTCTTTTACAATACTCCCTCTAGATTTCTCTATAGTATCTAAGACTGTTTTAAACCACGTAGCAGTATATTCTTTATAATCTACATCTAACTTTTTTAGAGGTAAAATAGATTGCGCTCCTTGTTGAAGTAATAATTTATCTAGATCTTCTCCTGCTTTACAGAAAAGAGGATAAGAAGAATCTCCTAACGCTAATAAACAATACCTTACGTTACTCAATTCAAGTTTTACTTTAGATAAGGAATCAAAGAATTTCTGAGCAGAAAGAGGTGGTTCTCCTTCCCCTTGTGTACTACAAATAAGAATGATAAAATCTTCTTTACTCAAATCTTCAACTTTATATGTAGCTAAGTCTAAACTCTTAGCTTGTAACTTATTCTGTTTGCAAAGCTTTAGAAGTTCTAGTGCTACTTTCTTACTATTTCCTGTTTCACTTCCATAAAGAATAAGAGGCTTCACTGATACTTTTGAACTTTGATTAACAGCAATTGGATTACTTGGCTGTATCTCATTTTGGGCTAACAAGCCTGAGAGGTAACCATTAAACCAGATTAGTTCTTCTCGCGAATAGTTTTCAACCTGCTTCTGTAAACTTGTTATTTTTTGATCAAATTGCATATTGAAACTCTTTTATATGATTATCAAAATAAGAATAGTATTCTCCTTCTTTTATTTCTTCTTTCCAAGCAAATTGCTCATGTAATTCAACTACTTTACCCACAATAAATAAAGTTGGTACATACTCAAAGGCAATCAGCTCTTTTTCCATAATATCTCTAAAAGAATATACAGTTGTCTTCTGATAGATAGTACTTGCCTGTTGAATAATAGCAATTCCTTTCTCTGACGCTATCCCTTGTGATAGCAAGGCTTGTACTAAATACTTCAGCTTTTGCCCACTCATATAGAATACTAGTGTATCCTCTGTCTTTGCCCAATCTCTCCAAGTATCTTGTTCTATACTAATCGTATCAAATAAAGTCAAGAAACGAACTGCACGACTATATCCTCTACTAGTCAAAGGAATAGCACTATAAGCTGCTGCACCTAATGCTGCAGAAATGCCTGGGATAATCTCATATTTTATTCTATTTTCTTTTAATACTCGCAATTCATCAAGAATATTAGAAAATATAGAAACATCTCCTCCCTTTAATCTAAGTACAGTCATTCCTAATTTAGCATACGAAACCATTAACTCATTAATCTCTTGCTGTGGTGTATGTATCCCTTTAGAACACTGTTTACCTACGTAAATAACCTTTGTCGTCTTATTGACATACAGTTCGATAAGCTCAGGCGAGACTAAACGATCTATCAGAATTATATCTGCCGTTTTTAAATACCGAAGTGCCTTCAGACTTATTAACTCAGGATCTCCTGGACCAGCACCTGCTAGTATAACTTTTCCACTATTCATCACAATCAAGAATTAAAATAGCCCCTCTACTGATAAGTAGCGTTCTCCATTATCATAGTTAAATGTCAATATCTTAGCACCATCTTCTATAGAAGGCAATAATTTTGTAATAGCTGCCAATGATGCTCCTGTAGAGATTCCTACTAGTAAACCTTCTTTTTTAGCAACTTCTTTTACTACTTCAAATGCTTCTTCTTTTGAAATCTTTACAACCTTATCTATTAAATTAAAATCTAATATTTCTGGAATAAAGCCTGCCCCAATCCCCTGTATAGTATGTGGTCCAGAAGGTTCTCCACTTAATACAGCAGAAGTATCAGGTTCTACAGCAATCACTTTCAGATTGGGATATTTCTCTTTTAATACTTTAGATACCCCCGTAATATGCCCTCCTGTTCCGACTCCTGTCACTAAATAATCTAATCCTTCAGGAAAATCTTGAATAATTTCTAATGCAGTTGTTCTACTGTGAATATCTACGTTCACAGGGTTATTAAATTGTCTTGGTGACCATGCATTAGGAATTTCTTGAACTAATTCGGTTGCTTTTTCAATAGCTCCTTTCATTCCTTTTTCTCGTGGAGTTAATTCAAATTTAGCTCCATATATCTCCATCAATTTTCTTCGCTCTACACTCATTGACTCGGGCATAACTAAAATAACATCATATCCCTTAACAGCTCCTACCAGAGCAAGTCCTATTCCTGTATTTCCAGATGTTGGTTCTATAATAACACTTCCTGGTTTTAACAAACCTTGCTTCTCAGCATCTTCTATCATTGCCAAGGCAATACGATCTTTAATACTTCCTCCTGGATTTGTTTTTTCAAGCTTTATCCAAGTTTGTTTTGATCCTGGAAAGAATCTATTTAATCCTATAATTGGAGTATTTCCAATTGTTCCTAAAATACTTTCTACTTTCATTTTATATTCTCTTTGGTTTTTAATTTGGTTACTTTATTATTATTTCATTTATTCTTATGCGATATTGACTATCTAATTCTACATTGGAATTAGCTTCAATAGAGCTTGGTATATGAAGATTTGGTCCTATCCTTGATCCTTTACCAATCGTTATGGCTTTTCCTGTAATAGAAACTCTTTCTCGTATTACAACATTATCTTCAATCACAATAGATTCCTTTAAACACAAATCTAATATCTGTCTATGTTCTCCTAAGATTACTCCTTGGTGTATTCTTACATTATTTCCTATAACTACTGTACTCCCTATCACAACTCCTAAACCATTGATAAGTATTAATTGTTTACCTATTTTTGCAAATGGACTAATATCTATTCCCGTAAGACGGTATCCATATCGATTAGCTATCTGAGGCAAAACAGTTATCCCTAGATCAATAAATACCTGTGAGACCCTATAGAGATACATCGCTAAAAAACCTGAGTTAAAAGCTATTATTTCTGATTTAGACTGAACAGACTTATCATAACTCATATATCCCTCTAAATCAGACTCTAATAATTTATACAACGTTTCTACTTGATTAAAAAACAGTTGTGCTTTAAGACCTGCTTTATCTTTAGTAATAACTCTTTGTAATACCACTTCCAGTTCAAGACACAAAGTCTGTTCTTCAGCTAAAAAACAAGCAAACGATTCATAGTTATAATTGGTAAACAACCAATTATAGAATCGATCTAACCAAGTTTCAAATAGCTCTTTATTAGGTACTCTATTCTTTATTGTCTTGTTATATATGTAGTCCCTCATACTTGTAAAAAGTAGTTTACAAGAACATTAAAGCCCCTACAGTATTATAAGAGGTCTCGTCTACTAGAATAGCATTCCCTGTTTTAGAATTTTCTACAAAAGGATCATAGTTTAATGCTTGATTGGTTTGTAGGCTAACTTGTGCGATATCGTTTAAGCTCACCTCTTCACCTATGTTAAACTCAAGAGTATTTATATCCCACTTTCTATCTATCGATTTGATTTTAACTCGAACACTGTGAAAACGATGTTGTAAAATATACGTTTTACCTAATTGCAGATCTTCTGTATCTAACCAACTTATCCAAGAAGTAAGCTTATTCGTTGCTAAAGGTGCTTTTTGTTCTTCTAAATAAATTGTATCTCCCCTGCTAATATCCAGATCTGCATCAAAATGCATTACAACATTATCACCTGCTATAACATTAGATACATCTCTAAGATTCTTCTCTAACTTTGTGATAGTTGTAGAAATATTACTTGGAAGTATTCTTACCCTATCTCCTACTTTATATTGACCACTTAATACTAAGCCTGCATACCCTCTATAATCTAAATACTCCTTCGTCTGAGGTCTAATAATAAATTGTACTTGAAAACGAGCTTCATTTCTCAATTGGCTTTCTATATGAATGGTCTCTAAGACCTCTAACAAGGTTTTACCCGTATACCAAGGAGTTAGTGATGAAGACTTTACAATATTATCTCCTTGTAGAGCACTAATAGGGATATAAACAACTTCTGTAAAGGTTAATTGACTTCTTAATACTTCAAAGTCTGACTTAATCTCCTCATAAATACCTTCGTTATAGTCTACTAAATCAATTTTATTGATTGCTACAACGACTTTTTTAATTCCCATCAGAGAAGCGATTGAAGCATGACGTTTGGTCTGTTCTGTAATTCCTTTTCTGATATCAATTAATAGGATAATCAAATCGGATACAGATGCCGCAGTAATCATATTTTTAGTATACTGCTGATGTCCAGGAGAATCTGCTATAATAAACTTTCTATTAACTGTAGAAAAGTATTTATATGCTACATCTATTGTAATACCTTGTTCACGTTCTGCTCTTAATCCATCAGTAATTAAAGCTAGGTCAATCGTTTCTTCTCCTATATCTGATTTACTTGCTAAAACGCCTAAATGATCTGTTGAGATACTATTAGAATCATACAGTAATCTACCAATTAAAGTACTTTTCCCATCATCTACATTCCCTGCTGTTATAAATTTTAATGTTTCCATTTTACTTTATTTACTACAATTAAAAATATCCTTTCTTCTTTCTGTCTTCCATAGCTGATTCAGATAATAAATCATCTAATCTAGTCTGTCCTCTCTCGCTTATTCTTGAGTTTTTTATATCCTCAATAATATCGTCTACTGTTATAGCATTAGAAGCTATTGCTGCTGTACAAGTCATATCTCCTACAGTGCGATAACGCACAGATGATTTGACTACTTTTTCTCCTTCAACAGCTGGAGTAAAACTAGAAAGAGCTATTAATTTATCATTGTACTCAATACATTCACGTTCATGAGCAAAGTACAATCCTGGCAATTCAATATCATTTGCTTTAATATAATTCCAGATATCTAGCTCTGTCCAATTACTAATAGGAAATACTCTGGTATTATGCCCTGTCTGCATATTCCCATTGACAATATCCCAAAGCTCAGGTCTTTGGAGCTTAGGATCCCATTGACCAAAATCGTCTCTTAGAGAAAATATCCTTTCTTTTGCCCTAGCTTTTTCCTCATCTCTTCTTGCCCCACCTATGCATGCATCAAATTCATGCTCTTGAATAGTATCTAATAAAGTATAAGCTTGTAGTGAGTTTCTAGAAGGAAAACGACCTTGTGTTTCCTTTAATTTGTACTTTCTAATACTATCTTCTACACTTCCTACTATTAGTTTTTCTCCTATTTGGTCCACTAACTTATCCCTAAATGCAATAGCCTCAGGAAAATTATGTCCTGTATCAATATGGACTAATGGAAAAGGAAATTTACCTGGTCTAAATGCTTTTAGTGCCAGGTGAACCAAGACAATAGAGTCTTTTCCTCCAGAGAACAACAAGGCTGGTTTCTCAAATTGAGCAGCTGTTTCTCTCAAAATATAAATTGCCTCTTGTTCTAAAGTTTCTAAATAATTGTTTTCTATCATATCTGTTAATACTATTTATTCTATTGTTTTAAGTGTAATCCACATTCTTTTTTTGAAGCATCTTCCCACCACCATCTTCCTGCCCTAAAATCTTCTCCTTCTCTTATCGCTCTTGTACATGGGCTACAACCAATACTGATATAACCTTGCTTATGTAGTGGATTATAGGGAATCTGATTTTGCTCTATAAACGCTGTTACTTCCTCTGTAGACCAAGATAGCAGAGGATGAAACTTGATAATTTGATTGTGTTCATCCCATTCAAAAGGAGTCAAGCTTTGTCTATTAGGAGAATGTTCTGCTCTTAAACCTGTAATCCATATTTCTTGATTCTTTAAGGCTTTCTGCAGAGGTAATACCTTTCGAATAGTACAACACTCTTTTCTCAATTCTACAGATTTGTAGAAACTATCTGGTCCATTCTTATTGACAAACTCTGCTATAAGACTACTCTCTGGAAAATAGGCTGTAATATTAATTTTATACTTTGCTAAAGTGAGACTCCATGTATCGTAAGTCTGATCGAAGAGTCTCCCTGTATCTAGTGTAAAAAAAGAAACCTCTTTTTCATCTTTTAAAAGATGGGTGATAACTTGGTCTTCATAACTGAAACTTGTTGAAAACGTTATTGATTCAAAATGTTCTTTTAAATACTTCATCTGTTCTTTAAAGGACAAGGCTTCTAACCCACCCTCAAGCAGTTTTTCATATTGATTTTTTAAACTCATATTATTCTTTTTTTCAATAAACTATAATCTCTATCATTTTAGTAGTCTTTAGGTGTAAATTTTTTTAATCTCCGTCTATAAAGCGTTGAAGCGTAGCTTCTGACATGCTCTTTCTTGTCTTATCTCTAATCTCCATAAACTGTTTTCTCAGATAACAACTTACTTCATCTTCACAGTCATCACATGGTTCATAGTAGTTTATAGATACACATGGTGTCAATGCAATAGGCCCATCAAATATTCTATACAAATCAGCTACTGATACCTCCTTAGGATCTTTAATTAAATAATACCCTCCAGCTAGTCCTTTTTTACTATTTACTAACTTTACTCTCTTAAGCTCTAGTAATATTTGCTCTAGAAACTTCTTCGGTATATTTTCTTTTTCTGCTATAGTAGCTATAGTTAAGTGCCCATTTTGATATACTCTTGCTAGACACACCATTGCTTTTAAGGCATACTTACATCGTTTTGATAACATAGTATAAATGCATAAAAAAAGCCCCTTATCGTTAAATAAGGAGCTTCTATATATTGATTTAATTTAAATACAACGTACGAATAGACTACTCCTCTTTTGAAAAGCATTTACACATACACATTACCATATTTAAATTATTTATTCTCATTTTTTGATTTTTTATTCTTGTACAAATGAAAGGATTATATTTTAATGCGCAAACATTTTTTTATAATTTTTTAAATAATAGCTGAATAATATCTCTCTTTGATTTGAATAAAAACTTCAAACATAAGACCTAACAGACTAAGTACCAACATTTATAACTTAAAATAATAAAATTGTAATAATTATAAATACTAATTATGATTATTGATGATAACCTTTAATTTTCTTGTTTAGAGCAATACTAAACAAGCTACAAAATGTGAATAAATAGAAATAATCATCAAATTTATAACTTGCACTCTTTTAAATTAGATAATAAATAAAGCAAAAATCCCAATTATTACAATTGGGATTTTCTAGAAGACTAATAACTGATATCACGAAGACATCTTACTTTAATCAGGAAAAGTTAGAATAATAACATTGTTACAAAGCCTCCAAAACTATTTTCATTTACTTTTAAAGGACCATAGAAATCTATATTAGCAGCAGCTCCAAAACTAAACTCTTTATAGCTCAGACCTACTCGCCCTTGGATATAACTTCGAGAATGTCCTTTCCACTCTGTTGCATATCCATATAATCCCTGTGCTCTTGTATAAAGTTTAAAAGTATCATTAAGCTTAGGAGTATATTCTACTAAGGCCATTCCTTCATAAGCAGGCTTTGACATAATATCTACTCTTCCATTAAGAACAATAGCCCAATCCTTTTTAACCCAACTATATAATAATCCAGCTGCAGGTTTAACTCCAAACTCTGGATCATAGTGAAACCCAGCAGTTATATCTAATCCTTTCATTACGGTATAGGTTAACTGTCCTTGAATCATCCTATCCTTTACATCTGGCTCTCCCCACTCTCCTACATAATTTACGACACTAAAGAAACCTACTTTAGGTAAACTCTGAAACTTCTTGTTAAGGAGCATATTAAAGGTAACTCCTCTACTTCCTATTAATGTCTCTACATTAATAGGCGGGTTAACTACTACACTGTCTTTATTAACCACTTCATCTTGTTGTTGAGCAACAATTGAAACACTGTAAAACAAACTACTTAAGATAAGCAACATCTTACAAATAGATCGGAATCTCATGTTTTTGATTTAAAATTTAGTTGTAAACCTAAGCTCAATACTTTACTTTTGCAAGTAGTAACACTTTTGTATAGTAATACCATAAATTACTGTATTACTCATAGCCAATCACTTATGACGAAAAATAAAATAGAAAAAGTTGAACACAAATGTACCCTACACGATGTTTTAGAAATAGTTGGGGGAAAATGGTCTATTCCTATCATATTTACACTCTTTGATGGGACTAAACGATTTAGTGAATTAGAAAGAGAAATTCCCAATATTAATACACGAATGTTAGTCAAGGAACTAAAAAAATTACAACAGACAAATATCATCACTAGAGATGCTCTCCCTACTGTTCCTCCTACGGTAAATTATACCTTGACACATAAGGGACAAATGCTAGAACCTATTCTACGAGCATTCTTAAAATGGGGAGAAGAGTTTATTGATAAATAAGCACAAAATAACCTCCTTAATAACATCAATATAGAATCAATTATCTTTGTTTAAAATATACGATATATGCAAGTATCAAAAGACCCATTACACGGAAAGAAACTAGTCGATATTCTAGAAGAATTAGTAGAATACTATAACGGATTCGAGGAATTAGGCAATCAGATTAATATCAGATGCTTCACTCATGACCCTAGCATTAACTCTTCTTTAAAATTCTTACGAAAAACACCTTGGGCAAGAGATAAAGTCGAAAGCCTTTACTTATATGTTCTACGTCAAAAAGCAAAACAACAAAAATCTGAAGAATAAATCCTATTTTATTTCTGTTTTTCAATATAGTTTAATTAAATACCAAAGGTTAGCTTGTAAGAGCTAACCTTTGATATTTAAAAGTATCTAAAAACTAATTACGTAGTATTTTTTTCTCTTTTTACGCAGAAGATAATCGTATTGATATTTAACATAAGGCTTTATTTTATAACCTTCTTCTATTAATCGACTCTGAACAGTATCAGAAAGATTATCTATCAGCAATGATTTCTGACCTTTACTAGCGCTATGGTGCAATTTCTCAATAATATCATTGTATTGTTCTAATGTAACATTAAAAGCAATTTCTTTTAGTGTTTCTGGGGTAATTGGTTTATTCATATTTTAAATTGTGAGGATAAGGTGAAATGAGATAAGAGATTTTTTTATAAATCTCTTATATTATAGACTAAATGAATATCTTAACTTAATACCGATATAATAGTCTTTTAAGTTTATGTCTTTATACTTTTCTTGTGTCCATATACTGTGATATTCTAGTGGATTATCATAATTGCTTACATGGCTAATTGGTGTATCTATTCTCTTATTATCTTTAACTAAATTAGTTAATCCTAAATCTAGAAAGACACCTACATATAAGTTTTGTTTATTTCCTAGTTCTTGCTTCACTCCTGTTTCTAACAGCCACGAATACCTTGTAGAAAGGTCTAAATTTCTCTTTTGAGTCTGATTCCCAAATGCTCCAAACCCCATATAATGTGGTCCGTGAAGTTCTGCATCCCAATCTTTATAATACCCTGATGTATGCAAATCATTCATTGTTATTTTACTCTTACTATCCCCTGTTATAATACCTATACTTACTCCAGAACGTATATACCACTTCACTATCCCTTTAGTTTCATATTGTATGGTTAATGGGATTTGAAAGGTATTAAAAGACACGCTTTCTTTTCTATATTTACTATTGTATCTAAATTCATAATCATGATTTTCTATATCTATAACAGACCAATTCTCTTTAACGTTTCGCTGTATAAAATCAAGTTTACTATACTTATAGTTTATTTCTGCTCCCAAGCTCCACTGTGAATTTAAATAATAGCGATACCCTACTCCTATTTGATACCCTAATGATGTATTTGTATCATAATCGTTGTCTGTTTTTAAACTATTTGTAAAGTATCCTCCTATAGAAAAGTCTACCTCTTGTGCAAAGCTTGTTGTACAACTTAGTACAACAAGCATAAATCCATATATATTTTTTCTTTTCACTTTACTTTTAATTAAGGTTTAACCATAAATCTGAATACTTTATTCTGTCCTTCTATCTTAATAATCATAAGATAAACACCTTCTACCAAAGTATTTGGTAATATCACTTCTGAAATCTTATTTTCAAGTGATACTTTGAATAAAAACTGTCCTGTCAAACTATATACAGAACCTATAATATTTTTCAAACTTGACTCTGGATAATCTAGTGCTATTTCCATTACCCCATTTTTCACTACAGGGTTTGGATAGAGTTTAATACTATTAGTATGTGTGTATTTTATCATAGCTGGACAGCTGTGTATTATCTCTCCCTTATCAGTAGTCAACTCTAGACTGTATAAAGCATCTATATCTAATAAATCATCTCTATGATTTCCTACTGAGTACACTTGTTCTGTACCTATCAACTTGCCATTTTTAAACCATTTATACCCCATAAAACGATACCCACCATTAGTCAATGGATTGTTGTTTACTAATAAAGTATTATCGAATTTCTGTATAACTATATCCTCAAAATTAAAAGGTCTTTCTATAGATAAAATGTATCTATTCGTTATTGTTCCACTATGAGACTTTACAACTATCTCTCTGTTATAAATACCTGCTTTAGGGGTATCAATAAAGAAATGATTTCCGATATTCACTGAAGCGCCCTCACTAGTAACCAACTCTACTTCTACTTGTTTATCTATCTCGTCACAATGAAGCATAAATAATTTATTAGAAGATAATTCACCTATTTCTCTACCGTTAATAATCAAGCTATTTATCTCAGCTTTATCACTTTTAATTATTAAGATTTGGCTCACACTCTGAGCAGGTTCATAATTATTATTCCCATCTTGATGAGCAGTTATAACAACGCTACCTGGATGCAATACTTTGACTAAACCAGTGGAAGTCACTGTCGCTACTACAGTAGTTCCAACATTCATATAGGTATAATTTATTGGCAAGTCTACACTACTGTTTGCTATCAATTGAAGCTGTAATAAATTATCATATAACACAGGTGATAAAGCATTAAACTCTATATGTTGGGGAGCCTTATTGATAATTAGTTTTGTTTTTAGAAGTAATGGTATATAATTATCACCTTCTATTAAAGCAGTTACTTCGTATTCACCTGCCTCTGTTTGCTTATTATTCTTATAGGTTACTTTCGTCCCAATAGGTAGCGTACTACTAAGTAAAACTGATTTCTCTTTAGTGTCATAAACATAAGTACCTCCTTTTAATACCATTCCTATGATAGGTGCTTTTTCAATAGTCAAATTAGCTCCTATAAAATCAACTGTATAATTACCATTCGCTTTTAAATCACCTTGAGCTATAGCATAAGTACCAACATCTTCTCCTACTGCACGAGATAAACTGCCTGATAATACAGCAGTCTCTTTATCATTATTTACTAATCCTGATACGGTATAACTTAGACTAGGATCAACTGCTCCATATACCTTAGACTGAGGATTAACTGTTACTGTCAAGACAACAGGAATAATATTCAAATCAGCCCCTGTAAAACTTAAAGCATAATTACCATTCGCTTTTAAATCACCTTGAGTAATAGCATAAGTACCAACATCTTCTCCTACTGCACGAGATAAACTGCCTGATAATACAGCAGTCTCTTTATCATTATTTACTAATCCTGATACGGTATAACTTAGACTAGGATCAACTGCTCCATATACCTTAGACTGAGGATTAACTGTTACTGTCAAGACAACAGGAATAATATTCAAATCAGCCCCTGTAAAACTTAAAGAGTAATTACTATTAGCTATTAGCGTTCCTTGAGTAATAGCATAAGTACCAACATCTTCTCCTACTGCGCGAGATATACTACCTGATAAGACATCAATCTCTTTATCGTTATTTACTAATCCTGATACTGTATAATCAAGCGCAGGATCAACATCTCCATATACTTTAGACTGAGCAGTAGCACTTACAGTTAATAGTGCTGGAGTAATAACCAAATCAGCCCCTGTAAAACTTAAAACATAATTACTATTAGCTATTAACGTTCCTTGAGTTATAGCATAAGTGCCAACATCCTCTCCTGCTATACGATTTAAGCTACCAGATAATACAGCAGTCTCTTTATCTATAAACTGTAATCCTGATACCGCATAATCAAGCGCAGGATCAGCTACTCCATATACTTTAGACTGAGCAGTAGCACTTACAGTTAATAGTGCTGGAGTAATAACCAAATCAGCCCCTGTAAAACTTAAAACATAATTACTATTAGCTATTAACGTTCCTTGAGTTATAGCATAAGTGCCAACATCCTCTCCTGCTATACGATTTAAGCTACCAGATAATACAGCAGTCTCTTTATCTATAAACTGTAATCCTGATACCGCATAATCAAGTTTAGGATCAACTGCTCCATATATCTTAGACTGAGCAGTAGCACTTACAATTAATACAGCTGGAGTAATAACCAAATCAGCTCCTGTAAAACTTAAAGCGTAATTACCATTCGCTTTTAAATCACCTTGAGCTATAGCATAAGTACCAACATCTTCTCCTACTGCACGAGATAAACTACCTGATAATACAGCAGTCTCTTTATCTATAAACTGTAATCCTGATACTGTATAATCAAACTTAGGATCAACTGAACCATATACTTTAGACTGAGGATTAGCTGTTACTGTTAATGGGGCTTTTCCAATTGTCAAATCAGCTCCTTTAAAGACTAATGTATAATTACCATTCGCTTTTAAGTCACCCTGAGTTATAGCATAATTACCAACGTTCTCTCCTACCTCACGAGATAAACTACCTGATAATACATCAGTCTCTTTATCATTATTTACTAATCCTGATATTGTGTAATCAAGCTTAGGATCAACTGCTCCATATACTTTAGACTGAGGAGTAGCTGTTACTGTTAAGACAGCAGGAGTAATTGTTAAAGTTGCAGTATGAAGTACACTTTGATCACATTCACTAATTGCACGTACTGTATAAATACCAGCATTGATAGCATCAGATACTACATTATTTGAAGAATCTACTATTTCATAAGTACCTCTAAAACTATGAGGTAACTCTAATTCTAGTTTATGTGCCTTCCCATCATACACTACACTTTTATCTTTTAAAATATATTCACTACCTAATTTAATATCTCCATTTATCTTCCATCCTTTTTCTTTTATTAACTTATCTCGTTCAGTATTCGCTGTACAGTATTTTAATCCAGTAGCTCCTAAAATCATATTACTATTTATTGTAGATAAATTAGCCCATCCTTTTAATGTAGCATCATAATTATATACAGACATGCCTGAATATTCCAACATACTCAACATACCATACGGACCTATAACCCTAGAAACGTTCCATTTACTCAAATCCCTATTAAAGGAACTCGCTCCTAAAAACATCGACTGCATATCTGTCACATTAGAGACATTCCATCTACTCAAATCTCTATTAAAACTCATTGCGTAAGCAAATACTTGAATCATATTAGTAGCACTAGATACATTCCACTGACTCAAATCACCATCAAAAGCAACTGCGGCATGAAACATACTCTGCATATTTTTTAAACTAGATACATTCCATTTGCTTAGATCACCATTAAAAGAACTTGCTCCGGAAAATATATACTGCATGTCAGTCACCTTCGATACATCCCATTTACTCAAATCTCCATTAAAAGAGATTGCAAAATCAAACATCCTTGACATATCTGTCACCTGAGTAAGATTAGGAATATCTTTACCTATATGAATAAGATTAGAAGCAGACTGAAAAGTTTTATGCATACTTTTCCAAAGTTGCGTCCCCCATTGCTCTACAGTAAGTAACTGCTTTGCATTTGGATCTTCGAAATCCTTAGCTACGTTAAAATATGGAAAATCACCTGTTATCATTACCCTATATTTCCCTTTAGGTAGATTAGATATGACACAATCACCTTTGAAGTTAGGTAGAGGTTTACTTTTCTTATCGGAGTCATCTATATTCTCCCAACTCACATTATAATTATACTTATACTTATTAGTATCTGTATAGAGTTTAATACTACCGTTATCATTAGGCACTTCCCAAGTAGTGATAAATGATTGAGAGTCTGTAGTAACTATATTAGAATCCTTCACCCACGTAAATGCATCAAGGCCTAGATAGTAATAATTACCTCCTAAAGTTAGTTGTAACTCATCAATGACTATATTACTATAGTTCTGACCATTCAGATTAGTCAAATCTATTAATGTATAGCCATTAGTACTTCCTAATGAAGTAACAAAATTATTGGTCTTAGTTTGAGTAAATTTAGTTGCACCACTTAACTTACCAGTGATAGTCAATGATCCTGTTGCATTTAGATTAGTAAACTTATCCGCTACATATACCCAAAAGCGATTTACTTTAAATAAATTAGATGTGGTCTTTATAGAAAAAGAAGGGCTACTAGGACCTACACTATTTGAATTGTCTATGTACTGATTATCATTAACTGTTCCACTCCAGCCTGTCGCCGGATAGTTAACTATATTAAAAGTACTAGTATGTGAAATAATATTAAAAGTTACCCCATTATCAGTAAAACTAGTGGAACCAGCTGACTCTGTTTCAAAAGCTTCGGTACTCGTCTGCGCGAAGAGCATCGGGCTAAAAATTAGAAAGAATAAGAGTAGAAATTTCTTCATAATGTGGTGTGTTAGAATTATACGATATTCCAACCACACTTAGCAATAACAAATTGAAGACAAATACAATTTATTAAGGCGACTAGAGAAATTAAAATCTCTACAATATGCTATTCGTTGAGTGTGGTGAAATTCAGAAATTAGCTTCAGTAGGTAAAAGTATTATAAGTAGGTAAATTCTAGTGTTTAAAGGGGGTGGACAATAGGGTGGACAAAAAATAACCATCCTTAAAATGAAGCCTTTAACACATAAAAAAAAAGCATTACCTATACAGATAATGCTTTTAAAAATTGTATTTTATTTACTTCGGTTAGACTACTCTTTACTAAATAAAGCAGAGTAATCATCTTCATATTTTTTCTTTAATCGCTGTTTTGCTTTTTTAACTGCATCAATAGTTACACCTAAAATATTTGCAGTTTCTTGATTAGTCAATTCCATTTTTTGCAACAACACAATGCGTAGATTAGACTCGGTCAAGTCAGGAAACTGAGTAATAATTTCATTAAAATAGACTGCTTGTTCTTCTCTAAAGGTTTCTTTAAATAAAACCCAATTCTCCTCTGTCATCAGATGAGAACGAAGTAATTCTTCTATAGCAGGACGCTTTTCCTTGAAGATCTCCTTAGAAGAGTGAGAAGCCTTATTTAACTCATGTTCTAATTTTGCTATTTGTGCGGTTTTTTCACTTAGATATACTTGATAAGATGCTAATGATGCTTTCGTCTCTTTTAACTTATTCTCTGAATTT
The DNA here is from genome assembly GCF_000807225.1 of Myroides sp. A21. Taxonomy (NCBI): domain Bacteria; kingdom Pseudomonadati; phylum Bacteroidota; class Flavobacteriia; order Flavobacteriales; family Flavobacteriaceae; genus Myroides; species Myroides sp. A21. The sequence goes on from NZ_CP010327.1 coordinate 3,330,749, forward strand.
ATTTTAGATAACTGAAAATCCAATAGCTTCCCTTCATAAGCATATTTTTGAAGCTTTAGAATTCGTTTAGAAAAGAAGTACACCATACACAAGATAAGCGTCAGAAGAACAGTAGTACTCAGCAAGAGTAGTCGTTGATATCTCACTCTTTCTGAGAAGCTTTTTTCCGCCTCTAGCTCCCAGTTTACTCTCTCAAGATTAGTATTCCAATTAATTTTATTAATGACCTCTTCACCTTCCCTAGCTTCTATCACACTGTCTATTTGATCTAACTCCCTTCTATAAAAGAGCTCTTCTGTGTCTATCCTACGAGCCTTAGCGATATCGAGTAAATAAGATATAATTTCTCTTTCAAAGCCTGCTAAGTAGCTTTTAGTTTTAGTAATCTCATAAGAGTTTTTTAAAACTTCTTCTGCAAGATCATATTGCTTGCGATCTATGTATAATTTCCCCAATTGTATCTGACTATACATTAGATTCCTCTCCTCACCTAATTGTTGGCTAATTGCTATATCCTCTTTCAGGTATAACTCTGCTTTCTCTATATCTCCTTGTTTTTGATAAACTGATGCTATACCTCCTAAACTTTTGGCGTATCTAAGGGTGTCCTTATACGATAAGGACGTTTCTTTTGCCAATTCATAGTAATGCATGGATTGCTCTAGACTATCTACTTTAGCATATACTGCTCCTAAGCCCCATAAAATAGCACTGTTATTTAGCTGCTCCTTTTCCCCTTCTTCCAAAGCTTTTCTGTAATAAATGATAGCGCTCTCATTCATATTCATGGTCTCAAAGAAATAAGCTGTACGCAACAAAATATTTTTTGCTTGTACATCTAATACAACACCTTTATTCTCTAAAGTTTTAGCAATCTTGATAAAATAGGGAGAAGCTTCGTAATAATAGTTATAAGAATAATAATAGAACCCAACCTCACTATACACCCATTCCTTCAATGCTACATTAGAAGACTTTTCTACCATAGATACACTTTCTAAAAAAAGTGAAGTAGTAATATCATTAATACTATCAGTTACCTCTAAATGGGATAATCCCTTAAGAATATTTCCAATCACCTTGCGCTCTGCAATATTTCCAATATCGTCTACCTCAACAGTACCTGTCTTATAGTACTCATTGATTAAAATGTCGTATTGCTGATTATCTAAATGCTTAGTGTCTGTACAAGCAACTATAAATAGAAATAGAAAGAAAGTAAATAGTTTGGTGGTCATTACATCTCATTTTGTACAAAAATAATCCTATTTATCACAATACAAATCAATTCATTAAGATATAGTGCAAACAAATACTTTATTAATTCAAATATTTTCATTTCCTTTGTATCGTAAATTCTCGATATATAGAAATGACTGAACTATTTAAAGCTTTATCAAACGAACACAGAGTACAAATCCTAAAATGGCTTAAGACTCCACACGATTTCTTTGAACTAGAAGACATCGAACCTGAAGTACACGAGTTTGGGGTATGCATGAGTGTTATCCAAAAAAAAGCAGGTCTTTCTCAATCTACCACCTCAGCTTATTTAACGAATATGGTAAATATTGGACTACTTACTTCTACTAGAAATGGACAATGGACTTACTATAAACGCAATGAAGATAAAATTGCTGAGTTAGCCAATTATATTCAAAACACTCTATAACAATACTATACAATTCAATCATTAAAGTATTATATTACAACATATCTATAATTCTAGATATCTAAATACCTATAACAATGAATAATATTTTTAAAAACCACAAGACTTTCAATAAGGTCTTCACACCAGGAAAACTATCCTTGGGTATATTTTTACCTTTACAGGTATATAATAATAATATCGCCATTTTTAATCAACACCTAAAGTATATACAGCAGATAGACACTAGCGGTTTCGCAGCTTTATGGGTTAGAGACATACCTGTGTATGACCCCAGTTTTAGAGATGTAGGACAAGTATATGATCCTCTTTCTTATCTAGCATATATAGTAGGTCAGACTACAAATATTGCCCTTGGTACAGCGAGTATAGTATTGCCCTTACACCACCCTATTTCATTGGCAAAGACGACAGCATCTATAGATCAGTTTTCTAATGGTCGCTTATTGCTAGGTGTTGGATCTGGTGATCGCTATGCTGAGTTTCCTGCTTTTAATAAATCTTTTGAAAGAAGAGGAGAATTATTCCGAGAAGTTCTTCAGGATATGCAAACCTTACATACTACAGACTCTCCTAAAATAAACTCTAGTATTACGCAAATGCAAAACCTAGACTTAGTCCCTAAACCTCTGCATAAGCATATTCCTACATTAGTAACAGGTGCTAGTCAACAGTCATTAGATTGGATTGCTACTCATGCTGATGGTTGGATTACTTATCCAGGACCTACTACTACGAATGAGGATACCTTACACTTAGAACAAAAAATAAAAGCTTTTAGAGATTTAATTCCTAATGGAACATTTAAACCGCATATGACAAATGAATGGATAGAGTTAGATGAAGATCCTCACTATCCTAGAACCCCATTAAGAGGAGGTTTTGTTCTTAAAACAGGTAGATTAGGACTTATAGAGCTTTTACATAAATGGCAAGAAATAGGTGTAAATCATGCTGCTATAGGTATACAGTTTGGAAAACGAGATATAGGAGAAACTCTTGATGAATTGGCTAAGGAAGTACTACCTTATTTTAACTACTAGTATCGTAATTAACACCATTTACCTTTTATAATGTGTACTAAGCATAGAAATTATAAAGTAGCTACCTTCTCGTAACTACTTTATAATTCGATCTATTTCATAAATAATAAGATCGTTTTATATAAATTATTTATCTTCTTCTAGCCTATTTACTATAACCATTTCTTTCAATAAATTACTTTAACGAATCGGTTTGAGTCCGTAGTGAGTCCGTTATGAGTCCGTAGTGAGTCCGTTTTTTTGCACAAAATAACGGACTGATTATGAACTTACCCTTTAGTAAACAAACATTCATCTGCAATGAGTAGTAAAGTATTTTCAAAATTTGATAGATACTAACTAATATAGCATACAAGCTTTATAAGAAGCCACACCTATATCATCATAGCAAAAAAAGAAGTACCCTTACACTCTAAAAACACTTCACTTTTAACCCAAATTCCGCGATAGACATATAGACGAAAAGTAATTATACAAAATAGCTCTGAATTAGTGAGTAAAGCATACTACAGTATGGTTTTAGAACTAATGAAAGAGATGTGAAGTAGAATTGCTTTGTAGTATTTGGCTAATGCGGAATCTGGGTTTAACATATCAACTACTTTTTTTTATCAAATGATAAATTATTAAATTTATAGAGATGGTAATTTTGACCTGTTAAAAAACGAGATTGATTATGACACAAGACAATGTAAACAAAGGGTTATCCTTTGCGAGTATTTTTCCAACGAAAACAAGAATTCGATTAGCTGTGGTATGGTTGATTGTCATCTTATTTATGTTATTCGGAAGTTCTATTACTGGAGATAGTCTATCCCCTCTATTAGCTACTAGTATTTTCTTGATCTTACTATTTACGATAGTAGGAGCTGCTTTTGGTGTAGTAAAAGAAGCGGATGAACTCGCTCATAAATTAGGTGAACCTTTCGGAACATTGATTCTTACTCTTTCGATTGTATCAATAGAGGTAATTTTAATTTCTGCCGTAATGTTAGGCCCTGGAGAAAACCCAACTATTGGAAAGGATTCGATCTTCTCTGTAATGATGATCATTATGAATCTAGTAATAGGGCTGTGTATTCTATTAGGTGGACTAAAGTATGGTGAACAAGAATATAATGCACAGGGAACAATGTCTTACTTAGCAATGATCATTATGCTAGGAGGTATCGGGTTAATGTTACCTAACTTCATTCAAGGTGCTGGTGGAGGGATGTTTAGTGATACACAGGCTATTGTCTTGGCTGTATTTATTATTATTCTCTATGCTGTATTCTTGTTCTTTCAGATGAAAGGATATAGACATCTCTATGTACAACCTCAAAAAGGGTCAATGGAAATTCCATATAAAGATAGAGGCATTGCAGATATTCAATCTACAGATGAGCACCAAACTTCTGCAGGGAATAAAGGAGAGATATGGATACGTTCTATTATCCTAATCGGGATGATATTACCTATCGTGCTTCTTTCTCATAATATGGCTGTAGTAGTAGACTACGGGATTAAAGCCGCTAACCTCCCTACTCTATTAGGAGGTGTGTTAGTTGCCATCATCGTGTTCACCCCAGAGTCAATGACGGCAGTAAAAGCAGCATTAAACAATGAGTTTCAACGCGCTATCAACCTGTGCCATGGTGCCTTCGTTTCTACAGTAGGATTAACTGTGCCTTCTGTACTAATCATTGGGTTAATTACAGGCAAAACAGTATTGTTTGGGATGAATAGTACAGAAACTATTCTATTCGTGATCACCCTATTATTAAGCCTAATGACTTTCTTAGGCAAACGTACTACTCCTATCATGGGTATTATGCACTTAGTATTATTTGCTGTATTTACACTGCTTATTTTCTATCCATAATAACGTATTTCTTGTCAAAAATCATTGGTGGAAAGACTAATCTAGATCCTACAGTAGCTTACTCTACAAGGAGATTCTATATAATCACTTCTGCATTAGTTCACAGACAATACTCTAGTATGTTTTTATCACTAATTCAGACCTATTGTGTATACTTACTTTTTGCTGATAAGTTTACTTACAGATTCTGGACTAAATTAAGGAAGCTAAGCTAATTGGTTCGAGCAAAGTTATTACTTATTTAAGCAACCTTAATTTAATAAAAAAACACTCCTTATGCTTATAAGGAGTGTTTTTGTTTGTGACTATACTAAAGTACTTTATAAGGTAATATCACTAATCATTAAATTATGATCTGATAATGCATTCATCTGATAAGTATCTTGACGAATGATTTTTATTGTACTATTAATTGATCTAATCATAAAATCTATTTTCTTATCGCTTTTATAAGCTGGAATAGTCATCTGATTCATAAATCGGGTCTCTAAATCAAAAGTCGTTTTAAGTTGTTCTACTGATTTAGAATTTATTTCTGCATTAAGATCCCCTGTCAGAAAATCAAAAGCAGACTCTCTTTGTAATTCTGCTATGCGTTTCGTTTGTAATACACGACTTTGTTCATTAGAGCTAGACAGATGAGTTGTTCCTATATTTATCATTTGTGCCTCACCTACATCTATTTTACATACTAATAAACTTCGTTTTTCTTCCTTGTTATCCACAAAAGGTAACTTATAGAAATGTTGTTCTACAATAGGAAATTTAGACAGGATAGCAATGCCGTAATCGCCCCCTTCATAATCTATTGTCTTACCAAAAGCATAAAACATTCCTGTTTTTTCTGCTAAAACTTTTACTTGATTTAAATATTGACCTGAGCGCATAGTATGTACATCTACTTCTTGTAAAGTAACGATATCTACTTCGTCTCTTAAGATTACAGCAGCTAATGAATTAAGATCTATCTTATGATAGCTATCATAAGCTGCTGCAAAATGATGTACATTGTAATTAAGAACTCTTACTTCACTTTTTTTTTTGATGCTTTGGTAGTTGATTCTACCCATCTAAACTCTGTGAAGACTGGATAATGGTCAGAGGCAAATAAAGGTCCTCGCTGAATATCTAGCTCTCTATACTTAATAGGAGCTAAGTCAAACCCTCTCAAGAAAATATAATCAATTCTACTTGATTTAGGAGCTTCTATTTTCCAAGCATTATGCGTATAACCTAATTCTGAACGATACATTGCTGCATCTCTAGTATCGACAAACTTTGATTCTATTATCTTCTGATAAGGTAAGTCTGTTGGAGGTAAATTAAAATCACCTGTGAATACCACTGTTTCTCCTTTAGTGATTTTAGCTAATTCCTGATTAATAACTTCAACACTTCGTTGACGAGCCTCTTTACCCCTATGATCAAAATGGGTGTTTAGATGGATAAATGTTTTTCCTGACTTTTTATCTTCAAAACGAGCCCATGTAGCTATACGAGGTAAAGAAGAATCCCAAGACTTAACTCCCTTTTCATAAGGTGTTTCTGATAACCAAAATGTTCCACTTTCTAAAACTTTAAACCTATCCTTTAGGTAAAAGATAGGACTGTACTCTCCTTTCGTTTCCCCTTCTCTTCCTTCTCCTACATAGTCATATTGTGGAAGTAAATTTTCTAAATCGACTAACTGGTTATGAAGTACTTCTTGCATACCAACAATATCCACATCATTAAAAAAGACAACTTCTGCAACCCATTCTTTTCGATTGCTCCATTGATTTATACCATCATTAGGAGTATCCATCCTAATGTTAAAAGTCATTGCCTTTAAAGTCTGAGGCTCTTTCTCTTGAGCAAAAATACTAGTCCCTATAAATAGGACGCTTAGTAATATAGATCTTACCATCCTGGATTTTGTTTTAAATTCGTATTTAACTGAAGTTCTTGTATAGGTAGAGGGTATAAATAGTCTTTATTCTCATTCCATGTTCTATTCTTATTATTAGGAAATGGATCTATACTATTATTTTGATTTAAATGAATATCAGATCCTAGTTTAGCATAATAGACTCCTTGTACGTTTTCTGTTGGTCTAGAGCCTTCGTATAGGTAAATATCTGTCTTACCATTGTTGTCCAAATCATATTTACCTGGGCCATTAAAATACATTCCTTCAATATTCTGAACTAACTTTTGTCCTTCTTTCCAACGTACAATATCATCCCATCTATGATCTTCCATAAATAACTCTATACGTCTCTCTCGTCTTAATTCTAATAGTAATCCTTTATTAGCTCCGTTTACATTTACATATTGTTTAGCTAAATAAGCATCCGGTTTTGCATTTGCTTCTGCCATTACCATATCAGGCATTCCGACACGCTTTCTAAGCATATTTATAGATAGATCTAAATCACTCTGATCAATAATTCCTAATTCTGCTTTTGCTTCCGCATATACTAATAAAACCTCTGCAAATCTAAATAGTGGCAAATCAACAATAGATGCATTATTCGTATCGTACTGTGCTTCTGCGACATATTTAATTAACTGATAACCTGTAGTAGCTGCAGAAAAATCAGGTGTTAGCTGAATAGTGCTTCCAATTCTGGTATAACCAGGAGTACGTATAGTCTGACTCAATCTCAAGTCTCTATCTTTTACTTCTTCTTGGAATAACATCTTATTATAATCTGAACGATCTGTAAAACGGCTACCATCTTTCATTAAGTAACTATTAATCAAATCTTTTGGCATAGATGGTCTACCATACGAAGCTGCTACTGTATAGTAATTCACATTATGACGAACATTCAGTTCTGTAGAAAACTCTCTAGCAAGAATAATCTCATCACCAATAGCCTTATGAGAAGCAAATAAATTCTGATAATCTTTATCTGGATTTCCTGTAGAGAAAACTTTATAACCAGATTCTTTTATTGGTCGCAGACGGTAGTTAAAACTATGCACTTTAGTGCATTTAGCTTTCAGCTTCTAAAAACCTTTCACAATATTGGTTGTTGTTATTTGTGAATTGGTTATCTAGTGCATTCTGAAATTACGATATTTTAAAAGTTAGTTTTAAGTAAAACTACTAAGTTCTGTATTTCCACACAGGCAGACTTTAGTCTGCTTTAACAAACTATGGACTTTCAGTCCATAGTGGTTTATTAATACTTCTGCTGCTTGATAAGCTTGTTCTAAATAAGTCTCATATCCAGGTAAGCCTCTATACTTCATATAGGTTCCTTCATATAAGCCTATACGCGCTTTTAAGGCAAGAGCAGTCCATTTAGATACTCTATATACATCTTTAGTAGAACGCATATTCTCGATTGCGTAATCCAAATCTTTCAACATATTATCTACCACTAGCTTACGTGGATCACGTGGCTTTTGTAAAGCGGCCTCATCCTCTGCCGTTAATAAATAATCATACCATGGCACATCTCCAAAACGCGTCACTTTTTCGAAGTAAAAATAAGCTCTAAAGAATCTCGCTACTCCTCCATAATGTTTAATAAGAGCCTCGTCTCCTACCTTTTCAAAATTGACTAGGAAATAGTTAATATCTCTCAAATTATTCCATGACCATCCGCCTCCAGATGGAGGTACGACTCTCCCTCCTCTCATTTCATCAGATAAAATATTTTGAATAATATTATCGGTTCTATAATCACCATTATATATAGAGGTAGTTGGAAACATTCTGTAAAAAGAATTAGTAAAAAGAATTAAGTCACTTTCTTTTTTAAAGAAGTTCTCACTTGTCACAGACGATATCGGATCTCTCTCTAAGAAATCTTCACTACAAGAACCCAAAAATCCTGCTGCCAAGAGTATGGCAAGTATTTTATATCTTTTCATATTAATTGTTTAGAAATTAAGTTGTACCCCAAAAGAGATAATTTTGGAGAATGGAAAACTTTGTGCATTAGTGCGCTTACGAGCAGAGTTTGGACTATTAAAGTCAAAAGAATTACTAGCTGCTTCAGGATCGATATAATCCGTTAAATTAGTAAATGTAAACAGGTTCTCTCCACTCACATAAATTCTTACTTTATCCATCTTTACTCTCTTTACTAGATCCTGTGGAAGAGAATATCCTAATGTAATATTCTTTAGACGTAAATAAGAAATATCTTGTAAGTAACGATCATTCTGTACACCTAACTGTCTATTACTTCCTAATGATGTATATCCTACTAGACGTGGAAAATAGGCATCTGTATTCTCTGGAGTCCAAATATCATTCGCTAAATCTTGACGAATAAATGAATTATAAGGTCTGTTATAAGGTCCCCAGAACATTCTACTATCCGTATCAGGATACCAATCTTGTTTTCCTACTCCTTGGAAGAATGCAGAAAAATCAATTCCTTTCCAATCAAATGCTAAACGGAAATTATACTGATACCTAGGAGCTGTATTTCCGATCTTACGCATATCTCCATGATTTTCTAAAGTATTTGCTCCTTCACTTACTATACCATCTCCATTTAAATCCTTAAACATAACATCTCCAGGTTGTAGTCCTCCATTAGCTATGATATGAGCAGATACACGAGATTGATCTGCATGATTAGCGATTTGCTCTGGACTAGAGAACAATCCTTCTACTGAATATCCCCAAATCTCTCCTAATTCCATACCTACATAATAATCTGTCAGTAACCCTGTAGGGTTATCAAAGCGCGTAATCTTGGTCTTAGAATCAGATAAACCTGCTGATACAGAATAATTAAAATCACTACCTGCTAATTTAAACGAATCATTATATCCCAAAGAGACTTCAAATCCTTTAGTTCTTAGATCAGCGGCATTTTCGCGTGGAGATTCTGTTCCTAATACACCTGGTAGTGTTCTACCTTTGGTTAACATCCCATCTATGTCCTTTTGAAAATAATCAAAACTAACATTCAGTTTATTTTGGAAAAAACCTAGATCAAAACCGATATCTGAAGTAGCTACTGTCTCCCAAGTAATGTCTCTCGGGTTTAAAGAAGGTGCTTGCATATACTCTAACAATGCTCCATCTAATGCATACCCCTTATCAATAGCTTTATTCAATGTTGGAATATAAGCATAAGCACCTATAGCTTGGTTACCTAACTCTCCATAAGAAGCACGTATCTTAAATTGGTTCCAAAAACCGAATGTGCGTTTAAAGAAAGGTTCATTCGCAACATTCCATCCCAAAGAAACAGAGGGAAAGAATTGCCATCTCTGTTCACTAGGGAATTTAGACGTCGCATCATATCGACCATTAAGCTCTAAAAGATACTTCCCTGCATAATCATAAGAGAATCGATAAAAATACCCTCTTAAAGCCCATTCATAAGCACTACCAACTACAGTAGGATTAGAAGATCCTAAACCTAGATTATCTAAATCATCAGAGATTAGGTTCTGAATACTCATGATTCTATTATCATTTTTAAAATATTCTTGGTTATATCCTGCCATGAAATCAAAATTATGATCTCCAAAGTCTAAACGATATTGTCCATAAATATTTAGAGCATTGTAATCCTCTATGGTCTCATTTACATTCAATTTATTCTCTCCAAAGTATTGAATCTGATTCGGAAGAATAGAATATGGAATTAAAGTAGAACGTTCGTTAATATCTCTAGTATTTTTCTTGTAAGCATAACTAGCGTGAACGTCTAAGTTTTTGAGTGGTTTAAAATGAAATGCATTAATCGTCGAAAACTCATCTCTTACAGCAGTTCTATTTGATTTACCATGTAGTAAAGACGCAAAATATCCATCTCCGATAGTGTAATTATTTAACTCAGTACGCCATAGCGCTCCTCCATCAGGATTCACTGGAACATAAGAAGGTAAAGCGTGTACCAACATTTCACTTGTCCATGGATCTCTCCATCCATACTGTGTTCCACCATGTACTAAGTCAGAAGATTTAAAATACTGATTGTTCGTACTAAAACTAATCCAATCATTAATTTTAATATCAAATTTAGCTCTTAAGTTATTTTTCTTATACTTATCATCCTGTACTTTCAATAATCCATCCGCAGAATAGTTTCTATACGAAAAATAACCTTTGACCTTTTCGCTTCCTCCAGAAATACTGATATCATTGATATAAGAATATCTCGTATCCTTCCAGAAGTAATTCCACCAATCTGTACTACCATAATGTACATATTGATCACGGCCATTTCTATTTTGGATTTCAACACGAGCTAATGCAGGATTCTCTGAGACTGCTTTTAATTGTTCATAATCGTATTCGTTATACCCTGTATAACTTCGCCCACTACCTGTAATAAAAGCTTGGTCAACAATCTTAGCCGCTAAATAAGGATCAGTTACAAAGTCCGTATTTTGCGTTTGAGAAAGTATATTCATCGTAGAGTTAACACTTACCTTTATTTCTCCTACACCTGGGTTCTTTGTTTTAACAAGCACTACCCCAAAGGCACCTCTAGCACCATATACTGCAGCGGCACCAGCATCCTTTAATACACTTATGCTTTCGATATCATCTGGATTAATATTAGAAAGGCTTCCTTCTACTCCATCAATTAATACTAACGGTCCACCTCCATTAACAGAGTTAAATCCCCTAATATTAATATTCGCTTCAGCATCTTCTTTACCACTTGAATTGGTAATGTTTAAACCTGGAGTAGTTCCTTGTAAAGCAGACACAGCGTTAGAAAGAGGCCTGTTTTTTAAAGCTCTAGTATCTACTTCTGTTACAGAGGTAGTAATATTCTGCTTCTTTTTGTCTCCATAACCAATAGCCACAAGAGTGATGTCTTCTAAATGTGTGTTGAATTGGTCATTCTTTACTGTAATTACCCCATTGGCATAATTCACTGTATACCCCGTCTGCATAGCGATTACTTCTAGTATATCCTGAAGTCTAGCAGCCTTGCCTTCATAGGCGATTAAAGGAGTCTCTTTTAAAGTAGAATCCTCAATGTTCACCTTAGCAGCAACTTTGCTCGCTAATTCTGTTACTACTTTTCCTAAAGTCTCATCCTGTTCTATGACAATAGAAATAAGAGGAGAACTTACTGGTGGTTTACTTTCTTGAGCGACAAGAAAACCTGAATAAAATAGGAATGCTATGTAGCAACAGACCTTAAATTTCTTCATAATTACAAATGTTTAGTTTTTATGTTCTAAACGTACTGCCAATCATTCTTTAGCTTGCATTGTAAAGAATTAAATAAACCACTATGGACTGAAAGTCCATAGTTTGTTAAAGCAGACTAAAGTCTGCCTGTGTGGAAATACAGAACTTAGTAGTTTTACTTAAAACTAACTTTTAAAATATCGTAATTTCAGAATGCACTAGATAACCAATTCACAAATAACAACAACCAATATTGTGAAAGGTTTTTAGAAGCTGAAAGCTAAATGCACTAAAGTGCATAGTTTTAACTACCGTCTGCGACCAATAAACATTAAGTAATTACTACAAAACAACAATCCCTTAATCTATTTAAAACAATAAGATAACAATAGTAAAATGCCTATAAACTTAAATAAATCAAATATCACCTTAGGATTATTTCTTTTAAACTCTTTAAAAACATAACATTCAAATAGAGCATTATACTTTAACAAATAGTTGTATTTTCACTAATTAAATCAGTGTATTTATAAAGTAAATTATTGTGTTAAAGATGGTTCTCATTTTAAGTAAATAGATAAACCTTATGTCATGAAAGAGAATTAGAACTTTACTTCTATTTTATTGAAGATGCTTTCTTAAGTAATAGTGTAGGATTTGTAAAGGAATAAAGTGGGATTCTATTTACCTATGTTTAACCTTCCTTAAATATTAACCTTATAGTAACATTAAAAAGTTTAATCAATACTGCAATTTCATTGCGCAAAATGAGAAAGTCCCTAAAAAATTATTAACTTTCAATATTTACCCCTATCATTAATAAGAGATAACTGATTTTTTGTCACATCTGTTATATTATTAATAAATAACCCTCCTTAACCCTTTGATAACATACCAGTAACCTATAGGTCACAATCACAGAGGTACTTTGTCTCAATGAAAAAACACTATTTATCTATGAGAAAAAGTCTAGTTATTTTTTCTTCTTTATTATTACTTTCCTGTGGAGACAAGGATCATTCTATCAAGATGAAAGGTTCTGACACAGAGGTAAATTTAGCAGTAAACCTAGCAGAGAAATACACTCTAATAGATTCTGACTTTAGTATTGCTATTTCTGGTGGTGGTTCTGGTATTGGTATTACCTCTTTACTAAATGGTCAAGCTGACATCGCTAATTCTTCTCGCCCTTTATCAGACAAAGAGATTGCACAGTTCGAAAACAAGAATATAAAGCTTCGTACTGTCATATTTGCTGAAGATGCTACTGCCTTTGTAGTACATAAGGATCTACCTATAGAAGAAATAGATCTTGAAACTTTAGCTAAAATAATGAAAGGAGAAATCACCAATTGGAAAGAACTTACTTCTGTAGACTTACCTATTAATATCTATGGACGTCAGAGTAGCTCAGGTACACACTCCTTTATTAAGAAGAAGCTAAAGATAGAGTTTTCTAATGCAGCTAAAGAAATGACAGGAAATGCTCAAATCTTAGAAGGTATTAAAACGGACAAATCTGGGATAGGCTATGTAGGTGCAGGTTATATCTCTCACGAGACAGCTACTAATCCTACTGTAAAGATATTGAGTATTAAAGAAACTCCTACTTCACAAGCTTATTCTCCTATAGACTCCAATGCAATCAATAACAGTCTATACTTCTTCCAGAGACCACTGTATCAGTTCATCTTAGAAGATTCGTGGGAAAAGGTAAAACCATTCATTGACTTTGAAAACGGTGAGATCGGAAAACAACTGATCAAAGAACACGGTTATTATATAATAGAACGACCATAATATGAAATATAACGTTAGAATAGGATTAGATGTTACTTTTAAATACATCTTTAAAGCGACTGGTCTTTTAGTGCTTTGTTTATTAGGAGGAATATTAGCCATGTTAATATACAATTCTATTTCCTTCTTTATGGATGTAAAGCCCCTTGATTTTATCACAGGGATGGAATGGAATCCTACAGCAAAGAACCCTGTATATGGAATGCTCCCTCTTATACTAAGTACTACCATAGTAACCTTAGGAGCGATGCTTATCGCTATTCCTCTAGGAATTGGTACAGCTGCATTTATATCTGAATACGCTGGTACACGACTAAAGAATATTTTAAAACCAGCTATAGAAATGTTAGCTGCAGTTCCTTCAGTAGTTATTGGTTTCTTAGGAATTGTAGTGGTAAGCCCTGGCTTAGCTGATATGGCAGGTTTACCTAATGGTCTTAATGCCCTAAATGGAGCTATCTTACTAGCGATAATGGCACTACCTACTATTATTACGATTGCAGAAGATGCTATACATGCAGTACCAAAAACATATAAAGAAGCAAGCTATGGTGTAGGCGCTACTAAATGGCAGACTCTTCGCAAAGTAATCCTTCCCGCAGCAGCTCCAGGTATTATCTCGGCAGTCATGTTAGGAGTAGGTAGAGCCATCGGAGAGACCATGACTGTACTAATGGCAACAGGTAATGCGGCGTTAATACCTACTGGATTCTTTGATTCTGTAAAAACAATGACGGCGACTATCGCTATCGAAATGGGAGAAGTTCCTTATCAAACTACACACTACTATGGGTTATACGCTCTAGCGACAGTCTTGTTCTTCATGACACTTATCGCAAACCTAGTAGGAGAATATTTTATAAATAGATTAAGAAAATACCATGCAGCATAATAAACTAAAACTATCCTCTATCGTAGAATGGGGAACATTAGTAGGAACTACTCTTATCGTGTGCTTTTTCCTTGTTGTAATCATCCTAGAGATTGTGACAAAGGGAATAGGAAGTTTGTCTTGGGAGTTTATCTCTACTATTCCTAAAGAAGGAATGACTAAAGGAGGTATTCTTACACCGATTATAGGTACAGTGCTTATTACCCTTATCACGGCTTTATTCAGTATTCCATTCGGTGTATTCTGTGCGATCTACTTAAATGAATATGCAGAAAACAACTGGCTGACTAGAACGATTAGAGCAGCTATACGTAATTTATCAGGTGTTCCTTCTATTATCTATGGACTATTCGGATTAGCCTTATTTGTTCAAACATTATCTCTAGGAACTTCTTTACTAGCTGCTGGATTAACATTAGGACTATTATCACTTCCATATATTATCACAACTACAGAAGAGGCATTAATGCAAATACCAAATAGTACAAGAGAAGCAGCACTAGCAGTCGGAGCTACTAAATTTGAGACTATTAAAGATGTAGTGATTCCTTCTGCAGTACCAGGTATTCTAACAGGTGTAGTATTAACCCTATCAAGAGCAGCAGGAGAGACAGCTCCCATCTTATTCACAGGAGCTGCGTTTTATATCAGTGATACGAATGGATACCTAAACCAGGAGTTTATGGCTCTGCCTTATCACTTATATATGCTATCGACGCAACATCAGTCAATAGAAGAAGTAAGACCTATCGCTTATGGAACAGCATTAGTGTTGATTATCGTAGTGTTCCTATTAAACTTAAGCGCATTTTATATCCGTTATAAATTCAGAAAAAATGAAAACTAAATTATCTGCTGAGAACTTAAATATTAGCTTTGGAAGCAAACAAGTTTTAAAAAATGTAAGTGTAGAATTCGAAGAAAATAAAATAACTGCCCTTATCGGACCTTCTGGTTGTGGTAAGAGTACTTTACTAAGAAGCTTTAACCGTATGCACGACTTAGTTCCATATGCTAAAATAAATGGAACTATCAAGTTAGAAGATATGGATATCTATTCTAAGACTATACCTGTAACAGAGATTAGAAAGCGCATCGGGATGGTATTCCAAAAAGCGAATCCCTTTCCGAAAAGCATCTATGACAATATTGCTTATGGTCTAAAGATTAATAATCTACCTCATGATAAAAGTGTAATCGAAAAAGCATTAACGGAAGCCTTCTTATGGGATGAAGTAAAAGATGATTTAAAGATGCCAGCTCATCGCTTATCAGGAGGACAACAACAACGTCTGTGTATAGCAAGAGCTGTAGCACTTCGTCCGGAAGTAATCTTAATGGATGAACCGTGTTCTGCACTTGACCCTGTAAGTACAATTAAAATAGAGGAACTTATTCTTCATTTAAAAGAGAAATATACAATCGCTATTGTAACACATAATATGCAACAAGCACAGCGTATCGCTGATCAAACTTACTTTATGTATCTAGGTGAAGTAAAAGAAAGCGGTTTGACACAAGATATCTTTGAGAATCCTAAACACGAAATGACTAAGAATTATATCAACGGTGTTTTCGGATAAAAAATAAAAATGCCAAGTAGACCACTTACCTACTTCGTCATCAATAAGTCTGACTTATTAGAGTAAAAACGGATACCTTATAAGGGTATCCGTTTTTTTTATTTACAAGACTTCTGGATTAGCAATATAAAGTGGTGTACCCTTAATATAACTGACCACATTCTCGAAAGCTGTTCCGAAATATAATTCATAACTAGACTCTTCCACATACCCTATATGAGGTGTGCATACAACATTATCAAAATGTAGTAACTCATAATTAGTATCATAGATAGGCTCTTGCTCATAGACATCTACTCCGACTAATAGCTTCTGCCTACTCTGAAGCACATTAAACAATGCTCCGCGTTCGATTAATTTTGCTCCATTAGAATATCTTAACGTTGTGTCTTATTCTACTTATTCCTATATTGTCACCTCTATTCTAACTGACTTAAGTATGCTATTTACCCCTATAACGACTTCTTTAAAGAACAATAAACAAGTAACTATTCGCCTTGCAAGCTCAAATGATGCTAGTGCATTATTAGATCTTATCAAACAATACTTAGACACCTCAGAGTATATTCCTATTACTAGTAGTGATTTTAATAAGACTGTAGCAGAAATAGAAGCTTGGATTGAGAAACTAAATAGTACTGATAATTCTATAATGTTAGTGGCAGAACACAATGGGCAACTAATAGGAAATTTAGATCTTACAGGGCAGCATAGAAAGACACTACAGCATACGGCTGTATTAGGAATGGGAATATTACTAGAATGGAGAAACACAGGATTAGGAACAGCATTATTAAGTAGTGCTGTAGAATGGGCTAAAAGAAATAATACACTTGAGATACTCACATTAGAGGTATATACGGAGAATATGGCAGGAATAGCATTATACCGAAAACAAGGGTTTAAAGAATTAAGTATTATACCTAACTTTATTAAGGACAATGATAGGTACTATGATAATATGAGTATGTGGATAGCGTTGAGGTAGATACTATAGACCTCCATTTTCAATATACTTAAGGTTATACTCTTCTTTCATTGGAGTATTACCAAGCACGTCATATAAATCCGCTAACTCTTTATAAATATAGCAAGAGGACACTCCTATCTCCTCGCTAATCTTAAAAGCTTCTATAGCTTCATGAATACATTGTTCATCTCGATAAATATATCCTAAATCTTCAGCAATAGCTCCATAATTATCAGATTGCTTAAGACCTTCTTCTAATACCTCTATTCCTATTTTTGGATTTGATCTAACATAATACAACTCATAATCTCCATAGCACTCACTAGCTACCGAAGGAAGATACTGACTACTACTCGTCTCAATACATTCTAATACTGTCAATTGACCTAATACATTATTTTTAAGGGCTATTTCACTTATTCGTTCAGGAAGTATCATTCCTACATATACTTCAGCTATACCACTATTCGAAATCTCTAATCCTTTGACAAAAAAATTCCCTTCTTCATCTGGTAATACAGCATATTGAGTAGCTTCAACCTCCCACTCAAGCACATCTTCATTGTCTTTATTAACTACAACAAATACTTTTACTTCTGAATCAATATGTAACTCTCTTACTTTCATAATAAGTAGTTTTTATTCTATTATGGTCTATAAGGAATTTCATTAGGATTATCTTTAAAGTATTCCATAATAATTAGAAACTCTTTATCCGTCAGTAACAACGTTGATAAGTCGTGTCCTCCTGATATCAAGTAAAATCTCTCTTTTATAAAGTTAAACTTTAGTATAGCATTTACTTCCTTAAAGAAATTTCTTACTGAAGTATCCCAGATCAAGTCATTATCTAAATCATACTGTGTATATAAGTTAATTCTTTTATCGTTAATAATAATATCATGAGTATATTCATAATCATCTGCTACTTTTACCTCTAGTTCAAAAGCCCTTTTTCCAAGTATTGCATTTAATTGAGGAAGAAAGAAATCAAAGTTAAACTCTGCCATTTCCTCTGCATCAATATGAGCGAACTTATAGGTCTCATCATCGTGAATATAGAATGACTCGATAATATCTAACTCCAAGGAATTGATTAACTCAGGATTTGCATATTGAAGAAAACCATTCTCTATTAACTCGATTCCAAAGGGAGAAGGTTTAATGGATGGGGCTACTACCTTATTAGAGGTCCTACTTATCGTTCTAATCACGACACTTATAACCAACCATACTACTACACCATATAAAAGATAAGTATAATTCATTTTGAACCTATTTATTGTATAATATTTTATACGATTTGTCCATTCATCGTTAATTGATCATTAGTACTATATTGTCCAAAGCTATCTATACTACTAAATAATAGACAGAAAAATAAAAAACAAACTCTCATATTAAAAAACACTATACAATTCTTTCTTTTACATTACTTTACAGAAAAAACTATCTCTATCTTAGTAAAGATAATGAAAAACACTACTAACTAAACAATTATTATGAAGATACAGAATAAACTTATCTATCCGATTCTATTATATTTTTTATTATATACTGTTATTACAGCTACCTATTTGTCTTTAAGCTTTATTGACAATACAGAGTATCAATCAGTACTAGCCTCTGTTCCTTTAATTATTCTAAGTATCCTTTTTATCAAGAAACATACATTACCTATTCGCGTTTCTTTAAAACTAAACATAGACAGCAAGTCTAAGAAAAACCTAATCAAATACACTAGTCTGTTTGCTGTTATTTTTTTAGTAGTTAATAGTCTACAGATATTCTTATCAGATTCATCAGATATACATCATGAATACTTAGATCAGATTTGGTTCTTTATCCTGATATGTTTTCCAATAAAAGCTTTAGGAGAAGAGGTTTTATACAGAGGGCTAATCCAAAACTACATTGATAAATACATCAAACCTTCTACTAAAAGTATCAGTCCAGGTAACATCATCACGGCTGTACTAATGACTATTGCACACTTAGGCTTCTTTTATATTATGCTGTTACCTAATGCCATACTAGCTTTTGTACAAGTATTCGTTGTGTCCCTTTTCTTTGGGTATATCTCTAAGATTACTAATCGTAACATCTTATATTGTACTATAATCCATATATTCTTGAACTATATCCATGTAGCTGTACAGTGCTTTTATATCTCCTTTATTCTTTAACCTTACTACCCCACTTCTCAGATGCTGAAATAACACTAAACCTAAGAGTCGTAAACTCATAATGAAAGTCCTTTCGCTCTCTTTCTTTCATCGCATCTATATGACGGTTAGGTTCATCTACTTTGCCATGTCCCTTGACCATGTCTAACATATCTTTCTGTGTATTCCATAGAGAGAAAGTAGAGACTGTATGTGGAAAACCAATAGATGCTGTAGCAAATAGTACTCCTGGGTGATCCCGTACCAACATCTCTACTGGTCTTCCCCATTTAATAAACCTTGGTATTTGTAAGAACTTCATCCTAGCCACTGTAACTGCTACAACTGAAGCAGATTGGTCTTCACTAATACTCTCTAGCTCCTCTGGTACAAACCCTGAGACATTGCCCCATTGTCTAATTAATTTTAACTTGAAATACTCTCCTTTTGCAAGTGTTCTACCAACCTTATTATGGATTAAAAAATAATCTAATACACACTCATCTTCCCATTGGGCAAATATAACTACATGCCTAAATTTTAATCTGGATAGGGAAAAAATAGGAGAACCTAACACCATGCTAGACATTACTTCTATGTGTAATAAACCCTTTTGTCTCTTTAATCTATGTGAATTAAATAGCAATTTTAGTCTCATCCATAAAGATACTTTCACTAAGTGATAACTATATATAGTCATAGATTTAAACGTTTTATTACATTATCATTTGTACCCTACTTGTAATATAACGATATATATTTAAAAAAACATATCCTACAGTAAATAATGGTTAGATAATCACAACTGTGTTAATAATAAACGTAACTTACATATTCCTAAGCTATATCTATAAAGTCTCTTTAGAGAATACTCTTCTTATTATTTTAAATAGGGATTATTGTTCTTATCATGCTCTACCCATATAAGCTTGCTAGTATCATATCCAACTTCTTTAGCAATTTCTAAATACTTTACTTTCACATCTTCAGGCAAAGTTTTTTCTCTAGATAGAATCCATAAATAATCAAGATTCTTCCCTGCTATTAAAGCATATCGATAATCTTCATCTAAAGCAATGACATTATAACCAGAATAGAAAGGCCCAAAGAAACTAACTTTTAAAGCTGCTGTTCCTTTATCTTTTCTAAACTTTGCTACTCCTTTTGCTACAGACCACTCCTTCCCTACGTAATTATATCCACTATTAAGAACCTCTACATTCCCATCTTTATCTAGACTGTACTGAGCTGAAGTATTATTCAAATCTTTTTCAAATCGAAAGTCAAAACGCGCTATCTCATACCACGTTCCCAAATAACGGTCAACATCAAAATTAGTAACTGGCATAGCTTTCTCTGGAATATCACTATTATTACACGATATTAAGAAGGTTGCACAAAAGAATAATAAACTGAAACGGATAAAGTAATTCATAATTAGTACATTTTGAGTTTTATCAAAAATAAAAAAACTACTTTTAATACAACTATATTATTTAGAATTATTTTAAACAATATTTATTATTGAATAAAAAGGTCTATCTATATTAAGTTTTCATTCCTTTTTAAAATTTAATATCCTATCTATCATTTTTTTACCGATTTTTGAATTGTCAAAAAACAACAATAATCGAATCAAAAGCTCAGATCATGAAAAAAACCACACTTTTATTAGCAATGGCATTAATCGTTATGTCTTGTAACCAAAAGAACAAAGAAGAAAATAACCCCGAAATAACAACTGAACAAACCTCAACAAATGTTGAAGAAATAGACACACCTAAAGCTGGATTTAATATTGAAGATATAGCTTATAGCAAAGCAGATATAGGTACTTTCCCATTCTTTACCTTACCTAAAGGATTAAAAGAAATGAACAAACCATTTCAGAAAAACTTTGATGTATGTTACTTCCCTATTGATGGAGTAATGATTCCTATTGAAGGAAAACTGTATAAAACTAATGTAACTGCTGTAGCAGGGGAAGAGTTTTCTCAACGCTACTTTGAAAAAAGCTTAGAGGATTATTTAAATTCTATAGGAGCAGTAAAAGTTTTTGAAGGAGAAATCACAGGGGAAGAATATGAACGTTATAATAAACAAGATCCGAATAAAGGAGATGAAGGAGATATCGGATATACTGGAGAATTAATTAAACTTTATATTATCCGTACACATAATCAAGGAAACGTTTATATCCAATACACTGCTAATAATGCAGGTGGTAAGCTTAATATCTTACAAGAAGAAGCCCTACAGCAGACAATTACTAAAATTACAGCAGACGAAATAGTAAAAGACCTAACAGAGAAAGGTAAATCTATCTTATATATCAACTTTGATATCGATAAGTCTACACTTACTCAAGATGGAGAAAAAACAGTTGATGAAATAGCAGTTGCCTTAAAGAAAGATCCTTCTTTAAAGATTTCAATTGAAGGACATACAGACAATACAGGAGAAGCATCTCACAACAAAAAACTATCTACCGATAGAGCTAATGCAGTAATGAATGCTTTAATAAAACAAGGCATCGCTAAAGAGAAACTATCCGCTAAAGGTTTGGGTGCAGAGAATCCATTAGTTGCTAATGACTCGGACAGCAATAAGGCTAAGAACAGAAGAGTCGAATTAATTCGAGTAAAATAAGACTATATCAATAGTGCCCTCCTTTAAACATGCTCCAATAAGTTAGACACTTTTGGGGCATGTCTTAATGCATATGCTGCAGGTCGTTCTATCTGAATATCGTATTAAAATCATATTATATATTTGTATCATGTGTCCTAACAGAATATAATATGTAATTACCTATTTCTAATACATTAAAATATTCCCTTAAACGTAGGAGGACTAAACTTAATTCGCTTTCCTTCCCATTCTGTTATATTACCAGAACTATCCATAAAGGCAAACTCTATTTCATAATCATTATCTCTTTTAAAACTAAAAGCCCCTGAACACATACCATGCCCTACACTAATAGTATCTTTATAAGCAACTAAATAATAAGTAGTTTCTTCTTTTGTCTTTACATTTTTCATTGTAGTCTTTACTAAGAACTCTGAATCATCTTTGGCAGGATTAGAAAATATCACATTAGAAGAAGGACCACATCCATACATAACGTTTTCTTTCTTTTCTATCTTAGGCTTAGAAGCAACCACAGGTTTATCAGTATCTACAGTAGGCAATACCTTATACTTTATGGCTTCATATTCACCCGACTCTGTATTACGTCTTTCTAATTTGTCATGTTGAGGTAGATTATCAATTACTAAGGTATATTCAAGGCCTGCCTCTAACTCGTTCTCAGGCTTTAAGATAGCTTGTGTCAAATTAAAACTACCTACGTAAGTCTCTGTCACAATTAAAGGCACTATCTTATCCCCACTTTTAAGATATATGGGATATTCCTTATTAAGCGCTTTAATGATTGATTGACTGTCAGCATAGCCCTCTATCATAAAGATAGCGTTCTGATTAATGGTCGATCCATTAGGGAAAGTACTTAAGCCAAACGATCCATATTTTGCATAAACAGACATCATGCTAAACAAAGCGATAAGTAAGGTTAAAACTTGTTTCATATTATTACTCTTTATTAATACCTTATCTAAGATAATCTATTCTTATAAAAATTATAGCTAGTAAGCATAAAAAAGCCTATATCAATAGTAATCCCTTTGATATAGGCTTTATATTTTATGTCCAAAAACTACTTCTTATTAGCCATTTGGTTCACTATTTCTTTTAGAAGTGTTTTTCGCTTAACAGCTGCTTCCTGTTCTTTCTTCTTCTTTTTGTCTATTTTATCCTTGACAGCCTTTCTATTGGCAGGTGTATTTCTTCCCATTGTTATCTGTATTACTATATACTTTAGTGCAAAGTTATCATACTCCTATCAATCAGCATTACTTCCATCAGTAATAAATATGATTTAATTAAAAATCTTTTTCTATAGGATTACTACTTAAGATCAGTTTCTGTTTCATCCCTGCTGGATATTGATCTATATTTTTTGCATTTCCAGGATTTAACTCTATCAGTAAATCTACAGCTGTTTTATTATAAAAAACCTTATCTGCTTTCTTAGCTTGTTTTTTAGACACCTCTTCATAATTAGCTAATCCATCTAAAGCATCCTTAGCTAATTTTATATTTTGGCTGTTGGTAAATTCAAAAGCGTACTCTCCTGCCGCATCCCATGCCTTAACTACAAACCCCGGTAGATTATTAAACTTATAAGGGCCATTTAAGGCAGGAATGTCTGTTGTAAATAAAGCATACCACACACGTCCACCGTAGCTTGTTGTAGCCTCTTGTACCTTATATCCCTCCCATTGAGTTACTTCAGGAGCAATTGTCCATTTGATACTATTTTTATCCTCTTTATAATAATACTTTTGTCTATTTTGTTCAAGATAAAACTTATTTTCATCAGCATTACTATATATAGACCAAGCAAAACCAGATTTAAACTGCCTTAGTTTATTCATTATATCCATTCTAGACAATGATTTATCTGTCTTCGAGATTGTCATAAACTCACTTCGCTGTAGGCTTCCATAATCAGTAAAACGAGAGTTACTTTGATTAATATCTAGAATAGCTACCCCTTCCGTTATCTGATCTGTTTTTTGAGGATCCTTTAAGATTTTTGTGCTATAAAAGAATCTACTGACAGCAATAGAATCATTAGACTCTTGTGCAAAAGTGTTACCTACCAATGCTAAGGTTAAAATAAGACAAAGTTTTTTCATGATAAATATTTAGTTTTTTTAAGTGTTTGTTACTAGACTAGTAAACATATAAAAAAACTTCTAATTACCTCCTAAATATTTAATATTGATTTTATTGCCTTGATAACAATCTAGAACTAATCTCCATCTGTCATTAAGAAATAGACTGTTAATAATCAGTAAACTCCCCCTAAAATACAAAAGAGGATAAGCTTTACTTATCCTCTTTTGAGTTATATTATTCTATCCCAAACTGTCCCTTAGAATAAACTCTTGCTTTACCAGCTACGATTACCCTTTCGGCTTTATTTTCACAGTATAACTCACCACCTCTTTCTGATATTTGCTTTGCAAAAAGTATATGCTTGCCTAATCGTGATGACCAGAATGGAATAAGAGAACAATGTGCTGATCCAGTTACGGGATCCTCAAGAATAGTAGACTGAGGTGTGAAATATCTAGAAACAAAATCACTCTCTACCCCTGTTGATGTTACCACCACACCCCCTGGGTCTAGGTTGATTAAATCTAATACAGATTGATTCACTTTAATATTCTTTATCTCTTCCTCTGACTCATAGACTAAGATATAATCTCTAGATTTAAAAACTTCTTTAGGCTGTATATTAAGTGATTTAGCAATAACATCAGGTAATGATGAAGCCTCTGGCATTCTTGAAGGAAAATCCATATAGTACATTCCGTCCTTAACCTCTACGATTAGCTCACCACTTTTGGTGTCAAATACAATTCTGTCCTTTGGATAGTTTAATATACTAGATAGACAGTGTGCTGTAGCCAATGTAGCATGACCACATAAGTCCATTTCTATCTCAGGAGTAAACCATCTCAAATGAATACTATCTCCGTTATCAATAAAGAATGCTGTCTCTGCAACCGCATTCTCTCTTGTTATTTTAAATAATACCTCGTCAGGTAACCAACTTTTTAAGGGTACAACACAAGCTGGGTTTCCATGAAAAATATGTTCTGTAAAGGCATCTATTTGATATAATTCTAATGTCATTATCTACTTTTTAAAATATTATATTGTTTCTATAAATTGTACGTAAGGAATTACACTGTTTTTGATGGTTTCTACTGAGCTATCCTGCTCTATACCATAGTATGCATAGAATCCTTGATAGTCAGCCTTAATGTAATTAAAGGTTACTTCAAAAGGGGCTAACAGTTGTTCTAGAGTATATTTATACTTTCCATCTGCACTATATTCCTGCTCATCAATCCCAGCTGTTATAGCTAATCCTATTTTCTTATTACTCATCTTATAACCACTCTGACTACCATAAGCCCAACCATAAGTCAGTACTTCATCTAACCACGTTTTAAACAAAGGAGGACAATTAAACCAGTAAAAGGGAAATTGAAATACAATATGATCATAGGATTCTATCAATTCCTGTTCTTTTTGAATATCAAGTATTCCGTCAGGATATTCACTGTGTAAATTATGAATAAAGTATCGTTCAGGAGATTGTTCTAACTCCTTTAACCATAACTTATTTACAATAGATTCTCCAAAATTAGGATGGATTAAGATCACTAATGTACGCATCATTTCTTAGCATTAATCGTTATTACTACTGCAAAAATAGGGAGTTCAAACAGCTTTTTGTACCTTAGCGCCCAATTGTTAGATACTATCAAAAAAGTAAGTATGACCAAAATTAAGGAGACTTCTACTCACTTCGAAAACAAAAAAGCCCTTGAAAATGAATGTAATGAGGTATATGCCACAAGTATAATTGGAGGGCAATGGACGATGGCTATTTGTTGTTATTTACTTGAAGGGAAGATGCGTTTTGGAGAGATTAAAAAGGTATTACCAAATATTACAGAAAGAGTGCTTACTCTTCAACTACGCAAATTAGAAGAGAATAAGGTTATTATCCGCACTATATATCCAGAAGTTCCGCCACGAGTAGAATACGAACTTACACCTATAGGTCTAAAACTAGCTCCCATTATTAAAGCTCTAGGCAAATGGGGAGCTGAGCATAAAAACCTTGAAGAAGAAACTAAATAAACATAGCAAGTTATTTCTCTTGTCTAGATTCTATCTCTTTTCTAATATTTTTAGCAGTAGTGAATAAGTTTATCACAATTGGCAAAAGTGCAAAAGGAACAGCTATTAAAGCATTGAAGCCTTTTGTCAAAGCTCTATATCCCAAGAACACCAAGAGAACAAGAAGCATCCCTACCAATAAACCAGCTAATACTTTTGACTGTTTTTCTTTTTGTTTTAATTCTTCAGTAGTGTAATTTGTGTAATCTGCCTTATTCATCTTTTTTAGTATTTAATATCTTATCTAGCTAATAAGTAGTTCAATATAATAATTTGTTACACTCTTTTTAAAGTATTCAATTAAAATAACTATCTATAAAAGAATATCCTAACTACAAACAAACACTTTACATAACAACCAATAAAACACACTATATCAATAACTAACACATTACTTACCAATAAACTTAGAATCACTTAAAGTAGACATAAAAGCAATTAAAGCTTCTTTCTCTGCTTCACTAAGTGCGATACGATTGTTTGCCTCTTTGAAAATAGGGTCTAAGTTATCTGCATCTAATACTCCTCTATCAAAGTAATCCAACACCTCTTTTAAAGAGCTAAACTGCCCAAAGCTTCCATAAGGTGCAGTATATTCAATATTTCGAAGAGAAGGTACCCTAAAGCTCATATAGTCTTTTAAATCACCCGTTACCCTAGCTCTCCCTGCTTCATTACTATCGAGATTGATAGGAAAACCAATATTTCTAAAACTTTGATCTGTAAAAAGTGCTCCACTATGGCAGCTACTGCACTTCTGAGTAAACACCTTGTACCCATAAGCCTCTTGACTAGTAAATTTCTCTTGTCCTAACTGAACACGATCGTACTTACTATCAGCAGAGATCAGCGTATACTCATACTGAGCGATACTCTTATATATTCTCTCTGGAGTCATAGACTCATCTCCATAAGCTTTTTTAAACAGCTTTTTATACTCTATATCAGTTCCTATTTTATCTAGTACTTCTACGATAGAAGAGTTCATTTCTTCATGTGTAATAATAGGCACGATAGGTTGATTCTCTAATTGAAGTTTACTACCATCCCAATTGTAATATTTCATAAAGAGTAAGTTCTGAATAGGAGGCGCATTGCGAAGCCCTACCCTTCCTTCTATACCTATCGCTTGAGCGTGATGATCTGCATAAGCAGATTCTTGTATATGACAGCTAGAACAGGAGATTGTATTATCCTTGCTCAACCTTGGATCTGTAAACAGTTTTTCTCCTAATTCAACTCCATACTTTGTAGGTTTATTTTTTAAAGCAGCGGAGTTCCACTCTGGAAAACTAGTAGGAATTCCTAACTCTATCTCTGGATTGTCAATCACAATATCTTCATACTCATCCTTATTACAAGAGATTAAGCACAGTAGAAGTAATAGTACACTTATTTTTGTTGTTGTTTTCATTTGTAATAGCAATTATATAAAACCCTTTAGAAGACAAAGAGCTGTTATGTAGATAACAGCTCTTCTATACTTGTACTTCTTATTTTACACTGATAATAGAGAACATTCCAGTAACATCACTCGTTCCATTTCCTCCTAAATTATCTACAAACTTCACCATCTGTACTGCTGTATGAATATTAGGTGTAGCATTATCATTTGGCCCTTTACCTGTACTTAATTTAATTGTATTCGATTTCCCTGTTAATAGTTTATCAAAGTCAGCTTTAATCTTAATCGTTGGCGCAGAACTTCCCACCACTGCATGCGTTGGTAAGTTTAAGACTACCTCTCTATACGCATCTACACCTTGTATTAGTTCACCATTATCTCCATCATCTAGAGTACTTCCTGTGTGTATAGACATCTGCTTTTTATCAGCATCATAGAATCCTTCTATCTTAGTAAAACGATATCCTGTTCCCCATTCCCACATCATCTCAGTATCATTAGCTCCAGCGTTAGCATAAAAAACAGGAAACTTAATTTGATCAAGAACATTTAGATCACTGCGTACACCTAGACCAAATTTGATTTGTTTATACTCTCCTCTAGGGATATTAGTTAATAAGTAATTTAATGTCTCTGTCTTCGCTTGGTTAACAACAGTTGCTCCTTTATCTAAATCATTCACATGATAAGGAATCTCTTTTCCATCATTTTTAATTAGACGAATATTACTAATCACATATTTTAATTCAGAAAATTGATGTTCTTGCCCCTCTGCAGATTTATTAACAGTAGCAGAAGAAGAACTAGCATCACCTAGAACAATTACTTTATCCTTGAATGTATTTGTAAACTCTAAAGTCACATTATTAGCAACAGCGTTACTATCATCATTAGAACAAGAAACAACAGCTAATGAAGCTGCAAATAGTAAAAAGCTCTTTGTTAAATTTTTCATTTGTCTTATTTATTAGGTTTTATTTTTAAAAGTTTATTTTTAGAGACGTGAATACATTACGTCCCATCCTAGGGATATTACCCCAATCTGCATAAGTACTATAGTACTCATTAAGTAAATTCTCTGCTCCTACTTGAAACACTGTTTTAAAGTTTTTGATATAAAAAGTGTAATCAACTGAAGCATTCCAAATCGTGTATGATGGAGTCAAACTCTCTCCGTATTCTGGACTAAAATCTCGTTGTTTCGCATCACCATTGATAGAAGTCTGTATACTAAAATCTCTGAATAGATAGTGTAAAGACGTCTGATAACTAAATGGTCTAATGAAAGGCAAGTTTCCCTTCTCGTTATCTTGACCTCTAGCATACGTCACACCACCTTTCCAATGCAAATCATCCATGATGTGATAGTCTGCATTAAGAGCGAAGTTAAATAGCGTAGCGTAGTCTAAAGAGGTATATCCTTTTACACCAACTGACTGATAATTCATCGGACTACCTAAGCTCAATATTCTTCCGATAACATAATTCTTGATATAGAAGTAATTCACCTTAGCTTGTAGTGAAAATTTATCTCCTTTATACCCAACACTTGCATTTAACTCATTAGAAATCTCATTTTTTAAATTAGGATTTCCGATGTAGTCATAGCGATCATAACTATTGTAGATATAATATCCATAAGCTTCCGACACAGAAGGCGCTCTATGCCCATATCCTACACCAACAGAGAAATTAAATCGATTAATATCCATTTCATAGCTAGTGTGTAGACTTGGTAAGAACCTTGTCTTCTCTTGTGGGCTACCTGGATGAAAAATCCAGTTAAACTCTATATACTTTGAGTAATTATAGTTTATTCCTGCTGACCCTCCGAAATTCAGTCTATGATCATCAGAGAACTCTATCGTATTATTCAATGATACCCCTGCATAAGTCGTCGTTACCCATGGCCAACTATACGCAAACATTGTTTGTTTAGAGCGATCCTGTGGGTACATACGCATTTCTGCAATCGAGAGATTATTATAAGCGTTCAATTGTAATTCAGAAGAATACTTTCCACTTTTAAAGTTTGCTTTAGACAGTAACCCGTAAGTAGTACTCCAGCCTGGCATATCCATATGCACCAAATTCTCTGGACGTGTAGTATCATCCATATAATGCTCTATCGCATTAAAATAAGCCTTGGTATCCCAAACACGTATAAATTTGTCCTCAAATAGCTGTTTATAGGATACAGAAGTAATCAATGCACGAGAAAGCCATAAGTCCATTGGTAAAGCAGGGAAACCAACATCTTTAGCAACGTCAAAAATAACATCTGCTCGCAATGAAGATAAACCACCTGTCTTATAAGCCAATCCTAAAGCTGTATTAAATTTTTTGTACTGTGAGTGCTTTACCTCATCGTTATTTCCATCTTTATAATTACTAGCTTCCCGATAAGCAATACTAGCGTCACCAGCTAGTTTTTCACTTGAGAACGAAACATTACCAAGATTAAAGAACTGTTTATTATTAAACTCGAACCCACTTTGATAGGCTCCAGTCCATACCTGCCCTATCCCAAAGGCTGTAGTTTTTCGTTTAAGATCAATACTCCCAGCCACAGTAGCTCCATGCATTCCTCCTTCTTGCCCAGATTTAATATCTATAGTAGATAGATTATTACTCTCTACATAAGAAGTAACAGGGTCCATCTTATCTGTACATGCACCAAAAATATGCATCCCATCAATAGTCAAGGTAGAGCGTTCTGTACTCATATTATTCAGCATAGGCTCCCATGCATAAGCCCCTCTTTTGATAAAACTTATTTGTTCTGAAGAAGCCAAAAACTCATCGACAGACACAGCCATTTTCATCTCTGTCTCTATTCTCTTCTTCGCTTGAACTAGCATAGAGATTTCGTCTAATACAGTTGGTATACTATCTTGTAGGCCTTTATTATCTTGTGCTACACTCGCTGTTGTAACCCCTAAGATTAATATGGTAATAAAAGGTTTCATAATAATTAAAATAAAGTATCTATATGTAGTTCACTTTTCTTTCCTTCTACACCTGGTGTAAAGTCACTAGGTACAGTAGTTCCCTTTAGAATACGACCATGTTGGTTTAGCATAATAAAATTCAATGTCCAGTTACCTGTCATTGTATAGTTCACTACACCATAATAGAACTTATCCTCACGTTGTACTAGATCTTTATTATTAGGAGAAGAGTGATTCCCCATCGAAGGTTCAGGCATTCTAGGATCTAGTAATAAGGTATAATTATCAACTACCGTATAAGCATCTTTTAAACTACTGTTTCCAGCATTAAGTTTATATATTCCGGCTACAAGTTCGTTTTCTGCTACCTTTGGTTTTATAGGTGCTACTAATGCTATAATATAATCCTCCTTGTCAATCCCTCTAAAAGAAGTCATATTAAGATTCTTATTGTTTTGCTTTTCAACGAAAACAAGCTGACTCGCTTTTATACTTTGATTTTTGTCCTTAAATGCAATCTCCACTTTCCAGTCACCTTGAGTATTCTCTTGCGTAAAAACAGAAAAACCTTTATAGACTTTCTCTCCTTTATCATACACCAGATCATATAGATTAGGGCATGACTCTATCTTCCCTTCTGCAGTAGTATAGATAGGTAAGAATGTCACTTTTGCATTCTCTACGACTTGCTTTGTAGTTGCATCAGTGATTTTTAATCTTACTTCATTATACCCTTTGTACAGATGTCCATTAAGGGCTTCTAGGCTTATTGTATAGTTGTCTTTTTGGATTGAGACTACTTCCTTAAATTCATTATGCTCAGGATTCGTAATATTACTTTCTGATTCATAATCTGTTTTATCAATAGTACAAGCTGTAGTAAACAGAAACAGTACTACTATCCACGTTAAGATTCTCATTGTTACATAAAAGTGTGTACATGACTAGGCGAATCTGTATGATTCTTTTTTATAGATCAAATCATACACCTGATCTTTTAACCCAAAATCAGTGTACAGCATTAAGGACATCATCAAGTATATTGACAATATCATCGGTTAAACTATTTTACTTATTTTACCCCAAAAGCATACAGTAGATGCTTGCCATCATAGAGATATAGACATCGTATTTCTAAGTAGATATAGAAACTCTCCTATAAAATCACTTAGCACCATGCAGTACATACTACAAAAGATACAACTGATTATACTGGCGTATACAGATCAATGTACTATACCAATATATGATCCACTATACATGAAACGGGATATGATTACTTACTATCTAGACCAACAATCACGTTAGATATAGAAACAAATAATCTACTAAAAGTCAATAGTTTATTAGACAGGAGGTCTAAAAAGGAAATCGTTGAAAGTATAAGTATATACACTATCAAGGCTAAAGAACGCCTTAAACGTATAATTCTTAAATAAATGAATAGATGTGTTATTTACAATATCTTGAAAATAAACCAGCTGTATTTCTGCCGAAGCAAAATTGCTTTTACTTTTATCTTTACCTGTATCAGAAGCATTAGCCATCTCTTTAGATAGATGACACATTCCATTACATTCTAGCTCTGGCTTATCTCTGTTCACACAAAGTTCATCCTTGATATAATCATATAGCACCACATATTCAACAACCGGAAGTACTGGTTTGAATAACATGAATAGGGATAATATGACGATTGCAAATTTCACGAGTACAAAATTCTGACTATTTTTTCAATCTACAAAATCTAGGATTGTTTATATAAATCAATAGCCTAAAAATGTAAATAGAAGTCCCCTGTTTTCGGAGGAATAAGGTATGATCCTATTTCACCTACTCGATAGATATTCAAAATATAAATGAACTGAATACCACCTCTATTCTAATTAAAAAAGAATATAATTAGATATATTTGAAGTTAAATAGGTTCTTGTGATAATTTAGTCTACTATAGCTATAGGAGGTTAATAATCTATTTTCCTTGCACTTTCTAGGAGTTTGCTTGCAGTTTCCTTGGGGTTTCCTTGCCTAGAAGGCTGTTTTGTCGAAGAAACCTGCAAGAATACCCCTAGCAATCCTCAAGCAAAGCAATAGAAAACCTTTTAATATTAGTACTAACTTATCACTAAACTATATTACCTTATTTAATACATTATAAATATGATAGACACACCATTTAGCATAAAAGTCTCTAACCTTCATTGGTTAAACAATATAGATGATGAGTCTGATCTATGTGCACATGGAGATGTATTCCTTAAGATTGGAGATGAAGTAATATCTAACGACCTTACCCAAGGGGTTACTGTCTCTGCTACTGCTCTTTATCTATTAAGAAGTCTAACCGAAGACCTAAATGAGTCTAATCATGATAGCCAGCTGATACCATGCTGTGGTTTTTTAATGTATTTTGATGAACAGGAACGCCTTGTTATAGGGGGATGTCCTACTGGAATAGATTGGACTATAGAACATCTACCACATCATAAAGTAAGGCATATATCTGAAAATGGAACGGAAGCTATAATAGATAAAAATGAATACCAAAAGATAGTCTATACTTTCGTAGATGAAATCGAAAACTTCTATAAAAACAGTAGTCCTAAAAAGCTTCCAACTAATGATCTAGAAAAAGATACTTACTTAGCATTATGGAAAGAATGGCGAAAATTAAGAGATAATATATAAAACCACATTACACTAAACAGACACCCCTCCATTGATAGAAATCTATGGAGGGGTGTCTATAATAACTTATGGAGGTATATATTGTCCCTTATTTCTTTTCTTTCTCTCCTTTATGATTATAAGTACCGTCACTTAAGCCCATCGTTCTCTTTCCAAAATTACTTGATGAAGAGTAACTTCTATTCACAAACTTAGATACTTTCTCATTTTTTAAATTAATTAAACCTAAAGCATCATTTAAATATACAGGCGCTATCCCATAAGAAAAAGGTCCTTTAACGTCATCATACATAAATGGAATAACAGTCTTATTATGTATATCTACAAAGCCCCACTTCTCATTCTGCTTGACAGCAAATAATAAATCGCTTGGCAATAAATCAGTCATATCGTCAAAAGCCTTTACATCATCATACTGAATAGGTACAACAATCTTTCCTTCTGTATTCATAAAGCCAAATTTATTATTCTTCTCTACAACGAAATATCCTTTTTCAGCAGTTCGAACTTTATCTACATTAGCGATTTTCTGTGGTGCTAGGGTGTTCTTATTTAGTAGATAATATGAAGCATTCGATTCGATTAAAGTGAAATTATACTTATTATTCATCTCATAGTTATCTACCTTCATGATTTTTTTATTCGTTGGATCTACTAATTCCCATGGAGATTCATCATCCTCTTTTATGACTATAAAATTATTGACTAGATTATCCACTTTATAATAAGTAAGGGGTTGCATCTCTAATTTATCATTCAAATAAAAGTATTGTCTGTTTGTTCTAAAATAACAATCATTAATAAAAGTATAAGTGCCTGCAAACTCTTTTACTAATTTTAGATCTTTATTGTATATCAATGTTTTATCATCTTTATAGTCAATAAAGCGAGTACTAGGCATACTATTACTCAATGTCATGGTTATATCTCTTTGATAAGTTTCACTCCCCTTATAAAGAACTATTTTATCTATAGGCTCTCCAAACTCATAATATAGATAAGTAACCTGCTCCGATTTTTTATAATCAGTTGATAATTGCTTCTCTAATGCGTCCATTTTAGCTCCTATATCCTTTTTGAATTGAGAATGTTCCATATTGATATTCTCTTCAGAAAGTGCTAGAATCTCTCCAATTTTCTTTATACAAAGCTGTAAAAAAAGATCAAACTGATCTGGATGTATACCAGATCGTTGAAATCTATAGCTCTTTACACGTCTTTTATCTTTTAAGATTGCTTGAATATCATCAAACTCTAATTGATTAGAGGAAGTCTTAAGCAGTACACTTTTATCTGATACTTCCACTACCTCTATATCTACTCCATCATATTTCACTTTTTGATGAACTGTAGCAGGAAGTACGATACTATCTAGTTTTTTCATGGTAGAAAAAGGAATCCTAATATCTATCTTATCTACAGCCTTAGTAAGTCCTAGCTCAGTAGTGAAATGTGTATTCACATCCTTCTTCACCTCCATATTCTGTGTTGTACCATCGTAATAATACACCTTTTCTACATAGACAGGAGCCTTAATATCATCTAGAGACTTATAGATGGCAGGGTCTTTTATAAGTTGTATTGTCACAGCGTCTCCTGCTATAAAATCTATAAACTGAATATTAGCTTGGATTAATAGATCGATATTAGCATCATACTCCTGTTGATTAAAAGCTAGTTTTAAGGGAGCGACTACAGTAGGTTTACTTGGTTTATCATTGCTTTTGCTAAATAATCTTACAAACCGATTAAGGTCTTCTAAATCACTTTTAAGTAAATCAATATACTCTTGATTGGTAGCAGTAGCCTTATACTTTTTTATATCAACTTGTGCTGTTGCTACCTGCGTGATTAAAAAAAGTATACATATATTTAGGTATGTTTTCATCGGATAATTTTTAATTCGTCTGTATTCTGATCTATGTAAAACATAAAGGATATATTCTCTATATAACTTAGACCAACTGCTTTTAAATATGAAGTTTTATCTAGCGCTTCTAAGTAAGCTAATTTTCCATCATTACTGATATGCAGTTTGGTTTGTTGTGCGGTTACAACCTTCAAAGATTGTTCTAGCATATATTCCATATTGTCATAGTCATGATATGATTTTTGTTCAGTACTATTATAGTTATACGTATATTTTTCTAAGAACGAATCATATAGTAGTTGGGTAATCTGATTAAGATTTTTATCTAATATCAGGGCTGCGTACTCTGCATAGAACTGTTTGATTCGCTTTTCGAGATTCTTTTCTTTGCGAAGGTTTTTTCCCTTAGACCATCCTGTAACTTTATAATCTACTAAAGGTTTTAGTTGATGATTAAATCTAATATCTTTCTTTGTATAATCATTTGTACCATAATAATGATGGTATTGTATTTGGCGATTTTCTACAATGGTATCTATTAGATAAACTTGATTGTTAAACAGATCTATAGTTTCTATAATATCACCTTTTCTATTGACATATTCGATAGCTACACTAGCATTTGATTTTTTAGGAATATGCGTCATGATATTACCTTTATCATCAATACCAGGTGTGAAGGCAAAGGACAAGTCAATAGGTGTCTCTGGATTTAGGATATATGGGTTAAGTACAATAGTTTCATAACACGAATACTTATCTTTCTCGTTTTTTGACAATATAGGGATACCATTTACTAAAACACTAGGTACAACATTATTACAGTTTACATACAACTGACAAATAAGCCCCTCTTTATTTATCATTAATTCATCTGATAAATTAGCAATAGGGTTATCAACTACTCTTGAGAAAGTGATTTGCATTCTTCCCTTGGTATCCTCCGTTATTTCTTCTTTCGTTTTTGCTTTTACTGTAAGCTCAATAGTAAAGTTACGAGTAGCAACCTTATAAATAAGCTCATAATACATTTCCTCAACTGTTAAGTTATTTGGATATACTTTTTCTAAATAGTCAATTAATTTAGTAGTTGTATTTTTAACTGAAGTATCAATAGAACACATAAAGTAATCTTTATAAAAATATACCTCCTTAATAGGTATATTATTCCACTGCCCTTTATCATTAGACTTAAAGTAACTGTTATTATGATCAAAAGTATTCGTTTCATACAGTTTCTTATAACTATCCAATGTTGTAATCTTATCTAGTATAACGGGTGACTGAGCCATTATAGAAGAAGGAAGTAACAAGATGAATATTAAGACTATTGAATTAATAGTCTTAATAAATATATGAAAAATATTCATTTATAAAATATGTTAATAAAGATGCTAATTTAAGAATAAAATTAACATTACTACTATAATTATTAATACTTTCGCATCGATTATAGTACCTTATAATAGGTGCTTTATTAAATTAAAGACTTAATGAAACAATTTCTTCAAAGAAAAGATATACAGATTTCAAGCAAACGATACTTTATCGATGCTATGGGGGCTATGGCCTACGGGTTATTCGCTACTCTACTAGTAGGAACTATTCTAAAGACGATAGGAGAAGAATTTGGTATTTCGTTTTTAAAGGAGGTCGTTTGGCCATTTGCGAACCAGGCGACAGGCCCTGTAATCGCATTAGCCATTGCCTATAGCTTAAGAGCGCCACAACTAGTGTTATTCTCATCTGCAGTGGTAGGTGTAGCAGCGTATCAATTAGGTGGTCCATTAGGTGTGTTTATCGCAACTATTATTGCTGTAGAAATCGGGAAAGCCGTAGCAGGTGAAACAAGGATAGATATAGTGATAACTCCAATAGTCACGGTTTTAGTAGGAGTAGCTTTAGCACAATGGATTGGCCCTAGTGTTAATCAGTTGATGCAATGGATTGGACAGGTTATCATCTTTTCTACAGAGGCTAATCCTCTAATCATGGGTATGGTTATCGCTGTGGTAGTGGGTATGGTTCTAACCTTACCGATCTCTTCAGCAGCTTTATGCCTGATGTTACAACTAGATGGGCTGGCAGCAGGAGCAGCGACCATAGGTTGCTGTACTCAAATGATAGGTTTTGCGACTATCAGTTATAAAGATAATGGGCTAAAGGGAGTACTAGCACAGGGTATCGGTACTAGTATGTTACAAGTCCCTAATATTTATAAGAATTGGAAGATATGGATTCCACCAACCTTAGCCTCTGCTATTTTAGGTCCAATAGCTATTTTGTTCTTTGATATGCAAAATACGGCATTAGAATCAGGTATGGGAAGCTGTGGATTAGTCGGTCAGATAGGAACCTTTAATGCCATGAAAGAGGCCTACTCTACTTCCTACATTATATTGGCTATACTAGGTTTACAGATTATATTACCTATGATTTTGTCATACCTAATCTACTATATCATGAAAAAGAAACAGTGGATAAAAGATGGTGATATGAAAATATTTTAATCTAAGAATAATGTACTATACACAAGGAGAATACCATCTACCTCTACTCTATTTTGTGTAGGAAAGTAAATATATAAAGAAGCTGCTTCAATAGATCTATTGAAGCAGCTTCTTTCGTATAAATATCATATTATCTCAAGTCTCAATATAAATTAATCAATACCTAGACTATCTTCTATTATTAATTTAATCGTTCATTTTGTTCTTTTGAAATTACATTCTTTATTCTCTTATTTCCTAATGTATATCTCATACTTATAAAATAGCTCTTAAAATATTCTTGCTTTTTATTAAAGCTATAAGCAGAATTACTAAACCTCATATTAGTATCTGGCTTCAATAAGTCATACGCTCCGATACTTACGTAAAAATCATTAAACGATCTTCCTAAATCAAGGTTAAGAGAGTGTTGAGCATTCACTTTACCGAATATATCCTCGAAGCCATTGTCATAACCGTAAGTTAAGGTTAAAACAGTGTTCTTTTTCTTGTCAAAAAACAGGTTGTTTTTAATGTTGAAATAAAAGTTTGTATTGTCAATTTTTACTGGAATATTATTATACTCTCCTCTAACTTTATACATCTCTAAAGACATACTAAACGAAAAACTCCAATGGTTCTGTAGGCTTCCCCATTTTAGGACACCTCTAAATTCGATAAATAATTCTTATTATGTTCAGATTTGATGAAGAATTTAAATTCTTCATCAAATCTGGGCTTATATTCTTTAGGAGATTTATTTCCTAATGCTTTATGAGGATGGTTAAAATTGTAATCCTCTCTCCATTTATCAGCCAATCTTTGTAACTGGTAGATATCATTGAAGTAAAAAGCATCTAATATATCCTCTCTAAAAAATCGATTAAAACGTTCTATATATCCATTCTGCATTGGTTTGCCAGGCTGGGTATATTTAATTTCTATAAAATTCTTCTCACACCAATTTACAAAGGTTTTAGAGATAAATTCAGGACCGTTATCACATCTAATGTACTTTGGAGTACCTATTTCTTGTTTTAGGTTTTCTAATGTTTCTATTACTGCTCTTGCAGGATAGCTTAATCCAGCTTCAATAGCTATTGCTTCTCTATTACAGTCGTCTAATACATTAAAAACTCTTACTTTTCTGCCATCTGTAAGTAAGTCACTCATAAAGTCCATACTCCAACACTCATTGAGCACTTTTGGCGTTTCTAAAGGCTGTTTAACTCTTGTTATTAAACGTTTCTTATGTTTTCTTCTTAGACTTAGTTTCATTAAGCGATAAACGCGTAGAACTCTTTTTCTGTTCCATATAAGTCCTTCTCTGCGTATCTTATGATAGTACTCATCAAAGCCACGAGTAGGGTATTGTTCTGCTAATTCACTTAGTTTATCAATGACTTCTGTATCATCTTTTTTACTTTGGTAATACCACATTGATCGGCATAGTCCAACTAATGAACAAATACGAACAATGGATAACTTATATTGCTCTAACAGATACTTTACCCTTTCTATTTTATCTGCTGAGCTTAGAACTTTTTTGACAGAATATCTTTGAGCATTTTATTGTCTAAACTAACATCAGCATACATCTGTTTGAGCTTGCGATTCTCTTCTTCAAGTTCTTTTAAACGTTTCAGCTCTTGTTTTTCCATTCCACCATACTTCTTTCTCCAATAGTAAAACGTGCTCTTGTCAATTCCTAATTCTCGAGAAATTTCACTTACTGATCTTCCTTGTTCATTTTCTTTGAGAGCTTTAATTATTTGACTCTCACTAAAATTACTTGTTTTCATATTTGACAGTTTTGTTTAAAGTTAATAATTTCGAATTAACAACTGTCCGATTTTTAGGGAAGCCTACAGTTCTTAAAGAGATTCTTATTAAAATAGAAATTACCTCCATACCCGTCTCCGTTTCCAAAATTATCTATCGTATTCACAATGACATTATCAATTACAGCATCAAAATTATTAAATAGATTATGGGTCTTCGCATAACCTAATTCTAAATTATAATCATCAAAAAAGGTATAAGTCAAGCCTACAAATGATTTTTTAGTATTTTTAAGGTAAGGGTTATTCACCCTAATTGAATTCGGTGAGTTTATATATATAAACGGATTAAGATTGCTATAAGGAGTACGAGTTATAGAACTAGCAAAATTTAGAGTCAATTGGTGCTCGTCATTTATTCCATACAAAAGGGCTAAAGATGGAAACAAGTTTGAATTACTTATTTTTACAGTTTCAGAATCTGATTTTAAAGTACCTTTTGCTGATAAATATTCATAACGCAAACCAATAAGCAAACCAAAAGATTCTGAAAACAACTTACGGTAATTCGCGAATAAAGCAAAGTAGTCTTCTTTATATTTAAACACATTAGTTTGCCTATCATCAGATACATATTCAACACCATTGTAATTCCCAAAAAAATTGTCACTTTGAATATTACTCTTAGAATAATTAATCCCCGTAGTCAGCTTACTACTATCTTTGAAGTTTTTCTCATAATCTGTCTTAAACTCTATTAACTCAGTAGTATTGTCAGGATTTTGTAGAAACCTCTTTTCTATGTCATTCGCGTAAGAGAACGTATTAAACATATCTCTATTATTCCTAGAATTATAATAGTTAAAATCTGAACTTATATTACTATCTAAAGTATCTAATACAATCTTATGATTCAAATTATAATATACTACATGGTAATTACTTATTTTATCTTTATTTTTTGCAATATTCAAGGAATCTAATTGGTTGTTTGTTACATTGTAATAAGAACTAACAATGTCTCTATTGGTTTCGTTATTACTGAACCTAGAGCTAAAACTCATACCTATAGTCTGATTTTTGCTAAGAGTGTAATCAATATTTACATAAGGAGTATAATTTGTTCCTTTTGTAATAGCATTATTTTCTATTTGAGTTTCGTCATTACTTTTAAAGTCAATATAAGAATCATATCTATATGCTTTATTTTTAGAATTTTCTAATTTGACTCCAGAAGTGACTGCCCATTTATCTTTAGAGAAAGCAAGGTATGCTGAACCGTCTTGTGTATTATAGAATGATTGTGTAGACTTAGCATTTAAAACTACTTTAAAAGGCTGTTCCTTTGTTTTG
This sequence comes from Myroides sp. A21, assembly GCF_000807225.1. Classification (NCBI taxonomy): domain Bacteria; kingdom Pseudomonadati; phylum Bacteroidota; class Flavobacteriia; order Flavobacteriales; family Flavobacteriaceae; genus Myroides; species Myroides sp. A21. The sequence continues at coordinate 3,371,217 of NZ_CP010327.1, forward strand.
TTTACAATCACATTGATGATTCCATTATCACCAGCCCTATAACTACTCCCAGGATTCTCTATCACTTCAATTTTCTTTATATCTACTGCAGGGATAGACTGTAACATACTCAATGCAACATCATTCCCTCCTACATTTCTACCATTGATCAGAATCGATACACTCTTGCTATTTTTAATCTTAACCGATTTACCATCTGGAGCAACATTTACAATAGGAACAGTATTTAGAAACTCTAGTGTTGATTTATTTTTGGCTAATATTGAATTGGAAATATTAGTCACTTCATATTTATCGAAGTTCTTTTTCATTTTAAGCTTCGACTCTATCATTATTTCTTTCAATTCAGTTCCATAGTCGATTCTAATCACTCCTAAATCAACATTCTCTTTTATGTTAATTTCTTTTTCAAAAAGTTCATTTCCTAAATAGGCTATTTTAAATAGGTATTCCCCTTGTTCTTCTTCTATTTGAAAGAATCCATTCTCATCAGAAATATCGGATTTTAATAGCTTCCCCTCTTTAGTTAGTAATAATACTGTTGCAAATTCAATAGAATTACTGTCTGTAGTAAGAACTTGTCCTTTTATTTTAGTTTGTGAAAACAAAAAGAAAGGTGATAAAAAAAGAAAGAACAATAATGTGCTTTTCAAAATCATTTTACGACCTCTCATATCAGAGTAGATTTTTTGAACCATATTTACTTCTTCAATCCTATACCTATAGGATTCTGAAAAGTTTCTTTCTTGTCTAATATTTCGTTTTTCTTCTAAACCTAGCTTATTCATTAGTTCTTTTTTTCTAATCACCCACTCTTTTTTATTGCACCTATTTTTAAATACAAAATTCTTATAAAATAAGAAATAAACACACTTATTTAATCAAATAAATATAAAACATTTAAACATCAAATATATACAACTTTTTTTATTAGCATAATTTTATCATTATTAAAATAACTATCCTCTCGTTATTATATTCTTGTATACAATCAAAAGAGATTTTATCTAACAAAAAGTAATTCTTCTCTCTTATATACTTAGGAATAGTTATCACTGAAATAATCCGAGGAATTTATCCAATAGTTATTACTACTGACCACTTAAATTATTCAACAAAAAACACTTCAAAAAGTCTCCTTTTATGCTTTTTTTGTATATTCGACGAATGCAAAAGAATTGTCAAAAAGATTTTTTACCACTATACTCTAAGGATAATGTACTACTTACTTGGATCTTCAATATTTCTGGAGGTGCGCTGCTAGTGAGCTTATTTATCTTACTGGCTTTGTTGCCCTTATTGGTATCAACGCAGATCAAGACATTGGTCATTATAGGTCTATTCTACTATCCTATATGGGCTATAGTATTATATCGCTTTTATCGTTATATAAAAAGTAAAATGGCTGTAGCCATAAGAAATATAAAAATAGATGATCAAGGTATCCACTTTTCTAAAAAAGATGGAAGTACTGCTGAAATTCTTTATGATCAATTAGGGCATTCTTACCGTTCAGAGTACTATGACGTATACTTAGTACCTGTAAATAAGACATGGAGGCTAGCTGTAGGAATAGACGGCGTTCAAACTGAAGTTGTATTTGACGGCGCAGATGTTGGGAGCGTATATCAAATCAAAAATGCAAGAGCGTTAAGAGCAAAGTTTATAGAAGGTATTGTTCGCTTTAGACCTGATTTAAAAATAGACCCTTCTATATTTAAAGAGTTTAGTATTCATCCTCAAGACTTCACCTTTGATGGAAAAAGATATATGAAGCATATAGGACAAGGAGTACTTATCATAAGTGGCATCCTCGTAGTCAGTGTATTGCTTGGGCTGCTTATTATTAAATTGTCTTAAAATCATGATTACTATCTAAAATATTTTTCACAATACCCCACGCTTATTTTTTAAAACTATAATAGATAAACACTGCACTGATAAACATCAATAGCGACGCTAATAAAAATGGAGCTCCTGAAAACTCAAAAGGTGCACTCTCGTGAGTGAAATAATAGAATAAGTTAGTCATAACAGGTGGACCTATTATAGAAGTAACACTCACTAAACTTGTTAAGGCTCCTTGTAACTCACCTTGTTGATCAGAAGGTACACTTTTACTAATTAAGGCTTGAAGAGAAGGGCCACAAATTCCCCCTAAAGAATACGGTATTAAAAAGACTAACATCATCCATCCTTGATTTGCAAAAGCAAACAATAATAGTCCTAATGCATAAAATAAAAGCCCTAAATAGATACTTTTTTGCTCTCCTAATTTAGGCGCACTCCATCTAATCAATACTCCTTGTACCAATCCAATTAACAATCCTAATATCCCTAATGAGATACCCACTAGCCTTTCTGTCCAACTAAACTTATACATCGTAAAGAAATGCCAATTACTCTGAACTGCATGTAGTCCAATATAGACGAACACTAAAGCAAATACTAGATTGGAGATTTTAGGATGTTTAAATAAAAACTGAAAAGAACCAATCGGATTAGCACGTTTCCACTCAAATGACCTTCTCTTACTCTTATCTAGACTCTCAGGAAGCATAAAATACCCGTAAAGGAAATTCAGAAGACATAATACAGCTGCTACATAAAAAGGCACTCGCGCTCCATAATGTCCTAATAAACCTCCTAAAACAGGCCCTATTATAAACCCTAAACCAAAAGCAGCTCCTATTACCCCGAAGTTCTTTGTTCTGTTCTCATCAGTAGATATATCAGCAATGTATGCACTTGCTGTAGAAATACTAGCTCCTGTCAGTCCTGCTATAATACGACCTACAAATAACCATCCTATAGAAGGTGCGAGAGCTAATAAGATATAATCTATCGAAAAGCCAAAAAGAGAAATCAGTAAAATAGGTCGTCTACCATACTTATCACTAAGATTACCTACTAAGGGAGAAAACACAAACTGTGTAAATGCATAGGCGAAACCAAGCCATCCACCGTACTTAGCGGCTTCACTAATATCACCTTGAATAAATTCACCAATCAGTTTCGGAACGACAGGAAGTATGATACCCCATCCTGTTATATCTAGCAATAGGGTAATAAATATAAACCCTACTGCTGCTTTTTTATCTGTTTTTTTCATGTGGTAAAAGTAAACAGAGTGACAAAACAGGGTATTGACGATTTAAGAGGTTTTAGGTACTATTTCTAAGCCTCTTGATATTACTCTTCCTCTCGATATAACTTAGGAGACATTCCTGTATTTCGTTTAAAGTATCTACAGAACACGCTAGTGTCTGTGAACTCTAATTCATTGCTAATCTCTTTTATTGATAAACTTGATGATTTAAGCAATGTTTTAGCATGCAATACTAATACATGATCAATCCATTTCAAAGTAGATTTACCCGTATTCTGTTTTAGAAACGACGAGAGGTACTGTGTACTTAAATGTAGTTTATCTGCATAAAACTGTACATTTCGTTGCTTGTGAGCATATGTAGATACCAAAGAGTAAAAGTTATCGATGATTTCGTGTGTTCGATTCTTCGTTTGGTTTTTAGTATTAGGCACATCTTGATATTTTTCGATAATCAAATTAATCAATGCCATAACAAGATGTTTGAGCATTTCTATTTTATTAGAACTTTGCTTCTTATTGTATACTTTTTCAATAAGCCTGATTAACTCCTGTTGTAAGAGAAGCTCTTCGGGATCTAATCTTATAATCGGTTGCCAACGAATCTGATCATTCATTACAAATTCTCTTAATATGGGAAAGGTTGAAATAAAATCCAATGAAAGACCAATAGTTACTATTTCTGCATCTTCACTTAAAGACTTTGTCTCTATCATAACCTGTGGAGGTATAACAGCGACATCTCCCTCTTTGACTTCATACTCAGAAAAGTGTATCTGAGCTTTCATTGATCCTTTTAATACAACACCTAACAACAGTCCTTCAAATAGACGACTATGTTTCTTATAGTTTTGATTTGTCTTACTGTATTGATGAAAAACAACAATACCATCTATCTTCCTTGCCGCATCAAGATCATATAGTTTATAAACATTATCAAGGGTTATAAATACAGCCATATTCACACATATTTTTAAATCTTCAAAAAAGAAGTACCTCCCTCCTTTTGATGACAAGTACCTTTATCCTTCACTATTTAATGTATCGTTAATCACATTACTTACACTATTTATCTTTAATTTTATCTCTATGCTTTTGGCCAAACTCTATTAAAGATTCTAAGACAGGATAACTCTCTAGAGCGTGCTCAGTAAGACTATAAGATACTGTGATTGGTTTGGTTGAGTTAACCGTTCTAGTAATTAGTAAATTATCCTCCAACTCCTGCAGTTCTTTAGACAATACCTTAGGAGAAATTCCCTTTGCGTGTTCTTGCAAGTCTTTAAATCGCATTACTCCATTAGTACGTAGATGATTAAGAATACAAAATTTCCACTTGCCACTAAGTAATTCAATAGCATCTCTTAGTGCTAAAATTGTTTGTTTAGATACTGTATCGTTTTTTCTTGTTGCCATTGTTTTAGTTACTATCCTTGAGGTAAGTCATAGCAAATATAAAGGAAGCACATCTTAGATTTGTTGAAATTCTAAAAAACAATCAAATGAAAGTATCCTTAATCGCAAATATTTCTATCAATGGAAGAATATTTCTATCAGACAACCCTGCTTACCAATTGACACCAGAGGCCTTAAGTTTCTACCTTGAACTTGCACATCAGATTGGGAACTTAGTTATTGGCATGAAGACTTTTCAAAACTTTCAAAAGTCACCTCAAAAGGTTAAAGATCTTTTTAAGGGGATAGAAATAATTGTACTCTCTAATAATACACATCCCCTTATAGAAGGTTACACCTTTATTAATAGCCCTGAAGAAGCGATAACCTATATGGCTACAAAAGGAATTACAGAACTAGCTATTGGTGGTGGAACGGGTACTTACAACGCCTTTATAGAGAAAGAACTCGTAACTGATATTTACTTTAATATCAACCCAATCATTATAGGGAATGGTGATCTTTTAGGATTGTATGATAAACTAAACACTAAATTTGATATTGTAACTCATAAAGTAAGAAGTGGTTTTCTTCAATTACATCTAACTAAGTCCAAAAGCTAAAATTACATTAGACACTAATTGATATAAAAATAATAAGTTGTCTTATTGGCCAACATTAGAGTTGAATAATCGGTAAGAAAAAGACATTTTTTCCCTTACCGATTATTCAACAAAAACAACAATTCTTTCTCGTTATTTACTCTATATTTATGTATCCGTTATAAATCAACTTATAGTTCATATGTACCCAATAGAACATATCATTCGTATCGATAAAAAAAGTAAAATGCCTATCTATAGACAAATTGCTATATCAATTATCAATGCAATAAAAAATGGATACCTAAAAGCAGGAGATCAACTCCCAGGAAGTAGAGATTTAGCAAATTCTTTAAACCTTCACAGAAAAACTATAATTGCAGCTTACGAAGAACTGTATACACAAGACTGGATTTCTATGTCACCTCGAAAAAGAGCAACTATATCAGAGTCCATTCCTAATCTCAAAGCATCAAAGTGGGAAGAATTCTCTAGTATAAACTCCTATGATATTGACTTTAATTTACCATTTAATCAATACCATGATGTAGATCACTCTGTAGAAGAAAACACAGTTATTCCAGATATTATTATCGATGACGGTTTTCCAGATATTAGGCTTTCACCAATAAGTGCATTATTAAAGACCTATCGCTCTTATGTTACAAGAACCTATTCAATTAAAAATGCTAATCTTGAAAACCCACAGGGAACCCTCGCCCTAAGAGAACAACTTGTCAATTACCTATCCGAAACTAGAGGGCTTATTTTCTCTAAAGAGAATATTCTTATTACTCATGGAGCCCAAATGAGTATTTATCTATCAGCACAATTATTACTCAATAAAAAGGCAAAAATTGTTGTAGCTAAACCTAATTACCCAAAAGCTAGTCAAACATTCAGCAATACTGGAGCGAAAGTGTTAGAAATAGGAATAGATGAAAAAGGACTAAAAACAGACGAACTGGAGTCACTTTGTAAAACAACAACAATAACAGCTGTTTATGTTATTTCTCATCATCACTACCCTACTACTGTCACTTTAAGTGTTGACAGACGTGTGCACCTCTTAGAACTTTCTAAGCAATATCACTTCGCTATCATAGAAGATGATTATGACTTTGATTATCACTATACAACTCCTCCATACCTTCCATTAGCTAGTGGCGGGCATAATGGTAATGTTATTTACATCGGTTCATTTTCTAAAATATTAGGACCATCCATTCGTATAGGTTTTATGGTCGCTCCAAAAAACTTCATTCAACAATGTGTTGAACTAAGAAAAACAATTGATGTAGGAAATGATGCCTATATGCAAAACTCTTTAGCTAGCTTGATTAAAGAAGGAGAATTTACAAGGTATTTTAAAAAAGCTAAAAAGTTTTATCAGGAAAGACTAGAGTTATTAGATCAACTATTAAAAAAGGAACTGAACAAGTATATTTCTTACACTTTGCCTACAGGAGGGATGGCAGTATGGATAAAAGTAGATAAACAATATCCAATATCAGCAATACAAAACCTATCCAAATTAAGGATTAAACATATTAGTAAAGAAGAGAATGCTTTTAGATTTGGATTTGCTTCTTTAAACGAGAAAGAAATCCTTCAAGCTATTCATATTCTGAAAGATCATTTTATCAAACATCAATAAATGCAATACCTCGTGAGAAGTTGCACACGAGGTATTCCATTTATAGCATAGTTAAAGTTAAATATAGAGACTACATTTTCTACTCACAACACACGGTCTCTAGAATTAGTGATTCTATATTTAGAAACAATTACTGCTATTATATCTAAGATTACCTAGAAAACATAGGATAATCTTTCATCATATTTTGAATTTCTTGCTTTATCTGTTTGTGTTTCGTAGCATTATCTTTATATATTAATACTTCATCAATAAAGTGCACTATTTTTTTCATATCTGCTTCTTTTAACCCTCTGGTTGTTACTGCCGCAGCTCCTACCCTAATACCAGAAGTAATGAAGTTCGATTTATCATCATAAGGAACCATATTCTTATTCACTGTAATCCCAGCGTGTTCTAAAATACTTTCAGCCTCCTTACCAGATATATCTTTATTTCTTAAATCAATTAATACTAAATGGTTATCCGTTCCTCCAGAGACAATATTATATCCGCGCAACAAAAAAGCATCTGCCATTACTTTCATGTTTTTTTGAATCTGATTAGCATATACCTTAAAATCATCTGTCAATACTTCATTAAAAGCCACCGCTTTGGCTGCAATAGTATGCATTAGTGGACCACCTTGATTACCAGGAAATACAGATGCATCTAGAAGACTAGACATCATTCTTAGCTCTCCTTTTAAGGTCTTATATCCAAAGGGATTTTCAAAATCTTTTCCCATTAAAATAACTCCTCCTCGTGGACCTCGCAATGTTTTATGTGTTGTTGTTGTAACAATGTGACAATGCGGTATAGGATTACTTAATAATCCTTTGGCTATTAACCCTGCAGGATGTGCCATATCTGCTAATAATATAGCTCCTACCTTATCTGCTATTTCCCTAAAACGACTATAATTAATATCTCTAGAATATGCACTTCCACCAGCTATAATCATCTTAGGCTTTTCTTTGATAGCTATCTCTTCAATTTTATCATAATTAAGTACCCCTGTTTCTTGATCTACTCCATAGAATGAAGGAACATATAATCTGCCTGAAAAATTCACAGAAGAACCATGAGTCAAGTGCCCTCCATGCGTTAGGTCAAATCCTAATATTTTATCTCCAGGTTTTAAGCAAACTGAAAAAACAGCAACATTAGCTTGTGATCCAGAATGTGGTTGAACATTAGCATATTCTGCACCATAAATCTCTTTTAAAGATGCAATAGCCATATTCTCTACAAAGTCAACATATTCACACCCTCCATAATATCGTTTATCAGGATATCCTTCTGCATACTTATTAGTTAATATAGATCCATTGGCTCTTAAAACATCCTCGCTAACAAAGTTCTCTGAAGCAATTAATTCTAAGCCCTCCCTTTGTCTTCTTTCTTCTCGTTTGATTAATTCAAATAAAATGTTGTTGTTGTTGTGCATAGTTGTATAAATTAGTTTAGCTATGATTACTAGTTTATAATCTAGATTAAAAAGCCTATAAACTAGTGTCTTATTATATATAAAAAGCAAAAGTAGCAGTTAGTAGCGTAGTAAGTTGGGGACAGATTTTTTATTCTTAGGCATCCAGATTGATCCTTTTAACAATTAAAGAGTTTAATATTTTTTATTCCTAAAAACAGTGCCATTACTTAGTTATGTTTTTTTATCTCAAATCATTTTAAGTACATTTAACCTTATTAAACTAAATAGACATGAAACAGTTTTCATATAAAAAAATAGGGATAATATTCTTATTACTATTTCAATTATCTTTAATTGAAGTATTTGCACAAACACCTTCAAAAATAGAACTAGAATATTTTACAATTGAAAATACCCCTCTTTATATTATCAATACTAATGATATTGATTTAGCTATACGCTATAAAAAAGGGCAAGGTATACCTATTGTATTTATACACGGTTCATGGGATGATCATAATTCTTGGTTACCAGTGGCAGAAGAGTTAATTAAAACTACTACTAATCCCATCATTTTATATGATAGAAGAGGACATAGTGCTTCTTCTCCAGATAAAGAACAAGGTACAATATCAATGGATGTCCAAGATGCCGTTTCCCTACTCGATGCTTTACAGATTAAGAAAGCTCATTTTATAGGACATTCTTATGGAGCAAATATCACAATTGAACTAGCCAATAATCACGCTGATAGAGTTGAGAGTATTGTTTTATATGAACCTCCTATTTTTGGGATGCTTAAAGGACAAACTGAATACAAACAAATTCTATCAGAGGTACAGAATGAAATGCAAAAAAGTAAAACTTTACTTGAACAAGGACACATTGAACAGGGAACCTTTAATTTTATTGAAAAAGTAGCCTTTGGAAAAGGTAGTTGGTATTCTGTTTTTGATCAAAGAGCCAGAAATACAATGACAGCTAGTTACACTACTTGGCTTGATCAAGCTAATGATCCTGAAAGGTTAAATATAAAACCAGAAAACCTTAATCAATTTAATGGTAAAATAACACTTATTACAGGATCAGATTCTATCTTAGTATATACAGCTGTTGCAAAAACAATAAAACAGAAAGTTAATTCAATAGAATTACAGACTATTCAAGGCGCAGGTCATGGAGGACTTATTTCTCACCCCAAACAAACTGCTCATATGATTACTACACACTTAAATCAATTGTAATAATATAATCAGAGTTCTCTAGCTTAAAGCTGTTTTTACAACTCTTTATAAAGTTTAATTTACTACATTTGGAGTATTGCATTTTATAAGAGTTAACTATATCAAGTAATCCAGATGAAGAGATTATGGAAATTAGAAATTAGATTAGAGAATACATCTAATAAGGCTTTGTATTTACAAATAGCTGACGCCATCATTGATGACATCAAGAAAGGAAGGCTAAAAAAAGGAGATTTACTACCTAGTACGCGTACACTCTCTACTCTACTAAATGTCAATAGAAACACCGTAGTACGCGCACTGACTATCTTAATTACCGAACAATGGCTGGTATCAGTAGAAAGAAAAGGAATTTTTGTAGCACATACTATTTCGCAAGATAGTCCTGTAAAAACATTGGAGCCTTTATTAGAAAGACAAGAAACAGACCTATTACTGAACAATAATATTGTCTTTGACAATGGCTATCCTGATAGTAAAATAGTTCCAATAGCAGAACTGGCACGCGCTTATAGACAAATTTTTAATAGAAGTGCTAAATGGCAAATGATGGGATATGGAAGCGAACTAGGCGATTCTAAATTCATTACTCATATTGCTAATATGCTCAATCATCAAAGAGGGATGAATGTAGCCGAAAAAAATATTTGTATTACACGTGGAGGGCAGATGGCTATCTTTATGATCGCTCATTCCCTATTAACTAAAGGAGACTATATACTAGTCGAAAACCCTGGGTACAATTCTGCTTGGGAAGCTTTTAAACATGCTGGGGCTAATCTTATTCCTATTCATGTAGATGACCAAGGAATAGTGACTAGTGAGATTATAGAACAGCTAAAAACGAATAAAAGAATTAAAGCAATTTACCTAACCCCTCATCATCAATTTCCAACAACAGTCACCCTTAGTCTTAAAAGAAGATTAGAAATAATCGAACTTTCTAACCAATACGGTTTTACTGTCATTGAAGATGACTATGATAATGAATTTCATTATAATACAAGACCCATTTTACCCCTTTGTAGCCATATTAACCTAGAAAATTATATATACATAGGAACTTTAAGTAAGGTAGTCGCTCCTTCTCTTAGAATAGGTTACTTAGTGACTAGTAAGACCTCTTTAATAAAGAAAGTAAGTAAACTAAGAAAGATAATTGATATTCAAGGTGATAGAATAATGGAGCTAGCTATACTAGAGTTAATCAAAGAAGGAATTATTAAAAAACATATCAAAAAAGCAACAATTCATTACAAAGAGAAAAGAGATTACACCTATAGCTTATTAAAGCATTATTTAGACCAATCCACCCATTTCACCTTGCCAGAAGGAGGTCTTGCTTTTTGGATTAAACTCAATAGGACTATAGATTTTAAGAATTTCTGTGCTCTATTAACCAGTAAAGGCGTTGATATAGTAAACCCTAATGAGTATTATCTAGACCACTCTAGTAACGGATTAAGAATTAGCTTCGGTAGATTAACTAAAGAAGATTTAGAAAAAGGAATAAAAATCATTGCAGAATGTTTAACCCAGATTAAGCATTAGCCAAATACTGCAAAGCAATTCTACTTCATATCTCTTTCATTTCTTCTAAAACCATACTACAGTATGCTTTTTTCTTGAATTCAGAGCTATTTTGTATAATTACTTTTCGTTTATATGTCTATCGCTTAATCTGGGTTAAAATCAAGAGCTACATTCCTAACTCTATTGTGTTTTTCTAATTCAGCATTTTTATTCCTTCTTTTAATATTGTCTCTACCTATGATAGGTGATCCAGTTCCTAATGACGCTTATTGTGGCTTACACTTTATAAATAACGCACAAGATAATACATCCCCCAAGCAAAAATCACAATAATAGTTGTCCATACCCAAAAGGGAATACTCTGAGGAGTTTCGCTACCTACAACTAAAAAAGTCTTTTGATCACCTTTTCCATAAGCATTAATGCGTATAGACAATAAACCATCTACCACAGCCTTTTCCTTTATTCCTTCTATATCTATAGCCGGGCCATTCTTTACTGTAAACGGAATAATTCTAATCCCCTCTTTTCCCGTATGATCTTTACTTACAATTTTTAAGGTATGATCCCCATCCACTAATTTATGCGTATCGAGTTCGAAATTTACAGGTGTTTCGAGCTCTGCAATAGGTTGATGTTCATCATCAATAAAAATGAATACTCTACTTCTTTGCTCCATCTAATAGGTCGTTTAATACAGTTCTTTTAATGTGTTCTCTAGATTCTTCTCCTGGTTTTACTAACCATTTAATAGAGAAGATTAACGTAGCTAAAACCAGAATAGCAATCACCACTATAATAGTGTAATCCCATTTACTATCAGGTCCTACACCATGTACAACTCCTTTTAGTAATTTAGGTTGATTGCGTTCACAAACAGGACAAGCATAAATTACATTGGCAAGTAATAGTCCTATTATAGTAAGAATCCTTTTACAATTTACTTTCATTATTTATCCTTTATTTGGTTGATATAATCCATGATCTGTTTTACTTCTTCTACTGTTACCAAGGGAGCTTTATTTCCCCAATTATTGCGCTCGTAGTTAACTATTGCAGTAACTTCTTCCTCCGTCCAATTCGCATTAGTACCTACCGCAGGCATTACCCCATACTCCTCTCTAGCATCATATCCATTCATTATAATATCGACAAATAGTTGGAGGTTATCTCCAGTAACAATAGCACTGTTTTTTAAAGGAGGAAACGCACCAGAGAGTCCTTCTCCATTGGCCTGATGACAGGCTGCACAATTATTCATATAAAGGTTTTTACCATCCAAAGCCGTTTTAGTCTGCCCTGTAGTTACTCCTTGTGTAACATCTTGTTCTTTAGGATATAAAAACTCAGGAGTCATAATCGTTCCAGGCAATGGAGTCTGCTTTAAAGCTTGCAGATATGCAACTAAATCTAAAGCATCTTGAGTAGCTACAATCTTTAATTCTTTATCCCTTAAGAATGTTTCAGGTACACTGACTACAACATCCTCTTTATCAGGAGACTCTTTAGATGTAAACAGAAAAGAATACGAAGGCATAATGGATTCTTTAACGACAATACGAGGATTATAAAGATGAACTAAATGCCAGTCTAAACTAGGTTGACGTGTACCTATATCTATAAGATCAGGACCTGTTCTTTCTGTTCCCATCAGCGTAGCAGTATTCGTCCAAAAATCAACTCTTTTATTACCCGCATAATCTGCAGATATAGAAGGTCTACTCCCCCATTTTCTATCCATTTCTACATTTCTAACTTGCTGACTATGACAAGCTACACATCCATTAGCTATAAATATATCTTTTCCTCTTTTCTCTGATTGTGTTAGAGGGATCGCATCAGGTAAAGGATGTATTTTAGACTGATTATCTAGGGCTGGCAGAATAGCTACAAATAATGTTAGAATCAAAAATAAAATAGTTGCTATTACATAAAGTTTTTTATGGTTGCTAAATATATCCATATCTACTAATTATTAAATATTTTGTCATTATCTACGCTATCTTCAGCTAGTTTCTCAAAGGTTAAGTCTACCCTATCTAAAGAAACGGATTCGTCTTTTTGAATCATCTTATAAAAATTATAGACAAAGAATAGATGAGATAACCACATTAGACTTCCTCCAATAGCTCTCCATAGCCAATAAGGCATCATAAACTTAACACTCTCTATAAAGGCAGAGTCTTCCATCCACATTAAGCCTCTTAATGTTCCTCCGTACATTAAAGGGATTGAATAAAACAACAATCCTATTAAGGCTAACCAAAAATGAGCTCCGATTGTAATCTGTGGGGCTTCTTTACCCGTTATTTGTGGTACTAATGCATATATAGAACCCCATAAAAGAAAAGTGATAATTCCATACATCGTCAAATGAGAGTGAGCCACTGTAAAGTCTGTAAAGTGCCAAAGCAGATTTGTAAATCGAAAGGATTCTGCTGTACCTTGCAAAGAACCCGTAAAATAGAACATAATACCTATTACAAAAAACGGAATGGTGTAACTATCCTTGATTTTATACCAGACTCCTTTAAAGGTTAAGAAAAAATTAGTTGTACCCGCTACTACAGGAATAACCATTCCAACACTAGCTACAATAGCAACAGTCTGTAACCACCATGGTATAGCACTAAAAACAAAGTGATGGGTTCCAATTAATGTATAAAACAATATCTGGCTCCAAAAAGCTAATATTCCTAAACTGTATGAATATATTGGTTTATTAAGTTGTTGTGGCAGAAAGTAATATACTATCCCTAGAGTAAAAAGCATAAACCACATCCCTACTGCTTGATGCATATAATACCCCTGCACGATTGTCTCTCCTAGACCATCTTGCCAAAAAGGTAAATATCCAACAACAGCTACTATAGTAATAAAGATAACGGCAGCAACGATATACCAATTAGAAATATAAATATCCTTATCCGTTCTATTGGCTATAGTCTTTAAATAGCATCTAAGCGTAAAGTACAACCCTAAAGCAAACAATAACATAATAGGCCATATATACTCTCTATACTCTCCTCCTCCATTGTTTACACCAGCCATTAAACTAATAGACCCGATAAAAACGGAAGCATTAATTAAAACAAGTGAATACCATCCCCATTTAATATTGACCAATTTTGTATTACTAACTCTAGGTACGATATAATACCCCAATCCAATCATCCCTAAAGAAGCCCACCCCCAGAATACAGCATTAGTATGCACCGGTCTTAGTCTTCCAAAGCTAAGCCAACTACTATGATCTATATCTGGTGCTATAAATTTAATCCCTAAATACTCCCCAATAGTGGTACCTACAATTAACCAAAAGCTAGCTGTTCCTAAAAACCATAAAATAAGTTTAGCCAACCCCGGATCTATATCTACCTTGACAGAGTTTCTTTTCTTATTAGCAACTACGGGTGCTAGTTCAGTCTTTGACAACGAAATCAATCCCTTTTGATCTTGAATTAAACTTTCTCCTGAGAGTTCTTTATTGGACAATGAAAACCCTAGGGCAATCTCTCGTTTTTTTAAAGAGTCTGACTCCTCTTCAGACAAATGCTCTAAATACTCTTTAAATTGTTTTGTATGCTGATCCTCTAGCTTATTTTTTTGCACACTAATAATATTGGAAATTTTAATAAGCATAATTACTACGCCCAATAGAATAGGAATTGCGATTAGAATCAAAATAATGATAATCCCTGGCTCTGTTAAAAGAGATGGTTCTGTTGTTTTGATATTACTCTGTGCAAAAAGACTTGATGCAGAAATAAAGAAAATAAACCCAATCAGGTATTTTAACTTTGTACTTTTTAATAAAACACGGATTTGACGTTTTGTAAGGCTTGTGATAGATATCTTTACTAAATTTGAATCTAATTCTTTGTTTAAATTGTACAACTTATCAAGATAAGATGCCTTTAAATATAATGATCTAAAAAAAGCACTCAATAGCACTATTAGAATCAAAACGATAACAACAAAGATATCTTGGTTATTAACCCTAAATTTTAAAGGCTCCATATTGTTAGCCCAAATCGCTGTTGGATGCATAAAAAGTAGAAAACTTATAAAAATAGACCACGGAGCAAAAGACAGTATTTTCATTATGAGTATTATTAAGTAAGTAAACCATACACCTTGTTTATAGATAATCGTGTTGGCAAACCATGTGTTTAGTATTTATTATCTAAAGCCAAAGGTATTGTGCTCCCTCATGAAAGAGATGGTACAGATTAGAGATAATAACATAGACCAAGTAAAGAGGTTGGGCATAAAAACAACTACTCTACTTGTGCTACAAATGAAATAATCCTTTATGCGTATTTTTAAAAGGATAAGGTTACACCAGCACATAAAAAAAGCCCGATAACGAATGTTATCGGGCTTTTCTGCGGAGAAAGAGGGTTAGCCTCTTTATACTAGTATGCTTTATAAATAAGGGTACTCACTTTTTTGAAATTGTTGTGAACACCTTATTACGAAAGTTTTTAAACTATGATTGGAATCGTTTGATTCTGATATAAAGATCAATAACTGATCAGTATTTTAATAATACTAAATTCATAGTCTACTATTTTTTATAACCTAGTGAGTAAATAACCTATTCTGTTTCAAAACCTAAGTCTTTTATTTTCGCTAAGTATTTATTATTAGTTTTCTTAGGAATTGCCCAGATAAGTAAGTGCTTAGGTCTAGAGCTAGCTACATATGCAAATCTTACAAATTCTTTCTCATTAGGATCTTCGCTTAACCAATGTTCATAATGTCCACCTTTACTTTTTTTATCTTTAGATGAGACAACTAAAACAGCATCAAGAGTTTCACCTTTAACATCATGGAAGGTTGTCATTCGTATTTTTTCTGAATATGTATTTTCTAATGCTTTTAAAGTTTCAGAAACAAGTTTGTCTGTCATTCCACTAGCAGATTTTATTTTTCCTTTTACAGAATCCCAGTCATTAATTGGGAAGCGAAGCTGATTCCAATAATTCTCTAAAAATTGTTTAAGTTTTTTTATCCATTCTTTCCATGTTACATTTGTAAAAGGGTAAATACTTGTAGAATTATTGGTCATTTGATTTATTAAATCACTAAGTTGATTTCTCCATTCAATTTGGTTGTAAACATCTGGGCAATATTGATGTTGATGATTTCCTTTGCCATTATAAGCAAGTATTGAAATAGCTTTACCAATTTGTTGTAAAGCATTTTGTATATCTTTACTTGTTCTTGGATTATTAGACCAGCAGTTTAAAGCATTTGCAATTAGCTCAATTTTGTTTAAATTAGATGATAGATGTGATCTAAAATTAGAAAGAGTATTATGTCCTCTTGCAAGTATACCACTTTTATTAATTAGAATATGTAAGTCAGGATGTTGTGATGTGGAGTTTATTAGGTTTATATAATCAATAAATTTTTGCGGAAGTTTACACAAATCTTCGTCAGTGTATTCCCAAACAATACAACTTTTAGAGACTCTTTCTATTTCACTGCCTATAATTTGATTTGGAGTGATACCAGTATTATATTTTTCAAGTCCGAGTGAGACATTGACTATTTTTTGATTACTTCTAAAATTTTTAGATAATGATTTTTCTTTAAATTTATGATATTTTATAAAACCATTGATTTTTTGAATATCAACTCTTCTAAATTCATATATAGATTGATTCATATCACCAATAAGAAGAATTGAAACACCTTTTTCAATTAAAAGATGAAATGTTCTTAGTTGATTCTGAGATAAATCTTGACATTCATCAATAATAATATAAGGAAACCTTTTTGCTAAACTTTCTAAAATATTTTGATTGTTTTTTAAAGTTAGATAACACAAATGTTCTGCATCTTGGTAGGTACAGAATCCATCTTTATTAAGATTATTTTTTATCCTTATTAAATCCGTTAGATCAATATTTTTGTGAAAAGATTTGTTTTCAGTATTTGGGATAGGAATTCCATTATGTCTGAGATGAAATTCTGTCGCATAAAATGGAACCAACTTTGTTTTAGGCTTACCATTTCCATCCCTTATTTCATATTCGTATTTAATATGATACTTATTATTAGCAAGAAAACCTAAGTCGGTAGAATTCTCTAACAAAGAGTAACTTTTATTTCCTTCTCTACCTTTAAATCCACTTATTTTATGGACATATGGATGTAAGATATAACCATGTAACCAAGAATCAATAGTGCCAATGAAATGAGGATGTTTTGTTGCATTATTCCCATTGTACTTATTTATTCTATCTGTAATTTCTTTTGCTGCATTTTTAGTAAAACTTAAAACAGCAAGGCCTGTAAATTTATCTTTCCAATCTGAAATTTCATATGCTGCTTTGATACCAACTACTTCAGTTTTACCACTTCCAGGACAAGCCTTTAAATAGCAAGCTTTATTAATTGGATGTAAAATGAAGTCAAGTTGTTCTTCACTTAAATTACGATCTAAAGTATTAAGCCTTTTTTTAACTTTATCTAATTTTTCATCTATTGATAAATTATACATCTACAGCTTTTTTTTCATTGTTAATAACCCATAAGATTGCATCTTCAATATATTTAGGAACTGAAAATTCAATATTAGTTTCTGAAGATAATTTATATGCTAATTTTTGAGCAAATTGACCTTTACCTAAAACTTGTTTATTTTTATTTTTAGTATTTTCAATATAATTAAGAAGTTTATATGCAATTTCTGCTTTTTCAATTTCAGTCTGTTTATCCCATTTTAAACTTTTCCATTCTGTTAGTTGTATCTTAGTTTCACCGTCTGTATCCAACCATTCATCAAATATTTGGATTAAAACTTTTAAATTATTATCAAGTAATCCTAAGTCATATTCAAATGTTTTAAGATTTGAATATAATCTACAATTTTTCGAATTCATTTCAAACTCCTCTTTTAAGTAATATTGAGGATTGTTACAATCACATTTTTTTGAATTTGTTGGTTTACTTATAGTCTTTGGATCACAATCTGTAATACCTGCACATCTAATAGGAATGGATACAATACCATCAATTAGATCACCATTTTTATCAAATTTATATCCTTGAAATAATTGCATAAAATGTCTAAAGTATATACCGTTTAAATTGATTATTGAAACTCCAAAATCATCTAGATTTTCAGGAAATCCTTTCTCTTTTTCAACATGTCTTTTGATCACTTTTTTAGCAAGTTCTTTTATAACTAATGCTTCTGCAATTCCTTCAACAAATAAAATTCCTTTCGCAAAAAACAAAGTAGATTTTGTTATATCTAACCAACGTTCAAGAAAATACAAATTTTCTTTTTCTAGATTGACATCAGCTATTAAGGTTGAAGTAGGATTATTATTTTCTATAATTGTTAAAACATTAAGAGATTCTAAACCACAAGAAGCTGTAATTGTTGAAGAATGTGTAGTAACAATAATCTGAATATTATTTTCTTCTGCTTGTTTTTGTAAATACTGTAAAAGTTTTATTTGTAATTGAGGATGTAAATGAGCTTCAGGTTCTTCTATTAATAGAATCTTATGTTTAGTTACATCTGTTTCTAGACCATCTAACTCTGCCAATACTGTAGCTAAATACAGAATATTATTATAGCCCAAGCTGTTTTCTGATATTTCTCTAAAAAATTCCGGTTTTGTAAAAGAGCTTATATTAGGATAAAATAATAATCTTAACCTCTCTATAATCCTATCGAAATTAACTTCAGCAAATTGTATTGAAGCATCTTGCCCTAAAATAGTTCCTAAACTCTCTTTTAAATATTTTCTTATCGATTCATTTACTTTTTTTATCGATTGATCTTTAAGTATTTCTGAATTTAGAGTTTCAAATTTCTCTTCAATACTATGTTTAGGTTCTCCTTTTTTAGGTTTCTCTTTTCTAAAAAGTCTTGAGAGTCTAGAACCGCGAAAAGCTTCTAATTTACTTTCCGCATCTCTTAATGGTGGTAAATAGATACAACTTATAGCATTAATAAGCTCCCATTCAAAGATACTTGATAGAGATTCACCACCCCAAGTTGTATAATCATATCTGCCTCTTGGATTGGGTTTATTATCAATTCTTTTATTTAAATATGCTTTACTGTTATCAGTTGCATCAAGCCATGGAAGATAGGCGATTTGTTCATCCCCATTAAGCCCAGAAAAACTCCCATTTACTTCAATGCTGTCTGAGCCAGCTTCTCTAGCCGGTTTATCAAGAGATTTATGGAAATGTGATTCTGTAATACCTGTAGGCTTCCCCATTTTAGGACACCTCTAAATTCGATAAATAATTCTTATTATGTTCAGATTTGATGAAGAATTTAAATTCTTCATCAAATCTGGGCTTATATTCTTTAGGAGATTTATTTCCTAATGCTTTATGAGGATGGTTAAAATTGTAATCCTCTCTCCATTTATCAGCCAATCTTTGTAACTGGTAGATATCATTGAAGTAAAAAGCATCTAATATATCCTCTCTAAAAAATCGATTAAAACGTTCTATATATCCATTCTGCATTGGTTTGCCAGGCTGGGTATATTTAATTTCTATAAAATTCTTCTCACACCAATTTACAAAGGTTTTAGAGATAAATTCAGGACCGTTATCACATCTAATGTACTTTGGAGTACCTATTTCTTGTTTTAGGTTTTCTAATGTTTCTATTACTGCTCTTGCAGGATAGCTTAATCCAGCTTCAATAGCTATTGCTTCTCTATTACAGTCGTCTAATACATTAAAAACTCTTACTTTTCTGCCATCTGTAAGTAAGTCACTCATAAAGTCCATACTCCAACACTCATTGAGCACTTTTGGCGTTTCTAAAGGCTGTTTAACTCTTGTTATTAAACGTTTCTTATGTTTTCTTCTTAGACTTAGTTTCATTAAGCGATAAACGCGTAGAACTCTTTTTCTGTTCCATATAAGTCCTTCTCTGCGTATCTTATGATAGTACTCATCAAAGCCACGAGTAGGGTATTGTTCTGCTAATTCACTTAGTTTATCAATGACTTCTGTATCATCTTTTTTACTTTGGTAATACCACATTGATCGGCATAGTCCAACTAATGAACAAATACGAACAATGGATAACTTATATTGCTCTAACAGATACTTTACCCTTTCTATTTTATCTGCTGAGCTTAGAACTTTTTTGACAGAATATCTTTGAGCATTTTATTGTCTAAACTAACATCAGCATACATCTGTTTGAGCTTGCGATTCTCTTCTTCAAGTTCTTTTAAACGTTTCAGCTCTTGTTTTTCCATTCCACCATACTTCTTTCTCCAATAGTAAAACGTGCTCTTGTCAATTCCTAATTCTCGAGAAATTTCACTTACTGATCTTCCTTGTTCATTTTCTTTGAGAGCTTTAATTATTTGACTCTCACTAAAATTACTTGTTTTCATATTTGACAGTTTTGTTTAAAGTTAATAATTTCGAATTAACAACTGTCCGATTTTTAGGGAAGCCTACATACCAATTCTACCAAATTCATCCTCATTTAAAAGAAGTCTAATAGCGTCAATTACGGTTGTTTTCCCACATCCATTTTCCCCTATTAAAACAGTTAAACCTTTATTGAATTTAATATTGAATTCAGAATTGAAAACCTTATATCCCTTTATTTTAAGTTGTGATAAATACATTATTTCAAATTTATAGCTCTTAGAAGAAGGATGTGGCTTTCATCACGACTGTTGGGTAATATGTAAAGTCACCTTTCTAAGGTCTTTCTCTAGTTAATTTATATGTTTCTTTTTTAAGCTTGCAGGTAACGTGCCTGAGTTTACCGCAGTAGCTAGGAATTAAAAGCAAAATTTTCAATCTTTTAAAAAAAATCAACTATTTTACAAAACGTATATTGTGTGCTTCTTTAGTCTATTGTTACTTCTTGAGCGTGAACTCTTATTCTGTCAATGTAACTTAAAATATCTTTCGAACTATAGAAATCTTCTAATTCTTTGAAATTTAACCAACGTGAACCTAACATATTTTCAACGTATAATTCATCAAATATTTTAAAACTTATTGCTTTTCCTTTTGAATTTTTTGCTGTTAAGGATTTTTCATTTTCCTTAATTTTTAATACTTGACATATCGGAACATGAATCCCAGTACTTACAAGTTTACTATCTTCTGACGCAATATATGAAGTCGGCCTTAAAAAAGCAGAGCAAAATGGAAGTCTATACCCCGAAGATTTTTCTTCTCCTTCATAATTTGAACAGAAGCCAGATTTACACAAGTTTTTGTCTAATTTTTCAAATTGATTTGCAATATTTCCACTCGAAAGATTTAAGTTATTCGAATTCCACGTTTTATATTGTAAAACTAAAAATCTAACTTGTTTAGTTTTTAAATTAAATTGTTCATAAATCAAATCAGCACCAATAATATGTTCTGGTTTATCTGGATGTAATAGTCTTAAACGCAAAACTTTGTTATCATCTAATTTATAATCTACAAATTCATCATCTTTATATAACGTTTCTGAAAATTTAAATGAAGGTCTTTCAGCCAAATAAAAATCTCTATTCAATATTTTATGTTCTGAAATTTTTCGAGGTTGAAAATATGTTAAAGCATTTTTTAAATCAAAAATTCGCTTATTTAAAAATCTTTTGGACTTATCTTTTTTAATAATTTCTTCAAGCTCTTCTAACTCTTCATTTATTAAGTCGATAGGATCAATTATAACTTTATCTGTTGATTTGTTTTCTGCTTTTTCTTTAAAAAATTTAACAACATCACTTTCATTTTTTCTTGCAAGTAAAGTTGTAACTTCATAATATAATTGAGGATTTAAATCTTCGATAATATCAAGTGTCTGTTCATAAGTTACAGGTTGGTTTGCTCTTTTAGCCAAACTCACTGCTTCACGAACTGCATTAACCGCTTGAAATGCATTATTTCTTCTGTCTTCTTCGTTATATTCCTTATCACTAAAGTAACTCATAGATTTTTAGATTAGTTTTTCTACAGATTTTTGGAAAAATAGCACCTTATATCTTTTTTAACGAACAATACAACTATACGTTTTGCGAAAAACGTTTGTAGTGACATTTCGTAAAATGACTATGCTAAACTATTTAATTTAAAATAAGCTACTTAAAAAGAATATTTCTGTTTATAACAAAGTAATCCAATCCTAGACTAATTTGTATAAAAAAGGTTTGCGATATAATTTCATAAATCCTAACTTGTTATAAGTACAACTTCACGTCATTCAAAATATTCAACTAGTATCTTATCAAAGTCAAACATATCAAAACTTTCTTTAATCTCATTACGGAAATCCGTAAACCCCTCAATATTTTGAGTCTATCTAATATTTCAACAAAAAACAATTACTTCGGAGTAGTTTTCCAGCCCTCTGCAAGAGCAAGTAATTTTGATGGCACGAATATAATTTCGAATGCCTAAAAACCCGTACATTTTTATCGCTATAAAGCATCACTTTAATCTATTGATTATCAAACCCTATCAGCACTGGTCGCATAATTATCGCATAGTGATCACATACTGGTCGCATAATTTTGCGTCTTTTTAATGCGAACAGTATGCTATCAAACTACTATCCTTGTTCCATCATTGCATTTCACTATATTGACAGGCTGCTTTTTGTCTGTCTTTATCACTCTTCCTTATGTTTATGAAGAAAATTGCCGATACTTTGGTAAATGTCTTTGGAAAATAGACTGAATGAGGGGTTGTAGAAGTTTGGAGTTGTAGATGGCTTTTATATAATAAACGAACTGACAAGAACGCGAGCCAGTAACAAGAGCTTTACAAAGTAGCGAGGGTTCTTCTAAATTCAAAGCTTATACTTCGTTTATCTATTTATAAAGTTGTAATGAGCTTGTTGTATCTAAAGCTATTTCAATGGTGTGCTGCATACAGCTTAGAAAGTGCTCTTCTAGTTTTCCTATACCTACGAAAAATAATAATATACTAAAAACCACTTCTGTATGGAGTATTATTCATTTCTTTTAAAAGAGAAGAAAAGCAGTAATAAAGATAATAAACTAACTACTAAACTAAGCATTTTCAGATTCCCTATATTATCTATTGTAAAGAAAGCAGGTGAATAAAATGATGTAATATTAAAAACTATGTGCCACAAAACACATAAACTTATGTTTTGAGTTTTATTATATATCCAGAATAAAAATATACTTGAGATAAATGGTATAATTAAAGGTATTTCACCAAAAATATGTGTTAAACTAAACACAAGAGAAATGAGAATAATAGAAACAACTCTCTTATGTTTCTCTGTCAAAAATCTAAACCAATATTTTCTATACAAAAGTTCTTCAATAACGGGGCTTAGTACAAATAAACCAAACAAACTAAATGGAGAATATTCATAACGTTGTTGCATTACATAATTAAATTCATCTCCTCTAGCATAAATAGCATTACCTAAAAAAGCCAAAGAGATTGCCGTTACTATAAGTAAAGTACAATTCAATAAAGAGCACCTTATTTTTAAAAAGCTATTATAATCCTTATACTTAAATATAAATAGAGTAAGAATACTAATTGTAAAAACATCTATAACTTTAAAAACAAAACCTGCCCCATAAATAGCTATAACAAAAAACAAAATAGTATAGATTATCAATAATAGTATACGGTTATACTTAGTTTCAAATTTCATATTCATATTTAAAGGTTTTTATAATGATATTTTATAAGTCCTACTACCACTTCTGCAGAATAACTATACTCAGATATAATCTGTCACGGTAAAGCTTTTCAGCACCATAAGAGAATGGAAATCTATTAATAGAATTCATAATTCCATTGATTACAACTCCAACACTTATACCAATTAAAACAGAAATAACCTCTCCATTTGGACCTGCATAAAGTAACGGATTATTTAATACATATCCATATCTATGTGTTAGTATTGTCTTGCACAAAGTTATCAGGTAACCTATTTATAAAAGGTGCACTTTCGGTGCACAAGGGCATAAAAAAAGCCCGATAACGAGTGTTATCGGGCTTTTCAGCGGAGAAAGAGGGATTCGAACCCCCGGACCTGTTACAGTCAACGGTTTTCAAGACCGCCGCATTCGACCACTCTGCCATTTCTCCAGTGGTCTACATTACTTCCGTATTGCGAGTGCAAATGTAGCACAAATATCCAAACCTCCAAACTTTCGAGATAAAATAATTGAAAGTTTTTTCAGTGAAGCTCCTACTTCATAGCATAGCTGTAGAATAAAAAACTAAATATCAGTCTTATACTCCCCTAACCGATTCGCTGTCTTCTAAAAACAAAAAAAACTCCTATTAAGGAGTTTTTAGTATTATTTATCTTCAAAAAGCTTAACGACTAATTTATAACTTAAAGAATCTAATCCATTAAGAGCTCCTTCAGAAGAGCTATTAGAAAGAACGATTAGACCTTTCTTTCTTACTGGGTCAAAAGCGACATAGTTAGAATATCCAGCGTCTATACCTCTTGTGAAGTAAAGAGGCTCTCCAGAACCAAAAGGATACCCTATCTTCCATCCTAAACTAACCCAGTAATTAGGACTTACTATAAGAGTAGGCTTCTGTGTTAGCTGTAGGACCTTGTCCTCACTATTAAATTGCGCTTGAATGAACTTCGTCAAATCTGCAGCTGTAGAGATCCCCCCACTAGATGGTAATAAAGCACCTACTTTGACTGGATATACTTCCTTTAGATTGACATTAATCCCTTTTACTACCTCACGCTTCTTTTTAGGCATGTATACGGTAGAGTTATGCATACCATATCTTGCGAATACTTTCTCTTCGATTAATTGATTAAAAGGCTTGTTATACACCTTACTCAAGGTATTACCAAGTATAGCATATCCTAAGAAAGAAAAACTCTGTCTCTTCTCTGGACTTATCGTATCTGTCTCTAGATTATGTTGCAAATAGTCTTCTAGCTGTGCACTAGTCAGATTAGTCAAATAATCATCTTCTACCTTTGGATCATTAGACTTTATCTCAGGTAGCATAGGTACTAACGAAGAATGATTAGCTAAAGCGATGAAGGGAAGCTTAATATTCTTATTAAAGCTAAAATCATAATACTTATTTACATCCGTAGTCATATCCAGACCTTGCTCTAGTACAGCATCCGCTAATACAGTAGAAGTAAATATCGTCATTACATTAGCCATAGAAAACTTACTATCTGTATTGTTCTCTACTTTCACTCCATCCCCTACTTTCTTAAAGCCGTGATATTCTACCTTATCATCATCAATGATAGCGATAGCATACTGTCCTTTATCAGGTAGGTTAACCGTTTCGTTTGCGATAATTTCTTCTACACTAAACTTCTTAAATGAATCATCTACAGGCTTAGGCATGTCTAATAATCTAAATCCTACTACCTCCCCAGTATCATTCATCGCTAGATTAAGTAAAGCAACTTCATTATTCTCAAACTCAGTTTTAAACAACGCTAATTGATTATTATCTAAGCCATAGAACTCCATACTCTTAATATTACCAAGTTTCTCTTTCATCTCTACAAAGAATAACTTAGCCTTAGCACTAGGCAACTCTTCTTTTAAAGATGGTGCGAAGTGACTGTAAATATCATCGTAATCATTGGTGTTGTAATCCTTTACAAAAGTATCTATTAAGGGTTTAAACTCTTTCTCTTGAGCGAAAGAACCAAAACTCATCAATAAACACATCGCTATGGAAATACTTAATCTCTTCATTTCTTAATTTTATTTTGCAAGGATAAATATATCAGTTATTATCCGATAAATATCTCCCTTTAACAAGAATAAAAGAAAAATAAAGAATTTCTTACTTCTTTTAAGTATAAGATAACAACCTCAATATAAAGCATCAAATCACAGCCCTCCTTCAAAAAATACAATACCCCTAATTACCTATTCTCAGATAAAGAAACTCTATCTGAATAGAAAATAGCCTATCTTTTTTTTAAGTATATTCGCCCTAAATAAAAACAGAAAGACTATGACCAAAAGTGAAAAAGTAAAATTCGCTATGGAGACCTTAGACGCTCTTTATCCAGAAGTTCCTATTCCATTAGATCATAAAGACCCATATACTCTACTGATCGCTGTACTTCTATCAGCACAGTGTACAGACGAACGCGTAAATAAGATTACTCCTCTACTATTTGCTAAGGCTGATAATCCGTATGATATGGTCAAAATGACAGTAGAAGAAATACAAGATATCATCAGGCCTTGTGGATTATCTCCTATGAAGTCTAAAGGTATTTATGGACTATCACATATCTTAATTGATAAGTATAATGGTAAAGTTCCTCAAGATATGGCTGCATTAGAAGAATTGCCTGCTGTCGGCCATAAGACGGCTAGTGTTGTCATGTCTCAGGCATTTGGAGTACCTGCTTTTCCAGTAGATACCCATATTCATAGATTAATGTATCGTTGGAATTTCTCTAATGGAAAAAGTGTAGAACAGACAGAAAGAGATGCTAAACGTTTATTTCCAGAGGACAAATGGAATCTACTTCATTTACAACTCGTATGGTATGGTAGACAGTACTCTCCTGCACGTGGCTGGAATCTAGAACTAGATATTATAACGAGTGTGATAGGTAGAAAAACGGTTATCAATGAATACTATAAAAAGAAAGAAAAAAAAGAAAAGAAATAACACTTCTAATCCTAGCACATCAGTGTAAGATAGTATAGAGAGGTATCAAAAAGCAAAAAAAGAGGTTAAGTATAATGACTTAACCTCTTTTTTTTAATTCTCTTTCGAGTAAAGCGATAGATTATTGATTAACCCGTTTAGCCTAACTAGGCTCAATCCTTTAGAGTAACTCAAAAGGAATTTAATGGTTTCTTCTTTGGGTAAACTAAATGAACTAGTTTTCGTTGTGTAATTTTTCTTCATATGTGGCGCGTTTTGTTGTTTATACAATAATAACGACAAAACGCTTTACATATTATATCTCTGTCAAAATAATATTTTTTTCGTCAATTAATTTTCTTAAATTAAGCAGTGCATATCGCATTCTTCCCAGAGCAGTATTAATACTTACATCTGTCAACTCTGCTATCTCCTTGAAGCTCAAGTCTTGATACATACGCATCGTGATCACTTGACGTTGATCTTCTGGTAATTCTTTTAACAATAAATGTAGATCTGACTCTATCTGTTGTTGGATGATATCTCCTTCTACTGTATTAGAATCATCTTTTAGAAATGAAAAGATAGGCAATTCCTCAGAATCATATTGAAACTGTACACGCTTCTCTCTTCGGTAATGATCCATTACTAAATTATGAGCAATACGGATAACCCAAGGTAGAAACTTACCTTCTTCATTATATCGACCCGATTTAAGGGTATTAATTACTTTTATGAATGTATCTTGGAAAATGTCATTTGCTAACTCAGCATCTGATACTTTAGAAAAGATAAAACCATAGATCTTAGACTGGTGTCTTTTGATCAAAACCTCTAACGCCTCTTCACCACCTGCAATATATAATGTTACAAGGGTTGCATCAGGCATATTTATATATACCATACCAAATTTCTTTTTTAAAACTGTAAATAGATTTTTATAAAGTAATTTTGTATTATAGGCTTTGATTTTTATCGTTTAACGAGACAAATATATAAAATTATATTTGTTAAAATAAATAAAAAATAAAAGTTTTTTTTAGAACCTCAATCAACAAACGTTATCATATCTCATCATTTAGCCGGAAAACAATAAAATTCACATCTCTTAAATTTATCTAAATGAAATAATCACAATATTAGGCTGGAATAGATGTAGAAAACACAATTATATTTATGTACCGAACCTTTACATTTTTATAATACGGCCTCCCTTTTGCTCCCATGTGGTAATTCATCCTTATTCCTGTCAGCTCTTAATCTCGTTTGTGTCGTGTTCCCAAGAGATACCCTAGAAGCGACTTTTTGGGAACAACTCGAAAACAAAATAGGATAACCACAGCGTCCAAACAAGAGGCACGTTAGATCAACACTAGCTTTCTCTTTAAAACAACTACTCCCTTCTACCCCCATTTACTCCTATTTACTCCACTTTTTGACTTTCTATTATATCCTCTTTCCTGTTCTTTCTATATTTAGACCTCTGATCGTTCTTCCATCCTACTCTTTATACAAGGTGATAATGCGAAATATTATAGCATATTCAGCATTTTGCACAAGATTATACCTTGCAGAGTTTTAGTGGAATTAAAGAAAGCATTATCTTTGTTTATTAAACCTTTATAGGCTACATGAAAAAAATAGATTTCTCCAATATAGATCCAAAAAAGAATATTATCATCAAGGGCGCTCAGCTACACAATCTAAAAGATTTAGACGTTGTCATCCCTCGTAATAATCTTGTTGTTATAACAGGATTGTCTGGTTCTGGTAAGTCCAGTTTAGCTTTTGACACCTTATATGCAGAAGGACAAAGACGTTATGTAGAGAGCTTATCTTCTTATGCTAGACAATTCTTAGGACGTATTAACAAACCTAAAGTAGAATACATAAAAGGGATTGCTCCTGCGATTGCGATTGAACAAAAAGTAAACACTAGCAATGCTCGTTCTACAGTAGGTACCTCTACTGAGATATATGACTACATCAAATTACTTTACGCACGTATCGGAAAGACTTTTTCCCCTATCTCAGGAGAAGAAGTAAAGAAGGATACTGTAAGTGATGTATTAGACTATGTTAAGAGCTTAGCTATTGGAGCCAAATTATTATTGCTAGCCCCTATTGATTTAGGAGAAGACAGAGAGCTTTATGAGCACCTTAATGTCCTTCTTCAGCAGGGATATGCTAGAATATTAGTGCATGGAGAGACTTTGCGTTTAGATCAATACATTAGTGATAATACAGAAGATATCGTTAATCAAGTAGATGCCACTCAGGTTTATCTAGTTGTAGACCGTATCGTAGTCAGTGATGATGAAGATTTCTTTAACCGCCTAGGAGACTCTGTAGAAACAGCTTTCTTCGAAGGAAAAGGATACTGCTATATAGAGGATCTTAAAGATAAAAAACGCAAAGAATTCAGCAACAACTTTGCCTTAGATGGGGAAGTTTTTCTTGAACCTAATGTACACTTATTTAGCTTTAACAATCCTTATGGAGCTTGTCCATCCTGTGATGGATATGGTAATATCATCGGTATTGACGAAGAACTAGTCATTCCTAATACAGGGCTTTCTATATATGAGAATGCGGTCTTCCCTTGGAGAGGAGAGTCGATGAGCTGGTATAGAGATCAACTGGTTAACAATGCTTATAAATTTGACTTCCCTATTCACAAACCTTACTTTGAGCTAACAGAAGAGCAAAAAGCATTGGTATGGGAAGGAAACTCGTTCTTTACAGGACTAAATGACTTCTTTAAAGAATTAGAAGAAAAAAACTATAAAATCCAGAATCGCGTCCTTTTATCTCGTTATAGAGGAAAAACAAAATGTCCTACATGTAAAGGAAAAAGACTGCGCAAAGAAGCGAGCTATGTAAAAGTAGGTAACAGAACAGTAAGCGAGCTGGTAGATCTACCGATCAAGCATTTGATTACCTTCTTTAAAGATTTAAAACTAAATGAATACGAAGCCAAAGTAGCACAACGCTTATTAATCGAAATCAACAACAGACTTGGCTTTCTAAGTAATGTAGGGCTTGACTACCTAACATTAAATAGAAACTCTGCTACGCTATCTGGTGGAGAATCTCAGCGTATTAACTTAGCTACTTCATTAGGAAGTAGCTTAGTAGGGTCTATGTATATCTTAGACGAACCTAGTATAGGATTACACCCTAAGGATACAGAAAAGTTAATCGATGTACTGAATAACCTTAAACAACTAGGGAATACAGTTATCGTGGTAGAACACGATGAAGACATCATGAAATCAGCTGATCAAATCATAGACATCGGTCCTGAAGCTGGTAGCTATGGAGGACAACTGGTAGCTCAAGGTGATTACGATACTATTTTAAAAGCAAACTCTCTAACAGGAAAATACCTTAGTGGTGCTCTTGAAATAGCTGTTCCTAAAAAACGCAGAGGGTACAAACACTTTATCGAAATAGTAGGCGCTAGAGAAAACAATCTAAAAAATATAGACGTTACATTCCCACTAGACTGTCTAACAGTAATCACAGGAGTATCTGGTAGTGGTAAGAGTACCTTAGTCAAAAAAATATTATTCCCTGCACTACAGAAAAAACTAACAGGACTTAGTGATAAACCTGGTCAGTTTACAGAGATGAAAGGGGAATTTGGTGGTATTAAATCAATAGAATATGTAGATCAGAATCCGATCGGAAGAAGTTCTAGATCTAACCCTGTGACCTATATCAAAGCCTACGATGATATTAGAGATTTATACTCCAAACAACAGTTATCAAAGCTAAGAGGTTATCAACCTAAGCATTTCTCGTTTAACGTAGATGGTGGGAGATGTGAAACTTGTAAAGGAGAAGGAACTGTAACAGTAGAAATGCAGTTTATGGCAGACGTTCACTTAGAATGCGAAACTTGTCATGGCAAGCGCTTTAAAAAAGAAATACTGGAAGTAAATTTTGAAGGAAAGAATATCGATGACTTACTGACCATGACGATAGATGATGCCTTAATGTTCTTCCAACAACATAAGCAAACTAAGATTGCACAAAAACTACAACCCCTACACGATGTAGGACTAGGCTATGTGCAGTTAGGGCAGTCTTCTTCTACTCTATCAGGTGGAGAAGCACAGCGAATCAAGCTTGCTTCTTTCTTATTAGCCGGTACAACTAGAGATAAGGTATTATTTGTTTTTGATGAACCTACAACAGGATTGCACTTCCACGATATTCAAAAGCTATTAAAGTCATTTGAAGCTTTAATTGAAAAAGGACATTCTATTATTGTGATTGAGCACAACCTTGATTTAATCAAATGTGCTGATTACATCATAGATATCGGACCTGAAGGAGGAGAAAATGGAGGACAATTAGTTGCTTTTGGAACACCTGAAGAAATTGTAAAAAACAAAGCTTCACTAACAGGAAAGTACCTAAAAGAAAAACTTAAGTAATCCATTGGATAATTACGAATTACGACTATATACCTCATAAGGAAAAGGCTGTATCATTATTTGATACAGCCTTTTTTAATTGTTTCAGCTCAGGTTTCGCTAACAAAGTGCAATAAAAAAGGTAATCTTGAGTTTCAAGATTACCTTTGTCATAATTATAATATCATGTGATATAAGCCCCTCATATTGAAGGTTAATCACTCCTATTTTTTAATTCTTAATTACTTTAACTAGTTTCTCAGTCAATCTTTTTCTACTGAAATACTGCAGTCCCATAGCGAATACTTTTAATTGATTCTGTTGATATTGTTCGAAGTATTCTAATAGAATATCTCTCACCTTATCTTTTTCAGAATACAACACTACTTTTCCAGTATTCGTTTCTTTGATAATATCGAAGAAATCAGAATCCTCAGGCCCTATCCCTAATATTGGGCGTTCTGACGCCATATACTCAAATAACTTACCAGGAATAATCGCTTTAGTATCTTCTGAATCTATTTCTACTAATAACAGTACTTGTGAAGCACGCATTTGTCTCAATGCCTCTACATTATCTACATAACCGTGATTAACAACACAATCCTCTAGTCTAAACTCTTTTATGGTATCTAATACTTCACTACTTACCTTTCCTACTAGTTTTAATTGAAATGCATCTTTAAATGCCTTGTTCTCTTTTCGCAATTCTGAAATAGCCTTCCATAAAATTCTAGGATTTCTATCAGATAAAAACGAGCCAATATGTGCTAAAGTAAATTTCTCATCTAGAGGTACTTTTCCTAGGTTCGTAATATCATAACCATTTGTAATCACTGTTATAGGTTTATCCGTTTTAGTCTGGAACTCCTTTTTAGTTGTTTTACTAGTGACGATAATTTGATCTGCTTTATTTAGAACTTCTTTCTCTAATTCTAAATGCTTAGCTGCACTAGACTGATTTAGTTTTAATTCTTTATGATACCCTATAGTCGTCCATGGATCTCTAAAATCAGCTATCCATTGGATGTTTAATTGCTCTTTAAGAGCCATTCCTATCAAATGCATACTATGAGGAGGCCCTGTCGTAATAATGGTCTCTATATCCTTGTTTTCCTTTAAATACTTAGACAAATAAGCCACAGAAGGTTTCACCCAGCTCACTCTAGCATCAGGAATAAAAAAGTTCCCTCTCACCCAAAGCAATAGTTTATCCGTGAACGATTGTTTCTTCTTATCTGGAATAATTCCCGCACTTAAAGTATCTGTATTCTTACCACTTACTAATTTAGCCTTGCTATAAGGTTCACTAATAGGCTGTCTAAGAATCGTTATTTCAGAGCTTACCTCCTGCTCATTACTAGAATCTAATAATGGATAACTTGGATTCTCAGGTATATATACTATAGGTTCAATATCAAAGCTTGGTAAATATTTGACAAACTTTAACCAACGTTGTACTCCTGGTCCTCCTGCTGGAGGCCAATAATAACTTATGATTAAAACTTTTTTCTTTGGCATATTCATACTACATTTTGTTTTTTTGAAATCGTTTTTCTGTGAAATCGTGAAGGTGTAAAGTCGTTTAGTCTACTTTATCTATTGTTAGTCTATCTCGTCTACTAAGTACATTATGACCATAGATCAAGGTTGTCAACTGTAAACCGTCAACTGTAAACCGTAAACTGTAAACCGTAAACCGTAAACTGTAAACCGTAAACTGTAAACCGTAAACTGTAAACCGTAAACTGTAAACTGTAAACCTACTCCTTCTTCTTAACTAAAAGATATACTCCTCCTACTGTAATCAAGAAAATAAGAATACTCGATCCTAGGGCTATTCTACTACCTGTTTTGATTACTTGTGGTTCAAAAGTAAATTCGATAGTGTGTTTCCCCTTTGATAACTCTATTCCTCTTAATACATAATCTACTGCAAAGATGGGCACCTCTACATTATCCACTTTGGCAATCCAACCTTGTGGGTAATAGATTTCAGAGAACACTGCTACACCATCAGCACTGTTAGTTGACTCGTAAACTATCTTATTCGGAGCATAACTTTTTAACTCAATACGAGCTAAAGAATCCACAGCATATGTATCTTTTAACTGTACATCTTTAAACATCGTTGTATTCAATACAGCCTGATTTTTTGTTTTCAACTTATCCAATGCTTTCATTTCTTCATTTGCATCTTGCACTTTTTGAATACTAGATACAAACCACGCATTCCCATTCGCATTATCATTTAATAGTGGAACATCACGACCCTCTTCATCCTTCTGAATGATATACTTCACATTCATCATATTCAATACTTCCATATTAGAATGTTGATTCAATTGATAATCTGCTAGCTCTTGCATTCTACGAGGTTTCGCTGCATGATATCCACCTAAAGAATGATGGAAGAATGAACTTCTCGCACTATTAAAGCCTCCATTTAACTCATATACTCTAAAATGCTCTGTATCATTCAGTATTACCTTATCAGCTGGTGTTGCCTGGAAAGGTTGAGACATTTGAGAAGCTAGTACAAAGTTTGAGTCATTTACATACTTACGATCCACTAATACTAAATCTCCTACCATCAATACACCAATAATAATTACCGCAACAAATGGCTTAATCTTTTCTTTAGTTGACAAGAACAAAGCTCCTGCAGCTAAAGCAATTAGAATAAAACTTCTAATAAGGTCTGCTGTATACATTGCTTTTCTATCTTCTATTAAAGCACTGATAAATCCTGGCCCTATCTCACCATACGCTCCTCTATAATAACCGTCATTTAAGCCTGTAAAACTTAAAGACCCTTTTACTAAAAACAACAATATTAGGATAGATCCAGCTACGATACCTGATTTCTTTAAAACAGACAACTGCTCTTCTTTTGCTAACTTACTATAAGCATATAGCCCAATAATAGCTAAGGCAGGTACACATAATTCAAGTATTACTTGAATAGAAGACACTGCTCTAAACTTATTATACAATGGGAAATAGTTAATAAAGAAGTCTGTCAGAATAGAGAAGTTCTTACCCCATGATAACAATAAAGAAAAGACTGCTCCTATTATGAAAACATACTTAATACTTCTCTTCTCTGCAAAAATTCCGATTAAGAACAAGAAGAATACAACAGCTCCTATATAAGCTGGTGCTGCAACAATAGGTTGATCTCCCCAATAAGTAGGTGAACTACTTGCCATTTCTTTTGCTTGTTGATCACTAGCACCTACTGACTTAAATAATTTATATACATTAGAATCTGTGTCTAAATGCTCATTATTCGCCCCCCCTGTCAAACGAGGTGCTATCAAGTTTAAACTTTCAAAAATACCATAGCTATACTCCGTGATATAATCATAGCTCATCGCATTAGACGATTCCTTTACAGAACCATCAGGTTGATACGTTAGCTCACTATTACTACGCGTACTAAACTTAGTATATTCTGAAGTAGCCATCAGATTAGTAGCATTCGCTCCTATACTTAGAATAGCGGCTCCTACTAATACAGCTATTGATGTACCTATCGCTTTATAATCTTTTTCTCTTATATATTTGACCATATAAAATACTCCCACTACGATAAGTAATAATAGTAAATAATAGGTCATCTGGAAGTGGTTTGCACTAATTTCTAAAGCGGCTGCAAATAGAGTTAGTAATCCCCCTTTTATATAATGTTTCCTAAACACTAAAAGCACTCCTGCCAATACCATCGGCATATAAGCAATAGCGTGAGCTTTAGCATTATGCCCTACTCCTAAAATAATAATCAGATAGGTAGAAAAACCAAAAGCTAGTGCTCCTATAAATGATCTCAAAGGCTTCATTCCTAGAGAAGCCAATAGAATATAGAATCCAATAAAATAGATAAATAGATAATCTGCAGGTCTAGGTAAAAAACGAATTATACTATCTAAATCTTTTACATAGTTGTGTGGAAACTTAGCTCCTAATTGATAGGTAGGCATTCCTCCAAAAGCGCTATTTGTCCAATAAGGCTCTTCTTTAACTTGTTCTCTAAAATCTATTTGCTCTTTTGCCATTCCAGTATATTGCACAATATCGGATTGGTAAATTACCTTATTAGATAAAACAGGTGAAAAATAAAGTAGTGCTACTACTATAAAACCTAAAACCACTAATAGATGTGGATAAATTCTTTTAAACGTATTCGTTGTTTCTGATGACATTTATACTACTATTTAAGTATGCTAAAATAAGTAAATTTCAAATGGCTTTAAAGGGAAGCCTATAGTTTTATTATATATATAAAAAAGCCCTCAAGAGGCACTGCTCTTGAGGGCTTTATACTATATCTATGAATTACTTCGAATCTACTTCTTCGAAGTCTACATACTCTCCAACAACTTTTGTCGAACGTGGCACTTTATTATGCTGGCTTGCAGTATTAGTATACGTTTCTGTTTCTTGATTGTTGTTATATGGATTGTACTGTTGTTGTCTTTGTTGAAAATTCTGTTCTGCTTTTTTTGCAGCCTTGTATATTAATACAGGAAACAAATAACGCATCGCTATTTTAAATGCGTAGTATATCAGAACAATAATAATAAGTGTTTTAATAAATCCCATAATTTCCTTCTTTTTACCAAAAATAGTAATTATAACCGCATAATAGCAATGATGATTCTTAAATTATTGATAAATATCCTTACTCCTTCCTTTATTTTATTTGTAACCCTACTTTATTGATTTCATTATAAACAAGTAAATCAAGGACTTCATCTGCTTATATTGATCTCCCTATTATAGAGGTAATCTGTATTATTTCTTTACTTCTTCCCACTTAGTATATCCTCCGTCTAACTCGTATACCGTTTTAAAACCTTGTTCTAAAAGAATATTTCTAGCCTTCTCACTTCTCTTTCCTGATTTACAGAAAATATATACTGGTTCTTCTTTAGATAGCGTTTTAGTTTTATCAATAAAGTCCTCCTCTAGCACATTGATATTTTTTGCATACTCTATAGTTCCTTCGCTGAACTCTTTATCCGTTCTAACGTCAAGTAACTGAACTTCTGTCGCTTCAATTGCTTTTTTAAAGTTCTCATTGTTCAATAAATGGGCTGCCTTTTCTTGGCTATAACCACTTACTGTAATTAAAATAGTAGCAATAAAAGAAAGCCAAAAAGCGTTATATTTTTTCATAATATAGGTTAGTTTATAGTTTAACAAAAATGACAAATATCATAGTATGCGATTTAACATTACTATACATTTGTTACAAATATAAAATAAATATGTCAGTTTCTCTTATACAAAAGTATAATGTACCTGGTCCTAGATACACTAGTTATCCCACTGTTCCTTACTGGGATGAGACCTCTTTTTCTGCAGATAAATGGATTGATTCTTTAAAGAGATCATTCATTGAGTCCAATCAAAAAGAAGGAATAAGTATCTATATCCATCTGCCATTTTGCGAAAGCTTATGTACGTTTTGTGGCTGCCACAAGAGAATTACAAAAAGACATGAAGTAGAAAGTCCATATATAGATGCTCTTCTTAAGGAATGGGATTTATATTGTGCATTATTTGATGAGAAACCAATCATCAAAGAAATCCACTTAGGGGGAGGTACTCCTACATTCTTTTCGCCACAACATTTGACTAAGCTAATTGAAGGTATTAAAGCGAAAGCTAATATTGCTAAAGAATATGAATTTAGTTTTGAAGGACATCCAAATAATACAACTAAAGAACACTTATCTACTCTATACAATCTAGGTTTTAGAAGAGTGAGTTTTGGTGTACAAGATTACAATCCTGAAGTTCAGAAAGCAATTCATAGAGAACAAAGCTTTCACAATGTTGCAAAAGTAACACTATGGGCTAAGGAGCTTGGTTATACTTCTATTTCACATGATATTATTTATGGACTTCCTTTCCAAAAATTAGAGCATGTGATCGACACTATTGAGAAGACAAAGTCTCTTTCTCCAGATCGTTTAGCATTTTATAGTTATGCACATGTGCCATGGATAAAAGGAAATGGTCAACGTGGATTTAATGATGAAGATGTGCCTAAGGATACTGAGAAGCGTCAACTGTATGAAAAAGGAAAAGAGCTTCTTCTTAAAAACGGGTATGTTGAAATAGGAATGGATCACTTTTCTTTAAAATCAGATTCTCTTTATAAATCTATGAATACAGGGCATATCCATAGAAACTTTATGGGGTACACCTCTTCTAAAACTCAAGTAATGATAGGCTTAGGTGTATCTTCTATCAGTGACAGCTGGTATGCTTTTGCTCAAAATGAAAAAGACATTAATACTTATTATCAACTATTAGATCAACATATTATTCCTGTTACAAAAGGGCATATATTAAACAAAGAAGATTTGATTATTAGAAAACATATCTTAAATTTAATGTGTTCTTTAAATACAGATCTAACTATGGATATTGATAGCATTGATTTCAATCCTATATTAGAAGAACTTAAGGAACTAGAAAGAGATGAATTAATTGAAATTAAAGGATATAACATTAAGATAACAACTAAAGGGCGTGCATTTGTTAGAAATGTATGTATGGCTTTTGATTTAAGATTACAAAAGAATAAACCTCAAAGGCAGTTGTTCTCAATGACTATCTAATAAAATAAGTAAAATGAATAAAAATATTGAGAAGATAATTACCTTCCTGGTATTACTAGGATTAGTTTCTGGAATATATAATCTAGATATGGATAACTTATGGTCTATCCAACACAACTGGCTGTCTTATATAGGTTTTATTATTTTTATAGCTTATTTAGTTTACTCTGTAAAAAAGGCAGCTAAAATACAGGATCAAAAGAACCTGTAACCATCATTCGAATTGTCATTTGTTTATTGTTTACTCTCAGGTAAACGATAGTATAAGAAAAGTCCTTAATCTTACGATTAAGGACTTTTTATTATTTATAGGCTTTGATTACTCAACTTTATTGTTCATAATCACTTCTATCACCTCTGGGTTAATAAGTGTTGATACATCACCGAACTCTTTGGTTTCACCATTAGAGATAGAACGAAGTATTCTTCTCATAATTTTACCAGATCTAGTCTTAGGAAGGCTATCCACAAACTGAATCTTATCCAACTTAGCGATTGGCCCAATATGACTTGATATATACTGGTTAATCTCGCGTTTAAGATTTTCTCTATCACGAGTCTCCCCTTCCACTTTCAAGGTAATAAATCCATATAAAGCGTTTCCTTTGATATCGTGCTTATATCCTACTACAGCACTTTCTGCTACAGCTGGATGCTCATTAATCGCATCTTCTATAGGAGCAGTTCCTAGATTATGTCCAGAGACAATAACAACATCATCTGCACGTCCTGTAATTCTATAATATCCTACTTCATCTCTTAAAGCTCCATCTCCTGTAAAGTATTTACCTGGAAACTGACCAAAGTAAGTCTCTTTATAACGCTCATGATCTCCCCAAATAGTACGAGCCATGGAAGGCCAAGGGAATTTAATACACAATGATCCGTCTACCTGATTATCTTCTATCTCATTTCTCTTCTCATCCATTAATACGGCTTGTATACCAGGTAATGGTAAAGTCGCATAAGTAGGCTTAGTAGGTGTAATAAATGGCAGTGGAGAAACTAAGATACTTCCTGTTTCTGTCTGCCACCAAGTATCCACTATAGGACATCTCTTCTTTCCTACATGGTCATTATACCAGTGCCAAGCTTCCTCATTAATAGGCTCTCCTACCGAACCAATAACTCTTAAACTAGACAAATCATGTGAATTCACATAACTGTAATCTTCTGTCATCAACGAACGAATAGCTGTAGGAGCTGTATAGAATTGAGTTACTTTATACTTATCAATGATATCCCAGAATCTACTAGGCGTTGGATAAGATGGTACTCCTTCAAACATCACTGTAGTCGCACCATTTAATAGAGGTCCATAAATAATATATGAATGCCCCGTAATCCAACCACAATCAGCAGTACACCAGAAGATATCCTCTTCTTTATAGTCAAAAATGTTTTTAAAAGAATAAGCCGTTTGCACCATATACCCTGCTGTAGTATGCACCATTCCTTTTGGAGCACCTGTAGAACCAGAAGTATACAAAATAAATAAAGGATCTTCTGCATCCATTACTTGAGCTACATGATTATTAGACGCTTCTTCTAATAAAGGTGCTAACCACATATCTCTTCCTTCTTTAAAAGCGACTTCAGCACCTGTTCTCTTCACTACAAGTACTTTCTCTACGCCAGGACAAGAGTCTAATGCTTCATCGATAATTGGTTTTAATGGAATAGTCTTATTTCCTCTAAAGCTCCCATCGGATGTTATAACAAATTTACATTCAGAATCATTAATACGCTTCGTCACAGCAGATGAAGAAAAACCAGCGAATATAACACTGTGTATCGCTCCTAATCTAGCACATGCCAACATACTAACCGCTAACTCAGGTATCATAGGGAGGTAGATACATACTCGATCTCCTTTTTTAACCCCTTGCTCTTTTAGCACATTAGCCATCTTACACACTCTATTGTATAAGTCATTATAGGTAATAGTTTCTGCTTGCTCTTCTGGATTATTAGGTTCAAATATAATAGCTGCTTTCTCTCCTCTTTTTGCAAGATGACGATCAATACAGTTCTTTACGATATTCAATTTAGCATTAACAAACCACTGGAATTTAGATTCCTCCATATCAAACTCGAATACTTTATCCCACACTTGATACCAAACGAAGTTTTCCTCTGCTATCTTTCCCCAGAACTTACGAGGCTCTCTAACGGATTTTTTATAGTGTTTAAAGTATTGTTCTAGATTTTCTATTTTATAATAACTCATATTTTAGTTGTGATTTTTTTTATGTAATATTTTTTTTAGCTCTTAAATATATGATTTTAGTAATAAATAGCAAAAAGTCATACAATATTTTTAAGATTAAAAAATATTGTATGACTTTCGTTATTTAAATAAATCCTATAACTGAGCTATATCTCTCTTTGCTTGATCAAACTCTGCAATGATATTTTTAATAATATCTCCTACTGGTTCTATTTTATGTATCAGACCTGATATTTGCCCTACTTCTAGTTCACCTTCTACTAAATCTCCTTCAAACATTCCTTTTTTAGCTCGAGCCCTACCCAAATATTCTTTTAATTCTTCTACTGATGGATTCTTAGCATACAAGGCTTGAAGTCCTGTGTAAAACTCATTCTTAATTAAACGTACGGGCGCAAGTTCTTTTAAAGTAAGAACAGTATCCCCTTCTTGTACATCTAATAGAAGATTCTTAAAGTTATCATGAGCAGAACTCTCTTTAGAAGCGATAAATCGCGTTCCCATTTGTACTCCATCTGCACCAAGTACCATAGCCGCAAGCATTCCTCTTCCTGTAGCGATACCTCCAGCCGCAATTAAAGGAACCGTGATCTTCTCACGAACCATAGGAATCAAAGTAAGCGTAGTAGTTTCTTCTCTTCCATTATGTCCTCCAGCTTCAAACCCTTCTGCTACTATCGCATCAACACCTGCTTCTTCGGCTTTTAATGCAAATTTAGAAGAACTAACTACATGCACTACTGTTATCCCATGTTGTTTTAAAAATGGAGTCCATGTTTTAGGATTACCTGCAGAAGTAAAGACAATTTTCACTCCTTCTTCTACAATGATATTCATGATCTCCTCTATATTAGGATATAACATAGGGACATTTACTCCAAATGGTTTGTCAGTTGCTTTCTTACACTTCTGGATATGTTCTCTTAGTACCTCAGGATACATTGAACCAGCCCCAATAAGCCCTAATCCACCAGCATTACTCACTGCACTAGCTAACTTATAACCACTGTTCCAAATCATTCCTCCTTGTACGATAGGATACTGAATTTTAAAAAGATCTACTAACTTATTTTTCATTGTATTTTGGTTGTTTATAGTTTCGAAATAACACCCGAACCAATTAGTTCGTCTTCGATATGCCAAGATACAAATTGTCCTTCTGTGATAGCGGATTGCGGTTCGTCAAAACGAACGTACATACCTTCTTTCATCTTGTGTAAAGTAGCTTTTTGCAAAGGTTGGCGATATCTTATACGTGCTAATATAGACATTGTTTCTCCTTCTTGCAATGCTAAATCTTCTCTAATCCAATGAATTTCTGATTCTTTTACAAATAATGCTTTGTGAAACAATCCTGGGTGATCACTTCCTTGACCTGTGTAAATAATATTCTCCTTTACATCAGTACCTATAATAAACAATGGCTCAGCAGTACCTCCCACATTTAGTCCCTTGCGTTGACCAATAGTAAAGAAGTGTGCTCCAAAGTGCTCACCTACCTTTTTACCCATTTCAGGTGTATATACAATTGATTTAGCTTCACTGTATAAAGCATCCTCTAATGTAGAGAATGTCTCTTCCTCTTTCGTATAGATAGACGAATCTTTTGGTATTTCGTAGATAAGCCCATCTTTTCTTTTCAACTGCTGTTGTAAGAATTCTGGCAATCTCACCTTACCAATAAAACACAATCCTTGAGAATCTTTTTTGTCTGCTGTGATTAAGTTCATCTTAGCTGCTATCTCACGTACTTGTGGTTTCAACAACTCTCCAACTGGAAATAGTGCCTTCGCTAATTGCTCTTGAGATAACTGACATAAGAAGTAAGACTGATCTTTATTAGGATCTACACCAGCCAACAGTCTATATACTGTCTCCTGTGTTCCATCTTCTTTGGTAATGACCTCTTCATCTTTGCGACAATAATGCCCTGTAGCGACATAATCTGCTCCTAAAGTCAATGCTATTTTCATAAATACATCAAACTTAATCTCGCGATTACACAATACGTCTGGATTAGGGGTACGACCATTCTCATACTCCTTAAACATATAGTCTACAATCTTCTCTTTATATTGTTCACTTAAGTCAACTGTTTGGAATGGAATCCCAAGCTTCTCAGCGACCATTAAAGCATCGTTGCTATCTTCTAGCCATGGACATTCATTAGAAATTGTCACAGAATCATCGTGCCAGTTTTTCATGAAGAGTCCAATAACTTCATACCCTTGTTCTTTCAGTAAATAAGCTGCGACACTTGAGTCTACACCTCCCGAAAGACCTACTACTACTCTTTTCTTCATAATAAAAAATATTGTGGCAAATTTACGAGAAATGCCGCAATACAAAAAGCTTTTGAATTTATCTTATCTTTTAATTATGACTTTAGCATAGATAAAAACTATACTATCTGAGGTAATGCTTTAGAATTTAATACTCTAATTCTTCTTAATACTATCCCTTTCTAAAGTACCTTCCTCTACACTAGATTAAACAAATAACACAAAAACACATT
Organism: Myroides sp. A21; assembly: GCF_000807225.1. Lineage (NCBI taxonomy): Bacteria > Pseudomonadati > Bacteroidota > Flavobacteriia > Flavobacteriales > Flavobacteriaceae > Myroides > Myroides sp. A21. The sequence goes on from NZ_CP010327.1 coordinate 3,413,605, forward strand.
ATATGTAAAAAAATTAAGTTAATTCATATTTAATAACACTACATTATTGGTATTTTTTATGTAATTTGAATCACATAAAATAAATTTATTATAAAGACACAGTAATATTCAATTATCATGCAAAACAAAACTTTAGCTAAATCACTTGTCTTAGGCTCTTCTCTATTATTGAGCTTTACTTTATTAGGCCTTTTTATTTTCAAAGGGTTAAAAACATTTAGTGATAAAGATCGTATAGTCACTGTAAAAGGATTAGCAGAAATGAATGTGATGGCAACCTCTGCTACCATTATTATTGATTTTTCTATTTCTGGTGATGATTTACAACAAATAATGAAACAAACAGAACAGAAAAAAGAGGCAATTATTACTCATCTAACTAATCTTGGTTATCAAAAAGAAAATATTAAAATCGATAATATAGAAGTAAATGATAAAGAAAAATATTACGAATTCCGTCGGGAAAATGGACGACAAGTGTCAGTAAAAATAGATAGATATTCTATTACGCAGCAACTAAACCTTGAAATGACTGATATAAAAGAGACAGAAAACAAAGCTTCACAAATTAAGTTAGATTTAATTAGTAAAGATTTGACTTCAAATATAAATTCTATTTATTCTTTCCCTGAATTAAATTCGATTAAACCACAACTAATAGCTGAAAGCACAAAGAATGCACGCATCGCTGGTGAGCAGTTTGCTAACGATTCACAAGCAAAATTAGGCAAAATAAAAACAGCCTCACAAGGACAAATCACTATTGCTGGAAGATATTATTTTGATGAAGAAGAAATGAATAATGCAAATAAAGAACCTTATACTCAAAAAGCGAGAGTAGTAAGCACTATTGTTTTCTTTCTAGAATAACAACTATTCTAAAAAGAACTTACTTTTTCCTTACCTAAAAAAGCCTCTATGTTTAAATATATTTAAACATAGAGGCTTTTTTTATTCAGAAACCAAAATATTATCTATAATCTAACTCAATAGCATCCTACCCTAATTTCTTACCCAGTAACTCAGATTGGGCTTTTGCTCTATGAATTCCTTCCACTAATTTTTGTAATACTTCTTCTTCATTGAAATACTTAATCGCTTGCTCAGTAGTACCACCCTTAGAAGAAACTTTCGCTATCCAATCTTGTGTAGATAACGAATTAGCTTCGTATAGGCCAAGAGCACCTGATATGGTTTGCTTCACTAACAATTCTGCTTGTGACGGTTCAAAGCCATAAGATATTGCTGCCTGTATCATGGCTTCCATAAAATAAAACACATAAGCAGGTCCACTACCTGATACCGCAGTAGCTGCATCTATTTTATTCTCTTCAGACACATATACAGACTTACCTGTGGTATTAATTAAGTTCTGAATAATGAACAACTCTTTTCGATCTAATTCTTCTGAAGCAGTAAAAACAGTCATACCTCTACCTATCTGAGTAGGCAGATTAGGCATGGAACGAACTATTTTTTCGATTCCTAAATCTTCTTTTAAACGATCTATAGAGATACCTGCCATCACAGAAACGACTATCTGATCTTTATTTACATATTTCTTTAGATCTGCAACTAGTATAGAAAAGTCCTGGGGTTTCACTGCAACGATAACAATGTCACATGATCCTATATCACCATCCAATTGATAGCGATAAGACAACTGATGAATATTACGACTATCTTCTGTAGCCTTCTGTGAACGCGTGTATATCAATACATCTGATGGGTTAATAAACCTAGAGTTAATAAACCCATTGGCAAACGTGCTCCCCATGTTTCCCATTCCTATAATTGCAATCTTCATAAAAAAAAAACACCTCTGAATTTGATCAGAGGTGTTAAATATAAAAGAATTATTTATTTTTCTTCTTTCTTTCTTCTTGTAATTTTTGTTGCTCTTGTGCTTGTTGCATCATTTCTTGCATTTTACGTTGGAACTTACCTTTAGGACGTTCTTTCGTTTTATTGTCTTCAATGATAGCTTTAATCTTATCTTCTTTTACAATATGGTTTTTAATAACATACATAATACCAATTGTAATCAAGTTAGAAATAAAGTAGTACAAACTCAATCCTGATGCGTAGTTATTAAAGAAAAATAACATCATCAATGGAGAGATATAGATCATCACCTTCATGATTTTACTCATATCAGGCATTCCTTCTTGAGCTGGTGCCGCCATTTGTTGGTCTCCTGTAGTCATCTTCATATATATAAAGATTGCAACAGAAGCTAAAATAGGGAATAAACTCACGTGGTTACCATAGAATGGAATACGGAAAGGCAATTCTAAAATCTGGTCATAAGATGATAAGTCATCTGCCCATAAGAATGATTTTTGTCTCAAATCAAATGCTGATGGGAAGAATTGGAACAATGAATAGAAGATAGGAATCTGTAACAATGCTGGAATACATCCTGCCATTGGGTTAACTCCTGCTTTAGAGTACAAATTCATTGTCTCTTGTTGCTTCTTCATTGGATCATTCTTATATTTTTCGTTCAACTCATTCACTTCTGGACGAATTGCTTTCATTTTTGCTTGAGAAACATAAGACTTATAAGTCAATGGAGAAATTAATAATCTCACAAGTACAGTTAATGCAATAATAGCAATACCATAAGGTAAGAATGAACTCAATACTCCGAATACTGGAATAAATAAGAAACGGTTTAACCATCCAAAGATCCCCCATCCTAAAGGAACAATCTTATCTAGTCCTTGATCATAAGACTTTAATAATTTATAATCAGCTGGTCCGAAGAACCACTTCATATCATAGTTTAACTCTCCACCTGTATAAGCTAAAGGCATTTTTGCATTAAACTGTTTAGTGTAAACAGTATCTACTGCCTCATCATGAACCAAGTTAGCTGATTTTAAACTAGCTGTATCAAAAGCTTTATCTGTAATTAAAACAGAAGCGAAGAAGTGTTGTTTAAATGCAACGAAACTTACATTTTTAGCTTCAGTACTGTCATCTTTACTTGTATTACTTAGACTGTTATCTTTTCCTCCTTCATACTCATAGTATACACGAGTATATTGGTTCTCATAAGTAATACTCTTCTCATTACTATATGCTTTTAAGCTCCAGTCTAATGCTGGTGTCTCTGCTGTATTAATAACTCTACTTAATCCTTGTGTACGAATAGTAAAGTCTAACATATAGTCATCTGGCTTTAATACATATCTATACTCTAAAAACTCAGTAGCTGATACTTTTAAACGCATAGATAACACTTGATTCTCCCCTTCTTTTGTTAATTCAGGTTCAAAGAACAAGTCTCTTGTATTAAACTTTTTGTTGTCCTTCGTATATAACTCTAAACTAAACTCAGCGTTATTATCTTTAATTAACTCTACTAGTTCTTTAGAGTTTTTATTAAAACGAGCATTGTTATTGATTACAACATTTGATAAACTACCTCCTTTATTTTCAACAACTAAAGTCAGTAATTCATTCTTAAGTTCTGTTTTACCTCCTTGAGCAGATGGTAATGTTGCACTATAAGCAAATGGGCCTAAAGCAGCTTGTAAAGCAGTATTCTGAACAGAATCCACCTCTACATGATTACTTATAGCACTTGAAATTTTCTCAGACTCAGCTTCTTTAACTATCTCTTTTTTGGCTACCTCTTTGTCCTGAGCGATAGCTTCTTTTTCTTTGTTGATATTATTCAACATCATCCAAATTAGCAACCCGGCTATAATAACAAAGCCGACAATACTGTTACGATCTAATTTTTTTCCTTCCATTACTTAATTTGTAGTTTATCAAATTTTTCGCTGTAATAATACTTGCTTATTACCTTTAGAACTTATTTTGTTCTATTATCAATTGCTGCCTTAACCAAGCTTACAAAAAGTGGATGTGGTTTTGCCACTGTACTTTTATATTCAGGGTGGAACTGCACAGCTACGAAGAATGGATGAGTATCTAACTCTACCACTTCTACTAGTCCTGTATCAGGATTCCATCCAGAAGCTATTAAACCAGCTTTTTCAAAATCTTCTAAATATTGATTATTAAATTCATATCTATGACGGTGACGCTCATTGATTAGACTTTCTCCATAAATTTCAAAAGCTTTAGAACCTTCTTTTAATTTACAATCCCATCCACCTAGACGCATTGTACCTCCTTTATCTGTAATATTCTTTTGATCTTCCATAAAAGTAATTACAGGATATTGAGTACTTTCATTCACCTCAGTAGTATTAGCAGAAGCATACCCCAATACATTTCTTGCGTATTCGATTACAGCCATCTGCATACCTAAACAAATACCTAAGAATGGTATCTTGTTCTCTCTTACATATTTTACAGTCTCTATTTTTCCTTCAATACCACGAGAGCCAAAACCTGGTGCTACTAACACAGCATCTAAGTTCTTTAATTTCTCTGCTACATTATTAGCATTGATATTATCAGATTGAATAGAAACGATATTTACTTTTATTTGATTTTCAGCACCACCGTGTACTAATGCTTCTAAAATAGATTTATAAGAATCTTGTAATTCTACATATTTACCTACTAGCCCTACATTTACTACATGCAATGGATTTTTAAGTTTATGGATAAACTCATTCCATTTCACTAAATCTGGAGATGTCTTCTCTGGTAAATCTAATTTCTTAAGAGCTACTCTATCTAAACCTTCTTGTAGCATTAAGTTTGGCACATCATAGATAGTATCAGCATCGATAGACTGAATAACAGCTTCTGGTTTTACATTACAGAACTGTGCTAACTTCTGACGTATCTCAGTACTTAAGTTATGCTCTGTACGACAAACCAAAATATCTGCCTTAATACCGCTCTCCATTAAAGTTTTCACAGAGTGTTGAGTTGGCTTAGTTTTAAGCTCTCCTGCTGCTGCTAGATAAGGTACTAAAGTCAAGTGGACTACGATAGCGTTATTATCTCCTAACTCCCATAATAACTGACGTACAGACTCAATATAAGGTAAAGACTCAATATCCCCTACTGTACCACCTATCTCAGTAATCACGATGTCATAGTCACCTGATTTACCTAGAAGCTGCATACGTTCTTTAATCTCATTCGTGATATGAGGAACTACCTGTACCGTCTTTCCTAAAAACTCTCCTCTTCTCTCTTTCTCTATTACAGAAAGATAAACGCGTCCTGTAGTAACATTATTCGCTTGAGAAGTAGGTACATTTAAGAATCTCTCATAGTGACCTAAATCAAGATCAGTCTCTGCGCCATCATTTGTTACAAAACACTCCCCGTGTTCATAAGGGTTAAGTGTTCCTGGATCCACATTAATATACGGATCAAATTTCTGGATAGTGGCTGAATATCCGCGCGCTTGTAATAGCTTAGCCAAAGAAGCTGCTATGATTCCTTTTCCTAAAGAAGATGTAACTCCTCCTGTAACGAAAATATACTTAGTTTGTTTCATTTAGTGTGTGTATTAGCTGTGTTGTTAACAATAAAACTTGGCAAAAATACAACATTCCGAGCTATTCTTCTAATTTTAGATTAGCTAAAAAAATATCAACAACTAACTTATCCTCTCCAAATCATCAATATTATACTTCTAACAAGATTATTCACAACTGCATAAAAAAATCATGCATTATATCTCATTAGTATATACTTTTGTATATTAATTGCTTATAAATACAACATTGCCTATTCTAATGACAGAAGACTCAATTGTTAAATTTTAAAACAGATTATTTCATCACCATTGTATTATAAGAATTTTAACACTTATGCATTCCTAAAAAGGAAGTAATACAACAAAAAACGATATAGTAAATATTTTTTTGAGATAAACTCAAAAACAATAGAAAACAATAAATCAAGCTAAATGATCATAGAACAAATTATCGATAATATATATCCTCTTTCAAAATCTGCTAAAGAGAAATTAACTGCTGTTTTTACAGAAATCTCTTTCCCTAAAAATTACCTATTATCTGAATATGAAAAACATGAAAACTATTTCTATTTTATCAAAAATGGATTAGTTAGAGCTTATGCTATTCAAGAAGATAGAGAATTGACCTTTTGGTTTGGAAAAGATGGAGATCCAGCCCTATCGATGTATAATTATATTCTAAACAAACCTAGTTATGAAACGATTGACTTAATAGAAGATAGTACATTCTATTTCACTAAAATAAGTCAATTAGAACAGCTCTACTCAACAGATATTGAGATTGCGAACTGGGGAAGAAAGTTTGCTGAGATAGAACTTCTAAAGACAGAAGAACGTTATATTCTGAGACAAATTAAATCAGCTAAAGAACGTTATATTGACCTTTTAGAACGAGATGCTTCACTCTTAAATAGAGTTCCGCTGAAGTATATTGCTTCATTTTTAGGAGTAACTCAAGTAAGTTTGAGTAGAATTCGCAGTGAATTCTTAAAAAAATAACCCTTTTTTATCAATCTAATAATATTCGAAGCAATCCCTTTTTCATAGAATAATATTTGCTCGCCTTTGTTTTGACATAAATTATATTCTGATTATTACATTTTATTTAGCTTAAAATTATATTTAAGACACAATATTTCGCTTATTTTATTATCTTTAATTCAAATTAATAAGCAATTTCATTAGAATTAACCTAATGTGTTTTATACTTTTGCAACAAATAGTAACAATGGAAAATCAAAATAAAAATCAAGAAGTAGTTCGTGGATTAAAGGCTAGACACCTTTCCATGATTGCAATTGGAGGATGTATCGGAACAGGTTTATTTATGGCAAGTGGAGAAGCCATACATCAGGCAGGTCCAGGTGGTGCTCTATTAGCCTATGCCATGATTGGTCTTATGGTGTATTTCTTAATGACCTCATTAGGAGAGATGGCTACTTACTTACCCGTATCAGGTTCGTTTAGTACTTATGCCGCTAGATTTGTTGATCCTTCACTAGGTTTTGCTTTAGGTTGGAACTATTGGTTTAATTGGGTTATTACAGTAGCAGTAGATGTCTCTATTGCAGCAGTGGTTATTTCGTATTGGGAGCCTCTAGGATTCTTACCTACTTGGGGTTGGAGCCTGCTCTTCTTCTTAGTCATCTTTGGATTAAATATGTTATCTGTTAAAGCTTATGGAGAATCAGAATATTGGTTTGCTATTATTAAAGTAGTGACTGTTGTTTTATTCTTAGGAATTGGATTATTGACTATTTTCGGAATACTAGGTGGTGAATACATCGGGTTCAAAAACTTTACGTTAGGTGATGCTCCTATTTTAGGAGGCGGATTCTCAGGTAAATTCTTAAGTGTATTAGGCGTATTCCTAATTGCAGGTTTCTCATTTCAAGGAACTGAGTTAATCGGTATTACTGCAGGTGAATCAGAAAACCCTGAAAAGAATATACCTAAAGCCATTAAACAAGTATTCTGGAGAATCTTAGTATTCTATATCTTAGCCATATTCGTTATTGGATTAATCATCCCTTATACAAGTCCTTCTCTATTAGGAGCAGATATTTCTGAGATTGCAAAATCACCTTTCACATTAGTATTCGAAAAAGCACATTTAGCCTTTGCAGCAGCTGTGATGAATGCTGTTATTCTTACTTCTATTCTATCAGCAGGTAATTCTGGCCTTTATGCCTCTACTCGTATGCTATATGCGATGGGGAAAGATGGAATGGCACACAAGGCTTTTGGTGGAACGAACAAACACGGTGTACCGATGATCGCCCTAATTGCTACTGGAGTTGTAGTACTATTAATATTCGCAGTACAATCTACACATCCTAATGCTGTAGACTTTATTCTAGCTGCATCAGGACTGACAGGTTTTATAGCTTGGTTAGGAATAGCGATTAGTCATTATAGATTTAGAAGAGCATTCCACGCTCAAAACAAAAGTCTAGACCAACTAGTCTATAAAGCAAAATGGTTCCCTTTTGGTCCATTATTTGCCTTATTCTTATGTATATTAGTAATCATAGGACAAGATTCTAAACTAATTATGGAGGGAATATTTGACTGGAGAGGAATGCTAATCACTTATATGGGGATTCCATTCTTCTTAGCCTTCTACTTATACCATAAGCTAAAATTCAAAACAAAGCTTATTCCTCTTAAAGAAGTGGATTTAGATAGATAATATTTACTGAAAACGAATAACAGGAAACAACAATCAAAATAAAAAAGCGTGAGTTATTATCTAACTCACGCTTTTTTTAGTAATTATAAAGTAATGCATTAACTCTTAATTTTAATACTTATTATTCCGAAGCTTGTAGCAAAAGTTCCATTGATAAAATCTTTCCCAGGAACCTTTTTGTATTCAAAACTCTCTATCTTATCTACAGCTATACCTTTAAAATCAGAAGATTTTTTTAGTTCATTATTCCCTTCAGAATCTACTAATACAACAGCATATTCACCTTTTTCTACTAATGGTAATGCCCCTTGATTAAAGAACTTTGTAGAGCTCAAATAAACACTTTCGATATACTCCTGTAAGTCAATTGCATTCTCTTTATTTAACATTGTCGCATCTTCCACGTCTAATTTTATAGATACTCTTTCTTTTCTTCCTTTTTCTTGTGCATAGATATTACTTGCTAAACACAAAATTAACAATACCCCAATTTTTCTCATACCCTCTCTTAATTTATAACCTAACTCTAGTACTTATTTTATCTTACTATTTAGTTTCCTATTCCTACATATTTCTCTCCAGAGTGCACTACTAGATAGTTACACATCTTCTTATACATTGGGGTCTCCACTCCCTGTGCAACACCTTGCTTCACCATATAACCTCCCATTATACCAAGTTCATTGTGCTCTTTAAAAGCAGCAAAATCACTGTGCATAGATGTTGTTGACTCATACGGAATTGCCTTTAAACGCTCTATAATAACCTCAACTACATCTTCACCAAGAGCAACTCCTTTCTTCTTACCGATAGCAGAAGCCTCTGTGATTAATTGTCTCATTTCTTCTGGATGATGCTCCATCACACCACCAAAACTACTATCATAATAAGCAGTAGCCATAGCAGAAGAAGAGACTAAAATATACTTCTCCCACACCTCCTTAGATATAGAAGAAGTCGCTTCAGCATGTACACCAGCAGTTTTTAGAATTGTTTCCAAGTCTTTCATCTCTTGAGATATTTGACCATCTAGGCCAAACAGAATGCGTTGTCTACCACTCGGATTATCAATTACCCCTGCTTCTTTTAGACGAGAAACCATATACGTACACCCTTGCCATACTCTAGAAGCGCCAAATACAGCTCTCAGTTGCTCATAAGCCTCTACTCCATTTAACAACGGAATAATCACAGTATGTTCACCTACTGCTGATTTCATATCCTCTATCGTTTGAGACAAATCATATCCCTTAGTCGCAAGGATAATATAATCTGTATGCTCAATATCACTCCACTGAGAAGTAGCGATACTAGGGTACCCCACCACTTCACTATCTTTTGACAAAATAGTTAATCCCTTTTCCTTTATTACTTCAAGGTGCTTCCCTCTTGCGATAAAGCATATCTCTACATCTGTACTATCTTGATATTGATGAGCTAATAATCCTCCATAAAACCCTCCTACACCACCAAGTCCTACTATTGTTATTCTCTTTTTATCTTTCATTATTTTGTTTTTTGTTTTTTTGTGAAATCGTTTTTTTGTGATGTCGTGAAATCGTGATCTAGTTAAGTTTATCATACCAACTATTAGCCTATTCTGTCATCTAAGTACATTATGCCCGTAGGGCAATACTGTAAACTGTTCACCGCAAACCGTAAACAGATATGTTATGCTGTAATTCTATTTACTTGTAAAAGATAGTTCTCTTAAACGAAAAAACAGAAAAACAACATCACAAAAAAACTTATTTTGTCACCACATCCAACACAATCTTTACTAAGAAAAGTATCGATAATACATAGACAGTTGGCGTAATATCCTTGTGCTCTTTTGCTCCTATTTTTAGTATGGTATAACTCAACATACCGAATACAATCCCTTCAGCAATACTGTAAGTAAAAGGCATAAAAACGATCGTTAAGAATGCAGGCAATCCGTCTGATAGTTTCTCAAAGTTGATTCTAGTCACAGACGAAATCATGAATAACCCCACTATGATTAAAGCCGGAGCTGTTGCAGCAGCTGGAATAATCAAAAAGATAGGCCCTAAGAATAAAGCTAACGCAAACATAACAGCCACACTTACTGCAGTTAATCCTGTACGCCCACCAGAAGCTACTCCTGATGCACTCTCTACATAAGAAGTAACAGAACTCGTTCCTAAGATAGATCCTACTGTAGTCCCCATCGCATCAGTAAATAAGGCTTTTTTCATCTGCGGAAAGTTACCATTCTTATCGGCCAAATTAGTCTTAGAAATAACTCCGATTAACGTCCCTACAGTATCGAATAGATTTACGAATAAGAATGTAAACACCACTACCACCATATCAATAGACAGTATCTGATTCCATCCCTCTGCTGTAAACATAGGTTTAATCGCCTCTCCAAAGATAGGCTCTATAGAAGGTGGCAACGCGACAATACTAGTCGGCAATGCTACATCCCCTAATATCAACCCAAAAACAGTAGCACTCAAAATACCAAATAGAATAGCTCCATTCACATTTCGGATTAATAAAATACTCGTCACGATAAGTCCAATGAAAGTCATCCATACAGTATGCTGACCAAAATCTCCTAATCTCACTAAGGTATTAGGATCAGATACAACTACACCTGCGCTCTTCAGTCCTATAAGAGTAATGAATAACCCAATACCTGCGGGTATTGCTTCTTTTAAAACTTTCGGTATACTTCTAACAATAAGTTCTCGTACATTAAAAAACGTCAATAACAAGAAAATAATTCCTTCTATAAATACAGCCGTTAAAGCGAACTGCCAAGTATATCCCAAGGTCAAAACTACTGAATAAGCAAAGAAACTATTCAGTCCCATTCCTGGTGCCTGCGCTATGGGTAACTTTGCATAAAAACCCATTAATAAGGTTGCTACGATTGTAGCTAAGGCAGTTGTGGTAAATAACGCTTCTCTATCCATCCCTGCATCTGCTAAGATATTTGGATTCACGACCAAGATATAAGACATGGTCAGAAACGTGATGATACCTGCTATAAACTCTCGTTTAATAGTAGTACCATTGCTACTCAACTGAAAGTAGCGCTCAAGAAAATTCTTCATTGTGTTGTGTTGTTGCTTTTTAAAGCATACAAAAATAAGAAGATTTAACCAATTCTAATTAAAATAAAGAATTATATCGGCCTTTATATCTAATAATCGCGTTCTATAGGATTTATATAATTTGCCTTCTTTACATTTAAACTCTCTTGCCCTTTTTCACCTATAGTTATACCAGTTCCCTCTAAATCACTTAAAAAGGTCTTATTAGCATTGATACTCATGGCCTTCTTTGTCTTCTCTTTAGAAGATTCTGTATAAGTCCCTATTTCATTTACATCCCAAATCACTTTAATCTTTTGACTATTTAAAAATTCAAAAGAATACTGTCCTTCGGTATCCCAAGCCTTTACTACGAATCCTGGTAAATTATTGAACTTATAAGGACCTACTTGCCCTGCAATACCTTGTGTAAACCATACTGTCCACTCCCTTCCTCCATACGTAGCAGTTGCCTCTTGCACGTCATAATCATACCACTTTAGTTTACTTGCTTTGATATCCCACTTGATTTCATTTCTATCTTCTTTATAGTAGTTATGTAATCGCCCTATCTTATCATAAAAGGTATTGGTATCCTTATCTGTCATTACAAACCAATTAAAAACAGGTACATAAGACACTACTTTTTGCATAATCTCTTCTTTAGAAGTATTCTCTGATTTGGTTAGTCGCCATCTCTCTCTCTCATAAGATGCATAATCCATAAATCGAGATTGATCCTCTAGCACATCAACAACAGCTGTCCCATCCTTAATTTTACCTACAGATTTATCAGTTAAGACCTTGCTTTCATAATAATATCTCATCACTTCTACTTCCTTAAACTCTTGAGCAGATAGAATACAACTAGAAAACAGTAATAAATACAAATACTTCATATCAATTATCATTAAAGATTATCTCTTATACTTCACTTCACCTAATTTTATTGGATTGCTATTCTTAAGTACCCAATTATTCGCCGATTCACATAGATAATTAAGCTCTCTCGTTTCACCATCACCACTTTTTCGAATTTCCTTTACTAACGCAGTGATGTCTTCTAGCTCCTTTTGAGACAATGCATTCGAAGAAGATACATACACTAAGAAAGCATCTAACATCTTTTTAAAATCAGCATCCCAATTGCCCCCTCCATTTCTATAAATTTCATCGCGAACCTTCCCTGCTATACGCACTACTTCTCCTTGCACAGTCTTGGCTTTACCCTTAGAAGGAATTAAGTAGTCCCAAAGTTCCTCAAACTGTTCTTCCCACGTAGTACCTGCTACTTCTATTTTAGATACTCCATCGTGCATAATACGTCTTTTAACAGGCGTGACATCGAATAGTTCATATAAAGCAGTCAAAGCTTTATCGCTATCTACTACAAACTCTTTATTAAAATTTTCTCTATGAAATTCAAAGCGTTCTCCTATACGAGTAACATCATCTTTTAATCCTAACGTAATCTCTTTTGTAAATGGTAAAAGTAACTTAGTGATTTCTACTAAAGCAGGTAAGTCAATATTACTAGCACGTCTCAATGCGCATTTTAAAGGTGTTTCTTTATAAGAGTCTAAAACATGAATATTAGCTCCTACTTCTATCAATCTCTTTACAGCGTCCTTATTAAGTCCATACCCTGCAGCAAAGTGTAATGGCGTAGTGCCATAGGTATCCACAGCATGTATATTAGCTCCTAATTCTAAGAAAACAGCTATACTTCCATTGCGTCTACTAGCGTGTTCATGTAGCGCTGTTCGCTTATATGTATCTACAGCTTCCAGATCAGCTCCATTCTCCACCATCCAACGGACAAACTCATCCTTGACATGATAAAAACTCAAGGCAGTATGCTTACTATAACCACCGCGTGCATCTATCTCACAAGTGTCAAATACTTTCTTTAACGCTTTCATATCCTTAGCATCTACTAATTCTTGAAAGTCCTTGGGTAGGGTTTTCTTCTTCTTTGCCATTTACAACTTTTCTTTTTCTTTTTTCAACCCGAATATACAAAGAATAATGCAATATAATTTAAACTATAAATAATATTTATTAAAACTAAGCACCAAAATCAAAACTATCTGCAATGCTTCTTCAAATCAAAAGGTATTGTATATAAACCATAAGAACTCTTTATCCTAAACATATCTAATAAAAAATAGCTTCTTTCTTTAACTAGTTTGCGATAAACATATCCCCTTTTTCCATCACCATTATCCTCTTCTTCTAATACCAATTCTTCTACATTATCTTCGCTAATTACTTCTTCCTCTTCAACTATAGCTTCTACTTTTTCGTAGCTAACTTTTTCGTAGCTAACTTCTTCTACATTTAGTGGCTCTCTCCCTCTATCAAAACCCCAAATAAACACAATAAAAAAATGGTTAAATATCAACCAGTTACAAATTAAAGCATACCAAGCTATAAGACATGAAGTCAAGATGGCTTCATTAAGAAAACATCTAAGATTTTACCTCCTAAAGACTAAAGTCACAAAAAAACCGAGACTCTACAGACTCGGTTTAGTTTTTATTTAGACGTTTCTCTATTAATATACAAAACAATTATATTAGTTAATAAGAAACCAATACTTACAAAATTGGTTCAGTCATAAAGGTGACCTTCATAGAAGAGTGAGCCATAATCGGAGCCCAATCAAAATCTCCTACCCTAGGTTCAAAGTAGAGCCATTTATCATCATTATTCAGAGTATAATGATATTGTTTACCAGGATAATTCGTCTCCGTAGCTTTCGTTCGAATCTTATATGTTTTGCCTTTTTTAACCTCTATACTAAAATTAGAAATACCTACACTAGAGTTAAATCCCGAATCTGTAACTAATAATGGTGAGTGCACAGTATTACCCGTAAAAACAACAGTTCCAGTATTATCAGTAACTTCAGTTGTACATATTATATTTGCAGCTGCTCTCTCACTACTACTCATATCACCATAAATAACGAACTCTAAAAATAACAATCCATCTCTATCTGCTACATAGTCATAATCAAATTCTGTCATATTCACTACTGTAGGAGTGGTAGTTTTACTTTGTAAATCATATTGCTTATTAGTCAGTTTAAAAGTTACAAATTGCATATCTCTACTAGGTGAGGTTTTTACATACATACGCATCCATCTATTCTCACTTGTCCAGTAGTGAAACCCCTCTCTTAAATCTCCTGTATCAACTGTATTATAAACTATCATCCCAGCCTCCATATGTGCAGGATCTAATGGTGCAGCAGAGGTCATACTTACTAGCTTCACTCTATTTATTAATAATCCTTTATTGTCAGACTCTAAGGTCAGATCCGCCTCTTTAATAGGTAGTACAGCATTACCCAACCCTACTTGTGCATTAGTCATACAAACATTGAATAATGTAATCATTACTGTTAGGACATGACAAATCCTTTTTACTATTTCCTTTTTCATAATTTTAATTCGTAAGTTCTGACAAAAACGTAACCTTTAAAGACGATTGATAATTACTATTTGGACCAACAAGGTTACCTACCATATTCTTAAATTTATTAGCATTTGGTCCAGCATAAACATTACTAGCAAAAGTATTAACCGTATATTTCTCCCCTCTCTTTACATTAACATAATATATACCTACGGCAGTCACAGCTTTGTTTCCATCACCAGGCACAACCATATAAGGAGAAATAGCACAATACTCTCTAGAAATCTCTTTTTTAGTAGAGTCAGTGATTATAGTCTCGAAGAGTGCATCTGTAGCCCCTTGTAAAGTAGCATTACCTGGTTGATAAGTAACATAGGCTACCATTAAATATTCTAAAAACAAAACTCCATCTTCTAAAGCAGTATATTCAAAATCTAGATCCTTCATTTGCACACTTTGCTGATATGGAACTTCTATACT
Organism: Myroides sp. A21; assembly: GCF_000807225.1. Taxonomy (NCBI): domain Bacteria; kingdom Pseudomonadati; phylum Bacteroidota; class Flavobacteriia; order Flavobacteriales; family Flavobacteriaceae; genus Myroides; species Myroides sp. A21. The sequence continues at coordinate 3,428,690 of NZ_CP010327.1, forward strand.
TGATTTTGTCCTAAAGTATCCTACTAAGTTAGTAAGACGTGTAGGTGTCTTTTTAGAATAAATTTTAGTCCACTTTTTTTCACTAGACCAAAAATAAACCCCTTCTGTAAGATCACCTGTCACATTAGTATTATACACCGTTACACCTACATCTAGACTAGTATCTGATAACGGTTTAGGCGAATTCAAACTAACTAGTTTCACTCGATTAAACAACATCCCTTTATCTGTAGAGCCTAAAGTTAACTCCGCATTAGGGTTAGGTAAAGTAGTGTTTATCCCCTGCTGTGCAAAGAGAGAAACACTTATAAAACAATAAAACAATATATATTTATACAATCTCATATCAATTCTCTTTTTATATTATAAACTTAATTCTGATAAGAAAGTAACCTTCATAGATGAATATACTTTTTTACCTCCAATACTAAGTGTGCCTAACGTAGGTTTTGCAACATTGTAAAAATTCCCAGCCCAATACTCTTCGCCTATATGACTTATATTATATGTTTTTCCTTTCACTACAGGGATAGAAAAGTTAGAAATCCCTACAGTTATTTTGCCTGGTTCATTTACAGTAGCAACAAAAGGAGACATTGTAGTAACACCGTTAAAGACCTCAGCCCCTGTCTCATCTACTATATTAGTAAACAAATAGGTATTACCCGCAATAACTACAGATCCTCCTGCCATAGTACTATATATACTTAGATCTAAAAAAAGTGTACCATTCTCTTCAGCCTTATATACATAATTCAACTCGTCTATTGGTACCTTAATCTCGTAATCTGGTAAGAGATATTCCTTAGTTGTTTTCTTAAACGCAAGGAAGTTCATATCTCGCGTAGGAACATACTTAATGTATAAACGAGACCAGCCGTTACTAGAGTGCCAAAAATAGTATCCCTCTACTAGGTTTTTAGTTGGGTCTACAGTAGTGTTATACACTAATGTACCTGCAACCATGTTTTCCTTTTTTAGAGGAGCCGCAGATAATACATCTTGTAATTGCACCCTATTAGGAAGCATCCCCTTATTCTCTGACCCTAATGTTAAATCTGTATTTTTATTAGGTAATTTAACACCTATACTCGATTGACTGAATACAGATGTGCTGATTAATAAAAAAGTAATTAATAATATTCTCATAGCAGTACTTTGTAATTATGTTAAAAAACAAATATTAAATACAAATTTAACAAAAAAACAAACACAAAACACGTCAAATAAACATATAGAGAAATAAATTTTAAAAAACACAATATCTTAGACCAATCAACACTATTTTAACAAAAAAAAAGATTTTATATAAACATAATTGCTTCTAAACATCTTTTTAATCAAATACTAAATTAACTATTAATGAAAATTACATCAACTGATTTCCTAATTAAACTAAGTTCTACAGCACCTCTAAGTATTTTGCGATTAAAGCACAGCGATTATTCACTATATACTTAATTAGTCGTTATCACAATAAATGGACTAGGCAATATACTAGGAAAAAAGAGCATAAATAAGTAGTTAAAGGTACCTTTAATCTATTACTAGCATTCACTTTTTTAAAAAGCAAAAATTGTATACACTGAAATGATTTATTTTGGCAATTGCTCTAACTTCTGTAATAATGCTCTAGACAGTAAAATAAAACTGTATTACTCTTTCACCAAAGATAAAATCTCTTCTCTAAGCACATCACTATTAGGATATGCAGCTTTAGAATTCACTAATTTCCCTTCCTTATTATATAGGATATAACGTGGTATTTCTGTCAAATTTAATTCTTCATAGAAAGAATGTTCAGGGTAGTTCATAGCCAAAACATTATGCCTACCAATAGGTAATCCTATTTTATTATAAGCAGTAGTCCAAGCTCTCTTATCACTATCAATCGAAATGTAAACAAATACTACTGGTTCTTGTTCTAAAACCTCTTTTAAAGCTTTGGAATAGGGCATCATCTGAAGACAAGGACCACACCACGAAGCCCAAAAATCAATTACAATAACTTGACCCTTATTATCTTTTACTATGTCTGTTAATGAAATTGTATTGTTATTAGAATCCAGCAGCAGAACACTTTTATCGTCCGATACACTATTTAACCTACTTCCATACTTCTGCTGTATTACAGACAATGCTTTGTCATTTTTTACATTAACCTTCAGCTTCTCATATAGAAGTCCTAATTCTTTCTTTAAAATTCCATTATTTACTATTTGTTCGAAACAATACAGAAGTAGATACTCCTTGACCACTTCGCTAAACTCAGTACTTATTATTATTTTATTAAAAGCATCTTCGTAATCAATTACAAAAGGAACTTGAGGATCAGGAACTTTTATACCAAAATAATGCTGTACATAGTTCTCTAAGAAAAAGCGGTAAGCTCCTGACACTAATAAATCATCACGCCTCAAGTCCTCTGTACCTATGCTATTAAAATCATAGGTATCTTTATAAGTATTGATTCTATAATAGTAATTACTATAAAATAGTACATCATACATTCGTTGTGATAACTGATTTACTTGTTTAAGAGAATCTAGAGTTGAATATACATCATGATAATAGTTATCTTCTTCTACTAGATATCTCTTTTCTTCCTCAGTAGAGCGATTCCTGCCATATCTATTTCTAAACAAGATTTGTTCTAAAGGTTGTTTACTATATAAGTATTGCTGAATATTTATCTCCTCAAGATTTTCTTTTCTATGTCGAATATCAACTAAAGGTAGATTATCAACATATCTGACATCTATAGTATCCCCTCGTTGAAAATTATAAAATAAATTCTGTTTAATACCCTTACCATTAGATAGGTAATAGTTAAAATACACTTCTTGATCCTTAACAGTAATCACAATCGTATCTCCTTTTAAATAGTTGTTTACCGCATAGTTCTTTACTTGCAAGCTATCTTTATCAAAATATATAATTGCATTACTCTTTAAACGATTACTACTCCAGTCTATCTCTTGAGGCTCAAATACAAACACAATTTGTTTGGCTTCTGCAACAGAAGATTTAATATTCCTGTTCTTATCTAAACAGCCTGTCATAATCCCTCCAATAAGCACTAGGGTTACTAAAAATAAGTACTGCACAATGTTTGTCTTCATAATCAACTAAGTAAAAACTAAATTTAATAAAAAAAGCAGCATCCATCTCTGAATACTGCTTAATATAGAAAAGTCTAAACAATTTACTGAACTCTAATCGTAACAGGTAGTGTGAACTGAGAACGAACTGCCTTTCCTTTATTTAGGGCAGGTTTCCATTTTGGCATTCTCTTTAAGACCCTAATAGCCTCTTGCCCTACTCCATATCCAGGATCTCTCATCACCTTGATATCTGTTAGACTACCATCTTTCTCTACTATAAAAGACATAATAACTTTTACCTCCTTCACACTAGCATCTAAATCTGGTGTTCTAAATGAACCTACAAATCGGCTGCTAAATTTAGCCATTGTCTCATAAGGTTCTGCTTTAGTAGATACTCCTATATACACTGTCGTATCTTCTAGCGCTTCTCCTGTTGTAGCATCATTAGAATCCACCACTTCAGCTGGATTATCTGTTCTAGCTTCATCAATAGCAATTACGCCATCTGGATTAGCATCTAGATTATGTGCGCCCGGATTAGCATCTATAAACTCATCTACTTTAGGGGCTACTGTAGTAACCTCATTCGCATCTGCTGCCTCGAACTCGTGAAACTCTACTTCTTTAGTCTTGCTTAATACTGTTTCTACCTTGTTGGCAGGAAGTTCTACGATTGGCTCCTCCTTAGGCGTAAAGATTTCTTCTTCTACTGCTGTAGGTTTAATAACTTCATCAATAATCACTATAACCGAACCTGGATCATTACTTGCAAATAAATTAGAGATCACTGTAGGAACAATAAATACGGCACTAAAGAGAAACATTCCTGCTACTAAGGATAAAACGGTGGTACGCGAACTGTTTTTGCGCAAATTATACGCTCCATACGCCTTATTGCGGTGCTCAAAGACGATATCCAACCAATCTTTTCTAAACAAATCATTCTTTGCCATAATTATTTATTTTAAATGTTAAACAATAGGCTGTTGGATTATTCAAATACCAACAGCTAAATCAATCTACAGTTACTCTCATACTGTATTAAAAAATTAATATTAAACTAAAGTATATGACTAATATACAAATTATAAACGAAAATAATACACATTTATTATTTTAAGGATTTATTTTTCTTAAATAAATCCTAACACAAGTTATTTCTAGCCTAGTTCATAGTTCGTATTGCTATTCTTTCAGACAATACTTTTATACTTGAGAAGTAAGTCCCTACTCCCTCCGTTATTTTGTGCTAATTAACGGACTTACTACGGACTCATAACGGACTCACTACGGACTCATTCAAAAGAAAAAGTGTCTCGTCCTGCTATAACTGTACAATTATAACTAATCATACTAACGAGTGAAAACACAAAAAAAGAGCTACTTCGGATAAAGTAGCTCTTTAAATTTTCAGGTCTTATATATCAAATAGTAATCACCAATCTAGTACCCGAAGGGACTTGCTTATTCCATACATGCTCGATATCTTCTATCGCATGTGCTTCGGTCTGAATGTGCAGTTTATTATTCGATGCTAATAAGAACATCTCTGGTAGTATAACTTTATTAAATACAATGAGCTCTTCTGGTGAAAGACTTCCAAAGCCAGAACCTAAAATCTCAATAGCTGAGCTTCTAAGTATGGCTGATGATAACGTAATTTCTTTACCTGCCATATCACCTGCAGTAACAATCTTAGTAGTATGGGCAAGGTGAGTCACAGACTCTCCCTTTAATACCTCCATGATAAGCGAAATAGGTTTGCCCCATAAATAGTCAATTACAATATCGATAGGAGTCTCTTTGTGAATCGCACTTAATTGTTGCTTTATATTTTCGTCCGTATCTTTTAAATTGATGGTATGACTAGCTCCATAAGATTTTAATTCGTCTAGGAGTTTTTCATTTCTCCCTGTGACTATGATATGTTTAGCGCCATAGTGTTTTGCTATCTGTACCGCTACTTGTCCTGTGAATCCCGTAGCTCCATTAAACAAGACTGTCTGACCTGCTTCTAACTTCGCTCTAATCAGCAGTGGCATAGCTGATCCTAGTACGGCATTAGGTAATGCTGCAGCTGTCACATTATCTAATGTATGAGGAATAGGGGTATAATTATCTCCTATTATGGCTTGCTCCGCTAACATCCCTGTGATACCAAATCCATATACTCTAGTCCCATCTTCTAATTCTCCTACTCCATCTGTCCCCACTACAGTAGGGAACTCTTTATAACTTGCATAGTGTTTTCCACTTACTCTAGATTTATCTAGATTCTTTACCGCAGAAGCTTTGACCTTAATGATCCTATGCCCCTCTTCCACAGTGAGTGTGGAGTCTATCTCTCCACATTTGGGTGTGCTACCCGATTTATATAATATTGCCGCTTTCATTGTTGTGTGTTATAATTTAGCTCTAAAAGTACTTATTTTTTTTGTCTTTTTTTGTGAAGGTGTTTTTTTGTGAAGATGTGAAGGTGTTATTTGTGAAGGTGTGGAGGTGTTTTTTTGTGAAAGTGTTATTTTGTGGAGGTGCTTTTTTGTGAAGGTGAGAGAAAGCAAAATTACAAAACAACAAACTCACAAAATAACAAAATAATAAACTCACAAAACAACAAACTCACAGAATAACAAAATAATAAACTCGCAAAATCACAAACTCACAAAACAACAAACTCACAGAATAACAAAATAATAAACTCGCAAAATCACAAACTCACAAAATAACAAACTCGCAAAATCACAAACTCACAAAACAACAAACTCACAAAACAACGAAATAACAATTTCATAATAAACAATCCATGATCATGGAATATTTATTGATTAATCATTTATTGAACACAAAAAAGACATTCATGTTTATATACTACTTTGAACGCTTAGAAGTATGGAAGAACGCCAGAAGTTTAAGCAAGGACATACATATTCTTACTAATAGATTTCCAAAAGAAGAATTATTTGGTTTAGTATCTCAATTAAGACGTGCAACTTATAGTATACCAGCTAATATAGCAGAAGGAATGTCAAGAAACAGCAATAAAGAAAAGTTAAGGTTCTTAAATATAGCCTATTCTTCCGCTATGGAAGTTATTAATTTCTTAATACTTAGTTTAGATCTTGAGTTCTTAACTATAGAGGAATATAACTACACACGCGAGAAAATAGGACTTATTACTAATCAGATATATGCTTTAAGCAAAAAAATTGGTGAATCGTGAAGGTGCTATTTTGTGGAGGTGCTATTTTGTGGAGGTGCTATTTGTGAAGAGGTGAAGGTGTGAAGGTGTTTTTTTGTGAAGATGCTATTTGTGAAGAGGTAAGAAAGCAAAATTACAAAACAACAAAATCACAAACTTACAAACTCACAAAATAACAAACTCACAAAACAACGAAATAAAAAATTGCTAATCTCTATCGCAGAATGACAGATGTCCTTCTCATTGGTGAGATAAAATTGTATATTTGTTCCTTTGCCAAAAAATATGTCTAAAACAGAAGAAACAATAGAAGTACTAGGAGCTAGAGTTCACAATCTTAAAAATATAGATGTGTCTATCCCTCGCGAAAAACTGGTGGTTATCACAGGTTTATCCGGTTCGGGAAAATCATCTCTAGCCTTTGATACTATTTATGCAGAAGGCCAACGCCGATATATAGAGACTTTCTCTGCTTATGCTAGACAATTCTTAGGAGGACTAGAAAGACCTGATGTGGATAAGATAGACGGTCTGTCTCCTGTGATTGCTATCGAGCAGAAGACAACCAATAAAAGCCCAAGATCTACTGTAGGTACGATCACTGAGATATATGACTTTATGCGTTTGCTATACGCTAGAGCGGGTGAAGCGTATAGTTATAATACGGGCGAAAAAATGGTGAGTTACTCTGACGAGCAGATTCTAGACCTGATCATCAGTGAATATCAAGGTAAACGCATCAATATACTAGCCCCTGTAGTACGCGCTAGAAAGGGACATTATAGAGAGCTATTTGAACAGATAGCGAAACAAGGATTCTTAAAAGTGCGCATAGATGGAGAGATTAAAGACATCACTTCAGGTATGCGTGTGGATAGATATAAGACGCATGATATCGAAACAGTAATCGATAGAATAGCTATAGACGATACAGAACAGACTAAGCAACGCCTTACAGAAAGTATCAAAGTAGCCATGCACTATGGAGATGATATCATCATGGTATTAGAGCATGAAGGAGAGACAGCTCGTTTCTTTAGTCGTCACCTAATGTGTCCTACCACAGGTATCTCTTATTCTAAACCAGAACCTAATAATTTCTCTTTTAACTCTCCTAAGGGAGCGTGCCCATGCTGTAACGGGTTAGGTACGATCAACGAGATAAATCAACTCAAGATTATCCCAGACCCTAAGATTTCTATCAAAGGTGGAGGTCTTATTCCTCTAGGAACAGAGAAGAAATCTTGGATGTTCAAACAATTAGAGATTATCGCTGATAAATATAACTTCTCTCTGAATGATCCTATAGAAAAGATTCCAGCAGAAGCCATGGATATTATTCTAAATGGTGGACAAGAGAGTTTCGCTGTAGTATCTAAAGTAGCGGGTATCACAAAGAACTATAAGATAGACTTCGAAGGTATTGTCAATTTCATCAAAAACCAATTTGAAGAAAGTGATAGTGCAACTATTAAAAGATGGGCGAAAGAGTTTATGGATGAAATCGACTGTCCTGAATGTAATGGTACTCGTCTTAAAAAAGAAGCACTCTATTTCAAAATAGGCGATCAGAATATCGGTGAGCTTATACAGATGGATGTAGAGACACTAATCAATTGGTTTAAAGAATTACCAAGCAAATTATCAGAGAAACAAAAGAGTATTGGGTCTGAAGTATTAAAAGAAATCACTACTCGTCTATCTTTCTTGCAAGATGTTGGATTAACTTACTTATCTTTGAATAGAAGCTCTCGTACTTTATCAGGTGGGGAAGCTCAGCGAATCAGATTAGCGACTCAGATAGGTTCTCAGTTAGTAGGTGTATTATACATCTTAGATGAACCGAGTATCGGATTACATCAACGAGACAATGAAAGGTTAATCAAATCGCTAGAGTCACTAAGAGACATCGGTAACTCTGTCCTCGTAGTAGAACATGATAAGGATATGATCGAACGTGCAGATTACGTTATCGACATCGGTCCTAAAGCAGGTAAGAATGGAGGAAAGATAATAAGTGAAGGTACACCTGCTCAATTATTAAAAGAAGATACATTAACAGCGAATTACCTAAATGGTAAGCTTAAAATAGAAGTTCCTAAAAAACGCAGAAAAGGAAATGGTAAAACATTGAAGTTAGAAGGCGCAACAGGAAATAATTTAAAGGATGTGACCATAGAGATTCCTCTAGGGACACTTACTTGTGTGACAGGAGTGTCAGGGTCTGGTAAATCTACGTTAATCAACGGTACATTATACCCAATCTTAAACACGCACTTCTTCCACGCAGTAGCGAAGCCACAACCTTATAAAAAAATAGTAGGTCTAGAACATATTGACAAGGTGATTTCTATCGATCAAAGTCCGATAGGACGTACACCTAGATCTAACCCTGCTACTTATACAGATGTATTCTCTGATATAAGAAACTTATTTGCACAAGTACCAGAAGCGGCTATACGAGGGTATAAACCTGGTCGTTTTAGCTTTAATGTAAAAGGGGGACGATGTGATACCTGTGAAGGATCTGGAGTGCGTACCATAGAGATGGGGTTCTTACCTGATGTCTATGTAGAATGTGAAACATGTCAAGGAAAACGATTCAATAGAGAAACACTAGAGATTCGCTATAAAGGAAAGTCTATATCAGATATACTAGATATGACTGTAGCAGAAGCTGTAGGATTCTTTGAGAATATTCCGAAGATATATAGAAAGATTAAAACGATAAACGAAGTAGGACTTGGATATATCACCCTAGGTCAACAGAGTACTACTCTATCTGGAGGAGAGGCTCAACGTATCAAACTAGCGAGTGAGTTATCTAAGAAAGACACAGGTAATACGTTTTATATCTTAGACGAACCTACAACAGGTCTGCACTTCGAAGATATACGAGTGCTGATGGAGGTAATCAATAGATTAGTGGATAAAGGGAATTCTATCTTAATTATCGAACACAATCTAGATGTTATCAAAACAGCAGATTATATCATCGATGTGGGATATGAGGGAGGTAGTCAAGGTGGTCAGATAGTTGCTAAAGGAACACCTGAAGAAATATGTAAAAATGAGAAAAGCTATACAGCTAAGTTTTTAAAAATGGAATTAAAAAATTAAGAATATGAAAGAAGCATTTGAAAGCGAAGAGGCTAAGATCCAAGACAAGTTCAAACAAAGATCTTGGAATGAGATTAAGACTAATGATTCATGGGGAATCTTTAAAATCATGTCTGAATTCGTTAATGGGTATGAGAAAATAGGTCGTATCGGGCCATGTGTGTCTATCTTTGGTTCTGCTAGAACGAAGACAGATGATCCTTACTATAAATTAGCAGAAGAAATTGCTTTTAAAGTAAGTAAAGCAGGTTACGGTATTATTACTGGTGGTGGTCCTGGTATCATGGAAGCTGGTAATAAAGGAGCTCACTTAGGTAAGGGAGTATCTGTAGGTCTAAACATAGAGCTACCTTTCGAGCAACACTTCAACCCATATATTGATAGCGATAAGAACTTACAGTTCGATTATTTCTTCGTACGTAAGGTAATGTTCGTTAAATATTCTCAAGGGTTTGTAGTTATGCCTGGAGGATTCGGTACGCTAGATGAATTATTCGAAGCGATCACATTGATCCAAACAAAAAAGATTGCTAAATTCCCTATTGTATTAGTAGGTAGCGCTTTCTGGGGTGGATTAATTGATTGGGTAAAAGATGTTCTTTTAGATAAATACCACAATATCTCTCCTGAAGATATGAACTTAATCAAGATCGTTGATTCAGCTGACGAAGTTGTAGAAGTAATTGATGCTTTCTACAAAAAATACAATTTGAAACCAAATTTCTAAAAAGTGTTTTAGATCCTGATAGAAAAGACTGTTATAGTGATATAACGGTCTTTTTTTGTATGTAATATACGCACCTACTGCCGTAGGCAAACATTCGTAATTACTAAATTGAAATTCGTGATTAAACGAAGAAACCACCCCGCCCTGTGGGCACCCCTCCTAAGGAGGGGAATAGTAGTACCGCATAAACATACAGTATGTCATCCTGACGACAGGAAGGATCCCACACGTGACTCATAGGATGAGATCCTTCGTTACACTCAGGATGACATACTGAGCGTGATATACGTTATCAGGCGTATGTGATAACCGTACGGGTTGCCGCGCGAACTAGTTGGACGCGATATACGTACCTAATGCCTGAAGGGCAAACATTCCTAATTCGTAATTTTTAATTCGTAATTCCCCGAAGGAACCACCCCGCCCTACGGGCACCCCTCCTAAGGAGGGGAATAGTAGTACTGCATAAACATACAGTATGTCATCCTGACGACAGGAAGGATCCCACACGTGACTCATAGGATGAGACAAACACACTGCTTACCACGCATCGCATTCCCCTCCTGTGGAGGGGTGCCTGAAAGGCGGGCTGGTTATCCTACTGCCGTAGGCAAACATTCCTAATTCGATTACTATGATAAAAGCAAATCATTATTAATATATTTTACACCTTATTTTTGAGAATAACTCAATAAAACAAGGCATATCTAACCTGAGGATTATATCCGTATTATCCTCTATTTTTGTTTCTAATTCAATGTATGATGTTTATGCTACTTGTCGTACCTCATAAGCTTTTTTATTCCTAACACAAGAACATATACGCTGTACAAGCTTGTTTCTAACATTGTTTAAAACAAGCATCTTATGCTTACCTTCTCCAACTTTCCTCTCGTAATAAGCCCTTATCTCTGGGTCCCATCTAACAGCTGATAAAGCACAGAGATGTAAAAGTTTTTTAAGCTTTTTATTAGCCATAAAGTGTACTTTAGCTTTGCCTCTTACACTTTTACCTGAAGTATATTCAAAAGGGACAACACCACAATAAGATGCTAATTGTCGAGAGTCTTCAAATGATGTAAACGCATTGGTATAACATATTAAAAACATCGCTGTAATATCTCCAACACCTCTTACAGAAATCACACAATCAAATATCTCAGATACCTCTTGATTTTCTCTAATAAGAGTATTTAACTGTTCTTCAATCACCTTTATAGCGTTCTCTAAAGCCTTGATAATAGCCTTATCATTTTTAGACAAAACCTTGTACAGTTCATCATTAAACCCCTTAAATTCGTTGGTTCTTACTTCTATAGCTGTCTTATGAGCTATACTCATCTCTCGCTGTCCCAATAGAGCCTGAATCTTATTCAATACAGCCTTTGATGCTTTAAAGAGCTTCGCTTCTTCTTGATTTTTCTTAGCATACAATGCTATCCTTTTAGAATCTATCTTGTCATTCTTTCCTCTTTGTATTCCACTACTTCTTATAATTCTATAAGCCATTTCTACCCATAGATTACAATTCTTTGAAAGCAAAATATCTACTAAAATATTTTTATAAATACCTGTATGCTCCATACATATCAATGTTTCCTCTACACAACATCCTTCGCTTTTCATCCACTTCATAAATTGATCAACTCCCGTTTTAGTGTTTTCAAACTGATTGTGTTTACAAGAATTAGCATCTACATAAATAGCTACATCAAAATAATCTTTGGAAATATCTATTCCGATAAATTGTGTAAATTTGTCCATATGATAATTATTTAAGGCAACCTGTTACTAAAATATCATCTAAACCTTAATACTAGACCTCGACGTCTTAATTACTAGTCTGATACTCTTTAGTAAAATCAATAAAGTCCTACTCGAATTTTAGGGCGTTATCCTTGTAATTCGTCTGGTTCACTTTGTTGATTAGGTTGTTTTATTTATTCTCTACAATATTATCATATTCTCAGTTAGCAAATCTAAAGGTAATTTTTAATTCGTAATTCCCCGAAGGGCAGCAATTTTTAATTCACAAAAAGGGCTGTTACGACATTGTCATAACAGCCCTTTTTGTATATTGTAAATGAAGATTATTTAGCTAATAATTCTTCTACTTTTTTACTTAGCTCCTCACCTCTTAAGTTCATCGCAAGGATAGTTCCGTTACCATCTACAAGGTAGTTAGCAGGGATCCCTTCGATACCATAATCTGCAACGATAGGATCTTCCCAGAACTTTAAGTTAGACACTTGAGTCCAAGTTAATTTATCTGTTGCAATCGCTTTCTTCCATGCAGCGTCTTCTTTATCGATAGAGTATCCGATAATATCAAATCCTTTTGCATGGTAAGCTTCATAAGCTTTTACAACATTAGGATTCTCTTGACGGCAAGGACCACACCACGCTGCCCAAACATCTACTAACACTAACTTCTTTCCTTGTAAAAAAGAGGATAGAGTTAGTTCTTTTCCTTCTGGAGTAAGTGCTTTAAACTCTGGTAATTTTTCTCCTACTGATAATCCTTCTGCTTCTTCACCTTCGTCTACTAATTGACTTAAACGCTCAGCCACTCTCTTACCTATCTTAGATTCTTTTAATCCTTTAGAATATTTATCGTACTCTGCTTTAAATTCTGCTGGCGTTTTTTCTCCCGCAGGAATCATTTGATTTAGTAAAAACATTCCGAAAGCATTCCCCTCATTCTCTTTAGCGTATTTGTCTAAAATAGTTTTAGGAGCTACTAACAATTCTTCGTACTGAGCTTGTAATTTTTTAAACTCTTCAGAATCTGTTTGACCACTCTGAGCCATCATCATCATTTGCATTCCATTCTCATCAGAGAACTTCATAATCTTCTCTGCATAAGGATTGATTTCATTTTGAAACTTCTGAAGTTTCTCATTGTTCTCAGTTCCACCAACAACAGTCTTCTCTGGTGTTTCTTTATCAATCTTGATTGTAATCGTTCCTGGTTCACCTAAGAAAAAGGCATTAAACCCTTGCTCTCCTTCACTTTTAATACTTAAAAAAGCTTCGTCTAACTCTGTAAACTTATGTTCGATAGATACCTTCCCACCTACGATAGTTCCTTTAGCTACCTCTGTAGGCACATCTTTACCTACCTCTACAGCTAATATTTCTACTTCAGTATTATCAGGGAAGTTACTAGCAGTCACTTCAATAACACTTTTTTTCTCACACGATGCAAATACTAATGCGGCGATAAGAAAAACTCCTAATTTTTTCATTTAAATATGTTTTTTATTTTAATCCTTAAAAATAGACATTATTTTAAACGAACCCCCTTATTTTTACATACTTTTTAAAATGATTAACTAAATACTATTATGCTTACCCTATAAATGCCTTATACAGTTCTATAATTGTAATAAAAAAAGCTAGCATGAACATACTCATGATAGCTTTATATTTTTCTAATTACTTAGCTAAGATTTCTTCTATCTTCTTACTAAGTTCTTCTCCTCTAAAGTTCATTGCTAGAATAGTACCATTCCCATCTATTAAGTAACTTGCAGGAATTCCTTCTATACCATAAATCGGCACAATAGGATCATCCCAATACATCAAATTAGAAACCTGAGTCCAAGTTAACTTATCCACTTGAATTGCTTTTTTCCAAGCTACCTCTTCTTTATCTAATGAATATCCTATAATATCAAAACCTCTATCGTGATAAGCTTCATAAGCTTTCACTAAATTAGGATTTTCTTGACGACATGGCCCACACCACGAAGCCCATAGATCTACTAATACTAACTTTTTATCTTTTAAGAAATCAGTTAAGGTTAATTCTTCGCCTTCTGGTGTCAGTCCCTTAAAGTCAGGTAACTTACCCCCAATAGCTAAGTCCCCTTCTGCTCCTGTTAATAGCGACTGCACCTTCTTACCTAATTTTGTCTTTTTTAACTGTGCAGGGTATTTACTAAACTCTTCTTTTAATGCTTCTAACGATTTCTCTTTCGAACCTATCTTTTGAGAAATCATTAATAGCCCTAAAGCAGTTCTATTGTTCTCTATCTCAAATTTATCTACTAATCTAGAAGTCTCTTCTGTCAATACATTATATTGTTGTTTCAGTTTTTCTATGACTGCGGGATCGTTATCACCAGATGCATTATTAAGTACCGCCCCATTCTCAGTTAGAAACTGTGTCAGTTTATCAGAATAAGGCTTCATCTCATTTAAGAACTGTTGTAACTTTATATTATTCTCAGTTCCACCAATGATAGGGCGATCAGGGTGATGTTGGTCATATTCAATGGTAATTTTACCAGGTTCTCCCATAAAGAAAATGCTATGCCCTACCTGTCCCTCCTCTTGGATAGAAAGAAAAGCTTCATCTATTTCTGTAAACGGATTCTTAAGGCTCACCTTACCATCCACAATAACTCCTTCTGCTACCGCAAACGGCGTATCTTGACCAATCTCTTTAGACAGTATTTCTACTTTTGCATTATCTGGAATATTCTTCGTCGTAATTTCAATTACATTTTTATCTTGGCACGATACAAATACCAATGCGCCAAAAAGCAATATACTTAACTTCTTCATTTAGATATTTTTTATTTACAGGTTAAAAATAGATATTATAAAGGAGTAATCCCCATACTTTTGTTGACTTTTAATCACAATTAACCTTTCGCATCAGTATATTAACAAATTTGGCTAAAAACTTGTATTATTCTACTAAAAACTTGAATCACAACAAATCTATTCCACCTTCTACCTTAGCAATAAGTGTCTAAAACCCGAATTATGCAATAGACATATAAACGAAAAGTAATTAAACAAAATAGGTCTGAATTAGTGATTAAAGCATACTATAGTATGGTTTTAGAGCTAATGAAAGAACTATGAAGTAGAATTGCTTTGTAGTATTTGGCTAATGCGTAATTTGGGTTAAAGAGCATATTCTAGTTTCAAAAAAAACTGCTATAACCTAAAGTCATAGCAGTTCTAAAATATATTAATGTGTAAATTACTTTACTAATAATTCTTTTACTTTTTCTCCTAATTCATTTCCTCTCAAATCCATTGCTACAATAACACCATTACCATCAATTAAGTAATTCGCAGGAATCCCTTGTATACCATAATCTGCAACAATCGGGTCTTTCCAGAACTGTAGATTAGAAACTTGTGCCCAAGTTAGCTTATCTGCTGCAATAGCCTTAACCCAAGCTACCTTATCCTTATCTAAAGAATATCCTATAATGTCAAAACCAAGCTTATGATAGTCTTCATACGTTTTGACAACATTTGGGTTCTCTTGACGACAAGGACCACACCATGAAGCCCAGACATCTACCAGTACTAGTTTCTTCCCTTCTAAAAAAGAGGATAGCGTTAATTCTTTATCCTCAGGAGTAAATCCTTTAAACTCTGGTAATTTATCCCCTATTTTAAATGTAATAACCTCTTTCCCTTCATTTTCTACTAAATCATTGATACGTGCTTCTACTCGCTTACCGAATTTAGATGTTCTCAATGCTTCTGGATATTTGTCAAAATCAGCTTTATACTCCACTAATGATTTCTCTTGCATATTCATCACTTCTACAAACATGATCAATCCAAATACGTTATCTCTATTTGCTGCTTCATACTTCTTGATTGTTGAATCGAACTCATTTGCAAAACCGGAGTACTCTTCTTTTAACTTTTTAAGTTCTTCTTGACCATCATCACTTGTTGTTGAATCAGCTAATTCTTGCATTCTTGCCATATTCTTTTCGACGAAAACATTCAGCTTTTCTGATATAGGGCGCGTATCTTCCATAAACTGCTGTACTTTCTTATTATTAGCCGTTCCTTCAACAGTACTTTTATCAGGATTATCCTTATCGAATCGAATGGTAATTGCTCCTGGTTCACCAATAAAAAGAACGATATGATTCACATCTTCTGACTCTTTTATCGAAAGATAAGCCCATTCTCCCTCTGTAAATGGATTATCTAATACTACCTTACCTCCTACTATATCTCCAGTAGCTACAACTTCTGGTTCATTAAAATCTAAGCTTCTTATATAGACTTCTACTTTAGTGTTATCTGGTAGATTCTCTGTTATTATCTCGATTGTATTCTTCTTCTGGCAAGAGACCATCAATAAAACCAACGCGAACAAAACACTTAACTTCTTCATAATTAATTTTTTAATTAAAACTAAAGTAATAATTATTATATTATATCTACTAATTATAATTTGATTATTATTAGTCTTCTTTGTTTTTTAAAAGTTACTCTTACTTCTCAATCCATTTTTTGAAATCATTTACCTTCTCTCTACTCACGATTAACTCTTCTGATTCTAGATTAATAAGATTTAGCTTTAACCTAGAATTAGAATAGGCATAGATATCTTTAATACTGTTAATAGATACAATAAACTTCCTATTCATTCTAAAGAAATCTGTCGGGTCTACCATCTTTTCTAATTCCTCAAGGCTGTAATCGATAATATAATTACGTCCTTCTATAGTCTGTACATAAGAGGCTTTATTCTCACTATAGAAACAGACAACCTCAGAGCGCATCACTATTTTTATCTGTGTTCCAACTTTTACAACAAAGCGCTCTTTATACTCCACTGTATTACTAGAATTCATAAATTGCTTAAAGAGATCTAACTGTTGATTAAACCCAAAGAATACAGATCGATTATTCTCAAACTTCTCTATGGCTTGTTTTAATTCTTTCTCTTCAATAGGTTTAAGTAAATAATCTATACTATTCAACTTAAATGCCCTTAAAGCATACTCATCATAGGCTGTTGTAAAAATAATAGAACTATTAATCTTTACTTGTTCGAAGATCTCGAAAGACAGACCATCAGACAACTGAATATCTAAAAAGATGAGGTCTGGCTCTTTATTAGAACCAAACCACAATACTGCCTCCTCGACACTAGAAAGGTTTATCATAGAACTATAACCTAACTTATCTAACTTCCTCTCTAGCGAGCGCGCTGCAGGCTTTTCATCTTCAATAATAACTATACTAATCATGATGATTTAATCTTACTTGGTATTGATATGTTTTTTTTAATCTTTCGAATTCTCTCTTCTCCATTCTCTCTTGCAGCTTAGATAACACAGGTATCTTATCTAGGTATAGAATAATAACTCTGACCAATGCGCATAGAATTAATAGAGAAAAAAGTAAATATGCATTCATTGGGTTATCATTCCCTACTTGTATTCGTACACGTCTAAAATGATAATAATTAGCAAAGAATACAAAGGCAATAATTGCCATATAAACAATAATCTCTATTCCAATATAAACTAAACTGTTATAACGCTTTCTCTGAAGTCTTTGATAGCTCCTTAAAGCTTCTGGTGATATGGTTGACTCTTTCATATACTGTTAGTTCCATTTTTGTGTACCTCCATTATTATGCTTATCCATATACTCCCTAATCTTCTTATCCTCCCAATCTCTACCTAAAAACAGACTGTAATTAAATGTTCTCATCGCATCAGCAGCTAAGCCTATTCCCCATCCAAATAAAGGAATCAATGCCCATGGAAAAGTTGGATTGGTAATCATATTGATCACGATTAAAAAAACATTAACCATGATGAATGTAGTTAAATGAGCATAAAACTTCTTTATTTTTTCTACATTTTTCTTAGCTTCTACTAAGATTTCTTGTTCGTTCTCAGGTACATCTATGATTCTCATCTGTTCTATAATTTTAGTTAGTATTGGTATTCTTACTGTAAAATATTCTTCTGACTCTTCTATAAATACTGGTTTAGAAGTTAATAGCGCATATCGACTTGCTATATTCTCTAATCCGATTCCTTTTCTATTCTCTAAAGCCTGTTTTTTATTCAATGTATTCTGGATTATTAGATATCCGTCAGGACTTTCTTTGATTAGAATATGTATTGGCCTTTGTGAAGAAGATTTATTGTGTTTAATCACGTTTTCTAATAACAACTGTAAAGACAACGGAACTACCTTAGCTCCTTCTTGCTTTACCTTTTCTGGCAATTCAAATATTAGACTATCTTCAAATCGCATCTGTAACAGCTCGATATAAGTCTTCGCAAAGGCTAGCTCTTCTTCTAGAGGAACTAATTCTTTATTCTTCTGATCTAAGATATAGCGATAAGTCTTAGATAGGGAATGGTTAAACTCTACTGCTTTCTCCTGATCCTCTTCTATTAATGCCCCTAATACATTTAAACTATTAAACAAAAAGTGAGGGTCTAACTGGTTCTTAAGACTTTCAAATTGAGCAGATACATTACCCGTTATTACTTTCTGTTCTTCTATTTGTTGATCTTTAACTAAAGAAGAAAAAGTAATATGAAAATAGATCGCTAATAGAATAGAATAAAACACAGTGAAGTTTAAAACAGACCTAAAGCCCCCATGCATAAACACAGTAGCGATATGCCCTCCCTCTACAAAGAAACTATTAATCATCTTTAGAAGAATAGCAACACAGAGTATTACTACAAAGTTGATAGCCGTAGTGATCGCTGTAGCCCATCCGATGTTTCGTTCATTCTCTCTTAGATACATATTCAGTCTACCAAAATAGCTCTTCTTTAAATAATAATTAACTCCCAGTACCGCCGAAACAAGTATACTGAAGTAGAATATAAATAAATAGATATCCAAGTAATGGAGATTAAGTACCCTTCTAAACATTAAAAATGTTATCAGTAATACAGCTCCTATCTTTACAATATTATTTTTTTGTCTCATCCTTTAAAACAAGATTAGTCTTTACATTTATTAACTGTTGTTTTTCTTGAAAAACAGTTCGTGAATTTTCTCCTTTGTTTATTCCAAACATAGATAAGAAGAATGTTATCAAAAATAAGGTAATGGCAATAATAATTTTCATATCTCTGGTGTTTTTTGTTGAAGCAAAGATGTAATAGAACTGTCAACGAAAAAAAAGAAGACTACCGAATTGTCAAGTTTAAGGGATGAACTGTAAAAAGCCTGGTTTTACAGTAAAAAACTGGCTCTCAACTAGGTGTAGCTATTTCGTTAAAATGTAGGTAAAAAGACTGGGTTTTATTCCTCAATAATGAATAATAAGTTTAAATTTGCGTTTCTAATCCACAAAAAAGTTATGGTTTATAAGTTCAGAGTAATCCTTGATACTGAGGAAGATATATTTAGAGACATTGCTATTTTAGAAGATGACTCATTAGAAGATTTACACAATGCTATCGTTAATGCTTTTGGTTTTGATGGAATGGAGGCAGCTTCTTTTTATGCGTGTGATGATCAATGGACTCAACTAGAAGAGGAAATTTCGTTGTTCGATATGGGAGACACTCCTGGAGAACACAAAACAATGAGCTCTACTACTATCGGTTCTATCTTAGATGAAGAAAACACAAAAATCATATATGTATATGACTTTTTAAATATGTGGACTTTCTTCGTTGAATTAGGAGCTATCGAAGAAGAAGAACCTGGTGCAGCTTACCCAGAATTACTTTTCTCTCATGGTATCTTACCAGATAGTATGCCGGGCAAATCATTCACAGCTAACCCTGTATCGAATGAAGATATTTATGGAGAATTTGACGATGACTTCGATGACGAAGACTATGATATGTTCGACGGAGATGATAGTTTTGAAGACTTCGGATACGAAGACACTTGGAACTAATAACTATTAATTTCATTTTTTAATTTATAATTTAAGTGGTATACTACTGCTTAATATATTATTGCCATTATGATCAACTTATTTAATACGCACATTGAAACTCTATCTATCCATAGAGTTGGGAATAAGAGTAGAAATGAAGCTATCTTCTTATCTGCAGAACCTTATAATTTAAACGATGAAATAGCTCCTTTATTAAAAGAGTATTTCTTTAAACCGTTCCGCGAAAAAGAAGAAAGTTATTACCAATTCGCTCATGATGTTGATTTAGAATTCAACGAAATGTACAACTTTGCCAATGAGATTTTCAATGCTCCTTCAGCAGATAATGTACAAGAAGTTTCTAAAAAAATCACACGTCACTTATATGAGCAATCTAACCATCCACACATTAAGAATGGTGAGGTTTATGTTACTTACTTAACGAACTTATCTATTGATAACAATGTTGTAGATGCTATCGGTATCTTTAAAAGTGAGCTTAAAACTGATTTCTTACAATTACAAGAAAAAGATTCTAATCTAGAAATGCTTCTTCTACAAGGAATCAACTTAAACAAATTAGATAAAGGATGTATTATCTTCAACTATAAAAAAGAAGAAGGATATAAAATCTTAACAATAGACAGTAACAAGTATGATGCACGCTATTGGTTAGAACATTTCTTAAATGTAGATATCTTTCAAGATGAAGCATTTATGACGAAGAAATACCTTAAGTTCTGTCAAGACTTCGCTAAGGATGTAGTTCTTCCTGCTGAGGATAAAAAAGAAGAGGTGATGTTCATGAACCGCTCTGTGAATTACTTTGCTAAAAATGACGAATTTGAAGAAACGAATTTCTTAAACGAAGTAATAGACAATCCTGATTTAGCTGCTGAGTTTAAAAACTACAAAGTGGACAAAGGAGAAAAATACAGTATAGAGGATACGACATCTTTCCCTATTGCAAATAATGCAGTGTCTGATGCTAGAAAGAAACTGAAGAATGTAATCAACCTTGATACTAACATCCAGATTAAACTTGATTTTATCAACCCTGATAGCGCTGATAAATTCGTAGAAAAAGGATGGGACGAGGAGAAACAAATGTATTACTACCTAGTTTACTTTAACAAAGAACAAAAATCTTAATTAAAGACATATCAAGCGATTCCACACTGATTTGGAATCGCTTTTTTTATACCTAATACCTTATAATATGAGAGAATTCAACTATATCTTAATATCAGAGAACACATTTAGCAGTGAGAATCCGTTAGATATTATCAACTCTAATATCTCTGTAGTAAATTATCTACGTAACTCCGAAGTAGGTGATGATGAATTACATCCTGATGCTTTCGCTAGTTACTGTGTAGATTATTATCTAAACATATTAGAGACAGAAGGACTAGCTGCTTTTATTTGGAAAAGTAAATGGGATCTAGACCTAGTAGAGATTATCCATGCTGGACTTACAGCTATGGAAGCAAAAGAACACTTAGATTACTTCGAAAAACAAATGCGTAGAGTAAAAGCATTTAGTAATATCAAACTAAAGAAATTCTTCGAACTAGATTTAGGCAAAGAAAAAGAAACGACTTCTCTACTAGAAGACAACTCGTTTAAAGAAATTACAGAAGATTTAAGAGCACTTAACTCTTCGTGGCTAAAAACACACCCTGATCTAAAAGTTGTAAGCTTAGAAGAAATGCAAAGCATTATTACAGACTTTCTAGACTCAGATTCAGAATAGTACGCATAAAAAAAGCTCCTCAATGTAAGGAGCTTTCTTTTTGTATTATTTACTGAATTCGAACTTTGAAATCTTAAGATCATTACCTTCTTGACTTAGGTAAATCTTCTCTGTAATTGTTTCTGGTTCATTTTCATATTTTACTTTGTACTCAAAATAGAAATCTTTAGTCTTCGCTTTTTTATCTCTATCAGTCATCTCCCATTTATCCATTGTAAAGCTATCTAACTTTCCAAATTTCTCTTTTTTAGCTTTTAAGTCTTCTACAAGTTTTGCTTTTTGGTCGCTATTGAAGAAGTCATCATCTACTAAGTTGGGGATAGAATCGTATAACCCTTGTTTAACGTTGTAATAATACCATCCTATAATCTTCTCACCAGCTTGTTGATCCCCCAATTCTCTACTTTTTTTTGCATTGGTACAAGACATAAAAACTAACGCTGCGAATAATAGTGTAAAAACTTTTCTCATAAGAAATACTTTTAATTAATTGTTAAATTCTAAAACTCTCCTGATCTTTTTATTTTACATAAATTTAATAAATAATAATGATTTACACAAATTACCTGCAAAGAATTAACTATTCTTGTTTTTTACCAAAATATGTATAAAACCAAGTTATAGTATATGTGGGTATAAAATCAAGTCCAGGAGACAGCTCTTCGATGAAGTTAACCACAGCTGCTACCTTACCTACTTTACCAGGATACATCTTAGCTAGAATGTAGGCTGACACTGGTGCCCACACCACATCAGCTATCTCTCCTATTCCAGGTATAGCATAGGATAAGTACCCTATAAGGTCCATAAATATCCCTATAAAAAGCTGTCTATATTTAATTTTATTATTCGTAATCATTTATATTATTTAAGCTTCGTATTGTACTTTGCTTTAAACTTGTCTAATTTAGGCTTTACCACTAACTGACAATAAGGGTTCTTATCTCCACTCTTCTCAAAATAATTCTTGTGATAATCTTCTGCCACATAGAATTTCGTCGCTTCTGATATTTTAGTTACGATAGGATCATCATATACTTTTTCACTACTCAAGATATCTAAATACTCTTTAGCGGCAGCTTTCTGAGCTTCTGTCGTGTAGAATATCTCACTTCTATACTGTGTCCCTACATCTTCTCCTTGTCTATTTAAAGTAGTTGGATTATGACTCGTAAAGAACACCTCTAATAATTCGTTATAATTAATCGCTGCGGGATTATACACTAGCTTTACTACCTCTGCATGGCCAGTTTCTCCTGTACACACTTCTTCATAGGTAGGGTTTTCTTTTTTTCCTCCGATATATCCTGGAAGCACCTCTTCTACCCCTTTTAAGCTTTTATAGATAGCTTCAATACACCAAAAACATCCTGCTCCGAATATTGCCGTTTCTAATTTATTATTTTCCATTGTCTTACTTTCTATTTTCTATTCGTTAATTGTTTTATCTAGCTAGTCATAAGTCATATTAGACTTATATACATCGTCTGTATAAAGATACTTTTTTATTTTAAAAATATATTACTCGTCTTTTAATCATTTTTAGGTTTTTAAAATAGGTAAAAAGCGTTACTTTGTATTTCTAAAATTAAGTAAATGATCAGAGCGACTAATATTCATAAATACTACGATAAACTTGAGGTTTTAAAAGGAGTAGATCTACATATAAAAAAAGGAGAGATTGTTTCTATTGTAGGAGCATCTGGAGCTGGTAAGACAACCTTACTTCAGATACTAGGAACATTAGACAAGCCCTCTATAGAAAGTCAAACCACTCTTTCTATAAACGGTCAAGATATTCTAGGTCTTAAAGACAAAGAAATATCTAAATTTAGAAACTTACACCTTGGCTTTATCTTTCAGTTTCACCAGTTACTACCTGAGTTTACGGCTTTAGAGAATGTGTGTATCCCAGCTTTTATTGCTAATAAAAACAAACAGGAGACAGAGAAGGAAGCTATTCGTTTATTAGAATACTTAGGACTATCTCACCGTATACATCACTTCCCATCTGAACTATCAGGAGGAGAACAGCAACGTGTAGCTGTAGCTAGAGCGCTAATCAATAAACCTCTTGTTATCTTTGCTGATGAGCCATCAGGTAACCTAGACACACACTCGGCAGAAAACTTACATAAGTTATTCTTTAAACTAAGAGATGAATTAGGACAGACATTCGTCATTGTTACGCATAATGAAGAACTAGCGAATATGGCTGATCGCAAATTAACCATGGTAGATGGTCAAATTAAACAAAAACAAAACTTACATGACTAAAGCAGAACTTAAGGAGTTCCTTGATGAAAAGGTGATTCTTTATAACAACCCTACTTTTATTCAGGACGATCCTATACAAATCCCTCATCTATATACACTAAAAGAAGATATAGAAATAGCAGGGTTCTTAAGTGCTACTATTGCATGGGGAAATAGAAAAATGATTATTAAGAATGCACATCGCATGATGGAGCTCATGGGAAATTCTCCTTATGACTTCGTGATGGAGCATCATGATGACCACTTAGAGAGTTTAGACAGCTTTGTGCACAGAACTTTCAATGGTGTAGATTTTGCAACTTTTATAAAAGGGCTTAAACATATTTATACCAACCACAATGGACTAGAAAATGTCTTTGCAAATCAACAAATGAATATGCAAGAGAGAATTTCTAACTTCAAAAAATTATTCTTCGAGATAGAACATCAGTCGCGTACACAGAAGCATATCTCTGACCCGCTCAAAGGATCTGCTGCGAAACGAATCAATATGTACCTGCGCTGGATGGTCAGGGATGATCATAAAGGAGTAGATCTAGGAATATGGAAACAAATCAGTACAGCTGATTTATCTTGTCCATTAGACGTACACTCTGGTAATATGGCTAGAAAGCTAGGTATCCTAAAGCGAAAACAAAATGACGCAAAGGCACTAGCTGAACTAGATGCGGCTTTGCGTCGTTTCGATCCTATAGACCCTGTCAAATATGACTTTGCCCTATTTGGTCTAGGAGCTATTGAGAAATTTTAATACTCTATGACTTGATAATCAAGTTTTACTTTATTGTAATAAAGTGCTTTTACGATACCATCTGACACCCCTATTTTAGGAACATATATGTATTTAGCACCACTCCATTTCATGGCGTTATTATAGATGTTTATAGCAGGTATAATAACGTCAGCACGATCTGGGTTCAATCCTAACAAAGAGATTCTATCGTCATAAGACATCTTACTTAGTCGTAGTAATTGCTTGTGTAGATAGAAATAAGTAAGGGGCTTATCTTGTGTCTTACCAGACATTTTAAAGATCTTATTGATATTCCCACCACTACCGATGACGATTAAGTCTTTTAACTCCTTAGTCTCTTCCTTGATCCACTGCTCTATATCTGTCCATACCTGAGGCTCTACCATATTATTTAATAGACGTACAGTACCGTTTTTAAACGATCTAGAGTTCAATTGTTTACCATTAGAGAACAGCGTAAACTCTGTACTTCCACCTCCCACATCTATATACAGAATACTATTGCTACTATTGATAAAGTGCTTTAAATCTGAAGAAGCAATGATCATAGCCTCTTTTTTACCATCTATGATACTGATCTTTATTCCAGATTCTTTATACACTCTATCTACGATAGTCTTGGCATTAGTAGCTTCTCGCATGGCACTAGTAGCACATGCCATAAATCGATCTACCTTATTTACCTTCATTAATAAAAAGAAAGCCTTCATAGCATCCACCATACGATCTTCCGCCTCAGGAGATACCTTTCCAGTAGTGAAAACATCTTGTCCTAATCGAATAGGTACACGTATTAATGAACTCTTACTAAATATAGTCTCTCTTCCTTCCTCTTCGATGATATTCATAATCAACAGTCTCATGGCATTCGAACCTATATCTATAGCGGCATACTTCTTTATTTTTAGCATATATAATTTCTTCTTTTACTTTAGTTTATTTTGATAATACTTATACATTTCTTGCTGAGCATGAAACATATTTTCAGCTGTATACCCTCTATACTTATTAGACAAGTCTGCTGTCTGATATCTCGTCTTATAATTTCCTTTCCACCCGATATCGAATGTATCGATCAACTCTTGTTTTACTAAATCATCATAGATAGGACAAGTCACCTCTACCCTTTCGTCTAAATTTCGAGTCATAAAGTCCGCTGAAGAGATGAACACTTCAGGATTGTCATTATTCCCAAAAATATAAACTCTAGAATGCTCTAAGAAACGGTCTACAATACTGATTGCTTCTATATTCTCACTCATACCAGGTACTCCAGGTATTAGCGAACAGATTCCTCTAATGATCAACTGTATCTTAACTCCTGCATTACTCGCTTCATATAGTTTATCAATCATCTTCAGATCTGATAAGCTATTCATCTTTAATCGAATATAAGCAGGCAATCCATTCTTAGCATTCTTAATCTCTCTTTCTATCAGCTTATAAAACCCTTTACGCGTATAATGTGGAGATACTAATAAATGTTTATAACGATGTACGCGATAGTTCACTTGAAGGAACTCAAATACCTTAGACACATCCTTCATTAGTGAATTATGACTAGTAAACACCGTTACATCGGTATATACTTTAGCTGTACTCTCATTAAAGTTACCTGTTGAGACAAATCCGTAGCGCTTTACTTTTTTATTTTCCAGACGTTCTACTACACAGATTTTACTGTGTACTTTCAATCCTTTCACTCCGAAGATTAGCTGAACTCCTTCTGCCTGCATTAATTCAGAGTAATAAATATTACTAGCTTCATCGAAACGCGCTTGCAATTCCACTTGAGCGATCACCTTCTTACCATTCTTTACAGCATTGATAAGTGAGCTAATAATCTGCGAATTTTTAGCTAGTCGATACAGTGTTATCTTAATAGACAATACTTGTGGATCTAAAGCCGCTTCACGCAAGAACTTTACTAGATATGAATAAGACTGATAAGGAGTATAGATCATATAATCACGCTTCTGTATCTGCTGAATAATACTATCCTCAAGGCTCAGCCCCTTCACAGCTACTGGTATCTGTTTTGGATAGGTAAGATCCACTCTCCCCGTAGTTGGGAATCCCATATAATCACGTCTATTATGGTATCTTCCAGAAGGAATAATACTGTCGTTAAGCTCGATCTCTACGTTCTCTAATAAGAAATCTAACAGCTCATCATCCATCTCCTGATCGTAAACGAAACGCACAATAGCCCCTTGTTTTCTATCGCGTACTCCACTAGAAATCTTCTCAACAAAAGATTTGTGTAAATCTGTATCGAAGTCTAGCTCAGCATCACGTGTTACTTTAATCATATAAGCAGATTCTGCTTTTAGATCAAAGATATTAAAGATAGAATCTAGGTTATATCTAATGATATCGTCTAACATCATGATATACTTCTTCCCTGGATCCTCAGAAGGAACTTCTACGAATCGATTAATAATATTCGGAATCTCGATAATAGCATAGCGAACAGAGCTATTATCACGTCTTTGTTTATTAGTACAGTGCTTCTCTACCAGCTTTTCGTCTACTTCTAACTTCACAACTAAATACCCATGCGTATCCCTTAGAAGAGGGAACTCAGCCAAATCACTTAGGATAATAGTCACTAAGTCAGGAGATACTTGATGTAAGAAAAAGTCTTTGACAAAGGCTTGTTGTTTCTCACTGATCTCTTTCTCATTGACCATAAAGATTCCTTCATCTTCTAGTTTGCGCTCTACCTCATGTAAGATACGTACACTTTCTTTTTGAAGTTGAATAACTCTCTCTGTAATTTGAGCCAATAGATCTTTGACGATAACTCCACTTCCCAGTCTTCGATTACTCTCCCCTGTCAGTGTCATTCTACGTATAGTAGCATAACGAACTCTGAAAAACTCATCCAAATTATTTGAGAATATACCGATGAATCTCAGCCTTTCTAACAAAGGGACTGTTTCATCACCTGCTTCTTGAAGTACTCTCTCATTAAATGACAACCAGCTTTTCTCGCGGTCGATATACTTGTATTTTGTTGTGTTATTATTATTCATTATTTCTTTAAGTCTCTTGGGAAAATAGTTAATTCAGTCGTCCCCTTTTCTATATCCCCCCAATCATTCGTATCAAAGTTAATGATTACAACGCCTGATGTTGGCACATTCTCATAGGTTTCGCTACCAAATTTATTAACAAATTTTGTTATTGCCTCATTATGCCCAAAAAGAATTAGAGTGTCATGCTCATTTTTACACTTTTTTATCGCTTTTGTTAATCCTGACCGTTCAAAAGTGTATACTTCTGGATTTAGAATGATACAATCTAAGTTAATCTCCATATTCTGACAGAATATTTTAGCGGTCTCACTAGCTCTTTTTGCAGGGCTACTCCATACAATAACTTTAGCAGGTAAATGTCCCATTAAAGTATGCGAAACTAAGTGAGCGTCATTAACTCCTCTGGTCGATATTGGGCGTGACAAATCATCGGTTATAGCATTCCAGCATGATTTTGCATGTCTAATAAGGATTAGTTTTTTCATAATAGTTTTATTTACGGGTGGTTTATTGTATTTTTTTAATTTATGCATCACAATCCTTGCCAAGAATTATATAAACATATCTAAATCTAATAAAAAATATCAATATAAAATATATTTTAAGCTATAAAATAAAAACTTTACTTTTGAGCTATTAATTATAAAATAGAATAATGAGAAATTTCTCTATAGAATTTAAATGGGCTTCTTATGCTACTTTAGCAGCTTTAGTTTGGATGTTTATTGTCAAATCTCTTGGATTTCACGACTTAGAAAAGATTAGATATGAGGTCGGCTTTGAACTACTTTTTAATCTAGTATTGATTATCTTTTATTGGTTGGGGATGAGACAGAAGAAACGCGAATTCTATAACGGTGTTGTTTCTTGGCAACGTGCTTTCTTATCAGGATTAGTAATCTGTATTATGATTACATTCTTCTTCCCGATTATACAGTACATTACGTTTAACCAAGTTAGTCCTAACTTTATGGCTACCTTACAGGAGGCACTAGCGACACAGACTAGTATGTCTTTAGAAGAAGCAACTAAGAATGCTACTTTCGATATTTTCTTAAGAAATGGTGTAACAAATAATCTGTCTTTTGGAGTTGTATTTATCGCGATTATTTCGTACTTTATACAGTCTAAAAACATAGCAGAACCTGTGGTAACAGAGAATAGAAATAATAAACAAAAGAAGAACAACAAACGAAAAAATAATAAATAATCGAATTTTATGAATTTAAATAATATCCCCCTAATTAAGAACCTTGAGGCTGATAACTTCTTTTTATTAGCTGGGCCTTGTGCTATCGAAGGTGAAGAAATGGCTATGCGTATCGCAGAGCATATCGTAACAGTAACTGACAAACTAAAGATTCCTTATGTATTTAAAGGTTCTTTTAAGAAGGCAAACAGATCACGTATAGATAGCTTCACAGGTATCGGTGATGAGAAAGCACTTAAAATCTTACAAAAAGTAGGAAAAGAGTTTGGCGTACCTACTGTAACAGATATTCATGAGAACTCTGACGCTGCTATGGCTGCTGAGTACGTAGACATCTTACAAATCCCAGCTTTCTTAGTAAGACAGACAGACCTAGTAGTAGCTGCAGCGAATACAGGTAAGGTAGTAAATCTAAAGAAAGGACAGTTTATGAGTCCTGAGAGTATGAAGCACGCTGTACAGAAAGTATTAGACTGTAATAACGAAAGCGTAATGGTGACAGATAGAGGTACGATGTTCGGGTACCAGGATATGATCGTAGATTATAGAGGAATCCCTACTATGCAACAGTATGCTACTACAGTATTAGACATCACACACTCGCTACAAAAGCCAAACCAATCGTCTGGAGTGACAGGAGGACGTCCTGATCTAATCGGAACTATTGCTAAAGCAGGTATCGCTGTAGGTGTAGATGGACTATTCTTAGAGACACACTTCGATCCAGCAAATGCAAAAAGTGATGGAGCGAACATGCTACACTTAGACTACTTTGAAGATTTAATGAAAAAATTAGTTGATATTAGACAAACAATCAATAAATTTTAAAAAATATTTTTAACACTACTTTTTTTATAACCAATCAGTTAGATAATTTCGGTAAAAAAAAGAAGAAAAAAAAGCCTTGCAAGTCTTGCAGATTAAGAAAACAGCCCTATATTTGCACCGTTCTAAACAAACAAGATAAGCAACAGCTTAGGGGAGATACTCAAGCGGCCAACGAGGACGGACTGTAAATCCGTTGGGAAACCTTCGCAGGTTCGAATCCTGCTCTCCCCACCAAACGTTCATTAACAAGAAAATATTACCTAGATAAACAAACCTTTTAGGAGGGGAGATACTCAAGCGGCCAACGAGGACGGACTGTAAATCCGTTGGGAAACCTTCGCAGGTTCGAATCCTGCTCTCCCCACAAAAAGTCTTATCTATTGTATAAAAATATAGTCTAACAAACCTTTTAGGAGGGGAGATACTCAAGCGGCCAACGAGGACGGACTGTAAATCCGTTGGGAAACCTTCGCAGGTTCGAATCCTGCTCTCCCCACGAAGACTTTTTATACAATACATTATCTAGGTTACCTCTTAGGAGGGGAGATACTCAAGCGGCCAACGAGGACGGACTGTAAATCCGTTGGGAAACCTTCGCAGGTTCGAATCCTGCTCTCCCCACTAGTTAAAAAAGCGACCAATAGGTCGCTTTTTTTGTTTATATACCTTCCCTACTCTATTTATCCCTTTATCGTGTACCTTGCTGATTCTTGCAGATTACTTGCACTTTGCTTGGAGTTTCCTAGCCTAGAAAGGTGTTTTCTCGAAGGAATGTGCTAGAACACCCCTAGCATTCCTCTAGCATCTTACTTATACACTCCATAATTAAATAGGAGACACCCATTACACTTTCTATATTCTCTAATCTATAGGCATAAAAAAAGCGATAATAGAGACATAACCTATTATCGCTTTTGTTTATACTATAATTACCTATAAAGTAATCTTCTTACCTTCTCTCATTACTTCTAACTTCGGTTGCCCTTTGTGCTGTTGAAGATACTTTCTATAGTGACATAACTTCTCCATAGGAATACCATCTATCGATAGCACTACGTCTCCTAATCGCACTACATTCTCACGCTCATGAATAGCAGCCACCATATATTGCCCATCTATATAAGCAATACCGTATCCTATCTTCTCTAAATTAGAGACTACATTACTTTCCTTTACCTTTTTAAGATAAACTAGATTTAAAGAAGGTAAATAGTACAGGTGAAACTGTTTTATAAACTCCACTCCCATCTGATAGGTATTGTCATTCATATTAAATGTAACCTCTTCATTATTTAAGACTATTTTTCCCAATTTAATCTTAGCTTCTTGCGTGATCAGTGTACGATTCACCATTTCATTCATACCGAAGGCTCCTATACTCCCTACACTGATGTACGAATTAAACTTTAAGGTTCTCAAGTAAGCGATCACACCTCTATCTGCTGTCATAGTTAGGTATCCATTATCTCCTGTATCCAATAAGAACAGTCTTTTCACACCACCACCCATTTCTACAGGAACCATAATTCTACTTTTTTGCTCCGTAGGATAAGTATCGACAGGGGTAAAATTATTAGTCAATATAGTATTCACTAGCTCTGGTGAAAAATCGTGTAATACAATTTCCTTTTTAACAGGATCTATCTCTAATATCTTATCCTTATAGATAACATTCCCTAGGATACCATCGATTTTATAACAACTAAAGATAGGATCATTAATCATCGGAAAGCTCTCAAAGTCTGTAAATGGCAAATGGCGAAAAGTATGATTTCCTACCTTTAGACTATCTACATATATGGTCTGAACTGCTTGTACAACATTATTAGCATCGACTGCTGCTACATGTTCTCCATGATAGAATTCTGAAAGCAAACTGCTTCTAATAGACAATCCATCCCACCCTGTGTCAAATAAGAACTTCATCGGCTTATCATTAACCTTTAAATCTACGAGCATCCATCCAGACTCATCGTCATAAGGCAAACGAATAGTCTGTGCATAGCCCACTATAGACACTAAAAAGAAGAAGAAAATCAGTTTTAAAGCTTTCATATAATATAAATTGATTAATACTCTAAGTTAGATATTTTATCTATCTCTTTTCTATAATTATGATTAACATACCTACTTTTTAACAAACAGAGCAAGGTAGAGATAGCCACAGATCACAAAAACTTTCTATTTGTCAAGACTACTCTTTACTTATATGTATGAGTGTCTTTAATATCACAATTTTTAGAGCACACACATCCAACTACTAATCAAACACTTAAATAACAAAAACGCCTTATATAAACTCATTATGAATAAGCATTAAGTATACTTATCAAATGAAATTAAACTTATTTTTGCGGCATGAGTAGAAAAAGAACAGAAAGAATCGTATTCGAAAACGTAGAAGTCCTTGATGCAGGTGCAAAAGGCGTTTCGGTAGCTAAAGCTCCAGATGGGAAAGTAATCTTTATTCCTAACGTAGTTCCGGGAGATGTGGTAGATGTGCAGACTTTCAAAAAACGCAAAGCGTATTATGAAGGGAAAGCTGTGAAATTCCACAAATTTTCTGAACATAGAATAGAGCCAGTATGTGAACACTTCGGAGCTTGTGGTGGATGTAAATGGCAAAACATGAACTATGCACAACAGTTATTCTACAAGAACCAAGAGGTTTTTAATAACTTAAAGCGCATAGGTAAAATTGAATTACCTGAATTCGAACCTATCTTAGGGTCTGAAGAAACATTGTTCTACAGAAACAAGATGGAGTTCTCTTTCTCTAATGCTCGCTGGTTAACACCAGAAGAAGTAGCAAGTGGAGAAGAAATGGGTAAAGAAAATGCATTAGGATTCCACATCCCTAAAATGTGGGACAAGATCTTAGACATCAAAAAATGTCACTTACAACAAGATCCTTCTAATGAAATCAGAAATGAAATCAGAAGATTCGCTAACGAGCATAATTTAGCTTTCTTTAATCCACGTGAGCAAGAAGGTTTATTGCGTACCTTGATGATCAGAACTGCTTCTACAGGTGAAGTAATGGTGATGATTCAATTCTTCTATGACAACAAAGAAGAACGCGAGCTATTATTAGACTTCTTAGCAGAGCGCTTCCCTATGATTACATCATTACAGTATGTAGTCAATGGTAAAGCGAATGATACTATCTATGATCAAGATGTAGTGCTTTATAAAGGACGTGATTATATCTTAGAAGAAATGGAAGGACTTAAATTTAGCATCAATGCTAAGTCGTTCTACCAAACTAATTCTGAGCAAGCATACGAACTATACAAAATCACAAGAGACTATGCTGGTCTTACAGGTAACGAATTAGTATATGACTTATACACAGGTACAGGTACTATCGCTCAGTTCGTTTCTAAAAAGGCAGGTAAAGTAGTCGGTGTTGAAGCTGTACCAGAGGCAATAGAAGATGCTAAACTGAATGCTGAACGCAATAATATTACGAACTGTGACTTCTTTGTAGGAGATATGAAGAATGTATTTAACGATGAGTTCATAGCGACACATGGACATCCAGACGTTATCATTACTGACCCTCCTCGTGATGGAATGCATAAAGATGTAGTAGAAATGCTATTAAAAGTAGGTGCAAAACGCATCGTATACGTAAGCTGTAACTCTGCTACACAAGCACGTGACTTAGCTCTTATGGATCACAAATATAAAGTGATCAAAGTACGTCCTGTGGATATGTTCCCTCAGACGCATCACGTAGAAAACGTAGTTCTATTAGAACTGAGATAACAAATAATAAACTAACAACAAAAGGCAATCATCTTGGTTGCCTTTTATCTTATAAAATAATAACGATGAACCAAGATAATAATATTCCTGCTGAAGCTTTAAAGAATCTTGTAGGAGATATCGGCTTCTGCCTAGTGTCAGCTAAAATCATGATCGAAGGCGAGAAAGTAGACTATATGTACAGAGAAGAACCAAACTCTGATACTGATAGTGGATGGAGATTCTTAAGTAATACAGAAGACGAAGCATACTTAGATAATCCTGACAACACAGATATCTATAGTGTGAATGCCGTAGCTCATAATGACAAGGCTATTATTCCTTACCTAAATGCTCCTGTAGGAAGTGAACTAGGTCGTGTGGAAGGAACGGATGAGTTCGAAATGTTAGATTAATTAATTCGATAAATGATATATGAAGCTCTCTTTTGAAGAGCTTTTTATATTTTAACTATAGATTATATCTTAATCCAACTCTAATCAATGCTAAGAATAAAGATAAATTAATTATACTGAATTGATCTTACTAGATTACTAATATGTAATACTTACTTCACTTTAAACACGAACCAAATACTCGCTAAATTAAATAAATGCAAGGTTAAAAGTTAACATTGTCGAAATTTGTCTTAATTTTTTATTAATTATAAGTTACTTTTACTTCAATATAAAAACAACCAAAAGATGAAAAAAATTCTAACTGCACTTTTACTACCTATGCTAACCTTAATTTCGTGTAGTAGTGATGATAATGATTATAAACCAGCAGATGTTCTAACATTACACATAGAAGCACAAGAGACAGAAGGATTTGTAAACAAACCTATTTATTTTTCACTAAAAGATAATAAAGACAGATATGGTATTACAGATGCAAACATATTTAACCTTGCAAATAAAGAAATTCTAGTTCGTAATACATTTATACCAACTGTAGCAGGGACATATCAATTTCAAGCTAAGGGTAATAATTCAGGTATTTTATATAAAGAAAGTGAAATAGTCACTATTACTATAACTGAACCTACTAAAAAAGAAATCACTGTAAAGAACATTTCTTATCAAGCAAATAGTGCAACTTTAGAGATTAATAGAACTAATAGTAAAGATGTAAATGACAATACTATTATAATTGACAAATTAGTAAAACTTAATAATACATATTACAATGAGTATACCTTAAAGGTAAATAATATGGGACAATATTTTATAGATAATAGTATTGAAATAACATTCTTAGTAGCTAATAAATCTGTTGAGCATAATAATGGAGTGATTACAAATTATGGACAACGTGCTTATCCAACTGCACTTACCCAATTTATTCTTACAGAGGTCATCTCATATAGTACCCCTAGTTTTCGTATAACAAACTTCGACCAGGTTAGAGAGTCTAATTTATTAATGTTTTACAAAATAGGCACGCCTAAAGACAATTCAACTTCACAAGTAATATCTAATAGTTATTTTGAATTCAGTCTTAATGATATGGGTATAGACTATGCGGGAGATTTAGAATTTATAGAATAATAAGACAAAAAAAAGAGAAGCAAAGCTTCTCTTTTTTTGAATATTTTCTTATTTCTAACTTCCTAAATACACGATTACTCCTGCAATAAGGATATATAGCAATGCAAAACCAACAGCTTTTTTAAGGATAATACCTTCTTTACCTTGTTCTCCACAAGCTGTTGTAGCTACAGCAATACTCTGTGGAGAAATAATCTTTCCTCCTGTAGCACCTGTTGTATTCGCTGCAGCTAACCAACCTTTATCTGCCCCAATCTTATCTGCAACTGTAGCTTGTAACTTCCCAAATAAAATATTAGAGGATGTATCACTACCTGTTAAGAATGTTCCTAAGGCTCCTATCGCTGGAGCAAAGAAAGGATAGAACGTCCCTGTAGTCGTCGCTAAGGCTAATCCTAGAACTGTAATCATACCTGAGAAGTCCATTAACGTAGACAAAGCAATTAAGCAACATACTGTAATAACCGTCTTTTTTAATTGTACTGCAGTTTTACCTAATAAAGCAAACAATCCACTTAAAGAAACTCCTTGAATCAATCCTCCTACCAATGAACTTATAAAAATTAACACGCCTGTATCTGTCAACCAATATATTCCTACACTGCGGATACCTCCTGCGATAGAAAAGGTAAAATTCGTTTGAAATATCTCCCAATTAGACTTCATCATACTAGCAAAAGGAAATAAAGGACTCGTTAATAAAACAAGCAATAGTATTAAGCCATACACGCTCCAGGCTTGAAAAATTTGTTTACGACTAAAGTTCAATTGTTCTTGTTTATCTTCTTTTCTTGCAGTAACCTTTCCGAATATGATAATTGTAATCACTGATGCTATACTTCCTAATATAGCAGGTGTTTCTGCTCCTATATATACCGCAGCGTAATACTGAACAGCTAAGGTCACTCCTCCTACTAATAAGCTCAGTATAATATTTTTAGGGATTGCTTTTACAGATCGATCTGTTAACATGACAATTAGAAATGGCACTAAGAACATCAACAAGGCTAATTGCCATACTGTATAAGCACTAATAGTCGTAATCTGCTCAGCCATCTCTACTTCTCTAGCTAAGACAATTACAGGGATACCAACAGCCCCAAAAGCAGTAGGAACACTATTAGCAATCAAGCTTACCACAGCCGAAAACATGGGCTTAAAACCTAAACTAATCAAAATAGCTGCAGGAATAGCGACTGCTGTACCAAAACCTGCCATTCCTTCTAACAATCCCCCAAATCCCCAAGTCAGTAGTAATACTTGAATAGATTTATCTGTTGAAATAGCCGAGAACTGCTGTTTGATGATTTCTATTTTTTGGGATTCTACTTGTACATTATAACTATAGATGGCCATCAGAATAATTATCAAAATGGGAAACACAGCCTTAAGCACACCAAAAATCAGAGATAGCCCCACATCTTCAGCTTTTAAAGAAAATCCGAAATAAGCAATTACTAATGTGACTAGAAGAGTGATTAGAGCACTTTTTTCTCCTGCCAGTTTTAAAAATCCCAACAAGACTATTAATAATACTACTGGTGTTGCAGCTAATAAAATCTGCAAAGTAGAGATTGATTCTAACATTTTATTATTTTTTCTATACTTTCTCCCTTAAAGATAAGAGGTATATTTTTTTAATCATACTAATTTGCGTTATAATTCCTATTTTATGTTAGCTATTTATAATTTTTAAAAAGAACTAAAGCTATTTAGTCGACTATCTTCTAAAATAAGTATTCTATATTATACTCTTCTAGTGTACAACTTTTTTAAAGAGTTCTGAATTACTTTTAGTATTTTTGACAACTTATATACAGAGATAAAAAATCTATATGAAAAAACTAATATTGGCAGCAGTATTTCTAAGCTTAGGAAGTTTTATTTTTAGCGCTTGTGAGAAAGATGATATTTGTGGTGCGGATGAACCTACTACGCCTAACTTTCTAATTGAATTCTACAATTTTGAGGATCAAGGAATCGCTAAGAATGACTTAGTTGAAGCTTTTGTTGCGGGTAGAGAAAAAGATGTTATCAAAAGCAAAGCAAACAAATTACTAATACCGCTTCGCTTAGATAATCAAGAATCTGAATGGATACTTAAATCAATAAGAAGAACTCAGAATCAGACAGACACACTTTATGATACATTGACTTTTAAATATAAAATCAATACCAAGTATCTTAATAAAGCCTGCGGATATGTATCTACATTTTCCTTAAATCAAGATGGTACTTCTCCTATGTTAAACGGAGAATCTAAACAAACGAGTGGTAACTGGATTAAATATTATACAACAGAAACAAATGAAATTCAAGATAGCAAACAAGCACACTTCAAGATTTATTATTAATTGTGGTTTACTACTATTAGCTTTCTCTTCATTTGCACAAGAGAATAATCCTACAGAACTAAAGGCTCCTGCTCCACTTACTGATGCTACAGAAGAATCACCTCATTACTACCCACAGAGATATGGGCTACGTGTAGGGGTTGATTTATTTAGAATCACGCGTTCATTCTATGACAATACTTATCAAGGTTTTGAAGTAGTTGGGGATTATCGCCTTACTAAAAATTGGTATGCAGCAGCAGAGATAGGTCATGATAAAATGGATAGAGACGAAAGTAGTTATGGCTTTACAACCAATGGTAACTACATTCGCATAGGAGGTAACTATAACCTATACGAAAACTGGCTAGATAGAGAAGATATGATTTATGTAGGTTTTAGATATGGTTTTGCGACCTTCTCTCAAACTCTTAATTGGTACCAATCTTATACTACAGATCCATATTTCCCTAAAGAAAGAATAGAGATAGATAAAAAACAGAGTGGTCTAAGTGCTCATTGGGTAGAATTTGTAGCAGGTATTAAGACTCGTGTATTCAGTAATGTCTTTATGGGATTCACCATGAGACTAAACGGACTTGTATCACAGACACAACCTGATGATTTTGAGAACCTATATATTCCTGGATATAACAAAAAACACAGTGGTAGTATCGGTGTAGGATTTAATTATACCATCTCTTATTTATTCCCACTGTATAAATCTAAAAAGGATAAGTTTGTTGTCCCTACTGAAGAGGAAGCTAAGTTTGACTTAGAAGGGAATGCAATAGAACAAGCTGAAGACTTAAAAATGATTGAAAACAATAAAAAGAAGAAGAAATAAGCTTCTTTTGAAACGTATATAAAAAAAGCCCCGATCTTCGTCGGGGCTTTGTATTTTTTATAGTCTGTTGAATAACTTTGGATAATTAGTCACTAAGCCATCTGCACCTACTTCTATCGTAGACTCGAAATCACTCCACAAATTTTTATAGTGATAAGTGGTCTCAGATAGTCTCTCATAGCGCTGTACTACTCTAGTAAAACGCTCCTCTATAGGGTTAATATACAGCACTGCAATCTCCTTAGACTCTCCTATCGCTAAGTTAAGTCTATTAATAGGCAATGCATTAGTAAAAGGTGTCACAGAAATATCTATATCTAAACAATCGTGTAACTCTGGATGCTCTTGTTCATCTATAATCCACTGATTATTTAACTTATATCCATGTATAGTATAGTGCTTATGCCCTACCTTACAAGTGATATCAAAGAATCTAGTCTCCCATCTCTGATCTACTACTACTTGATATTCGGCACCATACACCTGATTATTCTTATTCCCTACTAACTCACCTTTACTGTGAATGGTCTCTCCTTTATCAATCAGGACACATTTTTCAATCGATAAATTATCGATACCTGTCCAGACTATATTTCTCTCCATACTATTGAAGTTTAATTGCTACTGTACCTATAAAAGTTGGTAAATAATGATCTACTACAAAGCGAGGATGTGGCTGAAATGCCTCTTCATATTCTTTAATTAAAAAACCTGCTTGTAGCTGTCCTCCTATCAAATCTTGAAGACTATGTCCAAAGACGAAAGCCTCCTCTTTATTTCTTTTTTCTTCTACCTGATCCGGAGTCATATCTGTCAAGTCTGCATAAGGAATCTTATACATAGGCTTCACAACTCCTTCTGCTGCATACTTAGGATCTCTATCGTGTATAAATATCACTGGATTATAGAAGCTACTTATTAGTCTTCCTCCCTTGTCCAACACGCGATAACACTCTCTCCAGATCTTCGTCACATCACTTACATAATGATTCGATATCGGATGTACAATAATGTCAAAACTATTGTCTGCGAACATCTCTAGATTCGTCATATCCCCTTCTACAGTAGTTAGGTCAAGACCGTCTCTTAGCGCCACTTGCTTATCTTTATTAAGTTGCTCAGTAGATAGGTCTAACACAGTCACCTTACCTCCTATAGCCGCTAAAATAGGTGCTTGTTGCCCTCCAGCAGATGCTAGACATAACACACGTTTTCCTTTTACCTCTCCTAACCAATTCTTATCTATTGGAGTTGGTAATACATATAGTTCCCACTCTCCTTCTTTAGCTTTTGCTACTGTCTCTGCACTTACAGGCATAGACCATTGCTGATTAGCTAAAGCCTGTTTATCCCAAGACTTTTTATTGTGTTCTAAATACTCTTTACTCTTCGTCATAATTTGCTATTATTAAATTAGACCTCCTTGCTTTAAATATTGATCAAACAATATTCCGCATACTTTAGCATCACTAAGAGCATCGTGGTGATTTAATGCAAGATTATACTTCTCAGCCAAAGAAGCCAACCCTTTTTTATACAATCTATAAGTACAATGCTTCTCGTATTCAGGCACAGCCAAGTTATAATACTCTAATGTCTTCTCTAAGACTGGGAAGTCAAAGCCAAAGCCATTATGTGCTACTACATTCTGAAATTGTATAAAGGGTAATATCTTATGCCAAACTTCTTCGAATGTAGGCGCATACTGTGTATCTTCTGGTGTGATACCGTGTACGTCAATAAATTTGCTCCAATAGACATTCTGAGGAGGTTGTACAAGAATGTTTAAGGAATCTACTATTAGTCCGTTCTCAAACACAACTAAACCAACTTGGCAAATACTATTGCGTTGTGGTTGAGCTGTTTCGAAATCTATAGCTGTAAATTTATTCATCGAAGTATTGTAATCATAATAGCTAAGGTAGTCTTTTTTGATGATAAACCATTAGTATACTTACAAAAAACATCACTTTGCTAATTTTTTTAGCTAATCTTTTGGAGTTAATCTATTCAATTATAGTTCACATATAGGCATAAAAAACGACTATAATGCATATAGTCGTTCTCTATCAAAATATTTATTGTATCTTACTCTTATTAAATCACTTACTATCATGAATAAACACTTTATTACCTATGCAATTCTATTTAGTATCATTGGTCTAAGTATTTTTTCTATTTACAAAAAGACTCAGAATCAAACATTTATTAATCAGTTTATTTCCACACATAGTGCGTCTATAAAAGAGATTAATTATTTTGACTTAGGGCTATACACCTCTCTTAAACTAAGAGATCATCATGGCAACCAAGTAGACTTCTCTTGCTGTTTTGCTGATTTTGAAAAGCTTACACATGCAGCAACAGCACATTTACTTAAAGAATAACTTGAATCACTTTATCTTTTTCTGAATAACCTCTAACCACGTTTTTCTATCATTGACCACAAACACACATCGGTCTGTGGCAGTCTGTACTTCTATTCCATTATTAAGCAACCACATCACTCTACAAGGCTTGATCGTCTTAATATCTTCAAAGGGAATACGCACCGTACTCTTCTGTATATTAAACTTATGAGAGTGAAACACCAAAGTGTCTTCTGTCAAGCCTAACTTACCTCCTAAGGCTTCTTTAACTAAAAACATATTAGCTACTCCGTATACTTCTAGCTCTTCTCCTTCTGCTAATGGTATTTGTAGCTTTAGTTCCACTCTTTTGGTCAAGGTCTTAATAGCGTAATACATCAATACAGAAAGTACAATACTATACACCAACCCTTTTAAAAGATAGTTTTCCCAACTTTTAATAGCTCCATCGAATAACCAATCGAAAAGAAGCATAATCAACACATATACTGTAAAGAAAAAAACTAGTATTGTTATCTTATCACTGTTACTTATACCTATTGTATCATTTCCTATTTTCATAACTTATTTATTGTACTATAAAGATACTGAATATCCCTTTACCAACGTTCAATACCTAAAAATCGTCGTGGTATAACACCTAACTTCTTAAGTATACTGCGGGTATTTTTATGTTGCTTACCTATACTAAACAGTAACTCTCTATTCTCATTATAACCATAATACACATAGATAGATAAGATTGTATTTAGATTTACTGGTTCTTCTAAATAAGGTTCTAATAGATTTAACTGATCAGGAGAGATTATCTGAGTGATAAGTCTTAATATATCATTCTTTTCCTCTACATCAATACTAGACTCTAGTCTTTTCAGTAAGTTTAATGTACATTTCTTGTCTTCTTGTATTTCTATTTCAGTCCTTACTCTAGAAGGATAATCATACAGCCTTTGCATACTATTCATAAAAGCTGTCTGTGGGGCAAATAAATCAGTCAATTCGCCATTCTTAACAGCTTCATAAAAACTAGCTATACTTCTATGAGTAGGTGTTAATGTTAGGTCATCATGTGATAATACAAATACTTTTTCCTTTAATATCCCTGTAACATAAACTCCAGCAAAGTTACTCTCCTCATCCATCCATACCACATAAGCTTCATCTAATAATCTAGGGTAATGAACTTCGTACTCCTTTATTATCTCCTGTCCTTCAGTATCAATTATCTTAATATTCTTTTCCCCTACTATCGTACCCCAATCATCTATAAACCATCTATCCTCTATACTTAAAGGACCTTTTGAGAAATAATCATCCATAAGTCTTTAATATCTATAGTAAATATACAATATAAACAAGATTTGTATCCCTACTAAGGCATAAAACATCCATAGTCCAGGAAGTAACGCTAAAGGATTAAAACGAAGTGTTGTCAATTGTTGTAACAAGGTAGAAGGCCCATTACCTAATTTAGCATTTGAAAGGACGTAGTTTGTCGTTTTTCGTTGTACCATACCCGCTACATGATTATCTTCATTAAGCGCTATTAGCTCTCTCTGTATCGCTTCTTTATCAGGTTGGCTTCCAAACAGTGTAGGTTTTTTCTGATGTAGATATTCCATCAACTGAGCCACATAATTGGTAATAAATACACTTCCTTGCTTCTCCCATAATAAGGATATCGCTTTCTGAATAGCATATTTATTAGCTACATAGAAATAGGCGATAATCATCACGACTTGTAAGAGAAAGATGACAATCACAGAATAGTTTATATCACTAAAAAAAGCTGTGAAGTTATCCCAAAAACCTTGTGCCTCACTTCCTTTTCTCAACTGATAAATCTTGCTCATTGAATAGAAAAAAATCCAAAGAGACAAAAATACACCTACCGCCATCATGCCTAGCCATCGAATCAAACATATAAACACGATTCTAAATGACTTAAGGCCTTGTTTTCCTACTGCTACTCCTTTATCTAATACCTTCTTCATTTTTTTATTTAAAAGTACTGAGTATTCCCTAAAAGACAAAAAATAATTAGTGCCGAAACTAAAAAGACTATCTGATTACACAGATAGCCTTTATATATAATGTTATTTGAATAACTCGGCATGAGAACCTATCCGAACTAATATAATTTCTTTATTTAGTTCATCTTGTTGCCAAATTAAAAGTAAGTCAGGTAATATATGACATTCCCAGTGATCTTTATAATTACCTATCAGAAGATGAGGTCTCATCTTCTTTGGTACTAAAGAAACACCTCCTTCTAAAAGGTATTTAAATACCATTGTCGTTTTTTCAAGTGCTTTAGCATTGTTTTGAATCTTCTTAAAGTCTTTTTTAAACTTACTGGAATATGTCAATTGATAAGCACTCATTACTAACTAAATTAATCTCTCATTAAATCATTTAACAAATCATGAGTATTGTCAAAACGTTTTGATGACATTTTTTCTTTCTGTGCATCCTCTATAGCTTGAATCGTTTCTTCATTAAGTTCATGAAAATGTGTAGCTTCGGCTAATGTTTTCTCTATAAAGTTATTAATGCTTCTATTTTCTTTTTTAGCTAACATTTCAATATAATTGTATAAATCATTATCAAGGCGTAAAGAAGTTGCTTTTTTAAAATTCAATGTATTCATACTACTATCTATTTACATACAAAAGTAATCATTAATACTTTATAAACAGCAGTATTTTAACACATTAACCATTCCTGCTAAAAAATAACAGAACTCCGATAGCCTATACTCTTAACTAAAAAAGGCTACCTGATTACTCAGATAGCCCTTATATATTGTTTATTTTATTTAGTTGGTTGTTACGTTACAAGTATTAGAATGTTGCTGCACCCTTTGTATAGTTTTGTATACTTCGATCTACCTTAGTCTGTTTTCCCAGTGAGAAATCATAGCTTATCCCTGCAATAAACATATTTTTATTATTCCAAATCTGCGTATGGCTTCTTTTTTGTATTAGGCTCTCTGGGAGTGATTTACTCTTATACTCTGAAGGCATCCCTATAAACAATAGCCCCGCAGTGAAAGACCAATTACTTAATTTATAACGTGCAAATAAATTACTCGCATTCTCATTCTTGCTAAGCCATTCACCCGATAGAGAATAAACAGGCAGATTAAATGAGTAAGACAAAAACAAGTTCTTATACGAAGAAGAGATTGTAAAACTATTTCCTATATAGTTATTCGTCAACTTCTCTCCTTCTATAGTCTTAATACTCTCCCATGTCGGATATAGATTAACTTTAAACACTAGTACTTGTGACCCAAAAGGCTTAATAGAACCATACACCCTTAATGCATACTCCTGCATATTTGCCTCGTTTACATAAGTAAGAGCGTACCTATTCTCTTGTAATAGATAACGGCTATTTACAAAATCATTTAAGTAATCATAAGAAAATGAAGCATTCAAATCAACATACTTGGAGTTAAACGAATAGTTCAATGAGTTAATAAATGAACGCTGAACCTTTAGATATGGATTTCCTGTCTGTACAATATTGGGTTGCAATTGAATCACATTCGTACTAATCTGATCACTTGTCAGTGCCCTAGGTCTATATGTGCTCGATAGTCGAATGCTCTGATTGTTATTAATCTCGTATCCCACCACTACCCTGGGAGTGAACACCCAAGTGTCTTGAGTGTGCTCTGGATTAGAGTTGCGCAAATTGTTTAAACTCGCTCCTAGACGATACATCCAACTGTTCTTCTTACCGACTAACTCTGTATAGAAATACTGTTGAGTAAACGTTGTAGTATAATTAGAATACCCTTCTAGATTAGTCAAATCATATTCAACTTGATCAAAACTAAAACGATACCCAGAGTTTAATTTAGAAGCTCCAAAATTGTGACTATGCCCTATCTCACCTACAAAGCCACTTTGTTTATTATCTAAAACAGTCTCGTTATTATATACATCCTGTGTTGTATTAGTTATCCACTCTTTATCTAACTTAAAGG
Organism: Myroides sp. A21; assembly: GCF_000807225.1. Lineage (NCBI taxonomy): Bacteria > Pseudomonadati > Bacteroidota > Flavobacteriia > Flavobacteriales > Flavobacteriaceae > Myroides > Myroides sp. A21. The sequence continues at coordinate 3,473,207 of NZ_CP010327.1, forward strand.
ATTCTGTTGTATAGTAGGTTCCTACTGCATTAAATATTAGTTCATCCTTCTCTGTTATTTTCTGAGAATAATATAAATCCAAAGAAGGCATAGTGTATTTTGCATTACTATGTCTATAGATCTTATGATTTTCTTTATCTTGATTCTTAGAAAACACACTCTTTCCATCTGTATAGTTAAACTGATCCATTAAGGCAATATCTACTTTAGCTTGAAAGGTATATTTATCAGTATCTACATTAGTGTATCGAAGGGCAATGTTCTGATCTGTATATCCAAACTTATCCTTGCGCAATTCTTCTGAACGATAATCTATTCCATTAAGGGTATAAGCAGTAGAGTTCGTATTCTCTCGGTTATTATAATCGCGCAAACTAATCGAGTAATCTACTGCAAAGTTATTCTTACCTCTAGTAATACTAGAATAAGCTGATCCATTAATAAACCCCGTATCTACTGCAGTAAGTGCTTCTGCTCCATATACATATCCATTATCAGGATTACGAGTAATGATATTCACTACTTGATTAGCTCTATTCGCCCATCTAGTAGGGGGCATATCATAGTATTCTACACGGACTACGCTCTTAGGTTCGATAGTACGCATCTGATTATCACTAACCTCTATTCCGTTAATTAAAAACAATGTTTTTCCACCTTTTATACTTTGAACAGTATTCGTGACTGGATCTAAAGTCAATGTAGGAAGTGTCGTTAAAAGATCTTTAGCATATCTAGCTTTGTCTAAAGCATCTTGATCAAATGTATAAACTGATTTGTCTACATACTGTTTCTTGTGTAGACTCTGGATAAGTACTTCTTGTAATTCTATATTTGCATCTAAAGTATCTTGAACTACTTCTTGTATCTGAGCTTGAGCAATTAAACAACTGAAGTACATCACCAATAAACTAATGTATTTCTTATTCATATCTTTATAATGTAATTTTATTTGCAAGTATCTAAACACTCTAATACTAATTACATACCAAATAACCTATTATTCATAAACACCAGTATCACAACTATTTACAAAAAAAGTTATATTACATATGTTCATTATCGGACAGTTATTTTATGAAAACGAACAGTCACCCTCCCTTTATGCAAACATGTAAATGCTTAGTTTATAATTCATTTGGTATAATAAATAAGTAATTGAGACATCAATCCATATTCACTCCGTTATTTTATACCATTTAACGGACTCAAAACGGACTCATATCGGACTCAAAACGGACTCATTCAAAAGCAAGCTCCTAAAACACTGCTGTAAAACTCTTCACAAACTAAAAAAGGCTACCTGATTACTCAGATAGCCTTTATATATGGTTATGTGTTCACTCTTAAGTAAGCATTCCACCATCTACATTAATCACTTGACCAGTGATATAAGCAGACATATCAGAACCTAAGAATACACAAGTATTTGCGATATCTTCTGGAGTACCTCCACGCTTTAATGGAATAGCATCTCTCCATCCTTTTACTACATCTTCAGGAAGTTTACCAGTCATCTCTGTTTCGATAAATCCAGGAGCAACAACGTTACAACGGATATTACGAGAACCTAACTCTAATGCGATAGATTTAGAGAATCCGATAACTCCAGCTTTAGAAGCAGCATAGTTCGCTTGTCCAGCGTTTCCTTTTACTCCTACTACAGAACTCATATTGATAATAGACCCTTTTCTGTTTTTAAGCATTGTGCGTTGAACAGCTTTCGTCATATTAAATACAGACTTCAAGTTCACTTCAATTACAGCATCAAAATCTGCTTCAGACATTCTCATTAATAAGTTATCTTTAGTAATACCAGCATTATTAACTAAAATATCAATGTTTCCGAATTCTTTTAAAATCTCTTCTACCAATTGTTCTGCTGCTGTATATTCAGCTGCATTTGATTGATATCCTTTTGCTTTAACACCTAAAGCTGTTAATTCTTGCTCTAATTCTACAGCTGCCTGAGCAGAAGAACTATATGTGAATGCAACACTTGCTCCTTGTTGAGCATATGCTAAAGCTACTCCTCTACCGATTCCTCTTGTAGCACCAGTGATAATAGCGATTTTACCTTCTAATAATTTCATGTGTAAATCCAATTTTTGTATTTGAACCGAGGACAAATATAAACAATTTGTATTTTCTCACGCCCCTTTTATGCTGTTTGTGTACTTTTTCTCAAAAAAATCATATAAGTTAGCGTGATAATCAACAGAGCAACAAAGTAATACGAATATTTCATCAAATCTAGATAATCTATCTGCCCATTAGTAAAACTTAGTAAGATCAATATCTGTGCTCCATAAGGTAAGATTCCTTGAATAATACAAGCAAAAATATCTAATATAGAAGCAACACGTGGTCTGTCTAATTCATACTCTGTAGCAATATCCCTAGCTAGATTACCTGCTACCAAGATAGAAACTGTATTATTAGCTAAACACACTCCTATCGATGACACTAATCCTGCGATACCGAACTCAGCTCCTTTAGGAGATTTCATCAGCTTCTTCATTTGCTTTAACAGCCATTGAATCCCACCCTGATCTTCTACCATCTTCGCCAATCCTCCTGTCAACATAGACAATAAGAATATCTCATTCATAGAAACAAAGCCTTCATACGTCAAATTAGCAAAGCCTAATACATCAAAATCTGCTTGAACAAGTCCAATAATTCCTGCTACCAAAATACTGATAAACAAAGCTACGAATACTTGTACCCCTACTAAGGCTAATACAATAATCAAGATATAAGGAATAATCACCCAGAAATTACTTGTATCACCTAGCTCTAAAGCTACATCTGTAGCCCCTCCACTCATAAAGAATAAGCCTACTATCGTAATTAAAGCCGCAGGTAATGCTAATTTAAAGTTAGCTCTAAACTTATCTTTCATTTCACACCCCACCGTTTGTGTAGCTGTAATCGTTGTATCTGATATAATAGAAAGGTTATCCCCAAACATCGCCCCTCCTAATAGAGTACCACATAACAGCCCCATAGAAGTCCCTGATTTCTCAGCTAATCCTACTACAATAGGTCCTAAGGCTACAATAGTTCCAACAGAGGTACCAATCGCTAAAGAAAGGAAACAAGCAATTACAAAGATTCCAATGGCTAGATATTCTATTGGCACTACACTAAGTCCCATATTCACCATCGTATCTACTCCTCCTATTGCTTTAGTCACTGTAGCAAAGGCTCCTGCTAATAAATAGATGATACACATCGTGATAATCTTACTATCTCCACATCCATGGATAAGAGAAATAACCTTCTCTTGCATTGGTGTTTTATAAAATAGTAAAAATGCAGATACCACTCCGACAGATATTGCTATAGGAGATGGCATTTTATAAAAATCACCTAATAGTATACCTGAGCCTAAAAAGATGGCAATAAAAATAAAAAAAGGAATAAAAGTGTAAAACTTGTTATCTGACATAGCTTTCATTTAATAATAATGTTATTACAAATAATTTGCCAGATTGGTAGAAATAAAACTTACTAAGGAAGTAAACAACATTTTTTCCATTTCTGGCTTATCGATTGCAGCACCTTGCTTGTTGTTGCAGGTTGCTATTTTTCAAAAAGGATACTCTCGAAAAATTCTTGATAATTAAGGCACAAAGATAATCGTTTTTTGAAGAATTGCAAATTAGATAAGTATACTCGACTCTAAAAGCAGCTATTACAGACTCAATCATCTTATCAATTATAATAATATTCATTTAAAATTACAGCCTTTAAAAATTAAATATTTGATTCATATAAACTGAGTCTATTAAATATTTTGCACTACAAATGGATAAAAAAAATACATCCATAAAAAAACAAAAAGATTATTCGCAAATATCACACATAAACCTCTTAGCTATTCAATATTTTACAAAAAACTATTTATATTAATTCTAAACAACACTATATATATACCTTTACATTCTAATTAATACATAAAAAAATGAATGTAAAAAAAATTACACTACTCACTCTACTTCTAACCGGTTCTACAATACTAGCGCAAGAACAAGAAACAAAAAAAAGCGATGAGCAGCTAGAAGAAATTATCGTATCTACAACAAGATTACCAGAGATAAAACGCAATAGCTCAAGTTCTGTTATTGTCATTACTCAAAAAGAAATAGAAAGTTATGCTCAATTAAATCCTGATATGTCAGTTATACTAGGTCTTGCCGTGCCTTCTATAGGATTGAGCTCTAATACTACTAGTAATAGAAGTCAAACTATCCGTGGTAGACAGATACTAGTCTTAATAGATGGTGTACCACAGAGTACTCCACTGCGCAACACAGACAGAGATCTTCGTACTATAAGCCCTTATGCGATCGAACGCATTGAGGTAATAGAAGGAGCCACTTCTCTTTATGGCAATGGAGGTGCTGGAGGTATTGTGAACTTCATCACAAAAAAAGCGAATCAAAACAAAACTTTTAGCGGAAGCACTTCTATAGCCTTATCTGATGCTACTTCTACTAAAAACAACAATACACATGGGTATCAATTAAACCAACAGTTCTCTGGTAGACTAAAACAAATCGATTACTTAGTCAATGGTAACATCATTAAATCTGGACGAGCGATAGATGGTGAAGGAGATTATATCTCTCCTCGCTATGGATTAGGAGAAGTAACAACACAAAATCTATTAGCTAAGATAGGTTATGACTTTAATGATAACAATCGATTAGAAGCAATGTATAACTACTACAGTGCATTACAGAACACAGATCTAATCGCAAAGGGAGGAAAATATCTCGTATCTCCACAACAAGGGGTTATCGGTACTAAAAACCCATTAGCAGAAAATGAAGGTACTAAGTACAATCACAATGGATATCTAAAGTTCTCAAGCAAAAATATCTTGGAGAATGTTGATTTAGAGGCTTCGGTATTTGGGCAAAAACTATATACTTTATTTGACTACAGAGAACATAATCCTAAATCTCCACGATGGGAAGAAACAGGTGGGCAAGCAACTATTAAAGCAGAGAAAATAGGGGCTAGATTAAGTATTGTCTCTAAACTAAACTTCACTGATAATATCAGAACAAACTATATTATAGGGGGAGATTTCTTAATTGACAAAACTAGCCAGCCCCTTGTCGATGGGAGATTATGGGTTCCTGAATTAAAGGCATATAACAGTGCCGGATATTTACAAACTCGTACTGTATTTTATGAAAACCTAACTCTTAAAGCTGGGGTGAGATATGATAATATTCACGTAAAGGTACCTGACTATAAAACAATTCCTTTAAGAAAAGGGCAACAGTGGCTAGCGATAAAAGGAGGAAACTTAGATTATGATAAAGCACTATTTAATGCTGCATTACAATACAAAGTAATAGAAGAATTCACTCCTTATGTTTCATTTTCTCAAGGATTATCAATTTATGATTTAGGTCGTATACTTAGAGATGCTAAAAGTGATGTTGTCTCTAAAATAGAAACAGATCCTGTAGTAACGAATAACTATGAAGTAGGATTCACTTCACAGATAGCAAATAATTGGAACTTTAGAATAGCTTATTTCTGGTCTATCGCTAAACTAGGTAGTGATCTTCAGGCAGGTGAAGGAGGATTCTGGGAAGTAGTAAGAAGTCCACAAAGAATCAATGGTATTGAGATTGCTCTAGATGGTAAACCTATCAGCTGGGCAACTATAGGAGGAAGTTTTTCGAGTTATGAAGGAAAAATGAAATCTAACAACAGTAGTAGTTATGATACTTATATGAGTGGTCTAAATATTGCTGCGCCTAAACTGAGCTTATTTACAACAGTCACTCCTATTGATCATTTATGGTTAAACTTATACTATACACATACCTCTAAACGAGATAGATTCGAACCTCAACCTAATAAGTTAGGAGTATTAGTTTATAATGAAGGAAAAGGTAAAGTATCTCCTATTGACCTTTTTAACTTCAATGCTACCTATCAATACAACAAATCTATACAGTTAACATTAGGAGTAGAAAACCTATTTGACAAATCGTATTATACATCCTCTTCTATGATAGTAGCTAGAGATGCAGAATATGCAAGAGGGAATGGTAGATACTACACACTAGGATTATCATTTAGATACTAAATTCTAAAAAGGCCATACAACTATATACTTAGTACAATAAGAACAGCTCCTAAAAGGAGCTGTTCTTATTGTATATTCATCAAATGATATGGTCTTAAAACTTAATATTCTTCTGAATATCAGCATTCTTATTCAGTGCATTTTTATATTCTGCTTTTAACTGACTAACAAGGTCTTTAACGCTGAGTACTCTATCAATACCCGCTGTACCATGCCCAGCAGACCAAATATCTTTCCATGCCTTCGCGTGCTCTCCTGTTAATTTAGAAAAATCCTCTTCTTTCTTCTCAGATAGATCTATTCCAGCCTTTTCTATACTAGGTTTTAAAAAGTTAGCATTCACACCAGATACTCCATCTGTATACATAATATCATCTATTCCAGAGTCAACGATCATCTGTTTATATTCGTCTACAGCTAAACATTCATTAGTTGCTATAAAACGAGTTCCCATATAGGCCATATCAGCTCCCATAGTTTGCGCTGCTAATACATCACTTCCTGTGTCTATACTTCCTGCTAATAATACAGCTCCTTTAAAGAAGCTCTTTACCTCAGCTAATAAGGCAAAAGGGCTCGCAGTACCCGCATGACCTCCAGCTCCAGCGGCAACACATATTAATCCATCTACACCCGCTTCTGCTGCTTTCTCAGCATGTCTTTTCTTCACAATATCATGGAATACTAATCCCCCATAACTATGTACTGCATCTACAAGATCCTTCACTGCACCCAGTGATGTAATCACTAAAGGCACTTTATACTTAACACACAATTGTAAATCAGGCATCACTCTTGGGTTGGTCTTATTCACGATTAAGTTCACCCCAAATGGAGCAGGTTTAATACCTGTTTCTTTCTCAAAGGCTGCTAATTCTGTTGTTACCTCAACTAACATCTTTTCAAAATCCTCTGAACTCCTTCCATTCAAAGCAGGGAATGTACCTACAATACCATTTTTACAACATTCAATTACTAGTTTCGTTCCAGAAACGATAAACATAGGAGATACTACAATCGGTAATGTTAGGCTATTTTTAAATTCTTGTATAGTCATATAATAATATATTTAGTTAGATAATAGACACTATAAAGTACTAACGTAAGATAAGTCAAATAATTGATTGTAGAAAAGTAATTTTGCTCTCCCTATAGAATAGCAGCAATTTTAAAACTTGTCACATTTTTTTACAATATTTTACAAATTAGGACTTAATCCTCTCATAATTCTACTACAATCTGTTAAGTCTACATTTTTTTATTTCTTTTTTAAAAACAACTAACTTATTCTTATTAAACATTTAAGCCTTCCGAACAGCTGTCTTTAGTGTCATAACAAGGCACTCCTGCTTATTTAGTTTGAATTCACACACATTTTGTACTACTTTTGAAATGCAAAAAAACAAAACATTACAATGAAAAAATTATTGCTTTCAGCTGCTCTTGTTGTAGCGGTAGCTTTTACTGCTCAAGCACAAAAAGGACCAAAAAACGCATTAGGTTTGCGTTTTGGAGGAAACCACGGTTTAGGTACAGAGATCTCTTACCAGAGAGACCTATCTAAAAACAACCGTTTAGAATTAGATCTTGGTTGGAGAAACAACAACGATTTTGATGCTGTAAAACTTACAGGTATTTACCAATGGGTTTGGAATATTGAAGGAAACTTTGATTGGTATGCTGGTGTAGGTGCTGCAGTAGGTACATGGAACTCTAGCTACTACGAAGGAAAAAGAAAACACTCTGACAGTGGAGCATTCGGACTAATCACAGGTACTGTAGGGGTAGAATACACTTTCCCTGAATTTCCAATACAAGTAGCTTTAGACTTACGCCCAGAAATCTACTTAAATGACAGTTACCGCGATGGTATCTATGCAGACTTCGGTATTGCAGTACGTTACAAATTCTAATTACTTTTTTTGCACCTGAAAACGATTTAAAATACAAAGCCACCCATGAGGTGGCTTTACTTTTCTTATTGAATAGCTTGGAGAGCTTTAATCATTTGCTCTAACTTCACTATCTTTTTTGAATTCATCTTTTTATTCCAATACATATTCACTCCAGCCCAAATCCCTAATACAGCATAATATCCTGCTAATACAATATAATATCCTGTCGATATTGCAGTATCTACCATGTCTATAAATGGATAAGAATATATCGCTATCCCAACTATAAAAAGTAAAATATATACATTCATCCATACTTTAGACAATTGTAATTGTTGTTTCTTTTCTTTTGCCAACAACACAATATAATCACTTGTTGTCTGTGTCAATATAGAGCTTGGTATTAAACCATTTAAGCGATAATAACTCGTCATAAACATTGTGATTGCTATAACACAAATTACACTTCCTAATACCACCCAAATAGATCCATAGAACACTGTTCCTTTTAATAGTACATTAATCCCGATAATCCATCCTATAGTAAACACTCCTATTATAGCCAGAGCCCAATTCATCTTTACTTTCTTTAAACGATAGACATCTATAGACTGATAAACTTCCTTAATATCGCTTTGTTCTACTCTTGGAATAGCCCAAAGCTGTTCTAAATTTACTTGATTACTTTCCATAGTTATTGAGTTTTTGATATAATTCTTCTTTAATACGATGTACTCTAGTACGCACATTAGCATGTGTAAGTCCTGTCACATCCGCAATCTGTTTTTGATCCACCCCCTCTAGAGTCAGCGAAATAATAATCCTGTTAATTTCTGTGAGTTCACTAATCGCTTGATAGAGTTTTTGAGTATTGGTTTCTTTGTACTCCTCCTCTACACTTTTGCTCTGCCTTATCTTGTTTTCATCAGGCATGACTTTTTTACTCCGTTCTATTTGCCTTAAACAGATATTTACAGCGATCCGGTATATCCACGTACCATAGCCTGAATCAGCTCTAAACTTGGGCAACTGATTCCACACATTAACGAAAGTCTCTTGTGCTATATCTTTAGCCCAATCCACATCGTTAACATACCCTAGAGCCAATCGATAAATTCGTTGCCAATATTGTTCATAGAGCGACTCAAATATTTCTTTATACTTACTCATGTGTTTTGATTGGTTTTATAGTTTAGATACGTTACATGGGAATATGTTACAAGAGGATTAAGTATTAATCATTTTATAATTGGTTCTTAACAAAGAAATCTTCTATTGTATAAATTTAATTCAGATATACAACGGTAACAAAAAAAGTGTAAATTTGAAGTACCACACTAATTAACAACAAGTTAACCAAATACAAACTGACAAAATGGGCAATAATAACAAATCAGAAAGGCTAAAGAGAGTTAACTATAAACTTGAGAATTTACCTGAGAACTTACTTAGAGAAGTTGACTTGTTTATTGATTATCTAACAGAAGAAGAATCATCTAACATCCCTCAATGGCGACAAAGCATTGTACTTGATCGCATAGAGAATTCAACAGAATTCGTAGATGCCTTCGAAATGTTAGCTCAGTTAAACCCAGATTCCGCATTCGCCCAATACTACGAATAAATTCTACTTTACATCTCTTTCATTTCTTCTAAAACCATACTATAGTATGCTTTTTTCATAAATTCAGAGCTGTTTTGTATAATTTACTCTCGTTAATAGGTCTATCGCGTATTCTGGGTTAAAGAATGAATAAAAAAGCATAGATTACTTACAACCTATGCTTAAAATATTTTAAATCTGATTTCTTCACTTCTAATGAATATACTTTATCTCTAAGTATATTTAATTGTCTCAAATATTCTGATTCGCTAGTTTGTTCTATATATCGAATCAAGTGATCAATTAGGGTTAGCGCTTTACTTCGCCATTTTACTACTTCTCCTACAGGATGATATACCTGACTCTTTAAATATAGCTCTAGATTAAACTTGACCATTTCCTCCTTGGTAATATTAGGAAAGTCTTCTTCTGCCCTTATTAGCGTACTCAATACATCCTTCACTCTGAAACGAATACCCCGCTCACATAATACCTTAAGCGCTAAAAGTTCTTCTTGCTGTACAAAGTATAATGCTAGAGGTTCATTAAACTCCTCATAACTATACCAGCCTCCATGAGCACAAGAGATAAGCTCCTTATATCGCTTAGCCTCTTTCCACTGCGCGATTATAGTATCACGCACCTCATTATACCTCGTTAATCTTTTATGCTCTTCTTCTAGCGTAATCTCTAAAGCATTATAATGATATTGGAGACCAAGTTGTTTATAATGCCTCTCTATCTCTTTAGTTAATTTTGTGTAACTCATTATTAATAAAATAGACTATCCTGTAATTCTATACACAAAAATAAGTTTTAGAATTTATAATTCTAGTTTTATGATATATTTTATCTCTATACAAACTACTCCTCTCTCCTCAGCTCTCCTATTTCTTTCACTAATGCAGGATAGTGTGTTTGTAACGCTGTACCTGTATAAGGTGGTCGAGTCCATTGTGTGTCTATAACATCATAATGTTCTATATCCTGATACAATTCATTTACAGCATCTGTTACAAAACTAGAATCCTCTGTCCCATACTTAGCATCATAGGCTAAATCACTCACATACAATAAGCCTTCGCCCCATGTATCTCCTATATCAAAAGAATACTTGCCGCTAATAAAAGCATTAATATCCTTTATGATATCGTAGAAAAACTCTTTTCCTCGTAAAATAAGCCAACACCTAAAGTAGATAAATCCGTCTGTAGAGATATGATCATCAAAGTTATAAATCCCATCTTCTTCTTGAAAACTGTTTTCTAAAATAATGCCTAACTCTCCTATCTCTACCTTATCTAGTTCATTGATTTTTTTCTCAATGTCATTTCAAAGAGAATCATCTCATCTGAAGACAACTCTGTTAAGAGAGCAGTTAGTTCATCTATATGTTCATCTATATCATAAGTCTGCCAACTATCACTAGTATTAGACTGTTCTATTAACTCCCAAAAGAACTGTTCGTTTAAATCTATATTCATTGCTTTATATGCTTATGTCAGTATTACTAAGATACAGCTTATTCATCTTATATTGCTTAAATCAATGAAATAAAAAACCCTCTCAACAGCACACACTGTCAAGAGGGTTAAAAGCCAAAATATTCGTTAGCCACATACTACAAAGTAATTCTACTTTATATCTCTTTCATTAGCTCTAAAACCACACTACAGTATACTTGTATCGCTAATTCAGACCTATTTTGTATAATTACTTTTCGTTTATATGTCTATCACCTATTTTGGGTTAAAATAAATAATCCGACTTATTTAGATTTTATTCTACTCAGCGTTTCCTGAGATATATTTAAGTAAGAAGCAACTATCTTATTGGGTAGTCGCTGTACGATAAGGGGATTTAATTTGAGTAGCTCATTATATCGCTCTGCCGCATCCATGGTGACCATAGCGTGTAATCTATTGGTATTATTGATATAAGCGAATTCTAAATACTGCCTGTAGAACTTCTCCCACTTCGGGACTAACTCTAATAAATTGTAAAAATCAGCGTGCGTAATAGAATATACTTCGCTTATCTCTAGTGCTTGTAAATATTCGGATGATGTAGAACTATTGATAAAGCTCACTAAGGCTGTAGCAAACTGATTTTCAAAAGCAAAGAATCTCGTAGCATCTTGCCCTGCCTCATTGATATAAAATATACGCAAACACCCTTTACACACAAAATAAAGCTTCTGCGCACTCGCCCCTGCTGATGTAAGCTGTTCTCCCTTTTTTAGTTTCTCATAGTGAAAGAAAGAAAGTATCACATCTAGCTCCTGATCATTTAAGTCAACTCTATCTTGTATATAATCTATTAGTTGCTTCATTACTTATTATTTTTCTGTGACAAAAGTACGGTAATATACTAAGTCTGCTATACTTAACACCATCATTTTGTGCTCTTTTGCAAACTCCACTACCTCTGGTAATCTTGCCATTGTACCATCGTCATTCATTAATTCACATAATACTGCTTGAGGAGGTAGACCAGCTAACTTCATTAAGTCAATCGCTCCTTCAGTATGTCCATTACGCTCTAATACTCCTCCATTTTTTGCTCTTAATGGAAATATATGTCCTGGACGTGCTAGATCAGCTGGTTTAGCATTCTTATCACTTGCTGCTCTTACGGTAGTTAATCGGTCTGCAGCAGATAATCCTGTAGTTACCCCTTCTGCAGCTTCTATAGTTACCGTGAAAGGGGTTTGAAATCTGGAACTATTCTCTGTCACCATATAAGGAAGCTCTAATTCGTCTGCTTTATCATTTGTTAGACATAAACACACCACCCCACTACAGTAACGAATCATCATCGCCATATCCTGTTCTGACATTAAATGTGCTGAGAAGATGATATCTCCTTCATTCTCTCTATCTTGATCGTCTAATAAAAGAACACCTTTACCGCTCTTTAAAAAACTCAACGCTTGATTAACTCTTTCTTGACTATCCCAACCAAATTGGTTAAGGGCATTTTCTAATGTATTCATATTTTACTCTTTTATTAGTCTCTCTGCATATTTGCGCGCTCGAGGAATAATTAGAAAGGCTGAGGCATAAGCCACTGGCAACATTACACTCCATGCTTTTAAAAACATAAAGAACCACCCATCTCCAAAACCATAATTTCTAATCAACCCTACAAAGGCCATAATAAGGGTCATCGGAATAACCACAAATAGCGTATTTACATACTTATAATACTTCGTTTTCATTCTTTTATTTTTTATTTATTGATGAGACAAAGTTCTTCTTCCTAACCTCGAAAAACATTGACGTAAGTCAAAAAACCTTAGTACACACTCAAAAAACCTTAGTGCACACTCAAAAAATAAAGCCACCGCCTAAGCAGTGGCTTTATTACACAACCTATACTTGTGAGAGTCTAAATCACATAATATGTATAATCTTATATCAGGTTGGCGGTATCTTTTTTGAACTATAATTATTAGCTTTTCCGACTTTATCTCTTGAGAGACACTAATAATTTTTGATCTTTTGGTTCAGCAAATATCAACTGTCTACAACCCTAAAACATTGACATAAGTCAATAAAATCATTAAAAACAAACAACCCCACTCGTTATGAATGGGGTTGAAATATTTCAATATTACTAACTAATTGAAATATTATGGACTAATTTTTAAAATACAACTTTTATAAAGTTGTATTTACCAACTAATCAATGTTTATCTATAAGCTTGATTCTGTTCTATTTTACTCACATTAATTTCTGATAGAGGAATTGGAAAGGCTGTTAATGCATTACCATATTTTAATACTCCTCCAGTTAAATTAGTATTAGATGTAGTTCTAGGATTTCTAACTTCACCTTCCCATCTCATTAAATCCTCATAACCTAATCCTTCAAACATAAGTTCTCTAGTACGCTCTTTTTTAACTGATTCAAAATCTAATGCAGTATATTTTTTAGGTGTTCCAGGGTCATTCTCTATAGTAGGGTCTATTAATAAAACACGGTTTTCTACTATTTCATTCAAATATCCTAATGCAGTAGCAGTATTTGCTTTAGAAGCCCCCTTAACAGCTGATTCAATGTAATTAAACATCATCTCTTCTATTCTCATCATTTTAATATTTGATTCATTCTTCGTATACTTTCCTGTATTACGCATTACACCTCCTACTTCATCTATTATATTACGACGAATATCACTTACGTTAAATGTAGACTCTGTTTCTGGAAAGAATGAAGCAATAGGAGATAAGGCATTCCATCTTACATCTCCATAACCAACCCCATTAGCTGTATTATAAATATATCTCAAACTATTCGTTCCTCTATTATCTGTACCTGACTGTGCCAATTCGAAGATAGAGTTACTTCCGATTCCTTCTGTTGTATAAGCATCTAAAAAACCTGTTCTTGAAGCCACCACAACATTCATTTTTTCAGCTTCTTTTATAGCTAACTCTGCATTCTCAGCTACATCATCGTATAAAGAAGAATTGTAATGTGCAAAGAAAAGAGCTACCCTAGATTTATAACCATAGGCTGCTGCTAAGTTGATTTTAACTTTAGAAACCTTAGCACTTGCGTTACTCTGAGCTTTTTTCATTAAATCAATTCCTTTGTCTAAATCATCAAAAATAGATTTCATATTTATAGCTACTGTTGGTCTTTCAACATTAGCTGATGTTTTTCCAAATTCTGTTATATAAGGAATTCCCAAAGCTGTTAATCCACTATTATCCACATATTGCTCTCCGAAAAGACGTAAAAGATCATAGTGAGCTAATGCTCTTATTATATACCCTTGTCCTTTAAAATAATCTATTACTCCTTCGTCACCCCCTATTTCTGCCTCTAATACTCTATTCGTATTGGAAATCACTCTATAAATTTGTCTCCATGTATCTGCGGGATAAGCGTGATTTACCTGTAAGGCAAATCCTGATACATTATGAAACCTTCCTGAGTTTCCTTCTGAGTAACAATAAGGAGTTCTACTTTCAGAAAAAATAATAATATCACGACCATAATATGTTTCACTAGTCATTCTAGTATAAGAACCTATAATACCTGCCTCTAATTCTTCAAAAGTACGTATTGGATTCTTTTCATTATCTACTCGACTACTTTGTTCTGTATCTAAAGAGCAAGACGTAATGCCTAATCCTACTATTAATATTGATACTGATAACAATATTTTTCTAATATTTCTTTTCATCTTCTACTTAAAATTTAACGTTTAACGAAAACACTACAGACTTAATAGGAGGTGATGCCATCTCTATATAACCTGTTGCATCTACTTCAGGATCTCCCTTTAATCTACTATCTTTCACCCAAGTGAATGGATTAATTGCTGATACTGATAAATTCACGCCATCTAATTTCATTGCTTGTGCAAAGCGCTTATCTAAATTATATCCCAATGTGATTTGTCTTAAACGAATATGATCCCCATCATATAAAAACCTTGTACTTGGAGAAGTATAAGTATCACCTCCAGAAGTAGTCAGTTTAGGTACATCTGTTATGTCACCAGGATTTTGCCATCTTTCTAATAGCTCAGTGGTTCCATTATACGTATTTAAAGATGTTCCATTAACCGTGTTCGTATATCCAGCCCAACTATCATAAACTTTATATCCTGTAGCAAAAGTGAATAAAGCATCTAGATAAAATCCTTTATAATCAAGATGAGTATTAATACCTCCAGTAACTTTCGGCAAAGCATTAGCATTTTGAAATCTTTGTTCTGCCTCATTAATCTATCTGCCCATTAGTAAAACTTAGTAAGATCAATATCTGTGCTCCATAAGGTAAGATTCCTTGAATAATACAAGCAAAAATATCTAATATAGAAGCAACACGTGGTCTGTCTAATTCATACTCTGTAGCAATATCCCTAGCTAGATTACCTGCTACCAAGATAGAAACTGTATTATTAGCTAAACACACTCCTATCGATGACACTAATCCTGCGATACCGAACTCAGCTCCTTTAGGAGATT
The DNA here is from genome assembly GCF_000807225.1 of Myroides sp. A21. Lineage (NCBI taxonomy): Bacteria > Pseudomonadati > Bacteroidota > Flavobacteriia > Flavobacteriales > Flavobacteriaceae > Myroides > Myroides sp. A21. The sequence continues at coordinate 3,488,813 of NZ_CP010327.1, forward strand.
TCATCAGCTTCTTCATTTGCTTTAACAGCCATTGAATCCCACCCTGATCTTCTACCATCTTCGCCAATCCTCCTGTCAACATAGACAATAAGAATATCTCATTCATAGAAACAAAGCCTTCATACGTCAAATTAGCAAAGCCTAATACATCAAAATCTGCTTGAACAAGTCCAATAATTCCTGCTACCAAAATACTGATAAACAAAGCTACGAATACTTGTACCCCTACTAAGGCTAATACAATAATCAAGATATAAGGAATAATCACCCAGAAATTACTTGTATCACCTAGCTCTAAAGCTACATCTGTAGCCCCTCCACTCATAAAGAATAAGCCTACTATCGTAATTAAAGCCGCAGGTAATGCTAATTTAAAGTTAGCTCTAAACTTATCTTTCATTTCACACCCCACCGTTTGTGTAGCTGTAATCGTTGTATCTGATATAATAGAAAGGTTATCCCCAAACATCGCCCCTCCTAATAGAGTACCACATAACAGCCCCATAGAAGTCCCTGATTTCTCAGCTAATCCTACTACAATAGGTCCTAAGGCTACAATAGTTCCAACAGAGGTACCAATCGCTAAAGAAAGGAAACAAGCAATTACAAAGATTCCAATGGCTAGATATTCTATTGGCACTACACTAAGTCCCATATTCACCATCGTATCTACTCCTCCTATTGCTTTAGTCACTGTAGCAAAGGCTCCTGCTAATAAATAGATGATACACATCGTGATAATCTTACTATCTCCACATCCATGGATAAGAGAAATAACCTTCTCTTGCATTGGTGTTTTATAAAATAGTAAAAATGCAGATACCACTCCGACAGATATTGCTATAGGAGATGGCATTTTATAAAAATCACCTAATAGTATACCTGAGCCTAAAAAGATGGCAATAAAAATAAAAAAAGGAATAAAAGTGTAAAACTTGTTATCTGACATAGCTTTCATTTAATAATAATGTTATTACAAATAATTTGCCAGATTGGTAGAAATAAAACTTACTAAGGAAGTAAACAACATTTTTTCCATTTCTGGCTTATCGATTGCAGCACCTTGCTTGTTGTTGCAGGTTGCTATTTTTCAAAAAGGATACTCTCGAAAAATTCTTGATAATTAAGGCACAAAGATAATCGTTTTTTGAAGAATTGCAAATTAGATAAGTATACTCGACTCTAAAAGCAGCTATTACAGACTCAATCATCTTATCAATTATAATAATATTCATTTAAAATTACAGCCTTTAAAAATTAAATATTTGATTCATATAAACTGAGTCTATTAAATATTTTGCACTACAAATGGATAAAAAAAATACATCCATAAAAAAACAAAAAGATTATTCGCAAATATCACACATAAACCTCTTAGCTATTCAATATTTTACAAAAAACTATTTATATTAATTCTAAACAACACTATATATATACCTTTACATTCTAATTAATACATAAAAAAATGAATGTAAAAAAAATTACACTACTCACTCTACTTCTAACCGGTTCTACAATACTAGCGCAAGAACAAGAAACAAAAAAAAGCGATGAGCAGCTAGAAGAAATTATCGTATCTACAACAAGATTACCAGAGATAAAACGCAATAGCTCAAGTTCTGTTATTGTCATTACTCAAAAAGAAATAGAAAGTTATGCTCAATTAAATCCTGATATGTCAGTTATACTAGGTCTTGCCGTGCCTTCTATAGGATTGAGCTCTAATACTACTAGTAATAGAAGTCAAACTATCCGTGGTAGACAGATACTAGTCTTAATAGATGGTGTACCACAGAGTACTCCACTGCGCAACACAGACAGAGATCTTCGTACTATAAGCCCTTATGCGATCGAACGCATTGAGGTAATAGAAGGAGCCACTTCTCTTTATGGCAATGGAGGTGCTGGAGGTATTGTGAACTTCATCACAAAAAAAGCGAATCAAAACAAAACTTTTAGCGGAAGCACTTCTATAGCCTTATCTGATGCTACTTCTACTAAAAACAACAATACACATGGGTATCAATTAAACCAACAGTTCTCTGGTAGACTAAAACAAATCGATTACTTAGTCAATGGTAACATCATTAAATCTGGACGAGCGATAGATGGTGAAGGAGATTATATCTCTCCTCGCTATGGATTAGGAGAAGTAACAACACAAAATCTATTAGCTAAGATAGGTTATGACTTTAATGATAACAATCGATTAGAAGCAATGTATAACTACTACAGTGCATTACAGAACACAGATCTAATCGCAAAGGGAGGAAAATATCTCGTATCTCCACAACAAGGGGTTATCGGTACTAAAAACCCATTAGCAGAAAATGAAGGTACTAAGTACAATCACAATGGATATCTAAAGTTCTCAAGCAAAAATATCTTGGAGAATGTTGATTTAGAGGCTTCGGTATTTGGGCAAAAACTATATACTTTATTTGACTACAGAGAACATAATCCTAAATCTCCACGATGGGAAGAAACAGGTGGGCAAGCAACTATTAAAGCAGAGAAAATAGGGGCTAGATTAAGTATTGTCTCTAAACTAAACTTCACTGATAATATCAGAACAAACTATATTATAGGGGGAGATTTCTTAATTGACAAAACTAGCCAGCCCCTTGTCGATGGGAGATTATGGGTTCCTGAATTAAAGGCATATAACAGTGCCGGATATTTACAAACTCGTACTGTATTTTATGAAAACCTAACTCTTAAAGCTGGGGTGAGATATGATAATATTCACGTAAAGGTACCTGACTATAAAACAATTCCTTTAAGAAAAGGGCAACAGTGGCTAGCGATAAAAGGAGGAAACTTAGATTATGATAAAGCACTATTTAATGCTGCATTACAATACAAAGTAATAGAAGAATTCACTCCTTATGTTTCATTTTCTCAAGGATTATCAATTTATGATTTAGGTCGTATACTTAGAGATGCTAAAAGTGATGTTGTCTCTAAAATAGAAACAGATCCTGTAGTAACGAATAACTATGAAGTAGGATTCACTTCACAGATAGCAAATAATTGGAACTTTAGAATAGCTTATTTCTGGTCTATCGCTAAACTAGGTAGTGATCTTCAGGCAGGTGAAGGAGGATTCTGGGAAGTAGTAAGAAGTCCACAAAGAATCAATGGTATTGAGATTGCTCTAGATGGTAAACCTATCAGCTGGGCAACTATAGGAGGAAGTTTTTCGAGTTATGAAGGAAAAATGAAATCTAACAACAGTAGTAGTTATGATACTTATATGAGTGGTCTAAATATTGCTGCGCCTAAACTGAGCTTATTTACAACAGTCACTCCTATTGATCATTTATGGTTAAACTTATACTATACACATACCTCTAAACGAGATAGATTCGAACCTCAACCTAATAAGTTAGGAGTATTAGTTTATAATGAAGGAAAAGGTAAAGTATCTCCTATTGACCTTTTTAACTTCAATGCTACCTATCAATACAACAAATCTATACAGTTAACATTAGGAGTAGAAAACCTATTTGACAAATCGTATTATACATCCTCTTCTATGATAGTAGCTAGAGATGCAGAATATGCAAGAGGGAATGGTAGATACTACACACTAGGATTATCATTTAGATACTAAATTCTAAAAAGGCCATACAACTATATACTTAGTACAATAAGAACAGCTCCTAAAAGGAGCTGTTCTTATTGTATATTCATCAAATGATATGGTCTTAAAACTTAATATTCTTCTGAATATCAGCATTCTTATTCAGTGCATTTTTATATTCTGCTTTTAACTGACTAACAAGGTCTTTAACGCTGAGTACTCTATCAATACCCGCTGTACCATGCCCAGCAGACCAAATATCTTTCCATGCCTTCGCGTGCTCTCCTGTTAATTTAGAAAAATCCTCTTCTTTCTTCTCAGATAGATCTATTCCAGCCTTTTCTATACTAGGTTTTAAAAAGTTAGCATTCACACCAGATACTCCATCTGTATACATAATATCATCTATTCCAGAGTCAACGATCATCTGTTTATATTCGTCTACAGCTAAACATTCATTAGTTGCTATAAAACGAGTTCCCATATAGGCCATATCAGCTCCCATAGTTTGCGCTGCTAATACATCACTTCCTGTGTCTATACTTCCTGCTAATAATACAGCTCCTTTAAAGAAGCTCTTTACCTCAGCTAATAAGGCAAAAGGGCTCGCAGTACCCGCATGACCTCCAGCTCCAGCGGCAACACATATTAATCCATCTACACCCGCTTCTGCTGCTTTCTCAGCATGTCTTTTCTTCACAATATCATGGAATACTAATCCCCCATAACTATGTACTGCATCTACAAGATCCTTCACTGCACCCAGTGATGTAATCACTAAAGGCACTTTATACTTAACACACAATTGTAAATCAGGCATCACTCTTGGGTTGGTCTTATTCACGATTAAGTTCACCCCAAATGGAGCAGGTTTAATACCTGTTTCTTTCTCAAAGGCTGCTAATTCTGTTGTTACCTCAACTAACATCTTTTCAAAATCCTCTGAACTCCTTCCATTCAAAGCAGGGAATGTACCTACAATACCATTTTTACAACATTCAATTACTAGTTTCGTTCCAGAAACGATAAACATAGGAGATACTACAATCGGTAATGTTAGGCTATTTTTAAATTCTTGTATAGTCATATAATAATATATTTAGTTAGATAATAGACACTATAAAGTACTAACGTAAGATAAGTCAAATAATTGATTGTAGAAAAGTAATTTTGCTCTCCCTATAGAATAGCAGCAATTTTAAAACTTGTCACATTTTTTTACAATATTTTACAAATTAGGACTTAATCCTCTCATAATTCTACTACAATCTGTTAAGTCTACATTTTTTTATTTCTTTTTTAAAAACAACTAACTTATTCTTATTAAACATTTAAGCCTTCCGAACAGCTGTCTTTAGTGTCATAACAAGGCACTCCTGCTTATTTAGTTTGAATTCACACACATTTTGTACTACTTTTGAAATGCAAAAAAACAAAACATTACAATGAAAAAATTATTGCTTTCAGCTGCTCTTGTTGTAGCGGTAGCTTTTACTGCTCAAGCACAAAAAGGACCAAAAAACGCATTAGGTTTGCGTTTTGGAGGAAACCACGGTTTAGGTACAGAGATCTCTTACCAGAGAGACCTATCTAAAAACAACCGTTTAGAATTAGATCTTGGTTGGAGAAACAACAACGATTTTGATGCTGTAAAACTTACAGGTATTTACCAATGGGTTTGGAATATTGAAGGAAACTTTGATTGGTATGCTGGTGTAGGTGCTGCAGTAGGTACATGGAACTCTAGCTACTACGAAGGAAAAAGAAAACACTCTGACAGTGGAGCATTCGGACTAATCACAGGTACTGTAGGGGTAGAATACACTTTCCCTGAATTTCCAATACAAGTAGCTTTAGACTTACGCCCAGAAATCTACTTAAATGACAGTTACCGCGATGGTATCTATGCAGACTTCGGTATTGCAGTACGTTACAAATTCTAATTACTTTTTTTGCACCTGAAAACGATTTAAAATACAAAGCCACCCATGAGGTGGCTTTACTTTTCTTATTGAATAGCTTGGAGAGCTTTAATCATTTGCTCTAACTTCACTATCTTTTTTGAATTCATCTTTTTATTCCAATACATATTCACTCCAGCCCAAATCCCTAATACAGCATAATATCCTGCTAATACAATATAATATCCTGTCGATATTGCAGTATCTACCATGTCTATAAATGGATAAGAATATATCGCTATCCCAACTATAAAAAGTAAAATATATACATTCATCCATACTTTAGACAATTGTAATTGTTGTTTCTTTTCTTTTGCCAACAACACAATATAATCACTTGTTGTCTGTGTCAATATAGAGCTTGGTATTAAACCATTTAAGCGATAATAACTCGTCATAAACATTGTGATTGCTATAACACAAATTACACTTCCTAATACCACCCAAATAGATCCATAGAACACTGTTCCTTTTAATAGTACATTAATCCCGATAATCCATCCTATAGTAAACACTCCTATTATAGCCAGAGCCCAATTCATCTTTACTTTCTTTAAACGATAGACATCTATAGACTGATAAACTTCCTTAATATCGCTTTGTTCTACTCTTGGAATAGCCCAAAGCTGTTCTAAATTTACTTGATTACTTTCCATAGTTATTGAGTTTTTGATATAATTCTTCTTTAATACGATGTACTCTAGTACGCACATTAGCATGTGTAAGTCCTGTCACATCCGCAATCTGTTTTTGATCCACCCCCTCTAGAGTCAGCGAAATAATAATCCTGTTAATTTCTGTGAGTTCACTAATCGCTTGATAGAGTTTTTGAGTATTGGTTTCTTTGTACTCCTCCTCTACACTTTTGCTCTGCCTTATCTTGTTTTCATCAGGCATGACTTTTTTACTCCGTTCTATTTGCCTTAAACAGATATTTACAGCGATCCGGTATATCCACGTACCATAGCCTGAATCAGCTCTAAACTTGGGCAACTGATTCCACACATTAACGAAAGTCTCTTGTGCTATATCTTTAGCCCAATCCACATCGTTAACATACCCTAGAGCCAATCGATAAATTCGTTGCCAATATTGTTCATAGAGCGACTCAAATATTTCTTTATACTTACTCATGTGTTTTGATTGGTTTTATAGTTTAGATACGTTACATGGGAATATGTTACAAGAGGATTAAGTATTAATCATTTTATAATTGGTTCTTAACAAAGAAATCTTCTATTGTATAAATTTAATTCAGATATACAACGGTAACAAAAAAAGTGTAAATTTGAAGTACCACACTAATTAACAACAAGTTAACCAAATACAAACTGACAAAATGGGCAATAATAACAAATCAGAAAGGCTAAAGAGAGTTAACTATAAACTTGAGAATTTACCTGAGAACTTACTTAGAGAAGTTGACTTGTTTATTGATTATCTAACAGAAGAAGAATCATCTAACATCCCTCAATGGCGACAAAGCATTGTACTTGATCGCATAGAGAATTCAACAGAATTCGTAGATGCCTTCGAAATGTTAGCTCAGTTAAACCCAGATTCCGCATTCGCCCAATACTACGAATAAATTCTACTTTACATCTCTTTCATTTCTTCTAAAACCATACTATAGTATGCTTTTTTCATAAATTCAGAGCTGTTTTGTATAATTTACTCTCGTTAATAGGTCTATCGCGTATTCTGGGTTAAAGAATGAATAAAAAAGCATAGATTACTTACAACCTATGCTTAAAATATTTTAAATCTGATTTCTTCACTTCTAATGAATATACTTTATCTCTAAGTATATTTAATTGTCTCAAATATTCTGATTCGCTAGTTTGTTCTATATATCGAATCAAGTGATCAATTAGGGTTAGCGCTTTACTTCGCCATTTTACTACTTCTCCTACAGGATGATATACCTGACTCTTTAAATATAGCTCTAGATTAAACTTGACCATTTCCTCCTTGGTAATATTAGGAAAGTCTTCTTCTGCCCTTATTAGCGTACTCAATACATCCTTCACTCTGAAACGAATACCCCGCTCACATAATACCTTAAGCGCTAAAAGTTCTTCTTGCTGTACAAAGTATAATGCTAGAGGTTCATTAAACTCCTCATAACTATACCAGCCTCCATGAGCACAAGAGATAAGCTCCTTATATCGCTTAGCCTCTTTCCACTGCGCGATTATAGTATCACGCACCTCATTATACCTCGTTAATCTTTTATGCTCTTCTTCTAGCGTAATCTCTAAAGCATTATAATGATATTGGAGACCAAGTTGTTTATAATGCCTCTCTATCTCTTTAGTTAATTTTGTGTAACTCATTATTAATAAAATAGACTATCCTGTAATTCTATACACAAAAATAAGTTTTAGAATTTATAATTCTAGTTTTATGATATATTTTATCTCTATACAAACTACTCCTCTCTCCTCAGCTCTCCTATTTCTTTCACTAATGCAGGATAGTGTGTTTGTAACGCTGTACCTGTATAAGGTGGTCGAGTCCATTGTGTGTCTATAACATCATAATGTTCTATATCCTGATACAATTCATTTACAGCATCTGTTACAAAACTAGAATCCTCTGTCCCATACTTAGCATCATAGGCTAAATCACTCACATACAATAAGCCTTCGCCCCATGTATCTCCTATATCAAAAGAATACTTGCCGCTAATAAAAGCATTAATATCCTTTATGATATCGTAGAAAAACTCTTTTCCTCGTAAAATAAGCCAACACCTAAAGTAGATAAATCCGTCTGTAGAGATATGATCATCAAAGTTATAAATCCCATCTTCTTCTTGAAAACTGTTTTCTAAAATAATGCCTAACTCTCCTATCTCTACCTTATCTAGTTCATTGATTTTTTTTCTCAATGTCATTTCAAAGAGAATCATCTCATCTGAAGACAACTCTGTTAAGAGAGCAGTTAGTTCATCTATATGTTCATCTATATCATAAGTCTGCCAACTATCACTAGTATTAGACTGTTCTATTAACTCCCAAAAGAACTGTTCGTTTAAATCTATATTCATTGCTTTATATGCTTATGTCAGTATTACTAAGATACAGCTTATTCATCTTATATTGCTTAAATCAATGAAATAAAAAACCCTCTCAACAGCACACACTGTCAAGAGGGTTAAAAGCCAAAATATTCGTTAGCCACATACTACAAAGTAATTCTACTTTATATCTCTTTCATTAGCTCTAAAACCACACTACAGTATACTTGTATCGCTAATTCAGACCTATTTTGTATAATTACTTTTCGTTTATATGTCTATCACCTATTTTGGGTTAAAATAAATAATCCGACTTATTTAGATTTTATTCTACTCAGCGTTTCCTGAGATATATTTAAGTAAGAAGCAACTATCTTATTGGGTAGTCGCTGTACGATAAGGGGATTTAATTTGAGTAGCTCATTATATCGCTCTGCCGCATCCATGGTGACCATAGCGTGTAATCTATTGGTATTATTGATATAAGCGAATTCTAAATACTGCCTGTAGAACTTCTCCCACTTCGGGACTAACTCTAATAAATTGTAAAAATCAGCGTGCGTAATAGAATATACTTCGCTTATCTCTAGTGCTTGTAAATATTCGGATGATGTAGAACTATTGATAAAGCTCACTAAGGCTGTAGCAAACTGATTTTCAAAAGCAAAGAATCTCGTAGCATCTTGCCCTGCCTCATTGATATAAAATATACGCAAACACCCTTTACACACAAAATAAAGCTTCTGCGCACTCGCCCCTGCTGATGTAAGCTGTTCTCCCTTTTTTAGTTTCTCATAGTGAAAGAAAGAAAGTATCACATCTAGCTCCTGATCATTTAAGTCAACTCTATCTTGTATATAATCTATTAGTTGCTTCATTACTTATTATTTTTCTGTGACAAAAGTACGGTAATATACTAAGTCTGCTATACTTAACACCATCATTTTGTGCTCTTTTGCAAACTCCACTACCTCTGGTAATCTTGCCATTGTACCATCGTCATTCATTAATTCACATAATACTGCTTGAGGAGGTAGACCAGCTAACTTCATTAAGTCAATCGCTCCTTCAGTATGTCCATTACGCTCTAATACTCCTCCATTTTTTGCTCTTAATGGAAATATATGTCCTGGACGTGCTAGATCAGCTGGTTTAGCATTCTTATCACTTGCTGCTCTTACGGTAGTTAATCGGTCTGCAGCAGATAATCCTGTAGTTACCCCTTCTGCAGCTTCTATAGTTACCGTGAAAGGGGTTTGAAATCTGGAACTATTCTCTGTCACCATATAAGGAAGCTCTAATTCGTCTGCTTTATCATTTGTTAGACATAAACACACCACCCCACTACAGTAACGAATCATCATCGCCATATCCTGTTCTGACATTAAATGTGCTGAGAAGATGATATCTCCTTCATTCTCTCTATCTTGATCGTCTAATAAAAGAACACCTTTACCGCTCTTTAAAAAACTCAACGCTTGATTAACTCTTTCTTGACTATCCCAACCAAATTGGTTAAGGGCATTTTCTAATGTATTCATATTTTACTCTTTTATTAGTCTCTCTGCATATTTGCGCGCTCGAGGAATAATTAGAAAGGCTGAGGCATAAGCCACTGGCAACATTACACTCCATGCTTTTAAAAACATAAAGAACCACCCATCTCCAAAACCATAATTTCTAATCAACCCTACAAAGGCCATAATAAGGGTCATCGGAATAACCACAAATAGCGTATTTACATACTTATAATACTTCGTTTTCATTCTTTTATTTTTTATTTATTGATGAGACAAAGTTCTTCTTCCTAACCTCGAAAAACATTGACGTAAGTCAAAAAACCTTAGTACACACTCAAAAAACCTTAGTGCACACTCAAAAAATAAAGCCACCGCCTAAGCAGTGGCTTTATTACACAACCTATACTTGTGAGAGTCTAAATCACATAATATGTATAATCTTATATCAGGTTGGCGGTATCTTTTTTGAACTATAATTATTAGCTTTTCCGACTTTATCTCTTGAGAGACACTAATAATTTTTGATCTTTTGGTTCAGCAAATATCAACTGTCTACAACCCTAAAACATTGACATAAGTCAATAAAATCATTAAAAACAAACAACCCCACTCGTTATGAATGGGGTTGAAATATTTCAATATTACTAACTAATTGAAATATTATGGACTAATTTTTAAAATACAACTTTTATAAAGTTGTATTTACCAACTAATCAATGTTTATCTATAAGCTTGATTCTGTTCTATTTTACTCACATTAATTTCTGATAGAGGAATTGGAAAGGCTGTTAATGCATTACCATATTTTAATACTCCTCCAGTTAAATTAGTATTAGATGTAGTTCTAGGATTTCTAACTTCACCTTCCCATCTCATTAAATCCTCATAACCTAATCCTTCAAACATAAGTTCTCTAGTACGCTCTTTTTTAACTGATTCAAAATCTAATGCAGTATATTTTTTAGGTGTTCCAGGGTCATTCTCTATAGTAGGGTCTATTAATAAAACACGGTTTTCTACTATTTCATTCAAATATCCTAATGCAGTAGCAGTATTTGCTTTAGAAGCCCCCTTAACAGCTGATTCAATGTAATTAAACATCATCTCTTCTATTCTCATCATTTTAATATTTGATTCATTCTTCGTATACTTTCCTGTATTACGCATTACACCTCCTACTTCATCTATTATATTACGACGAATATCACTTACGTTAAATGTAGACTCTGTTTCTGGAAAGAATGAAGCAATAGGAGATAAGGCATTCCATCTTACATCTCCATAACCAACCCCATTAGCTGTATTATAAATATATCTCAAACTATTCGTTCCTCTATTATCTGTACCTGACTGTGCCAATTCGAAGATAGAGTTACTTCCGATTCCTTCTGTTGTATAAGCATCTAAAAAACCTGTTCTTGAAGCCACCACAACATTCATTTTTTCAGCTTCTTTTATAGCTAACTCTGCATTCTCAGCTACATCATCGTATAAAGAAGAATTGTAATGTGCAAAGAAAAGAGCTACCCTAGATTTATAACCATAGGCTGCTGCTAAGTTGATTTTAACTTTAGAAACCTTAGCACTTGCGTTACTCTGAGCTTTTTTCATTAAATCAATTCCTTTGTCTAAATCATCAAAAATAGATTTCATATTTATAGCTACTGTTGGTCTTTCAACATTAGCTGATGTTTTTCCAAATTCTGTTATATAAGGAATTCCCAAAGCTGTTAATCCACTATTATCCACATATTGCTCTCCGAAAAGACGTAAAAGATCATAGTGAGCTAATGCTCTTATTATATACCCTTGTCCTTTAAAATAATCTATTACTCCTTCGTCACCCCCTATTTCTGCCTCTAATACTCTATTCGTATTGGAAATCACTCTATAAATTTGTCTCCATGTATCTGCGGGATAAGCGTGATTTACCTGTAAGGCAAATCCTGATACATTATGAAACCTTCCTGAGTTTCCTTCTGAGTAACAATAAGGAGTTCTACTTTCAGAAAAAATAATAATATCACGACCATAATATGTTTCACTAGTCATTCTAGTATAAGAACCTATAATACCTGCCTCTAATTCTTCAAAAGTACGTATTGGATTCTTTTCATTATCTACTCGACTACTTTGTTCTGTATCTAAAGAGCAAGACGTAATGCCTAATCCTACTATTAATATTGATACTGATAACAATATTTTTCTAATATTTCTTTTCATCTTCTACTTAAAATTTAACGTTTAACGAAAACACTACAGACTTAATAGGAGGTGATGCCATCTCTATATAACCTGTTGCATCTACTTCAGGATCTCCCTTTAATCTACTATCTTTCACCCAAGTGAATGGATTAATTGCTGATACTGATAAATTCACGCCATCTAATTTCATTGCTTGTGCAAAGCGCTTATCTAAATTATATCCCAATGTGATTTGTCTTAAACGAATATGATCCCCATCATATAAAAACCTTGTACTTGGAGAAGTATAAGTATCACCTCCAGAAGTAGTCAGTTTAGGTACATCTGTTATGTCACCAGGATTTTGCCATCTTTCTAATAGCTCAGTGGTTCCATTATACGTATTTAAAGATGTTCCATTAACCGTGTTCGTATATCCAGCCCAACTATCATAAACTTTATATCCTGTAGCAAAAGTGAATAAAGCATCTAGATAAAATCCTTTATAATCAAGATGAGTATTAATACCTCCAGTAACTTTCGGCAAAGCATTAGCATTTTGAAATCTTTGTTCTGCCTCATTATAATTTGTTGTTTTACTGCCATCAGCCATATACCATTGAGCTAATCCATTTTCTGGATTTACTCCTGCATATTCTTTTAATCGCCATGTATTTACTGCTTTCCCCTCTACTAAAGCGGTGTAGCTACCTAATACTTCTAATGGCTTACCATCTACAACAGGCATTTTAGTTACTTCGTTCTTAACGGTTCCTAGATTTCCTCCTATTGACCAATTTAAGTCCTGGCTTCTAATGATATCAAAATTTAACTCTACTTCAATACCTGTATTTTTTAAATCCCCTAGATTAGTCCATTGGCTTGAGAAACCAGTTGTTCCAGACAGTGGAAGAGAATACAGCAAATCTCTTGTGGTACTTTTAAAATAGGCTACTCCTCCTGATATTCTATCTTCAAATAATCCGAATTCAAGTCCAAAGTCTAACTTTCTTTGCTTTTCCCATCCTAATGGTCCCCCTATTTGACTAATGTATAATCCTGCCTCTCCATTATATGTCCCAGCACTGACCATTTGTTGATAACTATTCAGTGTCACACCAGCATTTCCAGTCGTTCCAAAAGAACCTCTAAGGCGCAACATACTCAGAACATCTATATCCTTCATAAAATCTTCTGAAGTGATATTCCACGCTGCCCCTATAGCATAAAATGTTCCCCATCTTTCATCTTTAGAGAATCGAGAAGATCCCTCTCTCCTAAGAGTAAAATCTAATAAATAACGATTGTCATAAGCATAATTCAACATTCCTAAATAGCTAATCTGTGACCACTCTTCGTGTAGTGAACTAGCACTAAAGTTAGCAGCAGTACTACCTACACTTGTTAATCCTGGAGGTAATACCTGTCCTCCTCCTGCTAAATAATCATATTTATTCTTCTGAAACTCCATTAAGGCTTTTGCATTAAATTTATGCAAGTCACCTAGATAGAAACTATAGTCTAAAGAATTTTGCCATACATAGTTAAATACTTTTCGGTCTGCTTCAGAAGCTCTTCCTCTTACGCCTCTACCATCCCCATGTATAGGATTATAATATTGAGAATAATTAGATAAAGTATAGTCTAAATTAATAGTAGACTCAAACTTAAGGTTATCTAATATCTTATATCCTAGCGAATTATTAGAGATTACTCTAGTTATATCATTTTGATATTTATTTTCGTCTATCACATATAAGATGTTTGGTAAGCCACTATAAGATTGTGATAAATTATAACTACCGTCCTTGTTATAAATGTCAAACCATGGACTCATAAAACTACGAGTCAAGTTAGGATTAGAAAAGAATGCCCCACCTTCTAGTACTCCGTTCTGTTTTATATTAGAAACCATAGCTCCGATATTAATATCAAATTTATCAGACAGTTTTCTTGTAAAGCGGAAGTTTCCATTTACCTTTCTAAAGTCGGTTCCAATTACTGTACCATCATATTTTTCGTGATTCACTGATCCGAAATATGTTCCTTTTTCATCTCCTCCACTAACAGAAAAATCAATAATAGACATATTAGCGTCTTTTATCCGAACCGCCTCTTTCCAATTATTATCTGCCGAACCACCATTAACCCAACCTACTAATTCTGGATTTACTCTTATGCTTCTATTATCTGGTCCTATATACCAGTCCCATGCCCCATCCTTAGTAAATCCATTGCTACTTCCATAAGTATTGAAAATAGCTTCCATCCATAAATCTTTCTTCTGTTCTCCAGATAGATATTTTGGACCTTTACGTGCTGGGTTTTGAATCCCTATACTTGTTTTAAAATTAAACTGAGGTTTTCCTTGTCTACCTTGTTTGGTAGTGATTAGAATAACACCATTTGACCCTCTTGCACCATAAGCAGAAGTTGCGGCAGCATCTTTTAAAACAGTCATTGATTCAATATCATTTGAACTGATAGATGATAAAGCAGACAAAGATGTTCCATCTGTATTACCAGAGATATTGGTATTTACCATAGGAATACCATCTATCACATACAGTGGTTCGTTTGATGCAGAAATAGAGTTTCGACCACGAATACGAATATTTTGCATAGATCCTGGAGAACCAGAGGTTGCAGCCATCTGTAGTCCTGCTACTCTACCTTGCAAGGCTTGATCTATTGAAACTACAGGCGTATTGGCTATTACATCTCCCTTTACTGCAACAACATTACCTGTGATCTCATTTCTCTTTTTTGCCTGACCATACGCTAGTACAATCAGGTTTTCTAATTCATGAGTTGTTTGGCTCATAGATAGATTATATACGATAGCTTCTCCTACTGTATACACCCTATCATCCATACCGATAAAACTAAAAACTAGTTTATCACCAGGTTGTACACTAATAGAATATTTCCCGTCTAAATCTGTCTGAGTTCCCTTTTGAGTTCCCTGTATGATTACAGAAACCCCTGGTAATGGTATTCCCTCCTCATTTACTACACCTGTTAATGTTTTACCTTGTGCAAAACCCATCTGTGCAGTCAATGCAAAGCAACCTACCATTAACCAATTAAGTTTTGATTTTTTCATAAAAAAAATTGATTAGTTAGTGATTCAAACATATAGATCTCTATAATCAATTCAAAATCAGAATAACTAATAAATCATAAAATCACCAAAAGTGATTAATTTTTAATCATAAAAAAAGTTAATTACATAAAATAATTTAACAAAAATACATTTATACAAACAATATAACACAACCTATTAACCTAATAGTAGAGCAGAGTCTTATAAAAATCAAATTATGTTAAATTTACCTAAAATCACATTGGGTGACTCTTAAAATTGTGTTTCAACAGAAAAAACACACATATTTACCAGAAAAAACATAGCCACTGCACATGTAGTGTACTCTATATATCATTCTATATATTAGAAAGATTCTGAATCAAATACAGAATATTAGTAACTAATTCCACGAACATAGTTTAATAAAAACGCTTTATAAAAAATAAAGCCACCGCATACGCAGTGGCTCTATTACACAACCTAATTTATAAATGTTTATTCTTAATCTTGATGTAACGTTTGTGATATTTTCTCTAGGTTCAAGCTATTTGCCATAGCAGAGAAGATCTCATAATAGGTATTCTTATTCTCATACAGCTCCTCATGCTTACCATTCTCCACTACTCTTCCTTTTTCCATCACTACGATATCATGAGCATCTATAATCTGAGAGATACTATGCGAAACAATAATAACTGTTCTATTCTCCTTAATCGCATCAAGACTCTTCTTGATCTGCTCCGTAGCGATAGCATCTAAACTAGCTGTAGGCTCATCTAAGAAAATAATAGCAGGATCTTTTAAGAACAACCTCGCTATAGCAATACGCTGTTGTTGTCCCCCTGATAGCAGGCGAGCATCAGACTCATAGCCTTGAGGAAGATCTATGATCTGCTCGTGTATGTATGCCTTTTTAGCTGCCAACTCTACTTCCTCTATAGTTGCATCAGGATTACCATAACGTATATTCTCTGCTATACTACCTTGGAATATGTGATTCTTCTGAAGTACAAGGCCTATGTGCTTACGAAGTTCTTTAGTATCGTATTCTCTTAGATCTACACCATCTAATAGTATTTGTCCAGAAGTAGGAGCATAGAACTTATCTAATAAATTAATCACTGTACTCTTACCTGCTCCACTCAGCCCTACAAGAGCAGTAGTTTGATTAGGTTCTATCGTCATAGACACTTCTTTTAAAGCGCTTGTCCCATTAGGATAATCAAAAGAAACATTCTTAATCTCTATCCTCCCTTTAATTTCGGTAGGAACATAAGTACCTGTTGTTTCTACTTCGTGATCAGCATTAATGATCTCAAAGAAAGTCTCTGAGTATATCATCGCATCATTTACATCATCATAGATACGGTGAAGCTGTCTAATAGGAGCCGTAACATTATTAAATAATAAGACGTGAAACATAATAGCTCCTACCGTCATCTCTCCTTTGAGAACAAAGTAAGCTGTCATCAGAATAATCACTACAAGCCCAAACTGCTCAATAAATCCTTTTACAGCATCAAAGACAAAACTCATACGTCTAGTTTGCAACTGATTCTCTGTCATATCATATTGAATCTCTTCATGCTTCTCCGCTTCTAAAGGCTCTCTCACAAAAGACTTAATCACAGTAATAGAATTAATCAGAGAGATAATACCATTGTTTTTATTCTCTCTATAGCTACGCATTTTTCTTCTAAAACCTTTTAATTTGCTAGCCTGAAGCTGACTCACATAGAAGTATAAAGGAATCATCGCTGTACTAACTATACCTACATACACATTAGCTGTATAAATAAACACTAAAGCTACTATAGCATTAGCAAACAAAGGCAAGATATCGATAAAAAAGTTCTGAATCAATCTAGTAATACTCCCTACTCCTTGATCTATACGAGTCTGTAGCTTACCACTATCATTCTCATCAGAGGTATAGAAAGCCATACGATAGGTTAATATCTTCGTAACCACTAACTGTGAAATATCTCTAGAAACATAAATACGCAGTTTCTCTCCAAAAAACTTCTGTCCAAACTGTATAAAGGCATTTAAAATTTCTTTTACAATAAGAACAACAGTACTAAAAACAAGCATCTTATACCCCCAAGCCAAATCCTTCACTCCACTTACCACATCATTTAACGTATCCACCATGGAGCGAATAATAAGTGCATTTACCTGCACTGCGAAGGACCCAACGGCTGTCAATACCAATGTCCCTATGATTAACCTTTTATAGGGCATTACAAAAGGCTTTATCTGTTTAAGTATTTTTATCAAACTCATGTTGCAAAGATAGAATTGTTCTAAATAAAAAGCTTTGATTTAAGTCAATAAATTCGCTCGTTTTCAATCTATTACACAATCACCTATTCTCATTTTGTCATATAACCACTTCACAACCCTTGTTTTTATGAAAAATTCGCACTAGTTTTACGTTAAATTTAACAATACATTAAAAATATGAGAAAAATTACTTTATCATTAATTGCAGCCCTAGCAATAGGTTTTTCTGCAAATGCACAGACTCCAGATGTAAAAATCGGAGCAAAAGGAGGTTTGAGTATTTCTAACATTAGTAATCTCGACGAATCTTCATCACGTCCAGCTTTTCACATTGGAGCCGTTGCAGAAATTTTTATCAATGAAAAGTTCTCTATTCAACCAGAATTACTATATTCAGCACAAGGAGCTAGATATGATTATACTGAAACTATAGAAGGTTATAACTTTTACTCTTCTAAAACTAAAACAGAAACATTAAAACTAGATTATATTACAATACCAATAATTGCCAAATACTATATCGTAAAAGGGCTTAATGTACAGGCAGGTCCTCAATTTGCATTCAATGTAACTGCAAAAAACCATATGGAAGATATTAAAGAGAATGTTAAGTCTTTTGAGTTTGGATTAGGGCTTGGAGCTGGATACGAATTATCTAACGGAATATTCTTTGATACTAGATATAATGTAGGTCTTAGTAAAGTTAACAAAGAAGGAGATGCTTCAAGAAATGGGGTACTTCAATTATCTGTAGGATATAAATTCTAATACAGATACATTATATAACTAGAGAGGCTCTTATTGGATGATAAGAGCCTCTTATTTTTTATAAGTCTTAACTATACTGCCTCTTGATCTTCCCCTCAGGATCAGTACAAAACAGGTATAAACATACCAAAAACAACCATTCTAAAGGCTTCATTAAGATATATATTGCATTAGCACGCCTAGCTGAAGTAATCTTCTTACATAGATCATATCCATACTTATCATAGTTCATACGGATGATGCGATGAAGTCTAGGAGAGATATCTTGGACAAGTTCTTCAAAGGCATTCGCTATTAAAAGTTGTCTATTGACCATGATTACATAACCATGTCTATTACCTTCTCTTAAAGGTTTAACGATACTTGGCGTTCCACTAGCTGCTACAGTACATAGATAATGTCCTTGATGGTCTTTAGGTGCTGGAGGTAGATGCTGTGAGAAAGTCCATGTAGCCGTTTCTGTAAATGCCTTGCTAAGCGAATCATAATCCTGCCCAAAAATCTTAAGTATAATCGTAATCAATACAATTAAGGGAGCACAAATCACGAGACTTTCTACGAAGACTAGGTTATTGCCTAACCAATTATTACAGATATTCAAAAACCTATGCTTAAACACTTTATCTTTAGCCTCTTTATGCTCTAGCTTCAGGATATTCACTAATATACTCGCACCTAATATCAATGCTAAAAAGGGGAAAAACATAAACAAGAAAGGTATCCTTGCTTTCAAATTACTATATGGAATAAGGCTGAGATCATGACCTACTAACTGGATTAGAATAAAAATATTTAAAACAATACCAATCAACAAAATAGACAGTCCAATGCTTAACTGTAAAGGAGGTAATTTGTTACTTTTTCTCCAAAACATTAATATGGCTATATGATATAATATGAAATAGACAAAATATGTAAATATGTGATTCTCTCCTAAGAACTCATAGTCACCACCATCTATCAAATCCAATTGCTCATTATACCTCGTATTATAACCAAACACCATTAACATGACAAACACAATAAAAGTAATAAAGTAAAAACTCGCAACAGTGTATTCCCACTTAGGTGCATTAGGCTTTATTGTTTTAAATGTATGATGAACAAAAAATATAAAACCTATAAAAAGTACGAGAGCAGCAAAGAAGTATAATATCATATCATCCTAATGATTAACTATGAATATATAACGTTTATACACTTTGAATATTTTATCATACACACGTTGCACAAAGTCTCCTGACTTTGAGCTTTACACACGATGTGCAAAGTCTTCCGACTTTGAGCTATACACACGCTGCGCAAAGTCTCCCGACTTTGAGCTTTACACACGCTACGCAAAGTCTCCTGACTTTGAGCTTTACACACACGTTGCACAAAGTCTCCCGGCTTTGAGTTTAATCATCATATGCATTATATTTCCAAAATTGATTTGGTTTGGTCACATCCACGATTGGATTATCAACTAATACTATATTTAATAAACCTCTATTTTCAACATAATTACTAGCTGAAGAATAAATATAATGATGACTTTTCTCTACTATACCTGCTCTAACAGGATTTAGATGAATATAATTCAATTTATCCCATAAAAATTCTAATGAGTTTACTTCCTCTGCATGATTACCATATTGCCATAACTGATAATTCTTATTTCGACAGTGACTTTCTATTGCTTCCTTAAACAATTTCAACATCCATTCTTTTCTACTTTCAGGTTCATTTAATATCGCTTCTAAAATATTTTTTGATGTAAACTTCTTGAAATCTCTTATCAAATCTGACAACTTACTATTACTAGATTGAATAATAAGGTGTATGTGATTACTCATAATTACATATCCATATAGGAGCATTCCTTTTTCCTTTATACAATACTCTAATGATGAAATTATTATATCCCTATATCTTTTTCTAGTAAAAACATCTATCCAGCCTACAATAGTACAAGTGATAAAATGAATTTTTTCCTGATCCCTTATGATATAACCTTCTTTCATTTTCTTAAAAAAATTGAGAATTTGACTAGCATAATTTATATATCTAAAATAAACATAATAACTAAAATATGGTTATTTGTAAAGTTTATTTCACTCAAAATTAAGAAACTCTACATAATGCATATAACTCAAAGTCAGGAGACTTTGCGTAGCGTGAGAACTACATAATACATACAACTCAAAGTCAGGAGACTTTGCGTAGCGTGTATAAATTCTAATACAGATACCTAATATAACTATGGAGGCTCTTATCTTCCAATAAGAACCTCTTATTTTTTATAGATAACTGAAGTTTCGCACCCAAAACTGGGGCTTATAGAAGTGAAAAAATAGCATGTAAACCAAGGTAATCCCTTGGTTTTATTGTATCTTTAAGTTACTACACACAAAGTACACAACATGCTACAATACGAAGATATTACTAAAGTTCAAGAAATAAAAGGAAAGTTCAAAAAGGTTTGGTTGAGTTCTGAATATTTAAATTCACATTTAAACATATTAGGCTTTAATAAGATAACAAAACAGTTTGATTGGTGTAAAAAATCGGGTTATACATTTAAGGACTTAATTTCCATACTTTTAATACTTCCCATTATCGGTATTAGTTCTGTGTTTTCTTTATCTAAGAATAAAGACGCTGATATAAATAATTGTGGTAAAGATTCTTACTACCGTCTATTGTCGAATCAAAACATTGACTGGAGATCATTCTTATTTCAGTTTGTCATGCAATATTTACTTAAAGAAGAACTTTTTACACCTGAAAAAGATGCTACAAAATGCTTGATTTTTGATGATTCTGACCTGGCTAAAACAGGTAAAACAATTGAAGGTGTTTCAAAAATATACAATCATGTATCAAAGAGTTTCTACTTGGGATACAAGATTTTAGTAGCAGGATATTGGAATGGTAGCGTATTTATTCCAGTAGATTTTAGTTTACACCGTGAAAGCAAAAAGTCAAAACTGAAATATGGTTTAACTGCAAAACAACGTCAAGCTCAAAAAAAGACTCCTCGATGCTCGAAAACCGTTGCTGCAAAAAGATATTTAGAACTCAACAAAAAGAAGACAGATGTATTAGTACAAATGTTTTCAAGAGTGATAAAGCGCAAAATAACAGTGGATTATATTTTGACAGACACTTGGTTTACAAGTATAAGTCTACTCAAAAAACTACGTAGTATCTGTGGGAAAACTCATATTATTGGTATGTATAAATACAATAGCAAGATTGAAGTTCAGTCGAGGATTAAAACGATTTCACAGCTTAAAAAACAAGACAAAAAACCAAAAAGATGCCGTAAATTTAACTATTACTATCACTCTTATGTAACTAATATTGAGGGACTTGGTGTTGAAGTATTTATTTCAAGACGTGGCATTAATGGCAAATGGCATACATTAATAACTACAGATACATCATTAAAATTCGTCAAAGTAATAGAAATATATAGTATCCGATGGTCGATAGAAGTATTCTTCAAAGAAGCTAAACAGCTCTTTGGACTTGGTAAAGCTCAATCGACAAACTTTGATATTCAGATAGCGCAAACAACTATTGTGTTTATACAGTATTTACTCATAAGTATCCGTTATAGAATGGAAGCTTATGAAACTATTGGAGGTCTATTTAAAGACCTCCAGCAAGATTATATTGAAAACAAATTGAACGTTAGATTATTAGCTGTAGTAGCCTTAATACTTGATGTTTTGGAAAAACTGGTAGAGTCTATTGATATTCATGATATTACAACTAAAATAATTGATAATATTGAATCTTTTGGACTTTTATCCAATAATTACCACTTTAAATATCAGGCTACTACGTGAAAGTAAATTGGTGCGAAACTTGAGTAGATAATAAAAAAAAAGACCTAAACAATGTTTAGGTCTTACTTATCTTATGATAGAATATTGAATACCATTAGTACCCCTGGTACTTGTACTTCTTCTTTCTTATATTCTTCTAAGCTGAAGTACTTCACTGCTCCTATTTCATTAGTAGCTTCTATAGTTTCTCCATTTAGACTATAACTATAACAGTCTTGTTGCATCATGATATTAAGCTTCTCTCCATAGGCAGGAGCAGTGATATGATGTAAGAAAGCCAACCTATCTACCTCTAATACTAGGTTTAGCTCCTCTTTTATCTCTCGAATCAGAGCAGTTCTACTCCCCTCTCCTTCGTCTATCTTTCCTCCAGGTAGATACCAAGCCTTCTTATTATTGCTATAGGCCAGCAGTAGTTTACCATCCTTTACTACAACTAGCCCTGCGGTATGTAGATCTATCCACTTTTCTTCTACGACAGGTAGGTGATAAATCTTCATCATACGACCAGGTACACTAGTCAAAACCTGACGCACGCACACACCTCCCATTTTTTCATAAAAGATATTTGCATTAGGCTCTGCATACACCTCTAGATACTTATAGCCTCTAGACTTAGCTATCGCTTTGATATGAGACATGATCATTCGTCCATATCCCTTATTAATATACTTAGGCAATAACCAGAAATGGTCTATACATAAGTAAGGGCCTTTATCTTCTAATTCAAAAAAGCCAATATATTCACCTGCATAAAAACATTTGGTAAGTTCTCCTTTTCTAAAATTAATATCTGTGATCGTTAGGTTATCTGTCCACATCGACATATACTCCTCTCTATACCCCCAATATTTTTTAGAAATTAATGCCGTCTCTGTTAGTAATTCACAATCTGCTACTGTAGCATTTTGGTATGAAATAGTCATTTTTATAGTAATTGTTACAATATAATCAAATGTAATATTTATGACTTAAAAATTCCGTTTATTCTGGTTTATTTACTATAAAAACCTTTATTGATCCAATACTATCAACTAGTAACCAAGTCCTTATCACAGGATAAAAAAAGAAGCTTTGATTTAAGAAATATCCATAAGACTAATCTTGTCGTCTAAGCTCTCTATTCAAGTTAACCAAAGATAAACGATACTTAAAAAACAGTAAATCAGCAAGTCTATTAATAACCCTAACCAAATACAATCTCATAATATTAGCTATAAACTGAAAATTTGATTTCTATACAAAAACAACACAACCGTTTATCATAAAAATACAGCCCTTTGTGTATATATTATGTAAATCCGTCAATATCTACAAAGAAAACATTTTAAATAATTAACTTTTTATTTAATTTTGTCTTTCAATATAAAAAAAATGACAATGAAAAAAATCATGCAATCACTTACTTGTGCTCTTATGTTAGTTGGAGCAACTGCATTTGCACAAACACCTTCTCCAATTCACTTTGGTATTAAAGCTGGTGCTAACTTCACAAATATTTCTACTGACTTAAAAGATTACAGTAGTAAAGCATCTACAGGATTTGGTATTGGAGCAATGACTAGAATCGATATCAAAAAAACATATATCCAAGCAGAATTATTATATGCTGAGAAAAAGTCTAAATTTGAAAATAACTTAGGAGAAAGTACTACTAGCACTTCTAAACAACTTGAAATACCAGTAGTTATCGGTCACAAATTCTTAAAACTACCAATGGTAAGCCTTAGAGGATTTGCAGGTGGTGTGTACACAAATACTATCGATGACAAATTATCTGGAAGCAAAATCAACGATGCAGTACAATTCAAAAACTTTGACAAAAACAATATCGGATACCGTTTAGGTGTTGGTGTTGATGTATTGACATTCACTGTTGACGTTTCTTATGACGGAAGCTTCAGCAAAACAAACAAAGAAATCGGAGCAAGACCTAATACTTGGATGGTATCATTAGGATACTTCTTCCTATAGTAGGTCTATAAAACATACTATTTAAGAGCTATCTCTAGAGGTAGCTCTTTTTTTATATCATAAAAGTAGAAACACTTTAAAAATTTGTTATTTTTGTCCCATGCAAAAGACAATAAACATTTTAAACAAAAGGGCTAAGTTCGAATACGAAATACTAGATAAGTATACAGCTGGTATTGTATTAACTGGAACTGAAATCAAGTCTATACGTTTAGGTAAAGCAAATATCGCTGAAAGCTTTTGTGAGTTTCAAGGACACGAATTATTCGTTATCAATAGTCAGATAGAAGAATACGCATATAGTAAGCACTTTAATCACAAAGCAAAAACAGAGAGAAAACTTCTTTTAAACAAAAAAGAATTAAAATCTCTACTAAAAGATGTTCAGAATAAAGGTCTGACTATCATCCCGCTTAGACTATTCTTAAACGATAAAGGTAGAGCCAAACTTGATATCGCTCTAGCTCGTGGTAAAAAGAACTATGACAAGAGAGAAACAATTAAAGATCGCGATAATAAGCGCGACCTAGATAGACTTAAAAAATCGTATTAAGACATACACTTATAAAAGCATCCTTTTATCGGATGCTTTTTTTATTTATATTCTTCTTTTTATCCTCCACAAAGTATCCCTACTTTTGATTACTTGATAAAGTTTAAGTGACATGCAAAATATTGCATCTCTACCTTAATAGATTATATATATGTTATGAGAATATGTCCTGACAAAACATCTCCACAATACCACGTCATTAATAATGTTTATCTAAAAACAACTTAAAGTTTTTTTTCTGTATATTTGCATATATCAATCATATAAGTTCTGTGAGTATCTTCTTAAAACACACAAATTGAACCAATATCCAATGTTGTACTCTTCAGCATTATTACAGTAAAAAAGTCAATCTGTAAAATTCTTATTTTAAATTTTAACATTAATCTTAACATATACTTTTTCATCTAAACCCTCTATTCATACGGTCTTAGACTAGATTTGTTCGGAACCTGTTCGGAAAAAAAACCATTTTTCCGAACAATCCCCGAACAAGGCTAACAAAAAAACTGTAAACACTTGAAAATACAGGGATTGGATATCATTTAGCACTGTAAAAAACATCATAAATGTTAAAAATTTAACTATGAGTAAATAATCCTAATCAACATTAGTTTTAAGTCTAAAATAATCTCTAATTGAGATTATTAAAAGAAAGTGTTTTTTGTCTTGGTTATATACAAACGATCTTTACATACATTAATTTCTATTAAAAAAAGCTGTTATCTAAAGACAACAGCTTTTATCTAATTTTAATTATAATTCCCCAGGTCCTGTAAGACACATCATTGCTTCATGCTCCTTCATATATTTTCCTCCTACAATTGTACCACCACGTTGTTGAGCAAATTCTACTGCACATTCATAACCTTGTACATATACTTCCCAACCATCAGCAAGTCTAACTAAATAAGCATAAACAAGCCCTGCATTAGGATCTTGATCTAACGATAAATGGGTACTAGACTTTATCGTAAATAAAGTATTAACATCTAAGGCTAATGCGCTTCCTGAAAATGTAGCAAAGGCAATTGCTACGAAAAATAGTTTCTTCATAATTTATTATGTTTTAATTGGTTATATAAACATAATAAAAAAATACGATAATTAAACTACCATAATAAAAGATATAGTTAGTATCCTAAAATCAATCTAAATTCCTAATTCTTATTCTCCAGCATGGGTACGAACTTAAAGTCTCCGTGTTCGTATTTTTCAAACTGTTTTTCGTTGATACGGATCAACTCTGTCATGATTTGTTTCTCCTCACCAATGGGAATGATAAGCCTACCTCCTACTTTTATTTGTCCTAATAAAGCTTGCGGGATAAAAGGAGCACCTGCTGTAACAATAATAGAATCAAAAGGAGCATAATTAGGTAATCCCTTATACCCATCACCAAAAGTAGTAAGCTTAGGTCTGATTCCTAACTTTGGCAATAAAGCTGAAGTCTTTTTATACAATTCGTTTTGTCTCTCGATACTGTACACTCTAGCTCCCATAGCTACTAGTACAGCAGTCTGATATCCACTACCCGTACCGATTTCTAAGATTTTATCTTCTTTTTTGACTTGAAGTAACTGAGATTGAAAAGCTACAGTATAAGGTTGCGAAATAGTCTGGCCTGCTCCGATAGGAAAAGCCTTATCTTGGTATGCAAAATCCTCGAAACTTGAATCTAAGAATAAATGACGTGGTACCCTCTTGATAGCATCTAAAACATTGGTATCAACAATTCCTTTTTGCTTAAGTACTTCAACCAACTGGTTTCTAAGACCTTGATGTTTTGCAGAATCTTTCACTATTAAATTATTATTTCCCACAAAATAACTAATATTTTCTAACAAAAGCAATCTGTATAAGCCCTGAGAATATAATTGAACAAAACTTTAAGCAGGTTTATTGAAAGTTTAGATAAATAAATTATATTTTTGTTTTCAAAATATAGTTTTATGCTTAAAGTTGGAGTATTGGGAGCAGGCCACCTAGGTAAAATTCACCTACGCTTGCTTAACCAATCTGAAAAATATGAACTAGTAGGATTTTATGATCCTTTTAAAGAGAATGCTGAAAAAGTAGCAGCAGAATTTGGCTATAGAAAATTCGACACTATAGAGGAATTAATTCAGGCAGTAGATGTAGTAGATATCGTTACTCCTACCCTTTCTCACTTTGACTGTGCTAAACAAGCTATCGAAGCTGGTAAGCATGTGTTCTTAGAAAAACCGATTACAACGACTATTGAAGAAGCTGAAGCAATCATCGCATTAGCTGCTAAATATAATGTACTAGGACAAGTAGGTCACGTAGAGCGTTTTAACCCAGCGTTTATCGCAGTACGTCCGAAAATAGAAAACCCTATGTTTATCGAGACTCACCGCCTAGCTGAGTTTAATCCTAGAGGAACAGATGTACCTGTAGTATTAGACTTAATGATCCACGATCTAGATGCTATCTTAAGTGTGGTTAAATCTCCTGTGAAGCATGTAAGTGCTAGTGGCGTAGCTGTACTAAGCGAATCTCCAGATATTTCTAACGCTCGTGTAGAGTTTGAAAACGGATGTGTGGCTAATATCACTGCTAGCCGTATCTCTATGAAGAATATGCGTAAGTCGCGCTTCTTCCAACGCGATGCTTATATCTCTGTGGATTACTTAGAGAAGACGTGTGAAGTAGTGAAGATGAAAGAAGCTCCTGAAGTACCAGGTGACTTTGACCTAATCCTTCAAAATGCTGAAGGAGTTAAAAAACAAATTTATTACGACAATCCTGAAGTATTAGCGAATAATGCTATCTTAGACGAGTTAGAGACATTCCATGACGCGATAGTGAATAAAACTACGCCTATCGTGACGCTAGATGATGGTACTAAAGCATTGCGCTTAGCTTACCAAATCATCGAGGCAATGGAGAAAAAATAAATTAACATCAAAAAATATAAATTAACCATTATGAAAAAAATTGCTGTTATCGGAGCTGGAACGATGGGAAATGGTATTGCACATACATTTGCTCAAAAAGGTTTTACAGTTCTTTTAATTGATATATCAGAAGCTGCTATCGAAAGAGGAATGACTACGATTATTAAGAATTTAGATCGTATGATCGCGAAAGGAAGCATCACTGAAGCGGACAAAAAAGCAACTATCGAAAACATCGTTACCTATACTGATATTAAAGATGGTGTAGCGAATGCTGATTTAGTAGTAGAAGCTGCTACTGAGAATGTAGAGTTAAAACTAAATATCTTTAAACAACTGAGCGAAGTATGTGATGAGAATGTAATCTTAGCATCGAATACTTCTTCTATCTCTATTACAAAAATCGCTTCTGTGGTGAAAAACCCTGAGCGCGTAATCGGTATGCACTTTATGAACCCTGTGCCTATCATGAAGTTAGTAGAAATCATCAGAGGATACAACACGAGTGATGAAGTGACTAAAGCAATCATGGATATGTCTAAAACATTAGATAAAGTTCCTACAGAGGTAAATGACTACCCTGGATTCGTAGCGAACCGTATCTTAATGCCGATGATTAATGAAGCTATCGAGACATTATACAACGGTGTAGCTGGTGTAGAAGAAATCGATACTGTGATGAAGTTAGGTATGGCTCACCCTATGGGACCATTACAACTAGCTGACTTTATCGGATTAGATGTATGTCTTTCTATCCTTAACGTAATGTATGACGGATTTAAAAACCCTAAATATGCTCCATGCCCACTATTAGTAAATATGGTAATGGCTGGTAAATTAGGAGTTAAATCTGGAGAAGGATTCTACGACTATAGCGAAAGCAAAAAAGCTGAGAAAGTAGCGAAAATGTTCGCTTAACCCTCCACTGTTATTGTAAACTAGTAAATACTAATAAAAGACAACCAAACTAAACTTTGGTTGTCTTTGATATTTTTGAAACCATACTTATAATGGCTAAAATAATTCCTTTTAAAGGCTTGCGCCCTACCCGAGATAAAGTAAGCTTAGTAAGCTGTAGATCATTCGAAGACTACAATGCTGTTGAGATTGCTTATCTTTTAGACTACAACCCCTTCTCTTTTTTGCACGTATTAAATCCTGCTTATGTAAACCCTTCAAAAGTAACGTATGATAAACGTTATAAGATGGTCGCAGCGAAGTTAAACGACTTTAAGAAAGAAGGTATTCTGATTACAGAAGATAAACCGATTTATTATCTGTATCAGATCAGTACAAAAAGTTGGAGTTTTACAGGGATAGTGGCAGGAACTTCTATAGATGACTACCAGAGTAATGTGATCAAAAAACATGAAGACACCTTAG
This sequence comes from Myroides sp. A21, assembly GCF_000807225.1. Classification (NCBI taxonomy): domain Bacteria; kingdom Pseudomonadati; phylum Bacteroidota; class Flavobacteriia; order Flavobacteriales; family Flavobacteriaceae; genus Myroides; species Myroides sp. A21. Next base: position 3,517,895 of record NZ_CP010327.1, read on the forward strand.
AGTTTCGCGTAAGATTATTTAAGGAATACTTATATCACAGTAAGTTCAATACTGAACCTGTACTGATGATGTATCCTGATCAGGAGGATATAGAAAAGTGGATTATCACGAAGAAGCATGAGAAACCCCTGTATGACTTTAGTACTGTAACTAGAGAAAGACATACGATCTGGAAGATAGATGAGGATACCGATATCGAATGGTTAACAGAACAATTTGCAGATATTAAAGAACTGTATATCGCAGATGGACATCACCGTTTTGCTTCTGCAGAACTGTTACAAGCAGAACATTCTAACGGAACTCCTGCTCATAACAATACAGTGATGACGTATTTAATCGCTGAAAACAATATTAAAATCTATGAGTTTAATCGTATTATACACGATTTAAACAATCATACTAAAGAAGAGTTCCTAAACCTTCTAAAAGAGAAGTTTCACGTTGTCAATAAAGAACAACAACTTTGGAAACCTACTAAGAAGATGGAATTCGGAATGTACTTAGACGGTGACTTCTATGCCTTAACGCTAAAAGACATCAAACAAACAGACTGCATCTTACAACAGTTAGATGCGCAAATACTATACGATGAAGTACTACATCCTATATTAGGATTAGATGACTTGAGAAATGATGCTCGTATAGACTATGTTCCTGGTAATGAGTCTATCGTTACGATCAAAGAACTAGTAGATGATGGTGAATACGAAGTAGGATTTATGCTTTATCCTACAAATGTAAGTGAGATCAAACAAGTGGCAGATAACGACCTTATCATGCCTCCAAAAAGCACATATATAGAGCCTAAGTTTATGAATGGTCTCTTTATATACGAAATTTAAAAAAAGATAAAAATTATGTCTATTACAGAGAATTTAAAACACGTTAAGAACACATTACCTGCTCATGTTACCCTTGTTGCTGTTTCTAAAACGAAACCCAATGAGGATATTCTAGAAGCATATGAAGCAGGACAACGTGTATTCGGTGAGAATAAGATTCAGGAAATGACTGATAAATATGAAGCTCTTCCTAAAGATATTAAGTGGCACATGATTGGACATGTACAGCGCAATAAAGTGAAGTATATGGCTCCCTTTGTATCACTTATCCATGGAGTGGATAGCTTCAGACTCTTACAAGAGATCGATAAACAAGCGAAGCGTAATAACCGTGTTATAGAATGCTTATTGCAAATGTTCATCGCAGAAGAAGACACAAAGTTCGGCTTAGATGAGACAGAATTGTTAGAAATTCTTTCGAGTGAGGAATTTGCTGGACTTAAGAATATTAAAGTAGTTGGACTAATGGGTATGGCTACTTTTACAGATAATCAAACGCAAGTAAAGAAAGAATTTACACAACTAAGTAATATATTTGCAATGTGTAAAGAGAAATACGGCACGAAGGATAACCTTGACCTAAACATTGTCTCTATGGGGATGAGTAATGATTATCCACTAGCGATAGAATGTGGAAGTACGATGGTTAGAATAGGTAGTAATATCTTCGGTAGTCGTAATTATTAATTTATTAAAAGGACAAGTTGTACGCAGTTTTAGATATAGAAACAACTGGTGGGCAGTTTAATGAAGAAGGAATCACCGAAATTGCTATATATCGATTTGATGGTAATCAGATCGTAGATCAGTTTATTAGTTTAGTTAATCCAGAGATGGAGATACAACCTTTCGTAGTGAAACTTACGGGAATCAATAATGCTATGCTACGGCTAGCTCCGAAGTTCTACGAGATAGCTAAGCGCATCATAGAAATAACGGACAACTGTGTCATCGTAGCTCATAATGCTGAATTTGATTATCGAGTACTGCGCAATGAGTTTAAACGACTAGGTTATGAATACAGTCGCAATACACTGTGTACAGTAGAACTATCACAGAAGTTACTGCCTGATATGCCTTCTTATAGCTTAGGTAAACTAGTGCGATCACTTGGTATTCCTATCGCAGATAGACATCGCGCTAATGGAGATGCTATGGCTACAGAAAAGCTATTCGAATTACTTCTATCAAAAGATAAAGAGAAGACTATCTTAACCTCTATGATTAAGTCAGATATCAAGACTGGGATTAGCCCTAAGTTTTTGGATATCGTAGACACTTTGCCTTCTACTGTAGGTATTTATTATATCTTGGACAAAGAAGGTAATATTATCTTCATCGGTAAGAGTAAGAATATTAGAAAGAAAGTCTTACAGCACTTTACAAGTAATTCGCCTATATTCAAAAAAATACAACAAGAAACCTATACTGTCACTTTCGAAAAAACAGGTACTGAACTCATCGCGCTTCTAAAAGAGGCTGAAGAGATCAATACCAATAAACCAAAGTACAATAAGGTCAGTAAGAAAAGTGTATTCCCCTACTCTATTTATTTAAAAACTAATCTAGAGGGATACTTATACCTATCTATCGAAAAGACAGATGGTAGAAAGAGAAATCTAATGGCGTTTACATCGCCTAATGAAGCTAGAAAATTCTTACATAAGATATTCCAAGGTCAACAAGAGTTACCTTATGTAGAGTTTATATATGAGAAAAAATCAACTAAAATAACAGCTGATAACTTCTTCACCAACTTTACCTCGACAAGAGAAGAGTTCAATGCTAATATACTTGAACTATTTAAGCCTTATGATATAGACAAAGACCATGTTCTAATCTTAGACAAAGGCCGTAAAGTAGATGAGAAAAGTGCTGTCGCTTTAGAAAAAGGGAAGCTAAACGGATATTGCTTCTATAACTTAAACCACCAAATCAACGCCCCAGAACGAATAGCAGCCAATTTAACGCCAATTTTGTTTAATAGAAACAACAGAAATATCATTCTTAATTATCTAAATAAGAAGATCGGTTACAAATTAATTCACTACTAAAAACAGTTTTTGTGAGACGCAGATTAAAAAACAAATGGGATATCCTACAGCAGAAGATTTACATCATTATTTATGGTTCAAATACTTTTGCAGGTAAATTATTTGATATTGCACTACTAGCGGTTATTCTGATGAGTGTACTTCTAGTGATGCTTGAATCGATAGAGAGCTATGATATGAAGCACCACACAGGTCTAGTAGTCTGTGAGTGGATTATCACTGTTTTTTTTACCATAGAGTATATCCTTAGGATTCTTTGTAATAAAAAACCGCTTAAGTACATCTTTAGTTTTTATGGAATAGTAGATCTTATCTCTATCCTACCGATGTATTTATCGTTCTTTATTCCTGGTTCTAGAGCACTTACTGTTGTAAGAGCACTGCGTTTACTACGTTTATTTGGTATCTTAAACCTTGTTCCATACATTGGACAACAGTCACACTTAAAGCTAGCTCTTAAGTCTAGTAGAACGAAAATTATTGTATTCGTATACTTTGTGCTTGTGATGTCGATCTTATTAGGTGCGCTAATGTATGTAATCGAGAGTAAAGAAAGTGGCTTTACGAGTATACCTAGAAGTATCTATTGGTGTATCGTAACGCTTACTACAGTGGGATATGGAGATATCGCTCCACAGACCCCACTAGGTCAGATGATAGCATCTTTTATCATGATTATGGGTTACGGTATTATCGCCGTTCCTACAGGTATCGTGACAGCAGAGTTCTCTAATATTAAACGCAACAGATTAGATGCGAAGAGAAGAAGAAACTGCTCTACATGTACTACTACAATCTATGATGATGATGCAAATTACTGCTATAATTGCGGTCAAAAATTAGGAGATGTCTACGAAAAATAACAATTATCTTATTGTTGTCATTGGGCCTACAGCGATTGGAAAAACAGCTTTAGGAATCAAACTTGCACAACATTTTAATACCAATATAATATCATGTGATAGTCGCCAATTCTATAAGGAAATGGCGATAGGAACAGCTGTACCTTCTAAGGAAGAACTAGCTGCTGCTTCGCATCACTTTATTCAGAATATCAGCATTCACGATACTTACTCTGTAGGAGATTTTGAAAGAGAGGCACTGGCTAAGCTAGATAAGCTCTTTACAGATAACCCTGTACAAGTTATGGTAGGTGGATCGGGGCTCTTTGTCAATGCAATCCTAAACGGGCTTGATGATTTCCCTGATGTAGATCCAAGTGTCAGAGAACAATTAAATCAAGACTTAGCAGAAAAAGGCCTTCCTTATTTGCAAAATATGCTAAAGGAATTGGATCCTATTCACTATGAAAAAGTAGCGATAGACAATCCTCAAAGAGTAACTCGAGCATTAGAGATCTGTATAGGTACTGGTAAGCCCTACTCTAGTTTCTTAAATATAAAACAACACACTCGCAACTTCACTCCTATCGTAATAGGACTTGAAGCTGATAGAGAGAAGATGTATGAGCGCATTAATAAACGTGTGGATATCATGCTAGATAATGGTCTTCTAAAGGAAGCTCAAGAATTATATCCGTATCGCGATAACAATGCGTTACAAACCGTTGGCTATCGAGAATTATTTGCGTACTTTGACAACGAATTCACATTAGAGTTTGCTATTGAGGAAATCAAAAAGAATACACGCCGCTTTGCTAAGCGTCAGATTACTTGGTTTAAACGTACTCCTGATGTTATGTGGTTTGACTACCTTACGAATGCTGATAAGATTACTCAGGCTATAGAGAATGTTATAGCTGAATAAGAGACAGAAAACTGGAAACAGGGAACGGGGAACTGAAAACAGAGAACGGGGAACTGGAAACAGAGAACGGGGAACTGAAAATAGAGAACTGGAAACAGGAAACAGAGAACTGGAAACAGGAAACAGAGAACGAGGAACTGGAAACAGAGAACGGGGAACTGGAAACAGAGAACGGGGAACTGAAAACAGAGAACGGGGAACTGAAACAGAGAACGGGGAACTGGAAATAGAGAACTGGAAACAGGAAACAGAGAACGGGGAACTGAAAACAGAGAACGAGGAACTGGAAACAGAGAACGGGGAACTGGAAACAGAGAACGGGGAACTGAAAACAGAGAACAGGGAACGGGAAACTGAAAACAAGAAACAACGATTTCACGGTTTCACAAATTCACAGTTTCACAAAAAAACAACAGCACAAAAAACAAAAAAACCATGCCTATATCACCCAACTTTACATCTATATTTACACAGAGCTTCGATGTTGATTACTTTGACTGCGATATCAATGCACAGTTAAAAACAGTAGATCTATGTAAGATGATACAGATGGCTTCTTCTAATCATGCAGTCTTAGGAGGAATAAGCTTTTGGGATCTGCAAGAAGCAAATCAGTCATGGGTAGTTTATAAGTTTAGAGTTGAGATAGACAAAATGCCTAAGTGGCAAGACCGCATTGAGGTATCTACTTGGATAGAGACACTAGATGGTATTCGCTCTGTGCGCAACTTTGAGGTACACTGTAACGGAGAACTTGTCGCAAGTGCTAGCTCGATGTGGGTGATTATGAATACAGTAAGACGTCGTCCTGAGATGATGGCTATCCCTCATGACCACTTTACTAAACATGGAGACAAAAAAAGTATTAAAGGAGAGTTCACTACTTTTCAGAAGAAACCTGAAACGACTCATTTAATCACAGATAAGGTAAAATACTCTGATTTAGACATGGTAAATCATGTGACTAACATCAAATACCTAGAATGGGTTATTAATGCCTTAAAAGCATCTGAAACAGCCCCTAATGACATCTCAGTAGTTGATATGCACTTTAATAAAGAACTTCGTTTTAATCAGGAGTATTCTATAGAACAATGTGTTGCTAATAACAACCACTTTGTAATCAAATCTAATGAAGGAGACCTCAACTTCCAATGTGTACTAGAGTAGTTAGAAGGGAACAGACTTATTATCAAAAATAACAAAGGCTAATATATCGAGATGTATTAGCCTTTGTTTTATTATTTAGTTCTTAATAATATTATCGCAAAATCAGTTCAGAGAATTTAGATGCTCCTGTTCTAAGAATATCAGCAGTTACTTCTTCTAGTTGATTTGAATTAATCAATCGATATAGTTCATTTTCTTGGTTACTTAATGTATCATATAATTCTAGATACTTCTCATCAATACCTTTATACTGATCTATAACTAGATAATACTTATTCTGTTCAGGATATTCTACTAATTGCTTAGAAAAATCATTTAATCTAAAGTTTAAGCTTTCTAATTCAGATATATCTTTCTGAATAGTATCTATTGTTCTATTCGAATTAATATCAATACACTTTACACTATAAATAGATCCATTTCCTCCTATCCCATTTAATTTATAATCAAAAAACAAGGAAGGAATTACCTTCTTTTCAATCTTATAATCAATATCTATGATGTCTTCTAGAGGTTCTCTAAAGTGACTATTAATACGATTATAAAACACCTCATCTTTTTTGTTACTCTTAGTACTTGTCCTCAAGTCACCTATATATTTCTCATAGAATTTACTAAAGAAAGCTGCATCTATATTCATATTTAATTCAACTGGTTTGTCAAATTGAATTATTCCGTTATTATAAACTGCTAAACGATCTAAGTACTTCTTTAAAATATTAGTATTCTCTTCAATAAATAAATCTTCCTTAGCATTTAGTTCCAAAACTTCACTAATCTTCTTTATATTGAAATTTAATAATTTACTCTTATTGTCATAGAATCTAGTAATAAAACTAATCTTTGATTCAGAAAACTTATAAAACACATTATTGGTTGAAGAAACCGCTATTAGTCCAATAACAATATTCTCCCTAGACAAGGAGTTATTAAAGTATCTAATTAAACTGTAATACGATTTCATTTTAATAGTTTATTTAATATGTTGGAAATTCTAGTATTTCGTTCTTGATTACTAAGTATCTCTATTATTTTAAGCTTACCCGCCTTACTCAGTCCTACTTTTGACGGAAGGCTATCTAACACCTCTGGCAAGACCACTAGTGTTGTGTTAATTTTTTCAATAATTCTACTATTGAATTTTGAAAGTACTTCATTCTCAGCAAAATTACAAATCTTTTTGGTGAATTTTGAAGCAATTAACATATTTACAAGACTGACATCCATTACATTAATTTTCAACCCTTTATAGTTAGTTTGATTACCAAAAAGTTGTGTATGATCAATAGCAACAAAGTCTATTTTTCCTTGATCCTCAACTAACAAAAGGTTCGGATTATTGATTCTACGATCTCTATTAGCTAACCATACATCACAAAAGGCTATATCCAAAAATTTATAGGGATCTAAGTATTGATTAAAATCATTCTTATTAGATAGAACTAAGTTGTGGTAATCTAGTTCTGTCTGACTATTAATCTCTTTAGAACCTATAACAAACAACTCTTCGATATCAAACTGACTATATTTAGATATCATATTATTGGTGATCAAATATTCTTGAAGTAACCTATTCTCAATTTTTATTATCTTTATTTCTGGTACTTTTATACCCCAAATCTTATAAACCTGATTCCCTATCAATTCATTAATAATATCTTCTAATGGAGGATGAATCTTAAAAATAGTTTTTGCATAATAGATATCAGCATCAGTGCCTAATATTTTAATAGGAATACTATTCGTTTCTAATATCTCGAGAATCTGTATAGCGCCAATTACCTCCATATCAATTCAGTATTTATTTCGTTTTATTAGCCTTATTTATACCACTTAATACACCGCTTATATGTAAATTTAACCTATAAAACAGATACTTACCAAAAAAATAGATGTAATATATTATATTTTTAAAAGAATGCCTCTTTACAATCAACTGTTTATACAATATAAACACATTCTTAAAACACTTTTAAATTACAACTAGGCAAAATAAACTACCTTTACCCCCTAATTAATCTACAATGTCTAAACAGCAGATTGTAAAAGCACAGCAATTTGACCAGAATGTACCCATTGAGTTCTTTATGATCCAGGATAATATCGAGCTCTTTAACTTTGATTATCACTATCAATGTAACTTCTATCAAATCTATTGGTTTACACAAGCTGATAATGCTTCACAGCAAGTGGACTTTGAGTCTTATGACATTACTGCGGATCAGATATGGGTGATCTACCCTGGACAGATGCACAAAATCAATCCTAGTGGTATTAAGGGGTACTTCGTCTCTGTCAATAAAGATTATTTCAATAGAATAATCGCACAAGAGTTTAAAGAGCAAAAGTTCCGATTAACTCCTCCTTTGTGGTTTGAGCTTACGAAGGATAAGAAAGTCGTATTTACAGCTCTAATGACTTTATTTAAAGAAGAATGGAATACCCAAAAGCGCACACTAGTCTTAGAGAAGTACCTCAACCTATACATCACCCATGTTCAATGTTTAAAAGAACAATCTAGTGATAACCAGCTTATGGATACTCGTGTACTTAAAGTACTCGAACTAATAGAAGAGCATTACACACAGCACTACCCTAATTCGTTCTATGCAGATAAGATAGCACTATCTGTCAAACGCATGAATGAATTAGTAGTTAGATCTACAGAGCACACACTTAATCAGCACATTCACAACAGATTACTACTAGAAGCCAAAAGGTTAATTGGATATTCTGAGTTAAATATCCAACAAATAGCAGAGGAGCTTGGCTTCTCTGAAGTGAACTACTTCAACCGTTTCTTTAAAAAGAACAGTGGAGTAACTCCTCTTGAGTTTAGAAAAAAGGTGAAAAAAGTCCAATAATAAACGCTCTTTTGATAAGGTGTGATAGTAGAGACTAGACTACTTTTGCTTCATCAAAATATAAAAATGAACAAGTTAACAAAAGCGCAGTTTATCGTATTGATTATTTTATCATTACTATCTGCTATCGAACCTTTTAGTATAGATCTGTACTTACCTGGTTTTTTAAAAATCTCACAGACCTTTAATACAGATCTAAAAAATGTACAGTTGTCCCTTTCTTTCTTTTTAGGAGGATTTGCTGCAGGACAGCTATTTTGGGGAATTATCTCTGATCGCTATGGTCGTAAACTACCAACTATTGCCTCTTTAATCATCTTTATTCTAGCATCAGTAGCTTGTATCTATGCAGAGACCATAGAACAGTTCTGGGCAGCTCGATTCTTTCAAGCTTTTGCAGGATGTGCAGGAGTAGTTATCGCACGTGCTGTGGTGAACGAGTACTACTCTGCTGACCAAAGTATGAATGTGTTCTCACTATTAGCTATTATTGCTGGTGTGGCTCCTATTGTAGGCCCTATCGCTGGTAACTTTCTTATCAGTCACTTTGTATGGCAGTCTACTTTTGTAACACTAGTGGTACTAGGACTTATCTGCTTATTAGCTGTTATATTCTTCTTGCCTGAAACGCGTATTGTCACAGAGAAAAAAGATGTTAATCTAATGACTGACTTCAAAGAGATTGTCAAGAATAACGTCTTTGTCAAATATACACTAATTGGAAGTTTAACCTATAGTATCTTAATGATCTACCTAGCTAATGCTCCTTACCTTATTATGGAGTATGGAGGAATGTCTTCAGATATGTTTAGTGGTATATTTGCTTTTAATGCCATCGGTTTAATCCTTGGGGCATGGCTGGCAAACTCTGTATTGTCTCGCTGGTGGACTGTAGAACAAATCGTAAAATACACCGTGTATTTTGGTATTGCTTGGACAGTAGCCTTCTTAGTTATGTGTGTATTAAAAGAACCTATTGAGGCCTTATTAGTTCCGCTATTTTTCATTGTACTAACTCTTGGAGTACTATTCCCTACAACTACTAAATTAGCCTTAGCACCATTCACTACTAATAGTGGATCTGCATCAGCTCTATTAGGTACTTTACAGTTGTTGCTAACCTTTATTATATCAGCAGTAACGAATCTAATTCCTGCAGATATCATAACACTAACAGCCTATTCATTACTTGCCTGTCATGTATTGTATTTAGGGTGTTATCTGATTAAAGAGAAACAAGCTGAATAATATAATTTCAATCGAGTAGGAGGCTGAAGATTATTTCTTCAGCCAACCTCTCACACCACCTGGCATACGGATCCGTACCAAGGCGGTTCTTAATTTACGATACTTTTAGGAGTATGTCATATAGAAATGTATATCCTGCTTTCCTTAAATTTTGAATGTTTAAAGAAGCTTGTAGGATTGGGCTAAGTGCTGTGCGACAATAACTCTTGCGAGTGTTTGCCCATTGATATGCTTGATTATCTCTTACACCGATGCGCTTAAGATTAACATATCTCGTCTTATTCTGTTTCCAACTCTTCCAAATTAACATCCGTATCCTAAAGCGAAGCCACTCATCTATACACTTAATCTTGGATAACATATCAGATTGCTTGAAGTATGACACCCAGCCTTGGATATAATATCGCAAGGATTCTTTGAGTTTATCGTACCCTTTACCTCTACTACGTTTTGTAAGTTCCTTTAGCTTATCTTTGAGTGTACTGTAACTTTTCGGGTGTACGCAAAAACTCCATTTCCCTTTGCTTTTTACATAAAAACTGTGCCCTAGAAATTTCTTCCCTTTGGCATAACCAGTGGTAGTCTTCTCCTTGTTTACTCGTAAGTATAAGACTTCTTCAACGAACCTAGTGATACTTTCCTGCACACGAAGACACGCTCTTTTACTTTTGCAGAAGATTAGACAGTCATCTGCATAACGCACAAAACGAAGGCCTCGTCTTTCTAGTTCTTTATCTAACTCATTAAGCATTATGTTACTCAGAAGGGGACTTAAGGGGCCGCCTTGAGGTACTCCCAATCTACTCTCTTCAAATTTACCTCCAATAACAACACCTGCATTTAGATATTTATGGATTAAGGATATCACCCGAGGGTCTTCTACTCTCTTTGACAATATTTCAACCAATCTACTGTGGTTAACTGTGTCAAAGAATTTTTCTAAGTCTAAGTCCACTACATAATGATATCGGTCATTTAGATGGCTTACCACTTCTTTCAAGGCTGTATGACAACCTTTGTTGGATCTAAAGCCGTGACTACTTGGGTGAAATTCTTGTTCGTAGATAGGAGATAATACTTGGGCTATACTTTGTTGAACGAGACGGTCTACTACCGTAGGGATACCAAGTTGGCGTGTTTTACCTCCCTCTTTGGGGATTTCTACTCTTCGAACTGCTTGGGGGTTATACTTTCCGTTTTCTAGCGATGAAACCAATGAATCTCTATTATGTAAGAGCCATGGCAATAATTCTTCAGTGGACAACTTGTCTATTCCATAGCTCCCTTTATTTGCCTTAACCTTTTGATAGGCTAGGTTTAAATTATTAGGACTAAGGATTAGTTCTAGTAAACTCCCCTGTCCTAATCGTACTTCCATGAGGTTGTTTTCAGTTATCCCTATGTAAGTCTGCACTCCTTGGTAGCTGTCAGGTTCCGCCCTATCCTTTACAAGGTAGTTATCTCTGTTTATAGATATTTTCTGCATTCTTTCCTACATTAGGTAACATTCATTTACTACTCACTTAATTAAGTTCTGTCCTTCTGCATTTTGTAAGACTTCTTGGTATTGCCAAGCTTGTATCTGTGCATACTATGACTTCTGCTGACTTCTTATAGCAATTGTTATCCATAGTTCTGTAAAAAAAAACTCCCTATGTCTATAAGACCTCCCCAGGTAAGAACGATAACTTTCATCTCATATACCTGCTATATTTACTATGATGTCTCTGTACAGCTTAGGACTTCAGTTTGATATGCAACCTTATCCGACATTTCTAGCCTTATATATAGTTTCTGTTCGTCAGGTCAAGACTTTACCTAAAGCTTCCTTCAGATTCCAACTCACGATGGACCCCCTTGCTGTCGGTTAACACTTCCTGCTGTAATGGCGTGTTCGGGACTTACACCCTAGAGTTATCACCCATGCTGGGCACACATACAAAAAGCCTTGTAACTTAAAGTATACAAGGCTTTTAAAAAACAATAACTATATTAATTACTTTTTTTATAATTCACTGGGTTTATCCTAACCTGCTTATGATTGTCTGGTAACTCTACAAAGTATCCAGATTGGTAGGGATTGTAGTCTCTAGAGAAGAAGTCTGTTGATATAACTTGAGCACCACTAGAAAAAGCAGCTTTGGCACGAGTATGATCATTGACTTTCGCTTCATAGGTATCTATATCTGATCTAGTTCTCACAAGATAACCTTTAGTCACGTATTCTTTTATATCCTCTTGGCGTACAATAGCATTATCTAAGAGTAAAAACACACCATAAGTATCCGTTGGTTTAGACTGTACAAACATAACTCTCCCTTCTAAATTTGGACGATTGTGGACATAAGCTGATTCACCTTGATTTACCCCTCCTGTAGAAGGTAATAACATAAATAACAATTTCCCTTTAGACTGAGATACAAGTGGCCAGTTATGATTCGCCACAGCCTCTTTAAGCGTTTTATAATTTCCTCTTAAATCATCAGGTGTAATCAACTTCTCTCTACCTATAATATCAACAATCTCTTGATCTAATAGGTCAAATGCATACTCATCATATTTCAATACTTCTGTTGGATTCTTAAACAAAGGCCAATTTGAATCTTTTGCTTCAATCATGATAAATAAAGGGATATGATCTACATGCTGATCAGACCATTTTTTTATACTTTGTAATGCTAATTTTAACGTTGGGTATTTAGACCTAAAATCTACATCCGCCATATGTAAAACTTTAAATCCAGGCTTGTCTAAATCCGTAGTATTATGCTTTGCTAACTTTTTCGTTCCTATTGATTTTAGATATTCATAGCCTGCAGGCTTCGTATATCTATTGCCTGTTGAATCATAATACACATCTAGTTCCAAACTTCTCAATCCACTGTCTAACTGAATCTCAAAGCTTGGGTGCTCATAAAACAAACTCTCCTTAAAACTAATTTCATTAGGGTGATACTCTTTAAAAAAGTCTAACTGCTCTTTACTCATTCCCTCTAATAACTTCCCTTTTGACTGATCTACAATTTTAGATACATAATCAAGGAGATTAAGGTCTACTGGTTCTGCATAACTATTATGTGTACCTAGAACTTGAATCTGATTAATTCGTAAATCACTAGGTAAATTTATTTCTTGTTTTGTGTTTATTTGTCCATACATCACTATAGGTAATAGCATAATACCTAACAGAATACTACTTAACTTTATATTTCTATTCATCTTTTTTTATATTTGAAATCCACAATGGCTCTGACGGCCATTGTTTATTAGGTTCATCACTTGTTTTGAATATGATTTTTGATGCCTTCAAAAATTCTTTATAAGTAATATAGTTCCTTTGATAATCCTTATTATTATACGCTACCTCTTGTATATAAGAGCTTCTTTCTTTATTACTAATTACCAAATTATTGCGTATGATTGTTTTTTTAAAAATAGGAGCATTGAGATAAAAAGTATCCGACCCCACATTAGCAGCGCTGAATCCTAAACTCCTTAAAACAAACCATGCTGACATTGTCCCTAAATCATCATCCATAGTTCGTAAAAAAGCTTGAGGTGCATTCTTATAAATCCTTCCGATATAAGGATCAATTCCTTTACTGTTATCATTAAAGTAGAACTGAATACTCTCTCCTAATAGTAAATCATGGATCACTTTCTGACTCTTATAAGCACTTCTAGTAGCATTGTACAAACTAGACACCTGAAGATCTGGCTGATTGGCGTGATTATAATAATGACCTTCAAAAAAAGTATCTAATTGGTTTTCAAATTCTTTTTCAGAACCTATAAGACTAATTAAGCCTTTTATATCATAAGGTACTAACCATCTATATTGCCAGATAGTTCCTTGATATAATCCTCTTGCTTGCATTTTATCCACATCGTGAATCTGAATATCCTTAAAATCCTTTAGCCAATATTTCTTATACTCTTTTGCTTTTTCTAAATAATAGTTTGCAGATACAGTATCTTGAACACTGTTAAATATTTCACTCAATGCCCAATAATCATAAGATGATTCTAATGCCTTATCAGGAGAAGAAAAATCAAGTTGCTCAGCTTCCTTAACAAGGTACTCCTTAATGGAATCTATAGATAACTGATATCCTTTATTCACTGCATCAGCCAAAACAACTAAAGCGTGCTCTGTCCTCACTGTAGGACCAGGTTCATTGAGTGTAGAGAAGTCTTTTTTGCCGTATGGATACATATTAGCAATAGAGTGAACTACATCTTTATACACTTCAGGATATAATATAGAATACATAGGAATAACTTCTCTATAATTATCCCATAGCGCCCAACCATGATATACATTAAAATCAGCTTTTTTCACCTCACCACTAATGGTTCTATAAGTCCCATCTGCTTCAGATATCAGATAAGGCGCCTGAAGAGTCCTGTAAAGCAAAGAATAAAAAAGCTTTACCCTCTCATCATCCTTATCACGAACCTCAACAACAGATAATAATTCATTCCATCGCTCTGTAACTAGAGTTCTTGTTAAATCAAAACTTTGCCCCATTGCTATTCTGCTCTTTGCATAGTGTTCTGAAACAGATGAAAAACCAATCTGTAATTCGACTTTAGAAGAGGGAAAATCAACGATAAATTGATATTCTCCTACCTTTCTTAAGATGGCTCCATTTCCTAAATCTATACTAAAATAAAAATGATATATCCCAGCAGAGCATGTTGTTTTAGAACTAATCTTTCCCTGAATAACCTGATTAGATACTTCATATTCAGCACTGACAAAAGCACCACCTGTAGCACTAGATAAATCCACGAATAATTGCCCATTATTAGGGAAGGAATATCGGTGTATTCCATAATTATGTCCTACAGTAAAGTCAGCCTTAATGTTGTTTATAAATTCCACCTTGTAGTAACCAGGCATTCCCTTTTCTCTCTCTTTGATTAACTCCGTTCCAATATTACTTCCTATAATTGGTTTGATCAGAATATTACCTCCACTTCCCTTACATCCCACTCCCTGAAGTCTAGTATGAGTCACGCCTTTAAATTGTTTTGCTCTATTATCATATCCTGTATGATTATAAGGATATGTCTCGGGAGAAATACATAGCATACTAAATGGAAAAGAAGCTCCAGGAGATAACTGTCCATAATCCCCTGAAGTTCCTAAAAAAACATTCACTTTATCACTTAATTTACTTTTTTGTCCATAACCACATTGAGTTGCTATAAGCAATAAAATAAGAAACTTTCTCATCTTATGGATCTAACGGCTCTAAAGGATTTATTTGTAATAGTAATTCAGATGGATAAAAGTCTAATAACTCTCCTTTTTTCTGCTTAACTATTTTTCCTGGTAAATAACCTAATTCACGCATAAAACGTTCTAAAAACTTCTTATCTGCTATTGACTTTGTATGTAACTCATAAGAGACAATCATACTTTTTTGTTTAATATCAAAACCGTATTCAATCATTAAACGAGTAGCATTTCTAAGATTAGTAGTCGTATGTCTAGCATAAGGTTCTACAATAATTACCTCTTCCGGGATATTATATAACCCTATTAATTCTTTTTTCATTTCTATAGCTTCACAAGTCTCTGTACGATTTGGGTGTACGTGTCCACCTGAAACAATAATAAAAGGCGCCTTACCCTGTCTATACTGTTCTACTGCTAATTTTAGATTCAATTTTCCTAACGCCCCCAAAGGATCTCTATAATTCTCTGGTCCATCCCCTAAGACGATTAATGCATTGTATTCATACTTTTTAAAATCAATGCGTTTAACATATTCTATAGCGCTCTTATTATACAATGCAACTAGAGGCTCATATCTAATACCTTCATCCCTGTGGTTCATATACATCAAATACAGTCCATAATCCAACATTGGTTCAAAGAAGCTCGCCTTAGAATAATCTGATTCATTTGCTAAATGCTTTGCCCAAAATAAAATAGCACTTTTAAAATAGCGTGAATTCTTATCATAAGATACTGAATCAATGTTTGGATAAAAAGGCTTCTCTCCTAATCCATATACTTTTAAAGTATGATTTAATCCACTAAAGTTTAACTTCACTACATTAGAGATAAAATCTTTCTGATTCATCTCATTGTAATTAATGTATTTTTTAGACTGCTTTAATTCTTCAAAAAAAGTTTCTACTTTCTTCTCCTTATTATTTAAAGCAACTAACTCATCAGAGATACTTTTTATCTGATCGTCTGTAAAAATATAAGAATGAACCAATTCTTCGCTCTTAGGAAAAGTTTCACCATTTACTAACTTACTTATTAGATCTAATCTATTATGTTTTATTTCTGTAAAAGTCTTATTATCATTGAGCAACTTAACAAGACTAGGTTGTTTAGAAAGCTGATCTAAAAAATAAAAATTACTATTTCTTAACAATGTTACACTTTTATTATCACCACGTTGTCCGAAAGAAAAAGTACATACAGCGAGTAAAAAACCTACTACTATTTTTTTCATTTGTTTTATATTACTTAATATTAATAATTAGGATTTTGTTCAACTTTAGAAGTAGCCCCATCTACATATCTTTGTGGAATAGGAAAATATTCATTCTTTCCTTTAGTAAAATGAGCATTTGTCAAAAATGAACGTTTATGTTTCTCTGCTTCTAGATACTCTTGATTAATGACCTTATCTGCTATCCCCCAACGCACTAAATTAAAGAATCGTTCTCCTTCCATTGCTAGCTCTAATCTACTCTCTAATTGTACAGCCTCTCTAGCCTTATTTACATCACTCCAGCTATCATTATACAAGCCTATTTTATAATTAGCAGCATATGACTTACCATCTAAAGCCATCACATACTTTGACTCTTTTGCTCTATTTCTAATCGCATTTACGATACTTCGAGCTTCTTCTAATTTACCTAACTCTACAGCTGCTTCTGCCTTCCATAACATTACTTCTGCATAACGAATAATATAATAATTCAACGCAGAAACATAAGGCCAAGTTGCGCCATAATACGGTGATTTAGCAGAAACTATACGTTTCTTTGGTGCATATACTCCATAAGTAGCTACATCTCTTGCCCAAGATGCATCATATGTCACTCCTAAATCTTTATATGTTATACCTGGTCTACCTATGGTGTAATCTAATCTTGGATCTACGAAATCTTGACTGTTTACATCTACATTATCTTTTACAGGTAATCCGTTAGCATCTGTCTTAAAAGCATTAACTAGATTTTGAGAAGGTCTATGAAAACCATACTGAGGATAAAAAGGGCCTCCTGGAGCTGTAAGACGATCTCCTATACTTCCATTATAGTTATTAGGATCACCATCATTAATAGAATGTTGTACTGCAAATATTACTTCTAAGCTATTGTCATTTTCTGGTAAAAACACATCTTCAAAATTAGACAGAAGTTTATATTGACTAGACATCACCTCTTCTGAGATTGCATAAGCCTCTTGCCATTTCTTTTGATATATCATTGTCTTCATCAGATAAGCTTTAGCAGCAATGCTAGTAGGTCTTCCTATTTGTGCTTGCTTAGAAGACAATACTTTTGATGCATTATCAAAATCTGTTGCTATTTTTTGCCATAACTCCTCAGAAGTAAACTCTACATTTGATCGATTATAATCCTCTACGTTAACAACTTTTTCATCTATATAAGGAATTCTATTGTAAATCTTCTTTAATTCAAAGTAGTAATGTCCTCTAAGAAAGAATAATTCTCCCTGTCTCTGCTTCTTTAGTTCAGGGTCAAATGCTACTGATTGATTTAATAATCGTAGAGCGTCATTTACCCTTTTAATACCTTCATATAATGCACTCCATTTTCTTTCTATATCTATTACAGTAGGATCTGTCTGGTATAACTCCATTCTGTGAATTTGCCCTTGATCACCAGTACCTCCACCTCCTTTATATGCATCATCAGAAGTCACATCTCCAAAACTCCAATTAGACGCTGGAGAATTCATTGCATTTGAAGCATTATCCATCTGTCCATTCAGCATCTTATAAGCCCCTATAATTACTCTTTCCACATTCTTAGGATCTGTCATCTTATCTGGTGATACTTCTCCATAAGTAGTTTCGTCTAAAAAGTCTTTAGAACATGAACTCATTACACCTGCCATAATAGTTGTGACAAATAGTATCTTATATGTTTTATTTGAAATATATCTTTTCATTACTTGTATTTTAATAATTAATACTTAATCCCATAGAGAAAGTACGTGCAGGTGGATAAAGCCCACGATCAATACCTATATCTAAATTTTTATTACTCTTAGAATAACTTTGTAGTCCCACTTCTGGAGTTAATCCACTATAGTTAGTAATCGTAAATACATTTGTTGCTTGTAGATAAACTCTCATTTTTAGTTGCTTATGAAGTTTTTCTCCAAAAGAGTAACCTAGTTGTAAATTATTTAACTTGAAATATGAGCCATCCTCCACATAATAAGATGAAGGGCGTATATTGTTATTTGTATCATCTAAGGATAATCTTGGTATAGAAGCATTCGGATTGTCAGGTGTCCATGCCCCTAATACATCAGAAGACTTATTATAAGCTGATTGATTAAAGAAATGAGAGTTATATTTTGTTAAGTTATAAATCTTATTGCCAAAACTTCCATTAAAAAACATACTTAAATCAAACCCTTTATATTTTAAATCTACATTAAAGCCAAGAATAAAATCAGGGTGAGGAGAACCTATAAATGTTCTATCATTGTCATCTATTACACCATCATTATTTACATCTCTAAAGATTAAATCACCTGGTTTTGCATTAGGTTGTAATTTATACTGATCGATCTGCTGTTGACTTTTAAATATCCCATCATTAACATAACCAAAGAATGAGCCTATTGGTTGACCTATAGCAGATCTAGAGATTTCTTGCCCAAAATTTACACTGTGTAAAGATGAAGAAGGAATACCTAGATAATTAACAGAGTTTAATGCTGTCAACTGATTTTTATAAGTTGTAAAATTGAAATTAATATTATAGTGAAGATCCTTTATATTATCTTGATAAGATAGATTTAATTCTAAACCTCTATTTGTCATCTCTCCATCATTTACCCACTGTCCATCATTAGTACCTCCGTAGGTCAAAGGCAACGATTTATAGACCAAAATATCTTTTGTTTTCTTGTTATAGATATCTGCTGTTACACTTAGTTTATCGTTAAAAAAGCCTAAATCAACTCCTAAAGAACTCTGTGTAGTAGTTTCCCATTTTAATTCTGGATTAGGTACTCTAGATTGAATCAAACCTGTCTCAACAGATGACTGTCCTCCATTAATATCATAATTTGAATTGTAACTATTACTAGAATAACTTTTTATAGTAGAATAAGAGGGTACCTGCTGATTTCCTGTAACTCCCCAGCCACCACGAAGTAAAAATGAAGTAAAAGTATCTCCTAAATCAAAAAACTCTTCTTTATCTATCCTCCAACCAAGTGAAACAGCAGGAAAAGTATCCCATTTATGATTAGCTAATCGCGAAGTTCCATCTCTACGCATTGTAGCAGACACAATATACTTTCCATCATAATTATAATGAACTTTACCAAAGAAGGAATTTAATGACCACCCATTAGCGTTACCTCCATTTAGTTGATTGGCTGTACCATAATCTAAAAACCAATAATTAGGATCTTCGTACATAAAATTCTGCCTTGAAGCAGAGAACCCTTCATAGTAATACTCAACTGCTTCTTGTCCTAATAAGACATCAAAATTATGATTGCCTAATTGTTTTTTATAACTCAGTGTATTAGTAAAAGTAAATTGATAATTAAACGAATTTCTAGTAGATAGTGAATTAACTGGATTAATAACTAATATTTCATTAAACTTTGGTGAGAAGTTCCTTCCATTAATATTTACATAATCTAGCCCTATAGATGACCTAAAAGTAAAATCACTTAGCTTTAACTCTCCGAATAAATTACCTAGTAATCTCAGCTCTTTTGTCTTATTATTTTTATTTCGATCTAAACGCCCTCTAGGATTTTGAATATCATTTAATGGATTACCCGAAAACTCTCCTAACTCACTATAAACAGGCACTATAGAAGGATACATAAATGCATTATATACTATTGACCCTAATGCTGCATTAGTACCGATACCAACATTTTCTGTATATGAGGCATTAAGATTCTCCCCTATTGTCAAGATCCCATCAAAGAATCTATACTCTGAATTAAAACGTCCTGAAAATCTTTTAAAATAAGTATCTTTTATTATTCCTTGTTGATCAAAGTACCCTAACGAAAAAAGTTGACTAGAGTATTCCCCTCCTTTTGCTAATGATATATTGTGAGATTGAATCGTAGCAGGATTAAATATTTCTTTAACCCAATCTACATTACCACTTTTAATAGTTTTATCTTTATTTAAATAAAGAGGTATAGTCGCCCCAGTAGGATTATTTCCATAAATATCATGTTTAGGAGCAACACCATCATTTTTATAAGCTTGCCATAACATATCTCCGTACTGCTGAGCATCAAGCATCTTAGGTAGGTTAAAAGCACTTTGAACACCTGTAAAACTACTTACATCTATAGATATCTTTTCACTTCTACCTCCTGACTTTGTTGTAATTAAAATCACTCCATTAGCCGCTCTAGAACCATAGATAGAGGATGAAGCAGCATCTTTTAATACTTGCATTGAAGCTATATCATTACTATTAATCGAATTCAACCCATTAGCTACAGGTACTCCATCTACAATTACTAATGGCTCATTATTATTAATAGTACTGAATCCCCTTATTCGAATAGAGTTCCCCCCACCTGGACTATTATCACTCATAACTTGTACCCCTGAAGCTCTACCTTGTAACATCTCGGCTACATCTGCCTTAGGTACATCCTTAATACCATCTACATTAATAGTCGAAATAGCAGCTGTAATATTTCGCTTGCTCTCTGTTGTATAACCAGTGATTACAATTTCTTCTAAACTACGAGCATCTTCTTCTAAGATTATAGAAGTATATTCAAGATTGTCTACCTTAATTTCTTTAGTATCATATCCTATATACTCTATTACTAATACGATCGGTTTATTCTGGGCTACTTCTAACATAAAACTACCATCTAGATCAGTAGCTACAGCCTCTTTAGAATCTTTTATTTTTACAGTCGCTCCAGGAAGTGCTAGTCCATGAATGTCTTTAACTACCCCTTTTAAAACAGTCTTATTATTTTGCTGACCTGTATTAACCTTCTCTGCTTTAGGAATAACATATTGTGATTTAAAAGTGATGAATTTATCTGATATATTATATGTAGATCCTGTTCTTAAGGCAATATCTTCTAACAACTTCTCTAGTTCACGTTCTTTACTAGTAAATCTAAGAGCAATAGAGGTATCTAATCTAGAGGGAGAATAGACTACTTTATAAGTTGTTTGTAGTTCTATTTTTTCAAATAAACTCTTCACTGTTTCTGAAGAATTACTTACATAGACATGTACACTTGTCTTATCAGAAACTGTCTGATTAGTAGCATAAAGGCCTGTACTGAATAAAGAAAGACAAAAAAGATATGTCTCTACTCTTAACCGGCAATAGTAATTTAATCTCATTTCTTGGTGTTATTAATAATTATAGTTTTATTTTCGTATTTATAATCAAAGTCATACATATAACTGACACTCTGAACGATATCTGCTAGAGTAGAGTTTCTAAAGTCTGCTTGAATAAATTCTTTTGTTGAAATAATATCTTCTAGGAAGTGTATCTGGATATCAAACTCTTTTTCTATTATTTGTTTCCACTGTGTAAGAGTCATATTATTCATCATAAGATAAGATGAAGTGGAGGAAATACAAGAAAACACATCTAGCGTGTTTTTATATAATCTATGGTCTTTTAGCAAAACCTTTTGCTCAGCAGTTAAAATAACATAGTTTTCCCTATCTAACGAATTACTAACTTTTACTCGCCCTGTAGAGACTTCTACTATATTTCGTTTCACCCAAAAAGAAGTTCCTAAAACTTGTGTCTCAAAATTATCTGACGAAATAATAAAAGGTTTTGAGGCATCTTTAGCAACTTTAAAATAAGCCTCACCTAGTAATTTAATCTCTCTGTTTGATTGATTAAACTCATTTGACACGATTAATGTAGAGTTACTACTTAGCGTTACAGCAGTACCATCTGGTAGAATAATATGTTTAGCTAACTCATTAGAAGTAGAATATGTTAATTCTTGATTATTAACAGAAATATTCTTTTGATAAATTGTTAAACCTACCACTAATAAGAGTGAAAAACCTATTGATAATAATCTATAATTCTTTCTTCGCTTTCTTTCTCTAGTTTTATACTTTATACTATTGTATATAGAGCTTCTCAGTTTACTATTCTCTTGGATTGTCTTTAATTCTATTAATGGTCTTTTCTGTAAATTATCAGAAAAGTCTTCCACAACTTTTTTTTCTGTAGAGTTAGCTGTACCTAGTAAATATTTATTTAAAAAATGTTTAAACTTATTTTGCATAATTTAAGATTGTCTTACATAAGTAAGAGTCCTCTATTATTATAACTCCCTATGCAAAAACAAACGCTTAACTTATTCTTAATATCAGTAACACTTAGATAACATTGCTTTTCAACTCAGAACAAAGTATAAACTGATAAACGAAAACAATTATAAAAAACACACCTAAATAAATACCCCCTACATACTCTAGTATAGTTTTAGAACTAAGAGAAAAGCTATGAAGCAAAATAACTTTGCTATATTTAATTAGTACTAATTCTGGGTTACCCAATCAAATAACCTATCACAATAATATAGTCTACCAAATAAGGTAAAGAACTCTTAATACTTTTTAAAGCTTTACTAATTTGATTATCTACAGTACTTTCTGATATCCCAAGTTTTAATGCGATTTCTTTATAACTCAATTTATTACTATATCGAAGAACAAATATTTGATAACACTTCTCTGGTAGTACTTCTTGAGCCTTACTATATATCATATTAACTAATTGTTCCTTGAACATTATTTCTTCTTCTTTACTTAATATTTCATTATCTACTAATACATTATATACCTCTTCTAACTGAACAGTATTAAAATTAGTTGTACTAATAGCTTTTAAACTTCGTGAATTCAAGTTATAAATGCAACAGTTGCTATTTTGTCTAATTTATCTGCAAAAACTTCATTAGGCGATTTAAAACCAAATCTCTTTCTTGGTCTATTGTTTAAAATATTTACAACTCTATCTATTTGTTGTTGTGTAATTAAATCGAAGTTACTCATTTTCGGGAAATATTGTCTGACTAAACCATTTAAATTTTCATTAGCGCCTCTTTCCCAACTGTGATAAGGTTTTGCAAAATAATAGGCAATCTGTAACGCATTAGCTATATTTTGATGGTTTGCAAACTCTTTTCCATTATCAGAAGTGATTGTATGTAGAAGAGGTTTGTAATCCTTTAATAGCTCTATTGTTTTAGCCTCTATCGCATGAGCTTGTTTAGATTCAACCTTCCCCATTAGTAAAATCCCTGTGGCTCTATCGTTAATAGTTAATAAGGCTCCATTATGATTTTTTCCTATTATCAAATCAATTTCTAAGTCTCCTATTCTTTCTTTTTTGTCAACAATACCAGGTCTTTCATCTATATCTAATCTGTTCGATATTACCCCTCTACTATCTTTATTGCTTCCTCTTTTACGATATTTTTTCCCTTTATTTCGTAGATGCTTATAAAGCTTTCCTCCTTGCTTTTTATCCTTCCAAATAAACTGATAAATACATTCTACTGAAACCATTTCTATCTTCTCTATTTTACATCTTCCTACTATTTGTTCAGGGCTATAATCTTTATTGAGCAGCGACAAAATGGTTGCTTTGACACTTTTATTTAAGCGTTTATGCTTAGGTTTTTCTTTATGACGAAGTGTTGTCTTTTTTTGAGCAAGATCGGCTTTATAAACACCGTTTCTACCATCTGAATTACGTTTAAGCTCTCTGCTAACAACTGATCTGTCTTTGCCTATATAATCACCTATTTCACTAAGTGATCTACCTAAATTTTTATATGCTTCTATTTTGTATCTTTGTTCTAACGTTAAATGTGACATCTTTTTGATTGTGTAGGAACTTCAAAAGTAGATGTTTTTTTTCGCCAACAGCGGGGAACATTTGCCCCATGGGGCAAATGTTCCCCGCTGTTCTTTTAAATGCTGTTGCATTTATTTGTTGAATCTAAGCTTTTATTACGAACAGATTGTATTAAATAAGCTCTAGAATTATCAATTATCAAATTGCTGTAATTATTCCATATATTCACAAAAACATCTTGAACTATATCAGCTGATAGATCCTTATCTCTTGTAATATTACAAGAGAGATAATACAATATATCCCAATACTTATAGTAGTTAATATCAACCCATTGATCTCTTGATAGTGCCATCTTATGTCTGATTAATCGATGCTAAAGTATAGCTTGCACAACTAATAAGAATTAAATAATCATTAACAAAAAATTATATTATATAGATACTAAATTGAAAACTTCCCCCTACCTCTATAACTCCGTATCCCTAAAATATTTCTAATCAGATCGCTTCTTTCAGCGAGTATTCTACTTACATATAAAGAGCCTATACTCCCTATTTTTTCCCTACCTTGCACCTATAAAACCATCCTTATGCTTCAAGGAAATATACAGACAGCCAATTCTTCATTTATACATGTACAGATATACGATCAACAAAACATCTTTGATCATGCCAACTTTGGGCATCCCTATAGACCCACTCGTTCTTCCTTTCTATTTGTTAAAAAAGGAAGACTAAGAATAAGAGAACAGATTAATGAATTCGAAATCATAGAGAACTCTATCTTTTTGATTGATGTCAAATACGTATACGAAATCTTAGAGATAAGCCCAGATGCAGAACTGAGACTACTTAGCTATGATCGAAATTTCTTAGAAACTGCTTCTTTTAAGCTTCACCGATTAAAAGTATATAGAGATTTAAAAACACAGTTACAACGCAATTTTCACATCAGCAAACAAGAACTAGAGATGTTCTGGACCAATGTAGAGTCACTGGGTTATTACCTGGAGCACTTCAAGGAGATTGAGTATGGTCAATACATTATAGAAAATTATTTTAATATCATCCTCTACCACCTAGTAAGCGTAGCCACGCCTAGAAGTGAAGATTCTATTAATCAGATGACCTCACAGCAAAAGATCACGTATAAATTCGTGATGCTAGTCTCTGATTATTACCTAGAGACTAAGTCTGTTCAGTTCTATGCAGATAAACTACAACTCTCTATTAGACACCTAAGTACAGTCGTTAAAGAAACTTCTGGAAAAACACCTTTAGAAATCATTAATGAGTTTATATTTAACGAAGCTAAAGCACAGTTATCCACTACTACTTTGCCTATCAAACAATTAGCCACTAAACTTCAATTTAGTGATCAGTATGCTTTCGCTCACTTCTTTAAAAAACATCAAGGTACCAGCCCAACTCAGTATAGAAAGATGTTTAAGTTATAGAATAATACTTTTAAACATCTTTTTTGATATTCTCAATCATTTTATACCATGTACTACTGAGGTAACTTTGTCGGCATAAAGTACAAATAAAATGAAAAGAAATATTCACAAATACTTTTGTGGATTAGGCTTACTACTACTCTCATATACTTCAATATATAGCCAAGTAAGCGACCAAACACTTAGTATAGAACAAGCGGTGAACTTAGCGATGGAAAATCATCAACAACTTAAAGTCTCTGCTTTAAACAAAAACATTAGCGAACAACAAACTCAATTACTTAAACAACAGCGCTTACCTAATCTTGCATTCACTGCTAATGCCTCTTATATAGGAGATGCGCTTATATTAGACCGAGATTTCAGTAAGGTCATGACTAAAGATATGCCTCACTTTGGCAACAGCTATGCAATACAGGCATCTGAACTACTATTTAAAGGAGGAGCGATTAATAAGAATATAGAACTCGCTGAAATAGGTGAACAGCTTGCCTCTCTAGACCTTGTACAAGATCAACAAGCCATTAAGTTCTTAGTTATTTCTAACTACCTAGATGTATATAAGCTTATTCATCAAGAGCAAGTTTATCAAAACAATAAAAGATTAGCCCAAATCCGCCTTGAGAATGTCAATAGATATTATAAAGAAGGGATGATGACACGTAATGAAGTAATCAGAGGTGAATTAGTCCTTCAGAATATGGACCAAGCCCTGTTAAGTGTAGATAATACTCTATCGATTCTAAACTATAATTTGGCGATTGCACTAGGACTGCCGACCTCAAGTAAAATAACGCCTAATGAAGCTCTTGTACACAGACCACTAGAAGGGAATTATAACTATTATCTAGATCTAGCCTATGCGCAACATCCGATGATACAAAGAGTAGAAAAAGGAGTCGAAGCGGCACAAAAAAAGATAGAGATTGCCAATACAGATAAGTATCCTACTCTAGCTGCAGTAGGTGGGTATAATATGACTAGACCTATCACCACATCTAACCCTGTGATGGATATGTATTCTAACGCTTGGCAAGTAGGAGTATCTCTGAGTTATAATATTGACAATTTATATAAAACACCCAAAAAGGTCAAACTAGAGAAACTTCAAAAAGACAAAGCTGAAGAAACATTCACCCTTGTACAACAACAATTAGAAATGGGAGTCAATGCGGCTTATACCAAATACGATGAGGCTATACAAAACGCTAATCTATTAAAGAAAAGTCAACAACTCGCACAGGAGAATTACAAAATCATAGAGGCTAAATACCTAAACCAATTAGCTATTCAAGCAGAGATGACTGACGCAACTAATGCTAAACTAGAAGCCGAACTTCAGTACGCCAATGCGGAAATAAACGTATTATACCAATACTACAATTTATTAAAGTCAACAGGGACACTGTAACGCCCTGCGGGCAATTAAGAATTAGTGCCTACGCTGGTAAGGAATCAGGAAACGGAAAAAAAGGGAATAGAAAAACGATTTCACACCTTCGCGATTTCACAAAAAAACAAAATAAGCAATGGAAAATAAAGAAAATACAACTACTGAACAACCAGTTCAAGCTCCAGTAGAGCAAGTTGTAGAGGATAAAGCTAAAAAAGAAAAAAAGAAGAAAACAAAGATACTCTTAGTCAACACCCTAACATTTGCGGTAATAGGAATCGCATTTTTCTGGTTATTGACTAAATACTTTCACATCAACGATAGAGATTACACAGAATCAGCACAGGTAGAAGAGTTCATTAACCCTATCAATACCCGTGTATCTGCTTATATTAAAGAGATCAAATTCATCGAACATCAGCAAGTCAAAAAAGGAGATACACTAGTTATCCTTGACAATAGAGAAATCTTAACGCAAGTAGAACAAGCTGAAGCAGCTTATTTAAGCGCATTAGCTGCTAAGAAAGTAACTAACTCCTCTATTCATACAGCATCAAATAATATCGGGGTATTTAGCTCTAATATTGAAGGGGCAAAAGCAAGATTGTGGAACGCAGAACAAAACAACAAAAGATACGAGAATTTATTACAAGCTGAGGCTGTTACCCAACAACAATATGATCAAGTAAAAACGGAGTACCAAGCTGCTAAATCTGCTTATGAAAGTTTAATAAAACAACAAAACACAACCAAACTTTCAGTATCAGAGATAGAAACACGTCTTGCCCTGAATGAAGCAGATATCAAACGTACAAAAGCAATGTTAGATATGGCTAAACTAAACCTGTCATACACAGTGATTACAGCTCCTTATGATGGGGTGATGGGACGAAGACTAATCAGTGAAGGACAACTACTCTCGCCTAGCCAGCAAATTACTACTATCGTAAAAGATAATGAGAAATGGGTAACAGCCAACTTTTTAGAATCTCAAATGAACAATATCCAAATAGGTAGTATTATCGACATGACAGCTGATGCTGTAAAAGGAATACGCTTTCAAGGAAAAGTAACGGCTATCTCTGCTGCTACAGGTTCTAGATATTCTAGTATGCCTACGGATAACTCTACGGGGAACTTCGTCAAGGTACAACAGCGTATCCCAGTGCGTATCGAATTTACAGATACGAATGATATAGAAAACATCGCTAACCTTAAAGCGGGGATGAATATGAATATACAACTGGCTAATTAAGAGTTAACGGTGGACAGTTGACAGTTAACAGTCTTTACTCAACTTTAATAGTGAAATTGTCTTTCAAACAACATCACAAAAAAAACGATTTCACGATTTCACAAAAAACAAACATGTATAACAAAGGATTATTTCACTCTTGGGTACCAAAACCAGTCATGCTATTACTCATTGTAATCATAGCTGCTGTGTTCTGTAGTATTAGTGGAATATATACCACTAATATCACCAATATCGTGGGTAGTACAGGCTCGATGACAGAGTACTACCTATGGGCTAACTATGCCTATGCCATAGGTCTAGGTACAGTCATGCCTCTTAT
Source organism: Myroides sp. A21 (assembly GCF_000807225.1). Lineage (NCBI taxonomy): Bacteria > Pseudomonadati > Bacteroidota > Flavobacteriia > Flavobacteriales > Flavobacteriaceae > Myroides > Myroides sp. A21. The sequence goes on from NZ_CP010327.1 coordinate 3,546,375, forward strand.
TGTTAGGATCAAAGCGCGATTCAGAACAAAAGAACTTCTTGTAACCTCACTAACCATGTGTGGTTTATTATATTTGGTACAATCCACTACACATCAACCCTATATTATTATAGCCTGTTCTTATCTAATAGGAGTATTTAAAATGATGGGAATGATGGAGGTAGTATTACCCCTTATGATGCTTTTAAGCGTAGGTGGTAACAGAGGAATATTCTACAGTATCTACTACTCTGCCCTACTAGTTATCACCCAATTATCAGGTTACTTTGTAGCGAAAGTAAGTTTTATATTCAGCTGGCAGATTAGCTATATGAACCTAGCTATTATGTGCTTTGGAGCTGCATTGATTTGTATTGTATTTCAGCACAATCAACGCTTTATGCGCAAGGTTCCTTTTATTTACATTGACTGGATTAGCATCCTTTTATTCAATGTAACCTTCATGACCTTAGCCTATATCCTAGCCTTTGGTAAACAACAAGCTTGGTTTGACTCAGAGATCATAAGATATGCCTTATTATTATTTGGTATCCTCTTATTTATTTTTGTCATTCGCCAGCAGTTAATTAGAAGACCATTCCTGCCCCTAAATGCCTTTAAGAAGAACAATGTAAGACACGGAACGATTATGTTATTGTGTTTAGGAATGTACCTTGCCACAGCTACGATACAAAATATCTTTGCCGTAGGTATATTAGGATATAATCCCATGACCAATGCCTCTCTAAATCTCTTATTAATTCCGGGGCTTATTACTGCGGCAGTTGTCTGTTATTATTGGTATAAAAACGAAATCCCTATACGCATGCTCGTCTTCTCAGGATTCTCAGCATTTCTTATGTACAGTATGGGGATGTACCTTGCTATGGCTACAGAATTCAGCTATTCGATGTGGTATCTACCCATGTTCTTTAAAGGATACGGAATGGGAGTTATCTTTGTTACCACTTGGTATTACACCTTAGATAAGTTAGACTTGGCTAGTATGTTAGGACTAATCGGGTTTGCTATTCTATGGCGTACATTTATCGCTGTAGGGATCTTTAGTGCATTATACAGCTGGACACAATACCAGTTCCAAATCCAAAGTCTAAACAACTTAGCCGTATACCTAGACGATGCCATGCTATTAAGATCAGGATCGGGTATTAATCTATCCCTTGTCCAACTAAACGGGGTACTCGCTGCCACCAAGACAGTATATGGATATATAAATATTGCTGGTATAGGTGTATTGTTATATGTATTATTCCACCACTACGGTAGAATACGCATACTGAAAACTCGTGTGTATATCAATAAACTAGGTAATCTTATGATGAGCAAAAAAGATAAAGAGAGTATCGAGAATCAACTCCCTAACAATATATAGATTTGTACTTTTGAATCTCTAGTACACTGCTTCTTTTAAAGAACAAAGAACTAGAGATTCTTTTAATTTAAACCAAGGGGCAAACAATTTCTAACTCCTAATTTTTAATTCTTTCTATGGGTTACACCTTCTTGATTAAAGAAATCTTTCAAACGATGCTCTCCATAACAAGGAGCAATATTATCCTCTTTCATAGTTGTTAGGAAGAATTCATAAGGTCCATAAGTCTTAGAAGAGGTAAATAGGCGCAATAGCTTAATAATACATACTCGTATACAATCAGGAATATAGATAATCTTTTCTTTCTTACCCCATGCATTTAAAGCTAGTAAGGCCAATTCTCTATGACTTACTATATCAGGACCTCCTACGCTAGACTCTCTTTGAGTCCCTTGCATCTTGTCAATGCAGACCTTAGCCAGATCACGTCCATCAATAGGGTTGAGCTTCTTATCCCCTTTACCAAATAAGTAAACTCTACCTGACTTAGCCATCTCTAAGAAATCGCGCATATCTGAAAAAAAACCATTAGGCCGAATTACTCTATAGTCTAGACCTGATTCTTTAAGTTTATCCACAAAACCTTCTTTTGCCTGGAATATCTTTAAATGACGTAGTTTATCTCCATTGATAGCAGACACGTATAAAAAGCGCTCTACATCAGTGATACACGCCTCGTGTAATAGATTTAAATTTCCTTGATAATCGACATCCATATATGTCATTCCCTCTTTCTGACGGGTGATTCCTAGGGTAGAAAACACATAGTCTATTGTATGTGTAGCTCCTTTTATGCTTTGAGGTATTGTTATTTCTCCGATAAATACCTCATCAGCTAGGGCGACTTTATCGCGTTGTGAAGAGTTGCGGATTAAAGCTCTTACCCAATATCCTCTTGCTTTTAGTTCCTTCACTAATTCACCGCCTAAATATCCTGTTGCTCCTGCTACTAAAGCTCTTTTGGTCATCTTACTTTGCTGTTTTTATTTCTCTACACAAAGTTGCATAACTAAACCCAAAAAAGCTCTTGACTATCGTCAAGAAAAGAAATTACTTTAACCCCAGATTAAGCATTAGCCAAATACTTCAAAACATTTTGCCTTCATATCTGTTTCATTAACTCTAAAAAACATACTACAGTATACTTATATCACTAATTCAAACCTATTTTGTATAATTACTTTTCGTTTATATCTCTATCACTTAATCTGGGTTAAAACTCTAGCTTTGATTCTACTCAACGTCTCTGGTGATACCCCTAAAAAGGTAGCGATATACTGCTGGGGTACACGTAAGAAAAGTTCTCCCTGATGAGCTAAGAGTTCTTTATAACGCTCTTCGGCAGATTGGGTAACAAAAGAGCGAATAATACGCTGTGCTGTTAATAATTCATTCTCTACTGCAATACGAGCGATAATCTCAAATACAGGAGCTAACTTCAATAGAGATTCTATATTATCTCTAGTTAATACACATAACTCTGTGTCTTCTAATACTTGATAATTCTCACTAGCCTCTACTTTATAGGTAAAACTCTCGCCAGCACAGATAAACTGTCCTTCGGTGTAGAAGAACCCCGTCTTATCTATTTCATCAACCTTATAATACAGCCTAACACAACCTTTAGTCACAAAATAGATTTCGTTAGATACATTTCCTTCTTGAAATAAGATCTCTTGCTTAGCATAACTTATATAAACAATATGGGATATCAGATATTCCTGTTCTTGAAAAGTAAGTGGTGTATAGGTCTTGATATAATCTATAAGTTTGTTTTGCATCTCTATATACTTCTAAAATACAAGCAAGGTACAGAACCTAATTTTATTTTTAGAGCAATAAATCACTTATCTACTCCATTAAGGATAATTTATTATCCCTTTTTCTTAAACAGAAAAGCTATCCTAATCTTTACGGTAGCTTTTACTAATATCGACGACTTGATTAAGACTGCGCCTCTATAAGTTGAAAAGAAAAAAATTAAAGTGCAAGAACTACGTTTTACTCACTGGCTAAAAAGAATAAAGCAAATATATTTTCTCTTAGTACACGACAAAATTATTAATTAGTTGATTTTAAGATAAATAAAGGACGGGATAATTTGTAAAAAAGACTGACATTCAGTATATTAAAGGTTTAATTCTGACATAATGCCTTTAAAAACGAACAACAGCCTAGAGTACAAAAATACAGAACTTCTAACAACTTTAAAAGCTAATTTTAAAGGGAAACTGGGGTTAGCTAGGATCCGACTTATTTGTTTGTTTATCATCTCTCTATGCAAAGTAAAGTCTGTGAATTTTTCAAAAGTATCAACTGGATTTGACAACTGTGCCGAAACTAGTAGTAACTATAGACGTATTTTAGCGCTTTATATCTTCAGCTGATTTGAAATTGGAATGGGTATCTCGACTAATATTTGCACTTATTTCTACTGAGGAATCTTATGTTCTTGTGATGGATCGCACCAATTGGAAGTTTGGAAAACAAGACATAAACATCTTAATGCTAGGTATTAGTTATAAGAATATGTGTTTTCCAATACTATTTAAAATGTTAGATAAGCGTGGTAACTCAAATACAAATGAGCGAAAAGAACTTATCAATACTTTTATTGATTGGTTTGGTAAAGATTGTATTAATTGTGTATTAGCAGATAGAGAGTTTGTTGGAGAGGATTGGATTAGCTATCTAAATGATAAGCAAATGAATATAGTTACACATTAAACGATGATATATTCTAAAAACAAATTCAGATATACCTACACTGTTCTAATAATACTTCTCAATTTGTTCTAAAACTCTTTATTTATACCTAAAATAAATAAGACCATTTTTACTCTATATTCACCAATTTTCACCCCTTATAGTAACGATTCGATCCTATTTTATCTATACTTAGAATTTGAGCTTCTAAAAAAAGATGTTTTTGTCCTTTTATTTCTCACTTTGTGATTCGAATCATAAATTATGATGCGAAAACCATATAATTTTGGTCACATAACATTTAAAAATTAATTGTAATGATTTCAAAATCCTTTTCATTATTCCTATTAGCTACTAGTTGTATTACAATAGTATCTTGTAATAATAAATCAACAAATAATACAGAAGAAAATATTATAACTAATGAAAGAAAGATAGAAACAACTGAAGAACAATCAACAAAGACAACTGCTTCAAATGATAGTAATTTACCAGCTTCAGAACGTGTTGAATTAAACAATAAAGGTGTTGGTCCAATCAAAGAAGTAAAATTAGGTGATATAGATCAAGCCATGGCAAGTAAAGGACAGGAAATCTACAAAAATATGTGTACTGCTTGCCACAAACTTGATAAGAAATTTATTGGTCCTGCACCAAAAGGAATTCTTGAAAGACGCTCTCCTGAATGGGTCATGAATATGATTCTTAAACCAGAAGAGATGTTAGAGAAGGATCCTTTAGCAAAAGACCTTTTAAAAGAATTTAACGGAGCTCCAATGGCAAATCAGAACCTGTCAGAAGAAGATGCACGAGCGGTTCTTGAATACTTCAGAACACTTTAGAAATATATAAAAAGTATCAATTATGAAAAAAAACCTTAATATATTATTAACGAGTTGTTTTCTTTCTTTATTTTTAATTGGTTGTAACAATTCAAAACAAAGTAACAAGGGAGCAATATCTTCTAATGCTGCTGAAAAAGTATATGTAGCACCCGGCGAATATGATGAATACTATGGTTTCTTTTCTGGTGGTTTTAGTGGACAATTATCTGTCTATGGCCTACCATCAGGAAGGCTTTTTAAAGTAATTCCTGTATTCTCACAAGATCCGGAAAAAGGATATGGATATAGTGAAGAGACTAAACCAATGTTAATGACTTCTCATGGCTTCGTACCTTGGGATGACTCTCACCATCCTGATATCTCTCAAACAAATGGAGAGCTTGACGGAAGATGGATATTTATCAATGGTAATAATACTCCGCGTATTGCTAGAATTGACTTAGAAGATTTCAGTACAGCAGAAATTATAGAAATTCCGAATAGTGCTGGTAACCACAGTTCTTCTTTTGTAACAGAAAACACAGAATACGTAGTAGCAGGTACTAGATTCTCTGTACCTATTCCACAAAGAGATATGCCTATTAAAGATTATAAAGGTAACTTTAAAGGGTCATTATCTTTTATCAAAGTTGATCAAGATTCAGGAGATATGGACTTAGCCTTCCAAATTCAAATGCCTGGTTTTAACTATGATTTAGCACACCCTGGTAGAGGTAAATCTCATGGATGGTTCTTCTTTACTACTTATAATACAGAAGAAGCGCATAGCTTACTAGAGGTCAATTCATCACAAAATGACAAAGACTTTATAGCTGCTGTAAACTGGAAAAAAGCAGAAGAATATATCAAAGCAGGGAAAGGTAAAAAAATGCCTGCAAAATATGCTCATAACAAGTTTGACAATAATACTCACACTGCTACAAGTACAATGAAAGAAGAAGTTCTTGTCTTAGATGCTAGTGAGCTCCCTGGATTAGTTTACCTACTTCCTACTCCTAAATCACCTCACGGTTGTGACGTTGATCCTTCAGGAGAATACATTATCGGAAATGGAAAATTATCTGCTAACCTAACCGTTCACTCTTTTACTAAAATGTTAGATGCAATCGAAAAGAAAAAGTTTGATGGTGAAGCTTATGGATTGCCTATTCTAAAATTTGACGATGTACTTGCAGGAGTAGTAGAACAACCTGGATTAGGACCTCTTCACACTGAATTTGATGGAAAAGGAAATGCTTATACTACTTTCTTTATTTCTTCAGAAGTAGTTAAATGGAAATTAGGAACTTGGGAGATTATTGATAGAAAACCTACTTATTACTCAGTAGGTCACTTAATGATCCCTGGTGGTAACTCTAGAAAACCTGATGGCAAATACATGGTAGCAATGAATAAGATAACTAAGGATAGATATTTACCTGTAGGACCTGATCTTAACCACTCAGCTCAATTGTATGATATCTCAGGGGATAAAATGGAGTTAATCCTCGATTTCCCAACTATTGGAGAACCACACTACGCTGCTGCTATTAAAGCAGATAAAATTAAAAACAAATCTAGACAAATCTACAAACTGGATGAAAATAAACACCCTGCAGTAGCTAAGTCACCTAAAGACACTAAAGTTATTAGAAAAGGGAATGAAGTACATGTATACATGACTATGATTAGAAGTCACTTTACTCCTGATAATATTGAAGGTGTTAAAGTTGGAGATAAAGTATTCTTCCATATTACAAACCTAGAACAAGATTTTGACGTTCCTCACGGTTTTGCAATGTTAGGAGCTAATACAACTGAGTTACTTATAACTCCTGGTAAAACAGAAACTATTGTATGGGAACCAAAACAAGTCGGAGTCTGGCCGTTCTACTGTACAGATTTCTGCTCTGCATTACACCAAGAAATGCAAGGTTATGTTAGAGTATCACCTGCCGATTCTAAAATTGAATTGTCATGGTCGTTAGATGATGAATAAGTAGCCATCCTCTAAATTATACGTATTATTTTATTTAATTCTTTAAAGGACAAAGCTTATAAGCTTTGTCCTTTATTAAAAAATGTAAAATGAGAAATTCATCCATATTAATGATAATAGGTTCATCTTTACTATTATCGTTATTCTACTTCCCCTTGTGGAATATAGAACTAGGAGCCCCTCAATATCCCATCCCTTTAGGTATGGACATATATATAGATGGGATTAAAGGTGTTCAAGAATTTGATCTTCAAAACATAGATGGTCTTAATCACTATATTGGAATGAAAACAATTCCTAAACCTGAACAAATGTGGGAATTCACAGTCTTTCCTATTGTAATCGCTTCAATGGCTGTCTTAGGTATTGCTATTGGTATAGCTGGATTATTTAATAAAGTAAAACCCAGTTTATTCTTAGGTTGGTTGATTTTAATGGCTGTATTAGGAATAGCAGGCATGTATGACTTCAATCTTTGGTTAATAGAATATGGAAGTGATTTAGATCCACATGCCATTATGAAAATGGTAGATTCAGCTGGTAATCCACTTACCTATGAACCTCCCCTATTTGGTCATCGAAAAATCTTAAACTTTGATGCATATTCTTATCCTCATACAGGGGCATATTTAATGGCATTCGGTATGTTATTAACTTTTATTGCTTACTTAATAGGCCGAAAAATAAAAAACAATTAATATGAAAACTTATTACTTAATTGGTATTATACTTCTTTTTTGTTCATGTACAGCTAAAATCTCTCCTATCGAATATGGAGTAGACAATTGTGATTTCTGTAAAATGGGGATAGTAGATAACAAGCATGCCTCACAGGTAGTCACAGATAAAGGAAAGAACTATAAGTTTGACGCAATTGAATGCATGATTTCTTATACAGCGGAAAACGAACAAAATCAAGGACCTTATTTACATATACTTGTTTCTGATCTTACAAATCCAGGTACTTTAATCCCTGCTAAAGAAGCTACTTTTATTATTTCTAAGAACATCCCAAGCCCAATGGGGGCATTCTTATCTGCAACCAAGACAAATCAAGAAGCACAAAAACTTATAGAACAAAACTCTGGCAAAATATACACCTATACAGATATTGTTAAACAAATAAAAAGACATTAAAAATCGTCACCTATTCAAACAAAATCTCACATACTTATGAATCTAATATTTAAAAATTTTCTGTTTTTATTGTTACTTACACAAGGGTTTTGTGGGGTTGCTAAGACTATCACTGTCAGTAGAAATTCAACTATTACATCCATTAAGAAAGCTATTGAACTTGCCGAAGACAACGATGTAATAAATGTTGAGTCAGACACATATAAGGAAACAGATATTTTAATAAATAAACCTCTAACCATAAAAGGAAACAACGCAACTATAGATGGTGATAACAAAGGAGAAATTTTTATAGTAAAGGCTAATGATGTGACAATACAAGACTTCAAAATCATTAATGTGGGTACTAGCTATATTAAAGATTATGCCGCAATTAGAGTACGAGAAAGTCAAAACTTTGTAATTAAAAATAACATCATTGAAGACTTATTCTTTGGTATTTACTTAGAAAAATCTAAAAATGGAAAAGTCTTAAATAACAAGATCTATGGAAAAGCTAAGAGCGAGTTTAATTCTGGAAATGGCATACAACTCTGGTATAGCAACTATATAGAAATAAAGAATAATTATGTAGAGAAAGTTAGGGACGGTATCTATCTAGAATTCTCAAGTTACTGTACAATAGATAATAACATTAGTAAACAAAATGTTAGATATGGACTCCACTTTATGTTTTCTAATAATGATACAGTCTCTAACTGCTCTTTTACAAAGAATGGTGCTGGCGTTGCTATTATGTTTTCTAAATTTATGAAGATGTATCATAATACCTTTAGTGATAATTGGGGATCTGCTGCATACGGAGTACTGTTAAAAGAAGTTAATGATACGAGTATTTCTTACAATCTATTTAAAAATAATACAACAGCAATAAATATTGAAGGATCTAATAGAGTGGAATATCTTCACAATGACTTTGTCAACAACGGATGGGCTATCAATTCTAAGGGAGCTAATTATCAAAATAAAGTCAACAACAACAACTTCCTAAATAACTCTTTTGATTTACTATATCAAGGTCAATTGAATCAGAATAGTTTTGAAGGAAACTACTGGAGTAACTATTCAGGTTATGATCTTGATAAAGATGGTATAGGCGATGTCCCGTATAGACCTATTCGACTATTTTCTTATGTGGTAAATAAAACACCTGAATCTATAATCTTTTTACGCAGTCTATTTGTAGATATTATTGATTTCTCTGAAAAAGTAGCACCTGTATTCACACCTGACAATCTAATTGATTCTAAACCTTTTATAAAACAAATTAAACATGATAGCAATAAATGATTTACATAAAAAATTTGGAGAAATACAAGTTTTAAAAGGTATTGACTTAAGCATAGAAGAAGGAGTCATAGCAATCTTGGGTCCTAATGGAAGTGGTAAAACAACTCTGAATAAATGCATACTGGGTATGGTGTTCCCTGATAAAGGGACAATATGTATCAATGACCAAGAAATATCAAAAAATTGGAACTATAGAAAAGATATTGACTACTTACCTCAGATAGCAAACTTTCCGAATAATATCACGGTATTAGAGTTAATCAAAATGATTAAAGATCTTAGAAATGAAAAATCTATTGACGAAAGCTATTACATTGATATTTTTAAGCTTTCTCCTTTCTTAAACAAAAAACTAAACAAACTCTCTGGTGGTACAAAACAAAAGGTAAACCTCCTACTTACATTCTTATTTGACAATCCTATACTAATACTTGATGAACCTACTACAGGTTTAGACCCAGCTGCATTAATTATCTTAAAAGAACTTATAATTAGAGAGAAGAAAAAAGGTAAAATAATACTTGTTACTTCACATATTATGAGCTTTGTAGAGGAGGTCTCTGATAAAATTGTTTTTATACTTGAAGGAAAGATTTACTTTAATGGTACTATTCAAGAACTCAAAAATTTAACTAAACAAGATAATTTTGAACATGCCATTGCTAATATTTTAACTGACAATTAATTATGCTTAAAATTCTTAAATATAGTTTCTACGATCTGATCAGAAGTAGATGGAGTTATATCTACTTACTATTCTATCTAGCATTAGGATTTGTTCTACTATTCCTAAATAATGACATAGGGAAAGCAATTATTACACTTATGAATATAATTATTGTGCTAGTCCCTCTGATAAGTACAATATTTGGAATTATGTACTATTATGATTCTAAGGAATTCACTGAGTTATTACTAGCATTACCCATTAAAAGATCATCTATTTTTATAGGCCAATATCTAGGAGTTGCTTTATCCTTATCTATGAGTTTACTTATTGGATTAGGTATTCCATTTATATGTTACGGATTATTCGCCTCAGATATCATTACTCATTTTATCCTACTGCTCACTACAGGTACCTTTCTGACATTTATCTTTAGTGCTTTAGCCTATAATATTGGATTAAAAAATGAGAATAAGATAAAAGGTTTTGGATTCTCTATTTTATTATGGCTTTTTTTAGCTGTTATATACGATGGTATATTTTTGAGTATATTAATGATCTTCGGAGATTACCCTTTAGAAAATATATCACTAATAGGTACTATTCTAAATCCTATAGATTTATCTCGTATTTTAATCATATTAAAACTTGATATATCAGCACTTCTAGGGTATACCGGTGCAGTTTTCAAGAAATTCTTTGGAGACAATTTGGGTAGTACTATATCGTTTTTTATTCTTTTATTATGGGCAGCTATTCCAGTTTTTTCTATTTATTTAACTTCTAAAAAGAAAAACTTTTAGTGTTATTTTTTTTATTTTTGAGTATGTTGGATCAACAGAGCCATAGGCTCTGTTGATCTTTTTTTAGATAAATAATTTACCTCTCTCTATACGAAGCAAGTGCTTTTTCTCAAGTTCTTTAATTGCTCGGATAACAGTTTCAACTCTTAATCCTGTCATATCAGCTATTTGTTGGCGTGTTAACTCTATACGTAATTCACCTTTTCCTCTTTGTCTATTTTTTACAAATCCAAGTAATGTTAATACCCTTTTTTCTGAATCATTACATGATATCTTAGGTGCCATAATAGACTTATAATACAACCTATAACATAAAAATTGCAATAACTCATAACAACATTCCTTCTCTTTCTTTAATAATCTAAAGAAATCTTCTTTTGCAATTAAAATTATACTACTATGAGTCAGAGCAATTGCACTAGTTGGGTAATTAATTCCTATAAACAAAGGCGGTTCACCAAAACTTTCTCCATCTGAAAATATTCCCTGAATAAATTCTTTACCTTCATCGTTTAAATTACTCATCTTTACTTTGCCCTCTACTATTTGGTGATAATACTTTGCTTCTTCACCTTGAACAACAATAACATCTGACTTATTAAATTCCCTAATAAATCCATTGTAACGTAGTAAAATTTCAGCATCAATCATAAAAATAAGTTTTAATATTATATGTCCTAAATTTACAACATATTCTCCCTAAAACATATTAATAATACGAATAAAACTCTTCAAAATATCAATAAATACATATAAATTATATCAAAAAAATATTTCTACAATAAAACAAATTTATCCGATTTTATTCTCAATTATAACTTATAATATTATAAATACAATAACCTTTGTTATTACTAAAATTTAGTTAGTTTTTGAACTCTACCCTTTATTTTAATCGTATAGTTAAAAAAGCTAAACTTAATATTATTGGAATTTTAATTCACTCTATTTTTTAGAAGATTAGAGAATAGAAACTTATTTAATAGATTTTGACTAAGTACAAATACCACAAAAAGGATTTGACATTAGAATAAACCAAAAAGAACTACTTTAACTAAAAAAACTTAATAACCTATTGGGGTAAAATTTTAGAAATTTCATTTAATGAAGAACTAATATCATTACATATTTGATCTAACAACAAATCACTTTTTCTATCTTTAAAAGGTTCAGCTATTTCAGCAACCACAGCATCTAAACTAATAAACGTATATGATATAAAAAAAACAAAAAAAGGCATAAACCAAGACATTGAGCCTAATAAGCCAAAAGGTAAGAGAAAGCAGAAAATATAAATAGTCCTATGCAATAATACAAAATATACGAAGGGAATTTTTGTATCTACAATACGTTCACATGCACCTAACACTTTTGATAATTCTTCAATATTATGATTCATTCTAGCACGTATAATAAAATCAATTCGCCCATTAATAAACTGTTCATTTGTCCAATTTGTTAATTCATTCAAAAGATAAGCTGACTTAAATTCTTTTTGACGCAAATTATTATATATATCTTCTGCGATCAACGGAGTTAAATCATTCCAATTATTCTTATTTTTTAACTCTATATTAAGTGTATAACAAAAAGCAACAATGATATTAACTCCATTTCTTTTATCTTGAATTGTAAAATTAGAATCTTCCTTTATTAAATTAAGAATTTGAAAAGTTAAAGATCTACTATGTGACATTAAATTAGCTAATTGTTTATTACCTTCTTTAAAACGATCATATGCAGCATTATTACAAAAACCTAAGAAAATAGCTAAAGATATACCTACAAAAGAAAAAATTTCAACATTCAATGGCAATACTACTTTAGGAAAAAAATATCCCATAAAATATACTAACCACGACAAACTAAAAATAATTAAAAGTATTGGAATCGTTTTTCTTAAAACCAAATCTTTTTTATCACATAATATCATAATTTTTTTTTTCTTTTTGATCCATAATAAATATATTGTACTAATCTAAATTTCACGATATAACTAACCTTCCCTATTATAAACTCTCTCAACTTTAATAAAGAACTTATAAAGAGAATAAACATAAAAATTAGCTCATTAAAACTAATAAAGTTACTACGTATTTTTCTTATTTTTGTAACCAAAACTACATACTTATGTAGTTGATATATTAACAAATTATAAACTACAACACTATATCAATCAATATTATACAATGTATAAAAGAAAAAAAATAACGAATCACAACCTTTTCAAATTAATCTTAGTTTCCGGTTTTATCAGTATATGTAGTTTAGTTTTAGTTTTTATGACTCAAAAATTAACAGAACATGTAGAGGAATTCCTTTTTGAGACTATATCAAACACACAAAAAGCATTATTTATAATATTCCCTTCGATAGGTATAACTTCAATTTACTTCTTACGTAAACTACTTTTCAAAGGTCGTAAAAATAAAGGAATTACAGAAATATATAAAACACTTGATCAACGAAAAAATCACTTACCTATATTTAAGATTCCCTCGCATTTAATCAATGGTTTTTTAACCGTATCTACTGGAGGTTCAACTGGTATAGAAGTATCATCAGTAGTAGCAACAGCTACAGTTGGCAACGTAATACACAACAGACACTTTTCTGCAAATATCTATAAAAAAGAACTAATTTGCTCAGGAGTAACTGCGGCAGTAGCTCTATTATTTGCAAGTCCATTAGCTGGATTTTTGTTTGCAATAGAAGTAATTGCACGAAAAAAAAGTAAAACCTTATTTTTAAGTTGCGGAACATCTGCAATATTATCTTGGATATTTTTACTATTATTTAATTATAAACCTTTAATCCCATTACACATAGAAAAGTGGAATGTTTATGCAATTCCATTATTTTTATTGTTAAGTTTAATAGCTGCACTTTTATCTATTTATTTTACATTACTTGTTACACGAATTAAAAAAATATTTGGTAATATTAATAATAATTTTGTACGAGTAAATCTTGGTGCTATTTCTGTTGGTTTATTTATTTTTATACTTCCAACATTATATGGAGATAGTTATCACGGATTAAAGAGTATATTAAATAACCTTGATTCAATACCAATATATACCTTAGCTATCTTAATATTAATAAAACCTTTGGCTGCATCCTTAACACTAGGAGCTGGTGGAGATGGTGGAGTATTTGCACCAAGTATAGTTGCTGGCGCATTTTTAGGTCTTTTGTTTGCTCAAATTTGTAACACCTACTTTGATTTACAGTTAATTTTATTAAATTTTGCATTAGTTGGAGCAGCTGCTACCTTATCTGCATCAATTTATGCTCCATTAACAGCTATAATTTTAGTATGTAATTTAGTACCTAATGGGTACTTATTATTTTTACCATTATTCTTGTGTAGTTTTACTGCAAATTATTTTTCAAAATTAATCTTACCCTATAATGTATATACCTACGATTTTTACTTAGAACACGCCCCAATAATTAAAAAAGATAGAGATTAATCGAGGGCACTGAAAAAGTGAGCTATTTCTGATTTTTTCGTTTTCAAAGGCACAAAAAAGACGCTTTAAAAGAGTTTTAATAGAACCTTTCTTTAAAGCGTTTTTTTATTTAATTAAATTGAGTTAAATATCTTGGAGCTTATTTAAGCATAAATAGGCTTTTTTATACATGATAATAGATCCTATAGAATCACCTTATAGTAATTTCAGTATTCTTTTTAGGTTTACAGTAAAAATAGCCAGGGCACCTTGCATTTGCATAGAGGTTAAGCCATAAGAAATCGCTGTATCATATCCATGTACATTCTTTAGTTCGGCATTTTTAGCTTCAATTTTGTAGCGATGTTTCGATTGTTCTTTAAACTCTTGTGTTTGTTCAAAAGCTATTTGATCTAAATGTGTTTGACTTGATATAGAAACAGAATATGATTTAGTTTTTGCCCCTGGTTTATAACACCCCTCTCTTAAAGGGCATTGTTTACATTTCTCTACATCAAAATAATATGTTTTGACTTGATTAACGTTATCTCTTTTTTGCCTTGAGTGGCCTTTCTAATAGCTAAATGACCAGCAGGACAGACAAACATATCAGCATCTTTGTTAAAATCAAATTGGTCTTCTTTTTTCTTGCTCCTTGACTAATAACTGGGTTTACTTTAGAAATGACCTTAATTTTATTCTCTTTTGCATATACTAAATTGTCTTTTCCAGAGTATGCCCGATCTCCTATGACAGATTTAACAGTCATTCCATTTTTAATAGACTCTTCTATTAATGTAGGTAATACTGGACCATCTCCTTTTTCACCCGAAGTTACTATTGCAGCAGTGATAATACGTTCTTTACTCATAGCTATATGAGTTTTGTATCCCAAGAAAGATTCTTCTTTAGATTTATAACCTATTCGATCGTCTTGATCTTTAGATAGATCGCGTTGCTCTTGCACATCTTGTCTTCTAAAGCTTCTTTTAAAACATTGATTTTCTCACTTACTTTCGGTAAACTACTAATAGTTTGTCTTTCCTCTAAGCAATCAAGTAGTTCTTTACAATAAGTCATTTCATTTTCCACAATGTCATCTGTATTTTTAGCGGGTAATTGATCTTTCAGATTAACATCTGTCTCATAAACAACTTTACGTAAGTTCTTTGATCGATATCTTAGGAACTCTATCGATGATGTTGAATTTGATCTACTCTGAGTATGAGTTGCATCAACTATTATAGAACCTGATTTGATTATTCCTTTTGCTACTGCTAAGGCTACAGATTTACTAATCAATAATTCTAAAAGGGCAGTATCTTCAAGGCGTAATTTTCTAAACTTAGTCAAGGTGCTTGCATCTATGACAGGTTCTTCAATTGTCATATCTAAGAAATATTTAAATGACAAGCCATAACGTGAGCGTTCTACTACATCTACATCGGATATATCAAATATGGTCTTTAATAATAGATATTTAAAAATGTTTTGACCCCTATAAACCTAGATATTTTTAAATTTTTAAAGTATAATGTTTTAGGCTACTTTTTCTCTGCTACAAATCAAGTGTTTGTCCTTTTCCCATTTCTCCATTGGAGTGATTTTTCCAAGCAAACCATGTAGTCTTTTGTTATTATAAAATACTACGTACTTCTTTAATATTTGTTCTATTTGTCCAAAAGTAAAGTATTCAAATTTAGTAAAAACCTCTCTTTTTAAAGTACCGTGATAGGCTTCTATGTGGGCATTTCCCTCTGGTGTTGCTACGTGTGTAAATTCTTGTGATACACCTACTAAGGAAAGGTATTCTCTTACATTCTTGGCAATAAATTGACTACCATTATCTGATCTAATAACCACATTTTCAGGGTAATCTAACTCTTCAAAAAGCCCTGACAATAATTCTATTACCTGCTTCTGCTTAATATTAAAGCTGAAGTAGTCTTTTAATATTCTACGGCTGTGTACATCAATTACAGAAAGTAAATAAGCATTTTTAACTTTTTGTGGTATCCATACCATCTTAATGTCCATTTCAATACACTCTAAGGGTCTTGTAGTCTTTACTTTACGATGCTTAACGTGCTTCTTATTCGAATGATCTCTAGTTATACGAGTTTGTAAAAGTTTGGCGCTTTTCATGATACGAAATACTTTTTTATGGTTAATGGTGTACCCTTCGCGTTTAAGATACTCGCTCATCATACGGTAACCACAATCCATAAAATCACCCTTTAAAAGCTCTTTAATTGACTCTACAACAGTTCGTTCGTTAACCCAACCTTGGGTTTTATGATAGGTTAATAAAGTAGCTTTATTACCTTTTGACTTGCCAGAACCCTTGAAGTAGTACGTGCTTTCACTTAAGCCAATCCAATGTATTAGTTTAGCTTTACTTTTTTGATATTTACTATAAAAGTAATCTACCAGATCTTTTTTGGATCGGATGTCCCAAACTTTTTTTT
Organism: Myroides sp. A21; assembly: GCF_000807225.1. Classification (NCBI taxonomy): domain Bacteria; kingdom Pseudomonadati; phylum Bacteroidota; class Flavobacteriia; order Flavobacteriales; family Flavobacteriaceae; genus Myroides; species Myroides sp. A21. The sequence continues at coordinate 3,563,096 of NZ_CP010327.1, forward strand.
TAGCAGTTCACGTTGAACTTCTAATTCTATTTCTTTATCACTTAGCAGTTTACGAAGAATCTTATTCTCTTGCTCTGCTTTTTTAAGTTCTTTTGATTTGTCAGAAACAGCAGGTCTTAATCCTGATTCTCCTTGAGAATCGAATTTCTTCTTCCATGAGTAGAAAGTACCTGTACTTAAACTGTGTTTACGACAAGTTTCTATTACCCCATTTTCTTCTGCTTCTTGTAAAATTGATAGCTTCTCAGATAAGCTCCATTTCTTGTATTTCATAAGTCCAAAGTTATGTAATTAATTTACTAATTTCACTCCAGCTTATTTAGGGGCTAGGCTAATATAAAAAAGGCGTATAGGGGAATAAGCCATTCGGCCTTTAGTAGAGCTATATTTACTTGATAATTCCTCATAGATAAAACTGAAGTCAACTAAATCATTTATCTTTCGTAAAGTGTTGTTTTTAGGAACCAACATGTCATATAACTCTGAATATTTACTAAAAGATATTGTTTCTTGATGACCGATCATAATATTATATGTATCTCCGTTTTTAGTCATAAACAGTAATATTGGCAATAATAAGCCTATCAAAGAGCTTATCACCAAAGTACCTTCTATTAAGTTTATAAACGAATTCATCTAAGTACGCTTGAAGATATTTTCGTTTAATTTTATGGTAATTTCCTAGTAGATTTCTTTTGGCATTACTGATAGCTATATGTACCCATTTAAGAGTTTCTTTTGTTGTTTGTTCTGATGATTTTTCAGTGATATGTATCTGAACAAAATCTGAAATATCTACATAAGAAGTACTCTTGTCAGTTAAGACAATACTACTTTCTTGAATATTTTTCTTAATCATTTCATTAACACCTTCAGCTTTATGATCTTCTAAAACAACAGCTTTAAAAAAGCGTACATGATTTTGTTTTTCACCTGTTTTTATGTCCTTTAAAAACTGTACTCTCTGCCATAATTGCAACATTTTGGACACCTGTAGAGCCACGACCACTTTTTGTTTTAGACTTCTCTATTTCAGATGTTTCTACTTTAAAATACCCCTGATCCATCTCTAACATTCCTTCTAAAGTATATTTGCTATCTCTATTGCCCATTGCCTTGCGAAGTTTATGTACCATTGCCCATACTGGCTCATATCTTTTTAGTCCTAATTGCTTCTGAATTTCTAAAGTAGAAAAGCCTTTCTTGGTCGCTGTCATTAAGAACATTGTTTTATACCATATTAGAAAAGATAACTTAGAATATTCCATTATTGTTCCACTTTTTAAAGTCATACGAGAACGACATTTCTTACATTTATAACTCCATCTACTTTGAATCCAATAGTGGGCGTCATGACCACATCTTTGACAAGTGACTCCTAATTTGTCGCGTTGTTCTTTAAAGTGCAAACGGCATGCTTCTTCACTTGTAAATTCGGCTGAAAAGGTAAATAGATTGGCCATATGATTTCTCTCTTTTAGAATGCAAATATACCATTATGTCATTAAACGGAGATACATTTAATATTATCTATTTATGGGGCAAATCTAAAAAAACAAAGGGTTAAAATAAGAATCATTTAGATTCTTATTTTAACCCTCATACTATTTTAGGACTTTTTCAGTGCCCTCGATTAATCTTTATCTTTTTTAATTATTGGGATCAACATTCCATAAATAAAGTATGAAATTATACTAACTTCATTCGGTAAAGAATAAAACTAAAAACTTTTTCCTTGTTCTTTTTTACCGAATTTTTCTTCTCCTTACCTTATAAATTTTAATATAAGATTTTACAGGATATTGTCGTTTATGTGGAATATTATTAAAAATAATTGCCACTATAAACAAAATACTAACACCCGTAATTATGGGAGAAAATACATATTCATAACCTAAACTGGTTATACTATTCCCCCCTGTAACAGCAATTAAAGCTGTAGCTCCTCCTGGTGGATGAAGTGATTTAGCCATTTGCATACCTATAATAGATAGAGAAACTGCCAAAGGAGCTGCTACCCATACATATTGTCCAAATAACTTATATACAGTAACACCAATTATTGCAGAAATAATGTGACCAAAAAATAAATTTTTAGGTTGAGCAAGTGGACTACCTATAGCTCCATAAATTAACACACAGCTTGCTCCAAAAGATCCCACCAAGAATGTAAGGTCTTGCTTAGAAAACTCCTTAAAATGCAAAAAACTAATAATACCTAAACCTATAAATGAACCTATAAAGGCCCAAAAATGCTCACTAAAGTCTACCAGTGTTTCTTTATAAAGCAGATAACGAGTTCTGCGATACATTTTATTCTTTTTTATTGACATTTGCTCAAATTATACGTACTTACAAATATATTATATCGCAACATTAAAAAATTATTTTATATAATATAATTCTTAGTACACGACAAAAGTATTAAATAGTTGATTTTAAGATAAATAAAGGACGGGATAATTTGTAAAAAAGGCTAAAATTCAGTATATTAAAGGTTTACTTCTGACATAATGCCTTTAAAAACGAACAACAGCCTAGAGTACAAGGGTACAGAACTTCAAACAACTTTAAAAGCTAATTTTAAAGGTAAATTAGGGTTAGCTAGGATCCGACTTATTTGTTTGTTTATCGTCTCTCTATGCAAAGTAAAGTCTGTGAATTTTTCTAAAGTATCAACTGGATTTGACAACTGTGCCGAAACTAGTAGTAACTATAGACGTATTTTAGCGTTTTATATCTTCAGCTGATTTGAAATTGGAATGGATATCTCGACTAATATTTGCACTTATTTCTACTGAGGAATCTTATGTTCTTGTGATGGATCGCACCAATTGGAAGTTTGGCAAACAAGACATAAACATCTTAATGCTAGGTATTAGTTATAAGAACATGTGTTTTCCAATACTATTTAAAATGTTAGATAAACGCGGTAATTCAAATACAAATGAGCGAAAAGAACTTATCAATACTTTTATTGATTGGGTTTGGTAAAGATTGTATTAATTGTGTGTGAGTATTTAATTCACGCAATAATAAAAGTGAGTTCTTAATAATTATTTCTATTCTAAATTAATGAAACCAATAAGACACTAAACGAACTTATAAAATGAAAACACCATATTCTAGTAGATAGAATATATTAATTGAGAAGAGTTACACTAGAAAACCTCGTTATAAAACTTTTTTTTAAGGATACTACACCAGTAAGCCTCTCTTATTCATAAAAAAGCCCCAAAAAGTGTTTAACTTTTTGGAGCATATATTTATTTGAAAAAGGTTAACTATTTAGAATTTAAATAATTAATTGCTTCATTTAAAACTCTATCTACAAAGTTAGGCGAAGCCATTTGTTCTACTTCACTATCTGTTAGTGGAGATACTTGAATATTTGGTTTGATACCAACACCCTCTACTATCACTCCCTCAGCATCTTTCATAGCTAATAATGGCATATAGAATTTTAATTTACCTCCCGCAATCTCGTCTCTAGTACCTCCATTAAAATCATCTACAGCACCTAATCCTGCTGTTGCTCCAGCACTATAGTCACCTATACTTACTACATGATTTCCTTGTGACTTCAGCATTAATGTAGTGATTTCAGACATACTTGCACTACCTTTATCTGTTAAAACAGCAATAGGAATATTAGCTGGAATTCCAAAATTATGCGGTTTAGTCTTAGCCTCTACCCATGGAGTATAATTGAATCTACCATTTCCTTCTCTTGTTCTTTGGTAAGCAAATACAGCATTTTTAGTAATAAAACGATCTGAAATGAAACGTGCATCTACAACGGCTCCACCACCATTAGAACGTAGATCTATTATTATTTTCTTAATTTCCCCAGTATGTAATGGGTTTAAGAACTTCTGATAAAACTCTCCTCTAGTTAAAACTTGAGTTAAAGCACCTGTTAATTCTGGAAATCTATAACCAAAATTAACATGATTATCCATAAGACCTATAAACTCACCTACATAGAATTGTGTCGCTTCATTATATAAGCTTCCGTATGGTGCAATCGTATTATATTTAGGCAATGCATTATAGGCTATTAGAGCATTTTGGGCAGCAAGCATTAGTTCATTACTAACCACTTCAGTTTGGTTAAACTTCGCTGCTTCTTCTATAAATTCTTTATACGCTTTTGAATTAGAATATTCATTGTATTCTTCTAGTATATTAAAGGTTACCTCTTTAATAGCATTACGCATATTCACATCTTCAATAGCCTTTAATTTATCAGAGGTCTCTAAAATATTTTTAGTCAATAATAGTGCATTGCCTTTTCCTGGATTTAAATAATTATTCGCTAATGTTATTTTTAAATTATTAGTTACTGCAAATTGACTAAAAGAAAAATAATAGATATCTGGATTAGTATTTAGATTACCTGCAAGGATACCAAAACTACCTACAATAGATTTAAAAGCATCACTATTCACTCTATCTTTCATATAATTATACTTCTGAGCAAATGGATACACATAAGGTCTTACCGTATCAAGCACTCCTCCATAGAGTCTTTCAGTTCTAATAATATTCTTATTAGTTGCAGGAAACTGAATATCAACATAAAAATGGCGATCTACTATTGGATGTGTGATCTCTTTGAAGTAGCGAAAAGCAGTTAAATAATCTTCATGTATTTGACCATCGTCCTCATTAGGTCTACCATAAGTTTGTAGAGCGGCGAATTTAGGGTAATATGTCTTATATACATTATCCCAGTCTAAACCTTCTTGATCTTTCTGCTCATAAAAGTAATTATACTGCTGATCCATTGTCTTCCAAAAAGCTTCAAATAAATCGGCATAAGATTTTACATCCCCTGCAGTAAATCTTCTAGGATCAGTAATTGTGATATCATCAGCAGAACAAGAGTTCAAAACTGTTAGTGAAGATAGTGATAATATAGATAAACCAAATATTGTTATTTTATGTTTTACTCTTTTCATCTTGTGTAATTTTATTAAAATTTATAAGCAGCTCCTATAGAAATCATGTGTGAATCTCTAGTGTTCTTTTTATTTCCTGGACTATCGTATTTATAAGTCTCTGTAAGACCATAAAGATAATTATAGCCTAGGTAGACATCTATTTTATCTATAGCATAACCAACTTGAACCTGTCCTTGTAATCCCATAGATAATCTGCGTAACTGATTTTCATTCTTCTTAAAATCATAGTTTTCAGAAACTGTCGTATAATTAAACGAACCATCAGGCTGTAACTCAGAAAAAACAGGGTACTGTCCTTTAGTTTTCATTTTTGCCCAATATTCAGTGTAGATACCTCCTGCTGCTTTAACCCAAACTCCATTAGTATTATATGGATTGTTAATTAAGTATCCACCAACTAATAATGGTACAGATATAAAATCATTACTATACTTAGAATACCACCCCTCGCGAGACCCTGTTCTTTCAAATTCGTAATTTCTTTGTAAATATGAAACTCCTGTAGAAACGAATAAAGAATTCCAGACATTCATTTCTGCAGAAACATTAACCCCAAAACCTCCACGAGAATTATACTTAGAATCTACTAGATTCGAAATATTAGCATTTAATGAGGTATTAGTATACCCTAAATCAACCCCTACTTTGAATCGGTTTTCTTTTTGTTCAGTTTGCGCATGAAGACTCATGCTAAACATTGAGAGAAAGATAGCTGTTAAGCTACCAAATTTTGTTGAAATCATAATTTATTATTTATTTAGTCAATCTAAAGTAGTTAAAAATAAGTTATATTTAAAACAAAATTAACTAAAATTTTATACACACATAACTTAAAAATATTTTTTTTCTTTACAATCAACCGATTAACATGTATTTTAAATAATTTATTAAACATAACAATTAATTATAATAATTATAACTCAACATGTCATATTAATTATTTATTACATAATCAATAATTTGTAGGTTCTTTAAAAAACATACGTTTTGAGATAATTGACTTTATTAAAAATGAGAATACTACGAATTGGTAGAGTATTTTTAAAAGCAAACTAAAAAGAAACAAACAATTAAAAAATGCCCAATAAATATTAATCTCTTTAAGACATTTGTAATTGTCTAGACATTCAATCAATGACACCTTAAAATAAGACTACTTTAACTTTTTAGTATTCCAGAATTTCTTTAATCCTATGATAATAAAAGCATTATTTCTTTCAGTAGCATACCTTTCTTTGTATAGTTGTTCTTCAAAATAATCATCTTCATTATCTTGTCCATTTTCCATTTCGTTTTGGACAGATACTAGCTATTTAGATTTTACCTTTATCAGTCAATATTTTTCTAAGCTTCTGTGAATCAAAACCTGAATCGGCATTAATAAACAATTCTGATAGAGATATTTTTGCTTATACATAAGCCCTAAATAAAGCCTTAACAGGTAAATAACTCCACTTAAATACCTATTTTAGTTTAGATAGTAGAGCATTAACTATCTCATACAGTCGGTTTTTAATTTAAAGCCTCTTTCGGTTAGGGATAAGCATAGTACTATATCTAATTCTATATTATTTTTATGAAGTACTGGATACACAGGGTTGTAGTTTTTGTTTGTTTTGGTACTCAAATTTTTATACCTCTTCTTTATTTTTCAAAAGTCAAGACGACTTCGATATAAAAAAACATTAAATATAAAAAGCTACCTTAAAATAACTAAGGTAGCCTTTTACTAATACAGACGACTTGGTTAAGAGTGTGTCTCTTTAGGTTGAAAAGAAAAAAAATTGTGTATTATAGTTACATTTTACTAATTGGCTAAAAAAAATAAAAACCATCTTTTTCTCATACAACGCAAGCTTGTTGTTCTACTCTTTAAAAGTACATTTTTTTAAATAAAAAAAATATTTTTTTACACCTAAAATTACTTTTTAACATTATTAAGCAATTTTAATCAACAAAAGAATTAAAAACAAACAGCAACCTAATTAATTAACAAATATTCAAAATAAAAACAAATACAACTACATAGTACTAAAAAGAAACCAAGCTTACTAATGGTACTTTTTACTGCATATAATTAATTTAGATGCTTTAAAAGCCTAAAAGTTATATAACTAAGCTTGTTTTTTTTAAAATTTAACTCCGCAACTGTAAAACGTTTTCAAGTTGAATTATATTAAAATCAATACATTAAAAAATCCTTTGACTATAATTTATTATTGTGTTGAAATTAGCTCTTGATAACAATTAGGTATCAATTCCTTTTATCCTAAACTAGTTTAGATAGTATTTTAAATATTTGGTAAACACTCCACAAACAAATTGTTGTTAATTCATCTCTTTATTCCATTATGAATTGAGCAAACATATTGGACTATGATATATTTTGTTTTCTATACGTTGCTTAATAGACGACTTTTCAATGAATTATGTCATTAAACGGAGATACATTTAACTAAACATGAAATCCCAATATATAAACAGGATTTCTTAATTTCTTTCTTCTAAAAGATACTTATAAATCACCCCTCCTACGATAGCTCCTAATATAGGTGCTGTGATAAATAACCAAAGTTGAGGGATATACTCACCTCCTGCAAAAAGTGCTTGCGAAATAGAACGAGCAGGATTCACAGAAGTATTGGTAATAGGAATAGAGATTAAATGAATTAAAGTTAACGCTAGTCCAATGGCTATCCCAGCGAATTTACCACTTGCTTTCTTATCTGTAGCACCTAGAATAATTAGAATAAAGAAAGCTGTTAATACAAACTCTGTAACAAAAGCAGATAGTAGATTAAAACCACTAGGTGATAAATGCCCATATCCATTGGCAGCAAATGCTCCTGGTAACGTATTATCAATACAACAAACTGAACTCCCCATATAGATTAGGTATAATACAACTGCAGCACATATTGCCCCTGCTAGCTGGGAACCGATATAAGGTAGAATTTCTTTTCCTGAAAATCTTCCCCCTATATACATTCCTATAGATACAGCAGGATTAAAATGACCTCCTGAAATAGGCCCTACCGCATAAGCCATAGTCAAAACCGTCAGTCCAAAAGCCAAAGACACCCCTACAAATCCGATTCCTACATCAGGTACCCCTGCAGCAAATAAAGCACTACCACACCCTCCTAATACTAACCAAAAAGTTCCGAAGAACTCAGCAAAATAATTTTTCATAGCAATTTAAATTATGTTTACTATTAGGACTGTCTAAAATAATAATAGTCACATAGTGCGAATATGGTTTAACACTATAAATAAGAATAAATCAAATATATTAACACACCATTAAAAACAAAAAAAATAAGAGTAAAAAGCTTCAATAAAATAATCTAACTAAGTCTAGCATCAAAAACTCATTATTGAGTTTTTAAAATTTTAACCCTAATAGAGATACTATTGACAAGTGTCTAAAAGAAGTAAAACCAATAATAGACAAGAATTATACAACAAATAACAATAATTGTATAAGTGTAAAAATAAAAGTGCTTTTACGTCTGTAAAAATCATTCAAAACCTATCTATATATTTAAAAAACAAGTATCTTTGTCTCCTTGTTTTGAACTATTCAGACATTAAATGAAGAAATACTTATCCATATTATTCCTATTCTTATCCTTTTTAGTGACGGCTAGCCCTGTTATAGAGTGGTCTTGCACGGAAGAGGTAATGACTTGTGGTATGGAGATGAGTACTAAGGGTGGTATGTCTTGTTGTGGTGGAAATATGGAGCAAAGCTCTCACAGCATGGATATGAATATGCCATGTTGTACAGTTGCTTCACGAGTACTAGTTACCATAGCAGAGTTAAAAGTACAAACACCTAAAGTTGTTCAAGACACAAAGGTTAAAACAGCTAATATTAAATTGAAATGGTTTAACTCTAACTACTTAGAGGACTTAAAATCTATTGATTTAGTATCTGTTTCTCCCCTTTCTGTTTCTGTTTCTGGATTTAAGTATAAAGATATAGACCCTTTGTCTTATATCTGTATTTACCGTATATGATACTCTACACAAGGTAACTACCTTATGCCCTATACTCTGGGCAAACCCTTAGGATAGTTACTTCATCCACACCTTTAACTCTATTACTAGATAAAAAAGTATTATTTAAAGTACTTACCTTACTATGTACACATAGTAAGTATACAGCAACGTAAATACTTAGATATCCCTACTTAAGAAGTAATAGTACCTACTTGTGGATCAAATGATAATTATCTTTTAGTTATCATCGCTAATCTATTTTTATCGGCTTTTAAGTTTATAAGTAATGCCTAAGCATATGGCATACCCATTGCTACATAAAATATTGGATTAGCAGATGTCATTTTTTAATACAGAAATACATATCTTATGCTTAATAAAATCATTAAGTACTTCTTACACAATAGAGTAATTACTCTATTACTACTGGTAGTAGTTATTGTATGGGGATTAATAACAGCTCCATTTAACTGGCACCAAAATATGTTGCCAAGTGATCCTGTGCCAGTAGATGCTATCCCTGATATTGGTGAAAACCAACAGATTGTAGCAACAGAGTGGATGGGGCGCTCTCCTAAAGATATTCAGGAGCAAATCACTTATCCACTAACAACTTCTTTACTGGGTATTCCTGGTGTAAAAACAGTGCGTAGTAGCTCTATGTTTGGGATGTCGTTTATCTATATCATTTTTGAAGAAAATGTAGAATTCTATTGGAGCCGCTCGCGTATTTTAGAAAAATTAAACTCACTTCCTGCCGGTACATTACCTAAGGGAGTAATCCCTTCATTAGGCCCAGATGCTACTGCACTTGGACAAGTATATTGGTACACCCTAGAGGGACGTAATCCTCAGACAGGAGAACCTACAGGTGGATGGGATCCAGACGAGCTACGTACAGTACAAGATTTCTACACTAAATATAACTTATCTGCTGCAGAAGGAGTTTCTGAAGTTGCCTCTATCGGAGGATATGTAAAAGAGTATCAAGTAGAGGTAAATCCTGATGCGATGCGCGCTTATAACGTATCTGTAATGGATGTGATGTCTGCGATTCAGAAAAGTAACCTAGATATCGGAGCAGAGACCATCGAAATTAATAAAGCAGAGTACTTAGTACGCGGTCTTGGATACATTAAAAATGTCAAGGATCTAGAAGACGCTGTAGTGACAGTACGAAACAATGTTCCTGTAAAAATCAAAGATGTAGCCTTCGTTAACTTAGGACCAGCTACACGTCGTGGTGGTCTAGATAAAGAAGGTATTGAAGCTGTAGGAGGTGTTGTGGTAGCTCGTTATGGAGCTAACCCTATGCATGTAATTAACAATGTAAAAGCTAAAATAAAAGAGATGGAAGCTGGACTTCCTCAAAAGACACTGGCCGATGGTACCATATCTAAAGTAACTGTAGTTCCGTTCTATGACCGATCAGGGTTAATACAAGAAACAATAGGCACATTAGAAACAGCCTTAGCACACGAGATATTAATCTGTATCATCGTAGTTATTGTACTTGTTATAAACTTGCGCGCCTCGGTGATTATCTCTAGTATTCTACCCATAGGTGTACTAGCGACTTTCATCATTATGAAATATATGGGGATAGAAGCCAATATCGTTGCCCTATCGGGTATTGCTATTGCTATTGGAGTTATGGTGGATGTTGGCGTTGTATTTGTCGAGAGTATCATCAGGTACATGGAAGAAGAAAAAGCCCAAGGAATACAAAGTAAGGGAATGGCCTTTGTTAGTCTTATTACAAAAGCAGTATCAGAAGTATCAGGGGCATTGTCAACAGCTATGCTAACCACAATTATCAGCTTCTTACCAGTATTTGCAATGGAAGCCCAAGAAGGAAAGCTATTTAAACCCTTAGCTTATACCAAGACCTTCGCTCTATTATCAGCATTTATCTTAGGGATCATCGTGCTTCCTACGATAGCATACTATGTATATTCTATTAAAATAGACAAACAAAAACTGCGCAAAATAGCCAATTATATCTTAGCTATAACAGGTATAGGACTGTGGATCTACACAGGTGAGTTTATCGCTGTGACACTAACATTAGTGGCTATTAATAATCTGTTTACACCAGGCTGGAAAACAGATACAATAGCCAATTATATCAATGTAGCCCTTACCCTATTTGTGGCTTTATACTACCTTACAGTAGAATGGTTACCACTAGGCACGCAGCAGAGTACAGGGCTAAACTTTGTCTTTGTGTTTTTAGCTATCGGATCTATATTAGGTGTATTGTGGCTATTAGTGATCTACTATGAGAAAGTCTTAAGATGGGCACTTACCCACCGCTGGAAATTTATGAGTATTCCTATTCTAACATTAGTATTCGGAATGCTAGTATGGTTAGGTACAGACAAAAGCTTTGGTTTTCTAGCCAAAGGTTTTGAGACTGTAGGATGGAAATCATTTAGAGAAACTGCTTTTTGGCAAAAATCAACACAGACCTTCCCTGGTATTGGACAGGAGTTTATGCCTAGTCTTAATGAAGGTTCATTCTTGCTGATGCCAACAAGTATGCCTCATACAGGTATTGAACAGAATCTTCAGTTTATCGGTACATTAGATAGACGTATTTCCAATATTCCTGAAGTAGAATTAACAGTAGGTAAATGGGGACGTGTAAACTCTGCTCTAGACCCTGCTCCTACTCAGATGTTTGAAAATACGATTAACTATAGGTCAGAGTATATCCTAGATGACAATGGACATAGACAGCGATTTAAAGTTAATAAAAAAGGAGAGTTCGAGCTCATCAATGGAACGACTTATAATGTAGAAGATGGTTTTAGACTTATCCCTAGAGATAGTTTAATTATAGACAAAGATGGTAAGTTCTTGCGTCAATGGCGCCCTGAGATTAAAAAGGCAGATGATATCTGGCAAGAGATAGTAAATGTATCTCACTTGCCTGGGCTAACCTCTGCTCCTAAACTTCAGCCTATCGAGGCTAGACTTGTAATGCTATCAACAGGTATGCGTGCGCCAATGGGATTAAAAGTATCTGGACCTGATTTAGAATCTATAGAAGCTGGTGGAAAAGCATTAGAAGCGGCGCTTAAAGACATCCCTTCTATTATGCCTTCTACTGTATTTTATGACCGTGCGGTAGGTGCTCCTTATGTAGAGATCCACCTAAACAGACATAATATGGCTAGATACGGAATTACTGTATCTGACCTGCAAGATGTAATCGGTGCTGCTATCGGAGGAATGGCTCTAACCACTACTGTAGAAGGACGTGAGCGATTCCCTGTAAGACTTCGTTATCCTCGAGAATTAAGAGATAACCCAGAAGAGCTAGCCAAAATGCTAATCCCTACTGCCACAGGAGCTCAAGTTCCTTTAAGCGAGGTAGCCGATATAGAGTATGCTAAAGGCTCACAAATGATTCAAAGTGAGAATACCTTCTTACTTGGTTATGTCATCTTTGATAAAATAGAAACAAAAGCAGAAGTTGATGTAGTACACGAGGCAGATAAGCTATTACAGGCTAAGCTAGCCTCTGGTGAACTTACCCTGCCAAAGGGAGTAACCTATAAGTTCGCTGGTAATTATGAGCAACAAGAAAGAGCTTCTCAGCGATTACTATACATTGTACCACTTAGTTTATTAGCGATTCTTTTGATTCTGTACTTCCAGTTTAAAACCATTGCAGCATCGCTTATCCACTTCTCAGGAGTGTTTGTTGCCTTTGCAGGAGGTTTTATCTTACTTTGGTTATATGGACAACCTTGGTTTATGAACTTCTCTATCGGAGATATGAATATGAGAGACTTATTCCAAATGCACAATATCAATCTGAGTATAGCAGTCTGGGTAGGTTTTATCGCCTTATTCGGATTAGCTACCAATGATGGAGTACTAATGGGAACGTATATACATGATACCTTCGAGGCAAGAGATCCTAAGACTAAAGAAGAAATTCGAGAAGCGGTAGTATATGCAGGGCTAAAACGTGTAAGACCAGCAGCGATGACTACTGCTACTGCTCTAATCGCACTTCTTCCTGTGATGACCTCTACGGGTAAAGGAGCAGAGATTATGGTACCCATGGCTATTCCTACATTCGGAGGAATGTTAATACAGTCCATGACCATGTTTGTAGTACCCGTATTCCAATGTTGGTGGAGAGAATGGGCGGTGAAAAGAATTAAGAATTAGGAATTATAAATTAAGAATGGTTGCCCTACGGGCATTATATACACACTGTCGGCACACAATACACTAAGGTAGAGACGCATTTAGCCAACACGCCACCTGTCCCATTCACTAAAAATGTCTACTAGACATTTCTCGCTGCGCAAAGTCTCCCGACTTTGAGCAACTTAAACGAAATATGATGGTGTGGATTTCCAATCTGTGACTATACTCGCTGCGCAAAGTCTCCCGACTTTGGGCAACTTAAACGAAGTATGATGGTGTGGATTTCCAATCCGTGACGACATAAACTGTGAACTGTAAACCGTAAACTAAAAAAAAATGAACAAAAATAAAACGTATATATATTTAGCTTCGGCCTTCTTAGCAGTGACTAGCTTCACTGCTACGGCTGTAGCGCAGCAGCAGCCTAAAGACTCTCTATCGAGCTACCTCAATGTAGCCATAGAGAATAACCCAGGGATCAAAGCACAGAAATTTGCTCATGAAGCCTTTTTACAAAAGATTCCACAAGCAGGTGCTTTTCAGGATCCTGAGTTATCCATGGACTTCTACACAGAGCCTATGGATATTGTCGGTGGACGCTCTATTGGTAATGTAAGTATCATGCAGATGCTTCCTTGGTTTGGTACCCGTAAGAGTGCCCGCATAGAAGCTGGTCACATGGCTAATATGCAAAATGAGCAGTACAAAGAAGTAGTTGATAATATTACTTTACAAGTACATACCCAATGGTATGCCATGCAAAAGTTAAACGAGCAATTAAGAAATAATGAAGAGAATAAAAAACTCTTACAACAATTAGAACAATTAGCTCTTAGAAAGTTCTCTGCTCCTTCAAATACAGCAAAACCAAGTGCAACCCCACAAGTAAGCACTAAGACTGCTTCTACTCCATCTGCTTCTGCATCAGGAGGTATGGGAGGAATGAGTATGGGTGGTGGTCCTACTGCTAGTAGCACACCAGCAATGTCTTCTTCTATGGGATCTGGTGGAGGTATGAGCGAAATGGGCGGCAGTAGCGCTTCAGGGATGTCTGATGTATTGCGTATCGGATTAGAGCTTATAGAGATCGAGAATAATATCGAAAGCTTACACTCTCAATTAAAAGCAGAGAAAGCAAAATTCAATGCTCTTTTAAACAGAGAGGCAAACCATGAGGTAGTATTAGGTGAAATAGAAAAAACTTCTTTTATCTATGGAGAGCAAGATGCTCTTCTTGCCATAGAAGCTAATAATCCTATGCTTTCAATGATCACAGAAGAAGGTCTTGCCTATAAAGCAAAAGCAGAAATGGACAAGAAAATGAGCTACCCTATGATAGGGCTTGGATTGCAGTATATGGTTATCGGAAAGACTAATGATAAAATGCTGGCTATGGGAGATATGAATGGGAAAGATATGATTATGCCGATGGTAACTGTTAGCCTTCCTATCTTCCGCAAAAAGTATAAAGCTCAACAAGAAGAAGGTAAACTATGGTGGAAGTCTAGTGATCAAAAATTCGAAGACACTTATAATACTTTAAAAAGTGAGTATTATGGATACAAAAGTCAATTAGATGATGCCGAACGAATTGTCACCTTGTATGAGAAGCAAACTACATTAGCTGAGACGACCTATAACCTTATTATCAAAGAATTTGTAACAGGTAAGAGTGATTTAACCAATGTAATACAAGTACAACGTCAATTATTAGATTACCAATTAAAAAAAGCAGAAGCAATTGCTAACTACAATACCATGGTAGCTTCTATCAAAAAATTATTAGCAATACGTGACAACACACAAAATATTTAGGCAATGGACAAAATAAGAAATATATTCAAAAACAATATTGTGCGTTATAGTGCAATATTACTTGTAGGTTTATTATTAGGATGGATGGTCTTTGGTGGTGCAGGATCGCATGAACACAATGGAGAACCAGCTACTACAGAAGAGGGAAATACGGTATGGACTTGTTCTATGCACCCGCAAATCAAAATGGATAAACCAGGAAAATGTCCTTTATGTGCTATGGACTTAATTCCGCTTAAATCTTCTGATGGTGGTGATGATGCAATAGACGATCAGGCAATCCAGATGTCTAAAGAAGCAGTAGCACTAGCTAATATACAGACTACTGTGGTAGGACATCAAGATGCTGTAAAAGACATTCAACTCTATGGAACCATACAAGTAGATGAGCGATTACAACAATCTCAAACTTCACATGTCAATGGTCGTATTGAGAAGTTGTATGTTAACTTTACAGGAGAAGCTGTAAAACAAGGACAACTAATCGCTACTATCTATTCTCCTGATCTACTAACAGCTCAACAAGAGTTATTAGAAGCAGCTAAGTTAAAAGACTTACAACCCTTATTATTAGACGCAGCTAAAGAGAAATTGCGCATTTGGAAGATGTCTGAAGCTCAAATAAGCAAAGTCTTGAGCACAGGGAATGTTTCTCCTTATGTATCTGTACATGCGAATACAAGTGGTATTGTCGTGGCAAAAAATGTTAATCAAGGTGATTATATCAGTCAAGGAACTGTGCTGTATAATATTTCTAATTTATCTAAACTGTGGGCTGTATTTGATGCCTATGAGAATGATCTTCCATTTATCAAAGAAGGAGATGTATTAGAATATACATTGCAGAGTTTGCCAGGAGAAGTATTTAAAGGAAAAATTGCTTTTATCAACCCTATTATAGATGCTACTTCTAGAACAGCAAAAGTAAGAGTAGAAACAGATAATAGAAATAATAACCTTAAACCTGAGATGTACGCGAGTGCAAAAATATCAGCTCCTTTAAAACAGTACAATAAAGAAATGGTCATTCCTAAATCTTCTGTACTATGGACTGGTAAACGCTCTGTAATCTATGTAAAACAACCGAATACTGCTACTCCTGCCTTTAAGCTAAGAGAAATCGTATTAGGTCCTTCCCTAGGAGAAAACTACGTAGTGATGTCAGGATTAGAAAACGGAGAAGAAATCGTAACTAATGGAGTATTTACCGTTGATGCTAGTGCGCAGTTAGAAGGAAAACGCAGTATGATGAACAATGATAATGCTCCTGCTGCTACAGGACATGAAGGTCATGCTAATCACGGAACTACGGCAAGTGCTAATCTAGAACATGCTATGCTTAAAGTAAAAGGAAACTGTGACCTGTGTAAAGAGAGAATAGAAACCGCTGCGAAGAAAGTAAAAGGGGTATCTACTGCTTCTTGGGATGTAAAAGAAAAGGTACTACACCTTAACTTTGATAAAAAACTAACTTCTAAAGCAGCCATATCTAAGGCTGTAGCTAAGGTAGGACATGATACAGAACTAGACAAAGCAACAGATGCAGATTATAAAGCCTTACACAGCTGTTGTCAATTCGAAAGGTAGTTTCTTTTTTGTGAGACCGTGAATTTGTGAAATCGTTTTTTTGTGATGTTGCGATGGTGTGATGCTGTTTTTTCGTGAAACCGTTTAGGCTATAACATCAGAGTATAGTTAATTACATCATCTAAGTACATTATGCCCGTAGGGCAAGACTGTAAACCGTAAACTGTTAACTTTAAACCAAACTCTACCTTCTTTTTTCTAACTTTACTTTATTGAAAATGGTAACAGTTAACAGGGAACGGGTAACAGGGAACGGGTAACAGGTAACAGGTAACAGGTAACAGGTAACAGAGGGCCGAGCGTTAATAAAGTGTCCTGTGGACAGTTTTAGCGATGGAGCCAGGAGGCGCGAGGACAACAAAAGAACAAAAATACAAATAAGCGATTTCACGATTTCACACCTTCACGATTTCACAATTTAGACAAAAAACAAAAAAATAGTAATACAAATAACAATCAAATGAAAAAAGTAATCTTAAGTTTTGCAGTATTAGCTTTCACACTTACTGCATGTAATGACAAAAAACAAGAAACAACAGCTCCTACAACAGAAGAGCACACAGGGCATGATCACGATGATCACACTACAGCTAGCGCTGCAGAGAAAGTAACAACAGTAAACGAATCTAATGTATTACAATCTACTCTTGATGCTTATTTCTTAGTTAAAAAAGCACTTCAAGAAGACAATCAAGCAGAAGCTGCTACGGCTAGTAAAACATTAGTAACTAATCTTAATGCAGTAGTAACAGAAGATGCTACAGCAAAAGAACTAGTGAAAGAATTAGTAGAAACAGCTACTAAGATTGATGCAACAGACATCAAAGTACAAAGAGAAGAATTCGAAGACCTAACAGAAGACTTAGTAAAACTAATCAATACGGTAGGAACAGACAGAGTAGTATTTGAACAATACTGCCCAATGTACAACAACGGTGAAGGTGGTCAATGGCTAAGCGATGTAGAAGACCTGTCTAACCCATTATACGGCTCTTCAATGCTTAAATGTGGTGCTAATCAAAACAAAATCACATTTGAAA
Source organism: Myroides sp. A21 (assembly GCF_000807225.1). NCBI lineage: Bacteria > Pseudomonadati > Bacteroidota > Flavobacteriia > Flavobacteriales > Flavobacteriaceae > Myroides > Myroides sp. A21. Next base: position 3,580,680 of record NZ_CP010327.1, read on the forward strand.
CTAAATAGTTTATAACTAAAAAATTAAAGGCTGTCCGATTGGACAGCCTTTCTGTTTTTATTGGAATATTATTCATAGACTTTAAATAAGGTACCTTTTACATTTCCCATTGTATATCTAACCTCACTATTACTTTTTTCAGTAAATATAAATTCTGTTGTAGTATTATTAAGGTAAATAGATAGACGATAATACCCTTCCCTATACCCTTGTTGTAATCCTTCTTTATATTCTTGCTCTACTTTGACTGCATCAGGATTCGTTCGATAAGCCTGATTAATAATCTCTTGAAAACATTCTGTTGTTAGAGAAATGAAACATAACTCATTCGAAGAAATACTAAAACCAGGAACAAATGGTGAAGTACCTCCTCCGCTAATCCTCCAATTTCCTTGAAGCCATTTTGGTGTTTGAATCTTAGTTGAGGTAGAAATTCCATCAACTATTTCACTCTCATTTACCTCATTATTATCAGAAGAGCAAGAAAGAGATACAATCACAACCACAAATAACACCATTAATTTCCTCATAGCTACACTGTTAATAACCTTTAGACTAGAACAAATATAGCTTTATTCTACTCATTACACAAAATTGTCCCCTTATCTAAGAGATAAGATTACAATCAGCACTACACATTCACATTGCTGTAAACAAAATTTTATAACTACAACTCCGTCACAATAAACTCACTACGTCTATTTAACTGATGTTCTTCGTCTGAACAGTTCACTCCATTACTACAATGATTTAGTAATTGTGTCTCACCATATCCCTTGCCTGTTACTTGTTTTTGATCTACTCCTTGAGCTGTAATCCACTCTACAGTAGCTTTAGCACGTCTATCAGATAATTTTAGATTATACTCATCATTTCCTCTACTATCAGTATGCGAACGAACATCTATCTTCATGGTAGGATATAATTTTAGAACTTCAACAACTTTCATAATCTCAATTGCTGCATCAGGTCGAATAAATGCTTTATCGTAATCAAAATAGATTGGCTGTAGATTTAGTATCTTAAATAAGTCATCATCCTTACTAAGAGGTTTCTCTATCTTCTCTAATGCGATATCTGTGTCTACCACCAGATGAGGTATTTCTGTCAGATGTATAATCTTCTCCTCTGTATTATAGTCTAGTACTTCTGTTTTTAAGCGATATTTCTCACCACACAATAGATTATCTATTCTATAATTTCCCTTTTGATCTGTTATAACTTCTTGTATCTCTTTATAAGCATGATCATATAGCGTTATCTTAGCATGAGCTAATGCCTCATTTGTATCTATATCCAGTACTTTTCCTTTTACTACTTGATAGCACAGTTTTTCTGTAAAGAAATATACATCATCTCCTCCTACTCCCTTAGCTCTATTAGAACTTACATATCCTTGATTTTTCTCTGTATCGATATAAATACCAAAGTCATCTGCACTACTATTAATAGGAGCTCCCATATTCTTGATCTCTCCTAGACTACCATCAGCATCAATCTGAACAGCGAATACATCTAACCCTCCTAAACCAGGATGCCCATCAGAACTAAAGAACAAAACCCAATCTTTTGAGATAAACGGAAAAGTCTCTCGTCCTTCCGTATTTATTTTAGCCCCTAGATTCTCTACCTGCCCATAATGTCCATACTCATTTATAGCCACTCTGAAGATATCAGACTGTCCTACGGTTCCCTCTCGATCAGAGGAGAAATACAACCATTTTTCATCTGGAGAAAGAGCAGGGTTAGCAGTACTAAAATTATCTGAATTAAAAGGTAGGTCTACGATATTCTCCCATTGATTATCTTCAGAGAGTGTAGCCTTATAAATCTTTAAAAGTGCTGTTCTATTCTTATTAAGCTTTCTTTTTCCGTTTGCTGTTGTATTATTACGAGTAAAATACATTGTCTTACCATCTTCTGTAAATATTGCTGTAGCCTCATTTACTCTAGCATCCATACCTGGTAATAATCGATGTGATTCTTCATAAGTACCATCCGGATTCATTCTAGAGCGAAATAAAGCTGTGTAGCTTTCATTGGTCCACTCGTGTAGCTCTCTGCCTGTTTTGTACTCTGTTTCTCTAGCAGAAGTATACACAAACTGATTTCTCCAAATCGCAGCACCAAAATCAGAATAAGGTGAATTCACACTCAAGTTAGTTAGCTCAAAGCCGTTAGAATTCTTCTCTATATCTTCTAGATAACTGTCTTTTGTAGAAGTAAATAATCTCGCTCTAGAATCCTGTTTCTCTAAGACAGAGAACACCTCCATCATTTGATTAGACTTTTCATAGTCCTGTATAGATCTTAGCGTTTGTGCATAGCGATAATAGTACTCTGATGCGATGATCTCTTTTCCTTTATCCTCATATTCACCTTCAAAAAGTTCACCATACCAACGATTAGCCTCTACCAGCTTTCCATTAAAATAATATGAATTTCCTAGCTTGCGCAGCATATCAGCATTCATATATCCTTTACTAGCTAATTTTTCATATATTTTTATAGCATTGACATAAGCTTGTACCTCATATATCTTATCTGCCTTTTTTTCTATTACCTTCTGTCCATATACTCCCAGCCCCATTAAAAGGAATATACTCCATAATATCTCTTTTCTCATAATCACTTTTTTTTATCTCCTTACGATTAGAAGAATCTTGGAGCATTTAACTTACTATGTTTACTAAAAAGCTCAAATCTTAAAAAAATCTCATGCGATCCTGAACTATAATTATTCAGCTTACTTGTATCAGCATCATAACTATATCCCACGAAGAGCCCTTCATTAATCTGAAAACCAGCTAGTGCGCTCACAGAGGCATCCCATCGATACGCAGCCCCTATAGTAAATTTATCTACGATAAGGAAATTAGCTGTTAAATCTACTTGCAAAGGAGCTCCACTTACTGCTTTAATTAAAGTAGCTGGTTTAAACTTAAGACTTGGATTGAGTTCAAACACATACCTCCCATTAAATAAAAATGAGCTTTTTGACGCATTACTGTCACTTCATTATCATCATACCTGTCTGTAGTAAGAAAGTTAGGTACAGATACCCCAACATAAGCTTTATCAGAGAACAGATAAGCTCCCGCTCCAATATTGGGGTTAAACTTATTATTGATATTGGTTAGTGTAGTAGGATCCGTTGGATCAAATATTGTCAATTTAGTATAATCTACACTTAAGATATTAGCAGTTGTTTTTAGTCCGAATGCTAATTTATAGTCGTGATTTAAATCAATTGTATAAGATAAGTCAATCGAAATATTATTCTCATCCATAGCCCCTATACGATCATTAGCAAAGTTTACTCCCAGCCCTAAGCCATTATCTCCAAGAGGAGTTGAAGCAGACACAACCGCCGTTTTAGGAGCTCCATCCATTCCTACCCATTGTGTTCTATACATCCCGAAGATGCTAAGATTCTCCTTACTCCCTACATAAGCTGGGTTGATCATATTAGCATTGTACATGTACTGAGTATATTGTGGATCTTGCTGAGCTTGAGCGATAGAGAAACAACTCAAGGCGATGACGCTGAATCCTATCTTTTTGATGTTTTGTTGAATATTCATGTGATACCTTACTTGTTACAAGCAAATACAAAATAGAAGAACATCTCAGAGCTTATTTCTAGTATGACTACTAATAGATAACTAAAGGCAGAGCATGGCTAGCTTTTACTTATTAAACAATTGGCTCTAAAAAAAGCCCATAGACTTATTTCTTAGCAGTATACCCTCACTGAATTACTTCTAAATTATACTTGTTTTTTGTTCTACTTTTTACTTTTTCATTAACACAACAAAAGTACAAACAACAACACAATACTTAATAATAACAAATAATTATTAACAATAAATCAAAAAACAAACCATTTAAATAAACAATATAACTAATATTTAAAAATACTTAAAATATTTACAAAACAATAAAAAACATAATATTCACAATCAATCACACTATTACCTACTATATTCACATGCAAAAGAATATAAATATAGAACCCTCCTCAGCAAAGGCTCTTCTTCACACTATGAGTACAAATAAACAAATAGGCTATTTTGAGGTATTCACAACACCATTTTTCATTTTATTAGCCCAAGAATGTAAAAAAACATATAAAAAACTTTATAAAACGCCAATAATTACATTATAGCACCTATCATCAAACAGAAATAAGCGAATAATTTCATACCATAAAAAAAGTCCGCTCTAAACAAGCAGACTCTTTTATCTCTAATCACAATCATCATGTTTATGCTTGTGCTTATATTTTTTATTGTGTTTATTTTTATACTTATTACTCTTTTTATAGTGATGGTCTCTTTTGTGATCATAAGGGTGATAATGTCTATAATGATAATCACCTGTATTCCATTTCTCACGTTGTTCTACAGTTAAGATATCGCCTATTTCTATTCTGATTTCTTTATACAATTGTTCTCTTTTGCGGTCTAATTCATATTCCTTATAATGTTTAGAACTAGCCCAATGATTATATCTTCTCTCATAATCACTCTGATACTCCCTGATCTTTCTCCACTGACTATCTTTTAATCCCAGAGTAGACACATCATCATACACTAGAGATACTAATCCCCCCAGATCAATACCGATACTAGTACTGCTCACTTTAGTCTGAGCACTAGCGAAAGAGGCCATAAGTATAAAAGCCCCTAAAATTACTTTCTTTTTCATATTGCTAACTGTTTTACTTTCAAACTATTATTTTGTTAGTAAGGCAAAATACCACTTGAAAACAAGGCAATATTCAAACTATATCCTCTATTTATAAAAAGTACACAACAAATGAAACAAAATACCGCAATATTTCAAAAACTATTCACTAAATATTAACTATTCTATCATACTCTATTTTATTGTTTATAGAGCTGAATTATCTCTAAAAAATACTGCCTTTAAAAAAGAAAAGTTCCTTTAAAACACAATTCAATCTAAATAAAATACAAAAACTCACATTATTAACTATAAAACATTTAATTATAAATATTTTTTAACACAAATACACGCTAAAAAACTAAATTTACATCAAATGATATTCTAATCATTAAAACTAATTTTCATAATTGTTCTTACACTCTTTACTTTACCTATCATAAAGCGTTAGAATATTGAAATAAAGATGGAATGAATGCCTTTAATAATTTTGATAACACTCAACCTAATTGAGTTTCCATACGATTTTTCTAATCATAATTACCAAAAGGCAGGCATCCATTGCTTTTAAAAAAGTACTTCTTTAACCTACTACTAATACTTGTTTTTACGATAAGTGAAGTAAAAACAAAAAAGCACGAAGGTTCGCCTTCGTGCTTTTACTATATATTACTATCTTCTTATCTTTTAGCGATGCGAACAGTCTTAGAGAGATTGTCTGCTTTTACCTCTACCACATAGATATTAGAATTAAGACTTGCCATATTGATGCTCACTTTTTCTTGTTGTACAGTCTCAGAACTACTTAGTACTAAACGTCCATTCATATCGTACACCTTCATATCGACCACCTTGCCATTGTATGTTTCATCTAAAGACACATATAGATGATCCACCACAGGATTAGGCCATAACCTCACCACTTGCTTTGTCTCTACTTTACTTTCTTGTAAGTCGTCAAACTCCCCTACAGTACTGATTAGTGAATATTCTTGTTTACCTGCATCTAATTTTCCTTTATGAGTGACCTCGATTACATACGTTCCAGGCTCCACATCGTATAATTCTATCTTTTCAATATTATCTACATCATTGACTCCTTGGATTGCTCTAAGGTCATTAAAATCCTTATTTAGCTTCCACGGATAATAGGTATCCTTCCCTTTTCTAACCACTACATCTAGATCATTGACAAGGTCACCATTATTTCTTTTATAGTTCTCATCTGAGTTTTGATACGTTACAACACCAGGAGCATCTGTCCAAGCCAAGGTTACCACCAACTTACTCATCTTTTCACTTACTTGGATTTCGTGTGTATATTTTTGTTGCTCTCTAAGTTCATTCTCCAAGATATAAGTACTGCGCTTATCTTTTGCCCCTAGCATGACATCCACACCAGCCTTAGCATTAATCACTCCCCAACCAAACAAATGATCAGGTCCCGCAGCACGACCTGCCTCATCAGCCGTATGTGCCATTAAGGCGCGCAAAGTAGCCGATTTAAAAGGCATATTTGTACTAGAAGCGTGAATAGCCCATTCTTGCCATAGGGTAAACACTCCACTGACAGCAGGAGCAGCCATTGATGTACCATCACTATAAGCATATAGACTCGTCTCAGGCACCCCATATAAAGGACTTGGATTGCGATAAGCAGCTGATAATACATCTACCCCTTTAGCCGAGATATCAGGCTTTATCCTAAAGTCATTAGTAGGCCCTTGACTACTAAAGCTGGCTAGTATCACATCAGAAGGCCCAGTATATTGAGCGACCTCTTCTACAGCAGCTACTACCACAGCATTTTTAGATACAGAAGAATCATTTAGTAAATCACAATTACAGTTTTCCTTTTGACTCCCACCATAGACATTATAGTGAAACTCCCCATCATTCCCCGCTGCTATTACAGGTTGATAATAAGGAAATAAATAAGCCACTCGATCAAATTCTCTACTGTGCTCAGAATAAGCCCCAAAATTCTTCACCAAACTAGGCTCATTTAAATATCCATAATCATCGAAGTAGTTATACCCATAAGAATGATTAGTCACTAACATCCCTCCAGAGGCCATTTGCCCCATCTTGCGATAATCGTTATTCCATGAATAACTCACTAGTTTTGCCTTAGGAGCGATTCCTTGAGCTTTGTTATTATATCCTAGCCCCACCATCGTTCCTCCTACATGAGTAGCGTGAAAACGACTCTTTTGATGCCCTTTAGCATTATATGTAGTCAGAGTAGGTACAGACTCTCCTAAGGTTACTCTCGAGGTTGTATTAGAAGTAGTTGTATAAAACTCTTGATGCGTATCTAATAGAGGAAGTCCGTCGATGATCCCAACTGTCATTCCTTCTCCTTCTAGGTCTTGATTAACGCCAACCTCCTTTTGGATACCATTCACCCTAGCTGTTAGTCTAGAGCCATAATTCAGAGTGGACTTATAAAGTAGAATCCCATTAGCATCTATCCCACTTAGCTCAAAATAATTTCCTCTGGCATTCACCCCACTTGTTGGTACATTCCTTTTCTCAGCCTCCAGAAAAGCCTCCTGTTTATTTTTAGCTGCTTTGGTAGTATATGCATTGATTTCTCTAGTCGCTTTATCTAAATCATAAGTAGCCCTCACCGCATTACGCGTAGAGATTGCCTGCCCATAGTGATCATAAACCCCTAAACACAATAATGCAAAACCTGTTACTATTATTTTTCTCATAGTTTCTATACCTAATACGGGCTAAAATTAACAATTTATTCTTATCTAGCAGGCTGATTTATGTATTTTATTTATATTTATTCTAAACTAATAAAAGAATTCAAATATTTATCAAAGGACACCTCCTTAGTTATATTGTAAAAAATAAAAACCTCTCTTATAAAAGAAAGGTTTTTTATTACGGTAAGGTAAAAGGTTATTTATTTTTTGGGAAAAAATATAAATAAGAGTGATTAATAAAGATAGTTCCTCTATACCTTACTCTTGACAAAAGTAACAATAGAAAACATTCATCCTTTACGGAAAACCGTAAAAACCTATTTTTTATTATCGTGGGTTTATAATTTATACTTATATACTCCGCACGCATTGCAACCTTAAATCTGCGCGAACTCGTTCTATAAGAAATAAAAAAAACACTGATGTAAAAGAAAAAATCCTCTTTTAATCAGTGCTTCACTAGTATATTGCGCTATGTACTATGTCTATTTTACAATTTTGTTATCGTTATACTATAAGGTCTTGCTCCATAATTAACTCCTATCCCTATCTTAGTCACATCATCCCCTGCAGGAGTTAGCACTCCACCAGAAGAAATCATTGTTCTATTAAATGCTAATGAAAGCTTGTCCCCTTTGGTTAATTTTAAAGTAACTGTTGGCAAAGTAATAATATCAGATTGATTCACTAATATATTATTTAAAATAGGTCTTGCCCCAGCTATAGATGTTGAATTCCGTCTTAACTTGGCATAGATAAATATCATTCTATAAGCCTCGGGGATTTCTATAGTTTGAGTCGCTGGTGTAGGTTTACCCGTTGTTGTAGATACAGTGGGAAAGTTTACTGTTATCTTCTTATTCACATTTGCAGAACTAATAATCATATTCAGATACGCGTTAATCTGATAAGTACCATCCTCTTGTATTAATATAGCATGATCTTCTATTTTTAATCCCAAATTATTAGGTGCTAAATCAGCTGTTGTTATAGGAACAATAAGATCTGTATTTCCTTGATTAAAAATGGCCGCATTCGCTGCATTACTAGGCATTAACTCAGCATCAACACCTGTAAGTACAGAAATAGGCGCTGTAGGAGTAGATGGAGCAACAGTACCTACTAATCCCGTTTCTTTATCTATGTACAATGCCTTTATGTACCCATCATTTTCAATATTATCAGTATTTCTAATCGTCAACTTCCCGTTTATATCTAAAGTTGTACGAGGCAGATAAGTATTAATACCAACAGCCTGTCCAGCTGTATTACTTGGCAGCTCTTGCCCATAATTAAAAGTCGTTACAAAACAACTCATCCATAAAAGAAAATTAGAATACTTCATAGTGTGGTGATTACTTAAATTACCAAAATTAACAAAAATAAATCACAAAACACCACATTAATTAACATTATAAACATAATCACACTTCTATTTGAGACAAAATAAATATTTTAAGTCAAAAAACACTCATTTTTCAACTTAGTTATTTGACTTTACTATACTCCGCACGGATTACAACCTTAAATCCGTGCGAACTGGTACTGGTGAACGTGATATACACATCCTATGCCCACTGGGCTATCATTCGATTACTATGATAAAAGCAAATCATTATTAATATATTTTACACCTTATTTTTGAGAATAACTCAATAAAACAAGGCATATCTAACCTGAGGATTATATCCGTATTATCCTCTATTTTTGTTTCTAATTCAATGTATGATGTTTATGCTACTTGTCGTACCTCATAAGCTTTTTTATTCCTAACACAAGAACATATACGCTGTACAAGCTTGTTTCTAACATTGTTTAAAACAAGCATCTTATGCTTACCTTCTCCAACTTTCCTCTCGTAATAAGCCCTTATCTCTGGGTCCCATCTAACAGCTGATAAAGCACAGAGATGTAAAAGTTTTTTAAGCTTTTTATTAGCCATAAAGTGTACTTTAGCTTTGCCTCTTACACTTTTACCTGAAGTATATTCAAAAGGGACAACACCACAATAAGATGCTAATTGTCGAGAGTCTTCAAATGATGTAAACGCATTGGTATAACATATTAAAAACATCGCTGTAATATCTCCAACACCTCTTACAGAAATCACACAATCAAATATCTCAGATACCTCTTGATTTTCTCTAATAAGAGTATTTAACTGTTCTTCAATCACCTTTATAGCGTTCTCTAAAGCCTTGATAATAGCCTTATCATTTTTAGACAAAACCTTGTACAGTTCATCATTAAACCCCTTAAATTCGTTGGTTCTTACTTCTATAGCTGTCTTATGAGCTATACTCATCTCTCGCTGTCCCAATAGAGCCTGAATCTTATTCAATACAGCCTTTGATGCTTTAAAGAGCTTCGCTTCTTCTTGATTTTTCTTAGCATACAATGCTATCCTTTTAGAATCTATCTTGTCATTCTTTCCTCTTTGTATTCCACTACTTCTTATAATTCTATAAGCCATTTCTACCCATAGATTACAATTCTTTGAAAGCAAAATATCTACTAAAATATTTTTATAAATACCTGTATGCTCCATACATATCAATGTTTCCTCTACACAACATCCTTCGCTTTTCATCCACTTCATAAATTGATCAACTCCCGTTTTAGTGTTTTCAAACTGATTGTGTTTACAAGAATTAGCATCTACATAAATAGCTACATCAAAATAATCTTTGGAAATATCTATTCCGATAAATTGTGTAAATTTGTCCATATGATAATTATTTAAGGCAACCTGTTACTAAAATATCATCTAAACCTTAATACTAGACCTCGACGTCTTAATTACTAGTCTGATACTCTTTAGTAAAATCAATAAAGTCCTACTCGAATTTTAGGGCGTTATCCTTGTAATTCGTCTGGTTCACTTTGTTGATTAGGTTGTTTTATTTATTCTCTACAATATTATCATATTCTCAGTTAGCAAATCTAAAGGTAATTCGTAATTTTTAATTCGTAATTCCCCGAAGGGCAAACTCGTTAACGATTGCGCACCTTCTGTTCCCATTTCCAAGCACTGTCTAGCATATCATCTAGCCCTTTCGTTGGTTTCCATCCCAGAACTTCCCTCGCTTTGGTATTATTAGCCCAAGCCTTATCTACATCACCTGGTCGACGTTCTACTATTTTATAATTAAGCTTTATACCACTTACTCTTTCAAAAGAATGAACCAATTCCAATACAGAATATCCTTCTCCATTTCCGATATTAAAAGCTTCTACTTGCTCTTTGTTTTCTTTATTCAACAGACGTTTTAAAGCACGTACATGAGCATCTGCCAAATCCACTACATGGATATAGTCTCTTACACAAGTACCATCAGGCGTGTCATAATCATCTCCATAAATAGACAAATACTCTCGTACCCCTACCGCTGTCTGCGTAATATAAGGGATTAAATTATAAGGTACCCCTAGTGGTGATTCTCCTATCAATACTGATTCATGCGCCCCGATAGGGTTAAAATAACGCAATAGTATAGCATTTAGTGGATACACCTTAGCTAAATCTATAATGATCTCCTCTCCTACTTGTTTTGTATTTCCATAAGGCGATAAAGCCGACTTAATCGATTCGGTCTCCGTGATAGGCATTACCTCTCCTTGTCCATAAACGGTGCACGATGAACTAAAAATAATCTTATCTAATCCAAATGCTTCCATAGCAGACAACACATTGATTAAAGAAAAGAAATTGTTTTCATAATACATCATTGGTCGTTGCATACTTTCCCCCACTGCTTTAGAAGCCGCAAAGTGAATAATCCCTTCAATGTCCTTATGTTGTTCAAAAAAAGAAAAAACACCTCCCTTATCTCTCAAATCTAATTGAACAAACGCAGGACGTATTTGGGTAATCCCTTCGATACCATCTAGTACCTCGATAGAAGCATTAGACAAATCATCTATGATAACAACCTCATACCCTTGTTGCTGTAGCTCTACTACTGTATGAGATCCTATAAAACCCAATCCTCCAGTAACTAATATTTTCACTTTTTTTACAGTTTATTTCTTTCTTTAACCATCAAAGATAGTCTTTTTACCTTTTTTAACAATATCAAAATGTCGAAACTATCTTTTTTTTGAGTCAACACCTCTTTTGAGAGAAAAGAAATCTTTAATTAGGAATGCTTTCCCTTCGGGGAATTATTAAAAATTAAGAATTAAGAATTAGGAATTAAGAATGGTTGCCCAACGGGCATAAGGTACGTACATCACGTCCATTCGGCACACAATCCACCACACCGATTATCCACACAGTTGACACACAATCTTAGGGACGTATCACATACGTCCACCACATAGAAACAAAAAAGCCATTGTCCTAAGACAACAGCTTTTTTAAGGGAACTGGGAACAGAAAATCAGGAAACTGATATTGGCTCCACCATTCTTCTTTATTTATGCCCCATTCCATTATAATAAATTATACAGCTTATTCTTTTAGCTCCTTTTTAACTTCAAAAGATTCTCGATAACGGATAAGCCCATGTAGGATTCTATGTACTTCATCTATTTTTTGAATTAATTCTAATGCTTCTTTTTCTAAAACATAGCCAATTCGTTTACATAGTAGCATTTGTGTATCAATCTCAGAACAACTTCCCAAAGCAATATATAAAAAATGAATGTACTCTTTGTTTGAGCTTCTTGTCGCTCCTTCTGCAATATTAGAAGGAATAGAAACACTAGCTCTACGTAATTGACTTACAATTCCGAATCTTTCATCTCTTGGGAAACACTTAGTAATATCATAAATATCAATAACTAGATCCATTGCTTTCTTCCATGCATCCAATCTCTGATGAGCTTTAATAAATTCCATAAGACAATTATTTTGATTTACTAAAACAATAACGAATAACATACCAAAGGCTAAAACCCCATGTTATCAAAATGTTAACTTTCAAGAAACAAAAAGCCATTGTTATTTTGAGGGAACAGTTATGAGGGAACGGGGAACAGTTATGAGGAAACAGGGAACGGGGAACAGTTATGAGGAAACAAGAAACAGTTATGAGGGAACAGGGAACGGGGAACAGTTATGAGGGAACTGAGAACTAGAAACTAGGAATAAGGAAACCCAATATTGGCTTCGCCATAGAGAATGGAGAATCTCTAATTAAGAATTAAATATAGATGTTTACTACATAGAAATGAAAAAGCCATTGTCATTTTGAGGAAACAGGGAACGGGAAACAGTTATGAGGGAACTGAGAACTAGAAACTAGGAATAAGGAAACCCAATATTGGCTTCACTATGGCGAAGCCAAACCTGTTCCCCGTTTCCCATTATCTGTTCCCTCAAATCTTACTTTTCATTTCTAGACAACAGCGATGCTGCTTCATTATCCAAGATATACTCTACATGAGACAATCTTTGTAAAAAAGTAGCAGGTATATCAGCAGATATTTCTCCTTCTAATGCCTTTTTTATAATCTCCGCTTTGCGTTGGCTTAGTGCCATTAAGATCACCTCCTTCGCCTGCGTGATCGTCTGTACTCCCATTGTGATTGCTTGTGTAGGTACTTTATCCTTCCCTCCGAAGTCGTCCTTCGCATCCTCACGTGTGATGTCATTCAGTGTCACTAAACGTGTTCTAGACTCCAGTATAGCACCAGGTTCATTGAATCCGATATGACCTGTACGTCCGATACCTAACAACTGCAAGTCAAGCCCTCCAAAGTCCATAATCTTCTTTTCATATAGATCACAGTACGCCTGTATGCCCTCTAGTGATAAAGTCCCATCAGGGATATGTACATGCTTTGGGTCAATATCGATATGATTAAACAGATTGCTCTTCATAAACGACACATAACTCTGGTCATCTATCGGCAAGATTGGATAATACTCATCCAGGTTAAACGTAGTCACATTTCTAAAGCTCAATCCCTCATCCTTGTGTAAGCGTATTAACTCTTTATACACCCCTTTTGGAGTAGATCCCGTTGCCAATCCGATAATCGCACGGTCTCCTTTATTTTGTTTTTCTTTTATAATTCTCGCGATGCGTTCCGCTACATAAGCCGAAGCAATATCTTTATCCTCATATACTTTTATAGCCTCCCCTCTGCTATATGTAATTTCTTGCGTTTTAAATAATTCGCTCATCTATCTTTTTCCTTAACAACAATAAACAATTTTTTATTACCCTATTAGCTATATTTATTTTCCTAAACTATAGCAACAACAAAAACACCTATACTAAGGTGTTTCCGTCTTATTGGAGTAATTTGATTCTGTAAATATAATCATTTATCCCTTGCGATGTTCATCACAATGGGTGAATATCTTGCTTTTTTGAGTAAAACAACGATACACGAGGTATGTCCTAATAAATTGAAACAGGAAGTATCACTATCGGGAATTACGAATTAAAAATTAAGAATTAAGAATCTTTTGCCTTTAAAGAGAAATATAAGTAATTAAACAAAAGAACCACCCCACCCTACGGGCACCCCTCCTAAGGAGGGGAATACTAGTACCGCATAGACATACAGTATGTCCTCCTGACGACAGGAAGGATCCCACACGTAACGCAATGTAGAATATTGGTACATATGCCCATTGGGCAAACAGTTGTAATTCGTAATTTTTAATTCTTAATTCCCGTAGGGATGAGATCCTTCGTTTCACTCAGGATGACATACTGAGCGTGGTATGCGATGTGGATATACAGTATTAGACGTATGTGATAACCCGCACAGATTACCGCGCGAACTAGTGATTCGTAATTCCCGAAAAGCAACAATAATTTTGAATGTAGTATAGCGAAATGAAAAAAGCCATTATCCGAAGACAACAGCTTTACTTATATTTAAATTCTTCTAATATAAAGTGAACTCTATACTTATCTTTTGTTATAGTATATTTCAATTCCTTTTTCAATACAAAACCCCTTCGCAGTAAATTCCTTTCCTTTGTATTCCTCCCCTATAATACGTACATCTATCTTATATGAACGCATAATATCCTCTAGATCCTGTTCTGTAATATAAGGCACTATTTCATCTACATATTTGCACCCTTTTAGTTGTACATAACGCTCCACTAAAGTCTGAGGAGCTAATCCCTTGTAATTTTTATCTGTATGCGGATTAGTTTGAAGTCCTACGATTAAATAATCGCATTGATTTTTTGCCTCTTCTAACATCTTTACATATCCACTGTGTAAATGATCAAAAGGGCTAAAGGTAATTCCTACTTTCATTGTTTAATTTTTTTGCTGGCACAAAAGTAACTTTCTTTTACTCCTTTACAAACTATATTTAGTGAACAATAGATAATCTATAGGGAACACTTTTAAGAGAACTGAGAACAGGAAACCGAAAACAGGTATTCAGTAAAAACGTCAATACTTTGCGTCTACCACAACGAAACCAAAAAAGCTGTTATCTAAGACAACAGCTTTTATATATTTTATTACAGCTTCTACTCTTGTTACCGCAGATTTACAATCCGTGATATACATGTCATAGGCAAACGTAATTCCCCGAAGGGCGCGCATCTATGTCATCTTGACGTTAGGAAAGGTCTCACACGTAACTCTACAATGTGAATCACATAATCCTAATCATCCAATGCCGAAGGCAATAATTCTTAATTCCTAATTCTTAATTTGAGCCAAAGGCGAAGAACGCTTTCACAGCTACAGCGATACGCTCTCTTTCTTCCTCTGTTAGATTACTTCCAGAAGGTAAACACAATCCACAATCAAATAAATGCTCTGCTACTTTCCCTCCATAATATGGAGCATTTTCGAAGATAGGTTGCATATGCATAGGTTTCCACAATGGACGAGTCTCGATATTCTCTTCTAATAACGCTAAACGCAATTGCTCTCTATTCTTACCTGCTACAGCCTCATCGATCGTGATACAGCTTAGCCAATGGTTAGAGAAGAAATCAGCCGTAGGCTCTACAAATACAGTAACTCCTGCAATATCTTTAAACAACTCTTGATAGAATTGATTATTCGCGCGACGAGCAGCGATGCGGTCATTCAATACCTCCATCTGTCCACGTCCAATTCCCGCTACGATATTACTCATACGGTAGTTATATCCGATATGTGAGTGTTGGTAGTGAGGTGCATTATCACGAGCTTGAGTAGATAAGAACACCGTGTGCTCTTTGTGTTCTTTGGTTTGACATACTAAAGCTCCCCCGCCTGAAGTGGTGATAATCTTGTTTCCATTAAAACTTAAAATAGACATTATTCCAAAGGTACCACACTGACGACCTTTATACACACTTCCCAATCCCTCAGCAGCATCTTCAACAACAGGAATCTCATATTTATTAGCCACAACCATAATCTCATCCATCTTAGCAGGCATTCCGTATAAATGTACCGGAACGATTGCCTTTGGTTTTTTACCTGTTGCTATTGTACGTGCCTTAATCGCTTCTTCTAGTGCTACCGGACACATATTCCATGTATCTGCCTCACTATCTACGAATACGGGTTTTGCACCTAAGTATGCGATTGGATTTGCCGATGCAGAGAACGTCATCGTTTGACAGATTACTTCGTCTCCTGCCTCTACTCCTAGATTGATTAATCCCATGTGTAAAGCTGCTGTACCAGCACTTAATGCCGCTACTTGTACTCCTTCACCTAAGAAAGACTCTAAATCCTCTTCGAATCCGTTTACATTAGGCCCTAGTGGAGCCACCCAGTTCGTATCAAAAGCCTCGTGTATATATTTCAGCTCTTGTCCCCCCATATGAGGAGAAGATAACCAAATTTTTGATTTCATTATATCGTAGTTTTTTATTCTGTTTTGAATGGTTAAAGGTACTAATTTATCGAAGTCCTTCGCTTTTAAATGTAGACATTTTTACATATCTATAACTATCAAATGGATTAGGTAATTTATCTACTACTTTTACATTCTTTCCTATCCCCCCTCCTATGATATTAATTACTTTTGTATCTGCAGTAATCTCTACTTTATATTTAGATCTTTTCCAAAAGACATCGCGTACTTCTGTTTCTATGTCATACTCTCCATAGTCTAATCTCAAAATAAAGAATTCTCCCAATTGTGTAGTTGGAGCAGACTTACCGTTTAATTTTAAATTAACCATTGTAGCCAGCATAGGAGTATAATCTGGAATAAAATAACCTCCATTATAGAATAGCACCCTACCATTTCCAAGCTCCGACTCTACTATCCCTTTTGATCTTTCGTAGAATATCTCATATTCGCTTGCTATTGGCTTAACCCCTACACAGGAAGTAAATACTCCACTTAACAAGCTTAAGAGAATTATATTCCTTTTAATCATAGTTCTGTTCTTATTCATGAGAATTCTAATACTTAATAGTACTACCCTTAGCTAGTAATACGGCTGGTTAAAAGTAAACATTTATAAAATATAACAGTGACTTAAATTAGGGAGACTATTCTTTTCTTTAGGGAATAAAAAAACCACTCTCAAGGAGTGGCCTCATTGTATTTTATAATCTTTCCAGGGTTTCCAACTACTACAGCACAGTCAGGCACATCTCTGATAATGACAGCACCTGCACCTAACAAGCTATTAGCTCCTATTTCTTTTACCCCAGTCATTATTGTAACTCCTATACCACTATAAGCATTTTCTTTAATATTTATTGAAGCTCCAACATTATTTCCCTGAGAATAGAAACTACCTTTTCCTAAGACTGTATGATGTGCAACATTAACCCCCATACTAATCATTACAAAATCCTCTATTACAGACAAAGGCATAAAGTTACACGCTGGTAATACATATACAGCTTTACCAACTTTTACAGAATTATGCATATTAACACTTGGATGAATATAACTTGGTATATTAAATCCTTGTTGTTCTAATTTAGTAAGTAAAGAAACTCTTACTATATTATTACCTATAGGTACAAATATATTAACCTTACGATTACACTTACTAAATAACCAATTAACATTACCTAATACTCTGTAACCATTAACTCGCATATCTTTCAATTCAATATTATCATCTACAAAGCCGAGTATTTCATAATTTTTTTTCAAATATTCTGCATAGACTTGACCGTAAGTCCCTGCGCCAATAATTATAGCTTGTTCTTGCATTTTCTAATTTTTCCCATTAAACGCTTCAGTAGTCACATGTCCTTCTTTAGAAATTCCCTCTCTTACAAATACTTTTTTAATCGTTAAAAAAAAGATTTTAATATCTAATATAAAACTACTATGTTTAACATAGTACACATCTAATTCAAATTTTTTTGTCCATGAAATTGCATTTCGCCCATTAACTTGTGCCCAACCAGTAATACCTGGCCTAACTTCATGTCTCCTTTTTTGTTCCTCACTATATAATGGTAAATAATACGTTCGTAATGGCCTAGGTCCTATTAAACTCATATCTCCTTTTAGAACATTAATTAACTGCGGTATTTCATCTAAGGATGTTTTTCGAACAAAAGCTCCTATAGGTGTTAAACGCTTAGCATCAGGTAACAACTTCCCATTACTATCTTTCTTATCGTTCATCGACTTGAATTTGATAATCTTAAAAACACGTTCACCTTTTCCTGGCCTTTCTTGAAAGAAAAAAGGTTTACCTTCATTAGCTATAAATAAACCAATAACAACAACTATAAATATTGGGCTTAACAACAAGAGACCAAATAATGCACCTAAGAAATCGAATACTCTTTTTAAAAAATGTTTATACATTATTAACTTTTTTTATAATTAAATCATATGAATACTTAACCAAATATTCATTGTCTAAAAGTTCTTTTCCATTTTCTCCCATGTTTGCTAAATCAGCTTCATCAACAAGATAATTAATTAATTTTAACATCGATTCTATATCTCCAGAGATCACCTTCTTTCCACAATTATTTTTTTCTAAAATATCACCAACATCAGTATTCTCATCTGTTGCACTTAAAATAGGAATTCCCATTTCTAAATAAGATAATAAACGTGATGGGAAGTTAGGAATTAAAAAGTTAGGATGTAAAAATATTAAACCTATATCACATGAAGCTAGTAATAAATCATAATCTTTTTTAGGTAATCTTTTTAAGAGTTTAGCATTAGAAGGTTTATTACCATTAAACCATTGTTCTAATTTATTATACTCTGTCCCATCTCCAACTATTAAAAAATAAGCATCTTCACGCTCACACTTATCTATTGTTTCTAATAGGAATTCTAATCCTTGTGGTTTCCCTAAATTACCTCCATAAACAAATATTTTATTTTCTAAAGGTAAATTATACTTAACTCTAATATTATTTTTCTCTTCTTCAGTAAATTCTAAATACAATGGTTCTATTGTATTAGGATTG
This sequence comes from Myroides sp. A21, assembly GCF_000807225.1. Lineage (NCBI taxonomy): Bacteria > Pseudomonadati > Bacteroidota > Flavobacteriia > Flavobacteriales > Flavobacteriaceae > Myroides > Myroides sp. A21. Next base: position 3,599,431 of record NZ_CP010327.1, read on the forward strand.
ACTTCAACTTTTTCAGAATCCAAATAAGTATTATTATTCAATAAAAAAGAAATATTTGCAGGAGACATACAGCCAATAGTATCACTGATTGAATAGAGTTCTCTTTCTTTCTTTTCGAAGAACCTATGTAAAATCCCTCCTTTTTTCAGCATTCCCATATCTACTGCATTTTGAGGAAAAATATCTTTCAATAAAAGATAACTATATCCATTATCTCTATTTTTAATATAAGAAATTACTTTCGAAAAAGTAATAGGAGGAGTCGAATATAATACTAAATCAAACTTAATATCTCGATAATACTTCTTAATGGCTGATAAATATTGGTACTCTATTGCTAGAGTACCAATACCTTTTTCTACTATATTACTTTTAGTAATATTAAGTGTCTTCACCTGAAGCAAGTTAATACCTTCTTTTTTTTGCACATTAGATTGAATACCTAATCTTCTCTCTACTGGACACACAATATGTACATCATGTCCTTCATTCCTAAATTCACGAAGTAAATCTTGATACAGTCCTCTATCTTGGATTGATTTAATACCAACGAGTGTTAAAAAAAGTATATTCATATTCTCTATATTTCTTCACTCCACACTGTTCTCTTTACATAATCAGTATAAGAAAGAATGATTCTTACCATTTTTTCAGATACATTAGGCATAGAATAATCCCCTACAGGGCGGAAATTACGAGCTTCTCCTACTTCTTGTCTTAACACTTGTACTAAACCTTGCATCACACGTTCTGGTGATAATCCTACCATCATTACTGATGCTTCTTCCATCGCTTCTGGACGCTCATGTGCCTGGCGGATATTTAAAGCTCTAAAGTTTAAAATAGAAGATTCCTCTGATATCGTACCCGAATCAGATAATACTGCATACGAATGCATCTGTAAAGCATTGTAATCATGAAATCCTAAAGGTTTTAAGAACTGTACCTCAGGTCTTACCTCTAGTTGCATCTTATCAATCATATTACGCGTACGTGGGTGCGTAGATACAATAATCGGATAACCATATTTCTCTGCTATTGCATTTAATGATGCTATTAACCCTCTAAAGTTCTTCTCTGAGTTAATATTCTCTTCTCTATGAGCAGATACCACAAAGAACTTTCCTTTCTCTAATCCCAATTTACCTAATACATCTGATGCTTTAATTTGAGGTAAATAATGATTTAATACTTCATACATTGGAGATCCTGTCTTGATAATACGATCAGCAGGCAATCCTTCTCTTAACAAATACTCTCTTGCGATATCTGAGTATGTCAAATTAATATCTGAAGTATGGTCAACTATTTTTCTATTTGTTTCCTCTGGTACACGTTGATCAAAACATCTGTTCCCTGCCTCCATATGGAAGATTGGTATATGACGCTTCTTCGCTGGTATAGCACATAGACATGAGTTTGTATCTCCTAATACTAAGAACGCATCAGGTTGTAACTCTTCTAAAAGCGGATCTATCTTAATCAAGATATTACCTACAGTCTCTGTTGCTGTTTTTCCCGCAGCCTCTAAGAAATAATCTGGTTTTCTCAATCCTAAATCCTCAAAGAAGATTTGGTTTAATTCATAGTCATAATTCTGACCTGTGTGAACAATGATATGATCTACTGCCTCTGATAAATCTAAAGCAGCTAATACTCTTGATAATCTAATAATCTCTGGTCTTGTACCTACTACAGTAACAACTTTTAGTTTTTTCATATTTAATAAGCTTTCAGCGACTAGCTGTCAGCTGTCAGCGCTTGGCGTCCAGCTTTCAACACTTCACTTTAATGTTTTATTCAATTTCGTAATAAAGCCAGAAAGTAATTTCTTTACTTCAACCAACTCATTATTATATTTTATATAATCCTCTTCTTTATAATATCCTAACTCATGTGTTAGTAATAATAAATATTCTGTTTCACTAGCAGATCCAAAAGCTATCTGCAAGAATCGCTTAAAGTCAGCATCACTCCCTCGTCCACACCCTTCAGCTATATTAGTTGGTATAGATGAACTAGCTCTGCGTAACTGCGAAGTTAATCCAAATATCTCTTCTTTTGGAAACTCTTTTGTAATAGTATAAATTGCTTTTACTAGGGTATGAGCTTTGTTCCAAACAATTAACTGTCTAAAATCTTTCATAATATTTTTTTGCTCAAAACATCACAAAAAGTAAACCGCTTTTTATTAGCGTTCAGCTCAAAGCTATCGGCTTTCAAACTCACTTAAAACCCAATGCCATAGGCAAATCTGACCGCTGAAAGCTAACAGCTAATAGCTGACTGCCAAAAACTATACCTCCACAAAATAAGTATCCGCATCCTCTGGGTTATACAACTCATTAATCCAGAATATCGTATATAGCTCTTCATCACCTGTATTCTTGATATTATGTGTATACCAAATTGGCATATCAACATATGCAGGTTCAGTGCCATCTAATTCAAAGTTCAAGACTTCTTCTGAGTCTATCTTGCGCAATTGAATTAAAGCTTTTCCTTTAATAACCGCAAAGCGCTCAATCTTACGAGTATGGTAGTGATTACCCCTAGTAATACCTGGTACAGTTGTAGAGAAAGATACCTGACCACCTATTCCTAAACGGATTACTTCTACGAAAGCTCCTCTAGGATCTGTATGTTGCGTAAACTTTACTGGAAAGAAAGACTTATGATCAATAAATGAACGGTATGTATTAAATAAATTGACTTCAAAGGCAGTGTTTAACGCTGGCATTTCTCCTCTGTCAAAGTATTTTTCTTTATAATCTTCTAATAGCGCAAGTACTTCTGTTACTTTCTTTGTAATTGTATGAGGAATTACTAATTCTGGTTTAGATACTCCTTCTTTTATCTCACTGATAATTGCCTCTACTAATTCTTGTACATAGATTAGATTCACCTCTCCATCATTCGCTACAGTAGGAGTTTCTCCATGTGTTAACTGATGACAGAATGTAGCTACAAAAGAATTATAAAATGGTTTACCAAAAGCACCGAATACATTTGGAATAATCATTCCTGTAACTTTTCCTCCTACTTCATTAGCCCATTGTACTAAATTTTCTCTTGCTATCTTTTTAGACTTTCCGTATAAATTATCTTTTTCTTCTTGTGACGAAGAAGATATCAATACATGAGCTTTACTCTCTGTACGTTTTAAAGAAGCGATTAAGCTATCTGTTAGAGCAATATTAGTATTGTATATCATTTGTTGATCTTCATGTCTATTCATGGCAGCTAAATGCACAATCACATCACATTGACTTACGAATTGATCTAACTGCGCGTTATCCTGAAAATAAAAACCTTCAAAAGCTATTCTCTCATATTGTTCTGGGTATAACCCTAAAGTATTGTATAAATGACTTCCAACGAAACCATTCTGTCCAGTAATTCCTACTCTAATCATTTTATTTTTTTGTTGTGTTGAATACTATATTCTTAAAATAGTCTATCGAAAAACGCACTTCATCATTAATCTCTCCTACTCCATAATCTGCTAATACCAATAATTTACTATTTTCTTCTAAAGCTTGTATAGCAGTAATACATCCAGATGTTACATGCAGATAACTTAACTCCTCTGAAGTCAAAACACACTTCTCTCCTACTAAATCTTCACTTGGACTAGTGAAGTCATCTACTTGAATAACCGTAATCTCAAAGCTCCCCATCATTGCAGCAAACCATCTTTGCTCTATCTGATGTCCTTGCCATCCTCGTACAAAATCTGTAGTTGCATTCTCAATTGTATAAATGCGTTTGATAACCGAAGCATCAAACGCATTATTATAAGTTAATGAACCACGTACATCACTGTATTTATCTCCTTTTAAAAACATATTACTAGCTGTTAGCTGTCAGCAATAAGCATTCAGTACATAACTGACCACTTAAAGCTGTATTAGTAAATTATTTTTTTTTAGCTGTTAGCAAATAGCCGTCAACTTGTAGCATTCAGCATTTAGTACTTAACTGACCGCTAACCTCTAGAAGCTTATTACTTCCTCCTGATCGCCGAAAGCTCACTTTGTACACACCTAAAAGCTGACAGCTGACTGCCGAAAGCTATTGCGCATACTGCTGCACATCTTCTCCGAAAACTTCTTTACGAATAAGAGGTAACTTGCTAATTAATTTCTTTAATCCTTCTACACCTTGCTGTTCTGTATTGTGAGAATGGTAATCTTCTACGATAGATACATCTTCACTTCCTTCAGAGAAATACTTAGCATAGTTCAAGTCACGATTATCAGCAGGTACTCTATAGAAATCTCCCATATCTTCTGCCTTCATCATCTCTTCACGTGTACAAAGCGTTTCGTATAATTTCTCACCGTGACGTGTACCAATGATTTTAACAGGTACTTCCTTACCTGTTAAGTCAATCAATGCCTTAGCAAGATCTCCGATACTTCCTGCTGGTGCTTTATTTACAAATAAATCACCAGGATTAGCATGTTCAAAAGCAAATAGAACCAAATCTACAGCATCCTCTAAAGACATAAAGAAGCGAGACATATGTGGATCAGTGATTGTAATAGGTTCTCCTTTTTGAATCTGATTTAAAAACAATGGAATAACAGAACCACGTGAAGCCATCACATTTCCATAACGTGTTAAACACACTACTGTATCTGTTAAGTTACGAGCTTCTGCTACTGCTACCTTCTCCATCATGGCTTTAGAGATACCCATCGCATTAATAGGATAAGCTGCTTTATCTGTCGATAAACAAATTACCTTCTTCACACCATTAGCAGCAGCAGCACGGATTACATTCTGCGTTCCTTCTACATTGGTCTTCACTGCCTGCATTGGAAAGAACTCACATGAAGGAACTTGTTTTAAAGCTGCAGCATGGAAGATATAATCTACTCCTCTAGTAGCAGGCTCTACACTACTAAAATCACGTACATCACCGATATAGTACTTAATTTTAGAGTTTCTATACAGATTACGCATATCGTCTTGTTTCTTCTCATCACGAGAGAATATACGAATTTCTTTAAAATGATCTGTTTCTAAAAAACGGTGTAGTACCGCAGTTCCAAATGAACCAGTTCCTCCTGTTATCAATAGGACTTTATCTTTAATTTGCATATCTTATTTTTTTAATAACCAAATCAATTGATCTATTTCATTAAATATTCTTTGTTTCGTTTCTTTTTCCTCTTTCTTAATAGCTTTACCAAAAGCATCCACAATACTTTCTACATCAAAAGGATTAAATATAATTGAAGGGTCACAAACTTGATACATATAAGGCAAATCTGCTCCAATTACTTTACAGCCACATTCAATTGCTTCTACAATACCTAATCCAAAACTCTCTTCTAAAGAAGGAAAAACCAAATACTCAGCTTTATGGTAATTACTTATTAATTCTTCACGCCCAACAAAACCAATATTTCTAATCGGATAACCGTTTTTCTTTTTCTCACTAATAGTAATAGTAATATCTTGGTGTTCTTTACCTACAGTAAGAATTAATTCTCCTTCTTTATACTTATCAAAAAAATCACAAAAAGCATTTATTAACCTTGCATGATTTTTATGAGGTGCTCCACCACTTACATAAATAAATGTATTTTTAATTTGTGCCTCAGTGTTCTTTACTAAATCTTCATTAGGATAAAAAGCTTTAATCAAAACATTCTTTAAGTCTAAACCATATCTCTTGCTCAATGCCTCCTTCATACCATTATTTTGGACCAGCCAATAATCTGTATTCTGTTTACATAAATTTAAAAACGTTTGTTTAGCCTTAAATAAAGAACGTTGTTTTATACCAAATTCTTTAGGTATATTTAAATACATAGGTTGATGAAAATAAGTATAAACCTCACAATTTAAACCCCTTAATGGAGGTAAATTTCCAAAACATAATACTTTAGTAAAAGTATTCCTATTTTTAGAATAAAATTTATATCTCATGCCTGTTGAAGCCTTCATATAGTGCTTTTTTTCATTAGGAATATCGCTATAATCATTCTTACATCGTATATCGAAAAGATAATAAACAGATTCTTGTTGTTGCTCTAAGACATTCACTAAATAATTCAATAAAATCTTTCCTCCACCATTATTTATATATAAGGCATCTATTAATATCATAATAACAAGTCTTTTAAATTCTTTCTAAAATTTACATCTAACTCAATTAATTTGTCTTGAGAATTATTTTTAAGCAAGTCTATATGTAAAATAGCTTCCGCTAGGTTATAAGCATTTAATTCTTCTACAAAAGAAACTATATCTTTAACTTCTGAATTAACTATACAATCTATTTTTGTAGTAATTGTATGTAATGAATGTCCTAAATAAACTAATACTTTAGAAGGAAATGTATAATCTGACAAATTATTATCTAACCTTCTTGGACATAAACCAATGTCACAACTTAACAAATATTCACTATACTTCTCTCCTTTTAAAAGTCCATCATAAATTACATTCCTAAAGTTTTTTATATAAAGTTTAAACTTTTCTAAATCATAATCACTACCATAACCAACAATTTTTAAAATATAATTAGATGCTAAATATTGCATAGCATCCACTGCTACATAAACATCTGACATTTCATTACCAATCACACCAGCATAAACTATCTCAACAATATTTTTCTTTTGATTTGAGTTATTCTTTGAAATACATTTATAACTGCCATAACAAACAGTATACGGTTTAATAATATTCATTTTAACTGGTAAAATATCATTAACTAGTATATATTTATCAGCAAACTTTAAACTATCTAACTCCTTTTTTATACTCGTTTCATCTTTCCCCCATGCAGCAGCATATATTTCTTCTACTTCATAAATAACTTCTACCTTTTTTATTTTTTTTATTAAATTAAACAAAAAAGGTAAATACGTTGAATGATAAACAATAATCTTACCATTTCTAGGTACTTTAAGTAAACCTAATAATAAAATTTGGTAAACTAAAAACACTTTTGATAAAACTTTCAAAATACCTTTATTAGGTAATGTACCAACATATGTCACCTCCTTTTTATCTGAATATTTAATAGTTTTTTGAGTATGCCATGACACACTTTGCCCCAATGAAAAAATAGAAATATTAAACTCTAATTCTTCTAATTTTTCTATTATATACTGCATCTTACTATTGCAAGAAGGAAATTCTAATACACCATTAGGATTTCCATACTGAGTATTATATCCTATATAGTAAACTCTTTTATTTTGATCCATATTGATTATATGATTTTAAAATACCCCAAAACAAAAAAAACAATAAGAAACTCAAAAACATTCCTTCTATAACTGGTTCCATAAAAAAAAGTAAATAGAGATTTAAAAATACTATAATTAACAAATAATAAATTTCTTTATAATTTTTATTATAATTAACAAGAAAAGCTAAATCTCTTATATTCAAAAAAGTAACAAACAAAAAAGCTATAAAGGAAAAAAAACCAGCAACTCTTCCAATATCTAACCATATGTTATGAGCATATCCCGTTAAAGATAAAGACCAACCAAAAGGATATTCAAAAATATATTCAAATGAGTTCATCCATTTAACCATACGCCCTCCTGCACTAAAGACTCCTGTATTAGAAGAATCCATTCTATCTTGATAGAAATAAAAAAAATCATTTGTAATGTTTATAAACTTAGAGCCTATAACGGTTAAAATAAAAATAACAAATACTTTTCGATAAAATTTTTTTCTATTTACTCTATTATTATTTTTCATACTAAAGTATGAAAGTACAATAAAAGTAAAAACAAATGTAACTAACTGTGTTCTATTACCTAAACGTATAATACATATTAAACTTAAAACTGAAAATATAAATATTAGATACTTTAAAACTCTAGACAACTTTATAGAACTATTATCTATAAGTAATAAACTAGACATACCTATTGTAAATATCATAAAATTACCTAGAACAGTAGCTGAAAGTAGATAACTTCTACTCCAAATCAAATACATACTTCGTTCCCCATCAACAAAAGTAAATTTATTTATTTGCTCTAATACAGATATAATTGGGACAAGACTAAACAAACACAACATTATTACTAAATACTTAAACAATAAATTAATTTTATTATTTTGCATATAATATCGACACAATACTTTCCCTAATAAATAAAACAAGACCGGCAAAAAAACAAAGAAAATATTAAATGTCCACGATTCAGTATAATATGGTGAAACTCCTTCGAAAAAATAATATAAAAGTGAAAACGTAAAAATAGCAATAGAATTAAAATCAATCGATTTTATTACTACACTTGGTAATAATAAAAACAATAAAAATAACCCTAAAATAGCTAATCTATGTCCTGCTGCAAAAGGATTAAAAAACACCATTAACAAGAAACAAATTAAAATAAAATATCTATTAATTCTTAACGGCATAATTCGTTTTATTAAATTTTTTAACATTTATAAAAGCAGAGGCATTATTTTCTAAATCATCAAAATCCCAGTTCCACCATTTTATTTTTAATAGCATATCTACGTCATTTTCATCAAATCTTTTTCTAATAACTTTAGCTGGAATACCACCTACAATACTATAAGGTTCAACTGACTTTGTTACAATTGAACCTGCAGCAATAATAGAGCCATCTCCTATCTCAACACCTCCTATTATTTTAACTCCTTCACCAATCCAAACATCATTCCCTATTTTAACATAAAAACCATCATTACACCTAAGAACTTCATCAAAAAGCTGTTCCTTTACAAATGTCCTTTTACTTTGTTTTCTTAAAGAGAAGAAAACTGGATGTGTAGACACAAAATCAGTTGTAGGATGAGTATATGGTAAAACCTTGACATTTGATGCTATAGAACAATAAGCTCCTATTGAACAGTTATTTAGATCACTATCAAAGTCAATATAAGAAAAGTCTCCAATAACAGAATTACTAATATTTGTTCTTTTATGAATTACGTTATATTTACCAAATTTAGTTTTTTTAGATATAATTACACTACTTTTAATATAAACAGACCTATTTTTCAATACAAACTGAGCGTATAAAAATGTAATACAAATTCTTAATATCTTTCTAATTAAACTCATTTTATTTTATTTTCGATTATTTCTCTAAATTTATCTTTAGTTATACATAATACTTTCTTGAAAGAAATATCTCCAAAATAGTAATTCAATAAATTATATTGTGAGAAATCAGTTTTATTTTTTTGGTGTATTAATCTATCATATAAAAAAACAACATTACCATTTACATTAAATATAATATTATTTTCATGAGGCTTTAATTCTAAATCATAAGACTTCAATATCTTATAGTCCTTTTTTTTAGTAGATAGTAAAAATCTTGTATTTACTTCGTCTCTATTACCATATAAATCTATAGTAATATCTTCAAAATCTTTAAACAATTGTTTGAGACCAATATTCTCAAACCACACATCATATTTACTATATAGATTATCTTCTACGTTAGAAAAAGAAAATTCATTCTTTGAGCTAGAACTGATAGGAACTTGAAAATTTGTTGACTTTCTTGCAGCATGGGTTCCTATTTCAGTAAAATTAGTACATAAAGATTTATATGGATATACAAAAAATAAATTCTTTTCATATAAATATTTCATATGATATTTTAACCAAGAACTTTCTGGCCAAGAACTAATATGTTTAGGAAAATTTAAATCAACTAACGATTTTGATTTATTTAACTCATACCATTCATAGAAATCATTCCATATTTCTTCATACCAAATCTGTCCCCATGATTGGGCTTGTTGCATAAAAAAAGTATCTTTACCATTATCAATTGGATCAAACTTTAAACCTGCAAGATAATTATATTTATGACTATAAATTGAAATTCCTCCAACTATTGGATTATTTCTATAGTAATAATAAGATTGTTTAGCATAGCTATAAAAACTAGGGCTAACAAAAATATCATCTTCAAATACACAAATGGCCTGATATAGCTTAGTAAATTGACCACATTTAAGAATATGCCTCTTTAATCCTAAGTTTTCTTGATGATTAATAATTTTCTTTTCTCCAAATTTCCAGTCAAAATCTTCACTAACTTCTAATACTTTATTCTCGCCACTATAATCTATACTAATTATCAGATCAACTAAATCTTCACCATAATATGCCTTACTCAAAGATTCCAATAATCGTGACAAAGATTTTTCTCGATTATAGGTAACAACCACTATTGCAAAAATACCTTTCTTATTCATAAATATACTCTAAAGCTTCCAAAGAAAATGTTGGTAAAACCCCCATAGCAGGTGTGAATGTTAACTCACTAAAAACAACACCTCTTTTACTATAATACAAATCTACCCTAACAAATTTAAATTCCTCACTTAAACACTCTGCTACACTTAGCATTTCTTCTAAACAAACAGGTTTACTAATTTGAGGATCCTTTTTCGAAACACGCAAATAATTACCTATATAATTCCAATCTATATCATAAGTATATGAATCTGCTACACCATTTCCTAAATTTCTATCAATACAAACCAATATTGCTTTTACCTTACCATCATAACACATAAATTTATAATCTATAGGTGCTGGGTTATCATAAAAATCTTCAACAAATTCTTCACAGATAATTTTAGGTGAAATATAATTATAATGTTGTTCATACTTCATATCTGTATGTTTATTCCATTTTAAAAATTTTTCTCTTATAAGAGATTTATTCAAATTTTCTTTATTTAAACACACATAATTCATTCCGCATCCATTATTCATCTTCATAACAAATCTATTTGGCAAGACACCAAATTCAATTTTATCAAAATCCTCAACTACAAAATAAAGTTTCGGTAAAATTTCTTTTAAACCTTTTTTTTCTATAAAATCTCTTACAGTATACTTATCAGCATAACAAGCGTATTCATTTAATTCATTATTAAGTAATTTACTCAATAAATATTCGCTTAAATTACTAGGTTTGTGATAATTAGGCAAATTACCTCTCAAAACATAGTACAAATAATCAAACGTTCTTTTTTTACTAAAAAAACGTGTAAATCTAAGCCAGAAATAATAAATATCTCTCTTTACTATCATATCCTAGTTTTTATATAATTAAATATTACAATACGTTCTTCCTTACTAATCCCAAACAACAACAACATAATTAAGAATAATACTAAACAAATTATTATTTGAAATACTAAGATCAAATGCTCTCTTAAAAAGCAAAATCTAAAAAAAACAATAAGAATAATTCCAGTTAAAACCATTAACTGATATTTGTAATTACGTTCAAATAACGTTTTAAACGTTAAGTTGAAATATTTATTAGCAAATCTTATTTTAGAATAATTCACAAATAAAGTCATTATAACTGTTGTAACAATCGCATAATACATTGGAAAGTCTAAATAGAAAAACAATATAGTTAATGGTATAGAAAACAAACCTAATACATTTGTCTGTATTTGATAATTTCTTACATTCCCTCTTGCAAATATCATATTACTAATACCATTATTAGTCATACTTAAAATTAAATCTATTACCATTAATATTAATAAAATATTTGTATATGGAGGAACTTCTTTAAGCCATAGATTTAGAATTTCATCTCCAAAAACAATAAAAGGAAAACCTAAAAAAACAGCTATAAGAAACAAATACCTAGAACTCATTAATCCTAATTCTACTTGTTCCCCCTTAGCATTAGACCTACCAAAACTTTTAAATATTTTGGGTAAGAAAACTTTATTTAGCGATAATACTAAATTATTAACTTGATTATACACTTGATATGCTAAGGCAAAAGACGAATTATAAGCAGGTCCAAAAAAATAGTTTATAATAACCGCATTCCCTTGATTTTTAAACATATAAGAAAAAGCTCCTATTGACATCCATCCTGAATAAGAAAACATTTCTTTAATTTTTTTTTGATTAAAGTTTATTTTCAATCTTACTTCTTTATACTTCTTAAATGTATTTCTCATATTTAAAGTATAAGTCATACAATAAATAAACATAACCATTAAAGAATACATAACAACAGATAACTTTAAATATTCAATTAAAAAAGCTATTAGTAGTAAAAGTACCCCCTGTAATAATGTTATATTAGATTGGTATTTAAAGTCTTCTTTAGCTGTCATTAATGCCAAAAAAGGAACACTTAATATATTAAACATTAAAATTACTAAAGACGTATTAAATATTATATGTATCTGATTATTAGATAAACTAGTTGTATTATTCAAATAATTTTCTATCCAAAAATAACCAATTACTTTACCTATTACCAAGACAATAGCAATAATACATAAATGCAAAGTAAGACTAATACTAAAAACCTCTTGTGCTTCATCTGTATAATCCTCTCCTTTACCAATTGCTATTGCAATAAACCTATTACTCGCTGTTAACATTATAGTATTTATAATTCCAATAGCTGCCACAATACCAGTCACTACACTATATAGCCCAAAATTTTCTATTCCAAGACCTTTTAATAAAACTCTAGAAGTAAATATACTTATTAATATAGATAATATAAGTCGAGAATAGATTATATATGCATTAAAAGCTAATCCCTTGGATGCAATCCTTGTCATTTAATAACCTTTTACTTCCCTCTACCTATTGTATAAACTTCAAATCCTATTGCTTCTAACGCTTGACGGTCTAAGATATTACGTCCATCAAACACAAAAGCAGGCTTCTGCATATTGTCATAGATACGTTGCCAATCGTACGTCTTGAATTCATCCCACTCTGTCAATACTGCGATACCATGCGCTCCTTCTAGAGCAGTATAAGGATCTTGGTGAACTGTCAAATGTTTTTTATTCAACTCCGCCTCACGGGTCGCTAAGTAATCTAAATCAGACAACATCTGTTGTTCCGTTACTTTAGGATCGTATACGTGGATTTGTGCCTCTTCTTCGATTAGATCATTCGCTACATAGATAGCCGCTGATTCTCTTGTATCATTGGTATCTTTCTTAAATGCCCATCCTAAGAAAGCTATTTTTTTATCGTTAACGGTATTGAATAAAGTCGTTATAATATTTTCTGCAAAACGACGCTTCTGATAATCATTCATAATGATTACTTGCTCCCAATAGTCTGCTACTGCATCTAATCCATAAGACTTAGCGATATACACTAAGTTTAAGATATCTTTTTGAAAACATGAACCTCCGAATCCTACAGATGCTTTTAAGAACTTATTCCCAATACGGCTATCCGTTCCTATTGCTCTGGCTACTTCACTAACGTCTGCTCCTGATACTTCACATAATTCTGAAATAGCATTAACAGAAGATACACGTTGTGCTAAGAAGGCATTAGCTGTCAATTTAGAAAGCTCTGATGACCATACATTTGTACGCAGAATACGCTCCTGAGGTACCCATGCTCCATAGATAGAAGCTAAAGCCTCAATGGCTTCTTTTCCTTCTTTTGTTTCTGCACCACCAATCAATACACGATCTGGATTCATTAAATCCTGAACGGCTGTTCCTTCTGCTAAGAACTCAGGATTAGACAAGATTTGGAATTCTACTCCATTACCTGTTTGATCAAGGATTCGCTTAATTGCTTGTGCAGTTCGCACAGGTAATGTAGACTTCTCTACTACGATTTTATCTGTCTTGGCTACTCGTGCAATCTGACGAGCACATAGCTCAATATACTTTAAATCAGCTGCCATTCCCTTTCCTTTCCCATACGTCTTGGTTGGCGTATTTACAGAAATAAAGATCATGTCTGCTTCATCAATGGCTTTATCTACATTGGTATCAAAAAATAAATTGCGTCCTCTTGCTTCACCAACCACCACATCTAAACCTGGCTCATAAATAGGTAACTTACTCAAATCTTCATCATTCCACGCTTGGATACGTGCTTCATTTAAATCTACTACGGTAATCTGGATATGAGGATTTTTCTGTGCAATAACTGCCATAGTAGGGCCACCTACATAACCTGCTCCTACACAACAAATTTTTTGAATACTTTTCATTTTATGCTTTTATATATTTCAATATTATTACAATCTACTATCTATTATTTCTCTATTTAATGTTGCTTTCGCATCATAAATAACTGCTGGCGAAGATACCATATTCTCCACATTAAGCTTACGGAAATCCTCATGTGCTGTTGTTAAAACCACACCACTATACTTCGTATTGAGAAGCGTTGATTCACTAATCACCTCTATTCCATATTCTTCTCTTACCTCTGCAGGACTTACCCATGGATCATATACATCTACCTCGATACCATAAGAAACTAATTCCTCATAGATCTTCGCTACCTTCGTATTACGGGTATCAGGACAGTTCTCTTTAAACGCAAAGCCCAATAGCAATACTCTAGAACGACTCACGTCGATTCCCTTTTGTATCATCAGCTTCACTACTTTGCTCGCAATAAATACCGGAATCTCATCATTCACACGACGACCTGATAGAATCACGTCAGGGTAATACCCTACTTGAATCGCTTTATGTGCTAAGTAATACGGGTCTACTGATATACAGTGCCCTCCTACTAGTCCTGGTTTATATTTAAGGAAGTTAAACTTGGTACCTGCTGCTTCTAATACATCTTGGGTATCGATTCCTAATCTGTCGAAGATTAGCGCTAACTCATTCACAAAAGAAATATTGACATCGCGCTGTGCATTCTCTATTACTTTAGCAGCTTCAGCTACCTTTAGTGATGGTGCTTTATGGGTACCCGCTTTGATAATCGTGCGGTATAACTGATCTATCTCTTCTGCTACTGCTGGTGTACTACCCGAAGTAACTTTGATAATGGTCTCTAAGGTATTGACTTTATCCCCAGGGTTAATACGCTCTGGTGAATACCCTACATAAAAATCACGGTTGAATACTAATTTGGAAGTTTCTTCTAAAACAGGAATACACTCTTCTTCTGTACATCCTGGATATACTGTAGATTCATAGATCACAATATCTCCTTGCTTTAGTACAGTTCCCACTAATTTTGATGACGATTTCAGCGGAGTTAGATCCGGTGCATTGAATTGATTAATCGGCGTCGGTACCGTAATGATATACACATTAGCCTCTGCAATATCACTGATATTCGTACTCGGTTTATACCCTTTAATCCCTCCTGAATTTTGATAAGTAAAGATAGACACCTTGAGCTGGCTTTCGTCCACCTCTTTTGTAAGGTCGATACCTTGCTGTAATTCACTTACACGGCTTTCTTTAATATCGAATCCCACTACTGGGAAATGTTGTGCAAAAGCCAATGCTAGAGGCAATCCTACATAGCCTTGTCCTATTACAGCGATCTTAACTTCTTTTTCCATATTTTTTTCATTATTGTTACTGTCTAAAGATACTTTTTCGTCAGTAAGTGTCAATGTTTTTTAACAATAAGTTACAAATGTACACTTTTAAAATATTGGTACTAGCAAAAATGTGATTTTTTGTGTGGAAGGGTGTTTTTTGTTAGTTAAGACTCTCCCCCTTCTTTTTTTAAATAATTATAACACTTTAATAGGTAATATCACACTTAATATCTTAAGTCTCTACATGCTTTAATTTACCTACTACGCTCTCCTTCTCTCCTACAAAGACAAACTTCTATTTCCTTTTTTAAATTAATCATAAAAAAGCAGTCTTTTAAGGACAAACAAAACCTATAATAACCAGTAAGATATAAGAAAAACAATAACCTATATTTTTAATATTCTAATTTTTAAAAATATAAAACTATGCAATGCGAAGATGATTTAAGAGCCCTATCAAAGATCTTATCTTTTTTAAGGGCAGTTAGTATTATCATACTACTTATGCACATATACTGGTTTTGCTATCCCTTATTTATAAAACTAGATATAACTCATCCTGTTGCTAATAAAATTCTTTTAGGATTTAACACCAAAGCAAATTTATTTACCCATCCACTCTATACTAAAATATTTTCTATTTCACTTCTAGGACTGAGCCTTTGGGGAAACAAGGGAGTTAAACATCAAAAAATAACCTATAAGAAAATAATAATTTTATTTTTTATTGGAACAGGACTTTTCTTTTTAAACTTTTTCCTTTTAAAAATAAACTTACTTATTGCAAATATCCTATACATCACAACTTTATCAATCGGGTATATATTACTTCTTGTCTGTGGAGCGTATTTAAGTAGGCTTATAAATAACGAGCTTTTACAAGATGTTTTTAATATCGAAAATGAAAGCTTTTATCAAGAGACTCGCCTTTTAGAAAACCCGTATTCGGTTAATCTTCCTACTAAATTTTACTATCATAAAAAATGGCATAGTGGATGGATTAATGTAGTTAACCCTTTTAGAGCAACAATTGTTCTAGGGACTCCTGGATCGGGTAAGACCTATGCGGTTATAAATAATTTTATCAAGCAGCAAATAGAAAAAGGCTTTGCCATGTATATATATGATTTTAAACACGATGATCTTTCAACTATTGCTTATAACCATCTTCTTTTACATGCCAATAAATACAAAGTCACGCCTAAGTTTTATGTTATAAACTTTGATAACCCAAGAAAAAGCCACAGGTGTAACCCACTAAATCCTAGGTTTATAACAGACATATCCGATGCCTATGAATCTTCCTATACCATTATGCTTAATCTTAACCGATCTTGGATACAAAAACAAGGTGATTTTTTCGTAGAATCACCAATTATCCTTCTAGCGGCTATTATATGGTTTTTAAAGATTTACAAAAACGGTAAACACTGCACCTTTCCACATGCTATTGAGCTACTTAACAAACCCTACAAAGATGTTTTTACTATTTTAACCTCGTACGACTCTTTAGAGAACTATCTATCTCCTTTTATGGACGCCTGGGAAGGAGGAGCTCAAGATCAGCTTCAAGGACAGATCGCATCGGCAAAAATTCCGCTATCTCGTATGATTTCTCCCTCGCTGTACTGGGTTATGAGTGGAGATGATTTCTCCCTTGATATTAACAATCCCAGTGAGCCCAAGATTCTTTGTGTTGGTAATGATCCTAATCGTCAAAGCATATACTCAGCAGCACTTGGTCTTTACAACTCCCGCATTGTAAAGTTAATAAACAAAAAAGATCAACTAAAAAGTAGCGTTATAATAGATGAGCTTCCCACTATTTATTTCAGAGGTCTTGATAATTTAATAGCAACAGCTAGAAGCAATAAAGTAGCGGTGTGTTTAGGCTTTCAAGACTTTTCTCAACTAGTGAGAGACTATGGAGACAAAGAAAGTAAGGTTATTCAAAACACAGTAGGAAACATCTTCTCGGGTCAAGTAGTTGGAGATACAGCTAAGGTCTTATCTGAGCGTTTTGGAAAAATACTTCAAAAACGACAAAGCATATCTATTAATCGTCAAGATAGATCCACCTCTTTTTCCACTCAGCTTGATATGCTTATTCCTGCTTCTAAAATATCCTCTTTAAGTCAAGGGATGTTTGTTGGTGCTGTATCTGATGATTTTTCCCAGAAAATAAAGCAGAAGTTTTTCCACGCACAAATACAAATAGACTCTAATAGGATAAAAAGCCAAGAAATGAATTATAAGAAAATACCGACTCTTACCTCTTTTATAGATTACAAAGGTAATGATCACCTAGATAGAGCCATTACAGATAATTACAATCAAATAAAAAAAGACGTTGAGCTGTTGGTTAAAAAGGAAATTAAACGCATTGAAAACGATCCAGATTTAGTACACCTACTTAATAACAACAAATAAATTAAACAAAGATAGAGATAGGCGTTTTAAAGCAAAAACTATCTCTATCTTCTAACTGAACTGTTATTCTACAGTATCAAAGTTAAGCTTTGCATTTTTATCTAAAAACAAATACGCCTTAAAACAAATGTTCTTTCTCGTTGTAAAGACAAATACTTTATTTATTTTTTTTAGCCCTAGTAATTCTTCAAGCTCTTTCTTAGATAGGTCTACTCCAAAGACTAATCTAGGTATGGTCCAATTACAAGTTTTATTTAAACAAACAAGCCTTTGATAGCTAAGTTCAAATTTACTACCTAAACACATAGGACAAGATCCTTTTAAAGGCTCTTTTGACTCTTTTAAAAAAGAGATGCTTTGGTTTAACTCCTTAAGCTTTTCACAACTGATTTTATAAAACATTTCCTTGTTTATATCTGCTTGATTTGCCTTGAAAAATAAAACCTCAAAATCAAACAAATAAACAAAACTAGAAACAGGTAAATCTTTTGTTTTAAAATAATAATCAAGAGCCTTGTTTGTACAAACAAGCTTTTTATTATCTATATATAAATATTCTTGTTTTATTAACTGATCAAGGGTTAAACTAAGACCAAGAAAAAGATCTGTAAAAAAACAATAATGCATTTTCTCAATACCGTTTTCGTGTAAGATTTTAATAAAATTTTTTTTTAGTTTTTTAAATAAACTTTCTATACTAAACAAAGGATACTGTTTTTTTGTTTGTGTTACAACACTTACTGACTCTACTTTAAAGGTTTGAATATTATTAATTAGCTCTAATGTCTCTAGTGTATTTGTTTTACTACCTTTTAAAAGTCCACCGTTGTAAATCTCTAAAGGTAAATCAAGGCCTGCATCATCTATAAAGAGATTAAAACTAGCTTTTTTTATATCTTCTTTAGGGGTAAAACAATCTATTGTTCTTCTTACTATCATCTGATAGATTACTTTTTCACATGTATTTAAACAAGTTGGAATTTTTAAAGTTGGTATAATACCATGGGTTTTTAAATCACTATCTATTATCACATCTTTATAATTAAGTCTAGCTAATTTTAAAGTTAACAGTTCTTGTTTAAACAAGGGATAATCTCTTAAGGCGTTTAATAATCTTGGTATACTTGATTTATACCAACTAGGCAGATAATTATTTAAAGTAAGAGAATAGCTAATAAATCTTTGTCTGTAAAGACTAAGTAAGGCTTGCTTTGATTTACTAAAAGAAAACCCATATAATTTATTAACACTTATAATAAGACTTATAAAATCATACAGGAGTAACTGCTTTTGCCTTAGAGTTTGTATCTTTTTTTCACTTATCTCTACCCTTGAATCTTTATTAAGTAAATCAGCTAAATCTTCAGCTTGTTTTATTTTTTTATATTTTTTTTCAAAAAAGCAACAAAATAGTTTCCCCTTAAAACTAAGCTCGACACTTACTCTATAGCGAGTTTTAGTTTTACTAGCTTCACTCTTTAGGTGTTTCTTAGATAACAAAGCTATAAGAGCAGTTTTAATAAGACCTAGTTTAATTTTTGTTCCTGTTTGATTGTAATAATACCCACTTAACCTATTTTGAACAATCTTAAAGATAAAATCCCTGTTGTAATAAGTCTTAAAACAAGAGGTGGTGTTATCTAAATATAAGTGATTTTTTAAAAAGGATTTCTCTAAACTATAAAGCCATAGGGTTTTACAAGGCAAAGTTATATTAAAGAATTCTTTGAAATACTCAAATTTTCTTCTTTGGGTCTGACTTGGCTCTGAGGCTATAACTATAGATTTAGATTTAAGGATGAGCCGCTTTATTAACTGCACTTTTTTACTTTGGGCTACACAAGGAATGTTTTTATTAGTCCTTTTTACAAGCTTTAATTTATACTCAAAGAAGTTTTTAGCTCCAAAAGAGTCATTATCTTGTTTAAAATTTAAAGGCTTTAAATCTACCATGCAATCATCTATCCATACAACCAAATGAGTCTGTGAGCTATAATAATCAAAATGCCTATTGTTTGCATTAAAAAACGTGGCTAGAATTCTAGCCACGCTTGCTGATTGTGTTATAATAAGTTCCATATTAAATTTTTAAGCCTTTTTTTCTGTTTTGAGTTTCTTTATTATTCTGCGTTTGACTCTCTATGGTCTTAGGGTTACTTGGATCAGTGAAAGAAAAATTAGTTCTATTGTTTATTTTATCATAGTTTATAAAACCCTTATAAGGCTTGCCTCTTTTATCAATAAGTCCATCAATAGCCACAGTCTTACCTTCTAAGAGTTCTTTATACTGATTATCATCCAAGGCCTTTCCTCTAAAGATCTTTAAGTCTTCAGGATTTGAAATTTTCTTATTTTTATTTGTGTTATCAAACAAAAACTCAATGTGCTCTTTAGAGGCATTGTACTGAATATGAGCATCAAAAGGGTTTCCTTTACTTGAGCTCATATCCTTAACCAGAACCGCTTTTCCTTGTCTAAGCTCATTTAATTGATTATCAGAAAGATCAACTCCTTTTATATGTGTTGGAATTTGCATTTTCTCAACACTAGTAACCATTATATTATTGGTTAATCTATCCACACTTACAACCGATGGGATATAAGAATTAGTCTCAGGATCTAAAAGCTCCACTACCCTTCCCATATTACCTGTCTTTAAAAGATTGTGTTTATCTTGCCTAGTAAACTCATGTCCTTGAAAAGGTACATTTAGGTTTGGGTATTTTTTTACTCCCTCAAGAGTCATTACAACCTCTCCGTTAGGGGCATGTTTAAGTCCAAGACGCGCATCTAATGAAAACTCAGCAGACCCCAGATTAAGATTAACCTGAACTAAATCTTTTGTTTTATATCCTTTTAATAAAGGTTCTAAAAGATCCATCTCTTCGAGTTTCTCTTTTGAAAGCCCTATCTGACTAAGAGATTCCCAGTTTATATGATCAATATTGTATTTATATGGATTATACTCTTTACTTGAGGTTATATCCTTATTGGTACTATTGTCAATACTTTGAATCATTTTCTGTGGATCTACTTGATGAGATAAATAAAGCTGATGATTTAAAGTATTTTTTAAGTCTAACTCACCTTGCATTTGCTTTGATAGACCAATGGCTAAATTCTCCGGAACCCTAAAAAAACTAAACCTAGTGGGCTCTTTTAATTGAGAAAAGAAATTGGTAAAAAAATTAGAAAAGAAATCTCCATTTTTATCTAATCTTAAAAATGAGTTTAAATTATTCTTATTAATTGGTGCACTTTTAAGATTACCGTTTTCACTTAAGCCCTGTACGGCTTTAATTTTGTTATCCTTTGAATCACTAACAAGTAAAATATCATGTTTTGATTCACTGCTTTTTTTTACTTCCATAATTAATAGGTTAATTGATTAATACCTAAAAGTATTTCCTACACCGCTTTGTATTTATTTTTGGCACAAAAAAGTATGTGTTTGACCTTTAGAGTCGTTTTTATTACTCTCTTACCGGAACAGCAAAGCTGTCTCGTATGAACTGCTGCACATCAGAGAGCTTATAGTATATCTTACCTTTTAATCTGTAATAAGGAAGCTTTTTATCAGATCTATATCTTTGAAGCGAGCGAGAACTAATCTTTAAAATCTGTAAAACATCTTGATTATCTAAAAGCTCTTCTCCATCGATATTTAAAGTTTGGAGCTGAACCTTGGCAATATGCTCACTTAAAGCATCAAGTTTTACAGAGAGTCGTTCCATCCAAGAGATGAATTCTAAACGAGTAACATTCATGATTTAAATTTTTAATGGTTAATAGTCTTGTTAGCTAACCATACAAAATTCAAAAGCTTAAAAAAGGTGTAAAGCCAATTGGCATCAAAAAAACAGAAAATCTTATAAAACTGATAAGAATTTTAAAACTAACTAGCCACAAGACTTGATACAATAAGACTTTAAAGGATAAAAATAAAAAGACAGAAAATGTTTCTTGTATACAAATTTTTTCTGAGTTACAAAGCCAATTGACATCTGATTTACAGATAATTAAAAAACGAACTGTTTATTTCTATACTTTTTAAAAATAAGTTAGTATATGTCTTTCAAAGTTATAAAAAGAGCAAAAAAAAATGAAAAAGTATTAATCTTCAAGTAATTCTAGCTAAATCAAAAAACAATTACACTAAAAACAAAATATAAATACTATTCAAATATAAAAAACAATTAATAAACAATAATTTCAACAATATTTAATACCTATTAATTGTTAATTTAAAATAAAAAAACAACTTTGTATAACACAAAATACATATTTTCAATAAAATATGCAAAAGAAAAGTAAAATGAAGAAAAAACTACGCTTTATAAGTTATTTGCTTATAACTGTATCACTGTTTATATTAATTAATCTAGTGTATTGTTATAATAATAGAACTGATAACTTTGATGAATTAAACAAAGAAATATTTATCAGTTTACTTAATCTAATTATTGGATTTATCTTTTTTTTCAAATCAAAAAAATCACAAGACGAGAAATAAAAAAAACAAGAAATAATTGGGTATTAAAACAATACCCTTATTATTTTTTGTTTCAAACAAGACCTTGCTACAAAACAGATCATAACTATTTAAGTCTTTTTGCTATTTCTTTAAAAGAGTCATCATGTTTTTTATCTAGTAAATCCGTTAGGCTCTCTGAGGACCTTCTAGTTTTATTTAGCTTTTTGTAATTTATTTTAGTTGAGCTTTTACCAATAATATCAGTAGTTAATACAGTATTATTGTCTTTAGACTTACCGTCTAAAAGAAAAGAAACAAAACTTTTAATTGAAAAGTAAACAAAAAAATAAAGACCTAAGAACATACTTATCATACCTTTTAATTTTAAATAAACACTCCTATTTTTTAAATACTTCCCTTACATATATCTATTATGCCCATATAAAGTATTTCACTCTTTTAAAGAGTATGTCTTTTCTTTTTGCGTTTTTTCTTTTTAAGATTCATAAACTGTTTCTGATCTAAATCATCCACTGGGCCAGTAAATAGAAAATTAAAAAAACTAACAAACTCTGCTTTATTATAAGAGTTGTAATAATTATCCACAAACTCAAAACAAGGATGAACCTTTAAGCTATCAAACTCTTTATTTAACTCAATAAATCTATGTTTTACAAGTCTCTGAATAGGATCTTGTTTCTTTTTAGAGTTGTTTAAAAGGGTATTAAAAAAAGGATCGTTATCTAATTTATTAGACAGCTGAATATCAATATGAGAAAAAGAAAAAACTCGCCTATATTTATGACTAACAAAATAGAACTTGCTTTTATCTTTATTATCAGCAACTAGATTAATTCCTTGGTTAGTGAGTAGTTTTTTAAAGTGCTTGTAATCTTTACTTTGAGAAAGATATAATCTTATTTGATCACTAACCTTGTTATCAATATTTAAGTCCTTAGCTTTAATAGACTTTTTAAAGTGTTTTTCTAAAAAGGCTATATCTACTTTTAAAGAAAGTTTACTTGAGCTTACTAGATTACTAATTTCTTTATTTTGATGATCAAGAGCAAAATACATTATAGAATTAAACTCTTTATTGTTTCCTAATCTAGCCTTGATTTTAAAGAGCTGTAAAATAGCGTTATAACTATCAAAATCTTCAAAACTATAATACTTAGGTAAACTACTAACAACACTATCTATTTGCTGAATGATGTTTGGTTTTCTATAATCAACAATAGCTAGGTCTAAATTATTTTTATATCTTTTTTGATAACCTGTTAGATTATATTGTTTTGTAAGGTCTAAACAAACCTTTTTTGCTAAAGCAAAATCAAACTCTTTTTCTATTTTATATCCTTGTAAATCTATTGCAACCGATACAATATGAAGATGTATGCGTTGAAGGTCAAAATGTTTATAAATAATATAAGGTTGGTTTTTATATCCCATTTTTTCCATATAGCTTTTTGCTATATCTAAAAGAGTTACATCATTTATTTTATCCACAGGATTGGGATTAAGTGATATATGTCTGGCAGGAGTAACTGTTTTTACATTATTAAGTAAATAAGGTTCAAAATAACTATAAAAATACCTGCTTGCATTCTGAATTTCACCTATAGGAAGTGCAATTTTATTAACTCCTAGTATACAAGCTGATTGATTATCTACCTTATTTTGATTGTATCTTAAAGCATTTATAATGCTATCGCTATTATTAATTTGCGCAATCATAGATCTGAATTTTTACAAATAATCATTTTTTCAAAATCAAGTATAAGATCAATAATCACTCTACATAATTTTGAAAGCTCTAAAGTTGTCTTTTCAATATCTTTTAAAATCTGTTGTGAATCTGGATCTAAAGATAAGTCAGATCTATTAACAAGAATATTATAACTTACCCCTAAAGCTTTAAAATGATTAATCAAACCTGTAAGACTTGCATGAAACTCAAGAGCTACTTGATCTATTACAACAACCTTAATCTTTTGATTTAAAACACACGAGACCGCAAATCTAGATATGTTCTTGATTTGATACTTTATTAGAATCTTATTAAAGTCTAATTGCTCCTTTTCTGTTAGTTTAAAAGTATATCGATATCTCTTGGGAGGTAATTTTTTTGTTTGTTTAGTTTTTTTGTTTACACTGTTTTCCATGACCATAAATATTAGATACAAGAAAACTAATAATAAGAAATAATGGTTAAGACATTATGGTATTTATGGGCGTAATTAGGCTTAGATTGACGATTTACTTGTATTTTAAGTCACTAGTGAATTTTTTAAAGTTAAGCATCAGTATCCACCCGAGCAAGTACATCTTGTAGTGTATGAAAATTATCCTATAAGGTCTTTGTAATTATGAGGATATAGGTCTGTAATGTTCTTGTGGTTGATGGATTGAATATTTTCAAGAACATATTTTAACCATTGGTATGGATTAACGTCGTGCTTTTTACAGTTAGCAAAAAACGTATAGGCCATAGCAGCTCTTTGTGCAGCATCATGAGAACCAGCAAAGAGATAGTTTTTACGCCCAAGTGCTACAGGTCTGATTGCGTTTTCTACAAGGTTGTTATCTATCTGTAAGTT
The DNA here is from genome assembly GCF_000807225.1 of Myroides sp. A21. Taxonomy (NCBI): domain Bacteria; kingdom Pseudomonadati; phylum Bacteroidota; class Flavobacteriia; order Flavobacteriales; family Flavobacteriaceae; genus Myroides; species Myroides sp. A21. The sequence goes on from NZ_CP010327.1 coordinate 3,624,258, forward strand.
CCCATTGTATAAATATGCACTTAGGTTATCCCATCTAGTTTGTGAGTAAGCAAAAGCTTTACCTATTTGACTTTTAGGTAAAGTTAATTTCATCTGAGTAAACATATATTTACCAAGTTCATTGATGATTGGTAAACTCTCTTTCAGACGAAGCTCTTTGATTTGATCAGGAGTTAAGTTTTGTTCTTTAACCTGTCGTTCCACAGCATATAGCTTCTGTATTTCTACAAGTACATGTTGAGCTCTTGTTTTATCATTGTCTAAAGCTCTTTCAAATTCACGACGAGCGTGTGCCCAACAGCCAAGATGTGTGACACCTGACTTATTCCCATAGGCTTTATATCCCGCGTAACCATCGGTTTGCAGATATCCTTTGAAGTTTTCTAATATAGGTAATGCAGCACTACTGGCACGAGTAGGACTGTAATTAAACATCACGAGTTTGGATATAGGTGCGTGATATACCCAGTAATAGCCTAAATGAGATTTGTCTTTCTTTTTCTCATCTAAGACTTTGATGGTGGTTTCATCAACTTGAAGATAACCTTCATTTTTGATGTCCATCACAAGCTTTTCATATAGTGGTTTTAAAGCATCCATACATTGAGCTGCCCAGCCATCTATAGTAGAAGAAGCTATATCGATATTTTCTCTTGAAAAGCGTTGCTTCTGACGGTGTAGTGGAAGATGATCTACATACTTGTCAACAAGTATTGTAGATAATAATCCTTCAGAAGGTATTCCTTTATCTATAATTCGCTCTGGAAGCAGTGCAATACTGATTTGCGTATTGTCTTTGTCTTTCGTGGCGTATTTATATCGGATGTAACGTTTTATTTTAAAGTAACCTGGAACATAATCTAAGACATCTGTAGTTTCTTTGCCAATACAAATCTTATCAGAAAAATCTCCCTCTGGGTAGATTTCTATTTCTTCTACAGGTAAATGATCGGGTAGTTTAGCTCTTCCTGGATGTTTTTTCTTCTGGCGAGAATAAGTGATCTCTTGTTTGATTACCTCTTCTTGTTCTTGCATAACTTCTGGCTCAACATCTAAAGGTAATTGAGTCTGATTAGGATCTTCAAAGCGCTCTCTGCTTTGACCAAACTTCATGCGTTGAAGTTGTTTGAACAAATATTCATACTTAGTAGCTTTTTCCTCTAACTTAATGTTCTCTTGTTCTTGTTTAGAAATAGTTTTTGACTGCTGTTTTATAAGCGTCAAAAGTTCTTGTTTTGATAAGTTTTCAAGGTCTATTTCCATGAAGTAAATATACGACAAAAGCCACATTTACACAAGGATTCAAGAGTATTTACTTCATAGAAAACCGTCTTTTTTGACTACTTTTTATTACTTGGATTCCTTCAATCATAAGCACCAAATCACTCCAACTTATTTGTGACTTGTTATGAGAAGGAAAGGCAAAAGTTCCTTGTTCTAATCGCTTGTGATATAACACAAATCTGCCTGTTTCCCAATGCAAAAGCTTCATCTGGTTACAGCGACGATTGATAAAGACATAGACACTTCCATTGTGAGCTACTTGATTCAATTCGTTTTGAACAAGACCACAAAGACTATCGAAACTCTTGCGCATATCGCATGCTGATTTATATAAATAGAATTGGTGGCTACTACTCAGACTAAACATTACACAAGGTTTACTAATGAATAAAGATCACTTAAGTCTTTCGTTTTTACACGAAGCTTCACTCCATTAGGATACACGATTTCGTATTCTGTACCTTCTGTTTTCGATGTTTTACCTATTGCTATAAAGTTACTTGCTCCATCTTCAACTGTCTTATTCTTATATTTTACTACCCAATAGCTAAATGTCGCCAGGTTAATTCCTGCACTTTCACAATACTTTGATTGTGTTAATCCACTTGCTTTCCAATCCTCTACATGAGAGTACATAATTTCTTGTTTGCTCATCTCTTTATTATTTCAAGCAAACTTACTATCTTACATCATGTTATGAAACATGTAGTTGCTCGGGCGGATACAAGCATCATACATATAAAAAAATAGGACTAAGACTATTATTTAAAAATCTTGTACAATTACAAAGCACTAGGTTAGTAAAAAAACAAAAACACAGTAGTATTTAACCTTCTGTGTTTTTTGTTTTTATTATAGATACTCTAAAGCTATTTTAACTCCTTGGCCATTACATTAAAATAATCACAATTACCCCATAGGTTTTTATTACCAATTACATAAAACCTTTTCTTTGCTCTAGTTAAGGCTACATTTAGCATATTGGGTTTCTGACTAACCCAGTTTCTTGCTCCTTGTGATCTAGGATCACTACCCAAAACTAAAAATACAACATCGGCCTCCTTTCCTTGGAATCTGTGTATGGTTCCACATTCTATCTTTTTGTCATATAAAAATTCATTGTGACAATAACGAGCTATTGATTTAAAGGGAGAGATTACATAAATCTGCTTATTAAACCCTGAGCTTCTTAATTGAAAAATCTTTTCTTTTAATAGTCTTACCTCATCAATAACAACATGTCTGTCTTGAAGTATTACTTGATCACTGACATTATACCACTGCGATACTGCTAATGATTCCTCCTCAAAGGTTAGATTAGTGGCCTTAACCATTTGTCCGTTATAGACAATATCATTGGCAATTCTAAACATTGGATCATCACAACGTCTGTGTGTTCGAAGCGGAAAACCAGTCCATATTTTCTTATCAGTTCCACTTACATCCATGTAAGTTCCATATTTTGAGATTCTATCTGCTAATTGTTGTACTGATGTTTTAGAATAAGACCACGCAATATCAACCCTATATTCCTGTCTTAGTCTTTTTACAAGCTCGACAGGCATTGTAACTACAGGTTCTACCTGTAATGGATCTCCAACTACTACGCATCTTTTAGATCTTTGAATCAACCCTACAACGGATTGAGCTGTAGCTTGACCTGCCTCATCAAGTAACAGCCAGCCTATTTGCTGTTTACTATAACTAGAGAATAACCTACCCACAGAGGCTAGTGTGGTTGATACAACAGGAACACAGAAAAAAAATGTATCCCAAAGATTCTGATAGATTTTATCATCTGTTTTTATCGTGTTTTGTATTAGCTGAAAATATGCATTTAGATTATTTCTAATTTTTTTTGCATTAACTAAAATCGCATTTTCATGTAATTTTAAAGCTGTTAAAAATATCTCACTTCTTAAATGTGCTATCTTCTTTGAGTGATATGGGTTTAAAAGATGTATCTGCTTGATTGATTTATCTAAAAATTTAAAATCACAAATATCATTAGTATCAATGCCGTATTTGTGGTTTAATTCTTTTTTAATATCATTATAATAGATAAAAAACTCATCGAGTTTTTCAATCTCAAGACCTAGTGCTTTTTTTTCTAATTGATAATCCTTTATGTTTTTTAAACAGCTGTCTATCTGATTTTTCAAATCAGATATTTGTTTGTTTATTTTATTAAACTCTTGTAGTATTTCACTAGCCTGAGCATCCCAACTTTTAAAATCACTGGTTTTAAAAAGTTTATGAAAAAACAAAAAAGAAGGTTTCCTAAGTGATAAAACCCCTAAAGTAGATTCTATTTTGCTAAAATCATTTTCTAACTCCTGTTTTTGATTTAAAAGTATCTTTTCTCTATCTACACAATCCTTAATTTTTTTATCAATTAATATTATCTCAGATAAGTGTTTATCTTTTTGATTCTGATTTTCAATACACTGCGGGAGTAAATCATGAAATTTACTAGAAAGACTCTGAAACTGAGTAAACTCGCTTGTCAAGGATTTGAATTTTTGGTTTTGCTTTTCAAACTCTCTAGCGTAAAGATCAGTATTATCTGTCTTTTTATAAACACTATAAAGCAAAGCTTCAAAACCAAAATGGTTTTCTTTTTCATTAGATTCCCAAAAGGCCTGTTTAAAAAGTGCTCTATTTTCACTATTTCCAAGAGCTGCTGCTAAAACTCCCCAACTAGGCTGATGTATAAGCCTTTGGGAATAGTTTGAAAAATAACTAGCCTTTGAAAATGTTTCATTATCTATTTTTGATTTAGCAGGTAACTCTTTAGTTATATTCTCAACTGCTGCATTGTTATTACTTGCCACAACAATTCCAAAATCTCTTTGAAGTTTTGTATTAAGAGGATAGGTATATAAATCAAAGCCATTTTCTTTAGGTATAACATTATGTCCTTGATCAAAAATATGATCACAACCTAAATCTGATATAACAAGTGCTCTTTTAACAATTACCTCAGCAATAACATCTAACAATAGTGTAGTTTTACCAGTACCAGGAGGCCCGTTTACACCTTGAATCCCTTCAGAGTCCTTAAGGTCTTTAAAGATTGTGTTTACCGCCGCGCTTTGAGCCGAGTAAAGTCCATATTCAATTTTAGAAGGCCATCTTCCCATTGTAAGATAGCAAGGATTAAGAGCCTCAAATAAATGCTGTTTGTCTTTTATTAAGTCTCTTCTTTTATCAATACTGGGTTTAAGGGTAAGATATTGTTTTAAACTAGGGCTGAATTCACTTGTTTTTATACTAGTTAAATAGTTAAGATCATCAAGGAAAAAACTATTTAAAAAGCTAATTACAGCCTCACTATCCTTATAAACTTGCTCTTTTAAAACAAACACTTTAATATCAGAATTAAGCCAAGGAGCTAGCCAAGACAGATAAGCAATCTCATTTTGGATTTGTGTTAAGCAAAAAGGCTTATCACTTTGCTGATGTGAGTTACTAGAGTTATCAAGTATATTATGTCTTTCTAGAAAATCTTCCTTAACCTTTTCTAGTTCTTCAGATATAGTAGATAAGTCTTTACCGCTTTTAAGAGCGTTAATTCCTAGTATATAACTAGCCAGTATGTAACTATCTTGTTCTATAGATCCGTTTTCATTAAGTATTAAGGCGGATAAACAGCTAAAACCAGTTACAAGTTCTTGCCAATCTTGAATCTGTTCTGATTTAAGTAATGTATTTAAATAGCTAATAATATTGCTATTGCCAATTTTACCAAAAAAAAGTGTGTACCTCCACTTATAATTATCTTTAGTCTTTGTCTGGTCAAGCATCCAAGGCAGGATCTGATTTAAATCTAATAAAACAGCGTTTTTATTAAAACCAGGTAGATTAAATACCTCAATGTCTCTCCAATACTTTAGTATGTTGTGTTGTTGTGTCAATTTTCTTTTTCTTTAATTACTATAATAAACCACATCAAAAAACACTTTAAATAAGCTACCATATACAAATAGGAAGCTATGGGGATGATTTGGCTTATTATGGCTTTTGAGATAGTAACTATCCTTTAATATGTTTTTTCTCCAACTCTTTAAGGGCTTCTATAATTTTGGGATTGTATACTTTATCGTTCTTTTTTGTTTCATCATTGAATTCAATAATTTCATAAGGTAGTTTTTTTACTTTAGTTAAATATAAATACTCCTCTTCAAGTAGCTTACCTAATCCTGTATACTTCGGACTCCCCTCAGTTATAATCAAATCATTATAATCAACTTCCAATAAATCTAGTAATTTACCAACATTAACATTACTAGGTTGATAACGATTACTCATCCAATGACTTACAGTCGTATAATGAACATTGAGAAGCATAGCTATTAATTTATTACTAACCCCTCTAAAATCGGCTACTTCTTTAAGCCTATTCTTGATTTTAAAATTACTCATATATGTTTTATTTTAAAAAGTTTGAGTTTTACACAAACTTTTATTATATTTGAATAAATATTTTCGACAGCGAAAACATGAAACACAGCATTTTGTGTTTCATACTAGATGTCTCTCATGAAAGAAAATCGCAAATAATCCACATGAGGACACTTGAGTTCGCCACTATATCTATTAGATTTTACTATTTTTGTAAATCTAGTAGGGCGAACTTCATGTAAGTCTTTTGTGGAAACATGACTTTGTCATGAGGCTTTGCGATGCCGCTTTCTAAAGCAATGGAGTTCACCTATTAGTATAAAATACTCCATTAATACTTGAGAAACATCGTTCATATAATCTATGTGAGCGATTTTTTGTTTTAACCACTCTCTGTTGTGATTCTTAAAAAGAAAAACACAGTATAAGGTTCAAACTCTAAATTGTTCTCATACAAATAGTGTGATAAAAAAAGGCCGTGATTCCTTGATTTATTTACACTACATCTTTACTTAAAAACACTAGTGTTTTAAGCAAGATTGGTTTTTCTTTAAATGATTCGCACTCTAAAAGTAAACCCTTTCTTAATGTTTTCCAAAAAGAAAACTTACTCTAACTAGTATTTTTTTAACAAAAGATGACAAAATGCGATAGTCTAACATCTAGGTGTTAGACTATCCAAGAGAATTAAGGTATTAGAAACAAGTGTTCTATACCTCAACATACCGCATAAACCTTTAATTTTTAGCCGTCTCCCAATTAGGCTATAAAGGTTTAAACAAGCAAGGTAGATTTGTAAGTATAATTTTTATAGTACTTACAATACCTTATCCTTAATGGACTTATCGAATGATTCAATTCGAAATTTTTTCAATTATTTATTACAACAAACAACAATTAGTAGTAACCAAATTCACATTTAGCCTATGATTAGATTCTTGTGTAACCACCCTTAGAGTTATGTTTTTTTAAGACTTTGATTTCATAAACAACTTAGCCCTAACTCTAAGGGATTCACATATAGTTTACCAAGTAAAATTACATTTTACGCTAGATCCAAGAACAGTTCTTGGATGCGTACAGGACCTCTATTGCCTATTAGTTATCACATCTTTTTAAACCTAATAGGCAGTAAATAATTTAGTTAGTAAGGATAAAAATGCTATGAAACAATACGATCCGCTGTACTATTTATTAACCAAATAAAACACTATCACATTATGGAAAAAAAACGTCTACAGGCTACTGCTTAATTAGTTGGGTTTGTTTGAAATTAACTAGTAAGAAGGTTTTAAAAGTAGCTAAGTCTGTAGGCACAAAACACAAACAACACATTGTATGGCTTAAAGGGATTTTAAGTCATACTAAAAGTCCATGACTATTCTCCCTGAGCTCTTGTTACACATTTTGGGAGACATGTTAAAGAGCAAAGGGAGATAGTTCTATTAAAACAATATATAAAAACCAATTAACTAACCTTTGATACAAAGGCCTATTTAAGTACTACGGCAATAAAAATCTTAAGGATTTAAAGTCTTCTTGTATCATTTTCAACTATAACAATTATGAAAACTCAATTTTTAACCAATACCAGTTATGGGATTGTACTGCTTTTAACCAGCCTTACCTTTACCTGTGGCTATGCCGTAGCTAAAGATAGTCTATTTAATGTAGATTATCAAAAAAAGACTATTCACGGAGTAGTAAAAGATAACTCAACAGTGCTTATAGGAGCTATTGTACAGATAAAAGGAACAGATGTGGCTATAAGCACAGATCTTCAGGGAAGATACTCTTTACAGGTCTTAGCTGGAGATACTCTACTTGTTTCTTATATCGGATACAAACCTAAAGAAATCACAATAACTAGTGAGTCTGTTTATAACATTACTCTTTTACAAGATCAAGACATGCTTGATGAAGTAGTTATAAACGCAGGTTATTACACCGTTAAAGACCGCGAGCGTACAGGAAGTATCGCTCGAGTTACTGCCAAGGATTTAGAATTACAACCTGTTATTAACCCACTTCAAGCTATTCAGGGAAGAATGGCAGGGGTTAACATTACTCAAAACACAGGTGTACCTGGTGGAGGGTTTGATATACAAATACGCGGTAGAAATAGTCTTAGAGGCCATAGAATTAGCAGTATAAATGCAAATTCCCCTTTATATGTAATTGATGGAGTGGTAATTCCAACTAGTAATCTTGCGAATTCTTCTCTTGCACGAACTATACTACCTTATAATGAAACTAATATCTTAAATTCTATTAATCCCTCAGATATAGAAAGCATTGAAATTTTAAAAGACGCTGATGCAACGGCTATCTACGGTTCTCGCGGAGCTAATGGTGTAGTGCTTATAACAACAAAGAAAAACAAATCAGATAAACTCTCTTTCTCTCTTTCCACTTCAACTTCCTTTAGCAAGGTAGCCAGCAAAATGAAATTATTAAATACCCAGCAGTTTAATAAAATGCGAGACCAAGCTTTTATAAATGATGGGATCACAACCTTTCCTTCTGATGCATTAGATATAAATGGAACTTGGGATAGAAACAGATATACCGATTGGCAAAAAGAACTAATAGGTGGAACAGCTAAAAATCAAAGCATACAATTTGGAGTAAATGGAGGAAGTGAAACTACTCATTTTAACGCCTCAGCCAATTACAACAACCAAACAACGGTATTCCCAACAGATAAAGGCTACAAGAGAAATACGTTTTTAATTAATGTTAATCACAACAGTAAAGATGGAAGATTTCAGTTAAACTCATCAACTAACTACTCTTTACAAAAAAACAATCTAATTGCAACTGATTTAACGCCTCAAGCTCTTACTCTATCTCCTAACGCACCAAGTCTTTATAATGCTGATGGAAGTTTAAATTGGGGGTTTGTAGGGGATACAAATCCTATTTCTTCTATGCAAGAGACCTATCACAATGATAATAACAATCTTGTATTAAACCTTGATCTTAGTTATGAACTTTTAAAAAACATGTATTTAAAATTAAATACAGGATATAATAGATCTAACACAGAAGAAAAAAAACTAACGCCTCATACTATTCATAATCCTGCTAAAGGCTATACCTCAGAACAATCCAAAGCAGAGAACACTATTAGAGATAATAAATCCTATATTTTAGAGCCACAGCTAAACTATGTTTTTAACCTGGAAAAACTCTCTGTAAACTCTCTTGTTGGGTTAACTTACCAAGAAAGTAATACAGGAGCTTTATACATAGTAGGCTCTAACTTTCAAACAAATGATTTTATATCTAATATTTCCGCAGCAAAGACTAAAACAATAATGCAATCTGCTAATCTACAGTATAAATACGTTGCAGTCTTTGGAAGGTTAAATATGAATTATGATAGTAAATATATACTAAACCTTACTGCTAGACGTGACGGTTCTTCTCGTTTTGGAGATAGTCATAAATTTGGAAACTTCGCAGCAATTGGTGCTGCTTGGGTATTTTCAAAAGAACACTTTTTAAAAAACTCCTCATGGCTTAGTTTTGGAAAACTTAGAGCTAGTTATGGAACTTCGGGTAATGATAATATTGGAGACTACCAGTATTTAGATACATACACCCTTAACCCCAATAACTATAATGATATAACAGGCCTTGTTCCCTCAAGACTTTACAATCCTGATTTTAGTTGGGAAAAAACTAAAAAGTTAGAAGCGGCTCTTGAAGTTGCCTTATTTAATGATAGATTACAGTTTGAACTTGCTTACTATCGAAATAGGTCTTCTAATCAACTTGTAGGAATACCGCTTCCAGCCACAACTGGTTTTGCCTCTATACAAGATAATTTACCAGCTACAGTTGAAAATAAAGGGTGGGAATTTAGTTTTAATTCAGAGAATATTAAAACTAAAGACTTTAGCTGGACCACGAGTTTTAATATTTCCTTTCCAAAAAACACACTACTTTCCTTCCCTAATCTAGAAGCTTCTACCTATGCTGATCAGTTTATTGTAGGAAAGAGTACCTCTGTAAGAAAACTATACAACTTTGAAGGCATAGATCCATTAACAGGTCAATACACTTTTACAGATTACAATAATGATGGTAAAATAACGTCAGGATTTGATAAACATAACATACAGGAGATTAAAACTCAGTATCACGGAGGAATTCAAAACACACTTTCTTATAAGAATTTTAGTCTTGATTTTCTATTTCAATTTGTTAAACAAACCAATTATAATTTCAATTATGATATAACTGTTCCAGGTTCAATTTATAATCAGCCAATAGAGATATTAAATAGTTGGTCACCTACAAATCCAAATAGCCAATATGGATATTTCTCTAGTGGATACAATTCTGTTATGCTCAATAATATAAATCTTTTTAAAAGTAGTAATATGACTGTTGGAGATGCCTCTTACATAAGATTAAAAAATGTATCTATTTCCTATATACTTAAACTCCCTCAGAGTAAACTAGACTCTGTTCGTTTTTACTTTCAAGGACAGAACCTCTGGACTATCACAAACTACTACGGTTTAGACCCTGAATATGCTCTAACACGTTATTTACCTCCACTTAAAACATACGCTTTTGGTGTTCAATTAACTTTTTAAATCTACTAATTATGAAAAATATATTCAACTCAAGTCTATTACTTTTAACTATACTACTGTTTCAATCCTGTGAAGACACAATTGAGATTGATCTTCCAACAGATCAAATAAATACTGTTAATGTTTTTAAAGACAAACAAAGTGCTACTTCAGCTTTAGCTAACCTTTATATAAGCCTTAGAGAGGTCTCTATATTCACTGGAAATAGTCAAGGTATTGGTTCAGTTCTAGGCTTATACACTGACGAATTAACCCCTACTTACCTTCCTCCTACATCAGATACTTTTTTTCTTTTTAACAACTCGCTAGATCCTACTCGATTCGTAATCTCAACTTTGTGGAACACTTCCTATTCCAATATCTATGCAATTAATTCTTTTATTAGTGGTGTTAATAATTCTAATGGAATTACTAGTGAAGAAAAAGAGCAATTCTTAGCCCAAGCTTATGTGTTAAGAGCAATGTATTATCAAACCCTCAATCAAATTTATGGAGATATTCCCTATACAATCACAACTAACTATAAGGTTAATACCAAAATTATAAAAACACCAGCTCTAGAAGTTTTAAAACTAATTGAGCAGGACCTATTAAAAGCATTAGAAACTCTTACTTATAGTGATAGTTCTTCTAATAAATATTATCCAAACAAAGCAGTAGCTGAGCTTATTCTAGCCAAGAATTATCTTCTTCAAAAAAGATATGAAAAAGCAGAGTTCTATTCTAAACTAGTTACGAATAATCCTTTATATAGCATAGAAACAGACCTATCTATGGTCTTTAAAAAATCATCTAAAAGCACACTCTGGCAAATGGCTAATAGTGCAACTGTTGCTCCTACTTATGAAGCACAAACATTTGTTCTTTTCACTAGTAACTCTGGTAGTATCTTAAGTAATACTCTACTTAGCAGTTTTGACAATAATGATCTTAGAAAGCAACTTTGGACTAAAGAATTTCAAAACACTGGTAAAATTCATGCTTATAAATACAAAAACAGACGTGATAATACTGATGAGTGTTCTATCCTTTTTAGAATAGAAGAAGCTTATTTTATCTTATCTGAGGCCCTTATCTATCAAAACAGAGAAAAAGAGGCTATCCCCTACTTAAATACAATAAGACAAAGAGCAAACCTTGTTGCCTTACCTAATACACTAGATAAAGAACAAACCCTTGATGCCATGCTTAAAGAGAGTCAAAAAGAGTTTTTCATAGAACACGGTAGACGCTTTTTTGACCTTAAAAGAAACAATAAACTTTCTCTTTTAAAACCATCAAAGCCTAACTGGCAAGACAAACATGCCCTATTTCCTTATCCAGATAAAGAAATACTTATTAACCCTAATTTAAATCCACAAAATGACTACTAGAACACTAAATTTTATCTACAGCCTTATACTTATTTTTTTAGGCAGTCTTACTTGTTATAGCCAAATTATAAAAGACAGTGCAAATTATAGTAGACTCAACAACACACTACTTTCTTCAAGTGGGAAGTTCTCTGTTGTTAATAAACACTTCTTATTTAATTCTAAAAAAGATAGCGTCTTTATTTTTAACCACAATGGAAAGCTCTTATTAGCAAAGCCAAAAAATAATAGATTTGAATTTCTTAAAAATGATATGCTAATAGAGATTAATTCTTCTGAAACAGAAATAGTTCTTTTTGACCCCAATACTAGTAAATCTGAATCAATCTTAAATGTATCAGAATTACAAGTAATAAATAATCTTAACCTTATTTTCTATCTTGATACAAAAACTAATCTATATAAACTAATTAAAGTGCTTCCCTCTAAAACTAAAGAGATTTGGAGTGAATCTAAATCTACAATCAACTTCATAGGTATAAGTGATAATAGACAAAACTTACTTATTCAGTATAGTGATTTTACTAAAGGAATTGAATTAATTAATTTAGAAAGTCTAAAAAAGACTATAAACACAAGTATTAATGATTCCATTAAAAGTGTTATCTGGGATAAAAAACTACCTGTGGTATTTTTAAGCCCTAATAAAAAGCATGATAACAAGTTTCCATACTTAACTTTTTTTAACTACAAAACTAACCTAGTTAAAAAACAAGAGTTAGATTCTACTATTTCTTACATTAATCCTGAAGCAATCAATGAATATAGTTTTAAAATAGTCCAACATTATAATTTAATAAAAAAGCCATATGACACTGAAAAAATACAACTCTGGACTACAAATGATACACACTTGGCAATGACTATCGCTTATCCTAGAATAAAGAATTTGACAGTTGATGCTCATATTGTTTTTAATTACAAAGACAATAAAGTTTATCAACCAGATACTTTAAATTATTACATGTCAATTCCTTTAAGAGAGAATGCACTTTTAGTTTATAATCCAAATCAATATATAGATTATGTAAATTCAGATCGTACAAGATCAAGAGACATTAGTATCTATGATATTAAAAAAGATAAGCTTACATTAATTACTAAAGCCCATCCAAATTCTTTTAATACAACTAGTTTATCTTCAAAAGCAAACTATTTTGTTTATATTAAAAAAGGAATTATGCATTTTTATAATATAGAGCTAAGGACTCTAGAAAACACCTTTGATTTAAAAGAGGATACAACAAGAGCAAGAGCTTATACAAGCAGATTAAGATATTGGTCTAAAGATGAAAAGTTTTTTTATTTTGTATCGGGTAATAACTTTATGCAATATGATACTAAAAATAAAACTTTTAAGATATTAATAGATGGTGGTAATACAAATTATCATTACAAAATCCTAAATTCTCAAGCCCAAAAATTTCATAACCAAAGTGATCAAATTCCCTCAAATACTATATTAGATAATAGTAAACTTTTAATTGAAAAGTACAATATCAAAGAGGATACTACTTCTATTCTATTACTTGAAGGGAATAAAATAATTTCTATAATAAATAATACAAGTGATAAGATAACTAATGTAAAATACAGTGATGATTTTAAAACAGTGACATACTCATTAGAAAACTTCAATAAACCTGGAACTCTATATGTTTATCATAATGGAAAAAACAAACTTCTTTTAGAAAACTCTATGCCTAAAAAACTCTATGCTTGGAAAAAACAAAAGATAGTATCATATAAAGATAAGTATAACAATGATTTAAAAGGAGTACTATTTTACCCAAAAGAATTCGACTCAAGTAAAAAGTATCCAATGCTTACTCATACCTATGAAATTCAAAACTCTGTAGCCAAGAATTTTACCTATCCTACCTATTTTGATCATGTCGGTTTTAGTATGGAACTTTATCTAGAAAAAGGTTACTTTGTATTCTTCCCCGATATCTTAACAAATAAACAAGGTCCAGGACTATCTGCTCTAAACTGCATAGAGGAAAGTATAAAAAAAGTATTACAAGAAGAAAAAGCTATTAATAAAGACAAACTAGGCCTTATGGGACATTCCTTTGGTGGTTATACCACTAACTTTATTATTAGCCAAACTAATTTATTTAAAGCAGCTGTTAGTGGATCCGGAGTTACTGATTTTACAAGCCACTATTTTTCATACAATTACAATTACAGATCACCTAGTTACTTCCAGTTTGAAACAGGACAGCATAATATGCCAAAACCTTTTAAAGAAGATAAAGAGTTATATTTTTCAAATTCTCCTATTTTCTATGCAGAAAACATTAACACTCCTCTGCTGTCCTTTACAGGAAAAGAAGATAATGTTATAAATTCCAGACATCAAGAAGCGCTTTTTATGGCTATGCTTAGATATAAAAAAACTTTTATATCACTAATGTATGAAGAAGAAGGACATCACTTTACGCAACCTTCAAATCAACTAGACCTTACCAAACGACTACTAAATTGGTTTGATTACTATTTAAAAGATGTAGATAATAAAGAAACTCGTTGGATAAAATACTATACAAGAATTGAAAAAGAGAGACTGATTAATAACTAAACAAAAGACGCCCCTGAAATTGGGGCGTCCATTTTTAAATTATTGAATAATTTGATACAGAGGTTTTGTACATACTGTTCCTACATTTGGAACTGTATGTTTTCCATATAGTGTATGGGTAGTTGTCCCGTCATTCCATGTACAAACGGGGCCTTCAACTGTACTACACGTTATCACCGGATCAAAACATTCAAATCCATCTTCATCAATCTTCTGATAACCTAATTCTATAGCCAATGGGCTTTTCATTGCGTTTGTTGCAAACGCACTTCCGATAGCAAGAGCAAATACACCGATTGGCAATCCTGCTGATTTTAGAAATTTTTTCATAATTAATAAAATATTACTGGTTAGTAGCTTGTTTTAAAGGTCAAGCTAAACTTTAATCAAACTTATCTGTCAGGGATTTGGCCAGTCTATAACGAATAAGTTTTTGATCAAATAGACCATACAAATAATGGTCTGTCACAATTAAATCTTTAAGCTTCTCTTTCCCTAGGTGATAGATATAAAAGCTTGCGATATAACTGTCTTTTTTAAAGTCGTAGATATCCACAATACTAGCTTGCTTCCAGATTGCCTTGGAATCGTTTTGTCCAAGAGAGTTTGATACAATAAACAGAAGATTGTTTTTAACTACTACTTTTTTGTTTATAGCGCTTACTGGAGTTATCATCTTACGCTCTCCAGAGGCTAATTCTGTGGCTGTTATAAGGGCGGTTTTTGTTGTATCAATTGTGTTTTGTCTTTTTAATAAAACAAGGTTTTTATCGGTTATAAAGTATTTGTTTTTATAGTAGTAACTGTAGATTAGATTCTCTTTTGACTGGCTATAACTAAAAGCTCCATCAGAGTCAAACACACCATCAGAATCGCTTTGTAATAACTCTGGGAAGATAGAAACACTTGGGCTGTTTTTTGAGTTTATAACACCTAACACATTTTTATAGTCTTGACTGCTTTGGCCTTTTATAGCCACAGAGGTAGAATCAATTGGGATAAAGTCATTAAAATACGCCTGTTGAAAACTAAAAACTTCTGTTTGTTTTGTTTTTTGCGTTGTGTTTAATTGCCCTTTATAAACTATTGGAATTGATCCATCTGCTAAATAAAAATAGGGATAAGCAGTTTTAAATCGCAAATAGGTGTATTTAAACTGGGTAGAATCAATTTTTATTAAGTGGTCTTCTCTTTGCAAAAGAGAATCCACACTGATAAATCTAAGTGGAGATCTAGTATTACCTAAGTAAACCTTGTCTTTATAATATCCTGAGAAATAAAACGTATTTACATTTAAATCTAAGGTATCCTTTTCTGCTACTCCATGAGGCAAGTATCTTCTTATAAAAGGATTCTGTTTTTTTATAATGTGTTCAGAAGACACAAAAAGAAGTATAACTATTAAAACGCTTATAAGAGTTAACAAAACAGAGAAAAAATAAAAGCTCTTTGCTTTTGTATCTAAAAAATAGATAGCCAGTAAAGTAAATATACATACTGTTATATTAAACCATAGATGCTCACTCCATCCTAATTTTTCCAGAACTCCTCCACATGAGCAAGGAATAAAATCGCTGTAGTTTAAAATAAGATAGATATAGATAGAAAATGCAACCATTAAACCATAGCTTAAATAAAGTGCCAATAGTTTTGTCTTTTCTAAAACAAGTAGCAAAGAGATACCAAGCTCTATTAGTAAAACCATATAGGCTATACTACCTGCATAAGCACTTAGTAGTGGGGACTGAGTAAGTTGTACTTTAAACTCATCAAAGACAACAAGTTTACTAACTGCTGCATAGACAAAAAGTAAAACAAGAAAATAACGGACAAATAAAATAAACTTAGTTTTCATAATGATTGCATTTTGGGAGAGTCAAAACTACAAATCACTATATTTCAACACAATACGTATTTATACGTAGTGTGTCCTACTTTGAGACAGAATGTCTATATAAGTGGTTTTGTTTTATTGAAGTATTCGCATTACACCTTGAGCTTGAGCTTATCTAAAATAAACATCTTTCACTAAAACGTTTTAAAAACTCTAAATTCCGCAATAAAGTCAGAAATCATTAAAAACAGATTATTTTTTTAATTTTTAAGTTGGATATTCCGGTTTGATTTGTGCCAGTTTTCGGTTTGATTTGTGCCACCTAGAGTAACGTATGTAGTTATTTCGGTTCAAACCGTGCCACTTTGGAAAGTTTAATGCCATTATCTTGTTGTTTTCAAAACGATCAGTTAACTACACAGCATTGACAAAACATTTAGTTACAATATTTTTCATAGAATTTGGCATGTCAAGTGTAACTTCTTTAACCTTAACTCTTGTTCTAGAGGATATGAAAGCGCACCTTCTACTCTGTATTGAAAACTTACAAAAAGTTATTAAAAAAGTAGATTATCCTCTTGAAGGTATTGCTAGATTAAATATCTATACAACTTCTACTGCTGAACTGATGCAGCATTTTCCTGTTTTACAAAAGTAGTTTGTTAAACGCAAAATTCAGCAAGCAACAACAGTACTTGAGCTAAAAGGACTCTTTTAGAGTCAAACTGTAGAACTTGAAGCTACAGTTCTAAAATAGATTTTGTAAACAGATACTATGACTTTATAGCGTCTGTTTTATTTTAGTACTAAGTCTTGTTTAGTAGTTAATTTTAAGGCTTAGTTAACCTCGGAATCTTGATATGAAGAACGTATAGAAAATAAATTATAGCGTACTTATAGAAAATAATATTTTACTACTTACTAAAAAATAAACCTATTTATTAGTAAAGCTTAAAGTCATTTATCACTTATTTTAAGCTTTAAAAAATCCTATTACTTACTAGAAATTTTTAACTAAAATTTTTACTTTTTTAATCACAATTCCTTTTTGTCAAAACATGTCATTTTAACATATATAAAATATGTTACAATTTTAAAAATAAAAAACTATAATTAAGTTAATAAAACAATCAATGACATTATATAGCATTTTAAAAAATAAATTATACTCAATAAATTACCCACTAAAAATAAAAACATAAATAAAATTACTTAATTAATCATTAATTAAATAATTAATCAAAGTATAAAAAACCACCTAAAAAAAGATAGATTTATTAACTAATCTTGTAGCATTCACTTTAATATAAAACTTATGAAAGAAATTATGTTTCCAGAACTATCTGAGAAAAAACAACAAAGTATTTATAGGGCATGGGCAGGCTCACGTTCAGATCCAAATTATAGAGAGAATATACCTAACTATGATATGGATAATATTTTAATAATTAGTAATGGAAGCCGAGATACTGTACCTAATGAATGGTTAAATGAAATTGTAATTACTTCTGATGGTGGTTACACTAATAGTAATTCTGGAGGTAGCTCGGATAGCAATTGGAGTAATGGTGATTTCGCAGAAAGACCTTCTTCGGGTGATAGCCATTACAATATTAGTAATGATTCCTTTATAGATTTTGCATCTGGAGAAGGATCTGATGCTACTAATAATGAAATTGCTGAAAAAATACGTGCTACTGCTGGTTTAGCAGTAGGAGCAGCAGGCACAATGTTAGAAGGCTTTGATAAGACAATTCAAAAAATTGGATTTACTCCTACTAAACTTGCTTCTGTTGGTAAAGGTTTAGGTGTAGCAAGCAGAGTTATTGCGGTAGCAGAAATATCTTCTGGACAAAGAGATTGGAATGATTCAAATCGTTTTAATGCAATAGCAACTGGTTTAGGAATAGCAGCTGTTATTATTGCAGGCCCTCCATCAATTATACTTGGTGGATTATCTATAATGGTAGGATTAGTAGCAGCGGCATATCCTAGTCAAAGTTATTCAATGAATTATGATTATCAATTTATAAGATGTTAGAAGAAGCATACAAAATACTATTTGAGAAATATTTAAATTACTATTTCTATAATGTACACAAAAACAACGAAAGTCAATCCAGAAAAGCAGCAACATCTATTATTAAGACTATATCATGTATCTTCATATTAATTATATTTAATTTAGCACTAATTTCTTTAGTTAATTTAATATTTGGGGTAAAAATTAGGTTCAACAATATAACTGTAAGACTTTTTTTCCTAATCCTTAATGGGATACTATATATAATTTACACTAAGTGGTATAATATAAAAACTTTTAAATGGAGTGAAAGTATAAATATTAATAGAGAAATAAAGAAAAACTATATAATGTTATACTCTATTTTTTTTTCTATTTCACTATTTTTATCACTAATAGTAATTGCTGTACTTTTCCCAAATCTTTTTGTTTAAAATAAGAGGTCTAAGTACACGATAAAAGTATTAATTAATTGATTTTAAAATAAATAAAGGACAGACTATTTTGTAAAAAAGACTGATATTCATAATGTTGAATAATTATTTCTCACATATTATGTTTAAAAATAAACAACAGCC
Organism: Myroides sp. A21; assembly: GCF_000807225.1. Lineage (NCBI taxonomy): Bacteria > Pseudomonadati > Bacteroidota > Flavobacteriia > Flavobacteriales > Flavobacteriaceae > Myroides > Myroides sp. A21. Next base: position 3,642,948 of record NZ_CP010327.1, read on the forward strand.
TAGAGTACAAAAATACAGAACTTATAACAACTATAGAAGGCAAGTTTTAAAGAGAAGCTTCAGGGACTATAAATCTAGGGATGTAATAAAGGAGAATAGGTGACTATTTATTCAACAAAATAACATACAACGACTTTTTATAAACATTGTATATTAGTTAGTTATGTTTTCTAAAGAGCTACAGTTTTCCCACTAAATCAGTAGTATGACACTAAACGGAGATACATTTTATATTTTAATCGATACTTGGTTTACAAGTATAAGTTTACTTAAAAAACTACGTAGTATCTGTGGGAAAACTCATATTATTGGCATGTATAAATACAATAGCAAGATTGAAGCTCAGTCGGAGATTAAAACGATTTCACAGCTTAAAAAACAAGACAAAAAACCTAAAAGATGTCGTAAATTCAACTATTATTATCACTCTTATATAGCTAGTATTGAGGGGCTTGATGTGGCTGTATTTGTTTCAAAACGTGGCGTTAATGGTAAATGGCATACATTAATAACTACAGATACATCATTAAAATTCGTCAAAGCAATAGAAATATATAGCATCCGATGGTCGATAGAGGTATTCTTCAAAGAAGCTAAACAGCTTTTTGGACTTGGTAAAGCTCAATCGACAAACTTTAATATTCAGATAGCGCAAACAACTATTGTGTTTGTACAGTATTTACTCATAAGTATCCGCTATAGAATGGAGGCTTATGAAACTATTGGAGGTCTATTTAAAGACCTTAAACAAGATTATATTGAAAACAAATTGAACGTTAGATTATTAGCTGTAGTAGCCTTAATACTTGATGTTTTGGAAAAATTGGTAGAGTCTATTGATATTCATGATATTACAACTAAAATAATTGATAATATTGAATCTTTTGGACTTTTATCCAATAATTACCACTTTAAATATCAACCTACTACGTGAAAGTAAATTGGTGCGAAACTTGAGTTAAGTATTAATAAAACTCGTATTATTGTACAAGATTCACCTGAATATATAGAACTAATAACAGAACAATTGAATATCAATAATATGAGAAACTATATTTTATCAATTATCATATGTCTTATTGCTAATATTTCATTAGCCCAAGTTAATATTACTGATACAATTGTTGTAAGCATAACTAAAGACAAAAGCTACAGACTAGTAGAAGAAAAAAATAAAATCTCAAGTATTTTTTTGCCTTCAAATGATGGGGGAGCTCGTTTAGACACTTATGAATTTACATTTCTTGAAGAAGTACCTACTTATGCTTTTACAAAAGAATACTCTATAAATGATCTTGATAAGTTTATGTTAGACTACTACTATAATAATATCTATAATAAAAAATTCTTAGATCTTGGCAGAATGTATTTTGGTAATTATAATTTTACAAATCTTTTTGTTAGAGTAAAATCAGATAACGCAGAGAAACTATATAAGGTTAGGTTTAACTATATATCCGTTTCATATTAATATAACCCTAATTTTATAGACTTATCTCTTATAATACAGTTTTGGAATCCTAAACTACTGTAAATCTTTTACTTGATTTAAAAAAGCATTAGAATACAACTTAAAAGAATATAAAAATGCAAAAAACAAAACCACTTGTAAATAAACACTACTTTAAATTTATACTACTGCTATTAATACTAATTGCTTTCAAACCTTTATTTGGCCAAAAAATAACAGTAAAACAGGTTCTTGTTTTAGATACTGATAAAGAGTTACTAAATAGTTCTACCGAGTGGTTTTCTTTCAATAAATCTAAAGAAAAATGGCAATATAAAAATAGTTCAGATAATTTCTATTTTGACTTAATCCAAGAAGTTAACTTAGATGAAATACCGAAAAATCATAAAGTAATATCTTTAAATCAGTTTTATCTTGATATTGAAGAACAATATAGACAAATTCATAAAGAAAACTACCAAGAAGAACTTTGGAAAAATATGTTTTCTTATAAAAGAAATTTCAGATATAGTAACCTATATATAAAATTGAATAAAGAAAACTCAATAAAGTATTACAAAGTAAATTTTGATTATCAGTGGACATCTCATTAGAAGTGTGTACTAAGCATAAAAAGGTTGAGTCAGGCTTTTTTTATTTTATCACTTTAACATTGATTTACTGTAATAAGTAGTGTACTTTCACCAGAATATACATGTAGTATCCAAACAGCTTTTTTTTACGTAGACTAGTTAGTTTTTTTTTATGATTTATTTTTTTTTAGAGGTTTTATAACTGTTTATAAAATCCTGTTTTTTAATATAATGCATTGAAATTGCATATAAAACAACGCCTGTAAAATTATAAGAACCTGTTTTTTCAAGTAAACCTTCTTTGTGTTTTTCAACTGTCCTACAACTAATATGTAAGATATCAGCTATTTCAGAGGAGCTAAGCTGTCTAGCGCTAAGAGTTATAATTTCTAATTCTCTTTGGGAGAAAACACATGTGGTGTTTTCTATATCAAAGCTAAGTTTTATTAGAGTCTTTCTAACCCTTTTACCAAAATACTCTAACGATTTGTTAACTGTTAAAATAGCTTTTTCAATATCCTTTGATTTTGCTTTTTTACTTAAGTATCCTGAGATATTAAACTTAAGCATTCTAGCGATACTATGATGATCATAAAAGCTAGAAAGTATAATTACCTTTAAAGAAGGATAGATTTTATTTAACTCTGCCACTGTTTGATAGCCATCCATTTTAGGCATCTGAATATCTAAAAATACAATATCAACCTCTACTGTCTTTAAGCCTTGTAATAATTTTAGCCCATTAGAACTTTTTAAGACCACCTCTACAGAGCTAATCCTAGATATGATCAATTCAAAACCATCTCGAAAGACTGTGTGATCATCTACTATTGCTACTTTTATTATTTTGCTTTGCATAATAAATACCTATTGCATTTGAATTCTCTTCTCTTATATGCCTAAAATCAGCATTAATTTGTTTTAATCTAGCATGTATATTACTAAGACCTATACCCTTTTTGGCGTTATCACTTTTTATATCAGAATCATATCCTATTCCATTATCACTAATTAATAAGATAAATTTACCCTTATCCCAAAGAAGTCTTAAACTTACCTTACTAGCCCCACTGTGCTTTATGATGTTTTGTATCAACTCTTGAACTACTCTATAAAAAGTTAGTTTTACATTTTGATCTAACTCAAAACTAACTGGCTCATAGTGATAACTAAACTCAATACTACTTGCCTTGTTAATTCGGCCTATATAATCAGATAAAATACTCTCTAAAGGATTATCCTCAATATAAGGTGGAGATAAATGATAACTCAGCTCTTGAAGCTGATTATAAGTGTTTAAAGTTATTTTCTTTATCTGTTTTAAGGCATCTTTTTTTGTCTTTTTATCTTGATAGAGTTTTATTATCTGTAGAGAACTTAACACACATGCCAACTCGTTACATACCCCATCGTGAAGCTCCCTGGCTATGCGCGCTCTTTCTTTGTGCTCTGCTTCCAAAATAATACTAAGGCGCTGTTTTAAAAGAGTAATTTGATACTCTTTAAGTCTTTTTTGATACAATATCACCACAGCTATAACCACACAGCACAGGACTGTAGCTAAGATTGTGCCTAACCAAAACATAATAGTTATTTTATTTTCCATATTCCAATAGATATTACAATTCTAAGGGCTAAACTCGCTAGAATATTAATTAACCAATAATCTAAAAAATACAATTTGTTATCCGCTCTATAACTACACAACACAAACAAAGGTATAGTCACACTATAATAAACAAAAAGGCCTATTACCATATAAAAATCAGCCCTTTTAAAGAGTCTTAGGCTTGTTTTTTGAATAAAATTCTGATTAATGACAATAAAACTAGAAACAATCACAAAAATCATTACAAAGACCTTATTTATGGTTTTTGACACTAGAAAAAATTCATTAGTTAAAAAGCGAAATGACAACAGATAAACAATCATAAAAATACCCAAGAACACATAAAAGTAAACCTTGGGTCTATAATTTAACAGGTTTATAAATAAATAAAACAGAGCTATAAACTCCAATAGAGAATAAACTTGAAACCAAACAATAACATTTACCTTTAAAATAAGACTTGCTATTGTTTCATATAAAGAGGCTATAAAAAATAATAAAACAATGCCTATATAAGCCTTATTACATTTAATACCCTTTTGCCTTTTATACAAGTAAAGACAAAAGGGTATAATGCCAAAGAATAAAGTCACTACTATTATTGCCATAGATATATTAACTACTTCTTATCCTAAAGTATTATTATCCGGACAAGCAGGAGGACAAGTGATTAATTCCTCTAGGATAATTCCATCACTGATATCCTGCCCTATTTGATTTACTCCTACTAAAACCATATTGATTAAAGAGGTTTGTTTATTGAGCCCTGGATAGATACGCATACCTATACAATTGTTTTGACCCAAAAGAGCTTGTAGTTTATCTATTCCTACATAATAGCTATTTATAGCATTTGGATTCTGAGCTTTAAACTCAGAAATATACTCAATAGCTTTTTGCTTTGTGATTACTTGACCACTTTGATTTGAAATTTTCATAAAAATACATATTTATAATTAATCCATAAAGTTCTTTATATTAAATTACAAAGTCAATACGTATTTATACGCAATTATACGTATAAATACGTATTGATTAGATTAAATGATTTTATTTATTTAGCACAGTTATCTAAAAATTAACATTTATGATAAACATAAAAAACAAAACCAACCTTAATAAAAAATACAACTCATGAATCAAACAACAACAAAAAATGTTCTTACCAAGATCACCCAAAAAGAGACTGACTTAGGATTGTTAGAGTCTTTTTCTATGTCAAAGGCATTAGAAATGGTTGATTATCTAAAATCTGTTTTAATACAAATTAAAAAACAAGTTCTTCTCTATGGCTTTGCTAGTGAAGAACAAGAAATTGATTTTTTTAAAAACACTAAACCTTTAATTCTTGGTAAACTTATATTCTACAATAAACTCTACTTTTTTAAGAGTGAATCTCCAAGTGATATAGTATCAACTAAGCTATACTACCAAGAAAAACTAAATGAACTACATCTTGAGTACAAAAAACATCTTCTTTATAGTGATCTATATAAGTATTATAAAACAAATTCTACCCATAGAGATATAGAGTACTTTACAACAGGTAAAATAAACAAAACAAATCTAGTTAGTACCTATAGCTTTGAAATAGATCCTCGTTTCTCAACCCTATATGATTATAAACTAGCACGCATTATAGCCTATGAACTACTAAGTGAATATTTAAACCAAAAAACAATAACTCATAATAACTTAAGTAGTACAGCTACAAAAAACAGTATAACCTGGTCAGAATCAAACAGTGCTTTAATAGAATTAATATACGCCTTGTATGTAACAAAATCAATAAACCATGGTAAGGTTAAAATAAAAAAACTATCAAAAGCTTTAGGACAAGTTTTCCAAATTAATATCTCAGATAATATTCATCATACCTTTCACCGGATGAAAACAAGAAATTACTCAAGGACAATGTTTTTAGATAAATTAAAAAAATCCCTTGAGGACTATATGGATAAGGACTACTAGCATAGGAATTAAAACTATCTCGTATCAATATATTATATCTTATCGTTTTGAAAACAACAAGATAATGATATTAAACTTTCCAAAGTGGCAGGGTTTGAACCGAAATAACTACAAAAACACAGAGCGTCTGACTACAAATGATAAAAGGTCTGTTTTCAAAACAAAAACAGACCTTTTATATGTTTAATCCAAGAATATCTAGTACTTTTTCATGCTCTTAAACAATCCATATACTTGAGAGTATTCTGGCTCTTTAATCACTTTTACTTCTGCAACACCTTCTAATCTAGCAGATGTAATATAACGACACAACAATAGATAAATCTCTTTCGCTTCTTGATCTACATTTATCTCTAACTGCATTGGTCTATCATCTGCAGTCTCTTGATCAGTTAAACTTGCTCAATCATTGTTATTAAACATATTTATAATATGCATATCATCAGGTCCAAATGGCTCTGTTCCACGCTCAGGATGAGCAAACTTAACCATTCCTCCCATAGAGGTAATTTTTCCACCACTTTTTTTACTATAAATTTCAGTTCCTCCTAAGTAGGTATAACCTGCAGCAAATAATACACCTACGATGGCTGTACCAAGTACTAACCATCCCTCCATAATAATACCTGGGAAAATGATTAAAACAAGAAAACCTAAGGTAAAGATACCTCCTATTACTTTCTTTGTTACGTTTGTTCTTTCTTCAAAATGTTCTGGTTGAGATTTAAAAAACTCAAACAATTGATCTGGATACTTCTGTTTCATAATTTTACAATTTATTATTTATATTTCACTTAAATTCATCATACTACGCGATAAACACACATTATTATAGAAGTTATTCACGCTGTTGCCTTTTGCTATTTTAGTATTGTCAAGCCCTAATAATCCTTCTGGAATATTAATTGCTGCATAGAAGTGATTAAAAGCATATGAAATCATTATATCTTTATCATATCTCTTTTTAAGTTCTACCATTTTTCTCATTCTACTAGGCGTTAATATATAACGGGCTAAAGTATCATCACTACTATAAACAGTAAAGGCATGCTCAAACTCTACATCTTCCATTTTGATTAACTCAATTCCATCTCTATTTTTAAGTTTTTGAATATTATCTGCTAGGTAATCCATATGTTTCTCTAATTTATCAGGTACTATAATTACAATACCTCCTATATTTTTCTTTAAAGACACTGTACTAAACATTCCTCTAAAATCTAGGGTTATATCTTCCATTCTCTTTGAGAATATCCCTCTAAACATATAGATAACAACTGTGATAAATGTTCCTACTGAAGACTTAGAAAGCCAATACATCAATGTACTCTTTTTAAGTCCTATATCATTAATTGTTATTGTGCTACCTTTGATAATTAAAACAAATAGAGGTATGATTATATAAAGTATTGTACTGTTATCTATTTGATCAAACCATTGACTATGAGTATAAATTAGAATATTAAATAAACCACTATGGACTGAAAGTCCATAGTGGTTTATTTAGGACGCTATTGGTAATATATTGATTTATATTTAATTAAGTTGTTTTTAAGGGGGCGACTAATTAACAATAAGATGAGTTGTTTTTAAGGGCTGACTAATTAAACACCTCTGGTTTGTTTTTTTCTTTATCAGCCTCCTGGCCTTTACAGCTACTAATACAAGCAACAGCAAGAATCAAAAACAATCTACTTATCACACTTTTCATTTCTTTTTTGCTTACAAGTTACTAAATCTAATAACCAAATAAAAAGAGTGAATTTGACTATATCGTCATAGGTAGACCAAAAAAAATAGGTAGCCATTACGACTACCTATCTTTTACTTAAAAAATTTCTATTCTATTACTTATTGGCTAATCTACTTATTAACTCAATAAATAAGTTAGCTGTAAATGGTGCGTTATCTGTACTTGCACTAGTTCTATTAAAATCATCTTTATATACTTCTCCTGTAGCAGCATCTATATAAGCTCCATTGACAAACATTCCATCATACCAGCTTGAACCTATTGGTGCCCAAATTAAGTTTTCATACTTTTTATGAACAAACACTGTTCCTCGTTTTTCATTTCCTCTGTCTGTTATTAAAGGTCTATACTCAGTATTTGTAGCATCAAAAGCAGGTTTATATCCATCATCAACTTCACTTCTATAATACCAGTGAACATTTTTATATACCTTATTAATTGTGTGGTATTTATAACCACTCTTTTCACTTGTCAGAGGTTCTGATATATTGTGGACATAAGTTTTAAAACCACGATCATATGCATAGCTTTGCACTTCTAAACTTTGGTCTTTATTAAATCGTTTGATTAATTCTAAACCATAAGGTTCATTAATTTCTCCTATGTATTGCCCTTTAATTTCTTCACCTATAATTTTAATATAGTCCCCTTTTAAGTTCTTATTCTCATGTAAATAAGTTGTATACATAAAAAATATTCCTTCATCATTAATCGTATAATTATAGATTGCATCAGCAATATCCTTATCTAATGCTCCGATACCATATTGCCCTGAGATCATAATAAAGTTGTACTTCTTCGCTTTAATATCTTTTAAAATTTGAACTCTATTCATCTCATTATTATCTCTATACGTATCGTAAGTTGTTACTTTTACTTCACCTGTTTCTACAAAGACACCATCTTCACCAAATCTTGCTTTTCCATTTCTATTTTTCCCAGTAAAGAACAATGCTTCATTAGAATCTCCATTACGAGCATTCTTAAGTATTAAAACATTTATATCTCCGTATCCCACTTTTACTTTTATTCCAGAACAGCTACTATTAGACATATCATTAGCTACCAAGTTCACTGAGTATTCTCCTCTTTGAGTAGGTATAACAGTCTTATCTACTGGATGTAATATTACCTCTTGTATTCCAGTATTAGTAAATACTTGTTTTACCCCATCTTTAGATGTGCTAAACAATATTCCATCTACAGGAGCGCTAGTATTTATCTCATACTCTCCAGGTACTGTTACATTTACCTTAGCTATAATATAATAACTATCTCCAATTACTTTATTATATGGAATAGCTCCTCTGTTTGACTTTACAGAGCTACAATCAATTGTATAGGCTACTGGTTTTTTCTCTAGTGGAAGATTATACTCAGTACCATCTACAATATTAAAGCGCTTTCCATCCCCTTTTAAAGTTAGGTTTACAAACTCAGACTTAGGTAAAATCCCACCTTTTACAGCAGTGAATTTCACTATCTGAGTTTTAGCATTCTCACTAGGCATAGCCAGCATTACCCTTTCGGATTTAAATAAAATCCCTTGACCATTGCTTAAACTCAAAGTAGCATATCCTGAATTAATTACCTCAATTGGCAATTCTAGAGTATGTTTCTCATTTAGGTTCTCTCCTTGATAATATGGCTCTTTTCCTAGATTAATATCAGTAAACAAGGCCTTTAATTCTGTCTCCTCTACTTTTAGTTGAGCCTTGCTACCATTAATTGTAGTAATAGGATTTTTAGTATTTACCTCAAAGATAAACTCATATGGATCTATATCGTTTTCTACAGGAATATTCTCTCCCTCTACAGGTTCTAATATTAATATTTTATCTGCTGGAGTAACTTTTTTAGAAGCTATAAACTTCATTCCCAATCTTTTATTAGTTGCTACTACTGTTGCTAAACCACCTGATTTTACTTCAATATCAATTTCTATCTTATGCCCTGACTTTAAACTTGTAGGAATACCAACATTATACTTTTTAGTTGCGAAATAAACTTTACTACCAATTTTAAAGTCAAGCTCAGCTGGTTCTACCCTTAATTCTGTATTAGTACACACTTTTGAATCTATACCATTAACAGTAAACTGTAATTTATCTCCTCTTATACTACCTGTTTGATCATATCCTTTAATAGGTGTTCCCATTGCTTTAAGCACTACTTCGTAAGTCCCTATTGCCTGAAACTGTCCTTCACCAGAGAAGAAATAACCATTATTACCACTAGCTGAGATGGTAAAAGTTCCTACTTGATTCACCTTTAGCTTAACGATCATAAACTGTTTTGTTGGATCTAAAGCAACACCTTGTTGTAACAAAGGCTTTTCATCAACTATATTAAACCCTGTAAAACTAATACTTTCACAGCTGTCCTCTGCTAGATCTAATTTAGCTGGTGGTAGTGTTCCACATAAGCTCATCCATTTACTTGCTCTCTCACTCCAATACTCCACACAGTCATTATCTATATTATAGACAGCTAGACCGTTGTCTTTTCCCATTTCTTTTTTGATAGCATCTCTTTGTATGGTAGTCATACGAGGCAAAAAGAATCCCTTAGAGGTACTCTCTAAATCTAATATAGCATTAGTTCTAACTTCCTTATCCGTTATCACATCTGTAATACGGGTCCCCATAGTCTTGTTTACTTGCCCATACATTGTGATATGGCTCAAACACAGTATTGCTACTACGACTATATATCTTATTACTTTATTTAAAAAACTCATAACTTCCTTTGTTTTTTCACCCTATTTGTTTTGTTTTACATATTCCAGTAGCTCTTTGAATTGATCTTTTAGCTCATTGATTTCACTTTTTTGAAGATCAATCACTTTTTGCTGTTCTATGGTATGTAGATATAACTCCTCTACCTTCTCTAAGAGCTGAACACTTAATTCTGATACATTAATTAAGTATCCTTGCTCAAGAGATTTATCAAGTTCTTTTATAGGAGTAATACCTGGAAGGTGATAGTGATTCTTAATATAAGACTCTACAGTGCTTAAGTCTTTAAAACTATACTCTAGGTTTAAATCAGAAGCTTCATTAGTATAATAATTCTCAAATACATAATCTGCATAGTAACTATTACGAGCATAGATACTACCGTTAATGCGTAGTTTCTCATCTTGCTTAGGCTTCGCAATTGCGCTTTTTGCTTCCTCTGGGCTAAGTCCTATTCCTACCCATCCACTAGTGAATATGTTATCTTTTATACTCTGGGCCTCCGTGTTATCCTCTGGTTTATGCCAAGGTTCTCTAACCACACCTCGCATACTTACTTGTTGTACATTTCCTCTTTCATTGATAAAGACAAGATTGTCGTTCTGATCAATATTAAGGCTAGTAACTGTTTCACTGCGTTTCACTGCATCAATAAGACTTAACGTATTGCTTATTCCCTTATCATTCGTGTAGATTAATCCTGTGCCAGATCCATCTATTTTTAAACCAGTAATAGCAGGTACACTATCATTATCAGCCCCTAAAAGGTCCTTAATAGCATATCTTATTGTATCTTTATTCTCATCTGTATAGGCTAACTCTAATTCTTTAGTAGTCCTTTCATAGCGTACTCCTTTTTCAAGCTCTTCCTCTAAAGTTAACTTCTTTCTATAAGCCTGTTTATCCGAATAATGATACAATTCGAATTGCTCTAAACCAAAACTAGTAAGTGTTTGATTTTGCTGTACTAAATGTGGTATATCAAGTACTAATCTACCTGGAGCATTAGTATCATTGGCCTGGTTCTTATCAGGGGTATAGATAAAAACACCTGTACCTTTTCCATCTTTTATTTCTTCGATAAACGATTCTTGTATCTGACCATCTAATATTGTTTGATGATCATCACTAGTTAGTACTCTTACCCATTTACCAGAGGAAGTCTCTTGGTTAATAGTCCAGTAGTAATATCCTTTTTCTACTGTTTTAGTACCTTTATTAAACACTAGTAAACTCTCTTTTATATTCGTTTTTATTGGTGCCTTATCTGTTATATTATTGATTTGTACATTAGGAATAAGCACCCCGTGCTGATCTGATTCTATGTGTAGTAATGCACTTGGATCAGGGGCCGAAACTCCTATTGAAAAACTTTTACCACTCTGGGCATATGTAAAACTACCTATGCATAAACAAGCGATTATGAGTATCTTTTGTTTCATTTCTTCTAATTTTTTTAGAGTCACTATTCTGTAACTCTGTAGTAGGTTAAAATAGCTTTTAGTTAGAACTAAATATACTAAAAAAAGGTAATATTTATTCTTGTCTTAATATTATATCTTCTTAGTACTTATTAGCTCTACTATCATTCCATATTGCCCTTGTGGAAGGGTTAAATAAAAATTAGGCGTTCCTAGACTAAACTTTAAAACTCCCTCTTGACTAACCTCAATATCTGTAACACTAATGTCTATAAGCTTATAATTACTATCTAATAACATAATCTTAAAGACTTCGCCTTTACTTAACAGCTCTAAAACGCTCTTATTAAGACTTACTCCCTTAGCCTCAGCATTATCACTCTCTAAACTAGTAGTTGTATAAAAACTATATATATAGTTTCCTTTAATAGATTTTCCTATATAAGATACCTTCTCTGAAATATTATACCCAAGTTTATCTTTAAGCTCAAAAACAACTTCTTCTGATGCATTAGTAATATTGTCTATTAATCCTGGTAATAAGTTTAGCTCTTCTATTATTTCTTTTCCATTCTCGTCTTTACTCTTCACATAAAGAACCTGTTCTTTCCCTGCCCCTATTTTACCATAATAGACATTACCACCTATTTGTTTTTCCTCTATTACATTTAGAATTTCCTGTTTATCCACAAAAGATGTCCAGTTAGTTCCTGTCCAATAGTAATACCCACTTACTAAGTCTTTGGTAGGGTTAGTTGTTTGATTAAAAATAACTAATCCTATATGACGTGGGTCATTCTTATCTCCATTTATAGGAGCAAATACATTCTTGTCTGTCAAGGCTACTTTAGGTAATAATACCCCTTTGTTGCCATCCGGACTGTGAACCTCTAGCATAGATGCTGAAGTAGGTTTCTGTACACCTATTCCTACTTGGGCATATCCTGTGACAGATATACCCATTAAGAATAACATTAAACTAAACTTTCTCATACTTCTTCTTTATTTTATTTAGAAGCAGTGTATTCAAAAACTACTTCATAATCTCCATTTTCTAATGTCATATACATTCCATTTTGACCAAAACTGAATGTAAATTCATTTCCACTTACCACAACATCAGTAACTGTAGATACCACTACTTGCTTTGTTTTAGGATTAATTACTTTTGCAGAAAGTAATGTCTCCATTTTCTCACCTGTTGGTTCATAAGTAACTGTTAAGTTTCCATTTTCCATTTTCTCAACTTTCTTAGAAGGTACTACTTTAATTGTACCTACAAATGTTACATCATATTCATCATCATGCTTAACCTCTACAGTACGTTTACCTTTATAAACCTTACTATTATCAATAGATGCATTAATAGATACATCGTGCTGATCTTTTAAGATATTAACTTGTGTCTGTTCTAATATCTTCTCAACAATAGAGTTGTTAACTGTATTCTCAATTACTTTTAAAATGTCTTGTGAGATATCAATCTGTGTCTTATTACCATCTTTATCCATTGTATAAAGTACATCTCCATTTACTCCTGTAACCTCTCCGAAGTAGACATTCCCTCCTGTTGTAGAATGATAATTATTTACTGTTTTAAAGATTTCTTTTTTAAGGGTTTCATTATGCTCAATTGAGTTAATAATATCACTAGTCATATTAATATAATGAACCTTTCCACCCTCAGCGTTGTAAGCGTAATAGATATCTCCGCTCTCTAATTTTGCTACATCTAAAGAATCCGTTTTACTCTCTACTCCTTCTTTACCATTTTCTGTAACTGAGTATTTGAAAATAGAGGTTTGTGTTTCTTGAGGTGTTAGATCTACTTCAATAATATTATCATTCTCATCCTTATAAACTAAATACTTAATCCCTCCTTTTTCCTGAATCCAAACGTTATTAGGAGCATCTTTAATGATATTATTAATAATCTCAGTGTTGTTAGTGTTCTCGAGGATTTCTTTGAAGTTATTGTTAACTACTCCTAATACATCGATTGGTGTCCCTAATGAATCTTCCATTTCTGTGTTAGGAAGTTTATTTGCGTTTCCAGGAAGTTTTAACCAATCTGTGATTTGTTTCTCAGAAAAGTAAATATATTTAGAAACTACTTCTTTTCCCTCCACTGTAGTTGTTACTTCTCTAACAAATGTGTTCGTTTCAGTATCTTTAATAGCCTCGTTAAAGTCTATTTTCATCTGATCATATCCACCACCTTGTTTTGGTAATAGGTAAGTAAACACATGCGAGTCTGGGTTATATGAAACTAAATAACTAATATCAGTATCTCCTTTTCCTCCATCAATATTGGTAATATTTTTAATTTCATTATTGATTTGAGTAATCTGCTCCTGAACTTGACTATCTGCAGATACTTTTTCCCACTTGGTAGTATCCCAGTAGTAAAAACCTGTCTGAAGAGTTTTTCCTATATTATAAACGATTACTCCTTCTGGATTCTTACCGCCATTTAAAAGGTGTGTCTCACTTGATAAAGCTATTCTTGGGATAAGAACCCCTTTATTAGTTGCTTGAATATCAAGCATAGCTGCTTTATCAATTCTTTTTGTTCCAATACCGAAACCTGATTTATCTTGTGCTACTGTTATAGTAGTTAATGCTAATGCTAATAGAATAAATATATTTTTTTTCATCTTTGTCTTTTTAAAATTTCTAATTAATCTCTTGTGTTAATACTACTTAGTTGCTACATAATCAATAATAACTTGGTAATCTCCTGATAGTAATGTTGCATGTAGATTACCCATTCCAAATTTGAAGGTTAATGCTCCGTTTTCGTACTTCACATCAGTAACCGAGTTCTGTACTAATTGTTTGTTTTTTAAAATCTTAACGCTCAATAATGTCTCGAAATCAGCTATAGCAAACCCAGCATTAAACTGTGTATTATATAAAGCTCCTGCGTCTTCATCATAATTATCTACATGAGCCTCATACTTACCTTTATACACTGGTAAAGTGTCATGTGTTTCGTTAAGCTTTACTGATGATCCTATAACAACCTTAATTGCTGTCTGTTCTAATATCTTCTCAACAATAGAGTTGTTAACTGTATTCTCAATTACTTTTAAAATGTCTTGTGAGATATCAATCTGTGTCTTATTACCATCTTTATCCATTGTATAAAGTACATCTCCATTTACTCCTGTAACCTCTCCGAAGTAGACATTCCCTCCTGTTGTAGAATGATAATTATTTACTGTTTTAAAGATTTCTTTTTTAAGGGTTTCATTATGCTCAATTGAGTTAATAATATCACTAGTCATATTAATATAATGAACCTTTCCACCCTCAGCGTTGTAAGCGTAATAGATATCTCCGCTCTCTAATTTTGCTACATCTAAAGAATCCGTTTTACTCTCTACTCCTTCTTTACCATTTTCTGTAACTGAGTATTTGAAAATAGAGGTTTGTGTTTCTTGAGGTGTTAGATCTACTTCAATAATATTATCATTCTCATCCTTATAAACTAAATACTTAATCCCTCCTTTTTCCTGAATCCAAACGTTATTAGGAGCATCTTTAATGATATTATTAATAATCTCAGTGTTGTTAGTGTTCTCGAGGATTTCTTTGAAGTTATTGTTAACTACTCCTAATACATCGATTGGTGTCCCTAATGAATCTTCCATTTCTGTGTTAGGAAGTTTATTTGCGTTTCCAGGAAGTTTTAACCAATCTGTGATTTGTTTCTCAGAAAAGTAAATATATTTAGAAACTACTTCTTTTCCCTCCACTGTAGTTGTTACTTCTCTAACAAATGTGTTCGTTTCAGTATCTTTAATAGCCTCGTTAAAGTCTATTTTCATCTGATCATATCCACCACCTTGTTTTGGTAATAGGTAAGTAAACACATGCGAGTCTGGGTTATATGAAACTAAATAACTAATATCAGTATCTCCTTTTCCTCCATCAATATTGGTAATATTTTTAATTTCATTATTGATTTGAGTAATCTGCTCCTGAACTTGACTATCTGCAGATACTTTTTCCCACCTGGTAGTATCCCAGTAGTAAAAACCTGTCTGAAGAGTTTTTCCTATATTATAAACGATTACTCCTTCTGGATTCTTACCACCATTTAAAAGGTGTGTCTCACTTGATAAAGCTATTCTTGGGATAAGAACCCCTTTATTAGTTGCATCAACATCTAATACTGCTGCTGGACTAGGAACGTGTCCACCTATACTAAACCCTAAATCTTGTGCCTGTGCGCTTATTAAACCAAAACCTATTAAACAAACCGCTAAAAGTACTTTTCTTTTCATAAAATTTAATTAAAATTTCCACTTCTTATTTTACTATCACAAACATAACACAAATATACATTTACAACATAATTTTATTTTTTTTTACATAAACAAAAAAATATTAACACAGTAAAACTATTTAAATCACAAAAAACACATAATAAACAAAAAAAACAACAATTACTCTAAAAGGCGTAAAAACCACAAATAATAAATCCTTAAAAAGTATAAAATCCCCATTGGTGATTTTTATCAAATTGTAAAACATCATAATTTGTCAAACTCATAATTTGTGATGTGTATATACATGTTAAAAACAAATAGTAAATTGAATATTTTGCTAATTATACTTGATTGGTTCTGTAATTCACTTTAGATCTTTCCACTTCTTAAAATCACAACAACCTTCAAGTCAAATAATTATCACTTAACCTATATTACGATTACTGTATTATATTTTGACAATAATCTACTAAACAATAACTGTGCCAAAAAAGAAAGAAATCTCAAAAACAATATATAACACCAATACAAAACACTAATAATGAGACTTTTAGAAGTAAAACTATTTATATATATTTAATTTGTAACTTCTTGATTTTGATAGTTATTTTTCGCTTTAATAGTTCTAAATAGAGATATTTTACTTTTTTAAAGAGATTTGAAACTTATAAAACTTAGCTTTCGGCAACAAAAGAAGAGAAAAGATGTAATCTGTTAAAAAAATAAGAGTCGAAATTGACCTAATATTTACATTTTTTAACCTACCTGAGGGGTTCGTTAAAAACATACGATGCTTTATTTATAACTTAGTTAAGAAGATTTGTATTTATTCACATTTGGTGTGCTTAATAAAACTAGATAAAATAGCTATTAAATCTATACTCTGCTTATCTAGAGCCTCAGAAAAGTTAGTATTTAAAACAATACCTATATACAAGCTATTAAAGGTATAATAAGCGATAGACTAAACTATGGTAATATAAAAGTTACAGTATGCAGTATGCTATCAAATTGATACTATATCCCCCCTAAAATTCTCCTATTATTCAGATATATCGGAGATAGAACACTTCCTAATATATAACTGAACCATAGCTGGAGAAAATGACCTTATAATCTAGTATACATAGCTTATTGTCCTGAGGTTGTCCTATGATCGAAATAGTGGGCAGTGTTGGCAAGGGATTGAGGAAAATATCTATGGCATAAATTCTATACAGAGATACTTTTCACATACTTATATTTCGATATTTGGATTCTTAATGAGAATGTACTAAAAAACAAAAAAGCTATTCCATAAATACAGAATAACTCTTTTTGCTTTTATACAGACGGCATAGTTAGGGTTGACGTCTTTATAAATGAAAAGAAAAAAAAATTGTTTAGGCTATTTGATATTCTTACTACTATAAAATAGTAAAACTCTAAATACTTATAGAAATGAAAACGAACTATAATGTATTGCTTATCACACCACCTTTAAACTTGATTAAAAATAATATTAATTAACACAATTCATTGTAATATATTCGCTTATCATTTGTTTTTTTTAATTTAATCTTACACAAAACACCTCAATAAACCAAATAAACGTATAACATTATCCTTTCATTAACAATTAAGCAATAATCAAGGTACTTTATTATTGCTTTTAATTTCTCATATTGTCACTTAGTAGCACTTTTTACCAGTATCTATTAAAAAGCAACTACAGCAATGACAACTATTGTCTTTTTCTTTTAATTAATCTATAATATTCCTTTATAAAACTGTAAATCTTCCTATATACTATAATAAAATAAAAGAGGGTGACCTTCTCAAGCCGCCCTCTTTGTAACTTTAATTATTCTTAAGTGAAGCCATATCAATTACAAAACGGTATTTTACATCCCCTTTTAACAAGCGATCATATGCTTTATTAATATCCTGCATTTGAATAAGTTCAATATCTGAAGTAATATTGTGCTTACCACAGAAGTCTAACATTTCTTGTGTTTCCTTAATACCTCCGATTAAAGATCCTGAAAAGCTAATTCTATTTAATATCAAACTAAAAGCAGATACAGGAAGTGGATGTTCGGGAGCTCCTACTAGAGTTAAACCTCCATCTCTTTTAATCAGTGATAAATATGCGTTAATATCATGCTGAGCAGATACACAGTCTAGGATAAAATCAAGGGTTCTAGCATTGTTTTTCATTTGATTTGCATCTGTTGATAGAACTACATCATCAGCACCAAGACGTTTTGCATCTTCTACTTTCGATTGTGAAGTTGTAATAACAACTACATAAGCTCCCATAGCTTTAGCAATCTTTACTGCCATATGTCCTAAACCACCTATTCCTACAATACCTACTTTTTTACCTGGCCCTACATTAGCATGTCTAAGTGGTGAAAAAGTAGTTATACCTGCACATAAAAGTGGAGCTGTTGCAGCTAAATCTAAATTACTAGGTACACTTAAAACAAAATCCTCACCTACAACCACGCTCTCTGAGTATCGTATCCCCCAAATGTTTGCATATTTAAGTGCTTATCATGGCTAATGAACTACCTCGAGGTATCGCGTTACTCAAAAGATAATAGTAACTGATTTTTGTTGAACGACTTATATACAGTATTTTCTTCTCCTTGATTTTGAATGTATTTCTTAATTACATCCTCATTACCATATTGACCAACTGTATTTACATAATATCCACTTGTCCAAAAATTACCTCCCCATAACTGGTTTTTCACTTCTGGATGCAATCGAAAAATCTCTTTGGCAGTGATACTTTTCACTGTCCTTACAATTATCTCTACAGAAATCTTTGGCACACTTTGAATCAAAAAATGTACTTGATTCTCATCTGCTCCGATTTCAACAAAATGTATTTCATAACGTTCTGAAATCTTGCTACAAACTTCAACCAAACTAATTTCAACGTCCTCTGATAAAACATTTCTTTGATATTTTATAGGACAAACCAAATGGTAAAGTAGTAAGCTTTTATTATGTCGTTTCAAAATATGTTCGCTCATCAAACAAATATACTAATCTTTACTCTTCTGCCCCGAGGCAGAGCCTCGAGGAAATCTTTTGATTATATCAACCAAGGAACTGTACTTTACAGTATCTCTAACCTATCTAAACTATGGGCTGTATTTGATGCTTATGAGAATGACCTTCCGTTTATTAAAGAAAGAGATGTATTAGAATACACACTTCAGAGTTTACCTGGTGAAGTATTTAAAGGAAAGATTGCTTTTATCAACCCGATTATAGATGCTACTTCAAGAACAGCTAAAGTAAGGATTGAAACAGATAATAGAAAGAACAACTTAAAACCTGAGATGTACGCAAGTGCTAAGATCTCTGCTCCCTTAAAACAATACAACAAAGAGATGGTTATTCCTAAATCTACTGTATTATGGACAGGTAAGCGTTCTATCATCTATGTAAAACAACCTAATACCTCTACTCCTGCTTTTAAACTAAGAGAGATTGTTTTAGGACCTTCTTTAGGAGAGAACTATGTCGTGATGTCTGGACTAGAGAACGGAGAGGAAATCGTAACTAACGGGGTATTTACAGTAGATGCAAGTGCTCAGTTAGAAGGTAAACGCAGTATGATGAATAATGATGGAGCACCTGCCGCAACAGGACATGCTAACCACGGTGGCGACCATACCACTGCAGCGAATGCTAACTTAGAACACGCTATGCTTAAGGTAAAAGGAAACTGTGACTTGTGTAAAGAACGCATAGAAACAGCTGCCAAAAAAGTAAAAGGAGTATCTTCTGCTACTTGGGATGTAAAAGATAAGGTATTACACCTTAACTTTGATAAAAAGCTAACGTCTAAATCAGCGATCTCTAAAGCCGTAGCTAAAGTAGGTCACGATACAGAACTTGACAAGGCTACAGATGCTGATTACAAAGCGTTACACAGCTGTTACCAATTCGAGAGATAGGATTTTAGTTGACAGTGAACGGCTCACTGTTGAAGGTGGTAGGAACAAGACAGAATGAATAATATCTTGTGGACATTAAAATGATGGGCCAAAAGATGTAGTAGACATTCGCCCACACAAACAAAAAACGATAACGCGGATTTGCAATCCGTACTTTTAAGACGAAAAAACAAATACAAAAATAACAATCAAATGAAAAAAGTAATTTTAAGCTTTGCAGTATTAGCTCTTACACTTACTGCATGTAATGACAAAAAACAAGATACACAAGCTCCAGCAGTAACAGAAGAACACGCTGGACATGATCACGGTGATCATACTACTGCAGTAGCTGCAGAGAAAGTAACCACAGTAAAAGAATCTAATTTATTACAATCAAGTTTAGATGCTTACTTCTTAGTAAAGAAAGCGCTTCAAGAAGACAACTCAACTGAAGCTACTACAGCTGGTAAAACATTAGTAACTAACTTAAAAGCTGTAGTAACAGAAGACGCAGCTGCTAAAGAATTAGTAAAAGAGTTAATCGAAACAGCTACTAAATTAGAATCAACAGATATCAAAGTACAAAGAAGCGAATTCGAAGACCTTACTGAAGACTTAGTAAAACTAATCAGCATCGTAGGTACAGACAGAGTAGTATTTGAGCAATACTGTCCTATGTTTGACAATGGTGAAGGTGGTAAATGGTTAAGCGATGTAGAAGATCTATCTAACCCATTATATGGTTCTTCAATGCTTAAATGTGGAGCAAACCAAAACAAGATAGCTTTCGAAGCAAAGTAATTAGTATTTAAAAGCTAAAAATAACTAAA
This sequence comes from Myroides sp. A21, assembly GCF_000807225.1. Taxonomy (NCBI): domain Bacteria; kingdom Pseudomonadati; phylum Bacteroidota; class Flavobacteriia; order Flavobacteriales; family Flavobacteriaceae; genus Myroides; species Myroides sp. A21. The sequence continues at coordinate 3,663,531 of NZ_CP010327.1, forward strand.
CAGGGCATAAAACAATTAAGTTTTATGCCCTGTTTTTATTTATTTTCTTGTTTTGTAAAATATCAAAGTTCTAAATATTTCTGTAATCTTATTCCACTAATAAACACAGTGGAAGATATATACATTTTATAACAAGCAAATTTTCAATAACAATAATTACAATTCTAATATAATAAATTCACTTCTTCTATTGAACTGATGCTCTATATCACTACAATCTACTCCATTTTCACAGTGGTTTAGTAGTTGAGTCTCTCCATAACCTTCTCCTTTGACTTGACTTGGATCTATTCCCTGTGCCATAATCCAGTTTACAGTTGCCTTAGCACGTCTATCAGATAATTTTAGGTTATAAGCATCATTACCACGACTATCAGTATGAGAACGCACATCTATCTTCATAGATGGATAAAGCTTTAAGACCTCCACTACCTTCATAATTTCCATAGCAGCAACACTTGTTATTTCCGCTTTATCAAAGTCAAAATAAATAGGTCTTAGATTAAGGATCTTAAACAAGTCATCATTCTTCTCTAGAGGTTTCTCTGTTTTTTCTAAAGTGATATCTTTTCGTGTCACATATCCATTCACATCTGTAAGAGGGATAATTATCTCATCTGTATTATAGTCAGTTTGTTCTATTCTTAGGCGATATTTTTCATTACAACTAAGATTTTCTAACTTAAAGAATCCTTTACTATCAGTAGTATGTTCTTGTATGGTTTCAAAATTGCTATCAAATACAGTAATCTTAGTTGATGATAAGAAGTCTTTTGTATCCATGTCTAACACAAGACCTTCGATAGTCTGAAAACATTTCTTTTCTACAAAACTATAGATATCATCTCCTCCTTTACCTTGTGTTCTATTAGAACTAACAAAACCTGCGTTAGTTTCTGTGTCTATACTAATAGCAAAGTCATCTGCACTACTATTGATTGGAGCCCCCATATTAATAACCTCTCCTGCACTACCATCCTTATTAAGCTTAATTGCAAATACATCTAACCCTCCTAAACCAGGATGACCATCAGAACTGAAAAACAGTATCCAATCTTTCGATATAAAAGGAAAAGTTTCTCTACCTTCTGTATTTACTTTATTCCCTAAATTCTCTACCTCTCCGAAGCCTCCATTATCAAACACAGCTACTCTAAAAATATCTGATTGTCCTAATGTTCCCTCTCTATCAGAAGAAAAATAAAGCCACTTTCCATCAGGAGTTAACGCAGGATTGGCACTACTAAAATTATCCGAGTTAAAAGGCAAATCTTCTATATTAACCCAGTGGTTATTATCAGATAATATTGCTCTGTATATTTTTAATAGAGCTACCCTATCCTTATTTAGCTTTCTTTTTCCACTAGAAGTAGTATTATTACGAGTAAAATACATCGTCTTACCATCTTCTGTAAACACAGCAGTCGCTTCATTAACTCTACTATCACTACCAGACATTAATCGCTGTGGCTCCTCATAAGTTCCATCAGGATTCATTCTAGAGCGAAACAGTGCAGTATAACTCTCATTAGTCCACTCGTGTAATTCTTTACCAGTTTTATTTTCTGTTTCCCTTGCTGAGGTAAATACAAACTGATTCTTCCATATCGCTGCTCCAAAATCAGAATAAGGAGAATTCACACTTAAATTAAATAATTCAAAATGATCTGATTTTCTCGCTATATCCTCTAGATAACTATCCTTAGAAGATTTGAACAATCTAGCTCTAGAATCCTCTTTTTCTAACATAGCAAATACCTCCATCATTTGATCTGCCTTTTGATAATTCTCAACAGACTTTAACGTTTGAGCATATCGATAGTAATACTCTGAAGGGATAATCTCTACTCCTTTATCCTCATACTTCCCTTCAAATAATTCAGTGTACCATTTATTAGCATTAATTAACTTACCATTATAATAATACGAATTACCTAACTTCCTTAGCATTTCAGCATTGCTAAATCCCTTACTTACTAGTTTTTCATATATCTTAATAGCATTGACATAGGCTTGTTCTTCATATACTTTAGCACCTTGTTTAATCGTTGATTTTTGACCATAGCCCATACTCAAAAAACCAAAGAAAACACTAAACAATAATGCCCTAGACCATATCTTTCTCATAATATACTAGAAGAAACGAGCTGTAGCTACTCTGTTGTATTTGTTAAAAATATCGAATCTCATAAAGATCTCATGTGATCCTGAGTTATATCTAGCTAGTTTAGTCGTATCAGCATCATATGAATACCCTATAAAAAGTCCTTCATTTACTTGGAACCCAGCTAATGCACTAACTGACGCATCCCAACGATAAGCCGCTCCGATAGTAAACTTATCTACAATTAAGAAGTTAGCCGTTAAGTCCACTTGCACAGGTGCTCCAGAGACTGTCTTGACTAAGAAAGCAGGCTTAAACTTCAAACTTGGATTAAGCTCAAATACATGCCCTCCCATTAAATAGAAGTGCATCTTTTGACGCATTAATTTTGTACCATCATGCTCTGATCTATCAGTTGTCATAAAATTAGGAACAGACACTCCTAAATAAGATTTCTCTGAATACAAATACAATCCTGCCCCTACATTAGGGTTAAACTTATTATTTACATTTTCCCCAAAAGTTGGATCAGAAGGATCATATATATCAAGTTTTGTATAATCAACATTCAATAAATTAGCTGTAGCTTTTAAACCAAACGACAGTTTATACTCATCGTTTAAGTCTACGGCATAAGCAAGGTTTACTGAGAAGTTATTCTCAGACATAGCTCCTATACGATCATTAGTATAGTTAATCCCCCCAGATAATCCATTATTTCCCAGTGGAGTACCTATAGATATATTAGCTGTTTGAGGTGCTCCATCAAGCCCTACCCACTGTGCTCTATACATACCAAAAACATTAAGCATCCCACGCGTACCAGAATAAGCAGGGTTAATATTAGTGGTATTATACATATAATTTGTGAATTGAGGATCTTGTTGAGCGTGCATAGTTGTAAAACATCCTAAAGTCAATAAACTCACTCCTATCTTTTTAATATCTACTTTAATTTTCATAACCTTTTCTGTTTTTTTATTAGTTGTACATACGGATAAACAAATAATATACCCAATCTTTATTTTAAAATGTTAAAAATACAGAATGAGATACTATTATTCTTATTTATCGTCCCTACTTTTTTCTAAAACAAAATAACAACAAGCCTATAAAACAAACAATTAACTCAACATTATTCAATAAAAAACTCTTAAATAACTCAAAAGAAGAAAACCTTAAAAAAAATTATAAAAATCTCAAAATAATCGCTAATTGACCATTTTTTCAATTAATCACTAAATATCACAAACACCAAAATACTTAATCACACTAAAAGATATTTACATTAAAACTCCCCACTTAAAAAAGCTAATATCACAATCTGGAGACATTCACTTTATGTATAGATTTTAAAGTATTCTCATCTAAAATTTACTAAATAATATAATTACTCCTACTAAAACAAAAGGAGGTACGTCGTATTTTGATTTTATCAACTCTATTTATTAAGAAATAACACCTAATCCGATGAAAGACTAAGACATAAAAAAGAGAAGCTTAAGATTCCCTAATATTAGGTTGGTTATTGTATAAAACGCTTCTGTAAAAAAGAGCCAAAAAGATGATTTACATTCGTTGATCCTGTTTTAAAGCGTGAATTCAACTTTAAAATCAGGTTCATTTATCGCCAATACTTCCTCTCTATATTCTTGTTCTGGATCAAAGAACAACAATACAGGCGTGGTGATTTCTTTAAACTTATTACGTATTTTATCTATAATCATTTCATTTCTTTTATTAATTCACGATCTATTTGATGTGCCAATGCTGTGTCAACTTGATACATCTGCGCATAATGATTCCAGTTTTTTACTAAATCAAGTGCTTGATCTATGATTTTATTAGGATTGCGAATAGAATTTTGTTCGGCGATGGTTACTAAATCTTTGCGTTCAAAACCTTTGCGTTTTCCGTTGATACTCAAGTTGTGCTGGCTCACCCACATACTATCTGGACGATAGGCAAAACAAATATCATAGGCGGGGGCTAATTTCCATTTTCCTTGAGTATCCATTAAGAATGCAAAATTCTTAGTGTGATCATCACAATTACATGCTACTACATTAAACACCATACGTTTAAACATTTGTTCTGCCTCTGCATACGTTAAGCGCAATAAACGCATGGTTTGAAATACTTGTTCGTAGCTATATGATGTGATATTTGCAAAATCGTAATGTTGCAAGGCACATAAGGTTTGTGTATGTACTTTTTGATTTCCACCCACACGGTCAAAACGTTTGGTCATAAAATGCACGCGATTGTTTTCTTCAATCAAACGTGATTCTGTCATTTCAACCCCAAAATCTGTCGCCATTTTATAATAAGCCATTTCTACACGACCGTAACCTTTTGAAACACCAAATTGGACATCGCTGATTTCATCAAACTTGATTAACCAATGTTCGAAACCATCTTCGGCCAATGTTTGCCCGGATTTTACTTTTCCTGTTACTTCATTGTATGCTATAATTGCTTTAGGGCGAGCCCCTCCTGCAGAAGTTCCCATTTTAAGCACATCTAACATCACATCTTCGATGTTGTGTTGGGTACTAATATGTAATTCTTCTTTTTTTTCTAATAACGCTTTAGTGGTTTCTATTAAATCCGATAACTCTAAGTCGTAAGACGTAGATTCTTTTCCTATAACCGGCTCAAATTCTAAGGCGCCCATTCCTCTTTTTCCGATGAAACATAATAACTCTACCGGATTTAAACTGTTGTCTGGTCGACCTTGACGTGCTAACCAAGCATTGATTAATTCCTTACCGTAGCGATCGGGTAATGCATCGGCTAATAAACCCGGCATTCCTTTGAAGGTATCATTATCACTAAATTCGGGAAAATTATAAATACGGTTTTTGTTGGGCATTTTAATGGGAGCAATAGGCAGCTCCTCCAACTTGAATTGAGGATCATACTCAAAGCTTGCCAACCCTCTGTTCGGATCCCAAGCTACCGCACCCAAACGTTTGCCATATATGTTAATAAATGCGGTTGTTACCATCCTAAATCTGAATTGTCTTGTTGTTGGTTAGGTGCTTTTGATGCTCTTTGTCGTTTTTGCTTTTCGCTTTTAGCTAATTCTATTGGGCTGAGTTCTTCTAGCACATCAAAACTATTTAAAACATACAAAGCATTTAAAATACGTAAGATTTTGATGAGATTAATCAACGAAATATTTTCACCACGCTCTAGCAAACTCAAGGTAGTACGACTAATAGCCGCTTGTTGGGCTAAGTCTTCTTGCGTCAGATTTTCTTTGATTCGCGTTTGCTGAATAAAAAATCCTAGTTTTTGTAAAATAGCTTTATCTGATAAAGCAGTAATGTCTATTATATTTTTCATAAAGTGCAAATAATTCTATTAATGAATTATATTCTATACAATGAGAAATGTTACTTTCAATCTATATCTAATGTACAAAAAAAAACGCATAAACCAAACAAAACTCAGTTTATGCATTAAATATTGTGCAATAAATAGCATCCTAAACGTTTAAAAAGGTATCCACCTAAGCAAGTACATCTTGTGCAGTCTAAAAATCATTCTACTGAGTCTGTAATTAACTTCTTATAATTATGCGGATATAGGTCTGTAATATTCTTGTGGTTGATGGATTGAATATTTTCAAGAACATATTTAAGCCATTGATAAGGGTTAACATCATGCTTTTTACTTCAATGATATATACCAATTCTAAGTACACGATAAAAAACTAAAGCAATTGATATTTAAAGGGTTGTGTCCATTTTTAGAGAGTAATAATCTTGATAAGTAGTCAAGTCCAAGTTTAAATACACTAATAAGCCTATTGCCATGATTCTTGATTGTGATAGGTTTTATAGTGTCAATATAGTCCCCAATCTTATAGCCCCATACAAAAGCAATCATCACTAACATGACTAGTTTTTCAAGCCTATCGATTTTTTGTAAGTGTGTATCTTCTATATTAAATCCGCTAGACTTGAAGGCTTTAAATAGTGTTTCTATTTGCCATCTTATTTTGTAAGTCTCTAAAGCTTTTTCTGGTTTATTAAACCCAATGACAATACAATAATCTATCTTATTACCTGTGATCACTTTAGTTCCAGAGATATAACATAGTTGATTATGAATTTTTACAATCTTGTGATACTGTCTTGTTTGACCAGGTTTTAAGTTATTAAATAGATGAGAAGCTGTTATTTCTTTCTGTTTATTAGGCAGGTAAACCTTAAAGTTATTTCGAATACGAATGTAATATTTAATTTGCTTATCATTTAGATAGCTAATCCAATCCTCTCCAACAAACTCTCTATCTGCTAATACACAATTAATACAATCTTTACCAAACCAATCAATAAACCACTATGGACTTTCAGTCCATAGTGGTTTATTTACTTATCGCTTTTCAAGGCTCAATTAACTCCCGATGGCTCAGATTTACAATCCGTAACAACAAAAAAAGATAAAATAGCACTCACATAGTGCATTTATTTAAAATAAATGCACTATGTGAGTGCATTTATACTTATATTTGTAATAAAATAAACAGTATGGAACGGTTATTTGAGTATTCAAACAAGTTAATCAATGAGGCTAACACAGATTTCTTTCGCTACATATATAATCAAATCAATTGGGAAAATCGAATGATAGGTCTAATTGGTCCCCGTGGTGTAGGTAAGACTACTCTTGTCCTGCAATATATCAAACAGAATTTAAGTCCTACAGAAACACTTTACATTACCGCAGAGGACTTTTATTTTGTGGATAATAAAATCATTGAGTTAGTTGATACCTTTGTCAAGTTTGGAGGCAAGTATTTATTTATTGATGAAATTCATAAATACCCTGATTGGGCAAAAGACCTCAAACTGATTTATGATTACCATAAAAATTTAAAAGTTGTATTTACGGGCTCATCTGTACTTGATATTAAAAAGGGAGCTTCTGATTTAAGTCGTAGAGCTATTATCTATAATATGCAAGGTTTGTCTTTTCGAGAGTATCTGAAACTATTTCATAACATTTCTGCTAAAACATACACATTACAAGAAGTACTACAGCATAAGGTTAATATTCCAGAGATAGAAAGGCCTTTATTATACTATACTGATTACTTAAAGAAAGGTTATTATCCTTTTGCCTTAGAACAAGACTTTGATATTCGTTTGGCTCAGATAATTAATCAGACTTTAGAGAATGATATTCCAATGTATGCTAATATGAATGTGGCTACAGGTAGAAAATTAAAACAATTATTAGCTATCGTTTCTCAAAGTGCTCCTTTTAAACCTAATATGAGTAAAATAGCTGAAATGCTATCTGTAAGTAGAAATAATATTGCTGACTATTGTCTGTACATTGAAGAAGCTGGGCTAATCACTCAACTACGTGACAATACTGGGGGAATTAGAGGATTAGGCAAGGTAGATAAAATCTATCTAGACAATACCAATTTGATCTACAACCTAGCAAGTGATTCTTCAAATATTGGAAATATTCGTGAAACATTCTTCTTAAATCAGACACGAGTAAAACATAATGTTATATCTTCTGCTGACTCAGATTTCTTAATTGAGAATATAACCTTTGAAATAGGAGGCAAAAACAAAAGCCAAAAACAAATTAAAAATATTGAGAACAGTTATGTTGTAAAAGATGATATAGAAACTGGCTTTCTGAATGTTATTCCTTTATGGCAATTTGGATTATTGTATTAATTTTTTTGTGCTTTTGTTGTTTACGGATGTGATCAGCACACAATCATATGGGCGTAATACCTTACGCCTATACTACTGTGGATGTTATCTGTGTGACACGGTTGATAAATCGTCTCTACATTGACGTACTGTGTGCTTAATTTCATATAAATTCGGTTCTACTCCCAACTCAGTTAATTGATGTATTAACTCTTCTCTAAATTCATTAATAATAAATCCTCCAGAAGCTTTTCTAAGTTTTTTAATTTGTGTTTTAGAATCAAGCTTACCAAACCCCAGCAAACGCTGGTCAATAATCAAATCAATATCTTCTGAAAATCGCTGTATTAAATTATAAGCCCTTACTCAGAGAAGTTCCTCTTTTAAATATAATAGAATCTGCATACTTAGATTGAAATATTGCTTTTAAAAGAATACAAACCCACCAATCTTTCTCTATTACAAAAGCTGGTAGTCCATAAATAACTTCAGCTTTTTTTAGTACAGCAACTCTTTGTTATTCAGACAAATTAATCCACATACTCCTGTTTATAATAAAGTTTTTTAATTTCTTTTTGAATCCAAACCGGAGCAAATTTCAATTGAGATTCTACCACTTGTTGATCTATTTTATCAATAGCTAATTTAATCGCATTTAAAAAAGAATCCGTAATTTCTTTTTGCCCCTTCTCTTTAAAAGCCTGTACTACTAAATGTAACAGATCATCTTTTATCATAAGGTTTTTAGGGACAGTTCTCTTAAAATTAATCTTCCTATTTCCAACCTTAATTTCTCTTTGAGATCCTTCAGTCAAATAAACAGTCTTTAAGGGGATCTGGGTTGTTAATCCTAATAGATACAACGCTAATACACCAGTTGGCGCTATACGCACCTTATCTCTTTTTGCAATCTCATTTGCAATTTCCTCTATACTAGGATAAATTGTTCCTAATAAAGAATCTTGCTTTGGTTTTATATAAATACCATGGGTTAATCATTCAATAAGGTTTTCTTTTTCTAAACGAGAGAGTATTTGTCAAATATTGTCAGCTGTACCATATTTAACAAAATCATTAGCGAAAAAAATTTCTCCACGCTTAGATTTAGAAATCTTATCTACTATCTGATTACTAATAGATTCATTCATAAAAAAAGATTTACATTTGTCACAAATTTAATCAAATCCTTCCGCAGGTCAATCACCCTTCTAATAAGCCTTTCCAAACAGTAAAGCCTTTGTTGTTATTTGAATAATCGTGGACAATTCCTAAAAAAGTAATAGGATTAGTATCTAAATAGACCATTTGAAGGAAAAAACGCTTTATTTAATTCATAAAATACCACCTATCGGGTATAAAATATTGAATCTCACACAAACTATACCCGAAGGGGTATTATTCCATTTTTTATGTATATTTATACCTGAAAAGGTATAGATATGGATTCAATACAAGTATTTGTAAAGCAAAAGCGAAAAGAATTAAAGCTTACGCAAGAAGATTTAGCCCTAAATGCTGGTGTAGGCTTGCGTTTTGTACGTGATTTAGAACAAGGTAAAAAAACACTCCGTTTAGACAAAGTAAACGATGTGTTAGCTTTATTTGGTAAAGAAGTTGGTGTAATTGATCAAACTAGAGAATAATGGCACGACAAGCTAAAATATACTTTCAAGATCAGTTAGCTGGTTATCTTCTGGAAGGAGATGATGGATATTCCTTTTACTATAATCAAGATTATCTAAGAACACCTCATCCGCATCCAATTAGCCTAACGCTCCCCCTATCTGAAGAAACCTATCATAGCAATGTACTCTTTCCTTTTTTCGATGGGTTAATTCCTGAAGGATGGCTATTAGATATCGGAGAAAAACATTGGAAGCTCAATCCCCGAGATCGATTTGAATTATTAATCAACTTATGTAGAGACACTATTGGAGCGGTCTCAATTTATCCGATGGAGGCGGCAAATCATGAATAACTGTTTATTTTGTTATAAGCCTGTTGAAACAGGCGAATATCATACTACTTGTTCGAAGAAGTTCTTTGGCACTACAAAAGTTCCTATATTAGAATTAGATAAAGAAAAATTAGATAAGTTAGCACAAATAACGGTAAACGAACGATTAGCGTTAACAGGGGTACAACCTAAGATATCCTTAAGTTTAAACAGTGAAAACGGTAGTAAACGATTAACCTTAGTCGGTTTATGGGGGGATTATATCCTCAAGCCTCAATCTCCTAATTTTGCTTTTATGCTACAAGTAGAAGACTTGACCATGCACCTAGCTAAGCTATTTAAAATTGAAACCGCACAACATGCTTTGATTCGCACCTCTACCGGTGAGCTGGCTTATATTACCAAGCGTTTTGATCGAGTGAAAAACAAAAAAATTCATGTAGAAGATTTATGTCAGTTATCAGAATTGTTAACGGAACAAAAATACAAAAGCTCCTATGAGCGTGTAGGGAAGATCATTAAACGATACGCTACCAATTCGGGCTTAGATACAATCAAATACTTTAGACTTGTCTTGTTTAGCTTTATAACAGGTAATAACGACATGCACCTAAAGAACTTCTCTTTAATGCACACAGATAAGGGTATCTTATTTTCTCCAGCGTATGACCTTTTAAATGTAAATTTAGTCTTTCCTGATGATAAAGAAGATTTAGCACTAACCCTAAGTGGTCGTAAGAAAAAGATTAAACAAGTAAACTTTGATGAACTTGCAATGAGTTTAGGTATTACAGCAATTGTAAGGAATAATATCTATAAAGATTTCTCTAAGCAAGCTAATAAAGTATATGACTTAATAGATCGAAGCTTTTTAACTGATGAGTACAAAGAAGAATATAAAACAATCTTTACTAAAAAGTTGAAACAGATTGGATTGTAGAGAAAAGGTTAATCAGGAAGAAAATACTAGAAAATAAATATACAACACTCATTTATCTCAGGACAAAAAAAGTATTCTTGTGGCAATTGAAATCGAAAATAACCTGTCCAAATCGAAAAATTCACTTCCGTTTTTACTGTGAATTATTCAACCAAAACAACAATATTTTCTCATTCATCTGTTAAAACCCATCCGTTGATTTTCCTTTAAAATACTTTAAAAAAGTGTTGTGCAAAAACACAAAAAACAAGGTTAAACCCCTATGAATGCTAGGATATTGATACTATTAAGCCTATCAAAATCAAGAATCATGGCAATAGGTTTATGAGTGTATTTAAACTTGGACTTGACTACTTATCAAGATTATTACTGTCTAAAAATAAGCACAATCCTCTAAATATCAATTGCTTTAGTTTTTTGTCGTGTACTTAGATTATATTCTTAAGGTAAACTAAAATAATCAGTTGAAGATCAGGAATAAGAATCATCCATACAAAGTTAAAAAAAACAAAGTGGGACTAGTCTTTATAAGATAGCCCCACTTTAAATTCTCTTAAGATCTAATAAAATATTATATTATACTATGTATAAAACTATATTCTTAACAATTCAATCTGTTTACTGCTTAATACATTATGTTTTAGCACTCTTATTTTTTGATTTCTCACTCCATTCTTCTCATTAATTTCAATTAAAAGCATTTGTTTATCTGATAGGGTAAACTGATCTAACATAAATACATTGTCTTGTTTACTTTGAATATTGATAGTTTGAGCATCACTATAGCTTCTAATGGGCTTTAAACTCATTTCTTGAATAGTGGTTCGTTTAGAGGTCCTTCTGTCTTTGATTCTAAAACTAATATAGTCAACTTCATAGGGTAGATTGCTTTTATTGTTAATAGAAAGATGAAAGTAGAGTTTACCATCTTGAGTGTAGATACTTTTCAGCCTTGCTTCTACCCCGTAGCTTTTGCTTTTAATATTTAGCTCTTTCTTGTTTCTTTTGATGATTGCTTTCATAAAAAGATCTGCTAGAGTTGGACTGGTGTCCCCTAAGTCTTTAAATAGAACTTCGCTTTGCTGTTTACTGTTTTGATTTTCAAACTTGGTTAAGTCATAGCTCAGTTGTGTTGGCTCTTCATTGTAAGTAGCACAAAAACTATAGTATTTACCATCGTTTGTAATTACAGTAAAGTTTGTAGGTGAAATATATTCTGTAATCGTTTTTAAACGAAGTACATTAGAAGTAACCTCTACTTTACTAGCTATAATTTCACTACTTCCTAAATCTACGTATTCAATGCTGCTTGGAAACAAGATATGAGTAGTTTTGTTTTGGGTTAGTTCTACCTCATAAGGAGTTACCTCAGCATTTGATAAATTGATAGACTTGGTATAATTTTGGGAAGTTACTGTGTTTACTGCTAATAAGCATAGTAACATATATTTAATGATTGTTTTCATAATGATTTGTTTTACTTGGTTATTAAATGTTATTCTTTCGGTACAAGAAACAGTTCTTGTCCTTGTTTTAGGGTTACTCTTTGGGCTTTTACTTTCTTTGAAAAGTAACCAGATACTCCTTGAATAAGTCCTTTAGTTAGATCTGAAGCAATTTGGTCGGAAGCAGATCTACTCATAGATATACTCGTTCCTGCTGTTTGTCCCATATTGGCAATGATTTCTTTTGAGGCGCTTATTTCTTGAAGGTCTAATACCTCTAAGCCTCTTTGCCCATAATTATCATAACCGATAAGCTCTGTATCAATGATACTATCCTCGATCTTAATAGAGTTTACACTAAGCTCTAATCGAGCGTTACTAATCTTTACCTTAGCAATCAGTGTACTTGATTCAGGTAACAGAGCCCCATTTATTACGATGCTTTCTAAGAGTCTTAGTTTGATGTATCCTTCGTTTATAATGACCTGATTTTCTTTAATACTTACCCTTATACTGTTTTTATGGTTCTGTGTTTTACGTTCTCCTTCTGCTGTATAAAAGGTTTGATTTGATTTAGGATTAATAGGTAAAAAATCCAGTAAACTTGTTGGTTTTACAAGTAAAGATACAATCTCTTTACTTGTTTTATCAAGCACTGTTATGGCCTGTTTTTTACTTGAAATTGTTTTAGCGTTTTTAGTCTTATTTGAAGACGGTAATTCAGTTTGATTTTGACCTCCTGGCAAATACTTTGCTGCCATCTGAAAAGACTTTTCCATAAGTTCTAATTGATTATCCATAGTAATAGGTGTTGGAGTGTCTTTTTCTTGTAATTGTTTCTCTAGCTCTTGTATTTGCTTTTTAAGATTTTCGGTTTCAGAATTTCCAATACTACTACTGTAAAAACTACCAAGTACATCTTGGCTTTGTTTGTAGTTCTCGTAAGACCGCTCATAGGGCGTGTATGTAGGCTCCTCGTTGTAATTTTTATGATTATAACTGCTAGTTGGCTCCTCTTGCGAATCATTCCAATAGTCTGCTAAGGAGTGAATCTGATTTTCATTTTCTTGCTTTTTCTGTTCCCATAGCTCTTTCTCATAAGCTTTTACTTTATCTGTTGGCATCCCCTTGGTTATCGCCTCAGGAACAGAATCATTATGAGAGATTAACTCCTTTTCTTCGGGTTTAAACAAAAGGTACATTACCCCTAAAAAGACAATGCCCATTAAAGCAAAGACTATGTGCTTTTTGTGTTTTTCTATAAGATTTTGAATTGCCTTTTTTTCTTTGGGTACTTTCTCTATCTGGTGGGTTTTATTTGACAACTGATCTTGATTCATAATATTTTAGTTTAATAATTGAGTGTGATTCTATCTTTTGCCTTTTAAGCAAATACTTAACTGGTTTTATATTACTCTGATCCTCCCTACTTATTGCCTGCTTTATTTTAGAGCTAAAACTTGTCTTTACAATAAAAAGACAAACTACCCCGTAAAGAGTAAAAGCGGTAAGTAATAAAACTCGTTGTCTTTTTATAGAGAGGTTATTCCAGTAAGCTTGTAGTTTACTTAAATAACTATGTCTTAAAAGTTGTAGCTTCTTCATAATCTTGTTTTTTTAACGTTTAACAACTTCTAAGTCTTTGTTCTCTACAACTGTAAACTTTTCGATAATAAATCCTTGCGGGTTATTATCAGACCGTACAGCTGAAATAAGCTGACTACTTGTAACAAGATTTCTTTTAGTTAGGTTACTAGATCGTATGATATACTGCGTTGCATAGGTTAGCGTCTTATAGGGATAGGTGTTAAAATCTATTTTAATACTATCCACCTCAATTCGTTGCTGAATATTTCCTGAAATGACTCTGCTGTAATATCCTTTTTCAAGTAAGTCTTTATAATAGTCAAAGGCGGTTTTATCAGATAGATTAAACGCTCTTTGCATATTACCCTCAATGGCTGATTTTTCAGGTGAGAGAGTAAAGAACAGCTCGTGAAAGCGTCTTACGTGCTCTCTTGCCTCTACTGGCCTATTTATACTTGCGTCTTGAGACAGAGCAAGCATAAGGGATTTACCTTTGTCAAGCACATAGATCTTCTCTCGTTGCTCTTTAGCAAAATCATAGCTTTTGTAAATAGCGAATCCTACTACTATAAGGCAAACAACTGCAAATACAATAGCGTATAGTCTTATCTGTTTAAAGCTGTTTTCTATATTTCGAAGTGATTTAAATTCCATATTTAAAGTGTTTAAATTATTTAATTAGTCTACCTGTTATATTTCCCGAGGTAGCCCCAACTGCCGCCGAGCTAATATTACCTGTTTTAAGCGCAGATTGATTTACATTACGAAGAAAGCCCGAGCCTCCACTGGCTTGAATAATCCAACTTGTCACTGTAGGAATTGTAAAGTATCCCACAATGCCAATGATCATAAAAATCACATATATCGTGTTTGAGGTATCAGGGATAAAACTTGGATCTGAAAGCAACAGCATATCCCTTTCAAGAATTAAGGATTGTATTCTAGCTAACATTGCGCTAAATAAATCCGCTACAGGAAGCCAGAGATACACACTGATATACCGCGTGAGCCACTGTAAAAGCGTAGATTCAAAACCACTCCAAATAGAGATTGCAAATGCAATAGGCCCTAGTATAGAAAGCACAATTAAAAAGAAGGTTCGAATCGTGTCAATAATTAGAGCAGAAGCCTGAAAAAGCATCTCTAGTATTTCTCTAAAAGCATCTCTTAGATTCTTTTGAAAGTCATATTGCCATTTCTCTAAATACATTCCTGTCATAGTGGCTAGATCCGAGGGAGACCAGCCAAGCTCGTTAAGTTTTTTATCAAAGGCCTCATCTGAAATTAAATAAGCAGCCTCAGGATTTCTTAGCATCGCTTCTTTTTCTAAAATATCTTTCTGTTTTTGTAAAGAAATTAGATCTATAACCTGGGTTTCTAATATCTGATGCGTTCCCTTTACAACTGGACTTAAGACCGTGTTTAAAGTTCCTAGAACAAGTGTGGGAAAAAACATAATACAAATCCCCAACGCAAATGGCCTTAGCATCGGATACACATCAATAGGTTCTGCTCTTGCCAGGGCTTGCCATACTTTAATGCCAATGAAAAAAAGCGCTCCAAGACCTGCTAAACTCTTAGCCACAGATACCATCTGACTTGTAAGTGGCATCATATCATAGTAGAGGTTTTGTAAAACCTCATGAAGATTACTCTCACCCATAACTACCAGTATTTTTGATTAGAAGTACCGTATAAATCAAGTACCCTTTGGCTATTGTTTTTCTTTTTAGCCCTTAAAATGCTGATACCAATATTCTTTCTAGTATAATAACTAACAAGGCTGTGATAGTCTTTTACCTCTTTGTAAACTCTATCTATAACATCCATGCGTTCTTTATCATTTAAAGAAAGACTCGAGGCGCTTATAATCTGCTTGAGCTCTTTGATAAGCTCTGTGCTTTCTTGAAGAAGCACGGAATACCCATTGGCAATAGCTACAAGCTCCTCAGGCGAGAAGTTTGGATCATTAAGCATCTTGCCAAAGTTTTTGACATATAGCTCTGAAACGTCCCCTACTAAAAGCACTGTCTGCTGAACTTTCCTTGCGTCTTTAACTAGGTTATTAACCGATTGAAGCTTGTCATAATACTCCTTACCCTGTTTATAGACCTTTTCTACTTCCTTGAAGTTTTTAATAACATTACTCACTGTAGCAGAAGTTTGTCTTATTTCATTAGCACTATTTATAATACCTTGGGCTAAATTTCCAGGATCATATACTGTCCACTGGGCATAATTCTTTATTGGTAGAACCAGTAGCATCGCTACCACAACTACCTGCAATAATTTTTTCATTGTAATATATTTTTAATTGATTGTTTACTCTTTTGTCCTTAAAGAAGTTGGGGTAGAGTATAGTCTATTTTTGTTGTTTTTCTTGTACAAGGCGTTTTATAGCCATCTCTAGATTACCATCAAGCTCTTTAGATAGGTTCATTACCTTAAGTTTTTCAGTTTCCTCTGTTGTATAAGCCAGGTATTCTGAGTAGCTCACCTCTGTTGCATATACCCCTGATTGCATACCGCCAAGGCCAATCCATACTTCTTTGTAAAGGCGATTTGGATTATTGTTTAGGTTTATTGATAAAATCTGAGCTTTTTCTTTATCTGTAAGTCCAAGCATAGCTTGTATATCATCAAACTTGTTGATGTACTTTCGCTGATCAAGTAAGATCTTACAGTCAGAATTATTGATAATACTCTCCTTTACAATCGGGGATTGAATGATATCATCTACCTCTTGTGTTACTACTATTGCCTCACCAAAGAACTTTCTAACGGTTTTAAAAAGGTAGCGTAAATAATCTGCCATCCCATCTTTGGCTATAGCCTTCCAAGCCTCTTCAATTAAAATTAGCTTGCGCTGACCTTTAAGACGCCTCATCTTATTTATAAACACTTCCATGATGATAATAGTTACTATGGGGAAAAGGATTTTGTGATCTTTGATTAAATCTATCTCAAAGACGATAAAGCGTTTATTAAGTAAATCAAGCTCACTTTCTGAATTTAACAAATAGTCATACTCCCCGCCTTTGTAGTAAGGCTCTAGTACATTTAAAAAGTTATAAAGGTCAAAGTCCTTTTCTCTAACCTGTTTGTCTTCCAACTCTTTTTTGTAACCAGTTTTGATATACTCATAAAATGTGTTGAAGCTAGGTTTTATATCGCTATTTTGAAGACACTCAATATAGCCACTAACGGCGTTTGAAAGCGCTACTTCTTCCGATCTTGAGGGTGGCTGGTCATCACGCTTCCAAAGCGTTAAGATAAGAGTTTTAATACTCTCTCTTTTTTCAATATCAAACACCCCATCCTCGGTATAAAAAGGATTAAAAGCAATTGGTTTTTCTTCTGTATAGGTGAAGTATACTCCATCCTCCCCTTTTGTCTTTGCTTTAATCAGTTCGCATAATCCTTGGTAAGAGTTCCCTGTATCAACAAGCAAGACATGCGCGCCTTGCTCATAGTACTGTCTTACCATATGATTGGTAAAAAAACTCTTACCACTTCCCGAAGGTCCCAAGATAAACTTGTTGCGATTGGTGATAATTCCCTTTTTCATGGGTAGGTCGGAGATATCTAAATGAATTGGTTTACCAGTTAGTCTATCTGCCATTTTTATTCCAAAAGGAGATAATGAGTTTTGATAATTTGTCTCCCCAGAGAAAAAGCATAAAGCAGGTTCTATAAACGTATAAAAGCTCTCTTCACTTGGAAAATCTCCGCTATTGCCTGGCATCCCGGCCCAATAAAGTGTGGGTGCATCCACTGTGTTGTGTCTTGGTACACATTCCATAGAAGCGATAGCACTCCCACAGTCATTTTTAAGCTGTTTAAGCTCACTATGATTATCTGACCATGCCATTACATTAAAGTGAGCTTTAATAGAGGTAAGCCCTTTGCTGTGAGCTTCATTTAAGTATTCCTCAATCCACTGCTTATTAATTTGATTAGCTCTGCTGTATCTAGCAAGTGAGTGCATATTCTTAGCTGATTTTTCAAATTGTTTTAGATTGTAATCACTGTCCTCTAAAAACAAGTACTGATTATAGATGTGATTGCAATTAAGTAAGAGTCCAACTGGCGAGGCAAACGACAAGGCCATACTGCTTTTATCGGTTGATAGTTTTTCATAATAAGATAAATACGATACCTCAGTAGGTAAATCATCTGTACTTGAAAGAGTGTGTAAAGAGAGTCTGTTATCTCCTACTCTAACCTTATCGCTACTTATAGCTATATCCTGAAGGCTTCCTCTTTTATTTGGACTTAGGGTTAAATACTGCTCTAATAGTCCGCTTTTATCCTTTGAGCCAATGATATCTTCTTCCGTAAGTTTAGTTAAATGAATTAGTCCACTATCATTGACAATTTTCTCAAGTTGAGTTGTAGCTTCTAAAAAGCTTAAAACCGAGTCCTTATCTCTAATTTCTTTAGGGATGAGTTCTCCTCTTGTAAGGGATGAAAAATTGCTCTGACTTTTGATTCGCTCTTTAGTGGTCTTAGTGATAAACAGATAACAACTGTGATTAAGATAGGGACGCTCATTAAAATGCCGTTCAAAGCTTCTACTCAAATAGCTCTGCTGTTCGTCTTTAAAATCCGCCTGATAGCTTTCTTTTATAAACCAATCTTGCTTGTGAATCACAGTAAACTCAGGGAGGGTTTTTATAGCCTTATGCCACACACTATGAATAGTCTCATACTCCTTATCTGAGATGGTAAATATCTCAGGTAAGATTACCTTATAACAAACCGTAATATCTGCTTGCTTAGAGACAATACAGTTATTCTCAACCGCCAAAATCGGAAACATCCTTTCTAAGGTACTTGTCTTAGCTGTATTTCTCATAGTGTCTTAGTTTTAAGTTTCTACTTAAATACCCTCTAAGATCTTTTCTTGAGATGATATACCTTGGAAAGTATTTTCTAGCTTGAAGCTTCATAAGGCCATACTGACCGTATTTCTTATTAAGAGAAAACACTTTGTAAACAAGATAACCCGATAGACCAAGACCAAAGCTCAAACAAACTTTGTTGTTTACCCCAGCCATATACATAACCATTATCACAATAAGGTCTACCAAGAGTCCACCTGCAAAATAAAACAGGTACTGAGCCTTGAGTCCTTTAAACTCTGCGCTTGCTCCAATGCCTTTATTGATACTATACTTTTTCATATAAGTATCTTTTAGAGGAAGAATGATCTTAGAATTGTAGCCGCTACAATTAAGAAGATACAAGCTCCAAACCAGCTTGCGGCTGTCTTGCTTGTATCGGGATCACCGCTTGAGAATTTGTTATACACCTTTACCCCTCCAATAAGACCAACCACAGCTCCAATAGCGTAGATAAGTTTAGTGGCTGGATCAAAATAAGAAGTAACCATCTGGGTAGCTTCTGTGATACCTGCTATTCCGTTTCCTTGAGCAAAAAGATTGCTTGATAAAAGTAATGTTAGACCTAACAATACTAATTTTTGAAATGTTTTTGTTTTCATAAAATTTGACATTTATAAGTTATTTATTAAGCTGTTTGCTTAATATCTTAGCTCAAATGTCCCAGGAAAACTATCTATTAATAAAACTTGGTATGCTCAGTCTTTAATTGACTTTAAATAGCCTTTTAAAAGTTTTATTATGGATTGATAAAAATAAAAAAAGAGGATATAATCCTCTTGTGTGGTATATTTAATACCCTTTAAATTATTTATGTAATAAAACGCTAAATAAAAAATTCAAAATTATTGTCTTATTTTTTATCAACTACCGGGTGTTCTTACTTTTTAAGAAAACAATTATTTTTTATAAGGAATCTAAAAATACCTTCACTCCTAGCCCTATGCTTAAACTGTTTGAATGAACTTCATTTAATTGGGCGGTATGAGTTGTTCCATTTGCCTTAAATAACTTATCGGTTCCCTTATTTATTTTTGTATGGGTATAGTGAACAGAGAAAAAAGGTTGTATGCGCTGTGTGAGCTGATAGCCGATATGTAATCCTGTCCTCCACCCCACTCCCTTAGATTTGTGCTTAAAACTGGTGGGCTGTCTAAGTTCTTCTCGGAGGTTCCAAGTTGCCTTAGCAGTGTAAGAGGGTAGATATATAGCGCTAATATCAAAATCTACATTCCAATTCTGATGAATAAAATTCGTTTCTAATCCCATGATGACTCCATGAGATTGAGGTTTATAGGTGCTATTTAATTTTTTGCCTTCTATAAGAGGGACATCTCCATCTAACATATAAAGAGTCTGATAGGCACCATAATACCCAATATGGGTATTAAAATAAAAGTGATGATTAGACCATAGCAAATAGGATAATTCAATACGTGTGTAAAAAGAATGACCTTTATCTGCTTGTAAATCAAGTTCAGAGGTTTTTAGGAATCTATTGTCTCCTGCATAATCTGTATCTTTCACAGTTCCTCTTGTTATCTCCTTGTAATTTAGGTCTGTTTTTAAGCGAAATTTCGATGAAAGAGAGATAACAGATTCAACACCTACAGAAGGTCCGCGAAGATCGCGCCAATCTAATTCTGATAATACATTAGGGTATTGTCCTTGTTCATTGCCTGCTATATTCCAATTCAAGTTTTCTTCACTCCAATTTACATAAGGTGAGATAGAAGAGGGTTGTCTTTTGGCTTGAGCTTGTATTAAAAAAGGAAGAATACAAAAAAGTAATAGAAAGTAACTTTTATTCATTGTCATAAATAGATAAAGTCTACCTCACACTAGGGTAAGGTAGACTATTATTAAAACTAACCTAATGTATATACTTTAGTTTCTTGGATAAACTGTTGCAATAAACTGTTTATCTGTTGCTGATAAAACAGAGTTATTTCCTACACTAAATCCATTTGTAGTAAGAGCACTGCTTATGCTGTAATGCATAATCGACTGCGTGTCATAAGCACTATACTGAGTTTGCGTAGTTGAATAGGTTGCAAAAAGATTGTTATCCACATCATTTTTACTCCAATAGTTCGGATAACCAGCGTAATAAGCGTACACTTTATTTTTATCCCATGGAATATTCGTTAAAGGATGTTGATGCTCGTGTATCATTCCTAGCGCATGACCGAACTCATGGATAACTGTTCTACTGAACTCTGCATCGCTAGTCGAATTATCAAACCAACCAAAGTTCATTGTTTCTTCATTAGATGGAATACTAAGGGCTTGTGTTCCTAAATAAGAATACGATCCTGCTCCTTGGGTAAAAGTAACTCGAATCTGAGGAGTTCCAGTTTCCACAAAATTAAAAGTGATATTGGCATAATTAGACCACTCCTGCGCGTATTGCTTAACCTTACTGCGAACATAAGGAGTACCTCCATATAGTCCTACAGTAATAACACTTCCATTAGGCCACTTTGTACTTCTAACAACAGCTCCTCTTGGATCTGTTCCTTTAGGATAAACATCTTTACAGACTTTCGCTCCTTCAAATCCTGAAACAATATCCGCTTTAGGTACTGCTCTTAATTCTTTTAATCCACTAGTACTATCATTTACTGCTGTATCATTGTCATTAGTATTACATGATACCAGTGCTACTGAGATGAATGACCCTAATAGGATCTTGTGGTGTAATTTCATATTATCAATATTGTTTTGGTTTATAATAACATAAATTTAACAACATCAAATCAATATAAAAAACTGACAACAAGACAATTAACTAAAACGGAAGTCAACCTACAGCAAGTGTTAAAAAAACAAGCATTTCCACCCCTTTAAAGTCTAAATATTAGTTATAAATAAAAATATACCAATAAAATCACTTTTTATCCTTAAATTCAAGTAATATATTATAAATCAATATATTTAAAATACTATAGCAATTGGTTGTGTTTTATTATTTGAATTAATTCCTGATAATCCGTTACATTAAACTCATGTAGCATTTTACTTATTCGCTTTTGTATAGCACTTGTACTTAAAAATACAAAGCTCTCTAACTGCGTAATTTTATATCCATGAGATAAATACATTAAAATCTCTCTGTTCTTAGGGTCTAGAAGTGTATTTTTAGCGATTACCTTTTTGATAGACTCCTTGGCAATAGGGCTGTAAAAAAGTTCCGGTCCTTTATCATTAAGAATCAAATCCTGTAAAGTCTTGGCTGAAAAATCAGATTTTACAATCAAGGCATCTATTGTTTTATTTCGGTAAATGCTATAAAGAATAAGTGCTTCCTCATGGGCTGTAATTAGAATAATATTACACTTAGGAAAGCGCTCTTTAATCAAGGTTGTACAGTCTAAACCTGAGGATATATTTTGCTCCTTATATATAGGCATATCATAATCTATAATAGCTACATCAAGCTGTTCTAAGCCAAGAATCTGTTTATAGAGTTCCTCACAGTTTTGGGCTTTTATATACGTATTAGATTCATTATTTAAAATAGAAATATACCCCTCTAAAGTCATAAAATGATCGTCGGCTAGTAATATGGTCATATAGGCGTTTTATAAAAATTACAAAGCAATTTAGGAATAAAAAAGAACTACACAATCTTAAATTTATAAAAATTACAACAAAATAAAACTATACTTCCTTTTCACTATAGGGAATTTCTAAACTAATCGTTGTCATCTGATTAAGGGTAGAGATAGTCATTTTTCCTTGTAGAGATTGTAGTCGATGCCTTATATTTTTAAAACCCAATCCTTTATTTATTTTCTTGGTATCAATACCAATACCATTATCATGAATTTTAACTACAATATGCTGTTCACTTAAAAGAATAATAACTAAACACTTACTCGCATGAGCATGTTTATTTACATTTTGAAGCAATACTTGTACAATAAGGTATAACTGTGCTTTTTGATACCAGGTGTAAAAATCCCAATTAATAAGTCTATCAATAGAACACTCAAAAACAGTTTGAAATGGATTTTTCTGACTTAATATTAAATTCTCAAGTACTAAGCTAAAGTCTTGCTCTTGATTAAACAAGGTCTTATGCATATTGTGAGATAAGGCTCTGGTCTGCGCTTCGATTTGTGTTAATTGATCGATTAACTTTTCTTTCTCTTTAGTTTGATCAGTTGACAATTGTCCGAGATTGATACGCACCGTAAACACTCTATTAATAATAGAGTCATGTAGGTCTTTGGCTATTTGTTTTCTTTGTTTATTTTTTGCCTTATAGGTTATGCTTTGTTGTTGTAAAAGCAAAGCTTGAATCTGGTGTATAGCCTGTTGATCTTTTTGCTGATATAAGAGTTTTTTGTTTTTCATTTGCAAACTAAGCACAATAAAAAACACAATAGACAGTAAGACGACAAGCAAAATGACTCCTCCTAAATATGTATTTCTTTGCTTTAAAAGATCATTTCTCTTTTCTATTTCTCCTGTTTCATATTCAATACGGGCAAATTTATTTCTAGTCTGACGCTCTAGAGTTCTTATGCTATCTTGGGTTCTGAGATAAATAGTGGTATAAAACTCTTTGTCATTTACATCGTATTCGGATAAAAACTTTAGACTTTCGATTAACTCATAAAGATTCCTATCCTCTGCCGCCATAGCATAAGCGTCTTTCATGAGAATTAAAGCCGCTATGGTATCTTTTTTTAGAAGACTTAGCTCTGCTATTCTTATTTTACTAGCGACAATGCCTTGTTTATGATTAATCTGGGTACGAATCTCCAAAGCAGATTCTAGTGTAGATTGGATCACCTTAGTATCCTCACAAAGGAGCATCTGATTATATCCATAGTTATTTAAAACCATCGCTTTTAATCGTGGAAAACTATCAACATACTGGTTTCTAAGCGCAATCTGAAAGTAATTTTTGGCTTCTTGTAAATTACCTACTTCTTGATAATAGCCTCCTAGATTATTATAATACGATAGCCAGGAGCGTTGTAAATTATATCTATCATATCCTTCTTCTTCTAACCTATTTAGCAATTCTGGTATTTTTACATAATACTCTAGAGCTACTCTGTACTCTTTCAGTTCTTTTAGTACCGAAGCCATTTGGAAGTTGGCTTCATAGATAAGTCTTGTGTTTTTTTGTTTGGATAACACTTGTAGAACTTGGGCTATCGTGGTCTCGCTCTCTGTATAAATCCCTGTATCGTGTAAAACACCTGCTTTATAAGAAAGCATTTTAGCCCAGTTGATACTATCTTGTTGTAAAGCATAAAGTTTCTCCGCTTTGAGATAATAAAAGTAAGCGCTATCTAAAATTTGTTTCCTATCGTAATAATCTCCTAAATACCAATAGGTCTTGGCTATATGTGCTGTATCTCCTTGTTGTTTTGAGTAAGTATACAGTTTTTCTAGATTTTTCTTAACCTTTCTATCCCGCTTTATCCATTCGTAACGGTTAGCTAATCTTAAGAGTGCTTCTCTAGTCAAAGAGTCATTAGGTCTTTTTATGATCAAAGTAGCAATACTGTCTAGATAAACTTCTTTATCAATAGCCTCAGCATAACCTTCAAAATAGTTTGTCTCTTTCGTTTTTTTCTCTACTACCCCATTACAAGATAGACAACAAAATAAAAACAATAATAAACTAAAACGCATAACGATTCTTTTATAACCAAAATAATAAAGCGATCCAAGATGAATCGCTTTACTATACTGCAAAATCTATAACCTTAAAAAAGGTAAACACTTATTACTTTCCTTTTCCTTTTCCGTTTCCTTCTCTCTTTGTTTTATCCTTATCTAAATCAAAATCCCCACGATCATTCATCTCTTCAGTAGAGAAGCTTTTCGTTTCAACTTCCGTTTCATCTTTTATTGTAAGTACTCCTTGCGCCTTTGCTTGTTTCTCTCTTTGCTTTACTTCTATATCTTGTTGTAAATTATCATCGTTAGAGCAAGATACCACCATGGTTGAAAGAGTTACTAACCCCATCATAAAATAGATTTTTTTCATACTGTATAGATTTAATAACTAACTATAATAACTACTCCATAGTTAGTTATGGTTATTAATAAACAATAATTTAAGATGTAAAAACATATTCACTCTAAGTAGAATTTAATTTCTGCTGTAAAACGCTTTTATATTATTCTATTTCTATAATACGTTCTTCGATAGTCTATCGTCACTTTTATCAAAGAAGGACTGCTTTACTTATAATAATTACAACAAAGAGTTTTCTAAATCACTTAGTATAAGTTTTATATCATAAAATAGATACATCTAAATTTCATTTATAAACTTAAAGCAATAATTACACTTACTGTTGTAGTTTAAACTCATAAAATGTTAAATTTTTATCTCATTGATGTGGTAGACGCAATGTATTGTGTAGCCATATGTGATTGTCCTTCTGTTGTATAAATGCATTATGTATTGCACAGAATGAAACCTAAAATCCTTGATATACTTACCAAAGTCAAGAACAATAGAATAAAAAAACGACAATACAGCCTAACCATATTGTCGTTGTATTTTATATCAAGAGCCTATTAAAAAAGAACTATTTCTTAATTAAAAAGCCTTTGGGATCGGTATTCCAGTAACTACGTTGACTTCTTTTCTACATTTGATGGCTACGCCTTTATACATTAAGGTAAACTCGGCGTATGGTTTATAGACTTTGTTTAACTTAATAGTATAAATCTGTTGTAGTGTATAGGTTTTAGAATCTCTAAAGATCACTCGATTATATCCGTCATAGAGAATAAAGTCTTGTATAGAAATACCATCTCTCCTAGAACTAAACAGCTGATACTGTAATTCGCCTGTATGGGTTCCGTCATTTTTAATCTCGTCAAAGATTTGTGAGCTGACCAAAACATCATTTATAAAACTGATCACTTCTACTCTCATTATGATCGATACATGAGGATTTTGTTTACTTCGAAGGGTTACATTTGTCACGCCTAGTTGACCAAAGAATGTTTTGATATATCCGTTAATATCAATTTTGATAATTGGATTATCCATAGTCACTTCGAAGTCCTCAAAAGTTTCACCTAAAGGCAGTAGAACTAGATAAAATTGTTCTTCTTGTTCTTCGACAATTTTTATATTGGTGCCATAAGGTGTTTTAATTTCAAGAATCCCTTTAGAGACCACTCTTACCTCTATTGATTTCCTTTTGCCATTAGGCAATATAACGGTTAGTGTACTACTATCCAATCTATCAGAGTAGAGTGTTTCGTTATCAAATAAACTAATGCCTCCTGGTGAAATCTCCCATTTGACTCCAGCAGTACTGGCTCCCTTTGGTAGGGTACGATAAGGGATCTTATTTTGTTGCATCCCCGTAATTTCAATAATATCTTCATCAAAAATAATGTCTTGGAGTTCATTGTTTTCAACGATAACTGTAATAATAGCTTTAGACTTTCCAAACTCTACAGTGATTTTAACTTTACCTTGTTGATAAGTAGTAATCTGTCCTTTATTTATAGTTAAAATATTAGAGTTTTCTACAGTCCATTTTAGTTGATCTAACTCAATATTTTTAATTTCTAATAGATCGTTTAGATTGAAAGTCTTATTTGTAACTAAAGATAATTCTTTTTGTTTAAATTGTAAAATCTGTTCTTGTACACTAATTTTCATACTCGTCTGAACATTAGTATTCTTTACTTTGGCTGTAATTTGGATTTCTCCTTCTGAAAGCGCTTTACCTATGCTTCCATTTAAACGAACAACACTTGGGTTTTCACTGAGCCAGACAACTTGTTCTTTAGTTGCATTCTCAATCTTGAGTTCATTCATCAAGTCAAAACTATCGTTTATCAATACTTGTTTTTCTTTATTGATAAAAGTGATAGTCACTTTTTTTTCTCTAATGCCTTCATCTTCTGAAGAGCACCCTAATACTACTAATGAGAAAAGAGTTAGTAGTACAAATTTTGCTTTCATAATGTTTTTTATTAAAGAAGATTTTCCTTTATCCTCTATTAAATTTACGATTTATACAGCTTTATTTTCTTTAAAAACCAATAATAACTATACCTTAAAATACTAAAAATCAATATTTAACACCTTTAAAAATACCCAGCTTTTTAGAGGCAAAAAAACATTAAATACAATTTACATGTTAATTTTTGCAAAATTAACATACACTCCATACATAAAACAATAATATATGTTTTTTAAACTCTATTTTTTTATCATTACACCTTGCTTTAGCCTATATACGTAATTTATTTTATGCTCTTTTAAGAGGTTAACCCTAGATTTCACATGAGGTAAATCTAATATACAAGGTCAAGTTCACACCTCTTTCTGTAACTCTACAAGTATACCCTAATCTAAATTAAAGCCTAGAATATTTTATTGATTTTCGTTTATATGTCTATCGTGTAATCTTGATTTAAAAAATCATTAACTTTATCCCTTTATTATTTTAAGATGAAAGGAATTATTCTCGCTGGGGGATCTGGAACTCGATTACACCCACTAACATTAGCTGTAAGTAAACAACTCATGCCTGTCTATGACAAGCCAATGATTTACTACCCTTTATCCACGTTAATGCTAGCGGGAATCAATGAAATTCTGATTATTTCTACCCCTACTGACCTTCCTAACTTTAAAAAGCTATTAGGAGATGGAAGTCAAATAGGCTGTTCTTTTACCTATGCTATACAAGAGGAACCTAATGGATTAGCACAGGCTTTTATAATCGGAGAGAAATTTATCGGTAAAGATCCTGTAGCGCTTATCTTAGGAGATAATATCTTCTATGGTAGTGGCATGTCCAAACTATTACAAGCTTGTGTAAAAAGTGCAGAACCAACGATATTCGCTTATTCTGTCACAGACCCTCAACGCTATGGTGTAGTAGAATTCGATCAAGATAAAAATGTACTATCCATAGAGGAGAAACCACTAGAGCCTAAATCTAATTTTGTGGTTCCTGGTTTGTACTTTTATGACAATGATGTGGTGAATATCGCCAAGACTATTCAGCCTTCTAAAAGAGGAGAATACGAGATAACAGACATCAATAAAGAATATTTGAGACAAGGTAAGCTGAAAGTAGGCATATTAGACAGAGGAACGGCTTGGTTAGACACAGGTACGTTTGCTTCTCTGATGAAAGCTGGTCAATTCGTTCAAGTCATCGAAGAGCGCCAAGGGCTAAAAATAGGAGCCATTGAAGAAGTTGCTTATCGAATGGGATATATCACAAAAGAACAACTACATCATATCGCTCAACCCCTATGTAAAAGTGGGTATGGAGAATATCTAATGGCAATAGAGTAATAATGTATTAAACCCAAAATCTGCGTTAGCCACATACTACAAAGTAATTCTACTTCATATCTCTTTCATTAGTTCTGTAACCATACTAAAGTATGCTTGTATCGCTAATTCAGACCTATTTTGTATAATTACTTTTCGCTTATATGTCTATCGCTTGTTTTGGGTTGAAAAGGCCTTGTACCATCTCAGAGTACAAGGCCTTTTCTATTTACTTTATATACTGTTTTTGATAATATTCTTGGTAAGCTCCACTTGTTACATTCATTAACCAGTCTTGATTATTCATATACCAGTCAATGGTCTTCGCTAATCCTTCTTCAAAAGTCACTGATGGGCTCCACCCTAACTCTCTATTAATCTTAGTTGCATCTATAGCATATCTTAAATCATGTCCTGGTCTATCTTTTACAAAAGTGATTAACTGTTCACTCTCTGCTACTTGGCGCCCCAAGACTGTATCCATCTGTTGACACAATTCTTTGACTAAATCAATATTTTGCCATTCATTAAAACCTCCGATATTATAAGTCTCTGCATTACCTCCTTTGTGAAATACATCATCAATCGCTCTGGCGTGATCTAAGACATAGAGCCAATCACGAGTATACTTCCCATTTCCATAAATAGGCAAGGGTTTCTTATGGATGATATTGTAAATACACAATGGAATTAACTTCTCTGGGAAGTGATTTGGCCCATAATTATTAGAACAATTGCTCACTACATAAGGCATTCCATAAGTCTCACCATAAGCTCTTACAAAGTGATCTGAGCTAGCTTTAGAGGCAGAATAAGGGGAATTAGGATCATAAGCGGTCGTTTCGGTAAACAAACCTACCTCTCCTAATGTTCCATATACTTCATCTGTGCTGACATGGTAAAAACGCTTTCCTTCCCAGTTGTCTTGCCATAAGGCTTTAAATGCTTGTAGTAAATTCACTGTTCCTATTACATTTGTTTTCACAAAAGCCAACGGATTAGTAATGGAACGATCTACATGCGACTCTGCAGCTAAGTGAATCACAGCATCAAACTGCTCTTTCTTAAATAGTTCCTGAATAAATTGCTCATCTGTGATATCTCCCTTAATAAAGGTGTAATTAGGGGCAGACTGTATATCTATTAGATTCTCTAGGTTTCCTGCATAAGTCAGAGCATCTAAGTTATAGATGTGGTATGCAGGGTACTTATTTACAAAATGTCTAATGACGTGTGAACCTATAAAGCCTGCACCGCCAGTAACAACAATCTTCTTCATTCTACTTACTTTTATTATTTCTTTATTCCACAAAAATCTAAAACTACTTTTCCACTTGGAATTTCTACTGTTTTAAATTCATTATGTGCTACTAAGAATACAATAATATCTGCTTTTTCTATAGCTTCTTTGTAGTTCGTTAACTTGAACACTTTGTGGTCATGTACATTTGGTTCTACAATATACATATCAGCATCTCCTGAATCTTGCAAAATACGTTCCGTAATATAGATAGCTGGCGATTCACGCAAGTCATCTATATTCGGCTTGAAAGCCAATCCCATTACTGCAATAGCAGGTTGACGTCCCTGTTTTAATTCAAACTCTAAACGAGCTGATTTTACTTTTTCTGCACACCAAAATGACTTATAATTATTCACTTCTCTAGCATGAGCAATAATTCTAGATTCCATAGGGAATTCTGATACAATAAAGTAAGGATCCACTGCAATACAATGCCCTCCTACTCCACATCCTGGTTGCAAGATATTTACGCGTGGGTGTTTATTTGCTAATTCGATTAATTCCCAAACATTAATCCCTGCTTTATCACAAATAAGTGATAACTCATTAGCAAATGCAATTTGCACATCTCTAGAAGAGTTCTCTGTCAGTTTACACATCTCTGCTGTACGCGCATTTGTTTTGTGTAAAGTTCCCTTTACAAATTGGCTATAGAATGCTACTGCTTTTTCTGTAGAGGCTTCATTTACCCCTCCAATAACACGATCATTGTGAACTAATTCATACATCACATTTCCTGGTAATACGCGCTCTGGACAATAAGCTAAATAAATCTTACCTTCAAGCTCTGGGCGTTCTGTAAAGATGTATTCCATCATCTTCTCTGTTGTTCCTACTGGAGAGGTAGATTCAATGATATATAAATCACCTTCTTTCAATAATGGAAGTATAGCCGTAGTTGCTGCCTTTACATACGAAATATCTGGTTCATGATTTCCTTTAAATGGAGTCGGTACAACTACTAAATATGTATTAGCTACAATAGGAGTAGTTGCTGCTTTTAAATATCCAGCTTGTACAGCTTCGGCTACTGCCTTGTCTAAATCTGGTTCTACAATATGAATTTTACCTGCATTAATCGTATCTACCACATGCTGAGAAATATCCACTCCATGTACACTTATTTTATTTTGTGCAATTAATGCTGATGTTGGTAATCCTATATATCCTAATCCTATTGTTACTACTTGTGTATTCATTTATATATCTTTTTATTAGACGTAGATATTACGTCTCTACTGTATTCCTTTTATTAGACGTAAGGTATTACGTCTCTACTGTAATTTACTGATAAATTCCACTATACGTGCACATGCTTTTCCATCTCCATAAGGATTGTGTAAAGCTGACATCTTCTCATAGCGAATTATATCTGTCAATAAGCTATTTGCCTCATTTACAATTTTATCTTTATCTGTACCTACTAAGATCACTGTTCCTGCAGCTACAGCCTCAGGGCGCTCTGTCGTATCTCGCATCACTAAGACAGGTTTTCCTAAGCTTGGTGCTTCTTCTTGTACTCCTCCACTATCTGTTACAATCATATAACTCTTATTCATCAACCACACAAAAGATGGATAAGCCAATGGGTCAATTAATTTGATATTATTAATTCCTGATAAAATTTCGTAAACAGGACCTTTTACATTTGGATTTAAGTGTACAGGATAAATAATCTGTACATCAGAATGTGTTAAAGCAATTTCTTTTAGTGCTTCACAAATACGAATAAACCCATCTCCGTGGTTCTCACGTCTATGACCTGTTACTAGAATAAGCTTTTTAGCAGGATCGACAATTTGCTTTAATTGTGTGATTTCTTCATTTTGCAAGTCTTCTACACGCTCTACACTTTCTAACAAAGCATCAATAACTGTATTTCCTGTAATAAGGATATCTTTAGTAGCAATATTCTCTCTTAATAAGTTTTCTTGAGAAGCTGCGGTTGGTGCGAAGTGATAATCTGTCACACGACCAGTGATCTGTCGATTTATTTCCTCAGGAAAAGGTGCTCGTTTATTATGTGTTCTAAGGCCTGCTTCTACGTGACACACCTTGGCTCCACTGTAAAAAGCTGCAATACTTGCTGACATCGTTGTAGTAGTATCTCCATGTACATATACATAATCAGGCTTGAACTCCTCTAAAACAGGCTTTAATCCTGTGATAATATCCCCTGTTAAAGAATACAAATTTTGATTGGGTTTCATCAAATTCAAATCATACTCTGGTATAATATCAAAAAATTCTAAAACCTGGTCAAGCATCTCTCTGTGTTGCGCGGTTACACATACACGTGTATCAAATTGATCATTGTGCTTCTTAAACTCTTTTATTAAAGGAGCCATTTTGATAGCTTCTGGTCTTGTACCAAATACAATCAAATTCTTTTTCATAGTTAAATAATGTGTGTTAATGTCTGTTTTTATTTTTTAAAAAAACAGTTAATATCATCAATTTAATAGTCTCTTCTTATATTACATTTGTAATAAAATTCATCTAAATATAAGAGATACTCTAAAGAATATAAATCCTAATATTTTATATCCTTGCATTTTTATTGCTTAATTTACGTGTTAAAGTTTATTTTCCTCTACCTATTGTATAAACTTCAAATCCTATATCTTCTAACGCTTGACGATCTAATATATTACGACCATCGAATATAAAGGCTGGCTTCTGCATCTTATCGTAGATACGTTGCCAATCATACGTCTTAAACTCATCCCACTCTGTCAATACTGCAATACCATGTGCTCCTTCTAGAGCAGTATAAGGATCTTGGTGCACTGTCAAATGTTTTTTATTCAACTCCGCCTCACGAGTCGCTAAGTAATCTAAATCAGACAACATCTGTTGTTCCATTACTTTAGGATCATATACGTGGATCTGTGCTTCTTCCTCAATTAACTCATTGGCTACATAGATAGCCGCTGATTCTCTTGTATCATTGGTATCTTTCTTAAATGCCCATCCTAAGAAAGCTATTTTTTTATCGTTAACTGTATTGAATAAAGTCGTTACAATATTTTCTGCAAAACGACGTTTCTGATGATCATTCATAATGATTACTTGCTCCCAATAGTCTGCTACTGCATCTAGTCCATAAGACTTAGCGATATACACTAAGTTCAAGATATCTTTTTGGAAACACGACCCTCCAAATCCTACAGATGCTTTTAAGAACTTGTTCCCAATACGGCTATCTGTACCAATAGCTCTAGATACTTCAGCTACATCTGCCCCTGATACTTCACATAGTTCTGAAATCGCATTGATAGAAGATACACGTTGTGCTAAGAAGGCATTGGCTGTCAGTTTAGAAAGTTCTGACGACCATACATTGGTACGCAAAATACGCTCCTCAGGCACCCATGCTTCATAAATAGATGCTAACGCTTCAATAGCTTCTCTTCCTCTCGGAGTTTCTGCTCCTCCAATCAATACACGATCAGGATTCATCAAGTCTTGAATAGCTGTACCTTCTGCTAAAAACTCAGGATTAGAGAGTATTTCAAACTCTACTGCATTGCCTGTTTGATCAAGAATTCGTTTAATTGCTTGTGCAGTTCGCACAGGAAGTGTAGATTTCTCTACTACGATTTTATCTGTCTTGGCAACTCGTGCAATCTGACGAGCACATAGCTCAATATATTTTAAATCTGCAGCCATTCCCTTTCCTTTTCCATACGTCTTGGTTGGCGTATTTACTGAAATAAAGATCATATCTGCTTCATCAATAGCTTTATCTACATTGGTATCAAAAAATAAATTGCGCCCTCTTGCCTCACCAACCACCACATCTAAACCTGGCTCATAAATAGGTAATTTACTCAAATCCTTATCATTCCACGCTTTGATACGCGCTTCATTTAAGTCTACTACTGTTATTTGAATATGTGGGTTTTTCTGTGCAATAACTGCCATAGTAGGCCCACCTACATAACCTGCTCCTATGCAACATATTTTTTGTATATTCTTCATATAATCTCCAAAAGTATAATTCTTATCTAGAGTCTATTAACTCTTATAGTCTTAACCCCTCTTATCAGGGGCTATAAACAATAGGTGTAAAGTTAATTATTTACCTACTATAAGCAATAGGTGTTTTTATTTATAAATTCTATGTGTGACATGTATTTAATGCAAGGTGTTGCCTCTACTGTTAAACGGATATACGTTGTCAGGCGTATGAAAACCGCACGGATTACAACCTTAAATCCGCACGAACAGGAACCATTCTTAATTTTTAATTCCCCGAAGGAAGGAAGTCGTTTTCTTCTTCTAATATCACTTTATAGATTAAATAGGCTTCTTGGTATTGATTTCTACGGGTTAGGAATTTAGCTTCTTCTAATAGTTTTTCTCTTTCTGCATGTACTCTTGAGCGATAAGACGTTGCTTTTTGACCAATAGTTTTATCCTGTACATAAAAACCCGCTACATTCACTGTCAATTCCTCTCTCACATAGATATATTCAAATTCGTTTAGATACGTTGTCGCTAAAGAATACTTTTTTTCTTCAAGGTAACCATTGACCTTGTCTAATAAAACATAGGGATATGATGCGTGATAAGCTGTTGCTAAATCATATGGTCTATAGACATTGTTATATTTTTCTGTTCTAAAGATAAGGTGATTGGGAAATAGGTCTTCTCTTTGGGTATATACTTTGGTCAAATAGTTCGCGAACTTTTTGGCTAATTCTTTTGGTAAATCTGACAACCTTTTTTGTAATCTACCCTTGCTATAAGGGAGTGAACAAGTTCCTAATATATCCGATTGGCAGAAGTAATCGAAGTGATACATATAGCGTTTTCCGTTATAAATAACGATATAAGTAAGGGGCATTTGACTACCAAAATAGGGTCTACAGTAAAAAACTGGAATAAAAACCGCCTGAATATCTTCGTGTTCTTCAAACCAAATTCCCTCGTCATAAAACATCAACATTTGGTTATCTGGAAGGCGTTCTCCATAGTTTATACTTACTTTATTCTCTTCGTTAATCAACTCTATAGAGATAATGGATTCGTATCCACCCTTAGCAAAGATTCCCTTGCTATCATAGTTATTACAGGTCGCTCCTACTTTTATATATAGGCTATTCTCACCATTAAGGTCACGCCAAAGCTTCACTACACTCACTTGATCTTCATCTACTTGCTGCCCCCATACTAGAGAGCTCATCAATACACAACAACAAATAAACCATCGTCTTACTAAGTCGTCATGCTGCTGTACTATTGTTAACCAAGATTTTGTTTTCATTCAAGTGATTTCTACTGATTCTTTATGTTCTTCCAAATTTACTATTCTTCCTCAATATTGCTAACGCCTTTTTGCTAAAAAGCGTATTTTCTTTCTTAAACAAACATCTTATTTGAATTGTTATCTCTCTAATTCAAAATAAATACTTCATTATTCGATTATTAATTATACCTTTGTGCCTGTATTATTAGTTAATAGATTTCTGCCTTAGTTATTCTAAAATTAAATAGTTTTAAAAAACCTCGTTTAATTTTACTTCCTTGGTCTTTACTTTATTTAACTCTTGATTCTTTTACAATTTCAATAGAAAGTAAAAGATGTTTCCCTGCTTATGCTCTTAGAGCTTTATTGCAAAAACAAAAGACCACTTACCTACGAAATATGAGTTTCTGATGCATAATAGAAAAACAAGTTCACTAGGATAAATAATACCAAAAGACTTTAAGACCTAATAGTTTTAAAGCATATAAAGATAAAAGAATAAGTACAGGCAATAATAAATGAACTTTAAAGATTTAGCATTAACACAAGAGATACAAACAGCATTAACTAAAATAGGTTATTCTACAGCTACTGAAATACAACAAAAAGCAATCCCTCCTATTCTGGAAGGAAAAGATGTAATCGGTACTGCTCAAACAGGTACAGGTAAAACTGCTGCTTTTGCTATTCCTATTTTACAAAAACTGCACTCTACTCCTAAATCGACAAAAGGTATAAGAGCCTTAATTTTAGTTCCTACAAGAGAATTAGCAATACAGGTAAAAGATAGTTTTTTAGACTATAGTACTGAGCTTCCTCTGAAAACAGTAACTTTATTCGGTGGTGTACCTCTTCCACCTCAAGTAAGAGCGTTAAAACAACATCCCGAAATTATCGTGGCTACTCCTGGTCGACTATTGGATCTAATCAATCAAAAAATAGTAAAGCTTTCTAATCTAGAGATATTAGTACTAGATGAGGCTGATCAGATGTTAGATATGGGATTCATACACGATCTTAAAAAAATTCTTAAATTTGTTCCTACTAAAAGACAATCTCTGTTCTTCTCAGCTACAATGCCTAAAGAAATAGAGCAATTCGCTAGAACAATCGTCTACAAACCTGTAAAAATAGAAGTAGCTGCTGAAGTAATCACAGCGACAACTATCGAACAGCAAGTATACTATACAGAGAAGAAAGATAAGAAAACGTTATTACACACTATCTTAAAGGAGAATACGGAGTCTACATTAGTATTTACAAGAACGAAATACGAGGCTAATAACCTAGTTAAATACCTTCAAAAGGTCAATATGGTGGCGATGGCTATCCATGGAAATAAATCTCAAAGTGCTCGTGTTAAAGCATTAGATGATTTTAAAAATAAGAAAATCAATATCCTTATCGCAACAGATATTGCTGCAAGAGGAATAGATATAAGCAAACTTCCCTTTGTGATCAACTATGATATACCAGACAAACCAGAGACTTACGTTCATCGTATCGGTCGTACTGGACGAGCTGGAGTACAAGGGGTTGCCATGTGTTTTTGCACACCTGAACAACGAAAAGAGCTGAAGGATATTCAGCGATTTACAGGTATCAAAATGCAGGTAAAACAAGAAATTTAATATTAACTTAAAAACGCAATAAATATGGCTGATTCTTTTTCGAAAAAAGAGAAAAATAAAAAGAAAGCACAGAAAAGACAAGAGAAAGCATTAAAGAGAGAGGATCGTAAAGTAAACAACAACAAGGGTAAAGATCTTGAAGATATGTTGGTTTATGTAGACTACAATGGTAATCTAACAGACGTTCCGCCAGAAGAGCAAGACATCGAAGCAGCTAAAAGGGAACTTGAAGAGCGCTTAGCGGCAGCTTCTGCTCCAGATACTGAATGCACTGGAGTAGTGACTTATTTTAGCAGTAAAGGTTTCGGGTTTATAACTGAAGATGATTCAAAAGAAAACATCTTTGTACACAGTAGTCAGTCTAATCAGCCATTACAGCAAGGTGATAAAGTTACCTTCAAAAAAGAAAGAACTCCAAGAGGCCTAAGTGCCGTTGAAGTAAATAAAATTTAAATACTTAATATTATGCAAGAAGGAACAGTAAAATTCTTCAACGAAACTAAAGGTTTCGGTTTCATTACTCCAAATGATGGAGGACAAGACATTTTCGTACACACAACTGGTTTAAACGAGAGAATTCGTGAAAACGATGCAGTAGTTTATGAAGTTGAAAAAGGTAAAAAAGGATTAAACGCTGTTAACGTAAGAAGAGCTTAATTCTTTTTTAATAGGTACGAATATTTTAATGTTCCTACTTATTAGATAAACTAAAAAAAGGCTAAACAAAATATTTTGTTTAGCCTTTTTTGTTTATATATCTAACAGATTCCAAATCCGTACGAACCAGTATACGTGGTCGACGTATGTGATTGCCCCTACCATTATGTATTGAATGGAGGTGATGTAGACTTTCATTATCGCGGATTTCAACCTTAAATCCACGCAAATTGGTATATATGCCGTAGGCAAACGTAATTCTTAATTTTAAATTCTAAATTAAGCAAATCGTCTATGTGTATTCTAAACAAATAACCGCTTTTTTCAGTTCTTTACTATAAAACAGGTATACACTATCCGCTCCATATTGCTGAAATAGATAACCTGTAAAACGTCCTATATAAGTAAAAATATTCCCTTCTTCATCATATGGTAAATTTGTAAGATTAGTAGAGT
This sequence comes from Myroides sp. A21, assembly GCF_000807225.1. Lineage (NCBI taxonomy): Bacteria > Pseudomonadati > Bacteroidota > Flavobacteriia > Flavobacteriales > Flavobacteriaceae > Myroides > Myroides sp. A21. Next base: position 3,700,754 of record NZ_CP010327.1, read on the forward strand.
CTTCAAATTGCATCGCTTCCTCAAAAGTAATCTCACATTCCTTTAAACAATCTTTATCCTCCTTGCTCTGAAACTGAATATCGTCTAATATACCAGCTATCTCAGGGTATTGAATGTATTCTAGGTTATCCTCTACTCCTTTTTCTAGACTTTCCATCGTTTCGATTTTAGTCGAGTAGTTACCTATTGTCATCGGATAGATCTTACCATGCTTCTGATAATACTGCTTAGCAAGCTCATAAGTCTTCGTATTTAGCTTATACGCTCCTATAACGCTATCATGATCCGATTCACTAGCTTCCTTTTCAAAACGATCTAAAAGACTCTCCACAAGCCCTTGATCTGAGTCTGGTGTTATAAAAAATGTATGTTTGCTCTTTAGCTTATTTCTAAAATCAGAAGATGTGGTTGATTCAAACTGTATTAACCAAGCCTCTAAATCTTCTACTGTCTCAATATTAGCTCTATTGATTCTGTATTTTGCTACCATTTCTTGATTTTGAGGAGTAATCCCCTCTTTAACCATCTTTTCGTAGATAAAATACCCCCAATCACCTGCAAAACGATACTTATCTCCAACTACATCAAAGCCTAACATATCTTCCTTACAATACCCTAAATGATACATCTTTGTTTCTTGTCCTACGCATCCATCATAAATCTCTTTTACGGAGACAAAGTGTAACCATTGGTCTTGATCTGGGTAAATACATTTTAAATTAATAGAACAAATCGGTAAAAAATGTGTGCTATACTGTGAAAGATCTCCTTCAAATACTTGATCGTACTCAGGAAAACACTTTATAAATTGAGGCTCTATTATCATGGTGAGCTATCTATGTTTTAGTTTGTTTTATTTTAAAAATTACTTCTGTACCTATATTTATTTTAGAAAACACATGTAGTTGTGAGCCTAATTCTACTGCTCTTTCTTTCATATTCTGAATACCTATTCCTCCTCTAGGAGCCTTCATATCAAAACCGATTCCATTGTCCTTTATTCGAACAGTTATTCCTTCTTTATCCCCTATAAAGCTTATGGTACAAAGTGAAGCTTTTGAATATTTATTAACATTGTGAATAGCCTCTCTAATAGTAAAAAACCACCATTAAAAATGGTGGCTTTGTTTTTCAGATTAGCCCCAAAGGGGCATTACGATTGATTATCATTATGTTCTTGATACTTGACATATCGTTTTATCATATCTTCGTCCAATCCTACTGTACTAACAAAATATCCACGAGACCAAAAATGATTACCCCAATATGGCTTCTGTTTTAATGTTGGATATGTTTTGAAGAGTTTTATAGCTAATTTAGCTTTAAGAATTCCCATAAATTCACTGATAGATACTTTGGGGGGAATCGAACATACTAAATGAATATGATCTTTCTGAATATTCATTTCTTGTATTTGAACACCTTTCCAACTACTAATCAATTGAATATCATATTCAATCAAACTTTTTACCATTCCTTCCAAAATTTGGAAGCGATACTTGGGTGTAAAAACTATGTGATAATCACATTTGTAATACACATGCGTTAATTTTCTATATTTACTCACTGTTTTAAATGTTTTATAGTACAAACCTATAAAAGGCATAGCCTATAAAACATCACCACCGCCAAAGGCGGTGGTTTTCTATACTTAAATAAAATAAGTATGGACTTTCTCTATAGCGGTTAGCTCTTCTAAATAGTCAGAATCACTACATTCTAAATTAAATATAGTATCCCATTTATTTTTTTGAAGTGATGCTAGATCTTCTATCAAACTTATAAATTTAGTTTCGCTAAACAATTCATTATTTATCAACGAGTGTGACAGCCCTCTGGTTGATTTCTCTAAATGTTCTAATTCAGTAATCAAAGTATTCTTTAGACTCTCATTTTCTGTTTGCAATTGTTGAAGATTAAAACGAATTGTAAAAATACAATTAACTATTCCATCGTGAATATCTTTAGCAATTCTATTTGTAACTGATTGCTTCACTTCAGTAACGATTGTACTTTTCTCTAAGATCAATTGATAAATACTTTCATTCGCTTCTTTTTGTTCTGTTATGAAGTTTAATTCTCTATTTTTACTTCTCAGTCTATAAATAAATACTCCTGCAGAAAGTCCTAAAATAATAATTAGACTAGTCACTAAAACCAACAAAACCGCACTTCTAAGTTCATGATTTTCGGTTACCACCTTCTCTGTTTCATACGCTATTCTAGCGAAACGGTTACGAGTTGTATAATCTTGTTCTTCTAAAGCCTTATTAAGCTCAATAATTTGCTTTACTTGATTTTTGTTCTCGTATTCTTAATGTAATAGCAAAAACTCTAATGCTGTACGCTGAGCAACCTTAATGTCTCTATCCTTTGAAAGTTGATATGATTTTTCTGCCCATTCAAAGGCTTTAACACTATCTCAAATAGCAATATACAATCCTGCCGCATTCATAGCCTATTCATTTGCAGCGAAATAATTACTAATTTCTAATGAGCGAGCATAGGTATCCTCTATCTTAGTTATCAAACTTCTTTCTTTAGCTCCGATTTCCTTGTTGTGTGTTACCGCAAGCATCAAATCAGATTTAGCCATATTAGCCTCTAAAAAATCTAATAATATTGGAGTTGTTTCTGCCCACTTATAAACCAATCCTGCTGCTGCATAATCATATGCTTCCTTATAATCTTTTCTAAAATAAGCCACTTCAGAAAGATTATAATACAACATCATTAAAGCATCTGACAGTTCACGACGATCTAGTATTTTATTCTTATTAAACTCCTTTTTCATCAAGGTCAATGCTGTAAGTAAATAACTCTTAGCCGATACAAAATCTTGACGTTCAAGCAAACACAATGCCATCATCTGATTCGCTTCAAAAGGTATTGGGTTAAGAGGATATCTCTCTAAAATACGCAAAGCATTAGCTACCTTAACCTCGCTCTCCATAACCAATCCCTTTTCAAATAACAATCGAGCCTGATAGAACTCCATTTCACCTATTTTCATCGAATCACCTAATTCTTTATAGACATTCTCCGCTTTGATGTAATAGTAATAAGTACTATCCATAATACCTAAGTCGTGATAGTACATTCCAACGTCATTATAGATATTAACAAGCATATACTCATCCGATTTGGCTTCTGCAAAACGAATAGCTTTTCTAGTCAGTTTTAAAAATGAAATAGAATCACGTGTCCATCTAAGTTCACTTAACACACTATCTATGATAATTCTATTATCAGCAGTATTCTTTAAGCTAAGTGCCCTATCTACTGCTGGTTTAAGCACCTGTGCTAAGCTATCTTTATAATCGTTGTCATACCATACTGCATATAGTTGATCATAATCAGTCTTACCCATAATTTTAGACCGACTACAATTCACTAATAACAATGCAAATACAACAAATAGAAAATTAATTTGGCGAAGTTTTTTCATATCAGTTTGTATCAATACATCACAAATGTAAACAATGAAATTTGAAATCATATCATTGTTTACACAATGCAAACTTATTTTTTATAAAATTCACCAATTACAGATATCATATTATAACACTAATTCTTAGAAAGTTGCGCTCTAGCACACTCCAAGGCTATCTAACTGATTAGATTCTATTTTTAGAAAATGTGATAAACCTTAGAAAACAAGAATACTTACAATGAAGTATATATAAAAAAATACTCCCTAATCAGAATTGGAAGCCTGACTAGGGAGCGAGTCATCAAATAACAGATTTTGATAACGGTGCAATATTACTACCTTTTGAGTAAATATGCAATATTTTTTATGCTGTTTTTTACAAAAATTGACACAAAACAGCTAATAAATCAATAATAAACTCATTGACAAACACTTATATTATAATATACACAAATCAAGATGGGATGTATACAAAAAAATGCTCCCTAATCAGAATTGGAAGCCTGACTAGGGAGCGAGTCATCAAATAACAGATTTTGATAACAGTACAATATTACTACTTTTTGAGTAAATAAAAGCAATTGAGCACATTTTTTTCAAAAAAAAACAACGCTTATATAAAGCACTTATAATAAATGTTTTAAAAACAAAAAGAGCTTTAACCCAAAGGCTAAAGCTCTTTTTTATGTAATAGGATTCCCTTTTCACTATTTATTTAAGTTTAAACACATCCTTATTATGATGTAAATCCTAGCCGAATTAAGCTATCTTGTTGTACTAATTCTCCGTTGCTTTTATAAACACTAGTTGTATCTGTAGCCTTGTCTAATACTTCATAAAAATCAAGTTTACCTTCTTTGTAAAAATAAAAGTATTCATCCTCTTCTCCGATACAGGTCTTGTCAGTTAATACACCATCTTGATAAGTTAAAGAACATCTATACCCTTTCTCTATAAAGAACTCTTCTGTTAAAATACCTCTGTTATCGAAGAACTGTGTACGCTCATTTAAGATATCTTTTATCTTCTGTATATGTCCATTTCGATAGTAAACTTTATGAGCTTGGTTAATATTATCTTCTATACTCTCGATAGATTCATCCTCGTAATAACTATAAAAAACAGTATTTTTATCTATCTCTAAGTCAAAATGGATAACTTGTTTACTTACTAATCTCCCCAATTCAAATCCTTCTACAGTAAAAACTCTGTTCTCTAAAGAAAATCTTGAAGTAACGATTTCTTGTTCCTTTACACATCCTTTCACTGCTACTCCTTTGATAAAGGTCAAATCGAATATACTCTCATTTACTTTACTTTTCAATCTGCATTCCCCATCTAACAAACCTAAGTCCCCAACACAAAACTCTCCATGAAAAAAACTATTATCGATAATGTATCCTCCTTTATCTAAAACTACCTGCTCTGTCTGGATTGCTTTATCATAATACTCACACAGTTCTTGTTGAGTATAATTTTTACACTCTTCTGAATGGAGTTTTTGGTAGAGATCATAATTAACTAAACGTTGAACTATAATTTCTGCCCCACAGTACACTTCATCTATATCGAAGAAGTATGACTGATCTAAAGTTATATATCGTTGTATATTTTTATTCATAATGATAATAAAACAAAAAATTTAACAAATTGTTTTATGCCGTCATTTTTTGATTTTCTCACCTTTACTTCCATATTCTCTATCTATTCACAGTTAAAAAGACAGAACAAAGACGACTAACATATTAACAAAACTAAAACATTTTATTCAATAAATAACATTTAAAAATGATAATTATCAAAAAATATAATTATTTTTTATCCTTAGCCTACTTATTTTTGCTCTATTCAAATACTTATTCCTGATTTTTAACAGAATATATTACATCTTTTTATAGATTATCCCTCTTTATTTAAGCAAGTTTTCTAGTTCTTTTTACCTCCGTTTACTTTCTTATCTAACCTGTTCCAAATAGCAAAAAGAAGAACTACTAAAATAGCATAACTCACTAGCCAGGAAAGGACAGGAGTGTGAAGAAAAAAATAAAACAAAACTCCAATCAAAAATACTAAAGGATATAGCATCACAAATACACAGAATGATTTAGATACAATATTATTCCAATAATACATTCCTTTTAATTCTTTTGGCCTTGGTGAAGCCAACGACATCAAAGAGGGAACAAACATCACTAGACTCCCTAAAAATACAAGACTGACTATACACCACAATACTATTTCCATACAAATACTTCTTTTATGACACAAACTTACAAGAACAAGACCGATGTTGCCCCATCACTTAGGTGATTTTTTACAATACTACTTAAACTAAAAACCACCTAAACTAAAAAAGCTCCCTTTTCAGGGAGCTTCTTAGGCTAATACTGTTGTTTTAGATCCAACAGTGAGGATCGGTCGAAAAAAAAATGTTTTGTTGTTGAACATTATTATTAATAATAGTTATCACAGACAAGAGCTAACTTAAAGCTCTATAACGATAAACTCGCTACGTCTGTTTAACTGATGTTCCTCTACGCTGCATGGTACTCCATTGCTACACTTATTCTGTAACTGAGTTTCTCCATATCCTTCTCCTGTAATTCTACTTCTCTCAATGCCTTGATTCACCATCCACTCTACTGTAGACTTCGCTCTGCGATCAGACAATCTTAAGTTATAATCATCGTTTCCTCTACTATCAGTATGTGAGCGAACATCTATCTTCATAGTAGGGTACTCTTTTAATACTTCTACTACTTTGATTAGCTCTGCTGCTGCATCTGGGCGAATATTAGATTTGTCAAAGTCGAAGTAAATAGGATTTAGCTTAAGCTTTTTAAATAAGTCATCGTTCACTGTCACTGGTTCTAAAGTCTTCTCTAGTCCGATATCTACTCGTTTTACTCCTTGCTCACGTTCTACGATAAATACAACTTCAACTGTATTATACTCCTCTTTCTCAGCTTTAATACGATATTTCCCTCCACAATCTAATAAATTAGACAGATAATATCCTTTTGCATCTGTGATTATTGTATCTGTCTGCTGATAAAGAGCATCTGATAAAATTACTCTAGCATTAACTAATGGCTCTTTAGTCACCTTGTCATACACTATTCCTTCAAGGGCTTGCTTACAAGGTTTTTCTTTAAAGAAATAGATATCATCTCCTCCACTAGCCCCTGGTCTATTAGAACTTACAAATCCTTTATGCGATTTGCTGTCTATATACAAACCGAAATCATCAGATGGACTGTTAATTGGCGTTCCCATATTAGCAACTTGACCAATGCTTCCATCTACATTAATCTTAGCTACAAACATATCTAATCCTCCTAATCCAGGATGACCATCTGATGCAAAAAACAAGAAGTTGTCTTCTGATATAAATGGAAAGGTTTCTCTACCTGCTGTATTTACTTTAGCACCGATACTCTCTACATTGCCATATTCTCCTGTAGGATAAATAGCTACTCTAAAGATATCTGATTGCCCTAATGTTCCTTTTCTGTCTGAAGAAAAATAAAGCCACTTACCATCTGGTGTCAAACTAGGATGGGCTGTATTGAAATAATCCGAGTTAAACGGAAGTTCCAATACTTGTCCCCACAAGCCATCCGCGCCTTTAGTGGCTTTATATATTTTTAATAAAGATGATTTGTCCTTATTGTTTCTTCTCTTTCCTTTTTCACTAGAGTTATTTCTAGTAAAGTACATCGTATTACCATCCTTTGTAAAGACAGCTGTTGCATCATTTACTCTAGAGCTTATCTCTTTAGCAAACTGCTTAGGCTCTGAGAAAGTCCCATCAACGTTAATCGTACTACTGTACAAGGCTGTAAAACTCTCATTAGTCCACTCATGGATAGCCTTATCTACTTCTTGATTACGAGCTGATGTAAAAATTAACTCATTACCTAAAATTGTAGCTCCATAATCTGAAAAAGTAGTATTAATATCTAAAGCTTTAAGATCATATACATCCTTCTTATCTTCTATCTTTTGCAAATAGTCTTTATTTTCTTGAAAAAGTTGTGCTCTAGAATCGTTTGCCTCTAATTTAGAAAACTCTTCCATCTTTTGCTTAGACTTGTCATAACTCTCAACAGATTTAAGCGTCTGTGCATAACGATAGTAATATTCTGATGGAATTGGCTCTTTTCCTTTATCGTCATACTCTCCATCAAATAGTGTTTCATACCACTTATTAGCCTCAGGTAACTTTCCATTAAAATAATAAGCATCGGCTAGCTTCTTTAGCATATCTGCGTTAGTATATCCCTTGTTTGCGATGCGTTCATAAATCTTGATTGCATCTACATAAGCCTGAGTTTGATATTCCTTATTCGCTTTCTTCTCTGCCACTTTCTGTCCATAAGTACTAATACCTACGAAAAGCAACATTGTCAATAAGCTTATTTTTAATAGCTGTTTTTTCATAGTTTCTCTTTCTTTATAGCTAATTTTCCTTAGAAGAATCGCGGTGCATTAATTGTACTACGACGATTAAATAGTTCAAATCTTAAGAAGATCTCGTGTGAACCTGAGTTATAACGTTGAAGCGCAGTAGTCTCAAAGTCATAAGAATACCCTACAAATAGATTTTCATTTACTTGGAATCCTGCCAAAGCGCTCACTGATGCATCCCATCGATAAGCTGCTCCTAAAGTAAATTTATCATAGAATAAAAAGTTAGCTGTTAAATCAACCTGTAATGGTGCTCCGCTTACTGCCTTAACTAAAGCTGCTGGTTTAAATAAAATATCTTGACTTAAATCAAATACATATCCTCCCATTAAATAGAAGTGCATCTTTTGACGCATCGTCGTGATATCATTATCATCATAGCGATCCGTAGTTAAGAAGTTCGGAACTGATAACCCAACATAAGCTTTATCAGAATACATATAAAGTCCTGCTCCAATATTTGGATTAAACTTGTTGTTTAGATTCTCTTGACTCACGGGATCTGTTGGGTTGTGGATATTAAGCTTTGAATAATCAACACTTAATAGATTAGCAGTCGCTTTTAACCCGAATGCTAATTTGTAATTCTCATTTAAGTCAATAGCATAAGCTAAATCTACAGAGATATTATTCTCGTCCATTGCTCCAATGCGATCATTGGTAAAGTTCACTCCTAGTCCTAATCCACTTTCTCCAAGAGGGGTAGACACAGACACATTCGCTGTCTTAGGTGCTCCATCTAGTCCTACCCACTGTGTTCTGTACATACCAAACACATTAAGTGTTCCACGACTCCCTGCATAAGCTGGGTTAATCATATTAGTATTATACATATACTGGGTATACTGTGGATCTTGCTGAGCTTGCATAGTTTGGAAGCAGCCTATTAGCAATAGACTGATTCCAATTTTCTTTATATTTTTCTGAATACTCATAACTCTTCTTACTTATTACTTTCTAACTGTAGATAACCCGATTTCTTAATCATACGAGAGCCATGCTTATCTTTATACTCATAAGTAACAATATAAAAGTATGCTCCTGTTGGTAGTTTCTCATTTTTACTAATGGTCACTCGTCCATCAGAGTATCCTCTAAACACATTACCTGCACTGTCATAATTATGTGTATCAAACACTTTCACTCCCCAACGGTTGTAAATCTCTACTGTATTATTAGGGAATCTGTTGATATTATCTATAATAAAGTAATCATTCTTACCGTCTTCATCAGGCGTCACAAGATTGTAAATAACGATATCTCCATCTAAAATTAAGTCTGTCTTAACAGTCGCTAACGTAAAGAATCCGTAGCCCTTCACACTAGTAGGTGTTGTGATCTCTTTTTTCTCCACATCCACTACTCCTCCTTCGTCTACCCAAAGTTGCTGTTTAGCATCCCATCGTACGATGTGTAATTCTTTCTCTGGATTCACTAATAACTCTTTAGGAGTAGTACGCTCATCCCAACTCAGCGTCAACATGATGTCTCCTTTGCTGTTATCTCTTCCTTTATCTACTGTCCAGTACTCGCGTTCATCTATAAGTTCTATGACTCCTGTCTTCGCTGAACGTGATCTAAAGAAGTTCTTATCATCTAAGTTATACTTTCCTTGATAAGCATCCTTTACATTATTTGGCGCAGTGATTCTAGCATATCGGTAAAGTCCCTTATCTCCTTTAGGATATTGAAACTCCTCATTACCTATTTTCTCTACATAGCCTTCGGCATGACTTTTATCACTAGGGTGTAAAGCCTTGGCTCCTTGATGAAACGTCAGCATTCCTTTTAAAGAATCTACTTTGATAATCCCGTCTTTAAAATCTACTGATCCGCGTACATTCGCTTCGTTTTTAAGGTCAAAAGCTACAACTGGCTCTGCATTATCTAAGACTACATTATAAAAGTCAGTAGGTTTACTTCCCGATATAAGCTGTTGCCCTTTTTGATCTTCATATTTTGTGAAGACAGCTACAGATTTTGTAGCATTATCTTTGTGATAATATAGGTTTTCATTTTTAAAGTTGTTGTAGTAATAGGCTGAACCGTTATTCTCTACTATTCCTTTTTCTGTATTAGTAAAGTCATAAATAGTAGATAATAATCCTCCCTCTGCAATAGAGAATTTTCCTTGGTTAACTAAAACCTGATCTTTCTTCTCTTTTTGAGCGATACTAGGTAAGCTTATCAAAAGCCCACCTAGTATTATTATTTTCTTTTTCATACTACTTTTTTCTTTTTATTGTTTTACTAGTAGTGGTTGGATTAGTTATAATCAAAGGTTTTTTACAGTTATCTTGATCAGTAATTACATCTACTGTACTAGCTGATATACAGTCCCCTGTTGTTATCGTCCATGTAAACTTATATATTCCTGTTACATCTAATCCTGCTACAATAGTTCTAGGATTAGTATCATCACTAAATGTTGGTACCATACCTGCTGGTGCTGACTCCACAGTCCATTTACCTTGCCCTGCACCTGGGTCATTTCCTACTAATACTGTTCTAGCTCTACAGAAAAGATCTTCTTGATTACTACCAGCATTTGCCCCCACTTGTGCAGATACTATAACTTTAAAAGTAGTTTCTCTTGAAGCCCCTGAACATGCATAATCCTCAGCCAACAACCAATCTACAGATTCAATATATCCTTCTGCTTTAACCTTAAAAACATACTCACCTGGCATATTTAAATTATGAATAGTTGTTTGAGTACTTTTTAATGATCGGGTAGTATTATAAGAATCATAGGTAGGTGTATTTGCCCCTACAGGTTTAGAAACTACAGAAATCTCATACTTGCCAGAATATCCCATCATATATGTTGGGTCTATTATTTCTTGAAAAACAGCGGGTAAGGAAACAACAGCATCCACTACCCCTGAACCAGGATAACACACAACCACATCATTTATTTTAAGATCTATCCTATTCCCATCAGATACATGAATATAATAAGTTGTACTTTTTCCACATGAACCATCTTTATTATAGGTTATTGATATAGGATATGTTCCTACTCTCCATCCCCCTAAAGGTGGAGTAACTTTAAAATATCTTTTCGCTAATCCATCCCCAAATGTTTCAATAGTAGGTACTAATCCTGCTGGAACATACTTACTATTAACTCTTGCAGTAGCATTTATTGTTGTAGGGTCATCACCTTCTCCTAAAGAGTAATTAATATTAATAGGGGTAGATTTTCCAACCATGCCACATAAAACTTCTCCTCCAGAATCTCCCCCTGCATAGGCCATATGTTGCTCTGGATAAGCGGGGTCTATAAAACTAATCACGTTAGCCTCTACACCAGTTATATTAATTGTATTCTGCGTGGTAAAGGTTCCTTGCGAATTACTTACTGTAATTGTATACGTATACAATCCAACTGCATTAGTTATAAAATGTATGTCATCAGTTTCAAAATAAAGAAGGGTAAGGTTTCCTCCAACTGGCTGACTTATCACATTTAAAGTAATAGTTGTCCCTAAACCATCATACCCTGTAGTTCCATTATTAGTTCCATTATAATAACTTGCTAAGCGAGGAGAACTATCTTGATATCTAACATAAACATGATTGTTCGTTAACGTTGTTGCACAAGATTCATAACTTTTAAAACTAATCTGTGGATTAGGAATAAACCTAACTGTAATAGTCTTTTCATACGAACAATTAGGATTATAAGTAGATGTAATCTTTAAAGTTAAAGTATACGCAGGATCAGCATCATGATTTGCTTTCTTTATTAAGCTAAATGTTGGATTTGCAATATTTGTAGCACTAAACGTAGCATTATTTGAATTCTTACGCCCAAATCTAATCCATTCATAAATATTCTCAGCCGACCATACTCCTGTAAAACCTTCAGGTATTACACCATTCAAATTAACTGTCCCAACAGATGCTGGAATAGTTAAAATATCACTCCCTGCACTAAATGATGATACATCCCCCGAAGAGGTAATAGTAACATGTGAAACAGCTTTAGTACCAACCTTCGTTAATTTAAAAACATAAGGTCCAGGTTTATTCATTCCAGTAACAGTAGGAGTTAAAATACTTGGATTACTAATTATTGGATCTGTCGCCCCTGGCGGTTTACTTTCTATAGACCAAGTTATCCCGTTAGTATCTCCCGCATCTGTACTACCTTGCAAAGTATACTCTGTACCACAAATAGTTCTATTTCCTCCTGCATTTACAGATTGTGCATACCCTACCACCGTACTAACTAATGTAAATACTAGGATACATAGGTATTTATTTATATTTCTTATATAATTCATAAACTTTTCATTATTAATTAAGTAACTCTTCGTTACAATTACTTAGCTATATACCTAGACTTGCCTAATAAAAGACAAGCCTAGATAAAATAGTTTATTAATTATCGTTTCTTACAGCGAATACAATATTCATAAATGTACCTACTGTTACGTCTGCACCTGGTTGTAATTCGTAGTTTAATATTCCACTATCACTTACTGTTACAACTTTAAATACTGAAGTATCATACCATGTTATATAGTAATCCAACTCAGACGCTGGCAATACTGGTAAAGTTGTATTCTTACCTATATTAGACGTTTTTGGAGTTCCAAACTGCATCGTATAACGTCCATATAAATCAATCTTACCAAGTAAAGTAGTATCACTAAAAGTATCACTTGCTAAATGACCTGATCCAGGAGCATTTAATTGCTCTTGACTAGTAGGAATAACAATAGAAGGCATATAGAAGAACTTCGGCATGGCTGCTTTTAATCCTTTAATAATATCTCCATTATTATCAACAGCCATTAGATGTTGAGTTTGTTCATTCTGAACATTTTTCTTATCTAATCCTGTTAATGCTAAAGTATTTGCGCTTGTTGTTACAATCTCAGTAGCCTTTAATAGAGTACCTCCTAACTGTACATTACTTCCTGTTTTAGTCAATCCATTATCTGCTGTTACACCTAAAGTAGATTTATCTTCCCATTTTGGTTTTCCAGTAGCATCAGTTACTAATACCTGATTATTTCCACCATCAGCCATATCAATAGGTTGAATCGTTCCGTCTTTAATCTTACCAGATGTAATTGACTCATCTTTTACTCTAAGACTTGTCTCTACTAGTACAGCTTTTGTACCTCCTGTCACAACTTCTATCGTTGGATTAGTATCAGCTGCTTTAAGATCTTTAGCATTTGATACATTCGTTACATCTATACTAGGTGTTCCTGCTATCCATTCTGTTCCATTATACACTAACGCCTGACCATTAGCTGTAGGTGGAGTTTGATTAACTGGTTTTCCTTTTAATGTAGTTAACTTATTCGCATTAGCTGGTCCTGTTACATCCCCTACTAAGATTAGTTTAGATTCATCTGCATTTACTACATATGGGCTACCTTCTGTTCCTGCTCCAGTAATTGTAATAGCATGACCTTGTATAGTTTTTCCACCAATACCGTCTTTTCCATCTTTACCTGTGATTGATGCGATGAAGTCTGCCCCATCTTTTCCATCATTTCCAGGTAAACTTTGCCAGATCTCTAATGCTGATTTTCCTTCATCTCCTTTGTCTCCTTTAGGTCCTAAGATATTTGTCCATGTATTTGTTGTTGGATCATATACCCATACTCCTGAATCATTGTGTACAATAGTTACGCCTTCGCCTGGTCCTCCTGCTTCACCTGGTTTCCCTGGTTCTCCTGTCTGACCTGGTTGTGATTCTGATTTAAAGCCTGTATCTCCTTTGTCTCCTTTAGGTCCTAAGATATTTGTCCATGTATTTGTTGTTGGATCATATACCCATACTCCTGAATCATTGTGTACAATAGTTACGCCCTCACCTGGTCCTCCTGCTTCACCTGGTTTCCCTGGTTCTCCTGTCTGACCTGGTTGTGACTCTGATTTAAAGCCTGTATCTCCTTTGTCTCCCTTGTCTCCTTTAGGTCCTAAGATATTTGTCCATGTATTTGTTGTTGGATCATATACCCATACTCCTGAATCATTGTGTACAATAGTTACGCCCTCACCTGGTCCTCCTGCTTCACCTGGTTTCCCTGGTTCTCCTGTCTGACCTGGTTGTGACTCTGATTTAAAGCCTGTATCTCCTTTGTCTCCTTTAGGTCCTAAGATATTTGTCCATGTATTTGTTGTTGGATCATATACCCATACTCCTGAATCATTGTGTACAATAGTTACGCCCTCACCTGGTCCTCCTGCTTCACCTGGTTTCCCTGGTTCTCCTGTCTGACCTGGTTGTGACTCTGATTTAAAGCCTGTATCTCCTTTGTCTCCTTTAGGTCCTAAGATATTTGTCCATGTATTTGTTGTTGGATCATATACCCATACTCCTGAATCATTGTGTACAATAGTTACGCCCTCACCTGGTCCTCCTGCTTCACCTGGTTTCCCTGGTTCTCCTGTCTGACCTGGTTGTGACTCTGATTTAAAGCCTGTATCTCCTTTGTCTCCCTTGTCTCCTTTAGGTCCTAAGATATTTGTCCATGTATTTGTTGTTGGATCATAAACCCATACTCCTGAATCATTGTGTACAATAGTTACGCCCTCACCTGGTCCTCCTGCTTCACCTGGTTTCCCTGGTTCTCCTGTCTGACCTGGTTGTGACTCTGATTTAAAGCCTGTATCTCCTTTGTCTCCTTTAGGTCCTAAGATATTTGTCCATGTATTTGTTGTTGGATCATATACCCATACTCCTGAATCATTGTGTACAATAGTTACGCCCTCACCTGGTCCTCCTGCTTCACCTGGTTTCCCTGGTTCTCCTGTCTGACCTGGTTGTGACTCTGATTTAAAGCCTGTATCTCCTTTGTCTCCTTTAGGTCCTAAGATATTTGTCCATGTATTTGTTGTTGGATCATATACCCATACTCCTGAATCATTGTGTACAATAGTTACGCCCTCACCTGGTCCTCCTGCTTCACCTGGTTTCCCTGGTTCTCCTGTCTGACCTGGTTGTGACTCTGATTTAAAGCCTGTATCTCCTTTGTCTCCCTTGTCTCCTTTAGGTCCTAAGATATTTGTCCATGTATTTGTTGTTGGATCATATACCCATACTCCTGAATCATTGTGTACAATAGTTACGCCCTCACCTGGTCCTCCTGCTTCACCTGGTTTCCCTGGTTCTCCTGTCTGACCTGGTTGTGACTCTGATTTAAAGCCTGTATCTCCTTTGTCTCCCTTGTCTCCTTTAGGTCCTAAGATATTTGTCCATGTATTTGTTGTTGGATCATATACCCATACTCCTGAATCATTGTGTACAATAGTTACGCCCTCACCTGGTCCTCCTGCTTCACCTGGTTTCCCTGGTTCTCCTGTCTGACCTGGTTGTGATTCTGATTTAAAGCCTGTATCTCCTTTGTCTCCTTTAGGTCCTAAGATATTTGTCCATGTATTTGTTGTTGGATCATATACCCATACTCCTGAATCATTGTGTACAATAGTTACGCCCTCGCCTGGTCCTCCTGCTTCACCTGGTTTCCCTGGTTCTCCTGTCTGACCTGGTTGTGACTCTGATTTAAAGCCTGTATCTCCTTTGTCTCCCTTGTCTCCTTTAGGTCCTAAGATATTTGTCCATGTATTTGTTGTTGGATCATATACCCATACTCCTGAATCATTGTGTACAATAGTTACGCCCTCACCTGGTCCTCCTGCTTCACCTGGTTTCCCTGGTTCTCCTGTCTGACCTGGTTGTGACTCTGATTTAAAGCCTGTATCTCCTTTGTCTCCCTTGTCTCCTTTAGGTCCTAAGATATTTGTCCATGTATTTGTTGTTGGATCATAAACCCATACTCCTGAATCATTGTGTACAATAGTTACGCCCTCACCTGGTCCTCCTGCTTCACCTGGTTTCCCTGGTTCTCCTGTCTGACCTGGTTGTGACTCTGATTTAAAGCCTGTATCTCCTTTGTCTCCTTTAGGTCCTAAGATATTTGTCCATGTATTTGTTGTTGGATCATAAACCCATACTCCTGAATCATTGTGTACAATAGTTACGCCCTCACCTGGTCCTCCTGCTTCACCTGGTTTCCCTGGTTCTCCTGTCTGACCTGGTTGTGACTCTGATTTAAAGCCTGTATCTCCTTTGTCTCCCTTGTCTCCTTTAGGTCCTAAGATATTTGTCCATGTATTTGTTGTTGGATCATAAACCCATACTCCTGAATCATTGTGTACAATAGTTACGCCTTCGCCTGGTCCTCCTGCTTCACCTGGTTTCCCTGGTTCTCCTGTCTGACCTGGTTGTGACTCTGATTTAAAGCCTGTATCTCCTTTGTCTCCTTTAGGTCCTAAGATATTTGTCCATGTATTTGTTGTTGGATCATATACCCATACTCCTGAATCATTGTGTACAATAGTTACGCCCTCACCTGGTCCTCCTGCTTCACCTGGTTTCCCTGGTTCTCCTGTCTGACCTGGTTGTGATTCTGATTTAAAGCCTGTATCTCCTTTGTCTCCTTTAGGTCCTAAGATATTTGTCCATGTATTTGTTGTTGGATCATATACCCATACTCCTGAATCATTGTGTACAATAGTTACGCCTTCGCCTGGTCCTCCTGCTTCACCTGGTTTCCCTGGTTCTCCTGTCTGACCTGGTTGTGACTCTGATTTAAAGCCTGTATCTCCTTTGTCTCCTTTAGGTCCTAAGATATTTGTCCATGTATTTGTTGTTGGATCATATACCCATACTCCTGAATCATTGTGTACAATAGTTACGCCCTCACCTGGTCCTCCTGCTTCACCTGGTTTCCCTGGTTCTCCTGTCTGACCTGGTTGTGACTCTGATTTAAAGCCTGTATCTCCTTTGTCTCCTTTAGGTCCTAAGATATTTGTCCATGTATTTGTTGTTGGATCATATACCCATACTCCTGAATCATTGTGTACAATAGTTACGCCCTCACCTGGTCCTCCTGCTTCACCTGGTTTCCCTGGTTCTCCTGTCTGACCTGGTTGTGACTCTGATTTAAAGCCTGTATCTCCTTTGTCTCCCTTGTCTCCTTTAGGTCCTAAGATATTTGTCCATGTATTTGTTGTTGGATCATATACCCATACTCCTGAATCATTGTGTACAATAGTTACGCCCTCACCTGGTCCTCCTGCTTCACCTGGTTTCCCTGGTTCTCCTGTCTGACCTGGTTGTGACTCTGATTTAAAGCCTGTATCTCCTTTGTCTCCCTTGTCTCCTTTAGGTCCTAAGATATTTGTCCATGTATTTGTTGTTGGATCATAAACCCATACTCCTGAATCATTGTGTACAATAGTTACGCCCTCACCTGGTCCTCCTGCTTCACCTGGTTTCCCTGGTTCTCCTGTCTGACCTGGTTGTGACTCTGATTTAAAGCCTGTATCTCCTTTGTCTCCTTTAGGTCCTAAGATATTTGTCCATGTATTTGTTGTTGGATCATATACCCATACTCCTGAATCATTGTGTACAATAGTTACGCCTTCGCCTGGTCCTCCTGCTTCACCTGGTTTCCCTGGTTCTCCTGTCTGACCTGGTTGTGACTCTGATTTAAAGCCTGTATCTCCTTTGTCTCCTTTAGGTCCTAAGATATTTGTCCATGTATTTGTTGTTGGATCATATACCCATACTCCTGAATCATTGTGTACAATAGTTACGCCTTCGCCTGGTCCTCCTGCTTCACCTGGTTTCCCTGGTTCTCCTGTCTGACCTGGTTGTGACTCTGATTTAAAGCCTGTATCTCCTTTGTCTCCCTTGTCTCCTTTTATAGCAGTTATAAAAGCTTCTCCATCCTTTCCATCATTACCAGGTAAACTTTGCCAAATTTCTAAAGCAGACTTCCCATCTGCTCCTTTATCTCCTTTAGGTCCCTTTGTTAAATCAATAGTAACAGCATCTCCGTTTTCATTTGTATATGTAAATGTTCCATTACCATTGTCTACCAATGTAGTAACCGTTTCATTTCCTTTAACGATATCGTTAAACGTGATATTCTTTATGTCTCCTTCTTTGGTTACATAAGTAAATGAGTTTCCATCATAATAAACATTACCTCCTACATAGCTGTTGTTAATTACTTCATACAATTCTTTCTTAACTATTTCATTGTTAATAATCTCCTTGAAGTTTTTAATTACACTCTTAGGAAGTTTAATTCTATACCCTTTGTTTAGAATAGGATTTCCTTTTCTGTCAATTGCATCCTCGTTATAAAAAATATAATCTCCAGAAGTTTCATCATACTCTATCTTAGTAACTTTCTCTTTTATTTCTACTTTTTCACCATTATCGCTTATGTAGTATAATTTATCACCTTCATAAACAACATTACCTTTAGTTGTATTAACAATATTAGTAATCTCTTCAACAATATTTTTATTATTGAAAATCTCTTGGTAATTATTAATTACAGCATCAGGAATATCCTTAACAGTAGTTAATCGATTCCACTTATCGATATACCAATAATAATATCCTGGTTTCAAATCATTCTTAACAGTAGCAGTATTGTACACAAGCATGCTATTAATTCCATTTTTAGGAAATTCGCTAATTGTGACAACATCTTTACTGTCCTTTAATGCAATACGTGGAATCAACAACCCCCTATTGGTTGATTCAATAGTTAACTCTGCCGATTTGTTTGGAGTTAAAGTTCCAATCCCTACTTGTGCATTAGCAGCAAAACTACTTACTAATAAAGCAGCTACAGATAGTACTCTTTTTTTCATATATTTCTCTACAATTTATTTTAACCTAACAATACTTGATTTATAATACTACATCCTATTCCGTAAACAGTACTAAAGAATAGAAATACAATTAACTCCCTGTTCAGAAATTATTGACAAGCAAATATATTTGCACCAATTGTTAATAATTGTATCAGAAATCGAATAAAATGATTAAATGAAACGTATTGATACGTAGTTTAACGAATGAAACAAAAACACAACATATTACAAATCAACAAAGTAAATACAAAACTAGTTTTAAAATATTAGGTCAGCTCTATTTAACCACTACTCCTCTTTTACCTTTTAATTTTGCATGAAAATGGCACTCTTTTACTTAATTAATAAAGCTGATTAGTACAAAAACAGAGGCTAACAATAGGATAGGGATAATCAAAAAAGTTTGCTTTTACTTGTAAAAAAGACAGTTCCAATATTTGGTGATAATATTATTTTCTCAAAATAAAAGACAAGGATAATAGGTCACATATTTCTCTATTCTATTAAATAATTCTTCCTACTAAGACAAAAGCTTAGTTATAAAAAAGCTAGAAACTTTCTGATAAAAAAAGTTTTGTTCGGGGCTTGTTCGGAAACTCTTCGGAAAACACCCTGTTTTTCCGAACAAATACCCTTTTTTCCCGAACAAATCTTTTTAGCACGAGTCAATTCATTAGTTTTTTTTTGTGTTATTCCAATGTGAAAATAGATTATACAAAAAAACGGCTACCAATTAAAAATTGATAGCCGTTTGTCACTTATACAATTAAGATCTACTTTTAAAACAAGGATAAATCTCCCCTAAACTAAACTTACAGAGTTACTTTATAACTAAGCTATATGGAGATATGTAATTATGCTCTAGCATTACCAGAAAAAAAAATCATCTAAAAACCAACCATTCTATATTCATTAGGTGTTATTCCAACACAATCAACAAAATGCTTTTTAAAAGTATTTACAGATTTAAAACCACAACTATTTGCTACTACATCTAGTGTCCAATTTTCCTTTCTCTCTAATAATCTAAGGGCATGGTTAACCCTATATTTACCTACTAATTTATAAAATGTTGTATTTAAACAGTCATTAATTACCCTACTAACCGTACTTCTATTATCCTCAATTATCAATTCGCATAATCTGCTCAAAGAAAAATCATTTTCTAAATAGGATAAGTCTTGTTCAAAAAAAATAGCAATCTTTTTTGCAATTAATACTTCCTCCTCTGTAAATGTCACTATTGGTTGGCTAGTAATTATTTGATCTTTTACTTCTTCTACAGCTAGATCCGTTTTACTCGATATTTTATAACTAAATAACTCTTTTTTCAATATTAGTTTATTAATTATTAAAGTAAACAGAGTAATACAAGAAATAAACAGAATAACAATATCTATTCCTATATCTATATACTTTATATGTAAGGCTATAGTCTCACTGAATAGCAAACCTAATAAAGAATCTACATTAAAAAGTATGAAATCAAACAACAAAAAGAAATTAATAAAATGAATATATCCTCGATGTACTTTATCTTCAATTTTAACTCTACTAATGCGAGTAAAATAAAACAAGAGATACATAATGCTAAAAAAGTTAAACAATGAATCTTCTAACCAAATCTGTAAATGAAAAAATGTATGTATAATAATAACAGCTATTCCCAACATTAAAATACTGTATAGCTCTGACAATACCATTCTATTATTGGCTATAGGAATAAGAGAAATTAAGATAATACTACCCACCCAAGGAAAAATATTAAACTCCATGCATCCTACCGTACTTGTACAGAATACTAAACAGAAAGTAATAAAAACCAGTAATAGTACATAAAGTATGTACTCTGATAAACATTTCTTAACTATTTTATTTACAAACATAAGTCGCATTACGTATATATTTTTTAATATAATAATTCACATTAAATAAACACTTGTACAACTTAAGACTTAAAATTATCAAAAAGTCACTTTACGCGAACAGTCATTCAGCACAAATCAAAAACAAAGAACAAATAAAAAAGTTAATAAATAACATATAAATATATTTATAAACAAAAAAAAGGATATTACTTAACTATTAAACTAAAAAATTAATATTAAAAACACATATGTTAATCTTTTATTTTAACATATATTATCTTTTAAAATCCAAAGCTATTTAGTATTTCAGAAGCTGTACTTCTAAAAAAAACTGTCTAGGATCTTTATTACTTACTCAATAAAGCAGAAGGAGGAAAACCATACACCTGTACAAATGCACGATAGAAAGACAATCTGGTATTAAATCCACAAAAACTAGTTAACTCCTCTACTGTCACATCCTTATTTTTTTCTTTAATTAATCCCACTGCATACTCTACCCTTAGCCGGTTTATATATTGTCTAAAGCTTATAGAATTAGATTCTCTAAAATATTCTGACAATTCCTTCTTATCTATTTCTATTACTTCAGAAAGCTTTTGCAAGGTTAAATCTACATTCAGATAAAGCTTACTTTCAATTAGTTGTTCAAACAATTTCTGACGAATAACCATCATGCGCTGTTCTTTCTCCAAAGTTAATTGCAGTTGCTTTGTATCCAAACAAACCTCCACTACCTCTTTTCCCTTACATTCTATAACCACTTCCGACTCGTCAAGCTCTGGTTGGCTTGCTAAGTTTGATTCTTCTGACTCTCCTATTAATAGCTGTATTGCTTCACTTTTTATCTTTAATCTTCCTTTGCAATGCTTAATTACATAACTATTTATCGCATCTAAAAAAGCAACAATAATAAAAAGAAGACAATAGAAGATATAAATATAATCAACATCAAAAACTCCTATAGGCTTAAATGTCAACACGCCGTAGAAGAAAGAGCAACTTAAAACTAATAAAATATAACTCACAACCACGCTATTCTTTTTAAACTCTAACTCATGTTTTATCATGTATAAATAGCCATAACTTCCATATAACAAACAACTTCCTGCTATCAGCACATAAAGTATTCTATCTAAGGAAAGTAAATATTCGGAGTTAGGTAAAAATAACTTCGACAACAAATAAAATATTGGAAAAACTAGAAAAGGTAATAAATGCCATAATATCTTAATAGAGAAATTATATAATAGCAAAAACAACAAAGGACCTATCGTTAAAGCAAAATAAGCACTTAAGTGAAAGTCAAAAACACCTTTATCTCTCTTTATCAGATACACTAGAAAAGAAGATAGAACTAAAATACAACATAGAAAAAAAATCTTCTTATCTATATTGCGTTTTGATTTATTAAAACTAAAAAGTACAACATAACTAACAAAAAAAAGGAGAATCAAAAATAATAGAACCATAATAAATTGTAAATAGGGAAACAATTAAACTCTGTACATAAAATCTTTTTAAAAGAAAAAACCCTCATTTTTTTGATCACTTTGATAGACACAATAAAAAATTTGTAATATTTTTATTAGTCCAAAAGCTATCCAAAAGAGTAACACATACTACATTTAACAAAAATGGATAGTTAAATAAATAGGATTTGAAGAGTGCTTATATACTTAAACTTGAAAAACAAAACTAGAAGCCTTATGTTAATTCTATGTATCAAAACAGGCTCTCTCTCCTCATCTAAAGCCTAATGGTACATACTTTAAGAATATCAAACGTTAAAAAAGTACAGCATCCGTTTATATAGTTTACTTTTTTAACAACTAAACACATTATTATTTAACTTTCTGTATAATAGAACAAGTCTAAAGGTAGATATTGGTAAATTAAAGTATGGTTTACTACTTTTCTTTCAAAACCTCTAAATACACCTCTAAAAAAGAAAAGCGGTACTTTATAGGAAATACCGCTGTAGTTACAAAAAACTGACTATTTTTATTTATCTAATAAAGCTGAAGGAGGAAAACCATACCACTGAACAAAGGCTCTATAAAAAGATAATCGAGTATTAAACCCACAATAAAATGCCAGTTCTTCTACCGTGATATCCTTATTTTTTTCTTGAATCAAACTAACTGCATATTCTACTTTTAATCGATTAATATACTGTCTAAAATTAGCTGAATGCCCATTTTTAAAATACAATACCAATTCTTTTTTACTTATACGAATGACAGTCGCTACTTGATCGATGGTTAGATTAGGCTCTAAATAAAGTTTGGATTCTATCAGGTCTTCAGACAGCTTCTGACGAATAATGTCTATTTGTTCTTGCTTCTCTATGTACTCTACTTCTTTTTTATTCTCTCTATACTCATCGGGTAACTCCTGTAAGAATTCTGACCAGACTACTTGCTTCCCCTCCCCTTTTATAAGATACTCCGCTTGATCTAAGACACTAGAATCTGTTTTTTGTTTTCTACAGCTTAGAGCAACGTTGAGTTCTGTCAACAAAGCTACTCCTATCAAAAAGAAACAATATATCATATACACATAATCTGTATCTAATGCTTTAGGAGATTTAAAGAAGAGTAATCCAAAAAAGAAAGCACAACTAAAGACTAATACGATATAAGAAACAACAATGCTATTATGTTCAAAACTGAGTTCTTCTTGAA
Organism: Myroides sp. A21; assembly: GCF_000807225.1. Lineage (NCBI taxonomy): Bacteria > Pseudomonadati > Bacteroidota > Flavobacteriia > Flavobacteriales > Flavobacteriaceae > Myroides > Myroides sp. A21. The sequence goes on from NZ_CP010327.1 coordinate 3,723,922, forward strand.
CTGCGTAGAGATAGCCATAACTTCCATAGATTATACAGCTTAGTGCTACTGTTGCAAAGAGAATATCATCTACAAATGGCAAATACCACAAATAAAAAGAAGGCACAAAAAAGAAACTCAAAATATCTATTGCTGAAAAGATAATAAGAGGAAGAAAATGGTAATAAATCTTACTCTCCTTATCCTTTAATAACAACAGTAATAATGGACCTATAGTCAAACCTAAAAAAGCTCCTAAAGAGAAGTCTAAAGCAATTTTATCTCGCTTAATAAAGTCAACTAAAAATGCTAATACTACAAGAATACAAGAGAGATAAAACACCTTTTTATCGCCAATCTCTTTAGACATATTATGACTAAATACAAGGACATAACTAACAAAAAGTAATACTATTAAGAATAATAAAATCATAATTTAAACGCTTGGGGGAGCTTATATCATTTATGTATAGTTCAACTAGATATTAAACCTAATGGTTATCTTCTAAAATTTGTCTTTCTCGTTCCATTATGAATTGAAACACAACTATTTTTATTTAGCTTATGATCTACATATATGACATCTGTTTATTTAAAATTCAGATACTCTTTTAATTGTATCACAGAATACTTTTTATTCTTCACTATTACAGTTACCAGATATGCACACAAAGTAAGCATACTAATAAATAAGATAATCAACTTAATACCTATATTAAAGTACATAATTTGCTCGGCATGTATACTGTGATAGAATTTATCAAAAACGATTCCAACGTTCAGAAGTACAACATAAAATATGAGAAAATAATTAATAAAGCACGTATATCCTTTTTGAAATCTATTCTTTATCGTAATTTTTTTAGCATAACAATAAAAGAACAAAATATACATCACACAATAAAGGTTGAACAAGGATATCTCTAATAAATTAAAGCTGTGCTCTACTAGATTTACAATCAGAAAAACAATCCCTACGACGATTAGTTTATACGCTTCTCTTTTTATCAAAGAATAGGAGAAGAAAGGCAATAAAGAAAGTAAAACAATATTAGCTACTAAAGGAAAAAAGTTAAACGATACTTCTAAAAGCATCTCCTTGTAAAAAGGAATGCACAAAAGAAGAAAGACAGTTAGAAGAAAGAAAAACAGCTTTACAGGACTATTTTTGTTGACTCTTTTTTTGAATTCCCCCTGTCTCATATAGCTATTGTTGTTAAAAAAGACATTTTTAAAAACCTTATAATTTATCATATCGTGAGGAGAAGGTACAAAAAAGTCACATACACCAATAGTTCACACACTGCAACAATCCGTGATATACTCTATCTTTTCAGAGAATATTATAAAGAATATGTATAAAGAGGAGTAAATAGAAAACTATTATTCAAAATAAAAACAACTAAGCACCAAAGCGTACAGAAATGTTAAAATATTTTTTTAACATATGTGATAATAAATATTCGCAATATGTACCAACTTTAAAGGCGTTTTTCTAGGTTTGACAAGGGATCAGAGGGATTAAGGAACTATAAAAACAACTGTTTTAAGCCTTCCTATTGGTGAACCTACTCTCTTAATTTCTAATCCAACTTACTCCAAATAGAAAATAAAACAAAAGAGACCAAAACATAGCAAGATAACCAAGGAAGAACTTCTAAAAAGAAAAAAAGAGCACACAGTACTGCTATTAAAAATAAAAGAGGATAAAACAATACTGAGGTAAAAAGCTTTCGACAAATCCATAAAACAATATTCATACTTCACTAGCTTTCTTGTATCTACTAGAACCCGATAAATAAACTAACCTTTTAACTTGTCCTTATCATATCACTAATACAGAAATAGCCCCTCATTTAAAACCTTTTTAAATACCGCCCCTATCCTTAACCTATTGCTAAAAATTTTAAATATCTTTATAAAACAAACTTAGTTTAATCTTTAAAATAAAAGACAAATGAGTCAGAAAGCACAAAATGTGACAGATTATCCAAATAACAATACTATTTTTTCAGTTTGGAAGTTTAAAGAAGGAGCTGAAATAAAACAAGCTTTTGAGGCTTTATGTGGTCTAGTCAATAACCTAAACAATTCATTTAAAGTTAGAGTAAACGCTGGTCCTACTAGTTGTATCTTAGGAGTAAGCCACAACGCTTGGTCAAAGTTAGACTTACCTACTCCTCTACCAAAAGAATTAAAAGTTTTTGAAGAAATCAAAGGAGATAAACATACTGCTGTATCTACAGATGCAGACTTACACCTACAATTGAGCGCTATTAATCCTGCTATCTGCTATGATATGGCCATGGCGATATCTAAAGTCCTACTGCCTGTAGCAGACTGTATAGATGAAGTACAAGGGTTTAAATATTGGGATGGTCGTGCAATCATAGGTTTTGTAGATGGTACTGAAAACCCTATCGGAGAAGACAGAGATTACTTCGGAATCGTAGGAAACGAAGATCCTCAATACAAAGGAGGTAGTTACTTATTCGTCCAAAAGTATATTCACTTTATGAAAGATTGGGACAATTTATCTACAGAAGAACAAGAGAAAGTCATCGGTAGATATAAAGCTACAGATATAGAGATGGAAGAAGATAAAAAACCTGCCAACTCACATACTGCCCTTACAGCCATAGAAGATGAAGACGGTAATGAACTAAAGATCATTAGAGCGAATATGCCTTATGCTAATCCTTCTAAAGGACAAGCAGGAACTTATTTTATCTCTTATGCCTCTACCTTCAGCACCACAGAAAAAATGCTTAAAAATATGTTTATTGGAGAACCAGCAGGTAACTACGATAGAATATTAGACTTTAGTAAAGCCATATCAGGAACGTTATTCTTCGTGCCTTCTTTAGACATTTTAGATGATTATTCTGCAGAATAACACTACTTTATAAAATCAAAAGCACCTCAGTATAACTATTAAGGTGCTTTTTTATATACTATACTTCTAAAAACTCTTTTATATCGTGATAGCCATACACCACTACTTCTGGATACTGACTTATAAACTCCTTTATACGCTCTAATGACTCTAATCGCAGTCTATTGTTATCTGCTCTCGCCTCTGTCAATTGGTGTACAGGATGATTAGAATTACTGAGTTCTTCTCTTAAATAATAAGCATCCCCTATATAAAAATACCACTTCTCCTCTACTTGATAAATAATACCACAATGTCCTAAAGTATGTCCAAACAATGGAGTCAAATACAATTCTACACCTTCTATCTGTACTCTTCTTACTTCTAATCCTCTCCATTGTTCTACTGTAGTCCTATACTGTATTATAATAGGTTGATGGAGTAAGAGCGTCTTTACATATCGAGGATTGTCAGATTGGTAATTATGATACTCTTCAGAGCCAACATGTATAGAAGCGTTCGGAAAATCTACAATACCCGAGATGTGATCACAGTCTAGATGAGATACTACCACATCTGTTACCTTTCTAGGGTCTAGACCTCGTTGTTTTAACTGCTCATATATGGCCATAGAAGGATCTAATCGAAGCCCAACAGCTGTTACTAATTCGGGTGAGAATCTAGATTGCACAGGATCGTTGTCCTGCATGCCTATTCCTGCATCTATTAAAACTAATTTATTTTCTATTTCTAAAACTGTACAGTGCCCAATGGCTCTATCTCCTGTTGGAGCATTAATCTCTACAGCGTTCAAGTGATATACGTTGATCATACTATTTTTCTAAATTTAATTGAACAAAATTCAACTTATTTCAAGTCAAAAAATAGAATGATAACGCCAATTTATTCTAAGCCAATTATTCTAAAGGGTATAGAAATATCTATCTGTGGAGTATCCATAAAATAACTATTTTGAAGAAATGCTTTAGGTGAATCTCCTACAAATACCCGAAACTCTCTCCCGAAGTGAGATTGATCCGCATAGCCTACCTTATACGCTACCTGAGTTAATGAGGTAGCCTCACTATTTTGCATAAAGTGTAATGCTTTTTGAAATCGCATGATTCTACTATAAGTATAAGCATCTATACCTACTACTTCTTTGAACTTTCTCTGAAAACTTCTCCTAGACATATTCACTTCTTCTGCTAGGCTCGTTGTATTAGCTAATTCACAAATCTTATTTAGCTTTTGTATGCTGTACTCTATCTCTTGATTAGAAGATGTTATAGCATATCTTAAGAAGTGATTTTCTAATATTTTAATTGCCTCTTGGGTAGATGTACTTTCATAAAGTTGTCTACACACTTCACTTGGTAAGAGATCTTCTGCATCTGCTAGCGTATTTGTCAATTCTGTAGCATGCAGACCGAATATTTTTTTAAAAGCAGTAGGATGCAAGTCTACTCCTAGTACAGTAGCTTTATGAGCAAAGTAATTAAGACAAGGACTATCACTCTTCTGTCCATAGATAAAAGACTTAGGCAAAGCCTTTTGATTTTCCTTATTGTACAATACTGATTGATTCTGAAACAGCTGTATAATAATCCCTGTATTACCAGAAGCGATTATGCGATACAGCCCTTTCCCTTCTTTTAAATCTACTTCTCCATGCCAGAATCTACTTACGATACTTCTTAGCTCTTTTTGAGGCAAACAGTACTTTACATTCATATCTTATAAATCCTATTCAATCAATTAAACTACTAAAAATAATATTAATCTGGCGTTTCTACAATCAAAAAACGCCCTTTTTCAAACAACAAGGGGCTGTCTCATTGCAAAAAGAGACAGCCCTCTTTGTTCTGATATTTTAGATATTGTTTTAGGGGATTTTTTTTGAAATATTGCAACCTTAGAGGATTGAAAAAAACATTTCGGAAAAAAAAGGGTAAAAAGAGTCTTTTTAGGCAGCTCTCTTTCTGATATTTTGTGCAATTGCCAATAATCCCCATTCTATTGCGACTTTTTCCTTACCACGAAGCATAAATCGGCGGAACCCATGGTTCTGTTTAATATTTCCGAAAACTGTTTCTACATCGTGACACCTTTGTTTACGCTTGTCAATACCTTCTTTTGTAGTGAGTAATTTACTTGCTTGTTTTCGGTGTCGTTGTAATTCAAAGTTTATCTCTATAGTCCGATTGCCTTTTGCTTTATGACACACACCATTTAAAGGACAACCTTGACAATTTTTAGCTTGATACTGCCTTAATGTTTGGATAAAGCCTGTAGTTGTAGTTTTTGTTGTATCTCCAATATAGTGCATTTTTTGTCCCATAGGACATACAAAATAATCACCTTTGTGTTGGTAAAACAATTTATCTGTTGTAAAAGGCTTTGTACTTTGCTTAGCATTCTTTCTTGGTTTTTTTTCTACTTGTTCCTGCTCTTGATCAAAAGTGTTATACTTCACAAAAGCTTTAATTTCTTCCCCCTCTAAATAGGTGTAATTTTCTTGACTACCATACCCTGCATCTGCTATAACAGACTTTGGATATACTCCATAATTCTCTTTGAATTTTTCTAAGTGAGGTATTAATGTAGTTGTATCAGTTGGGTTTGAATGTATACTATAGGCTAGGATATATTGATTGTTGGTTGATATTTGAACATTGTAGCCTGCTTTTAGAAAACCACTATTCATATGATCTTCCTTCATACGCATAAAAGTAGCATCCTTATCTGTTTTAGAATAAGAATTACGATCTTCTAATATAGCTTCATGCTCTTGGTACTCTTGAATTTTTGTAGGATACTCTTTAGTAATATACTTCAGTTTATTCTTTACTTTCTGATCAACATCTGGATTGTCTTTTAGCGCTGCATTTAATGTATCAATGGCTTGAGAGATAGCTTCTGTATCTATTTTCTTAAAATCTGGAGGAGGTGGAAGTTCACTTTCTTGTCTAGCAATAGAGTCTGCATACCCCCATATCTCTAGGATTTGTTGAACCATCTTTTCTTTATAATTTGAAATAGCTTTCTTCCAAACAAAGGTGAATTTATTAGCATTGGCTTCGATTTTAGTTCCATCAATATAAGCCTCTTCAATACTGATAAAACCTTCGGCTATAAATAATTCAACAATCTGAGTAAAGATCTGCTCTATATAACCCTTAAGTTTTGAAGAGCGAAAACGATTAATTGTATTGTGGTCTGGGTAAGACATACCACTCAGCCACATATAATGAACATTCTCTAAGCAAGCCTGCTCAAGCTTGCGACTACTGTATACATTGTTTAGGTAACCATAGATTAAAACTTTTAGCAACATCTTAGGATGATAACTGATACCACCACATTTAGAGTAGCTATCATATAAGCTTTCTAAGTCTAACTTATCTATTACTGTATTAATAATACGTACAGGATGTAATTTAGGAATAAAATCATCTAAGGAATGAGGAATCAAGCTCATTTGATTCTGAGCGTAGTATTTAAATCTAGGGGATTGTTTTGCCATAAACACATTGATTTAAGATTTAAAAATACTGATAATCAACGAAATAAACAAATTTTAAAAGTATAGATATACCAAATATTGAATAAAAAAGAGGCTGTCTTTATGAGACAGCCCCTTGTTTAATTATATTATTCCTTATGTTGACTTTTATAGATAAGATAGGCACCTAATATCACTCCTAATAGAGCTAATAGAACCAAATATTCTTCAGGTGTATTGCCATTGAGTCCACCAATACACATCCCTAAAAAGAGAACCGCTATCGCGATAATACCCCTTCCTATGATCTTCATCTTCTTTTCTTAAATATGATTCATAATTTGCTTACACTATAAATAAGTCTTATTATACTGTTTTACTAAAAGTGTCTATCCCAATTATTCTCTAGGATTACTCTATTAGCATAATAAACGCAGTGTTTTTCTTGTATAGCTCTCATCTCTCCACATTCAGGACAAGTTGCCTGAGCCGTATCCTCATTCACGCGATTCTGCAATTCTTCACTATCATCATAACACTCTGCTCCTAACCCTCCTAGAGTGATAGTATATCTATAGCCTCTCTCACTCATAAATGAGCACTGCCCATCTGTAATGTTTTGAGTAGAGAAGTTCACATCATCTAGCCATCCTTCACTAGGCCAGTTAATATGTACTAAGTTTCCATCCTTCACCTCTACACTTACCTGATAAGTACTACTACTGTTTGTATAAGGGTTTTCATACATCACCTCAGCACAATACACTCCATCTTTATAATAGTCACTCTCACCATAAATGGTAAAACCGTGTGACCCGGCACTTTTTTTACAAGCAAATAACAGTAATGTCATACTTGCAAACAACAGAATTATTTGTTTCATTATCCTATTTAAAATACCTCAAACTATGTAAGACCTTGCCCTAGCCATGTACTACGTACTAAAAATGCATCTACTTACAAACTCCACAGCTATTTCCTTTCTGAGCGCAGTGCTTACAGTATTTACAATTTTTACACGCTTTACAATTTGAATATCCTATACAGGTAGCATAAGTTACAGAACTATAATTTCCTGCAAACACTAACATACTTAATACAGATACACTGATCAATAAACTACTCTTTATCATGTCCTGCTATTTTAGGTTTAGGTACTCGATAAAACAACAATAATGCCAAGCAATTTACTTCTCTTTTTCCTCGTGCTAAAAGCGGTGCAAATGTATCAAAGGAACTGTGAAAAAAAACTTAAATTTACAAGCTTTTTTTACTCTTTTTAGAGAGACCTATTTCTTCTGTTTTGACACCTAATACAGAACAGTTATATCATCTCTAAAGCCTCTAATATACAGCCATATATATACGATAGATCTTCGTCAGTTGTACAGTATGGAGGCACTAGATAGATGATATTACCTAAAGGTCTCATCAGTACTCCTCTCTCTAAGAAGAAAGGATATAACATATCATGCATATCACTAAAATAAGAAGTACATTCTGTTGTCTTCCTCTCCATCGCAAAAATAGTTCCGCATTGACGTGCATCTTGTACTTTAGGATGCTGTTTTAATTGTTGTATAAACCCTTTGTGCTTCTCTACAATACGATTAATATGATCCTGTGTATCTTTAGATAGCAACAGATCCATACTTGCTAAAGCTGCTGTACAGGCTAAAGGACTTGCTGTAAAAGAATGTCCGTGAAACAGTGCTTTAGTCTTATCATCTGCATAAAATGCCTGATACAGTTCTTCTGTACAAGTAGTAATTCCTAATGGTAAAGTACCACCTGTAAGTCCTTTTGAAAAACACATAATATCAGGCGACTCACTAAGGTGATTAGCAGCAAAAAGCTTTCCTGTTCGCCCAAACCCCACAAATATCTCATCTTGGATTAAGAGTATTTCTCTTTCTTTACAATGGCTCATTAATGCAGATAGGTGTTCTGCCTTGTGCATTAACATTCCCCCTGCCCCTTGTACTAAGGGTTCATAGATAAAACAGATTGTCTCTTCAGCATATGTATCAATGGTCTTTTTTATACTCTCTAGATTCTCTGCCGTGGGCACCTCTATAAACAAAACCTCAAACAACATATCGCCAAAAGGATCTGTCCATATTCCTCTACCACTCACAGACATTGCCCCAAAAGTATCTCCGTGATACCCATTTTTAAAAGCAAAGACTTTATTCTTCTTACCTCCTTTATTATAATTAGCCTGAATAGCCATTTTTAAAGCGACTTCTATCGCTGTCGAGCCATTATCTGTATAAAATACCTTAGTCTGGCTAGATGGTAATAAGCCTAATAATCGCTCTGATAACTCTATAGCAGGCTGATGAGTAAACCCAGCAAAGATTACTTGCTCTAGAGTAGTTAATTGTTCTGTCAATTTCTGAGCAATATAAGGGTGCGAATGTCCATGTAAGGTTACCCACCAGGATGATACTGCATCTATATATCTCTTGCCATTCGCATCGTATAGATAACTTCCCTCTCCTTTTGTGATAGGAATTATATTCTGAGCTGTTTTCATCTGAGTATAAGGATGCCAATTCACAGCATAATCGCGTTCTATTAAATTATCTTGTCTATTTTTCATTTTTTATTTTTGTGATGAATCACTTGCTAATTCAAGTGCTGTTAACATAACTGCTTCTTTAGTGATCTCTGCTAATGTGGGTATCTGTATTAATTGTGTATCTCTGTCTATAAAGTTCTTTATCGCCTTTAATGAGTAAGGGTTAAACTCTCCATTTAGCACAAGGTAATCGATAGGAATATTCCTTGTCCTCAAAGCTTCTATCGATAACATTGTATGGTTAATACACCCCAAATAGTTTTTAGTCACTAATGCGACAGGAAGTTTTAAATATTGAATCAGATCAATCATATAAGTAGAAGAATTAATCGGAACAAACAATCCTCCTGCTCCCTCTACAATAAGATTATTCGCAGTATCAGGGAGCGTAAAATCACTTAGTTGAATATCTACATTTTCTTTAACTGCAGATTCATGAGGTGAAGCGGGTAACTGCAGCCTAAATCTTTCTCTATAAATAGTCACATTCTCATTCCACTGTTGTATTTTCATACTGTCTGATTCATGTAGGTCTCCAGACTGAATAGGCTTCCAATAATCAGCCTTAAAATAATGTGTTAGAATAGCAGAAGTAACTGTTTTACCAATTCCTGTATCGATACCAGTTACAAATAGTTTAAGGGGTTGTGTCATTTCTTTTTATAATTTCAAATAATAAATTCATTTCTTCTCTTGTGTTGAAAACATGTAGACAGATTCTTATACGTTCTGTACCTTTAGCCACTGTAGGAGCCTTAACGATATAAGTATTAAGGTTGTGTTGTCGTAAGTCTGATTGAAAGCTTGGAATATCTCTAATTCCCTTAAGACTAATCACTTGTATAGGACTTGGAGTGAGTACAATGCCTTTAGGAGCAACTTCTGCGTAAGTCTTGATAACACTTTCTAATTGTAGTGATAGCATAGGATACTTCTCTATAAAAAGATACGCAAGCTTAATACTCACAGCCATCAAAGCATTAGGGGCTGTACTATAAATAAAAGAAGAAGCAAAATTTATAAGAGAATCTATCAACATCTTACTTCCCAGCACAGCAGCTCCATGTACTCCCATCGCCTTACCGTATGTCACAAGAGTTGCCCATACACCAGTCTGTAATCCTAAAGAGTGTATTCTACCTAGTCCGTATACTCCTATAGCGTGAGCCTCATCTACTATTAAGTAAGCGCCATAACGCTGTGACAACTCTATTAGCTCCTCTAAGGGAGCTAAATCTCCATCCATAGAATATAGACTCTCTACGGCTATATAAATATCTCCTGTTGCTTTATTGAGTAAGCGCTCTAAGTCATCTAAATCATTGTGCCTGAACTTCCACTTTCTTACTCTTGACAATAGACATCCATCGTGTACAGACCGATGTATTAGTTCATCCACGATCACAGTGTCTCTCGATGTAGGTAGATTACCTAATAGAGCTAAATTAGCCTGATAACCAGAATTAAAAAGAAGTGCTCTCTCTACGCTATGCCTAGTTGCTATATACTCTTCTACTTCTTCTACCTCCTTTATATTCCCACTGATTAATCTAGATCCTGTACTTCCACTTAACAAAGCTGGATTATCTACTACCATATCTAATAAACCTTGCTGAAAAACACTATTTCTACTCAATCCTAAATAGTCATTCGATAGGAAGTCTATTGCTTCTATATCCCTAAGCTGTAAGCTTCTATAATTCTGGTCATAAAGCCGCTCTGAGAGTCTTCGCTGTAGATTATAAGGCAGTGTATTCATGCTTTAATTAATCGCTTTAGCAATAGCCTTCATCCACTCTTGACAAAGTAATTCTTCATACTCTACAATGATATCAGCATAGTATTGCCAATCAGGTGAAAAAACTTCTAATTGAGCAATAATTTCTTCTAGATGTCCTTGTTCTTCTGCTATAATTGATTTGACCATCACCTTAGAACCAGATCGATCTAAAACACCTTGGTAAATAGGATATAGTTTGTCTGCACGTACCTCTATGGCGTACGTAACCAATAGATAAGCAGCGAATTTTAAAGGTGCTTCATCAAGTCCAAGTGATTCTTTTAGATATCGAACGCAAAATACATCTAATCGTTGTAGATACTGTTGAGTCTGAACAGGTGCTAATAAACTAGTGGTATCATACTGCTCAGGAAAACAAACTTGTAGTTTCTTAATTTGTTTTTTTAAGTAATAGGCATGCCTATGTTCTTCTGCTGCATGCTTTAATTGTAAAAAGGTAACTTGATACGGATTTTCACAAGCGGATATCTTCCTCGCTCCTGTGTTCTCCATAAAGGATAAGGCATTTAACCATTTGCTGTGTAGCTCATCGCTCGCTACGATTACTTCTAATAGTTGTTCCATTTTGTGTTTGTTTAAGCCACAAAACTAGAAGGACTAACTGGATCACCACAAGACCACTTTTAAGATAAATACTAGTCCGGATACTATCATACACTCTACCGAGAAGATAATACCTCTTCTATCTCCGTGATATATCAGCGCCCTATACGAGCCTATCCCTTGCTAAAAAAAGTCTTTTAACTAGTATATATCAGCTATTCTATGAATAACTAGTTCCCTAAAAGACTATCTGCTTTAAACTACTTCATTTATAAATCAATTGTTTAGTATATCTATAAGCGAATTATTCGTCTGCAGGCTGAGTTGCTACCTTAGTAGATAAGTATGTTCTATAAATATAAACAGCGCCAAATGAAAATGTTGCTACAACAAAAGTAGCGATAGGCAAACTCATCACCTTTTCTACAGGAAACACATAAACCAAGAATGGAAACGCATATACCGCAGGCACTCGCATCTGAAATAGTTGAGACAAACCATACATCATAATCAACAATAGAAATGCGAGTAACAACCAGTTCTCAATATACTGATATAATACTACTCCTATGCTAATAGCTAATGTGAGAATAGCGATTTGCTTAACCATGATCTTCAGTGAATACGTCTTCATATTTAAAGATTCATACAGTACTACAGCTATAGGAGGGATAATAGCCATCTGTTGGTTGGCTGAGTAATACGCCACTATCATCCACAACAAATTAATAGCAATATAGGGATACATCATTTTTGTATTGACCTTCCCTTTTGAGTCAATCCCTTTATTTAAAGCTAGCGCATAGACCACAACCATCAAGACAAAAGTAGTTACCAATATGGCATAGATAAATGACCACGCATGAGCATTAGTCACAATAGGAAGAAAACCTGTAGCTAATGCAGGAGGCAAACAATAATTAATTACTTTCATCAGCACTAACATCAGTAGCAGTACAATCAACAACTTAGAAATATAAGGAATAGCTAACATATTTAGCCCGAACCCTATTAACGCTGTTAGTGAAGGAAGAATAAATATTTTATCAGGCTGTCTCAGCCATGCTTTCTCTTGGAATACCCATAGCCCCACAGCTAGTGCTGCTATCTCTGGCAAGACAATCTCTGGATCCTGAAAATACACTGCTCCACATACCATCAGTAATATGAATACAAATGCTAAAATATAGTGATATACAGTTGGTTTATTTACTAAGTTCATCATCTTCATTACTTATTTGAAGCAAAATTAATTGAACTCAAGTATAAAGTACTTCTTAGTACACGACAAAAGTACTAATTAGTTGATTTTAAGAGAAATAAAGGGAAGGATTATTTGTAAAAAAGGCTGATATTCAGTATATTAAAAGTTTACTTCTGACATAATGCCTTTAAAAACGAACAACAGCCTAGAGTACAAAAATACAGAACCTCTAACAACTTTAAAAGCTAATTTTAAAGGGAAACTGGGGTTAGCTAGGGTTCGACTTATTTGTTTATTTATCGTCTCTCTATGCAAAGTAAAGTCTGTGAATTTTTCTAAAGTATCAACTGGATTTGACAACTGTGCCGAGACTAGTAGTAATTATAGACGTATTTTAGCGTTTTATATCCTCAGTTGATTTGAAATTGGAATGGGTTTCAAGACTTATTTTCGCACTTATACCTACTGAAGAATCTTATGTTCTTGTGATGGATCGCACCAATTGGAAGTTTGGCTAACAAGATATAAATATCTTAATGCTAGGTATTAGTTATAAGAACATGTGTTTTCCAATACTATTTAAAATGTTAGATAAACGCGGTAATTCAAATACAAATGAGCGAAAAGAACTCATTAATACTTTTATTGATTGGTTTGGCAAAGATCGTACCCATTGTGTATTAGCTGATAGAGAATTTGTTGGAGAAGATTGGATTAGCTATCTAAATGATAAACAGATTAAATATTACATCCGTATTAGAAATAACTTTAAAGTTTACCTGCCTAGCAAACAGAAAGAAATAACAGCTTCTCATCTATTTAATAACTTAAAACCTGGTCAAACAAGACAGTATCACAAGATTGTTAGAATTCATAATCAGCTATGTTATATCTCTGGAACTAAAGTGATCACAGGTAATAAGATAGATTATTGTATTGTCATTGGGTTTAATAAACCAGAAAAAGCTTTAGAGACTTACAAAATAAGATGGCAGATAGAAACACTATTTAAAGCATTCAAATCTAGTGGCTTTAATATCGAAGATACACACTTACAAAAAATTGATAGACTTGAAAAACTACTCATGTTAGTGATGATCTCTTTTGTATGGTGCTATAAGATTGGAGACTATATTGACGCTATTAAACCTATCACAATCAAGAATCATGGCAATAGGCTTATTAGTGTATTTAAACTTGGACTTTACTATCTATCAAGATTATTTCTTTCTAAAAATAGCCATAATCCTTTAAATATCAATTGCTTTAGTTTTTTGTCGTGTACTTAGGTCATTCTTATATCCCTAAATCTTATTTGTATAGAGTGGAATATCCATATAGATTTTGAAAAATGTAATAGTTAAACATAATCTAATACTATAACAACTCTAAAGGCTGTCTTAAATAGACAGCCTTGTTTAATAATATACTTTGATTTTAAGAAGAAGTATAGATTGAATTAGAATTTATACTGAATGTATTTGTTTTAATTAAAAAATCTTTAATTATTGAACTAAGTTCTTTGATTAATTCATTTGAGATTCCCATACTTAGTTGATTGGTATGAATAACTAGTTTTTTGGGTTGATTAATATCATCATAATGAATATTAATGAAATTAGATTTACCAATAGGAATTACTCCTGTTTCGGAATCGTATTTTACATTGAATATTTTTTCAATATCAATTTGATGATTACGAACATAATGACCAGCTGCTACTATGACAATAGGGAAGTTTTGATAAAATTCATGGGTTAAAAATTCCTGTCTTAGAGTTAGACTGAGTTGTCTATCATGTTTGTCTACATCTTTACTGTATTTGGCGGATGCTTCACTTAACTCGGTCAGAAATGCCTTCTCATGAAAATTAATATATTCACTTTTAACATGATCAAAAAAAACTGCATCAATTATTTTTTGATAGTAAAACCAAGTAGAACTTGTACCTCCTTTGCCTCTGATGATATTTCCTAAATTATCTCTAGATTCAATTTTATTTAATTGTCCTTTATACGGGTACAAAGGATTGTAGTTTTGAGTTAAATATAATGGAGCCCAATTTTGGATGTCTTTTAGTGTTACTTGTTCCTCTATATTTTGAATCCATTGAATATTATTTTTTTTAATATCTCGGATATAAGCTTCTTGATTAGTTTGTTGATCAATAGCAGCCTCTTTTCCTATAAATAAGATAGTACCATTTGGATTTCCTTTACCAATGTAAAGATTAGAAAGATTTTTATTAGTTAGTTTTTTTAAAATACTATAGTCCATAATTTAAATATAATTGTTTTGCTAATTCTTCAATATTTTTTTTTCTTTTTAACGGCTCTATCCAGTGTAAGGGAATACTCTTGAATCCATATAAAATCCCAGCCAAAGCTCCTGTAATTGCTCCATTTGTATCAGTGTCTTTACCTAATGACATAACTTTTAAAATAGCTTCTTCATAATTATTTGTAGTAAGTAAAGTTTGAAGAGCAATTTCTAAGCTTCCCACTACAAATCCTCTATTATTAAATTCACTTGGGGCAATTTCCTTAAATTTAGGAGAGAAGATACGATTAAAGTATTCATTTTCCTGATAAATAGAAGCCAAGTCATGTATAATATTTTCATATGCCAATTGTGCATCTTTGGTTAAAACAAGATGTTTGGCATAAATAAGATAGATATAACAGCTATCTATAGCTATTTTATGTGCATGAGTTAAACTACTAAAGTTACTAATATAGCTGTAAGTATCTGTAATACTCTTATCATATAAGAGTGGAAAGAGCAGAGGAGATATACGCATTAAAGATCCATTTCCATTATCACGTTCTGTACTTAGTCCTGCTGTTCTCCAATTATAGTCATTTGCAAAATTTTCAATAGCAAATAATGTTGTTCTTCCAATATCGAAAGTATCTCCATCGGCAGTCCAATAACCTTCTTTCATCCAATCTTTAAAACGATCCATCAAATCATTTAAATCAGTCTCTTTAGAGGCTAAATACTCTGCTGTACAAAAAGTAAGAGAAGAATCATCACTAAAGGTTCCAACAGGTTTATGCCAAGAGCCAAACCCAGTTAATCTATTAGGTTCGTTTTGATAATTAGTTTTAACAGATTCTAGATTTATTTCATTTGGAAACTTAAATTCGATAGGAACTCCTAGTGCATCAGCTACTGCTACACCGAATAGAATATCTTGTGCTAAGTTGGACATTTTATACTTGTTTTTAAAGATTGCTTCTCAAAATTAAATCATATAAATGGCAACCCAAACTTTTAAGAAAAGATTCTTTGTTATTTATTTCTAACCTTAGTAGATAGTTACTAAGGCTAGATCTTAGTACACGACAAAATTATTAAACAGTTGATTTTAAGATAAATAAAGGACGAGATGATTTGTAAAAAAGGCTGATATTCAGTATATTAAAGAATTATTTCTCACGTAATGCCTTTAAAAACGAACAACAGCCTAGAGTACAAAAATACAGAACTTCTAACAACTATAAAAGCCAATTTAAAGGTAAATTAGGGTTAGTTAGGATCCGACTTATTTGTTTGTTTATCGTCTCTCTATGCAAAGTAAAGTCTGTGAATTTTTCTAAAGTATCAACTGGATTTGACAACTGTGCCGAAACTAGTAGTAACTATAGACGTATTTTAGCGTTTTATATCCTCAGTTGATTTGAAATTGGAATGGGTTTCAAGACTTATTTTTGCACTTATACCTAATGAAGAATCTTATGTTCTTGTGATGGATCGCACCAATTGGAAGTTTGGCAAACAAGACATAAACATCTTAATGCTAGGTATTAGTTATAAGAATATGTGTTTTCCAATACTATTTAAAATGTTAGATAAGCGTGGTAACTCAAATACAAATGAGCGAAAAGAACTCATTAATACTTTTATTGATTGGTTTGGTAAAGATTGTATTAATTGTGTTTTAGCAGATAGAGAATTTGTTGGAGAAGATTGGATTAGCTATCTAAATGATAAACAGATTAAATATTACATTCGTATTAGAAATAACTTTAAAGTTTACCTGCCTAGCAAACAGAAAGAAATAACAGCTTCTCATCTATTTAATAACTTAAAACCTGGTCAAACAAGACAGTATCACAAGATTGTTAGAATTCATAATCAGCTATGTTATATCTCTGGAACTAAAGTGATAACAGATGGTAAAATAGACTTCTGTATAATCATAGGTTTTAATAAACCAGAGAAAGCTTTAGATACTTATAAAATAAGATGGCAGATAGAAACACTATTTAAAGCCTTCAAGTCTAGCGGATTTAATATAGAAGATACACACTTGAAAAAAATAGATAGAATTGAAAAACTACTCATGTTAGTGATGATTGCTTTTGTATGGTGCTATAAGATTGGAGACTATATTGATACTATAAAACCTATCACAATCAAGAACCATGGCAATAGGCTTATTAGTGTATTTAAACTTGGACTTGACTACTTATCAAGATTATTACTCTCTAAAAATGGACACAACCCTTTAAATATCAATTGCTTTAGTTTTTGTCGTGTACTTAGGTTTTTGTTATATGGAACGTGATATTGTTTAGACTATTGCATTAACATAAGTATATCTCATCATCTAAATACATTATAACGAAGTCAAACATTCTTAATTCATAATTTTTAATTCTTAATTAAAATACCTTGCTGCGCAAACTCTCCCGACTTTGAGCCACTCCTTTAATGATTGTGATGTTATTTATACTATCACATCAATGTATAATATATCAAGCTATACAAGTACATCATGGCAAAGCCAAACATTCCTAATTCTTAATTTTAAATTCCTAATTAAAATCACACTTCATCTAACAACAATCTCTTCATCTCTGTCTCTTGAATCATTGGTAGTTCCCAATGTTCAATGAAAGCCTCCATCATCTTACGTCCTCTAGCTTCAATATTTTCCTTAGTCCATGTAGGGTATTCTAAAAGGTCTAACTCTAACTTACTTACTCGATACTCATACTTTACAGCATTCTGTACCTTGTGTTGTATCTTGTCAAAAGGGTTCGCTTCATAGCGGTTATATGCTAAAAACATATTACCTATCGAATGGCTATAACGGTCACGATTGACCTTTTGCATAGTATTAATATCCTTATACGTACTTCTTACCTCATAATCATCTTCTTCTGGATAGACTAAGTACACTTTAGGCTCGGTCTGTTCTAATAAACCTCCCATACTCTCCTCTATTCCTTTTAAGAAATAGTCTAATCCTACCCAAGTCTTAAATCGTCCTCCCTTATGAATATGACGAATCACCTCTTTCCATCGGAAGTGCTCTACTCTACTCTCCATCAACACATTGAATAAGTACTCATTATTATGGGCACGTCCACGTAGATAGTAAAAATTAATATCCCTGAAAGTATCCTCTACATTTAGCGTAGAGTTGTTTCCTTGAAGCAAGAAGCACATGATATTATGGCGTTCCATCGCAAAGAACAAACGCTCTATACTAGCCAAGCGTTCTTGTAGTTCAAAGTCTGATAGCCCATGATCTTCCTTCACAGGCAAATCTCTCATCAATACAGCCAATACAAGGTTAAGCATATACTTACCGTATCCTCTAGGGAAATTAGACAGTCTTAGTAATGACTTCTGTATCGCAGAAGTAGTCATATACACAAAGTCTTCATCTGTATCTACAGCATAAGGATTATTAATAAAATACCACAGCGCTACTGCCTTGCGCATACTTTCTAGCCATTGGGTAAGTTCACTATAATCAGCGTAATTTATACTTCCCATCTCTTGTTGATCTAGCTGAAAGTCGATGGTAAACAAATGCTTCTGATAAGACTTAAAATCTGTAGATACCATCTTAGAATGAGAGAAGTACAACAACCAAAACGCTTTCAAAAAAGCATCGTCATCCATAGCTTGTGTAGGGTTTCGCCCCAGCCATTTATACACTTCTAACCAACTCTGATTAACTTTCTTACGACTGCGATCTATCGTACTAGCTACTGTCAATTGCTTAGAGACGATATAAAGCACTCTATTTTTCAGTCGCTCTGTATGCACCCCAGCAAGTGCATGTTTCATAATATAATGTAAGGAAGTAAGTTTGCTTTAAATAATAAAGAGATGAGCAAACAAGAAATTATGTACTCTCATGTAGAGGATTGGCAAGCAAGTGGATTAACACAATCAAAGTATTGTGAAAGTGTTGGAATTAAGCTGGCGACATTTAGTTATTGGGTAGTAAAGTTTAAGAGTGAAACAGAGCAAGAAGGCTCAAGTAACTTTATAGCAATAGGTGAAACATCTAAAACCGACAGTAAAGAATACGAAATCGTGTATCCTAATGGAGTGAAGTTACGTTTAGAAACGAAAGATTTGGGTGAACTCTATTCATTAGTAAACCTTGTGTAATGTTTAGTCTGAGTAGTAGCCATCAATTCTACTTGTATAAATCAGCTTGTGATATGCGCAAGAGTTTCGATAGTCTATGTGGTCTTGTTCAAAACGAGCTTAATCAAGTCGCTCATAATGGAAGTGTCTACGTCTTTATCAATCGTCGATGTAATCAGATTAAACTCTTACACTGGGAAACAGGTGGTTTTGTGTTATATCACAAGCGAT
The DNA here is from genome assembly GCF_000807225.1 of Myroides sp. A21. Classification (NCBI taxonomy): domain Bacteria; kingdom Pseudomonadati; phylum Bacteroidota; class Flavobacteriia; order Flavobacteriales; family Flavobacteriaceae; genus Myroides; species Myroides sp. A21. The sequence goes on from NZ_CP010327.1 coordinate 3,743,043, forward strand.
TAGAACAAGGTACTTTTGCTTTTCCTATTCATAATCGGACTCAAATCAGTTGGAGTGATTTGGTACTTATGATTGAAGGAATACAAGTGATAAAAAGTAGTCAAAAAAGGCGGTTTTCCATGAGATAAAACAGCCTTAATCCTTGTATAAATAAGGCTTTTGACGTATATTTACTTCATGGAAATAGACTTAGAAAACTTATCGAAACAAGAACTTTTGGCACTTTTAACCAAAGCCCAAAAGACTATTTCCAAACAAGAAAAAGTAAATACTAAGTTAGAGAAGAAAACTACTAGCTTAGAAGAAAAGACCTCTAAACTAGAAGAAAAAAATACAGAACTGGAATATCGTGTAAAGCTACTTGAGCGCATGAAGTTCGGTCAAAGCCGAGAACGTTTTGAGGATCCCAATCAAACTCAATTACCTTTAGATGTTGAACAAGCAGTCTTAGAGGAACAAGAAGAAGTAATCAAACAAGAGATTACCTACTCTCGTGAGAAAAAGAAACATCCAGGACGAGCTAAACTACCAGATCATTTACCCGTAGAAGAAATAGAAATACATCCTGAGGGAGATTTATCTGATATGATTTGCATTGGTAAAGAAACTACAGATGTGTTAGATTATGTTCCAGGTTACTTTAAAATCAAGCGTTACATCCGATATAAATACGCTACTAAAGATAAAGACAATACTAAAATTAGTATTGGCGATCTTCCAGAGCGAATTATAGATAAAGGAATCCCTTCAGAGGGATTATTATCCACAATACTTGTAGATAAATATGTTGACCACCTTCCTCTTTATAGACAAAAGCAACGCTTTTCAAGAGAAAATATCGATATAGCTTCTTCTACAATAGATGGTTGGGCTGCTCAAAGTATGGATGCTTTAAAACCACTATACCAAAAGCTGGTGATGGACATCAAAAATGAAGGTTATCTCCAAGTTGATGAAACCACCATCAAAGTCTTAGATGAGAAAAAGAAAGACAAAACTCATCTTGGCTACTATTGGGTGTATCATGCACCTATATCCAAGCTTGTAATGTTTAATTACAGTCCTACTCGTAGCGGTAGTGCTGCACTACCTATATTAAAAAACTTCAAAGGATATCTGCAAACTGATGGATTTAGCGGCTACCAAGCCTATGGAAATAAGTCAGATGTAACGCATCTTGCTTGTTGGGCACATGCTCGACGTGAATTTGAAAAAGCTTTAGATAACGATAGAAAAAGGGCGCAGCATGTACTAGTAGAAATACAGAAGTTATATGCTATAGAGAGAAAAGCTAAAGAACAAAACTTAGCTCCTGACCAAATCAAAGAACTTCGTCTAGATGAAAGTTTACCAATCATCAACAAGCTTGGTAAATATATGATTGCTCAGATGAATCTTACCTTACCTCAAAGTAGAATAGGTAAAGCTTTTGCGTACTCTCAAAAAAGATGGAGTAATCTAAGTGATTACTTACACAATGGAAACTTGCAGATAGACAATAATCTTGTTGAAAATGTAATCAGACCTGTAGCAATTGGTCGTAAAAACTATCTCTTTGCCGGTTCTCATGATGCAGCACAAAGAGCAGCTATGGCCTATACGTTTTTTGCTAACTGCAAAAAGCATGACATTAATCCATATCAATGGCTAAAGTATGTTCTTGAAAATATTCAATCCATCAACCACAAGAATATCGCTGACTTATATCCTCATAATTACAAGAAACTTATCCTGGATAATGTAGAAGAATAATTAGATCTCACAAGATGTACTTGCTCGGGTGCATACGTCGCTCTAGACTTGATAATTGTTTCCCTCTAAAGTTTAGCGTCTCAAATACCATGGACACATCTAATGGGCACTCCTTTGACTCATTTAAGTTTAATATAGAAAACAATAGGTGCTTAGTGAGCTTCTCTATCCAAAAGACTAATTCAACTTGTGTAAAGTCTTTAATTCGCTCACTAAAGAATGCTTTTGCGAAAGATAAATTATGCGTGTATAAAGTTTCTGTCTCTTCTGCCTCATAACCAGTATCATTAAATATCTCTCTGATTAAATAATTATGAGAAGGCACATCTACGTGGTACCCAAAAATATAGCGATAACCACCTGTCTCTTTAACTTTAAAGTAATGTTCTGTAAGTCGTTGTTTGAGTGGGCTATCCTCTAGTTTCATCACCAATTCTGATAACAATATTAATACCATAGTCAGACGTTGCTGCCCATCTACAATATTATATCCCTTATAGTCACTTCCTTCTATCACTAACTTTCCTACTCTTACCACAAACCCTTCTCGTCTGATACATTCTATATCAAACTTACTAAAGTCAGTCACAGTAAGAATACCCGTAAAGTGAAAAGCATTTCGGTTGTGATGGGTATTATTCAAATCGCCCCACAACTCTTCTAACTCCTTCTTCGTCCACGAGTAACCTCGCTGATAATCAGGAATACGAAAGACTTTACCTCTAAATACTTCTTCGAAAGTGATAATGTTCATGCTATACGTGCTTACCTATTTTTAAGGGTTGCAAAAATAGACAATATCACATAGATGGGCTAATGAATTATAATTAAGGATAGTAGTTTAACAAAAGTAACAACAAAGAAGTAACTCTTTTATACCTTCTAAGGAATGAATAAGGATAAGACGTATGATAAATCCATACTGTCTCACTACGGACTCATTCGCATTTAAACAAAAAAAGCTACCTCATAATCAGTAGCTCTTCTCATTTACTCTTTAAGCATTAGCTTATATTCTCGTTTATTACTCATAGGGTTAATATCTATAAACTCATACTGATCAATATTACTCAATACTTGTTCAAATCGCTTTTTTGCTTCTTCTAAAGTCCAAGTGGTAGGAAAATAAAAACCGTCAAACTTGCTCTCTGTAATATCTGCTTTAAACTCGTGGATATAATCATAAAAACCACCATAGGCTAGGGCTATCACCCCTGACCACTGTATAGCATAATGCTTATTCGCCAATGGTGTAAAGCTAATGGTATGATTAGCCGAAAGGTCATGGCCTAATAGATAGATACCAAAAGCCAATTCAGACTCTAACATATCATCTGGTAGAGGAAGCGGATTAAGTACAAACTCTTTATTATCTAATAAATCAAAACTAAAAGGAGTGGTCCCATCAGAAAGAAGAAGTCCCCCTTCATCTGACCAATAGGTAGAAGACAAAGTACACTGGTGATAGTTATCCCACACGATTCTAGATTGCCACTCGCTCATACTGGTATATTCGGCATCATCGTCGAAGTCCTCTTCCTCATCTTCTATATACTCTTCTCCTTCGCTTAGATAGTAGTATTTTGACTTTAGGTGTAGGTCAAACCATAGTTTGCCTGATTCGTCTAAACGACCTGCCCAAACAAACTCTTCTAACAGATGGGGTTTAGGATAGGCACTGTCGATAAATGTAATTGTACTCATGTATATGCTGCTTAACAAAATTGTGATACGGCCAAAGCTACAAATATCTAAAGTAGTAATACAAGCTTTTTCTTTTAAAAACAGAGGTGAAATTCTATGTTTATCACGGGCTCTATTTTTAGGTAAATCGATAGTGTAACAGCCTATAGTAGTTCGCTGTTCTACTTTCGAACAACTGTTTTTCCTACAAAATCGAAAATGATATTCTTTAAATCTAACAAGGATACGATATCTTCATTGATTAAAAATCCTAACTGCCCACAGAGCATAATCTGTTTTTCTAAAGTCATACAGCAGTGAGAGATATCGTCTAAGTAACAAACAAAATCTTCTTGTATCTGACTCTTTAACCCCAAACCAATATACAAAGAGATCATCCCACTAATCTCTCTCATCTTAGCGATCGCTCCTAGATGATCCTCTTTAAAGTTCTCTAAGGTTAGTTTATAGATTGTTAACTTTAGTTCTAATGATTTAATCAACATCGCATCTCGCTGACATATACTCACAAAGCTCATAACAAATAGTTTATAGATTAACTATACTCCCACCATTACAATACCAAAGAAAGCATTTCTATATGAAGAAATTGTTATGTTTCGAGTTAATATAGGCTATGATTTCAAGTAGTCTACTACTTCTCTGATGTTCTTTAACTGTCTATAGTTTTCATAAACTAGCTCTTCCTCTACGACTTCGTGTGCCCAGGTCACATGAAAAGGAACGTGTAGTGCCGACCCTCCAAGTTCTAAAACTGGGATAATATCAGACTTAACTGAATTTCCTACCATCATAAACTCTTGAGGTTGGCAAGATAACTTACTTACTAAATTTCCATAATCTAGTATCTGCTTATCACTCATCACCTCTACATGGTCAAAATACTTAGATAGGGAAGAATTCTTTAGTTTTCGCTCTTGATCTAATAAGTCACCTTTAGTCGCTAAGACTAACTTATAGTTACCATTTAGTTGATCTAGTGTTTCCTCTACTCCATCTAAAAGAGTGATCGGTTTATCTATCAGTTCATGACCTAACCCCAAGATGCGGTGCATTAATACATCTGTCATTTGAGCTCCTGTAATCTGAGCTCCCGTTTCTAATAAACTCAATAAAAAACTCTTCGCTCCAAAGCCATATCGATCTAGATTTCGCATCTCTGTCTCAAAAAGGACTTTAGATACTTCTTCTGCTGGTAAATAATCTTTTAGAAGCTCACAAAAAGCATGTTCTGTCTCTTGGTAGTATATTTCATTATTCCAAAGTGTATCATCTGCATCAAATGCTATAATCTGTATATCTTTACTCATATTCTATTTCTTTATAACCTTGTCAAATATAAAGGTTGACTAGCGATTCTAAAAAGACTTTTGTCTTTCTTCATTTATTCTACTGATGTTCATCATCTAATACAAATCCTTTTATCAAATACTCCATTAGCCCACTTTCTGAATTGTGTTGCCCGTACAGAATTAACCCTATACCCCACAGATAGTATCATATCTAAATTATAGAAGTTAGTCTTATAATTTTTACCATCAGAGGCAGTATGTGCAAAATTTGCACATACTGAATCCTCTTCTAATTCACCGTCTTTTAATACATTAGCAATATGCTTTGTGATAACACTTCTATTTACACCGAATATCTCACTCATTGTCTTTTGTGACGCCCAAATAGTCTCTTGATTACTATCAACTATAACTTGAACACTTGTTTTACCTTCTTTATTCTGATAAAACAGAAAATTCGAAACGTTGCTTTCTTCTTTCATAGTATATATTTGTAAGTAGTACTTAATCAATTCTTTGCAATCTACTCTATTTTATACACTTACTCTTTAAATACATTGCTCTAAATAATAGCAAAAGCCCATCACGTGATGGGCTTTGATTGTTGATACTTACATAATTAATTAGCTAATCTCTTCTAAATGCTGAATACCTAATTCTATCATTTTAGTATTATTCGCAAATAACTTTCGTGTACGTGAATTCCAATTCATTAAGTAATTAGAAATATCTTCTAATGAGTCTACTTTCTTCTCTTGTTTAATAAAATCAATAGTTGACAATAACTCTAATGCAAAATTGGAATAATATCCAGATAAAAAATCTTGTGTTTTATGTACTATATCCAAATACTTTTTATTACTCTCTGTATTTAAATAATCTAACACTGTTTTTTCGTCTTTTAAATTAACTCCTAATACTTCGAAAGGTTTCTTATCCTTAGTAACATATCCAGTGATATAACTATTATTCAAGTAGTACAGTACATGCCTTACTTTGCCAGAATAAGGGCCGTAATGTTGAGCATTAAACTGAAGCTTGAACTCTTCTCTTGCTCCAAACTTCTGTAAGAAATAAGCTATTTTTTCTGCAGAGAATTCTGACACAAACTCACCTTGTTTAACCAAATCGTACAAGACGGCTAATAACATTGCTCGTGCTGGTGTCAGACTTACTTTATCCTTATTAGTTTTCTCTTGAATCACACTGGTTGGCTGATAAACCGATATATCACAATGAACATCTTTAAGATAGTACTCTATTCTCTTCTGTACTTCTCCCCAATCTAAACCACCATTTCCTGCTCCTAAAGCTGGAATGGCAATAGATGTGATATTATATTGAGCTATAATTTGTTTTAAGTCAACCAATCCAGCTTCTATATAACTATATTCTGAAGGTTTACGCCAAGTGGTTTTTGTAGGAAAATTGACAATTATCTTCTGACCTCCTAACAATGTCTCTTCTTTAAAAACAAATGATTTACCTATAGCTATCTCATTATTGTCACAAGCCTTTTTATAAGCTTTAAAATTCTCAGGAAATTGATTTTTAAATTGTAAAGCAATCCCCTTCCCCATCACTCCATCGAGATTCACTGTATTGACTAAAGCCTCTGCTTTACTCTCCAATAAATTTCCTTCTATATACTCTATCATCACTTAAAAATAATATCCTCGTTTTATCACAATCTTACTTTCTTCTACCCCACTATTGATTAACTTCGTTCTAGCTTCCTCATTATAACATACATACCCTATTATAAACTCCTTAGTTAAATCACCATCCAATAGCAACTCAGCCTCCTTTCTTCTCTTTTTGTCTACATCTTCTTCATCAAACCAATATTTAGATGCAACTGCATTAAAGTCAACCAATTCATTTACTTCTCCTATTCTGTCATTTTCATAATATGAAGTCAATGCACTGTTTGCTTGACCATCTGTAAATAAAAACGCTTTTTGACAATCTAAGATCTTTTGAATAGATGTCACACAATATACAATATCAATAGGGTTTACTTTTTTTACTCCCATGTATCCCTTTTGAATTACATATAACATAGGAGTACAGAATCCAAAATAAAAAGGTAGATAACTTCCTATATGTCTACCATTATTTAATAATCTATTAGCACGAACAGTGATAATTTCTTTATTTCCAATAGGAATGTAATTTGGATTACTATTCTCTGAATCTACATGTGTCAATCCATTCATTGCAATATGACTCACATTATCTATATGTGTCATTCTATACACCCATAGTTTACTAAAGTTAATCATCGTAATTCTTGCAAATTTATATATTTCTTATCTGCAATTTAATGATTATAACGACAAAATACAATTAGACATACTAATTAAACATAACCTAATCAAATACAACAGTATTATTCTCTTACTCTGTCATCATCACCAATCTTTTTCCACTGCTAAGAGACATATCCCATACCTCACTTATCTCTTGCCACGGATAACTTACGGTATCAAGGCGTAACTTCCCTGCTACTGCAAGGTCAAAAGCTTCTGGTAACAATACTTTAAAGAAACGAACCATCTCGTCATCTGTCCAACTGCCTATTCCTGATCCTAATAACATAATGTCCGTTCCCCTCAGTATAGAAGAAGACAACTCCATCATATCACCAGACATCGCTCCTACATTGACAAAACGAGTTCTATGCTGGTACTTGCCTTTACCTTTTAATGCGGTCAATATAGCCGAAGCGCTATCTCCCCATAAGTAATCAATCACCACATCGATAGGCGTTTCTTGATGTACTTGACTAAATGCTGTTACTAGAGTTTCTTTATCCTGATACAGACTGATCGCTTCATCTGCTCCTAGTTCCTTTAGCGAGGATAAGGCTTCTTCATTGCGCCCTGTCACGATTACTTTACTCGCTCCATAATGTTTAGCCATTTGTACAGCTACTTGCCCTGTGACACCAGTAGCTCCATTGATCAGTACCACTTCTCCCTTTTGTAACCTGGCTCTGACTACCATAGCAATCACAGATCCCATAAGGGCATTAGGCATAGCAGATGCCATTGCTAAATCAATTCCTTTAGGTAAGGGTACTAATTGATTCTTATCTACAATAGCATACTCACTTAACATCCCCTGCACTCCAAATCCATAAGCCATGGTTCCGTCTGGAAGCTCCCCTACTCCGTCTGTTCCGATAACAAAAGGAGCAAAAGGTTTAGTGCTCACCGAATAATGCTTGCCACTGGCGATAGCTCTATCGAGATTCTTAATCGAAACTGCCTTAATCTTCATCAACACTTCTTCTGAAGAACTTACTTCAACAGGCTTAAAGTTGGTAGTATATACTGGATTCTGTCCTTTTTCTTTTACAATAACTGCTTTCATATCTCTTTATTTTATATAGACAAAAGTATTGGATAGCAACCGTGTATATCGATAACAAATGTTATCAAATTAGGACTTTAGTAGCTTGCTTTTGATACGGCTTAAGTGAACCTTAGATACTCCAATATAAGAAGCGATATAGTGCTGAGGGATACGCTGTATCAACTCTGGTCTACTCTCATAAAGTTTGAGATAACGCTCTTCTGGGGTTGATTGAACAAAAGATAGGCTGTGATTTACATAGTCGAATGTTCGCTGAAAAATCACATCTATAAACATATCTCTATACTCTGATATAGCTAAAGATTCTTCTAACAGAGGCCTTATATCTTCTTTATCTACTACCCATACTACTGTGGGTTCTATTGTTTCAAGGGTAAATTTACTAGGCATCCCTCTCCAAAAACTCTCAATAGATGAGACCATACTGTTCTCTAAAAAGAATTGAAAAGTCACCTCATGTCCGTCTTTATTAATCCAAACACGCAGACATCCCTTACTGACCCAAAATACTTTATTCGCTATCGCTCCCTCCTCTAACAATACTGTTTTAGCAGGATACACTTCCTCTCTAAAATAAGGTTTATACTTATTGATAAACTCTTGACTAAGTAAAGAATCTTTATCTACTTTTTCGAACATGACTTACAATGTTTGATAACTTGTATTTATACATTACTAAAGTAATGATTTTACCCCTTCAGGCAAATTATAAAATCAAGCCCATCATACGATGGGCTTATTTATTTATATCCTTAGAAGTAATTTATCCCACTCATTTTCTTCCTCTTCGATAAGACTACTAACAATCGCATTAACAGCATCAATTCTTTCTATTAAAGTGTCTATGATCTCTGCTTCTAATACACCTAGGGCCTTAGTCAACATTAAACAGGTATGCAATAGAGCACATTCCCTTCTCGTGCTCTCAAGTTGATCACTTAATATACAGTTTTCAAAGGTGGATAATTCTATACTCAAAGGAATCTTTAACACCCGCTCTCGGATATAAGCAATTAAATCTGCATGATTAGAACTCTGATCTACTACAGACTCCTTATACAGGTAAGTAACTAGGTCCATTGCCTTCTCCCAAGCTTCTAAGGCCTTTTCTGGTTTCTTTTTTAACCCGGATTACGAGATAGACATATAAACGAAAAGTAATTATACAAAATAGCTCTGAATTAGTGAGTAAAGCATACTATAGTATGGTTTTAGAACTAATGAAAGAGATATGAAGTAGAATTACTTTGTAGTATATGGCTAATGCGGAATCAGGGTTTAACATAATGAAAAAATTTTTAGTTCATTATATTACATCTAAAACAATACCAACTAAAGATAATTAAGATGAACAAATCGTTAGGAGAATATTATGATTGATTACTAAGCGCTTAATAATTAATAACAATAATCCGATTAATCACGAAGTCAAAAAAGGGAATAAACAGGTGTAAATAGAAGTAAAACGGAGTTCGATATTTATATCTAAACACAATGGGTATAATGACTTACAAAGTTTATGTGCTATAAATTTGCTCTCTTCTTTCCGAGTTGTTCCCAAAAAGTACGGTTTTAGGGAGGTCTTGAAAGCATTTCGGAAACAAGACTAAGCCATGACAGCAATCTGAAAACATTTAAAACAAGTTTTCACAAAACAAAATCATCCCAAATTATCTATGAAAATACCACTGATAAAAATCGGTATTAAAAGTATCAATCTTACAGTTCGGAATAATCTGTTTTAGCACTCCTTCTTGATGCTGTTTACGCAAGAAGCGGTTAAAGAGTACTGGATGAGGAAAGCGTTCTTTTAAAGTCTTATTTTTACGTATTTCATCGTATAAGTCGGTAGAACGCAACTCTACTTTAGTAGGTTGATCTGCAAAGTATTGATTCAATTGATCTCGGATAGTCACTAACAATTTAATATCACTAGGCATTCTAGTAAATACTGTTGGACGAGTATGACTTTGACTCTCTTCTGTTTCTTCCTCCTCGTCTTCGTGCTCATCCTCTATCTCATCTAAAGACTCATATACAGGCTCATAAACAATCTCTTCTTCGGGTTCCTCTATCGTATCTAATACCACCTCTATCTCTGCTACACGATGCTCATCTATCAAATCGTGTAACTTGTACTGTAACTCCTCTAGATAAGCTCTATACACCTCATCTATCAGTAAGTTGGGTTGTAATAGTATAGCAGCGCCTACATCTCTACACTCTACTAGTTGAGGATACTTTTTATAATTAGACACATAGTTAAAGGTTAATTTATGTCTCTCCATCTGAACTGCAAAGCGCATCCATAGATCAACATTCAATGGAGGCTCTCCATCTGCTTTTAACCAATCATTGTATTTCCAATTTAACACCCACCCTTTCTCAAAGGTATTCATCACATACTTAGAAGTTGCATAAATAGTCACCTCTGCTCCTTCTTTAATCTGCTCCAATCCCTTCACAATAGCCATAAGCGAAATACGAGATTGAGAGTTTTCTATAAACCCTTCTGCAAATGTTTTGCATTGATCACCTATACACAACATATTAGCATACGCCTTAGCGTCACTAGAGGTATCTATCTTTACGCGAGTATATAGGTCTATTTTATATTTCATATCTATTAAGGGTATTTGAGTACTTAAAGATAAGGACTTCTGAGTAAATCACAATAGAAAACCTCTTAGGAATTAAGAATATTCCCCCTTACATATTTATAACTTAAAAAGTGTTTTTCATATCAATATCTCAAAATGACAAAACAAAACTCTCATTTTCAAAACACAATACGCTAGGCTATAGCTATAAGGATAAAACATAAAACTGCTCTCTAAATAAATATAAAGTTGTTAATTTACAGTATGGTTTTGGTGGTATATAAAGTACTTATAAACTTAAAAAAAATGTTATGGCAGAGCATGGAAGTATCCTTATTTATCAGACAGAAGATGGCCTCGCTAAGATAGAGACCTGTTTAGAGAACGAAACAGTATGGCTAACTCAAGCCCAAATGGCAGAATTATTTCAAAAAGACAGAACTGTCATTACCAAACACATAAAAAATGTATTTGAAGAAGGAGAACTAGTAGAACAAACCAATGTGCAAAATTTGTACATTGCAAATTCAGACAAACCTGTCAAGTTTTAAAATCTAGATTTAATCATACCTGTAGGTTATAGGGTAAAAAGCATTCAAGAAACTAAGTTTAGACAATGGGCAACTAGATGACATCTCCAGAGTAGAAGAAGATTTTATAGAGTATATCTTAAAAACAGCGAAGACATTAGCCAATAATATGTAAATAAAACACCCAAAGCTTTTTGACTTTGGGTGTTTTGTTTATGTTATACTTAGATTTCTTCTTTGTTTTCTGAACTAATTGAGGCATTACTCTTCACATGTTGTAATAACCAATTATATACCTCCATGTGTCGATATAGATCTTCTACACTACCATGCGTACCTCCTTTGACTACTTGTAGTTCTACAGGCGCTTTTTTATCACACTTTTGGATTGCAGTCATTATCTTCTTAGACTCTTTTAGTGGTACGATAAAGTCTTTATCACCATGAATAAGCTTAATAGGGATATTAGTCACAGCACAGGCATCTCTTTCTTCTCCTCCTCCGCAGATAGCGATAGCAGCTGCTATACGATTAGGATATTTACCAGCATATTTCATCGTACCATATCCTCCTAAACTCATTCCAGTTACATAAATGCGACTCTCATCGATATTGTAATTTGCAATCATATAACTTACGATTTCGTCAACCTTATCCGCATTCCATGGCCCAGAAGGCAATTGAGGAGCTACTAAATAAGCGGGGATATCTAATCCCTTCTCTATTCCTTTTAACGCACCATATCTCTTTACCCTATCTATATTAGTTCCCGAAAGACTTCTCCCATGTAAAAAGATAATAAGAGGATTCTTTTCTTCTACGACTTTAGGTTCATTTAACCAAAATTGATAAGTCGTTTTATCCAAAATAGCTTTGGGTTGAGCAAAGGTCGTCAATGAGACCAGACAGATTAATACCGTAAGAAATTTCATAGTTTTTTTTGAAAGTAAATATACTTTTAATCTGTTAAATTCAAAACAAAAAAATCACTGTAAGCATTGAATTTACTGAGTTTCACCTTATGTAAAGTTAGATAACTAACATCTAAACACTTAGTATTTCCACAACATTAAACCAGCCTGATACCCTGCCCCTAATGTCCACATTAAAAAATAATCGCCTTCTTTTAGAGGTGTTCCTTCTTTCTGGTATTGATGTAAAGCTAAAAAAGGACTAGAAGCTCCTGAATAACCAAACTCTTTTGAATAAAAAGGTACTTTTTCTTCTGGTAAGTGATAATGTGATTTAATAATCTTAATGTTTTTTAGCGATAACTGAGAGAATAAGAATAAACTGATATCTTCTATTTTTAGATTGTTCTTTGCTAAAAAGACCTCTATTTTATCTAAAGCAAACTCCACACTTCCACTTCCATCAAATGATGTATCCCACATTGTTAATTCATCAGATAAAGAACAAGAATGTCCTTGGGGTGGATACAGAACAGTATCACAAAAACTACTATCTGTATGATACATGACGTCTATTAATCCAGATGTAGTAGTCTCTTTCTCTACTATAAATGCAAAAGCAGAATCTGAAAAACAAAAAGCTGTTACAGGGTTTTGGCTATCTAAAATACGAGATAACTGATCAGAACAAACTACTAAAGCATTTTTAGCTCTACTACTGCTATTGAGATAATGCGTCACTTGATCTAATGCTACAAAAGCCCCAATACAATTAGCGTTAATATCATAACACATTGTATTATTCTTTCCTTGCAAAGCTTGGTGTATAAAAATAGAGTCACAAGGTATCTGATGCTCTGGAGTACAAGTCACAAAGACAATAATATCTATTTCTTCTATTGAGATACCACTTTGTTTTAAAACTCCTTTTGCCGCCTAAATTCCCATAGAAACCGTAGTTTCATTTGACTCTTTAGCGACTACAAATCGATTATGTCTACCAAGTGCTTCTTGTATCTTTTTCATAGAGACACCTTGGCTTTCGAATTGTTTAATTACTTCCTCATTACATTCAATATTAGAGGGATGATAAAAATACGTGTGTTGCAATTTCATATTAAAATGTTTTTTGATTATTACTTTTTTTAACCATTTATAAAAGTATTACTTTTTATAAATAAAAAATAATAAATATGCAAAAAAACAACCATAAAGCACATTTAAATTGCAATAATTACAAATAATAAAAACATTAAATAGCAATAATATAAAATGTTTTAACTCATATTAATTAATTCTTTTTAACTAGTACACACATTTCGGTTATTAAAAATAATAGTATACTTTCAAAAATTATTATCTCCTCTAAGAATAAAAGCTTAATACTAGATAAGTACTAAGCTTTTATTTTTACTTTATTTTATATTCTAATTCTATTAATCACTTATAAAGCAAATTACGTGCTGAATCACCAGCGATCACTAATCCTCCTGCCATCATGATAATGTCCTTTAAGACTAGCCTTCCAGCACCTGATAAATAAGGAAATCCATAGTTAGGTGTAGGAAAATCACCTCCTAAATTAGGCACATATACTTCTGGGGTAGTAATTAGAAATGATAGTGTGACCAAAGACATTCCTAATGTTAATACCCCTCCTAAAAAACCGAGTCTAGGATACCATATCCCTAATAATACGAGTATCCCTATACTTACAATCACTGTACCTAGAATATACGAAAACACATAAGTACCATTCTGTTTATGCCAATCAATGTTCTTCTGCACTACTTTGCCCTCGGGATTTTTATGTTGAGTATATTCATATACTTCTTTGCCAGATTCATCTAATACTGTTTTTGTTGAATTCTGATAAAAAAAGCTCATAAAAGGACTATTCGTTACAAAAGGTACAATACCATCCGCTTCATATTGAAAAGCTTTTAGCCCTCCTATCCAAACCATGACAATACAGATAGATAAACGAAGAAAATGAATCGATTTCTCTTGTAAGCTACTAAATAATACTAAAATTTTTTTCATTGGTTTTATTTTATTTTTCAACAAAACTAGAAGGTTTAGCAGAGAGATAACATGGACTATTCCTTCTATTCCATAGACTTTTTTGCCACTACTGATATTCCTACTTGTTCTCTGAATATCTTAGGAGATACACCTACTTCTTTCTTAAAATAACGACTAAAATAAAACTCATCCTCAAATCCTAATATCTTAGCTATCTCTTTTACACTCTTATAAGTCAGATGAAGTTGTTTTTTTGCTTCCAAAATAAGGCGTTCCTGGATTAATTTAGAAGGTGTTTTTCCATAATGCTTTCTAACCTTTTTACTAAACACATCAACAGATAAATGATACTGCTCTGCATAAAATGCTACTGCTCTAGACTCCATAAAATGCTCTTCTAGCATCTCTTGAAAGCTAACTATATCTTCTAAGAACAGTCCTGAAGTCTTTTGTTTCTTATTGATCAACTGTTTCTCCTTACTACTCAGGGCTAATACCAATTGTAAATACGTCTTGAGAATCGGAATATCATAAGCAGACTGTTGGTGTTCTAATTGCTCTATTTTATCAAAAAGCTGAGTCAATTCTAGAAATAAAGATGACTGAATAGGAACATAAGGAGCGTCAAATAATGCGTTAAACAAGACCCCATTACATGCTACCTCCTCTTTGTGATATTCTATACAATAGAAGTCTCCATGAAACTGTATAGTCTTCATTGACTTAATTTCTACTTTTTCCCATGTCAACAACTGATAAGGAGATAAAAATAAAATATACTGTCCAGAGCAAGAGTATCTATTAAAATCTAAAGAAAAAGTAGCTTCACCATCTATAAGAATAGCAAAATAATAAGGCTTATTTATAGGAGATAACGCTCCTTCTAACTGCTGCGTGTTTACTTTTATAGAATAATGCATAATACTAAGCTTTCGTTAGTTCTAAATTAGTCATATTCATTTTTCATTTTATATGTCTAGTAAAGATAATAGGAAGAAAACGCTCTGAAAACATTTTATGATTCTTCTAAGAATAGATATAGCAGAAGACCTTCTTATAACTCCCCTACACAAACAGAAAAAGCCCAATATCTAACGATACTGAGCCCTTTCAACACACTTAATTTAAATCCTGATTCAATTATAAGCGAGCTCGCTATAATGATGAAGAATCTAAACCTTATAAAAAACTATACTATTTACTTTTCTCGATTTTGTATGTCTTTTGTGCGATATGCTCTCTACCAAACATATCTGTCACCTTCACTTCTACTTTATGCTCTCCTACCCCAATATTAAAAGGTAACTTAGCACTCCATAAATGAGATGATTTAATCGGGTGAGAAGGTTTCTTTCCAGTTAATAATTTTTCTGTCAAATCATACTTTTGAACTGCTGCATAGAAGCTTGGATCAAAACTCTCTTCTTTCTTCATCTCTTTCCACTCTCCTCCATCTATTCTATACTGTACTAGGTCTTTCTCTGTTCCCATAAAGACATTCGTATATACCTGATAGTTATTCGATTTCTTATCCGCAATAACCTTAGGCATAAACAATTCCATTTTATAATCATCTGATTCCCCAGACACTTTATAGTCTAACTCATACTGATTCCCCTTAACTATTAAAGTAGCATATCCTCTCGGGGTTCCATCTCTCATAGTAGAAGCAGGCACACCTAACTCGTTAAACTCGCCTGAGTACCAGTCGCCTGAAGTTGTCCCAACATTATACTCATGTAATGGTTTTATACCTGACCATCCTTGTTCTTTCGTATAGAACTGATGCATCTGATAGTGAGTATGTGCAGACAATAGTAAGATATTCTCATGCTCTTTAAGCAAATCCAATAACTGCTGTCTTGACTCTTGATCGAAGTGTTTTTCGTTTCCAACAAATAATGGAATATGAAAAGAAATTACCACTAACTTATCTTTAGGAACGAACTTCAGATTGTTCTTCACAAAGTCTAATTGATCTTGTCTAAAACCACCTAGGTACCCTTTCTTTTTAATTGGGTGAGGATATAGAATATCATCTAATACGATAAAGTGAGCATCCCCATAATTAAATGCATAATTAGCAGGTCCGAAGTTCTTCTCAAAGGTCTCATCAGAGTAGATATCCTCAGTTGCCTCATAGTTCATATCGTGATTTCCCATCACATTATACCATGGTAGCCCCACTTCTTTCATCACCTCTTTATAAGGCGTATGCAAGTCTAATTTATCTCCTACTAAATCACCTAGACTGATACCAAAAGAGATTCCTTCTGTCTTATTCTTTACCTCATCTACTACTGCTTTTTTAAAGTAATCTAGTTCCTCCAGACTATATGGCTGAGGGTCTCCAAAGATAAAAGCCTTAAAATCTGCTGACTCCTCTTGTGCAATCAATCCAAAGTTTACTTCTTTTGGCAATTTCCCTGTAGGAGCTACACCTTCATACTTGGTTCCTATTGGCGATCCTTTAGGTTTATGCGTTACATAAGAGGCAGGTAGATTATATTGGTCTAACACAGTAGCGTATTGACTTGGTTTAATCACAAAGATTTGATTATCCCCTGTTAAAGGCAGTTCATACAGTCCTTTATCATCAGTCTGTACGACCTCCACTCCATTAGATACCGCTACCCCAGCTAATACCTTTTCACTTCTGTCTTTTTTTCCGTTCTTATTAGCATCCTCGAATACATAGCCACGAACACTAGTCTGCCCAATGGCTAATGCTGCCGTAAATAAGAAGGCAACAGTAAAGAATCTTTTTTTCATTATATATGGTTTATGTTGTTACAAATAGAGCGTATTAAAGTATTTCGTTACGAAAAAGAATATTTAATGATTTGATAATATCCCCTTACTGTTCAGAATGTCACTTTTTTTCAATGCCCAAAATTAGTGATGTCTTCCTACACTAATCTTATGCTATTGTTAAGCTTATGTAACTTAATTAATTTAAAAATTACAATCTTCCGAATTTGACTACTATTATTTTAAAGAGTAGCCTTCTTTATAACATTAATTCTATCTTTAGATACTTAGTAGTTGTTGTTTTAACTCTTTTGAAAGAAATTTAAAATCCAGTTCCAATAATTCACTAATAAAGGGGCAAATATCTATCAAAGCCATTTGTTCGATCACCACTCCTTGTTTTATTCCTTTTCCAAAAGCAACAAATCCAGTTTGCATACTTTTATCGCTATTCAAAAATCCGTGTGCTCCACCTTCTTTATTTAACTTACTCAATACTTCTCCTTTAAGGCCTCCACCAAATGTTGTGTGATCTAAACCTGTTAAGGCTAACTCTGCCTCTGGATCTGCACCAAGCTTTTGTAGCTCTTCTTTTGATATCATGCGATAGCGGTTTCTAATTTCTTGTGGTTGTTTTTCTAATAAAGTTTTAACCTTTTCGATTGTTTTTACTTTATTCTTTCCTTGCACTCTCAAGAAAGCAGAACCTCCTTGGGTATGAAACATTGCTTTCCAGTCCATTGTTTTTGCGTCGTCTAACAGTCCTGCATCCTTTAACCAAATATTAGGTTGTAAACGGTGTGTGATTTTATCAAACCCATGATCTCCTGTAATAATTATTACATAGTTATCTTTCAGTTTTGAACGATCTAATGCCTCAATAATTGTTTTGATTGCACGATCAGCTCCAGCAACACTGGCACGTACCAAAGGACTATCCAAACCATCTTGGTGCTCATAGTGATCTGTACATGGAAAGTGAAGGGTTAATAGATTCGGTTGATACTGCTGAATCATATAACTTCCCATACGTGCAATATTCTCATCCATAATCAGCTCTTCTTCTGTCATTGCCCAATCTTTAGCTCTTAATGTTCCTGTTGCTTCATTTTGTATCTCGCGCCACAAACTATAAGGTGTAGTATATAAAGCTGTAATACTTCTTCTATCGTATCCGTTAGTAAGATCCCATATATCAGGAACATTATAATCGATAGGCGCATTGACTGTTACAGGCCAAATTACATTAGCAGAAGTCAGTTTTTTTTGCTTCACCACATCATATAGTGTTGGTATTTTAATTGCACTATAATCCCAATACCACTTTTGAGAGCCTGTAGCAGGGTCAAAAATATTGTTATATACTATTCCATGTTGAGCAGGAAGTTCTCCTGTAATAATGGTTGTGTGATCTGGATAAGTAACAGAAGGGAAGATAGGAGTAACTGCCTTAGCAGCTACTCCATTTTTCATTAACTCTCGTACTGTATGCATTCCCCATTGCTCTTCTAAATAGAAATCTGGTCTAAAACCATCGATTGTAATTAATACAATATGAGGTGTTTTTTCTTGAGCTATAGCGGTTGTATTTAAACCACAAAAAAGCCCTATCGCAATTAGTATTTTTTTCATATTAATCTATCGTAAAAGTTGCCATAACAGGCCAATGATCTGAAGGCCATATTGCGCCAAAACTTGTTCGTATTACTTTTCCTTCTATTAATTTGAAAGGAGAAGAATAAAAGATATAATCTAAAGTAGTTGAACCTGTTGGCCCCCATTTGTGAAATGTTTTTAATGATTCGTCTACAGCATTCAACAATTTTGGTTGCGTTGTTGTTTTTAAAACATTAATTTCTGTAGTATGAGGTTGTCCATTAAAATCTCCTATACAAATTACAGGGCGATTCTGGTAATTTTGTTCGATAATATTAACGACATCTTTAGCCATTTTTGTTCTATCTTCTGAAGAAACAGTTGTCCAATGACTATTCGTTACAAAATATTCTTTTTGCTTTTGCTTGTCAAATAACACCACCCATGCACCACTTCTATTCTCAGTATATTTCATTTGATAAGTAGCACTCCCTCTCAAATCAAAACGATCTTTTTTATAGAAGATCACTTTAGGTGATCCGTATGAATTAGCTTCGTCCATATAATACCCATAACCTTTGGCTGCCATCTGTTGTTGCATCCATGTTTCAAACCAATTATCAGAAAACTCTTGCAACCCAACAATGTCTGGCATTTCGTCTATAATCACTTGTAAGATATACTCCTTTCTACTCTCTAATGAATAGGGATCTGTAGCATCGTGATGACGAATATTAAAAGACATGACACTTACATTTCCTTTTGAAGGCTCAGGTACTTCTGGTGTTGTATTTCCTTCTGCAAATACTGTTACTCCATTGGCTCTCTCGATGTCTGTTAAAGAAGATTCTCCTGCACAATAACTTAGCTGTACAATAGTAGAATTTCTCAGTACCTTCCATTCCTTTCTATCTGTAGAACCACCTAACTTGATAAAATCTCCTACATCCGAACCTGGTTGACTAAACAAATGTACATTGGAACCTTGTCCAAAAAACGGTTGTGCTTTACCTTCTTTATTTTTTGTTGCATAACGGTCATTTTGTTCTGGCACACGATATCCCCAATTGTTAACCGAATCATATACTCCGTCTAATGAGGTACCATAAAAAACAGCGTCTAAAGGAATTGATTCTCCTGTAACTGTTGTTCCTTTGAACACTGCAACACCATCTGCTACATTCTGACCATCTTTCCCTAAATTCCCTAAGATTCCTCCATTAGGATCTCCAAAACCGTCTCCTGCTTCTAATTTATAGTCTTTTGTAGCAATCCAATTAGACGTACTGATATCTGTACTTTTTCCACAACTGCCATAACCTGAAAGTACCTTTGACTTTCCTCCTACATAAAAGAAGGTTCCCTTTTTTGCCTTTCCTGATACTAAATCAAACTTATAGGTTACATTTCCTCCTTGTGCCCATCCTCTATCTCCAACAATACCATTGTTTGCCATAACTACACTATAAGGTGTACGCTCAAAATCAATATCCTCTAAAGCCATTAACTGTACATACTCGTACCCTCCAATATGATTTACAACTACTTTACCTCCATCATAAGTAGAGGATGTGCCATTAGCTGCTGCATCTGTCCCTCGTGGATCGGCCTGTATTCCAGTAATTACAATAGGAGAATTTTGAAGAACAACATCCTTTGGAACAATATCTAATTTGATCTTGACTTCTTTGTCTTCATTCTTTATTTCTACCACTACTTCGTTGACTTGATTTTCGTAACTACTCTTTAACCTATAGCTTCCAGCAACCAAATCGCTAAACACAGCTGCTCCTGTTGTTGAAGATTCCTGTTTTTTTATCTCTTTCTGCTTTTCGTCATATAAAGTTACTTCTGCCTTAGCTAAAGGAGACTCTATCTTATTTACCACCAAGGCTGTTAGAGTAAACAACTTTGTAGGATCCTTCTTTGGGTTTTTATTTGTATAATCATCTTCATAATTACAAGAGATACAACAAAGTAATAAAACCACTACTTGAATTATTCTTATTATTTGACTTTTCATTTCTATTACAATTAAATTACCAACCTTGATTCTGACTTAATTTACTATTTAATACAATTGCGCTATATGGAATTGGGAATACATACTGATGGTTTTCATAGATACGTTTTAGATTGTCCATAATTATAAGTGTCCCAGAATCACCATTAGACAACTTATACTGGTTGTTATCAATAATATAGTAGTACACTCCTTTTTGTGGATTTGCAGGTACTTTTGTTACAAAAGAAACATCTGACTTACCATCCCCATTCATATCTAATGGTGTATTCATGGCTGGTACATACATTCCCTCATAGCTTTTGGTTAAAAGCCCTCCTAACTTCCAACGTCTTAAATCATCATATCTAAACCCTTCTAACACCAGCTCTATTCCTCTTTCTCTTCGAATTTCTAATAAATTTGCATCTGATATGTTTGGAAAAAACTCTTGTTTTAAATAAGCATCTGCGACTGTTGGTATACTACTATTGGTAATACCTGCTCTTTCTCTTAGCAACTTGATTGTTTTGTCCCAATCAGCACCTGTAAATTCTTCTAATTCGGCTTTTGCTTCAGCATAATTCAACAGAACCTCAGCATACCTAATTAAAGGCAGTGTATTATTATTTTCTGCTACTCCATCTGTAGCAGAAGAATCTAAGGTTAATTTTTTGGGTTGATAACCTGTATAAGTATAGGTGAAATCAGGAGCAGCAGCTTGTCCATCTCTTTTGTAATCTCCCATTCGAATGGTTTGTTCTAAACGTTGATCTCTGCCTTTTACTTCTTCCCAAAAAGGTATAGTTGCATGCCCAGCTTTATCTGTAAAGCGAGTGCCATCTATATTTAAATAGGTATTGATAAACGATTTAGTCAAATTAGAGCGATTCCCATACGTTGCACTGGTATAATACCAATTTGCATCATTAAAGATTCTATAAGCTGCACTTGCATTAGCCGCTAATATCACTTCAGAAGCTTCTACAGCTTCTTTATTAAATAAGTTTCGATAGCTTTGATTCCCTTGCGCTGTATTTAAGCGATAAGAAGATGTTTTCATTAATTCATCTGCGGCATTAGCAGCTTGTTTTAACCACTCTGATGAACTACCAACCAACCCTAAATCTGTATGATATTTTCGATACGTTCCTTCAAAAAGACATACTCGAGATTTAAAAGCTAATGCAACTTGTTTGGTAATTCGTGAAGCACTATTATCTTTTCCTCCTTCAATAGCACTAATTGCAAAATCTAAATCTTCTAAAACCTTTTGCATCACCAATTCTCTTGTATCTCTTGGTTTATACAAATCGGGATCATCTACTGTTAGTGTTTTGTCATACCAAGGCACATCGCCAAAACGCTTTACTTTATCAAAGTAAAACCACGCTCTGAAAAAGCGAGCCAATCCTTCGTAATGTGCTTTCCGTTTATCTATGATCTTAGCTCCTTTTGATTTTTCTAAAAAATAATTGATATTTCTCAAATCACTCCAACTCCAACCCCCACTATCATAGGCTGTATAAGTACCTGTTAAATAGTTATTGATTGTTCGACCAATAACATAATCAGACATATTATCTCCACGAACGACATCATTTCCGTTAGGTAATATTTTATAAAAAGAATTGCTATATAATTCTAAATCTTTTTCTGTTGTAAAAGCTACATCTGGTGAAAGTTTATCAAAGGGTAATTGATCCAAGTCGTTTGAACAAGAAGTTGTGATAAACAAACCTGCTAAAGCAGTTATTAATATTATTTTTTTCATTGTTTGCTTGTTTTAAAAAGTAATATCGATTCCTAAAGAGAATGTTTTTAACATCGGATAACGCATTCCATTACCAGCGTTTGGTGACAATTCTGGATCTGCTCCATCAATTACTTCAGGGTCCATTGTTTTTAAGACTCTAAACATGGGTGAATAGGTCCATAAGTTTTGTCCTGAAAAGAAAATTCTTAGACTCTCTATTTTATTCTTTTCTAACATCTGTTTGGGAAAGTTATATCCTATTGTTAAGTTCTTTAAGCGGATATAAGCTGCATTTTGGATATACTTGCTTTGTTGTACTTGTAGCTCTCCTCTATTGTTAAGAGCAACATACCCTCTCATCCTTGGAAAATAAGCATCTGGATTCTCTTCAGACCACATCATATCATTCATTTTTGTTGGATGCCAACTGTATGGTCTATTGTATGCACCCCAAAATAAAGAGTTGTCTGCTCCAGGCCAAAAATCGCGTTTACCTACACCTTGAAAAAAAGCAGATACGAAGAAATTATTCCACTCTAAATCAGTATTAAAACCGAAGTTAAAACGAGGTGCTGAATTTCCAATAATTTTTCTATCTCCAGGGTTATCTACTGTATTATCGCCTATATTAATTACTCCATCTCCATTTAAATCTGCAAATTTGATATCTCCAGGCATTAATATATTTGCTGCAGAAACACGGATATAGCTTTGATCTGCATGATTATTAATATCATTCTGATCAATAAAATAACCCGCATTTTCAAATCCCCATATTTCTCCTATCTTCATTCCTTTGTAATATGTATCTAATGAATTTGTTGGATTATTAAATTTTGTAATCTTAGACTGATTGTCTGAAAGAATAAATCGGAACTTATAAGTCAAAGGTTTATTAAAGTTGATTTTATCTCTCCAAGCAATCGACAACTCCCATCCTTTTGTTTCTAAATCAGCATAGTTTCCTTTAGGTTCTGTTGCTCCAAATACTTGTGGCAGAGGCGTACCTTGTGTATACATATCTGTTGTAACTCGTTTGTACCAATCAAAAGAGGTTGTTAATCGTCGGTTAAACCATTCTGTATCAAAACCAATATTGAATGTAGTAGCCTTCTCCCATGTTAATCCATTAGGAATTACATTTGGTTTATTGGTATACAATGGATTTTTTCCGTTTAATAAAACATTTAATTGATTAACAGACATCGTTTCTAAATACTGATAAGGAGAGATATTTCCATTTCCTAATGAACCATAAGAAGCTCTGAATTTCAACTCAGGTAAAATATCTGCTAAACGACTGTTTTGCCAAAAGTTCTCTTGTGATAAACGATACCCTACAGAAGTTGATGGAAAGAACCCCCACTGTTGATTCTGTGGGAATTTTGAAGAACCATCATATCTCCCGTTTACTTCTATAAAATACTTTTCTCTGAAATTATAGTTCAATCGAAAGAAAGCCCCTAAAGTCGCCCATTGATATCCTCCTCCTTTTAAAACAATATTCTCTCCAGTTGCTAAACCAAAATCAGGTAATAAAGAATTCGTTAACTCATTGCGTTCTAAAGTGCGCTTGTCTAAACGCAATTTTTCGTAATTATATCCTACTAATCCTTTCAAATAGTGACTACCGAATTGCTTTTTATATTCTGCATAAAGATTCATCCCCTTATAAGTCGTTTTCTCTTGCAACTCTTCTAACTTATTCTCTCCTCTTTCAAGTAACTCTCCTGGTTTGGTACTATATGGCACTGGAGTATATTGTTTCGTTTCTACTTCATTTAAATTCCTAAAAGTAAAATCTCCATATAACTTCAAATCATCTTTAATTACGTCAGCAACAAAACTTGTTGTATTTCTCAATTGTTGTCTGTTTGTATCTGAATAATTTCCTCCTGAAACAAAACTACCAAATACAATTGCCGCATTGTGTGTTAAGGTTCCATCAGGATTAAACATCATCGCTACAGGGAAGGCCTCGTCTGATATTCTACGCCAAACTGGTGTATCTGAAGGGTGATTTAAGATTGGAAAGAAATAATCCATTTCAGCATATTCAAAGTTATTTTCTAACTTTAACCAACTTGTTGCTTGTAAAGACCCTTTTCCTCTTAAATTATACATATTAAATTTATCGGGGTTATATCTAAAAATACCGTCTTGAGAATTTATTCTACCTGATAAGTAATAGCTTGCTTTTTCCCCTCCACCACTAGCACTTAAATTATACTCTTGTGCTGTAATCATATCTGCATACAACTCTTTCATCCAGTCTGTATTTCCATAGTACACATATTTTCCAGTTACAGGATCAATATCTACTTTACTCAAACTTGGGTTTTCGTCATGTTCCTTTAGTTGTTGCAAATATTCCATAGAAAAAGGAAATACGCTATTTGCTTTAGACGGATGCATTTTGTAATCATTCCAAGAATAATAAGCGTCGTCAAATTGTTTCGCCCATTGGTATCCATTAGTCACTAAATCAGGTTTAACTGTATGATCTAAAACCGAAAAAGAGGTAGAAAAGTTAATCTTTGACTTTTCATTTTCAGATGCTTTAGTGGTAATTAGAACTACTCCAAAACTTCCTCTTGCTCCATAAATAGCTGCAGAAGCAGCATCTTTAAGAACAGATACACTTTCTATATCATTGGGATTTAATAAAGAAGGATCACCAGGTACTCCATCTATTAATACCAAAGCATTCCCTCCTCCTCCAATTGAAGTTGTACCACGCACATTAAATGTTGCACTTCTGGTAGGTTTTCCATCTCCTATGATAAGGTTTAGGTTTCCTATTTCTCCTTGTAATGCTTTAGCTACATTAGAAACAGGGCGATCTTTAAACACCTCTGCTCCTACTTGATCTACAGCTCCTGTAACATTTACTCGTTTTTGCTTTCCATATCCCACCACTACTACTTCATCTAAATTAGTTTGGTCTTCTACTAAAGCTACTTTTAAATTAGTAGCTGCTATTACTTCAACTGTTTTATATCCAATAAAAGAAATTTGTACTCTATCTTTTCCCACTACAGCATCCAAAGCAAAATTTCCGTCCAAATCTGTACTTACACCTTTGTCCGTTCCCTTTAATATAACTGTAGCTCCTGGGACCCCCAATCCTTGTTCGTCCATTACAATTCCTTTTATCTTTTGTGTTTTTACTTCTCCTAATTTTACAGAGATAGTTGAACCTGTAATTTGATAAGTAATTCCATATTGTTTAGACATATAATCTAAAATACCTTTTATGTCTTTAGCGTCAATATGCATATCCACTTTTTTGGTCAAAGCAGTTACTTTATCACTATAAATTAAAGTGTAATTTGATTGTTTTTTAATGGCGTTAAAAACATCTGTAATAGAAGCTTGATTCAACTGAATTGAAATCGGTGTCGCTGCTTTTTGTTGTGCATAAGTGTTTTCTGCACTTAATAAGTGTAAAAAAAGCAAAGCAGTAGCTAATGGAGTATATAATTTCTTACCTCCTTTGAATAATTTGAGATACATAATTGTTATCTTTGTTTTTTAGTTAATTGTTCTGCTGGATAATTAATTATCACTTCTAAACCTGTTCATCGCTGCCACTTTGTACAGGTTTTTTCTTTGTAGTTAATTGTAGTTGTGTTATTTCATTTCATAATATTGTGGTTAGACATAAACTATTTGAGGTGTACTATAATCTTCCCATCACTTTGCTTCTTATATTGAAGACCGTATATAAATTGCAAACTTTGAAGGATGTCTTCAATTTTATCGCTTGTAAAATCGCCACTAATTGTTGAAGTTGGTAAATTAGTTGATGCTAACTGCAAATGCGTATTGAAACGCCTATTCAATACTGTAATTACTTCTTGGATCCCCATTTGGTTAAATTTGACTTCTCCTTTATACCATTGATTAAACTGCTGTTCTTGTATAGTCGCTTTCTGTAATGAACTTACTGCATCTGTCCAAGTCACTTGTTCATCTTTTGCCAAAATAACCTGTTGCTTAGTTTGTTTGTCTTCTACTTTTACTTTTCCTTCATAAACACTTACTTGTACTGTTTCGTTAGGACTATCGTTTACATTAAACTTTGTTCCTAATACTTGTGTTCTTAATTTAGGGCTAACAACCAAAAACGGAGTATCTCTTGAAGTGTGTTTTACTTCAAAAAAAGCTTCTCCTACTAATTGTACTTCACGAGAATTTCCGTTAAATGTTTTAGGGTAGATTAATTTACTATTTGAATTTAAGTGTACATAGGTAGAGTCACTTAAATAAAACTGAAGCTGTTGTCCTTTAACTGCAAATTGCTCCACATATTCTATTTCTTTTGTTGAAGGGAAAAGAAAATAATAAGATAATGATAAAACAATTGCTACTGCTGCTGCTATCTTATAGTACATTGCAAAAGACGTTTTTGGGACTGGTTTAATTTGAAGGTTTATTCTTCTTTTCATCCTTTCGCCAACAGCTGTACTTACATCTTTTGGAAGCACACCTTCCATTTGCATGCGATCAAAATACTGATTAACTAAAGATTCTTCTTCTTTATTACTATTTCCTTCTGCGTATTTTGACAATATTCTTTTAAACTGTTTTATCATTCTTAGTATGCTTTATACTATGATGTTCTTCTATTTTAAAAAACACCTATGTATCAAACCATACTTAACGATTAGATAATACAGCTAAACTTTACTTAACACATAATACTTAACAATACAGAAAAATGCATATCTGTAATATATCTTGTATTTCCTCGCAACAGTTTTAAAGCCTTGTTCACTTGATTCTCTACTGTACTTTCAGAGATATTTAGACGAGAGGCAATCTCTTTATAAGACAATTGCTCATAAAAACGCATTTTAAAAATAGTTAAGCATTTATCTGGTAGAAGTGAGATTGCAGTTTGATTAATTTCGTTCAATAATTGTTGTTTTACTTCTTCAAACTGTATCTCGTCAAGATCTGGAACTAAAGAAGCTATATTCTCTATTTGTACTTGATTGAAGTTTCTATTACTCAATGCTTTTGCACACTGATTTCGAACAGCTTGAAAAAAATAAGCCCTTGGTAGTTCTACATTAATGGTATTCATGCGGCTCCAATAATCAATAAAAACCTCTTGTACAATATCTTCTGCTATAACTTTATCCCTTGTTACGTTAAGAGCAAAAGCATATAACTCAGACCAATGCTTTTCATATAAAGCATCAAACATTTTCTCTTTACTTATCATTATATGTTGTTACTTTTAGTAGGTTTTCGTGTAGGATCAAATGTAATATTATAGCCTGTCTTCAATTTTATTAAATCGTTAAGATTACCACCTACTATTTATTTCATTTTTACTCGCTAAGTTTAATTAACAAACAATTCCTATTTCTTATTATTATAACATAATTATCACATTTACTTATTAATATTTTTAATTATTTATCCAGACTCTTACTTTCTTGAAATGAAGTCATCTTGATTTTTTAGTTTTATAAAACTTTTTCAGTCCTAAAGCAATGAAGTTCCACGCCATCCAACTAGAAAGTATGGTGTCGAACCTATTGAATAAAGAACGAAGGCTATATAACCAATAATTCGTTCTTTCAAAGGAATTCTAGCACTTTTATTGCCCAAAATGCCCATTTCAGGAGGAAATGTGCAAGAATACAGCAAGTAATCTCCTAGTAGACCAACATATAATAATCTCTATAAGAAGACGTCGCATAAAACGTAACAACTCCTATCTTATAGTTATTTCTTTACACTTCCTTAACCATACACTAACTTATATTCTCACTTAAACTCTCTCTCTTTTATCAGTATATCAATACTATACCTTGTAAAACACACACAATATATCCTTACAAAAACACTACTTTTTAGAAATAATGTCCTTATTACATAAAAAAGCTTAATGCTTTAGTAAAGTTAGAGAAAGAACATTACTCTTATTATAAGATAATTTTGGTCTCAAAATAATATAATAATGACTAATAAAGATAGATTCGTAAACAACTTGTATACGTCTTATTGGGAGTCTCTGTATATCTATGCTAATAACCTAACTCAAAATACTGCACAGACAGAAGATATCATTCAAGAAGTATTTATTGATCTTTGGAAGAGATTTGATATCTTACATATTGAGAATTTTAAAGCCTATCTTTATACAGCTGTTAAATATAAATGTCTAGAATATTTGCGCAATAGAAAATTTACTTCTGTAGAACTAGAGACTGCTTATGAGGCATTATCAGAATTTGAATTACTTACTGTAGAGGAACAAGAACAATTTAAACTTTACCTACTAGAACAAGTCAAATTAAAAGCTGCAGAAATATTACCAGAAAAATGTTTAGAAATTTTTCAGTTGAGATATTACAGTCTGAAGTCTTATTCTGAAATTGCTCAACTCCTAAACTTGTCAGAAAACACAGTTAAAAACCAATTAAACAAAGCATTATCCTTATTAAGAGCTAATCTTTCTTATTCTATAGAAGCCTTTTTCTTCTTTCTTTTATTCGTTAAGTAATTGTTACCCTATATTAAGTAATCATTAAATCCAGTTTTTCGCATAGTACCATTTATAGAATAGCACACTTTATAGATATAAACACTATTCATGGAAAACAAGATTAGAAATATTATAGATCAATATTTAAAGAAAAACTCATCTGATCAAGAAAATCAATTTTTAACTTCTTGGTTAGAAAGATTACAACAAATAGGTACATCTACCATCGCAGACAAAGAAACTGTTGAAAACAGATTACGCAATAAAATAGTAGTTAGTCAGAAAGCACATACTCGACGCATGCGCTTTAGACGCACTGCTACCTGGACTGCTTGTCTTACAATACCTTTGTTAAGTGGTGTTCTTTTATGGAATCAATATAATTCTTCTACTAATCTATATTATGCAGAAAAGACTACAAGTATCACTTTAGATGACAATACTATTATTATTCTAGAACCTGGTACTACATTAGAAATTAACGATGAATACAATACCTCTAATCGTTCAGTAGAACTAAAAGGTACTGCCTTATTTAAAGTAGCCAAAAACAGAGATCTTCCTTTCTTAGTCAAGTCTGATCACCTTAACACTACAGTTCTAGGAACAACATTTACAGTGAGTGATAAGGCTGCTAATGACCATAAGGTTCGCGTAATAGAAGGAATAGTATCAGTAGAAAACCCTAAAGATTCTTCGTTAAGAATATTACACGCTAATGATAGTTTGGTATGGCATAATGATAGACTAGCTCATAATACTTTACTCGCTCAGACTTCATACTTTGACTTTAATAATATCCCTTTAGATAAAGCTATCAATCAGTTGGAAGAATACTACCGTATCCACATCCACATTGATCATCGTGTTAACACCCAAGCCATCTTGCATGGACGATATCCAAAACATGAGTTGTATGCTATTCTGAGAAGTATCTGCTTCTTAGAAGACCTTACCTATAAAAAACAAGATAAAGAGATCTCAATTTTTAAAAAATAACTAAACATTTAAAAACCTATTATGCACTTAAACCATGAAAAACAACTACAAAAAAATTAAGTTTCCTGTAATAGCGCTAGCTTGTCTGATGTGGTCAAATATTACTCTAGGACAATCACCTTCTCAAATTAATTTAGCACTACCTAAAAGTGAATTAACAATCAATGAATTAATAAAAACAATAGAGAAACAAACTTCTATTAAGATTTACTATACTGATGAATTACCTCAGAGTACTAAGGTAAACTTTAGTAGTAAAACACTTACTCTTCAACAAATATTAAGTTCATTACAAGCCAAAGTTAATCTATCTTATAAATTAGAGGACAATCTACTTTCTATCAAAAAAGGAAACTCTTCTATTGCTTTAAGTATGCTTAAAGGAAGAGTATTGGACAACAATGGACTTACATTACCTGGAGCAACCATAGAAAACTTAAGTAATATACAGTCTACCATTACTGACTTAGATGGAAACTTTGATATCAAAGCAAATCCAAATGACTTAATAAAAGTCTCTTTTATTGGTTTTCAAGATCAAATGGTAAAGGCTTCTTCTATGATGAATATCAAAATGAGAGAAGAAGCGTCTAATCTAGATGAGATTGTAGTAATTGGTTATGGGACAGCTAAGAAGAAAGATATTACAGGTTCAGTAGGACAAGTTAGTGGAGATGCAATAGAACAGCGAAATACAACACAGCTTTCGCAGGCTCTTCAAGGACAACTATCAGGAGTAATGGTAACGCGTAACTCAAGTAAAACTGGTGCTAAAGCTAATATCAAAGTTCGTGGTGTGACTACTATAGGTAATACAGATCCATTAATCGTTGTAGATGGAGTGGCACAAGATGATATGGATCAAGTAAACACTAATGATATCGAAGAAATATCTGTCTTAAAAGATGCAGCAGCGGCTTCTATTTATGGAGCTAGAGCAGCAGCAGGAGTTATTTTAATTACAACTAAACGCGCTAAAGATAACGAATTTCACTTCTCTTATAAATCTGATTACGCCTTTGAAAAACCTACGATGATGCCTAAGTCTGTTGGTTATAAACGCTACATGGAGATGATCAATGAAATGTCTTGGAATGATGCAGGTACAGCTCCTGGAGGAGAATATGGTATCTATAGCAAACAAGACATAGACAATTGGTATCAGAATAACTTAGAGAACCCTAATAAATACCCTATTACAGACTGGCAAGATCTATTGCTAAAAGATTCTGCTGCAAAAGAAAGACACTCCTTCTCTCTTTCTGGTGGTGGTGAGCGAATTAAGACGCGTGCAAGTGTAGATTATGAGAATATCAAAGCAATTTATGATATTGAGAATTACAAAAGAATTATGACTCGTGTAAATAACAATATCAAGGTTAATGATTTTATCTCTGGAGATATTGATTTATCATATAATACAACCCAACAAACTTCCCCTGTTAATGACCCTGTATGGGAAGCTATGCGTTATGCTCCTGTATATGCTGCTACTTGGCAAGATGGAAGAATAGCTGAAGGAAAATCAGGTTCTAATGCCTATGCTAGTTTGTATCATGGAGGAACTAAAAGACATCACTCTGATAAAATATACGGAAGAGTAGCCTTGAACTTTACGCCAATTCAAGATTTAAAAGTTTCATTAGTTTTAGCCCCACAACTAGCTTTTGATAGAAGAAAGAACTTTTCAAAAAAAATAGAATATTATGATGCTGAGAGCCCTGAACGCTTCTCAGGCTATATAAATGGTCATACAAACAATACTTTAATCGAGAATAGAAACGAAAGCAAAATACTGACAAAACAAGTGCTTGCTACTTACACTAAAGATCTAAAAAAACATAGTATTAATCTATTATTAGGGTATGAAGATAATTATTCTTCTATAGATAATTTAGGCGCTAAAGCAATGAATATGGAATTGCCTAATTTTCCATATTTAGACCTTGCTCCTGTAGAATTTATGACTAACTCTGGTGATAAAACAGAGACAGCTTATCAATCTCTTTTCTCTAGATTAATCTATTCATTTGACAACAAATATCATTTGCAAGCTAATATTCGTAGAGATGGTTCTTCACGCTTTCACAAAGATCACAGATGGGGGATATTCCCTTCTTTTTCTGCAGGATGGACAGTATCAGAAGAAAACTTCATGAAAAACCAAAATGTAATAAGCTACTTAAAACTTAGAGGTTCTTGGGGTACTCTAGGAAATGAACGAATCGGAAACTATCCATATCAATCTTCAATCAATTTTTCTAATACATTATTCTATAAAGACAACCAGATTATCTCTGCTCTAACTGCTGCTCAAACGCAATATGCTATCCAGAACATCACTTGGGAAACAACAGAATCAATTGATTTTGGTTTGGATATTAATTTCTTAAGAAATCGCCTTAGTATCACAGCTGATTATTATAAAAAGAAGACACGAGATATGCTGTTAGAGTTAGAGATTCCTGCTTTTATGGGATTTGAAAATCCTCAACAAAACGCTGGTAATATGCATACTGAAGGTTGGGACTTAGATATTAATTGGCGAGATCAGATTGGTGACCTAAAATACTCTATAGGAGCTAATCTATCAGACTCTAGAACCACTATGGGGGATTTGGGAGGACGTATCGTTATGTCTAATGGAAAAATCATAAGACAAGGAACTTCATTTAACGAATGGTATGGATATATTTCTGATGGTCTATTTCAAAATAAAGAACAAATAGATAATAGCCCTAAACTATCTAATGCTGTAAAACCAGGAGATATTAAATATCTAGATATAAGTGGACCTGATGGTGTTCCTAATGGAAGCATATCACCAGATTATGATCGTGTGCCTTTAGGTTCTTCACTACCTCGTTACATATTTGGTGGACATATTAACCTTGATTACAAAGGAGTGGAATTAGGAATAGCTTTCCAAGGAGTTGGAAAACAAAAAAGTCTATTGACAGAAAACCAAATCAGACCTTTCCAATCTTCATGGACAAGTCCAATGCAAGAGATAGATGGTCAATACTGGAGCCCATACAATACTGTGGAACAAAATCTAAATGCTAAATACCCTAGATTATCGCATGTAAGCGCAGAAAACAACAATTATAAAATGTCTGATTTCTGGTTAATTAATGGAGCTTATTTCCGTATTAAGAATATCACTTTAGCTTATAATTTCCCTAAAGATTTAGTAAACTCAGTGCATTTAGACAAGCTTAAAGTATTTATTTCTCTAAACGACTATTTTACATTCAGTAATTTTCCAAAGGGATATGATCCAGAATCAGCATATAATGCATACATCGCTAAATCATTCAACTTCGGGGTATCTGTTAACTTCTAATATTATCTAAAATGAAAAAAATACTTTATATACTTAGCTTACTTATCTTTACATGCAGTTGTGCTGATTTAGATTTAAACCCTCCTTCTAGTGCTTCTTCAGAAAATTGGTATTCTGATAAAAATGAATACGAACTTTCTATTAATGATTTTTACAGAGAATACCTTTGGAATCTTGAAACAGGCTGGGCTGGTGAACGATTAACAGATAACTGGTCTCAAAGACAAGTAATGAATGAATATGCTGCTGGTACCATTAATAGTGAATGGGGTACAAGTGCTGCATTGTGGAAGAATACTTATAAGGGAATTGCTAGAGCAAATACTATATTAGAAAACTTAACGCAAAACAGAGGTAATCTATCAGAAGTAGATAGAAAACAGTTTGAAGCTGAAGCACGTGCCTTTAGAGCTATATTCTACGGTAGATTACTGTTTTTCTTTGGCGATGTTCCTTTTTATACTCAAACGCTTACGATAGAGGAGGCTTTCAAAATGGGAAGAACTGATAAAAAAATTATTTTACAAGAAGTGTACAATGATTTTAACTTTGCAATCAATAACCTACCTATTAAGTACAATGGAACACAGAATTCAAGATTGACAAAAGGTGCAGCATTAGCGTTTAAGGCAAAAACAGCATTAAATCTTCACGATTATGAAATAGCACGTAAGGCTGCTGAAGAGTGTATAAAACTAAATAATTATAAGCTACACAGTAATTATGGAGAATATTTCCTTTCTAAAACTAAGAATTCTTCTGAAACTGTGTTTGCTATTCCACGTTCTGCTCAACATAATTCTATATTCTCAGTTAAGAATTTCTATACTAGAAATGCTGGTGGAAGCTCTGTAGCACAACCTTCTTGGGAATTATTTGCTACTTATCTATGCACGGATGGGAAAACAATAGATCAATCTCCTCTTTTTGATCCTCAAAACCCATTTAAAAACAGAGATCCGAGATTAAAAGAAACTATAGTAGAATTTGGTACTGATCACCTTGGATATATTTATGATCCTAACCCTTACTCTACTAATGTCCTTAACACTACAACAGGTAAGCAAGTAAAAAATAAAGACACAAGATCTGTAGATACCTATGCTTCTTATAATGGATTAACACTAAAAAAAGGAGTTGATACAGACTGGTCTGATGATTCTTATTCTGATGCTGACATTGTTATTATGAGATATGCTGATGTATTGCTAATGTATGCAGAGGCAAAAATAGAACTAAACCAATTAGATAGCGAAATGCTTAAAGCGTTTAACCAAGTAAGAGCACGCGCTTATAATGACTCTGGTATTACTGCTCCATTACTTACTATCTCATCACAAACTGAAATGAGAAAATACCTTAGAATAGAAAGAAGAGTAGAATTTGCTTGGGAAAATAGAAGAATTGAAGATATTATGCGTTGGAAACATGCCGAAATCGCCCTAACTAGACCAAATTATGGTATGTTAGACCCTGACAAACTAAAAAAAGAAGTAGTTGATAAAGGACTGTGGTTCTGGTCAGAAACACCAACCATAGATGAAAATGGATTACCTGTATTTGACGGATTACTTAGTAAAGGAAAAATAAAAGTATTAGCCACCAGGGCTTTTGATAAGAATAAGCAATACTTATGGCCTATTCCGTCAAAAGAAATTATTATCAATTCTAACCTTACCCAAAACCCTGGTTATTAAAATGAAGTGTTTGTATAGTTTATATTTCCAAATAGGGGTGCTTTTTTTATTAGCATCCCCTATTTCTTTTGCTCAACAATACGCGACAAAAGTAGAGTTAGACCAGCCAAACTCTTGGTCTATGATTTTAATTCCTGATATTCAAAACTATTCTAAATATAGCCAAAATCAACCTATACTAGACCTTATTAATAGATGGATAGAGGCTAATATAGATCAACTAAATATTAAAATGGTACTGTGCACTGGTGACTTAGTAGAACAAGATGATGTAATCCTTCCTGGATTAAATGGAAATCTCTCTTCTAAGCAACAATGGGAGTTTATAGATAAATCCTTTACTATCTTAGATCATAAGATTCCTTATATTCTAGCAACAGGAAATCACGATTACACCATAGACTCTAAAGGAACGAGAACTACCCAATATGACAAGTACTTCCCTATAACTAAGAATTACTTAAATCAAAAACATCTTGTACAACATGGACTTAATGAGCATAACTTACCTACGCTAACGAATGCCATGTATGAGTTTAAAGGAATTAACAATAAAGATTACCTGATTGTCAACCTAGAATACGCTCCACGAAACACAACCCTAAACTGGGCAAATGAAATTCTAAAATTTAAACAATATGAAAATCATCAAATCGTCTTGTTAACACACGCCTATCTCAATCGCAATGATACAAGATTAGAAGGAGATAACAAATGGATAATCTTTGAACCTTACTTTAAGGATAAAAAAGAAAGAAAATCAGACAGAATATTACTCCCTGAATCTAATAATGGAGAACAGATTTGGAATAAAATAGTAAAAGAAACAAAGAATATGCAATTAGTCCTATCTGGACATATTTCGGGAGAAGGATATAGAGTAGATAAAAACAACTTTGGACAAGAAGTACACCAGATGCTCTTTGATATGCAATCAGAAGGTGGCGGCCATCAAGGTAACGGAGGAGACGGCTTTATAAGAATATTAGAATTCTATGACGACAATAGAACTATTAAGGTTAAGACCTTCTCTCCTCTATTTGGTATCTCCCCAAAAACAGCTCATTTAGCTCATAAAAGAGATGAAAGAAATCAATACCTAATTCATTTAGATTAATCAAAACCTTTCAACAACAAAAATCGCCAAGACTATTTCTTGGTGATTTTTTATTTATACCTCATCCTCTTAAAAACACCCTCTTAATGCCCAGTCATAAGTACTTCCTGTCATTTCTATATTACAAGTCCCAATACTATACTGTTCAGATCATCTAATATTAAATTCTGAATACTAGCCAAAGTTACTTTCACTCTTAAAACTCTCTTCCTAAAACCCTCCCAAAACCTTAAAATTGCGATGATTTAAAGTGAACTTATAATTTACATAAACACTGACTTCTTTGTAATTCTTGGTTTTAATTATTTGTATTTAATTAGTTTGCTCTGAAGTAATTACCTTAAACCATAGCACCCTAATATAGCAAGTACTTATTCCTCTGATTCTTTTTCTATACACATAACTTACATACACATCTAAATCTTCTAAAGGTTAAAATAAATTCATCTTTGATAGTCCAATAAATACTATTAAAAATCAAACCTTTTAATTACATCCAACGAGCGTGCAAAATATCTAAAAAAAGCAACCCTCAGGTTGCTTTGCTATTTTAGTTTACTTCTACTTCTGGTCTAACACTCTTATTGACAATATAACCTATTATATAGCCAACATAATTGATAAACCCTTCTAACCTGTGATTATCCTCTACATAAATCACAGTACTATTAGAAGCATTATTCTTTACATCGAAACTACTATAATCAATTACCTCATCTTCTTTAGCCATAATCACTAAAGCGTCCTCTACATTGTTTATTTTTATTAAACTCTCTTGAAGATTCTCTGTAAACTGTAGATCAGCATTAAGACGTTTATCATAATCTAGCAATGGACTAGTTAGTACTAATATTGTCTTTAACCCTAACGCTTTACGAGCTTCTCTTACTTGGTACGCTAGATTAGCTCCAGTAGAGTCTCCTACTAAAATGATTTGTTCAATCTCTGCTGTCTGTCTTACAGCTGTTTGTAATAACAACTTAAAATCTGTGTTCTCATCCCATTCAAAAACCGCAGCTGGAAAGTCTGGCAAAGATTCTTTTATATTATAAAATTTACGTGATTCTCTGTTTGATCCATATCCATGGATATATAGTAAAAAAAGGTTGTCCATTGTTTATTATTTAATTAGTCAATAGTAATCATCTATACTATCGCAGGCTAAATGTACAGTAATCCATTACATATACAAGCTTTTTTTATAAAAAACATTTTAAAACACACGATAAACAACGTTTTCATCAATGCACAAAGAAATATTATTCGCATTATTAACATTTCTTACTTAAATTAATTTGTATCTTGGAGGAAGATTTCTTACCCACTCAACTAACGATAATGTAACCAAAAAAACAAAACCGTTATGAAACAAGCGAATCAACAAGTGCTAAATGCATTACTATCTCCTGAGGAGTACACGCGTATTCTACAAAGTACTAAAGATACCATACCTGAAGATGCCTTATTTAACTTCTTGCTTAAGAACAAAATCTTATATAAAGTCAATGCTAATGCTCCGCATCTAGATAGTGATGCTATTTCTTTTATCAGCCAAAGAATGAATACACTAGGTGAAGATTTCGTAATCAATGAAAAGAAACTAGACAAAAAAGTCTCTAAAGCTGTAAAAAAAGAAAAGATCGACAAAGGGGAAGCTCTTGCTTATATGATTAATCAAATCCGTAAGAAACTACCTAAAAATTATACGGTCTGCAATTTAGAGAGAGGAGATGAAGCTTATTATATAGGAGTAATCAAGAAAAAAGAACTCAAAAAGATAAGTAAGTTGAACCTTGACTTTGGGGTATTCCATAAATTTATAACAACACCTGATAAAGAGCCCTTCTATGTTATAGAATGCTCGTGTGGTACTACTTATATATGGGAAACTCAAGAAGAAGATGTAGATCCTAGCAAAGGCGTTTGTCATAATTGTGGTAAATCATTTGCAGATCAAAATACACATCTTAGCAATGAAATAAAAGAATAAATATATCTAGGTATTGTCTATCTTTACTTTATGATTAATGTTATTTAGAAATGATTAAATTCAGTAGATTATTTATTCCGCTATTATCACTAGGTCTTCTTACTATTAGTTGTAGTAGTGATGATGATATTAAAATCACTCCACCTGTAGAAGAGGAAATTATTGATCTAACAGAGCCTCATACCTATAGTTTTAGCTCTGTATTTATAGAACAGCAAAGTACCTTCATAGATAAAGCAATTACCAATCAAGGGACAATAACTTTGGACCAAGATTGGGAAAAGGAAATAGAAGCTATCCGACCTGTATCCATGACATTAGATGGAGAGCGCCTACGTGTAATACTAAACAATGGTAAGGATACAAACTATGTGATCAAACTGATAGAGCGTACCATCTACTTTATCAGAGGTGATGGCGTTCTTCTACCAGCTGCTACACTTGCAGAGGATAATAAAAGTATAACACTATACTCTTCTTTCTATCAAATAGATGGATTAGACAAGGTTTCATTAATGACACAAAAAGAAGAAATACACGACTATCAAGCAATCGATTTATTATCCTTTACCAAACAATTCTATCATCTAAAAGATATTAAAGGAAAGTATTTACGCATTTCACTTGAATATAAAATAGTACAAGGAGCTCCATGAGCTCCTTTTTTTATTACTTTTTAATTATTTTTCAAAAGACATATTTTGACATAATCATCAGTACTTATATCAACATCAACTAAATAGTATTACACATATTTTTACGCAATCTTCTTTACGGTATAAATCACACAATTGAGGATAATTAACATTGTTAATTTTAACAAAAACACATATCTGACACCTTGTAACAAACACGAATTGATATGATACGTACCACTGTAAAATTATTTAGCCTGTGTCTAGCCATAGGAGTTATTACTGCTTCTTGTAGCAGTGATGACAGCAGCCCAGTAAAGCCACCTATTGTTGATCCAGAAAAACCGGAGCCAGAGAAACCTGAGCCTGCCACAGCAATTACTTTTGACTTCAGTGCTCAGAATGTTGTTAAGCAAGTATCTTTTAAAGACAATGCGACTACAGATCTAGGAACTACTGTCTCTAAAGAATGGGAACCTACTCTAGCCTACTTAAAACCTATCCAACTAACCTTAGATAAAGAAAAACTAGTGGTTACTTATAACGAAAGTAAAGTAAAAGAATATACTGTAAAAATAGAGAATAACAATATCGTTATTCAAGCGACTAAAGACTATCCATCTTATACTTTCGCTAAAATATCAGAGGATAAAAAGAGTCTATCTGTATACTCTTCGTTCTTCCGTATTAAGGGAGCACATAAGACATTAAATGTAAACAACGTAACTTCTCTTCAAGAATACGGAGAAGTAGACTTTACTACATTTGCTAATAAGTATAATCACTTAAAGAACACAAGTGGTAAATACTTGAAAGTTGAATTTAAATACACTCAAAAAAACTAAGACATCATGAAAAAAATACTTTATACTCTAGTTGCCTTAGCTTTTAGTAGTGCAACTTTCGCTCAGACATTTGGTAGCAATGCAGTGAAATCAGAAGAGTTCTATCCAGGTGCAATATTCAATGAAAAATCTTTAAAAAGTACTGAACCTAAAAGGTTAGCTACTGCAACAGAAACAAGTCATGTGCTTCTTCCTTCTTTTTTAGGAGAGTTAGCTTTTGAAATTAGCGATTATTCTAAAGATCATTGGCATTCTATTATAGATAAACATTACACTAAACTAGCTGAAAGTAATAATAATGAAGGTTTTTCATTTTCAAGTCCTTCTCAAGTCAACTCTTTAAAATATGTAGATAAAGCTTACAATACTTATGAAGCGCTAAAAAACTACTTTGGTGTGGAAAAAATAACTTCTAAGAACTTATTCTTTGGTAAAAGTGAGCAGATTCTTTTCTCTTTAAATATTGTTGACCCAATCAATAAAGAAGGTCGATATATTTCAAAGGAAGCATTAAAAAACATCGAGAGTCAAGATCCTATCTTAGTAACAAGCATAAGTTTCGGAAAAAGAGCTGATATCTTAATTGAATCTAATCAATCACGAGAAAATGTAACAAAAGCTTTTAATATTTATAGTCATAAAGAGACTCAACAGTATGAAGAAGCAAATCAAATCCTATATGATGCGTCTATACATATGATCTTTTTTGGACAGAACAGCATCGATGTATCTGATTTAACGAATCAAGAAATGATTTTAAAATATATTGAGTTTATTACTAAACCTGCTACTAAGGAAGATTATTACTTCCCGATTAGATATAATGGTATTCACCTAAACAATCGAGGTAATTACGAAAGTGATATAATGCAAGATACTTATTATTAAAAATAACACATAAAGGAGCTCCATGAGCTCCTTTATTTATACCATCAAAAAAGCAAGTAGGCCATCAGCCTACTTGCTCATATAATATAAAATGCAATTATAACCTTTATATACTCTAATATACCAAAGTATATACACTAGGCTAACTCTTTATAATCAATTACTTCGTTATCTCTTTTACGATATCTCTTACCTCCATCACTCCAGTGTGTTTCCACAGTACCTCTCCTACTTGATTTACAAGTACCATAGTAGGAATCGCTCGTATGTGAAACTGAGCAGATATCTCCTGATGCTGATCTACATCTATACGTTGCAAATAGGCATGCTCTGTAATCTCTCCTACCGATTCATCTATTATCCTAGTCAACATCTTACAGGGGCCACACCATTCTGCAAAAAACTGTAACAATACTGGTTTATCTGTTTCTTTTAAAATCTCAGCTAACTTCATTTCTTCTTTTTTTAATTCGTTTGACTAAAGCAAAATTAGAGATCATTCTATCAGAAAGTCATATACGAATGGGAGGTTAAACAGTACAAAACACATTATATTATGTTTTTTTTCTTAATTTACATACCTAATAACCTAACTAACAGACCTTGGAAGAAAATACCACTACTCCTATTCAGCTACCTAAGCCTGAAGGATTCGAAGACTATACCATGGAGAAGAAGACCATTGATCTAGGAAAAGCAAACGGGTATGCACTACTTAGCTTAATCCCTATTGCGATAGTTAATTTTGCTGGATACTATCTCGTTTGGGGAGAAATAATTAGCATTTCTAAACTAAAAGGACTACATCCATTACTGGTCATGGGCTATTGCTTCTTATACATAGTCGTTATGACTCTCGGAATCGTAGTACATGAGCTTATACATGGAGCTACATGGGCTATATTTGCAAAGAAAGGGTTTAAGTCTATCACGTTTGGTATTCTAAAAGAATATCTCACTCCTTACTGTCATTGTAAAGAACCACTTAAAGTCAGACCCTATAGTATAGGCGCGATCATGCCAGCTATTATACTCGGTTTTATCCCTTCTATACTCGCTATATGGACGGGTAGCTTAGGAATGCTATTATTCGGCATATTTTTTACTGTATCCGCTATGGGAGACTTTATGATTATTTACCTCATCCATAAAGAAGATAAGGATACATGGGTACAAGATCACCCTTCAGAAGCAGGATACTACTTACTAAAACAATAATTAAACAAAAAGACAGCCTATGAGCTGTCTTTTTAATCCAGAATCAGTGATAGACAGATAAACGAAAAGTAATTATACAAAATAGCTCTGAATTAGTGATACAAGCATACTATAGTATGGTTTTAGAGCTAATGAAAGAGATATGAAGTAGAATTGCTTTGTAGTATTTGGCTAACGCTTATTCTGGGTTTAATATACTATCTCTTAAGGTATTAATACGGCTCTACCTTTCAGCTCTCCTTTTCTCATTTTATCATATACCTCTAGAGCCTGATCTAAAGGAAACTTCTCTACTTCGATATGGATATGCCCTTGTCTAGCTAGTTCTATAACTTCCATTAGTTCTACTTCAGATCCCCAATACGGTATAGATACATTCACCCCAAAAGGAACCCTTCCAAAGCCAAAAGGATAGTTACCTCCTGACAGTCCTATGATGGTAAGGTCCCCATTTAATCCTACTACTTTTGCTCCTAATTCGATAGTAGAGGTCGCTCCTACAAAGTCAAGTACAGTTATAGCTTTCTTCGCACCTGTTATCTTTATGATTTGCTCTGCAGCATCCTTATCTGCTGAATTAACAGTATAAGTAGCTCCCATTTTCTTAGCGAAATCTAATTTGTCTTGAGTGATATCACATGCAATAATAGTAGGGCTACTAATGGCCTTTAATATCTGTAAGGCAGTATGCCCTAATCCTCCAATACCGATAACCACTACATAAGAGTCAGGAGACAGTTTATGCAACGATCTCTTAATCGCAGAATATGGTGTCAAAGCCGCATCTGTAATAGGCGCTGC
Organism: Myroides sp. A21; assembly: GCF_000807225.1. NCBI lineage: Bacteria > Pseudomonadati > Bacteroidota > Flavobacteriia > Flavobacteriales > Flavobacteriaceae > Myroides > Myroides sp. A21. The sequence continues at coordinate 3,785,384 of NZ_CP010327.1, forward strand.
TATAGCAGGATCTAAGTCTCCTATCGGCACTAATAAACGAGAAGAAGGTACTAGCATATACTCTGCCATCCCTCCGTCTAATCCTAACCCTCCTCCTGCAGCCTGACTCGCATGGTTATCACAGTAGTTCTCAGAAGATTGTTTGCATGGCTTACAATGCCCACATCCCCAAGGACCATATACTACTACGGCATCTCCTTTTTTAAATCCTTTTACACTTTCACCCATTGCCTCTACATAACCAGCATTCTCATGACCTAAGGTAAAAGGCCCAGGTACGATACCGTCATCTATCACATGCAAGTCTGAATGACAGACTCCAGCACCTGCTACTTTAATTAATACTTGTTCTCCTGTAGGTACAGGAATAGGCATATCATCAACGATTTTCACATCGTGTAGTCCTAAAAAACGTACTGCTTTCATTTTCATAATTATGGTTTTAAGTATACTCACTAAGTTACAAAAATGGATTAAAAGAGTCAGTTTATATCCGTTCTCTATACATTACACAAGTAATCTATCAATATGTTTATTAATTCACAGCACAACCACACAATACGCAATACATTAATAGAAATCATAATAGATACTCCAACCCTTTGATTGTTTATTATAAGCAAACATAAAGCTTCCATTATCTACTACATTCAGATTCACTTTTTCATTAGTCGAGATTTGGAATACAAATTCGTGTCCCTCTCCATACTCTTCATCTACTCCGATACCCGACTGACAGTAAGAAGGATACCCTCCCAACTTAGTGTCATAACAATGTGCGTCAAACACATCGTAGTAACTCTCCATCACCCCCTCATCCTCCATCTCACAGATTCGATCCTCTTGTTCTAAGGTTAATCCTCCTCCGTCCCAGATAGGATAATCTACCTGTTCTAATCGCGGTTTTAAAGGAAATGGATGTAGAATAGAATCTTTATTAGTCAATTCCTTCTGTACAACGCCTTCTAAGGAATCATAGGTTCTAATCACCCATTTATTTCCCATCGGTTCTAATTGTTCAGGGTAATTATAAGACATAAATACAGTCAGCAATACTATCCCCTCTAAAGCCTTGGGTACAAAAGGCAGATTAGGTAAATACAATTGTAACAAAGGAATCATCTCTCTCCCTTGATCATCTAGCGGTATTCCCTCTTCTTCTTTATATGCCGTAACACGAGCAATCCAAGATTCTTCAATGGTATTTAGCGGACGAAAACCTCCTACTTCAAAGGCTGTGATAGTACGTCCTATATCTTGTTTTAGTTGTTCTATTGTTTTCATAGTCTTAAGAATAAGTATTAAGGCAAATGACGGTGTCCTCTTTCTCATTATAATAAAGTACGCAGTCATTGCCATCTGTAAAGAACTCACACCCTATCGTCATCCCTATAGGGGGATAATTTTCTGATATAAAAGAAGCTGGAGCTATCTCACTTAGTTCGTTATAACGCAAGGTAGTATCAAAATCCTCGTCTCCCACTTTATACACATAAGGGCTAGGGTCTGCCTTGCCAAAGCCATCTATTAATTGTCTATATTTAGCAAATTGTCCTGTTTTCTGAAAAACTAGTTTGTTTAAAGAATAGGCATAGAAGAACTCTAGATAGGTCTCTAGATAGGTCTCTAGATCTAGCTCATCATCAGCTAAGTCAGTCACTAAAGGTATTACCCTCTCCGTATAGTCTTCTAGAGACATCTTCGCTTTAAAATAATAGTCTGCATTTGTCCAGAACTCTTCTTGTAATGCAGAAGATACGGCCTGAGCCACTTTATGTCCTTTATATAGAGTGATATCTCCACTAAATACATACTTTCCTTCTTTTAATGAGAAACAAAAATGATCAAATGAGTTCTGATCAGAATTACTTTCATCATTTGTCCAGATACCATTATGAGAGACAAAGTGTACATTCTTACCAGAAGCTAGTTCCACTGTACACAGCGGATAGAAGATTCCCCTTACTGTATCATCTATAAAGACCTCTTCAAATTTAGGGTATAACACGATTTCCATTGACTTTCTTTTTTCTAAAATAAAACACGAAAATACATTTTTAAATCTGCTTTCACCTTAATGAAAACAGCTTTTTTAGAGTAGTATTATCACAGTAGTACACCAGTCTAACTACTTCTGAAGAGTGTACTTTCTTCTTAAAAACATACAATACAGTTAGTGGAGATCAAAGAAACTGTACAGTCATAGTAGGACGAGACAGGATAAGTCCGTAGTGAGTCCGTTATGAGTCCGTAGTGAGTCCGTTATTTTGTCTAAAAAAACGGACTCACTACGGAATGATATTACAGCGACTATAGACTCATCCAAAGCAAAATATCAACTACATACAAACATCACAAGATTATAATACTTGTAGATAGTCTATGATTTCGTCTATATCACGCTTTGCATGAGTAGCTATCGTTTCGAACAATTCCTTCTCATTATTAAAGTTAGGATTATCTACTAATACCGTTTCTAATACACTATACATAGGCATCTGCTCCACTCCCTGATTCCACTTACTATCTTTTAATAACTGCCAATATCTATCTTGTATTTCAGCATTTTGTCCCATGAGCCATAACTCAAAACGCATCTCAGCATGATTTAAGACAATCCCAAAACGCAATAACTCTCCTCTTAAATACTCGTTATAAAAAGGAAAATAGGTATAATCCATATAACCCGGAGATACATTGCTAAACTTAAACTCCGTATAGCGACTATCTCTTTTTTCTAAGTGAGCTTTTATACGCATTACTAGGGATAATAGGTGTTTATATACTATAGGTACTTCCTCTCCTTTTACTATTTGCTGATATGCTCTTATTTTATTATTCATCGTATTGTATTTAAATTAAGATATATATAAAGTAAAAAGCCGTAGTCTTAAAATAAGGCTACGGCTTTTATGCGAATTAATAATAACTTTCTTTTGTTTTTTAACAAATACTAATATAGTAAATAATTTTAACATTTAAAGAAACATTATTATTGCTTTTTATTTAAAAACAATTTTATAGCCTTAGCTTCTTCTGTTTTTATAAAACTATCCTTACCTTCATTATAATGATTTCCATCTCTCCACTCCATTGTGCTCAGTTTTTCTTTTAATTCTTGATAAGCCTTTTTCACAGCAGGATGTGCTCTTAGGTAATCTCTAAAAGCGATATGACGTGTCCAGTTCATGTTATCCACTGGGATAGCATGTATATTCGCTACTCTGATATCGTGATTATGTAATGCTTCAGGCACTTCTGTTCCTATTCCTATCTGAGTAGGAAATCCATATACATGAGGCTCTTGATCCAGCTTAACGAAAAATCTTCTGTATGGCATATCTTCATTGTATAGTTCATAATAGACATACCCTTTTGCAGTCATGAGGCTAGGCAATTTATCCAAATCTTCTTCTGATTTTAATCCTATCATAATATCTATAATAGGCTTAGCAGATAATCCTTCTACAGAAGTACTTCCGATATGCTCTATCTGTACCTCTAAGTGATTTAATACAGGTGCTAATTCTCCTTTTATAAGGTCAAACTCCTCTCTCCACTGAGGATTGTATTTCTCAAAAGCTACTTTCATGGTTTTACGATATACTGGGTTCTATTCGTTACAAAGATACTCTTCACTCTTTAAGACACTTAAAACTAAAGTCAAAAAAAGCACCAATAAACAATATTGGTGCTTCAACTATCTTATTCGGAGTATGGAAACGAAACATTCATCTTCTCATAAGGAATGTACTTCGCTAATATCTCTTTATACTCTGTATAGGTCAATAATCCTCTATACTTATCATTGGTATCTTCTAATCTATAATCGATGATAGGACGCTCTATTAACTCCTGTAGAAGAGCCACTTTATCCTCTGATAGATACTGTATATGTGTCTTTAGGGTAGCCCTAAGGTTTTCTATAAACTCTTGATCAGACTGATTGTTATAGGTATCTAGCTGACTCATATCCATCACGATGCGTTTAAAGATAAAGTCTCTTAAATTCTTCGCTTCATAAGTAGCTTCTATATCATCGTGCCATACATATACGATAGGATAATCACCGTCTACCTCTTCATTCATCATGAAACAATACATATCCCCTGCCCCATTCTTAGCAAACGAAATAAAGTTGTACTCCTCTTTTATCTCCATATAATTATCAGGGTCTCTTAGCCAGGCTATATCTTCATCAACATCCTTTAAAGGAGTCAATTCGAAGTCATCACTAAATAACAATAAAGGTGGATTATCTTTTAACTTCGGAAATGTCGTTGCATACCACATCGGACTGTACTCTCCTACTTCTAACATATTATCCTTTTCTAACTGCTTATAAAGCTCAGGATAAACGATATTATATTTCTGTTCTAATTCTGTTATAGTCATAGCTATTCTTTTTAAAAGTCTCTATATTTATCAAACCACTGATTAGCTTCTTCTTCCGTTATAGCTAACGTACTAAAAGAAACTAATTGCATGACTGCTTCCCAAGTATCCTCTCTCTCTGTAGTTTCGATATTCGGTAGATTATTTATTATCTCTACTAATACCTTTATCGCTTCTTTGATTTCCTCTTTTGTCTTAGCTTTCTTAATTACCTTTAGAGCCTCTTTATACGCTTTTACAGTCACTTTATTATTCTTACCTGTCCAAGATCCAAATGGGATACTAAACTCAGTAATAAACCACTCAGGCTTCTTTAAATTAGAAACAGAAGCGTATTGAAAGGTTCTCTCCTTCTCTAATACAGTTAATTGTTTCTTTAATTCTTTACCGCCCTTTTCCTCAATATTCCAACCAATGAAATAATTTAGTTTAGACCAACTCGCTAAAGTTGGTATTCCTTCTAGGTTAGGCATATACCTCAACTCTAGGCTTTCTAAATTCTCAAACTGCTTTAATTCACCTAGATTACATACATTACCAGATAGCGATATTGCTGTCAAATTAGTGAATTGCGATAAACTATTACAATCAAAAGGTTGCCCATTCACTTTAGTATGAATATTGATCTCCTTGATATGTGCTGTCGTTTTAAGTACTTGTAATCTCAAGGGAGATACAGTATCATTAGCAAACGAAAAAGACAAAGTTTCTAGGTGCTCATAGTTCTCTAAAGTTAGATTGCTGACCTTCCCTCTAACAGAGATGTCTTTCACTCCCTTGCCTAATATTAAGCGAATAGGATAATCAATAGTCACTACTAATCTTCTGATAGCTGCTTGACTAAAATCAGCTTCTTTACAATCTAGTGGTACCCAATCTAGCTGTTCCATCTCACGAGTAGCACTCCACTGGATAAATGACGTATCATCTCCGTGGTATTCCATCACACGAGGCCAATTACCTCCTGCTGGAACTTGAAACTCATTAAATACGCTCCAATTAATAGTATCTTCTCTCTCTACTAAAGCATCACATTTAGACATTGTAATTCCCTTAGTACCTATCGCAAAACGACCTTGTCCTGCTGTTATCTTTACTTTATGACTATTCTCTTTAGTCAGTGATAAGTAAAATGGTTTATCTCTTTCCATACTTTCTTATTTAAACCACACTTCATATCCAAATCTACAAATAGCAATGAACATGATGAATAAGAAGATATATCTCACCCATACCTGTCCTTTTAGAATAGCCATCTTCGCTCCAAAATATCCTCCTAAACCGTTACAAACAGCCATTGGGATAGCAACTTTCCATATAATAGCTCCTTTTAATAAAAATAAGCAGATACTACCAAAGTTGGTCACTAGGTTAATCAGTTTTGCATAAGCAGATGCTTTAAAAAAGTCAAAACCAATTAAAAAAACAAATCCCATAATAAAGAAAGTACCTGTAGCTGGCCCAATAAAACCATCGTAAAAACCTACTACTACCGAAATGATAACTCCCCAGATATACTTCTGTCTATCTGTAATATTAGTAATCGCTTTTCTAGAGAAGTCCTTTTTGACATAAGTGAATATCCATAGGGCTATTAAGATGATAAATAACAAAGGCTTCATAAAGTCATTATTCACTATCGTCAAAACATAAGAGCCTGCAAAAGCACTTCCAAAAGAGATCAAGGCTAATAGGGCAAAGTACATCCAGTTTATCTTAGTCTGCTTTAAATATTGTCTGACAGCTATAGCCGTTCCTGAAAAAGCGGGAATCTTAAGTGTACCTATCACAGTCGATACAGGGAGTTGGGGTAATAAGGCTAGGCCTAGTGGTGTTTGTATTAGTCCTCCTCCTCCTGCGATGGCATCTATAAACCCAGCACAGAAAGCAACTATTCCTAAATACAATAAGATATCTAATTCCATTTGTGTTTTATAAGTACACAAATGTAGAAGTATTACTTTATCTTCTAAAGTGTATTTTTCCTTTTTTATCTAAAAACCACTAGTTAATAAAAAAACCACTAACAATAGTTAGTGGTTTTCTTTCATTTTGTATTAAGAGCATCTATGTCAATAATACCTTAATAACTCTATTAATCATTTTCTTTTAACTTTATTCATTCTCTAAATGTAAGTATCCTTGTTTCTTGATAATTCTAGCTCCTCTAGCATCAGAATATTCGTATGTTAAGACGTAGAAGTAAGTACCTGTTGGTAGTTTAGCATTTTTATTCATAGTACCACGCCCTTCTGAATATCCTTTAAATACATTACCATTACTATCATAATTGGTTGTTTCGTACACCTTAGCTCCCCATCTATTGAATATCTGTACTTTGTTATTAGGGTAACGAGTAATATTATCAATAATAAAATAATCATTCTTACCGTCTCCATTAGGAGAAACAGCGTTATATACGACTACATCACCATCTAACATTACATCAGTATTTACTGTCCCTAAAGTGAAGAATCCATAACCATTTACAGCAGTAGCTGTAGTTACTTCTTTATTTGCGATATCTACTACTCCTCCTTCATCTACCCAAATAAGATTATGTGAATCCCAACGGATAATATGTAAATCTTTTTCTGGATTTAGTAACATCTCTTTCAATGTAGTATTCTCGCTCCAACTCAAGGTTAGCAAGACATCTCCTTCTGTGTTATTTCCTTTATCTACTAACCAAAACTCTTTTGTATTCAATAAATTAATTACTCCAGATTTATTACTATGAGATTCGAAGAACTGTTTATCATCATAAATATATCTACTAACATAAACAGATTTATCACTTTTAGGAGCAGAGATTTTAGCATATCTAAAGTTACCTTTATTTCCTTGAGGGAACATAAACTCATCGTTTCCTATTTTCTCTATCTCACCATCAGCAAAGCTTTTATCACTCACATTAATTGCTTTTGCTCCTTTCTGAAAACTGATCATCCCTTTTGATAATCCTGTTGTTGCATTCAAAGTCGAGTCTACCTTTACAATTCCGTCTTGAAAATCCATTGTTCCATAGACATCTATATTTGTTTTCAGATCAAAAGCTCCTGCTGTCTGTGGATTATTTAAGACTACATCATAAAACTCAGTAAATGAGTTACCCGAAATAGTCTGTACCCCTGTTTCGTTCTCATATCTACTAAACACGACTTTACCTGTCTTCGCATTTTTACTAATACTATAGATTCCTTCGTTTGTAAAATTATTAAAGAAATAAACAGTACCATCATTAGTAAAGTCACCTTTCTTTTCGTTAATAAACTCCGCTACAGTACCCATTTCTGTACCTGGCATAACGGATAATATTCCTTCATTTACAGTTTGTGCTGAAGCAATACATGGCACTAGCCCAAGAATTATTAAACTGATATTCTTCTTTTTCATAACTACTCTTTTTATTCATTTTATCCCCAGCTTTAAAAGCAATATTAGCTTTCAATCTCTGGTTTTTTTAACCTTATCCCTACGAGGTCGTTTTACAATAAAACCAAAAATCGCACCAATTAATCTATTTTGTATAAAATTTTGTACCTAATCATTCTTCTATTAGATCTTTTCAGCAATTTCACTAGTCTCAAACACCTATAAAACGAACACACTATTTATTATTTTATCATAATTACTAGCAATACAAAAATAGAACTTAACCAACAATATTTAATACTACACAAACATTTATACACAATAAATAAAAATATTATACAAATACACGATTAAAACTCATAAAATAACAATTGTAAAAAATAATTTACAAAAACCTTCTAGTCACCATAGGCGACTCCCCTCTAGTCTATAAACACCTCATGTATACCTCTAGTGATTAATCGTTAAATTACAATCTTATTTTACAACAAACAATCGCTAATGGTGAATATTTAATTCTCTGATGCTTTTATCATTTATTCAACTACTCTTACTGTCTTTCTGAACATTAAAATAATATTTTAAAAAAATAAGAGCCAAATATCTAAAGATACTTGACTCTTATTTCTACTTTTCTTTTCCATTAATATTATACATTATCCAGCACCTATACAGGATACTAATAAAGCTTAGTAAATGACCGATTAAAAAAACATAGGTTCTAGTTAGATAATACACTAACTAGAAACCTACTACAAACAACGTATCTATAATTCGGCCAGAACTATATTTTATCGTATAACTATAAAGCGCAGTATTACAAGAAATGTGTTATAAACTCTCTTACAAGAGAATAAATCACGACAACAGCACTTAATATCCATTTTATCATAATACTTCTATTTATGGCGTTATACCTATTTTTTACAATTACTTCTTTACAGTCTATAAACAAGAATATTGACTCTAATTCTATTTTCAACAAAGCCTCTAACCAAATCAATACTTCTCATTAAAAGAAATATTCTTAACAGAAAACATTAAGTATCCTTCATTAATACTAAGATTTCAATACCTAGAGAGTCTCTTATGAAGAGCAAATATATAACAAATCACTTAATGGTGACTTAATAATTAGTACTTTTGATAAAATATTTTTTTTACTTCATTATGTCAGAGAAAAAGGAAAAACCAAGAGAGAGAAATAAAGAAAAAAGTAAAGAAACATTACTTCAAACAGTAGGAATAATCTTAAAGGAAAAAGGCTATTCTGCTCTTAAAGTAAATGATATCGCTGCAACGGCAGGCTTAGACAAAAAACTTATCTATAATTACTTTGGAGGTGTAGATCAATTACTTGATGAGTATATCAACTCCCAATATTTTTGGAACAATATAGATCCTGATTTATTGTTAGACGAAGCCACTAAAGATGGCGGAAAAGAAATGGGTAAAGCATTATTAGCTGAACAATACGACTTTGTTCAACAAAACAAGGAGTTTCAAAAACTAATGCTTTGGCAATTATCCGAAGACAGAGATTCTTTAAAAAGAATTATAACCAAACAGGAAGATATAGGAGAAGTTCTATTCAAGAATGTATCTGATCATCACTTTGGTGATAAAGCAGATAATTATCGCGCTTTAATGGCTATTCTTGTATCTGGGGCTTATTACCTCAACTTATACGCTGAACACAATGGAAGGTATTTCTGTGGTATAGACCTCCACAGTGATGAAGGAAGACAAAAGATAAAAGAGGCAATGAACTCTATTATAGACAAGGCCTACGAAAAGTAAAAAACAAGAAAGAGAATAGTATAACTTATATCTATTCTCTTTCTTGTTTTAAACATTGTCAATACTAGACAAGTTATAATATAAACTTATGTTTGCGATAATCACTAGGTGAATACCCTGTCACCTTTTTAAATAACCTTGTAAAATAAGAAGGTGAATTATACTTTAATTCAAAAGCGATACCTGCAATATCTCTTGTTTTATCTTGTAAGAGTATTTGACTATGTAAGATACTAATCTCATTAATCCACTGTTTAGGTGGTTTATTAGTAGCTTCCTTGACACATCTATTGAGATAATTCTCTGAGATGTGAAGAAGGTTAGCATAAAACAGTACATTCTTATGGTCGATATGAAATTTCTGTACCAACTCTCTGAAGCGAAAGGCAATATCTAGTTGTCTACTCATCGGAGTCTTCTTTTCCATATCAACGCGAATTACCTTCATTAATATAGCCTCTAACAAAGTAACACAAATCTCTACATCTCTATTTTCACTTAAAGATTCTTCTTCTAGCAAATCTAATGTTCTACCTACCCAACTCGCATTCATCTCATTAAGCTTTACATGAGGATTCATGGCAAAAAACTTTAAATCAGTTGCTCCTAATAATATATCTGTAACCACATCGTTCTCATATATAACAAAATACCCCCTGATATCCTCTGATATAGATAGGGTTGCTGTTATATTTCCATTCTTGACATTGATAATCTCATGTTTAGACAAAGTATAAGCTCCACTATCTAAATACTGTGTCATCTCCCCCGTAGTCAACATAATCATAAAATTAAATGTGGTACGATAAGGGATAACAGGCATTAAAATTCCCCTTAAATAGTCTTCTAAACGATAAACTTGAATCTTGCTATCATTCTCTAAATAACTATTATCCAAATGAGGCAAAAACAACTTCTTATACTGATAGTTGTTCAATATTTCAATAGACGGCTTCGACATATTTCAACCAAATAATTAAGGCAAATTTTATAAAATAAATAGATCATTATCAATAGTCTATAGCTAATATTTTGCCAATATTACTTAGATATTCTATCAATAAGATTAGTAATTCCTAGTTCTTCTAATTTCTTCACTATCCATTTGTCTAACTGCTTGATAGGATACATCACCCACATCGCAAATACAAAAGGGAATGTCAAAGTAGTCCATCCATACTTAATCATAAAAATATCGAAATAGGTAGAGATAATTACACTGATTAACACATACATTCCTGCACGTACTTTATCCTCTCCCATAGCAATACCGCATAATACCGCATTAAAACTAAATACTCCTTCACTAATTAAAGCATTAGAGGCATGACTACTATGCGAAATATACACACTGACAATCACTGCTACAAAACCATATAATGCCTGTATAGGTCGGCTGATAAACACTCCCAAAAAGAATACAACTCCTGCTACAAAGCTCCCTTGAAATAATACTTGTCCAAAAGCATGGCCTTGAATTAAAAAGTCATCTAACTCTTCTATATCTACAAAGTGCTCAGGTACAGAACGAATAGCTAAATCAGGGATACTTAGAATAAACAGTGAAATCCAAGTAAAAAGAATAAAAGGAAATGTATAAGCTGGTAATTCCTTTTTTATTGCCCATCCCATTATAATGGTTGATAAAACAGATGAAATAATCATCATCGCATATACCCAAATACTAGGTTCAAAATAGAATATTAAAGCTACCCCTATCAGACATGAATTAAACCCATATAGTCCATTCTCTATGTCCTGCCTATCAAATCTCAACAACTTCGCTGTTATAATAGCTACTATATTACTCAGAGATGCCGCTAACGCCATATTGGTAGAATCGTAATATATTGCTGCCAAGAACAGCATTCCTGTTATTGCATTGGCTTGTAACATAATCTGTCCAAAACCTCTAAAAAAGGCCTTAAAACAATGAACTATAAGTTCTTTCATGGTTTTATTTTTGAGTTTTTAATTAAAATCTACTTAGGCTGTTATAAAAACAACTCATCCCATAGCTTCTGTTGAATTGTTTGAAATATAGTAAATAGCTTTTCTGCTCCTTGTCCTAAAACTCGAATCATAAATCCATCTCCTTCTAATAAGCTTATACCGAATTCGATTCCTTCTTTCTCTCCATACTGTTTATAGAAAAATTCTATGTATTCTAGTACAGATACATTAGCGGTATTGTAATAAATCAGAGTTCCCTGATGAGTATATCCCTCTAGAATACCTATCTCTTTAATAGGCATTAAGTCAGGTTGTAACAATACATTATCTTTTACTGTAAGCCTTCCCTCTACATAAATCTCAGTCAAATTCTGAAAGTGATTGTACTCAAACTCTTCTCCTGATAACTTCCTTCCACAAGTAATAATATCAGAAAGTAAAAAATGACAATCCTTCTTCATTTCTACTTTATTACGACTGATAAAAGTAGATGAACTCTGAGGCACTACCGGATGAGGAACATAGGCAAAAGCACTTCCCTTTTTCATATCTATTACAGTGGTTTGCATCGACTTATTCTTCATGTGAAAAAGACGTTGATACGCTTGTGTCTGTAATTGAAGTTTAGTGTACTTAGCAAGGTGAATAGAGATGCGATGATCATCATTGTCTAACAGTCCTGGAGAAGAACTCATAATCATTAGATAAGCTGCCTTATCTCTCTTATATTGCCCTACTGGTACAATTCGAAAAGGTTGAGTAACGTAAGCGTCCTTTAAATAAGAAGCTCCCTCACGTTGCTCAACTCTAATGTCTAATGATGAAATCATACTATCTCAATAAATTAGGTTCTTCAATATCCTCTAACAAAGCATATTTTTTAATCCAACCCACTATATCTTCTAACCCTTCTCCTGTTTTTAAATTAGAGAATAAGAAAGGGGCTCCTTTTCTCACTCGTCTTGCATCTGCCTCCATCACATTTAGATCTGCACCTACGTAAGGAGCTAAGTCTTTCTTATTGATTAACAACAGGTCAGAACGTGTGATGGCTGGTCCTCCTTTACTTGGCATTTTCTCCCCTTCTGCTACATCTAATACGAAAATAGTAATGTCGGCTAAGTCAGGGCTAAAGGTAGAAGATAAGTTATCTCCTCCACTCTCAATAAAAATCAACTCTAAATCAGGAAAACGATTAGCTAACTCATCTACAGCTTCCAGATTCATACTCGCGTCTTCGCGTATAGCAGTATGAGGGCATCCTCCTGTCTCTACTCCTATAATTCTATCTTTTGGCAATAGACTATTCTTAGCCATAAACTCTGCATCTACACGAGTGTAAATGTCATTAGTAATTACAGCTAGATCATATTCATTTAATAATCGACGACTCAATCGTTCAAGTAGAGCTGTTTTACCTGATCCAACAGGTCCTCCTACTCCTATTTTAATATATTTTCTATTTTCCATATTGTTGATTGTTTATGATAAATAAAGTCTTGAATAAAGGCGTTCGTGTTGCATACATCTGATGTCAAAACCAATATTACACAGACCGATAAGGTTTCTATCCATTACTAATGACTCTTCACTTAGTTTCAATAAATCATCGTGTAAGTAATACAGAATATCTTGCCCATCTAGTTGCCCTAGTGGTACTAGCTTTACAGCATTGGTAACCATCCCTATAGCTGCATTGTAGTAATATGCATGCATAGCTTCTACTAAAGGAATTTGCATTACTGCTGCAAAGACTCCATAAAGGATACAATAGTGATTATAAGTTTCTTTTGCCTTAATCAATTGTTCCCATTGTTGTACTACAGCATGCTCTCCACTGTATCTACTAAATATCTTATATAAACGCAATCCCAGCTTCTGACTACCTTGTCTTATTTCCATTGGTCCTTTCAGCGCATTACACTCTTGATCCAATGCAATTAGTTCTTTAATATCTCCTAACACAGTAGCATCATAGGCCAACTTCATCAGTGCTGCATCATTGTACTTAATATTATACCATAGATTATGTCTTATATACTGATCTGCTGATGCCTTATCACACACCATCCCATTCTGAACATAGGTTTCTAACCCATTAGAATGTGTATATCCCCCTATGGGTAATGCTGGATCTGCTAAATGCAATAACCTTCCTAAAAATGACTCTTGCATACTCTATAATTTTAATGATAAACTACCTTTAGGCAGTGTAAACGTAAACTTCTTATGCTGTTCAAAATCAACATTTGCATTTAGTGGACATCTCAACTTCTTTTCTATAACCTCTGTTGTATATCCATTTTTATCAAACCACTCCTGCATAGAACGTTCATAAGGCATATATAAGCTATTACCTTCAGCAAAAAGTGGGATATGCTTATTTCCTATTTCATAAGCCACTAAACCTAATGTTTTCATATCAGATGCTGTAAAGGAAATAGCTTCACAAGGCAAAATAGATACCATGATTACTTTTTGCTGGTCTTCATATAGGATATCTCCATCTTTTAAACTCTGCCCTTTACCTAAAAAACGAATAGCAATAGATACCCCATCAGCTGTCACTAGACGCTGAATACGCTTCTCTACTTGATACCATTCGATGTATAAATAATCGATATGCTTCTCTATCTCTTCTGACTTACAATTTCTTATCGCTTGAGTTACTAGCATTCTTACGTTTACTTAAAAATGAGAATACAGGGTTAAGAAACCTTGTATTCTCTTGTTGTTGGTTTATTTGTTTGTTGTTTCTTATAGTTTAAAACAAGAAATATCGCTGTCCTAGTGCTACCTCATCTATTGGCTTACAAGTGATTTTCTTACCATCTATACTTACCTCATAGTTCTCTGGATTCACAATAATCTCTGGTGTAGCATGATTGTGAATCATATCTGCTTTAGAGATATTACGACAGTTAGTCACTGGAAGCAATGTTCTAGCGACCCCGTATTCTTCTTGAATACCTTTTTCTAGAGATACCTTAGAGACGAAGTTAAAACAAGTAGTAGTTACTGCTTTTCCTAATCCTCCATACATCGTTCTTAAGATAATAGGTTGTGGTGTAGGGATAGACGCGTTTGCATCTCCCATCTTAGAAGCTGCTATCATTCCTCCTTTGATAATCATCTCTGGTTTCGCACCAAATAAAGCTGGTTTCCATATCACTAAATCGGCTATTTTACCTGGTTCTATTGACCCGATATAATTAGATACCCCATGAGCAATAGCAGGGTTGATTGTATACTTCGCTACATATCTTTTTGCACGGAAGTTATCATTCCCTGTTCCCTTATCCTCTGCTAGACTACCGATTTGTTTCTTCATCTTATCAGCTGTTTGCCATGTTCTAGTGACTACTTCACCTACACGTCCCATAGCTTGAGAATCAGAACTCATGATACTAAATACTCCTTGGTCTTGCAAGATATCTTCAGCCGCAATAGTCTCAGGGCGAATACGCGAATCTGCAAAAGCTACATCTTCTGGAATATCTTTACTCAAGTGGTGACACACCATCAGCATATCTAAGTGCTCATCGATTGTATTCTTTGTAAATGGTCTTGTCGGGTTAGTTGATGCAGGTAATACATTAGGGTACATTGCAGATTTTATAATATCAGGTGCGTGTCCTCCTCCCGCTCCTTCTGTGTGGAATGTATGGATTACACGTCCATTAATTGCTTGCATTGTGTCTTCTAAGAATCCTCCTTCATTTAACGTATCTGTGTGTATCGCTACCTGCACATCATATTGATCAGCTACAGATAACGCTCTATCGATAGTAGCTGGAGTAGCTCCCCAGTCTTCGTGTATCTTTACTCCTAAAGCTCCTGCTTCGATCTGTTCGATAATAGGCTGTTCTGTACCTACATTTCCCTTTCCGAAGAAACCGAAATTCATAGGTAAGTGATCCACAGCTTGCATCATACGTCTAATACTCCATTTACCAGGAGTCACAGTTGTTGCATTTGTTCCATCTGCTGGTCCAGTACCTCCTCCTATCATGGTAGTCACTCCACTATAAAGGGCTGTCTCTATCTGTGTAGGACTGATATAATGAATATGAGTGTCTATACCTCCTGCTGTAACGATATACCCTGCTCCTCCATGTACTTCTGTAGAAGCCCCGATAATCATATTAGGACTCACATCATCCATCGTATCAGGGTTACCTGCTCTACCTACACCTACTATCTTACCATCTTTAATACCAATATCTCCTTTCACGATACCCCAGTGATCAATAATAATAGCTCCTGTAATCACCATATCTAACACCCCTTCATGACTAAGATGATTAGAAGATTGCATCATTCCATCACGTACAGTTTTTCCTCCACCGAACTTACTCTCATCCCCATAACTTGCAAAGTCTTTCTCTACCTCAATGATAATCTCTGTATCTCCTAGACGCACTCTATCTCCTACTGTAGGACCAAAGATTGCACTGTAGTTTGCTCTACCAACTTTTAAACTCATAATGATTTGTTTTTAAAGTACTGTTTCTCTACTTTTTTCATCGCTATAGCTTTAGCTTCTTCAGAGATAGTCTCTCCATTAGCTAAATCGTTATGTCCATATATCTTTCGTGCACCTGCATAAGGTACTAAGTCTACCTCTTTTTCTTCTCCTGGCTCAAAACGAACAGCTGTACTGGCAATAATATTTAATCGTTTACCAAATGCCGCAGCACGGTCGAACTCCATCATTTTATTTACTTCAAAAAAATGATAGTGAGACCCCACTTGGATAGGTCTATCTCCTTTATTAACCACTGTAATGGTAGTAATCTCTCTACCTTCATTACAGATAATATCTTCCTCTTTAATAAAATATTCTCCTGGAACCATTTGTTGACGTATTAAATTATCTAATAGGGTTGTGTACTGTCACTAGCTTTGTTCCATCAGGGAAAGTAGCTTCTATCTGTACATCGTGAATCATCTCGGCAATTCCATCCATTACATCTTCACGTGTTAATAGTGTAGCTCCATACTGCATTAACTCTGCTACTGTTTTTCCATCTCGTGCCGCTTCTAGAAGCTCACTACTGATATAGGCTATAGATTCAGGATAATTTAGTTTTACCCCTCTAGCCTTGCGTTTTTTGGCTAATTCACCAGCCAAGTGCAAAAGCAACTTTTCCGTTTCTCTCGGTAATAAATGCATATATATTTTTAATTAAAATTGAAAAAATAGAATAACACTCCAACATAGATTTAACTACATTGGCTACATATTGATTGATTAACTAAGTAGCAAAGATTTGACCACAATTACCCTGTAGCCATTATTTTTTAAACTATCCCATGAGGAATCTTAAGTGTCTGGTATAATAAGTACTTTGCTCTATGCTGTTGCAGATAAGCAGATACATTGTCCTCACTTAAAACGGGTGTAGTAAAACGCTCATTAAAAACGTATGTATGCAGAAAGTGTAGTACATCACCTAAATCTATTTTATCACTAGAAAAGTCATTAGTATCTAACGATTTTAAATACTCCACTTCTACTTCTATTTGACAAAAAACTTTAGATGCTTCTTTCTTGCTAACTTGATCAGATAACAAAACTTTACCTGATGCGGCATAATTCTTCCCTGTCTCTACACGTTGGCTTGCAAATACAAATCCAAAATGAAAGAGAAAAAAACACAAAACGATAATTCGAGATAATGCTTTCATAACAGTGTTATATACCTTGTTCTTAATTATGCCACAAAGATAAAATCTATATACTCCATCTAATAGCACAAATCTTGACTATACTACCATAAAATAGGCAATTGAGAATACAAATCGTTAAACTTGTCCTTATCTTTATGGACATAAAACACACAACAATGAAAACACATAACTATCAAGCTACCATAGAGTGGACAGGGAACAAAGGAACTGGAACTGATAACTACAAGAACTATGAAAGAGATCATACTATTACAATTGATTATAAACCTGCTATATTAGGTTCATCTGACCCTGCTTTTAGAGGAGATAAGACCAGACACAACCCTGAAGATATGCTTATTTCTTCTCTATCTTCTTGCCATATGTTGTGGTACTTACACTTCTGCTCTGTAAATAATATTATTGTAGTAGCATATACAGATCATGTGACTGGTGTAATGATAGAAGAAGTAGATGGCAAAGGTAAATTCACTGAAGTAACACTCCATCCTACGGTAGTTGTAGCTAATAAAGATATGGTCGAAAAAGCAAAAGAACTACATCATAAAGCCAATGAATATTGCTTCATCGCTAACTCTATAAACTTCCCTATCAAACACAATCCTACTATCCTTGTACAACAATAGACATCTAAGAAGTTGTCGACGGCATTGTTTTTATCCAAAATAATAATACTGAAACCCTAAAGAAGTAATCATTCTTGCTAAATACACCACAATACTAATACATATTTCTAAAAAAAATCAAACATCCTATAATCACTACTAAAGAATAAAATCAACTCATAGCATTCTACTACGGTTTCTTTTTAAGTAAACTCTTTGCTGTTGCTTTCCCTTTTTCAGTTAAATAGTACCTCTGGTTACGGCTCGTAGGTTTATCAGGTATTGTCAAAGCAATATATTCTCTTTCAAGTGCTGCTTGCAAGTAATTTCTTCTAAAATTATCTCTATTTAGTAGCCCTAATTTCTCTTGTAATTCTTCTCTACTGTGTATATCAATAAAAGCTTTTAAAAACTCTATAACTTGTGGACTATCTTGCATGGTATCATGAATGCTATCTTGCACGGTATCTTGCACGGTATCTTGCACGTTATCTTGCATGGTATCATGGATGATGTCTTGCATGGTGTCTTGCACGTTATCATGCATGGTGTCTTGCATGCTATCTTGCATGGTATCTTGCACGTTATCATGGATGTTATCTTGCATGGTGTCTTGCACGGTATCTTGCATGGTGTCTTGCACGTTATCATGCATGGTGTCTTGCATGTTATCTTGCATATTGTCTTGCATATTGTCTTGCATGCTATCTTGCACGTTGTCATGGATGTTATCTTGCACGTTGTCATGGATGTTATCTTGCACGTTGTCTTGCACGTTATCACGTTCAACAAGTACAATTGGTTCTACTGAAGGAAGGGTAATCTTCAAGAAGTTTTCTGAAAACTGAAAGCAATCTGTACCATAGGCCTGCAATATTCTAGGGACACCGGACCCTAACTGTTCTACTAGGTCCAGGTCTTTAAGTATTCGCATAATCTCTTTATTTCGCGGTACAGAGAAACCATAAAAAAACTCTTCTTTTGACAGTCCATCAGGCAATCCTCCATAGGAAGTAATCTCTAATCGGTCATCGAATATCTCAAACTTAGGAGCGATCTCTCGAGTATAATCATTATGTACAAAGGCATTTAAAACAGCTTCTCTCAAAGCGATTACATTCCATAAACGCCTTTCTTTCCTTTCTTTTGCTGTGATTTTAGCTAGAGTCCGATTCTCTACATTTAATTTATCTAATACTTGGTGAGTTGCTTTTATCAGTGATTCATAACCAAACTCATTACTCTCTTCTAACTCTACCCTATCTAGCCCTATATAACGAGCTACTTTAACAGAGACACTATTACTGTCACTCATTAGATAAGCGACATAATTATATTCTTCTTTCTCGGTTAAAAGCTCTAGATTAGTTGCGAACTGTTCATTTAATGTCTTATTGATAAACTGAAAATAGATATGTAGTTGCTGGAACTGTAATTGTTGTTTAGGAGATCTAATCTTACTAATAGAGTTCCTAGTTCGTTTACTATACAAATCTTCTATTAGTTTAGTGGTCATGGGTTCTGAAGAGCTTCCTATTCTAATAAATGTTCCTTTCTCTGACATTCCATATTTCTTAATATAATAAGGTTTCTCAGATCCACCTGCTATAATAATTTTTATAACATTCTTGCCCTCTGTATTTTCAACAACTAGATCAAATAGTCCTAAACACGAAGGAAGTATATTAGTCTTTAACCTATCTTTAATAACTAGTTGATCCTGATCAAGATTCTTTACTCCTATAGGAGTATCTTTATTATTAATACCTATATAGAGTACACCCTCTTCATTGCTATTTAAAAAAGCCACAACTTCTTTTTCTAAATCTGAAGTTAGCTGTTGTTTAAATTCTAGATGCTTATTTTCGAACATAGCTTTAGCATTATTAACTACAACTAAAATACTGATTACGAAACCAATAAAATAAATCAATTCAAAGAAACTTAATCTTTTTTAGCAAATAAAAAACCTCAATAGAATGCATCTATTGAGGTTTTTGTTACTTTATTTTCTCTTGACTAAGCATTAGTATTCTTTAATAAACAACACTTCTTATATTTCTTACCACTTCCACAAGGACAAGGATCATTTCTATTAACCTTTTGCGAATTGATAATTTGATGATTAGTGAACTGATTTAAAATAAAATCATTATACATCTCATTACTAAAACTATCCATATCATCATCAAGATCTTCATTACCTTCTAACATCATATTGATTTGTCCAATAGTCTTTATTTCTAATTGTAATACTTCATCTAAATCTCCTGTAAGAAACATCATAATCTCTTCTAGATCTCCACAAGCCATGTAATCAACATACTCCAATTCAAATAACTTCTCAATCTCTGGCAATAATTCTTTTGCCTGAATATCAACAACATCTCCTATTAAAAGACCTATAAAATCAGGGTCTATTTCTTCTTCTTTACCCTTGATATAATAATTCATGACATCTTTCAAACACTTTATAACCTCTCTACGTCTTTTAGGTTGAAACAAAGCTAACTGTGAAATAGCAGATGTAACTGATGTTTTAGAATAAGTATATATAAGTGGTTTTTTGACGTAATCTAATAATACCTCTATTTGGTTTTGTCCTAATTCGTAGATAATCATCCATAGATATTCAGGTAACAGATCAGCAAAATACATGTATAAGTATTCTTCACTCTGTGCTAATACATGCAATAATTTAGGTAAACTCTCTGTTGCTTTTAATTCTCTTAATAATAATAAACTATTAAAAACAAAATTATAATTAGAACTATCAAATTCCTCTTTACTAAAATATGTATAACGAGCAATACTATCCTCTAACACAGTCTCTAAGTCATTTATCAAAGTGGCACGTGGTAAAGCTAACAACATCTGAATATCTTCTTCACTAAGTACTTCTTGTTTGTAAAGAAGTTCTATCTCTTTATGGCTAAACTTAGGTGCTAACTTCTTTCTTGTCTTAGGCTGCTTAATAGTTGTTCTCATAAAATCTTCTGTCTCCATAGTACTCTTACTAAGAACCTCTGTAGCAAGAATAAAATTCTCAAAAGCATCTATTAATACTGATTCTGGATTTATCTCTTTAAGTATATCGAGTCTTATTCTGGCTTGCTCAAAATCTCCTTTATAGACATAATACTGAACAGCTATATTAGACATTGCTTCTACTTCACTTACATGAAATACTGTTCGCTCAGGATACAATACCTTAAGGTCTAAAGAACTACCCAAAAGTTTTATTACCGTATCAAAGTCTCGATTATCAATACACATTGCTGCTTTATTAACCTTAGCAAATAAATATTCTGGGTGCTTTTTTATTATACTGTCATTCACCTCAATGGCTTTCTTGGTATTACCTTTTGTGTTATACCAAATCGATAAATAATTTTTAAACTGAGGAATACTAGGGTACGTAGCAATCGTTTTCTCTAATAACTTATCTCCATTTTTACTTCCTTGTATTGCCACTTCATGCATCTCTCCCATTAATTTTGCAACCTTAGGAGTTATTTTTTCATCTACTAGTTGATCATAAGTAATAGTATAACCTATTTGCTTTAGTTTTGCCATCATTAGAATTATTAAAATACTTATGCTAAAATAAAGCAAAAAAACCTTAACAGAATAAACTCTATTAAGGTTTTCTTTTTATCTAAAATAAATTATATTAAATGTTATCACAGATTGCTGTCAAAAATTTAAAATCCGTGATATAAATATCTAAAAATTATATCCTAAAGACACCATCACATTACGAGGTGCGCCTGCGAATACTCTCGTATAGTCAAAACCTCCAAGGAAGTAATACTTATCAAATATATTATTCACATTGACAGCTAATTTAAACTTATCTAAGTGATAATACACTGCTGCATTCGCCGTCATATAAGCTGGTAGATATCCCCACTGAGCATTCCCCTGAGTATCTTTACCTACACTTTCACTTAACCTTCTCTGATCGACATAATAAGCTCCTGCTCCGAATCCCAATCCTTTAAGTGCTGTATCTGAAAAAACATACTTTAACCAAATACTAACTGAGTTCTTAGGAGCTCCAGGTAACAGTTGTCCTTCTTCTGAAGCGATAGCAGACTCTTTTACCTCTGTGTCATTATAAGTATAGTTGGCCATAATTTGAAACTCTTTTGTAAGCTGTCCTCTCATATCTAACTCTACCCCTTGAGAGATTACTCTACCTGACTGTCTATACACAGGTAATCCTGCTTCTGTCAACTGTCCTGTACCGATAAGCATGTCTCTTCTCTCAATTCTAAATAAAGAGAAATCCATTTGTAACTGATTATCAAAGAAACCTGTTTTTAACCCTGTCTCTACTTGGAAACTCTTCTCTGACTTAAACGCACTATCCGCTCCATAATCCTTATAATTAGCTACAAAGTTAGCAGCCACAGGCACATACCCCTGAGAATAACTAGCGAAGTAATTAATCTTATCATTGATAAGGTAAGTTAACCCAACTCTAGGTAGCCAAGCATTCTGAGTCGCTGTAAAAGGAACCTTAGTATCTGTACTCTCTGACCTATAACTCTCATGTCTCAATCCCAATACCATTTTCAATCTTTCTCCTACAGAAATCTGATCTTGGATATAAACTCCTGTGCTCTTATAAGGGCTCATAAAAGGATATTGTGTGTTTGATCTCCATACATAATTAGTAATATCAGCGCCTTGATATACAGGATTATTCATGTCAAAAGTCAAAGCTACTACCTCTCCATTTTCTTTCTTACTGCGCGCCTCGCGTTGATAGCTATTTTTATCACCCTTATACTGAGCATAATCTACTCCTACTACGATATGGTGGTCAATATTTTTACCATATTTATCCCATTTTAAGTACGACACGAAGTTATCTGTGTACTCCTTACCATGACGATCAAAGAAGCGCAGATTCACCACTGTGTTCTCAGGTGGGTTAGCATACGTATTTAGTGTTCTGTGCTCATTTAAATCTTCTTCATAGATAGACTTCATATAATTCAAATGTAGATTTACATTATCTGTAATACGTTGTGTTAAGCGTCCACTAAGTGTCGTAGTCTTTGTCTTAAAATAATCTGATGGTTGGCTCAAGGTAAATGTACGTGGCAAAGCGTATAAATCTCCTCCCTTAGTACTCATACCTCTATCTAAATAACCATTGAATTGATCGAATACTAAATCTACATCAAACGTTGTTCCCTCCACTGGTTTAAACGTGAACGAAGGTGCTACTGCGAAGTTCTTGCGGTTATTAATATCTCTAAAGGTTTTAGATCTTTCGTACCCTGCATTTAAACGATATAATATCTTCTTATCTTTATCAATAGGTCCTCCTACATCAATAGTAGTTCTTAAAGTCTCAAAGCTCCCAGCTGAGAAATTAATTAACCCTTTGTGGTTTTCTAATGGTTTTTTAGTAACCATATTAATTGTTCCTCCTGGTGCAATATCTCCAAATAAAGAAGCTCCAGGTCCTTTAAGAACTTCGATACTCTCAAAGTTAATCGTCATCGGAGAACGATAGTAACTCTCTCCAAAACCGTAGGCAGAACGCATTCCATTTATTAGACGAATACCGTTGTCATATCCACTTTTAAATCCACGGATAACAAACTCATCATAGACTGACGCCTGTGTTACACCTGCCAAATCAGGAATTACATCTGCTACCTGGAACACTTGTTTGTCCTCCATTAACTCACTTGATACAATCGAAATAGACTGAGGTAAATCCTTTATTCTCCCATTGTACTTTCCTCCTAATACTGTAGAGTTGGTTAAATAAGAATTATTTCTTCTTGCCGTTACTAGAATCTCTTGTAATTGACTCACATCTTCTTCAAGCTTAACAACAAAACCTTCTTTATAGCTCTCCTCTGTAAGTTCTACTGACTTTTGCTTATATCCTAAAGCATTAATCTGTAGTAAAAGAGGAAACTGTACTTGATCTATTGTTTTAAACTCCCCTCGCTCATCACTCTCTTCTACATGATCAGTACCAATCGTAACAGTAGCATAAGCTATGGGATTATTCTTCTCTCCTAATATTCTACCCGATACCTTCTGAGAAGTTTGGGCATTAGAGAGATAAGGAAGTAATAGAGACAATGCTATTATTCCTGATTTATGTAAATATATTTTCATTAGTAAATGTGTTTCTTAATTTATATCCGATATAGGTATTCTCAAGTTTATTATCACTTGGGAATGAGTCCGTTATGAGTCCGTTATTTTATCCAAAATAACGGACTCATGATGAACTTACATTATAAACACTCAATTCTTATTCAGAACAGAGGTATTGTAAAATGGTAGTAAAAACTTACAATCCTGGTTATTTATCCCTAACCGTTCTATCCATATGTAGTGTCTCAAACTCACCATACATCGTCGTTTTAATGAGTTGAAAACCTTGTTTTTGCCAATATTCAAAAGCTCCTGTTAAGAAAGGATGCGTATGTAAATACAACATATCTATCCCTTTCTCCTTCGCTACTTCTAATAAAACATTAAACAACTTAGTTGCTAATCCCGTTCTTCGATAAGCAGGTTCTACAAAAAGACGAGCGACCTCTACGGTACGATTATCTCTATAATCTAAATAGTCAAAACGATAATCATAAGGCATCATTCCTATCACACCCATGATATTATCATCGTGATCTCTTGCCTGTAGAAAACATCCATGAGGGTGTAAAAGATAAGTCTGTTCAAAGTGTAAAAGGTCTTGGGGGACTATAGTACTATCTAACATGGGAAAAAGACCTTCTCTAAATGCTTTGACATATTCTTTTATATCTTGAGCTTGGTGTAACTCTACTTTACTGATCTGAATATTCATAATACCAACTATATTAAAGGCATAAACATAGGTTTGCCTTGATTATCTATACGGTGTAATGGCAACTGATAAGTCTCTTCTAACAATCGGTGTAACTCTTCCCCTTGTACCTCTTGAATATCTATCAACTGTTTGTTTTGCATCAGATAAAATCGCTCTCCATACATAAACGCAAGGTTGGGGTCATGCATTACACAGAGTACAGTAGTACCTTCTTCCGCCAACTGTTTAATGCACTTCAATACTGCTACCTGATAATGTAAATCTAAATGATTAGTAGGCTCATCAAGCATCAACACCTCTGGCTTTTGCACTAATACTCTACACAATAAGACTAACTGACGCTCTCCACCCGAAAGTGAGGTATAAGGTTTATCTATCAAATGAGATAATTGAAAGCGAGATAATATATCGACTACCTCTTGAAAATCTTGTTCTGCAGGAGCAAACTTCGCAAAGGAAGCCCTCCCTGTTAGAATAACTTCTTTCACCGTAAAAGGAAAAGTAGTCTGATGAAACTGATTTAAGAATCCTATACGCATATATTGTTCTTTTCCAAGTTTAATCATTCTGCGTTCTTGTCCATCAAAACACACCTGTCCGTGATACTTCTTTTCTAAACCTGCTAGGATATTAAACATCGTAGACTTACCACTTCCATTTCGCCCTAGTATAATAGAGAGTTTACCTCGCTCAAAAGACGCATTCACCCTGTCTAAGACCACTTCTTTAGCATAAGAAAACACTAAGTCTTGTATTTCTATCAACTGTCTCATGCGCTCCAACTCGTTAAACTCTTCTTCATCAAATAAATAAATATAGGTGCTCCTATAATCATCGTAAACACTCCTACTGGAATCTCAAAAGGCATTACAGCACGAGAGAAATCATCTATCAACAATAGAAAAGAACCTCCTATACTGATATTAGCCCAAACGCCAATATTGTTATTAGGTCCGAATACCATTCTACTCATGTGAGGCACGATCAGTCCGAATAGACTAATCACTCCAACTGCAGCTACCGAAGAAGCAGTAATCATCGTGGCTACACAGATAAGAACAAGCTTTAAATACTTAGGGTTCACCCCTACAGCTAAAGCTTCATTATCTCCTAACGACAAAAGGTTAAGCTTCCAACGCAGCAATACAATTATAAATAAACCCAAAAGTATAGGTGCAAATGCAGTGTATACTTTAGACCAAGAAGCAGTGTGTAAGTTTCCCATTGTCCACTGCACTATAGCTTGTAGTTTATAAGGGTCACTCATATATTGTAACAAGGTTAGCAAAGCTGTAAATACTCCTGATACGATAATTCCTGACAAGACCATACTTACTATAGAAGTACGACTCCCTGCATAAGATACTGTATAAGTCAATGCTACAGCACATATCCCAAAGGCAAAGGCAGACAGATTAATCGATATAAAAGGAAATAGCATAGCTAGAGCAGCTCCGAAGGCAGCTCCTGAAGAGATACCTAAAGTAAAAGGGTCTACTATAGGGTTGCGAAAGATAGCTTGTAACACTCCTCCTGATACAGCAAGAGAGGCTCCTACTAAAAAGGTTAAGATAATACGGGGCAAACGCACTTTCCACAAAATCGTCTCTATCGGGTCTGTAGAAAGTTCTGAACTGCTAAACCACTTCACAGTATGGCTAAATAGCTCTGCTGGAGATAAAGTCCCCGTAGTTCCCAACATAAGAGACCCTATTAATAACCAAATAGGGATAACCCACAATAACCCAACTTTAATGCTATATCTCATATATGGTTTATTTCTGACCTTTTGTATTGTATAATATATTCATCGCTTCATCTATCTCTGCTCTTAGTGCATCTTCTGTGTACTCAGGGTAACTCCATTGACGAACTTGCTTGGCAAATAATAAAAACTTCACTGTGTGAGGATCATATAAGAATGAAGGCTTCATAACCTTTACTTGTTTATTAACTACTGCGGGTAGATTAGCTAATTCACTTAACCCATATACATCACGCTCATTAGAGTTCCATAGAAGGATAATATCAGGATTCCATTTGTACAGCATCTCCGCTCCTACATTAGGAGCTTGCATCTCTAAAGGGCATGCATTAATAGCACCCGATAATGTAATCGCCATATCCATTAAAGTACCTTTACCCGAAGTAGAAAGTACTCGTCCTTTAGACCAAGCATAATATACTTTTTTAGGACTTTCTACCTTAGAAGCTTCCATTTCTGCTACTTCTTTTTCTATATAATCTGTGATTTTAGTAGCGCGATCAGCTTTCCCCAGTAGTGTTCCTATTCCTTTAAGTTCACTGATAATGCCTTTTTGGTCTTCACTAGCAATAGTAAACACAGCGATACCTAAATCTTCTAGTTGAGCTACAGCTTCTGCATCTTGATCAAAAGTGATAACTAAGTCTGGCTGAAGTCCTATAATCGCCTCCACATTAGAAGACCCTCCACCGAAAGTAGGTGTAGCAATCTCTTTCTTTGCCATACGACTATCTAAAGTAGATAGAAAAGAGAAAGTATCTTCATTCAAATAAATTTGTTGAGGAATACCCACTAACTTCTCTTGTGCATCTAACATAAATACATCATCTACCAGAGCCTCGTATAAAGCCACTACTCTAGTAGCAGGCTTAGATAGACGAACCTCTTTACCACGACTGTCTATAGCTACAAGCTCTGTTGAGGTAGGTTCTGTAGATTGTGTTGATTCTGTACTTTGTTTGCACGATTGTAATAATACAAGTGAAAACAATACAGTTAATAAATATCTTAATTTCATAATTCTTAGAATTTACTCGTCACAGATTGCAAATCTGCGACAACTGAGTTGCGGTTTACAGTTAACAGCTTACAGTTAACGGTTAACGGTTAACGGTTAACGGTTTACAGTTAACGGTTTACAGTTAACGGTTTACAGTTAACGGTTTACAGTTTACAGTTTACAGTACTATCAGGCTTCTGTTTCCTGTTTTCAGTTTCCTGTTTTCAGTTTCCTGTTTTCAGTTTTCAGTTCCCTATTTACTGTATTTCTTTTTGAGTAGTTTAGAAGTAAATAACTGTCTCTTCTCTAGCACAATATTATTTGCAAACTTGTTTGCCAATTGTTCATATAGATTACCGTCATAAGGCACTAAGAAGGTGTTATCTCCTTCTATAAACACAGGTAGATGCCTATTGCCTATATAAAAAGAGAAATCAGCTACCTCTTGTCCTTTATCCGATTTAAACTGTATTGTTAAAGTGGGTTTAATAACAAGTTGAGCGATTAATTCTCCTTGACAATACAATGCATCAGCGTGTTGCCAGTCCCTATTCTCCTTCAGTAGATGTAGTTCAACCCCGTTAGTAGTCAATCGATGAAATAGATGCTTTTGTGTTTCGAACCATTCGATTTCAAACACATCTATTCCCTCAACAATTCGTTCGCGAGGTTGAATATCATCTATATAAATTGTTTGTTGCATAAGTGAGTTACTCTGCTGCGTTTGCTTTTTTAGCTTTTACACGTTCTTTTAACCATTCGCACCACTCGTCTATTCCCTCTCCATTCGTTGTACTGATTGTCAATACTTCGATATTTGGGTTAACCTCTCTAGCATCTTTCGTTACATTCTCTACTGTAAAAGGAACATAAGGAAGTAAGTCGGCTTTAGACACTAACATTAATTCACTAGTCAAGAACATACGAGGGTATTTCTTCGGCTTGTCATCTCCTTCTGTAGTTGCTAATAAAGTAACTCTATAGTCTTCTCCTAAATCGAAAGCAGATGGACATAATAAGTTCCCTACGTTCTCTATGAATAATAAATCCGTTCCTTCTAGGTCAATATGATCTAGAGCTTGAAGAATCATCTGTGCTTCAATATGACACATTCCTCCTGTTACGATTTGAAGTGCATTTAAGCCTACTTCTTTCATACGAACAGCATCTCTATCAGTCTCTGGATCTCCTACTAATACTGATATGTTTAAGTCTTTTCCTAGACGTTTACCTGTTTCTTGCATTAAAGTCGTCTTACCAGAGCCAGGAGAAGAACAAACATTAATAACACAAACATTCTTTAAGCGTTCTCTAATAGCATTAGCTACAAAGTCATTTGCTTTTAACAAGTGTAATGTGGTATTATCACATTGTAATGAACCTACGCGATTTCCTAAACTTTTTGGATTCGATGCCATAAATAATGATTTATAATGATTGTTTAAATATTACTTTTGAAATATATAATTCGTTGCCTTGTACAATATCAGCTGACGGAGTACCACATGGGCAAACAAATCGGTGATACTCTACCTTAAAGTCTTTATCACAACTGTGACAATGCGCTATGATATCATTGACCACCACCTCTAACTCCATGTCTCTATAAACCTCATTATCGATGATAAAGGCATCAAAGGCGTTCTGTATCAGCACAGGCTGTACATTAGATAACAACCCTACTGTGACCTGTATTTTCTGAATATCTTCTACCTTAGCCTCATAGTGCTCTTCTAGTGTAGAAAAGATATCTTTCACGATTGACAATTCATGCATCGCTTTACATTTTAATTCTATATATACTCTACTATAACAGATAAAAAGGTATCTACAATTTTTAGACCCTTTTTTGTTTAACTGTGAAACTTGAAGTAATTCTTTACAGTTAAACTGTTTTTTGATTAGTGTGGATTCTCGCTGATTAGGTCAGTACTATTCTTTTCGGTTTGAATAGACACTAATTTCACTTTTCTTTACAAAATACTTTAAAGTGGTATTTCTAAGAATTGCTGTTGTTAATAAATCAAAACCAATCACATACTAGCCACGCCCCCTTTATTAACGGTACAAATGTAAAAACACTTCTCCATCAAGAATAGCACAAATCTTGACTATACTACCATAAAATAGGCATTCACATTTCTTTAAGAGTAGTGGATATAGGGAAATGAAGGAACGAGGAAGACACATAAAAACCTCACAAAGTTGACTGTGAAATACTTTCTTTACAAACACAATTGAATAAGACAAAGTATTTTAGTGTAAATATTCTTTTGTTTTAAATAATTGGTAAATGTATCTTTATGAAAACTAAGAGAATGAGGGAAAAGAACCTATATATAATAGCAGGTTGTAATGGAGCAGGAAAAACAACTGCTTCTTTTACCATTTTACCAAAGATTTTAGACTGTAAAGAGTTTGTAAATGCTGATGAAATAGCTAAAGGCTTATCTCCATTTCAGCCAGAAAAAGTAGCGTTTGAAGCAGGAAGAATTATGCTTAATAGAATTAACGAGCTCTTTAAGGATAACGAAGATTTTTCATTTGAGACAACTCTAGCAACCAAAAGCTATAAACAGAAGATTTTATATGCAAAAGAAAACGGATATAATGTAACGCTATTATTTTTTTGGCTTAAGGATTTTCAATTAGCGAAAGAAAGGGTAAAAGAAAGGGTTAAGGAAGGTGGACATAATATCCCAGTAGATGTGATTGAACGTCGTTACATAAATGGAATTATAAATCTTTTTGATATTTATTTAGATATAGTGGATGAATGTCTTATATTTGATAATTCAGAAGGGAATCATTTGCTAATCGCAGAAAAACATATTGGAGAATTGATATCTATTCACAATCCTGATAAGTTTAATGCATTAAAACAATATTATGACAGCAGAAGAAAGAGCTAAAAGAAAAGAAAAGATCATAAAAGGATTAGAGCTTGCCTATGAGAATATGATCGCTTTTAAGAAAGAAAAAAAGAGTAAAATAGTTGTAATACGAGATGGGAAAATCGTCAAGTTAAACCCTTAGTATTTGATTGAATATAATAGATGAAGGCTATCTGATTACTCGGATAGCCTTTTTAGTTTACAGTAATCGTTTTACGTAAATCTATATTCAGGACAAATGCAATAAAAAACCTTACCTATAATCTAAAAAGAAAACAAAAAAGCCGAATATTTAACGATACCTGTCTTTTTACATATTGTACTAAGTTACCTATCCGAACTTAGCGTTTAAGAACTCTTCTCTTTCTAAACCTAAACAATCTGCAAAATACTTAGCAATCATTTCTCTAAGCTCCTTTTCATTCATTGTATTAGGATCTCTTCTACTCTTAAAATAGTTTTTCTCAACCATTAGTTTGACCAACTCACCTACCATCTCTACTTTAAACTCCTTCCTATAATCCTCAGCTACTTTATAAGCAAAGAGCCAAATAACTCCTCCTAACATTGCATACAATGTTGTAAAAAATAACAATACAAACAACACTAAAAAAGTAACCACAAGTATAGTAACAACGTCATCCTTCATTTTTAAGATATGTAACTTAAATCCTAAATCTTCTTCTACCCTATTAATATTCTCAATACGATTCTGTTTAGGAAATAATTCTTCTAATCGAGTACTCGGCTTTATATCAGACTCATTTGTATACTTATGAAGAATTGTTCTCAGTTTATAAAAAGCTTGTTGAGAAGTACAGTCTTCTTTTTTCTCTTGCTTAAAATAGCTAACTATTAAATCTAACATCTCAGCCACATTCCTTACTTCCGCAAGTTTCTGAGGATCTAAAGGCAAGTCATATTCATTCACAAAGTTTTCAATGGCATAGTCTAAATCTTCATATTGGAATCCTTTAAACACAAAAGGTTCTTTTACTCCCTCCATAACCAATTCATTTTTAAACACCTAAAATAACACTTATTCCTTTTCCCTAAACACAGAATCAAAAAAAAGATA
Source organism: Myroides sp. A21 (assembly GCF_000807225.1). Taxonomy (NCBI): domain Bacteria; kingdom Pseudomonadati; phylum Bacteroidota; class Flavobacteriia; order Flavobacteriales; family Flavobacteriaceae; genus Myroides; species Myroides sp. A21. Next base: position 3,816,796 of record NZ_CP010327.1, read on the forward strand.
CTACATCTCTGTAATATCCTTTCTAAGTTATTCTAGGGAACAAGGAGGTGGACTCACCACGTGCACCTTGTCATTATTCTTGATAATCTCTTTTCCAAAATCAGAAATAGTCTGGATAAGAGGAAGCAATGTTCTTCCAAAATCAGACAATTCATACTCTACTCTTAGAGGAGGCTTACTAGTATACACTGTTCTAATGACAATACCATCTGCTTCTAACTCCTTAAGTTGTAAACTCAAAGTACGCTCTGTGATATTGACCAAATCTTTTCTAAGCTCACTGTATCTCTTTTTTTCGGCAAGGTACTTTATAATTGCAGCTTTCCATTTACCTCCTATAAACCTCATCGTCACACTCGTACTACAAGGATAATCTTTATCGTCTATACTATACATTAGTTACTATACTTTTTGACCGTTATTGCAAATATAAATCACTATACTTAAGTTTGCAACTATAAAAATAATAGTTTAATTTAATATTAGAAAAATGAGCTTTTTAGAAATTGCTAAAAGTAGATACACGACTAAAAAATATGATTCTACTAAAAAAATAAGTGGTGACAAAATAGAACAATTAAAAGATATACTACAACTAAGTCCTTCATCGATTAATAGCCAACCATGGAAATTTACTATTGTTGAAAGCACAGAAGTAAAAAATCTATTAGCAAGTAACTCAGCTTTTAATCAAACAAAGATAGAAGATGCTAGTCACTTAATTGTGTTCAATGTACTAAGTACAAAAGAATACTTTGAGAAATTGCGTTTAGAAAATGCAGCTGAAGGTTCTAAAATGTATTACAATAATTTTCTAAAACCTAAATCGGAAGAAGAGATTACAGCTTGGTTAAAAAATCAAGTATATATTTCATTAGGATTCTTCTTAGCAGCTTGTGGTACAATGGGAATTGATGCAACACCAATGGAGGGTATTAATACCCTAGAGTTTGATAAGATTATCAATGAAGATGGAGTTTACAAAAGTGTTTTTGCTGTAGCAATAGGATACAGAAATTCTGAAGATACTAACCAACCATCTGTAACTCCTAAAAATCGCCTAGATAAAGAAACTACAATAGAAGTTAGATAATTAAACTACAACTCATGTTACTTCTAACAACAAAAAAGCCAAGAAATCTTATCCTTGGCTTTTTTATTTTACACAATTGTCTTCTAAAACTCAATTCAAAACAAGCAACCCACACACCTCATAACGCATTTTAAAAGGTATTTTAAAACACTTTACACACTTGCCAAACATTTACTCATTCAAACAAAAACAAACTCTTAAAACAACTTGTTTTGAATCAAACAAAAAACCACGCCTAAGAAACGTTACTTCTCATCGTTCGTCGAAGTACTCTCTGAATGATTGTGATTCTCAAACAATGATTTCAAATTAAGATCAACAATAGGACGATAGGGTCCCAATACATTAAAAAAAGTATTGTCAACTTCCTCCACAACCTTCAATGCTTTTTGTAAAAGTTCCACTCCACTCGGAGTTAAAGTAATCACTTTTGCACGTGTATCCACAGGGTGATCTTTACGCTTAATTACCTTCTTCTCTTCGAGGGTTCGAAGTACTTTTGACACCATCATACGATCCGTATTACTGTGATTAGCAATATCTATTTGTGTAACATTACTCTCCTCTTTTGACAACCATCCCAAAGCAGACATCAAAACAAACTGTGTATGTGTAATGTCTAATTTATCCAATTCTCTTTTCATAGTACGTTGCCATAACATCGTTACTTGCCATAACAAATATCCAGAACTTTCTTCAGGAGTATTAAACGGTAAGCTTACTTGATCAATCATATTACTTTATTCATTAATAATTATTACATTTTTTTCACAAAACATAAAAGCACTTAAAACACTAAACAGATTCTTTATCTCTATCTGATTTTTGTCTTAAGTGATGCGTCCAATGCATCGGTATTAATCTAAACCACTCACTAGCGTTTAAATAATCAAAGCCGGGATGTGGTGTTTTTCCTCCCAAATCATTTTTTAATAATTCTTTCCAAACACACATCATTTCGTCAACCTTCTGCAATCCTAATTCGACTTCTTTTTTACGAACTGGAGCGATAGGAGTATAATCATCCGAAGCAGGTACTTTTATCTTCACAGGAGGAAATTTACCTAATATAGTATAGACCATAAATCCCTTAAAATTCTTTCTCTTATTACAGTTGTTTTTCGTCTTCACACAACACTCAATTTACTTGCCGTGAAAATACAATGTAGAATTAATTAGATGTAAATAAATCTGCCCTAAAGACCAATGATCTACTGATCCATTTTTAGAAATTTCCACTTCAGAATATGTTTCTAATGCTTTTTTCATACTTTTGAAACCTGCTCAAAGTCCCTAAAACTCTTCTCTATACTACTCATCACTTAAATATTGTTGTTACAAATATAGTAATCACAACAACAATATCAAACACAAAAACAAGCAAAACAAAACAATAAATTATTAATTATTAATATTCAGAAATTTACAAGAATCATATAAAGTTTTAAATCATATTACTTTAAATACTTATTTATTCAAACAAAAAGTATTTTCACTTTAAAAATAGCATTTTTAACAAGTAAAAATGACATTAAAATATCTCCTAAAAAGACTGCCATTTTGACAAAAAACCTTTTCCCTAAAAACAAAACATCTACCATCTCCTTAAAACACATCAAGCTTCACTTGAGTTAAATAAGACTTAAAGTAAAACTTTATATAATCAACATAACTTAATACACAAAATCGCTCACCCCCTTCTTAAATAGAATACAAAACACCTCCTTATCTAACACAAAAAAGCATTGGTATAAGAACACAAAAACACCCTTTTTTTACAAAACTACCAGACACGATCTCCCACTCTTCTCTTATATATATGTATTAAAAAAACACATACTTTCCCTTCTTCTTTATTGCTTATCACTAAAGCCCATTAAACAAATAGAACTACAATTAGTGCACAGCAGATCTAATAACACAATAGTACTTTTTACCGTAATAAAAGAAAATAACAATCTTTAAAAAAGTAAGTCAGATCAACCAAATTAGCAGCACATAAAATTAATACCTCAAAGAAACTACCTGACTAAAAACTTAAACTCTCCTAAACTAATCACCTTGTACAATAAAAAAACATCCAATACACCAAACCGAATAGTTATAATTTACACAACAATAAAAATCATATATATTCTACTTTACACAAACACTAAAGGAATAACACAAAGCATCAATAACAATTTCAACAAAATAATTTACTGATAAAATAGCACCAACATAAAACAAGATATCTTTATTACACTAAAAAACAAAACAACAAGACACATAGAAACAAGACTTATCTATATTGTAAAAAAGACTCACAATACAAATACCTTATTAAGACTTAAACAGAGAAATACAGAATGACAAAAAACAACAATACTCAACTTGATAAAATGACTAGACCTCTCCTAATTGATAAAGTAAACAGAGGTTAAAAAGGAATTATACCACAACTATACTTCTGCCAAATAGAAGCACAAAAAAGGGTAAAGCACCTCTAGCTACTCTACCAAAAAAGGGTTATTTAAAATATAAAGGAGGCGCAAAAAAAGAAGTGTGATTGTATTAAAAAGCCATACTAAGATAGCTATTATAGTATTAAAAGAGGTCCAAAACACCTCATTTTACTTCTCAAAACGATTAACAAAACAGTAAAAAGTATTATAAAGAACACTAGAAGCACCACACCTCACAAGAGTTATTAGGAAGTGTAATAATGAAAATCTTTCATTAGAAGGCTTTAAAATGCTCTAAATACAGTAAGAGTAGTCATTCCATAATCAAAACAACGCACTTACACAAAACACTGTAAATAAGCAAAATACAGAATAAAACTAAATATATAAAAAGATAACTAACACAAGTAAAGCTAGTTAAAAGAAAGGTTAGTTTGGCGTAGTTTCTAACCCTTATCTGTACAAAAAACTTGTTTATAGCCCAAAAAAGCAGATGTATTACTAGCATTCCTCCTATCCCTATAAACCAAAAAAACAGGTATATACCTAGGTCAACCATACCACATCGAGAGCCAGAGAACTCATCTATTGGATATAATTTTGAGACAAATACAGAAGGAAAAACAATCAGGAATAAGAAAAAAATAAGAGCAGATAATGCATATCTCTACCCTTAATTCCCTTTTTATAGAAGATTAAATACCCTAATATTTGAACTACTAAGACTGAAATAATGGTCACTAATGGGTTGAGATAATAAAACATACTGACGAATTTATAGATATCAATGTTTAGGGATTTATCCCAACTATTACTTATACAAAGTAAAGAAATACCACCACATAATAGTTAGCTATTTATAGCGATTCTCTTTTCGAAAGCGGAATAAAACAGTATTATTAAGAAGATAAAATACACCTGCTCCACTAAAATACATCACGCAATCTAACCAATCTCCCGTATAACGAGGATTGTGCTGAGGTAAATACCACTCAAAGTAAACACTATAATATAAAACCACAAAAAGGATAAGCGATAGAGGTAATAGAAGATCTGCCTGCTTCTTTAACTTCCTCAATATGTATTGACAGATACTCAATGCCAACGGTAGAGTCAGAAAATCATTGACATAATTGTTAACCCAAGCAGGTAAAGCAATATGAGATTTCTGCAAAACATAGATAACAACAGAAATACAAAGGGCTATATAGAAAAGTGTTTTCTTCATACAAGTATAAAAGAGGAACGATTACAAGTTGTAACAGCTCCTCTCATTCTAATTTTTAAAAACTAAACGACCTACTATGCTGCTATAAATCCAATAAGATAAGCTATCCCAGCCATGATAGATACCCCTACCACCCATATAGCATTGACTATCATAGCTGGCACTCTGATAAAAGGATTGGGGTGCTTGAGCATTCTACGAGTAAATTTCTCAAAACTAGTTAGTTCTCTATTTACTTCTTTTTGTATTCTTTCATTGACAACTCTTTGTTGTTCCATTTGACGGCGTAAAACCACATTGATTATCTCTCCACAATTCGTACAATAATCACTATTGACATTCTCTGTTTTACACTTTTGACAAGTGATATAATGCTTACTCATTTCAGTTTGTTTTATCAATAAACGTTACTATGTTATATAAACAGGGCAAAGTTTAAACAATCTGAAGGATTAAAAAAGAACATTTACCGTCTAAAACTGTTCTAATTCACTCTTATTATATCCTATAATCAAATTCTTTTTCGATATTCTCGAGGAGAACAACCTACTTTTCGTTTAAAAAACTTACCAAAGAATGAAGTAGTATTAAAATGAAGTGATTCTGCTATCTCTGATATACTCAATGTCGAGTTAGCCAAAAGTAACTGTGCCTCAACTATTACAGCATCATCTATTAACTCCCCAATAGTCTTAGCCGTAATCTCCTTTATCACCTTAGCTAAATAGCTTTCAGAAACACAAAGTCTATCAGCATAAAAACGAACCAATTTCTCTGATTTAAAATGAAGCTGAAGAAGCTCTAAAAACTGAATAGTAAGGCTTTCCTTTCGAGACAAATTACTCTTTAATTCCTTATAATTATAATGACTCGCATCTACTAATTCCAATAAAAACAAAGCAAATAAATGCTTAATAGCTTCTTTTTGATTAGCAGACTTCCCTTTTTGGGTATTCTTATGATTGAGTAAAGTACACAGACTTAATAAAGAAGTTTGTTGCTCTTGATTCAGCATTAATTTAGTTACTGTATTCGGCGTTAGTAAGACGAAAGTACTCTTCTCATTTTGGGTATGTGTATTCTCTATCGCAAAAGCCCGATCAAAGCTAATAGCAATAAAGTTAATATCTTGACTAAACTCCTTAAACAGAATAACCATCTGTGGAGGAATAATCGTTATGGTACCAGGTTCTAACCGATACTCTATCAGATTTACCTGTACGGTGATCATTCCTTGAGTCACAAAGAGCAAAGTATAATTCTCATTGCGATAAGGATATTTTAAAGGATTATCTGTAAAAGAAGTCTGTACATCTACATAGATACCACTATCCTGATACTCCTGATCTAATAATCGAAGGATATCTTTTATGGTATAGTCATGTATCTGATCAGCATTACTCATCTTTTTTATTTACAAAAATAGAGAAAACCTACTTGATATACGCTCTATTATCCCATTAGAAGCCATCTACTTTTACTAAGTCTATTACTATTTTTAGCCCAGTTAGCAACTTATACTCCATCTTCACAAATCCATATTGTTCAGAAAAATAAGACACTAACTCTGTTTCCCCTAAAGTAGACTTAGCTGTAGAAACCACCTTAAGACAAGACAAATCTCCTAAAGCTGTAGAAACCATCTCTTGTTTTTCTATCTTGTAGGTATAGTCTAACAAGAGCTTTCCTTTCCATTCTCCCCACACTGGATTAGACCAAGAATCACCTATAATCATCTGATCTGACCAAGTATAACCTACAGACTTACCTAAGTGAACATAAGGAAATGGAGCTGTCTCTAATGCTTTAAAGAAATGGGAACGCATTGGGTGTAACCATACATTCTGTTCATTCTCTACCAATCCTGTTGAAGATCTAAAATCAGTCATAGGTTCAAAGCTATATCTTATTTCAGTCTGTCTTTTATTCGTTCTTTTACCCTTTTCAGGAGCTATAACCTCCATTTTAAACTGATCAGGCAGTGCCTCATCTTTAACAGAAGTCAAGTTCTCTGCATCCTTTGCATCTATAAATAAACTATCTCCTTCCTTGTTTTGAATCTTATAAGAATAATAAAAAGTACGTCCCACCTTATAGATAGCATTGTCTACATCTACATCCTTTTTTTCTATATATACTTTGTCGTAACTCTGAGCCATACTATTGCCAGACGCCACCAACACAAATAAAATTAAAAAACAATATCTCATCATAATTACTATCATTTACAAAAACTAAAGATAAGTATTTCAACACAATATCCTATAAAAAAGCTACCCTTATCGAGTAGCTTTAATGTATTTATATTCTCTTACTTAGAGAAATATGTACTTGGATACAACTTTTGAAATGCGTTGTTCACCGCCTGATGGATCACTGTTGAGTGTATTTCCTCAGGTAGATAGTCAAAGTGAGATTTGATATTCTTGTTCTTTTGAAGTGTCTTGTATAGTTGTTCCCCATACTCATACATCTTCACATCCTCTTCTTTATTAGGCACCCCTACATACACATTCACAGGTTGTTTTATCTTCTCTATCAGACATGTATGTGTCTTGTCTAATAACTTCTCATCTCCCCACCATAGACTAGGGCTAATAATAATATAGTTTGTAAATAGATAAGGATGATATTCTAATACATACGTAGAATACAACCCCGCTAGCGACTCCCCTATTACAGTACGAGTACTACTCCCTTTATAATTCTTCTCTATATAAGGAATCAGCTCAGACTCTAAAAATGCTGTATAAGCCTCAGCTCTACCATACTCCGGGAACATATCTTTACTAAAACCTGCTTTCTCTACGAAGTTTAGATTATCTACTGCAAAAGTCATATCCTTTCTACGGTTGATTGTCTCTATCCCTACGATAATAGAATTAGGAAAACGCGCTATCCAAGGTAATGAATTAAAACGCACTAATCCTGCCAAATGTATAAAATCCTCTTCTACCCCTCCATCTAAGATATACACGACAGGATACTTAATAGTATCATTCGCATTATAATCTGGTGGCAAAACGATATTAATCGTTCTATCTTCACTTAGGACAGTAGAGTGTAGTTGATCTGTTGTTCCGAATGTAAGAGGTTTACTATTCGTTTGGCTAATACCAGATACGCCTAATAGCAACATACTCGTTACTAATAATGCTTTTATATTTATCATGTTTGGTTAGTTAATTTGTTGGCTTCAAAGATAAATAAATCATTGAGCTACAAAAGTTTTTTTATACCAAAACACCCCAAAACAGTATAGTATTAACAAGATAAAATGAAGATTATTTATCTATTTGTACTATTAGAACATCTATTAGTATAATTAAGACAATTACTAAATTTATAATCTCTATGTAAAAGCTTTAATAAAGTATTTCTTCCCAAAAAAAACGTGTATTAACACCAAATTTATTTTCTATTAAAGATAAAAAAGACTCTTCTCTACCACTTGCTTTAGCATATATTGAAGTACCTAACCCTTGAATAAAACTATCAAATGAAGGGGCTACTATAACTTTATCATCAAAAGATATTTCAGAAGAGACAACATAAACAACTCCCTCTTTTAAAGATAGAAGTATAGTATAAGGATCTCCCAAACCAACAACCATAGCATCTATACTTAAACAATCTTGATACCAATAGTTATCTTTATTATTGAGGTTTATTAACCTATTAATATAATTTCCTCCACTACCAAATTGTATATTAGCCAAGGTTAAGTTTCCTAAATTATATCTCATTATAAAATCTTCAAACTCTTCTGGCAAAATAGTAATATTTAAGTACTCTTTTAACCTTAAAACTTCTTCTTTACTTCCTTTATAAGGTATTAATAATAGTTCTGAGATAATATCTTTATCAACATCAGCAAATTTCTTCTCTAGAAACACACTTACTTCTTCTATTTCAAACAATCTCATATTACAAACAATTTACCTTACATCCTCCGCACAGCGATAAAAACTATCCTTCTCAGTTATAGATCGATAATAAAACGTCCCCATATCTAACCCTGTATCTTTAAACAATACATTAATATCTACCTCAGCTTCTCCTCTGTAGAAAGCTTCAGAACTCACATAACCTACTGTGGCAGTATTCAGATTAAGAACAATCAAATCCTCGTGAAGACCCGTACCTATAATATAGTACCCCTGTTTATAGATTTCTCTATTATGTACTTTGAAGTTCTCTTTATGTAAATGAAATACCTGATCAAAAGTATTGATACCAAAACGCCACCCTGAGCGATATGAATGACGGATAAAGAAAACTCCTATCTCTTCACCGAAGTTTTTGATAAAATTACCTTCTGCTGTCTTTGTTAACGGCCATTTGATTAGTTCATGCTCTTTGCTTAACAGCTCAACTGCCTGATCAAAAAGAACAACATTCACTTTACTTTCTTTTTCCATAATACCTATTCACATTATCTTCTAATGACAAAATTAGAGTTTTAAATTCAGTTTATAACTATCTAGCAATTGTTTACTTATTTCTCTCCACTAATTGTCTCTACTTTTTTTGTTGAGAACCAACACAATATTGAACCAATACACACCATGACCGTCCCTTGCCAAAAAGATATTCCCAGTGGAGTCGCTAACAATACTGAAGAAAGAGCTGATGATAATACTGGTATAAAATAAGATGCCCCAGTTAATATCGTTACATTGCCTTCTAAAATCCCAACATTCCATGCTGCATAACCAAATCCCATAGCAAAAGCAGCTAATAATAAATAGACAATAGAAGATAGCGTAAAGAGCATTTCTACCTGCTCTTCCATAATAAAATATTTCATCCACAATACTAACGCTACCAACATAAAGAAAAACGTTATTCCATTCACTCCATTCGCTGAACGAACAGTAACTACACAATATGCTGACCATAGAATAGCTCCTAAAAAAGCTAATCCATAACTCAGTGGGTTAGCCTTAATATTTACGAGCATCTCAGATAAATTAACCCCCTCTTCTCCCCCTAAAACCCAAATAATGCCTATTAATGAAGCTACAACACCAGGAATGATTAACCAATTCGCCTTTTTTGAAGTAAAAAGAACAGTCGCTATCATAGTAAAAGTTGGCCACAGATAATTAACCATTCCTATTTCTATCGCTTGCTTACTACTAGTAGAATAACCTATAGACAACGCTAGACATAACTCATAAGCAACCATCAAAATAGCACCATAAACTAAGTATCGACGAGGAAACTTAGACAGCGGTACCCATTTCGTAGTACACAACAGAAACACACTTGCTACAGTATAAATCATCGCTGCACCACCTGTAGAGCCAAATGAATAGCTCACTTCCTTAATAAGTCCTACAATAGAACTCCATAGTAGTATAGCACAAAAACCAATTATTGTAGCCTTAACGTGTTTAGTCATAGTATGTATTTAATAGTCTTAATGGTCTATATTTATTATTAAAAGAACCTACACACTAAGTATAGCTCTAAAAGGAAATACAATTGACAAAACTATTCTTTTTATACTTATTAATAAAAGCTCTGTCTAAAATAGTTTTAAAAGCGAACACCACTCATAAACTATCGTAAAATCAAGACTTCACACTATTATTAGGTAGTTTAATATTCTATATTTGCGATAACATAACAACACGACACTTAGAATAATGAAACACCTTTTTTTAATAGCATCTGTATGCTGTTATGCGCCTCTATTTGCTCAATCAAATGACACTATAACCAATCAAAAAATAAACGAAGTAGTAATCACCACTACTCAACAGCAAAAAGGTTATTCTTCTAAAATACCCCTAACTTATATTGAGAATCCACAGTCTGCCGATATCATCCTTCATCAAACTATGAAGAATCAAGTAACGACTAACATAAAAGATGTCTTACAGAATGCTACCGGGCTAGTACGAGTATGGGAATCAACAGGTGTAGGAGTCACAGGAGGAGAATATTATACAATGAGAGGCTTTGCATTCCAACCAAACTTACTCAATGGTATGCCTAGCTTTACTAATAGTACATTAGATATCGCTAATATTGAACAAGTCGAAGTAGTCAAAGGTCCTAACGGAACACTCTATGGAGGAAATGTAATCTCCTATGGAGGATTAATCAATGTGATAACCAAAAAACCTTATGAACAATTAGGGGGTGAAGTGAACTATATCGGTGGGTCAAACAACCTTAATCGAGTATCGTTAGACATCAATACCCCTATCCATAAGAAGCTTTTTATACGTTTAAACACAGCATATCACAAGCAGCACACTTTTCAAGATGCTGGTTATAAAGAATCTTTCTTCGTAGCCCCATCTATCCAATACAATATTAATGAAAAACTAAAACTATACGTTGACTTTCAGTATAAAATTAATGAAGGAGCTCATGCCCCTATGTTTTTTATATCTAGATATATGCCCGTGAGCTTTGAATCATTAGACCTATTTAAAGCAAATTACAAAAAAGCATATACTAGTAATGAATTAACCTTAAAAAACCCAACATTTACAGCACAAGCCAAATTAGAATATAAAATCAATGACCACTGGACATCCAATACCATTATCAATAAAAACAACACCCAAAGCAAGGGATATGATATACTTTTTGAAGATATCGGTACCACAGATGACTTCGTCCGTTACATCTCTAAAATAGACTCAAAAACCAACATATTTAGTATCCAACAGAATATAACAGGTAAGTATAACATTGGCTCATTAAACAACACAATACTAATCGGATTAGACTATTTATCTAAAGAGTTTTCTAGTATAGATGGTGATTATATAGAGCATGGTATTATTTCCTTAGCCAATCAGTCTGACACAGGGGATTTATCTAAAAATGCTATTGAAACTACTTTATCCAGTAGTAATTATATACATAACAAAGCGAAGACTCAAACCTTTAGCTCTTATGTATCCAATATAACTAATATTCTTCCTAACTTTTCATTCATGGCAAGTTTGAGATTTGACTACCTAGAAGGAAGTACTTCAGCAGTAAATAATCAAAAGACGAGTCAGACTACACTCTCTCCTAAATTTGGATTAGTCTATCAACCTATCCAAAATAAACTAGCACTTTTTGCTAACTATCTAAATGGCTTTGTATTTCTAGACCCTGCTATTATCTCTGATCCAGACGGAACCAATAAAACCATTCAACCTTTTGATCCAGAACAAGCGAACCAATTCGAGATAGGTGTCAAAACAAATCTATTAGGAGATAAATTATCCGCAACAATAAGCTACTACCACATAAAGGTTACAAATAAACTAATGACAGATCTAAATTCTCTAAACAGTTTTACACAAGGAGGAAAAGTAAAAAGTGAAGGAATAGAACTTAGTTTGACAGGAACACCACTTCTTGGATGGGATATCATTACAGGATTTAGTCATAACTATAATGCAGTAACCAAATCCCTACCTTCTGATGGCAACCTCGGTCTTAGACCAGAAGAAGCAGGACCAGCTAATCTATTTCACCTATGGACCAACTATAAATTACAATCAGGCGCATTCAGAAACGTAAGCTTCGGAATAGGAATAAACTCAGTAAGCGAACAAAAAGCGATCAACCGCTCTACCCTAGGAGTACTCACATTACCAAGCTACACGATCTACAACGCTGCCATCGGTTATGATTGGAAAAAATTCAATGCAATATTAAAAATAGGCAACCTTACGAATAAAAAACACTTCACAGGTAACGCCACAGTTAACCCTCAAGGTCTAAGAACTGTATCACTATCTCTAAACTATAAAATATTTTAAGAGAATACTTGTGTTGACACAGATTTGTAATCTGTACCCGTATATAACGCTACGCGAAGTCTCCCGACTTCGTGTATATAAGCATTGTGTGCCAACAGAATGTGACACGCAAAATATTGACGTCTCTACTGCGTTGGCTCGGATTTGCAATCCGTGCCATGTATATCCACACAGAATATCACGTCACAGCAACCACAATACCATCGTTGGCGCAGATTTGTAATCTGTGCCGTGTATATCCACACAGAATATCACGTCACAGCAACCACAATACCAGCGTTGGCACAGATTTGCAATCTGTGCCCGTATATACACCCCATGCCGAAGGCAAACAATTCTTAATTCTTAATTAACAAGCCATGCCTATTTTATCATCATCGTCAACGTCCCAAAAAAATTACTCCCATTATGTGCTAGTATAGGAAACAGCACACTTCTACTCTTGATAGCTATCCATCCATAAATATACCCTGCAAAAGCAGTCTGTATAAAGTAAACCGTATCAAAAGACACTATATACTCTTCAGAAAGTGTAAAAGCATGAACAAAACCAAATAATACAGCTATAATCAAGTTACTAGGATTACCTAAATACCTAACCTTCATTCTCAAAGAAGATAACAATAACCCCATCAACACCCCTCTAAACATAATCTCTTCATCTATGCCTGGCATCGTAAGTTGAAAGGCTAAAGTCTCTATATTCCACTCCCCTCCACTACCAGCAAACCACCAAGCTACTACAGCCAATAAGGTAATACCTACAGTCGCTAGCCAGACTCCCTTTTGACTACCAGGTGATTGCTTCAGCGTAAAGAAATTGTGTTCTTTAAAGTAAGAGCGAAAAGCAAAATAACAAACCACTCCCCATATAATACCATAGACCTTCCCACTCCAATTCCAACTGCCATTGATAATACGAAAGCTTTCAGATATCTGTACTAACATCAATGCACAACTATAAAGCACAAATACAAAACAAAAGATCCCAATGCGCATAAAATCTTTTTTGCTCCTGTCTTTCATAAACAAGATCATAAAAGGGAGCAATACCCCTACTTGCATTAGTGCTTCAAGTATAACTATGGTCATGGTCGTTAATTTAGTTCTTCTAAAATAACATATTCGTATAAAATAACAAAGCCTCAAGTGATTGAGGCTTTTATTATTTAGATTTAACCCATTCTTCTATGTGTTGTATAAGAGGCAACATTGACTTCCCATATTCTGTCAAACCATAAAACACTTCAGGAGGAAAAGTATTAATCTGTGTACGTTTAACCACTCCAGACACTTCCATTTCTTTTAATTGTTCTAACAACACTTTCTTAGATACACGAGGCATATTACGCCACAATTCTGTAAAACGGATATCCCCATTAGCAAAGAATTGATACATTAATAAGGGCTTCCACTTACCAGATAATAACTTCAAAAACACATTAAGAGGGCAACTCTCAAACTCATCATAATTCATAGGTTACAAATTTGTGAACAATACACATAAAAGTTCATTTCTTTATTAGAATATAAGCCTAAAGTACTTTTGTACTAAGAAATTTAAATAATACAAAATTATGAAAGTACAACTAATTAGAAACGCTACAATAAATATTAATGTTAATAATAAAAATATCTTAGTAGATCCTATGTTAGGTTCTAAGGGGGTCTTAGGTCCATTTCCATGGACAGATGACACTAGAGCTAATCCATTAACTGAGCTACCTTTTACAGAGGCTGAACTTAATGCTTTAATACACAAAACTGATGCAGTACTATTAACCCATCTCCACCCTGACCATTGGGATCCTACCGCACAAACCTTATTACCAAAAGATATGCTTATTTACTGTCAAAATGAAGATATTGAACCAATTAAAACACTTGGATTCCATAATGTTATAGGTATAACAGACAGCACAATATTTGAAGGTATTCACATCCATCGAACAGTAGCTATACATGGTGAAGGTGAAATTGGTCATCTAATGGGAAATGCCAGTGGCTTTGTTCTTATCCATAATCAAGAGATAGTCTATCTAATGGGAGACACTATCTGGTGCAAAGAAGTGAAACAAGCCATTGACCACTATCAACCTACAGGAATTGTCATTAATGGAGGTGCCGCCAAATTCGCCATAGGAGAACACGTTACTATGAATAGTACTGATATCAAAACTCTGCTAGATTACTACCCTATTAAACAAGTAGCTATTGTTCATCTAGAAGCAATTAGCCCTCTTCAGGAAAATAGAAATATGCTAAAAGCTTACTTTGAAGAACATAATTTATCTTCTCGTGTTATCATCCCTAATGATGCGGATATATTCACGGTATAAAACAGCAAAGCCTCAAGTGATTGAGGCTTTTGGTTATTTCTTCATTAATTCATCTACAGTCTCTTCTATAGAATATTCAAAATACTCTCCCTGCTTATTCTTATTACGCATAAAGAGTTTATGGGAATACTTAGGGCAGTTTAGCTTCAAAAAAGAGTAATAATAATCATCTAAATACCACTTAAACTGTTGTTCAAAAGTAGTGCCTTCTGTCTCTTCAGAAACATCAAATACCTTGAGAATAGTCACTATCTCAGTTATCTCTTCTCCGCTAATATCCTTTACTACTAAAGGTTCAGGTAATGCTATTCTAAAGGATAGCACTTCTACCCCTTCTCCTTCCCAATACTCCCATAAGTCATACCTAGACATATCTTTCCCAGTCAGCTGATGTAACTCACCCTCTACTCTTTTATATTCAATAAAGTCCTCATCTCCATACTCATCACAGAAGTCAGTATATCCTAATACAGCTTTTAGCACTATCGGATAACGCTCTTCTGCTACCTTCATTTGAGGAGCTATTTCACTTCTTAGACTCATATCATTCGTTTTATACTGAGACGCAAAATATTGACGTCTCTACTTTATATTTATTGCGTAAATATACTTCAACATATTGCGTTGGCGCAGATTTGTAATCTGTGCCGTGTATATAACCATTGTGTGCCAACAGAACGTGACACGCAAAATATTGACGTCTCTACTACGTTGGCGCGGATTTGCAATCCGTGCCATGTATATCCACACAGAATATCACGTCACAACAACCACAATACCAGCGTTGGCGCAGATTTGCAATCTGTGCTATGTACATAACGTTGTGTGCCAACAGAATGTGACACGCAAAATATTGACGTCTCTACTTTATATTTATTACGTAAATATACCTTTCGACATAATACCAGCGTTGGCGCAGATTTGTAATCTGTGCCGTGTACACCACCCCGACTTCATGTACATAACGTTGTGTGCCAACAGAATGTGACACGCAAAATATTGACATCTCTACTTTATATTTATTGCGTAAATATACTTCAACACATTGCGTTGGCGCAGATTTGCAATCTGTGCAGTGTATACCCCATGCCGAAGGCAAATAATTCGATTACTATGATAAAAGCAAATCATTATTAATATATTTTACACCTTATTTTTGAGAATAACTCAATAAAACAAGGCATATCTAACCTGAGGATTATATCCGTATTATCCTCTATTTTTGTTTCTAATTCAATGTATGATGTTTATGCTACTTGTCGTACCTCATAAGCTTTTTTATTCCTAACACAAGAACATATACGCTGTACAAGCTTGTTTCTAACATTGTTTAAAACAAGCATCTTATGCTTACCTTCTCCAACTTTCCTCTCGTAATAAGCCCTTATCTCTGGGTCCCATCTAACAGCTGATAAAGCACAGAGATGTAAAAGTTTTTTAAGCTTTTTATTAGCCATAAAGTGTACTTTAGCTTTGCCTCTTACACTTTTACCTGAAGTATATTCAAAAGGGACAACACCACAATAAGATGCTAATTGTCGAGAGTCTTCAAATGATGTAAACGCATTGGTATAACATATTAAAAACATCGCTGTAATATCTCCAACACCTCTTACAGAAATCACACAATCAAATATCTCAGATACCTCTTGATTTTCTCTAATAAGAGTATTTAACTGTTCTTCAATCACCTTTATAGCGTTCTCTAAAGCCTTGATAATAGCCTTATCATTTTTAGACAAAACCTTGTACAGTTCATCATTAAACCCCTTAAATTCGTTGGTTCTTACTTCTATAGCTGTCTTATGAGCTATACTCATCTCTCGCTGTCCCAATAGAGCCTGAATCTTATTCAATACAGCCTTTGATGCTTTAAAGAGCTTCGCTTCTTCTTGATTTTTCTTAGCATACAATGCTATCCTTTTAGAATCTATCTTGTCATTCTTTCCTCTTTGTATTCCACTACTTCTTATAATTCTATAAGCCATTTCTACCCATAGATTACAATTCTTTGAAAGCAAAATATCTACTAAAATATTTTTATAAATACCTGTATGCTCCATACATATCAATGTTTCCTCTACACAACATCCTTCGCTTTTCATCCACTTCATAAATTGATCAACTCCCGTTTTAGTGTTTTCAAACTGATTGTGTTTACAAGAATTAGCATCTACATAAATAGCTACATCAAAATAATCTTTGGAAATATCTATTCCGATAAATTGTGTAAATTTGTCCATATGATAATTATTTAAGGCAACCTGTTACTAAAATATCATCTAAACCTTAATACTAGACCTCGACGTCTTAATTACTAGTCTGATACTCTTTAGTAAAATCAATAAAGTCCTACTCGAATTTTAGGGCGTTATCCTTGTAATTCGTCTGGTTCACTTTGTTGATTAGGTTGTTTTATTTATTCTCTACAATATTATCATATTCTCAGTTAGCAAATCTAAAGGTCATTCGTAATTAAGCGAACTGTCCTCGTAGTGTCACTGCTATTTTCTTCGTAGCGCTCACCTTACTCCACTCTTCTATCAAGGCAATAACTGTTGGGTTAGTCACCTTAGCATTATTTGTATGAAGTACCTCTCCATATTGTTCTAATAGAGTCTTCAGACCTTTAATAGGACTAGCTCCTAATTGCTCTAAAATACTCTCTATGAATAACTGCAAAGCTTGGTTATGTTGCACACTCACATTCATCATAAACCCTTGTATAGAATCGGTCAGACGCTTAATCGTCACATATTCTTTCGCCTCTACTTTACCGATGATATGACCTACTTTTTGTTGATCTAGGCGAAGTGCCTCCTTGATCCAATACTCTGCTACGAAAGCACGCGTTACCTTATCATCGCATATCAACGCAAGTCCAAAGAACAAATAGAATTGCTCTGAGAAGACCACATTATTCATTTGCAACAGATACGTGAACATCCCTTGTAGTAATTTCTTCTCTGCCACTTCGAAGGTAGCACTACCACCATAATGCAGGCATTTCTCTACCACAGCTAAGTAAATAGGATCTAACTGTCTAGGATTAATAGCCAATAAAGACTCGTTTAAATTCACTTTAGTATCTCTAATCTGGTACATGATTAATCCCATTAGATTTGCAGAGCCCATACGATCACCTACCTCTGTCTTTGGCATCGCTTTATTAATACGACTAAAGATTAAAGACAAATTAATATCATACGGTATCTGCTCAAACTTCAGTTTCTTATGCGTAAATACCTTATCTATCTGCGTCTTCGTTTTATGATCCCAATCCTTATACGTATGAGATTCTTCTATCACTTCCCAGTTTCCTAACCAACCCGCACAGTATTCTTGTTGCTCTTTGGTATAGTGCTCATTTGTCAAGCTTTCTAAAGGTTGATGAGGGTACTTTAACGCTGCCGCTAACCTCCATACATCATAATAATCTGCTGATTCTTCTTTTACCTCTCCATTACCTAGGTAAAACTCAAATATGGCTAGCAACTCCCCTTTTAGTTGTTGCTGAGCTAGTGTCAACCCAGCCTCTTCTGTATTTTTATCTATACGCGCTAAGGCAATCTGTAAATCCACTGCATCTACTAATTCTCCCTCTTTTTGATAAGCTACTAATCGATCTACCAATACCCTACTATCTATATAAAAAGGCTCATGAGTAGGCAAACTCAATATTGGAAAAATACGCTTCTCTTTCACCAATTGTAAACTGTAGTAATACACCGTCAGATAAGGGCGCAAAGCAGCATAATAATAACTAAATCGATTACTTGCCTCTAACTTTACCTCTCCTAGCGTGATTCCACTATTGGTATATATCTCTGCCTTAGCATATTTGTGATACAGCTTGTCTAATGCTGTAGTCTCTATAGTAGGATCTGCAATCAACATACGCGCCCACTCTAACAGCCAAAAAGCCATAGCATTTTGTATTGTAGTTGTTGACCACAAATCTTTAAAGGTCTTAAACACTTTATCAAAAGCAGGTAGTAACTGATCGATGTGCTCTGCTTTTAATTCTCCTTGAAGTCTAATAATCGCATCTATAGTTTGCTCAAAGGCGTAGTCACTCTCCAATGTCTTCCAAGCCGAACAATGGAAAATCAAATCTTCTACTGTCGCAATAGCCTGAATAGGCACTAGCTCCGCCTCTCCCTCTTCTAAAGCCTCAGCAAGCGTTGCACTCTCCTGCACACTCATATATCCACTAAACAACGTCTTCGTCTCACTCATCATCATCTCTTGATAAGCTTCTAATTGCACTGCCAGCTCCTCATTAGGTTGAGCATATTTCACGATTTGCTTCGCTATTTTAGTCTGCATCGCTTGATCCTGTATATGCAAAGCCCCTACGATAGCAACAGCACTCGCCTCCTTATAGGTAGGATGTGCTTTATCCAATACAGCCACGATACGCATCGCCTTATTGATCGTCGCCTTAACAATACTACTCATTAATATAGGCAGACTATTGACAAAAGCCTCTACGTGAAAAGCCTTGTCCTTCGCTATTTTAAACAAGATGTCCAATGCTTCATTGACCACCTTAGACAATGGACTGTTCAACAATTGGAAGATATCCTCCTGAAACGACAAGATCTCATGATCAGCAAGAGATAATTTACTTAACAAATTCACATTCCATCCACACAACGCTTGATTCGTATGAGTCAATGCTCCTTGAATAACAGTCTGTACAATGCGTTGTTTATCTAATCGTCCTTGTTCTATTAATGTTGCGATCACCTCATCCCATGAGTGGTAATTAATATTCACTTCATGGTCAAATAAATACCAAAACTCCTTCTCTAACAACTCAGGGTATTGATCAAATAATTCAACCTTACTTGCATTGACCATCACAGTCGCCCAAGTCGCTTCTGTCAATGGGATCTTAAACACTCCTTTCTTATAAGACTCATATAAATAGCCTATCTCGTTAAAAGGCGCTCTCACCCATCCTTCTCTAGCCGAATCATTGATATAATCACCTAACCAATCAGGCACATACCAATCCAATACTTGCTTAAACTCCTCCTCACTAATAATCCATATTCCCGTAAAATCTTTATATGTACAACAAGCCAATACCGCCACACTCACAGCTGATCGCTGCTCACTATTTCCTCTATATCCATACGAATTCCTATTGCCAACCTCTGGTACATACTCTTGATAGTATTTCCCTAGCTTAGAGATCTTCTTAGTGTACTTAAGCCTTTCCTCTAAAGGAGTTTCCTTAAGTAAGAGAAGTAATCTTCTAGTATTTCCTTTTCTTACAAACTCTTCTAATTCAGTATAAAATATATCTTTACTCATAGCGATTCTCTTGTGGTTTTGTTGTTTTGGTATGCTGTGTTTTTATAATCTCACTTTCAAGACCGAAAGATACAATTTTACAACCTAAAATAAATAACGGAATAAAGGGGTTTAAATAACAATATTACAGTTTATATCCTCCCTCATCATTATACCTACTTCTTCAAGACCGCTACAACATCTCTTCAAGATTCCTTCAACAAACAACCACTTAACTAGAGCATTCTTGGGGAAATGTTGAAGAAGTGTTGAAGGAAATCACTCTATGAAGCGTATTTACTGGGTTTAGGATAGGTTGATTATTTTATATTTTTATGCACTTTAATCACAAGCATCTAATTATAAGCAAGATATACAAATAAGGTACAAATAAAAAGCTATCCATTTTTAATGGATAAGAGGCTAAAAGAAGTTTTATAGACTAAAAACAGCTTGTAATTATAGTTAATTAGGGTTGATTAGGTTTTTTTAAAGCAATTGAGGGGTGTATTTAGTAAAAAACATGCTTGATTATACTGTAAAGATGTATTTAATGCATCCCTACCTTTGGGTGCCAACATTGGGTGCCGAATGGACGTGGTATATATCGTGGTTACTGGGAAGGATGTATGTAATACATCCCTACCATTGTGTGCCGAAAGGATGGGATTCTTCACAGGCTCAGAAGGACATAGCATACAGGGTATAATGGTTCTCATCTTGCCGAAGGCACACATTCCTAATTCCTAATTTTTAATTACATTTCATCTTTCAACTGCTTAATATACTTCTCTCTATCTGGATAATCAATGCGTTCTAGATAATCCGTTACTTCTGATAGCCATTCTTCATTAGACTTAATCTTTACTCGGGCTACTGTCTTCTGTTGGAAATAAGGCCTATCGTCAAAAGCCTGAGCCAAATGCTGATTCATTGACGCTGCTGTTTGTGGGCTTACGGGTTTACCCTCTGATTTAGCTAAAGAGTGTAATATTCCTCGCTGGTAATCAGGATTCATGATTGCTTCTTTATACTCTCCTGAATAAGCTAATACTACTGGGATTTCTTTCTTTTCTAAGATAGCAGCTCTTAGTCTATAGTTGCCATCTATAATCCAGTATCCTCCAAGAGAGGGGATGTACCATGCGAATATAGGAGGTAGTGTTCCCTCTATCGTTTTCTTGCGCCACCACTTTAGGCGACCTGAGTGTTCATCTACTTTACGCGAGTACAGTAACTCCCTATCCCAACGCGCATAAGTAAATGCATCAAAGTCATCTTCTACTGCTACAGTAGTTCCATAATTAGGAGGAGATGCAAAGTCTTTATATCCTTCAAACAACCAAATAGAGTCATAAAAGAAGTGCTTATCTGATGACACCATTTCTTCTGCAAAATAGCGAGACCACGACTTTAGTCTTTCTTCAGTTGATAGCTCTTTGCGCTTCTCTACTTCTTGGGAATTGATATTCTTAATCAGCCTACTCTCCTCTTCGAAAGTTCTTACTAATCCTATATCACAGAAGTCTCTACTGATTAGTCCCCACATCACTGGTTTATCTTCACAGACCAACTTCATCTTCCAATTCGAACCACTCAATAATTGCATGGTAGGAGGTTTTAATCCTTCTACGTTTAATTCTAATGCTTTCCATTGCTGATGTTCATCTGTGATATCTTTCCAATAATATTTCATGGGGTGTTTTTTATTGAGATGGTAAAGGTAAGGTGTTTTTATTGAAATGGGTGCGAAGTCTGGAGACTTCGCACAGCATACAAGACGTGATAACGATTGTGTGACACGCATAATATTGCGTCTCTACATGATATACCATCCTAATTGCCGAAGGCAAAAACTGTAAACCGTTAACTGTTAACTGTTAACCATTAACTCAAACCTTCTCTTTCCTTCTACCTCGTAATCTAACACTTCTACGAAGCCGATATTCGCCATCATCTTTAGAGACTTTTCGTTTCCACTACGAGCGATGCCCACAATAGTAGTTACCTCAGGTTCATTAGCTTTGATATACTCCATCAAGCCCTCTGTTCCCTCTTGTCCATAACCATACTTCCAAAAGTCTCTCCCTATAGAAAAGCCAATCTCTACAGCTGCAGGAGATTCAAAGAAATACATTGCTGTTCCGATTAACACATCCGTATCTTTCTCTATCACAGCCATTCTCATCTTAGCTCTGTTTTCCCATTCTTTATGAGCTTGAAGCACCATATTCTCTGCTTCTTCTATAGTCTCAAGAGGTTTACTTCCTCTGTATTGCATCGCGTCTTTATCAGAGTAGATGTATAATAATTGTTCTTTATCTTCTATGACTAATGGTCTAAAATATAATCTGTCCATGGTATCGTTAATTTGTTTGTTGTTTTGGTTCTTTGTATTCTCTTTTTTCGACTAGGCTTGCTCCTGCTTCTACACTTAATCTTGCAAATACACGACTAGATAAGATGGTGATAATTCCCATGACTAAAAAGGTGTATCTAAACACGTCTATTCCTTGATCATTTGTCCCAATACTGCTATTTTGGAACATCACTAAGATCATCGCTGAGATAGATATCCCTAGACTGATGGCTAACTGTTGGGTAACGGATAATAAGGTGTTTCCCTCACTTGAAGTATCATTGTCTAAATCTGCTAATGCTATGGTATTCATAGAAGTAAACTGTACTGCATTAAATGCTCCGTTGCAAATCATCAAGATTACTAATATCCACATTGGGGTATTTTTATTGATAAAGAAGAAACAAGAGATGATTATTCCGGTCAATATTGTATTGACAATCAGTGTGTTTCTATATCCAAATTTGCGTACAATAGGAATGACAAAGTTTCTAAAAACAAGGTTGGCTCCTGCCTGTGGTATCATCATTAACCCTGCAAAAAAGGCAGAATACCCAAAGCCAACTTGTAGTAGTAAAGGTACCATCAGTGGCATTCCCCCTACTCCAAATCGAGTAACTAGATTGCCTATTAGCCCTACTCTTAGTGTTTTTATCTTTAGTAAGCTTAATCTGATAAGGGCCTTAGTGGTTCTCTGTGCGTATCGTATGTATCCTAATACACAGATAATCGTTAGTACTCCTAATAAGATTAGAGTTGTCGCTGTAAATTGGGGAGAGTTCCATCGTTCGATAATCAGCGTAATGGTGGTCAATCCTCCACTGATTAATAGCCATCCTTTTAAGTCAAATTTGCCAACTGTATTGGTAAAATTAGGAACAACCTTTCTCGCCCAAACCATAGCGACAATGCCAACAGGCAGATTAATCAAGAATATCCAATGCCAAGAGAACTTCTCTACTAAAAAACCTCCTGCAGTAGGTCCTAACATTGGCCCTATCAATGCGGGTATGGTGATAAAGTTAATGATACCTAGTAATTGATCTTTTGGATAGGCATAAATCAGTATTAACCTCGCTACTGGTACTAACATAGAACCTCCTATGGCTTGGAATATACGAGCTAAAACGAGTTGATCTAAGGTATTCGCTATAGAACAAAATAAGGATCCTAAGGTAAAGATACCAATGGCTAACATCAGCATATTACGTGTACCAAAGCGGTCTGCCAACCATCCACTTAAAGGGATTAACAGGGCTACTGTCAAGGTATACGATACGATAACGCTCTGCATCTCTAAGGGTGACTCTCCTAAACTTCTAGCGATAGAGGGCAATCCTGTGTTTAGGATAGTACCATCTAAGGCTTGCATAAATATAGCTAACGCAGCAAGCCAAGGTAAATACTTTTTTACCTTTGGGTCTTCAACGATCCCTATTTCCATAATGTTGTAATACTAAGATTAATTAATTCGTCATCGCTGTTGTAGTAGAGCTAACTTTAAATAGACCACGAGGTAAAATGAATAAAATACAATGCTCTTATACACTATATAAAGTTGCTATCACGATGATAAACAAATATAAATAATCCAATCTATTCTCTCAGTTGTCCTATGACAAGTTCGGTCTAAAGAAATTACAAAAAGACCTCAGCTCTAACAGCAAAATCATAGCATTACATCAATTAATATACCGAATAGAAGTATATCTTATTTTTTATACAACGAATTCGGTTGAAGCTCATTTGTATAATTTAGTAAAACTTTAACCCTGAACAACTGATAAGTAAACATGCCTAAGGAATCCTACTTTACAATAGCTGATTTATACTGTCTAATAGGGCTAAATATACTAGTCAAAAGGTTTGTTTACAACACTATTCTATAAGGATACCAATCAAAAGAGGTCTCATGAAGTGCAAAGAAATGCGTTGGCAAGACTAGTCCGATAGCCTCTAGCCCTTTCTGTAAAACGGTAGTATCTTCTAATTCTTTTATTTCGGCACCAATCATCTGTTTATACTCCCCTGTCAATTCATCAAAGTAATACACCTTCATCTCTCCATCGAAAACTACTGCTATTTCTTCATCTATATCCCCTCCCCACATCTCACACTTATAGTACACGAAAGGTTGTTTTGTCTCTTCATTTAACTGTTGTAAGAAAGCGAGTAACTTACACTGTTCTAATGTAAGGTTCAAAGACAATACCATTGGAACAATCTCTATATGTTCTAAGAATTGCCATTTGTTCTTTTTATATTCAGCATAACTTGCATAAAACGCATTGGCCTTATCATCATAGGCTGTTCTACTCATAGAAGGATTGATAACGAATAGTCCATCCTGAGGTAGGCTGTGTTTAATATGCTTTCGTTCGTGATGTTCATTCTCAAAGAAAATTTCTCTGGTCCATTCGCTTCTGATTCCCTTTTCTAGTGTATCTATATTGAATAATCCTTGTCTTAATTCTTCTATTTGTTGCAATCGTTCTATCACTGTGGTATTTGCAATAGTGTACACCTGTTCTGCGCTCCAGCTCATAGTATCTATTTTAGGCTAAGATACAATTATCCGTTTTTACCTAAAATAGGTTTGCTAAAAATTGTCTTGCTAATCCTTTGCTTTATTTGTAACTTGCTGTATAACAAAACAACACTTCACTATTCTTATGGTACAGTCTCAATATAGTTCAAGAATTATCAAATTATTATTGATTTTACTTATTATTGCTTTAGTACTTTTTACCCTATTTTACTTTATGGCAGATGATGCACAGAGTGGCCATGTTGGCTTCAAAAGTCATTATGGCTTCGTAGGAGGAGTTACCTTAGGGTTAGTCTTATTTGTATTTAGTTTTTCATTAACGATGACGATGGTCAAGGATATCACAATCCAAGAGAATGATATCTTAGTCAGAAACCTTATTGGAAGCAAAAAGAAATTTTACAAACCAAATACAGTATGTGTGCTAGCACATACTAAACGAGTTTTTCTAGGAGCTACAGAATACATCGTACTTCAAGAAGGAGAAAAAAGCACAAAGATATTTGAGTTTAGTTATAAAAACTTCGAAGAAATAAAACAACATCTCAATATAGATGTAGAAGGAAAAAGGAGAGAATAGTGTCAAAAGCACTACCTCTCCTTTTTTCTTAAAAATTCTTTTTTAAAAAATACGAAAACACACTAAAATGAGCGATAAAAAAGATAAAATAACGATAGACAACTATCTAGATAGTCATTATATCAACCGAAGTAATTGGCTTAGGGCAGCTGTCTTAGGGGCTAATGATGGTATTATATCTGTATCGAGTTTAGCGATAGGTGTTGCGACAGCTAGTGCATCAAGAGAATCTATACTACTTGCCACAGTGGCAGGGCTAGTAGCTGGTGCATTATCGATGGCTGCTGGAGAATATGTATCTGTAAGCTCTCAGACGGATATAGAGAATGCGGATATAGAAAGAGAAGCAAAAGAACTTGAAGAAATGCCTGAAACGGAATTAAAACTTCTAGCACAAATCTATGAGCAACGTGGATTAAAAAAAGAAACGGCTATGCTGGTGGCTATTGAGTTAACTGAAAAAGACGCTCTAGCCGCTCATGTGAGAGATGAATTAGGGATTAATGAAATTAATCAGGTCAATCCTATGCAAGCAGCTCTAGCCTCGGGCGCTTCATTTACTATCGGTGGAGTACTCCCTCTTGGGGTAGCCCTATTAGCACCAGTAAGTGAGATGGAATACTGGTTATATGGTTTTACGATTGTTTTTCTAATAACATTAGGGGCATTATCAGCGAAGACTGGCGGATCAAGTATCAAAAAAGCAGTACTCAGAATCGTTATCTGGGGATCTATAGCCATGGGACTATCTGCTCTAGTAGGTTATCTCTTTGGTGTAAATGTATAAAATACTCCTTGCTGTAAATACAAAGAGAACTTAGTAGTGGTACTAAGTTCTCTTTATATATTAATCAAACTTTTCTAAAAGTTCTAAATAGCTACTTATTTCTATACCCTAAAGGAGAATCTCCTATATGTAACTTAAAAAAGCGATTGAAGTACGAAATATTATCAAAGCCTAGTTCATAAGCACATTCTTTTACAGTCATATGGCTGTGTTTTAATAAATACTGAGCCTCTAGTAATAGACGTTCGTGTATTAACTGAAGTGCAGTCATCCCTGTCTCTTCTTTTATGACTTCTGTCAAATGCTTAGGCGTAATACCCATCAAGTCTGCATACTGTTGTACGGTTTTGAGCCCTTTAAACTTCTCTTCTAAGTGTTGTTTAAAAGTATAAGTCAATTGGTACTGTCTATTCATCCCCTTGTGAAACCCTAATAGACAATACTCACAAGCTCTGTTGTAATCATACAATATCTCGATCAGCTTCAAGCGAATGATATTAAGGTGATAAGGTCCCTTAGTGTCCAATTCCCAAGCTAGATTATTAAAGTTCTGTAAGACTTGTTTAAAAGAGTCTTCTAACTTATACATAGGTGGATAATCTGCATTTAAGAACAGCAACTCATCCACAATCATCTCCTTGACATAATTGCGGTACAAAAAACACTTCCTAAAAAAAATCTGTAAGACTCTAAAATCATCTGAAGCCTGTCCTCCAAGATAAATTACTTCTGGTGAAATAATAGACATAGAGCCCTCGTGAATGGTAAACTTATGGTATCCTACTTTTAAATCTATATGTCCTCTAGTACAAAGTATAAGTGTGTAGTAATCTTGCTTTTGAGGAGTAGTTAATACGAGATTATCTACTCTTGTATAAAAGTCTATTTCTTTATTTGTTTCTAAACCAACTGTCTTCATCTTCCCTTCTATTTTATCAGACTACAAAATAAAACTAATTAGCAATAGGAGTCCTTAATATTACCTTAAATTCCGTGTTTTGTACTATATCTTCCGACTAATTGTACTCATATTATTTAAGTATTCAAAATTACTCTATGGACTTATTTCGTAAATAAACCATCTAGATAAACACATGCAATATACATTTCGAACTACTTTATTAAAGATAGCTTAATTTCTAATATTTAATGGTGTTATCCACTTTATATTCAGTATATTTATCTACAAGAGAGTAGTTAAAGTTATTTAGAAAATGTCAATATGCCTATGAAACCAATTAGAACGGAAGAAGATTATCACATGGCTTTAGTTAGATTACAGCTATTAAAAGATGCTAAGCCTAATACTCCTGAAGCAGATGAATATGAAGTTATAAATATTTTACTAGAACATTATGAACGCGAAAATGCTCCTATGGGAATGCCAGATCCTATAGATAGTATCAAAATATTTACAGAATATTTTAAAGAAGATCCTGATAAAGAAGAATAATATCTGAAAACGCTTACTTAACTGTAAGCGTTTTTTTTTATCTCCTTCAAAAAAACGCACCTCTGTAATTAATTACAGAGGTGCAGAGGGTGATAAATTAATTAAAAACATTACTATATATAACCTAATTACATAGTAATATGAACATAAAACTTACTAACATTTTACTTTTCGCTTTTTCATAGATTTTTGAAGATTGTAGTATATAGACACTTCTACTTCCGACCTTCTAAATGTTTATTCTTTACTTTCTATTGATTTCTTTGTATTAGGGATTGAATAACGCAGTCCTAACTGCAAATTAAAATCAAAGGGCTTCTCTGTATAAATAGTTTTAATAGAACTCCCATTATCAAAATAATATCTCGCTCCTGGTTCTACAAACAACCCTACACTCTTTGCTAATTTATACTCCATACCTATTGCTACATTTGCAGATGTTTGTATACCTTTTACAGTCACCTTTTCGTCTGGTCTCTTTTCTACATTTTGATCAGCTTGAAACTTAGTTTTAAGTGTTCCATATACTGACTTCTCTATATGAAAACCACCATTGACATAAGCCGAGAAATTTCCTTTCTCCCATAAATTATAATTTACCTGTATAGGCACTCCTACATAATGTAGTGTCTGAGTATTTATAATCTTATACTCTTGACTTCCCGAAGTAAGATCAGAGGATAATTTAGTATAAGTAATACCTGTATTGATTCCCCATTTATCTCCCATAGGATAGTATAATGCTATACCAAAGCGTATAGGCTTCTTATGCGTAATATCGGTATAGACCTCTTTATTCTGATTCACAACATAAATCTCAGATAAGACCGCGCCTGCCATTCCTAAATCCAAGGGTGCATCAGCTCCTACCTTCATCGCTCCACTCATTGTATTATATCCACTTTGTTGCATACTAGAAGTAGAGGCAATATTACTTGATATTAACCCTAACGAGAATCCTCTATTCTTTTTAGACTTTCTTTGATCTCCTATTTCTGTTTCTTTAACTTGATGTTCAACAATTGCCGTCTCTAAGTTTTTATGACTTTCTTCTACTAAGGTTGCTAACTGCTCTTGTACATTGTTTTGATTTATTAAACCAGTCGCCATATCAACCTTTTGACTCTCTTGACTCGAATTATCTACTACCTCGACAATAGAAGGCTCTCTCCTCTCTTCTATTGCCTCGATAGTCTGACTGCTTGGCTTCTCCTTTTCATTTGAAGCCAAAGCTTTGGTATTTATGTGTGTGTCTTTGGTTATTACCTCTTCTTCTACCTTATCTAGATATTGATTCTGTCTAGAATTAGGCGTTACCTCAGTCTCTTTAGCATCTATAACAATACTATCTTTTTCTTTATCATCATGCTGTAAAGCACGTTCACTTCTCAAATATAACTCTACACCTCCTACTAACACGATTGCTATAGAAGCCACAATCCCTATAACTCTTTTTAAGTCAATTCTTTTAGGTGCTCCTTTTTTATTTGTTGCTTGCTGTACAGTATCTGACCATAATGGTATGATTTTTCCCTTCTCTTCCCCAAAAAGTTTTTGTTCCAAATCCTCCCATAACCCCTCTGGTCCGATCTCTGTATGATCCTTCATCTTCTGTTCCAGATCATTTAACCATTTATCGTTCATAAGGCGTTTGTTCTAGGTTTATTATATAACTTTATCTTCTGCATTAATATCTTCTTTGCTCTGTGAAATTGAGAAGCAGATGAGCTCTCGCCGATTTCTAACAGTTTACCTATCTCTTTATGACTCTTTTTTTCAAAGACATAGAGGTTAAAAACCATTCGGTATCCATCAGGTAAAGAACGAATCAATTCTAATATCTCTGATTCTGGTATTTCATCTAAATTAGGTTCCTCCTCCTCCACTACTTCTGGTAATTCTTCCACTAGAGTCGGAAACTCTATCTTAGCAGTATCTCTAAGAAACTTTAAAGACTCATTAATTATTAGACGCGTTGTCCATGCTTTTAATGATCCTACTCCCTTATACTCAAATGAGCCAATAGCATTAAAAATCTTGATAAAACTATTCTGCATCACATCTTTTACATCATCCTGACTCTTAAGATATCGCATACATACATAGGTAAAATGTCCTGAATAGAATTCATAAAATTCTTTCCAAGCAGATTGGTCTTTAGATTGTAATCTATCCACTAACCCTCGTTCTACACTATCTTTTTTAGTCATTTGTTGTATAAACATTATGTTTGGATCTAATATGGGTAAAACTAATTCTAATTACCTTTTAACAGATCCTGGAAAAAAATACTTCACTTCTACAAAGTCTTTATCTTCTTTTCCATCTACAGTTAATTTGTCTACTATCCACTCAAACTTCACCATATCATATCTATTGGACACATAGACTCCTTTATATTTTGTAGTAATATGCGCTACTACATCTTGTTTATTATCGTCCATCGGAATTGTGAACTTCAATTCTTTAGGATTCATAGTTAATATTAACGCTGTTCCTGTCTCATCTATTACAGACGTATAAGCAAGGTCATACTTTACTTTATCCATCTTATTTAATATTTCCTCCGTTTTTCTAGCATCTTTAACTACTGACCCTACAAGCTCCCTAACAGGTAAATTATCAAATACAATCAAACTATCATTAATTTTAAAAATTGTATTTTGTTCATTCATCCACTTTCCTTGTAGAGTAAAAGCTTTACCACTATAACTCCCTACTACATCTCCTATCTTAACAGGTTTATTTGGCTCTACATTATTATCATCACTAATACACGATGTAAAACTAATACCAACTAAACTAAATAAGATCGTAAACATTTTAATTCTTCTTACTGCTCTCATTTTACTAGACTTTTAGTTTGTTTAACAATATTTCATAGTGAGTACTCATCTATATAAACCCAACTTTTAAAAATCCTTGCATGATGGAATTAAAAAAAACTACTTATTCTATATAAATTTACAAAAAACAACCTTTAAGACATTACAAAACAATACGTTATATAAACAAATTATTTTTATTATTTACAGAATAAAAGATAATCTATTACCCTTAGCCCATAGTCATTGATACTTATCTACTCCATTACCCATCAATTATAACTATAAAAAAAAACTTGCTACCCTAAATTAGGGCAACAAGTCTTTTTTAATCTACAAGTAAGAATACTTACTCTATTCCTTCTATTTTCGCAATAAATTATCTACCAAATCATACCCTTCAAGATATACATTATGTTCGCCAATATCATCAGCAACAACTTGCATTCTAATCTTTTTACCCTGTTTAATCAACGAGCTAACTATTTGATGTAATTCTCTATCCTCTTCCTCTGATAAGCCTTTAAACAATTGCATTGTTTTGCTCTCCTCATCTATTAATAATTCATTGTACTTCATCATATTTACTCTATTTATAATTTAAACAACGGCACCATCCATCTCACCCCTACTGCTATCTGATGCTCATTCTTATCTGCTTTAGAAACTTCATAATTCTTATAATCATAATTTAAAAAGTTATAAGCTGCAAAAAGCCTAAGATCCTTAAACGCTTTATCATTAAATGGATTGTACTCGATAGCTGTAGAAACTCCCTTTAAAGCATAAGATACGTTACTCTCTAGATCTTTTCTATAATTATACATCACTTTTACATAAGGAGTTACTTTATGGAACTTATACTTCACAGAAGCTGTCGTCACATTATCCTTCACATATGCGATTCCCTTAGTACTGGTGTTTAAATCTGTAAAAGCGGCATCGCCTACATTTCTAAAACCATACATCCAGTCTACCTCTGCCATAAAGTTATTTAATGTCAATCTATTCCCCATAGTTACCCAGCTGTAATACTTCTTCGCATCATGTTGAAATAACGCATATCCATAGCGCGTTTTCAAATGTTTTTTAAACAATTCTCCTTCCCATAAAAACAATCCTCCATAAGCCTTATTTTTATAATCTTCTGCCACAAACTGCTCTCCCTGAGAGACCATCTGTAACTTAAAAGACTGTCCTTTTACTTTATAAGCAACACTAGCCCCAGGACTAAAAAGCTCAATAGATCCAATGATATTCGTAAACATATATAGATCAGCACTGTTATAAGACAACTCCGTAGATCCCCAAGCAGTAAACTGTTTTCCCATTCCTACAGTCCAATGATCATCAATATTATACTCTAAGAAAGCAAACTCTAAGGCATTAGACGCTACTGACTCATTCAGTCGATATCGAAGTGAGTAGGTAAGCTTATTATTATAATTCCCTTTTAAATAAACTCGCGACTGTACTAATCTAAACTTACTATCAGAGGTTCCTGATCCACTTGTCTTAGTCAAGTTCTCGTACTTTGAGTCTAGATATACTTCTAAGGTATTCACTTTCTTAGGCGCATCGGGGTTAGCCTGCTGTGTCAATACACCTAATAAAGTTGATTCTTCTTTTTTTTCATCTTGAGCCATCACACTTATCGTTCCCAATAGGATTGCACAGATTGTATATTTAATATTCATAGTTTGGTAGATTTTTAAAAAGTTTAATATAATTCTTTTTTAAATATCATTAACAAAACTTTACCATAATTGTACAAATATGAGTATTCTAAAGATAGAAGTTCAGACTCTCAAATAACACAACATAAAAAGCAATTCTATTTATTATGCTAAATAAACTCAATATTTCAATCAACAATAATCAACGCTATATGAACAGATACAGATCATTCGATAACTTAGAACGTCGTATCAAGATAATTACCAATAAGATTATGACACAAAATAGGTATCCTCATTTTATCTATATAAAACTATGTTTTTAACAAAACTTATTGTATCTTTATAATGTTGTGTATTAGTATGAATTTAATGAAGAATCACTTTTTATGCCTAGGTAGGTGTATTAAGTGATTTTTTTATACAAAAAAAAGCCGTTAGTAAATGTTACTAACGACTCCTTTTTTTACTTTTCTTTTGTTTGTTCAACCAAATTATCAATCCTGTAACTGGTAAGGAAGCAAATATAAGTGATCCTATAAAAGCGAGTATCTTAGTAGGGTATCCCCATATCGTGCCTACGTGTAAATCGAAGTTTAAAGAATTTACTTTAGTGCCTAAAGCTATTGATGTATAAGTATGATCTTCACGAGTGACTATATCTCCTGACTTTTTATCAAAATACAACCATTCGAATTTACTCGTCTTATCCTGTTCTAAACGGATCTGTAAACTATGAGGCTCTTTCTCATCCTTAGATAAACGGATAGACATCATATCGGCATAACCGAACTTATCTAAGGCATAAAATACCGCATTGTCTAACGTATTACTTGTTATCTGAGGTACGGTATCAAAAGCAGTAGATTCCATTACCTGAAATTTATCTTCATCTACTTTATTAAGTGTTATTTCTACTGCTGATCTAAACTTAGGAAAGGCAAATAATACACCTGTCATCCCTATCACTATAGCTAATAGGAAGGTGTACATACCCAACAAATTGTGCAAATCATGATTTAACCGCTTCCAATTGACAGAAAAATCAAATACGAAACTTCGTTTAAATGTCTTACCCTTCCACTTTTTAGGCCACCATAAGATCAGACCTGTAATCGTAATAACCATAAATAACACTGTACTTCCTCCTACTACCCAACCTCCTATTTTACTTCCTAATAGCAGATTGCGGTGTAACTGTAACACGACATAAAAAAACTCTTTCTTTGTATCTTCTACTTTCTGAACTACACCTGTATAAGGATTTACAAATATTCTTTTATAAAAAACTACTTCATTCCAATATCCTGTTGCATTCTTATCTGTCTTGAGTGCTCTAAACACCCAGGTTCTATCTTTAGCAGGATAAATATCTACTCTATTTATAGGGTATTGCTCTCCTACTGCTTGCTGAGCTATACTTTGAAGAGATGAGAATGACAATGTTTCTCTATTATAGTCACTTAAATTTTCCGTATCATCGATATAAAAATTATTTGGATAAACAATTTTCTTTATATCATCGTGAAAGACATAAATACACCCCGTAATACTTACGATGACAATAACAATTCCCGTTATTAATCCTAGCCACTTATGCAGCCATAGCATAAATTTCTTCATCTACTAGAAGTTGTATTGTACGCTTAGATTAGCCTGCATTCCATTTCCTCTCACATACTCTGCATCAGTCCCTCTGTATTGGCTCACTACTGGATAATACGTTTTATTAAACAAATTCTCAATACCGACATTTACCTTCCACGCTTTATTTAAGATATAAGTAGATGCTAAATTAAACAAACTAATGTCTTTTACAGGTCCTTCACTATTTTTATAACCTCCTTTTTCATTAGGATTAAAGCGATTTCTACTTCCTGAATACAACCAATATAACTGTATATTTAATTTATCTGATGCAGTATAATACACAAAAGCTGTCGCTTTAGGTGGTGAGATACGTCCCCCATTTAAGTATACTTTACTTCCATCGTCGAACTTTGCCTTTCCCTCTACATAAGCATAAGTTCCCCCTACTGTCCACTGTGGCGTTAGTGCGACCTCAGCAGTCACTTCGAATCCGTGTACTCGCTCAGGTTCACGCTGTGCTACTAAATATCCTCCTATATCTACTAAATTAGCTCCTAACTTAGATGTGCTTAAAAAATATGACCCTGTAAAACTAAACATAGAAAACCTACTAGAGAACCCTACTTCGTAGTTATTCGTAATAATTGGTTCTGTCTCTAGCTTGTCTAATGTACTCTCTGTTGCTCTTCTTAAGATTCGCCCTAATTCATTAATAGCAAATCCTTGAGAAAAACTAATAAAAGGGTTAAAATACTCATATTTATTATAGCGTAACCCTACGTTAAACAATGTTGTTTTGTAAGGAATTTTACCTCCTTGAACGAAAATACTTCCCTCGTTATTAGGCCCTGTAGCGATCGTATTAAAATCATCTACTTTTACATTTGCATTCTCATATCTAACTCCTGTTTTTAGTATCAAGTGATCTACTAAATCTATTTTTAATTGTGCATAAGGCGCAATATTCACCATATCCATTGTAGGGATATACACACGACCATCCGTTAAGTCTTGATCTGTTTTATCATTTAAAATATCTATTCCATAAGTCACTTCACTCGGCATCTGAAATACTGTAAAAGGAGTATTTAAGTTTAAGCGAATACCTTTCTTCTTAGAGTTAATTCTCGTTTGTCCAGGTCCAAACCATGCCGTTCCTTTTTCTACATAGCGGTTCATCGAGCGAAATGAATTCATATATAATGACACATCTAACTGTGTTTCTAAAAACAAGTCATTATTCGTGTACCCCAACATAACATTGTGGTTATAAGGCGTACCTGAGTTTTTACCAGGATCTATCCCTGCTACACCTACCGTTGCTTCACTACCATACTTACCTATCTTACTGATATATCTAGCGTGTTGTGTACTTGTATAGCCATTATAAAAAGCGCGAATAGACGAATTATCATTGATATCATATGTGATTTGAGCGAACAAGTTCTTTTGATACGTATTAGACAGCCCTTCTATCTGCCCTAATATCATTCCATCTCCATCTCGTTGTAAACCAGTATAGTCGATAGACGCACCAGCCATATAGTTCCACTTTTTATACTTCCCGCCGAAAGACTGAGATACTTTATATCCTAATGTACCGCTACTGTTCGCTGGATTAAACGAAGTTCCCAATACAGTAGTTCCACCAAAAACTTGTTCTCCTCTATTTTTCTTGGTTATATAATTAATAATCCCCCCAGTAGAACCATTCCCATAAATAGAAGTAGCTCCTTTTATCACCTCTACACGCTCTATTGCAAATGGCGCAATCGAACGTATATCACGAGCTCCGTTCATCAATGGTGTAGATTGTGGAATCCCATCTATTAAGACTAATAGAGGTCTTCCTCTTAATGTCTGTCCTGACGAAGTTCCCTTATTTGTCGCACTTCCTAGACCAGGTACTAGATTACTTAATATCGTCGAAATATCAGTTGTAACACTCATTTGCTTTTCCATCTCCTTCTGATTAATTATTGTTACAGAAGATGGAATAGTAGCTATATTCTCTGCTCTTCTACCAGCTGTAATAACAATCTCATCTAACGACTCCTCTAATTTCTTTAATACAACTTCAATAGGGTTTTCTAATTTTGTGTTATTAATAGTAACCAATTGTTCCTCGTAACCACTAGCTAAAACCAATAGAGTAGCTTCATTTGTTGTTATAACATCTATGGTCAGCTCTCCTTTACTATCCGTTTCCCCTATTTTATCTCCATTAATAATAATCTCTGCTCCTCTAATTCTATTTAAACTTGAATCGCTCACTTTCACTAAAAAAGTTTGAGAAAGTACCGAAGTACTAAACAGTAAAATAGTTAAATACACTGCTTTAGTGAACATACTAGATAATATATTTGATGATAGCATAATGTTTATATGTTGTTATAATTATTTCATTTCGCAGCAAAAATAAATAATTATTTATAACCATTCTATTTAACACTGTTTTTTTATACAAAAAAAGCCGTTAGTAAATTCTACTAACGACTTGTCTTTCTGCTTACTTCTTCAATAATTCTACATATTGTTTTACAGCCTCACTCACTTCTTGCTCCGTAGGTCCATACGCATTATTTAACGCTACAAAGCCTATATAGTTCGCATCGATATACTTGATGGTGGCTATTACAGGTAATAAAAACTCTTCCACTGTAAATCCGTAATGACTATCTTTTACATAAGACTCCTTTACACCACCAGTAGTGGTTACTATACCTATTTTTTTTCCTACTAAAGCATCTTGTTCTACTCCGAATGCCCAGCCATAAGTAAGCACTTCATCTAACCAGAACTTCAGTAAACTTGGTACATTAAACCACTGTGTAGGGAACCGAATGATTATTCTATCGTGATCTAATAACAACTCTTGTTCCCTCTCCACATCTATCTGCCCATCGGGATAAGCCTCATAAATATTGTGAATTGTAAGTTGTACATCTTTTGGCAATGCTTCTAACAATGCTCTGTTCGAATTTGACGCTTCGTAATTTGGGTGTGCTAATACTATTAATACTTTCTCCATTGTAATGATTTTCTTAATTAGAGTTACTCTCTTTTGGAGAGCAAACGTATGACCTTTGTATAGGCCAAACAAGAACGCACGCCTAAGTAAGATGCTAACACCCAAGTAATTAACAATGAAAATCAACAAGTTAAATCTAAAAAATATTTTAGAAGCAGATACATGTCCTATTAGATTAGTACTCGACAGAATAGGTGAGAAATGGTCTATGCTTATCCTTCTCCTATTAAGAGACCACGGTGTAATGCGTTTTAATGAAATAGATAAAGCAATAGGAGATATTTCTCAAAAAATGCTCGCCAAAACTTTAAAAACCTTAGAAGCTGATGGTTTTATTACCCGAAAAGTATATCCTACTGTACCCCCTAAAGTAGAATATACACTTACTGAACTTGGATTAGACTTAGTACCCTATATCGAAAACATATCTGTTTGGGCATTTAATAATTTAGAGACAATTCTAAACAATAGAAAAGAATTCGAAAAGTAATTAATATAAACTTCTCTGTCTATTTTCTCTTCACTCGATTGGCATAGACATATCACAAATACAACTAATAAATCATAACAGGAACACTTAAACTAAATCTATAAAGCAATTATATGTATTACACAACGTATATCTCCACAGTGATGTTGGCGCGGACTTGAATCCGTGTCATACATTCCACACAGGGATTCCATAATAGTAGGGATGTATTACATACATCCGTCACAATACATTCTAAAACGTATACCCACACAGTGATTCCACAACAGTAGGGATGTATTAAGATAAACCTTCCTAATTAATAATTTGAGCGTAGTGATAAACCACCCCACCCTGCGGGCACCCCTCCATAGAGGGGAATGTTAAGCGTGGTATGCGATGTGTGATTACGTTATGGATGTCCGGCACTACTATTCCCCTTCCTTGGCGGGGTGCCTGAAAGGCGGGTTGGTTTATACACAATCTAGATCACGTTATATAAGTTTATTATACTGTAGCCAAAATTCCTAATTAGAGCACAACGATTGCGTGCTGATAGGGCGTGATATGTATCGTGGCTGCTGGGTAAGATGTATGTAATACATCCCTACGATTACGTGCCGATAGGACATAATAGCCATATAGTATATGAAGTATATATCCACAAAAAAACGACAATACAGCCTAGCCATATTGTCGTTATATTTTATATCAAGAGTCTATTAAAAAAGAACTAATTCCTTATTCCTAATTAACTTATCTGACGTTTTGTTTAAAGTAAATCTGTGTAGCTCCTAATCCATACTTTTGATAATTCGCATCTTCAGCTACTATCTCCGCATATCTACTGAATAGGAACTCTAGCTCAGCCTTTAGGACACCCTCGCCTACTCCATGTATAAATACAATACGAGGAATGCGATTGCGGATAGCGAACTCCACCTGTCCTCTAGCTGTATCTAACTGTAGTGTCAGCATATCGTGCTTTTCCATACGTCTATAGTCATTCGTAAGCTTCTCTATATGTAAATCTACTTCTAGGATAAACTCATCCTTACGCGAACGTTTTTCCTTCGTAAAGGAACGTTTTATAGGATCTACCTTATCTTGTAGTGCCTCACTTACCGAACTTCTAGTACTAGCCGAACGCATATCTACTTCATCCTCTTTAGCTATTTTTAAAAGCTCATTCGGTTTATACGTTAATACAAAACCATCTTTAGATTCTATAGTTACCTCATCTCCTATGATATTAATGACAACTCCTTCTTCGTTCTCATCTAATACTTGTACATAATCTCCTTTGCTAAGCATCTTTCTCTTCTTCTTTTGCTTGATTGATTAAATCTTTTTTTATTCCTGCATCGAACTCACGTTCTGCTGGTCCCTGTTGACGAGTGTTACTAGGTGTCTTTTGCATCAATCTCGCCATGGAGAAAAAGAACAAGGCTACACCTACTACTTGCACCCATATTTTTGGTTGGTCTTTAGAACTTTCCATTAACGCCCATCCCATAAAGAACAGGGTTGCGATAGTTAATACGATCTTTGCTATTTTCATACTACGGTGCTAGTCGTTCTATTTTCCAATCTAAACCATCTTCTGTCAATGTATATCGAATACGATCGTGAAGGCGATTAGCTCTTCCTTGCCAAAACTCAATAGACACAGGTTTTACTACAAATCCTCCCCAATTCTCAGGGCGTTTTACCGTATCATCAGTTGCTTCTTTTTCTAATTTATTAATAGCATCTTCTAATACTTGATGATTAGGGATGACCTCACTCTGATTAGATACGATAGCACCTAATCGACTTCCTAAAGGACGACTGTCAAAATAATTATCAGATTGAGCAGCACTAGCCTTACTAGCTATACCTTTGATAATAATCTGACGCTCCGCAGA
Source organism: Myroides sp. A21 (assembly GCF_000807225.1). Classification (NCBI taxonomy): domain Bacteria; kingdom Pseudomonadati; phylum Bacteroidota; class Flavobacteriia; order Flavobacteriales; family Flavobacteriaceae; genus Myroides; species Myroides sp. A21. The sequence goes on from NZ_CP010327.1 coordinate 3,856,213, forward strand.
AGGCCAAAAGAATGATAAACACAAATGTGGATTAGCGATAATAGCCTTCCCTTTCTCAGAGTTATAATTTGTGTAAAACACAAATCCCTCTTCGTCATAAGACTTTAAAAGCACTACTCTAGACTTCGGAAAACCATCCAATCCTATTGTAGATACCGTCATGGCATTTACCTCATCTACTCCACCGAAATCCTCTATCTCATAAAACCATTTTTTGAATTGCATCATTGGGTTTTCGTCTACACTACTCTCTAACAATACACTCTTCTCATACGATTTTCTGTAATCACTTAAATCACTCATATCTAAATCTATTATAAGTCAAACACTTTACCATCGTCTCCATTCAGTATTTTACCACTAAACACAGTCTCTGCTTCTTTCTTAAACAAGGTAATATCATTATATCTCGTAGAATAATGCCCAAGTATTAAAGTCTTCGCATTCGCTAGCTTCGCAATACTTGCTGCCTGCTTAGCAGTACAGTGTTTCGTTCGTTCTGTATAATGCTCTTCACTGTCTAAGAAAGTACTCTCATGGTATAATACATCTACACCTTTAATGATAGGTACTATGGCCTCTGAATAATAAGTATCTGAACAAAAAGCGTAACTCTCTGTAGGCTCTGGATCATAAGTAATATCCTTATTATCCACTACAGTACCATCATCCAATGTGATATTACCACCACTTTTGATCTTCTGATAGTAACATCTATCAATACCTAAATCTTCTATAGCCCCAATACGCAACTTTCTATCTCCAGGCTTAGTCTCAAAAAGATATCCATTAGTATACACACGGTGATCTAATGGTATGGTACGTACAATAACCTTATCATCTTCGAATACTACTCTACTCTCTTTACTAGTCTGTTCATGAAAGAATAGTTTATATCCAGAATAAGAATTAGACAATCTCAGCTGCAACAAAGTAACTTCCTTTATCCCCTTAGGTCCATAAATATGCAAATCAGAAGTTCTGTTTAACAACATATACGTTGAGATTAACCCTATCAATCCATAGAAGTGATCTCCGTGCAAATGAGAGATAAAAATATGATTGATACGTTGGAACTTCAATTTATGACGTCTTAATTGTACTTGAGTTCCTTCACCGGCGTCGATTAAAAACATATGTCCTCCCATCTCTAAAACTTGAGATGTAGGGTTAGTTATCGTTCTTGGTGTTGCTGCATAACAGCCTAATATAGTAAGTTTCAATATTGTCTTGTTTTAATTTTTGAGCTTGTAATTTACAAAAACGACAAGCTAAGTCAAAATAAAAGGCTTAAATTACTTTAAGCCTTTTGTATATTTTTATCTAAAATCCTAAGTCTCTTTGGATTTCATCCATTTCTATCAAATCATGTGCTTCCTGTAAAGTCGGAGCAATAATCAAATCTCCATCAAACTCATTAAAGTCAATTGATTCTATAACGATAATAAAAGACTTATTAGCTTCCTCCATATGTTGTATTGCTAAAGATTCAAAACACTCTAAATCCTCTTCGAATACAGTATATTTAGCCTTCGTTAAATCTATTATTAAATTAGAATGTACAAGACTATGCTCATACTGCTCTTCTAATTTTTTAAGAAACGTTACTATATCTCCCTCGTCACTCGTTATAATAAGGGTATGCCCTTTTTCTTTTACTTTCATTATATACGCCTTAATTTGATTAAGCGAATATAAAACGAATATAAATACTATCATATAGCAGAGTAAAAATATTATGGAAATACGCATCCGCAATCTATGTCACACTGATGATAGGAAGGGTCTCACATATAACTCTACAAACATATAGAATGGGATTCTTCACAAGCTCAGAATGACATAACAACTGGATCTATATTACCTAAAAACCACCCCGCCCTACGGGCACCCCTCCATAGGAGCTACTCTTTATACACATCTCTAAGCAATTCAAAAACCTGATATTTTGCATTAAAACATTGTATTCCATCTCTAATAGTAATGTAGCCTGGAGGACCTTGACTTTTATAGCCTGACCACCCAGCTAATCGAGCAATAATCCATGATGTCCATGCAAGAGTATCTTTATCAAAAGGATTCTTTTGTTTTTCAGTTTTTCCTTCAACTGTTTTTAAAAGAATCTGTAGAAATTCTATTTGTGGATCCGTAAAAACCCGTTTTGAAGGAACAGAAATATCGCTCTTATCATAAGAAAGTTTAACCATCATGATTTGCCAAGCTCCTAACAATGCGAATATTATAAGTTTTTTTAGAGCCGCTCCTGATTCTAACAGAGTACTTTCGATTTTTAAACCTTCACTTTTGATTAAGCGAAAGACTTCTTCTATATACCACCTTTGTTTATACCATTCTACGCAAAGCATAGCTATTTCATTACTTTCTACTTCATGAGTAGTTAATAAACACCATTCAATTGGTGATTCACCTTTTGGAACAGTTTCAGAATTTTCAACAACATAAACACATGAAACAGTTAGTGATTTCGGCTGATCTGCTTTTAAATTATGAGGACATTTAATTTCTACAGAGTCATAACGCAACTCCATTTTAGCTTCCCTATTCTTGCGTTTATGATTCCCTTGTACCTTGATATTATAAATATGTTTAATCGGCAATGAACACATTTTTTCATGTAGACGCATTTCCTCTGTTTCTAAAATTCTATTTGCTGATGAACGAATCAATACATCACATCTATCATTAGGAACTGTTGCTAAAAACTCATAAATATCAGATTCTCTATCTGCTATCACTGTAATTTTTGTGCTTTCAGGTATGTTTTGTTTACTTAGTTCAGCAGACTCTATCCATCGATAAGATTCTTTATCTTGAATCTTTAAAATCTTATAATTGCGTTCGTTTTTATCCTCCTTATCTCTTTGTCGATTCCACAATTTAATCGATGAGAAACCTAATGGAATACCACTGTGAGCATCTACAACAAGGGTTGGGTGGCAAAAAACACCTGTATCTTTATTGTTTCCAACTATTCCCCATTCAGAATCATCTGTATTAATTCGCCCTTCTTTACCTGAATAATTAATCTCTGAAGTATCTTCAATACACAGAACATGATCTGTACTAATTTGTTCAGCACATTTTTTATAAACTTGATCTTTTATATCAGTCTCGTTTGCTCGTTCGTTATTTAACATTCTATATCCTCCTATTTTTTCGCTAAAAGTACTACATGCTTTGTTAATAACTACACTACTGTTTTCAACAATACTACTAAGTAATTTATTTGCTCGTTTATCTATCCTTTTATCTTTAAATGCTCCTTTAAAAAAGGAATCTATCTCACTAATATTCATGTATAAAGATGCAAAAAACAAACAAATAATACAATTAATTAACTGATAATCAATAGATTGGTTTTATTAAATCACACTTTTCAACAACATACTCTGCTTAATAATTTATGTATAAAGAGTAGCCCTGGAGGGATGCCTGAAAGGCGGGGTGGTTAATCCATAGAGTGTGTGCCAAATGAACGTGATATGCGTTATGATGGTACACATCCCTACGATGGGGTGTCGACATGGTGTGCTGAATGGATGTGACATGAATTATATGCTAACACAATGAATGCATTTATACCTAGAAAGGAAATTATTTGATTTACATAATTCTCTTAAAATCAAAACAACGAACAAATAGTGTTTTTTACCTTTCTCAAAACGAACCATTAAATCCTGTAAAAAAATGGTTCGGCAATTACCGAACAACGCTACAAACCCAATGATAAAAAGGCATTCACAAGTTTTATGCGAGCTTTGTTCGGGAGTCCTTCGGAAGAGGTTCGGAAAAATAGGGCTTTTTCCGAACAAGCCCCGAACAAACACAACACAAAGCATGATAAACACTGGGGTTAAGATTATATAACCTCAAGCTAACTCTAAAACAAGCAGTATAAAATGCGAAAAATAAGCCTATTTAAAAATGGTGTTTTTTAAGGATTCACGAAGAAGTAATGTGCTTTGATTTGTTTACTTTTCAAACAATAAGAATCGAGGCATACACCTGATATAAAAACAAGTACGATACAAATATACGCTTTTTTTAAAAACCCAAAATACACAATAAATATATAAACGAAAAGTAATTATGCAAAATAGGGCTGAATTTAAGAAAGGGCTGAGTATAAAATAGTCCACAGGACTATTTTATACGAAGAGCCAGCTGCAGCAAGGCATGTAGTATGGTTTTAGAAGAAATGAAAGAGATATGAAGCAGAATTGCTTTGTAGTATTTGACTAATGCTTAATCTAGGTTAAAGATACCTATAATAAATACTCATATCAAAGAATGAACTATAAAAAAACACCTAATACAGCACAATATTCCTTGTGCTGTATTAGGTGTTCTATAGATATAAAATAAGCCAACAAAATGGCTGGCTTGAATTATTTAATTTTTGAAGCTAATAGATAGGTTACAGCCATACGAACTGCTACTCCATTCTCTACCTGGTCTAAGATCACTGACTGCTGTGAATCAGCTACATCAGAAGTAATCTCTACTCCTCTGTTAATAGGCCCTGGGTGCATGACTACGATTTCTTTATCTAATGAATCTAAGATCTCTTTAGTCAACCCAAACTGTTGAGAATACTCTCTCGTATTAGGGAAATAGCTAAAGTCTAAACGCTCATTCTGAACGCGAAGCATATTCGCTACATCACACCATTCTAGAGCTTTTCTTAGATTAGACTCTACCTTCACTCCTAAACTCTCGATATACTTAGGGATTAAGGTCTTAGGTCCACATACTCTAACCTCAGCTCCTTGCATCTGCAAAGCAAAAATATTAGACAATGCTACACGTGAATGTAGAATATCTCCTACGATAACTACTTTCTTACCTGCTACATCCCCTAACTTTTCGCGGATAGAATAACTGTCTAATAACGCCTGTGTAGGGTGCTCATGTGCTCCATCTCCTGCATTAATGATACTTGCGCTTACGTTCTTAGATAAGAAATGAGCAGCTCCTGCATCACTGTGACGCATCACTACCATATCTACCTTCATGGCTAAGATATTATTAACTGTATCGATTAGTGTTTCTCCTTTCTTCACTGAAGACTGAGCAGCAGAAAAACTAATTACATCTGCAGATAAACGTTTTTGTGCTAATTCGAAAGATAGTTTAGTACGAGTACTGTTTTCAAAGAAGATATTTGCTATGGTAATATCTCGTAGAGAAGGAACTTTCTTAATCGGACGATTAATTACTTCCTTAAAGTGATCAGCTGTTTCGAAAATTAAATCAATATCATGTTTATTGATATACTTAATTCCTAAAAGGTGATTTACGCTTAATTCTTTCATTGTACTTCTATGAGTAGATTTAGGTAGTTAGTTTTTTTCAGTTTCTTCTAGAAAGACTGCATCTTCCTGTTCATGTTCAGACCAGTGTACACGGATAGTCTCCTCGTCAAAGGCATCTACCTGTCTTCCTCTATAATCAGGCTGTATCGGTAAGTGACGACTAAAACGACGATCTATTAATACCAATAGTTCTATCTCTGCTGGACGGCCAAAAGACTGTATAGCTGTCAGTGCGGCACGTATACTACGTCCTGTATAAAGCACATCATCTATAAATACGACTTTCTTATCTTCTACTAAGAAGTCTATTTGTGTTTTATTCGCTTCAAGAGTTTTTTGATGTCTTCTAAAGTCATCTCTAAAGAAAGTAATGTCTAAAAAACCTAAAGGCACTTCAGATATACCATATTCAGTCTTAAGGATGCTTTTAATGCGTTCTGCTAAAAATTTACCACGCGGTTGAATACCAATAAGAAGGGTATTAGAAAAATCAAGATGTTTTTCTACTAATTGACAAGCCAAACGGTGTAGAATGATATCAATCTCTTTTGAAGTAAGTAATACTTTTGGATTCATATATAAAAGAGTTGTGTTTGGGGGGTAAATTTACAATTAAATATCATTTGTCACCAATTTATTAAACATATATCTTCTAAAAAAATGTAGTTAATCAAAGGATGCTTTCTAAATCATATTGATATCTTTGGATAAAGATTAAAAACTCTATTGCTCATGATCAAGTCTAAATTCATACTATTCATTACTTTAACCCTATCTCTAGCGCTGCATGCTCAGAAGATAGAAGACCCTCTTCCTTTGACAAATAAACAAATACAAAAAGAACAGTGGGTCATACAAGACAAAGAAAAAAATCTAATCCTACAATGGACTGATGGTGCTCTAGAAATAGCATTAGCCAACAAACCGATTAATCAAGATCAGAAGAAAACAATCTACGCTCGAATACCTGCTCAGCAAATCAAAGATAACATTACAGAATATGTCTTACTAACTGATAAAACAGAGTTCTTATCTACTCCTACAACAGTTAATTGGACACAAGAAGACTTAGAGTTCTTTCGCGTTTTAGAGTCTAGTGCTATCACTGTGAGTAGTACAACGGATGTCTTAATGCTTAAAAAAGGTACAGAGACTAAATATGTATTCTATAACACAGCTTTTGACCGTATGTGTAAGTTCGTCTCTAGATTTAACTGGGGACTAATTGCTTTAAATAGAGATTCAGATAATCTACCTAAGATGATTACTTCTTTTGATTTTGAAAACAAAACCATGACAGGTACGATAGATAATATCCCTTTTGAGGTGAAGTTTGATTTCTATTTTGATCAAGATACTTTTTATTTCAAAAGTTTCGAAATTCCTTATAATGCTAAAAATAGAGCAAGTCGTAAAACAAAAGAGAGATACGGGAGATACTTCACAGATAAAACATATCGCTATGATATCGCTGAACAAACACTAAATTTCTATCAAGACGAAAAGTTAGTACTCATGTTTGGTTTCATGCCTAAAGAGTAAAACACAATCTCCATAATCTTTTAAAATACGTAAAAAAAGAAATACAACTCCTTATTATCTATATCACTTATTGATTTATATTAAGTTATCAATAATATATCTCTTATAAATTGTGTTATTAAATAGGAATTACTATCTTTTCGCAATCATTTACAGATACTTCTAAAAAAACTAAACACATAATAATCAATCTATTATAATTAAATAGTTAACAAAAAGAGGGTAAATGCATCACATATATTTAGAATTATTTTAATATTTATTATGAAAAAATACGCTACTAGTTTATTTCTTTGTTTAACAAGCTTAGTAACTTTTGCACAACAAGGTTTTTTCGATTCTCAAGAAAGACATCCATTAGCACCAGATGGTATATGGAATGTGAGATGGGTATTACAAGACAATAGCAAACCTGGAACACTAACTCCTACAGATAAACATATCATGCTTAATCGTGAATATGGATCTACGATCACTGGATTTGCTGGGTGTAATGTGTTTGAAATTCCTGTAACGAAAACTTCTGTTAACTCAAAAGGTACACATCTGACGACTCGTTTTGATTCTAAAACGAACAAAGAATGTGCTACAGACGTTAAGTATGATGAGAACAAGTTCTTAAAGCGTATTTCTAATGGTACAATTACCTTTAATGAAAAAGAAGGTTTATTATACCTAATGACTAAAGATAGAATCGAGTACGTATTCGCTGATGAGAAGTTAGATAAAGTAGCTAAAGATATGTACGTCGTTATGACTGGAAACTAGTAGAGCTAGATGGTGGTGAAAAAAGACCTTATAGACAATGGATTACTTTTGACTTTCACAATTACTTAGTGAAAGGAAATAACGGATGTGCTTTATTCGAAGCTCCATTTGCTATTAATACAAAAACGAGTACAGTCACTTTGTTTGAACTTCAATCGGATACTACTAAATCATGTGGTAACAGTAGCAAAGACGAGTTCTTAAAATACTTTGACAATTCTACTTACCCATTCGAAATTACAGATCAGACTCTAAATATCTTACAAAACAATAAGGTGATTATGAAGTTTGACTTAGCAAAGAAAAACTCTTTATAAAACACAAGACTGTAACAGAATACAGTCATGAAAATATCTAAAACCTGTGAAATTATACTTCACAGGTTTTTTTTTATACAACTAACTATAAATCAACCTAAACAGAATACAGTCTCAATATTCTCAGCTTTCTAATGAGGGTTAAATAAAAATTAAGATAAGCTTATAAACGCTTTACAATTGATAAATTCTTTACCTTAGTGGATTAATAACAATTTAGTTTTATGAAAGCTTTAATTTTTAATGGTTCTTTAGACGAAGAAGCATTCCGTACATCGCGACGCATTGCACAGTATTATGCAGATCAGTTCATAAATTCTAATATTGAAGTTCGACAGGTTCACTTATCAGATTTTCAAATTCCTATATTTCAAGCTAAATTAATGGATAACGTCCCAGCAGACGTAATGACCTTTGCAGATGCTTTTAGAGAAGCAGATGTGATGATTTGGCTTACTCCACTCTACCATGGTAGCCTTACTGGAGTAATGAAGAATGCTATCGATTGGTTAGAAATAACAGCTAAAGACCACCCTGCTTATTTGACAAATAAAATAGTAGGATTTACATGTTGGTCAGCTGGTAACCAAGCTATGCAAGGTATACAAGCTCTAGACAATATCGCAAAAGCACTTAGAGCATGGTCTTTGCCTTATTCTATCCCGATTAGCAACTCTGACTTATATGAAGACAATGATATCTCAGAAGTCTACAAAAAGAAAATGTCAATGTTAACCGACCTTCTAATAGAGAGCCAAACGCGATAAAACAAAAAGCCTATTTGAATACTCAATAGGCTTTTTTGTTACTATCAGAACAACAATAATTTTTGGTGGTTGGTATTTCTGTATTTAAGTGCTAAGTAAGAAAAAGAGAGGCATCTCTACCTCTCATTCCCTATAAAACAATTTTTGAAAAACACCTTATTTGGATTTCACTAAATCCTTTCTTAATTAACACTCACTTTTAATCAAATTATTAAAACAATCCCTCCTTAAACTCAATTCAAGTTCTTTTTCACAAGCAATATTTTTAAAAAATTAAGCTTAGGAGGGAATGAAAATTATAAGAGTCTTTCTCAGTCTTTATAACCATATTCAAATCGATATGGAGATGACGAAAACACGATAAAGACTCCTTGAAACATAATACAAATCAATTAAACTGAAGCTAACTTGGCTAGAGCTGACACTCCTTTTAACTATGAAAAAATTATTGTAAAAACAATAAAAGAGCTATCTATAAAACTTGTTTAACCAATCATTATGTATCAACTATTTTTTTGTTATGTTTTTTGTACTGAGCAAATGTAAACATGTTTTTATACTATACAAACCCCTGTAAATACTGGCTTTTTTACCTCAATCACCTAATGTAGATAATAACCATAATAAGTTCACTCCTCATAAAATCATTAAACTAGCACTTGTCTCTACCACCCTACATCTCTTCACATTTAACAAACAAAATAGTTAACATACTACTCATCTAATAACTAATCTACAAAAACACTATTGACTTATTCTATAATAAACAGTCTATACATTCTACTTCTAATTTTTCTTAAATCGCTAATGGTGATAAGAGCACAAATGTTATTTAACAATTAATTAACTTAATATAATAACCTTTATTAGCTAAATACAACAACTAAATCATCTGATAAATAAGAATAAAGTTCATTACATTCCGTTTTTATGATAAATAAAGAACTCTATTAATAGAAAAAGGCAGTGAGAGAACTCACTGCCTTTACTATTTTTATACTCATATATTATCTTTGAAGGATAATAAACTCTGATCGTCTATTCTGTGCGTCTTCCCATTCACTACATGGTTCACATTCTACTTTTAGCTCTTGTGATCCATATCCCTGAGATTCTAACCTACTACTTTCTATACCTTGTGATACAATATAGTCAAGTGTAGCCTTCGCTCTATCATTTGACAATTTTAAATTATAAGCTGGATTTCCTTTACTGTCAGAGTGTGAGTTAATCTTAACTCGCATACTAGGGTAGCGCTTCATCACTTTTACTAGCTTATCTAATTCTATCTTACTATTCTCTGTAATTTCGGTCTGATTAAAGGCAAATTGGATATCTCCTAATTCGATTTTGTCTTTCCCTATTACGAGTTCTTCTAGAGGCCTTAAGAATACGTCTATCTCCTGTACCCCTTCTTCAGCATTGACTGTGATATCAATGATTTCATCTAAATAATCTGGGTGAGAGACCTTAATCTTATAAGTCTCGCTACACTTCACTTCTCCTCTAGCCATCCCACTTCTACTAGATACGCCATGATCTTCTACTCTACGTCTAGTATTGATAAACTCTACTTTAGCATCAGCTACAGGAGTATTAAAGCTCTTGTTTTTAAGCATAGTTCTAAACTCTACAAAGCACAGCGGGAATGCCTTATATATATCTGTACGACCTATTCTATCAGAAGAGAATAATCCCATATTCTTATCGGGATAAAAACTGAAAGCGAAATCGTTCTTAGCTGTGTTAATAGGCTCTCCAAGATTAGTAGGTGCATTAGATAGATTATTTAAATCTGATACATACACATCCATTCCTCCATATCCTCCCCATCGATCAGAACTAAAGTATAACTTATTATCTGACGAAACGAAAGGATAATCATTACGAGTTCCTGAATTAATCACTGGCCCAAGGTTCTCTGGTTTTCCGAACTCATCATCTTCTAATAGGGCTACACGCCATATGTCTAATTCTCCATAACTTCCTGGCATATTAGAGGCAAAGTATAAGAATTTGCCATCAGGCGATAATGCAGGGCTCGTATACATAAAGCCTGCACGGGTAAAGCGCAGTGGCTTTACTCTCTTCCACTTCTTTTTCTTCTTTTTAGCATAGAATAAACTCATCAAATGATCTCTATGCTTGACGTTATCATTCTTTCTAAACTTCCTGTTTCTATAAGCTTCTGAAGCGAAATAGATACGTTGTTCATTAGCAGAGATCACACTAGGGCCGTCATTAAATCGTCTATTGACACGCCCTTTAATACGCGTCACCCCTTTTATAGGCTCATCTTTTCCTTTAAACTCAGCTGTATAAAGATCATAGTTAGGCTTGCGTTGCCATTTATCTCTTACTTCAAATATCTTTCTAGGTATTTTCTTTTCGTGCTTCGTTCTATTTGACGCGAAGTACAGTGTATCACCAGGGTTTAACCATGCTCCAAAATCGTCATATTCTAAATGATTAAGGCCTGACTCCTGAAACATATAAGTAGGATATCTGTCAACTAAGTCCTTATGTGCATCTGGTTTGGCTAGAAAGTCTTTTGCTCTTGCATCTTGAGGTGCTCGACGAACGAATTGTTGCATCATATCTTTGGCTGCTTCATAACGCCCATTCTTCTCCATCACCTTAGCATACTTATAATAGATATCTGGCTTAAGTGTAGAGTCGTTTTGAGCAATTGCTTTACCATAATATCTTGACGCTTCAATATCTTGATTTAACCGATCATAACAATCTGCTAATTGCAAATAAATATAATCAGCTGTACGACGTCCTAATATAAGTCTTTTATATTCGTCCGCTGCCTTAGCATACTCGGTATTCTTATAATATTTGTCTGCTCGTTTTAAGCTTGGTTTCTTTTTTGCTTGCACAGTTATACTTAAACTACACAGTAAAACCATCAAAAAAATTCTCATACTATTCTGTTATATAGACCAATATAGATAAATGTACTCTATTTTAACTATTTATTACTCAAAAATACTACTTTAATTACTTACTATACTAACGTATATTCTGTAAATTAGTTGTTCAGAATCAGATAAAAATCCCTTCAGTATGAATATTGAATTAAAAAAAGCATTCTTAGCTCTCTATGACACTTTTAAAAAAGAAGATGCTCAAAAAACAGACCGATTAGATAAATGGCGTAATATAGAACCTGAGTCAGCAGAGTTCCTTTCGTTATTAGTCAAAACAAAACAAGCTAAGAGAATACTGGAACTAGGTACTTCTAATGGGTTTTCAACAATATGGTTAGCCGAAGCTGTATCTCATCATCATGGAGAAATCATCTCTATAGATATCGAAAGGGAACGTACAAATAAGGCATTTGAAAACCTAAAACAATTTAACCTACAGTCTTATGTAGAATTACTAACCTATGATGCAGGAGAATATCTAGCTGATACTAATCTTGATTTTGATCTTATCTTATTAGATGCAGAGAGAAGTTATTATACAGGATATTGGAAAAATCTAGAACGTCTATTAGATCAGACTGAATCTAGTCTATTGGTAGTAGATAATGTAATCTCACATGAAGCAGAAGTAGAAGAGTTTATCAATGGAATAGATGAGAATAAGTTTAAGAAAGTCATCCTCCCTATCGGAGCAGGATTGCTATTAGTTTCTAAGCAGTAAAGAAAAAGCGTGAATGAGATTATTCACGCTTTTTTACTTATACTACTAAAATTGTAGCTATTGGTGGTCTGGTATGACTAATTTATCTTGTTTATACTCTCCTAATACCTTTAAGTATCGAGTAGCCTTAGTTACTTCTTCCATCGCCTTATAATACTTGTCATAATCTTCATTGACTAAGACAACACCTGCGTGGAATGAGTACTGGAACACACTTCCTGACAGAGGCACAGACTGTATCTTACTCAAGTTTAAATCATGAGAAGCTAGTATCTCTAATACTCTATTTAGACTTCCTTTTTGGTGATCTGTATAAAAATATAGTGAAGCTTTATTAAACCCTTCTACTTTCTTAGGCTCTCTACTTAACAAGAAAAATCGTGTATAGTTATCATACACGTCATGGATATTCTCTGCTAAGATCTCTAGATCATACATCTCTGCGGCTAATGTTGACCCGATAGACGCAACGCCTTTATACTGTTTCTCTTGAATATTTCTAGCGCATGTAGCCGTATCATCCATCGCTAGACGCTTCCAATCAGTATATTGATCTAAGAAGTTCTCGCATTGTAATAAGGCCATAGGGTGTGTACGCACCTCTGTAATATCCGCTAATGTCTGTCCTTTTAAGGCTAGTAAATTATGTCTAATAGGAAGAGCAATCTCTCCCCAAATATACAAGTCATTCTTAGTTAACAACGAGTAATTAGGTAATATAGATCCTGCAATAGAGTTCTCTATCGCCATCATGCCATAATCTACTTCTTTATTGACTAACTGTTTTACTAACGAATTAAAAGTAGGGCTATCCACTATCTCTACTTCTTCTGAACCAAAGAACTTCCCAACTGCTTCATGGTGGAAAGATCCTTTGATTCCTTGAATGACTACTGATTTCATAAAATATGTTTTTGGCTTTAATAATTGCAAAATTGGCAAACTATCAAAGTTAGTAGTTTATACTTATAATAAGCAGTTTTTATCCTCCATATTTTAAGTTTTTATTACTTTTAGCTTATTAATCCCTATTGAATTTAAATTAATCACACTAATTACACTTTAAAGCAACTAATTACTAAACATATGAGTATAACAATCAGACCTTATCAACAAGAAGACAAGCAAATCTTACTCAATATCCTTCAACTCAATGTCCCTACTTATTTTGCGCAAGAAGAAGTAGATGACCTAGCGCTATACCTAGATCAGTATCTAGACCTCTACTATGTAGCCTTAGACAATGACAAGATTATAGGTGCTGCAGGTATTAACAGAAACTTCGAGAAGGAATTTGCTTCATTGAGTTGGGGATTCTTACATCCTGATTATCATCGAAAAGGTGCAGGTTCTCTACTCTTAAAATACAGATTAGACCTCCTAAAACCTGATCATAGAATCAAAACAATACAAGTGCGTACCTCTCAGGTGGTGTACCGTTTTTTTGAAAAACACAATTTTGAAGTGATAGAAACTCAAGAAGATTATTGGGCAAAAGGTTTAGACCTCTATGTGATGCGTTTAAAATACTAAAGAAAACAAATTAAGCGTTAAAACAAGTAGGGAATTAAAAACAGTTTTGTAATTTCACATCAATAAAACTCACATCATTATGAAAAAGTTATTCGTTATGGCGGCTATCTTAGCCATTACACCCATTTTTGCAAACACACACCATACTAATATTAATACCAATAAAAGCATTATGACACAAACCCCAAAAGACAAAAAAACAATTTACCAATTTAAGGTTACTGACCTTTATGGAGAAGAGTTTGACTTCGCTTCCTTAAAAGGAAAGAAAATCATGATTGTGAACACTGCTTCTGAATGCGGTCTTACACCTCAGTATAAACAACTTCAGAATATGTATAACGAATTCGGAGGAGACAACTTTGTAATCGTTGGTTTCCCTGCGAACAACTTTGGATCTCAAGAACCAGGTAGCAATGAAGAAATCGCTACTTTCTGTGAGCAGAATTATGGTGTATCATTCCCAATGATGAATAAGATATCTGTAAAAGGAGATGATATTGCACCGATATATGAGTTCTTAACTAAAAAGTCTAAGAATGGATTAGAAGACAGTGAAGTACAGTGGAATTTCCAAAAGTACTTAATAGACGAAACTGGTCATTTAGTGAAAGTAATCAACCCTAGAACACTACCAGATGACCCAGAAATCAAAGCTTGGGTTAAGGCAAAATAAGTCACTTTACATATTTAACCTTAAATCCTCAGCTACCATTTACTGCGAATTAATTCTACTTTACATAGCTTCAATTAGCGATTAAATGTTTTCTGCGGATTTGAGGTTTAATACAATGGGTTTGTTCGTATCTTTGGGTTTTACTTTTAAATTATGAACTATCCACAAATAGAACTAGCGCAAAGTATTATTGAAATTTGTAAAGCAAAGAATATTCAACATATAATCATATCACCAGGATCACGCAATGCCCCATTAACAATAGGCTTTGCTAGTGATCCTTTTTTTACGTGTTACAGTCTCGCAGATGAGCGCTGTGCAGCCTTCTTCGGTATGGGAATTGCCCAACAGACAGCGTTCCCTATTGCCTTAGTCTGTACGTCTGGATCAGCTCTTCTTAACTATTATCCAGCTGTAGCAGAAGCCTTCTATAGTCAGATACCGATGGTTATTATCTCTGCAGATAGACCTACCTCTAAGATTGATATAGGAGATGGTCAGACCATCAGACAGCGCAATGTATATGAGAACCATATCGTATACAATGCCAATCTAACAGAAGAGGCGAGTAATGAAAATGATATTCTAATTAACAATGCCATTAATACAGCGATAGCCCAAAAAGGCCCTGTACATATCAATGCTCCTTTTGAAGAGCCGCTATACAATACTGTAGAGGAACTTACAGTTACTCCTACTATCATCAACCTAGAGACGCTACCTCTCCAATTCAAAGAGTTTGATCAATATATAGATAGTTATAAAGAGGCAACTAAGAAGTTGATCCTTGTAGGTGTTAATACACCTGATGCACTAAGTCAGGAGATGATAGACTGGTTAGCAAATGATCCTTCTGTTATTATCATGACAGAGACTACCTCTAACCTGCACCACCCTCACTGCGTAGAACATATCGATCGCATCATTACCACATTCTCTGAAGAAGATTTCTTAGCTTTTCAGCCTGATCTTTTGATTACTTTTGGAGGAATGGTGATCAGTAAGAGAATCAAAGCATTCTTGCGTAAGTATAAACCTACTCAACATTGGCATATTGATACCCTAAGACATTATGATACTTATAATGCGCTTAACAAAGCAGTATTAGATACGCCTGAGAACTTCTTCCAAACCATTAAAGACAACATAGAACGCTATACCGCATCTAACTATTACACTTGGATGCAGAGCATTGTCACAGCTAGACTAGCTAAGCATGAGGCATATTTAAAGACAATACCGTTTAGTGATTTAAGTGTATTCGAAACCTTATTTGCTCAATTGCCAAAAGGAACCCAATTGCAAATCAGTAATAGCTCAGCAATACGCTATGCTCAATTAATCAAAATAGACGCTTCTAATCCCGTTTTCTGCAACAGAGGTACCAGCGGAATAGATGGAAGTACTTCTACAGCTATAGGAGCTGCTGTAGCCACTCAGAAGCCTACCTTATTAATCACAGGAGATATCGGTTTTCTTTATGATAGTAATGGACTTTGGAATAACTATATTCCTAAAGACTTTAAAATACTATTGCTAAACAATGGAGGTGGAGGAATCTTCAGAATCTTACCAGGACATAAAGAAACACCTGTATTTAATACTTACTTTGAGACAAGCCATCATCACACAGCTGAGCACTTGGCGAAGATGTATAATTTTAAATATCAAACAGCGACTAACAAAGAAGAACTAGAACAGCAATGTCAATTGTTTTTTGAAGATAATAACGGTCCTGCTATTCTAGAAGTATTCACTCCTACTGAAGTTAATAATACAGTACTGAGCAACTATTTTCGCAATATGTAATTTTAACAGCGATTAATGCTTGCGTATTGAAATTTTATGTATCTTGTACTCAATAAAAAAGAAAATTATGAGTAAAAGAGACGAATTAATTCAAAAGTACGCTGCTGATTTAAAAGATAAGTGTGGTGTAACAGCTAATATGGATTTATTAACTGCTGTAACTATCGGATGCGGGCCATCTATTTATAACCAAGATTCTTCTACCGTTGCTGGTTCTTCAGAGTCTGAGTTAGCTACAGTTAAAAACAACTTTTTAATTAAAAAGTTAGGTCTTAAAGATGGACCAGAGTTAGATAAAGGTATCCAAGCTGTTATGGACAAATACGGTCAATCAAATAGAAATAAATACAGAGCTGTAGTTTATTACTTATTGACTGTTCACTTCAAAAAAGAAAGTGTTTACAAGAAATAATATAACGTAAATATATTAATGCACTTTAAAAGGAGCAGTTCTGTGACTGTTCCTTTTTTTATGCTCATCACTAAAAAATTAGAGACTCATCTAATGACAAGTCTCTAATGGGGGTACTTCCAAAAACATTTACGCTTATACAAGTATATCAACCTTTAGGAGTAAACTTTAGAAAACACTATTATCACTAAATCAAATACTACTTCCTTCTGTTATTTTTGGGCTTTCCATATCAGGTCTCTATAAATGCAATGTCTTTGATGTTTAAAAAAAAATATAAAATTGGGTATGAAAAAACGTTCTTATTGTTTAGATTACTAAACAGTTTTTCTTGAGTACACTCTCTTTCCTTTATAGAAAGTGGCTTCTCTCTCTGGAGTACGAGCCACTGCCTCCGCAGAGCAACTAGCCTTCACGAAAACAAGGTCTGCTGAATCTCCTACTTTTGGCCATTGGCGATCTCCTGCTTCATTCAGTGGTAGTACCTGATCCTTAGTCGCTATTTGTAATGCACGACTCAGTCTTAGCTCATCTGTCCATCCATAAAGTTCGGCACAGTGCTTTGCTTTTTCTAACATATCACAGTTCCCAAATGGTTGCCAGTGATCTATAATACTATCTGTACCCGTCATCACACTTACCTTATGCTTATAGAATGTAGGTATAGGCATCATAGAGCGCCCTAGTGGTACAGTAGAGATCACTCCTACTCCATTAGTACTCATCTGTGTACATAACTCCTCTAATTCCTTAGCATCTGACTGCCCTAGAGCGAAGCCATGACTGATATAAGTACGTCCTTGTAACGCTTTATTAGCTTCTACTTGTTTTAAAATATATTGGATAGCAGGAATGCCTGTTTTAGCTCCTTCATGAAGATGGATATCTATTCCTTTGTCATAATCTAAAGCGATTTGAATCATGATATCTAAAGACTTCTCCATATTCCCATCTACCGTAGTTGGGTCAAGCCCTCCAATATAATCCACCCCTAGTTGAGCCGATTCTCTTAGCAGAGCCTCACTATCAGAATATAAAATACCATGCTGAGGAAAAGCAACTATCTCACTCCCCATCACTTCTTTTTTATTCTCTAGTGCTATTTTTAGATTCTCTAAGCTCTTCAGTCCACTAGTCGGGTCTATATTAGTCTGACACCTTGCAAAATAAGTTCCTTGACTATTCATTAAGTCTATCGCCATCTCCGCTTTTTCTACTGACTTAACTAATAGATTAGGTAATATTCTTCTTTCCAGATCGATCATATCTTTAACAGATCGACCAGGTTTAGGATCACCATACCAGCGCTCTCCATAGAACGTTTTATCGATATGAATATGCATATCTCTAAATCCTGGCAACATTAGTAATCCATCCATATCTACACTGATAATACCTGATGTATCGGACATTCCTACCTTATCAATAGAAACAATAACTCCATTGGCAATGCGTATATCAAATAAGGCTGTCTTAGTACGCCACACTTCCCCTCTATCATTATACTCAAAGCCAGTTTCTAATAAGACATTGCGCAGAATGAACACATTTGCCTTAACAGAACTTCTTTCAGTACTTGCTTTCGCTGACGAGCCTACTGATGGAATAAATAATCCACCAGCTGCCGCCGCTGTTAATCCTAGAAATTGCTTTCTATTTATCATGTTGTTGTTTCCTATTATTGTTATACACCTATCGAATATACAGTTTATTTAGCACCAGCTGCTTTTAACAACTTCACCATTCCTGTATAATTTCTCTTTTGAGCATGTTGTAATGGAGTTATTCCATCAGCGTCAGGAATATTCACATTCACACCACCCTTAATTAATTCATCCACGATACTAGTATGTACAGCACCGCCATTGCTAAGGACTATAGCTTCCATAAGCGCTGTCCAGCCTAGTCTATTAACATGATTGATAGGATAATTGGGATAGTTAACCAGTAATTTTACTACTTCTAAATGACCTTTTTCTGCCGCAGGTATAAGTGCACTACCATTATAACGGTTAAACACAGTAAAGTCTGCACCGTATTTTAACGCCTCTTGCACTATTTCTAAATTACCTTCTGCTCCTGCATATAAGAAAGGGCTATTAAGAACCTTGTCTTGGGCATTGACATTTGCCCCTGCTTGCATTAAAATCTTTGCGATAGCATTGCGATTTTGATATACAGCATACATCAGAGGAGTCTCTCCTTTTTCGTTGCGCTGTTCTATATCTACCTTACTTTCAAGAAGCTGTTTCACAGCAGTAAGGTTATTATTCTTAATCGCGGTAAATAATGATACTTCCTTCATATCTACTACTTCATTTGAATGGGTTGAACTTTCATCTGACGAGTTACAAGCCATAGCCGCACCTCCGATAAAGCCAATAAAAAGTAATATAGCTATTCTTCTTCTCATTTTCATATCTCTTGGTTTTTAATAGGTTAAGTTCGTTACTTATAACTACTAATACAAAGATAGAAGTACTGATAGGAAGGAAGTTGTAATATTTTTATAGATTATTGGAATTTTTATAACTCGATCTAAACTCACCAGGTGTTACTCCCAATTGTTTTTTGAAGAAATTATTAAAATAGCTCGTATCATTAAAAGACAACGAAAAGGCAATCTCTTTAATCGAAATATTCGTTGTAGTCAATAACCTCTTTGCTTCTAGCAATAGTCTATTCTGAATTAATGATCCCGCATTAGTTCCCAATACCTTTTTACAAAGAATATTTAAATAATTCGGAGTGATCTTTAATTGCTCAGCATAAAATGCTACACTACTTTGTTCTTTAAAGTGTACTTCTAACAACTCTTCGAACTGGAGTATGTTCTTATCTATACTATGAGGATTCACTCCCTCATGATAGTCTACATAATCCTTGTGTAAGTGTTTTAGCAATAAATGAAACGACAATAGAGCAATCTCTCGGTCAATAATCTGATTCTTAGCTAATCGTCCTTCTAATTCCTCTAAATCTGCCTTATACTTCTCAAAGCTCTCCTTCGTTAGCAACATCTGATTCGGTGCTCCTAATTGAAAATAAGCTAAAGGACTATAAGTCGTATTCAGAGATTGTAAGATAGTAGGTGAGAACATCAGTTGAAATCCAACAGTATGATTCTCCAATAACCAATAGTGCACTTGCTGGGGTCTCAAGAAAAACACTTGGTAATCTACTACGTCTACTCTTTCAAAATCAATATCGTGGTATCCTCCTCCTTTTTCAACGAAGAAGATAAAGTAGAAATCATGCTTGTGTGGGGACAACAAATCATTTCTACCTTTCTCAATATGTTTGAACAAAGTTATATCCCAGGTATCTTCCCCTAAAATGGTGGAAGTGGAAAGTGTCTGAATTTTAGTATTTCTATTCACGTATTTTGTATGGTATATTAATTCAAGTGACATTTATAGTCGCTAAAAATAATTCAATTCAAATTCATGTTAAACTATTTTTAGTTAAAACATCACAAAGTTCACACATTGAGAATTATTTACACAATAAAACAACTGTAATTATTATCATTCCTTTATAAGAATATCATTTCAGCAATCTATCAACCTATAAAAAGCCAATATAAGCCTCCCTCTTTCGTTTATTCTAATCCTATAAATTAACATTTCAAATCTCATGTATAAAAAGAAAAGCCCATCCTTTATAAGGATAGGCTTTAACTGTGATATTAATTTAGTAGATGAATTAATTATTCTAACTTAAGAATGGTAATTTCATTTTTTTGGTTCCCTGCTCCTATCTCCCTCTCATAACCAATCAAATACAGCTCAAAAGAGCTCTTTTTTAATCTATTACCGAGGCCAAAGAAAACAATTATATATTGAACTACCAAATTTTAAAGTACTTTTTGCTCTAAAACATCTACTTATTACTCTCTAAAACCAGCTTCCTTGCTACGAAATATCGCTAAGTGGGAGTCGTTTTAAATATATTCTATTTTTCATCTTTTATCTAAATAAGTTATCATTCTCCTTTACACTAAACCTCCACCACTTCTATAAAGGCAGGGCTACAACCGCCGCCTTTAGAGAAGTCAATACCATATACTCGTCTAAATGCCTCTTGTACCACCTTGCCATTGTCTAACCAAGGATGTGCAAATGACACAAAATCAACACTCATCCCTTTTTCGAGGTAAACCTGCTCATTATTATATGTGCGTATCACCGTAGCTTTATATCTTGCCATAGCTCTAATTTTAAATCTAAGTTAGTTCTAACACACTATGTATCATAACAATAAAGTGCCAAACCCCACTTTTTTTGAGTGAGAAAATTCAAATATTCATTCACTCAAAAAAAGCTCATATTCACCCAATAAAAATATTTTATATCGAAAATCACCTTATGTAATTCTATCCCTATCTACTCCTTTCAATAGGTGAGTATTGTTCCTTATTAACTCCATTCAAATAAGTACTTGTTCTTCTATTTGATAGTTTTAGAAATTATCATAGCTTTGGAGATTAACCTTAAGACAAGTTCGCTATATGAAGTATTATACCTACTAACCTAGATATACTACATCATACAAGCCTCTACTACCTAACCATTATAAATGAAAAAAAACACTACAGCATCTTCAGTTGCTGCTGCCCTGACCTCTATGATGTGTGTACAAGGGGGAGCATCTGTAGCCAAGCAATTATTTCCTGTAGTTGGAGCTACCGGAACGACCGCTTTGAGAATAGGCATATCAGCTATATTCCTTAATATTATTAATCGTCCGAAGATTTCGAAGTTCTCTAAAAAAGAATGGTTGTACTGTGGGCTATTTGGAGGTTCTATTGCCCTGATGAATATGATCTTCTATCTCGCTATACAGCGCATTCCATTAGGACTAGGAGTGACGATAGAATTTATAGGCCCTTTATTTCTAGCGCTATTCTTATCTCGAAAAGTATTAGATATCGTATGGGCTTTATTTGCTTGTGCAGGGATATTATTAATCGTTCCGTGGCAGACTAACAATGTAGATATTATAGGACTAGGATTAGCCGCTACAGCAGGTGTATTTTGGGCGTGTTATATCGTGATGGGAAGTAAAGTCTCTAAAGAAATGAATACAAACCATGCAGTATCAGTAGGTCTTGTATTCGCTACGTTTATCGTAGTCCCTGTAGCCTTATTTATGGGAGGACTAGAGAAGTTGACCTGGGGTAGCTTAGGGTTAGGTGTATTAGTCGCTATTCTATCTAGTGCCTTACCTTTCTCTCTAGATTTAGTTGCACTAAAGAAGTTACCAGCCAAGACATTCAGTATCCTTACTAGTTTACAGCCTGCCTTTGCAGCCATGTCAGGTCTTCTATTCTTAAAAGAGCACCTCACCATGACACAGTGGATCTCTATAGCCTGTGTGATCACTGCGAGTGTAGGCTCTACTATATTTAGCACTAAAAAAGAAGCTTAGTTATTTATATATCCTAAAAAGGGTTATTCTCATGATTAGAATAACCCTTTTTTATACAGATGCATTTTAAACAAATAGATAAGCATTACTTTTTAATGGCACTGATTGCATACCTATCGGATACTTATCGCATAGTGGTCACATAATAAAGCTATAAAAGAATGCAATCACTATACTATAATTCTACCATCAGATGCTGAACATTCGGCTCGATTTTTGATATAAAATACTTATTATCAACTATTAAAACCAACAACATTATGGCTAGAATTAATTCCAAAAAACTCCTAGTAGGTATAATAGGACCTATTTATGGAAAAGAACACAGAGGCAAGCAGATATTCCAAACAAGGCCTAATCGTTCAAAACAAGACAAATCAAAAAATCACAATGCAAAATTAATGCGAAGTGTATCTCATAACTCTTCCTTTATTCGACAGGTAATCGAGATTCATTTAAACAAAAGACATGAGAGCTATATGCATTCTCGATTTTTAGGGCACCTCATGAGTATCATGCACCAGGAGGATAAGATTGATTTTAAACAAAGGTCGATTTTTTCGGTCAATTGTAAAGCACTCGAAGGTTTTGAGTTCAATAGAAAAGCTCTGTTTAAAGACACTTTCCTCGAAAGAATTATTGTACAACACACAGACAAAGAAGTACTGCAAGTACAGGTACCTTCTTTTATTCCAAAAGAACAAGTGGTCTTCCCAAAAGGTTGTACAGATGCACTCCTGCGCATTAGAGCCTTTGCGATACACCCTGACAACGACTTATCCAAAGAAGGACCACTTAGAGAGCTAAATATAGAATTTTCGATACATGATTCTATTGTAAACGAAACTGACTGGTTGTGTAATTGTATTGATACGGATGAAAAATTTGAGCTTTTAGTAGCAGATATACAGTTCTTTTACCCTATCAATAATACTGCACAAAGGTTAACTTTATATAATACAAAAGAATATAACCCTAGTATGGTTATCTATGCTAAATAGAGGTATTTGTACTTTGGTTTACTGATAAAGAAGATGATACCAAAATACACAGCAAATAAAAGGGGCTGTCTCATTGCAAAAAGAGACAGCCCTCTTTGTTCTGATATTTTAGATATTGTTTTAGGGGATTTTTTTTGAAATATTGCAACCTTAGAGGATTGAAAAAAACATTTCGGAAAAAAAAGGGTAAAAAGAGTCTTTTTAGGCAGCTCTCTTTCTGATATTTTGTGCAATTGCCAATAATCCCCATTCTATTGCGACTTTTTCCTTACCACGAAGCATAAATCGGCGGAACCCATGGTTCTGTTTAATATTTCCGAAAACTGTTTCTACATCGTGACACCTTTGTTTACGCTTGTCAATACCTTCTTTTGTAGTGAGTAATTTACTTGCTTGTTTTCGGTGTCGTTGTAATTCAAAGTTTATCTCTATAGTCCGATTGCCTTTTGCTTTATGACACACACCATTTAAAGGACAACCTTGACAATTTTTAGCTTGATACTGCCTTAATGTTTGGATAAAGCCTGTAGTTGTAGTTTTTGTTGTATCTCCAATATAGTGCATTTTTTGTCCCATAGGACATACAAAATAATCACCTTTGTGTTGGTAAAACAATTTATCTGTTGTAAAAGGCTTTGTACTTTGCTTAGCATTCTTTCTTGGTTTTTTTTCTACTTGTTCCTGCTCTTGATCAAAAGTGTTATACTTCACAAAAGCTTTAATTTCTTCCCCCTCTAAATAGGTGTAATTTTCTTGACTACCATACCCTGCATCTGCTATAACAGACTTTGGATATACTCCATAATTCTCTTTGAATTTTTCTAAGTGAGGTATTAATGTAGTTGTATCAGTTGGGTTTGAATGTATACTATAGGCTAGGATATATTGATTGTTGGTTGATATTTGAACATTGTAGCCTGCTTTTAGAAAACCACTATTCATATGATCTTCCTTCATACGCATAAAAGTAGCATCCTTATCTGTTTTAGAATAAGAATTACGATCTTCTAATATAGCTTCATGCTCTTGGTACTCTTGAATTTTTGTAGGATACTCTTTAGTAATATACTTCAGTTTATTCTTTACTTTCTGATCAACATCTGGATTGTCTTTTAGCGCTGCATTTAATGTATCAATGGCTTGAGAGATAGCTTCTGTATCTATTTTCTTAAAATCTGGAGGAGGTGGAAGTTCACTTTCTTGTCTAGCAATAGAGTCTGCATACCCCCATATCTCTAGGATTTGTTGAACCATCTTTTCTTTATAATTTGAAATAGCTTTCTTCCAAACAAAGGTGAATTTATTAGCATTGGCTTCGATTTTAGTTCCATCAATATAAGCCTCTTCAATACTGATAAAACCTTCGGCTATAAATAATTCAACAATCTGAGTAAAGATCTGCTCTATATAACCCTTAAGTTTTGAAGAGCGAAAACGATTAATTGTATTGTGGTCTGGGTAAGACATACCACTCAGCCACATATAATGAACATTCTCTAAGCAAGCCTGCTCAAGCTTGCGACTACTGTATACATTGTTTAGGTAACCATAGATTAAAACTTTTAGCAACATCTTAGGATGATAACTGATACCACCACATTTAGAGTAGCTATCATATAAGCTTTCTAAGTCTAACTTATCTATTACTGTATTAATAATACGTACAGGATGTAATTTAGGAATAAAATCA
Source organism: Myroides sp. A21 (assembly GCF_000807225.1). NCBI lineage: Bacteria > Pseudomonadati > Bacteroidota > Flavobacteriia > Flavobacteriales > Flavobacteriaceae > Myroides > Myroides sp. A21. Next base: position 3,881,151 of record NZ_CP010327.1, read on the forward strand.
TCTAAGGAATGAGGAATCAAGCTCATTTGATTCTGAGCGTAGTATTTAAATCTAGGGGATTGTTTTGCCATAAACACATTGATTTAAGATTTAAAAATACTGATAATCAACGAAATAAACAAATTTTAAAAGTATAGATATACCAAATATTGAATAAAAAAGAGGCTGTCTTTATGAGACAGCCCCTTTTCTATTTAAAGTATTCTTACTTCTTCTCTATCGCAGCACGATAAATATCTTCGTATAGCGGTACGACCTTATCTATACTGAATTTCTTCGCTACTTCTCTTGCGCGTTCTTTAAAACCACATAGCGTATCTTGATCTTTTACGATCTTCAATGCATTCGCTACCATATCCTCTACATCTCCTACATTACTAAGATATCCTGATACACCATGCTCATTCACCTCAGGAAGACCTCCCGTATTACTAGAGATAACAGGTACTCCCATCGCCATTGCTTCTAAGGCTGCTAGACCGAAGCTCTCTGTCTCTGATGGCAATAAGAATAGATCAGAATAAGATAAGATATGCTCTATCTCATTACTATTACCGAAGAAGATAATCTTATCATAGATTCCCAATTCTAATGCTTGGCGTTCTGCACGCTCTTTCTCAGGCCCGTCCCCTACTAACATCAGTTTAGCAGGTCTCTCTTTTTGGATTCCATAAAAGATAGAGACTACATCTTCGATGCGTTTCACCTTTCTGAAGTTACTGATATGCGTTACGATCACCTCATCTTTACCAGCCATAGCACTACGCTTACACGGTGTGTCTTCACAGTCTAATTCTTTTACCTCTATAAAGTTAGGAATGACATGAATCTCCTTTTCAGTACCAAACAGGCAGTGAGTAGATTCTTTTAAAGATTGAGATACAGAAGTCACATAATCAGAATTATTGATGCTAAAGCTCACTGCAGTCTTATAGTTCGGGTGATTTCCTACTAAAGTAATATCTGTACCATGTAGTGTTGTAATCATCGGTAGATTAATCCCTTGTTCTTTCAACATCTGCTTCGCCATATACCCTGCATAAGCATGAGGAATAGCATAGTGTACATGCAGTACATCGATCTTGAATAGTTTCACCATATCCACTAATTTACTTGACAAGGCAAGTTCATAAGGCTGATAATGGAATAATGGATACTCAGGAACATTTACTTCGTGATAAAATATATTAGGATTTAGCAAGGCTAAACGCACTGGTTGGCTATAAGTAATAAAATGCACTTCGTGATTTCTTTTCGCTAATTCCAACCCTAATTCTGTGGCTACTACACCACTACCCCCAAAGGTTGGATAGCATACGATGGCTATTTTCATATAATTAATGCTTGTTTTTTAGAATCCTTAAAGATAATTCTATTATTAATAACATCTCTTGTTTTAACTTTCAACTTTGTTCTATGCCGTCTTTTTTAACAATACACCTCTGTAACACATCCTTTTTAGCTATTTTATTTTAACAAAAAGACTATTTTTGTTAGGCTATAAGACGCATAAAATAACACATAGAAAAAATGACAAAAGAAGAATACCAACAAAAATACAATGAAGAAGATGCAGTGGGATGGGATGCTATCTCTGATCACTTAGCAAAGCAATATGGAGAGCAAGAACTTCAGCACTTCGGCAATGCATTACCTTACTCTTTAGGTGGAGAAAACCCTTTAGATGGATTAAGTGTATATAATAGTGATCAACAGACAGATCATTTCCATATTGTTACCTATGGATTCTCTGACTTATATTATAATGACGAGGCTGTAGACAATGACTTTAGTGGATATGGTTTTGAGTTGACAATGCGTCTAAAAAAACAAGGAGATGAAAACTTTCATTGGGCGATGAACCTTATGAATAACTTGGCTAAATATGTATTTAACTCAGGAAAATGGTTTGAAGAGTTTCATTTTATCCCTACTAATAGCCCTATTCGTTTAGATTACGATACTGATTTAGTAGCCATCGCTTTTGCACTAGACCCAGAACTAGGCTCTTTAGACACTCCTAATGGACGTATAGACTTCTTACAGATGGTTGGTATTACTCAGAAAGAATATGATGCCTTACTAGAAAATCCTAAGACTTCTGAAACAGAAAAACTACTTGAACAATTGCGTCAAGACAATCCTTTGTTGATAGTCGATTTAGATAGAAAGTAGTTAATGGTGGACAGTTTAAGGTTTACGGTTCACTGTAAACCGTAAACTGTGAACCGAGAACCTATAAAACCCAACGCTCCACTAAGCTATACCACATCGCTTTACCTTCTTTTAAGGTAAATACTGCTGATGATTCTCTAACTGTTTTTAAATCATCTGTCTGTTGTATTTCTATATAGTGAACTACTGCATGTCCGAAAGTAGCGTATCCTTCTATATCCTTAACCTCTATTTGTCTTGTTGGAAAGATTCCATAAGCAGTAGTTAACCATTGTGTAAATGTATCATACCCCATACTCTTACCATCTCCGTTAGTCATTACAAATAATGGGTCGAATGTACTTACTATCGCTTGATACAACTCTTCTTTATTAGATGCTGTGCCGTTAAACCAAGTCTGTATATTGATGTGAAAGTCTATTACCTGTTGTTTTCCTAATTCTAAATTACTCATCTTATTTATTTTTGTTTATTGATTTGAGCATAAAAACCTATGCTGATTAATTGTACTAACCCTATTACTGCTATTGCTATCCCAAAGGCTTTAGGATAGTCTAAAGTACTACTTAAACTAAAGAATATAGTACCTATCACTGCTCCTCCTAATACACTGCCTACTTGTATCGTAGTACTCACGATACCTGATGCTTGTCCTACTTGATCTATTGCTATGGACTTAATACTCTCTTTCATCATCACAGGCATTAACAGCCCATGTCCAAGTCCTGCTGATAAAAATAAGCCATGCATGAATGCGTTCGGTGTACCATATTGACTAAATAATATACCTAACCCTACGAAGGAGATTAATAATAACAATAGTCCTGATCTTATCCAAAAAGAAGCTTGCTTATCTACCTTAGCAAATAAGATTGGCCCTAGAAAGAAACCTATTCCATAAGGCAAAACAGCCATACCAGCTACTAATACATCCCACCCTAGATAAGACTGTAAATAGTAGGGATAGCAGATGAATAGCCCTGCGGTAAAATTATAAAACAAGATGATAGGCAAATTATAAGCAAAGGATTTATTACTAAACAAAGAGATAGATAACAAGACAGGTTTTTGGCGTTGTTCTCTATATTGTTCATACTTCACAAAGCTAATAGCAAGTGCTATACTACCTCCTATAATAGCAAATATCCACCACACCCAATCATAGGTTCTTCCATAAATCAAAGGAGTGATAAAACAAAGTAACGCACTAATCACAAGGACTACACCTAAGTAATCTAACTTTTGTTTTTGTACTTTCTCCTTAGGCATAGTAGTATAAATACCGTATAGACAAATAGCTGCCACAGGTACATTTACCAAAAAGATAATCTCCCACGTTAGATTCCACAAATGAATATTTAATAGTACACCACCTAATAATTGTCCTACTATAGCTGCTAAGCCAAATACAGAACCAAAAAGTCCTAAAGCCTTTGCTCGTTCTGATTCGTCAAAGAGGATTCGAATAGAAGCTAATACCTGAGGTGCTAATAAAGAGGCTCCTATTCCTTGCAAAAAACGAGAGAAAATCAACATCTGTACAGAAGGAGAAAATGCACACGCCAAAGAGGAGATTAAGAATATCCACAGCCCTGTCGTAAAGATAGTTCTCCTACCATATATATCACCAAGCTTTCCACTACAGACTACCAGAGCAGCATACGTAAGTCCGTATATCGCAATGACCATCTGCAATTGATTTTCTGTTGCATGGAATGATTCTTTAATAGCAGGCAGTGCCATATTGACAATAAAGTAATCTAAAGGGGATAGAAAAGCTCCTATAACTAAATAGCGTAGAATAGTCCACCTGTTTTTATATTCATTCATATTGTTTATTTTTATTCCTTTGCAAAGGAAACACCCTAGATACAAATTACCTTGTACTTTAAAAGGTTTTTACAGTAAACAATATGACTTCTAAAAACACCTTCGACCCTATTCATATCACAGAACATCTACTGATAGATGATGTTTTTAGTATACAACCAAAAGCGCATCTCACTATCGTGTATATACAAAAGGGAAAAGGGATGAGTCTATATGAAGATCATAAAGTCCCTTTTAAAAAGGGAAAGCTGTTTATTATTCCTTTTGATACACCGTATTCTTTTGAAAGTAAAGATGGCCAAATCCTTGTGATAGAATGTCCTCAGAGCTTTATCATTCAGATTCGCACAGAGGCAGATCGCATAGAGACTTGTGATAATATCAATAAGCTGACCTATATCACACATAACTACCATACTAAAGCGGGATGTGTGTTCCAGTCTGAAGAAGATGCTGTATTTGCAGAACAGTTATTGCTCAGTATTCAACGAGAGCACAATAACCATACACAAGATTATTTAATCATAAGACAATGCATTTCTATCCTACTCAACCTTGTAGCTCGTAACCTTATTCTACACGATTATGAGCAAGTCAATGAGAATAGAAAGGCACAAGATATTATGAAAATGATCACTTATATTCAGCAACACATTGGGCATAAGGAGAAGTTGACTTTAGAAGCGTTAGCCAATGAGTTTAGTATTTCTAAAAACTATCTGGGTGAATATTTTAAGAAACAGACAGGGATATCACTACAAGACTATATCTTAGATTACAAGCTAAAGTTAGTAGAAACTAGGCTTAAGTACAGCAATACCAGATTAAAAGAAATAGCTTTTGAACTAGGCTTTAACGATGAAAGTCATTTGTCTAAATTGTTTAAAAAATATAAACAAATGACTCCCTCACAGTATAAAAAAGAACACCAAAAAGTATAATATGCCTCTTACCAAACTAAATCAGTTAAATCGGTATTATAAATATCAAAAACGCTTACAGAAGAGTTGCGAAACTGTTCTTTTATCAAAGTTTGATACTCTTCTATTTTAGAATTCTCTCTTAACACTGATAAAGATTCGTTGTAACCAAAAGTATACACAGCTTCTTTTGTTTTATCACTATACTCTTTTCTTATCTCAATAGATTGACCATTTAATGTTGCATGAATATTATAAACACTTAACTGCTGATCTTTTAAATAATCTCTCAAATCTTCAAAATTAGGGATATCTTCTATCCACTCTCCTGTATATTCTATACCTAAGACTTCACTTAGTTTATTCTCTTGTTCAGGGCGTAAAACGAAGTTAATCCTTAAAGCTTTTTTATCATTGCTTAATTTACATAAGCTATCATCCTTCAAATTGTTTAAACATCTCTCAAGTAGATCCTCGAAAGCAAAACCAGTTTCTTCTATTTCGTCATCTACCCAATTATAAACTGTTCGATCATCTGTATCATCTGTACGCAACAACCAAAATTCTTCACCTCCATTATCCCCTATCATCACATAGTTCTCTTCTACTTCACCTAAATACCCATTCTGTTCTATCCATTCGTTCTTATTAATGAATAGCCCTTCTATAACATCTTGATAGATACCAATAGTTAACAAGAACTCTCTGTAATAAGGTGGTAACGATCTTGAGATACTTGACTCTAATTCTACTACTTCTTTCTCTTTTAAAGCTTTATAAAACAAATAGTTTTCAAAAGGTGCTATCTCTTTTAAAAATAGTTGATAATTAATAGTTTCCATATTATTATGTTTAGCATAATGAGCAAAAATAACTAAATTTAGAAAACATGTTTACCCCTAAAAACAGCCATTTATCTTATAAAAAAGCTAAAGTTAGTTAGGAAACTTAAATTCAAAAATCAATAGATTAATTTCGCGCGTGAAACAATAATTTATAGCGGATGAATACAAAAATACAAAGACTTAATCCTAGCACTTTAGCAGCACCAGTGGGAAGATATTCTCATGTGACTGTGGTTCCTAAAGGAGCTAATCTATATACATTCTCAGGACAAATAGGTACAGATGCGATGGGGAATATCCCTTCTACATTTAATGCGCAAGTACAAAACACATTTATGAATATCATCCAAGTATTAGGTAGTCAAAAACTAACTGCTGATGATGTTATTAAAGTTAATATTTGGGCGACACAAGAGATAGACTGGGACTTCTTCTACGAAGTTTGGGATAACACTTTTGGTACAGATTACCCATCTATGACTGTTGGGTATATCACAGCACTAGGATTGCCAGAGATTCAATTAGAAATAGAAATATGGGCTGCAAAGTAGTCGTTTAGATTGATACATAATAAGTAATTCGCAAGAGTTGGCTCAGTTGGGTCAACTCTTTTTTCTTATAAGCCTCCTAACACACTGAAAATAAATACTAAATAAAAGTAAATGCGCTATCTAAAATTACCAAATTTTGGTAACTTTGATAAAAATAGAAGTTATGGGACGTAATACATCAGTATCATTAGGAGACTACTTTGAAGGTTTTGTTGAAGCTAAAATAAATGAAGGTCGTTATAAAAATGCTAGTGAGATCATTCGCGCTGGTCTACGTCTTCTTGAGAAAGAAGAAAATGAGATACAAGTATTAAGAAATGCTATACAAGAAGGAATTGATAGTGGAATAGCTGCAGACTTTGACCCTAACAACCATCTAAAAGCTTTAAAGGCTAACAAATAGAAATAATGGCAAAGTATATTTTGACTAACCGTGCGGTTAAGGATCTCTCCGAAATTTGGTCATATACTTTTGAAGCATGGTCTGAGCATCAAGCTAATAAATATTATACTCTATTAATTGAAACTTGTCAGAAAATAACCAATAATCCAACTCTTGGAAAAAGTTACGCCAGGATAAATACACATCTCTTAGGTTTTGCTATAGGTAAACATATTATATTCTATCAAATACTACAGAATAAAGATATTTTAGTCATTCGCTTCTTACACGAACGAATGGACTTAAAAAACATTTTGAAAGAATAGTACTGATATAATTACATTCTCCAAGTCTACCTAACAAGAACTATCCTCCTATTAAAAAGTAACTAAATCGTCTTTTACTTCTTCTTCTATTAGGACTCTCGTTAGCTTTATTAAAAAAGATAAATACAATGACAAAATCAAAAGACGAGAGTCAAAATTCATAAATCCACCTTTCAACTATTTTCTTACAGATACACTATTTCTTAATTAAATCCTTTTAAAACACTGTATTATAGACTTTTAAACCTATATTCAAAATTAGTGATTTTTCAATTATTCCTTTCTCTTTAAACCTATAAGTCTGATAGGTAAACTTAAAATTGCAATAGGCATTTAGATGAAAAGAGCTATGCCTTAGAATTACTTTGTAGTATTTATCTAATGTGGATATTGGGTTAAACTAACTAACTATAAAAACCTACAAAATATTGTTTACACCTACTAATAATCAACTTATTATAAAATACTTCTCATTTAGGACAAACTTATACTTAGAATGATTATAAATAATTATATATTTGCGACACCCTAATTATATTTATTAAATCTAAATAATTGATTATTATGCAAACTGATAAGCCCAAGAAAACCAAGGGGATTTTCAAAAAGTATATGCTTAAACTCCACTTGTGGTTAGGACTACTGTCAGGTATAATTGTACTTATCGTATCACTTACAGGAACTGTTTTTGTCTTCAACGAGGATATCTCTACCTATCTTAAACAAGACATGATCTATCATGGCGAACAAGATATTGAAAATAAAAAACCGATTCCTATTCGTGAACTAAAAGAACTAGTTAATGCACAATTAGTTAACGAAGAAGTTCCAGCAGAGGAAGTAACAATCCCAATGGATCCTACTCGTTCTTATCAATTTGGATTGTTTAAAGCCAATCCGGAAGGATGGAATTATTTCGATACTTATCTCGTTTTTAAAACAGTCTATGTCAATCAGTATACAGGAGAAGTAATTGCTGTCGATGACCTATTGAAAAGCCCTTTCTTCTTCACTATGATTCTTCACCGCTCATTACTTTTGAGTAATGCTGTAGGAGGTACTATAGTAGGTGTAGCTACTATAATCTTTGTGATTATGCTAATCACAGGGATTATACTATGGTGGCCTAAGAATAAGAATATGCGTAAACAACGCTTTTGGTTTAGATGGAAGAAAGTAAAAGGTTGGCGCCGTAAAAATTATGACGTTCACAATATACTTGGATTTTACTCTTCGGCTCTAGCTTTAATAGTGGCTATTACAGGGATTATGTACTCTTTCCGTATTACTATGAGTTGGGTCTACTTCTTAATCAACGGGTTTTCTATGTATGCACCAGACTTTAGTCATTATAAGACTACAGCTCCTGAGTCTATGGAAACTCCAACAACAGTAGATCGCATAGCTGCAACTGTAAAAGAGCACTACCCTAATGCTTTCTCCTTTGGTATTGACTTAGAAGATCATGAGAACGCTGATCATCATCACGATAATATGACTATTCGTGTTAAAGATCACGAATTCAAATATAATGACTCACATACCATGATATTTGACGAACACTCTGGAGAGCTATTGTTCAATAGATCTCATGGAGAACGATTATTAGCAGAACGAGCTACTGGTGCTACTTATGATTTGCACGTAGGAGCTTTCTTTGGTATGCCTGGAAAAATAATTGCTTTTATCCTTAGCTTATTCTGTGCCTCTCTTCCTATTACAGGTTTTGTTATCTACTGGGGAAGACGCAATAAAAAAAAGACTACTAAATAATTTTTAAAACAATGAAAAGACCATATATATGGCTGCTATCACTATGCGGCCTGGGTACCTATGCCCAAACAGAAGCACAATTAGACAGTATACTCAACGCATTTAATACAAACCTTGGCGAAGTATTAATCACGACTAAAGCTCCTGTATTCCAACAGAAAGCTGACAAAATGGTGTTTAGTGTAGAGAATAGTGCTGTATCAGATGGAAGTACAGTACTTGAAGTTCTTGGAAGAGCTCCAGGAGTGGTTGTATCTCAAGAAGGTGAATTATCTCTGAGAGGTAAAAAAGGAGTTAGTGTAATGCTTAATGGAAAACTGAGTTCTCTATCTGCAAAAGAACTAGCCAATCTCTTGAGATCTACCAACTCTTCTCAAGTCAAAAATATAGAGATTATCGCTAACCCTTCTGCTAAGTATGATGCAGCTGGTAATGCAGGTATCATTAATATTGTATTAAAGAAGTACAATATGGAAGGGCTGAAAGGAAGCTCTTTTGTCAATGCAGGACGAGGACGTAAAAACCGCCTTAATGCAGGATTTAATCTAGGGTATACGCATGAGAAACTAAGCCTATTTGGAGACTATAGCTATACTTTTAGAGGGGAAGAAGAACACAAGCATTATCTTCAAGACTTCTACAACACTACTAATCCTTCTGTGATAGACCGACACAGTGAACAACGCTTCACTAGTAATGAGCCTCTTACTTCTAATAACTTCAAATTTGGAGTGGATTACGCTCTTTCTTCTAAGACAACTGTGGGCTTCTTATTCGATGCTAAAATCGGGAGATATGAAGATTATTCTAAAGGATATAATATGATATATGCTCCTATAGAAACATTGAATTCACATGTTAATACAGACAACGGAAATAAAGAGCATTGGTATGATTACACATTTAACTTAACTGCCACTCATTTATTCAATGATAAGGGGAGTAAAGTAGATGTAGATTTAGAATATGAGACTTCTAAGTTTAGATCTGAACAATCTCAATTAGCTGACGTTTTATTAAATAACTCAAATGCTCCATATAGAAATAGACGTGGATATATTCCATCACAGTTTAAGGTATTTAATGGTAAATTAGACTTTACCTTACCACTAGATGATAAGCATGCTTTAGAGACAGGATGGAAGTCAATTGTCAAATCAAATGACAATCCATCTGTTTATGAATTCCAAAATAACTCAGGATGGGAAGTAGATCCTGCTTCAACGAATCACTATAAATACAATGAACAAATACACGCTGCTTATGCTAACTACAAGCTTAGTTTAGAGCATTGGAGTTTTCAGGTAGGACTGCGTTCAGAGTTTACACAAACTGAAATAGACCAAAAAACGACTAAAGAATACAGTAAAAACGATTATACTAAACTATTCCCTAGTGCCTCTATCAAATACGAAACAGATAATGCACATGGCTTCTATGCTTCGTATAGTAAACGTATTAATAGACCGAGTCACTTTGACTTAAACCCATTCCGTTTTTATGATGACCCTTTTAACTATTGGCAAGGGAATCCTAAGTTAAAACCTGAGATAACACATGCTTCTGAGGTAGGATATACATGGAGTAAATACCTGATTGCAAATGTGTACTTCAGCGTGACGAATGATGTGATGACCAATGTGTATAATTACCAAGCAGATACAGGTATCTTAGTAAGTACGCAAGAGAACTTAAACAAATCTTATCACTATGGTGCTAATGTAACAGGTACAGTAAGCCCTACAGAATGGTGGTCTATGAGTAATATGTTTAACTTGTTTAACAACAAATATGAAGGAAACTATCAAGGAACAGAAATCAATAGTTCACAAGTAGCTTTCACTTTTAACTCTCAAAACAACTTTACCATTGTTAAAGGATTAAAAGCTGATGTCAATGCACAGTACTTCTCTAAGTCAAACTTAGGTTTATACAAAAGAGATAGTTATTTTGACTTAACAATCGGTTTATCTAAAGCCCTATTAGAAGACAAAGCAACTATTAAACTAGCTGTAACAGATGTTCTAAATACGGTGAACTATAATGTAACGGGAGATAACTTCAATTCTAATATTCGCAAGAAATATGATCTAGATAGCCGAATAGCTACTTTATCATTTAACTATAAGTTTTAACCCAGATTATGCAATAGACATATAAACGAAAAGTAATTATACAAAATAGGTCTGAATTAGTGATAAAAGCATAGTATAGTATGGTTTTAGAGCTAATGAAAGAACTATGAAGTAGAATTGCTTTGTAGTATTTGGCTAATGAGTAATGTGGATTTAACTTAATTAAGAGAGATTTTCTCTCATTATACTTCATTGATTTATACAACAAAAGCCAGTCAATCTCGACTGGCTTTTGCTTATATAATAAATCTTATTCTCTTACCAATATCCTAGTGCTTTCCACCATAGTCCTCCTACTAGAATAAATATAATTAGATTAACCACACTAGTTACAAAACCTACTTTCCACCATTCTCCTAATGTTGTATACCCCGTTCCGAAAATAATCGGGGCTGTACCTGTACCATAATGTGTAAGTGACATCATTATAGATGATGAGAATCCTAGTACTAATGCCCATAACATCTCAGGTGCTCCAAGAGCTATACCTGCTGCAAAAAAGGCTGCAAACATCGCTGTAATATGCGCTGTAGTACTCGCAAAGAAATAGTGAGAGTATACATATACTAGAAGCAGTATAAGCGTAGCTGGTATCCACGATAATCCTAATCCTGCAATACCTTTTCCTACTGTTGTAGCGAGCCATCCTACTAGACCTAGTTTACCTAAGAAACCTGCCATCATTACTAAAGCTGCAAACCATACTATCGTATCCCAAGCCCCTGTATTTTTTAATATATCTTCCCAAGTTAATACACCTGTGACAATAAGAATTCCCAATCCTAAGAAAGCTGCCGCTGTTGGTTGAACAGCAAAAGTATCTCCAAAAATCATTGCCGGAACTCCTGCCCATAACAATAATAAGATGGTAAACACTCCCATTGTAATATACTCAGGTAAAGAAATAGGCCCTAACTCATCTAATTGCTTTTTAGCAAATACTGGAGCATCAGGTGTTTTCTTTATCTCTGGTGGATAAATCATATAAATCACTAAAGGCATCACGATTAAAGCTACAAGGCCTGGTACTAAAGCTGCTAGTGCCCACATTCCCCATGTTATAGTGATTCCTGCAGTAGTACCTGCTAAAACCAAGCTAACAATTAATGGATTAGGAGCTGTAGCGGTAATAAACATCGCTGAAGTAATAGGATTGGCATTATAGTTCACTAGTGCTAAATAACGTCCTATCTTTTCAGCAGATCCTTTCTCTGGTTTAGAACCAAAGCTCACTGCAATAGAACGCATAATAGGGTGTATAATTCCTCCTCCCCTTGCGGTATTACTTGGTGTTACAGGAGCTAATATTGTTTCTGCAAAAGACAGTGCATACGCAATCCCTAGTGTTCTTTTACCAAACAAGGAAATAAGGAAATACCCTATCCTTGCCCCTAAACCTGTTTTCTTTAAACTTATAGAGATCATCACCGCTACTCCAATAAGCCAGATTAAATCATTTGAAAAACCACTTAAAGCATCTGCTAAAGCTGCTTTAGAATTGCCTGGATTAGTTACACCTGTTATCGCTACTAAGGCTATCGCGACAATAGACACCGCTCCGATAGGTAGCGCCTTTCCAATAATAGCTGCGATAGTTCCTACGAATAATGCTAACAACTGCCACGCATTAGGACTAACGCCTTCTGGAACAGGGATAACAAACCAAATAATTAAAGTGATAGCGACCGCGATTAACGCTGGTACGGGTTTGATAGGTTCTAATTTACTTGCCATACGAGTAATTGATTTCTGTAGTAAGTTATAATCCCCAAATGAGTAAATACAATCTTAGTATAAAAGGGATATTTTTCACTACTTTTATTTATAATCTAAAATCAACAAAAATGCCAAACACACATTTTGTACAATATTTTTTTAGTTTTTTTATAACAAATAAGCACACTTAACTGTTATAATAGTATGTTTGTTATTTCTATTTTTCACTATTAAAGATAACACTTTATTATATAATATTTTTAGTTTCCAATCAATTTTTAACTACAAAAATCGAATTAACTACAACCTTAACACTATAAAATAATTAAAAAAACACATTCATTAACGTTTTTTAATATTATAATTCCGTTAATCCTTTATTAATAAAATCGTAAACTATGATATCCGTATATAAGATAAAGCCCTATTTTCAGAAATCGCTAATGCCAATACTAAATGCATTACACAAAAAGAAAATCACAGCTAATCAGATTACTGTATTCGCTATTGTCTTCTCTTTTGTATTAGCTGTGTTATTTTGGTATGCAGATAGCTACCACTTCTTCTTTCTTTGTTTACCTATCGGATTGCTTATTCGCATGGCATTAAATGCATTAGATGGCATGATGGCTAGGTTGTATAATCAGACTTCTAAGAAAGGCGAATTACTCAACGAGGTAGGTGATATTCTATCTGACTTTATCTTATTTATTCCCTTATTAAAGTTTCAACCGGAGAGCACCTATTTAATTGTTTTATTTATAGGCTTGAGTATTATCAATGAATTCGCAGGGCTAATGGGTAAAGTATTAGGTGGAGAGAGAAGATATGATGGCCCTATGGGTAAAAGCGATAGAGCATTAGTATTGGGAATATATGGATTACTGCTATTCTTAGATATTAATCTTAGTGGAGCGTCTTTCTATATCTTTATCGTTATCAATTTACTATTACTATTAAGCACAATCACAAGATGCCGCAAAGCACTTAAAAACGCACAATAGATGACAAAGGAAGGAAAGTTTGCAGATGTACCCCTACGCGTTAGGACATGGTGTTATATCGTTGTAGTATTTGGCTTAGCACTACTACACCCCTTGAGTTTATTAATGTTCATTATGTTCCTAATTTATTGGGGACAACTAGAATTATTTACTTTCGCCATCCCCATTGGGTTCTTAAAGTTAGGAGTTGCTGTATTGACTACCTTGATTATCACTACTTGCTTATTACTATTAAGTATTGAAGAAAGTCTACTTACTATACGTGGCTTAAGCATGATTGTTTCTGCTGGTATATACCTAAAGTACAAAACTCATTCTTTCTTCTTAGCGATCATGACCATTTACCTGCTATCTACTGCGATATTATTCTATATCGGATTGGCAAAAGAAGGTTATAAATATCTCATTCTATTAGTTGTCCCAATGGAGCTAAACGATGTGAGTCAATATATGGCTGGCAAGCTATTTGGCAAGACTAAGATAACTCCTCATATCAGCCCAAATAAAACACTAGAAGGCGTTATAGGTGGTATTGTGATGACTACAGGTATATTTAACCTGATGTACTATTTACTATTCGGGGAAGCCATTACGCTAAAGACTATTCTACTGGCGATGGCATTGAGTGTTTTAGGTTTTTTAGGAGACCTAACCTTCTCCTTAGTCAAACGAAGAGCAAATGTCAAAGACACAGGTACACTCCTTCCTGGACATGGAGGACTACTAGACCGTGTAGATAGTTTATTATACACCACTCCCCTATTTTATATTGTCATGTTATGGATGAACTAAAACCTTATAATCGCGTAGCGGTGTTCTCTGGTGGCGGAAGTCGCTTTGTGATGTACTGTGGTATGTATGTTGCGATGGTCGAACACAATATTCGACCTGACTTGATCATCTCAACCTGTGGAGCGACTATCTCTACATCGATTATACGCACCTTTAATACACCCGAAGCCATTAAAGGATATCTAGCATCAGACGAATTTCTGACTGCTGCGATGAATACCTTTTTGACTAATCAGACGAGACTAGACCGCCTTCCATACTACTGTATCAAGCACAGTAAGAAAAAAGAAAATGCTCCCTATCTATTAGACCTGTTTAGCAAGTATTTTGTTGATCAGCCTCAAAACCTAGATGAGAAATTCCCTTCTTTATTAACAACACATACCGATGCGCCAGAGGTCATTACCCTTGGTTCTGAGATATTATATACACCTGATCGAGTGAACAAAAAGAGAAAGGGAGAGAAAGCCTTTAAGAAAATACTCATTCCTACTGCTAATGTTCCTCTTGATTCATTATATCAATATATTGATCAATATAAATTTGACACAAATAGTGCAGTAGAGAGAAATACGGAATTACTTCTAGGGGTAGAATCTTTAAGAGCGATGCGTATTAGTACCTCTGATATGTTCTATATGGCACCTGCTCAGTATAGAGGCAAACAGTATTTGGGAGGAGCGATAGACCTTATCCCTTTTGAACTAGCCACTACATTAGGTAACGAAATATGGCTAGAACACAAAGCTCCTTATTCAGCCATGGAAGAAGGCTTAGTAAGAGCTGTATTTGGCTACAGTGGGAATGAACGACTTCAACAAGCAGCAGCTATCACAGCCAATAGATTAGACACCAGTGATATGAGACAAAAACTCTCTGGGGGCTATCTAAGCCGTAAGATTAATTGGAGAAAGTTTGCTTTAGAAATACAATTACCCATTTCTAAAGAAGACTGTAAAGAACAGATATTTAGACAATTTGACTATGGATATCAAGTAGTCCTTAATGCATTAAAACAATGAAAAATGTCTTTATCACAGGAGGTACATCAGGTATAGGATGGGCATTAGCTCAGCGCTATTTACAAGAGGGCTATCGTGTAGGTATTGGCAGTCGAAATCCTCATAAAGAAGGACATGACTTCTCTGTACATCCTAATCTAACTGTCTATACAGTAGATGCAACAGACCTACCTCAACTACGAGATGTTATAAACACATTTAGTCAAACTAAGCTTGATATACTGATAGCTGGAGCAGGTAATTATACAGATAGTACCTTAGAGCATATTTCATGGGAAGATACCAATGCCATGATAGACAATAATATCAAAGCAACCCTAAATGCATTAGAAGTAGCGAGAGGCTGTATGCAGGACAACGGAGGAACTATCGTCTGTATCGCTTCGATATCAACCTTTTTAGACTATAAGGAGGCAACAATCTACACAAGGTGTAAGCAAGCAGTAGTAGCACTTACCAAAGCGTATCAACGCGCCTATAGGGATAAAGGGATTAAAGTCATCAGTGTGCACCCTGGTTATGTCGCTACACCTAGACTACTAGAACTCAATAGTGATGATTTGTCTAAAAAACAATATGTTATCACCCCTACAGAAGCAGCTGACATCATTTATACTAATATTACACAAGGCAAAGAACTGATAGTCTTCCCTAAAAAGATGTATCGACTAATTCGCTGTTTACAGCTATTCCCTAAAGGAATATTACAACGTATTATGCACAAAAAAGCAAAATGGCAAAAGAAGAAATAACTCCTACTTTTAAACAACGAACCAAAGCAATGCTGCTCTGTTATGCTGTCTTCATTATTTTATATATGGCAGCACAGTATTACGCTGTATATAGAGCATTGGATTGGTCTGTGACCTTAGCGATAGATCCCTATATCCCATTTATAGAGTGGATGATTATTCCCTATAGTACTAGTGGACTATTCTTCTTACTCGTTTTTTATTGGGTAGATTCTATTTATCAATTGAGATTACTGACTAAGCGTATGTTAGCAGTCACTATAATCGCCTTTATTGGGTTTATTGTATTCCCTATTCAGTTTACAGTAGAGAGACCTTTGCATACAGTGGCTTTGTTTACCCCCCTTTTTGACTTTATCACGACATGGGATACCCATTATAATCAAGCTCCATCACTACATGTAGCCTATGCAGTTGTGTTTATGACTGTTGTAGAACACACTAGAAGATTTAAGGTATTTACCAAAGTCTTCTTACATATCTGGCTTGCCTTAGTAGCGCTCTCTACACTATTTGTCTATCAACATCACACCATTGATTTGATCACAGCCATTCTAGTTTGTTTAGGTACTTTTATCTTTCTACCAAACAAAGAGAAAGCCCTATACCTCAATATAAAAAAAGGATTGATATACTTTGTTTTAGCGACTATGTTATTGGGTGTTGCTTGTTATTCACTTGAGTGCTATACCTCTATTTTATTGCTTTGGATAGCGACTAACCTTATCTATATTGGCATTGCTTATATACAGAATAACATTTATTTCATCAAAGATAAACAAGGACAAATTAACTTGTGGAAATACCTTGTTCTACTGCCTTATATTACAACTTATTATATCCTGAGAAGACTAAACAAAGTCTATTACCCAGTAGAGGTCAAGGAGATGATCCCTCAGCTCTATATCGGATCTTTACTTTCTTCTAAAGAAGCTTCAGCTCATTTTGATTCAAGTGAAGTAATAACCTATGACCTATCTGCTGAGATGAAGGAGAACAGTTATTTATTACATCATTCTGCCTATCACTTTTATCCGCTTTTAGATGTAGGACAGGCCAATCAAGAATATATTCAGCATATCGTAACACATATTATTAACGCGTATCAAAACAAAAAAAACAATACTGTAATCTATATACACTGCACTTTGGGACTGTCTAGAAGCATGACTATAGCGGCTTTAGTTTACGCTTATTATACAGGTTGCACACAAAAAGATGCGCAGGCATATATACAATCTATTAATCAAAACGCTATCTTTAAATTATAAATTGCTATAAAAAACACTAATATATGATAGAAGGAACATTCACTAGCTTTGATAATGCAGCTATATTTTATAGAGCTTGGAATTACAAAGAAGGACAAAAAACAATGATTGTCCTACATCGTGGACATGAGCATTCTGCTCGTTTAGCAGAGTTTGCACAGAGTGCTCCATTTGCTAATTATAACGTATTTAGTTTTGACTTTAGAGGGCATGGATATACAGAACAGGAAGTATCTCCTAACTTTATGGACTATGTGCGAGACCTAGATGCCTTCGCTCATTACCTAAACCATACCTATCAGATACACTATCACGACACTTTCGTAGTAGCCAATAGTATTGCTGGGGTTATAGCAAGTGCTTGGGTACACGATTACGCTGTTCCTATCGCAGGTATGGCATTACTTGCTCCAGCATTCTCTATTAAACTATACGTTCCTTTGGCTAAAGAAATGATAGCACTGGGTACTAAGTTTAAACCAGATATGATTGTGACAAGCTATGTAAAGTCTAAGGTATTAACTCATGAAAAAGATCAACAAGTAGCTTACGATAGCGACCCGTTAATCACGAAGTTTATCAATGGGCGTATGCTTGTAGACTTATTGGATGCAGGAAAACGCATTGTAGATGATGCAGCGGCTATTACTGTACCTACGATTGTCTTCTCAGCTGGGAAAGATTACGTAGTCAAGAACAAATGGCAACAACGCTTCTTTCACAATCTAAGCAGTGACCTAAGAGAGTTTAAAACACTTAAAGACAGCTTCCACGGTATCTTATTTGAAAAAGGACGTGAACAAGTGTATAAAGACATTGCTAAGTTTATGGAGAAGAGCTTCGCTGCTCCTAAAGTAAAAATCAACCTAAAAGCGGATAAGTTTACTACTGATGAGTACTACCAAATGTTATTTGGTCTATTGCCATCTGTCGAATTGCTATCTTATAAAATCCAGAAGAAACTATTAGGTATAATAGGGCCTCTATCAGAAGGAATGCGATTAGGACTGTTATATGGTTTTGACTCTGGTATCTCTCTTGACTATGTGTATAAAAACACTCCTCAAGGGAAGTTAGGCTTCGGTAAAATAATGGATAAGAACTACCTTAACGCTATCGGATGGGCAGGTATTCGCCAACGAAAAGTTCATCTATTACAACAAATAGACAAACAGATAGCGCTGTTACAAGAACAAGGAAAACCTATCAAGATACTAGACGTAGCGGGAGGTACTGGTAATTATTTATTCGATATAAAAGCAAAATACCCTGATGCAGAAATAGTAGTCAATGACTTTAAACGTTCGAATATTGAAGTCGGAGAAGCCTATATCAAACAGCATAATCTAACTGGCATTCGCTTTACGAACTATGATTGTTTTGATCTAAACACTTATCCGCTATTCAACTTTGAGCCAAATATTACTATCATTTCGGGTATTTTTGAGTTATTTGATGATAACGATATGATTTGCAATACCATCAAAGGAATAAGTAGTATAGCGACTAACAACAGCGTGATTGTGTACACAGGACAGCCTTGGCACCCACAGTTAAAAACAATTGCCTTTGTACTAAAGAGTCACAGAGATACAGACTGGGTAATGCGTCGTCGTTCTCAGTATGAACTTGATAAACTATTCGCTTATAACAGCGTGTTTAAACAGAATATGTTAATCGATAACTATGGTATATTCACAGTATCCGTAGGTAAGATTGTCAAATCATAAATAACAAAAGCCCTCATAATTGAGGGCTTTTTTATTACCACTCAGATTGCTCCGAGTAGCCTAACGTATTTTTATCAACTCTTTTGTGGTGGTGGTGTTTTGTCTTTTTGTGAAATCGCTGTTCCCTGTTTTCCGTTCCCTGTTTTCCGTGACGTGTATTCTCCTGACTTTTACTATTCCTTTTTTTCCATTCCCCATTTCCCGTTCCTTATTCCCTGTGACACGCATAATAATGCGTCTCTACATGATGTGACGGATGTACTCGTTGCGCAAAGTCTCCCGACTTTCCTGTTTTCTGTTTCCTGTTTTCTGTTTCCTGTTTTCTGTTTCCTGTTTCCCGTTCCCTGTTCCCTGTTTTCTGTTCTCTGTTCCCTGTTTCCCGTTCCCTACTCCCTATTCCCTGTGACACGCATAATAATGCGCCTCTACATGATGTGACGGATGTACAAAACTCTTAACTAATTACTTAAACTTCTCTAGGTAGTCTAGTGTGTTTACTAACTCATACTTAGGGCTGCGTTCTAACCACATATTAAAGAATGCAGTATGCGTTCCCCCCATTAATATAAATACACGATCATCTTTCGTCAGTGGTATTTGGTTTAGGTTAGAATACATCACTAAGTTACGGTGATAGAATTTAGCTGCTTCATCAGCTCCTTCAGACTTGCCTGGAGAAGACACATGAGTCAGCATATCAGCATTCAGATTAATCAAAGCATCGAATACCTCTTTTTTATTATTGAAGTAAAGCATTTGCTTCACATCCCTCATCTTTTTTTCTCCTTCATCTAATACTTTAAAACAAGCCGCCATATAATCATCATATAATTGCTTATCATTGTACCTTCCTACTTTCTGTGCTAACATATAGTTATATCCTTCAGAATAATCTATACCATATAGTTTATCTACATTAGTTAATCGTCCTAATTCAAAAGCTAATAAAGTTATTTCATTAGGGTTTTTAAATACCTTATTGGGATTTGTCAAGTACTCCTGATAAGACTTGTTTAAACTCTCGTTAGATTCTGGTAATTGCTCTACGATAATCACAGTTGGTTTAAAGGCCGCTAGAGCTCTAGCTACCTCGTGTATCATCTCCTTGTTTTTGGAATTGTGTTCATCGAACTCTGTAGTACTCGCATCAGATGTATACCCCATGTGAAACGTTCCCATATTCAGTACTGGGATAGGGTGTTCTGATTTTAGATTATCGTTTACTTGAGCATTGGCTATTTGCCCTCCCATTAAACACATCGCAAATAAACTGAATAATTTAGTTCTCATAATTGTTTGTTTTTTTATAGTTCTATTTTTTTGTTTTTTGGTGATGTCGTAACGTGTATTCTCCCGACTTTCCTATTTCCAGTTTCCAGTTTCCTTAAACTTCTTTAAATATTCTTTTGATTATAGGACAAAGATGAAATAGTAAGCGCTTTCTCTTTTTACTTTTTCGACCAACACTCTATTTTATCCGATGAACACTCTTTATTTAAAAACTAAGTTTTTATAGCTTTACAAAAAACAATACTTATGAAGACAGTAGAGGTTTTATCCATCCAAAAAGAAAGAAAATTACACTTACTCTTATGGCTATTCATCATCTATATTTACTATGTTCACTTAGATTATAATGCTCCATATTTAATTAGATTTACTGATTTCTCTATTCTAAATAATACCACTGCTATCATCTTCGTTAGCGTTTTTTACTTTCATTACCTTTACATTATGCCACAAGTGATGAAGTCGTTCACTTGGAAAAAAGTTTTTCTAGGATGGCTATCTTCTTATCTCTTTTTCTTGGTAATAAGAGCTTTTATAGAACAAGGCGTCATATTGTGGATATGGGGCGTACAGAATTATTACCCTGGTACTCCAGTATTATTTTACATCTTTGACAACTTATACTTTAGTCTAATTCCTATTCTTTCTTCTACTATCACTTTTATTATCATCTATTTGATTCGAAGTCTACAATTAAATCAAATTATAAAACAAGAAAAAAATGAAGTAGAATTGCGCTTTTTAAAATCACAGATAAATCCTCATTTCGTCTTTAATACACTAAACAATATCTATTCTTTAGTCTATCAGAAGTCTGAACAGGCGCTCCCTGCTATAGATAAACTAAGTCAACTCATGAGGTATATGACTTATGAAACGGATACAGATCATATAGAACTTCAAAAAGAAATCAACTATATACAGGACTTCATTGACCTAGAGAAAATGCGTATCGCAGGACAAACACATATCATCCTAGACATAGATATAGAAAATCCTAGTCTACTCATTCCTCCTTTATTGTTACTTCCTTTCATAGAGAATGGTTTTAAACATGGAATATTAACAGATCAAGAACATCCTTTTACAATTGCGATTAAACAGCATAATAACCTACTTGAAATACATACTCAAAACAGGACTAACAATTATAACAAGGATAAGACTAGTGGAATAGGTCTAGCCAATATCCACAAACGCTTAGATTTACAATTTCAGAATAAACATACTTTGAAAATTACAGAAGAAGCGAATATCTTTACTTGCCAACTATCCATTGAATTATGAATCCTATCCGATGCTATATACTAGATGACGAACCCTTAGCGGTAGCCTTACTAAGCGATTATGTACAGAAGTCTCCTCAGCTAGAGCTAGTAGGAAGCTCTACCTCTGCATTAACAGCTTTAACTGAATTACAACAGTTAGACGTAGACCTGTGCTTCATTGATATACAAATGCCTGAACTAACAGGACTGCAAATCATGAATCTACTGGGTAGAAAGGCTTACTTCATCATCACCTCAGCGTATAACCAATATGCATTAGAAGGGTATGAACACAATGTAATCGATTATCTATTAAAACCGATTACCTATGAGCGTTTTTTTAAAAGCATACAGAAGGCGTCTCCCATTATACAGCAAAATAATCTAGTGACAACGCCTCCAAAAATAGATCAAGAGAATCACTTATTTATCAAAACAGATGGTAAGCATATCAAAGTACTTTTTAATGATTTAAAGTATATAGAAGGGTTAAAAGATTATTTGGTATTACATCTAGTGAATGAACGTCTTATCACGCTATGCACTTTAAAGGAGATGGAAGATAAACTACCTAGTCATCAATTTATCCGTGTACATAAATCCTTTATTATCAACAAACAACACTTAGATACTATAGAGCGCAATAGACTATATATAGATAAGGCCATCATCCCTATAGGAGAGACTTATAAAAAATTGGTATTAGGTCAATTATTAAAGGAATAAGTTCTCTTCTATTATTTAAACATAATCGATTAATTATTACTCTGATATATAGTTTAAATACACCTATTACCTTATTTACAATGTTGGATTTATCTAATCAACTGTAAGTAGATTTTACTCTTGTTGTATTCCCAATTCTACTTGCTTTGACATATTTCAATACTAAATCTAATATCCATCCTTCGTGACTCCGTTAAAACATCCAAAATAACGGACTCACTACGGACTCATAACGGACTCATAACGGACTCACTACGAACTCATACCAATTAAATACCGTATAACTCTTTACTATAAGAACACTCTGGATACAAAAAAAAGAAGGTGATCTTTCGGATCACCTTCTAAGTGTTGAGTTAATCTTAAAACAACAATAATGAACTATGTGAGGTAAAATTACTTGATTCCAATTCAAAATAAATATAGATATCAAATGTAATTAGAAGAATACTAACTCATTTCAATGTTTTATATCTAATGAAGTATATTCAGACAAATAAGAATTAAAAAAAGGCTACATCACTGTAACCTTCTAAAAATTTCTTAACACTTTAATTGTAATTGTTTCCTTTTCTAAGGAAAGAAAAATAATAACGAAAGATTGATAAAAAGATAAGGGCAATTTTACTCTATCAATCTCTCATCGTTTTTAATTTGTTTGGTTACTGCAAGCTATTACATTTGATAAGAAGAACAAACTATAAAAGCTGACCAATTTCAAACATTATCCCCCCTATTCCACTTTTACACTTTGAATTATAGTGACAACACCTCTATTTCTTGGTTTTGGACAGTCAGAACTTGGTAATTATTTAACAACACTAAAGGCAATTTATCCTTATATTCTTGATATACTTGTTCAGCTACTTCTGTAAAAGGTTCACATCCATAATGTACTAAAGGATATTGATCTATCATTCCCATTGCCTTGTATTCTGTCAACTTAGGGGCAAATGATTTGTCATCCATTGCCTCTATATATCGAATGTCAGGACACATCACAACACTTCCTGCCGAAGTCCCTATATACAGCTTCCCTTTAGACACCTCTGCTTTTATTAAGTAATCAGCACCCATTTCTTTTAAAGTTTGGAGTAGGTAAAAAGAATTTCCGCCTGATACAAAAATGTAATCATTAGTACTTACTTTCTCTCTGATTTCTTCATTACTTGCTGTACTCAGTTCTAATACATCTACAATGATTCCTAAACTTTCGAAAGCTCTTTTGTCATTTTCTACATGTCCCACATACTCTTCTACTACACTGGCTGTGGGAATAAAGGTCACCCTTTTTCCTTTTATTTCTTCACCAGCAAAGTCACTAAATAAGCTAACTACATCACAGAATGAAGAACTTAAAAACATCTTTATCACGATACAAATTCTTAAAATTGATAAAACTAAAGTACAATTCTTACTAATACGCTTTTGCGATTAATTATAGCTATTTTCAAACCACAATTTACTATATTGACCTCAGTATAAACTCAATGTTAACTGAGAAGAAGAGAATCTCTCTTTATTCTCTAATTCTAATAAGAATTTCTTTCTCCAAATCCCTCCTCTGTAGCCTGTCAGACTACCATCAGTACCTATAATTCGGTGACATGGGATCACAATAGCTATTCTATTCATTCCATTCGCATTCGCTACTGCTCTGATACTTTTTGGAATCTGTAGATACTCCGATTGTTCTTTATAAGACTTTGTTTCTCCATAAGGGATATGAAGAAGCCCATGCCAAACCTGTTGTTGGAATGTTGTTCCTATTAGATCTAATGCAACGCTAAAAGTAATCAACTCTCCTTCAAAGTACTTCTTCAACTCCTCTTTTAATTGGGTAATATGCTTGTTCTCTCCAGGTACAAACACGGCATTCTTCTCTTTACTAAGATGATCATACTCCTTCTGTATTCCCTCTATATCAGCAAACTCTAATAGACAAATTCCCTTATCTGTAGCACAGACCACGATAGTACCGATAGGAGTTTCTAATTCTTTTAAATTTATAGTGCTTTGTCCTGTACTTTGTTTCATAACGAAAGGGATAATATTAAGCCACTAATTTAAAACTAGAATACACATAGACCAAATACTACAAAACAATTCTACTCCTGAAATCTTTCATTCATTCTATAGCTATACTTAAATCACTCAGTACTATTTGTCTTATATAACTACTCTTGACAACAACTCTATTCGTTCTCTATTCTAGAATAAAAAATAGGTTCCGAGAAACAATCGGAACCTATTCAATGCTGACTTACTAATCAAGTCATTTATAAAGAAATCTACTAGCCAACTAAATGAGTAAATAGTGCTTCATTATCATTTAAATACTGATAATTAAAATTATGTTTCTCTAATTGTTTAATCAGATGATCATAATCGAGTCTGTTGGCTAATTCTATCCCCACTACTGCAGGGCCTCTCTCTCTATTATTCTTTTTTGAAAACTGAAAATAAGTGATATCATCATCTTTCCCTAGTACTTCATTCACAAACTCCCTTAATGCTCCTGGCCGTTGTGGAAAATTAACGATGAAATAATGCTTTAGCCCTTCATATAAGAGTGAGCGTTCTTTTATCTCTTCTGTACGAGTAATATCGTTATTACTTCCACTTACTACACAGACTACCTTTTTGCCCACCAATTTATCTTTATACAAATCAAGAGCGGCTATACTTAAAGCTCCAGCTGGCTCTACCACAAGTGCTTCTTCATTATAAAGCCTGAGAATAGTAGTACATACCTTTCCTTCGGCTACTGTTATTACATCGTGTAAACTCTCTTTACAAATAGCAAAGTTTAAATCTCCAACTCGCTTAACAGCAGCCCCATCTACAAAGGTATCTATTGTATTTAATGCTGTATTCACATTCTCTTGAATAGAAGTCTGCATAGATGCTGCTCCTGCTGGTTCTACCCCTATTATCTGAGTATATGGGCTTAAATGTTTAAATACAGTACTGACTCCGGCTGCTAAACCTCCTCCTCCAATAGGGACGAATACATAATCAATAGGCTCTTTCATAGCCTGTAATACTTCTAATGCTACAGTACCCTGACCTGCGATTACCTCTTCATCATCAAAAGGATGGATAAACACCGCTTTATTCTCTTTACAATACAAGCTTGCTTCTGCATAACAGGCGTCAAATGTATCTCCTTTCAAAACGATGTTAACCTTATCTTTACCGAATAGTTTGACTTGATCTATCTTCTGTTTAGGAGTAGTAATCGGCATAAATATCGTTGCGTGGATATCTAGATGATGACAAGCGAAAGCGACTCCTTGCGCATGATTACCTGCACTAGCACATACTACACCTCCAGACTGCTCGTCTGGAGTAAGTGTAATAACCTTATTATATGCTCCTCTCAACTTATAAGAGCGTACAGGTTGCAAATCTTCTCTTTTCAAATAGATATCTGCATGATATACTGTACTTAGGTTTAGATTTTTCATTAAAGGAGTCTGGACGACGACTCGTGCAATATTCTGTTGTGCTTGATATACTTTTGTCAATAAGTTCATGATTGGGATGGTCTTAGTTTTCTCACCTCAGCACCTGTTTGCCAAAGTTCGCTTTCTCTTAATTCTTTTAATTCTTCTTCTAGCTTAGCTCTGTAATCTTTCTCGCTATTTGCCTTAATCACAATCTCTGCCTCTCTTCCTGAAGCTACACTCTCATATAACTCTTTAAATACAGGAGTAGTAGCATCTCTAAACTTATCTTTCCAATCTAGTGCTCCTCGCTGTGCTGTAGTAGAACAATTAGCATACATCCAGTCCATTCCTCGATCTGCTACTAAAGGCATTAAACTCTGTGTCAACTCCTCTACGGTCTCATTAAATGCTTCGCTAGGTGTATGCCCTTTTGATCTCAGTACATTGTACTGTGCTTCAAAAATACCTGCAATAGCTCCCATTAACACTCCTCGTTCTCCAGTCAAATCACTATAAGCCTCTCGCTCAAATGTAGTCTCAAACAAATAACCTGAACCAATAGCAATACCTACTGCTAAAGCTCTCTCCTGCGCTCTACCTGTAGCATCTTGGAAAATAGCATAACTTGAGTTTAATCCACAACCTTCCAAGAATAATGTACGCAAAGATGTTCCTGACCCTTTCGGTGCTACTAAAAATACATCTACTCCTGCTGGTGGAATAATATTCGTTTTCTGATGAAAAGCGACACCAAAACCATGAGAAAAATACAATGCTTTACCTGTTGATAGATTACCTTTAACTGCCTCCCACGTATGGATTTGTCCTGCGTCTGATAGTAGGTTCATGATAATCGTACCACGTCGGCAAGCTTCTTCAATATCAAATAGCGTCTCTCCTTCTACCCATCCATCAGCTACTGCCTTATCCCAACTGTTAGAATCCTTGCGCTGTCCTACGATCACATTGATCTTATTATCTCTTAAATTCTGTGCCTGTCCTGGTCCTTGTACTCCATAACCAATAACAGCCAATACTTCATTTTTTAATACTTCTCTTGCTTTATCTAATGTAAATTCTTCTCTTGTCACTACATTTTCTAGTGTTCCTCCAAAATTAATTTGTCCCATTTTTTATAGTTTTTTGTGATTTTGTTTTTTTGTGATTTCGTGAAATCGTTTTTTTGTGATGTTGTGATGTTGTGATGTTGTGATGTTGTGATGTTGTGATGTTGGCGCGGATTTGTAATCCGTGACATATATCTCGTTTAAAGCTCTCTTGACTTCCCTGTTCCCTGTTCCCAGTTTTCTGTTTTCTGTTTCCTGTTTCCTGTTTCCTGTTTTCTATTTTCTATTTTCTATTTTCTAACGTAGCGCCTACCTAGTAAGAGTAGTGCGACAAAGCGGTGACTCCCTAGCCGAAGGCAACTTCCTTAAGGCGTAGTCATACATTCTTAATTCTTAATTTTAGATTCTTAATTCCCCGAAGGGTAAACATTCTTAGTTCTTAATCAAATAAAGCTCTTCATAGTTCATAGGCTTCGTAATCGCTACTCTGCCAGAACGAGTAAACTCTAGTACACCATAACTAGACAACTGAGTAAAAAGATTCTCTATTTCTTCTATATACCCTGTTTTCTCTATCGCTATAAAATCTTTATCTACTGATAATATTCTAGCTTGATTCGCTCTAATGATTTGTTCTACTTGGGTATTAGACAATAAATTTGTCTTTACTTTATAAAGTGCTAGCTCTTGGTAAATAATATCACTATTCTTATGTGCAAATACCTTAAACACCTCTACTAATCGCTCTAACTGACCAATCAATTTATCAACTTGCTCTTGTGTACTTTTAAATACTACGGTGTATTTAAAAACCTGTTTTATCTCAGATTCTGACACTGTAAGACTATCTAGATTAATATGTCTACGCGTAAAAACATTGGTTATTCTCGTCAGCATCCCAATACTATTTTCAGTAAAAACCGACAATGTGAATTCCTCTTTCATACTCCTTGTCTTTTAATTTAATAATACATCAGAAACACTTGCTCCTGTTGGAATCATTGGATATACATTTTCTTCCTTCTCTACTACTATTTCTAATAGATAAGCTCCCGGATGAACAAGCATCTCTTCTAATGCATGTCTTAAGTCAGTTGCATGTTCTACTTTATTGCCTTTGATATTATACGATTGAGCAATACCTACGAAATTAGGGTTGTTCATCTCCGTAAAACTATACCTCTTCTCAAAGAACATCTGCTGCCACTGTCTTACCATTCCTAAAAAACTGTTGTTTAGAATAATCATTTTCACCCCTATATTACTTTGCATAATTGTACCTAGTTCTTGAATATTCATCTGAAAACCTGCGTCCCCTGCTATCGCAACTACCGTTTGTTGAGGATTGCCTAGCTTAGCACCTACAGCCGCAGGAAGAGCAAACCCCATTGTCCCCAATCCTCCAGAAGTGATATTTGTCTTAGGTGAATTGTACTGATAATGACGGGCTGTTATCATCTGATGTTGTCCTACATCCGTTACAATGACAACTTCCCCTTTTGTCAATTCTGTCAATAACTTAACAGCATCCTCCATCATAATCTTGTCTGCATTGACTTGCTGTTTGTGAACTCTCAACTGTTCTACTTCATATGCTTTGCCTTGTTTAAACTCAGAAAGCCAATCCTTATGAGTGCGCTGTTCTACTAGTTCAATCAAAGTATTTAATGCCTTTTTAGCATCACTTCGTATTCCGATATCTGCCTTAATAATTTTATTTAACTCTGCTGCATCTATATCAATATGAATAACCTTAGCTTGCTTTGCATATCGAGATACATCTCCAGTTACCCTATCGTCAAAGCGCATTCCTATAGCGATTAATACATCACACTCATTCGTCTTTACATTCGCTGCATAATCACCATGCATTCCAAGCATTCCACAGAAATGACTATGATTACTAGGCAATGCTCCTAAACCTAAAAGCGTGGAAGCAGTAGGTATATCTGTCTTTTCTACAAAGGCTTTTAACTCTTGTTCTGCATGACTTAATAATACCCCTTGTCCTACTAACAAATAAGGTTTTTTTGCCTTATTAATTAAATCAGCTGCTTGGTGAAAGCGTTCTAAATCGACTGGAGGTTCTGGAGCATAACTTCTCACCTCAGAACATGGTTTATATTCAAAAGCAGTCATTCCGAACTGAGCATCCTTTGTGATATCAATCACAACAGGTCCAGGTCTTCCAGCCTTCGCTAGATAAAATGCTTTGGCAATAGTAGGTGCTATCTCTGAAGCCTTAGTCACTTGGTAGTTCCACTTCGTAATCGGCATCGAAATACCTATTACATCTGTCTCCTGAAACGCATCTGTCCCCAATAATTGAGATGTTACCTGTCCTATGATACACACCACAGGTGTTGAATCAATATAGGCATCTGCTAACCCTGTAATCAAATTAGTTGCTCCTGGTCCTGAAGTAGCAAAGACTACTCCTACTTTACCAGAAGCTCTTGCAAATCCTTGTGCTGCGTGTATTGCTCCTTGTTCATGGCGTACTAAAATGTGTTCTAGCTCATCCATTTTGTCATAAAGAGCGTCATAGATGGGCATTATGGCCCCACCTGGGTACCCGAATATCGTCTCTACTCCTTCACACAACAAAGAAGAGATTACTGCTTGTGCTCCTGTTAATTTTTCTTGTTGCATATTTTGTGTTTTTTGTGAAATCGTTTTTTTTTGTGATGTTGTTTTTTTGTGAAACCGTGATGGCGTGATGTTGTTTTGTAGGGCGAATTGCAATTCGCCCCTACCGTTGTATGCCGATAGGACGTGATGTTGTGATGGCGCGGATTTTTAATCCGTGACGTGTATTCTTGCAACTTTTCTGTTCCCTATTTCCCATTCCCTGTGACACAGGACAGAACGTTAAGAAAATGTCTAGTAGACATTTTTAGTGAATGAGACAGGAGGCGTGCGGGCTAAATGCGTCTCTACATTATATATAGGGTATACATACCGATTGGCGCAGCCAAACATTCCTAATTCCTAATTTTAAATTCTTAATTCCCCGAAGGGTAAACATTCTTAATTCTATCCGTAATACATCCCTCTGATGCATCTGCCACACAGTTTGAGTATTTGTACAACACTCCTTTTTTAAACTTTAGTGCTGGCTTTTGCCACTTTTCTCTACGGGCTTCTAATACCTTCTGATCAACTAATAGCTCTAGCTTTCTATTCTCTACATCAATGCTGATGATATCTCCATTCTCTACTAATGCAATTGTACCTCCATCATACGCTTCAGGAGTAATATGCCCTACTACGAAACCATGTGTACCACCTGAAAAACGACCATCCGTGATAAGAGCTACACTCTTGCCCAATCCTGCTCCCATAATAGCAGAAGTAGGTTT
Organism: Myroides sp. A21; assembly: GCF_000807225.1. Classification (NCBI taxonomy): domain Bacteria; kingdom Pseudomonadati; phylum Bacteroidota; class Flavobacteriia; order Flavobacteriales; family Flavobacteriaceae; genus Myroides; species Myroides sp. A21. Next base: position 3,911,540 of record NZ_CP010327.1, read on the forward strand.
AAGCATCTCTGGCATTCCTGGACCTCCTTTAGGCCCACAGTATCGAATGACAATTACTTCTCCTGGCTGTACTTCTTTGGCTGAGACACTTGCGATAACTGCATATTCATCATCGAATACTCTTGCTTTACCCTTAAAAAACGTACCTTCCTTACCGCTGATCTTCGCCACACTTCCCTTCTCTGCTAGATTGCCATAAAGAAATTGTAAGTGCCCGCTTTCCTTAATGGGAGCAGTGATGTCTACAATAATATCTTGGTCTTTAGTCAACTCTTTTGCTAGACTTAAGTTTTCTCTTACTGTCTTGCCTGTTACTGTAAGACAATCTCCATGTAATAATCCTTGCTCTAACAGGTGTTTCATAATAGCAGGTACCCCTCCTATTTTGTGCAAATCTTCCATGAGATACTTTCCACTAGGTTTTAGATCTGCTAAGACAGGTACTCTATCACTGATCTCCTGAAAGTCCTTTAGTGTAATCTCAATGTCTACAGCGTGTGCCATCGCGATTAAGTGAAGTACTGCATTCGTAGATCCTCCTAGTGTAATCACCATCGTCATCGCATTCTCAAATGCTTCTCTAGTCATAATATCTGATGGCTTAATGTCTTTCTCTAATAGATTTCTCAAAGCCTGTCCCACTTCTAAGCACTCCTGTTTCTTCTCACTACTTAGAGCAGGATAGGAAGAACTATGTGGTAAACTCATCCCCAGAGCTTCTATGGCTGATGCCATTGTATTGGCTGTGTACATCCCTCCACAGGCTCCTGCTCCAGGGCAAGCATTCTTAATCACCCCTTTGTAATCTTCTTCTGAAATAGAATTGCTAAACTTCTTGCCCAATGCCTCAAAAGCAGAGACGATATTTAGTGATTCGTCCTTGTATTTCCCCGAGTGTATAGTACCGCCATATACCATAATAGCTGGTCTATTCAGTCGCCCCATCGCGATAATTGCACCAGGCATATTCTTATCACAACCTGGGATAGCAATGACAGAGTCATACCATTGTGCATTAACCACTGTCTCAATAGAATCTGCTATAATATCTCGAGATACAAGAGAATACTTCATACCTTCTGTCCCATTCGAAATACCATCACTCACACCGATTGTGTTGAAGATTAACCCTACTAATCCACTCTGTTTAACGCCTTGTTTTACATACTTCGCCAGATCGTTTAAGTGCATATTACAGGTATTGCCTTCATAGCCCATGCTCACAACACCTACCTGTGCCTTATCTAAGTCTTCTTCACTCAGTCCGATTCCATAAAGCATAGCCTGTGCCGCTGGCTGTGTTTGGTCTTGTGTGATTACTCTACTGTACTTGTTCAATACATTCATAACTGTGTTTTTTGGTTGATTATATATCCTTGATAGCAAAACGACTAGAGAAGTCTAATTGCAAAATGCTTTAAATAAAAAAAGCCTCCCGATAACGGGAGGCTTCAAATATTCTTTATCTCTAGATAGAAAAAATCAGCATAGCGACTCCCGTGCAAATGTGTTTACCACAATCACAATAATTAGAACCACTAGAATGCTTACTAAGTTTTTCATCTTTTTTGTTTCTGATCTATAGGTCAAAGATATAAATTGATTTAACACAACCAAACAATAAAAAACAACTTACTTAATATTTTAATCAAAAAATAGGCAGTTTTACAGTGTAAAAAACAAACAAATTCAGTATAAAATATAAAAAAACCACTACCTTCAACATCACCTCTAAGAATATTTAACAAATAACCGTATTTAATCTGTCAAAAACAGTTTCTATAAACAAGGTCAAGTCTTGCTACGACTAGCTTCATCTCCAAAAGTGTTTTTTTGCTTAAAAAAGATGTATTTCACTCTATTTTCATCTAAAAAAAACAAAAAAAGACTCTATTTAGTTCAAAAATCAAATAATTAAAGTCATCTCTTTTTTTTAGTAAAAAAACTTCAAAAAAAGTTTTAATTAATACTATTTTTAGTTCTATAAATACCCCAAAAAAGCAAAAAGGACACTTTTAGAGGTATCCTTTTTCTTCTTATTCTGTCAGATTATTACTCATCTAAAACTATTTTACCTAAAAAAGCATGATCTACATTGATAAAGATTGTGTTTAACTTCTCCTTTTTATTCGATAATCTTTTATTATAAATTACTGTTTCTAAAGCTCCATATACTTGTTTCTCCATCATTCTGCTCCAAAAAACAATCAAAGTATTCTCAGACGTATTCTCCCTTCTAAAACCATATACATCTTGTATTTGTTTTAATTTTATGTCTAATGTAGATGTGCTAGATAATGGAGGAAACTGTTCAAATCGATTGTCTATATTCCAATCTAACTTCCATGTCCAATAATTTATAGGAACATTACAACTAGAATGTATAGAAACTAGACTATCCTCTTTAAAATACAATAACTGTATAGGTTTGGTCAGAATATATTGTTTGTCTTTCTCTACTAGAGACGAATAACTTATAAACTGCTCTTGTGTACTAATGAGAAACTGTGCTCTTTCAGGATATTTCTCTTTTAATTTAACTAGAGATTCTTCATAATCCTTTTGAGAAAATACTTCTAACTCTCGTATTCCCACTAATCTTAATACAATAGTTTCTGAGAAGACTACTCCAAGGGTGATTATAACACCTATCATGATTAAAATAAAGTACCTCTTTTTCATTGTGCTTATTTTACAGTTTTTAAACGTCTCACCTCTCCTTTTATTTCATAATCAACACATATTCTTTACATTAAACAACAACTATATTGTCAAAAACTAATCTTGATTTACACTGCGAAATATTAGCACAAAAAAGCCCACTTATTTAGTGGGCTAATATATTATCTAAAGATCATACAGTTGGACACAGCATGTGCATATAATTTGCCTTCTGCATCTAGTAATTCACATTCTAAGTAAGCTGTAGTACGTCCTTTATGGATAATCTTCGTCTTCGTAGTTAAAGGAGGAGTATCCGCAGTTATTCTTCTCAAGAAATTCACTTTTAAATCTAATGAGGTAAAGCTTTCTCCAATCTCTAGGGTACTCAATAAAGAACATCCTATTGCCGAATCTAATACCGTACTAATGATACCTCCATGTACACTTCCTATTGGGTTATAATGGAACTCTTCTCCTTTTAGTTCGAATATGACCTGTCCTTTTTCTACAGAAACTACTCTAGAGGAGATTGTTTCTTGTATAGGAGCCATAGGTAAATTCCCTTCTAATACCTGCATTAGAAACTCATATCCATTTAATTTCTTTGCCTCTTCTAAAGTTTTATTAGGGTCTTCCCAAGAGAAAGTACGCGTTCTATTGATGCTCATAATTTTAGTTTTTAGATTAGTTTAGAGCTAAAAGTACTAAATCCTAAAAACAGAAACACTATTTTCCCTTTGAAATAGCCATTTTAAAAGCTAAAAACAACAATACGCTCCCCATAAACCACTTCTGTACTTTTACCCATAAAGGTTGTCTCTGAAAGAAAGAAGCCATCTTAGCCGCAAATAAAACAATTAGAAAATTATTGATAAAGCTCACTAACAATTGAGTAGTTCCTAATGTTAAACTCTGTAACAATACTGATCCATAAACTGGCTTAATAAACTGGGGAAACAAAGAAAGATAAAATACCGCTACCTTAGGATTCAAGACATTCGTTAAAAAACCTATTGAGAACAACTTACTTGGAGAATCTACTTTAACGCTTTGTTCTACATCAAATATATTCTTTGCATTAGGTTTTAACGCTTGAAACGCCAAATACACTAAGTACAGCGCACCTGTCCACTTCAGTATAGCATAGGCATAAGGTATGGTAAATAATATAGCCGTCAATCCAAAAGACACTAATATAATATGAAACAGAAAACCGCAGATCACTCCCATTAGAGAGATAAACCCCGCTCTTTTGCCTTGTGATAATGTTCTTGTAATAAGGTATAACATATTTGGCCCAGGAGTAATAGCCAAGACTACTGCCGCTATCGCAAACAGCATTAAATCGTGTAGTGGAATCATAAATAATAGTTGGTTAAGTCAAGTCAAATGTAATTTTTTTCTCTTGATAGATAAGTTTTTCAAATTACTTTTTTCTCTTTTATTTCAACGTGTATTTACAACTCCCCCTTTTCTTTCAGCTATTCCTATTCTGTATTAACAGTCTTTAGATTTTGCAATTGTCTAGCTAATAAACCTATCTGTTTAATCTTTCCCTCTAATTGTACATCCCAAGGCAAGCCAAAGCACAATCGCATGGAGTTGTTATACTGATTTTGCAAAGTAAACATTCGTCCAGGAGCTATACTTATTCCTTTCTTCATCGCTAAGTCATACAACTCTATAGTATCAATCTCTTCACTAAACTCTATCCACAAAGACAACCCTCCCTGTGGTTGGCTAATCTTAATATTCTTAGGAAAACTCTGCTGAATAACTCTAGCATAGTTCTGATAATTCTGATATAGTTTTCTTCTTAGTTTTCGCAAGTGTTTATCGTATTTCCCTGACCTTAAGAAATTAGCTACAGCCTCTTGTTCTAAGGAAGAGGAAGAGATAGACTGTATCAGTTTAATATTTTGCACTTTATCTTTATACTTGCCAGGTGCTACCCATCCTACTCTAAACCCGGGTGCAAGTGTTTTAGAGATAGAACTACACCAAAGCACATTTCCTGTCTTATCGAATGTCTTACAGCAAGTAGGTCGATGACCTTCAAAACATAGATCACCATAGACATCATCTTCTATCAAAGGAATATCGTGCTGTGCCAATAGCTCTACCACCTCTTTCTTGTTCTCATCAGGCATACAGCTCCCTACAGGAGTATTGTAGTTTGAGATTAAAATACAAATATCTATTTCTGAGACCACCTCTCTTAGCGCTTCTACTTTTATCCCTGTATTAGGATTAGTCGGTAATTCAAACACCTTTAGCCCCAACCCTAGAGCTAATTGTAGAATACCAGGATAACAAGGACTCTCTATCGCAACAGTATCTCCAGGTTTACTCAATGCTGTTAGACAAAGAGCTACTGCATTCATCCCTCCATTTGTGGTGATCAAGTCTTCCTCCTGAAGATTAGCTCCCCAACCTGAAGATCGCAAAGCAATCATTCTCCTCAGATTGGCGTTGCCTTCTAATCGTTCGTATTGTACCCCACCAGTAGGCAAATCTCTCGTGGCTTGTACTATTTCTTTCTTTAATTTAGCAATAGGCAACATATCTCCATACGCCACGGTATAAGATAGTAATAAGAGGTCTTCTCTTCCTATATTTGCATATACTTTTTGAAGAATATCATTAGGTTCACAGTGATTAGCTAATAAAATGGGATTACTCTCCTCAGGAAGAGGCAAGTTCTTATAACTTAATTTACTCACAAAATAACCACTCTGAGGTTTCGAATAAATCAAAGACAGGGATTCTAACTCTAAGAAAACACGTCTTGCTGTATTCATACTAATCTCATATTCTGCGCATAACCCGCGCAAGGAAGGTAACTTCTCTCCTTCTCTAATATTTCCACTTCTAATCTGAGAAGCTATATTCTCTGCAATCTCACTATACAAAAAGGTTTTGCTCATATTCATCTACTAACTGTGCCCATGCAAATATACAAAACTGATACTGTGTGAATCCTATACATAGAGGTAATTTTGTCCCAAATAAAACAGAATAATGGAACAATCAGGCATTTTAAATGCAACAACAAAATCATCTAACGGATGGTTAAATGGATTTATTGGAGTACTTCTATTCGCAGGTTCAATGCCTGCTACTAAGATGGCGGTTAAAGACCTAGACCCTATCTTCGCCACTGCAGCAAGAGCAGTTATCGCAGCTTTATTAGCGCTAGCTTGCGTAATAGCTCTTCGCGAAAAACGCCCTACCAAAGAACAGATGTGGCCACTAATTAAAGTTGCCATTGGAGGAGTTATTGGTTTCCCTCTATTAACAGCGATGGCATTAGAGTACATCACCTCAGCACATTCATTGGTATTTATGGGAATGTTACCCCTGTCTACAGCTATATTCGCTGTATTCATTGGTAAAGAGAAGCCTAAACCTATCTTCTGGCTATTCTCTTTATTAGGGAGTGCCTTAGTGATTGGATTTGCATTCTCACAAGGAGTAAGTTCTAACCCTATCGGGGATGTCCTAATGATCTTAGCGATCATCCTATGCGGACAGAGCTATGCAGAAGGAGCTAAACTATCTAAAACACTAGGAGGATATCAAGTAATCTCTTGGGCGTGTATTATCTCACTACCTCTTACAGTGCCGATTATGATTTATACGGTACCTACAGACTTAGCTCTAGTAAGTGGAGAATCTTGGTTTGGACTATTCTATATTTCTGTTGTGAGTATGTTTTTAGCGTATATCTTTTGGTATAAAGGATTAGCACAAGGAGGAATCGCAACAGTAGGTCAAATCCAATTATTACAACCGCTATTAGGGATGATATTAGCGGCAACAGTATTAAACGAAAAAGTAAGCCCTACGATGCTATACGTCACTTTCGGAGTGATCCTTTGTGTAGCTGCAAGTAAGAAGTTTGCTAAATAGATATTTTTTCTCTTCAATTATTACCCTTTTACTAACGAAAAACGCACTTATATAGTGCGTTTTTTTGTTCTTATAATATTCCTTCATATTTCTTTTTTACACTATCTACTACTTTATCTACTTCTAGAAATAGAATTGATTGATTTCTTGTAATTTGAATTTTTAAACAACTCTTCTTTTGTTTTTAAATAATTTATAAAAGCAGAACAAACCACTATCATAAATTTAGCATCTTCTTGTTTTACAAGAATTCCATCTTCAACAAGAGCATGTCTAATTCCTCCACTATCACTTGTATAACCATATAATTTCTCAAAAGCAGATTTATATGATGGATGCAAAGGATGTATATCATCTAATTTTTTCAATGCTTTCCCTAAACTAATATTAGGTTCATTTATTAAAAAACAACAATAGGCTTCAACTGCTGAAATAGATTCTTTTACCGAGTTTCTATAATCTGGAGACATTTTATCTGATAGATATAATAAAGCCTTTTCTAAATGCTCTACTACAGCTCTATTCCCTGTTGAAGTTATAGACTCTTCAATTGTTAATATCTCCTCTTCTGTTGTTATTTGAATGATTAATCCATTAACTATTCTATATCCAGCCATTTCACTACTCAGTACATCATTAAAATTTGAGATAAAGTTAAAATCAAGATATTTAAACCTACTACTTCCTAATTCAAATGCAACTAGATACTCTATAAAATCATATACCTCATACCAATAACAATTAAAAAACTCTCTTTTAATATAATTATAATAATCATCTTTAAGAGTACTATTAAATCCCATACTAGCAGGGTATTCATCTCTTAAATTCTCGAAATAGTCAACCCATATATGTTCTAGAATTTCAAGAAGTTCTATTGAACTAATTTTATTAAGAAACTCATTACTAATAACATTCCATAATTTATTTTGTAAAACTTCATCTATAGATTCTATTTGTAAAATTTCTCTTATTGGTTTTACACCTATCCTTTGTGAAAATTTCATATTTTATTAATTATTTAATCTCAAAATTAATCAAATATTCTAAGACATATTTACTCTCTTAAAACTTTGAATAAACAATTAACTAACTACCTTAGTAATTACGTTAATTCTTATTTACATACTATCTAAATAAAAAATACATTTCCTAAAATTATACTCTTTTTATGATTAATACATCCACTAATCTAGTTATATTAAAAACATACGAAATAATTATTCTTTTACAAGAATAATCTCTCCTCATAAAGCTACCGAACTCCCTATTCCTTTCCTAGACAAATAATGACACATTAAGAACATTAACAATTTAGTTTCTACCCCCTCCTAGAATAAATGAAGAAGTCGACAAGGAATGAACATATAGCTAGGATAGTGATAACTTGAAAAGTATTAGTTATATCTTGTTGATACGTTTATAACATAAAAAAGCCTAACTACTCTCGTAATTAGGCTTGTATATTAAATTTTATGTCTTTAAAAAGAACTATGATCTACTGGGTGTCGGATGTATCTAATACATCCCTACGATTGTGTGCTGATACAGCATCAAAATTGCATAATATATACCAAATGCCGTAGGCAATACACTCCTAATTCCTAATTCTAAATTCTTAATTAATTACTGCATGCTCTCGACACACATAATCGCACATTTCTCACCATCGATGGCAGCAGATACAATACCACCTGCATACCCTGCCCCTTCTCCACATGGATAAAGTCCTTTGATCTGAGGGTGTTCTAAAGTATAATCCTCACGAGGGATACGCACTGGAGAGGATGTTCTACTCTCTGGAGCGTGTAAGATAGCCTCATTCGTGAAATACCCTTTCATCGACTTGCCGAACTCTTGGAATCCCTGTCTCATGATTTGTGTCAAGAAACCTGGGAATACCTGTCCTAACTCTATAGAAGTCGTACCAGGTAGATAAGACGTCTTAGGGATAGACTCCGATACTTTAGACTGAGAGAAGTCTACCATACGCTGTGCAGGTACACGCTGTGTCTCTCCAGCTACCCTATAAGCTTGTTGTTCTATCGATTTTTGAAATTCCATACCTGCTAAAGCTCCGAACTTTTCAAAAGGTTTAAAGTCTTCTAAACGCAATTCTACTACGATACCCGAATTGGCTGTTGCTTGATCGCGTTTAGACGGTGACCATCCATTGGTTACTACTTCTCCTGGTGCTGTAGCACAGGGTGCAATTACTCCACCTGGACACATACAGAATGAATACATTCCTCTTCCATTGACCTGCTTCACGATAGAATAAGGTGCTGGTGGAAGAAACTCTCCTCTGTAATCACATGAGTACTGTATCTTATCTATCAGCGTCTGTGGGTGCTCTGCACGTACTCCTAGGGCAAAAGGCTTTGCTTCTATCAAGACTTTCTTACGGTCTAGTAATTCATAGATATCACGAGCAGAGTGTCCTGTAGCTAAGATTATTTTCTTTGCTTCGATTAGGTCTCCATTGTGTAGTTTAACTCCTTCTATTTCATTTCCTTTGATCACAAAGTCTACTACTCTTTTCTCAAACAACACTTCTCCACCAAACTCCTCAATCTTAGCACGCATATCTTGCATAATCTTCGGAAGTTTATTCGTTCCAATATGTGGATGTGCTTCTACTAAGATGTCTTGTGATGCACCGAAGGCTACTAATAACTCTAGTATACGATTGACATCACCACGCTTTTTAGAACGTGTATACAACTTACCATCTGAGTAAGTCCCCGCTCCTCCTTCTCCGAAACAGTAGTTCGAATCCGGATTAACGATATGATCGATATTTATTGCTTTCAAATCACGACGACGACCTCGCACATCTTTTCCTCTTTCGACTACAATAGGTTTTACCCCTAGTTCGATTAACTGTAATGCTGCAAAATAACCCGCAGGTCCTGCTCCTACCACGATAACACGTGGAGCATCCTTTACATTTTTATACTCTGGAAAATCAATATGTCTGTGCACGACATCCTCATCGGCAAAAAAAACAGCAACCTTTAAATTGATCTTTACGGTGCGTTGTCTCGCATCGATAGATCTCTTTAAGATCGTGATGTGCTTAATGTCCTTTGGAGAACACTTCACATGGTTTGCAACGTACTGCGTCAATAAATCAGCTGTACCTGCAACTTCAGGAAGAACTTGTAACTGTAATTCTTGTGGCATTTTTTTATAAAGCAAATAAAAATTAAAGGCGCAAAAATAAACTAAAATCACTTAGTTTTTTTTACTATTTTATAGTCATTCAGTATTTTTTTGACATCCCGTACACAAAATACAGAAAACAACACTAAAAAACTAATTATTAGTTATTTACTATATTAAGCCCATACTATTTATTCTGATTATAAAGTAATACCTTCTTATCTCTACCACCATTAAAACAAAAAAGCCTGTGATACAATATCACAAGCTTTTACATAAAAGGAACTAAAGAAAAGCGAACTTGGGGTAAGCTTATCAAATGAGTCTACTATCTGTCCTTAGTCCTTCTAATCTATAGAATACAATTGCTATTTCTTCTTAAAACAAAGCTTCTATTTGCTTCTCTGCTTCCCATAGGTCACAGTATTTACCTTGTTTTATCATTAAGGCTTCATGTGTTCCCTCCTCTACTATCTGACCTTTTTCTAAGACACATATCTTATCCGCGCCTCTGACTGTAGATAACCTATGTGCAATGATAATCACAATCTTCTCTTTCACTAGCTCATCGATAGCACGCTGTACGGCAAGTTCGCTTAAAGAGTCTAGAGAAGACGTTGGTTCATCTAGAATGACTATTGGGCTGTTCTTCAGCAGTGCTCTCGCAATAGAGATACGCTGACGTTCTCCACCTGATAAGGTATTTCCCATATCTCCTATAGGTGTGTCATACCCTTTAGGCAATTGACTGATAAAATCATGACATTGAGCACGCCTAGCCGCGTCTATTATTTCTTCTTGAGTAGCAGTAGGTTTCGCCATACGGATATTGTTACCTATGGTATCATCAAATAAATAAACCTCTTGGAATACCACAGAAATCATACTCAACAAATCGTTTTGACTCAAATTAGCAATATCAACTCCTCCTATACTAATGCTCCCCTTCTGACAATCTGCATAGCGCATAATCATTCTTGCCAGCGTAGTCTTACCCGAACCAGAAGGTCCTACTAAAGCTACAATAGACTTCGGTGCAATAGATAAGTTGATATTAGACAAAGTTTTTTCTTGAGCATCTTCATAATAGAAGTCTACTTCTTTAAACTCTATACCATAAGAAGTTGGTTTCGCTTGAGGGGTCTTTACTTCTAAGACAGGAGCAGTTAACATCGCTGTGATTTGCTTATATCCTGCTTCCATCAGACTAAATATCATGGTCATTGGTACAAAGCTAGAGATCAACTCTGAGAAGCGAATCACAATAATCATTAAGGCTGTCATGACCATCATATTGCTATCTGCTTTTAGCACAAACAATATTCCCAATCCCAAGGATACTAACATCCCTACTTCTAAAGCAGAAGTAATAATCAGGTTAGGAGTACTCCCTTTGCCATGCCCGAAGATTTGCACTTCTCTTACTTTATCAATGCTTTTGTTTAAACGAGCTACGATACGCTCTATACTATTACTTGCTTTAAGCACAGGCAACCCTTGGATAAACTCTATAGACTCTGCATTTAGCTCAGAGTGTACTTCATTTAGATAATACATTCCACGGTCATAAGCTGGTTTTCTCCAGCGATACAACGGGATGATCACAGGGAATAAAATCAAGATAACTATAGCAATCTTCCAGTCAAAGAAGAAAGTCATCAGCCCTACTGATATAGGTGTAATCACGCCATACATCATCAAACTTGACACTGTAATGGTATAAGAGATTACCTCATCTACATTATTACTAATCACGGCACTCCACTTTCCAGAGCGCTTATTAGATAAAAACTCTAAGGGCATCTCCCTCAGTTTCTCCCCTTGTCTCTTGCGAAGGTCATACTGTGCCTGTGAAGAAAAACCTCCATAGTCATAGTCTTGCCCTATCCATCTACAGATAGCACTAATCACGACGAAGCCTAATGCTATCCAGATGTAAAACCATACTTGCTCAGGCTTTCCCTTCCCTATATTCATAAAAATAGGGTAAAAGCAAGTATAAGCTGCTCCTTGAAAAACAGAAGACAACAATATCAATATTAAACTCATTCGCAGTCGTCCACCCATCGGACCTGCTGCTTTAATCAGGTTAGATAATATACCGATAAAAGAACTGCTCTTATTTGTTTGTACTTTACTCATCTCTATTACTTATCTGATTTAATATGCCAATTTCTCGCTTGTGTATACGATTGCCACATCGCTTGATATATTCCTTGATTAGCGGCTAATTGTTCATGTGTTCCTATCTCGCTAATGCTTCCCTTATCCATCACAATGATCTGATCCGCATTCTTGATTGTCTCTAATCTATGAGCGATCATAATGACTGTTTTGTCCTTCATCAGATTGCGGAAAGCACGCATCAGTAATAGTTCGTTTTCTGTATCTGAGAATGAAGTTACCTCATCCAAAATAAGAATAGGTTTATTTCTCAAGATCGCTCTAGCAATCGCTAGACGTTGCTTTTGTCCACCTGAGAAGTTATTTCCTCTTTCTTTTACTAAGGTCTCATACCCATCAGGAAGTTGCATTATAAAATCGTGTATTTGGGCAGCCTTAGCCGCTTCCATTACTTTTTCTAAGGTAGCTTCTTCTGCGCCCATTCTGATATTGTTTGCAATCGTATCAGAGAAAATAAAATTGTCTTGAAACACAAATGATATTGTATCTAATAATACCTCAGGTTTTAATTGGCGGATATCTGTTCCACCCAATCTTATCTCTCCATCACTAACATCCCAAAAACGAGGTAACAAACGAGCTACAGTAGACTTCCCTGCTCCTGATGCTCCTGTAATAGCAGTAAAAGTACCTGGCTTCACCGTAAAGCTGATATTATTTAATGCCTTGTCCTCTCTACCAGGGTAAGTAAAAGATACCTTGTCAAACTCAATGGTTGTATCATTTACAGAAGTTTGTTCTCCTGTAGAAGTTAAAGGTTCTACTTCTAGTAATTCTTCTATACGTTTTGCACTGATTGCAGCTCTAGAGATCACATTAGTCAAACTTCGGTAAGGCAAAATAGACTCTATCATTCCTGTCCCCAATAATAAAGAGGCTACAAAAGACACAAAACTCAAAGACCCCTCTTGGAACCAATACGTTCCTAGCACAAGTAATATAATAAATGTAGGTAGCGGGTTTAAAATAAACATCGACAACTTAGCATTCAATCCGTTTTCCTTAAACCACAAAGTGATAATAGATAAATAGCGTTGTAAGGCATTCTCATAACGCACAAATGATTTCTCTCCTCCATCGAATACACGTACTACCGGCATTGCCTGTACATACTCTATCACAGCTACATTAATATCTTCTTTTGCTTTATTAAATTGATGTGTTACTTCTGTCTTATTCTTCATCGCTAATGCTAAGAACCCAAGCCCTACGATAAGAATAGCTAGACAAACTAGTGCTACTCTGTAATCAAACCAAAATAATGCAACCAAAGTAACTACTGGAAAGGCATACGTACGCACAAATAAAGGGGTACTATCTGCCGCAAATCCATGTAATAAACGAACATCTTCATTTAAGATTTTAGTCAATGCTCCTGAACCTGTCTCAGTCAAGAACCCTAATGGTAACTTCGCCAAATGGTGACTGATATTCTTACGCAAAATAGCTTCTAAATCAAAAGCTGCGTAATGGGATACGTCAAATGACTTTAGACGTAATACATAACTAACTACTACACATAAGATCATCGCTCCGAATAGATACAACAATTGTGTTGTATTTCCGTGATACAGTGCATTAATTAGGTAACTTAATATTATTAAATTGGCTATTGTCAATAAAGTAGACCCCACAGAAAGAGCCATTGCAAAGTTTAGCTTCTTCTTGACTGGTTTTACAATACGCCATAGCACATTATCTGTTGCCATATTATTGTTTTTGTGATTTTGTTGTTTTGTGAAATCGTGAAACTGTGAAATCGTTTTTTGTTCTGTTCTCGCTGCAAAGTCTCCCTACTTTGAGCTATCATATCATCAGTTTCCCTGTTCCCTGTTTCCCATTTCCCTGTTTCCCGTCCCCTGTTTCCTGTTCCCTGTTTCCTGTTCCTGTTCCTGTTTCCTAAAAAAACATAAAAAATAATAGTAGAGAAGAAAACTCCTCTACTATTGCAATCAAACTCTATAAAGAGTTCTAAATAATTAAACCCTAATTAAGCATTAGCCAAATACTGCAAAGTATTTCTACTTCATATCTCTTTCATTAGTTCTAAAACCATACTACAGTATGTTTGTATCACTAATTCAGACCTATTTTGTATAATTACTTTTCGTTTATATGTCTATCACTTAATTTGGGTTTAACTTATTATTTTTCTAATTTCACTAAGCCCCATACTTGACCACCTTTACCGATGTTAAACGCAGGTTTAGCTACATTATCAGATCCTAATACATAGTATCCGTTGTAATCTTTGTTATTCACTACTCTGAAGTACACTTTACCATCTATTGTAGTAATCGCTTGAGCATCTTGGAATGCATAAGTAGATTGAGGTATACCAGTTACTGCTTTTGGTCCTGCAGCAATATTCTCTTTATCAAAAGCATAGTATGTAAAATTAGGGTTTGGCAAAATATCTGTGTATGAGAATGCTTTATCACTCCATGCAGTATATAGCTTACCATCTTTTACACCTACTGAACCTACTGTAGTATCCTTTACATAATCATCAATCTTAATGATCCAATCTTTATCTATTTCTGTTGCTCCTTTTTTAATTCTAACAATAGCAGAACCATTAGTCGCTCCATTTACTCCGAACCCATGAGAACACATATATAGCGCTCCATCATCTCCCATAGTCCACATTTGGTTAGCGTTACCACCATATCCTACATAGCTGATACGGTTATCTTGAATCGTTTTTTCATATTTACCAGTAGCGATGTCGATCACTGCTAGTTTAATATATCCTGGAGCAGGGTCTTTCATCTGACTACCTTGTCCATCTTTAGAACCTGTGATGATATCTACATATAATTTTCCATCTTTAGACGCGATAAAGCGAGATCCCACAGCTTGGTATTCTGCTTTTTTATCTTCTACTACAGAAAGGTCTATTTCTCCTGTACGCTGCATTGTAGAAGGATTGAATACTTGTATCTTTAACAATCCTCTTCCTATATCGGCATAGTATCCAGTCGTTTTATCATGTACATAAAAGTTAGAAGACATTCCTGTGATTCTACCTGTCTCTGATAAAGAACCGTCTGCATTAATAGAATATCTCAAGATACCGTCATCTGGAGAAGACACACGTCCTAGTTGAAGACGTTGGAATACCCATTCTCCATACGCTTTCATTCCATTCCCTTTTATCTGTAATGACCCTTTATGGATATTGTCTAAATCCCCTTCAGGCATTTTATCATAGTTAGATAAGTATCCTACGAATGGCTGTACTCCTAATGTAGCTGTTAATAGTGCATAAGATGTCTTCGTTGGCTCAACTGGTTTAGTTGGCTCTGAACTTGAATTATCATCTGATGAACATGATGCAAAAGCAAATAACCCTGCCATAGCTAATGCTCCTATCGTTTTAGTGCTAAAAATGCTTTTTTTCATTTTAATAAATTTATTGTGTTTTAATGATAAGTTTCTGTATTTCTAAATTGTTCCTCTCCTAAAGAGACATATTCACTTTAAAATGAAGACTAAACCCTTCATTTTGTATTTTATAATTGTCAAATATTTCACTGTTAAACAAGTTCTTAGCTTCTAAACCGAAAGACAGTTTAGGTGAATAACTCCACACCACTCCTGTAGAATGTAAATTCTGATCAGGGATCACATAAGCTTCTGCATTAACCTGTGCTTTTCCCCATAATCCTAAGAAACCACTAGGTTCAAATTCTTTAGGAATAAAGTCTAGGTAATAAGCCTTTACAAAACTGTAGTTGTAATAAAACGAGAACTTGTCTCCTGCCTTGAATACATTGTCATGTGAAGTACGCAAACCAAGGTTAGCGAAGAAATAAGGTGTATTTCTCAGACGAGAACCCTCATACGTCTTGTCTTCTTTATCATATAATCTAAAGTCTTGATATGTCACGTTACCAGACAGTCTCAACCACTTTAATGGAGAATATGCTGCATCCACCTCTACTCCAACTCCTTTTATCTTTTCTATGTTCTCGTAACTACCAAAAATACCCGTGTTTAACAGCATGATCATATCATGCGTTCTTCTGTAGAACACATTGACCTCTGTCATGAAGTTGGTTTGATTATTATAGTTAAATCCTAGATTATAGTTCCAACTCTTTTCTGGTTTTAAAGCAAAATTGGTACGCGTGAATGTTCCATCCCCGAAGAACTCTTCTTGCTCTGGTAGACGTACGGCTACTTCTCCTGAGAATCTAGCATACATACGATCGTTAATCTGATATTTTAACGACTCTGATACTCCCCAGTTCCCTTTTGTTTTAGATCTTTTCTGCTCCATCGAAGTGTCTCCATGCGCACTCTCATACCCTTCTGTACGCAAGTAGTAATACTTCGCCGATAAGTCATTCGTCAGACGATCATCTAAGGCGTATAACCTCCAGTTTAGCCCTGTAATCCACTTTTGGAATACTACAGAACGCTGTAACATATCTATCTTAGAGAAAGGAAATGTCTCTCCGTAAGGGTCAGAACCACGACGAGTAGAGGTATTGTAAACAGAGTTTAACTCTATAAACCCATTGTCTAATCGGTAAGATAGATTAGTACGAGATACGAAGTTATAATAACGTAACTTTTTGATGCTTCCACTAGTAGTCGCTTCTCCATTCTTACTAGGTACTGGAGTGAACTTCCCTCTCCAGTCGTAAAACCCTTTAATCGTATCTGTATAACTAGAATGCAGTGTATTATAGACAAGGAATTGATCTAACTTCAAGTCTTTATCTAAAAAAGCCTTGCGATAGCGAAGTGTTGGCACTACAGAATTCATATTACTCGTCACTCCTCCGAATGGATAGTTCATCGTCATCCCGTAATTGTGCTGTTTATTAATGTAAAAGCTACTTACAGTCAAACGCAACTCATCTGCCCAAGTCTTGTTCTTCACTCCCACAAACCCTTCTACAAATCCATTAGAGAAACGGTTGTGAAACAGTTTGTGTTTTTCTCTACTTACCTGTGCCGTTTCTGGATCAGTGTAAGGCACATTGACCTTATAATTGTTATCAGAGTAATTAATAAAAGCATTTACTCCTCCGAATAAGCCTGTCTTTTTATCTTGAAAATAAGCGTTTACGGTACCTCTATGAGTGTTATAAGAACCTATCTGATAAGATACATCTACAGATTGATTACTTTCAGGCTCTTTCGTTACAATATTAACTGCTCCTCCTAATGCATCTGCCCCTAAGGCTACAGGTACCACCCCTTTATAGATCTCAATGCGATCAATCATCGTAGGCGGTACAATAGCATAACTAAAGGCATTCCCTAAATAATCCATCGGAACCCCATCCTTAAAATACTTTATCGCCTTTCCTTCAAAACCGTTCAACATCAAATTAGTAGCATTACCTAATCCCCCTGTTTGTCTCACTCGTACACCTACTGTTCTGTTCATCAGCTCGATCACACTAGACGGCTGTTGTTTCATCGCTTTTACATCAAGTACAGTAGCACGTATAGGTTGACGACTTTCTTTTTCGGCTTTGGTTTCTCTCTGAATAATCACTTCATTTAACCCTGTATTTTGTAAAGTATCTTGTTGTGCAAAAACAGATTTAGAATTAAATGATAAAACAGCGATTAAGGATAAAGTAAGGTATGGTATTTTCATCTTGATCTCTCTTATAGAATAGCTCTGTGGAAGACTATCTCTCTTATTGATAGGGCAAAAGTAGGCATCCCTTTGCCTGAGTACTGACGCTAAAAGGAATATAAAAGACGCAAGAAGGAGTATTATTTAGATTCATTAAAAAGGAAGACAACACTTCTTGTACTTCAGAACTCAGCATTAGAATTCGTTGACTTATCCCCCTGATACCCTGTGTATAGCTATGATGATATACTAATCGTAGTTTGATTCCATAGTGGTCGCATAAAAAGCAGGCAAAAATATGCGAGCAGTATGCCATCACTATGCGATAACTATGCGACCACTGCTGTTTTTGAAGAATAAAAATGAGGAGTAACTATCTTCAATTAGAGCTGCACACAGGCATTTACTTCCTCGTAGTCTCTCTTCCTTATGTAGAACTTCCTTCTTAATGGCTATGCAGATCAAGTGAGATATACGTCCTTATCTATGGATTTTCTAGTTATTGAGTAATAGCATTGTATTTGAGTGGCAATGCTAGACTATTAAAAAACTTTATTCTACTCCTAAAAACACCACTGTGAATCATTTTAATTTAATTATCTTGCTTATTCGTCTTAAAAACACCTATATGGCTTCACCATTACAAACAGAGATCCTTCAATTAGCCAAACAAGATGACCGCATTAGAGCTGTTATTCTCAATGGTTCAAGGGCTAACCCGATGGTTACTCCTGATCAGTACCAAGATTATGATATCATCTATATGGTGACTGATATAGAAAGTATCAAGAAAGAAGGTATTGTCTACAAAACCTTTGGACAGCCTGCCCTACAACAATTACCAGATGATATGCACTTAGGTAATGAAGAGGGTATTCCTTCTATTTCGTATGCTTATTTAATGATTTATGAAGATGGTAGTAGATTAGACCTTACCCTATTCCCAGTAGATCAATTAAAGCAGTATAAAAAAGACAGTCTCTCTATCGTATGGCTAGACAAAGATGGAATATTTAAAGACATACCCGAGTCTTCTGATAACGACTACCATGTACAACGCCCTACTCAACGGGAGTTTACAGAAGTGTGTAATGAGTTTTGGTGGTGTTCTACTAATGTCACTAAGGGACTGGCTAGAGAAGAAAGAGTATATGCAAAAGATATGATGGAGTCTGTCGTCCGTCCTATGTTCTTACAATTACTAGCTTGGAAAATAGGGAGTGAACACCATTTTAGCGTTTCTATAGGCAAATCAGGTAAATTCATTAAGAACTACTTAAGCGATGAAGACTATAACAAGGTATTAAGAACCTATAGCAATGCTAATATTCAAAATACATGGGAAGCCTTTCACACCATGACTACTTTCTTTCAAGAACTACAAATAGAACTAGGTAAACGACTTGTCCTAAAAGTAAATGTAGAAGAAGCTACGAATGCCTTACAGTATATCAATAGAATCTATCAAGATTAATAAATGAATCATCACAAATAGAGGTATATAAAAAAAAGCGACTAACCCTTATCAGTTAGTCGCTTATAGATTATTATTAAACCTAAATACTGCAAAACCATTCTACTTCATAGCTTTTTCATTAGCTCTAAAACCATACTAGTGTATACTTTTGTCACTAATTCAGACCTATTTCGTATACTTACTTTTCGTTTATATGTCTATTGCGTATTTTGGGTTAAAAGATTAGTTCTTTGTTCTATTGGTTACCAATTGCTTTAGTGCAGCCCATTGTCTCAACGTTGTTTTTGCTTCTTGAGCAGGGTATCCTAATACTGTCTTACCTGCTTCTACATCTCCAGTCACTCCTGATCCAGCTCCTACTACAGCACCCTGCCCGATAGTAACGTGATCTTTAATAGAAGCACTACCTCCTATCACCACAAAGTCTTTTAGTGTAACTGAACCTGCTAAACCACTATTACCAGCCATGATACAGAATTTTCCTAACTCACAATTATGTCCTATCTGAACAAGATTGTCAATCTTACAACCATCTCCAATAATGGTAGCGCTAAACTTTCCTCTATCTACACATGAATTCGCTCCTATCTCAACATAATTACCAATAACTACATTACCGATCTGAGGTATCTTCACTAACCCTAACTCAGGAGACGGACAGAAACCAAATCCATCAGCTCCAATCACTGCGTTAGGATGTAAAATACAGTTATGTCCGATATGACTGCGCTCACGCACAATGACACCAGACCACAATATCGTATTATCACCAATCGTACTGTCATCTAATACAGTGACATTAGGATACATCTTTACATTTTTTCCGATTATTACATTTTCACCGATTACACAACCAGCTGCTATTTTAGCTCCTTCACCTATTACTGCTGTGCTATCTATCGTAGCATTAGGGTGAATATCTTCTTTAAATACAGGCATCTTAGGCGCAAATAGTGTAAGCAATTTAGCTAATGCTAAATCAACATTATCTACTTTAATAAACGCTCTATCTATACCTGGTAGAATAGAAATATCTTTATTTACAATAGCAATAGGGGCTTTTGATTCCCCCCATAAGCGTTCGTACTTTTTATTACCTATAAATGAGACTTGACATTCTTTGGCTTTTTCCAACTGCTCAGCTGTACTAATCTGTCTTAATGTACTTCCTACAACAACGCCATTTAAAACATCGTTCAATTCAGTTAAAGAGTATAATTTCATAATTGTGAAATAAAGTTTTTGAGTTTTATTTAATTAAAACGAATAAAATCAAAAAATATTTCATCACAAAACGATATTTATTTATTTTAACAAACAATTACATGTATTTATATTCAAAAAAATAAAATCACCTAAATTATAAAACTAGAAAGTCTTCTTATTTCCTCAATAATTGTTTACTCAATTCTCCTACTCTTTTAAGTTTAGCTTCAACATTCTCTGACCAAGGCAGGCCTATGCACAGTCGGATACAGTTCTCGAATTGTTCTTGTACCGTAAACATTCTACCTGGTGCTATACTAATGCCCTCCGCAATAGCTAAGTCATATAAATCCATCGCCTCAATAGAAGGATCAAACTCAATCCATAGTGATAATCCACCTTGAGGACGATTAACCTTAGTACCCAATGGAAAACTAGTAATAATGGTATTCAAATATTTCTGATAATTGCTATAGATCTCTTTTCTAAGTTTACGCAGGTGCTTATCATAATTACCTGAGCGCATAAAGCTAGCTACAGCTTCTTGCATTAAAGGAGGTGTAGAGATTAAATGCACTAACTTTTGATGCATGATCTTATTCTTATACTTACCAGGTGACACCCACCCTACGCGATATCCAGGAGTCAAGGTCTTAGATACAGAACTACACCAGATCACATTACCTGTCTTATCAAAGGCTTTACAACATTTAGGACGCTGATTACCAAAATACATATCTCCATAGACATCATCCTCTATCAATGGGATATCATGTTTCTCTAAGAGTTCTACTATTTCCTTCTTATTCTCATCAGGCATACAGCTTCCTAATGGAGTATTATAATTAGAGATCAATAGACACATATCGATATGCTCTACTGCATCCCTAAGAGACTGCACATCAATACCAGAAACTGGATCTGTGGGTAACTCAATCACTTTAAATCCTAAATCAATAGCTAGCTGAAAGATACCTGGGTAGCAAGGACTTTCTATTGCAATGGTATCTCCAGGTTTGCCTAATGCTAATAAACACAACGAAATAGCGCTCATGCTTCCATTAGTCGTAATAATATCTTCTTCTTTAAGACTACCTCCCCAAGTGATAGAACGCTGTGCGATCATTCTCCTCAAATTAAGATTGCCCTGTACAGAGTCATATTCTATCCCTCCATCTACTAATGATCTAGAGGCTGCTATAATCTCTTTCTTCATTTTGGCCAAAGGTAAAAACTCATCATATAGTGTACTATACGAGAATAAGGTCAGCTTTCTATTTCCCATATTAGAATATACCTTGCGAATAATCTCCTTAGGTTCCTTATTATTTGCTAAAAAGATAGGGTTACTCGGCTGAGGCAAAGGAATATCCGTATAGGATAGGTTACTTACAAAATATCCTGACTGAGGCTTAGATTCTATTAATGCCTGTGTCTCTAGTTCTAAATACACTCGTTTGGCTGTATTCATACTAATTTGATGTTCTGTGCACAACATTCTTACAGAAGGAAGTCTGTCTCCTTCTCTTAGGACGCCTGCTCTAATCTGACTAGCAATAGCATCTGCTATATTCAAATACAAATAATTCTGTTCCATAACAATCTCAACTGTGTCCTTCCAAAATTACAAAATTGATACTGTACTACATACTAATACAGTATATTTTTGTTAAAAAATAAAACATCAAGAAAATGAAACAAACTAGTGTAATTGATTCAGCACAACAAACTTCAACAAGTGGTTGGATCAATGGATTCATAGGAGTACTACTATTCAGTGGTTCTATGCCTGCTACTAAAGTAGCTGTACTAGAATTAGACCCAATATTCGTAACAGCAGCTAGAGCAGGTATTGCTGGTATATTAGCGCTGTTATGTCTACTTGTCTTTAAAGAAAAAAGACCTACTAAAAAACAATTATTGCCTTTATTTATAGTCGCTATAGGCGGAGTTATTGGATTTCCTTTATTATCCGCATTAGCGTTACAATATATCACCTCAGCACATTCACTAGTATTCTTAGGGACATTACCGATGTGTACTGCTGTATTTGCGGTATGGAGAGGTGGAGAAAAACCAAAGCCTATCTTCTGGTTATTCTCGATACTTGGATGTCTATTAGTAGTGGGATTTGCCTTTCTACAAGGGGTTACAAGTTCTCCTATAGGCGATATATTAATGCTTCTCGCTATCTTATTATGCGGGCTAAGTTATGCTGAAGGAGCTAAACTATCTAAATCTCTTGGCGGATGGCAAGTTATCTCTTGGGCAGTCGTATTATCTCTTCCTGTATCTATACCAATTATGTTGATTACTGCTCCTGAAGTACCTTCTCTAATAAGCACAGAAGCATGGATAGGGGTATCATATCTAGGAATATTTAGTATGTTTGTGGGGTTCGTATTCTGGTATAAAGGATTAGCACAAGGAGGTATTGCTTCTGTAGGACAACTACAGTTATTACAGCCTTTCTTTGGGTTAGCACTTGCAGCAAGTCTTTTAAACGAACAGGTAAGCACAGCTATGATTGCAGTAACTGTAGGCGTTATTCTATGCGTAGCTGGAAGTAAAAAATTCGGTTAGTAACCCCAATTACTAGCTACTTCAAACAGTGTAGAACAATACTAAAAGCAATCACCTTACTTTTGATATTTCCTCCTTCTGCACTGTTTATTTTTAGCTAAAAAGGGATTGGCTCTTAATTCTTAAAACTGAACAAAATTACCACTCTTTACATCTTTAGGCAACTCATTAAACTTGCGTTTAAAAGCAGCAGTAAAGTGTGTAGGATTTTTATACCCTACTTGTTGTGCGATATCTGCGATAGATAAATCTTGTTCTATCAATAGCTTCTGCCCCAATTCCATACGCTCATCATAGAGATGATTAAAAATGGTAGTAGAGAACAGTTCTTTAAACCCTCTTTTTAGTTTAAACTCATTGATTCCTGCTAATCTAGAAAGCTCTCTTAAAGAATATGGATTCTGAAGATTATTACTCACTAACTCTCTGACATAATATAGCTTATCAACATCACTCCTCGTCAGTGAACCACTTACCATCTCATATTTATAATCTCCACTATACTTAATCACTAAAAGAAGGAGCTCTACAATCTTGGTCTCCATATAAATCTTCTTCATCATACCATCATAAGAATTATTGACTAAGTCATACAGTAACTTCTTCATCTCTGGAACAATCATTAAGTTAGAAGAAAAAGCACTTTCTCTCTCACTGTACAAAGATTTACCAAAGTCTCCTAACAACTCTAGATCTCCATTAAACACACGCTCTAAATAAGGCAATGTTAGCTCTATGCCTATAGCACTGTAGTTTTCTTCAACAGGATTAAAAGCAAGGGAGCCATCGATATAAGGCAGATGAAAAAAACTAAAACGTCCTGTAGAAGTATTGACGCATTGTTTTTTATTGGATTGGTAAAAGTGTTCTCCTTGAAACAAAAAGAAAAGCTCAATGTGCTTCTGATCTCTTAACACTTCTTTCTGTTGTCTAGTCTTATGCTGTAAAGAGACGTGATCGATATGTAACTCTTCCATATCTAACAACTGTATATTCCCTTTTATGCCATGACTAGCATACCGCTCTCCTACATTTATCAATGTCTCTTTAACCATGATACCAAACTAAAGAATTATTACTATTCTACTGATTGAAAGTGACAAAGGTACTTAAAAAGACTTCCCTAATTTAAATCAACTCTAAATAATATTCGTTAATTAATATTTAATTAGGACAACACCCTATTTCTTCACTCCTATTTTCTGTGAATTAAAGTACTAGGAGGAACGCCATACTTCTTCTTAAATGCAATAGCAAAATGCTGAGGATACTCATAGTGAAGTAATTCAGCAACTTTATTGACTGAGAATTTCTGTGACGATAATAACTGATACGCATACTCAAAACGCAAATCTCTTACATATCTAATCAAAGAAGAATCATAGTATTTTTTAAAATACTTCTTCAGTTTATACTCATTGATATAGAATCGTTGACTCAGCATAGAGAATGTTATGTCTTGCAAAAAGTGATTATCTATCCAAGTTTTAATATGCAATAGTTTATCCGCATCATTCATAGATTTTATTTCTTCTATTGGAGCTACCTGCCTCTCTAAAGACTCCTGAACACTTAACAGTAAAAGTTCTGTTACCTTAGTCTCTAAATAAACTAGTTTCAAATCTGGATGAACATCACTCTGTAAAATATTCAATAATAACTGATGTATCTCTACAGGGATTGTTTTCGCTTTTGCAAATAGTGTAGTCGTCTTTCCTTGTTTAACTAAATTTAAAAAAGAAGACAAAGCAGGTATTTTAGTCTCAACTAGTTGTGCGAAATAGTCTTCATCAAAAAGAACCTCCACTACCTTTCTATTTGTTTTATACTTCAAATGCCCATTTACACGAGGTACATAAAGCAAATTAAAGCAATCCTGCGGAACCTCTATCGTCTCTCTTGCTGTAGAATAACAAGAATACCCCTCTAACTCTAACATTAGTTTAAAAGTACTCTTTTCGTTAATAACAGCGACATCTACAGTAGTAGGTACACTCCACTCTCCATAAGAGATAATAAAGTAGGGATGATCAATAAACTTCTGTTTAATAGGAATTCCTTTAAAGGTAAACTGCCCATATCTCTCTTTGTACTGTTCACCACTCCCCCACTCAATGCGGTTTGGAATATTCTTTAATACCTCTTGATATTGCTGATATAAAAGACTCATAACTCGTAGATTTATTAATACTTTTTGCGTAGATGATGAGGCAAATTTACTACTATTTTCGCATCACAACAATTTGAATTAAATCTAAATAACTTTTAAACAACATAGTTATAGCCGTTTTACTTTATAGGTAACTCCCCACTATCACTATAAGTCTACTTATCTCATGAAGAAAAAAGGTAAATCAACTTTCTCCAAAATCATTGCTTGGTTACATTTATGGCCTAGTATTGTCGCTGGTATTATACTAGTCTTTGTCTCTCTTACAGGGACTATCATTGTATATGGAGATGAAATCATGCAGTGGTCTGCAGGGAAAGAAGCACGCTATATAGAGCCTAAAGGAGTTCCTTTAAAAATAGATGAGATCACAGCTATACACAAAGAGAAATTCCCAGGACATAGTTTTTCTTATATCGTGGTAGATAAAGATCCTGCTAAAAGCTGGGTTATTAATTCAGTTGATCTAAAGGATCGAAAGCTAAGTTTTATCTATATTAACCCGTATACTGGGGAGGTACTAAAACAGGATCGCTCTATCGGTTTCTTCTATGTTATGGCTCAACTTCACTCTAATCTGTTAATGGGTAAAACAGGAGGTTGGATAGTCGCAATCTCTACTATCATATTTGTGTTAAGTACTTTGACCGGATTAGTCCTTTGGTGGCCTAAAAAATGGACAAAGGCAACTAGAGATAGTAGTTTTAAGATTAAATGGAAAGCTAAGTTTAAACGTCTAAATTACGATCTACACAATGTATTTGGTTTCTATAGTGCTATTATTTGCTTTCTACTTGGAATGACGGGTTTACTTATCTTCTTTAGCCCTTTAATGAAAGGAACTGTAAGTCTATTCGGAGGGGAAGGTAAAATGTGGTTCTATACCTTACAAGATTATCCTAGAGACCATGAAGCGACTAAAGATTTTGCGTTCTATGATACGAATGTTTTAATCCAAAAAGCATTTGACTTACACCCAGATAAAACAATCATCAGAATCTGGACTTATAATTATGACAATGTAAGCATATACCCTTTCTTTTTAGGAACCAATGCTGGTCTAAAAAGTGAAGAAGGGAAAGAAGCTATTTACTTTGACAAATTCAGTGGAGAAATGGTCAATGATAGCAAAGAACAAAAGATCTACGATAAGGTAGACAATCTAGTCTGGCAAATACACATGGGGCAATGGTGGGGACAGCTAGGTAAGTTCTCTACGTTTATAGCTGGTATTATTGCAACTAGTCTTCCTATCACTGGATTCTTAGTATGGTGGGGACGCCGAAACAAAAAATCAAAATCTAAAAAATAGTAATCGTTATGAGAAAGCAATTAATAACTTTTGCTTTACTAGCCTTAACCATCACAGGCTGTAAAGAAAGTCAAAAAGAAACAGAAACTTCTAATTTTATAGAAGTAGAAAACAATGGAACAACGGTACAAGTACCTATACAACCCAAAACTGTAGCAGTCTTAGAAAGAGGTATTATGGAGAATATGAACGAATTGCAAATTCCGTTTCAGGGAATGGCAAAAGAGTTCACTCCTAAGTATTTATCACATCTTGAAAAGGATAAGAGTATCGTAGATTTAGGTGCTGTATTTAAACCTAATTTTGACGTAGTAGCTAATCTAAGTCCTGATCTTGTATTCATGGATAATGCCTTCCCTGCAGATTATGATGAAATGGTAAAAATAGCGCCTACCTTAATGTTAGGCATCCCTAATAAAGGAGATAACTATCTAAAGTATATACAGGACAATATTCTTCTACTTGGCAAAATATATCAAGTAGAATCAAAAGCAGAAGCGTTATCAAAGGATTTAGACACTCGTTTAAGTGATTTAAAAGCCCTTATTGCTAAAAGTGAAGCTAAAGCAATGGTAATCATTCACTCGGAAGGGAACTTCCGCTTATTCGACGAGAATACGCGTTATGGATTTATATTTAAAGACTTCGGTGTAAGAAGTGCAACCAATATCACTACGGAGATTGCCAATAATCATGGACAAATGATTAATAGTGAGTTTATCTTAGAACACAATCCTGATATCTTATTTATTATAGATAGAGACGCCATCGTACAAAACACAGATAAACCTACTCAAATAACTAATGCATTACTAGAAAAAGTAACTGCTTATAAACAAAATAAAGTTATCTATCTAGATCCAGATGCTTGGTTCTTATCTGGTTCTGGAGCTACTTCATTTAAAATCTTCTTAGAAGATATTGCCAAAGGTTATCATTAACACCACCATAATAATTCTACAAAGAAAGCCTCTTAAAATGTATGCACCCGAGCAAGTACATCTTGTGAGATCTAATTATTCTTCTACATTATCCAGGATAAGTTTCTTGTAATTATGAGGATATAAGTCAGCGATATTCTTGTGGTTGATGGATTGAATATTTTCAAGAACATACTTTAGCCATTGATATGGATTAATGTCATGCTTTTTGCAGTTAGCAAAAAACGTATAGGCCATAGCTGCTCTTTGTGCTGCATCATGAGAACCGGCAAAGAGATAGTTTTTACGACCAATTGCTACAGGTCTGATTACATTTTCAACAAGATTATTGTCTATCTGCAAGTTTCCATTGTGTAAGTAATCACTTAGATTACTCCATCTTTTTTGAGAGTACGCAAAAGCTTTACCTATTCTACTTTGAGGTAAGGTAAGATTCATCTGAGCAATCATATATTTACCAAGCTTGTTGATGATTGGTAAACTTTCATCTAGACGAAGTTCTTTGATTTGGTCAGGAGCTAAGTTTTGTTCTTTAGCTTTTCTCTCTATAGCATATAACTTCTGTATTTCTACTAGTACATGCTGCGCCCTTTTTCTATCGTTATCTAAAGCTTTTTCAAATTCACGTCGAGCATGTGCCCAACAAGCAAGATGCGTTACATCTGACTTATTTCCATAGGCTTGGTAGCCGCTAAATCCATCAGTTTGCAGATATCCTTTGAAGTTTTTTAATATAGGTAGTGCAGCACTACCGCTACGAGTAGGACTGTAATTAAACATTACAAGCTTGGATATAGGTGCATGATACACCCAATAGTAGCCAAGATGAGTTTTGTCTTTCTTTTTCTCATCTAAGACTTTGATGGTGGTTTCATCAACTTGGAGATAACCTTCATTTTTGATGTCCATCACCAGCTTTTGGTATAGTGGTTTTAAAGCATCCATACTTTGAGCAGCCCAACCATCTATTGTAGAAGAAGCTATATCGATATTTTCTCTTGAAAAGCGTTGCTTTTGTCTATAAAGAGGAAGGTGGTCAACATATTTATCTACAAGTATTGTGGATAATAATCCCTCTGAAGGGATTCCTTTATCTATAATTCGCTCTGGAAGATCGCCAATACTAATTTTAGTATTGTCTTTATCTTTAGTAGCGTATTTATATCGGATGTAACGCTTGATTTTAAAGTAACCTGGAACATAATCTAACACATCTGTAGTTTCTTTACCAATGCAAATCATATCAGATAAATCTCCCTCAGGATGTATTTCTATTTCTTCTACGGGTAAATGATCTGGTAGTTTAGCTCGTCCTGGATGTTTCTTTTTCTCACGAGAGTAGGTAATCTCTTGTTTGATTACTTCTTCTTGTTCCTCTAAGACTGCTTGTTCAACATCTAAAGGTAATTGAGTTTGATTGGGATCCTCAAAACGTTCTCGGCTTTGACCGAACTTCATGCGCTCAAGTAGCTTTACACGATATTCCAGTTCTGTATTTTTTTCTTCTAGTTTAGAGGTCTTTTCTTCTAAGCTAGTAGTTTTCTTCTCTAACTTAGTATTTACTTTTTCTTGTTTGGAAATAGTCTTTTGGGCTTTGGTTAAAAGTGCCAAAAGTTCTTGTTTCGATAAGTTTTCTAAGTCTATTTCCATGAAGTAAATATACGTCAAAAGCCTTATTTATACAAGGATTAAGGCTGTTTTATCTCATGGAAAACCGCCTTTTTTGACTACTTTTTATCACTTGTATTCCTTCAATCATAAGTACCAAATCACTCCAACTGATTTGAGTCCGATTATGAATAGGAAAAGCAAAAGTACCTTGTTCTAATCGCTTGTGATATAACACAAAACCACCTGTTTCCCAGTGTAAGAGTTTAATCTGATTACATCGACGATTGATAAAGACGTAGACACTTCCATTATGAGCGACTTGATTAAGCTCGTTTTGAACAAGACCACATAGACTATCGAAACTCTTGCGCATATCACAAGCTGATTTATACAAGTAGAATTGATGGCTACTACTCAGACTAAACATTACACAAGGTTTACTAATGAATAGAGTTCACCCAAATCTTTCGTTTCTAAACGTAACTTCACTCCATTAGGATACACGATTTCGTATTCTTTACTGTCGGTTTTAGATGTTTCACCTATTGCTATAAAGTTACTTGAGCCTTCTTGCTCTGTTTCACTCTTAAACTTTACTACCCAATAACTAAATGTCGCCAGCTTAATTCCAACACTTTCACAATACTTTGATTGTGTTAATCCACTTGCTTGCCAATCCTCTACATGAGAGTACATAATTTCTTGTTTGCTCATCTCTTTATTATTTAAAGCAAACTTACTTCCTTACATTATATTATGAAACATGCACTTGCTGGGGTGCATACCTTAAAATTACTTAAGAGGCTTTATTCTTTTGTATTCTTCTAGAAGAGAGGTGTTCTCTCTTTTATATTAATTTTATTTTTTTCTCCTTACTTCACTTGCTTGGTACTCATCACCATCAGTAGTGTAAATTTTAAATCTTACTTCATATTCTTCTGGAACGTATACTACGATAGGTAATTTACCATTGTAACGTGTTAAATGAGGTTGTCCACTTACAAATAAGTTTCTCTTAGCTGCGTCAGGGCATCCCATCATCGTAGAAGCTACATCTCCTTTCGTTGTGAATACAAAATAGCTATATCCCCAACCTTGAAGATCTTTCTCTTCTAATGTCCCCATTAAGTTAAAATGATTACACCCGTCTACCTCCATCATTTTACCAACTGTAAACTCGATCTTCTTACTATCATCTTTAGAAGAGTGAGGTACTTCAATTACTACTTGCTTATATCCTTTCTCTGGAACAGGGAAAATAGATACATCTGTTCTT
This sequence comes from Myroides sp. A21, assembly GCF_000807225.1. Classification (NCBI taxonomy): domain Bacteria; kingdom Pseudomonadati; phylum Bacteroidota; class Flavobacteriia; order Flavobacteriales; family Flavobacteriaceae; genus Myroides; species Myroides sp. A21. Next base: position 3,941,646 of record NZ_CP010327.1, read on the forward strand.
GTGATTGTCTGTGCCATAGTTACAGTCATTAAACCAAAAAATACAACGATTAAACTTAAAACTTTTTTCATTTCTTTTTCTTTTTAATTGACAACTCTTATTTCATATCAAAACAAAAGTTATTGTCGTTATTAGTTAATAGCAAATTACAAAAAAAACACAAGCCAACGTGTTAAATAATGTATTATTTATAGTTAAATCTAGAAACTGATTCAAATAAAACAACGTTTAAAAAGATTTACCACATTATTAAAAAAAAGAAAGCACAACTGAATTAACAATTGTGCTTTTTATAACTTATAGTTGGATAGTGTTATCCTATCTTCACTAGTTTACTGTTTTCTTTTTCTGCAACTTCTTTTCTCAATAAGCTACTAGAGAAACGGTGATCTCTACTGTTAAAGTAAAGCTCTATTCCTTTTTCTTCACAGTATTTACGTCCTGTAAAATTCTTATCTTGATACTCATCACCTAAAATACGAACATCTATCTTAAATGATCTTAAGATATCTTCTAAATCCTGCTCTGTAGCATAAGGAACGATCTCGTCAACAAACTTACATCCCTTTAGTTGAATATATCTTTCAACTACAGACTGAGTTGGTTTATTTTTCTCTGGTCTATCTAAAGTAGGATCAGTTTGTAATCCTACAATTAAAAAATCACATTGACGTTTTGCATCTTCTAACATCTTCACATGCCCTGCGTGCAATAAGTCAAATGCACTAAAAGTTATTCCAATTTTCATACTTATCTTTTTTGCCTAGTTTTTAAACAGTAATAAAACAATTTATTAACCATTTATAAACTAGATTATATCTTGTACCCTTTTTTATTTTCTTAAATTAGGATACAAATTTACTAATTATATTCTATTTATGTTAAATCAAGATTAAAAAATATCAAATATTACAATTCTAAAACAATTTAAATATTGTTTTTTTTATAGAAAATAGTTCTAACATTATAAAAATGATAGAATAACAAAATATTTAACGTAGCACATTATTCATATAGTGTACCTTTTTTCTACAGAATGCCACAATTGATTTTGATTCTTCAATCACAAAGATAAATAGTCCTACCTCTTTTTAAATAAGGAATTCCGTAAAACAGCTATATTTTTTAGGGAAGGGCTAATATAGGTAGAGTATCTGGCTAAGTAATCACAAAAAAATCACTCCTGTATTTAGAACATTTTCTCTACAATCACTAACCAATATACCTTTTCATTAAAGGGGGTAAAAAAAGACTGCAGCACAAATTCTTAGGGAAAAGAATTGATTGTGCTGCAGGTGGGGAAAATACAATTGCTCAGAAAAAATCTTTGCAAAATACTCTACACTGAGCTAGCTAAATGTAAAGTTTTCCGAATTAAAAATTTGTTGTTTTGAATTACAAATATAGGAAAAGGTTCTAATAATCACTTCATACTAAAGTACCAAATTATCTCTAAAAAACACCACTTAATAGACTAATAATAAACATTCTAACACCTGAATCGTACTAAAGTACTATATCTTTTTTTTTAGAAAAAAAGACAAATATGATAGATTTACTCAAAAAAAACTCACTTTGCCATAAAACTTCAAGACGTGAACTTTTATTCTTGAAAAATAACTATTTTTGCCCCTTAAATCACTGACTAACAAAACATGAATGCCTTACACAGTTGTAAAAGAAAGAATATATTACAGATATTACTAATTTTACTACTATTCACACCTACGACTTATTGTTTAAGCCAAACTAACAATGAGCAATTTAATTTTATAGTAAACCACTTAAAATTCGAGGCACTAGATCATGACTCAACTACACAGTATTCTAAGGATAAAGAAGGAAACACTTGGTTAAAAATAACTATCCCTCAAGATTTATTAAACAAACCACTTATATTACAATTTCCTACCATTCACGTAAATAATTATAATATTTATGCGAAACAGAATGGCCTATGGGAAAAAACAACCATAAATACTGACTTAGAAGGTGGAAAAATAAGTCCGCAATATCAAGAGAACCATTTTATCACTGGTCATAACACAATATATTTTAAGTCAAAATCTTCTTATGTTCATTATGGGAATTTTATACTTGTTGAGCGTGCAGAGTATAGAAGTATTATGCTTAATACAATGATCAAAATAGAGGTTTTTTATAGTTTATTTTTACTTTCTATAGCGCTAACCTTTGGCTTATATTCACTATTTAAAGAGAAAGTTATCCTTATTTATTGTATATATATCGTATCTGTCTTTATTATTTATTTAGTAGAAGATGGGTTACTCTATTTTTTATATAACAAACAGTGTAATGAGTTACTGATATTAGCAATATCTATACCTATTAGCTGTCTGATTTTCTCATTATTTATATACTACTTTTTAGATATACAGAGATTACCATCAAAACTGAAATATTTTTACTCCTTCCAAGTGCTATTGTATATTGTATTAGGCATAGTACTTTATCAAACTAATAATTCACTGTACTTCATCATCATAGTATGTAGTACGCTAGTATCAACTATAATCACTTTAGCACTTGTCTTAAAGTATTATAAAGAGGATATGTCTGTTCGTTTTATTACTTATTCATTTAGTGTAATCGCATTGACCTCGATGACGTATTATCTTTCTATATTTCCTGGTAATTACTACCTCTCATTTGTAGATAAGGATAAGATTCGTATAATCTATAGTATCGCATTTACTTTAGCAAGTTATTCCTTATGGATCAAAGCAAAGAAGCTTAAAGCAGATCATGAATCTCTTAAAAATGAATTAGAATCCCTTAAGGCTAATCAATCACAAAAAGCACACAAAGATTTAGAACATAAAGAAAAAACACCAAATCATCACATAGAAAAAAGTACTTTCAAAGAACAATCGATTCAAGAAGTCTTAAGAGAGAAGTACCTCTGTACAGATCGAGAAATAGACGTTATTATGGGGATATGGGATGGTCTGTCCAACCAAGAAATCGCAGAAAAACTCTCTATATCTCTTAGTACAACCAAGCATCATGTAAGCAATGCCTATACAAAGCTAGATGTAAAAACTAGGAGTCAAGCATTACTTTTAAAAGAGACCTTACTTTCGGGAAAATAAAAAAGAGCTACTTCAAGGTAGCTCTTTCTGTATTACTGTATCAATTAATTGTCTATTCGTAAGAAATTTCCTTCTAGATCGAATACTAACTCTATTTCTTGTGCTCCGTTTACTAATTCTACTTGATAAGTATTGTGCTCTTTCTCTATACTTTCAATATGGAATTTATTATAGTTCTTAACAATATAAGTATTCATAGCACTAGGTATAATCGCAGATGGGATCGCTACATTTCTCTTCGTTTCTATCTCTTTCCACTCCCCTGTAGCAGTAAATTCTACCTTTACACCATTCGCTAAATATACTTTATACTCATCTCCTGCTCTATCTAATTCTTTCTTCACTAAGACAAGCTCTACTCCTGTAAAATGAGTTTTTAAGAAATCCTGTGCTTTCTGTGGTAAATCTGTACCTGCGATTAACTCCTCATCTCTATCTAAATCTAAGTCAACACCTACAAACTCTTGTTTAGTATTAAAAATCAACTCTAAACCTGAACTAAGCTTTACTTCATAACCTCTTTTCATGTCTCTATCTATCTCAGTAATAGAGAATCCTTTATAATTCTTAACTATATAGTCATAGATATGAGGCACTTCACTCTTTAAAAACTCAACTGGTATAGCAGAGTCATCTTCCATTTCTACCTCTGTCCAATTTCCTGCTTTATCAAAATCTATTTCTACTCTATTGTCTAATCGTGTAGTGTATAGAGAACCATAATAATTAGGAGTAGTTACTTTAGTAGCATGTCTAAGAGATGAGTTTGGAAACACTGTCTTTAAAAAGCTCTTAGAATTAGCAGGTAATTGCTCTTCTGTGATTTTTTCTACTTTGTGGTCATTTCCATTATCATCACTACTACATGCTGTGAATCCTAGCGCTACAGCTAACATTAAGGCTAAAGCAATTTTTCTTTTCTTCATTTTCTTTTTCTTTTAATTATTTATTGATCTATTCTTTTAAATTTCCCATCTTTTGAAAACTCTAATTCTACTCCATTACTTAATTTCACTTCATATTTTCGAGTTTCTTTCTCTATTTTAGTAATCGTCTCTCCTTTATAATGATCAGAAACGTAAGTCACGATTGGAGCAAGCATAAAGCCTGTAGGTAATGTAGTTGTGTTACCATCTACTTCATCCCATTCACCAGATTTGTCAAACTCTACCTCTACATTATCTGTAAATGTCACTTTATATGACACAGATAAGAAGTCTGTATCCTTCTCTACCTTACTCACTTCTTTATCTTTAAAGTAAGTATCTATAAAACTACTTGCTTTCTGAGGTAATTCACTCTTAGTGATGATTACATCTTTCGCTAATGTCGATTGTGAAGCTAATAAAGCTACTGACATAAATAGTCCTGCAAACAATGTTTTTAAACTCTTCATAGTAATTCTCTTTTTAGTTTTACATGACAAACTTAGGAACACATTCTGGAAAGAATTGGGAATAATTACATTTTTAAAAAGAAATAGATTGAGTGCAAAAAAACAAAGGGACAACCTAATAGATTGTCCCCTTTATAATTCACAACACTTTATTACTTCAAATCATAATCAGTGTGATATACTGTAAAATAATGCTTGTTATCAAAATGATATTTGATAGACAGATTATCTGTTACTTTTATAATAGTCTGTACTAGAGCAAGCCCGAGTCCTGTAGATTGTTCGTTCGTTGTACTTCTAAAGAACCTATTGTATATTAAGTTCTCGTCTAATGGAGTAGGAATTAAACTCGTATTACCAATTCTAAAGTAATGATTTGTGATCTCTACCTCTACCTCTCCTCCCTGTACATTATGTGTTAATGCGTTCTTTAGTAAATTCTGCACTAGCGTAATAGAAAGCCCTTTATCCATATTGACTATAAAAGGTTGCTCATCCTCTTTAACCGTTATACTAACCGCCTTATACTCAAAGAACTCTTCAAAGTCTTCTATCATCTCTCTAATGATATCATTAAAATTAACATCCTGATAATTAAAGAATTGATTATTCTCTATTTTAGCCAACATCAACAAGGATTTGTTCAGCTTAATGAGTCTTCTCAGCGTCTGATGAATAGATTGTATTTGTAACATCTGTTCTTCATTCAACTCTTCTTTTTCAGCCATTAATTCTAACTTATTACTCATAATAGCTAGAGGAGTCTGAGATTCATGAGCTGCATTAGACACAAAGGCTTTTTGCTGCTCAAAAGTACTTTCTATACGTCTTATCATCTTATTAATCTCTAGCTGTAGATCTGTAAATTCTCGGATAGGAGTCTTGGTCTCTTCCGTCACCACCTCTTTACCTATAGTATAGTTCTTCAGGTTACCTAGTAATTTATAAAATGAACCCCAAACTACTTTCCTTAAAATAAAATAGTTAATCAAGAATATACTGATAATCAACATCAAGTACAAGGCCCCAACGGCAATACCAAAATCTCCTAATAAATCATCTGCTTCTATAGTAGAGGTACGTATCTCTAATAAAAAATTATCTCCATTCTTATCTTCAAAAGTAGTGGTGAGCATACGCACAGGTTCCTCATTATCATCTACATCCATATAGATCATCTCTGTAGTGAACACATTCTTTCTAGAGTATTCTTCTGGCGCTAATGGAGTAATTCTAAATCCACTTGCTCCGAATGACTGTATACTATTGATACTAGGATTATTATATGCTTTTTTGACTATCTCACTTTTAGTGTTTTTCAGTCCATCATCTATATTATCATAGACCTCTTCTGTCATGAATGCGTAGAAGATAAGCACCCATACAGTAAGAACTATCACTATGCCAATGGATAAATACCTAAGTGTATAATTATGTAGTTTCATCCCCTATTCATTCACTAATTTATACCCCATTCCATACACAGACTGAATATTTACTTCCGCGTGATGACTCTTTAGTTTTTTGCGCAAGTTCTTCACCTGAGAGTACACAAAATCGTAACTATCTGCCTCATCCATATTATCTCCCCATATATGCTCTGCAATAGAAGATTTAGTCACTAATCTATTCGCATTCACTACAAAATAATATAATAGCTCAAACTCTTTATTATTAAGCAACATCGTACTCCCTTGCACGACTACCGTTCTCTCATCTATAAAAATCTCTATATTATTCCATTTTACACTCTGGAACCCCTGTTGGTTCTTTCTTCTCAACACAGATTTTATTCGAGCTAATAGCTCCGATAGATGAAAAGGTTTAGTTAGATAATCATCTGCTCCTAACTCTAAGCCTAATACTTTATCATCTATAGAATCTTTAGCCGATATAATAATAACCGAGTCGGCTTTACCCATCGATTTGATCTCACGTAACAAGTCTATTCCATTACCATCGGGAAGCATAATATCTAACAAGATACAATCATAGTCATACCCTGCTAACTTCTCTATCCCTAACCTATAATTACTAGCCACCTCGACCAAGTAAAGCTCTTTTTCTAAGGATTCTCGGATGATATCTCTTAACTCCTGTTCGTCTTCAATAACTAAAATTTTCATATCCCTCCAATTAGTACTTACGAATATACAAGTTATCTAATAAATGTTTTTCCTTTCTATCAGATTAAATAATGAAATACGAATAATAAAACTTTTAAACGCAAATTATCTCTGTCTATATTAAAGAAATAATCTTATTTTAGTTATGCCTTACACTTAACTGATTTAGCTTATGTATAGTACCGATAGACTACAGATATCTCCACTCTCTCATGCTGACAATTCCTTTATCATAGAATTAGTCAATACTCCTGGATGGCTTAAATATATAGGAAATAGAAATGTCTATACGGCAATGGATGCACAGATGTATATACAGAGTATATTAGATAATCCACAGTATCAATACTGGGTGGTCAATAGAAAAGAGGATGGGAAACCAATAGGATTAATCTCCCTGATTAAGCGAGACTACCTAGAGTATCACGATATAGGTTTTGCCTTCATACCCACTTACATTGGGCTAGGATATGCCTACGAAGCTACAAGCTTTATCATCAAGATAATAAGAGAAGATGCTAAATACAGTACTTTATATGCGACTACCCTTCCTGATAACAAGAGTTCTATTAAACTGCTAACAAGATTAGGATTTACTTTTATAGAAACAATAAAACCTCATGAGGAGTTACTCAACTTATTTAAAATATAGTGTTTAAATTATTGATAGTAGGTACATTAAAATATACTTAAATATATAATTAAAAAAAAATCCCTTTCCGTAATGTATTAACGCAAAAGAACATTTCGTTTATAGACTTTTATTCATACAATACTTAGCCAAAAGCAAACGCGTTTATTAGGAAAGGGAATAAAATCGCATGAAGTACTAAGTCCCCACAATTCCTTCATACGGCGACAAAATTATATATTTTTGTAAGAGTATTCACTATGATAACAAATAATTATTAACCACTTCATCAACAATTCACTTTTCACCACAGAATCACATAAATTAACATATTATAATGCTAATTTATTCTAACATTAAGTACAATTATTCAATTTAAAAGTCGCTAAATGCGTAAATCAAAACCAGCAACCACGCTAATTCTATGCCTTTTTATAAAAGTTTAAATATTAACTAGATAAATATTGCCTTTTTTTGTCTTTCAATTATAAAAAACAAACTGAGAAAACACTCCCTTAATCTATAGCCATAAAAAAACTGACCTAAAGATATACCTTAGATCAGTTCTATAAATTCAATATTCGAACTCAGTTTTTACTTTTTTGTAAATGTCAATACCACTATATCGCCAGAACGCATAATTAACTGATTCTCTGCAATGTCATAATGAGTTACAGAATTTAGCGCATTCATAAACTCTCTATCTGCTACTCCTTCACAGAACATCATCGTAGAAGCCATCTTATCTCCTAGCTTGATAGCGTTCCCTTCTTTAGCTTCAAAACTTCCATGGATATTATTACATCCATCATTTCCATAAACTTTTTTATCCTTAACTTCAAAAGTTAAACTTGGTTTCTTCATTGAGAAAAGAGTACTCATATCTTTACCAGAAGTTGCTGGAGTTGTAATAGAGCTCAATACCCATTCTCCTTCTAATTTTTTACTCATATCTACTTTTTTCTCTACTGTTACAGTAGTAATTTCTCCTGCTGTCTTACAGCTTACAGCCGTTAATGCTAAAACAGCACTTAGTAATACTAATGTCTTTTTCATCTTACTTTTATTTTATTATGTTTTCCCCTTTTCAAGGTTATTAGCAAATTTACCATTTCATATGGCAGTCTATAATAATTAATTCTTAAAATTTACATATAATATCTTATTATAAGGAATAACTCTTCTCAAAACATAAATTATTATACAAAAAAAGGACTATCTGTAATACAAATAGCCCTATTCTATATTTTAAATATATTATGAATACATTTTTGCTCTTAATTCTTTTACTTTTGGATCATCTAAGTAATCGTCGAACGTCATATATCTATCGATAGCCCCATTAGGAGTTAACTCTAGAATACGTGTACCTACAGTCTGTGCAAACTCGTGGTCATGCGTCGTTAATAAGATCGTTCCCTTAAAGTTTTTCAATGTATTATTGAATGCAGTAATAGACTCTAGGTCTAAGTGGTTCGTAGGTTCGTCTAACATTAATACGTTAGCTCTCATCATCATCATACGAGATAACATACAGCGCACCTTCTCTCCTCCTGATAATACACGACCTGTCTTAAGTGCCTCTTCTCCAGAGAAAATCATCTTACCTAAGAATCCACGTACATATACTTCATCTCTTTCTTCTTCTGTCTTCGCCCATTGACGTAACCAGTCTACTAATGTCAAGTCATTGTCAAAAAACTCGTGGTTCTCTACTGGCAAATAAGATTGTGTTGTAGTGATTCCCCACTCAAACTTACCTGCATCAGCCTCTTTCTTACCATTTAAGATTTCGTAGAACGCTGTAGTAGCACGTGAGTCTTTAGAGATTACTACTAGTTTATCTCCTTTAGCCATATTTAGATTGATATCTTTAAATAATACCTCTCCATCTATAGAAGCAGATAATCCTTCGATATTTAAAATCTGATCTCCTGCCTCTCTATCTGTATCAAATATAATAGCAGGGTATCTTCTAGAAGATGGCTTAATATCATCTAATTTTAATTTGTCGATCATCTTCTTACGAGAAGTTGCTTGTTTTGACTTCGCAACGTTCGCACTAAAACGACGGATAAACTCCTCTAATTCAGCCTTTTTCTCTTCAGCTTTCTTATTTTGTTGAGCTCTTTGCTTAGCTGCTAATTGACTTGATTCGTACCAGAATGTATAGTTACCTGAGTAATGGTTAATCTTACCGAAGTCAATATCAGATACGTGCGTACACACAGCATCTAAGAAGTGACGGTCGTGAGATACTACTAATACCGTGTTCTCATAATGAGCTAAGAAATTCTCTAACCAAGCGATTGTCTCAAAATCCAAGTCGTTGGTAGGCTCATCCATAATCAATACGTCTGGGTTACCAAATAAAGCCTGTGCTAATAATACACGTACCTTTAACTTAGCATCCATCTCTGCCATAGGCGTATAATGAAAATCTTCAGATATCCCTAAGTTAGATAACATCGTAGCGGCAGCTGACTCGGCATTCCAACCATCCATTTCATCAAAACGGATCTGTAACTCTCCGATACGATCAGCATTTTCGTCTGTATAGTTTAAGTAAAGCTCATCCATCTCTTTCTTAACATTATACAAATCTTTATTACCCATCATTACAGTTTCAAGAACTGTATATTCGTCAAACATATTGTGGTTCTGATTAAGAACTGACATACGTTTTCCTGGTTCTAGAGAAACATGACCTGATGTAGGGTCGATATCTCCCGATAATATTTTTAAGAATGTAGATTTACCAGCACCGTTAGCACCGATAATACCGTAGCAGTTACCTTGAGTAAAAGTTACATTAACTTCGTCAAATAAAATTCGTTTACCAAACTGAACTGACAGATTCGAAACTGTTAACATTATTATCTTTTAATTTAAATTGCCTACAAAATTACTAATTTTATATTTAGAAACATCTATAAATAAAACTTATCGCCCTACCTACCTACTTTAACCAATCATTAACAAGATAAAACACCCGTAAAACTTAAATTTGCTTATATTATCTCTCGAACAAATAGTCATTTAGCTAATGCAGAAAAAACTACCTAATACAAATTTATTATATCTTTTTATCCCACTTATAAGCCTTCTTGCATCTTGTCAAAAGAAATTCGATCCTAAAGATTATAGTGCTTATATACAGGGTGAGATTATAAATCCTACTTCTAATTACCTTTTATTCTGCAAAGACAATGTAGTCCTAGACACTTTGTTCCTAGACGAAAACAATAAGTTTTACAAAAAATTCGATTCATTAACGCCAGGAATGTATATCTATAAGCACAATCCTGAGTTTCAATACATCTACTTCGATAAAAATGACAGTCTGACACTACGCCTTAACTCAAGAGATTTTGACCATTCTATTATCTTCTCTGGACGAGGTGCCGAAAAGAATAATTTCTTAATGAATCTAACGGTAAGAAATATCATGGATGAGAGTGAAGGATATAGTGCTTTCGATGTATCTCCAGAGAAATTTAGTCGAAGAATAGATTCTGTACATGCAGCTAGAACTACTTACTATCTAAGAAATAAAGCTATTATCAACTGGTCTGACAACTTTGACCTGTATGCAAAAGCGAAGCTTGACTTACATTTTTTCGCATTAAAAGAGCTCTATCCTACTGCACACTATGTTAGAACAGATGAAGATGTAAGAGATAAACTCCCTGCGGACTATTATAGTTTTAGAAAAAAAATAAACTTCAATGATGAACGTTTATTAAAGTACTCTTCATTCACTAAATACCTAGCCATAATGCTAAACTCTATTGTGAATGAGCCTGAACAAAACATTATACCAGACAACAAGTTTGATAAGTATATCGATAAGCTTAATATAGTAGACACCTTAATCAGAAACGATAAAGTTAAAAATGCTATCTTAGACAATATTGCATTTATCTACTTATTAGAGGATCAGAACTTAAATAATAATGATAAGTTCTTAGAGCGATACTTTGAACTATCTACAGATAAGAATCAACACAATGAGATCATCCAGATCCAACAAGCAATTCAAAATCTTAAATATGAGAAGAAGTTACCTGAAGTTCCTCTAGTGAATACTAAGAATCAAAAGGTATCTATCAATTCTATTATCAATAAGAGAACTCTAATGTTCTTCTGGACAAAAAATGGAATAGCGCATGCTGACGCAGCTCACCAGATAGCTGCAGAATTAAAAGCTGAAATGCCAAATATAGAAATCATATCGATCTGTATCGATGGTGAACATGGAGAGTGGCTAAGTATATTAAAGCGCTACCCTTCTAATGGTATTATAGAGCTTAGATCTGATGACTTTAACCAAATGAAAGATCAGTGGATCATCACAAAAATCCAACGTTGCATGCTACTAGACAAAGATGGTTCTATCATAGATCCATTTGTCAATATCTTTGACAAGAACTTTGAAACAATTTTAAAGCAATAATAAAATAAAGTGAGAGCCCAACCGAATGGTTGGGCTCTCACTTTTATCATACTTCTATCTCCCTTTGAATAAAACTGTACTGCCTACATCATGACTCAATACTGACTCCGTTTAAATGCCTGTTTTAACGGACTCATAACGGACTCACTACGGACTCACTACGGACTCAACGCTATTAAAACTCATCCCATACTGCTATAACTGTACAGCAATAGTCTTAGTTTTATATTCTATTTTTATTTTTTGACAAAAAATTTCTTCAATACCTGATACAACAACTGCTTTACATGGCGCATGCTTCATTCTATTCTAACCAAGAAAACACCTAACTCTAAAGGATAATTAGAGAAAACCGATGAATCTTAAAACAAAAAAATCCCTCAAACCCCTTGTAAAATCAAGAAAAATCAAAGAAAAAGGCATTTCTTTTCAATTATAAATCACTTGATATCAAACCATTGATTTTTTTACAAAAAAAAGTACTATTTTACCTTGGAACTTTTAAATAAAAAGCAATATATTTGCCACGTCAAAAAAACCAAGGTATTCGCCTTCTAAAATTGACAATTTTTAATCTCTTTTATAAAGATTAAATGGTCCAATAGCTCAGCTGGATAGAGCAACTGCCTTCTAAGCAGTAGGTCTCAGGTTCGAATCCTGATTGGATCACTAAAACTCTCCTAAGCTAAGGAGTATTTATCCTAAAATATCAATTTTGATAGATATTTTTAATCTATTTTATAAGATTAAATGGTCCAATAGCTCAGCTGGATAGAGCAACTGCCTTCTAAGCAGTAGGTCTCAGGTTCGAATCCTGATTGGATCACTAAAAAAGCCCTTGTTAGAAATAACAAGGGCTTTTTATTTATATACTCATTTTTAGCATAACCATATCGCGGAGCTGAATACCGTTTTCTATAATAGGCTCATCATAATTCTCTAGGAAGAAGTCTTTCTTTACACCATACTTTACAAAGCCATTGCGTTCATAAAATCGTATTTGATCTACTCCACAGTCTGCTGTACCTACTATGATCTGGCAATCCCCTCCTACTCTTGCAAGTCTAATAATCTCCTTAATCAATAGACTCCCTATTCCCTTGCCCTGAAGCTCAGCAGACACAGCTATATTCTTAAGTTCTACAACCTCATGATCTATGTGGTAAAGACAGAAAACTGCTAAATCATGACTTCCCTCTCTTAGGACATAGACATCACTATCGAATACATACTTATCTATTGCCTGAACGGTCTCATCCGCTAATAATAGTAAAGAATAAGGCAATACTTGTTTATCCTCAATTAACTCAATCTTATATTGCGGATATAATTCTTCTAAAAACATATTCTGATTTTTTTGCTCTTGATACTAAACCAAGATCCCCCTCAACCAAACACTTTGTGTATAGTTGACTCTAAATATTACAACTGTAGTTTTCTGTTTAAGAGGAACCTTAGACTAGAGACAAATATACTATTAATTACGAAGTGTAATCAGATGTCTCCTGTAGTAAATAAGTAAAGAATATAGCCTTAGAGGCTATCATAATTAAAAAGATACAAAGTATACTTTTCATCAATGAAGAAAAATAAAGTCACTCCCTATATTAGGTAGTAGACTCAGATGGTTATATTAAAATAGCATACCATACAATCTATTTCAATATTTGTCCCCACAATTACCATCTTCGCCTTTTAGTGACTTTATAGTATACAATATAGTTAGCTACTTATTCTTATCTGCCCTTGTATCTGGAAACAACAATTGGTCAAACAGTCAATAAAATAAACTACTAAACATTGTATCATTCTTCATGTTATATAGTAATTCTCATAACGCTTTTCTAACTTTGTGTATTTGCTTAGCATTTACAGGTACAAATATAGTGGTGTTCTTGCTTATACCTTCTATCGTCAGCCATACTTTAAGAAAGTATAAGTTTAAAACTTTAAAAATGTTAACAAAACACTAATTACAGGAGCCTTTCACACTCAATAACAACGCATTAAAAACTAGAATCCGACATCTTAACTCAATTCCTTTACTCCATTTTCACTATACAGTTTCAGTAGATAAACAAGTTTTAGTCAATCCTCCATCTAATACCTTCTGTATCCTACTTCATAGTTGTGATGTACATATTTTTATTCTACTTTTACTACAACTAGAGTTGCCTTCATCATACTAGTCAAATCTAAATCTTTTTAAAATTCTAACCATGTATTCTGCCTCTTCCTTATTAGCATTACTTGACACTCTTACCCAATACTGTAAGCGAATATCTGTAAGACACTATGCAAAATACATCTTGTGTAGCCTGCTAATTATAAGCATGTTTGGTTGTCAAAAAACAGCAGTAAAAACAAATCACCTTAGCAATCAAAAAGTATTAGATAATATCGAATCCAATGATAGATCACTAATAGAAAATCAGTACACATTAGACTCTTTATTTACAATCACTAAAAGCATAAATCCAAAAAGCTCACAACTGATCGATATTGCTTCTAAGGCTTATAACCTAGAGCTATATGATCAATACTTTAGATACTCTAAGGAAATCAATCAAATAGCGACTAAAAACAATGACTCTTTATTAGTCGCTAAATCATTGTGGTACATCGGAGATTACTACGATTATAAAATGCAATTAGATAGTGCCTATATATACTTTGACCAAGCTGAACAGATTTATCAAAGTATGCCCTCAGATGAGAACATAGCAAGAATGCAGCAATATAAATCTATAGTTCTATTTAGAGAGGGGCTGTATATCGAAGCCGAAAACAAAGCTTTAGAAGCTCTAGAAACCTTAGATGAAAAACCTAAAAGTAGACTTCTGTATGAAATCTATTTAAACCTAGGGAATATCTTAGACCTAAATCAACAGCCCAATGAAGCACTTCTCTATTACTCAGAGGCTATCCATATCTTAGAAACTATATATAAAAAAAATCTTATAACAGAAGAGGACTTTTTATTAGCAAAAGCATTTTGCTATAATAATATAGGAACTTTATACCATACACAACAATCATACCTCAACGCAGAAACTTATTTACAATATAGTCATAGTATACTTATTGATCTAAATACAGATCATGAACTATATGCTATTGTCTTAACTAATTTAGGAACTCTTAATATCAGTTTAAACAATCTTCATAAAGCTGAAAAGCTCTTAATAGAATCTCTAAATATTAGTAATAACCTAGCTTATAGACAAAGTTTAACAGCTAATAATTTTAGACTTGCTGAGTTAGCTCTAAAAAAGAAAGATACTCTTCAAGCAATAGAATACTACAAAAACACGTACACTCTTTCTACTGAAACAAATGCAAACAATACTATCTTAAAAAGTTTAAAAGCACTTAGCTTAACAGACAAACAAGAAGCTACCAAATACATTAGTCTGTATTATGCTTTTAATGACAGTATCAATAAACTACAGATCAGTAAGAGAAATAAATTTGCGAGAATTAAATACGAAAGCGAAAAATTAGAAAAGAACATCGTCAACCTAAAAAAGGAGAATTCTCAACTACTGATTACCTCAATTATCATTGTACTATTGGCGATTATTCTCCTATTTATTATTCTATATAGAAATAAAATCAAAAAGTACACCTTCTTAAAACAAGATCAAGAAAATAAAGAACTAATATTCAAGCTCCTACTAGAGCAGGAACAATTATCTCAAGATGTCTTGACTAAAGAGCGAGAGAGGATTAGTCAGGAGCTACATGATGGTATTATTAATTCTCTATTTATCGTTCGTTTAAGTTTGGGGAATTCTAAAGAAAACCTTCCTATACTACACGAAATAGAAAAAGTACAAGATCAAATCAGGCTAATTTCCCATGACCTCAAAAATCACGAGTTTATTCAACAAGGCTTCTCTGAAATCATCTCCAAACTAGTGGTTCAAAACAGTACAGATCAACAGAAGTTTCAGCTTATCATATCCAAAAACTATAAATGGGATAAGGTTAGCTATGATGATAAAATAAATATCTATAGAATACTGCAAGAGGCGATACAAAATGTCATCAAACACTCTCAAGCTAAAAACTGTATTATCTCTATCTTTAAAACAGAGACTAGTGATAGAATAACCATCACAGATGACGGAATAGGGTTTAACTATTCTAAAGTTAAAAATAGCAATGGACTCAAAAACATCAGCAATAGAGCGAAACAGCTCCACACCTCCCTAGAAGTCAATTCGACAACTCAAGGAACTGTAATTATCATCAATATACCTCATTAAAAAAGAGGTTATCACATGGATAACCTCTTTTTAAAAAAATCGAAATAAATTCGATGACATCGTATATACAGATGGAATAAATCTATGACATCTTTAATCTTTTAGACTAACTAATTCAGATGTATATACTATTTCTTTCCTTTATCTACTCCTTTTTCAATATTATCAGCACTTTCCATTTCTTGTCCAAATGATCTTGTCTGAATAGAATCTCTTACTGTACTGAACTCTCCTCCTTTAAATGAGTCTGAAGCATTTAGAGGTTTGCTTTCTTTCTCTAAAGGATCAACACTACATGAGTAAACTGTTAAACTCAAGATAGCAGCACAAGCATAAATAATTTTTTTGTTCATATTATTTTCTTTTGTTATTCTTCTTCTATACTTTTACTTTATATGACAAGCAGTGTACCATACTACACTCCTTTTTTACATCCTTTCAAAAATACAAATGAGTTTTTCAATCTAGTGACTTGAAAAACTTCAAAAATGTTAATTTTTATAAATGAAGCTATCTTACAAATTCCTTATCATAGATGATCACCCAATGATTATCAATGGCTATAAAGCTATTATCCAAAGCAAATATGAGACACCTGTCTTCTATGAGGCTACTAATATAGAAGATGCCATAACGCTGGTGGATAGCATAGAAAAAGTAGACTTTTTATTACTAGATTACAATATAGGTAAGCCCTATAATGATATAGAAAATGGAATAGACTTAGCTAAGTTCTTAGCTGAGAAATATGATGGGATAAAAATACTAGTGATTACTGCACACGAGGAGATTACGATTGTTTATAATATCCATAAAAAAGTAAGACCTCACGCTTTATTGATAAAATCAGATGTAAATACAGATGAACTAATCCTAGCAATAGAAAACACAATAAAGGGAAATATCTATAGGTCTAGCAAAGCACAACAAGCTCTAATCTCTATGAATCAGCGCGCAGTCTTACTACAAGAAGACAACATCCAAATCTTAATGTTATTAGATAAAGGGTACAAGGTTCAAGAAATACCAGCATTAATACATAAAAGCCTAAGCTCTGTACAACGCAATATCGGGTTATTAAAAGAGGTATTTAATGTAACAGAAAATAGTGGTCTACTAAGAGAGGCTAAGAAACAAGGATTTATATAATAATCTAATTCTCAAGACCAATCTTTTAAATAAAATAGGAATCACCATAAAGTGGTTCCTTTTTGTTAGGTTAATATATAAGCTTCTGTAAAACTCAGGCAGTTCTCATTTAATTAACTCTAAAGAAAACTGTCAAATAAAAAAATTTGGTTATCCTTTCTGGTTTTTATAAATTGAAACCTCAATCATACATAGAAAGCATTCTGTTTTCTATAAAACAATAAAACTCATTTTATAAAGAACTTTTAATAAGATAAATCTTTATAACCTATTTTTTTAAACAAAAAACATAAAGTATGAATACCATAAAAGTATTAAACTCAGAAGACATAAAACAATTGGTTTCTATAGAAGAAGCAATAGAAACGGTTGTGGATGCTTATGTTAAACTATCTAATAATACAGCTGAGATGCCTGAGCGAGTAATAACAGGTCTGGGCAATGACTATCTAGATATCTTTTTTAAACCATCGTTAATTTCCAATATCAATACAGCAGGTGTAAAACTTTTAAGCATACGCAAACAAGGTGGTGTGAATGGTCACCCTGCCATACAAGGTCTAGTTATATTAATTGATTGAGTTATCTGTTTAGCTTCCGTTAATCATATTTAAAGAAGTTGGTTTTGCCTTAACCATCTTAACAATTGTGTTATGAAAAATTGTTTCCTTAAATAAGGATCTATTTAACCTATATACGAATTCATTAAAGTAAGCTTGGATATATTTCTTATGGATATGTGAAGGTACTGTCCTAATCCATGACTTGAGTTGGTGAATTATTACATGTAATTCTTTAAAATTAGCTCCTTTATCACTTTCTTTTTGAGTAATATTATATTTCTTTTTCAAAGGATTGTACCCTCTCCATTTATCTGTAACTACATTAGCATCTTGTGAAATATGTTGTTCGAATATAGTAGTTAATGACTTAGCTGAGTAATCATCAATACACTTAACGTAGGCTCTTTTTACTTTGCTTTGAGTATTTAATTCCACAGCTATCACAGCTTTAGTCTTTTTGCTATCATAACTTCTCCCTGGTTTACCTTGTTCATATCCTCCCACAACAAACTCATCTACATGAACTGTTTCAGTCATAGGATACTGTTCACTACTTTGCATAGCTATACGTACTTTATGCATAAATCCCCATGCTGTTGGTTGGCTTATACCATAACGCTTACCCATTTGAATACTTGAGATACTTTTTGTAGAAGTTGTCATTTCAAACACAATCATAAATGCTTTTTGCAAACCAAATTTGACTTTGTGAAATAGGGTATTAGCCGTTGAACTCTCAACATGTTCACAATTATAACAATAGTATGAATGATTAGTTTTTAAACAACCTTTTTGGTGACCACATTTTACACATGTAAAACCATTTGACCACTTTATTTTGCTTAAATAAGCTTTACAAGATTCGTCATCTGGTAGTTCTTTTACTAAGTTCAGAAGGTTTTGACCCTTAAAAATTTCCATACTATTGATTTTAAGACACTAAAATACGGAAGTTAATTTAATAACTCAATTAATTGATTCAGAAAACAACCTTACTCAAGCAATAGTGGATGGTTCTCATCTTACTGCCTTAAGAACAGGAGGTGCCTCTGGTGTAGCAACTCGTTACTTAGCTAGAAAAGACTCTTTTATAATGTATGCACCCCAGCAAGTGCATGTTTCATAATATAATGTAAGGAAGTAAGTTTGCTTTAAATAATAAAGAGATGAGCAAACAAGAAATTATGTACTCTCATGTAGAGGATTGGCAAGCAAGTGGATTAACACAATCAAAGTATTGTGAAAGTGTTGGAATTAAGCTGGCGACATTTAGTTATTGGGTAGTAAAGTTTAAGAGTGAAACAGAGCAAGAAGGCTCAAGTAACTTTATAGCA
Source organism: Myroides sp. A21 (assembly GCF_000807225.1). Taxonomy (NCBI): domain Bacteria; kingdom Pseudomonadati; phylum Bacteroidota; class Flavobacteriia; order Flavobacteriales; family Flavobacteriaceae; genus Myroides; species Myroides sp. A21. The sequence goes on from NZ_CP010327.1 coordinate 3,960,685, forward strand.
ATAGGTGAAACATCTAAAACCGACAGTAAAGAATACGAAATCGTGTATCCTAATGGAGTGAAGTTACGTTTAGAAACGAAAGATTTGGGTGAACTCTATTCATTAGTAAACCTTGTGTAATGTTTAGTCTGAGTAGTAGCCATCAATTCTACTTGTATAAATCAGCTTGTGATATGCGCAAGAGTTTCGATAGTCTATGTGGTCTTGTTCAAAACGAGCTTAATCAAGTCGCTCATAATGGAAGTGTCTACGTCTTTATCAATCGTCGATGTAATCAGATTAAACTCTTACACTGGGAAACAGGTGGTTTTGTGTTATATCACAAGCGATTAGAACAAGGTACTTTTGCTTTTCCTATTCATAATCGGACTCAAATCAGTTGGAGTGATTTGGTACTTATGATTGAAGGAATACAAGTGATAAAAAGTAGTCAAAAAAGGCGGTTTTCCATGAGATAAAACAGCCTTAATCCTTGTATAAATAAGGCTTTTGACGTATATTTACTTCATGGAAATAGACTTAGAAAACTTATCGAAACAAGAACTTTTGGCACTTTTAACCAAAGCCCAAAAGACTATTTCCAAACAAGAAAAAGTAAATACTAAGTTAGAGAAGAAAACTACTAGCTTAGAAGAAAAGACCTCTAAACTAGAAGAAAAAAATACAGAACTGGAATATCGTGTAAAGCTACTTGAGCGCATGAAGTTCGGTCAAAGCCGAGAACGTTTTGAGGATCCCAATCAAACTCAATTACCTTTAGATGTTGAACAAGCAGTCTTAGAGGAACAAGAAGAAGTAATCAAACAAGAGATTACCTACTCTCGTGAGAAAAAGAAACATCCAGGACGAGCTAAACTACCAGATCATTTACCCGTAGAAGAAATAGAAATACATCCTGAGGGAGATTTATCTGATATGATTTGCATTGGTAAAGAAACTACAGATGTGTTAGATTATGTTCCAGGTTACTTTAAAATCAAGCGTTACATCCGATATAAATACGCTACTAAAGATAAAGACAATACTAAAATTAGTATTGGCGATCTTCCAGAGCGAATTATAGATAAAGGAATCCCTTCAGAGGGATTATTATCCACAATACTTGTAGATAAATATGTTGACCACCTTCCTCTTTATAGACAAAAGCAACGCTTTTCAAGAGAAAATATCGATATAGCTTCTTCTACAATAGATGGTTGGGCTGCTCAAAGTATGGATGCTTTAAAACCACTATACCAAAAGCTGGTGATGGACATCAAAAATGAAGGTTATCTCCAAGTTGATGAAACCACCATCAAAGTCTTAGATGAGAAAAAGAAAGACAAAACTCATCTTGGCTACTATTGGGTGTATCATGCACCTATATCCAAGCTTGTAATGTTTAATTACAGTCCTACTCGTAGCGGTAGTGCTGCACTACCTATATTAAAAAACTTCAAAGGATATCTGCAAACTGATGGATTTAGCGGCTACCAAGCCTATGGAAATAAGTCAGATGTAACGCATCTTGCTTGTTGGGCACATGCTCGACGTGAATTTGAAAAAGCTTTAGATAACGATAGAAAAAGGGCGCAGCATGTACTAGTAGAAATACAGAAGTTATATGCTATAGAGAGAAAAGCTAAAGAACAAAACTTAGCTCCTGACCAAATCAAAGAACTTCGTCTAGATGAAAGTTTACCAATCATCAACAAGCTTGGTAAATATATGATTGCTCAGATGAATCTTACCTTACCTCAAAGTAGAATAGGTAAAGCTTTTGCGTACTCTCAAAAAAGATGGAGTAATCTAAGTGATTACTTACACAATGGAAACTTGCAGATAGACAATAATCTTGTTGAAAATGTAATCAGACCTGTAGCAATTGGTCGTAAAAACTATCTCTTTGCCGGTTCTCATGATGCAGCACAAAGAGCAGCTATGGCCTATACGTTTTTTGCTAACTGCAAAAAGCATGACATTAATCCATATCAATGGCTAAAGTATGTTCTTGAAAATATTCAATCCATCAACCACAAGAATATCGCTGACTTATATCCTCATAATTACAAGAAACTTATCCTGGATTGTAAATCGTCAGCAAAAAGTGGACAATTAATGTACTGAAAATAAGATAGTGTTTTCTAAAAAATGATAACTTTATAATTATGGGAAGAGTCAGTAAGAAAACACCAGAAAGTATGGTAAAGGATATCCGTAAAAATACGCGTAGACTATTTACCTCAGAACAAAAAGTATTGATTGTAATGGAAGGATTACGAGCAGAGCTTTCTGTATCAGAACTATGTAGAAAGTATTCTATCACTCAAGCTCAGTTCTATAAATGGAATAAAGAGTTTTTAGAAGCAGGTAAAAAGCGATTATCTGGTGATATTACAAGAGAGGCTACCAGTGATGAAGTAGCAGAGTTACGCAAAGAAAATGCAAAACTAAAAGAGGTAGTTGCAGATTTGGTATTGCGTTACGATATTGTAAAAAAAACCTTAGACATGCTGGAATAAATGAATTATATCGCAAGTATATGAGACTAACAGCAGCAGAGAAATATGAGCTAATCCAAACCGTAACCACAAGTGAATTGGGAGTTAAAAAGACTCTTGAAGAGTTTGGCATTCCTAAAAGTAGCTTTTATAAATGGTATAAACGTTACTTAGAAAAAGGGTATGATGGATTAGAAAAGAGTAAAAGAATAAGTAACCAACAATGGAATAGTATTCCTGAGAGTCAACAAAACTTAGTTGTTGAGATAGCTTTAGAATATCCTGAATTATCTTCACGAGAATTAGCATATAAAATTACAGATGAACAAGGTATCTATATCTCAGAGTCCAGTGTTTATAGAATATTAAAGAAGAGAGATTTAATACCCGCTCCAAATCATATTCTAATAGAAGCATCTAATGAATTTAAAGATAAAACACAGTTTGTACATCAAATGTGGCAAACAGATTTCACATACTTTAAAATTATTGGATGGGGTTGGTATTATTTAAGCACGATTTTAGACGATTACAGTCGCTATATTATTCATTGGGAACTATGTGATTCTATGGAGGCTAATGATGTAAAAAGAACCGTAGAAACAGCTATAAACAAGGCAAAACTCAAATCAAAAGCAAAACCTAAGTTATTATCTGATAATGGACCTTGCTACATCGCAAAAGATTTAAAAATCTTTTTAGAGAATGATATGAAAATGAAACAGGTACATGGTAGACCTCTACATCCTCAAACACAAGGAAAAATTGAGAGATATCATAGAACAATGAAAAATGTTGTAAAACTTAATAATTACTATCATCCTGAAGAGCTAATAGAGGCTATTGAGATTTTTGTAGAAAACTACAATAATAACAGGTATCACGAGGCTATTAGTAACCTAACTCCTAAGGATGTCTATTATGGTAATTCAGATAAAATATTAGAAAAAAGAGCTGTATTAAAACAAGAAACTTTAACTAAAAGAAGACAGTTGTATAATCAACAAAAAGTAATAAATTTATAACTAATACACTATCTTATATTTACGTGCTAAAAGTCTACATTAGTTTGAAGACATACAATCCTGGATAATGTAGAAGAATAATTAGATCTCACAAGATGTACTTGCTCGGGTGCATACGATTATTAAGTAGATTCAATTATCTAATTGTTATACAGTCTTCCACCCTTATTTGGCAATTTATAGTTAAGAAAGATATTGGACTTTTCCCATTTTGGATGTTATTGTTTCTATTCTATGGACCTTATGTTTTTTTAATTATATACCATTACTTAGATTCAACAAATAAATGCAACAGCATTTAAAAGAACAGCGGGGAACATTTGCCCCATGGGGCAAATGTTCCCCGCTGTTGGCGAAAAAAAACATCTACTTTTGAAGTTCCTACACAATCAAAAAGATGTCACATTTAACGTTAGAACAAAGATACAAAATAGAAGCATATAAAAATTTAGGTAGATCACTTAGTGAAATAGGTGATTATATAGGCAAAGACAGATCAGTTGTTAGCAGAGAGCTTAAACGTAATTCAGATGGTAGAAACGGTGTTTATAAAGCCGATCTTGCTCAAAAAAAGACAACACTTCGTCATAAAGAAAAACCTAAGCATAAACGCTTAAATAAAAGTGTCAAAGCAACCATTTTGTCGCTGCTCAATAAAGATTATAGCCCTGAACAAATAGTAGGAAGATGTAAAATAGAGAAGATAGAAATGGTTTCAGTAGAATGTATTTATCAGTTTATTTGGAAGGATAAAAAGCAAGGAGGAAAGCTTTATAAGCATCTACGAAATAAAGGGAAAAAATATCGTAAAAGAGGAAGCAATAAAGATAGTAGAGGGGTAATATCGAACAGATTAGATATAGATGAAAGACCTGGTATTGTTGACAAAAAAGAAAGAATAGGAGACTTAGAAATTGATTTGATAATAGGAAAAAATCATAATGGAGCCTTATTAACTATTAACGATAGAGCCACAGGGATTTTACTAATGGGGAAGGTTGAATCTAAACAAGCTCATGCGATAGAGGCTAAAACAATAGAGCTATTAAAGGATTACAAACCTCTTCTACATACAATCACTTCTGATAATGGAAAAGAGTTTGCAAACCATCAAAATATAGCTAATGCGTTACAGATTGCCTATTATTTTGCAAAACCTTATCACAGTTGGGAAAGAGGCGCTAATGAAAATTTAAATGGTTTAGTCAGACAATATTTCCCGAAAATGAGTAACTTCGATTTAATTACACAACAACAAATAGATAGAGTTGTAAATATTTTAAACAATAGACCAAGAAAGAGATTTGGTTTTAAATCGCCTAATGAAGTTTTTGCAGATAAATTAGACAAAATAGCAACTGTTGCATTTATAACTTGAATTCACGTTATTTATTCAAAGAGAAAGAAAAGCTTTTTGGAGTTTATTTTAAAGATTATTATTTATCACTTTTTCTTTTTGTCTTACTTTCTTTTATAGTGTTTTATGTGAAAGACGATTTGAGATTTATAGAGGATATATGGTATTATTCCTTTTATGTGTTTGTTATGATGCATTTGCTTTTTTATGGAATAAAAGGATTTTATTTATTGAAAGATAGGTTGTCAGAAGCAGTAAGTAGTAATAGAAAGGAATTCAAGGCTATATTGTATTTGTCTTATTTGATAAGTTTTACTATTGTTTTTTCTATAATTATTTTTATTTTCTTAACTCTGTTTGATCATAATTATGATGTTTTATTTGTTTTCTCAATCTTAACTTTATTATGGCTTTATGTTATAGTTAGTACTTTTAGATACAATGTGATTTCAGATACTTTTAAAGTGGATTTTTTAACTCAAGATGAATCGTTTGAAATTTATAGTAACACTTCTGAAGTAATCTTAACTAATCAAGTAAAAAGGGAATCTTCTTTCTTAGATTATGATTTAATGCATAATGATGAGATTAAGATAAATGTATTTGAAGTAAATAAAGATGTTTGCGATAAGTATGATAAGGTTAGATTAAGTGAAGATTTTCTAGAACAGATAGATATTAAAGTTAAACAAGTTATTTTAGTAGAGAAAGCTTTTTTAGATCCTAATTTTAAAATTAGTGATTTAGCTATAAAAATTAAAGTCTCTAGATATTATTTAGCACAGTATTTTACCTATAAGCATAAAATGAGTTTTAGAGAGTATATTAATTCTTTAAGAATTAAAGAGATTCTTGATAAGGTAGATAAACTCACTTGTAAAAAAGAGATGTGGATATCCTAATGAAATCCGGACAATTATTTAAGCAGCTTTATTCATATTTATTATTTGATTAAACTCATTGATTGTCTTGTAGTTTAAGTAGGAGTGTCTACGTTTTTTATTATACCAGATTTCGATATATTCAAAGACTTTCGCTTCCATTTGCTTTGTATTTAGTTGTAAATTTCCATAAATCATCTCCACTTTTAGGGATTTAAAGAAGCTTTCCGCTACGGCGTTATCCCAACAATTAGCCTTCCTACTCATGCTTCTAACAACATTAAAGGACTCTAAAAAATTTGCAAATTTGTAGTTTGCATATTGTACTCCTTGGTCAGAATGGAAAATTAATCCGTCTTGAAAAGATCTGTTCTTTTTAGCCATTTTAAAGGCAGCCAAGGTGGTGTTTTCTGTTGACATATCTTTACTCAAACTCCATCCAATAACCTTTCTATCGTATAAATCTATTATTGTAGTTAGGTAAATAAACCCTTCTTTAACAGCGATATAAGTAATGTCAGACACCCAGACTTTCCCTGGTTCAGTTTGTGTAAATTGTCTATCTAAAATATTATCAACCACTAAATAATTGTGTTCAGAGTCTGTGGTTATTCTATATCGTCGAGCTACTTTACTACGTAATCCTAACTCTTTCATGTACTTAGCAACAGTTGGTTTAGATATTTTATAACCTCGTGCATTGAGTTCTATTGTAAGGCGAGGACTGCCATAACGCTGTTTAAATTCTAGATAAACTTCTGTAATAACACGTTTTAGATCTGCTTTGGCTTGTTTTCTTTTATTAACAGGAGACCGTTTCCAATGATAATAACCACTTCTACTTACCTCTAAAACTTTACACATAATCCCAATCGGAAATTCATGTTCATGATCAAATATGAACATGTAAATCATTTGCCGGTCTTTGAGAAAATGCCGATTGCTTTTTTTAATATTTCATGTTCTAATTCAACAGCCGCTAACTTCCTTTCTAATTCTTTTATCCTTTCTTGTTCTGGAGTCAGCTTTTGTTTACCATTACCTGGAAAACTAGCATCGCCTAACTCTTGAGCTTCTTTACACCATTTATACAATAATGTAGGTCTGACTCCAAGTTCACGAGCCAATTCTGATTTGTTTGTTCTTTCCTTAGCCAGTTCAACGGCTTGCTGCTTAAAAGCAGCATCGTAGGCCTTTCTAATTCTTTTCATAATTCAAAGATAAGTTTTTATGCTTAACTTAATGTCCAGGCTAAGTTACCAAGTCCAATGACAGCAAATGAGTTATTCTTTCAAAGTGCATTTAATTCAAAGGCTTCATTTTTTAAGAGCTTTAAAAATGTTACAGGAATGACCCCAGCAGAGTATATTAAGTTAGTATAATTATTTAGGTTAAGCCAATTAGTGTAAAATACTAGTTGGCTTTTTTTATTTAAAGTGTATAATAGATTTTGTTAGCTAAATTATATAGTTTTTCCTACCCAATAGTATAGGAATTATATGTTAACTAGTTTCTTTTTTAGGTTTGTTATTTTGTAAGATATGATTTTTTGTTTTTAATTATATTGTTGAATAATAATTGTTTATGTGTTTTTTTTTGTTAGTCTAGTATTATAGGAGCTTACTGTTTTGTTATATGCTCAAGAATATAACAAAACAATACTTACAGGAGGAAGATTTTATCCAATTTTGTTATAAAGGTTAGGCGGATTATTAGAATATTAGTACTTACTCTTTACAGTTTTAGAAGTATAGTGTTTAGAAAAATTATAAAACCAGGGTATTATGAAAAACTTATACATATAGAATTATTTTATAATTCAAGAAGTTGATGTTTATTATCTAGAGTACTTATCTGATAGATTTAAATAGGAAGTTAGTTTTAATTTTTAATTATAGAAAAAGGAGCTATAGGAGTAAAGTTTAGTTTAAAAATGGTTGATTATATTTATCTGGGAGTATATAATATAATTATTCAACCTTTTTTGTATTTTTTATTAAATTGATTCTTTAAAATAGGTTTAGACAATACGTTTAGACCTATTTTTTTTTGATACTTATTAGTGATTTACGAGTATTATTTGATTGTTAGTTTTATTATTTGATTGTTATGAAACAATTTCATTTTTGTTAATGTGTTCTTATGAATAACAAAGTGATACTTATTATAGTGCTATTGTTTTGAAATTCGTGTTAAATAAAATTTATGTAACATGAAAAAACAATTACTATGTGTGGCTGCATTTTTATTTGTGTTGTCACTACAAGCTCAAGTGGGTATTGGAACTAAAACACCTAGTAAGTCTGCAGAACTTACAATAACTTCAAATGATAAAGGATTATTAATACCAAGTATTCCTTTAAAGGTATGCACCCGAGCAAGTACATCTTGTGAGATCTAATTATTCTTCTACATTATCCAGGATAAGTTTCTTGTAATTATGAGGATATAAGTCAGCGATATTCTTGTGGTTGATGGATTGAATATTTTCAAGAACATACTTTAGCCATTGATATGGATTAATGTCATGCTTTTTGCAGTTAGCAAAAAACGTATAGGCCATAGCTGCTCTTTGTGCTGCATCATGAGAACCGGCAAAGAGATAGTTTTTACGACCAATTGCTACAGGTCTGATTACATTTTCAACAAGATTATTGTCTATCTGCAAGTTTCCATTGTGTAAGTAATCACTTAGATTACTCCATCTTTTTTGAGAGTACGCAAAAGCTTTACCTATTCTACTTTGAGGTAAGGTAAGATTCATCTGAGCAATCATATATTTACCAAGCTTGTTGATGATTGGTAAACTTTCATCTAGACGAAGTTCTTTGATTTGGTCAGGAGCTAAGTTTTGTTCTTTAGCTTTTCTCTCTATAGCATATAACTTCTGTATTTCTACTAGTACATGCTGCGCCCTTTTTCTATCGTTATCTAAAGCTTTTTCAAATTCACGTCGAGCATGTGCCCAACAAGCAAGATGCGTTACATCTGACTTATTTCCATAGGCTTGGTAGCCGCTAAATCCATCAGTTTGCAGATATCCTTTGAAGTTTTTTAATATAGGTAGTGCAGCACTACCGCTACGAGTAGGACTGTAATTAAACATTACAAGCTTGGATATAGGTGCATGATACACCCAATAGTAGCCAAGATGAGTTTTGTCTTTCTTTTTCTCATCTAAGACTTTGATGGTGGTTTCATCAACTTGGAGATAACCTTCATTTTTGATGTCCATCACCAGCTTTTGGTATAGTGGTTTTAAAGCATCCATACTTTGAGCAGCCCAACCATCTATTGTAGAAGAAGCTATATCGATATTTTCTCTTGAAAAGCGTTGCTTTTGTCTATAAAGAGGAAGGTGGTCAACATATTTATCTACAAGTATTGTGGATAATAATCCCTCTGAAGGGATTCCTTTATCTATAATTCGCTCTGGAAGATCGCCAATACTAATTTTAGTATTGTCTTTATCTTTAGTAGCGTATTTATATCGGATGTAACGCTTGATTTTAAAGTAACCTGGAACATAATCTAACACATCTGTAGTTTCTTTACCAATGCAAATCATATCAGATAAATCTCCCTCAGGATGTATTTCTATTTCTTCTACGGGTAAATGATCTGGTAGTTTAGCTCGTCCTGGATGTTTCTTTTTCTCACGAGAGTAGGTAATCTCTTGTTTGATTACTTCTTCTTGTTCCTCTAAGACTGCTTGTTCAACATCTAAAGGTAATTGAGTTTGATTGGGATCCTCAAAACGTTCTCGGCTTTGACCGAACTTCATGCGCTCAAGTAGCTTTACACGATATTCCAGTTCTGTATTTTTTTCTTCTAGTTTAGAGGTCTTTTCTTCTAAGCTAGTAGTTTTCTTCTCTAACTTAGTATTTACTTTTTCTTGTTTGGAAATAGTCTTTTGGGCTTTGGTTAAAAGTGCCAAAAGTTCTTGTTTCGATAAGTTTTCTAAGTCTATTTCCATGAAGTAAATATACGTCAAAAGCCTTATTTATACAAGGATTAAGGCTGTTTTATCTCATGGAAAACCGCCTTTTTTGACTACTTTTTATCACTTGTATTCCTTCAATCATAAGTACCAAATCACTCCAACTGATTTGAGTCCGATTATGAATAGGAAAAGCAAAAGTACCTTGTTCTAATCGCTTGTGATATAACACAAAACCACCTGTTTCCCAGTGTAAGAGTTTAATCTGATTACATCGACGATTGATAAAGACGTAGACACTTCCATTATGAGCGACTTGATTAAGCTCGTTTTGAACAAGACCACATAGACTATCGAAACTCTTGCGCATATCACAAGCTGATTTATACAAGTAGAATTGATGGCTACTACTCAGACTAAACATTACACAAGGTTTACTAATGAATAGAGTTCACCCAAATCTTTCGTTTCTAAACGTAACTTCACTCCATTAGGATACACGATTTCGTATTCTTTACTGTCGGTTTTAGATGTTTCACCTATTGCTATAAAGTTACTTGAGCCTTCTTGCTCTGTTTCACTCTTAAACTTTACTACCCAATAACTAAATGTCGCCAGCTTAATTCCAACACTTTCACAATACTTTGATTGTGTTAATCCACTTGCTTGCCAATCCTCTACATGAGAGTACATAATTTCTTGTTTGCTCATCTCTTTATTATTTAAAGCAAACTTACTTCCTTACATTATATTATGAAACATGCACTTGCTGGGGTGCATACAAATAATCTAAAAGCAACCAAATCAATATTCCTTTTTTTTACCCTGTAATACAACAAAACTTCCTTCAATGCAACAATTGAAAGAATTGTAAAAAATATAACTACGATATACATATCTACTTTCTATTATTAATTAAACATTAAGTCAGGCGATTTACTTAAAACACTAATTCTATGTAGATACAGTATTATTTATTCCAAATCTAGTACTTTTTATTTTCTAATCAAAACTAATACACTAATAAATAAACATTAACATTACCAATCAATAACAACATAATATGTTATAATAACCTATCTTTAAAAGAAAAAATGATCAATTCAAACAATAACACCCTACTAAAGAAAAAGTTATTTCTTTGCCTTATTATTACTTTATTAATTATTAAACAGATAATAAATATTATGTATTCACATACTGATATTTATCTATACATAATTGTACAAATTATATTAATCCTTATAAACAGAACTAGCATTAGACTATATTTATCTCTAATAACTTTAGAAACTATCTGTATATTTTTGTTTAAAAATAATCTAATAACTAATAATATATACTACACATTATCCTATATACTTACCCTATTAGGAATATTTCAATTCTTAAAGCCTAATAATATAAATCAATACTTACATCAACCTATTCATCTTTACTTAAATCATATCTCAATAACTACAATTATTTTACTAACAACTCATTTTTTATTAAACATTTATGTTCAATCACTAAAGCATCTTAATTACTTACTTGAATTTGTTCAGCTAATTATTCAATCTTATATTTTATTATATTCTATCTTAACTTTAATAAATTACTTAAAACATAATATAGCCAAAAAACTGTCTATTAGTTTTTTAAAAGAACATAAATATTCTGAATCCACACTAGTAATATTAGATTATTTTGAAAACAGTAAAAAACCACCATTAAAAATGGTGGCTTTGTTTTTCAGATTAGCCCCAAAGGGGCATTACGATTGATTATCGTTATGTTCTTGATACTTGACATATCGTTTTATCATATCTTCGTCCAATCCTACTGTACTAACAAAATATCCACGAGACCAAAAATGATTACCCCAATATGGCTTCTGTTTTAATGTTGGATATGTTTTGAAGAGTTTTATAGCTAGTTTACCTTTAAGAATTCCCATAAATTCACTGATAGATACTTTGGGGGGAATCGAACATACTAAATGAATATGATCTTTCTGAATATTCATTTCTTGTATTTGAACACCTTTCCAACTACTAATCAATTGAATATCATATTCTATCAAACTTTTTACCATTCCTTCCAAAATTTGGAAGCGATACTTGGGTGTAAAAACTATGTGATAATCACATTTGTAATATACATGCGTTAATTTTCTATATTTACTCACTGTTTAAATGTTTTATAGTACAAACCTATAAAAGGCATAGCCTATAAAACATCACCACCGCCAAAGGCGGTGGTTTTCTATACTTAAATAAAACTCGATTTTTAAGTGTAGATTTTACTATTAATACTTTAAGTACAGAGGTAAAAATCCCTGTTCATGAAATTTCAAAAAAAATAAACAATGAGTTAAATACAAACTATTATACAATGATTGCATTCTATAGAATACAGCATGCAAAACAATTAATACAATTAGAACCAAATTATAAAATTGAAGCTATAGCTGAAGAATGTGGTTTCAATTCTAGAGGGACTTTCACAAAGTATTTTAAGCTTTTTGTCAAATGCACACCTACAGAATATAAAAATACCATTATTTAAACACACACAAACAAGATCACCTTAAGTGAATACAAGAATGTACTTATTGTATCACAAAAAGAATATATCTAAAAAACAAAAGCCTGAATAATTTCAGGCTTTTGTATTCATCATTTCTACTATATCCTCATATCGATAGAATATAAGGCCCCCTATTTTCTTATAAGGAATAGTTCCTTTTAATCTCATATTTTGAAGTGTACCAGGAGAGATACCTAATAACTTTCTAACCTCAAAACTCTTTATCCATTGCTTTGCTTGTTCGTCTTTCTTTCGATTAAATGGACTATAGCGTCTTATCTCATTGATAATATCAGTTTTAAACTGCTCTAAGTCTTCTTTAGTAATTAACTCTACATTCATATTTTTATAAGTTTTAAAGTATAACAATACCTCTAAAATCTATATAAAATCAATTTGTTTTGAAAATTGGTTGTAGCAAGTTACATTTGGCTCTTATGCTCTTAAGTCTTGATCTATCATTTTCAATCGTAAATTCTCCATATCTTCACTTAATTTGTATTCTAATACTTTAGCATAAATCTGTGTTGTACGCATAGCAGTATGTCCTAGCATTTTACTAACAGACTCCATTGGAACTCCATTGTTAAGGGTTAAAGTGGTAGCAAAAGTATGCCTTGCCATGTGAAACGAAAGATTCTTATTAATCTTACAAACACTGCCGATTTGCTTTAAATAAGCATTCATTTTCTGATTACTTATAACTGGAAATATCTTCCCTAACTCCATAGCAGTAGAGTTACACTTATACTTCTCTATCAGTTTTAGAGCTTCTGGTAAAAGAGGAACCTGTATTGTAATTTTAGTTTTAACACGTTGAGAGAATATCCATAACTTATCATCACTTCCAACTACAATATTAGATGGTTTTAATTCAAAAATATCAATAAAGGCTAAGCCTGTATAACAACAAAATAAAAACATATCCAATACAGCTTGTAATTGCTCTCTTTTAAATCGTTTCTTAACTAGAATATCCAGTTCTGCTCTTGATAAAAAAGATCTACTAGTTTTCTCATATTTAAGTTTAAACTTTGAAAAAGGATCTTTTTCAATCCACTCCATAGTAACAGCTAGGTTAACTAACTTTTTAACTCTTTCTAAATGTTTCATTATACCATTGTTACTCAATGGTTGATGACTATGTATCGGCTTACAACTTCTTAAATAACTCTCAAAATCAAAAATAAACTTATAATTAAGTTCATTCAAAAAGATATCATTTCTATTATAATTTGAAAAAAGGAACTTTTTAATATACTTAGTAGTAGCTGTATAATTCTTCAATGTTCCTTGAGTTAACTTACCCAATGAAATTGTATTGTGGTATTCTATTAACTTTATAACAGACATCTGAGAATCATCCATTCCTAAGAACATAGTTTTTACAGTACCAATTGATACAACTTTCTTCTGCTGAATAAGCGTATGATAACTATCTGTTATTAAAGAACGAACCCTTTCAATATGTTCATTGATTTTATTTACCTCGTTACTTTTTCCTTTTAATTTCCCTCTAACAGAATCCCATAATAGTGATGAAATCTTAATTTTTAAAGAGATTTCTGTACGTTGCCCGTTGACAGTCACACGGGCATAAATCATAGACATTTCGCTGTCTAATGAAGATATAACACGAATTACAAAGTGTATACCAAAAGTGTTTTTTGCCTTCATATCAATCTATTTTAATGTTAACCAAGCTGTTTTGATATGGTTTATTAAAATAACTCACTCAAGTATAACAAAAGAAAATCAAAATCCATCAAGTAAAATCATTTTACTCACAGGATAAACCATTGATTTTCAATTATCTAAAAACAGATAGGTGAGTGAAATTTACACTTCTTTTGGTTGAAAATTCAACTCACCTAATTGCTCACATTTAGGGATCAACGTTAAAAGTTGGGGAGGAAAGTGTAAAATAATATCTTTGTGCTATGATGGATAGCCAAGAAATACTAAAACTAATCTTACCTACTTACTTAGTAGAACACTTCAATATTACTAAAGTAGAAGAATTAGAGACCAAACTACATATCTACTTTGAAGAGAAGAATGATTACGGAAATCAATGTGCTGAAAGACAGCTTATTTCTAAAGGTTTCCATAGTATGATTACTATTGAAGACTTCCCGTTACGAGGTAAATCAGTTAAACTACACGTACAACGTCGTCGTTGGACAGATAAACAAACAGGAGAAATTATATCACGTGATTGGAATATCATCGCAGAAGGAACACGAATGACTACAGAGTTTTCGGAGTTCTTAAAAAAAATTGGCCGATACTAAAGTACTTAGCTGTAAGGCTATTGGTGAATTATTTGGAGTTAAAGGTGAAAAGTTTCAACGCCAATACAAACATAAAACTAGTGGTTTCAAACAATGGAATCAACAAGAACATGCACAAGACTGGCTACTCTATCCAGAAAATATAACTGAACAACTCTCCATAGATGAAGTATGTTTATCTATGGGAGAATTGTACACTATACTGACTTCTAAAGCAGGTAAAGGTCAGAAAAAGACCATTGTAGCGATAGTTAAAGGAACAAAATCAGATACTGTAATAAAGCATCTATCTAAACTACCTAAAAAACTTAGAGATAAAGTTACCGAGATTACTTTAGATATGGCAGGGGCTATGAAACAGATAGCTAAGAAGTGCTTCCCTAAAGCTGTGCAAGTAATTGATCGTTTTCATGTACAAAAGCTTGTAAGTGAAGCTGTACAAGATATTAGAATAAAATATAGATGGGCTGAGCTTGACGCTGAGAACACTGCTGTTTTAAAGGCTAAGGAAGAAGGCATTATATATAATCCTGAAATACTTAGTAATGGAGATACTAAGAAGCAACTTTTAGTTCGCTCACGTTCTCTACTTTATAAAAACCAAATTAATTGGACATCTGACCAACAAGAAAGAGCTAAGATACTATTTGAATTATACCCAGAGATTAAACAAGCCTATCTATTAGCTAATAACCTTAGACAGATATATAATCTACAAATAGATAAAGAAATAGCTATGACTAAGCTTGCTCATTGGTTTAATGATATTGAAAAAGCTTCACTCAAACACTTTAGTACTGTTTTAAAGACGTTTAATGTACACTATAACGAAATCATCAATTACTTTATTAATAGAAGTACAAATGCTTCTGCGGAATCATTTAATGCCAAAATTAAATTCTTCCGTATGATGTATAGAGGTGTTAGAGATAAGAAGTTTTTTCTTTTTAGATTAACTAGACTTTTTGCCTAGTCCCCAACTTTTGTCACTGATCCTTGATATATATAAAAAACAAAAAATCCGTAAATAATTGATATTTACGGATTTACAAGTATTTTAACACTCTATAAGTCGGGGTGGCAGGATTCGAACCTGCGACCTCCTGCTCCCAAAGCAGGCGCGATGACCGGGCTACGCTACACCCCGATTGGGTCATCTAATATTTTTTTAAGCTAAGTTATTTCGTCGGGGTGGCAGGATTCGAACCTGCGACCTCCTGCTCCCAAAGCAGGCGCGATGACCGGGCTACGCTACACCCCGAAAAACTTAGCGGAGAGACAGGGACTCGAACCCTGGCATCGGTTACCCGATGACAGATTAGCAATCTGCTCCGTTACCACTCCGGCACCTCTCCGTTGCTTAGATCATTACTTCTCTAATGCGGTGCAAACATACTACGAGTTTTTGAGTTCTGCAAATTTCGAGAAGATAAAAAAGCTAGTATTTCTATCATTTTCTTCAACCAAAATCATATTTAATTATAAATGAGCAAAGTACTTTAAAAATATTTTTTTAATATTTTTAAATAAATAATCCGTTAGATCTCATCATTCTTTAAAATAGGACTCTTTTCTAGTGTTCAACTCTCTTTCCTCCTATCGACTCTCACCTTATAATCTTCATTTATCATAAACCCCGTAGTACTTTATTAAACTAACAATAACGAATCTAAATAACCTCAAGGCAATAAATAATGAAAATAAATCGTATATTTGTTATTAGAGTGTTCAGTTCACCACTACTATCTTTATGATATTAGTAGTTAATACAGGACATCTAAGTATAGATCATATTTAATAGATATAAAAACTATACACGCTAACTAATTCAATTAATCATTTGAAGTCAGATAAGTCTCTTATCTGACTTTTTTGTTTTACTCTACTGCATCTCTCTCATCAAGCTGTACATTAACATACCATCAGCACAAGTGTAGTGGTATTTCCCTAGGGTACATAATCCTATTAGCAGCAATGTTCTCTACTTGGTTTGTCTTAGGTTTTCTCATTAAGTATAGTATTGGTTTGTAGTTCTTGATTAAATGAAAAATGTCTAACTTCGCTTACTAGAGAGCCGCTTCGCTGGGAAGTCGCCTACAGTTAGGGAACAGCGGTTTCACGACATCGCGGTTTCACAAAGCAGTTTACAGTCTTACCTTATGGACAGAATGTTCTTAGATGATGTGATAAACTATGTATTGATACAATAGACTAAACAGTTTCACGGTTTCACAACATCACGATTTCATGAAAAAACAAAAAGACAGTTTCCTTCTTGATTAAGGAATTACTACTTTTGTTATTTACTATTTTAAATGCCATGGAGAATATAAAAGAACATTGGGAAGGTGTATATAAAACTAAAACACCTGATCAGGTAAGTTGGACACAAGTAAAACCGATTAACTCACTTCGCCTAATAGAGAATAGTAATATCTCTAAAGACGCTAAGATTATCGATATCGGTGGTGGAGATAGTATTTTAGTTGACTACTTACTAGAAGAAGGATATACTGATATCACAGTGTTAGACATCTCTGGAGAAGCACTAGAACGTGCTAAGAAGAGATTAGGTGATAAGGCTTATCAGGTAAAGTGGATAGAAAGTAATATCACTACTTTTACCCCTACTGAGCAATACGATGTGTGGCATGACCGTGCTGTGTTTCACTTTTTGACAGTTGAAGAGACTCAAGTTTATACGCAGTTAGTTGCCAAGGCAGTAAAAGAAAATCTTATTATTGCTACGTTCTCTAAACAAGGACCTCTGAAGTGTAGTGGATTAGAGATTATTCAATACAATACAGAAGATCTAAATGAGCTATTTAAAGATTCTTTTACACTAAAGGACAGCTTTTATGAAGATCATATTACACCATTTGACACCAAGCAGAACTTTGTGTACTGCCATTTTAAAAAGAATAAATAATAACAAATATGGGATTTAGTAGAGATATCCAATTTTCTTCTGATAGACTATCTTACCTAGTAGTAAACGACAGCTTTAAAGAAGATATTTTTCGTGAGTTAACACCTACAGTAGCTAAGTTTTTACCTTTTATACCAACAGGTAAAATCGAAGATACACAAGGTTTTATTGATTATAGTTTAGGTGTATTAGACCAAGGTACTGATATCACTTTAGTAGCAGTAGATAAAGAGACAAAAGAGTTTATCGGATGTTGTGGTATACACGATGTGAATGAAGAGTCTATCTCTCTTGGTATCTGGTTAAAAGAATCTGCTTTTGGCAAAGGATACGGACAAGAACTTATCACTGCATTAGAAACTTATGTAAACGAAAACCTTACAGTGGACTATCTAATCTACAATGTAGAGAAGAATAACCATGGAAGTATTAAGATAGCTGAGAAATTAGGTTATGTTTACCATAGTGATTTCGTGAGAAATATCAGTGAAGAGAAGATACTTAATATGCTTCAATACCGCAAGGACAATAAAAAGAAGTAATAAATAAGAAATTTAAAAGTTCAAAGAGCACAATGTTTTTTGAACTTTTTTTCAATAATTGAATACAATATAGATTATGCGTTATAAAATAACAGAATTAGAACAGATCGACTTTAATACCATTCCTTGGGAATTTTTAGTACACTATAATGGACGTGCAGATGATTTGCCACCATTGCTAGATCAGGCTATAAGCAGTGATATTAGAGATAGTAGATATGCTCTTTTTTCTTTAGCGAATAATATAGAACATAAAGGTGGAGTGATTACCACTACTCCTATTGTATTGATACGCTTGTTTCAGTTATTTAAAGAAACGCCTTATAATCAAGATATGTTATTACGCGTTATCCTAAAAGTTGCTAAGGCAATAGGCTTTCAATGGGAGCTTTTTAGAGATAGCAATGAATTTGATAACATCCCTTCTATCCAAGAGCTATATAGTACTCAATCTTCGTTCTTATGGCCTGAATTCGAAACAAGGGAACAAGATGCTATGATATGGGCTGCTACAGATATGCAAAAAGTCTTTGACTATGCGTGGTATTATACAAAAGAGGTCTTATGTGCTTATCAGCCTGTCTTAGAACAATTAGTAGCTCGTGATGACATAGAACAAGGGCTGATATACGACATACTCACTGTAGTTAAAATGGTGAAGGATCAACAGAGAAATCTCATTCCTCTTGATAAAACTTGGACTAGTGAACACCTAAAATACGTTATCGTAGAAGATACTTACCTAGAAGACTTTTTGACTAATATAACCCCAGAAATCACGAGATTCTTAAGCTTTGATGCCAATGGTAATCAACCTTTGTTAAAAGAGTACATCAGACGTTCACGCATCGAAATAACCAATGGTACAGCCTTAGTATTAGTGCTATTAGACAAAGAAACCAATGAGTTTATCGGAAGCTGTGGATTAAGCGATATCAATGAAGAATCTGTTGAAATAGGTCTTTGGATTAAAGACTCTAAACAAGGGAAAGGATATGGTACAGAGGTTACTAAAAAGCTGATAGAGATAACCAAGTCAGAAATCAATACCTCGTCTATACTTTATGCTGTAGAGAAAGGTAATGAGGCAAGTGTAAATATTCCTAATAAATTCGGTTTTATCCATGCATATGACTTTATCATAGAACCTAGCCCTTTAAAAAACAGAATGAGAGAGATGCAACAATTCATTTTAACGCTATAACATTATGAATACTATTCTACCAATCACTTATTCTATCAGCAAGATTAAAGTAAGTTTATACCTTATAGGATCTTTATTACTTGTAGCAGCAGGAGTACTTGTATTCTATAACTGTCTGTATCACAAGGGAAGGTATTTCTTAGGTTCTATAGAACTGACCTATGTTATAGCTGTATTGGCTATAGTATTCTTTGGATATGCTTCCATAATGTTTATTAGTAAATTATTTAGTAATAAACCAGGTATTGTCATTAATGAACAAGGGATACTTGAGAATGCCACTGCAGTAGTGAATGGATTAATCCCTTGGCAAGATATTACTTCTGTTGAACTCTATAAAATGCAGAGTCAGAAGTTTGTATTGATCTATGTGAAGAATCCTGAAGAATATATCGCCAGACAAAAGAATATGATCAAGAAGAAATCAATGCAGGCTAACTTAAAGACACATGGTACTTCTATATTTATCAATACCAATATGCTTAACGTATCAGATGTAGAATTGGCAATTGCTATTCAACAACAACTAGATAAGAATACACTTAAATAAACTACCATGGCAAGACCAACTAATAAAACGAAACTAATAGCCCTATCTAACGATTTGTTTGACAAGTTGATATCAGTAGTTGAACCCTTAGATAACGAGCGTTTAAACAACGATTTTACAGAAAAGAGTCTCAACAAAAATGTGAGAGATGTACTTATGCACCTGCACGAATGGCACAGCATGTTTATGTCTTGGTATCAAATAGGTATGGCAGGAAGCAAACCTATTATGCCTGCTGAGGGCTATACGTGGAAGACGACTCCTGAATTAAATATTGCCATTAATCAGAAGTATCAAAATACAGCTGTACTTGACAGTATTCAGAAGATCAAAGAGTCTCATAACGCTGTACTTCAAATCATTCAACAGCACAGTAACGAAGAACTATTCGAGAAGAAAAGGTATAATTGGACAGGAAACACCTCATTAGGCGCTTATCTTGTATCTGCTACTTCTAGCCATTATGACTGGGCATTAAAGTTCCTGAAGAAAAACGGTATTAAATAAGTTACTTGATATTATTTTGAATTAAATACCGTCAACTCTTAATTCCTAATTCCCCCGTGTAGGGCAAAGCCGTCAACTGTCAACTGTCAACTGTCAACCGTAAACTATAAGCCATAAACTTCTTCGCTTTATTCTGATAAGCAGCTGTTCGCTTAGCGTAATTCAGCTCTATCACCTCGCTGATTAGCTTCATATCCTCTTGATATTGATGCCCTAATAACATCAAAATATCCATCGCAAAAGCTTCTGAAGCTACTTTAGAATCAGTAGACAGCCACAGCAGAGAGACATCTACTAGTTTTTTTTCTTGTGCAGGGGTACGCACTAACTTTTTACTTTTGGCTACCAACCAACATATACGACTTATCAGACGTTTACTTGATTCATTAGTAATGAACTCTGCATTATTTATAAAAGTGTCTAAATAAGGCTCTAAACGTAGGATATCCCTATCTAGAATATCTTGCAACAATACAGTAGACATCACATGAATAGCATCATCGTATTCGAAGCTATATTTCAGCAAAAACTGTAACACTTCTTCATCACTACCAATAACTGCTAAAGTGTCCATACGACTCTTAACGTGTATATCTGTTTCTAATACGATTTGATATAGTTCTTTATGTGTCATTTTAATTATTACTGATGTTCAAATATAATCATAAATGGAAATATACTAATCCTCTAAACATACCAAATACCGCAACTAAAAACCGTACAATACACTGTCAACCACAAACCGTAAACCGTAAACCGTCAACCGCAATATATATCCACCATCCATGTCGTGCTGACAAAGTCTATGCAAGCAGAGTATGTGAAAAACATCTCTCATAAAACTCTACAAAGTAACCACAATACACTGTTAACTGTTAACCGAAAGCCGTTAACCAAAAAAAGCCCTAGTATTATTTACTAGAGCTTTCCTACTTTTATTTAAAAACTGATTATCCTAATACAGGGATGATATGCTCCCAGTTTAACTGCTTTGCGTAGTCTACTGGAGTTTTACCTTCATTATTTGGTTCATTCTTATTAGCTCCTTTTGCCAATAATACCTCAACACTTGTAAGATTACCCGCGATAACTTCTTTGTGTAAGAACGTATATCCAGCCTCATCCTTATTCGTTACCTCATCAGGATTCTCATCTAAGAATTTCTCTAAACTCTCTTTCATATTCTTACTCATAGGGTGCTCTATAAGATTCTCAGGATGCTCCTTTTGTTCATATACATAGACAACATCATTAAAATCTCCGAACTCAAGTCCCCAAGCTTCATCATGTTCTTTTCTCTCTTCTTCAGTCATCACAGAACGCATAGCCTGCACAGTAAAACCTCCAAAAGATTTACCTTGACTAATAAACATCCAGTCACTAATCTGATCAAGAGTTACTCCTATTTGCTCTCCTTCTTCTATATTCGTTAGTATATTAGGCTGATTTAATAGCTCTCCATAGATAATATCTCCATCGAAGTCTACATCACCGATCCACATATGCTCTACTACAGGCTCTTCTTCTCCTTCTACCTCTTGTGTGAAAGCCACTTTAACACTAGCCATATCGAAAGCAGGTACTATTCTTCTATATTCCCAAGACAACTCTCTCCAAAAGTATTTGAAGGTATCTTGAGCTTTCTTATATGCCTCTATTAAGATAGGGTCATCTCCTTTTGCATAAAAAATCGGGTTCTCTTTTTCCATAATAAGTGTTTTATCTATTTAATAAAATAGGCTACTAGAACTCTATAACCTACCGTGCAAAAATACTTATCTCTTTTACATATTCAAGTAATCAAAACAAGTATAGCCATGCATTAACACAATTTTAATGCTCTTTATTTAGAGATATACTTCGGATCGATATAATCTGTTAGCCATACCCCATTAGCTGATTGATAGAATTCTATTCCCTCTTCATTCATCTTACCCGCTAAGATAGTCAGCACCACTACTCTACCATGACGAGACCCCACACTGATAGCCGTTTCTTTATCTTGGCTTAGATGGACGTGCTGTCTACTCATCTTCTTAATCCCCTCTACCTCTATGTTATTCAAGAAACGATCTGCTGTTCCATGGTATAAAAACTGTGGAGGCTCTACAGGTATAAACTCTAGATCAACAGCGATAGAATGTCCTTGATTAGCTCTTATCCTAGTACCATCAGTACTATATGCATACCTCTTCTTATTGTTGGTCTCTACGATTTCATCCAACTCTTTCTTGGTAAACAAAACTCTATGTTTACCACATTTACTGATTAATTCCTCTACATCAGCCCACCCATTCTCGTCTAATTGTATTCCTATTTTACTCGGTTCATGTCTAAGTACTAAACTTAAAAACTTTCCTATACTTTTCTTTCTACTTTCGTCCATTATCTTTCTAATCCTTCTAAACTTAGGCCTAACTCTTTAAGTCTATGCTCTAAATTTACTATAATATAATTCTCCTCTTCACTTGCCTTGTATTTTTTATACACTGCGTTATAACACGGTAGTAATCTTTCGTCATTTACTTCCTTTAAACCTTGTAGAGCATATAAAACCACTCTCTCATCATCGTCATGTAAACATTGAATGAATTGACTTAGATATTTCTTCTTGTTCTTAGCTTCTCCTAGCGTATAGATAGCCGTTGCACGTATGGCCTGATTAGAAGATCGAAGTCCTGCTAACATCAGCTCACCATAATCATCTGTTGCTTTTGACACAACGTAAGTATAAAAACGAAAGGTCTCCTCATCATTGATAGTATTACTTAATGGAGTAATGAACGGCAACCAATACGCCTTGTCCTCTGCATACCAATGCATTATTTTTAAAGAGACAAGAAGGTTTTGCCCTATTAGTTCTTTGACAAAAGGAATAGCTCTTTTAAATGCTACTTTTGCCAAAATCATCGTAAGAGAACTCCTTATATCATCGTCTCTCTCCTCAGAAAGAACATATTCTATCTCTTGAAGAATAGCTTCACTAATCTCTTTCTTTTGACTTAGACCGACTAGATACTCTAATTTCTCCTCTTTATCTTCAATGGTTTTAAATGATCCCCATAGTGATTCACTACTTCCTCCTCTAGCATATCCAAACCATCCAGCATCTTTACTTACTAATTCTCCTGATATAATCTCATCTAACCATCGCTCATACCAGTCTAAGAAATGTTCTTCATAAGCAAAGCTTGGTTGATAATCTTCATTTATATATACAATTCTTCCCCGATGCTCCCCATTCATCACAAGACAAGTCGTAATAGCACATCCCTGTGTACCGATAGCTAATAAACCACTAAATAGTTTGTTTTGAATCTCGTAGTAATCTTCATCAGACAAATCGTCTTCTTGTAAAGCAAGAGTTAATGCTTCCCATTCCTCCTTAGTCATTTTGGGATCTAAAATACACGCTTGTGCTATAGATCTCTTAATATCCTCTACAAATACATCGATTAGATTCGTCCCTAAAGGATATATACCATAATAAGGTCCTGCAGCACTACTCCCATAAGCATCTTCTTGATTAGTCCCATTTCCTACCTGAGTAAGAAAAGCGACATAAGCCTCTGGCAACACTACATTATACTCTTGTTCAAAGTGTTTTATATCTGTGTGACGTACTACTTCTCCTATTCCATATTGATGCGAACTTGCTCCAAAAACTTGATATTCCTTATCAAAATCCTTAATCGTACTAAGCTTATCTTTTATTCTCTCTATCTGTACATTCATAATTTTCTTTTTCCTACTACAAAGAAAGTGAATTTAACCACATAATTATATCGCCATAAAAAGGTATCTTAAACGATAATACTATTGGTAATAACAATTTTAAAAATTACTTGAAAAGATACTTAAATCACTCCCATCATAATCTGGCATAAAATATTGAAGTATTGGGATATAAGCATTGTGCATCCCACTGTGTTCTTTTATTTTTTTCTTGTTTTTCATGATAAAACCATCATAGAAACAATTCTTAGCTTCTCCTAAAACTTGCAAAACTGCAATATCTAAATAAGGATGTTTTCTACTAAAATATTCTATCTTATTATCATACTCACATACTTCATTTATTTCCTTAGGTTCTGTTTCTGGAATATTGATATCTCTATATACAACTAAAAATTGTTTCTGATGACACACCACATTAACAATATTACTAAAAGGAAATAACTTACTCAATTCTTGATTAAAAGCATTCTCATTACAATCCACTAAAGGCACTACGATATAAGACATTTCCATATACAACCTGATTTAAAAAGTTATTTAAATCCAAGTTAGTATATATAATACACTGTATTGTAACCTAAATCTTAAGTAATTATAACTAAATCATTAAAACCACAATTACAAAGAGACAATTAAGTTTTTTTAACCTTTATTATATAAAATATTAAAGTATCATATTATTATTTTAGTACTTTACTTTTACCAATAGCCCAAAATAACCTCTTGATCTAAAGTAATTTTTATAGAAGCATATTCTTCATTGATTATTAACAAACAATCATATTGTTGTATCGAGTAGCTAATATCATTTATTACTACTAAACAGTCTACTAATGCAAATATAAATAGGTATAGCACACTAGTATTCAACGCATCAGCGCTAATTTGCACTACTTCATCCTTTATAGAGCGATGTAACATCAGATTAAAGTCTTTACCTAAAGAATAAGAAGTAATGTCTTCTTCAGAATCAAAAGAGAAAAGAGTATTAGTAGTATAATACTCCTCTTTCCCATGTCTATATAGTTTTAAATCTCCTTCTAACATGGATAAATATCTTCTATACCCATCAAAACGAGTAAATTCAGAAGGAACTGCTTCTATAGTAGCACTGCTTATTCTAAATATAAAATCCTTATCTACATATTTGGCATCTCTAGGATATATCACATACTCATTCGTCTTACCTCCAGACCAAATACTAGCTGTAATCTCTTCTTTTTTTATTACTTCTATTGTCATGCGTAGAAACAGTTTACTCTTTATTCAGCTATAAAACGAACATCTTTCTCATTCGTTTTATCCACTACTAAGATAATACATGGATGTACAGTAAAGCTTCTATTTTCTTGACTTTGTTTAATTGTATAAGACAACTCTAACACATCTCCTTTTGCTACTAATTCCTTTATTTCAAAAGAAGTATCTTTATCTGTAGGCTGACCTACTAAAGCTAAGACAAATGACTTTTTAAAGTCTATAGATGTTGGCGTTCCTTGTTCCCCCATTGTAGCTGCAGTACCAAAATAAGACTCAAAATTATCTTGTGAAGTTATACGAAGACTTTCTACCTTATCGTTCTTTACTGTATTGAGTACATAATAATTTTTAGCCACTACATAAGGAACCTCTTCTGTAGTTAACTTCTCCACTTCTTTTATTTCCTCTTGTATCTCTGCTTTATTACTTTTTCCAATATTACAGCTTGTCAATACTATTGCTAGTACGACCAATATCAATGCATTTCTTTTCATCTTATTCATTTATATAAATAACTATTCTTCAATAAATTTATTGTAAGCCTTTCAAGCTTTAACTTTTAAAGCGCATTACTTAAACTCTAAACAACTGATAAACAAAACTGAATTAGTAACCAATATCTACAACAAGACAACTTCCATGTTAATTCTCAATTAAACTTATTCTTTTCAAAATAATGTTATTACATAAGTACAAATTTTAATTTGTAAATAGTATAAAATAAACAAACAAATAACGCCATATCATGTCATTATTCAAAGATATTGCTATATTTAGGCTAACCAAATAATCAGAATAATTACAAAAACCGTTTAACTATGAAGAGAAAATCGTTCTTAATAGGAGCTATACTAGCTACTACATTCACCTTTACAATGCTTACATCTTGTAATAGTGATGATAATAAAAATAAAGTCGAAAACGAGAAAGAATATGTATCTGAAAAGGATTATACTCTAGACAAACTAGATGAGGCGAGCTCTATAAAGATAATGACCTATAATATGCCTTATTTAAATGGTAAGAACCAGCATGCTACTGCGCTTATTATGTACCCTAAAACACCTAAGCCAAAAGACGGTTACCGTATCGTGGTATGGGCTCATGGTACAGTAGGAGTAGCAGACGCATGTGCCCCTAGTAGTAATCCGTTAGGAGAAAACTTTAAAGTAACAGCCAAAGCCTTATTAGCACAGGGATATGTAATCGTGGCTCCTGATTATGAAGGACTAGGTACTCCAGGTATACACCCTTACTTACACCTAAAGAGTGAAGCACTATCTGCTACTTATGCTATCAAAGCTGTAAAAGAAAAATACACTAGCGAATTTAATGGAGACTGGATGTCTGCTGGACAATCTCAAGGTGGTCAAGCTTCCCTAGGTATAGCGGAGTTAGCGAATAATGATACCACTTATAAAGGAGCTGTAGCTGGTGCTCCTGCCTCTAGTTTAGGAAAGATTATTTTAGAAGTAGCTCCAGTAGCTCTTGCTAAAATAGAAGCTATGGAAAACGCTAGTCCTACTCCTATACCTTTAGAAAAAAGAAGTTCTGTTACATCTTATGCTACGCTATTAGCTTATGCTGCCTTAGCAGGAGTAGGTATCAAAGCAGAAACTCCTTCTTATGACTATACTGCTATATTCGAAGATAGAGCAAAGAACTTTGCTAAACTAGCTGAGGGAAGCAATGGAGATAATGGAGACTGTCTAGACGGAGTACGTCAAGCGTTTATGGCTGATATCATCAAGTATATGAATGAAGATCCTAACAATAAAGTAATGACTTACCCAGGCCTTAACAATGAGAAGTTTAAGAATGATCCTATCATCCAAAAGTTCTTACTAGATAGTCAACCTGGTACTCAAAAAATAGACAAACCTATCTTAGTCATCCAAGGACAAGCGGATACTAATGTACCTGCTATCGTAACTCAAGGAATGGTAAAAGGACTACAAGATTTAGGTTCTCCTAATGTAGAGTTCATCTTAGTAGAAGGTGCTGGACACACTCAAGCTATCGTATGGAAGAATGATGAGCTAGTGAAGTTTATCAATAAATACATGCCTGCTCAATAATAGATAAACATCAAACAAAAAGGTCGCTAGCATAGCGTTAGTGACCTTTCTTATATCTTTAAATCAGCACATTAAGTCAGAGAATTCTTACGCTACGCAGTAGTTTATTTACTTTTTTGGCTTGACCCTAAAAAGTAACAAAAAAGGTCAAGACTCAATCTAGTTAACGGTCTTCTTACATTTTGATTTGCACTAACATTCCCACGCCTACGGCGGAATGACCGTTAGCAAATCTTCAATGAGAAGACACCCGTTGACTAGCTTAGGCCGAAAGGACTTCGTAATACTATATATGGTTATCAATCCCATTTCATATATCACTTTCTAACTTCATCTTATCAACTCAAGATACATCATCTCTCAATGAAAACAAACAACTAATTCCTCAAAGTCAGGAGACTTTGCGGATTAGGAACAGTGAAGTTTATCAATAAATACATGCCTGTTCAATAATAGATAAACATCAAACAAAAAGGTCACTAGCATAGTGTTAGTGACCTTTATTATATCTTTAAATTAAGTACATTAAGTCAGAAAATTCTTAATTCTTAATTCTTAATTCTTAATTCTTAATTCTTAATTCTTAATTCTTAATTCTTAATTCTTAATTCTTAATTCTTAATTCTTAATTCTTAATTCTTAATTCTTAATTCTTAATTCTTAATTCTTAATTCTTAATTCTTAATTAAACTATATCTCGTGTTGTAATACGAAAGCTTTATTATAAGTCTCTTTGCGTTGTTTACGAGGATAGAATACTAATCCTATTTTACCATCAGCGATAGGGTTTATTCCTGACAATACTAAATCGTTATTATCAATAGACAACACTTCCTTAGTCAATAAGTTTTGATATCCTTTTTTATTCTTGTTATAGAACAGTTCTACTAGCTCATCATTCTTAATCACTAACCATCCATTTCCAAACTCAGTCGTGAATTGTACTGCATTAGTATCATCACTTACGCGTTGTGGATGCCAAGTACCGAAGAACTCATCACCGATATTAAATAAGTCACCATACATCCCTTCTCCATCTGCATCTATCTCTACGATACCTATCTCACCATTCTCCTCACATAATAAATATGATTTCTCATCAAATGACAAGGTCAGCGCTTCGTGTACAAAAGGAAAATCAAACTCTAATAATCTTCTTCTCACTTCCTCTCCATTTTCATCTATCTGACGATGAAGCCATCCGTCCTCTACTTCTGTGATGATATGAATCTCTCCATTTCGTACACAGATCTTATTATCTTTAGGAAAAGGAATAGCTACTTTCTTTTCATCTACTAGCACACCATCTTTAAACACTATAACATTCATCACATCTGCCGCCTTTTCGCTCCAGATATCTACATTATAAAAAATAGAATGTTCAGTTGTACATCCTACAAAACGCCCATCAAATGACTTGCTACTTTTAAATCCTTTTATACTCTTATCAAATATAGAATAAGAAGTCATCTCTTCTTCCTCTCCACTTACTAGAGAAACAAAGTTCTCCTTAGTAGGGCTTAAAAATAAAGTAGGTAATACTCCTCTAGTCTCTTTCTCCTCTTTTGTATTTCCCTCACTATCAATGATAGTATATACTAATTCGTACGTATTAGTATCTCCTTCATTCGAATAAATATAATTCGCGATTAACAATCCTTCTTTACTCCAACAGTTTCCCTTTACACTTAAAGCATAAGGAACTTCTATTGTAGATATTAATCCAAAAGGTGTTTTTTCGTTCATAAGATTCTATATATTTAATTTGGTACAAAGGTAACAAAAACAATATAGACATACTCGTTAGAACACAAAACTTATTTAGTGGACAGTAGACAGTTTACTGTTAACAGAATTGTCTACAGCATAGTACTGTAATACTGATGGTGCAGATTTATAATCCGTGACAATCACACCGCACAATAACCACTAAGTACATCTTGTCTATAAGAAAATTCTTAATTCTTAATTCTTAATTCTTAATTCTTAATTCTTAATTCTTAATTCTTAATTCTTAATTCTTAATTCTTAATTCTTAATTCTTAATTATACTAATACGTCTCCTATCTCAGCATGCATCTTTTTAAACATAGCTGATGCAAAAGGACATAACGGTAATACCTTTAAATTCTTTTCTCTTACGTAAGGGATTACTCCTTCAAGCAATATAGCCTTTCCTACTCCTTTACCATTAAATGCCTCTTCTACTCCCGTATGATCTATAATAATCTTATCTGTACCTGCTACAGAGTAAGTCATATCTCCAGCGCGTTGGCCGTCTATATAAGCGACGAATGCGCCTTTTGTTTCTTGGGCTTCATGTTTTATTTCCATAGTATATTTCTTTTATTGGTTAATACTTTTCTTTTTTCTTAATACTCCTTATCGGTTTTCTGTTCCCTGTTGCCCGTTCTCTAAACAGCTAATTCTGTATTAATGGTTACCTCTCCTGTCAATACTTTATGTACAGGACACTTATCAGCTATAATAGCTAATCTCTTCTTCATATCAGCATCTAATGATGCACCTTCGAAAGACACCTTTCTATTAAAAGTAGTCTTTGTCCCTGTAGTATCTCTAGTCATTTCTATTTCGACTACAATCTTCTCAGCTTCCCACTTCTTTCTATCCATGTACATTCTCAGTGTAGCTGCTGTACAGCTCGCTAGTGAAGTAGCTAATACTTCGAATGGGTTAAACCCTTTATTCTGTCCACCCAAATCAGCAGGCTCATCAGTAATCAATACATTACTACCAGCTGTAACCTCTGTATAATATAATTCAGTACCTAAAACGGCTTTTACTGTTACGTCCATATTACTTCTTATTTTTAAATGATTTCATTCCTTCAGGAAACGGTACATAACTATCACTATCACCTTCTATTAAAGGGAATACCTCATAGTTCTGATCGATCCAATCTTGTTTTGCTTTCTCTAATTTGTCTGTATCATGAGATACGAAGTTCCACAGTATATAGCGCTCTTCTGGTAGAGGTTCTCCTCCGAAGATATAGACTGTAGTATTAGGCTTCATTTCAAACTCACATAGCGTACTATCATTAGAGATCAAGATATTCTTAGGTTCGTACTCATGCTCACCACTCTTCACTCCACCTTCTAAGATATACATCGCTGCCTCTCCGAATAGTCCACTTCCGATATTAATCTTCTTATGTTCTGTAGATTTGATTTCGATATAGTACAATGGACTGTATACAGGCACTGGTGATTTTCTACCTAAAGCTTCTCCTGCTATTAGTTTATACGATACACCATCTTCTTCCCAGCTTGGTAAATCTTTTGCTTCAATATGAACAAAAGAAGGCTCCATATCCTCTAATTCTTTAGGCAATGCAATCCAAATCTGTAACCCGTGTAGAATAGCATCAGGCATAGTCGTACGTATATCCTCTGGCATACGCTCAGAATGCACTACCCCTCTACCAGCTGTCATCCAGTTTACCGCACCTGGAGTGATACGCTCTACGCTTCCCACACTATCTCTATGCATGATCTGTCCTTCAAATAGATAAGTCAATGTAGATAGACCTATGTGAGGATGTGGATCTACATCTAAATTATCGTGTTCTGCTACGGATATAGGTCCCATGTGATCTATAAAAGAAAATGGCCCTACTGTGCGCTTCTGTCTAAAAGGCAATAGTCTTCCTACTAAAAAGTTACCAATACTAGCTGCACGTTCCTCTATAACTAAATCTACGTTTGACATAATATGAATATTTAATTGATGAATACTTTATTGTTCTAGTGTAAAATTAAAGAAGTTCTCTTCATTACTAGTTAATATAGATTAAGAACCACCTTAATTTATCCCTAAAACTCTTCTCTTTAAAGATACTGCTTCTATAGAAAAAAGTAAAGTTGAAAACACTTTTTTAACGTTTCTAAGTACTCAGCGTTAATTAAGCATTCTCTAATCCCTTATTCTCTTCGAGTTTCTTGCAGTTTGCTAGGGGTATTCTTCGAGTTTACTAGCCCAAAGCACGTTTTTCAGCAAGAATACTCCTAGAAACCCTCAAGGAATCTCCTAGCATCCTACATCATGACTAAGGCACTACCCTTGTTAATGGTGTATAAAAAAAATAAAGCATAAGTCAACTCAATAAACTTATGCTTTATAAACAAAACCTAAATAATAAAATCTTTATTACTTATCTGATGTTAATTAACTACGTTAACATCGCTCAAAAAAAATAACTATGAAATTGTATACTACATCTATACAATAACAAATGCTGTGCCAAAAAAGCATTTTGAACGATTAGAATGATTTTTTATTCATAACTCTACACCATACCTCATCAATTAGTTCACTAAACTTGAGTATTGACAAGGGGTAAGGCTATTTTTATCACAGATAGTATTCTAGAGTATTTTATTACCTCTATAGTTAGAATGTTCTTTTTAGGATAAAATTGATACCTACTCTACCTTTTCTATTTAATCCCATTTATGCTCAGATGACAAAGCTAGCTTACCTCCTCCTGTAAAGAATAACCCAACAGCAACTAAGGCATAGATACCTAACAACTCTACCTTCCATCCACCATTATCATTTAAGCTAAAGATATCTGCGCTCTGTACTAATAACATAGCCGCAATACAATTAATTGCAAATACTAAACTGGCTAATCGTGTTCTATATCCTATTAAGATCAGAAGAGGTGCTATCACTTCTCCTACATAGACTCCGTATCCGAAAAAGGCAGGAAGTCCTTTATCCATTAATACACTTTGGATAAACGAAATACCATTAAATAATTTTCCTATTCCGTATAACAACATTGGAAAGCCAATACTAATACGCGTAATTAATAAACCGATGTCTTGATTCTTGTTCATTTCTATTGTATTTTAAAGATTTATTTTTGCAAAAACACCAACGTTTTCTAGGTGTTTCCATGAATTATTAAACTGTTCTAAGTTGACTGCTACCCCAAAGCTATATTCCTCATACTTCACCCCTAATCTGATATGTTGGAATCCTCTGGTATATTCTTCTGCGTTCATATTACCGACTGCAGATACTCTGAATAATCCTTTCACTTTATCTGTCAGCTGAGGGGTATATTCAAATAATAATGATTGTTCTAGTGTAAAACCTGCTTGGTATGTTGTCCCTACAGCATAAGAGAACAATACCTCCTTACCTGATACCTGATATTGAAGCAACATACTGGCAAACTTGCCTGGATTCTTAATTCCTATAGAGGTGTTTAAAGTAAAGTTTTTTGAAAATTGATAAGCTAGCGTATTACGCATAAATAGAATATTGTGCTTATCATTATCATATTCTGTATCGAATAGAATAAGGTTCTGAAGTTTGACCTTATCGCTAATCTGATAATTAAATGTATGGGTGTAAAAGTAAGAACGGTGACCTACCATTCCTTCTGGATTATATGAAAATTTCTGAGCGAAAACACCTTGCCCAAAAACCATTAAAATTACTACATAAAAAAAAGCTAATCTCATTTGTCTTCTATTCTTATTTGTATAAGACAAATGTATTAGCTCGAGAGAACGTGCTTCTTAAGATAACTTAAGAAACACTTATTAGGTAAAAAAACTTATTTATTATAAGTTCTTTTTCTTTAAATAGCTTAGAAACTCAGGAGTCACACCTAGATAAGAGGCTATGATATACTGAGGCACGCGTTGTTCTATATCTCTGTAATCCTTAATAAACTTCTGGTACCTAGCATAGACCTCTGTGCTTAAATTCTCTAGCATACGCTCCTGTAGTGCTACATAAGCACTCTGAATCTTAATTCTAAAAAATGTAGATATCTCCGGAACTTCTTGATAGAGTTGCTCTAGATTAGATTGACTAATTTGCAAAATTACAGCAGGTTCGATAGCTTGAATATACATCTGAGAATCTTTCTGTGTCAAAAAACTATACAAATCATTTATCCACCAATTCTCAATACCAATCTGTAGGGTATGCTCTTGACTATTCTCATCTAGATAATAACATCTAGCGCTCCCTTCTACAATAAAGCGCATAGACTTAGAAGGTTGCCCTGGAGTGAGAAGAAACTCTTTCCTTTTTAATTTCACTATTTCTACGCTGTCTAATACTTTATGTACAGTGTGTTCATCCAGTGTAATAGTTTGTCTTAAATGTGCTATAAAGACATCAAAATACTGCTCCTGCATATTCATTGCTCAAAAATAAAAAACAAAGAAACACTTTTTATGGCAATATAAAAATGATAAAAAAAGCTTTATTATCAACAAAACATATCACATATCAAACAATATTGATTTATAATGAAGCTTAACAAAGAACAGGGTTTTGTATTCTAAAAAGCTTTATTACTTTTAGGGCAAGACAATCAAAGGTTAGAAGGTCTTAATCTATAGTTACTACTATTAACAACACAATCAACTACTTTTTATCATGAAAAAGGGACTATCACTTGATAGCCC
This sequence comes from Myroides sp. A21, assembly GCF_000807225.1. Classification (NCBI taxonomy): domain Bacteria; kingdom Pseudomonadati; phylum Bacteroidota; class Flavobacteriia; order Flavobacteriales; family Flavobacteriaceae; genus Myroides; species Myroides sp. A21. Next base: position 3,994,499 of record NZ_CP010327.1, read on the forward strand.
CTTTTTTAATTTATCTATAATAGATTCTAAAAAATACTCTTTATTCTTACTTATGATGCAGCTACTACTTTAAGCCCAATAATAGACCCTATCAAAGTAGCGATAAAAAACATCCTCCAAAAAGTAGCAGGATCTTTAAATACAAATATTCCTACTAATACTGTTCCTACAGCACCTATACCAGTCCATACTGCATAGGCTGTTCCTAGTGGTAAGGATTGAGTTGCCTTTACAAGGGCTGCCATACTACAAACTAAGGCTATCAAAAAAGCGGCATACCATCCTACTGCTTCTGTTCCCGTAGCCTCCTTAGCTTTACCTAAGCAAAAAGTAAAACCTACTTCAAATAATCCACCAATAATTAAAATTATCCAGTTCATTTGTTCTAAAAATTTAAGCGTGCAAAGGTGGATAATATAATTTTATTATTTTTTATCAAATGAAAATAAAATTGTTATTTATTTTTAATATAGGAGCTTATCTACTAAGCCTAATTATACTTGACCTATAAACAAGAATTAGCAAATGCTAAAATACTTCGGTTTAAGACAGCATATAGTTCTGCTGACAGTTCCTTATACCTCTGCTCTTGATTATCATTACTGAACTGTCCTACATCATTCCACGAGCCCATCCCCCCGAATACATACGCTCTATCAGTAGCTTCCATTAAGGCTAAAGCCTCTTCTGTATATCCTCCTTCTACAATCATATCTTTTAGATAGGTAGTAGTAGACGGTTTCTTATTCTCTAATACGCTCTTAGCTCCTGCAAATATAGTTTCCCAATTAGAAAGTTCTTCTACCTTACAAAAAGCTACTAGCTCTTCTAATACTGACATAAGGGCTAAGCTCTGTTCTTCTATCTCATATTTAATGCTTGGCAATTCGTCAATAGGAGCAAGTCTATAGGTTACATCCCATATTCTATCTGCACCTAACTGACGTTTATCCTCATTGACCTCCCACTTGCTATACCAAAACTCTGATCGATCTTCTAACACAGTCTCTACCATCCATACTCCCCCACCTCCTACAAAGCCTGCTGTCATATACTCTGGTGTATTCGGTTTTGCAAAAGATTGATAGAATAACTTTACTTGCTTTACTCCTCTGAATTTCAAAGAAATAAACCAGTCTATAGGTGCTTGAGTTGTATATTGATTCTTATCTCCTACTACAGGAATATGAAATAACACTTTATTACAATACATAGAGATTTTCTCTCCTTGATTAGAAATCTCTGGTAAATGATCATTTAAGTATGCGTTAGAATAACTAACTACACTAACCATCTGAAGGATCGATACATTCATAGCTATAAAATAAAGCCCTAAATTATATAAATATACGATAGGACACAAAAACTAAAAGCCAATATTCACAAAAATATTGAGCATAAAAAAGTATATCTATATGCTAAAAACTGTATATTGCTGGAATAGATAATACTTAATATTTCTAATCATGGCTAGTCCGGTTAAAATCCCTTATCAGAGTTTTATAAAAATAGATAGAAACTCTACTACTGCAGTATATATGCAAATCGCTAATCAGTTTAGCAATGCTATACAACGCAACTTTATCCCTGAAGGGACTAAACTACCTGGCACTAGAACAATCGCAACATTGCTTTCGGTAAATAGAAATACAGTAATCGCGGCATTTGAAGAAATAGCAACACAAGGATGGATAGAAATGATCCCTAATAAAGGGTGTTTTGTATTGAGCAAAAAGTCTATTCGCCCTAAAACAAGTACTGATATAGATTATCAGAATATTCAACAATATCCAAGTAAACCAGGATATTCCTTTCAAGTCAATAATGTGCTAGATTCTCCTTATGAGACAAATCATTGTGACTATATGTTTAATGATGGTACGACAGATACAAGAATAAGCCAACTGAGTCAACTATCTTCTTTCTATAGTGCTAACCTCAAAAGAAAAAGCAATCGAAAAAAACTATACAATATAAAAAGTGAGGATAACTACCCATTCAAAAGTAATATGGCGAATTATCTAAACCTATCTAGAGGACTACATATCAGTAAGAATAATATACTGATCACACGTAATACCGAAATGAGTATCTACATCGCTTGTAGAGTACTACTATCTCCTGGTGATAAAGTGATCGTAGCTAAGCTGAGCTACTACTCTAGTAATATGACATTTCAAGAAACTGGAGCTCATGTACTAACAGTACCTGTAGATGAGCATGGTATAGATGTACAAGCTATAGAAGAACTGTGTAAATCTCATACTATTCGTATGCTGTATTTAACACCTCATCATCACTACCCTACTACTGTAACACTAAGTGCACAGCGCAGAGTAAAACTTCTCAACTTAGCACGTAAGTATGGTTTTATTATTCTAGAGGATGATTATGATTATGACTTCCATTATGACAAAAGCCCTGTATTACCACTAGCAAGTGTAGACTCAGATGGTATGGTAATATATATAGGATCATTTGGCAAATCATTAGCGCCAACTTTTGAGCATGGGTTTATTGTAGCACCAGAAAGTGTATTAATAGAAATGCAGAAATACCTGAGATTACTAGATCCTAGAGGAGACATTATCATGGAACAGGTACTAAATGAATTAATAGAAGAAGGCGAAATCTTTAGATATCTAAAAAAAGCTTCTAAAATATACAAAGAAAGACGAGACTCTTTCGCTGAGTTATTACAACAGTTCTTTAATAATGATATTCATTTTACAGTACCTGCTGGTGGATTAGCTATTTGGACAGAATGGAACATTCCTATTAACCTGATGCAACTACATAAACAATGTGCTAAAAATAACTTATATCTACCTAAAACCCTACTCTATCAAGACAGAAAATTAACAGGAATGAGATTAGGATTTGGTCATTTAACAAAAGATGAAATGGAAGTTAACCTAGATATTCTTTATCGTACTATACATGCGCTAAAACCTTCTAAATAGAAACCAATTCACATTATTTTAAATACCCATATTTAATTTTTATCACTATATTTGTTTAGTATTTCCTAATTTTAACAATTAATATGAAAACATTTAAGACTAGTATTTTTATAATATTATGTGGAGTAGCCTTTTATAGCTGTAAAAAGGAAGAGAGCTTTAAACTTCCTGAAATGTCAGAACATGAAAAGTCATTAAGCATACATGTGATTGGTGATTGGACAGAATTCACTCCCTTTAATGAGAATAAGCCTAAGAGTTTTTCTTTAAAAGAGAATGGAGACGCTACATCAGTAAATATGATGACTAGTGAATATGAGAATTGGTGGATACAGAATCACGAACTTCTAGTGTTATCTAATAGAGATACCTTACATTTTACAATCAAAGCAAGTAGTGAGAATATCCTTATTTTAGAAAAAAACAATCAAGAGTTTACCTATAAAAGAGTAGGTACAAATTAATTTATACTTTCAAACATAAAAAAGAGAGGGAAGTATCATAACGTATACTTCCCTCTCTTTTTTATGTTGTCATATATCACCAAATCGGTATTTTATGTAGATAAGCTTGCTGGAATAATTTGTCCTCTATAGCATCACTTCTAATATATCCTTTATACTTAGGTGAGCTCATTTCTTTATAAATTCGCCTAGCTTGTCCTACTAGACCTTCTTGCTTTATAAAGTTATTAAAACCTAAACAATTCTCTTCATAAGAAGCAAAACATGCCATAAAATCTAATGGATAAACAAATTGCTTAGGAGACATATTTACATTAAATCTCCACCCTTGTTCAATAGTATAAGCTATCAGTGCCTCTCTATTTCTAAACTGCTCAAATATAGGATTCACATAAGTAGAAAGAAGCTCACTGAAAACAGCTGTTTGATCATCAATGTTTTTGGAGTTAATTTCCCAACTAAACTTCTTCGGGAGAGCAGGAATAACATCATTAAGATTAGCTATAAAAACAGTATCTACTGCCAAATCCTTACTTCTGTACTTCTGCAACCTCCATGCTTTTAACTGTTCTGACACCACCATGACAAGGCATGATAACTGTACACTAGTTTTCACTTCGCTCTGAATAGCATGAAACTTCAATACTAACTCAAAATCTGATGATTCTATTCGTTGTTTTAATATCAGACCTTTCTGAGTAGCTACAAAGCCTTCATGTAGATAAGGTGTACTGATATTCTGAATAAACTGTAAAAAAACTTGTTTCCCTGACATAAAAACAGTTTAAGAGTTGTATTTTATTCTCTTACTAGTTCAATACAGTTTGCATTCTCCTCTTTGTTTTCATGCTCTAACTTATAGATTAGGGCTTCCATCTTTCTATAGAAATTAAAATATGAAGCGAACACAAATAAAGTAAGTAACGATAGTGCATTAATGATTATCCCTAGTTCGATAATATACATAACATCTATTCTCGTAGCCATACTATACTGATAGATACGCAACAAATAGATCAATAAGAAACTAATCCAAATCAATAAAATCCAATAAGACCTAAACTTCTGTAATCTCGTAGTCGTATTCTTATGTATATACGATACCGCACTGATCGTCATCTTATTTAATAAACGATATGGCATCACTAGATTAAAAACAGGTATTAACCATCCAAAGACCACCCAATATTTAGAATCATGAAGACGAGTGTCTAAAGACTGCATATTCACATAAGCTCTATAAAACCATACAATAAATACAATAAGAAAAAAGGCCCCTGCTACAATATTCAATATCGTTACGATAAAATTTATAGTCTCAAATCTTACTAGGTCCTTATTGATATACTGTACTCCTAGATTCGCTTTAGTATATATATTGTGCTGAATAAGCAAACAGTTCAAGCTTGCTACAGATGATATAATCAATAACTTAATTGCGACCATTAAGGCGTCTCCTCTACTTACATTAGATAATAGCATATCTCTAATTTGTATTTATAGTTTATCTCCAAAGTTCTTGACTCTGAATCTTTATTTCTTTTACTGTATTTCCCTTTGTGTCTCCTATTTTATTCTCACATACTACCCAGTACATTAGTTTTCTTTTGCTCTTAGGGTTAGTATAAACACAGCTAAGCAAGGGAGAATCAGGACTGTTACCTCTACCATTCTTATACTTCATAGGTGTAGTACAGTAAGGTTCTAATTCTTCTATCGTTGTATTATATAGATATGTAGGGTCTGCAAATTCTACTTTGCCTTTGGCATCTTTGGTATATGTGCTTTGCATTAAAAACTGAAGAGTATAGAACAACTTCTCTCCCTGTTTTAGTTTCTCAACAGAAAAACGAGATTCTTCTGCAGTTTTATACGGAATATAATACAAGGTATCTCCTTCATAATTATCATATATACTGTAATCCATAGCTCCTTCTTTCATCTCTTTAGGAGCAATAGCTAAGGTCTTTAATATTTCTCTTACTTGACTATTATCAACATTCTCCTCTGTAACTAACTCCATTAATTGACCTATCTTCTGACTAAAAGATTGCTCCTGTGCACACATAATTGTTACACTAAGCAAGGCTACCATAGTAAATACTATTCTATACATAATTCTCCTTTTAATTTCTCTAAATTAAAACAATTGAAAGTGAACACAAAATAACTAGTACGTAAATTTCTGAATATATTCAGCTCGTTTCTCTTTACTGATTTTGAGTCCTTGCTCAATATAATTATCAACAGAACCGTACTCCTTCTCTATTCCTTCAAACATCGCTTGAATATAAATAGGCTTAATCCAAGAAAAGTTCTCTATAACCTGATAGTTAATCTTCGGAAAGATTACTTTGCCTACTTTAGCAAGCTTCATTCTTCCCTCTACTTCACTTACTCTATAATTATTAGATAACATATATTCAGAAATGATAGTCTCTCTCTCTACCTCTAAGATGCTAAGTATCATAGCTCCTATCATACCTGTTCTATCTTTACCTGCAGAACAATGGAACAACACTGCTTCTTTTGATTCAAAAACGTCATCCATTATCTCTCTAACTAACTGTGGGTTCTCTGTCATATACAGTTTATAAAACTCCATCACTAGGCTATCAGCCTGTACAGGAGTCACTCTTCCCTTAAGTACATCCTTTTTAGTCTTAGAGAACATATCCTCAGAATCGTCATACACTTGTACATTCTTATACGTTACGCCCTCAGGTATTCTATCTAGTTTCTTCGTTATTTCTTTATCCGTACGCAAGTCTATAACTGTTTTGACATTTAGATTTTCAAGTTTAGTATATTCTTTCTCCTTTAGCTTAGAGAGGTGTCCACTTCTAAAGAAATGCCCCCATATGACCTGTTTTCCGTCTTTATTTCTAATCCCTCCCATATCACGAAAGTTGTGAACCTTCTTAAACTCAATATGCCTATTTGATCGATACACAGTATCATGATTAGAAATAACGGGAAATACTTGTCTTTCATTAGTATGCACAAAGTACTTACCTACCTCTGTTTCTACTTGAGTATTTTGACCTAACACAAGCTTTTCATCAGGAGCCAATTGCACCATATACCCTTTTTTGCTTTCTGTTACACTATCATTTTTATCTAAATCAGAAAAAGAAATAGGTTGGTAAGTTTGATACGAACATCCTACAAATAAAGTTGATATAAATATTATCTTGAATAAAGTATAGTAGCGCATAAATATTGATATTACTGTTACTAACAAAAATAAGTATAATAATCTAGAATACAACTTCTGACATGGTTATGAAAAAAAAGATCCCAAATGCAAGAAGCAAAATGGGATCTTTTAAAATATATAGATAACTATTATGAATTCATGTGTTTACTGATGTCGAAGTTCAGTCCTTGTGCAATTCTAGTACCTAATTCAACATTAGCTCTAAACCAGTGACATAGCTGTCTTCCGATAATCTCATCACGCTTAGGTCCGTCTACACCACCCATTGCTGCAACGATATTAGCAACAGTATTCGTTTTCTCTTCTGCAGTCATAATCTCGTATAGTTTTCCTGGCTGACTGAAGTGATCATTCTCTCCTTCACCATTTCTATCATATCTATCAGCCACAACACTATGCAACTCTTGAGCTGGTTCTTTATAACTTTGATCTACTGTAATATTATCAAAGCTATTTGGGAAGTAGTTAGGTGCGTCATCACCATTACCATCTACTCTCATATAGCCATCTCTCTGATAGTTATTAGTCATAAATGGACAACGGTTCACTGGGATTTGCTCATAGTTAGTACCCAATCTATAACGTTGTGCATCTGGATAAGATAAAATACGACCTTGTAACATCTTATCTGGAGAGAATCCAATACCATCTACAATATGTGTTGGCGCAAAAGCTGCTTGCTCTACATCTTGGAAGTAGTTTTTAGGCATTCTGTTTAATTCAAGTACCCCTACATCGATTAGTGGATAATCACCATGTGGCCATACTTTTGTTACATCAAATGGATTAACAACTGCTTCTTTGGCTTGTTGTTCAGTCATCACTTGAATTTTTAGATTCCATTTAGGGAAATTACCATTAGAGATATTTTCATATAGATCTCGTTGTGCATAGTCCATATCAGTCGCTCTCATTTGGTCTGCTTCTGGCCCTGTAAGGTTTTTAATTCCTTGAGCTGTTTTAAAGTGGAACTTCACGAATACTCTTTCATTCTCGCTATTAATCATAGAGAAGGTATGGCTACCATATCCATTCATATGTCTAAATCCAAATGGAGTACCTCTATCAGACATCAAGATCAATACTTGGTGTAAACTCTCAGGGTTTAATGACCAGAAATCCCATACCATAGTAGGTGATTTTAGGTTAGTACCTGGGTGTCTTTTTTGAGTATGGATAAAGTCAGGGAATTTCTTAGCATCTTTAATAAAGAATACTGGTGTATTATTACCTACTAAATCCCAGTTACCATCTTCTGTATAGAACTTCACTGCAAAACCACGTGGATCACGCTCTGAATCAGCAGACCCTTTCTCTCCCCCTACAGTAGAGAATCTAACAAAAACGTCTGTTTGTTTTCCTACTTCACTAAATAATTTAGCTTTAGTATATTTCGTGATATCATTTGTTACTGTAAATGTTCCATAAGCTCCTGAACCTTTTGCATGTACAATACGCTCTGGAATACGCTCTCTATTAAAGTGAGCTAACTTCTCATGTAAAATATAATCTTCTAGTAATACAGGACCTCTAGCACCTGCTGTTAATGAATCCTCATGATCTACATAAGGTCTACCTGAAGCTGTTGTCAATTTCTGTTCTTTCATAATTATTATTTTTGTCGTTTATCTCTCTTTTTCTTTTACAAACTTACAGCTATAATCCACTGATAACTAGATTTTAGCATACTTTGAATCAATATATGTATTGATAAAATCTATCACTATTAAAAAACATATAACTCTTTTCAATACCTATGTTTATTTAGTGCACTCAAATTTTAAGCCATTTCTATATCTAAAAATACGTTTTTTTTAGCTTATTAACTTTATTCTCTGATTATAAAATAGTTAATAATAATTTCAATTAAAATATATTTATCTCTGTAAATGCAGTATCTTTCTAACTCTTAGCAAATGGTAATTTTCAACACACAATGAATACAGCAGAATTTAGCTTTATATGTTTTGATCAATTAAATTCAGTTCAGAAAGATAACTTAGTACAAAAAATTAAAGAACTAAGTAACTTACCACAATACTTACAGGCAGACAGTGGCAAAGTAAAATATTGGAATTCTATTTTTAAAGTATTTTCTAGTCAGCAATTTATAGTACTAGAGAATAATAACCTTGTTGCAACTATACATTGTGTGCCTTTACATTTAACTAAAACAGAGTTCGCTAAACTCTCAGATGGAGGGTGGAGATGGGCATTAGAGAAATCATTTGCCGACCATGAACGTATCCTAAAACCAAATACTCTGTGTTGCTTATCTATTTTTACGAATAAGTCTTATTCTGAAAATGAAGTACACCAATATGTAATAAACAACCTAAAGCTTTATGCTACTCAAGAAGAATATCAAAACATTATCTGTCCCATAAGACCTAAGATGAAACAACATTATCCCTTACAAGATATAATGAATTATTCTCAATGGATTAATAATTCGGGATTACCATACGATATTGAAATTAGAAAACACGTAATCAATGGAGCTATTATTCAAGGTGTCTGCACTACCTCATTCTACGTCGAAGGTACTATTCTTCAATGGGAAAAATGGACTGGGTATACTTTTCAGTCTTCTGGAGAATACATTTTACCTATGGGATTAACTACGCTTAGAGTAAACGTTGAGCTTAACAAAGGATATTATACAGAACCTAATATCTGGATGATATACAAGTTATAGATTTACCTATTTTGAATAGAAAAAGAGATAGAAGTACCCATTCCTTTTTTACTCTTTACAATGAGTTTTGAATTCACTCCTCGAAGTCGTTCTTCCATATTTTTAATTCCCAATCCTCGCTTAACCGATTTGAGATTAAATCCTTTACCATTATCAATAACTTCAATTCGAAAATATTGATCTGATAGATATTCTATTACCAATTTACATTTTTTAGCTACGGCATACTTCTGTACATTTTGAAGTGCCTCTTGAAGAACTCTATAGATATTCACTTTTACCTTATGGTTTAACTTTTCTAGCTCTACCCTAGAATCTATTTCAATACTAAAAACTGTACTGACATTTCTATTCTGTAAATAAACTAGCTCTTCTAAAAGCTGTCCAAAATTACTAACTAAAAACTTCTCTTCATTATACAGCGCATGAGAACTATTTCTAATAAAACGCTCTACCTCTTGTACTTCCTTAACTAAAGATTCTTTGACAAACTCTAGATTATCACTTTCTAATTGAAGAAGAGAAAATCGAGTAACAAATAACTTGTTCAATACTCCGTCGTGTAATTCTTTTGCAAACTTCTTACGTTCGAGTTCTTGCGCTCTTGTTATACTATTCTGAATATGGATAATAGAATCATAATACTTTTCTGTATCCTTTTGATACATTTGCACCAGAGCTATTTCCCTTGCCTTATTTCTATAAAAAATAACACATAGTATTCCAATAAAACTAAAAATAAGTGCTATACTCGCATAAGTAATGAGATTATTCTGATCTTTTAAAATCTGATTAGATCGAATAAGCGAATCTGATTCATATTTTAGTCTAGCGAACTTACTTCTTACAGCATTGATATCCTTATTTATCAATTCATTAATCTGCTTATAATGATAAAAGTTAGATTTAGAGTCAATCTTATCATACATCATAAGTAATTCGATTGCCTTTTTCTGTATTCTTAGATCATCATATTGAGTAGCAGAGGAAAGGACCTCTTCTAATAATTTAACCCCATTTACAAGCTCTCCTCTTTCTAACTGATATTCAGCATATAGTATTTTATTCAGATTATAAGCATGATAGTTACCTATAGTTAGACTATGATCCATCGCTTCCACGATATAACTTATTACAGAATCATAGTTTTTATTCTTTAGCTGAAGTGATGCATTCGTATGCAGGAGCATAGAATAAAAAGACTCTTTATCCTTATTCTCCAATTGTTCTAAATACCTAAAAGCTTCTTGAATCGCTTCTTCTGCTTCGTTATACTCTCCTTTCTCTATATAAGCTCGAGACAGATTATTTTTAATAGAAATCTTATTCATCAATATCTGCTCCCTTGAATAGAAGTTTTTAAGTACTTCTAAGTCTAAATATGCTTCAGCTTTTTTTAGCATAGTGATAGCCTCATCATTTTTTTCTAAGCCCAACTCTATCACTCCTAGTACAAAGGCTTGACTGTACAACGTATGTTTCGATACATTATATCCATTTAATGACATAGCTTGTAACAGCTGTATTTGGGCCTCTAAAAAAACACCTCTACTTGCTAATAATATACTGAAGTACAAATACGTTTTTTGAAGATCTTCAACGTTCTTTATTCCCTTATAATACTGAACAGATTTATTGTAGTAATAATAACTACTATCCGAAATAGCAGTGTATTGGTAATATTCACCTAGATCAAAATAAGTGTTCGCTAGTGATGCACTATCCTTATTCTTTAAAGCACTGACATACTCATAGGTTAACTTATTTTTTTCATTATAAGCATCCTCTTTATTCGCTAGATTATTTTGTTTATAATAATATGCATTACCTAATAACAGTAGACGTTTAGCCAAGCGACTTGTTTCTACATAATGAATAGAATCACTATTCTCTTCTTTGTCTATTAAATCTAGTTCTTGTGTCTGTTTTTGTACATCTAATTGCCTCTCCTTACTTTTAGTACAACTAAGAAAAAAGGGGATTAATAAGCAATATAAAATGTATTTTTTAAACATTATACTTCTTGATTCTAAGAAAAGTTAAATGTATGAAAAATTACGCTATCTCACCTATATCACCAACCTTTTTATTAATATTTTACACAATACGACCAAAATACATTAATATTCTCTCAATCCCTCCTTAAATACTTCTAAAGCTCTTTCTCTAGCAAACTTATGCTCAACTATTGGCTGTCTATAATAGAGTTCTCTCCACTCAGGAACCCATTTATCCATATAGCTTCCGTCTTTATCGAACTTTTTTGCTTGCTCTGTAGGGTTAAATATTCTAAAGTAGGGTGCCGCATCACAGCCACAGCCAGCTACCCATTGCCAATTCCCATTATTAGAAGCTAAGTCGTAATCTAGTAACTGTTGAGCGAAATATGCCTCTCCCCAACGCCAGTCGATCAATAAATGTTTTACTAAAAAGCTAGCAACTACCATACGCACTCTATTATGCATAAACCCTGTAGCATTTAACTCTCTCATTCCAGCATCTACTAACGGATATCCCGTATTACCTTCACACCATGCCAAGAAGTCTGCCTCATTATTGCGATATTTTATACCCTCATATTTAGACTTAAAACAATGCTTTTCTACTGCAGGGTATAAATACATGATCTGACTAAAGAACTCTCTCCAAATCAACTCTGATAGCCATACATCGTTTTCTTTTAAAGCAATACGTACACATTTCCTAATAGATACTGTACCGAAGCGCAATGCTGTACCCAATAGACTAGTCCCTTTTATACTTGGATAGTCTCTATACTGATCATACCTCGAGACGATAGCTAGATCTACTTCATTGGTTATCTTCCTGTTTTCAGAAGGACGATACCCTAGCTGTTCTAAAGATAGAATATCACTTTGAAAACGATGAAACAATACCTTTTCTAAGGCTACGGTATAATCAAACAAATGATTTTCTGTCAATAATGATCTCCATTTTTTAGCATAAGGAGTATATACTTGATACGCTGTGCCATCTTGTTTTAAGATTTCACCTCCTCTAAAAATAACGTGATCTTTATATTGATAAAAAAGGATATTCTTTTGTTGAAGAAAAGAAGCTACCTCTTGATCTCTTTGAATAGCCTGAGGCTCATAATCTTCATTGCTATAAACAGCCTTTATTAAATAGTTATCTGCTAATTGTTCGAATGCCTCAGATACTGTACTGTGATAACATTGAACGCTTGAATTATACTTCTTCAGCTCGTCATTTATCTTCCCGACCTGCTCGTGAATATACTGCACACGCCTATCCTCTACATTGCTAAACTGCTCTAAAATATCTTTATCAAAGATAAATAGAGGTAGAATAGGGTATCCACTCTCTGCTGCATGATAAAAGGCGACATTGTCTTCTAATCTTAAATCACGTCTAAACCAAACTACTACTACTTCTGCTTTTCTCATCGTTTTCTTATTTATCCCCAGATTACCTTCGTATTATCAAAAAAGGGCTAAGCATTCTTTTATTCCCGAAAGATATAAAAGAATACTTAGCCCTACATAATCAAATTATAAACTACTTATTAAAAAGCTCCTATTAAACTCATCCAACTCGTACCTACTACTAAATAAATAGCAAGTAACATTACTCCGATGATTAGACCATAAGTCCACCACGACTTTAACTCTACATATCCACTTCCGAAGAATACTGGTGCAGGACCATGTCCATAGTGTGTTAATGTTCCGTAGATAGATCCCATAAAACCTAACATCATCGCTAATAATACAGGTGGTACTCCTAACGAGACTCCTACTCCTAATAAAGCAGCATACATAGCAGCTACGTGAGCAGTCGCACTCGCGAAGATGTAGTGGCTAAAGAAGTAAACAATCACAATAATAGGGAAAGCATAATGCCAATCCATATCACCCATTTTACCTTTTACTAAATCACTGAACCATCCGATGAAACCTAATTTATTCAATGAACTCGCCATCATCACTAATACAGCGAACCATACAATAGTATCCCAAGCTCCTTTTTCTGCCTTTACATCGTCCCATGTCAACACAGAAGTCAACAGTAAGATCGCTAAACCAATAAACGCAGTAGTAGTCGCATCGATACTAAATAAGTCTCCAGTAATCCAAAGTGCTAACAGAATAACGAAAGTCATTAACATCAAGATCTCTGATATAGATAGCTTCCCCATTTCTCTTAATTTTTCAGCAGCCACCTTAGGTGCATCCCCTGTTTTCTTAAGTTCTGGTGGGAAGATTTTATACAATACTATCGGAGTCAAAATAAAAGCAACTAACCCAGGTACAAAACCTGCAGCCGCCCATGACATCCATGAAATATTAATTCCCATATCAGCAGCGAACTTCTGACACATCGGGTTACTCGCTGTACCTGTTAAGAACATAGACGATGCAATCAAGTTCATATAATAACAGTTCAGTGTCAAGAAAGAACCTAACTTCTTATGTGTTTCTGGTTTAGTCGCATCAGAACCGAAGTTCATAGCCATAGACTTCATAATAGGGTAGATGATTCCTCCTCCACGAGCAGTATTACTAGGAATAGCAGGTGCTAATACTAAGTCTGCTAAGCCTAGTCCATACGCTAATCCCAATGTACTTTTTCCAAAAGCGCGAATAAATAAAAACGCTATTCTATTTCCTAATCCTGTTTTGATAAAACCTCTTGCAATAAAGAAAGAGATACCGATTAACCAAATTACTTTATCTCCAAAACCACTTAAACTCAGTGCTATTGACTTACCTGGATCTCCAGGTGCTAACAATTGAAAGAATGCTGTTAGACCTACTGCTAACATACACATTGTTCCCATCGGTGCGGCTTTTAGGATAATACCTAAAATGGTACTTACGAATATGGCAAATAAATGCCAGGCATCTGGAGTTACTCCTTCTGGAATTGGACAAAACCATAGTGCAATCCCGATTACAGCTGTAATCGCAAGATTCTTAAGATTTACTTCTTTCATCACTTATACGTCTTTGTGGTACAATTAGAATCTACATTGCAATTGGATAAATGCTAGATTAGAATTATAAGTTTTCGAATCTTTTATATTTTCTTTAAAGTTGTCTATTTGCATCCCCAGTTGGATTCTTGCTCCATAATTTTTAAGGAACTCTAAACTAAACATAGGTGTCAATGTCTGACGTGCATTAGAGTTTAACTGTGACTCCGCATCTAGATACTCATATCGACATGCGAACTCGATAGCTTGGAAGTGCTTTTTACCTACTTCATATCGAATGTTTGGTAGCACATAGAAACTCTTCATCACATAATCATCTAACTTACCTAAGCGCTTATCAGCTGCCAGCTTAAAGAACGCATCGTGATTAGTCCCTTGCTTAGCCTCTGTTTGAAAATCAAAACACCAACGATCACCGATAGGAAACTTAGCTGCTGCCTCTACTCCTACTGCATATACGTTTTCTTTTTGCACCTCACCTATACCTCCACTAATACCTACATTAAAATCATGCTTCTTATTCAGGTTAAATAAAAGTCTACTTGAGTAATGCTTACCATCATCACTATCCGTCTTATTCTTTCCATTACCATTCGTCACAGAGAACCCGTAACTCATTGGCACCTTCCCTAAGTCTACGCTACCTGTAATAGCAGCACCTACCTGGAAGCTCATCCATCCGTTATTACCGAATAGATAATAAGAGTTAGAATAATCTATGGACTTAACGATATCTACTGCATACGTCTCTTCTAATCCGAATAGAGGTCTAAACTGTCCTACTGTAATCTGAAAGTAACGGTTAACCGTATACTTAGCATACGCATTTTCTAAAACACGTGTACTTACGTCTTTATTCTTAAAGTCCGCAAAATTAACAAGAGCTGTTACTTCTAAGTTTTCAGTAATCTTCGCATTCATAGAAACACGCATTCTCTTGATATCAAAAGAATTGTTAGCATAACTTGTCTTTTCTGGCGTTTCTGAGTGATGTAGTCCATCTATATCCACACCTTTTTTAAAGTTATCTAAGTATCGAGTCTGGAATACTCCTCCTACTTTAAACTTAGGATATTTCTGCGGTTCAGGATTGATAATAACCTTTTCTTCGAAGACTTGGATTGTATCTGTCTTGACTTCTTGAGCGAATGAAATAGCGGAGCAGCATAATCCTGCTCCTACTATTATTTTAAATTTTAAGCTATTATAGAGTGTGAGAGTGCTCATAGGCTTATTTTTTATTTGTTATTTCTTAAACTTTAAAAAGCTAGCACGATTGTACTCATAGTTCATACGTGCAATGTTTAGTACAGAAATACCTTGTGGGCATTCTACTTCACACGCTTCTGTGTTAGAACAGTGTCCGAAATCTTCTGCATCCATCTGCGAGATCATTCTCAACGCTCTTTCTTTACGCTCTTCTTGAGATTGAGGTAACAGGGCTAATTGAGTAATCTTAGCTGATGTGAATAGGGCAGCACTACCATTCTTACAAGTAGCCACACATGCTCCACATCCGATACACGCCGCAGAGTCAAAAGCTGATTCTGCTGTCTCATGTGACACAGGGATTGTATTAGCCTCCGGAGCCTGTCCTGTATTTACAGATACATATCCTCCAGCAGAGATAATACGGTCAAAAGCACTTCTGTCCACTTTTAGGTCCTTCTTCACTGGGAATCCCTTTGCTCTAAAAGGCTCTATTAATACCGTCTCACCATCTCTGAACTCACGCATGTGTAACTGGCATGTCGTTGTATTCTCTAATGGTCCATGAGGGTTTCCATTGATTACTACACCACATTGTCCACAGATACCTTCTCTACAGTCATGGTCGAACTCTACTGGTTCTTCTTTATTTACAATTAATTGTTCGTTTAATGTATCCAACATCTCCAAGAAAGACATATGCGGATTTACATTTTCTAACGTATAATCAACAAGTTTTCCTTGTGTTTTACGATTTTTTTGTCTCCAAATTTTTAAATGCAGTTTCATAGACTTTTTTAATTATTTATAACTACGGATAGTTGGTTGTACGAATTCGAATTTTAACTCCTCTTTATTCAAGATAGGCTCTTTATCTAATGACCCTGGCCACTCCCATGCAGAGATGTATTGGAACTCAGCGTCATTACGCTCAGCTTCCCCTTCCTCTGTCTGGTACTCTTCTCTAAAGTGTGCTCCACAAGACTCGTTTCTAGTCAATGCATCATAACACATTAACACACCGATCTCTAGATAATCTGCTACACGTCCTGCTTTTTCTAATTCAGCATTCATGGTATCATTCTCTCCTGGAACATGAACGTTTTTATAAAATTCATCTCTTAACTTTTTAATCTCTTCGATTGCATAAGTTAACCCTTCAGCTGTTCTAGCTAGACCACAATAATCATATAATAACTTACCTAATTTTTTGTGGTAGTAGTCCACTGACTTATCCCCTTTTATATTTAATAATTGGTCTATTTTTTCTTTATTCTCAGTCACCACTTTGTCGAACTCTGGATGATCTGTAGAGATCTTACCTACTCTAATCTGATCTGCTAGATAGTTTGCGATCGTATAAGGTGCGATAAAGTATCCATCTACAGAAGCCTGAAGCAATGAGTTCGCTCCTAATCTATTCGCTCCGTGATCAGCGAAGTTCGCTTCTCCTAATGCAAATAATCCAGGAATAGTAGTCATTAACTCATAATCTACCCATAGTCCTCCCATAGAGAAGTGAGCAGCAGGAGATATCTTCATTGGTTCTTTATACGCATTGATACCTGTGATCTTCTCATACATACGGAATAAGTTTCCGTACTTCTCAGCAATTTTTGGTTGTCCTTGTTCTTTGATTGCTTTAGAGAAATCTAAGTATACCGCATTCTTTAATGGTCCTACACCATGTCCAGCATCGATACGCTCCTTAGCTGCACGAGATGAGATATCACGAGGTGCTAAGTTACCGAATGCAGGATAACGACGCTCTAAGTAGTAATCTCTTTCATCCTCTGGGATATCATTTGCCTCTCTTGTATCATCTGCTTTTTTAGGTACCCATATACGTCCATCATTACGCAGTGATTCTGACATTAATGTTAGTTTAGATTGGTAATCTCCAGACTGAGGCAATGAAGTTGGGTGAATCTGAGTCCAGCTAGGAGAAGCGAAATACGCTCCTTTTTTATGTGCTCTCCAGATAGCAGATCCATTACATCCCATCGCTAAAGTAGATAGGTAATAAATCTTACCGAAACCTCCTGTTGCTAATACTACAGCATGTGCTGAGTGTTTCTCTATCTCACCAGTCTCTAAGTTACGCACTACTACACCTCTTGCTTTACCATCGATCACCACGATATCTAGCATCTCATGAGAAGAGTATAGTTGTACTGTTTTCTTATCCACTTGACGCATTAACGCTTGGTAAGTACCTAATAATAACTGTTGTCCCGTTTGACCTCTTGCGTAGAAGGTTCTACTTACCTGTACTCCTCCGAATGATCTATTGTTTAAGTATCCTCCGTATTCTCTACCGAAAGGAACCCCCTGAGCTACCGCTTGGTCGATCAAGTTAAGAGAACATTCTGCTAGACGATATACGTTCGCTTCACGCGCTCTAAAGTCTCCTCCTTTTAATGTATCTACGAACATACGGTACACACTGTCACCGTCGTTTTTATAATTTTTTGCAGCGTTCACCCCACCTTGTGCAGCTACAGAGTGCGCACGACGAGGTGTATCTTGAAAACAAAAAGCTTTTACATTATATCCCATCTCTCCTAGAGAAGCGGCTAATGAACTTCCTGCTAATCCTGTTCCGATAACGATTACATCAAGTTTTTTTCTATTCGCAGGGTTTACCAAACGAGCAGTTTTTTTATAGTTAAACCATTTTTCTTCTAATGGCCCCTGAGGTATTTTTGCATCTAATTTCATAGCTAGTTTTTAAGATTAGTGATGTAAATAAAAATTGGCATTGCAGCAAATCCTACACAAATAATTACTGAATAAGCAACTCCGAAGATATTAACCCAACGTACAAACTTTGGGTGAAATAAACCTAACGTTCTTACTCCACTCGTAATTCCGTGGATCAAGTGATAACACAATGCTACCATCGCGATAACATATACCACTACTAACCACAGCTCTTGGAATGCTGTAACTACTACTGCGTATAAATCTTTGTTTCCATTAGCATCGATGCCTATTTCTCCAAACTTATACACATACCAAAAGTTTTGAAAATGCAGAACAATAAAGATTAAAACTATTGTCCCTAATACTCCCATATTTCTGCTGTACCATTTACTAGCTCTACCTCTATTATCTTTTTTATAAGTACCTCCAGAAGCCTTGTTCTTAGAAGTAATAATTAAAGCATAGATGGCATGTCCTATAATAGAAGCATATAAAACATAAGAAACCATTTTTACCAATGGATTTCCGGTTAGAAAATGCGAGTACGCATTAAAGCTAAGTCTTGCGTGTTCTGGCTCTAAAAATAACTGTGTATTTCCTAAAAAGTGAATTAATAGGAAAAAGCAAAGAAATAATCCTGTCGCGGCCATTACAATCTTGCGTGAGAGTGTGTTCATCTTTGTACTTTGTTTTTAATAATTAATGAATCCTTATTATTGTTACTAAAAGCCTATTTAGAAAATCAGTACTATATTTTACTTCTATTTATTATGGAGTATTTTTTCGTTTTTACTTCTTTTAGATACATACATTCTACAAGAGTAAAATGTCTTGATACACTCAAAAACATCCTATAAACAATTTTATATTCTAATTTCAAATAGACTCTAATCGTTTTCTTTATTTATATGTTAAAAGTATAATTTTAGTGTTATTTCAAAGATGACATATATCAGCCCTCATTTGGTTTTACTCACTACCTATACACATTAACGTACATCAATATAATATTACAATCAATGTGAACTTGTATTTAAAATTATCAAATATTTTTAACATAAATAACGTTCCTTAAAAAAATAATTAGTTATAATAAAGTATATAATCATTATAAATAGCACTAATACTTCTAAAGAATACGCTGCTCTTTTAACAAAAAAAACAAATTCCATACCACAATGCTCTTTTTAACAAATTTAATTAGCACTACAAATAATAATACATCATACTTTTTATGTATTCTTTCAAATAAACACAACTAAATAGTAGTAAAAATCATTATATTCATTTCAGATCCCTAAAAAAGAAATCTATTATATTATTCATAATTTATAAACAGATAAAACCATGAAACCCTCTTATTTACTACATTTAAGTACATATTACATATATTCTAAAAAGTTATATAAACTGACTAAATAACTTTCTATAAAAGTTGTAATAAACCTAAATAAGCCTCATTTCTTCTTCTTTTATACACTAAACTGTATTTTCCTATTAATGGTTCATATTAAGAATTTAGTCTAAAAAGAAGTAATTCCTCTCCCGAAGATTACTTTTTCTACCTATCAAACCCTAAAAAGAGCGATTGCAGAATCCTCAATTTTACACTTCTATTTTTCTCTTTCTTTTAAAAGCTGTCATTAGAAGTGTGTTTAAATCAGAATAGGATAATGTAAGTGTATCAATGGAGCTTCTATTCCTATCTAATTTAGATTGAATCATAACATGGAATACAAGAACAGTAAGTGGAGTATAAAAGCACATTTGTTGGACTAACCCATGCTCTGCTCCACCATTATCGAGGTATTGTCCATGTATTGTCGAAGGATCTTCTTATAACACCTTTAAATACTAGGCTTGAGAGCTATTATAGATAAGTGCTAAAAAGAACATAAAACCAATTAACAAACTTATTATTAACTAGTTAACATAATTTCATATCAAAAAAAACACTCCTTATTTTTTATAAAAACAGCTATATATCCTTTATTTCATCTTTAAAATGAAAAAAAAAGAGTCTAAAAACTATATAATTGGTCTTTTAAGAGGCTATTTTCTACTCAAAAAGAAAAAAATGAGAAGCAATTTTAATAGAATACAAAACTAAAGCACATAAAAAAGCAATAGTAAACCAAAGTCTACTACTGCTTCATAATATATGTTTTCTGACCTATTCCTCTAAGACTGAAGTTCTACTTTAACCTAGATACGAGATAGACATCTAAACGAAAAGTAATTATACAAAATAGCTCTGAATTAGTGCGTAAAGCATACTATAATATGGTTTAAGAATTAATGAAAGAGTTATGAAGTAGAATTACCTTATAGTATTTGGTTAATGCGAATCTGGGTTTAGATACTTAACCAAGTACTTAGGTACATCCTCATACCCCTGTCTGAAATAGAAGCGATGTGCATCTGTCCTTCTACTATGACTGTGTAGTTCTATTCTATCACACCCCCTCCTTTTCGCTAAGGCTGTGACGTGTTCTTCTACTAACCTCCCCACGCCTTTACTCCTGATATCCTGATCTACAGTAAAATAACTTATCCTTGCAAAATCACCTTCTAAGGCTATCTGAGGAATAAAGTGTACTGAGATGAAGGCGATGACATGTCCCTCGTCCTCTACTACTAAGAGCGACTCTCTCTCACAGTTATTCATTTCTGCTATTCTATGAGGTAAAAAACCTAAGGTACTAGGATATCCCATTTGTTCTAAAAGATTAGCAACTACATCAGCATCGTTGATTTCCATCTTTCTTATTTCCATCTCTACTTATTTTAAAGAAAAGTAACTATTTTAAAAAACAGAGACAATGTTTTTATTCTTTTTTATACGTACGTACTCCAGACATACTTGATCCTGCATCTTTACTCAGATTAGTAAATACTAAACTAGACAGTATCGTGATCAATCCCATAACTAAGAAGGTATATCTAAACACACCTATCTTATCACCTGATTCTGCAATCTGACTGTTCTGAAACAACATCAACACCATCGCTGATAAAGATATTCCTAAACTTACTGCTAACTGCTGTGTCACAGATAGCAGACTGTTTCCTTCACTAGACGTATCTTGGTCTAAATCGGCTAAAGAAATGGTATTCATAGAGGTAAACTGTATCGCGTTAAAAGCACCGTTACCGATCATCAGTAAGATAATTACCCAATAAGGTGTAGTAGGCGTTATGAAGAAGAAACAGCTGATTAACAAGCCTGTCAGTACTGTGTTCGTAATCAACGTACTTCTGTATCCAAAACGTCTTACAATAGGTACTACGAAATTACGAGAAACCAAATTAGAAAAGGCTTGTGGTATCATCATCATCCCTGCGTACATCGCTGAGTACCCATATCCTACTTGTAATAATAAAGGGATCATCAATGGCATTCCCCCAATTCCGAAACGTGTAATTAAGTTACCAATCAACCCTAAACGAAGCGTGGTAATCTTAAATAAGCTCAATTTAATCAAAGGTTCTTTTGTCATTCTAGCATAGAATACATAAGCTACTCCCATTAGCATCGCTACAATAAATAGTGTAATTAATTGTACTGATGATATTGTCGGGCTATTCCATTTCTCTATTACTAAAGTTAAGGTAGTCAGTCCTCCACTAAACAACACCCATCCTAGAAGGTCAAAACGCCCTACCGTATTGGTAAAATTAGGGATAATCTTTCTAGCAAAAAGTACTGCTATCACACCTACTGGTACATTGATTAAGAATATCCAATGCCAAGACAACTTCTCTACTAAAAAACCTCCTACTGCAGGTCCTAGCATAGGTCCTATCAATCCTGGTATGGTGATAAAGTTAATCACCTTTAACAACTGGTTTTTAGGATAAGCATAAATTAAAGTTAATCGAGCTACAGGCACCATCATCGCTCCTCCAACAGCCTGAAATATACGTGCTAACACTAACTGATCTAAGGTAGCTGACATAGAACAGAATACAGAACCTAACGTAAATAGTCCTACTGCTAGTATAAAGATCTTCTTCGTACCAAATCGGTCTGCTAGCCATCCACTCAACGGAATCAATAAAGCGACTGTCAATGTATAGGACACGATGATACTCTGCATCCCTAAGGGCGACTCTCCTAAGCTCTTCGCGATAGAGGGTAATCCTGTGTTTAAAATTGTAGCATCTAGTGCTTGCATAAAGATGGCTAGAGCTCCTAGCCATGGCAAATATTTGCGTGTTCTTTCATCTTTTATTACTCCTGCTTGCATTGTATTCTAAATCATTTAGTAATTAATAATTTCTTTTTCACAGTGCAAAATTAGAGTATCTATTCTCATTTATTTAATGAATTAGATAGATATTTTTTATCCTAAATAGGCTTTAAAATGATGAAAAAACAGTAGTTATATCAATTATATAATTCCCTATATCTTTCTTTGTTAATATAGAATTTTTATAGCTATACTATTACTAGATAGATAATTTTTATATTATTTATACTGCAAAATATGATAGATAAACTCTATAATGATTGATAAAAAAATGCTATTACAAGCAAAACACAATAAATAATTTAACCATTATAGGGATAACACCCAATTATTTATGATTTCTCTACCATGAGAAGTAATATATGATTCGGGATGAAACTGTACTCCCTTAATATTATATGTTCTATGGCGAATAGACATGATAACTCCTTCATCACTAAGCGCTACTACCTCTAATTCTTCTGGAAAATCATTAGTCGATAAAGCCCACGAATGATATAACCCTACTGAAACAGGGGTATCTATAGTAGTAAATAAAGTGTCTTCTGTTCTATAATGTAAGGTAGTAGACTGTCCGTGATAGACATAAGACAGATTCTCTAATCTAGCTCCGAAGTACTCTCCGATAGTCTGATGCCCTAGACAAACACCTAAGATCGGTTTGTCTGCTTTATATCTATCTAATATTCGAAACAAGATAGGGTAACTACGAGGGACATCTGGTCCTGGAGATAAAACAAGCATATCAAACTTATGCAAAGATTCTAAAACAACCTCATCATGAGGAATTACTGTAATATTACAATGTTCGTTCTCATCAAAGAGTTGAACCAAATTATAAGTAAACGAGTCATGATTATCTATTATAACAATTTGTTTGATTTCACTCATAAACTATTTTGTACTTTTGAACCTTTAAACTTGATTAAATATGGTGCTCAAAGATACAACTATCTCTCTAATGAACTCATTGGGATCACAGAGAATTCCTTTCCTTTTTATCATTAGCTATGATGGAAAAGACTGTATCATCCACCCCTTAAAAGATATTGATCAAGAAGAAATAAAATATAACTTCAACGGAATAAGCAATACACAACCAAAAGAGCGTATCTCTGATCTAAAAATAGAAGCTACTCCCCTTAGCTTTGAACAATATCAAGAGAAGTTTGATATCGTCAAACAAGAGTTACAGCTAGGAAACACATACCTTATTAACCTCACTGTGGCTACTCCTCTAACTTCTGCGTATACCCTAGAAGATATCTATCATACTACTAAGGCAAAGTATAAACTACTAGTAAAAAATCAGTTCACTTGTTTTTCTCCTGAGATATTCGTTCAGATCAAGGATAATGCGATATACTCCTATCCTATGAAAGGAACTATTAAAGCAGATATTCCCAATGCTAGTGAATTGCTCTTAAAGGATAAAAAAGAGACGGCAGAGCATTATACGATTGTTGATTTAATCCGAAATGATTTAAACATTGTTTCTAAAAAAGTAAGAGTGAACCGATTTAGATATCTAGATCGATTAGAGACTTCTAAAGGACCTATCTTACAAATGAGTTCTGAGATAGCAGGAGAGCTATCTCCTAATTGGCACCATGGAATAGGAACTATATTTAGCAAATTACTACCTGCAGGCTCTATCACTGGGTCTCCTAAAGAAAGTACAGTAAATATCATAGCCAAAGCAGAACAATACGACCGCAATTACTATACTGGAGTATGTGGTATCTATGATGGCGAGAGCATCGATAGTGCTGTGATGATTCGCTTTATAGAGCAACAAACTAATCAACTGGTGTATAAAAGTGGTGGAGGAATCACTTCCTCTAGTGAGGTAGAAAAAGAATACGAAGAGTTACTTCAAAAAATATACATACCTAGTTGATTAATTTCAATTAAAATACAAATCAACTAGTATAAATTCATTTTTATCATTTTTAAAGTGATAAACAACTCTTATTAATAATAGTTAAAAAACAACTCTACTGAGCGAATTTAAATTATTCAATTATCATATTGCACTACTTTTTCTTGCATTTTAGTTAATTAAAATCACTAAAAACAAGCACTTTATCTATTCATAATTGATTATTTTATTTTTATATACATCTTAATTCTGTAAATTACCCCTACCAAAAACTAATTTAATAAAGAATGAAAGATTTGTATAAACAAATCGGTGAATTACTCATCGATCAGAATTACGATGCCTTACATGATCTAAAAATCGAAAAGCCAGAGTACTTTAACTGGGTACAAGAAGTGTATGAAGATATACACGTAAAAGAGACACCTGAGAAGACTGCCCTATTATGGACAGATGGAGAAGTGACTCATCACTACACCTTTCAGACCTTACATGATAGGTATAACCAATTGATTAACTTCTTGCGTTCTAAAGGGATTCAAAAAGATGATGTGATTCTAACACAAATGATGCTACAACGCATTAACTGGGTAACGCATTTAGCTACAATAAAAGCGGGGTATAGATTATCACCTGCTGCAAGTATATTAGGTGTAAAAGATCTAGTATACAGATTCCAAAAGATAGCTCCTAAAGTAATACTAGCTGATAGTGACAATGTAGAAAAGATAGATCAAGCAGAGAAAGAATCTGGTATAGTGATCCCTGTAAAGATTATCGTAGATGGACAAAGAGAAGGTTGGTACCCACTGACTGTACTAGATGAACAGAGCAAAGAGGCAAAAGGTGAAATGACTAAACCTGATGATACCCTATTTATGTTCTTTACCTCTGGTACTACTGGAATGCCTAAGATAGTATGCCATACTCAGTTAAGTCAACCTCTTGGGCACCTTACTACTACCTCTTGGATAGGACTTACTCGCAATGATATTCACTATAATATCTCACAACCTGGGTGGGCTAAATTTGCTTGGAGTAGTCTGTTCGCACCTTGGAATGTGGGCGCTACAATATTTGCTTTTGCTACAAAAGAACGCTTCAATGCTGCTAAAACACTAGAGATGATAGAGAAACACGAGGTGACATCTTTATGTGCTCCTCCTACTGTACTGCGTTTCTTTATACAAGAGGATCTGAAGAAATACAACTTTAGCCTAAAGAAATGTGTAGCAGCTGGTGAACCTCTAAACCCTGAGATCATTGAGGAATGGAAAGAAGGAACTGGGTTAGTCGTTAGAGATGGTTTTGGTCAAACAGAAAGTACTTGTATGATCGCTAACTATCCTAATGCTAAGCTAAAATATGGTTCTATGGGTAAACCTACTTTCTTATACGACATTGTCATTGCAAATGATGATGGAAAAGAAGTAGCGATCAATGAGGAAGGGAATATCTGTGTAAGAACAGGTACAGGACAGCTAAACGGGATATTTAAAGAATACTTATACGACAAAGTAAAACAGAGTGAAGTATTTAAACATGGATTATACTACACAGGCGACAAGGCATATAAAGATGAAGATGGTTATATCTGGTTTATCGGTAGAGATGATGATGTGATCAAAGCTTCTGATTACCGCATCGGCCCATTCGAAGTAGAAAGTGTATTATTAGAACATCATGATGTAGTGGAGTCTGCTGTAGTAGCAAGTCCTCATCCTGTAAAAGGGTTTGAAGTAAAAGCGTTTATTATCTTAAATGACCATACTAAAGCATCTGCAACTTTAGCACAAGAGTTATTTAAATACTCTCGTGAACATCTAGCACCTTATAAGATGCCACGTAAGATAGAGTTTGTGACAGAGCTACCGAAGACCATTAGTGGTAAAATAAAGCGCGTAGAACTAAGAGCATTACAAGCTGAAAGAATTGCTAAAAAACAAGATGTTGAACTAGAGTTTGACTACGTAAAATAAGAAAAGAGAAAAGGGCTGCCAGATATCTGACAGCCCTCTCTAATTATAAATAAAAAACTTACTATTCTAACGTAAAACTAATAGACACATTAGATACTACTTCTAATTCTCCTAATGCGATAGTTTGTTCTCCGAAGTCTGCTGATGCTTTCATCATTGCCATCGGTCTAACGATAATGGGTGTAGATGCACTACTGTCAGATACTAAAATAGCTTTACCTACTTTTTGACCTAATGCATTTGCATAATCAGTAGCTTTTTGTTTTGCTTCTTTTACTGCTAGTGTACGAGCTTCTGCTTCATACATTGCTGTCTTAGAAGACTGGAAGTCTACTCCATCGATTCTATTCACTCCAGACTCTGTAAGTCCTACCATTAACTTCTCATACTTAGAGATATCTGTCAATGTAATAGATAAAGTCTGAGATGCTGAGAAGTAATCTTTCTTCTCTTCATAGTCTCTAGATTTATAAAGACTCACGCGTTCTGTTTGCATGTCTTTATCTTCTATTTTCATTGATTTTATGTACTTAATGATCGTTGCGATAGCTTTATCATTTGCTTTTTTAGCATCTGCTGCTAAATCAGCTTTATTCTCTACTCCTACTCTAATGACTACTTTATCTGGTGTAACATTTACCTTCCCTACTCCATTTACTTGAATCTGTGGAACAACTACACCGTTGTTATTTTGAGCTACGATAGCTGTTGTTGTCATTAATAATGACGCGAACATAATTGACATTTTTTTCATTTGTGACTTTCTTTTTGCTTTGTTATATTACAAATGTATCTAAAAAACATACTGTAAATAGTACCAAGGTCATAAATAATTGCCAAAAAAAGTCTATTGAATCCTTTTACTTCTATACATTCCCACTAAAATCAGTACGGGGATTAATAGTATTGCTATTAATTTAAATTCTGTTTGGATCAAGATAGGATATTTTAATACAATCAATATTAAACCTGCTAATGCTCCTCCAATATGTGCTGTATGTCCTATACCATCATTATTCTTCTTCATTCCATAAAGTGAATACAGTAAATACCCTACTGCAAATATATAAGCAGGGATAGGAATCGGTATAAAAAACATATACAGACTCATAGAAGGATTAAGCATGATAGACGCATATAATACTCCCATAATAGCTCCTGATGCACCTACTGCTCTGTAATGAGGTTGGTTCTTATAGAACTGATAGGTCAATATATTTCCTACCAATAAACTTGCAACATAGACTATCAAGAAGTATAATACTCCCGAAACCTGGATAATAATATCTGCAAAAAAATACAGAGTTAACATATTAAATGCGAAGTGCATCCAGTCAACGTGTAAGAAACCTGATGTTATGAAACGATAGCGCTCTCCTCTATTAATTTGATTAATATCAAAGCAATACTGATTAAAAAAGCTAAAATCATTTAACCCTTTGTAAGTAACAAGTCCATTTAACCCCAAAAGAATTAGGGTAACCGTAGATATATCCATATAAAAATATTTGGTTAAAAATAAAGAATTGTTCGCTACTCGCCTATTAAATTTGTGTTAGATTATGGTATTAAACTATCTTTGCACAAAATCAAACAGAATGAATTTCCTTATATATATAATTGTTTACCCTATAATATGGCTAATCTCTAAGATGCCTTTCCCTATATTTTATTTTATCTCTGATATCTTCTATATATTGTTATATAAAGTTGTCGGATATAGAAAGAAAACAGTGAGAGAGAATATCAGAATGACTATGCCTCACTTATCTGAACAAGAGATAAGAATAGTAGAGAAAGAATCTTTTAGACATCTATGTGATATCTTCTTAGAGATGATCAAAACATTTACTATCTCAGAAGCAGAGCTCAAGAAGAGATTTACCTTTACAAATCTAGACACTGTCTTAGAAGTAGAGAAACAAGGAAAGAGTGTCATGCTGTTCTGTGCACATTATGCTAACTGGGAGTGGATCATCATCTTAGACCGCTTTATTCAATTCCAAGGTTATGCTGTCTATAAGAGAATTGCAAATCCTTACTTCGATAAGTTAATTAAGAAGATTCGTTCTCGCTTTAACACCGTACTTGTCGAAATGAAGGAAACCATCAAGGTAATCAGACAAAATGAAGTGAATAAAAACCATGGTGTCTATGCTTTTATTAGTGATCAATCTCCTATGGTGAGTAAAGCCAATTGTTGGCAAGATTTTATGGGGATAGAAGTTCCCGTATTTACAGGAGGAGAAGCACTGTGTAAGAAATTCGATATGGTACCTATGTATCTTAAAGTAGAATATGTTAAACGCGGGCATTATAAGACAACTTTTGTTCCTTTATTAAAAGAAGGAGAAGCACTAGAGGATGTTCCTAATTATGAATTGACTCATCGATTCTTAGGTGAATTAGAGAAGCAAATTATAGAAGCGCCTTCATACTACTTCTGGACACATAAGCGATGGAAACACCAAGGCAAAAAACCTGCTAATATCAAATAGTAATATCATTAAATCCTTTCTAATCAGAAAGGATTTTTTATTTACAATAAAAGTAAGTCCACATCGCTAATATCATTGTAAATTATTACATTAGCACATTATAAGTATTCTAATTTTTTATGAAATACATCAAATTATTAATTAAGATAATCTTAATTTCAATCTCTACTTTAGGGATATGTGTTATTATTTATTTTTTAGCTGCCAGAGGACTTTCGAATATTACAGTAAATGAGATACAAGAAGAACCTCAAGAATTCACCATGTACCTTACCACTAATGGTATGCATACAGACTTCGTGTTTCCTGTTAAATCAGATTTAATTGATTGGAGTAAAGAGCTAAAATTCGAACATACAAAAGGACAACGTAGAAACTTCGCTTATATCGCATTAGGTTGGGGAGATAAAGGATTCTTTTTAGACGTAGAGGATTGGGATAACGTAAAACCAGGTATAGCTATCAATGCTGCCTTTGGGTTAGGAACTACTGCAATACACTCTACTTACTTATCTAATATAGAACTAGACGAAAATACAAGAGAGGTGAAATTATCCAAACAACAGTACCAGATACTCATCGATTACATCTTATCTTCGTTTAAACGAGATACAGATAACAATATAATTAATATCAAAACTGATAAAGCATACGGATTAAACGATTCTTTTTATGAAGGAGAAGGAAAGTATAGCTTCTTATATACATGCAATACTTGGGCTAATTCTGGTCTAAAAAAAGCTAAGATGAAAGCTTGCTTATGGACTCCCTTCCAAGAAGGTATCTTTAGAAAATATAATTTGTAAACATCTTTTATATCGGAATGAGGATTTCCGTATAGTTTTATTATAAAGGTGTAGTACCTTTGTTCATGCGCTAGGTAAGTGATTCTGTACTAAGTATACTACTATACAGAATTCAATAAATACTTATTATACAAATAAAGGGAACCGATTTGGTTCCCTTTGTTATTTGCTATAATTCTATAGTTATATTCCAGCAATCACTTTTAACTCGTCTATCATACGCAAAGCTAAACTGTCTGCATCTTCTTGTGTTCCAGCTTCTGTATATATACGAATAATCGGCTCTGTATTAGACTTTCTTAAATGTACCCATGACGAAGGGAAGTCTATCTTCACACCATCAACTGTAGATACTTCTTGATTTTTATAATTCTCAGCAATCTGTTCTAAGATCATATCTACATTTAATTTAGGCGTAAGTTCTATCTTATTCTTACTCATATAATACTGAGGGTATGAAGCTCTAAGCTCTGCCACAGTCATATCTAAGTTAGACAAATGTGTTAAGAATAAAGCTACACCTACGATAGAATCACGTCCGTAATGTGTCTCTGGATAAATGATACCTCCGTTACCTTCTCCTCCGATTACTGCATTAGTAACCTTCATCATTTCCACTACATTTACTTCTCCTACAGCTGATGCATTATAAGTCCCTCCATGTTTCTGAGTAATATCTCTTAATGCACGTGATGATGATAAGTTAGACACTGTATTACCAGGTGTTTTACTTAATACATAATCTGCTACTGCTACTAAAGTGTACTCTTCTCCAAACATTTCGCCATCATTCGAAATAAAAGCTAAACGATCAACGTCTGGATCAACTACTACACCGAAGTCTGCATTCTCTTTTTTCACTAAGGCACAGATATCACCTAAGTGCTCTTTTAGAGGTTCTGGATTATGAGGGAAGTGTCCTGTTGGATCACAATAAAGCTCTACTACCTCTACCCCTAACTTTCTCAATAAAGCAGGAATAATAATTCCTCCAGATGAGTTAACAGCATCTACTACTACCTTAAACTTACGTTTCTTAATAGCTTCAACATCTACTAACTTTAGTTTTAATATCTCCTCTATATGGATGTCCATATAGTTGTCTTTATGTTCTATAGTTCCTAAACTATCTACATCTGCAAAATCAAATGCATCTTTCTCAGCAATCTCTAAGATGATTTGCCCTTCAGCACCACTTAGAAACTCTCCTTTACTGTTCAATAATTTTAGAGCATTCCATTGTTTTGGATTATGAGAAGCAGTTAAGATAATACCTCCATCTGCCTGCTCTAATGGAACAGCTATCTCTACAGTAGGCGTAGTAGATAAACCTAAGTCTATTACATGAATACCTAACCCAACTAAAGTATTTACTACCAAATTATGAATCATAGGTCCTGAGATACGAGCATCTCTACCAATCACTACTTTTAAACTTTCTTTATTTGAGTTGTTTTTAAGGAATGTTCCATAAGCTGATGCAAATTTCACTGCATCAATTGGAGTAAGATTATCCCCTACTTTTCCTCCTATAGTACCACGTATACCAGATATAGATTTAATCAATGTCATAATTACATATTTTTTATTAACACAAAGATATAGAATTATAGGTGGGACAGCCTGAACAATTTTGTAAAATACCGTATTTTTATAGTCAAAATGAGATTATGAACTTCTTAGCCCATATATACCTCTCTGGGGATGACACTTTACTTAAAATAGGAAACTTTGTAGCGGATAGTATTCGAGGAAAAGACTACCTCAATTATCCTACTAAAATTCAACAAGGTGTAATCTTACATCGAGAAATAGATACTTATACAGATACTCATGAAATATGGAGAAAAAGTAAAAAGCTTATTGTACCTCAATACAACCATTACGCAGCAGTATTAATAGATATGTATTATGATCACTTTCTAGCGAAAAATTGGAATCAATACAGTTCTATCCCATTAGAAGAATATGCTCAACGTTTCTATACCGAATTACAAGAGAACTTTACTGCCCTACCTGTTAAGGTTCAAAACTTCTTACATATTATGCTTGAAGAAAATTGGCTTGTAAAATATCGTTCTATAGAAGGGTTAAGATATATACTGACACAAATGGATCGTAGAACGAAAGGAGTCTCTAAGATGTCTTTTGCTACAACAGAACTAGTAGAACATTATGATACATTCGAAGAGCATTTCTCTACTTTCTTTACAGAATTACAAAAACATTTAATTGATTTTAAAAAAACAGAGCGTTACTTATTAAAATAATATCTTATCTTATATCTTTCTATTATCACGAATAACAAAACTAGATAATTATTACCAAAAGGGTTTTCTTTTACATTATTTTTGCAATATGAAAATTATAAATCCCAAGAAAATAAAGTACTACGCTGGTCAAGTGTTTAAGTATGCTGAAGGAATACTATTCTTCCTGAAGTCTATCTTAAGCAATAGGCAGTTTTTATATTTCTCTTGCGTCTTAGTAGGGGCATCATCTGCTATTGCTGTTACAGTTTTGAAGTACTTTGCTCACAATGTATTTAAACTTGCTACCTATATAGACAACATCTCTCATCTACCTTATATGAACAGTATTCTACCTATTATAGGTATTTTACTTACCGTATTCGTTGTTAGAAAATTTCTAAATGGATCTATTGAGAAAGGTACATATCAGATCATGATTGCTGTTGCTAAGAAGTCTGGTATTATGCCACGTAAGCAGATGTACTCACAGATTATCACAAGTTCTTTGACTGTAGGTATGGGAGGTTCGTTAGGTCTTGAATCTCCAATTGCTATTACAGGGGCTGCTTTTGGTTCTAATTATGCTCAGAACTATAAGCTTAATTACAAAGATCGAATACTATTATTAGGTTGTGGTGTAGCTGCTGGAGTATCAGCTGCTTTTAATGCGCCGATAGCTGGTGTTCTTTTTGCTATAGAAATTATCTTAGTTGATGTTTCTGTATCTGCTTTTATACCTATTATGATTTCTGCTGCTACAGGTACTATTGTAACGAACTTAATTATCAAAGAAGACATTTTACTTTCTTTTAAAAATCAGTTGGTATTTGATACAGGTAACACAGCTTACTATATTTTACTAGGTATTTTATCTGGTTTCTTTTGTGTATATCATGCTAGAATGTTCCGAAAGACAGAACACTATATATCAAGTATGAAGTTTGGTGCTTATAAGAAAGCATTAATAGGGGCTTCTATGTTAGCAGTCTTAATTTTTCTCTTTCCTACACTTTTTGGTGAGGGATATGAAAGCATTAAAATACTAACTAGTGATGCGCCTCAGTCTATTCTAAATAATACTTTGTTAGCTGATTTTTCTAATAAACAATGGGTATTATTACTCTTTGTTGGAGGGGCAGCATTAGTAAAAACTTATGCTGTAGGATTAACAATGGGAAGTGGAGGAAATGGAGGTAACTTCGCTCCTTCTCTATTCGTAGGTTCTTATCTTGGTTTTACTCTAGCCAAACTATTACAGTTATTAGGTATAAAGGAGATTCCTGTTCAAAACTTCACGGTAGTAGGAATGGCAGCTGTAATCAGTGGATTGTTTCATGCTCCTCTGACAGGTATTTTCTTAATTGCAGAAATAACAGGAGGATATGGATTAATGGTTCCTCTATTAATCGTATCATCTATTAGCTTTGCAATCTCTAAGCACATGGAAAAATACTCTATGGATATTAAATCTATAGCTACAACGGGGATGGTCTTCACTTCTGATAAAGATTCTAATATATTATCAACTATAATAGCAAGTGATTATATTAAAAATGATATTAAGACTTTAACACCACAACACACTACCGCAGCTGTTGTAGATATTTTTGCAAATACTAAACAGACCTTTATTCCTATACTAGATAGTGAACAAAAAATCATTGGTATCGTTAACCTTGATAGTGTAAGACCTATTATATTCAGTGAGTTTCAAACCAAATTCACACCTATTAAAGACCTAATAGAAACACCTATAATTGTATCTAAAAACGATTCTTCTAAAATCATTATGCAGACTTTAGAAACTAACAACTTAGAATTTGTACTAGTACAAGAAAACAAAAAATATATAGGATATCTAATTAAAGCAGAATTACTTAAAGCATATCGTATCAACCTAAAGTCACTGTTATTAGAATAAAAAAGGGTTCCTTATTGAAGGAACCCTTTTTATTTTAAGTATGTATTTTTTTTTGTTTCACAAATTTTGAAATAGAACAACAAAACCAAATCCCTTTTTAAGTAGCCAGCTCAAAAGAAATTAAAATAAAAAATCTATTTCAGAAACAAAACACATAACTGATTGAATTACTTCGCCTTTGTAATTCTCTAACAAAGATAAAATAATATTGTATAGTAAAAAGAGAGATCCTTTGTTTTTAACAACTATTATCCCAAATAGATACTTTGCCACTATCCGTCTTCTAAATAAGCCGTTTTAAATACATTTCATAAATAAACCACTATGGACTGAAAGTCCATAGTTTGTTAAAGCAGACTAAAGTCTGCCTGTGTGGAAATACAGAACTTAGTAGTTTTACTTAAAACTAACTTTTAAAATATCGTAATTTCAGAATGCACTAGATAACCAATTCACAAATAACAACAACCAATATTGTGAAAGGTTTTTAGAAGCTGAAAGCTAAATGCACTAAAGTGCATAGTTTTAACTACCGTCTGCGACCAATAAAATGAAAGTTTTGTTAAACACTCTTCAACCTTCGTTGTACAATTCTTACATTTACATAATAATGTATTTATTATCAAATATTACTATAGTTATGTATATTAAAAGGTATTTCCTTTATTGTATACATACTTTAATTCAAATTACGTTTATTCATGCAAAATGATTTCGTTAGAGAGATACTGACACAAAATGAAAGTTCACAATCATTCTTAGACAAACAAAGAATTGAAAAATTCACTGATACGTTATTTCATTTTCTATTTCAATTAGAAGATAAAAAATACTTATCAGAAGAAGCTATCAATATCCGTTTATCTACACTAAAGTTAGAGTTACTTTCTATTGTATTTAAAATTAATAATGATGTAGATAAGTCTCAAAAAATAGCTAATGACTTTTTCGAAGCTTTACCACATATTTTCTTTACACTTAAAACAGATGCGCAAGCTATTTTAGAAAATGACCCTGCAGCTACTTGTTTACAAGAAGTATACATAGCTTACCCAGGATTTTATGCGATTGCTATTTATCGTTTTGCACATCAACTACACACACAGAAAGTAGTGCTATTACCAAGAATATGGACAGAACATGCACATAGTAAGACAGGTATTGATATTCATCCTGCTGCTATCATTGGATCTCATTTCTGCATAGACCATGGAACGGGTATCGTGATAGGAGAAACTTGTGTTATTGGTCAAAACGTAAAAATATATCAAGGTGTTACTTTAGGAGCTATTTCTGTATCTAAGGACAAAGCAAATACAAGAAGACACCCATATATTGAAGATAATGTTATTATTTATTCTGGTGCAACTATATTAGGAGGTGATACTATTATAGGTCATGATACTGTAATAGGTGGTAATGTATGGTTAACCAAAAGTGTAAAGCCTAACTCTATAATGTATAGTAAAAGTAAAAGCTATTCTAAAGATCAAGAAAATTATCCTGAACCAATTAATTTCATAATTTAATTAATCAAAAAAATCTAAGAATCATGAAAATAAATAGTGTACTTGAGGCAATAGGAAATACCCCTCATATTAAAATAAACAAGTTATTTCCAAATGATATTAATGTTTGGATTAAACTAGAGAAACAAAATCCAGGAGGAAGTTTAAAAGACCGTATTGCCTTAGCTATGATTGAAGATGCTGAAGCAAAAGGGTTAATCAATAAAGACACTACTATTATAGAGCCTACTTCAGGAAACACTGGAGTTGGTCTAGCTATGACCTGTGCTGTTAAAGGTTATAAATTAATCCTAGTAATGCCTGAGTCAATGAGTATCGAACGCAGAAAGCTTATGGCTGCTTATGGAGCTAAATTTGTCCTAACGCCAAAAGAATTAGGAACATCTGGTTCTGTATCTAAAGCAACTGAACTAGCAGAAGAAATGGAGAACGCATGGGTACCTCAACAGTTTAACAACTTAGCAAACCCAGAAGTACACCGTAAAACAACTGCTCTAGAAATCATCAATGACTTCCCTGAAGGTATTGACTATCTAATCACTGGAGTAGGAACAGGTGGACACATCACTGGAGTAGCAGAAGAGTTAAAAAAAGTTTTTCCTAAATTAAAAGTGTTTGCTGTAGAACCTGAAAACTCTCCTGTCTTAAGTGGAGGAAAACCAGGTCCACACCCATTACAAGGTATTGGTGCAGGATTTATACCTAAAGTAGTGAATACAGATATCTTTGATGGTATTATCACTATAGGTAAAGAAGAAGCGTATGCTTATACTAATAAAATTGCTAGTCAAGAAGGTATTTTGGCTGGTATTTCTACAGGTACATCTTTAGCTGCTATTGCTAAAAAATTACCAGAAATAGAAAAAGGAGCTACTATTTTAACCTTCAACTATGATACAGGAGAAAGATATTGGTCTGTTTCTGAATTATTTGATGAAAAAGCAGCAGAAATAAAGTAATTATTATTCATACGATCTATATCAAGGGAGTTTAATCATAAACTCCCTTTTTGTTTTTCGTTTCTGTTTATTTAACAATTTTTAAAGAAGGCTAACTAAGCTGTATTCCTCTAACTGTAGCTCTCTTCCAGATTATTATTGTATTTTTGTGCTTGTAACAGAAAATAATAAAACACATGCTTAAAAGATCTTTTCTAATAGCAGCTTTAGCTTTTACAGCTTTAACTGCATGTAAGTCAGTACCACAAGGAACAACTACAACATCAGAAAACGCCTTAAACAACATTGAAGTAAATGGAAAGTTATACTCAGCTGTATTTCAACAAAATGCTGCTGAATATCAAGCATTAGCTGCTCAGGCTTTCAATATTGCTACATTGCAACTAGATCGCATTCTTACAGAACAACACAATAAGCCTCTTGCTATTGTTACTGACATCGACGAAACTTTCTTAGACAACTCTCCTTATGCTGTACAAATGGCTAGAGAAGGTAAATCTTATGACCAAGCAACTTGGACAGAATGGACTTCTAAAGGAGAAGCTCTTCCTCTATTAGGAAGTTTAGAGTTCTTTAACTATGCTAAGTCTAAAGGTGTAGAAGTATTCTATATCACAAATAGAAACCAGAATGACAAACCTGGTACTATGAAAAACTTAGTAAAGTATAACTATCCTTATGCAGATGATACACACGTTATCGTTAGAACTGCTGAGTCTAGTAAAGAGGCAAGACGCCAAAAACTAAGCGAAACTCACGAAATCGTAATGCTTTTAGGAGATAACTTATCTGACTTCTCTACGCTTTGGGATAAAAAGACTCAAGAAGAGAGAATAGAGAATGTAAGAAACAATAGAGAACAGTTTGGTAAGAAATTTATTGTTTTACCTAATACAGGTTATGGAGATTGGCAAGCGGCATTATTCCAATACAGAAAAGACCTTTCTAAAGAGGACAAAGATAAAATCTACGACAAAAGCGTAAAAGGTTTTAAATAATAACAAAAAACTAACAACTTAATATCAATGAAAAAATTAATGGCTTTAGTACTTTTCGTAAGTGCTACTCTATCTTTCACAGCATGTTCTAACGATGACAATGCTCCTATTAGATCTGAGATAAATGCTGAAGGAACATGGTATGCAGATAAATTATCTTATACTTATGGGACAACAGAAATGACTCATAACTATACTGAAATGCCTGGTGAAAATGCCGTATATCAAACAGATAAACTAGTCATTATTAATAATAAAGTTACACTTACAGAATATTTTAAAAATGTTTCTGAACCTGTAGTTACAACAGGTACGGTTAAAAACAATATAATTACTTTTGATAAAGAAGGATACGCTCCTCGTCAAATCAATGGTATTGTTAATGGGCAATTATCACTTACCTATAATTACACAATGAGAGGTGCAACATTACCTGTAACTGTTACTTATGGTAATTCTAACCCTACTCAATACATTGGTACTTGGATTTCTCACGAATTGTCTTATACTTATGGAACAACAGAAATGATTCATAACTATACCGATATGCCTGGTGATAATGCAGTAAATCAACCTGATAATTTAGTATTAACAGAAAATACTGCTGTTCTTACTGAATACTTCAAAAACAAAAAAGAACCTGTTATTACTAACGGAACAATTAAAGGTAATATCATTACTTTCGAAAAAGAGAATTATACTCCACGTAAGATTAATGGTATTGTTAAAGGTCAATTATCTCTTACTTATGACTATACAATGAGAGGTTCAACATTACCTGTAACTGTCACTTACACTTCAAATAAATAAACTAATATTAGTTAATACACTAAGCCTCATAATTAATTTTATGGGGCTTTATATTTTATTACAACATTCAATTCATTTTTTTTATATATTTCCACACAAATAACAAACCATCATAAACTAATGAAAAAACTATTATCTATCAGTTGTTTCCTTTTAACTACAATTCTATTCACTAGCTGTAGTAATGACAGTGGAATCACAGTAAAAACTTATTTTGGAAAATGGGAATCTAACACTATCAGATTAAAAGATGGTAGTACAGTTAAATACACTGAAATCGGTACCTTTAATAAAAATGAAGAACTAGAGGTTTTCACAGATCAACTTGAATCAGTCAAATTAGTTCAATATTATAGTAATGAAATAAAACCTAAAGTT
Organism: Myroides sp. A21; assembly: GCF_000807225.1. NCBI lineage: Bacteria > Pseudomonadati > Bacteroidota > Flavobacteriia > Flavobacteriales > Flavobacteriaceae > Myroides > Myroides sp. A21. The sequence continues at coordinate 4,033,002 of NZ_CP010327.1, forward strand.
AAGTTAGGTAACGTTTCTGATGATTTTATTGTTTTTGAAAGTGTTAATGACAAAAGACAAATTGTCAAAGTAGAACAAAACGAGCTCTCTTTAGTAACTAGGGTAAGTATAAATGGTCAATTAGAACTTGTTCAAATAAATTATACAAAAATAGGTCCTCCAAGAGATGAAGAACCTATAAAATAAAATTATCAGCCTATAAGACAAAGCCTCATAATTAATTTTATGAGGCTTTTTTATTACAACATATTCATTATAAACACTTCTCACACAAAATCCATACTTTAAAGGATTAGCAATAAAACGGCAATATGTAGTTTTATTCTAAATAATATTGTACAGATATTAAATTCTATTGATTTTTATGTATCTTCAAGCTCTTTACAAACAACATAAAACAATCATGAATATTGAAACTAAAGTCAAATCCAAAAAAATAACCTTATTACAATCTCTAATCCCTATGATAGTCCTTATTGCACTATTAGGTACTAATGTATTCGTTTATGGTAGTGCTGCTTTAGCGGGTTCTAACCAATTCGTTCTATTAATAGGTGGGCTTATCGCAATCGGAATAGGTCTATACAATAAAGTCGATTACGAAGATATTATTAAAAAAATCACTAAGAACGTTAGAGAGACCACTAGAGCTATCTATATACTGTTATTAGTAGGAGCCTTATCAGGAACTTGGTTATTGAGTGGTATTATTCCGACAATGATTTACTATGGTTTACAGATTTTAGAACCTCATATATTCTTACCAGCGACAGTAATTATCTGTTCCATTATCGCCTTGGCAACAGGTAGTTCTTGGACCACATCTGCTACAGTAGGTATTGCTCTAGTAGGTATAGGTAATGCGATGGGTATTGATCTAGCGCTTATTGGAGGTGCTGTAATATCAGGAGCATACTTTGGAGATAAGTTATCTCCACTATCAGACACTACTAATCTAGCCCCTGCTATGGCTGGTACAGATTTGTTTACTCATATAAGATATATGATGTTCACTACTATCCCTACCTATGTACTAACCTTAATCATATTTATCATAATCAGTTTTAATCTTGATGTACCTGAGACCATAGATATGTCCGCTTCATTACAGGCAATTGACCAAACATTCAATATTACACCTTGGTTATTCTTAGTTCCTGTCATCGTAATTGGAGCAATATTAAAAAAGATGAAACCAATACTTGCTTTAACTTTTAGGAACCTTATTAGGAGCTGTATTCGCTCTATTTTTTCAGCCAGATATAGTAGCCTTTGTAGGAGAAGGAACTTCATTGACACCAGTTACAGCCTATAAAGGAATTATGAATGCCATCACTACAGATATTGCTATCCTATCTCCTATGGAAAGTTTAAATAGCTTATTCGAAGCAGGAGGAATGAAAAGCATGCTAAACACAGTATGGTTAATTATCTGTGCAATGTTCTTCGGTGGAGCAATGGAAGCTATTGGAGCTTTAAAGAAAATAACACAAACCCTATTGAGCATAGCAAAGTCAGTTTTTGGATTATTCGCAAGCACAATGGCAAGTTGCGTTGTTGTAAACTTAACTGCTTCTGAACAATATTTATCATTAGTAATACCTGGTAAAATGTTTTCTAAAGCCTATAAGGATAAAGGACTTGCGCCTGAGAACTTAAGTAGAACACTAGAAGATTCAGGGACTGTGACATCAGTACTAATTCCTTGGAATACTTGTGGGGCTTATCACTCAGGAGTACTAGGAATTGATACAATGACATATGCTCCTTACGCATTCTTTAATATTATTTCACCATTTGTATCTCTTACTTATGTTGTATTAAATATTAAAATAAGACGTTTAGTAGATACTATAAAAGCATAATTACTCACTTATCTTATAAAAAATAATAGGGCTATTTCGTACGAAATAGCCCTATTATTTTAATTATATCTCTAAGGTTGTTGCGAATTTGTAATCCGTAACATACCATCTAACACTATCTAGAATAGTTAGGTGCAGATTTAGTAATCGTAATATTGTGAGGGTGACTCTCTCCAATACCAGAAGCTGTTAACTGAACAAATCTAGCCACTTCTTGTAATGTAGGAATATCTTTAGCACCACAGTATCCCATACCAGCTCTAAGACCTCCTATGAACTGTAACATACTCTCGCTAAGCTCTCCTTTATAAGGCACTCTACCTTCGATTCCTTCAGGTACCAATTTTTTCACATCATCTTCTACATCTTGGAAGTAACGATCTTTAGAACCTTGCTTCATAGCTGCTACAGATCCCATTCCGCGGTAAGCTTTGAACTTTCTTCCTTCGAAGATAATAGTTTCACCTGGAGATTCCTTAGTACCTGCTAGCATTGATCCTAACATTACACAGTCTGCTCCTGCTCCTAACGCTTTAGGGATATCTCCTGTATAACGAAGACCTCCATCACCAATCACTGGTACACCTGTTCCTTTTAGAGCAGCTGCTACTTCCATGATAGCTGAGAACTGTGGGAACCCAACCCCTGCTACTACACGTGTAGTACAAATAGATCCAGGTCCGATACCTACTTTAACAGCGTCAGCACCATTCTCTACTAAGAATAAAGCAGCCTCTGGAGTAGCGATATTACCTACTACTACATCGATTTCAGGGAAAGCAGTTTTTACCGCTTTTAACACCCCTACCACTCCTTGAGAGTGACCATGTGCAGTATCTATAATTAACGCATCTACACCAGCTTGTACTAATAATTTAGCTCTATCTACAGCATCAGCAGTTACTCCTAAAGCAGCTGCAACACGTAGTCTACCGAACTTGTCCTTATTAGCATTTGGTTTTAAAGTAAGTTTAGTGATATCTCTAAAAGTGATTAATCCTACTAATTTATTATCAGCATTAACTACTGGTAATTTTTCGATTTTTTTCTCTTGAAGAATTTCTTCTGCTTGATCTAAAGTAGTACCCTCAGCAGCAGTTACTAGATTATCTTTAGTCATTACCTCTGTGATAGCACGATCGTTTTGTTTTTCGAAGCGCATATCTCTATTCGTAATGATTCCTTTAAGAAGCCCATTGTCATCAACAATTGGAATACCTCCGATTCCGAATTCAGCCATTGCCTTTTTCGCATCACCTACAGTAGCTGTAAGAGGAAGAGTTACTGGGTCTATAATCATACCTGACTCAGCTCTTTTTACCTTTCTTACTTCTTTTGCTTGCTCTTCAGCAGTCATGTTCTTGTGAATCACTCCGATTCCCCCCTCACGAGCCATAGCAATAGCCATTTCACTTTCCGTTACAGTATCCATCGCAGCAGATACTACAGGAACGTTCAAAGTAATGTTTCTAGAAAATTTTGATTTTAAACTAACTTCTCTTGGAAGTATTTCTGAATAGTTTGGAACTAGTAATACGTCATCGTAAGTAAGTCCTTGACCGATGATTTTAGTTGTGTGTGCTTTCATGTGCAATGTCGTTGAATTGCACGCAAATTTACTATTTTTCTATGTAATAAAAAACTTTAATGGTAAAAATTAAATATTTTTAAAGCTTCATTATATGAGCTTTCAAATGACATAGCACTCAAGTTCGTATCTACCTTATTTGCTGTAAAGTAGCTCAACATCTTCTCTGTTGGCATATTTCCAGTCAAATCATCTTTTGCCATTGGACATCCCCCATAACCTTTTATTGCACCATCATAACGTAGACATCCAGCCTTATAGGCCGCATCAATCTTCTCAAACCAACTATCAGGAGTAGTGTGTAGATGTGCTCCAAACTCAATATTAGGATAAGCTGGAATCAAATTGCTAAATAAATAATCTATCACTTCTGGTGTAGAACTTCCTACCGTATCCGATAATGAAAGAATCTTCACTCCCATCTTTGACAGCTTTTCAGTCCAATCCCCTACGATATCTACATCCCACGGATCTCCATAAGGATTACCAAACCCCATAGATAAATAAGCCACAACCTCTTTATCGGCTTTAGTAGCGATATTCAATATCTCATCTAAAGTAACGATAGATTCTGCAATAGTCTTATGTGTATTACGCATCTGGAAGTTCTCAGATATAGAAAAAGGGAATCCTAAATACTGTATTTCTTTATGCTCAGCAGCTTGTTCTGCACCTCTTGTGTTTGCGATAATAGCTAATAGCTTGCTCTCTGTCTTACTCAAGTCTAACTGAGCTAATAACTCAGCCGTATCCTGCATCTGAGGAATAGCCTTAGGAGAAACAAAACTACCAAAATCTATGGTATCAAACCCCACTCTTAAAAGAGACTGTATATACTGTACCTTTTTTTCTGTTGGGATAAACATCTTAATGCCTTGCATGGCATCACGAGGACATTCTATAATTTTTACTGCTGGTTTCATATAATTCAAATATAAATGAAAAGCCACAATTTTACAATGTGATTTTCTTTATTTTATTTACTTAACATACTCAAACAACATTCTATTGATTATCTGACACATAGAGTTCCTATAAACAAAAAAAGTTCTAAAGATATTATCCTTAGAACCTTTTTTACTATTATTTTCTTCTTAGCTTACTAGTAGAAAAACTGCTAATCCACTAAAAACGATGATTTGAAGCCACTTTAAAAATATATTGACATATTTATTATCTCTCATATAATCTGTCAGCTTAGCTGCTATAGTACAGATGATAAAGAAAATGACTACTGCTTCTGTAATAAACACGGTACCTAGTACAAAAACTTGTTTCTGTACACTCCCTGCACTTTCTGTAATAAACCCTGGGAATAAAGCCAAAAAGAACATCATAACCTTTGGATTTAATACATTCATCAGCAATCCTTTTCTGACAAATCCCATAAAAGTCTTATCATTCTGTCCTGAACTAGATTCATCAATGACGATTACATTCTCTTCCTGAAATACTTTATAAGACAACCAGAATAGATATAAGGCTCCGAATAACTTAACACCTTTAAACAGTAATTCAGATTGCGTAATTAAAGCGGAGATTCCAAAAGCAAATAATGATAAATGGAATAATAAACCTCCTACCTGTCCTACCACTACCGCATATCCATACTTACGCCCTCTGGTAATGCTCTGCGAAACCACATATAGAATATCTGGCCCTGGAGTAATAATCAATAAAAAACAAGTTATAAAAAAAGTATATAATACTTCTGTTGACATAATTAATTCTAGTATTTAGATAATATGGCCTTATTAATCTTTTTAATCAAGCCTGGTCCTTCATATATAAAGCCAGTATAAAGCTGAATTAAGCTTGCTCCTGCCTCTAGTTTTTCTATCGCATCTTCTGCAGAATGTATACCTCCCACACCGATAATAGGGAATGCTTTATTACTCTTCTCAGATAAGAATCGAATAACCTCTGTACTTCTCTTCGTCAGAGGCTTTCCACTTAGTCCCCCTGTCTCCTGCTGATGAATAGACTTCAGATTACTGCGATCGATAGTAGTATTCGTAGCGATTACTCCAGCTATTTTTGTTTCTGTAACAATCTCTATAATATCTAATAACTGATCATCTGTTAAATCTGGTGCTATCTTCAGTAAAATAGGCTTAGGAGCCTCTTTCTGATTATTTTTAACTTGTAATCCGTGAAGTAACGCTTTCAGTGGTTCTTTATCCTGTAATGCACGTAAATTAGGTGTATTAGGTGAACTCACATTTACCACGAAATAATCTACATAAGGAAACAACGCTTCAAAACAGATTTCATAATCTTCATTTGCTTGTTCATTAGGAGTCACTTTGTTCTTCCCAATATTCCCTCCTATCAGCGTTCCTTTATTCTTCTTTAGACGCTCAATAGCCTCTTCTATCCCTCCATTGTTAAATCCCATTCTATTGATAAGACCATTGTCTTCTTTTAGACGGAATAATCTCTTTTTAGGATTTCCAGGTTGTCCTTTTGGAGTAAGAGTCCCGATTTCTATAAAACCAAAACCAAAGTTTTCTAATTCTCTGTATAACTTAGCATCCTTATCCAGACCTGCTGCAAGACCTACTGGATTCTTAAACTTTAATCCAAATACTTCTCTCTCTAATCTAGGGTCATTTACTTGACAATTGGCGCGAATAAGTGCGGATACACCAGGAATACTATTCACGAATTTAAGAGCACCGAAGGTAAAATGATGCACTTTCTCTGGGTCAAACCTAAAAAATATAGGCTTAATAATGCTTTTATACATACTAAATGACTTTGTGTTGTTGTGTGTCTAAATTTTGTGCAAAGGTAGTATTTAAACCTTGGATTTCATAGCGGTCTTTTTTTGTTTTTTATGATGGCCTTCCAATAGTTATTTCTAACACTAACCAATTAGGTCAAAACAGTTTACAAAAAAGTCCTTCTAAGTAATCTCTACTAATCTTTCTCTACCAACCAAGCCCTATTTTCCTTGCACTTTCTTGAGGTTTTCTTGGAGATTCCTTGGGGTTTCCTAGCCCAGAAAGCATTTTTCTCGAAGAAAGGTGCAAGAATACCTCAAGAAAACCCCTAGCAATCTCGAAACATTATAATTTAAACATTATTCATCACCATACCTCCAACTACCGCATCTTATTTAAATCCAGTATAAACAAAGCGTTCCACTCTTATCTTTTTTATATGTTTTGTAAATTGTAGCATATTAAAAAAGATAGAAATATGTTACCATTACAATACCAAAAGTTCAAAGAAGAACTAGCTAATCACTTAGATTCTGATAGAATTATCACTAATCCGATTCAACTATTAGCGTATGGTACTGATGCTAGTTTTTATAAATTAGTTCCTAAAATAGTTGTTCAAGTACACAATCACCAAGAAGCTGTAGCTACTCTACAGACTGCTACAAGGCATAATGTAGCGGTGACGTACCGAGCGGCAGGAACAAGTCTATCTGGACAGGCAGTAACAGATTCTGTCTTGATGGTGGCTACTCATCAATGGAAAAAATACGAAATCTTAAACAATGGGCTTCAAGCGAAGTTTCAGCCTGGTATTATTGGAGGAAGAGCTAATATTATCCTGGCTCCTTATGGACGTAAAATCGGTCCTGATCCTGGCTCTATCAATGCCGCAATGATAGGCGGTATCGCGGCTAATAACGCTAGTGGAATGTGCTGTGGTACTTCGCAGAACTCTTATAATACAATTGCAGATATTAAGATTGTTCTTTATGATGGAACCGTATTAGATACAGCAAGCGATGAAAGCAAAAAAGAATTCGCTGAGAAACACCCTGAAATCATCAAAGAAATAGAGCGTCTAAGGGATGCTATTCACACAGATCGCACACTATACGATCGAATAGAGCGCAAGTTTAAAATCAAAAATACCACAGGATATAGCCTTAACGCGTTTATAGATTATCACGATCCTTATGAAATCATTAAACATATTATGATAGGGTCTGAGGGTACATTAGCCTTCATCTCTGATATTACATATAATACAGTCATTAATTACAAACACAAAGCGTGTACATTAATGATTTTTGAAACGATAGAAAAAGCCTGTCAAGCTGTACCTTTTTTAAAGAAAAGCCCTGTAGCTGCAGTAGAGTTACTAGATAGAAATAGTATTAAATCTATCGAAGATGAAGCTCTTGCCCCAGAATATTTCAAGACATTACCAGAAACGGCTTGTATCTTACTTGTAGAAGCACAAGCAGAGAATGAAACTGAAATGTCAACTAAACAACAACAGATTAGAGAAGCTATCGCTTCTACTCCTACTTATAAACCTTTTGAGTTTACTTCAGAACCTCAACAATACGCATTCAATTGGAAGGCTAGAAATGGTCTGTTACCTACGACAGGAGCATTGAGAAAGACAGGTACTACTTGTATCATTGAAGATGTTGCCTTTCCTGTAGAGAAATTAGCCGATGCGTGTATTGCCATGAAAGATTTGTTTGCAGAATTACAATACCATGATGCAGTACTATTCGGGCATGCCTTAGAAGGAAACTTACACCTAGTATTCTCACAAGATTTCTCTACTCAAGAAGAAATAGACAGATATGCTCGATTAATGGATGGGTTGGTAGAAATAGTAGTAGATAGATTTGAAGGTTCATTAAAAGCTGAACATGGAACAGGGCGAAATATGGCTCCTTTCGTAGAGAAAGAATGGGGTAAACAAGCTTATGACATTATGCTAAAAGTCAAAGCAATCTTTGACCCACATAACTTAGTGAACCCAGGTGTAATTATCAATGCTAATCCTCATGTTCATTTAGAGAACTTCAAAGCTTCTCCTGCTACTAACGAAATAGTAGATAAATGTATCGAATGCGGATTCTGTGAATCACACTGTGTATCAGAAGGGCTCACACTATCACCAAGACAACGTATCGTGGTAGGTAGAGAAATAGCAAGACTACAAGCTATAGGGAAAGATACAGAAGAGTTAGAGAACTTAGTAAATAGTGCTCATTACTATGCTGATGAAACATGTGCTACAGATGGACTATGTGCCTTAGCATGTCCTGTAAAAATAGATACGGGTAAATACATTAAAGATATTCGTCATAGCGCTATTACGGACAAAGACAGAAAAAATGCTGAGTATTTTGTAGAAAATATGGAACGCGTTACTGCCATGGGGCGTAAGGCATTAAACACCGTTGGGGTATTCCAAAATATCTTAGGGAATAAGATTATGACTAGTGTGTCAAGTGGTATGCGTAAGATGTCTGGTAATAAAATACCACAATGGAATGTAGCCATGCCTAAAGGCAATAAGCATAAAATAACAGAACCTATCGTTAATCCTGGACAAGATAGAAAAGTAGTTTACTTCCCTTCATGCATTAATAGAACAATGGGTAAATCTAATGACTATCCTAAATCTGATATGGATTTAACAGCTAAAACAGTAGAACTACTTAAACGTGCTGGATATACCATTATATACCCAGAAAACGTAAATAATATGTGCTGCGGAATGCCATTTAGCAGTAAAGGAATGAAAGAAGAAGGACATACTAAATCCTCAGAATTAGAACTTGCTTTATTAAAAGCTACTGAGGATGGTAGATACCCTGTATTATTTGACATGAGTCCTTGTTTTTATACCTTCTATGATGCTCATAAAGATGGTAAACTAAAAATGCACGATCCTATCGAATTTATGTTGGATTATGTAATGCCTATATTACCTGTTAAGAGTCCAAGAAAAGAGATCAGTGTATTCCCTGTATGCTCTGTTAAGAAAGTAGGATTAGAAGGCAAGTTACTTGAATTGACTAAGCTGTGTGCTGAGAAAGTAAACTATATTGATAGTAACTGTTGTGGCTTTGCAGGAGATAGAGGGTTTACGTTCCCTGAATTAAATAAACATGGTAATAGACACTTAAAAGAACAAATACCTACTGATGCGAAGGATGCATTCTCTACCAGTCGTACGTGTGAAATAGGGCTAACAGAATATGGAGGTGTAAACTTTAAGTCTATCTTCTACTTGATAGATGAAGTAACTAAATAGAACCTACTTATTAAAAATGATATAATATGGCATAGACAACAAGTCTATGCCATATTTTATTTAGATTTGTTTTTAAACCAATTCAAAAAACATGCTAAATATAGACTTAACCATATTTCCTATACTCGAAACAGATAGACTTATTCTTAGACGTTTAGATATAAATGACTTAAATACGATGTACACCATGCGTACAGACCCAGAAGTGATGAAGTATATCCCTGTACCTGTTACACAATCAGAAGAAGAAATAAAACAATATATCCATTCTATAGATGAAAGAATGGCAGCTAAAGAATGTGTTAATTGGGCAATCACACTAAAAGAAGAAGGTACAATGATTGGCACCATCGGGTTTTATCGTATGAAACTAGAGCACTATAGAGCAGAAACAGGATATATGTCTTTGCCCCAGTATAATGGAAAAGGTTATATAACTGAAGCTCTTCAAGCCATCGTACATTATGGCTTCTCTACCATGAAATTACATTCTATAGAAGCGCTCTTAGATCCAGAGAATATTGGTTCTATGAAAGTTCTTGAAAAATGCGGCTTTATCAAAGAAGGTCATTTAAAAGAAAACTGGTTCTTTGATGGTCAATTCTTAGATACGGTGATCTATTCTAAGCTAAACAAATAAAGTAAGGCTACCTTCTTAGAGGTAGCCTTACATTTTTATATTCACTATTTATAATGCAATTTGATTATAAGCAGCACTAATATAGTTACTTACATCCGAAGCAACTAGACTATGTGGATGAATATTCTCAATAGCTAAATCACCTGCTAATCCATGTAAATAGACTCCTACTATAGCGGCTTCTTTACTAGTGTAACCCTGCCCAAGTAAAGAGGTAATCATACCTGTCAAGGTATCTCCTACTCCAGCAGTAGCCATTCCCCAGTTACCTGATGAGTTAAAGTAGATCGTTTCGTCTGGTGCTATTGTTATCGTATGTGCTCCTTTTAATACAAAGATGACATTGTGCTTTTTAGCCAACTGTTTTACTTTATCAATCTTATCAAAGTCATTATCCCACTCACCGATAAGTCTTTTCAGTTCTTTTTCGTGTGGGGTTAAGATACTTTCTGCTGGAACTTTATCTAAACACTTCTGTTCACTAATAATATTAAGAGCATCTGCATCTATTACTAATTTCCTATCCTTATTCTCTTTTAAAAAACTGATTAATGCAGTAGCTGTATCTTTATGTAATCCTATACCACACCCTACTCCTACTGCATCATAATGTTCTACAGATGGAAATACTTTTATATAGTCTTCACTAGTACATGTATCACACATGACTTCAGGTATCCCTGTCTGTACGATAGTATATCCGCAACTCGGTACATAGGCCGTCACGATTCCACTTCCTGTATGCATAGCAGCCTTACTTGCTAAAGTCACAGCTCCTATTTTTCCTTTACTCCCACCGATTAATATTACTCTACCAAAGTCATCCTTATTACTAAACTTAGTTCCTGATTTCACTAAGTTTTTCACTTTATCCTGTTCTACAAAATAAGCATCCGACTTAGTACTCTCTATATAGTCTAGATCGAGTCCTATATCTAATATTTCTAGTTCTTTCACATATTCTTTAGCATCAGATAACAGTAATGCTGTTTTTGGTAATTGGAATGTATAAACTACATCAGCCTTAAATACAATAGCTTCTTTTGGTGTTGCCACATCTGCTAATAATCCTGAAGGCATATCTATAGAAACTCTCTCTAGACATGGAGTTTCATTTAAAAAATCAAAGATAGGACGCCACTCTTCATCTAAAGGACTATGTAATCCTATACCAAATAAAGCATCTACGATAACATCATCTTTCTTTACTTTTAATTTACTCTTTGTATTAAACTTCTCTACATTGATATCTCTATCCTCTAATAGATCTTGATTCTGAGCATTATCAGGACTATATTTCTTAGTTTGCACCAAGAATACCTTCACCATAGCTCCTCCTTCTTTTAATAATCTAGCTAAGGTTAATCCATCACCTCCATTATTTCCCGTTCCACAAAAAATAACAAATGATGTTTGATATAATTTATATCTAGTTTGCAACTTCTCAAAGACTTTAGTTGTTGCTCTCTCCATTAACTTAAATGAAGATATATATTGATTGGATACTGTCTCTTTATCCAATGCTTGCATTTGTGCTGTATTAAAAATTTTCATATTGCTACTTATAGTTAATCATCATGAGTAAAGGTAACAAATACAACTATTGAAAACTGAGCTATACACTACTATACCACCGAATTATCTAAGTGTGAAGAAACATATTGATTCTCACTTTGAGTAATACTAATTATATCAAAAAAATAACAAAACAATGATTATTTACTATAAAATCAACTAAATACTAAAAGCATAAAATAACACTTTTACTGTCAAACTATATTGTCTCTGTATATTTATGTTCAAATGTGATTTAGTATCTTTGAGTTTCTAAAAGGATATTTCAGATGAAACTATATATAAAAAACATGGTGTGTGAAAGGTGTAAAATGGCAGTAGATAATCTACTGACAGAAGCAAAATACACCCCTACTAAAATAGAACTAGGAGAAATAGAAATACAAGAAGACTTGAACTCTTCACAGCTAAAAGAGATTGAAGTTAAATTACAAAAGATTGGTTTTGAACTCCTAGACAATCAAAAAAGTAAAACAGTAGACAAAGTCAAAACAGTATTAATAGAATTAGTACAAAAACACAATGCTAATCTACAAATACCACTATCTGCTTATATAGCGGATAAAATGCAAATGGATTACCACGCTCTAAGCCTATTATTTTCGCAACTAGAATCTACTACTATAGAGCAATACTTTATTCAATTAAAAATAGAAAAGGTAAAAGAACTGTTAGTATATGACGAATTAAGCCTAAAAGAGATAACCTATCAATTAAATTATAGTAGTGTAGCTCACTTAAGCAAACAGTTTAAAAAAGTAACAGGTCTAACTCCTACTCATTTTAAAACTACTGGGGCAGAACGCCGCAAGGTTATTGATAAAATATAACAAAAAAGACGATTTGGTTAAATCGTCTTTTTTGTTCTTATAATTTTGCTTCTAGAGCCTCTTTAGCATGACTAAACCATTCGTCTTTAAGCATACTAAATATAGCAGTATCTCTACGTCTACCACTGTGAATAATGATTTCACTTCTCAATACTCCTTCTAACGTACAACCTACACTCTGAACAGCCACTTTACTTCTCTCATTCGTATTGTCTACTCTAAACTCTACCCTTTCCATTCCCATCACTTCAAAAGCATATTTAAACATCATATACTTACAGTGCTTGTTTACTCCAGTTCCTTGAGTAAGTTTACTATACCAAGTATACCCTATTAATAGCGTCTTGTTCTTTTGATCAATATTATAAAATCGTGTAGAGCCAACATACTCTTCTGTCCTTTTATCAAAAACAATGAAAGGATACGCTTTACCCTTATTCCTATCTTCAATCGCTTGGCTAATATACTTTTTCATTCCATCAGCTCCTTCAACTCCGACAGTTGCATATTTCCATATTTCAGGTTCTTTAATTGCAAACCCTACTAAATCATTGTAATTATAAGCTTCTAGTGGTTTAAGAGTGACGCGATCATCCATTAACACAATATCCTCCATATCCCTATGCTTTTTTTTCTTTTGAGATTTCAGTCACTAAAACATATCTGAAAGATGGTGCATCAGCAGGAGGATTAGCTATATCTATTCTCTTCACTTCTATTTTATACTCATATCCTTCTTCATAATTAAACCCCTCTATCTCTTGATACATTAACTCCCAAGGTGCATCCTCTTCTTCCTTGACCATCATACATTTTTTAGGGGCAATACCCGCACACTCATCCAGCTTAGAAGCTACATATAATACCTTCACCTCTTCAGAAGCATCTATTTCGGTTACTTCAGGCACATCATTATGCTCAACAGTACTATTTTCTCCTTGCTCTATATTTTTATCCTTACAAGAAATTAATACACCTAAAGACATTATGGCTAATAAAACTATTTTTTTCATTCTTTATAATTTTCTAGTTTGGTAAAAATATAAATTTAAAACTCAATGAGTCGTTTTTACGTACTTAATTCTAGTATAAACAAAAAAAGCTTGCCCTATGCATAGGCAAGCTCTTCTATTATTTCACTGTCTAATAAAGCTAATTCAGCTCTAAGATTAGGTTGTTCTTTTAAAAATTCATTAACCCAAATCATTAGTTGTTCTAAATCATAAGGTAATAATGCATGCATTGCTTTTTCTAATTCTTTAGAAAACAAGGCCGAATCAAAACTGACATTCTTAAGTACAAGGGTAGTGTACTCTAACATCATTCGTTTGTTCATAACTACAATTTTTTTCTTTTTCTATGAACAAACTTACACACTTTCTGTTAAAACAAAAAACATAACACAAAACTTAACCTTAAAAGACATTTAATTACATAAAATTAATACTAGAATAACAAAAAAATAACCACAAAAAACCTAAAAAAGTACATTAGTGTTAATCTAAAATCGAATAAATAACTAATATTATTCATGATTAAATAAATATCTAATTGACAGTATATTTTCCTTCTTTGTCATTTTATGGAAGTAGATTATCCTTTATACCCGACTAACATCTCCCTTTTACCAGGAGGTCCAGGAACCTTCTCTATTTTAAATCCTACTTCTTTCATCGCCCTTTTAATAGGCCCCCTACAAGCATACGTGGCTATAACGCCTGTATCGCCTAATGCGTCATAAACCTTCTGGAATATTTCTACAGACCATAAATCTGGTTGAAACTGATATCCAAAAACATCAAAATAAATAACATCAAAATAAGACTGATTGACTACTGCTTCTTCAAAGGTACTATGGATCTTATGCAACGTAAACTCTGCTGTAACCTCATGTGATACATCCCAAGTACACTGATGCATCTGTTTAAACAAGATATCATCTCCATCTCTGTCATATAAAGCACTAAAATCTAATGCTACGCTTTCTTGTTCTGTTACAGGAAAAGCTTCAATACTGTGATACTCTACTATTTTTCCCTTTCTTCTAGCCTCTACTAGTGTTAAAAAAGCATTTAGTCCTGTACCAAACCCCATTTCTAATACTTTCACAGTAGTTTTCTCTATCCTATCAAAACCTCTTTCTATATAGACATGTCTTGCCTCCTGAATAGCTCCATGAATTGAATGATATGTTTCTCCCCATTCTTCAATTTCAATAGATGTAGAGCCATCTGAAGTTGTCACTATTTTTCTTTTCACTGTATCAATAATTTTTTAATCCTAGGAATAGGCCCACCACACTTCTTTTGATGACATGTTAAACATGAGTTTATCATATCATTAAACTGTTGTACTTTATCACCTTCATTATCTTGATAGAGAATCTGTTCTAGCTTTAAATACTGCTCTGCCTGCTCAGTAAAAAACATATCTCTATCACTAGGATCTGTCATCTTAGCAGTAAGAATATCTCTATGTTTATCAGGTAAAGTTCCCAATTCTTTCTTTTCTTGCTCTATTTCTGCCTTTAAAAATGCTCCTTGAGCATACATCTCTTCCATAAGAGATGCCATCGGAGCCATATTATACATCTTAAATGCAGTTGTATCTTTCGTCACAGATTCTTTATTATCTTCTATTTGTTTAGTTTCTTTTTTACAAGATAACAAAACTGAAAACACTAATAGAACAAGACACAATATTGATTTATTTCTCACCTTCTATTACTTATCTTTATTAATTGCGATACCATCTGCTGTAAAAGCGTAAGTAACCTTAGGTTCTGTAATAGCTGCTATTTCTTCGTCAGACTTACCTGCATCTTTAGCATAGTGTTTTAGTTCATCTACAGATACTACAGATATAAACGCTCTACCATCTAGTATAACTTCATGTCCAGCGGCATTCATAGGCGCAAAGAATCCGTAATCTGTAAAACGAACAAATCCTTTTTTCTCACCTGGCAACTCTACATTCATCCAACAACCTTTCTTTTGGCACACATCATTAATAGTTGTTTCAAATTGTACTTTTATAGTATCTCCTTCTTTTAATTCTTGGTATCTCTTAAGCATAGCTTCTTTAGAAAGAACATCTCCCATTACTACACTATCTCCAAAATATTCGTATGTCTTCTGTACATCTACTAGAGTAGAATTATCCTTATTTTCATTTTTACAACCAGTCAAAATGAAAGCCATTATGCTTAAAGAAGCAATTATTCTTATCATGATAAAAAAATTAAGTATTCGGTAGACCAAAATTAAGTCAAAAAAATAAATCAAAAAGATTTAGTTTATATAAACATCTTTCATGGATTATTATAATTTCAGTAAATAATTTCGATTAAACAATATTTATCACGGCATTTTAGATAAAGTTCAACAAGAAACTATTTTTGAGTACTTTTTTTGATAATTTTGTAATGTGTTGCTTTTTTAATACATTGCAAGCATAAGTAAACAGACAATTAAAAAAACATTATAAGAAATGAGTTTAGAAACAAACAACCTTTTTTCTATTGAGAAAGTAGAAAAATCAAAAATAGCATCAGTTGACTTCGAAAACCTGAAGTTTGGTTCTGTATTTACTGACCACATGCTAGTATGCCACTACAAAGATGGTAAATGGGGACAAGTAGAAATCAAACCTTATGGACCAATGTCTTTTGCACCTTCAACAAATGTGTTCCACTATGGACAAGCTATCTTTGAAGGAATGAAAGCATACAAAGATGCAAATGAAGATGTATGGTTATTCCGTCCACGTGAAAACTGGGCTCGTTTCAACAAATCTGCAGAACGTATGGCTATGCCACATATCGACGAAGAAAGATTCGTAGATGGATTAAAAGCACTAATCAACCTTGATAGAGACTGGGTTAAACAAGGACAAGGAAATGCTTTATACATTCGTCCTTTTATGATCGGAACTCATGAAGGTGTAGTAGCTGGACCTTCTAGTGAGTTTATGTTCTGTATCATTTGTTCGCCTGCACGTACATACTACTCAGGAAAAGTAAAAGTTCAAATCGCTGAACACTATAGCCGTGCTGCTAATGGTGGTGTTGGTTATACTAAATGTTCTGGTAACTATGCTGGACAATTCTACCCAACTAAATTAGCTCAAGAAGCAGGATACCAACAAGTAATCTGGACTGATGATGCTACTCATACTAAACTAGAAGAAGCAGGTACTATGAACGTATTCTTCAGAATTGGAGATACTTTAATCACAGCTCCTACTAGTGAGAGAATCTTAGATGGTGTGACTAGAAAAAGTTTGCTTGACATCGCTAAGAGCAAAGGAATTAATGTAGAAGTAAAATCTATCGTAGTTCAAGATTTACTAGATGCACATGCTAAAGGTGAATTAAAAGAAATCTTCGGAGCAGGAACTGCAGTTACAGTAGGACAAATCGAAGGATTTGCTTTCCAAGATAATTACTATGGATTACCAGAAGTGAGTGATGAGAACTCTTTTGCAATTCAATTAAAAACAGCTCTTCAAGGAATTCAACAAAAGAATATTGAAGATACTTTTGGATGGACAGAAAAAATCTAATCTAAAGTTTCTTTTATCATATTAAAAAACGGCAGTAATTCTGCCGTTTTTTTTATCTACAATCTAACTCTTTTGACTATTTTTGCTAAAAAATAATTATGTTTACACCTGGACAACTTAAGTTTGCTATATTTTTCATTATTGCTTTTACCATAGTAATGATTATCATGTATAGAAAAGATATAAAACTACACCGTATCTATTACAAAAATAGACTATGGGTCTTAGTTGCCTTTTTATCATTTATAGGTTCTTTATTTATTTTAAAAAACTTTTTGAAGTAATTCATATAGCCCTAAATTGTTATGAAAATTCTAAAGTATTTCTCTCTTTTACTACTATTAACATTAGTTTCTCTTTTTGTATTCATACTTACTCAAAGTCCCGAATATAAAGTAGAGAGAACATTCACTGTGGATGCTCCTAAAGAAATAGTCTATAATTATATCAATGATTTAGACAATTGGACTGATTGGATGACTTCCCAAAAGTCTAATAATGGAACTTACCAAATAGAGTTAGAAAATTTAGGATCTTATCATATAAGAGCAGAATATAGCCATCCATACGATAGCTTATCTCAAGATATTTTAAATGACAATAAGATTTCAAATATTATTTGGAGATTAAAAGGTCAACAAAATAAAACACAAATTACTTTTACTTTTAATGGGACTTTAGACCTGCAAACAAAGTTTACTTCTTTTTTTAAAGGATCACCTAACCAAGTAGCTACTAATAGTCTTAACAAAAACATAGATGCTTTTATTGTTTACTTTATTAAACAGTATAAAGAATATGAAGTAAAACTAGATGCAGTCAAGTCAACTCCTAGTATCGAATACCTATACCTAGAAGCTTCTTCTTCTATAGGAACATTAAATGAAGACTTATTAGCCTTAAATAAGGACTTATCTGATTTTTGTTCTACTAACCAAATAGAAATAGCAGGAGATCCCTATTTGATATTGAACAATTCGAAAGCACAAAACACGCTTACTTATCGATTTGCCTTACCTATTAAAGGGAATATATACTTAAACGAAGAAGAAAAGTATAAAATAGATAAACTTGATAAACAGAGTTATTTTGAATCAACACTAATCGGTTATTACACATTCTTACCAGAAGCAATGCGTAAGACAAGAACAGAGATTAGTGATAAAGAATTAAACATTCTACCTGATGAACCTATTATCTTACTGCTTAAGAAGTCTGTTATTGACTCTAGATTAGCAGCAGAATGGGAGACTATAATCAAAGTACCTATTGAGAAAAAGGAAGTTCCAATCCCTACTCCTGTTTATCAAAATAATACAAACAGTAACAATACTCATGAAGTAAATACTGAAACAGAAAACAAAGAGGAAATAACCAATTCTACTATATAAAAAAAGAGGCTTTAAATTTTATTTTAAAGCCTCTTTTTTTATCTTAATTCTGGATTATCTGCTATTATCTGTTTAGCTCTTTCTAAATCTTCTGGTGTATCTATTCCTATCCCTAAATGCTTTGTAATAGCCATTTTAATACGCTTACCATACTCTAAGTATCTTAGTTGCTCTAACTTCTCAGAAGCTTCTAAAAACTTCATTGGTAAAGTAGTAAACTCAAGTAAAGCTTCTTTTCTAAAAGCATATACTCCAATATGTTGATAATACTGTACTTTCACTTCCTTATCTCTTGGATAAGGAATTACAGAACGAGAAAAGTATAGTGCTGTATTGGTATCATCCACAACTACTTTTACATTATTAGGATTCTCTATTGTAGTCCATTCATCAATTGGAGTCATTAAAGAAGCTAAATCTACTTGCTTAGTCTCATCTCTCTGAAATATATCAATTAACTTCTCTAAATTCTCTTTACTAACGAAAGGCTCATCTCCTTGTACATTAATAACAATATCAGCCTCTATATCTTTTACAGCTTCTGCTATACGGTCACTCCCACTCTCATGTTCTTTGATACTCATTACAGCTTTTCCTCCATGGTTGATAATTTCATTGTAAATCAACTCTGAGTCTGTAGCCACAAATACATCATCAAAAAGCCCTGTTGCTAATGTTGCTTCATAAGTACGACGGATAATAGTTTTCCCTGCTAAATCTTCCATTAACTTTGCAGGAAAACGGGTAGATGCATATCGAGCTGGTATTACTGCTATAACTTTCATTTTAATCTTTTTTAGTATTCAAATATACTATCTTGTTATTAATAATAATTGGGTAATGTTAAACTATTTTATCTATCAGTCTTGAAGAAAATATTCATCTTGAAAACCGATTAGATACAATTTATCTTTAGCACGAGTCATTGCTGTATATAACCATTTTACGTAATCTTCTGTTATTCCATCAGGTAAATAAGGTTGTTCAATAAATACCGTCTCCCACTGACCACCTTGTGACTTATGACACGTAATGGCGTATGCAAACTTAACCTGCAAAGCATTAAAATATTCATTCTCTTTTAATTTCTGCATTTTTCGATATTTGGTTATCTCATCTTCATAATCTAACAACACTTCATTATACAGTTTGTTCATCTGATCATACGTAAGAGCAGGCGACTCACTAGTCAGAGTATCCAAAAATATCATAGTATCAAAAGGAGTCATATCAGGATAATCAATCATTCTAATTCGTACAGAAGCAAATCTAAACCCATACAGCTCTACTGTTCTATAGATCTGAAGTACCTCTATGATATCTCCATTTGCTATAAAGTCAGTTACAGTTGAGTCTTTAAGCCAAAAGTAATTATTCTTCACAACCATCAATAAATCACCTGCTGATATCTCGCTATCCTTATCTAGAATACGAGCTCTGATCTGCTGATTATATGCATTCGCACGTTTATTAGAACGCACAATGAAAGTAGTCTCTTCTGGCCCACTGTTTGAATATGATGAATAAATAGCATCCTGAATATCATAACCATCTATTAGGCGAATAATATCTTTAAATCCTTGTAATTGAAACTGAAAAGTATCTGCAAAATAAGACCCGATTGCCAGACGTAGTTCTGTTGCATTATATAGAATTCCTGAATCAACTTCTTGTCGCATTACTTCATCTAATTCTATATGCTGAATATCCATATCATAATTAAATCGAAGCTGGTCTATATCTAATGCTGGACTAATATTCATGCCTACTGGAGGTAACTGAGCTGTATCCCCTATTAAAATCAACTTACAATTAAAACCAGAATACACATAATAAACTAAGTCGTCCAATAAAGATCCATGTGGATACATAGAGGTATCTCCTGCACTAGCATCTCCAATCATAGAAGCCTCATCTACTATAAATATCGTATTTCGATTTCTATTATGACGCATGGTATATTGAAAAGTACCTCCTGTCTTACTAGGCTTAGGATAATAAATATTCTTATGAATGGTAAAAGCAGATCGATTAGAATAATTACTGATCACCTTAGCTGCGCGTCCTGTAGGAGCAAGCATCACAGAGAACTTATTAACGCTTCTCAATTCATTAACTACTGTAGATAACAATGTAGTTTTACCAGTACCCGCATATCCTTTTAATACAAACAATTCATCTTGTGTATCATTTGTAACAAAATCAGCAATCTTCTGAAGAAAAATGTCTTGCTTTAAAGTTAAATCATAAGGAAATTTCTGACGGAGTAGTTTATAAAACTGTTGACCTATCATAGTTGTATATTCTTTTTTATCTATTGTATGCCAAAGATACTAAGCTTTTTATCCCTTGACTAGAAGATTGCAATAAAAAAGTGTAATTTTGCCTATATTCGAAATTCATATTTTAAACTCACGATGTCAAAGAATTACCATAAACTTTTAATACAAGTTTCTTTAAATAAATTCTCTTTTGCTATTAAAGACAAATTAGCACATGAGATTATTCACTTTGCATCTGAAGCTATTTCTCAAACTAAATCTATAGAGGAACAATTAGACAAAATTTTTCAAAAGCATATAGAATTAACAGAAAGATACGATGAAGTAATTGTACTACATGATAATACACTTAATACATTTATCCCAAGAAAACTATTCAATGAAGATTCTATGGGGTATTATCTACAGTATTCAACAAAAGTGTTTTCTACAGACTTCTTTGCTTTTGATGAATTAGAAAGTAGTGCTATTAATAATGTTTATATTCCTTATGTCAATATCAATAATTATTTAATTGATAAATTTGGAAGCTTTACTTACCACAACATTAATACATTACTAGTAGAGATTTTACTAAAAAAGTCAAGTAAAAATACTGAAAAAGAAGTTTATGCTTTTTTACAAAAAGATCACTTTGAATTAGTAGTAGTCAGTAATGGAGAATTACTTTTTTTTAATTCATTTCAATGCCAGACTGCACAAGACTTTATTTATTACATCTTGTTTACTTATGAACAATTAGAATTAAATACAGAGTCAAACCCACTTTACTTGATTGGAAGAGTAGATACGGACGACTCTTATTATGAACAAGCATATACCTACATTCGAGAAGTCAGTGTAGTAGATAATAATTTTTTTATTAGCGATGATCTTTTATTACATCATCAAGTACCTAAACAATATTACATTTTATTCCATTCATGAGAATTATATCAGGAAAACTAAAAGGAAGACGTATTTCGCCCCCTAAAAACCTACCTGTCCGTCCTACAACGGATATGAGTAAAGAATCTCTATTTAATATTCTAAATAATCACTTTAATTTTAGTGAACTAACCATATTAGACTTGTTCGCAGGTACAGGAAACATCAGTTACGAATTTGCTTCTAGAGGAGCAGAATCTATCGTTAGTGTAGATGGTGATATGGGGTGCATTAACTTTATAAAGAAAACAGCAAAAGAACTAGACCTTAATATTATTCCACTAAAGTCTGACGTATTTAAATTTATAGAGAAGCATCAGGCTTCTTATGATATCGTTTTTGCTGATCCTCCTTATGATTTTACCCAAGAACAATTTGAAAAAATACTAAAGGATATTTTTGAGAAAGGACTTGTTGATGAGCAAGGTATGGTTGTTATAGAACACTCTAAGTTTACTAAAATGGATCATTTAGAACATTTCTCTTTCGAAAAAAACTATGGTGGTTCTGTATTTACCTTCTTTGAATACGAGCTAGAAGATGAGGAAGATGATGATGATGATGAATAAATATCATACTAACATATAAAAAAAGGACTATTATCTTAGATAATAGTCCTTTTTTAGTACCTAATAGATACTAAAAATAAAGAGTAAACCTATAAGCCGGATTCTGTAAGTACCGAAGTACCCCCTTATCATTTATCCCGGCTATCAATTACTCGATAGCTCTATCTGCCTACCCCTAAAGCATCGGGCGGGCACCCTCAAACGCTAAATATACATGACATTTCACCGCATAGAGTTTACCTGGTTTCACTACAGCATTACCTGTACATACTTTCTGTTGCACTTGTCCTCTTGGCAAGCCAAGGATGGGCGTTACCCATTATGCCTCCCTATGGTGTCCAGACTTTCCTCTATTTTCATTACTGAAAGTAGCGATAAGGCAGTTTACTCTCTGCAAAAGTAATTCATTTCTCACAACACAAAAAATTATTTACTAGTATTATTTTACCATTTTAGAACTAATGACATTAAATAACTCCTTATTCTTTAGTAAAGAAATACTTACCTAGCTTAATAAAAGAATAAATATAATTTTAAAGAAAATTTCTCTTCTTAATAATCTGCTTTTTTGGCATAAAATTATATCGTTCCTCTACTACATAAATAAGGGTTAGTAAACTATTTTGCTTACTTTTGTGTTCATACTTTTTTAAAAACTATTCAAAAGTGAGTTTTATAAAAATTACAGAACAATCTTCTAATTATGATAATCTAGACAAGATGTCTATCCAAGAATTATTGTCTAATATCAATCAAGAAGATCTTTCTGTTCCCTTAGCTGTAGAAAAAGCAATTCCTCAAATAGAAAGGACAGTAACACAAGTTGTTTCTAAATTAAACAATGGAGGAAGACTATTCTACATTGGAGCAGGTACTTCAGGACGATTAGGAATCCTAGATGCTTCAGAATGCCCTCCTACTTATGGAGTATCACCTGATTTAGTTATTGGGATCATTGCCGGAGGAGATCACGCCATTAGACATGCTGTAGAAAATGCAGAAGACAATCCTTTACAAGGTTGGTTAGATTTACAACAGTATAATGTCAATTCAAAAGATATTGTCATTGGTATCGCTGCATCTGGTACTACTCCCTATGTTATTAAAGCATTAGAACAATGCCAAAAAAATAAAATCACAACAAGTTGTATAACTTGTAATCCTCAAAGTCCTCTTGCTGAAGTAGCTGATTATCCTATAGAGGTGGTCGTAGGACCTGAGTTTGTAACAGGTAGCTCTCGTATGAAAGCTGGTACTGCGCAGAAACTCGTTCTTAATATGATCTCAACTAGTAGTATGATACAAATTGGTCGAGTAAAAGGCAATAAAATGGTCGATATGAAAATGACTAATGCTAAACTACAAGAAAGAGGAATACAAATGATTATAAATGAATTAAATATAGACTACACTATCGCTAAAGGGCTTTTAGACCAATATCAGAATGTCCGCTTAGCAATAGAAAGTTTTAAATCAACTAAATAATGGAAGAACCACAAACTGATCGAAAACTGTTGAGCAAAGGTGTAAAATACTTAATGATTACTTTACCCCTTATGTTTTTAGGCCCTATCGTTATCCATAGTTCTTTAAAAAATCAAGCTCACCCTTTTTTCTATCCTATACTTATTTTAGGATGTTTAATATGCTTAACTTCTATGCTATTATTTTTTAAAGGATTACAAACTATTATAAAATCACTTTTTGGAAATTAAAAACATGAAAACTAAACTACTTTACTTTTTACCTTTTTTATTTTTATTAGTCTCTTGTTATAATCAAGAAAGAAATTGTGCTAAATTTAAAACAGGTAAATTCGAATTTACTGCCGAAATTAATGGAGAAAAGAAAGTTTCTACTTTCATTAGAACTGAAGAATTAGAAATAGAAACATTCGAAGGTAAAACAGATAGTGCTGCTATACGTTGGGTAAACGATTGCGAGTTTATCTTAGAGAAACTTAATCCTAAAACTATGGCTGATAAAAAGCCTGTTAGCATTAAGATAATTACTACAGACGGAGATCTATGTACTTTCGAATATGGGTATGTAGGAGATGCAAGAAGAGAAAGAGGAACTATTAAAAAAATAGCTGATTTATAATCTAATCCACAACTAAATACTATGGAAGTATTTTTAACTGCAGATGCTATAGTAGCATTTATTACATTGACATTCTTAGAAATTGTATTAGGAATAGACAATGTTATCTTCATCTCAATCGTCACAGGTAAACTACCTGAAGAACAACGCAAAAAAGCAACAAAAATAGGGCTGTTTTTAGCCATGTTTATGCGTATTGCATTATTATTTGGTGTTACATGGCTTATCGCTATGAAAAAACCTTTATTTAGTATCAATTGGAGTTGGTTTAGCGCAGACTTCAATGGACAAGCATTAATCTTATTAGGTGGAGGTATCTTCTTGATTTATAAATCGACCAAAGAGATACATGAAAAAGTAGCTCATGTGCATGATCATCACCCTATAGATGAAGCTCCTAATGCAAAAAAAATAGCTACTAAATCATTTAGCAACATTATCATGCAGATTTTAATGATTGATATTATATTCTCTGTTGATAGTATTCTAACAGCTGTAGGTATGACTAATGGCTTACAAGGAGCTCTATATATTATGATTGCTGCAGTTATTGTTTCTGTTGGAGTGATGATGTTGTTTGCTATACCTGTAGGTAACTTTGTGAATAAGAACCCTTCTATTCAAATTCTTGCACTTTCCTTCTTAATATTGATTGGATTTATGCTTACTACAGAAAGTATGCACATCTCACATGCTGTATTAGCTGGACAAGAAATAGGAGCTGTACCGAAAGGTTATTTATATTTCGCTATTGCATTCTCGTTAGCTGTAGAGTTTATCAATATGAAACTACGCAAAAAGAGCAATCCTAGTACTTAAATAACATCACTTATATAAAACAAAAAACTCCTTCAATTGAAGGAGTTTTTTGTTTTATATTATTGCTTAGATTCTAAATAACGTTCAGTTACAAAATCAATATCTTTAATAGACTTTCTAGCCCAATCAATTCTTTTTGCAAGTATTTCTTCTTCCTTTAACCTCCACTCAACATCTGAGTTCCTTACTCTTGTAGTTAGATTCTGAATAATAATCGCAGCTGACACTGATATATTCAAACTTTCTGTAAAACCAACCATTGGTATTTTAATATAAGCATCTGCCTGTTCTATAATTTCAGGAGACAGTCCATTTTTTTCTGTACCAAAGAATATAGCAGAAGGCTTACTAATATCAAAGTCTTCTAAATGATTTGCTTCTACATGAGGAGTAGTTGCCACAATCTGATAGCCCTTCTTCCTGATATCTTCAATGGCTGTAGGTATAGATGCATAACGGTGAATATCTACCCACTTCTCAGCACCTAAAGCTATTTCTTTATCTATACGCTTTCCAAATTTTTGTTCTATAACATGTAAGTCTTGTACACCAAAAACCTCACAACTACGCATTACAGCACTCGTATTATGCAATTGATATACATCTTCAGCTACAACAGTAAAATGATTTGTACGATCCTTTAAAACTTCTTTAAAACGCTCTACTCTATTTTCAGTCAAGAAAGTCTCTAAGTATTCTAAATAATCAACGTCCTGAAATAGCTTATTTGAAATATTCATTATATATTTATTTTTAAGACAATTGCAAAGGTAAGAATATTATGGAAAAAAAATTAGTCGTCCTTTCAGGCGCAGGAATGAGTGCTGAAAGTGGTATTAAAACATTCCGAGATGCTGATGGATTATGGGAAGGTCATGACGTTATGCAGGTAGCTTCACCTGAAGGGTGGCAACAAAACAAAGAACTAGTCTTGCAATTTTATAATGATCGCAGACGCCAACTATTAAGTTGTCAACCGAATAAAGCTCACAACATTCTAGCTCAATTAGAACAACACTACAATGTAAGTATCATCACTCAGAATGTAGATGATCTTCACGAGCGTGCAGGATCTAATAATATTATTCATTTACATGGAGAACTATTGAAAGTGCGTAGTGAACAGAATGAAAAACTAATATACCCTTGGACAAAAGATCTCTTAGCAAATGACTCTAATGAACTCGGTCATTCACTTAGACCACATATAGTTTGGTTTGGAGAAATGGTTCCTGAACTAGAGAAAGCTATTCCATTAGTAGAAGAAGCAGATATCATCATCATCATAGGAACCTCTATGCAAGTATATCCTGCAGCCTCACTAATATCTTATGCTAGATCAGATGCTCAAGCCTATTATATAGACACGAACCCAGCGTTAGTTCAGCATACACCTTGCTCACTAACCGTTATTAAAAATACTGCTTCAGAAGGGCTAAATTCGATACTAAATGAACTAATAAAAAAGACACAATAATTTGTTAGAATTAAAAAAGGTACTACTTTAGAGTTCTAAACAATTAACTAATCAATTTTATGAAAAAACTTTTTTTATTCCTTATTACCTCAATCTCTTTGAGCGTTGTAAGCTGTTCTAGTGATGACAATAGTAAGAATGACCCAAAACCTACAGGATACCCTGAGCAAATAAACAATGTTGATTTCTCAAATAAACAACCTGGGGATACAGCTATTTTAAAAGGAAAAGGTTTTGATGAAAGTAAAGCTGGAGAATACACAATCAATTTTACTAAAAAATTACCAAGTAAAAAAACAAATGCTGAAAAAGGAACTCGTGCATTACAACCTGGAGCATCAGACACACCAACTCCTGCATATATTTTCAAAGTAACACCAACAGAAGTACACTTTGAAATCCCTAAAGATGCAGGTAATGGAAGAGTAGACTTCATCTATAAAAACTACATAACACCGATAGGTACTTACCAAGTTAAATAACATAAAAAAGGTCTCAAAAAATATTTTTGAGACCTTTTTTATTTAAAAGAGAAAGCCTTTAGACAATGTCTAGAGGCTTTTTACTACTCTTTGTTATAAGTTTTACTTTGTAAACTGAACAACTACCTTGTATGAACCAGCAGTAATTGGTGTATATAACCCTCCACTACCTAAAGAAAAATCTAGTAACCCTCTATCATACTTAATATCTGTAATACCTACAGTTATCAATTTTCCTTCTAAACTATACAATTTGATATCAAAAATGTTAAGTGCTTTAATACCTACTTCATCAGGAAATTCTACACCAACAACCTCAGCGTCTAGAGAGTTAACAGTTGCTGTGCTTGAAAACACATTAACTACTTTACCTTCATACTTAATATTTGTTTGTGTAATGGCACTACTAATATTATAACTAACAGCTTCTTTAAGTTCTTTTATAAAGTTTTCATTCTTTAATATTTCACGAAGCGTTTCTGTTATATTAATAATCTTTTTTTCTCTCTTACCTGTCGTATTATTGATTACATAAGAATATAAAACATCTTCAGTAACAGCATTTCCATCTTCATCATGATCACCATAAAATACATTACCTCCTTCTGTCAAAAACTTATTTACTGTTTCTTCAAAAATTTGTTGTACCTCTTGATTATTAGTAATGGTTTTCTTAACATCTCCAGTTATATCAAGATAAAAAGGAATTTGCTTTCCATCTTTATCTCTCTCTTCTCCTAAATACTCATAAAAAATCTGACCTTTCTTCAACTTTGTCTGGTCATAATTTAAAGATTTAACTAATTCTGGTTTTTGCCCATCAGCAATAACTTCTCCTCTATTAATTAAAGATTTTGTTTCTGCCTTTTGGATTACATTCGTTAAGTCAACAACCTCAGAACTAACAACGTTATCTTTATCATCTTTAACTAATGTATAAAATTGCTCTTTATCAAAATCATACAACACGACAGAAGTTCCTTTCAAAGATTCTCGAGGTTTAGTTTGATTAATAAGTTGATTAATGACCGCCCAAATTTCTTCTAGAGATTGATTACTATTGTTATCTCCAATTAGCTTTAAAATTTCACTTCGTGTTGTTAATCTATCCCAAGATGTACCAGACCACACATAAAACCCTTCAGATTTTCCAGCAAGATCTTTATCTTGTAAATTAGGATTAATATTAAATACAACTAATCCTTTAATCTTTAAGTCTCCTTTTTTTCCAATAACAGGATCTAATTCATTCAAATCTTTTAAATGAACTCTTGGAAAAAGCACCCCTCTATCCTTAGCGTGTATGTCTAAGACAGTGCTCTCAGAAGGACTTAGTGTACCAACCCCTACTTGGGCATGTCCTATATAGGACATACCAAATAGAGCAGCACATGCTATTAAATACTTTCTCATAGTGCTTAACTTTTTTTATTATTGTTTTGTTGCCCCAAGATATTCAAAAACAACCTCATATTTATCATTAGGTAATGGATAATAACTGTTTCCAACACCAAAAGCAAATCTAAATTGATTATCACCAGGTGAAGTTACATCTGTAACTGTAGTGAATAATACTTGTCCATTTTTATCTAATACTGATGCTTTAAGTAATCTACCAAATTTATCAGCTTTATTCTCAACCCAAGAACCTTTCTTAGTTGCGTCATCTACTACAAATTTCATTGGTTTAGTAACTACATAAGTATTAGCAGCTAATTCAGAATCATAACCATCCGCATGGTTAACAAGTATCTCTGCAGTACCTTTATATACAGTATATCCATTGATAACTTCCCCAGTAGGTACATTAGTTTCTGTAGTCACTACAACTTTTGTTTTCTCATTGATTAATTCTGTTACTTTATCATTAGTTTTAATCGTTTCGATTATGTTTTCACTAATATCAATTGGTTTTTTTGTAAATGTTCCATCACCATTATCAATTAAATGATATAACACGAATTTACCATCACCTGTAGTGATTTCACCATAGTAAACATTACCTCCTTGAGTCAAATATCTATTTAACTCGTCTTTGATATCTTGATGATTAAATGAATTTTTAACCTCTTCTGTAATATTTAAATAATAATTTACAGGCTGCTGATTAGCATCTAATTCTTCAGATTTGTATTTAAATAGTATTTGACCTTCTTTAAGAGTTCCTAATGTAGCATCTGTATAAGTTCCCTCTTTTCCAGAAGCGTCAACAATCGTTTTCTGAATATTAGTTTTTGTTTCAAAAGTATTGAAATTCACTTCAGTTTTACCATTAGTTTTGTTAATATAGTATAACTTAACTTCATTATTAACTACTTCAGCAAAAACATTCCCTTCAGATTTAGTAATAAATTTATTAATAAACTTACGATTATCATTAAATACTTGTTCTAAGTTAGAACTTACAGTACCTACTACGTCGATTTTAAATCCTGAAGTAAAAGGAATCCCCTTAACTGGGTCATTAATATCTTTAATATCATTTCCAGCAATTAACCAGGCGTTAACTGCATCTTCATTGAAATAGTAATAAGCTTTTACTACTTCAACTTCAGTTTTACCAGTTTCATCATTTGGATCTTTTATTTTATGCATCTCTGCTTTCATAAAAGTTTTAGTCTCAGATAAGGCGATTAACTCAGCAAATGTAATTGCTTTTTGAGTATACCCTCCGCTACCATCAGGAACTAAATAAGAAAACTCTCCTTTACCATTTGCTCCTCCAGTAGGATTAAAAGCAACTAAATAACTTAGGTTAGCACCATCTACTATATTAGTTATCTTTTTTATTTCTGTATCAACATAATTCTTAAGTTCATCTATTTTTTGATTTAATACAGATTCAGAAGTAATAAGTTCCCATTTACTTTCTGCAGGAGTCGTAGTATTATTAGTCCAATAATAGAATCCTTTTGCAGCAGTACCTTTATCATTAAAGACCAACATACTTTCAGTTTTAGAATCCCCTTCTAAACCAAATACTTTAACATCATTTAAAGCAACTCTAGGAATCAAGACCCCTTTCTTACTCGCAGCAATATCTAATATTGCACTTTTATTAGGTACTAATGCAGTACCAACCCCCATACCAATAGGATCAGGAGTCTGTGCATACATACCAGCTCCTAGAGCTAACAAAAACAGAGTAGTAATTTTCTTTTTCATGTTTAAAAAAATTTATTTAAAATATTTTACTAATTAATCTGAAGTGATCACATTTTCCCCAAATCGTTAATCAAATCATAACATCCTATATAGACAATAAGCTTTAACCTAAAATCTTAAACAGTTTGTACTACAAAGTTATAAAAAAAACGACTTAACAAACATAAAATGTTAAAATTTAATTATTACCCATACAATTTAACCTTATTTAAAAAATATACTATAACAAGAGCAGTTTTTGTACATATATTTAAATTTTACTCAAAAAAGATGTATATAAAACACAAAACAAAATTAAAGATTTCAAAGATTTCACCTTTAAAAACTATATTAAACAGAAAATTATATTTTTTAAGAAAATTAAAACACTAATTTTTCTAAAATAAAGAAACTAATCATAATATAGTTAATTATACCTATATAATATGTAATACATATCGTAGTTTCTCCTTCTATATCACAATTCTATTCTTGAATCAGATATAAAAACAAAAAAAGCCCAGCTTCTAAAAGAAGCTGGGCTTTAGATTATATTCTACTTAGAGAATACTATTTCTTCAAGTACTTTTTATATTTAATATAAGAGAAGACACTTAATACTATCACAAATCCTAATGACCACCATACAGCAGTAGGTGTGATCACTTTATCTCCTGATGCATAAGAGTGTAATCCACTTAAGTAGAAGTTAACACCGAAGTAAGTCATCATAATCGAGTAATACGCTACTACACTGAATACATTATATAACCATGTACCTCGCATAGCAGGCACTAATCTGGCATGGATCACAAAAGCATAAATCATAATACTAATTAATGCCCATGTCTCTTTAGGATCCCATCCCCAGTAGCGTCCCCAGCTCTCATTAGCCCATTGACCTCCTAAGAAGTTACCAATAGTTAATAGAACTAGACCTACCGTTAATGTCATCTCATTAATATAAGTCAACTCCTTAATATTAAGATCCATTTTCTTCTTATTCTTATCATTGGTAAGAATCATTAAGAATAGAGTCACTATTCCTAATATCATACCTAATGTGAATGGACCATAACTACCTACGATAACTGCTACGTGGATAATCAGCCAATATGAATTCAATACTGGTTGTAAATTACCAATCGCAGGATCCATAAAGTTTAGATGTGCTCCCCATAATACTATAGCGGCCACGAATGCTGTTGAAGCAATTGTTAACTCAGACTTACGCCCAAAAATCAACCCAAATAATGTAGTTGCCCATGCCACGTAGATAACTGACTCATACGCATCACTCCATGGAGCGTGCCCTGATACATACCATCTCACAGCTAATCCTAATGTATGGATACCGAATAATAAGACTGTAGCCCAGCTACCAATTTTTATCATCGTCTTATTAATACGTCTTGGTTTTAATATCTCTGATATAATGAAGATGAATAAGAACACAGCAGCTAACATATAGTAACTATATAGTGTCTTAAATATATCGTACTTATTATATTGGATTTCGAAATGAATCTTTTTCTCAGAAGGTATTACAGTTTTACCATAAGCATTCTGATACGTTTTAATACTCTGTAAGAACTCATCTGCCTTCGCATAGTCCCCTGATTGTTTTGCCTCAAATAAAGCTGGAACATACATTCTAGGCAATATGCTCTTCGTGAATGTAGAATCCATTCCTTTAAGACCAGCCTCGTTTAATTCTAATGGAGATACCCATTTATCATTATCGTGACCAGGTATAGGGAATATCGTAAGGCTACGTGTAGTGAATGCTGCATTCAATAAAGCCATCTTAGAATCTAAGTCTAAATAGTCTTTCTCAAACTGATTTTTAACAGCAGAGTGATTAGCATCTTCTACTACTTTTGCTAATCTATAATTACCATCTTCATCAAAGAAATCAATAAACGCAGCATACTTTGCGTTTTTAGGTAACTTTAATGCCTCTAATATCTTATCATTCCCTCTAGGTAGTTTTATCAATTCTGCATAATACCAGTAGTTAGGTGCTCCTTGTAATTGTTGAGCTACTGTGAACTGAGTCATCGATAGAAACACCTGATCAGGATTTAATCCTTTATAGTTTTCTCCTTTATATACTTTACGCAATAATTCTGAAGCAAAAGTATTCACTGGTTTCATACGACCACCAAAGTCCTGAATAACCAATTCTCCGAATCTTGCTGCATGTTCTTTATCTACAGCAGTACTCTTAATCAGCGAGTCTATCACTACCTGATTAGGACGTGTAGGTGTCTCATGATTATGTTGTGCGAATGCTCCTACTGATAAGAACAAGAACAACATCGTAAGTATAGAAGCTTTCTTCTCTCTAACTTTATCTAATTTTCGTTTCAAATCACCAAATCTTGTATTCTTATTGAATAAGATTACTATTAATCCTACATATAGTAAGAAGTACCCTATATAAGTAATCCACGTTCCCCAGAAGTCATGGTTCACAGATAGGATAGTTCCTTTCTCATCTCTATCGAACTCTGCCTGGAAGAATCGGTATCCTTTATAATCTAGAATATTGTTCATATAGATACGTGCATCGAAGTTCTCTGCTCCGTCTAATACAGTCACCTGACTTTCGAATGAAGCATAGCTACTCTCTGTACCAGGATATTTCTCAGCGATGAATTTATTTAACTTGATTTGGAACGGTGTAGTATACACTTTACTACCATACATCATCGTAAACTCTAAGTCACCTAGTTTAAATGACTGAGGTTCTCCCATTCTTCCTGCTTTACCCATTAGCGTTACTTCCTCCTCTTTTCCTTGAGAACGAACAGTAAGAACTAAAGCATCCGTATTTCTTTTATTCTTAAAGTCACCATCAGACTCTAGAACCATCTTTCCTTTAATAGGCATTTCTGGAATAACGAACTGTGTTCCTGCCATATTATATAATGATCTAAAGTTCAGAGGAGCTTTTGTACCAGCTACTACATCACCTGTCGCCTGTGTTGCCATCACCATATACGTTCCTCCAAAAGGTGTATCTAAAAAGAACTCATCCCCTTCTTTTGTGATATTGATTGCTCCATCAGTAGGCTTATTCAATGAGAATAATACATTGTGGATACTCACAACTTTTCCTTCTTCTAAGAAATGTTCATGACGATCTCCATCACCAGACTCTACTAATTTTAAGAACATTTTTCCATTAGGATCTTCTGCTATTGCCTCAGTAGCTCCCATGATAAAATCTTTATACTCTATCTCGTAATCGATACCATTAAAGTCTTCTCTTACTTTAAAGTGATTATTCGTCACAGGAGAGAATAATATTGGTCTCTCATACGTACGTCTACGTTGTTCCCCTTCATACTCACCATCTGTCATAACAGTAAGGAAAGTTTTATCAGAAAAAATACTATCTGCCGTCTCCCCTTCTCTAATAGGCATCATTCCCTCGAAACTAATATAACGAGTAATGAAAGCTCCTAATAAAATCAAAATAAAAGCCGCATGCAGTAGTAATGTCGCCCACTTCTCCTTGCTCAGTAGTCTGTATTTCTTAATATTTCCTATAAAGTTAATCAAGAAAACAAACATAATAAACTCGAACCATTTAGTATTATATATTAAAATACGGGCAGTAGTTGTGTTATAACGATCTTCGATGAAGGTTCCTAGAGCTAATGCTACAGCATAAACTATAAAAAGAACCGCCATTAACCGTGTCGAAGAAAAAAAAGATATTATTTTTTTATCCATGAGTTGTTAATATGTTGTTTTAATAGTGCAACAAAAATAACCAAAAAGCCCAGTAATTCAGTATATTTAACTTAATATTTAGTAATCAATTTGTTGCAAATTTTTGCATAAAATAAGTTACATTTGCGATAGTAATATTCTAGAGGATTATTGATTTCTAATCCAATATTGATTTAGAGAGTTACTATGTTTATTTAAATTTCAAAACTATGCCAAAGATTTCAAACAAAGGGCTTCAAATGCCTGAATCACCTATCAGAAAATTAGTCCCTTTTGCAGAGGTAGCAAAGCAAAAAGGACACCATGTATACCACTTAAATATAGGACAACCTGATATTAAAACACCTGAAGGAGCTCTTAAAGCTGTAAAAGAAGCTAACTTCGAAGTATTAGAATATAGCCACTCTGCAGGAATCGAAAGTTATAGAATAAAGTTAGCTAAACACTATCAAGACCAAAATCTTAATGTAGATGTAGCAGATATTATCGTTACTACTGGTGGATCTGAAGCATTATTATTCGCTTTGGGAAGTACAATGGACCAAGGTGATGAAATCATCATCCCTGAGCCATTCTATGCTAACTATAATGGATTCTCTACTTCTAATGGAGTAAACATCGTACCTGTAATGTCTTCTATCAATGACGGATTTGCATTACCTGCTATCTCTGAATTCGAAAAACTAATCACTCCTAAGACGAAAGCGATCTTAATCTGTAATCCTGGTAATCCTACTGGTTATTTATATTCAGAACAAGAGATGAAACAGTTAACAGATCTAGTGGTTAAACACGACCTATTCTTAATCGCCGATGAAGTATATAGAGAATTCGCTTATGATGGATATAAACATATCTCTGTGATGAGCAT
Organism: Myroides sp. A21; assembly: GCF_000807225.1. Taxonomy (NCBI): domain Bacteria; kingdom Pseudomonadati; phylum Bacteroidota; class Flavobacteriia; order Flavobacteriales; family Flavobacteriaceae; genus Myroides; species Myroides sp. A21. The sequence goes on from NZ_CP010327.1 coordinate 4,067,902, forward strand.
TCCAGAATTAGCGAATCACGCGATCATGATTGACTCTGTATCTAAGCGTTACAGCATGTGTGGTGCTCGTATAGGATGTATCGTTTCTAAAAACAAAGAGCTTATGGCTGCAGCAATGAAGTTTGCTCAGGCGCGTCTATCTCCTCCTACTTTTGAACAAATCGCTGCTGAGGCTGCTCTAGATACTCCTAAATCTTACTTCGATGAAGTAATCACGGAGTACAAAGAGAGAAGAGATGTATTCATCACTGCGCTTCAACAGATAGAAGGTGTACAAGTGACTATGCCACATGGTTCTTTCTACTGTGTAGCTAAGTTCCCTATTAAGAATGCTGATAACTTCGCTAAATGGTTATTAGAAGAGTATGACCTAAATGGAGAGACTGTAATGATCGCTCCTGCTGCAGGATTCTACTCTACACCAGGTGTAGGATTAAACGAAGCTCGTATGGCTTATGTTCTTAAAAAAGAAGACTTAATCCGCTCAGCTGAGATCTTAAAACAAGCTCTTAAAATATACCAAACAATAGAAAAGTAATCAATCTATTATCTATATGAAAACCACCTCTAAACAGGTGGTTTTTTTGTTGAAATAGTATATGAGATAATCATCACCCTATCTTCGAATCCTATTTCATTCTGTTGTGAATAATTCTTATCTCTTTTTTTCATTTTATGAGTTAATGACGTATTTACCTACTGTAAAATACGTTTTATAACCTATTTTATTGATATTTATCCTTCATATCATCCATTTACACTTCTTTTTGAAAAAAAGTATAGTGTTTTTTTCCTATAAAAAAAGCCTTAAATAAACATAAACACTTTATTACAAACACATTAACCCAAAAATACTTCAAAAAACAGAAAATACACGAATACCTCTCCAGCTTAGCCTATATATATTTTTGTCTTAATTCCTTCAACACTTCTTCAACAATACTCCAAGATTGCTCTAGTTCAAGCCCATTTTCTTGAAGAAGTCTTGAAGAGATCTTGTAGCGGTATTGAAGGGAGAGTACTGAAGAATGGAATTACAAAACAACCTCACTCTAATAGGGCTATAGAATCATTCCTTTCTGTCCGTTCTATGACATTTGACTAAAAAAGTAAAAAGCCAGTCTGTCATCACAAACTGGCTTTTTTAAAATTACTAACCGAAACAGTGTTATTCTATATTCAGAATAATAAACTCACTTCTTCTATTTTCTTGATGCTCTTTAATAGTACATGGTACTTTATTAGCACATTTATTAACTAACTGTGATTCTCCATACCCTTTACCCTTGATACGATCTTCTTCTATTCCTTGTTTTACCATCCAAGCTATCGTTGATTTAGCTCTTCGGTCAGACAACTTCATATTATAAGCATCATTACCTCTACTATCTGTATGCGAACGCACATCTATCTTCAGTTTAGGATACATATTAAGCACTTCTACTACCTTCGCTAGCTCTACTGCTGCATCAGGACGAATAGTCGCTTTATCAAAGTCAAAATAGATAGGATCTAACTTCAATTTCTTAAATAAATCATCGTCTTTCTCTATTTTTTCAACTATAGGATCTAGTCCTATATCTACCGTCTTAGATACATTAAACTCTCTTCCTAATACCGTAGATACCTCTGCTGTCAAAAATTTATCTGCACTAGCCTTTAATCTAAACTTATAATTACAGTCTAAAGCTTCTGTGATATAATACCCCTGTGCATCTGTAGTGATCGTAGCTAGTTCTTTATACGCATTATCATATAATACTACTGTGGCATTCGCTATAGGTTCTTTTGTACTCGTATTGAACACCTTTCCTTCTATCTGCTGCTTACAGTCTACTACTTGAAAGAAATAAATATCATCACTTCCTACTCCTCCCTCACGATTAGAACTGATAAATCCTTTTCTGTTTTTATCATTGATATAGAATGCAAAGTCATCTGAAGGACTGTTAATAGGAGCTCCTACGCTCACTACCTTACCGAAGGTATTATCCACATTTAGCTTAGCCATATATACGTCTAACCCTCCTAGACCTGGACGTCCATCTGATGAGAAATATAGATAGTTATCCTTAGAGATAAAAGGGAATGTCTCACGCCCTTCTGTATTAATTCTAGCCCCTAAGTTCTCAGGTGTACCATAGCTTCCGTCTTCTTCTATAAAGACTCTATAGATATCAGACTCTCCTAGAGTACCACTTCTATCAGAAGCAAAGTATAACCATCTCTCGTCTGGGGATAAAGCAGGATGAGCAGTATTAAAATTATCTGAGTTAAATGGTAACTCTACAGCTTCTGTCCATACACCATCTTCGTCTAGAGTAGATTTATATAACTTCAGTAAGATGTAATAGTCTTCATTGTGAACTTTCTTTTTCTTCTTAAAGTTATTACTCGTGAAGTACATCGTCTTACCATCTTTAGTAAAGATAGCTGATGCTACATTGACCTTTGCATTTCCAAACTTATCCAAAGGTTCAGGCTCGCTAAAACTACCGTCTTTACTAATCACCGTACTGTATAGAGTAGTGAATGCTTCATTAGTCCACTTATGTACTCTACCTCCATGTTCTGTTTCTCTAGCAGAAGCAAAGACTAATTGGTCTCCTAGGATACTCGATCCATAGTCAGAATACACACTATTAATAGGCAATACTTTCAGATCATAACGCTGTATCATCGCGTTAATCTCCTTTAAGTAAGTATCCTTCTTTTCTTCGAATAATATACCTCTACTGTCGCTCTTCTCTAATTCAGCAAAGCGACTTACATACTCATCTGCCTTTTTATAATCCTCTATAGAACGCAGCGTCTGCGCATATCTATAGTAGTACTCTGATGGTAGTTTATGTCCTTCTTGTTCTGCAAAAATAAATAACTCTTCGTACCACTTATGAGCAGTCTTTAGCTCTCCTTTAAAGTAATAAGCATCTGCTAACTTAGTAAGTGTATTAACACTTTTGTACCCTTTATTTATAATTTTCTCATAGATTTCGATTGCATTGACATACTCATAGTAGTCAAAGCTCTTATCCGCTTTTTTCTCCTTACTAGTCTGAGCTACTGCCCCTACCGTTATTAAGAAAAAAGAGGCTATTGAGAAAAACTTAATAACCTTCTTTTTCATACTTTATAGTTTTCGTTAAAAGAATCTTGGTGTATTCATACGAGTGCGATTATTAAACAAATCGAATCTTAGGAATATCTCATGAGATCCAGAGTTATAATTCGCTAACTTAGTCGTATCAGCATCATAAGAATATCCTACGAATAAGTTATCATTCACTTGGAATCCTGCTAATGCACTAACTGATGCATCCCAACGATATGCTGCTCCTACAGTAAACTTGTCTATAATTAAGAAGTTAGCTGTCAGATCCATCTGTAATGGTGCCCCTGAAACTGCCTTCGCTAAGAAAGCTGGTTTAAACTTCAAACTAGGGTTTAGTTCAAACACATATCCTCCCATTAAGTAGAAGTGCGCTTTCTGACGCATCGTCGTCACCTCGTTATCATCGTAGCGATCTGTAGTCAAAAAGTTAGGTACAGACAATCCTAAATATGACTTCTCAGAATATAGATACAGACCTGCCCCTATATTAGGTGAGAATTGATTATCTATATTCGTCATCGCTACAGGGTCTTTTCCACTATAGATATTAAGACGAGTATAATCTACATTCAGTAAGTTAGCCGTAGCTTTTAAACCAAATGCTAATTTATAGTCTTGATTAACATCGATAGCATACGATAGGTCTACAGAGATATTATTCTCATCCATCGCTCCTATACGATCATTCATATAGTTCACCCCTAATCCTAATCCTGAATCTCCTAGAGGTGTACTCACCGACAGATTAGCTGTCTTAGGCGCTCCATCTAAACCAACCCACTGTGTACGGTAGTTACCGAAAATACTTAGGTTACCTCTAGTACCTGCATAAGCAGGGTTAATATTAGAGGTATTATACATATACTGTGTGTACTGTGGGTCTTGTTGTGCTTGCATTTGTTGTGCTCCTAACAAGGTTAACATACACACACTTATATTTCTTATTGTTCTATTAATTGTCATTCGTAAAATCTTAGTTGTTGTCTAAATGTAGATACCCTGATTTTCTAATTGTATGTGCTTCGCTAGCATTTCTGTATTCATAGCTAATCACATAATAATAAGTTCCTGTAGGTAGTTTCTCTCCAGAGTTAACTGTAACACGTCCATCAGAATACCCTCTGAATACGTTATTATTACTGTCATAATTAGAAGTCTCATAAACCTTCACTCCCCAACGGTTATAGATCTCAACTTTATTATTAGGGAAACGATTAATATTATCAATTAAGAAGAAATCATTCTCTCCATCTCCATTAGGCGTTACTAGATTATAGATCACTACGTCTCCATCTAATATCAAATCTGTATTCACAGTACCTAATGTAAAGAATCCGTATCCACGTACAGATGTAGGTGTAGTCACTGTCTTATTATCGACATCTACGATACCTCCCTCATCTACCCAAAGCTGATCCTTAGCATCCCAACGAAGAATGCGTAAGTTCTTCTCTGGAGTCTTTAATAACTCTGCTGGAGTAGTATCTGCATGCCAACCTAATGTCAAGATAACATCGCTCTTCGCATTAGAGTTACGGTCTACTAGCCAATACTCTCTTTCGTTTACTAACTCTACTATACCAGACTTATGCTTATGAGAAGTAAAGAAGTTCTTATCATCTAAATTATACCTCCCTACGAAAATGTCTTTTTCTTCTTTAGGCGCTGTAATCGTAGCGTTTCGATAATACTTCTTATCTCCAATAGGGAACACAAACTCGTTGTTTCCTTCCTTGTCTACAGTTCCTTGGATATAGCTATTATCACTTGCATTAACTGCCGTTGCGTCTTTTAAGAATGTAAATGACCCGTCTTTCTCATCTACATTGACAATACCGTCTTGGAAGTCTACTTTACCCTGTACTACCACATCATTAATAACATTAAATGCAATATTATCCGCTGTGTTATTTAGTACTACATTGTTAAACTTACTGATACTGTTACCTGATACAGTCTGTTGTTTATCACTTTTAAAAATAGTAGTTCCTTGTGCTAGTTTCCCTTTATAATCAAAGAAAGCACCGTTGTTTATAATATCATTATAGACATATAGCGTACCGTTATTTTTAAAGTCCGCCTCATCTGTATTCTCTAAGGCATAATGTGTAGACATTATCCCTTCTGGGCTTACATATAGCCCTCCCTTGTTTACTGTCTGTGCCATAGTAGCTATAGAGCACAAGCCAGAAACTACTAAGAGTGTTCTTTTCTTAACCATAGTGAATCACTTTTACTAGTTAGTTATTTTACCACGAATACGATATTCATGATAGAAGTAGGAGTACCATTACCAATAATCTTGTAAGTCATTACTCCATTATCATCTATAACGATATCTGAAAACACAGCAGAATCAAAGTCTGTAACATAGTAGTATAAATCACTAGCTGCTGGAAAATGAGGAATAACAGCAGGTGCGCTAGTACTCTTTACTGCATTTCCGCTCTGCATAGTGAACTGCTTTTTATACTCTTCGTATAGTTCTTTTGTACCATCTCCAAGAACACTCGTATCAAAAGTGATCGTAGGCATATAGAAGAACTTCACAGCTTTATTGTCTGTTGTTACCATCTGTTGCCATTTCGAACCATCGTTATAATAAAACCCCGGCACAACATCCGCTACAGTAGCTGTATTATACACCGTCATCCCGCTTACGTGAGCACTTAGAGGATTTGCTTTCGTAGTTTCAGTTAACGCAACACGAGGTAAAAGAAGACCTTTATTCTCTGCTTCTAATTCTAAGATAGCATTCGTGTTTACATCTGGGTTAGATTTACCAACAACACCGATCTTAGTCTGAGCAAAACCAGCTGTTGCAAGAAATGATATGGCTATACTTAAATATATTTTTTTCATAATGTGAGTTTGATTTAATAAAAGGGAGAGGCCGTTATTGTGAGTTGGCTTTAGCCTCTCCCTTTCTGAAAAGAATTAATTGTTGTTTGTTGTTTTTTAAATTATGGTTGAGTTGTAGGCTTTACCTCTTTACCTAGGTACTCTACTACAACTTCGTAAGTATCTTTTGGTAAAGCTGTATAGATATTTCCTACACCGATATTAAAGTCGATCTTAGTACCTGATACCACAACATCTTTTGTTGATTCTGTAACTACTACACCTGCTTTTAGTACTTTGATAGATAACACACCATTGATAGCGTTATCACCTGTAGCATTCTCTAATGTTACTCCTTCAGTTCTAGCAGATTCTCCATTTGCTTTAGTACTTCCTTTAGCTAATAATACTTGACGTCCATTATAGATATTCCCTGTGAATACGATATCTCCTTCGTTTGTGATATTATCTCCTAAAGCTTGTTTAATTACCTCTTTATAATCGTTGATAATCTTTAATAAAAATGAAGCTGGTAATTCAATAGGAGTCTTCACTTCTTTACCATTTACAATTTTCATTGTATAGAATACATTATCTGTAGCTGCATCATTATCATGATCACCGAAGTACACGTTACCACCTTGGTTTAAGATATTAGTCAATGCATTCTTCACTTCTTCATTGTTGTTAATAGAAGAGATAATATCTGCCGTCATATTGATGAATTGCTCCCCTTTATCTTCATTATTATACTTATAGAAGATTTCTCCTTTCTTAACATTATCTTGTACTGGTGCTACTACAGCTTCATAGATAGATAATGTCTTATCTGCTGTAGCTTCTGCTCTAAGGATATTAGTCTTAGTTTCTACTGAAGCAACAAGATCTGTTAGGTTGATAGTTTTGTACTCATTTGCAGTATTGTCCCAGTACTGTAGTACCCAATTTGGTTTTGTTGAATCAGTACTGATATTCTTATAGATAACATTACCTTCTGAGAACTGAGTGATGTACTGCAAGTACTCTTCTACAGATGTAAAGTTCATATCTTTTCCTCCTACTTGGATAGTGATATTTCCTTTAGTCGTTAAGATCTCTTCGATATTATTAATCACTCCACCTACTACATCTACAGGAATAGCTCCAGCTGGAACTGCAGTCCATTTAGTCACATCTAATTCTCCTCCTCCTACAATATATGCTTCTGATAAATAGTATTGTTTATTTTTATAAGTAACAATAGTAGTTTTAGACTCCGTTTCTGCTACTAAATCACGTAAAACAATAGTCTCATATTTTCCTGTAGCTTTATCATAGTATTGGAATACCCAGTTAGGGTTAGTAGTATCTCCTAAATTTTTATAGATTACATTACCATCAGCAGACTGAGAGATATACTGTAAATACTCTTCTACAGTTGTGAAAGTTTTATCTCCATCTTTTGTAGTTACAGTGATTGTAGTAGGTGCTTCTAAGATTTCTTTGAAGTTGTTTACTACAGTTCCTTTAACGTCAATCTTGATAGCTCCTTTTGTATTTCCATCTAACTTATCAAGTATATCTTTAATCTTAGCTGGATCGGTTTCTTTATCAATAGCTTCTACAATCGTTTTTTCGTTGAAATATACATAGCCAGTTGTTTTACCATTTGCGTCTTTGATGTCTTTAAAGAAAGTATTAGTTTCTACTCCTTGTACCATCTTAGTAATGTCAATCTGCTTAGTCGTATACTTTCCATTATCATAAGTCACATAGAACATTTCTTTAGTCTCAGGATTATAAACAATCGTAGTATGCTTTTCAGTAACTACTGGATTTCCTTTATCATCCTTATTATCAGGGTTAGACGGTAATATGTAGTTCACTACTGCTTGAAGATTCTTAACGTCACTTTCTAATTTAGTAGTGATATTCGTAATATTATCACCTAAATTCTTAATTACAGTATCTAACTCTTCTTTCCCTACTATTCTATTCCATTTAGCACCATCCCAGTAGTAAAAACCTGTAGGTACTTGATTCTTTACTTCTGTTTTATTAAATACTAATAAGCTAGTACTCTCAGCAACCTTACCAGCCATTTGGAATTCTGTTGTATTTTTTAATGCAACACGAGGAATCAAAATACCTTTATTTCCTGCCTTAGCTACGATGTCTAATTCTGCAGAAGTAGCAGGGTCCGGCGTACCGATCCCTACTTGTGCGTTTGCGAAATATGTTGTTCCTAATAATACCGCTAATAATGTGATTTTTTTCATATCTTTTTATATATAAATATTGTTGTTTCTAATTATTTGATTTTGTGTGTGATATTCAAGTTTGTCTTGACAGAACAATTCTTCACATTCACTTTAACTGGGATACGTGGCCCTAATGGACAACCACTTCTAACATTCTGAATCCAGATGGTTTGTTCACCTTGTGACAATCCTTTTAAGTAGAATTCGAACGGAGTTACTTCTGTTAATTGGTCTGATCCTGTTTCTGAAGTATATATCTCATATGTAGTACAAGCATCTATCATAGATAACTTTAACATCCCATAATTACATACATCAATGACTTCATCTTCTTTTACTCCTGTACCAATCGTAGGTACAATATTCACATCATAGATACGTGTAAAATCTCCTAATACTCCTACAACACTACCATAAGAGATTTTTACTCTGTCATATGGTTGTTCATCATATGGAGCAACAATAACTTTATGCTTATTACCATATCCTAAACCTAATAACTTAAGTCCTAATACGTCCAATCCTCCTTCTAATTTAGGCCCTACTTTTTTATCACCCAAATAACGTTGGATACTATATCCCTTAATCAATTCTAAACTTAAAATAGGGTTACCTGGAATCTCTGTAATGATATGTAATTCATCACCAGGCATAGCTTGTTGCTTAAATACAACAGTCAATGAAGCTTCATTTAATACTGCTACTCCACGAGATATTAATGCATAAGTATCAGGTTTATTATCAACCGCATTCCAAGGGTTAGTAACTGAGGCAGTAGCACTTGCTACACCTAAACCAAGATCTTGTACCCCATGAAGTACATCTAATACACCTGAGTTTATGTTAGTCGCTACAGGTGCACAACTAATATTACCTGATTTAGAATAATATACTCCATATACTTTTGAGATTTGAGCAAGACCTAATAAAGAACCTTGAGAAACTCTAACTCCCTTAAATGCTTTTGGTTTACCAGAAGAAGTAGGAACAAATGTATACTCGATCACATTATCTGCTGCTAATAAATCAAGTAGTCCACCTTGTACCGATTTTAACGTTCCAATAGGTTTGTCATTTTCATCTAATCCCTGTACAGATAATCCTCCAGCTAACATTAAACCACTGTATTGTTTTCCTAACTTAATAGTCACAGGTGTTCCTGCAGGCACTACTTCATCAAAATATATGTTTTGCCATGTAGTACCTATTCCTAATAAACCTAACCCTGTTACTATTTCAGAATAAGTAGTAGGATTACCATCTATTGCGTTGGTTTTATTCGCAATTCCCCCAGTTATTATAGATCCCCAAGTTGTCTTGTCCTTTGCATAAACTCTTTCTATCTGAGGAGGACAATTGTTAGAATCTAATACAGTGATAATAATATTCTCCGCTGTAGAACATCCATTTAAGTCTGCTACTACAGTGTAAGTATAAATACCAGGTACAGCAAAAGTGATTTCTGTTTCATTAAATAACTCACCTTTTTCGTTATACCATGTTACTGTTCCATTCTTACTAGTCACTTTAGGTAACTTAATAGCGACATTTACTTTAGTGATAATTCTTTGATCACCTTCGATAGATAATTCAGCTGCTTCTTTTACCTTAACAGTGAAAGCGTCTGACTCTTGAGAATAGCAAATTCCATTAGAAACTATAACACTATAATCCCCTCCAGTATTAACTTCTATCGAATGGCCGAAACGAACTGGTTGTCCTTTTTCATCCTCAGCTTCGATTAATACACCATTAAGGAACCATTGATATTCAGTTGCTCCTTCTATAGTTGATAATGTAGTTAAAGTACCTTCACATATATCAGCTTGAGTACTTGACACAACAGGTTTCGCTGGACTTACTAAAGTTTTAACTTCTACTTCAGCTGGTGTTCCATTAAAACAATACCCAAGTCCCTCTACAGTCACATAAAACTTAGTAGTACTCGCTATAGTTGTTTTGACTTCCTGACCTACTAATGGCATATCTGATAAATCAGCATTCTTATACCATTTAAATATTGGGTTCTTTAAATCTTTAGGGGCTAGATTTGTTAATGCTGCTTTTAATACAAATTCTGTATACGCACATACATCTGCTACCTGTTCTACAACAATGCTATTTTCAAAAATATCGTTACAATTACTAGCTAACTCAAATACAACTTCTTTTGTTTTAATTGTATTATCTGGTAATGTATAGATAGAAATGACCTTATTTGAAATTTTATTTGTTGTAGGTAATCCGATTACTTTAGTTCTAACTACGTAAGTTTCTTTTTGACCTACATTTAACTGAGCGATAACATAACTAATAGTACTGTTCTGAATCACACCTGATCCTACCTCTACAATTTCTATTTCTGAACCTAGAACATTACCTAGAACATCGTTAAGTAAAACATTTCTTAATGCTTTATTCCCTTTATTCTCTACTGAGATAGTATATGTTATCTCATCACCAAGCTGTGCTTGATTACTAATCTTTCCATTACTTGATCCTACTTTAGATAATTCGATATCATAAAGAGGGTCAACAACTAATACAGTACCCGGTTTTTCGCTTGTATTTGGGGCTTTAGGGTCTTTATTGTCAATAGCTGGATAAGTATTTACTCCTTTATCTGTCTCATCAACTTTTACTACCGCAATATTTCTAATTTGAGAAATCCCTTCTAAATCTGTATTTACTCTAGCTTTAAAACTAAATGTAACTACACCATCTACTACTAAAACATCTTCTTTTTTGAATGTAACTACACCATTACTGTGAGTCCCACCAGAAGTCCATGTTAACCCAGCAGGTAATCTGTCTTCTATTAATAAAGTCGGTACATCAGCAGCACCTACATTTTTAACATGAATAATATACTCTACTTCTTCTCCACCAGTAACTTTTTGAACTGTTGAATCACCATTCACTTTATAAGACTTCCAACTAACAAGATCTTGATTTAAAGATTGACAGCTTCTTTCTACGCTGTATAAATTAATTGGAGGAAACACAGATACATTTAACACACTCTTAAGTCCGATAGATATACGATCGTACTCAACACCAGGTGTGTATGGTAAATTAACTATATCTCCTTTATTAATTAAGTCTAAAACATTAATACCATTAATTAAACCACTAGATAAATCAAGCGTATTAACTACTTTATCTCCTAAATATGCTTTAATCTCTAATCTACCTAACACATTAAGATCTACTCCTCCTGACTCTGTTCTAAATTTGATATTAGTAACATCATCTTTATCAGAAACTGAGTTAAAGAATACCCACTGTTTTACACTTCCTGCCACATTAAGCGTTCCTAAACTAATACGTGAATAGTTAGTCGTATTAGAGTCTATAGCACGCTCTGGATACTCAACACCTGCTCCAGATAAATCATTAACTGTTAAGGCTAATCCAGTAAAGTCAAATGATGTAGCAAAAGCATCAACACAAGAATCAGCATTACCTTCATAACACATATTATACACATTCATAGAAGTAGCTGGGGCTAATATGCCTAATAAACTCTCGTTTCTATCTGTGATCTTAACTGATTTATAATCTTTAGTCGGTGTTATAGCTAAATAAGTGCGTCCTAGCTTATCACTTACCACTCTTATTTCTCCATTTTTGAATGTTGTTGCTATACCTCTACTGTTACCTTCTAACACAACACCATTCTCATCTTTCACTTCTATTTCGAAAAAATGATCACCTAAAACAATATTATTTAATAGTCCACTTACAATGTTACCTAAACTACCTCCTAATAAACCTTTTAATATCCCCTTATCATAATCAAAACGAATATAAGAGGTCGTACCAGCCTTCACAATGTGGTCATAACCAACTTCAACAAAACCAGCTCTTTTATTTCCTCCTAATAAAATTCCCGCATCAGAGTTAATCGTCGCGAATGAATCAAAATTCCCATTAAAAATATTAGAGATATCATCTACATACTTACTTCCTAACAACTCAGTAGCACATATAGAAGAAACAAAAGGGCTTTCGGTCATTGGATCAATACATACATCATTAATACGTTTCACATTATACAAACGAATAGCAGGTGTTACTCCAAGATTAAGTAATGTAACTGTAGAAATCTCAACTCTGTCAAAAGCTTCTACACTTGTATCAAAAACTAAAGACTGAACTCCACCAGACTGCAATAGACCTAATAAATCAAGGTTATTTAATAATCCCTGTTTCAAAGTAAACTCTTGTTTCTTAGTACTACCTAAGTAAGTAGTCACTTTATAAGAACCTAATAAATCTAATGAAAGTACACTATTAGGGTTAAACTGTACTCTCACTTCTAATTTATCACCATTAGAAGATGGTTTAGGAAAGTAAATAACTTGTTTTACTCCTGTACCTACAGCTAGAGTACCAGAACTAATCTCTGAATAATTAGATGAATTACCACTTATAGCATGATAAGGATTCTTAACACCTGCTTCATTTAAACTAGCAATACTCAAATTTAACCCTGCTTGATTATATGAAGTAAACTGAGCAGGATAACATGGATCTGAACCAATCTCACGACACATATTATATACCTTTAACATACGTTGTTCTCCTGTTGGTAATCCTGTTACTTTATTGGTTATACGTATACTATTATATTCAGTTGTTGGTGTAACTGCTAAATAATAGCGACCTATCTTATCCTGTACTAGTGATACTACTCCATTAGTAGTTCCTTCAAAACCACTTATACTTGAGCTTTTCGATACAGATACACCATTACTAAAGGCTTCTACTTCAAAATAGTGATCTCCTAACAATAAACCTGCAACACCATCAACTAGCTTGCCTAAAGTTCCTCCTAATAAAGCTTCTAATACATCTTTATCAGAATCAATTCGAATATAGGAAGTTGTATGCGCAGCTACTTTTTGGTTATATGCTAATTCTATCATTCCTGAAGAAGGTAAAGCAGACAATAAAGAACCATTATTAGCATATAAAGTAGCAAATGTTTCATTATTACCATCTATAGCATTTGTAACAAAATCAACATTTTTAAAATCCTTTAAAACTGTAGCACAAGCTGCTATATCAAAAGGAGATTCTGTCGGAGCAGGAACTATAATATTAGGATTAGGGCATTTAGCTGTATCAAAGCGTTCAATATCATAAATACGCAGTCCATCGCTTAACAACCCAACATTTAATGTATTGTTTGCTCTTAGTTCTATTCTGTCAAACGCTTTTCCCGGTGCAAATGTCAAAGTCTTTTTTCCAGGTGTCTTTAATAATCCTAAGAGATTTACACCATTAAGCAACCCTCCTTCTAGAGACTTAGTATATACTTCCTTATCTCCATTATATGCTCTTAATTCGATAGCGCTTAACAAATCTAAACTAAGTAATCCCTTTGGTGACTCTATGGTTAAATTAACAGTAGTAGCTTCATTAGAACTAGTAGGAAAATAAAAAAACTGAGAGATATACCCCCCAACTCCAACATTTACTGCACCATCCCTTTTTAACAAAGAATAAGTATTTTCTTTTCCATCTATAGCTTCATAGAATTTATTTTGTAATAAACCTCCTAATAAATCTATTTCAATACCTGCTGAATCAAATGAAGTTCCTATAGGTCTACTACAGCTCCCTCCATCTTCTTTTACATAATAAGTATCGTAAACATCTAATAACTTATCACCTGTTAAACCCAATAAAGCTGTACTACTATTACCTACAGTCATACGATCAAATGATTGATCTAACTGAAATGCAATCATGTACTCTCCATCCTTATCTTGGATTAATTTAGCCTGTTTAGTTCCAAAACCATCTACTGATTTTACTTCAAGAACTTTATTATTGCCATTATAAGCACTAACATCAAATCTGTGACTTCCTAACAATAGTTCATTCAAAAGGCCTGATAATAATTTACCTACTGAACCACCTAATAAACCATTAAGTAATTCATTGTTTTCCATCCCTATTTTTATATAGGTTTGTTTACCTTTTGGCACTGCATTAGGGAATTTGTACTCTAAGAATCCGCTCTTCTTACCTAGCATTAATGCACCTGGATGTGCATGTAGTGTACCTTTACTTGCCAAATTCCCATCAGTTGCATACCTAGGATTATCAACATTCTTATCACTTATAAGATCTGTTGCATAAATCTTAGTCTGCCCCAAGGACTGTACTAAAGGAACGAACAGGACGAGCAAAAGCAGTAACCTCTTCCATAGAGAAAAAGTAGTTTTTTGTTTCATTTGTTGTTTGTTAATTGTGTTTTATAAAATATTATTATGACCAGACTCCTATTGTGAGTTTAGAGCACAGATCATAATCATTACATTGAAGAGGATGTAAGATTAAAATTACGGGAGTAAAAACATCATACATGACTATTGTGAGTTATCATGTAATGTATTCCAGCTATTGTGAGTTGTGGAATAACAATTAAACGAAGAACTGAATTCGCGAAGAACAATTACTATCGAATAAAAGATTTACTTACTCTATAAGTCTCATCTTAACACCACTCCGTGACGAAGTTTTCAAAACCTAGTTTCAAAACCTTTTATACTTACTTCTTTCTTATTCCCATACTTACTTTTTCCATAAATGATAAAGATTAATTTATTAAGCTCCACTTCCACTCCACAGTGAAACTTAGAACTTATCTACTCGATAATTACTAATTCCTATGTACTACAACGAAACACAGTTCTCTGCTTGTTGCATTCACAGGCACAAAACGACTAGCTAGATATTAGGCTACAATTAATAAAATCTACAACTAGTAAATCACTATCTCACTCTCTACTACTTTCGCAGTACTAAATGTGAGTTTTTAATTAGAGCGAAATAACCGATGCTACTTATGCTATCTATTTTTATCAACCAATACCAAGTATTCAAATCGTTTTTGCTAATAAACTTCTTCTGTCATCCATAGGAAAACCTAAGGAATCAGATTTATAATAATTCGTTAGTAAGGGAATTTGTTTAGACATATAGCACTATCTCCACTCCTCTAAAAAAACTCCCTCAACTAAATGTACTATTAAAACATATTGAGGGAGCGTAACAGTTCTCCATTGTCCCCACAAAATCAGAACTGCTAATATTATCTAGATTCATTGGAACTATATCTCTTCCCAAATTCAAAAACAAAATTAGTCACTGCACGAGAGGTAGTGCCTATACTTAAGCATGGTTTTTATCATAAATAGAAGCCCAATACGGTTGTTAATAATCTTAAATTGATACTTTTAAAAAGTTTAAAAAGACGCCCTTAAAAACAATAAACAGCTAAAAAACAGATATTTAAAAACTTAAAATAGTACTAGTACCTAACTAATTTCAACGATTCTAAAAAACAGTATTTACCCATTATTTGCTACACCAAAAAATGTGAAACATCAACAATTCGAATGATACAATGTGATTTTAAAAAATGTAAAATAGTGTCAAAATAGTCTAGGTTACGCTATATATAAAAGATTCTTAAAACCTAAAAAGTCTTAAAATAGAATCGATAATACGATATATGATTTTTATAATAATCTAGATAAATAGTGCAATCAACGTACCTTCAGTAGTTAGAAGTTGACTATTACTTTAATATATTTTACAGAATAATATGTTATAAAACTAAAAGGAAACAGATCACTAAAACACTCTAAAAATTAATACTTTCCTAGCCTAGTCTATATTTAAGATATCATAACTTAAGCTCACTTTTAACAACAGCCTTAGTCTAACTGTTAATAAATGTCATTAGTCTTATAAAACCTTCCTCTATTCGCATAACACACTAATTCACAAATGTCTTAAACAGATAAATAGGGTAATTATTTAACAAAGAACTATACTTTGTTATAGTACATATTACAGCTTTTCACTCTATATTGCTTAGTCAAAACAAAACAACAATAAACATGAGAAAAGAACAACAACAACCTAAAAACAAAGAGGTTACACTAAAATCAATTCTCTTAGATGTATTCAAAATCAAATACATAACACCACCTATTAGAAGCTATACTTCTAAAATATTTAACAATTACAGAAAAGAAAATTTAGAGATCAATATATCTTTTAAGTACTAAAAAACACTTAGTATATCACATATAGTTTGTTTTACGCTAGTATTATTCACCACTCTATCCTTAACTAATACTAACAGTACACTAACTATATAGACTTTCTCACTATCAAAGTCAAAAATTGCTATTATAGAAAAGTACAGATGTCTACTGTTTTGGGCTAAGACAGCAGCTATCCCCTCGTACTCTATTCTATGGTATTGATTATTTATTGTTAAAAAATTAAAATGGATTCGAAAAAAAAACAACAATATACCCATATAGGATTGATTCCTATATCGGTAATACTGAGTTATGTCCTTATAACTTGGCTACTTACTTTATTCATTAATATAAAGGATATAGTACTCACCTACACCTCATATACCCTATTTGATATAGCTCCAAAAATGCTTCAGAATATTGGATTGGGTCAGCTATCTATCTTTCAAAGCACTATAAGCATTAATAACTTCAGCGGTGTACAACTACACCATGAAATGACATCCTATATAGATCTACCTATCAACTATTTTGTATCAGGTATATTCTATGGTATGGCTTTCTTAGGATTAATAGCTAGTTTTATTATCTACCAAATCTTTAAAGAACGTAAGTGGATTAGTTATTTATCTATACAGTTACTTATTACACTTTGTTTTATAACAGGTGATATCCTAAACCTATTTCATATTCATTTACAAGCAGTTGAATCTTTTTTAAAAGCAACTATTCTTTCTTCCTCTATCATTTTTACAGGTATGTTACTATCTACATACTACCCATTCGGAACGAAGAGATTTATGTATAAAAATGAATTAAAATTATATTCTCTTACCTCTATCATAGCCATTGTATTATACTTCTCTAGCTATCTATATGGAGGCAAACATTCAGTAGTATTGGACATTACTGTTTTAGTATTCTTTATTTTTGTACAATTAACTAAAAGGAATTTAAAACACAGAAAGCAATACTATCTTTATGTAGCTTTTTTAATATCATTGTGTATTCTGTTAGGACTGAGCTTTATCAATCTAGAAATAGATGACCCTATCACTATTCAGAATCACGCTATGCCAAACTTAAAGCTATATGTATCAGCGATTATCGTATTGAGTATTATTAATAACTATGTGCTAGTCAGAAAAAACCAAAAACACAATGTACGCAACCGTGTTTTTATGTTTCAATATGTATTAATGCTGAAGAATTACCATAAACTGCTAGTTCATGAAAAGAATACACAAACTCTAAAACAACCTGATACTATTACACTTAAGGATCATCAAGGAGACTTGTCTTATCATTTAAAGAACAATTATAAACTAACGGAGAGAGAAGTAGATGTACTCTACCTCATCTGGGATGGACTGACTAATAAAGAGATAGCACATGAATTGAGTATAACGATAAGTACGACTAAATATCATATTAGTAATATATATCTGAAGTTAAATGTAAACTCGCGTTCACAGGTATTTGCATTAAAAGATTGGTAGCATACTTCAGTTACTTTTCTATTACTAATGTAGCACTTAAAGTAGGGATGAGTCCGTAGTGAGTCCGTTATGAGTCCATACTGACTCCGTTAATTCATACAAAATAACGGACTGAACACGAACTTATTGACCTCTTACTAGTTGTCATCCAAAAGGAAACAGCTAGTCAATATAAATTAAACAAAAACAGACTTGATCATAAATGACAAGTCTGTTTTGTTTTGACATATAGCTTATCAAAATTCGCATATTTAGAAAATATTTTTTTCTAAACCGAAATATTAGAATTTTAAAACAAGACTATATATCACTACATATAGGGATAGTTATTTAAGGTGTCTTTCTTTTAAAACAGATTCTATATCACTTAGAGTAAATCCTTTTGCTTTTAATAAAATAAGGTAGTGATATAATAAGTCTGCTGCTTCATTCTTAAAAAGAGTATCATTATCGTCTTTGGCTTCGATAACTAACTCCACTGCTTCTTCTCCTACTTTTTGAGCAACTTTATTGATTCCTCTCTTAAATAGTTGATTGGTATAAGATGATTCTACATTGTTATCAATACGCTCACTGATGATATTCTCTAAGATGTAAACAAAACCTTTATCACAAATCTCTCCAAAGCACGAAGTACTTCCTGTATGGCAAGTAGCTCCAATAGCTTCTACTTTTATCAATAGACAGTCTCTATCACAGTCAGTCAAAATCTCTTTTACTAGTAAATAATTACCTGAAGTTTCTCCTTTAGTCCAGAGTCTATTTTTAGTACGGCTATAGAACGTTACTTTACCTTCTGTAATCGTCTGTTGATAGGCTTCTTCATTCATATAGCCTTGCATCAATACCTGCATGGAATCCTTATCTTGAATAATCACAGGTACTAACCCGTTGCCTTTATTAAAATCTATATCTAGTTTCATCTTACACTTATATTATTTGTTTTTAATATTTGCTTTAACTCTGGTATACTTATTTCTCCATAGTGAAATATACTAGCCGCTAACGCACCTGTCGCTTGCGTCTGAGTAAACACTTGTGCAAAGTGATCTATACTCCCAGCACCACCAGATGCTATCACGGGTATATTTACCGTTTTAGCTACCTCAGCTGTAATATCCAGTGCAAAGCCCGCTTTCGTACCGTCATTATTCATTGAGGTTAACAGTATCTCACCTGCTCCTAAACTAGCTACTTGCTTTGCCCAGTCTATAGTCTTTAACTTAGTCTTGATACGCCCTCCTGCACTGTATACCCACCATTCACCCTCTTCGTACTTCGTGTCTATCGCTACTACTGCACATTGACTCCCCAATGCCTGAGCGATCTCCTGTATTAGCTCAGGTCTCTTGATAGCAGCTGAATTGACACTTACTTTATCTGCGCCTGCTCTCACTAAATCTATTGCTTGTTCTCTAGTACTAATCCCACCACCTACGGTAAAAGGGATATTAATCTGACTCGCAATCTCATTGACTAAACTGATCAGCGTCTTCCTATTCTCTATCGTAGCTGTAATATCCAGAAAGACTAATTCGTCTGCGCCCTCTACCACATAGCGTTTTGCCAACGCTATAGGATCACCAGCTCGCTGTATATCAACGAAGTTAACCCCTTTGACTACCTCACCATTCTGAATATCCATACACGCTATTACTCTCTTCTTTAGCATAATTCACTCAACTCTTTTAATGTTATTCTTCCTTCATAGATCGCTTTTCCGATGATCACTCCTTCACAACCTATCTCTTTTAGCTTGTATAATTCTGCTACCGTAGTTAATCCTCCACTAGCGATCAGTTTCACCTCAGTATTCGTTATAATCTCTTTATACAACTCAATAGCAGGTCCGTTTAGCATTCCATCTTTTTCTATATCAGTGACTATGGTATAGGATACTCCTCTCTGCTCATACGATTGGATAAACTCTAGCACATCTGTATCCGCAGAGTCTAACCACCCTTGGGTCATAATCTTGCGCTGTTTACAGTCTGCTCCTAATATAATCTGCTCACTTCCGTATCGCTCTAACCATGTTAAGAATAGCTCAGGCTTAGTCGCCGCTATACTTCCTACAGTCACTTGCTTAGCTCCACTGTTAAAGGCAGTGATGATATCCGAGTCATTCTTAATACCTCCACCAAAATCTATCTGTAGATTGGTCTGAGTAGCTATCTCTTCTAATACCTTAGCATTCATTATTTGGCTTGACTTAGCGCCGTCTAGATCCACTACGTGTAAATACTTAATTCCTGCATCTTCAAACTGCTTCGCTACCTCTACTGGACTTGTATTATACACTTTAGAGGTATTATAATCTCCTTTTGATAGTCGAACACACTGTCCGTCTATTATATCTATCGCTGGTATGATTCTCATAATTCTAAAAAATTCTTCAATAATAGTTCTCCTACTTTACCTGACTTCTCAGGGTGAAACTGTACTGCATAAAAATTACCTTTAGCTAAAGCAGCCGAAAAGGGCACGATATAATTATTAACAGCAATAGTATCCTTAGATAAAGTAGCATAATAACTGTGTACAAAGTAGAAATCATCTAGCTCTTCAATCCCTTTAAACAAGGTCTCTTCTTCTATCATATCACAATTATTCCATCCCATATGAGGAACAATATCTGTGGCAGGAAAAAGCTTTACTTCATTGTCAAAGACACCTAATCCTACTACATTCCCTTCTTCACTAGAATTGCACAACAATTGCATTCCTAAACATATCCCTAGTATAGGCTGTTTTAAACTTACGATAACCTTATCCAATCCTTTATCTACTAAATACCTCATCGCAGAAGAAGCCTCTCCTACTCCTGGAAAAATCACTTTATCCGCAGAGGTAAGTATCGCTACATCATCTGTGACTATGGTCTGATACCCTAGTCGTTCTATAGCATTCTGTACAGACTGTACATTTCCTGCATTGTATTTTAAGATTGCGATCATAGTATGCCTTTAGTACTTGGTATATTATAGTTCTCCGTTTTACTTACTGCCATCTTTATTGCTTTAGCAAAGGCTTTAAAGATCGACTCTATCTTGTGGTGCTCATTGTCACCTTCTACCTTTATATTCAGGTTGCAACTCGCTGCATCAGCAAAAGATTTAAAGAAGTGATAGAACATCTCTGTTGGCATATCTCCTACTTTCTCTCTCTTAAACTCTGCGTCCCACATCAGCCATGCTCTCCCTCCAAAGTCTATAGCTACCTGAGCTAAACACTCATCCATCGGTAGTAAAAAGCCATATCTCTCTATGCCTTTCTTATTGCCTAAGGCACGCTTAAACGCAGAACCTAGTGCAATAGCTGTATCTTCTATTGTGTGGTGCTCATCTACTTGTAAGTCACCTTTGACTTTTATCTTTAAACCTATATTACCATGTCTATTGACTTGTTCTAACATATGATCAAAGAATCCTAAACCTGTCTCGATAACACAGTCTTTAGCGCTGTCTAGATTCACTTCTATATCAATCGTAGTCTCATTCGTCTTTCTGTATTCTTTACCTATACGGGGTTGTTGCTTTAAGAACTGATAGATCTCCTGCCAATCTATTGTGCTCAATGTGGCACGCTCATCTGCAACTTCATTGATATAAATAACTTTGCTTCCTAAGTTCTCTGCTAACTGTATATCTGTCAACCTATCGCCTAAGACATAAGAGTTCGTTAAATCATAATCTCCATAGACATACTTACCTAACATTCCTAATCCAGGTTTACGCGTAGGTTTATTTTCATAGTCAAAAGAGTTATCTACATAAATATCTGTAAATGTCACTCCCTCTCCTGCTAGTGTATCCAATATAAAGTTCTGCACAGGCCAAAAGGTATCTTCTGGAAATGAAGCAGTTCCTAGCCCATCTTGATTACTAACTAAAACTAAAGTGTAATCTAACTCTCTCGCTATCTTAGACAAACTAGAAATAGCCTTAGGTAAGAATACCAACTTCTCAAAACTATCAATCTGAAAGTCTTCAGGTTCTTTAATAATAGTTCCGTCTCTATCAATAAATAATACTTTCTTACTCACGATCTATTGTTTTTAATGCAGTTATTAATTGGTTATTTTCCTCTGGTGTACCTATCGAAATACGCAAAGTATTCTCTACGACCTTACTTCTATTTCTCACGATAATTTGCTTATTAATCAAGGCTTCATATACCTTATCCGCATTACCAAATTCAACTAATAGATAATTAGTCTGTGAGGGACATACTCTCTTCACAATAGAAAGTTGCTTCAACTCTTGGATGAGTTTCTCTCTTTCCTCGATAAGTAGCTTTATCCTTTGTTGAAATCCCTCTGTATCTTGTAGTTGCTTTATAGCTTCTTCTTGTGTTACACTACTTAGATTATAAGGAGATTTTACCTTGTTAAAATAAGAGATTAACTCCTCACTCATCCATGCCATACCGATGCGAAGTCCTGCCATTCCCCATCCCTTAGAAAGAGTCTGTAGAACAATAAGATTGTTATACTTCACTAACTCCTCTAACCAAGAAGGCTCATTGCTAAAGTCTATATAAGCTTCGTCTATAATGACTATCCCTTTAAATCTCGTTAATAATGCTGTGATACTGTTTCTATCTAATAGATTACCCGTAGGATTATTAGGCGAACAGATAAACATCAGCTTCACAGTAGGGTCTTCTAAATAAGGTTCTACTACTGCTAGTTCTAAATCAAATGCATCATCTAGAGGAAGTGTGATTAACTCAACAGCGTTAATATTAGCATATACTTCATACATCCCATAAGTAGGGGTAAATACGATAGCTTTATCCTTACTAGGTTCACAGAATATTCGATAGGCTAAATCAATCGCTTCATCACTTCCGTTACCTAAAAATAATTGGTCTGGGTTTCCTCCTTTTATCTGACTAATGGTTTTCTTTAACTCTACTTGATATGGATCAGGATAGCGATTCACTATACCATACGGATTCTCATTTGCATCTAAGAATATTCCTATATCACCTTTGTACTCATCCCGTGCACTTGTATAAGGGGATAAAACCTTAATATTAGGGCGAACTAATTCGTTTATACTTATTTTATTATTACTCATTGCTTAGTTTTTTAAGGCGAATACTAACAGCATTTTTATGAGCGATTAACTCTTCTGCCTCTGCCATTACTTCAATTGTTTTACCTATGTTCTTTAGTCCTTGTTTCGTTAACTTTTGAAAAGTAACCTTCTTTACAAAGCTGTCTACCGATACGCCACTATAGCTCTTAGCATAGCCATTAGTAGGTAGGGTGTGATTCGTACCACTCGCATAATCACCAGCACTCTCACAAGAATAAGCACCTAAGAATACAGAACCTGCATTGATCACTAAGTCTATATACTTCTCAGCATTCTCTATATTTAAGATTAAGTGTTCAGGCGCATAAGCATTGCTAAAAGCAATACATTCTTCTATAGTCGATAATTCTATCATCAAGCTATTATTAAGCGTCTGTTTCGCTAAGTCTCTTCGAGGTAGTTCCTCAAGCTGTTTCTCCAATGCCTCAGCTACTTCACTTATCTTCTGCTTCGTTGTGGTCACAAAGACTACTTGACTATCTGTTCCGTGCTCCGCCTGTGATAATAGATCTGCTGCTATATAATCTGCATCAGCCTCTTGATCTGCAACGACTAAGACCTCACTTGGCCCTGCTGGCATATCGATAGCTATGCCTTGTGCCTGTACTAACTCTTTAGCCTTAGTTACATATTGATTACCAGGGCCAAATATCTTATAGACTTGAGGCACTGTCTCTGTACCATACGCCATGGCAGCAATAGCTTGTGCTCCACCAATCTTAAAGATAGTCTCTATACCTAGGTACTGCGCAGCATAAAGAACTACCTCATTTACTTTGCCTTGTTTATTACACGGTGTACACAATACTAATTCTTTACAACCTGCTAGTTGAGCAGGAATAGTTAACATTAATAATGTGGAGAATAACGGAGCTGTACCACCCGGTATATAAAGCCCTACCTTCTCTATTCCTACACTCTTTCTCCAGCAAGTCACTCCTTCTGTCGTCTCTACTTTATCTTCTGTAGATAACTGAGACTGGTGAAACGTTCTGATATTCGATGCAGCTATAGCTATAGCATCTTTGATATCCTGATTAACTAAAGTAGCGGCTTCTTCTATCTCCTGTCTACTTACTCTGAAGTCTGTTAACTGTACTCCATCAAATAATGAAGTATAATTCTGAATAGCCTGATCTCCTCTTTCTTTAACTTGTTTGAGTACTGTACTGATACTCTCATTTAGACTTTCTGTTGTGATAATAGGACGCTTTGTTAACCCTATCCATTCTTCTCTTGCAGGTTTATATACTGTTATCATAGCTTCTTATTTTAGTAAATCATTTTTTCTATCGGAGCTACTAGAATTCCCTCTGCTCCTAAGGCTTTTAACTCGTCGATGATATCCCAGAATTGGTCTTCTTGGATAACAGAGTGTAGACTACTCCAACCTTCATCTGCTAAGGGTAAAACAGTAGGACTCTTCATCCCTGGTAGTATAGAGATGATCTGTTCTAACTTATCATTAGGAGCATTTAATAAAATATACTTGCGTTCCTTAGCATTTAAAACAGACTTAATTCTAAACAAGAGTTTGTCTAATAAGACTTGTTTCTCCTCTCCTAAAGCTTGGTTGCTAATTAAGACTGCTTGGCTGTCTAGCACCTTGTCTACTTCTTTAAGTCCATTAGACATTAGCGTAGATCCACTACTCACGATATCGCATACCCCATTAGCTAGCCCTATGCTAGGTGCTATTTCCACACTTCCTGAGATAAACTCTATAGAAGCATTCACGCCTTGTTGTTTTAAGTATTTTTCTAGGATAAAGGGATAAGAAGTTGCAATCTTTTTGCCTTCAAAGTAAGTAATACCAGTATAGTCAACTTCTTTAGATACAGCTAAACTCAATCTACAACTACCAAAGCCTAGGTATTCTAATACCTTAACAGGTAGATTAGCCTCTAAGTACACATTCTCTCCTACAATACCGATATCAGCTACTTGTTGTTCTACATATTTCGTTACATCATCATCACGCAAGAACAGTACTTCGATAGGGAAGTTCTTACTTTCGGCAATTAGTTTACCACCACCATTAGGAAACTTAATGCCACATTCTTTTAATAATTCTAGGGATTTCTCACTAAGACGTCCACTTTTTTGGATTGCAATTTTTAATTTACTCATATTATTTTTTGATTAAAATGTTCGAGTAAACCGATAGGAAGTATCAAATAGCAATACGCTTAAAAACAAAAAATCCCGTCTGATTTACTCAAACGGGATAATTAGATATTTTGGATTCAAATACACCATATCATTACCAGCTCGTAAGAGTACAAGTAGAATGATGATGATGATGTAATTGACTTGGATACATGTCTTTTTTGTTTATTTGATAAGTCAAATGTATATATAATTTTAATACACTTGGTTAATTATTTTTATTTATTTCTTATACTTTTCAAATATCGCCTATTTAAAACAGCTTTCAAACTCAATGAGAGCAAGCCTTTTAACCTATTAATAACTACAGATAAAAATTAGCCATTTTAGCCATTGTTAGATTAAAATGAGTATCCACTTCTTCTGCATTCTTGATTGTTAAAGGGAAAGGAACCATATGACTATAGGAGAAAGGATAGTCTAAAATATCCACTCCAATAGGCACATCTCTATACGGTCCTTTTAGCATATTTAAAGCTTCTACAGCAGGAGCTACCTCATCATTTTTAAGGTTGACAGAGTAGATTTGATTCTCTAATTCTTTTAAGCGTTCTTCTCTTTCTTCTTGGTGATGATTGTAACGAAGCATTGTTTTAAACCAACTCTCCCCTGGGTGTAATTCTTTGGATTGATAGTGATTTAGACGAGGTTCTGCTATAAACTTAGTTGTCAGTAATTGAGCAAAGACTTTTTGCATCATAATAGTTGCTTTTCCATCCATAATATACTTCGATACTGGGAACATACGATCAATAGTCATTCCTCCACAGAAGCAAACTAACTTAGCATTATTCAATATGCCATTAGGATTCGCCATCAGAATAATAATAGATAAAAACGAGCCTATAGAATATCCAAACAAATCAATAGAAGCTGTTTTAGAAAGACTCGGGAACTTACCTTCTCTTAGTTGAGTCTCCCATTGTATAAAATCGTAATATGTCTGTAATCCAGACCAAAACATACGTTGTGGATTAGCCTCCATACGTGTACTCAATGCTGCATTAACATAACTCGTATCTGAATTCTCTTGCCAATGCATCGCTCTCTTCTGAGCCACCTCAAACATCAGTTTTCGATCAGACCATTCAAGAGGTGCTCTATCCATGTGAAAGCTTATAGGAAACAAGACTACAGCCTTTTTAGTACGTTTTGCTAACTCATATGCCCAAGGTAGATACTTATCCCACTTCTTCTCATTTAAGCCGTGAAACATGACTATAGTCTCTTCTGAAACCTCTTGCTCTAATGTCTTTAAAACAATAATCTTAAACTTCTTATTCTCCTCTACACTATAATCAGAAATATCTAATAGATGATCTGTGTCTGTAATCAGCTTACAAAAAGTATCTTCAAAACTCTCGTGATGTTCATCACAATACAATTTATCTGAACCACATAGTACATTAGCTGCTTGTGTAGATTCAAAATCGTATTTAAAGAATTCAATACCTAGTTCTTCACTTTTTATATAGTCATCTTCTGTATTAAAAAGCTTTTTGAGTTGATCGTGTAATTGGTAGTAATGCATGGCGTTAGGATTAGGTTGATTTAAAATACTATGTATGCATAGTATTAACGCAATAACCATTGACATTATTACACAAATCAGACATTATTAATATATAATTATTTTGAACTACTACTTGTATTTATTATATCACCAATCGTTATTTCAATTAATTATAGAAAATATAATCTACTTTTTATAAGACAGACCTGATATACTACTTGCACTTCTAGGATCATATACAGACCATAAAGTTCCCCACTCAAAAGCGATACTCCACTGAGGATAAGGTGAATTCTTTTTCTTTCCTTTCTCCCCTGACAGTTTACGCATAAAAGAATTATTGCGTTCAAAGACTTCCATCTCCTTCTTTTCTGACCAATCATCCCAAGTCTTAGCATCTCTGTCATCGCTAGTGTATATATACATACTCTCTAAGCTATCTCCAAAGAAGCAAATACTAATCCGAACTTGATACCCTTCCCAATCAAAATGATTAAAACCATACCAGAAATATCCTGTATTAACATCTCTAAAGCTATCATATTTAGCCTTGTAATAGTCTGTTTGTTTTAATTCTTCTAACTGCATTCCCTTATACAGTCTACAATTAAATTCTTCTAAAAATATACTGCCATTTGTTTTATCTAACATCCCCATGTGTACACTTATTAAACATTTATACTTCTATATAAAAAGCCGATAAGTTCATTAGTACTTATCGGCTTCATATTAAATATAAAAATAGCTTCTTAGTAATTAGATTTATAATCTTCTATCTCCGCAACAGTTCTGATTAACTCTGGCCCTAAATATTGATAACCATTGTCTTTAATCAAGAAGTTGTCCTCAATACGGATACCTCCAAAGTGAGCGAACTGTTTTACCTTGTCATAATTAATAAACTCTGCATATTTTTTCTCTGCCTCCCACATCTCGATTAGCTCTGGAATAAAGTAAATACCTGGCTCTACAGTTAGTACATGTCCTGCTTTTAGCTCTTTTCCTAAACGCAATGATTTAATACCAAACTGCTTCGTATCCTTAGGGTCTTCTGCTGTATATCCTACATACTGTTCTCCTAAATCTTCCATATCATGTACATCAAGTCCCATCATATGCCCTAATCCACACTGGAAGAACATCGTATGCGCATGATTAGCTACAGCATCTTGTGCATTTCCTTTCATAAATCCTAAGTCGATTAACCCTTCTGCTAATATCTCACAGGCTTTTAGGTGTACATTTTTATACTTCACGCCTGCTTTTAACTCTGCCTTAGCTCCTTCAAAAGAATTAAGAACTACATTGTAAAGATCACGTTGTTCTGGTGTGAAAGTCTTATCTACAGGATATGTACGCGTCAAGTCAGATGCGTACCCCATTGGCGTCTCACAACCAGAGTCATTTAACAATAACTTACCCGACTGTAAAGTATTCATCTTATAATGATTGTGTAAAATACCTCCGTTGATTGTCACAATAGAGTTATAAGCTAACTCACAGTTATGACTCCCTGCCACATTTTGAATAGCACTCACGATCTCATACTCCTTCACTCCAGGCTTAGCCATACGCATAGCCAATAAGTGCATCTGATTAGATACTTTTAGTGCTTCTTCTATCTGTACTATTTCTTGTGCTTCTTTGATTTCTCGTTGTGCTACGATAGCTTGAATCATCGGCACAGATGGTTTAAAGTCTACTATAGAAATATGTAGTAACTCACTTAATAAAATCTTGTTGAATGATTGGTAAGGAGGTAGGTAGTGAATATTTCTTTTCACGCTCATAGCAGTCGCTAAATAAATAGCTAATTCTGCATAAGGTCTTGTCTCTACTACACCTGCTTTCTCACATTTTTCTTTTAAAGTCTCTTGACGTCCCATCCATACAATAGCATCCATAGACATCTCATCTCCAAATACGATTGTCTTATGCTCATCTAAATCAATGATAGCAGCTAAGTGTGGTTGTTGGATACCAAAGTAGTACAAAAACGTACTATCCTGTCTGAAATGTGAAGCATTGTCAGCAAAGTTGATTGGATTCTCTATATTTCCTAAAAACAATAAGATTCCCTTTGCTTGAATATTTTGTTGAAGAACTTCTCTTCTTCTCTTATAAGTTTCTGTATTAAACATGGTATTGTTGGTTTGATCCTCCCAAGGTAACAACTTTGTCTGATATATACTCACAAATTGAGTAGTTTTTATCCAGTTGTTAGAGCAGGTGCTAATTCTTATAAATATCTATTGAGAAGAACTGTTGTACTTTATCATATACATCTTGGTCTAGTGCCACCTCTTTTAAGAAAAGTACATATTCAAAGTCCATCAATTGACGTTTGACAGGCATAGAAAGTATGTGTACTACTAGCTCATCTGCGATATACTTTTGTTGTTCTTTATTAGCAGAGTGATAGACCTCTTTTACTAAGAAATTATAATAGGTCTTACCTTCTATTTTCTTGTTTACAAAGTGTTCGAAGGTCTTATAAACAATATTCTTAATCACCTCTTCCCACACTGATTTAACTTGTACATTATTAATGGTCAATGCCAACCAATGTATATACTCATCATAGAACAAATCAATCTTCTTACTATACGTTCTAATGCGATTCTGAAAGTCTGTCATGGTTTCGATCACAGTCGAAAAGATATCCAATGTGATTGGTTTATTAATACTGACAGTTACATATTGATTCACAGGCTCTAAAGCAATATTCATCAAGTCCATCAGCTTCTTCACATTCGCCCCTTCTAATGTTTTTCGACGTCCCGCAACCGACTTTATCGTCTGTTCCATAATCTCTCTTACCTGATCTGTGGTGTATTGTGTTTCATCAGTCGAAAAAGTAAGTAAAAAGAGCTGTTCTAAAGGTTTATTCTTTTTAAAGACTTCTGACAGCCATCCTGTGATAGCTTCCTTATCTACACGAAGCATTACTTCTTCTGTCTCAGTTAGCTTTTTCTTTTTAGTCTTCACTCCTGTAGTAGTGGATTTCTTTTTCGTTCCTCCCTTACTATCTTCCATAGCTAGCAATACCGCTGCTTTATGGAGGCAAAGTGTTTCTCCATTCGGACAATCACAAGTAAGCGCAGTAATCTTAGCAGCCTGAATAAACAACTGTACATCATAGCTCTGTTCTCCATCATCTACAAAAGCTACATAGTGCCCCTTACTCTCTTGTTCTAGCTCACGAACAGGCAATTGCATTGCTCTATTTTTATCTTTTGTAGTTATTGATTTGATTACTTCTGCTACTTTCATAATACTTTTATTGTCAGAAGACAAAGTAACATATTTATCTCCACTATAACACTATTTCAAAGATCGTTTTGAGTATATACTCCTTTTCTACTCATCAGCAAATCTAGTATACTTCTATTCATCTTATTTTAATTGTGATTATAATGACCTCAGTTGAACTTATATACTCACTTATGGTCGTATAAAGTAGGACACTACGATATAAAAAAGGCTTGAGAATTAATTCTCAAGCCTTACATATCTAATTTAATACTTACTTATCCATTCATCGCTACATGAGATTCAAACTCTCCATCAACCATCTCAATAGATAAAATATGATCTCCGAAATATGCTCCGCCTTCATAATTAAACTCTACTTCACCATCTCCAGTAAAATATAACGACAACAGTCCTAACTCATCTCTAAACTGCTCTTCAGACAATCCTTCGTTCTTTTCACTATACACATCATACAGCTCATCTACAATAATATCTTTTCCTTCAGCATTGTATTTCTCTAACTGAACTACTACCTTATTGACATCTTTTAGAATCTCTTCTAACTCATCATCGTCATTATAAATAGAAAGATTAATTACTTCTTCTCCTAAAGTATAATCCATCTCTAATGTTTCTTCATCATATTCTGATATTTTAAAATCTTGTGCTGTTAATATCATATCTATTGTTTGTTTAATGCTTTATCTACTATACTAATCAATTCCTGTGGAGTCATAAACGTATTCATGAATGCTTCTAAACTTCCTTCATTAGTCACTTCACTAAAGAAAACCTCGTGATCAGTACCAAATAATGTAGGATTCTCTTGATTAGGATCGTCTATACAAATATAATAATGATCAGGAAAACCATAACTATAGAATAGCTGTATCATGCTTGGATATTTTGTACCTACTACTCTCTCTATCTCGCTTAGATTAACAAAATCCTCATCCATAAAATCTGTATTCCACTCTTCATAATCATCAGTTCCTTCCTTATAGGGTGTAAAAGGAGTTGCTGTCCAAAACACCTGCCCTCTCCCTTCTTCTGTATGTACATAGTAATGAGCTATCATCTTATCCATAAATGCCTGTCTATCTGACTGAATCAACTCTTGATGCTCATCTATATACTCTCCTAAACCATAGATAGGCTCTTGATCCTCTTCATCTGCCCAAGGTGTATCCTCTGGCTTCGGATATAATACCGTATAAAAAGTGATGGACATGATATCCTCTGCTAATGACTTCCCTTTTACTTGACTAATATCTCCTCCTAGAACTTGTATTCTATCTAAAATTGTTTGTTTCATTACTATCTACTTTTGTTTTTTCTCGACAAGTGTCTTGATTTTTTTATTCAAACTTCCATCTGTATACCTATACTTCATCAATTTCTGTACTATATCTTTCGCAGAGAATTTCTCTACAATATACTTAGCCAATCTTTCATCAGTATATATAGGATAAACAGGAATTTGTCCAATGCTCATAACCTTGTCTAAGTACAATGCAGCATTAAACTTACACATCTGTTCACCATAAGCCCACATTACATCTTGAGGAATATCTCGGCTCAGTACTTCTAGCATTTTCTTATAATTATGCTCTGTTTCCAGAATAGCAAAATACAACATAGAGGCTGATTTTGCATGATGAAAGTTATTTCTTAAACTACTTAAAACTTTAGTTCTAAATTTCTTAACCTCTTCTGGATCCTCTAAATACTTAATTACATAACTATAATCTTCAAGGTCATAGGTCTCAAAGAAAAGTTGCTTTTTTATATTTGCTAAACCTCTTTTATCCCCATTATTCTCATAAATCTCTTCTAGTATCTCTAGATAAGGTTCGTTATACTCTGTCTGAATATTACTCTCTATTATTTTTAAACAATACTCCTCTACTAGTTTAAGATCTATATCCATTAACCCTTTTAATAATAGCAAATTGTATTCATTCTGAAACCTAACTGGTTTAAACAATTTATAACAATCTTTTAAAACTTGTTGTTCAACAGCTATTATCAAAAAGAACAAATACATCTCTATCTCAACAACATAATTATTATCTTGATAATGCTTCATTATTTTCACTACCTCATCCCCAAAAAGAGAAGTATATCTCTCATCTTTACTTTCGTATAGTTCTATAACTAAAGCTGAAACTAGACTGTAGTGTAAACTATTCTTAGGCTCATACAGTTGTTTCAATAAGTTTACTATCGTATTCTTGACAACATCTTGATCTTTGACATTTAATAATGCTAATACGTATCTTTCAACAAACTTATTCATATAGGTATCAACTCGTTTGCTAGTATAATTCACACTATACTTTAACGTAAATAGAGAAGACATTATCTTTAAATAAAGTTCTAAAGCAATAGGTTTTGTAATATTAACTACGATATATTTATCCACTGGCTCTAATGCAAGTGAAACCAAATCTACCAGCTTCTTAATATCTTTAGCATCAGCATTCTTTCTTTTTCCAAAAACAGAAGTATAAATATCTTTCAATATTTTATCAACGATATCAACACTATATTCGGCACTATCTTGTTTTTTAAAAGTTAATATAAACTCCTGCTCTACCTCCTTATTTTTCTTAAACAATTCAGTCAGCCATGTATACACCTCCTCTTGATTAACATCTTGAAGTAATGCTACACTTTCGCTTATTTTCTTTTTACTCAAAGCTTTTTTCACAACGGGTTTCGTAGCAATTTTCTTCCCTTTTAAGGCATCATTTATTGCCATCAGTAGCTTAGTCTGGTGTGAACACATGACTATATTGTCAATCTCACATTCACAACTTCTACTGACTACAGTACGGCCATCTATTACGATTTGTACATCATAGCTACTTTCTTCGTCATCTACATAAGCTACCCAATGTCCTTTACTCTCTTCCTCTACTTCTCTTAGAGATAGCCTTTCTGTTTTCCTTAATGTCGATTTTTCTACTAATTTTAATATCTGTCCTATTGTCATTACCTTCTTTTTTCTATTGTCAAATATACTTACTCTCCACTAAAGAACTATATCATATATATAAAGATTTTCTACTCTATCTGCCTTAAGATACCCGTATCTCTAATACTCCCATCCCTAGCTAAAATTAAAGCCTTAGACACAATCTCTGTGGTCTTAGGGTCATCATCTACAAAGGGTAGGAACAACTTCCCTCTATCCTGTGTATGTACAGGCTCGATATAGAGATGCGTACCAGATATCAAGTGAATCACACCACTACCGACATGTAAGCTATAGATTCCCTTAGTCCCTGTGATCACAAGGTGGCGTTCTTTGTACTCGATATTTGTTAACTTCAATAATCGTGCTGTTTCTCTCACAACAGCCATACGCATCTGTACCGTAGACAGACTTGTCTCTGGATCTACTCCTCCTACATAAGCGACACTTACCACCAAGTCAAGGTCTCTCATCACCTCACTGAAGACAATAGGATTAACCTCTGTTAGGGCAATCACGTCATCTGAAGAAGCTTTAGTGAACAAGACATGCTCTAAGCTAACATAGTCACCATACTCTGCATTACTACCTCCTAAATAGTCAATATAAACCTCAACTCGAATATCCTCCTCAAAATACAGTTTGCTGTAATTCGCATAGTATTCATACTGCCAGTTTCTTGTCTTAAACAGTCCTAAAGTCTGTTTGTCTTTGACCTGATATCCCGTATAGCGATTAGAGCTACCGATATTTGTTTCCTCTGCTTCGTTGTGTAAATACAACTCTCTAAACACTTGTTTAAAGGGTTGTTCTATCTGTTTGTCAAACAAATAAGCTTGTATATTGACCCATTGTCCACTTTGATATAAACCATAACAGTGTACTATCACGAACTCTTCCTCTCCTTGTACATCCATTACCACGCCATCTATAGTGGTAAATACTCCCTCTACAAACAAACCGTAAACCTCACCACATTTAAAAACCAACTTAGCCAAATGGTGCTTAATAATCGGATGCAGTAACAACTTCTGCATCTCTGCATAAGAGAACGCATCTTGTCTAAGCATTGCCTGCTCTAAATTCAGACGAGAGCGACTATACTGTTCTTTCAGTGCCTTCTGACGTTCTACTAGATCTATGATTTGCTCATTTTTCTTTAGTTTAGCAGGTATCGCTTTTAAGGGCTTATCCCCTTTACTCTTCACTGTCAACTCTACTTTTCCTTCATCAGATACAGTCAAAGAGAATGTATACTCATCCAATACCAATTCCTTATAGTTCTCTAGAATAGACTGCACTTGTACACTCTCCATAGACCATTGAAAACGCACTGCATCAGTATACCCTGCCGCTCTAGCGATGTTCTGCATCGCTACATTATATATCTTTAAGTCATTCACTTGGCGCATAGCTCCATACTTCTTAGAACCTTTCTTAAACTGTTCTAATAACTCATATCGATCCATCAAATCTCCTTCTCTATCTGTCTCAGATAAGGGGAATAACCCACATGCACGTACATAGTTTCTATCGCGTTTAGAGATAACCCTCGTTTTCAAGTCTTTCATAGAGACTTTACCTAACAGCACATCTGCATATAGCTTCACACGAGTATGCCCCTCTACTGCCATAAACTTAGTTGAATCATAAAGCATCTGCCAACGCTCTTCTCCTAGTACGTGATAAAAACTAAAGAACCAATCTATATCTACTACACCTCCTTCAAACTCCTCTAACGCTATAGCAGAGTAGCGTTGTATCTGTTTTTGTATCTTGTTTCTCTCCTCTTCTTGTTCGTTATCCAGCAGATGAGCGAACAGCCACCATATCGCTGACTCTAATCCTTGCCAGTCTAAGTAAGTCGTGATGTACTTTATCCACTGCGGACATGCTACAGCCACTTCGATCCATTGTGCTGCACTGAAGTTTATCTCTGCTACTTGAGCATTAAACATCTCTTGAGTATCAGCACTTAGAGGTGTTGTTCTACGAATAAGTTTACTATAGATTTGTCCTAATTCCTTAATCGTGATTTGCATCTCTGCATAATAGTAAATACCTTCTTTAGATATCCCTGTATGCTTGATTTTATGCAATAACCCAAAGAAATACTGCATTCCTTCTATCTCCTGAAAGTCAAAAGCAATATCAAATACTTTAGTCGTAGGGTTATCCCTATCCATAACCTGTTGTAAATAATACGCTTTAAACTCAACTAAGACTTGCTGTACTTTATCGGTTATAAATCGCTTTGTCAAAGGAGATAACATTGAACTGAAATAAGACTTTCTATTATCTATGTTAACTAGATACTGTATAAACTCGTCTCGCGTGATTTCATTCTTTTCATAGGCAAAAGCCATCAATTCAAAAGGTAACAGATAATAACTATCATCTACTTTATTACAATTCAATTGACGCCAACGCAATAGTCTGAAATATGCTAAACACTGCTCTTCTGTTAAATCCTCTATAGGTATAAACTCAGCATACCAAGATAAATCTGTATAATCTACCCATGTATAGCTATACTCCTCTCCATAAACAGAAGTGCGTATCTCTAAATCTAATACTTCTTGAGTAATACTGTTGTATATTGCTTTTAGACCATCTAAGCAATAGGTCGTTTTTTCTTTAAATGGATATTGATAGGTTAAACAAGAAAAGACTGTTCCCATCGCATACCAATAGTTATCATATTTAGCTGAGAGTTTATTATAGAAATAAGGCAACTTCCCATCTAATAATGGTTTTATCAATTCAGGAACGTCTGTTTCTGAAGTAGCACAATGCAATAGGAATAAGTCTAATGCATCCAACTTACTATCCATAAACCACTGATTCCATACTTCATACAGTGGGTAATCTTGGAAGTGTTGTTCCGCTGTCCATTCATCATCACCTGAATAACCATGCATCTTCGTGAAATGTGTTCCTAAGAGTACCTTCTCTGCTTTTCCATAATTAAAATGTTCATATTCATACGTAGCATATTGTTTCATCAGGTGCTCTAGACTATCTAACTCTCGTACTACCTCTTCCCATTTCTTAGAAAGTCCCCAATTATGTGCAATGCGCTGGCTAAATAAAGTATTCTCTTCCACTGAAGGCAATACGACAGCACTCACCACAGTAGCATCGTATAATGCCATATCTGTATCTTGTCCTTCTTTTCCTTGACGCCCAAAGTCACGCAAGAGTACTAAGTATTCTTCTTCCTCTTTAGCATACTGAATACCTAGCTCATCTAACTGTGCAAGCCAAATACCTAGTTGATGGTGTATTTCATCTCTCTGAGCTAGTACCACTAACCCTTCCATTGCTGTTAAACGTTGATTTACATCCTCACTTAATATTAATTGTTCTAACAGTCTATCCTTAAAATCATCTTGTCTAGATATTAATAGGCGGATAAAGTGCTGTTGTGTCTTTTTAAACTTCCCTTTAAAGTATGCTACTATCTCTTCTTCATCTCTACTTGATAAGGTCGCTATTGTTAAGAATCGCATACAACCAAAAGCTATTGTCTCTTTGCGCTCTTTCAAATAAGCGAAAGCTAACTCATTTTGCACCTCATAGGTAGGTTGTATCTCTCCTTTAAAACTATATCCATACCCCTGAAGTCCATATTCTTTACCTCCAAACAACAATACGTTTAATAACTCTTCTTTAAAATCAACAGTAAAGGTATTTCGCTTGTCTATAAACAGCCTCGCCTTCTCTGATGACTCCTCTGTCAAATACAACAGTGAAGTCAATAACTCTTCTTTATTTAATTCAAAGCTTCTGTAATAATCTGGTATTACACTACTCTTCAAGATAAGTGTCTTTCCACTTTTATATTGTTCATATAAGTCATAAAACACTTGGTATATGTCTTCATAGTTTTCTTGTTGGATAAAATACCTCGAAGCTCTACTCCCTTCCAAATATTGGTTTATTCTATTTAGAAGCATAGCGATAAACTCTTGATCTCTACTTTCTAATATTTTATTAAATAGGACAGACTCTACCGTATATTCATTAAAGTTTGGTAAGAACTCTAATATTACAAGCTGAAACTTGCGCTCTACTTCCTCAAATGCACTCTCAACAAAGCCAAACGCCATCTCTCTGTGTATCCATAGATAACAGTGCATCAATGCGTAAAACTCTTTTTCATTAAACGTAGATAATTCTTTCTCGTCAAAATAGTCATAGTGATTTATAGCATAGAGCATCAACTCACATAGTCGCTTTACATTATCTTGTTTGTCATCCTCTACATGACTTCTAAAGTGGTATGCTAATTCTGTACGCACTGCTTCATAACGCACTAAATTATGAGAGAGAATAACTTCTAAAAAATACTTTAAGTTAGCTACTTGTACGTGTGATAATAGCCTCGTAATATCTTGTCTAATCCCCTCCTCACGTCCTGCATCTACTAGAATATCTTTTACCTTCTCCCAATATATTGATTGCTTTGAAGCCATTAGCATCAATAAAAAAGAAGGTGTCCATCGTCCATGTTCATTATCCCCATCACAGATAGTATCGACTACCTCGATTAACTGCTCTTCTCCACTATCTAAAGCTACTGCCCATACATAAGGAAGATAATTAGGTAGCGAGAGGTGCATACTATACTCTACCTGCTTATGAAGTGGTAACTCTATGCTATAGGAATCATAGTTATGATTATCATAGAACGATATACCATATAACAGTCCTGAAATAACATTACACTGTTTTAAGAATGTATGTTCTGCATTGTGCCACGTCGCTTCTTTTATATCATATTGTCCTCCTAAGATATATTCATCCACTCGATCTAATAATTTCTGTACCCAAGGCGCTAGCTTCTCTCCAAAAAAGTATACCAATAAAGCGTAATACTCCGCTTCTCTCCACATCCCAACAGAATTATTTGCTAACATCTCTACAAAAGTCTCATCATAACGCGTAAATACCTTAGGGCTATAAATAGAATCTTCTGGATCATTGCTATTGCCTGTAAAGTGTAGTCCTAACATAGCGATATGTGGCTCTAATTTCACACCTACGTACTCTTCGTTATACACCATCGCATAAAGCTCCTCATGCATCTCTGCGTAAGTACGGTTCTCTACTTGATAATCTCTTAGTATAGTTACAATATTATTATTCATTGGGATCTGTTTAAAAACTAGCTTTTAAAAAATTAAGGGGAATAAATACAAAGGCATCTGCATCATTCAACACAATGGCCTCTTCTAATGACAGCAACTCTCGCTCTCCATAAAACAGTAAGAATAACTGATCCTCATACGCCTGTATCACACGCTGTACCTCTTCTGCTATATCGATATCTCTGTACTTCTCGGGAGAAGTAAAACGGAGTTTACTAGTGAATAGAATATGATCTAAAGCTTCTTGTGTAATGGTTAACTGCTCTATGGTATTGCGCTGTTTGAACTTCTGTATATGTTGTTCTACCTGCTGTGTCACTACAGCTCCAAGGAACTCTCTTACCGTGACTTCAGCTGTGGATACTACTATCGCTATCGTCAGTCCCTCTACCTCAGCACTTAATCTATTCAATTGTTTGATCTGTATATTCACTTGCTTTACAGTCATAATCTCTTTCTTTTTCAAAGAGGAAAGATAAGACTTTTAACAAAAAGGTAAGTAGCTATAACTGGCTATATTCTATAGCAAATCATACATCTTAACACCTCAATAATACTTACACAGCGTTCTTCAACTTGCCGTTATCGGCAAAAAAACCATCTAAACAGATAAATTATTTTAAAAACTTGCCGATAGTTATAAAAGATAAATACGAATAACCTATTCTCTAGAAATAGTAATTAGCGACATCGCATTTAATCTAGTTATTTCGTATCTTAATACTCTATTTCACACCTGTCATACTCATGGAAAAAGCTATCAAAATCACTATTGCAGTTTTACTCTTAATGTGTCTTTTAAAGTTGCCTTATGGGTTCTATCAATTCGTTCGCTTTGTGGCCTGTATAGGATTTAGTTACTTTGCATACAAATCTTATTATAGAGAAGAAAAAACGGAGATGTTTATCTATATCGTACTAGTGCTACTGTTTCAGCCTTTTTTAAAAGTCGCTCTTGGTCGTAGTATTTGGAATATAGTGGATGTCATAGTTGCTATTGGTCTATTTATCAATATCCCTAACAGCAATAAAAAAATAAACCGCGAATAGAATTAATCCATCCGCGGTTATAAATTATTTTAATGACTAAAACTCATATACATCTAACTTCTGCTCTTGATCGAAGACTACCTCAGCGTGCCCACTCGGTGCATCATACTTCGCTTTCTCTACTACAGAAGGATTAGAAGGATATGTACCATTAGCATATACTAGTGATTTCCATTCTCCATCTGATTTTACAGTTAAGACTTTCCAATCATTCTCTACAGTAGGTTCTACAAAAATAGCTCCTTGCATCACTGTAAACTTCGTGATTAACTTATAATCAGACCCAAGCAACAAAGTAGTACACCCACCTGATCCACAGAAATAAGTACCTGTAAGACTTACAAAGATTTCTTTCTTCCCATCTCCATTTAGATCAATAGTATACAGCTTAAACTGACGGTCTGTATCTGTCATCACCTTCAAGTCTGCTTCTGTCAGAAACTCATTCTTTAAAAAGTTACTTACTCCTAATACAATATCTGATCCTACAGCATCAGCTTTAGGCTCCTGAAATTCTATTACCTCTTCTAAAGGTTCTATAGCCTCTACTTTCTTCTCTTTCTTACAAGAGACAAATGCTATTCCAACTAATAATACTGCAACAATACTTATTCTTCTCATCTTATTTTATTCTTTTTAATAGTATACAAAGGTGGCTAATTAATTCAATTATAAAGTCTTTTTAACAACAATTTGATGTTCTTTTCTACAAAAAAACAGTGTTACTTTTTTACTATTTCAATAATTATTCAATTGATAAAGTTATTATTTTAAACTTCTACTCAACTTTTTTTCTCTAAAAACAGTAATTATCCGTTTTTTGAGCACAAAAATAAAAAAAAACAACCTCTTTTTTTTATTCCTAAAAAACAACAACACACTTAATAACAGCGTGTTACTAAAAAAACTAGTCTATACATTAAAATACAATCATGCTATAACCCTAGTAAAATAGGGGCTTCAATGCAAATCCTTCGACAATACATGGACAATAACCCAAGAATGGTGGAGCTAAGGCAAGCTTTGTCCAACAATGCTCCTTTTATACTCCATGTATTCTCCTTTGATGAAAGACTCATACTTCATAATCATTAGATCATCATACTATTGCTATTTTGCTGATTAGAGATTGAAAAAACACTTTTCATTTTTCGTTTACCTCTGTATCACCCTATCTATATTCACTATCCTGTTGCAACAAAAAAAGCCTTGAAACTAGTGCTTCAAGGCTTATATATATTCTTTTATGTCTTATTTCTTCTTCGCTATCCCTCTGATTACTTTTGCTATTCCTCTGTGATATAGACCTTCTGACAGCTCTATATCTACCTCTTCTAGATTGATAAATTCGAAATCGCAGAAATCCTCTTTTAATTCTTCTACGCTATACAGCATCGTAGGGTTACTAGGTCCTCCTACATCGGGATTCTCTTTTTGTTTATAGATATGCTCTTTAGCAAAGGCTTCTAGTATCAATGTTCCACCTGCTTTGACATAACTTCCTAACTGTCTGTGATAGGCCCTCCTTACACTCTCTGGAAAATGAGCATAAATCAACGCTATTGCATCCACTGATGCTAATTCGTAAGATAACGATTCAACATCACTGACAAGATAGTCAATCTCTACATGGTGTTGTTTAGCTAATTGAAGTGCTTTATTCCTAGCTTCTATACTTTGATCAAAGGCTTTTACACTCCATCCTTTTTGCGCTGCATATACCGCATTTCTCCCCTCTCCCTCAGCTGCCATTAATATAACCTCCTTGTCACGACTAGACTTGAGTACTTCTTCTAGATAGGCATTAGGCGCTATCCCATAAGCATATTCTTGTTCTTTATATCGCTCATTCCAAAACTCTTTCATGCTTATCTTCCTTTTACATTAGCGACTTTAGTCCACGTTCCACCATTTATCACTTGTGTATATCCTTTCTGCTCTAGCATACGCTTCGCCTGACCACTGCGCATTCCACTTCTACAGAATACGACAATCTTGCTTTCTTTAGGTAATTTATGCAACTGTGATTCTAATGTATCTAATGGGATATTCAGAGCGCCTGGTACAGAACCACTTTTAAACTCTCCCACTGTACGTACATCTACCAGCATAGCTCCTTCCTGAATATAAGCGAATAGTAACTCTGCCTTATCTAATCCTAATAACTTATTTATAAAACCAAACATAGTCCATTGTTGTTTAAAAGAGTAAAGGTATGACTTCCCTTGTAGGTTAACTGTAACTTAGGTTACTGTACTCAAAGAAGCCTTTTATTTAACATTCCTGCAGCCTTCCACCTCAAAAAGGCAATTCTCTGACAGTCTCAACCATTAACACTTTACACCTATTTTACGCTAATTACTTACACTAAACAAACATTTATACATCAAAACATGAAAAGTATCTAAAAAGCATATACCTAAGATTTGGAGGTATCAGATATTTTTATACTTTTGCTATACATAAGAATCTTAAGTATGAAAAAGCAACAACAACTTTATAAAGGAAGTCTCAATGCCATCATCATGAAACTACTCGATCAGAATGGGAGAATGTATGGGTATGAAATCACGCAAAAGGTAAAGGAAGTAACCGAAGGAGAAATGAGCTTGACAGAAGGTGCTCTCTATCCTGCCCTTCACAAGCTAGAAGCTGATGGATACTTAGATGTAGAACTAGAGCGTGTAGATGGACGAGTACGTAAGTACTATAAGCTCACAGAATCTGGAGTAAAAGAAACTACTTCTAAAATGGAAGAGCTAGAAAGCTTTATCCGCAATATGCAGAACATTGTCAATCTAAAATTGACATAATTGGCAACCACCAAAGACAAAACACAATGAAAAAACTTACTATAAACCAACAACAACTAATTATCGCTGAGATAGCAAGATATAATGTGCGCTATGCCAATCTTAAAGAAGAATTGACAGACCATATCTTCTGTGAAATAGAAGAGCTATATCATACAGGATACGAGTTTGAACAAGCTTTTATACAAGTATTTGATAAATGGCATCCTATGCTGACTCCTAGAAAAGACTTTAAGTATAGACATGTCCCTTCTTTTATCTCTAATACGTGGTATCGCAGAGATGATAACAGATGGAGAATAGCAGGTGTTATCACTTCTCTATTTGCTGTAATAAACCTATTCATTCTAAAATTGGATAATATTACATACACTACTAGCTTTTTTACAATTAGTTTGATAGGTCTTGTATTATCTGTTTTTCTACTTATTAAGAATAGAAAGAGACAGCACTATAGAGCTTCTTATTTGATTCTAAAAGCGATGGTATCTGGAGGAATACTACTAGTATCCACTTTTTTATTAAGAATAAAAATTGAGTCTTTTAGGGTTAATGACTTTCATGTAGAGAATTTTAACTTACTCTCATTAATTGTTCTATACCACTGTATCAATATTATACTGTTATCTATGGAGAATAGTAAACAACAACGTACACAGATTGTTTAAAAAAAGAAAATGCTATGAAAACAGTAAGTAACCTAGAAATAAAACAAATAGAATGTGAGATAAATGAATATAATATTCAATATGAAGACATTATAGCAGAAGTAACAGATCATATTATATGCGAAATAGAATATGAAATGAATCAACATAACCTTGATTTTGATAATGCATTCATATTAGTATTTAATAAATGGCGACCTATGCTAAGGCCTAATCTAAGTTCTAAATACAATGATATTCCTTCTTTTATCTCTAATTCGTGGACAGAAAAAGAGAGTGCTAGATGGAAAATAGCTGGAACCTTGACTGTGTTATTTGGTGTATTCTACTTCGGTATCTCATATTGGACTAGGTATGATTTACTTCTATTTGCTGTGGTGCTATTAGGAATTACTGTCTTGTTATCTTTTAATATGTTTAGATTCTTAAAAAAGACACAGAATTATAGAAGCTTTTATTTAAAAACCTTATCTAAAAAACAAAGTATAAATGTCTTAGTATTTATGGGGCTAACTATATATGAGTTATCTAGATACATTAGAAAACCTAACACCGACTTTGCTACTCTGATAATAGGATTAATAGCGATCTATACGTTCACAAATACAGTATTGATCTACAGAGAAAGCTTGAAGCTGATAAAAGACTAAAAAAGAAAATGCTATGAAAACACTACAACCACTAGAACTAGATAAAATTAGACAAGAACTAATCAACCACAAGATTGAATACATAGAGGTAATAGAAGAACTGACAGACCATATCGCTAATGGTATTGAGCAACAATGGAGTGAATCTAATACTCAAATAACTTTTGAAGAGGCTTTAACTATAGAGATTAATAAATTCGGGATTAAAGGATTAAGCAAAGTACAAACTCAGATGAATAAAGCTCAAATATATGAGTACTTGCGTATCATCGGTTTAGGTATAAAAGAGTACTTTGTAACTTATAAAGTG
Organism: Myroides sp. A21; assembly: GCF_000807225.1. NCBI lineage: Bacteria > Pseudomonadati > Bacteroidota > Flavobacteriia > Flavobacteriales > Flavobacteriaceae > Myroides > Myroides sp. A21. The sequence continues at coordinate 4,111,332 of NZ_CP010327.1, forward strand.
TTCTATCTACTAGCTATTTTTATTGGTTCGCTTCTACTGTTTAATATTTCAAGTAAATGGTATTTTATAGACAGAATATTTAATGTTGGTTATTTAGCTACGATTGTAACTTTTAATCTAGTTATCATGATAGAAAGTGATAGTAGTTGTAAATTACCTTATCTAGGAAATACAAAAAGATATATTTCTAATGCGTACTATTTACTAGTAAAGCAGCTAACCTATTTCTCTTTAATACCTATGATAATTCTTTGTTTTAGTAAAACTTTTCAACAGTTTATCTATTCAAACAGCGCTTTTATCTGGGTACCTAAAAGTATTCTATTTACACTCTTGTTGATTATCCCTTTCATCATTCTCAATAAACTGAGACCTATGATACTTAAAAAAAAGAATGAACTATCGCAATCTAAAGTGATCTAATTAATTGTCTATACCATGAAAACACTATCTACTAACCAAATAAAAGAAATAGAAGAGTTCTTAATCACTCAATACAATATCAAGTATCAAGATACTCGTGATGAGGTACTAGATCACATTGCTTGTGAGATAGAAGAACTGATGAATGAGGATTTTGGCTATGAGATTGCTTTTAAAAAGACATTTAATAAATGGCATAATGACTTAAAACCACACCCGTTTATAAGATACAATAATGTACCTTCTTATTTAGGTCGTCAATGGGTAAAAAGAGATGTGTTCAATATCATCCTAGCCATGCTAATAGGTATAGGAGTACCCTATATCTTTAAAAATATAATAGAAGATTATCATTTAGCGAATACAATAGGAATATTTATATCCTTGACTAGTATAATGACAGCATTATTTATAACTATTAAGTACTATGGAGTCAAAGGGTATAGAATAAGTCAACTAAAAAAAGATATATTGGGTTATAGTGGTATTTCTTTATTCTATCTTGTGTTTTTTTGGGGAGGTTTTACGTATAAATTGATTCCTCTACTATTCATTATATCCTTATATCAACTATATTACATATTAGAAATAAGCAAGTTAAACATTCGAACTATTAACTAGGTACTTATGACAACACTATCTACTAACCAAATAACACAGATAGAAGATACTCTAATCTCTAAATACAATATCAAGTATCAAGATACTCGTTATGAGGTACTAGATCATATTGCCTGTGAGATAGAAGAACTGATGAATGAAGGATATGAACATAGAGAGGCATACAATATTGTATTTAATAAATGGCATTCAAAACTACTACTAGAGCATTTTGGAGTCTATAAAGGTATCCCAAAGTTTATATCTCGTCCAATAGTTAAGCTTGTAACACAGCCTAATTGGACTGTATATCTCTTAACTTTCTTTGTATCAATTGGACTTACTGTTTTTTTTAGCATACAGAAAATAAGTGCTGTTACAGCTTTTGTGTCAATACTCACAATTACAATAACAGTAGCTACAATCTCTCTATACAACACTAAAAGACTAAAGGGGTACTACTTAGATATATACAAACGATTATTGGTTATGGAGATCAGTGTAAGTGTTCTATTATTTGTTCTAATGACCTTTTTAGATAACTTACTACAATTAAATTATAGTAGTATAGATTCTGTTGTTATGTATCACTTTACAATTACTTGGTATCATATCTATTTATTCAGAAACTTGATAAAAAAAGGTCAAGTAAGCACCTCTTAACTATTAACTCAACACTATTATGACAACACTTACTACTGACCAAATAAAACATATAGAAGAGACCTTAATCACTCAATACAATATCAAGTATCAAGATACTCGTGATGAAGTATTGGATCATATTGCCTGTGAGATAGAAGAGCTGATGAATGAAGGTGCTTATTTTCACGAAGCTAGTAAAATAACAATAGCTAAATGGAATAGTCAACTAAAGCCTTCTAATTGGGTGATCAACAAAACGCCTAGATTTATAGTCAGTCCATTAATTGTAAAAGATATGCAGAGTATTGGGCTACTATTTGTTTTGGCTGTATTCACTACTTCTATAATCCATGTCTTTATCAAAGATCAATTATTCATCTTAGGCCTAGCTTTAGCTATCACAGCTTTTCCTATGTTAATAATGGGGTACCTCAAGTATAAAAAGAATCGTTACGCGAACTTTAAACTGGATTACTACACCGAACATATCAAAGGTGTTGCTTGGTTTAGTTTATTTGTTTTAGATGGCATGGTAGCTTTATATTACAGTTTCACGAGTACTTTTTCGATAGTTTACTTAAACCTAATATTCTTACTACTAGCTATATTCTTATCGAGTATAGCCATGTATTTGACCTTAAAACACAACCAAGAATACAACAGTGTTTCATCTAAAATATTGTAATTATGAAAACACTTACTATTGATCAAATAAAAGAGATAAAAGATTTTATCATCAGTAAAGATGTGAAGTATTACGAAATAATAGAAGAACTTACTGATCATCTAGCTTCTTCTATAGAAGAGAAATGGTCTGAAGGTAACAATAATAACTTAGAATATCTTTTAGCTAAAGAATATGAAAACTTTGGTTCTTATAAATTCTTATCTATTCAAGAAAGTAGAGAGAAACAAAAGTTCAGAGAATATAAACATATGTTTTTTAAATCTTTAAAAGAGTTTTTCACATTTCCTTTAATAGTTACAGTTATAGCTATAATATTACTAATTGCCGCATTACTTCATTGGATAGGTCAAGAATTTAAATTCTTAACAATGATATTTATAATGAGCCCAGTTATTGTATTCTTTTATAGCTATGCAAAAGATTTAGTGTTACGCAAAAAAGTAAAGACAAAACTACTATTAGACAGAACTTATTCATCTGTTATGAGTTTTTCGTTACTCTCGAATACAATCTTCTTTAATATCATTATGCAGGGTAAAAGGCTCTTTAACCTACCTACTACTTATGACTCTATAGGGGATTGTTTATTAATGGCTTCGGGTATTACCTTAACTATACTTAGTATCTATGTAGGTCTTAATATCATCAAACCAACCTACCAAAATGAAAGAGATAGAATATTAAAAACTATTAACTAGGCACTTATGAAAACACTATCTACTGGCCAAATAAAACATATAGAAGAGACCTTAATCACTCAATACAATATCAAGTATCAAGATACTCGTGATGAAGTATTGGATCATATTGCCTGTGAAATAGAAGAATTGATGAATGAAGGGTATGAATATGAAGATGCTTTTAGACAGACTTTTATAAACTGGAAGGATTTATTAAAAACAGATCCTTATCATTTCTATAAAAACACACCCTACTTTATCTCTAAAAACTGGATTGAAAAAGATAGTAGAATAAAGAACAACTCTATCTTATTGGGGATAATTATTGCTGTTTGTCAAATGACAGTTCTAGTGTTTTCAGATAGTTTATACTTTATAGTTTCAATGTTATTAGCTCTAGTTTCATTGAATATAGTATTTATACTTAGACACTATATCAAAACGATAGTAAGTGAACACGCTGTTTATCTAAAGAAGAGAATTAAGAAGATAACTTCTTATAATGCATTAATAGTAGTGCTATTCATAAGTATCCTACTCTTTCAACATTTACTTAAAAAAGGAGATTTGCTAGGCTTCACTCAAAGTTTTATAATTGGAAGGGCTTTATTTATTCCTTTTTCATTAACCTGGACACTACTTACTTATAAATCTTACAAACAACAACTAAGCAAAACTGAAGTGTGATGAAAAAAACAATTAACCTTATAATCCTATTATTATTCACTGGTATATCTTACTGTCAAGTATCAGAAGATATAAATAAGATACTGGTAGATGTATTATACAAAGACCAACACTATAGAACTCTGTATGATAAAGAACAAAATAGCATTGCTAAAAATGAGTTAAACTCTACTATCTACTCTTATGATAAGGAGAACCAAGAGATAGTACTTCCTATAATAGAAAGATTAATTAATGGAGAAGATTTAAAATTAGATGAGGCTAGTTGGCATACTTGTTTCTTAGTATTACAACACGCTGATTTAGAAACTCAATTAAAGTACAAAGACTTTGTTCTACATTACTATAAAGCAGGTAAAATAAAGAACTACGAATATCTTATATTTATAGATAGGATAAATGTAAACACTAATAGATCACAGACTTTCGGTAGTCAAGTAATAGAACTCCCTAATGACAAATTATTAGTATATCCATATGCTTCTTATGATACTAGAGCGAAGGCTTTTAACAGTATAGACATGAATATTCTTAATTTCTCAATGATTAATGGCTCTATGAGATACAGCACTAATCTAAACAAAAAGAAAAAAGAAGATATGGGTCAGCAATATCCTATTGTAGCACTTAAAGAAAATGACTTTGTTTTTTTAGGAGCAGTTATAGATAAACAAGATAACAAAGGTGTGGCTGGCATACAGATTCTAAATAACAATACAATAGTCACTACTACTGATAATACAGGTTATTTTCAATTTATAGTCAACAAGAATGAAGTTCCGAAAACTATTCGTTTTAAATACAATAACCTAGAATACACATATGAAACTGATACTCCTATAGAAGGGACTGATTTCAGATTAATAGTGAAAGCTACTGAAGCCTTTAAATAAGCGTAAAATCATGATGAAAACACTTACTACTGACCAAATACAAGCTCTACACACTTTTGTAAAGAAGCACTATGTAGAATACTATGATATCGAACTGGAGCTAGTCGATCACTTAGCCAATGGAATAGAGTCTCAATGGAGAGAGGATGGCTCACTTACTTTTGAAACAGCGTTAGACAGAGAGTTTAAGAAGTTTGGGGTGTTTGGGTTTAGTACAATCATTGAGAAAAAGGAGAATACTCTATCGCATTTTTATCTTGGCATTATTCTAAAAGAAGTTCTGCGCTTCCTGCATTGGCCTAAATTACTCTTAACGAGTGCGCTCTTTTATATCATATATACATCACTTAATTATCTATCAACGATATTTGAGAATAGAGATATAATCTCTGTGATTATATGGAGTCTAATGCCTCTAGTTTTCATTTATTATATCATAGAGGCGACTCTAGTTAAAAAACTTCATAAAGCAACTCAAAAGAAGTGGTTTATGGATAGAATAAGATTATCCGTAATAGCATTTCCTTTATCTGCTCTATACATCACGTATTATTTTGCAAGATTTATAGCTGATAAGTCTATTGTGTTATCAAGTGTACTTATCTTATTCGTAGGACTCTGGATATACATTACATACAATGTTATATCTCCTAAGCTCAAACTAGAAAAAGAAGCTACTATAAAGAAGTTTAACACCCTATAACTACTATTATGAAAACTCTAACTACTGACCAAATACAAGCTCTACACACTTTCGTAAAGAAGCACTATGTAGAATATTATGATATCGAACTGGAGCTAGTCGATCACTTAGCTAATGGAATAGAGTCTCAATGGAGAGAGGATGGTTCACTTCCTTTTGAAACAGCACTAGACAGAGAGTTTAAGAAGTTTGGGGTATTGGGGTTTAGTGACGTAGTGGACTCTAAAATAATAATGACAATGAATAGTTACTTAAAACAGATGTATAAGGTCTTATTAAGTTTCTTCACTATTCCTAAAATAATTGTTTCACTAGCTATATTTTTATTGAGTTTCGCTATTGGTTTAACTCTGCCTAATTACTATTTAGAGATATTTATAATTACCTCTTTTATACTTCTTTTAGGCTTTATCGGTATGGGGATCAGATGGCAGATAGAACTCAAAAAGATCAATAAAGAAAGCAATAAGAAGTGGTATTTGACTAGAGTGGCTACTATGGCTCTCGGAGGCCCTATAATACTATTTATAGCTCCTTCTTTTAATCTGATTAATCTCTTACAAAACTATATTTCATCGATTAGCTTTCTCATTCTAACCTCCTTTTTGATAACCTTATTAATACTGTGGGTTTATATCTCTCTTTTTGTATTTATACCCTTTATGCGCAAAGAGATACACCATTCTATTCAACGACACCAACTAACTTAAACACATCTTATTATGATCGCATTAATCACTAAAATTGCGTTGTACATCTGCAACCTAGTATTACATTGGCTATAAATACACCTTAGACAGTGTGCTATTTTCTATAAAAAAACTACTTTTGCAAAAAATAAATCAGACAGATGAATATCAAATTACTTGCAATAGGAAAGACAGACAGTAAACCATTACAAACGTTAATGGATGAATATATGAAGAGATTGTCTTTTTATGTAAAGTTTGACCTAGAGGTAATTCCTGATATCAAGAATGCGAAGAATATGTCTGAAGATCAGCAGAAACAAAAAGAAGGGGAACTAATCTTATCTAAGATAGGCCCTACTGATCAGCTAATCTTACTAGATGATAAAGGAAAGGAGTTTACGAGCATCGGCTTCGCTGATGAGCTACAAAAGAAGATGAACTCTGGTATCAAGACCTTAGTATTCGTTATCGGAGGGCCTTATGGTTTCTCAGAGGACGTGTATAAAAATGCAAAAGGGAAAATATCACTTTCTAGAATGACATTTTCCCATCAGATGATTCGTTTATTTATTATCGAACAGACTTATAGAGGATTCACTATCCTGCGCAATGAACCTTATCATCACGAATAGGTTTTTAGTTAACGGTGAACGGTGAACAGTTTACAGTAATCAGTGAACAGTTTACGGTTAACATTTTCAGTTAATCGGTTTACAGTGGACAGTTTCACAAAAAAACGGTTTCACGGTTTCACAAACTAACGATTTCACAGTTTCACGATTCGACTAATAAATTAAATCTGTCTTTAAAAACTGGTCTACTACTTCTTTTTCTACAAAGAAAATACGAGTCTGTAAATAAGTTTCGTATGTTACGTCTTTATTCACTCCTAGTTGTAGACTATCTTTATCTTTTATAGCCTCTATTAATTGGTCTTTAGTTACTGACTTACCTTCTACTAAGAAGTTATTAGCATCTTTTAGATATACTACTTTATCTAGAGAAGTAGGTCCTACGAAACCAAAGTCTAAGTCTTTAATTGGAAAAAGAGAAAGATGCTTGTGTAGTGTATCAGCATAACTTAGATATACTCCCTTCTCATCTCTATGCATATTGTCTTCTGCATATTTGTGATCTTTAATTCTCTTTATCTCTTGTAATACTTCTTTAGCATTCAAATCGCGTTGAACAGAAACAATATAGTTCGTACCAGCAATTCTGTTGGCATCATTTAAATTAAAGCTCTTCCCTTCTTCTCCTGTTTCAAAGTAAATAGGTGAATGATCGTCTATTCCTTCTTCAACAATAAAAGAAGCTCTACTTAATTGCATTTCTTTCTTATTACAGCTCACTAATAATAGTAAAGCAGGTATTAATAGTAGCACTTTTTTCATATACTCAATTGTTTTATTATTTCTCTTGTTTGTACAGCCTCTTTCACATCGTGAACTCTTAAGATATGAGCTCCTTTTTGTAAAGCCACTGTATTTAATACTGTCGTTCCATTTAATGCCTCTTGAGGAGTAATATCAAATAACTTATAGATCATAGACTTCCTAGATATACCTACTAAAATAGGCAATTCAAAAGAAGATAACAACTCCATTTTACTCATCAGCTCATAATTTTGTTCTAATGTTTTAGCAAAGCCAAAGCCTGGGTCTAGTATGATATCATTAATCTTATATTCTCTTGCTTTTGCTACTCGTTCTGAGAAGTATATTTTCACTTCTTTTACTAAGTCATTATATGTAGTCATCGTCTGCATCGTCTGAGGAGTTCCTCTCATGTGCATCATAATATAAGGTACTTGTAACTCCCCTACAGTGAGCAACATCTGCTCGTCTAAATGCCCTGCGGCAATATCATTTATAATAGAAGCTCCAGCAGCTATTGTAGCTCTAGCAACACCTGCTCTAAAGGTATCTATAGAAAGGTGCATAGTCGGGAACTCTTTTTGAAGTAACTTTACAATAGGTACGATACGTTCTATCTCTTCTTCTTCACTGACATACTCTGCACTAGGTTTACTAGAATACGCTCCTACATCGATAAAGTCAGCCCCTTGCATTATCATCTGCTCTGCATGGTTTAAAAAAGCTAGATCAGACTTATACTTTCCTCCATCAAAAAAAGAATTAGGAGTGATATTTAATATTCCCATTATTTTTGGAGAACTTAAATCAATCAATTCTCCTTTACAATTTATTGTCATTGTGTGTAATGCGTTACTTTTTTATGTAGTTTTATATAATTAAAAACAGCTAAAATACTTCTACCTCTTTCAAAGGGTTAGTATTATTAGTATTTTTGAAAAAATATTACACAAATATAATCCAAATGAATACGACTTCTACTCAATTTGATCAAGTAATTGCGATATGCAGAGATTTATATACCAAGAAAATGAAAGACTATGGATGCGCATGGAGAATCCTTAGAATGCCTTCGTTGACTGATCAAATATTTATAAAAGCACAACGCCTTAGAAGTATTCAAGAGAATGAAGTTAGAAAAGTAGATGAAGGAGAAATCCCTGAGTTCATTGGTATTATCAATTATTGTGTGATGGCGCTTATCAATTTAGAGATAGGAGTTGCGAACCAACCTGACTTATCTACTGAAGAAGCAATTGCTTTATACGATCAAAAAGTAGCTGAGACAAAGCAATTAATGGAAGATAAAAACCATGACTATGGAGAAGCTTGGCGTGATTTAAGAGTTAGTTCATTAACAGATCTTATCTTACAGAAACTATTGCGTGTAAAGCAAATTGAAGATAACAAAGGAAAAACCATTGTATCAGAAGGAATAGCTGCTAACTATCAAGATATGCTAAACTATTCTGTATTCGCATTGATACACTTAGATTTACCAAACCAATAAATCACTGTTCTAATACAATCAAATAACTATGAAAATAATTGCTCAATTATCTCGAATATTTGTAGGAATACTATTTATCCTTTCTGGATTAGTGAAACTAAATGACCCTATGGGGTTTTCATATAAGCTAGAAGAATACTTCTCTGAAGCTGTATTAAATATTCCTTTCCTAACTCCTTATGCTGTAGGATTGGCAGTGACTCTTGTGATTGCTGAGGTACTATTAGGAGTTGCTCTGTTAATAGGGTATATGCGAAAGTTGACAATTCTTTTACTGTTCTTAATGATTGTATTCTTCACATTCCTTACATTCTACTCTGCATTCTTTAACAAAGTAACAGATTGTGGATGTTTTGGGGATGCTGTTCCATTAACACCTTGGGGATCTTTCACAAAGGATATTGTATTACTTATCTTGATTCTTATTATCATGAAATATAATCAAGTAATAAAACCTATCTTCTCTGGTAAGATTAACAATATTATAATGATTCTGTCTTTAGTACTATGTAGTTTTATGGGATACTGGGTATTGAACCATTTACCTTTAAAAGACTTCAGAGTTTATAAAGTAGGTACTGATATCGTAAAAGGAATGGAGATTCCTGAAGACGCTCCAAAAGCAGTTTATGAGATTACGTTCTACTATGATGTAAATGGTGAAGAGCGCAAGTTCTCTGATAAAGAGTTAACTAAATTACCTGAAGGTGCTAAATACCTAAGAAGAGAAGAGAAACTTATCTCTGAAGGATACCAACCTCCTATTCATGATTTGACTATGGATAAAGACGGTATTGACCACCTATCTATGATGATGGCAGAACCGAAATTAGTAATGCTTATCTCTTATGACCTAACTAGAGCTGATGAAAAAGGCCTAGAAGCAATGAAAGACTTTGCTAATAAAGCTATTGTTAAAGGATATGTAGTAGCTGGTATGACTGCTTCGAATCAAGACTTAATAGAATCTGTAGTTAGTAAATACAAACTTCCTTTTGACTACTATACATGTGATGGGACTACACTAAAAACAATAGAGCGTGGTAACCCAAGTATAGTAGTAATAGAAAATGGTGTTATTGTAGAGAAGAAACATTGGAATGACAGAGAATCTGTAAACTTAAAATAAGCCTACACGACCTTGTTAAGTTATTTTTTAAAGAAATTATTATACGCATTCTTCACCTTGTTTGGTGTAGTTACTGTTGTCTTCTTTCTATTTAATATTCTTCCTGGAGATCCAGCTAGGATGATGCTTGACCAGAATGAAAACTCAGAACAACTATTAGCTATCAAAAAAAAGTATGGTTTTGATCAACCTAAAGGAAAGCAATATCTGCTTTACTTAAATGACTTATCTCCTATCTCTGTACATAGTGAAACAGAAGGAGATTACAGTTTTAATACCGATCAAAAGTACAATGGAACAGTCCTATTTAGCACAGGGCAATACAACTTGATGCTGAAGACACCATACTTAAGAGAAAGCTTCCAAAAAAGTGGTAAGAAAGTAAGTACTATACTTGGAGAAACCTTGCCAAACACTATTCTATTAGCAACATTAGCTATTAGTATCGCGCTTGGTATTGGTGTACTACTAGGTGTTGTTTCAGCTCTATTTAAAAACACATGGCTAGACAAAACAATAGCCATTATAAGTACTTTTGGGATGAGTATTCCTTCGTTCTTCAGTGCTATTTTATTTGCTTGGATATTCGGGTACGTACTGCATAGTTATACAGGACTACCGATGACAGGAAGTCTCTATGAGGTTGATGATTTCGGAGAAGGAAGACATTTAGTGCTAAAGAATGCTATATTACCTTCGATAGTACTTGGAATAAGACCATTAGCTGTAGTAATTCAGTTAATGAGAAACACACTATTAGAAGTACTTAATCAAGATTATATACGCACAGCCAAAGCTAAAGGACTAAGTACTACGCAGATTATCTATAAACACGCTTTAAAAAACTCTCTGAATCCTGTAGTTACAGCACTATCAGGATGGTTTGCTTCTATGCTTGCAGGAGCTGTTTTCGTAGAATATATCTTCGGGTGGAATGGCTTAGGTAAAGAAATAGTAGATGCACTGAATACACTAGACTTACCTGTGATTATGGGTGCAGTACTTATTATCTCTTCTTCTTTCGTAATCATTACTATTTTAGTAGATTTGATATATGCTTATTTAGACCCTAGAATCAAGTTAAATTAAAACAATAAAACAGAAATAGAATCAATGAAAAAAATATTCATAACATTAGCACTAGCTGCTGCAGTATTTACTTCTTGTAAAGAAAAAGCAGAAACAACTACAGAAGAGATCTCAACTACATTACAAGAGGAGACTTCTGCAACTCCAGAAGTAGAACAAGTAAAAGATACAACTGCATTTGCTTCTAGAGCATTAGAACAAGACTTTGCTGAATTAGATGGGAAGTCAATTACACTTCAACAAATCCTTGATCAACAAAAAGGAAAAGCTATCCTTATAGATGTATGGGCTGCTTGGTGTCCTGATTGTATCAAAGCGGTTCCTACTATGAAAGAGATTAAAGCAGAATTTACAAATGTAGCATTCGTTAATCTTTCTCTTGATAAAACAGAAGAATCTTGGAAAGAAGCAATTGAAAAATATGGTATTGAAGGACTTCACTACTACTCTAAAGAAGGAAAAGGAATGAAAGGAGACTTTGGTAAATCACTAGATTTAAACTGGATCCCTCGTTATATCGTAGTAGATAAAGAAGGAAAAATAGCACTATACAATGCTACTGAAAAGAACTTCGATCAAATAAAAGACTTACTTAAAAAAATTCAATAATATGAGACATTCAATCGTTGCTGGTAACTGGAAGATGCATAAGACATATTCTGAAACGCATACTCTATTAGACGAGTTAATTGAAAAATTACCTTCAGGGAAAGAAGTTGAAGTAATTGTAGCTCCTACTTTTGTAAACCTTGCTAGTGCTGTAGCACATTTAGAAGGAACTAATGTACAAGTAGCTGCACAAAATATGCATCAAGCTGAAGGTGGAGCATTCACAGGTGAAATATCTGCTCAAATGCTTACAAGCATTGGTGTAGAGACTGTGATCATTGGACACTCTGAAAGAAGACATTACTTTAATGAAACTGATGCTGTACTAGCTGATAAAGTAAATACTGCATTACGCCATAATATGCGTGTTATCTACTGTATAGGAGAAGAGCTAAAAGATAGAGAGAATAAACAGTTCTTAAACGTTATCTTTAACCAATTAAGAGATGGGTTATTCCACCTTACTAAAGAGCAATGGAGCAATATCGTTATTGCTTACGAACCTGTTTGGGCTATTGGTACAGGAATGACAGCTACTCCAGAACAAGCTCAAGAAATACATGCTTTTATCCGTCAAGAAATTGATAGAAAGTATGATAAATCTGTTGCTGAGAATACTTCTATTCTTTATGGAGGAAGTGTTAAACCTAGTAATGCTCAAGAAATCTTCTCTAAACCTGATGTAGATGGTGGTCTTATCGGTGGAGCTGCTCTTGTAGCTGATGACTTTGTCGCTATCGTAAATGCTGCTAATTAATAGTATTTCATAATATTAAAGGGCATAAACTTTTGACAGTTTATGCCCTTTTTGCATAACATAACTTATACATATTGCCTTATTTCACACCCCTTTACGAAAGTATTTATTCTCTATTTAAATAGATTCTAAATAATTACAGTATATTTGTAGTCTATTAAATAACAATATAATGACTCATACTAATGATATTATCACTTATAGCCAGTCTCCTAAAGCATTAGGAGGTATTTATATAAAGGATCATACACATATAGAACAAAAAAAGTCTATCATTAACCACACACATAGAGATGATTACTATGTAATTTCTATTGTAACTAATGGAGAGATGAGAATGGACTGTGAAATGGAAACATTCACTGCCTTACGCAATAACATACTTATTGTCAAACCTTACCAAATACACAACGTTAGACACATTAGTGATGACTTCACGGGTTATCTTTTAGGCATACAAGAGTATAGGATACCTAATGACATCAATGACTTGTTATACACTCTACCAGAGAGCCAACAACTTCTAAACATAAAAGAAGAAGAGATGCAAATGCTCGCTACTACTTTTGAGTTAATGAAGAAGCACACTGCTACCAATAGCCAACATAAGATGCAGATCATTAATGGGCTATTCTCAACTGCACTATATAGCATTTGTTCTCAAACAACACATAATTTACAAAACAAAGAGTTAGGGACTCAGTCACAACCAACAGTGATTACAAGCAACTTTAAACGCCTAATCACACACCAGACACATCTAAACCTACCTTCTTATTTTGCAAATGAATTAAGCATTACAACAGCGCATCTGAATGACTGTGTAAAGAAAACCACAGGACAAACAGTTAGTTATTGGTTAAAGAAATCAATACTAGATGAAGCGAAACGCTTACTGTATTATACAAACAAACCTGTTAAAGAAATTGCCTTTAACCTGGGCTTTGAAGACCATACGTATTTTTCTCGTATGTTTAAAAAACTAACCTATCAGACTCCTCTACAATTTAGAGATACTGTAAGAGCTTAATTCTATACTGTGAATTAAGCTCTTTTTTTATAAGAAAAAAGAGAACAGAAAACAGGGAGCAGTCAACTAAATTTAGGGATGTACATAACTCCTAATTCCCCATTGCTAATTCCTTATTCTACACTTCCCCCTTTTTTATCCAATCATCTCCTATTTTAGTTTTACATCGCATTCCTTCTTTTTAATGAATTTTGCTTAAAACTAAAAAAGAAGAAAATGCCAAAGATTCCAAAACTAATAGGTACAATAGTAAAGACTGCATGGAGTAAGATGTTTGTTACTGTAGTAGTTACACAAAAAGAACAGCTAGCTAATGGCTTATTGAGAATACGCTTTGAAGCTGACCTTTCTAATGCTAAATACGAAATAGGACAAGCCATATTAATGCAAATATCAGATACAGAATATCGCAATTACACTCCTAGCATTTTTAATAAAGAAGAAGGGTACTTTGATGTAATATTTCATCAAAAAGCGAAAGGTCCTGGCACTACTTTTTTCAAGAATATCACAGTAGGTACTGAACTCACTTCTAGTTTACCTAGAGGTCTAAATATCTATGATGAGAACACCTATTATCACTTCTTCTATGGAGACGATACCTGTATTGGCTTCTGTCAGGCATTACAAGAAGAAATGAAAAAGAATAACCACAAACTTGAAGGTCTACTTGAGTTAAGTGATCATTCTATCCCTTATGCCAATGACCATCTTCCCCATATGGAATATATTGAGAAATCAGATGATAAGGAAGTGTACCCTGCAGTAGATTATTTAGAATCTATAGATACTTACCGTTGGAATAAACTAGTTCATGGGCAGTTCTATTTAATGGGTAATGGAAAGAGTATTCAGAAGTTTAGAAAGGCACTACGAGCAAAAGGAGTCTCTTCTAACAATATCATTACGCAGCCTTTTTGGGTAGAAGGAAAAATAGGCTTATAAAATGACAAATCTAACTAACTCAATAAACAACTGCTACGGAGAATAAATCAGATTAACTTATTCTCCGTAGCTATTTTTACAAGTTCAAACATATTCTTTGCTTTAAATTTCTGTAACAGATTTCGCCTATGAGTCTCCACTGTAATTACTGATATGAACAGTTTATCTGCTATTTCTGCAGAAGTCAATCCATTAGATATAGCTTGTAGTACCTGCTGCTCTCTTTTAGTCAGTCGTGGCAACTCTACAGGATTAGATAATTGAGTCAACATAATCTCTTGTACTTTCTTACTCAATGCTAACTCTCCATTAATAGCTCTTTCTACACATTCGACTATTTCTTTAGCGTCAGCATTCTTCAGAATATATCCATTACCTCCATTCTCTAAAAATCGAAAGATAATACTTCTCTCTTCCTGATTGCTTATTCCTATCACAACAATATTAGGGGATTTCTGTTTAATCATCTTACAGAAATCTAATCCACTGCCATCATTGAGTACTATATCTAGTAATACCACATCTACTTTATTCTTCTGTACAAAATCTACTATTGCTTCTCCACTACTGAAAAAGAATAATTGATATTTCTCATCTACTTGGAACAATGATTTTAAGCCTTCTAATATCATTGGATGATCATCTACTATCGCTAACGTGATTATATCCTTATTACACATTACATTCTACATTTATCGTTGTTCCTTGCCCTTTTTGAGAGTCTATACTTAATGTTCCATTAATTAACTGTACTCTGCTTTCCATATTTTTAATCCCTAACCCATATACTACCTTAGTAGTGTCAAATCCTACTCCATCATCCTCTATTGTCAGAGTCAATAAGTCTTCATTTTGACTAATCTGTACAATCACATTATCTGCTTGAGCATATTTAATTATATTACTCAATCCTTCCTGTGCTATGCGATACAAAGCTAATTGAGTCTGAAAAGGAATAGTCGTACTTATAGTAAATGCTTCGAACTGAATACTCATTTTTTCATACGTCATAGATTCACACAATTCTTTTAGAGCAATTTCTAATCCTAAATTCTTTAGTGTCTCAGGCATTAGGTTTCTAGATATCCTCCTCATTTCTATGATAGACTTATCTATTTTAGCTAATAGCCCACTAGACTCACTCGTCTCTGTAGAAGAAATAGACATCCTTATATTCGCTAACATTCCTCCCATGCTGTCGTGCAGATCTTGAGCAATGCGTTGTCTTTCTTGTTCCTCCCCTTTTAATACAGCCTGAGAAGCTTCATATTTTCGCTTATTCTCTAAGTTTATCAATTCTTGTTGATGGCTTATGTTAATCTGTTGATTTAGCTTTTGTTGATTTTTATAATTTCTAAAAGCTAATATGGCTATGATTACACTTAGTACTAGGCCTATTGCTAAAAACAGCATACGCATATTTCTATTTTTAGCCATCAAAGCATCTTCCTTTTTCTCTTGTATTAATTGATTAATTGTCTGCTCCTTATCATGAGTATCGTGTATAATCTCTAATTCGTTCATCTTTTCCAACAGCTTTTGTTGTTGGAGGCTATCGCCTAATACACTTGATTTTTTCATCCATTGATAAGCTTCTTTATAATCGCCTAACACCTCATTAACGGCTGCTAACTGTGTAAAAGTTATTTTGCGATTAACAGCTTCTTTACTCAAGATATTATCCTTTAAGATCTGCTCTAAGATAAGTTTAGCTCCCTCGTAATCACTTTGCATCAAATACACATTATAAACGCGGAAATAAAGCATTTGAGTAAGCTTAGGTTGCTTCATTTGCTTAGAGAGTTCTATTCCTTTATTTAAACTCACTAGAGCAGGTTTATACTCCTGTCTAGTGGTGTGATACATTGCTAATTGATAATAATAATTGGGATACTGTCTTGAATTAGGGTAGTGTTCTAACAGTTGAGTCGCTTTATCTAAATAGACCTTAGCTACAGTGCTATTAGCTTGATAACAATAATTACTCACTAAATTAAAATAAGTAATCAAGTGAATAGTTCCCTCTTCTGGCAAGTCCTTTAATACCTCTAAAGCTTTAAAGTGGTACTCTTCTGCTTTATCAAATTGTCCCACTGACATAAAGGTCAACCCTACTTGCGTATTAGCATAAGCTAGATATAACTTATTTCCTGCCTTTTCACTTAATGGAATACACTTCTCTGTCAGCATTTTTAGTAAGACTTCATACCCTTTATCCTCTACTTGCACATATGCGTAGTTATACCAACTTCGAATTAAAACATCTACATTTTCCTTATCCTTCTTCAGCTCTTTAATCGCCTCTTCATAATATTGTTTCGCTTTGCTTTTACTCCCTTGATTAGTCTCATAAATCCCTTGATAATACGCTATCACGCCTTTAGATAACAAATGCTTATGAGGCGAAGACAATACCTTAGTCAGCGCTTCCTTACTTTTCACACTATCTGTAGGAGCATAAAACTCTGCTAAAAGTAAATAGTGTTCTAAACGAATCTTTTCACTCTTACTAGTCTTGATTTGTTCATTTATTTCTCTGAAGTAACCTTCTTCATCTAAAGGTAATAGCTGCTGACCATAACTAAAAGAAATGAATAAAGTAAAAGAAATAAGTAGATAAAGATTTTTCAACATAGAATCATGTATTAAAGTACAAATATCACAATAAAAACACATTCATCATTTACTAATCAAAAATTAATGGTAAACCATTAGAAACAGATTCATGGTATTCTGTGATTGTCATAAAAAGCCAATCTACTGATATTTGTAACTCACATATAAAACAAAACAAAAAACATGAAAAACTCAAAATTAAGAACTGCTTTTTTAAGTGTATTAGCCGTTTTAACATTAGGCTTAACTACTACAGCTTGTAGTAGTGATGATAATAGCACTGACAGTCCAGCTTTAGAAAAGAATACTTACAAAGTCACAGTATCCTTAACTAATGTAGGTGAGAATGATTTTGTTTCTCTAACTTATGCAGGAGGAACACTTAGCGGAAAGACAGATGTATGGAAAGTAAATGGTAAAGTTAGAACAGGTGAGTCTGCTATTAGTCTAGCGAAGAACGACTTCGGTGCTGGTACTAAAACGTATGTAATCGAAACTACTGAGCCAATCAACGCTTTTGCTAATAGTGTACAGATTATTAACTATGGAGAGAGTTTGCCAATCAACTATAAAATAGAAAAAGAAGGAAAAGTATTGGTTAATGAAGAACTAACTTTATCAGGAGATGGTAAAGACTTCTCTAAACAATACGCTTTCTAACACATTCTTATTACTTTCTCAAGTATTGTTTAGTTACTAGAACATCTTTATTATTAGTTGTCTAAGATGTTTACATGAGATGTTTGTTAACGATTACCCACTATAAGTGTTAGTACCTATAGTGGGTAATTTTATGTTTAAAAAGGTACTATACACTAATACATCAACCCCACAATTCCTCTATTTAACCCTATCTTACTCCTTATTGCCATAAGCTAATAAACTATCATAAGGATTGCCAATTAATCCTAATAACTGTGCAAAAGCAGGCTCTGTTTTTACCCCTGCTTTTTTCAGCTTTATTACTTCTTGCTTGAAGCTATCACCTTTCTCGTTTAAGATAGCATATTCGATGAGCATATGTCGATAACCATTTTGTTCTTCTACAGGTCTAGGTTGAGCAAATAACTCTACAGAAAATTCTTCTAACGTAAAGTTGACTACTACAGTAGGTATACCTCCTATCTCTACTTCTGTCAAAGTATAATCTTCTATAAACGAAAACGAAAGTTGTACTGTTTGTATAAACTCCTCTTTATTCTGATAACAACAAGCAATATCTAAATCACTCCCTTCAACGGCAATATCTATCGGAAAAGTACCGATTAATACTGGATCAAACTTACGTAACTTATCCATTACTAATCCTTGTTCTAGTACCTCAGCTATTCGCTGTTGTACCTTATTTCCTTCTCTTAGATAACTCAGCTCTTTAAAATTAATATCACTCATTCTTCTATCTGTTATTTAATGCGCACTCATCTTAGAGAACACATTGATTACAACTACCCCCGCTATAATCAATCCCAGCCCTAATACAGCAGGAACATCTGGTTTTTGGTTATACAGTACTATCGCTATCAAAGTTACTAAAACGATACCTACTCCTGACCATATCGCATACGCTATCCCTACGGGAATAGTGCGAAGAGTCTGACTTAAACAATAAAATGCAGCCGCATACATCAATACAGTCAATACACTAGCTCCTAATTTAGAAAATTGTTCTGATGCTTTTAAAGCACTTGTACCTATTACTTCACACACAATAGCTACTGCTAAAAAGATAAAATTCTTCATATATCATTTATTTACGCCACAAAAATAGCCCTCAACAGAGGGCTACTTTTTTGATATATGTCAAATTCTTCTGATTCTACTAAGTGTTTCTTGGGAGATCCCTAGATAAGATGCGATATTTCCTAAAGGGATTCTATTCACATCACTCCCTAGATCTTTTAATAATCTGTGGTATCGCTCTGTAGCAGACATGGTCTGAAGTTGAAAAGCTCTATCTTCTAACTGTAAACAATAGTCTTCTGTAGAGCGTCTTAAAATCAAGTTTAACTCAGGATACTCTTTAAAAAAACGAAATATAACTTGGTTTGGAATCGCATGTACCACACAGTCTTCCATACATTGTATAAACTCAAGAGAAGCTTTGCTCTTATACATCTGATAAGTAGACCCCATGATGGTTTGTTCAAAAGCAAACCATACATCTATCTCTTGATCATTATGCATATAGAATCCACGCACAAAGCCTTCTTCTAAAACATAAAGACTACCTGATAGTTGTCCTTTTTTTAGTAGGTACTCCCCTTTTCTCTTATAAAATATCTGAGTATTTTTCTCCAAAGCCTCTTTACACATTGGTGATAAATACCCGTATTGCTCGAATAATCTAATTAACATATTCATAGCGTTCCTTCGTTATAGCCTTTTTATTTCTTAAGTCTAATATACCAAAAATTTGGCACACCTTCATCTAAAAATGTATCGACTACTTTAAAACCTACTTTTTCTAACACATGTCTAGAGCCATCATTACCTACTTCAGAACTAGCATGTATCGGTAACGTTGTCAAATGTTTGTCTGCATATACTAAGCATGCTTTCGCAGTCTCAGTAGCATATCCCTTACCCCATGCCTCGTAGATAAAGCGGTATCCTAAATCTAAGTATTCTGCGACTCCACTAGGACCGTCTTTTAAATACTTAAAGCCTGTCCACCCGATAAAAGTATTCGTTTCTTTCTCTATCACAGCCCATCTTCCGATACCGAAGTCTTCGTATTGCTGACGAATAAATCTGATTACGCCGAGCGCCTCTTCTTTACTCCCTATCGGTTTCTTACCTAAGAACTCTAACACTCGGATATCTCCGTCTAAAGCCAATATCCCCTCTACATCTCCTTCTTCTAAAGGGCGAATTATTACTCTATCAGTCTCTATTATTTCTTTCATTTTCTTCTTTCTTTAATTGATTCATTACGAAGGTTACGCGTTCATCTACTGTCCCTTTAGGCACCTCTATTAGAGTATAACCATATCGTTGATACGTTGTTTTCATTGTCTCATAAGTTGCCCTAGCTACCTCCATATCCTGTTTGCGTTCTTTGTCTTGCGTATAGATTTCTCCCCACGGAGGTAAGATAAAGACAGTTGGCATATAGGGAAGACTGGAGGCGATACTATGCTGTGCCTCACTTATATCTAATCCTTCTAATACGGCATAGCCTATGCTATCGAGTATCCCTCTGTCCCATAATATAACCTCATCCGTTATACAATGTTCGTAATCATAAACAGACTGAGATAGCATCGCTTCATAAAATAATTGTTTATTCTCCCAAGGCAGTACATCGCTACCCAATGCTTGTTCGCGCTGGATAATAGCCCTCCCCACTTCAGGCATTACGGTATATCCTTGAGCTTCTAAGGCATGAAGTAACGTCGTTTTTCCGCTACCTGGGCCTCCTGTAAATATATAGAATGGTGGTATGTTCATGTATAAAATATGGTATTACTCACTCTTATTGATAATCTCAACAAGAGCAAAACTGTTGTTACTGATACTTGTATTCTTAGGAAAAACGAAAAGCAATCACTGTAGTAGTACCTACACACTTTTCTAAAAATGAAGTCATTAAGATAGAAGATAAACTTAATGTAGTAAGGCAAATTTACTCAAAATATCCTAATCCCAAAAAACAAACGCATTACCGCCTCACTATGGATATAGATATACACCTCATATTCTATTCACTCTATACTATAATATACGCTATATATAGACTCAACTATAGGCACGGATTATACTCTGTTATCTCATATATATAAGCCGCGTCATGCTTACTTTCCTGCTACGATAGCATATACTAAAGGAGCTTTATCTCCAAAAGGTTTAATCTGATACTTCTTAGGTGCTATCTCTACCACCTGATTAAAACAAGGATAAGGAGAATAATTATGTTCTTCGAAGGCCTTTATTTGCAATTGATTATTAACCAATCCCTGCACAACATCAGCAATACTGTGATTCCAACTTACACTACCAAACTCGGCATCAGCAGTCTTATCTGCGTAGGTACCTGTCTCTGTCTCTACAATAGGCTCTATATTAAAATAAGAGTACTCAATCTTAGTAAAATCGTAGTCATACATCCAAATGAAAGGATGAAACTCTACGAATACAAATTTACCTCCTGGTTTGACAAACTTAGATACTACTTCAGCCCATTTATTCATATCAGGTAACCAACCTATCACTCCATAACTGGTATATACGATATCAAACTGCTCTTCTAACACCTCTGGCAGTTGATACACATCACTGCAAATAAAACGAACATCTAGTCCTAACTGCTGAGCTAGTTCACTCCCTTTTTCTACAGCTTTATCAGACAGATCTACACCTGTTACATCTGCCCCCATTCTAGCTAACGAAAGCGTATCTTGTCCAAAGTGACATTGTAAATGAAGAACCTTTTTCCCTCTAACATCTCCTAACAAGTTTAACTCTATCTCATTTAGAGAAGTCTCCCCTGCCAAAAAATCTTTCATATTATAGAACTCAGAATCTACATGCAAAGCCACCTTCTCATTCCAAGTTTTTTTATTGATCTCTATATAGTTATTATTTGTGTCCATGATTAGTTTACTCTTTCTATTTTAAGAAAGCTAAAAATAATAATTCCCATTTATAAATCATCTACAGAGATGGTGTATTTTAAGGAGATACAGAGACCATTAGTATAATTTTAAAATTAGAACTCTTTTTTTACTAATTCAACAGCATCATTTATAGAGTTTTTTCCTTCAAAATACTTTGTTTTTATTTCTTCAAACTTCTTATCATCCTTAATTGTCTCCTTTAACGTAGAACATAGAAAATCATAGTTTGTAAAATCAGTTTTTGTCATAAGAATATTTCTTAACCAACTCCACATCTGTTTATCTCCGATTTCTTTTCGTATCGCCTCGAATAACAAAGGTGCATAGTAATACACATATAACTCTCTATCCAAATACTCTTCTTGAGACTTTATTTTACCAAACGGAATAACGTATCCGCCCGAGCAACTACATGTTTCATAACATGATGTAAGATAGTAAGTTTGCTTGAAATAATAAAGAGATGAGCAAACAAGAAATTATGTACTCTCATGTAGAGGATTGGAAAGCAAGTGGATTAACACAATCAAAGTATTGTGAAAGTGCAGGAATTAACCTGGCGACATTTAGCTATTGGGTAGTAAAATATAAGAATAAGACAGTTGAAGATGGAGCAAGTAACTTTATAGCAATAGGTAAAACATCGAAAACAGAAGGTACAGAATACGAAATCGTGTATCCTAATGGAGTGAAGCTTCGTGTAAAAACGAAAGACTTAAGTGATCTTTATTCATTAGTAAACCTTGTGTAATGTTTAGTCTGAGTAGTAGCCACCAATTCTATTTATATAAATCAGCATGCGATATGCGCAAGAGTTTCGATAGTCTTTGTGGTCTTGTTCAAAACGAATTGAATCAAGTAGCTCACAATGGAAGTGTCTATGTCTTTATCAATCGTCGCTGTAACCAAATGAAGCTTTTGCATTGGGAAACAGGCAGATTTGTGTTATATCACAAGCGATTAGAACAAGGAACTTTTGCCTTTCCTTCTCATAACAAGTCACAAATAAGTTGGAGTGATTTGGTGCTTATGATTGAAGGAATCCAAGTAATAAAAAGTAGTCAAAAAAGACGGTTTTCTATGAAGTAAATACTCTTGAATCCTTGTGTAAATGTGGCTTTTGTCGTATATTTACTTCATGGAAATAGACCTTGAAAACTTATCAAAACAAGAACTTTTGACGCTTATAAAACAGCAGTCAAAAACTATTTCTAAACAAGAACAAGAGAACATTAAGTTAGAGGAAAAAGCTACTAAGTATGAATATTTGTTCAAACAACTTCAACGCATGAAGTTTGGTCAAAGCAGAGAGCGCTTTGAAGATCCTAATCAGACTCAATTACCTTTAGATGTTGAGCCAGAAGTTATGCAAGAACAAGAAGAGGTAATCAAACAAGAGATCACTTATTCTCGCCAGAAGAAAAAACATCCAGGAAGAGCTAAACTACCCGATCATTTACCTGTAGAAGAAATAGAAATCTACCCAGAGGGAGATTTTTCTGATAAGATTTGTATTGGCAAAGAAACTACAGATGTCTTAGATTATGTTCCAGGTTACTTTAAAATAAAACGTTACATCCGATATAAATACGCCACGAAAGACAAAGACAATACGCAAATCAGTATTGCACTGCTTCCAGAGCGAATTATAGATAAAGGAATACCTTCTGAAGGATTATTATCTACAATACTTGTTGACAAGTATGTAGATCATCTTCCACTACACCGTCAGAAGCAACGCTTTTCAAGAGAAAATATCGATATAGCTTCTTCTACTATAGATGGCTGGGCAGCTCAATGTATGGATGCTTTAAAACCACTATATGAAAAGCTTGTGATGGACATCAAAAATGAAGGTTATCTTCAAGTTGATGAAACCACCATCAAAGTCTTAGATGAGAAAAAGAAAGACAAATCTCATTTAGGCTATTACTGGGTATATCACGCACCTATATCCAAACTCGTGATGTTTAATTACAGTCCTACTCGTGCCAGTAGTGCTGCATTACCTATATTAGAAAACTTCAAAGGATATCTGCAAACCGATGGTTACGCGGGATATAAAGCCTATGGGAATAAGTCAGGTGTCACACATCTTGGCTGTTGGGCACACGCTCGTCGTGAATTTGAAAGAGCTTTAGACAATGATAAAACAAGAGCTCAACATGTACTTGTAGAAATACAGAAGCTATATGCTGTGGAACGACAGGTTAAAGAACAAAACTTAACTCCTGATCAAATCAAAGAGCTTCGTCTGAAAGAGAGTTTACCAATCATCAATGAACTTGGTAAATATATGTTTACTCAGATGAAATTAACTTTACCTAAAAGTCAAATAGGTAAAGCTTTTGCTTACTCACAAACTAGATGGGATAACCTAAGTGCATATTTATACAATGGGAACTTACAGATAGATAACAACCTTGTAGAAAACGCAATCAGACCTGTAGCACTTGGGCGTAAAAACTATCTCTTTGCTGGTTCTCATGATGCTGCACAAAGAGCTGCTATGGCCTATACGTTTTTTGCTAACTGTAAAAAGCACGACGTTAATCCATACCAATGGTTAAAATATGTTCTTGAAAATATTCAATCCATCAACCACAAGAACATTACAGACCTATATCCTCATAATTACAAAGACCTTATAGGATAATTTTCATACACTACAAGATGTACTTGCTCGGGTGGATACGAATAACAGCTTCTTTAAACTTATCTAATGCCTCTATCTTTCTAGATACTATCCCTTTATAAATATCCTTACCTAAGACATCCTTAGTTAATTGCCAAGATAGATATTCTGCAAATCCTTCACTCATCATATCTCCTAACTCTGAATTAAACACCTTATAAGTCCCAAAGTAATAATGTCCTAATTCATGTGCTATAAAAGGTCTAAACCAATTCTGTGTCTTAGGCTTAAAAATACTTTTCAATCCATTATTTCCCCAACCAATAGTATATATACTAGGATAAGATACAAACATCCAAGAATTATTCTTAGAAGTAGGTGTAGTATTTATAAATACTGTTTCTTGTTCAAATGGAATACCGATATTAGTAGTATAATATTTTTTAAATGATTCTATCAAATGGCCGAATTCTTTTATTTGACTTTCTTCAATATCTGGATTTAATAAATAGGTATTATCAACTTTTGAATATTTGTAATCTCCACTAAAAATAGCTAGTTCTTGAGGTACATCACTGTTAAATCGATGAGTTTGGCTCTTCACTGGTATATTCCCATTGATATAAAGCGTAGTACAGTCCTTACATGTTAATTCAATATCATATTTTACCCTATCATAAGCCTTATCCTTATCTATATCGTATAAAACAGGATACCAACCTGATTGATTCCCATCTGCTCTAACAGAATAATTATTAAAAGCTATATTCCCTTTCCAATCCTCTCTACTATAATTCTCAATAGTATCAGTAGCTACAGGAAATTTACCTACATATCTTATCTGCAAAGATTTAGGTAGAAACTTGCCACTCTTAGTATTATCTGCAAAATAGTAAGCTAATGTTTCTCCTGTTGAAGTTGAATCTGTAACTGATTTATCTGCATAGATTAAAAAGTCATTTGGTTCCTTACTTCTAAAGTGTAAAGGGTTCATGCCTGAGTTTAAACGAATATAATAGTTCTTTAACTGCGGAATATCTGATAAAGTCAAGTCACATTCAAAGGTTCCCTCTTTAATAGAAATATTAACTTTTCCCGTGATTAAAGGTGCATTTTCTTGAGCAAACAAATACATTGATGTAAGGAAGATCAGTACTAGCAAATATGCTTTTTTCATAATATAGTATAGGTATGTTTAATAAGTTACAAGATAATAAAAAACAACCCCTTAATAATCAAAAAGTTATACTATTAATCAAACAAATAGCTTATTCTAAAGAATTATAAAATCTGAATAACATAATTAAACCTATAGTTCATTATAAGCACACATTCAATAGTTCTAGTATTATTCTATTCTCCTAAAAATACCCTGACACATCTTAATAACTTTTTCTCTATACAATTCTCTTCCACCTCAATAGAATCACAAGAGCTAATCCTAGAACAATAGCTGGATAATAAAAGGAGCATCCTTCGACAAACCATCGCTTTCCTCCACCATTCTCTAGGTATTGTCCATGAATTGTCCAAGGATTTTGCTGTATGCCTCGTATTTACTAGGGTTAAAGCAGGTATGAGTAAAGTATAAAAAACAGTCAAAAACAAACAAAACACTAACAATCAACAACTTAAGATAAAATATCCTTCAAAAAAATGATAGCTTTTTTTAATATATTGGTTGTATAAAGGTCAAAACAACTGCTTTAACTAAAAAAATAAGAGTAAAAAAAGCTATTTACCATTAAAAAACAGTAAAAAGAAGAGAGAAAACAAAAAAAGTACAGGTAGTTTTCTCGAATAGATACAGTAACAAAAAGACGCAGTTCTGTGGTGAACTACGTCTCTATCTATATTTATTTTTGATAATATTTCTTTTGCCAATACAAGCTTAATCTCACAAGAGCAATTAAAACAGGTACTTCTACCAAAGGCCCGATTACTCCAACAAAAGCTTGGGGAGAATGTATTCCAAAGACTGCAATAGCAATGGCAATAGCTAATTCAAAGTTGTTTCCTGAAGCAGTGAAAGCGATAGCAGCATTGTGATCATAAGGTAATTTCATACGATAATTCAGCCAAAAACTGATGGCAAACATCAATACAAAATAAATGACTAAAGGAATACCTACTTGTATCACTTCCATCGGTAATTCTACTACTTGCTGTCCTTTAAAAGAGAACATCAACAGTATCGTAAACAATAAAGCATACAAGGTAAAAGGTGATATGCGTGGAATAAACCTGTGATTATACCACTGCTCTCCTTTGTATTTCACCAAGTATTTTCGGCTTAAGAAGCCTGCTAAAAAGGGAATTCCTAAGTAGATCAAGACACTTTGTATCACATCACTTATCTCTATATGTACATCATAAGTAGCCAAACCTAATTTGGCAGGTAGTACATTGATAAAAAGCCATACATATACACTGTAAAAAAGTACTTGAAACACACTATTCAGAGCTACTAACATAGCAGCATATTCTTTATTTCCTTTTGCCAAATCATTCCATACTAGCACCATCGCTATACACCTAGCCAATCCGATTAGAATCACTCCTATCATATAGTCAGGCTGATCCCTCAAAAAAATAATAGCCAACACAAACATAAGAACAGGACCAATCACCCAATTCAGTAGTAAGGATGAAGTCAATGCCTTTTTATCTTCAAACACTTTTGGTAATAAGTTATAATCCACCTTAGCTAATGGAGGATACATCATCACAATCAACCCTATCGCTAGAGGGATATTCGTACTCCCAATAGACACCGATGCCATAAGATCTTGAATGCGGGGAAAGAAATAACCGACGCCAACACCTAATATCATGGCCAAAAATATCCAAAGGGTAAGGTAGCGATCTAAAAATTTCATCCTTTTATTTCTCATCCGAACAACACTCGCTACTAGGTGAACAACAAGATTCTGCTTTTAAAGAAGACAGAGCTACTTTAGGTTTAGATACAGGTATACCACATGCATCTTCTGCTAAACACGCTGTCAAGGTATTTTGTAATACAAAGTGCTTATTAGTTGTATCAAAACCAAGATTATACTTACCTATAGTAGCCTGTTGATACTCTACCTCTACTTCAGCATCTTGGATCTGTAATAAACGCTCAGACAAATTAATAATGTGCAATAGCTTCTCAGCTTTCAGTTGATGATCGTAATCATCTGCTAACCACAACTGGAAACTCACTTTCTGCTCTTTTCGTACAGTACCTCCACAGTCAATAAAGTTTTTATCAATCTGACCTACTTCTGTAATATGAAAATGCGAGGGTACACTATTACCGTCTTCTAATTTAAATACCACGTCTTGCATGGTTGCTAACACTTGTTTTACTTCTGATAATTTCATATTTCTAAATTTTAATGCTCATTAATACATCGTAATATTACGATACGTTGGTTTAAAAAAATGCTTTAGCAGCATTCGTTGTTTTGAATAGATTGTGCAAAGAATAACCCAAATTCTTGAGCAAATTCATTCCATACAGTATCATCTATACAATAACAGACAGACTTCCCTTCTATACTTCCCTTAATAAGACCACTTTTTTTTAACTCTTTCAGATGTTGAGATATAGTTGCTTGTGCAAGACCTAATTCTTCTACTAAGTCATTACAGATACAGGCTTTCTGATTAATGATGTATTGAAGAATAGCTAATCTAGCAGGATGCGCTAGTACTTTAAACATACTCGCTAACCGATTCTTTTTCTCGCTAAACAATTCTGCTTTTGTAATTCCCATAATCTCTTCATTTAATACATCGCAATATTACGATACATTATTTAAATAGCAAAGGAAATGAGGGATAATTACACGAATGATATAAGGAGAGACGCAATACTTTGCGCCTAACAGAATAATACACACAATCAAGGTCATGTAGAGACGCAACACTTTGCGTCTAACACCCAGTATTTAAATGCATTAAAAAAAACAGGAATACTTTTTGTAGATATTACTTAAACCAAAAACAATGAATCAAAACAATAAAATATATAGAAGTCCTACTAACAGGGCTCAATGGTGGGATTATAGTAATAATGGTACTTACTTTATTACAATATGTACAAAAGATAGAATCAATTACTTTGGTACAATTCAACAAGAAGAAATAATCTTGAGCCCATTAGGACATAGCGTATTAAAATGTTGGAATAATATTCCTTCATATCATCCTTATGTCATCTTTGATGCTTTTATCATAATGCCTAATCATATACATGGTATTTTACATATTAACAACAGTAACACATTTAATGACAACAGCACATTAAAAAAGGAATGCAAAGTTACTTCTGGTAGTTTAGGCTCTATAATAAGAGGATTTAAAGTAGGAGTAAAGAAAGATGCTTACACACTAAATATTCCTTTTTTCTGGCAACCAAGATATCATGATCATATCATACGAACTGCAGAATCTTATATTAAGATTGCTAATTATATTATAATGAATCCTATTACATGGAAACAAGACAAATTCTATAATAACCTATAAATCATATTGATGGACATACTATACGGTAGACGCAATGTATTGCGTCTCTACAGAACATTACTGGTAGACACACTACACGTTAGATACAATGTATTGTGCCTCTACAGAACATTCTTTGTCATATAAAATTCATTAACCAATGAATATAAAAAAAAGAGGATGTTCTATAAAGAACACCCTCCACTTAAACAATTAAAAGTACTTATTACTACTAATAAGCTTTATCTATATCAGTTACTCTGATCAGTTTTTCATTGACGAATTCATGGATACCGTATTTCGCTTGTTCTCTACCATACCCTGACTTCTTCGTACCACCAAAAGGTAATTCTGGTGAGATACCTGTCACATGGTTGATATACACCATTCCGGTAGCGATCTGACGAGCGACCTTCACTCCTCTTTCTTTATTCTCTGTGAATACACTACCACCTAATCCATAATCTGTATCATTAGCTAATGCGATAGCCTCTGCCTCGTTCTCTACTTCATAAATCATAAATACAGGCCCGAAGATCTCTTCACTATAGGCATCCATCCCTTTCTTGATACCAGTTAGAATAGTTGGTTCCATAAACCATCCCTCTCTATCTAATTTATTTCCACCATAGACTAACTTAGCGCCTTGTTCTACAGCTTTCTTCACTTGTTTTAATACATCTTCTCTAGCTTTCTCACTACTTAGAGGTGCTAACTGAGTATCGGCTGACATAGGATCTCCTACTTTTGTTTGCTTTACTTGTTCAGTCACTCCTTCAATAAACGCCTTAGCTAATTTCTTATCTATTATAAGACGTTTAGGCGATACACATACTTGACCAGCATTCCATAGTCGACCTTCCACGGCTCCTTTGATAGCTTTATTAAGATCTGCATCATCTAGTACCACGAAAGCATCACTACCTCCTAACTCTAATGTCGTTTTCTTAATGTGCTTACCTGCAGCAGCAGCTACACTCGATCCTGCTGGCTCACTTCCTGTGAATGCTACAGCTTTCACTCTAGGATCACCGATAATCGCTTCTATAGATGCTCCTGGCACAAATAAGTTAGTGTATACCCCATCAGGTAGACCACATTCTTTAAAGATTATCTCCATAATCTCTGCACATTGAGGAATATTAGAAGCGTGTTTTAACACCATTGTATTCCCTGCCATAAGATTAGGAGCAGCAGAACGTGTAATCTGATAGAATGGGAAGTTCCACGGCTGTACACTAAGGATAGTACCTATGGGTTCTTTACTAATAAATGCTTCTCCGTGAGGTGTTTTTATCTTTTCATCTGCTAATAAGGTTTCTGCATTAGTAGCATAGAAGTCAAAGATATCCGCACATAATAGCACTTCTCCTATCCCTTCACTGTGTAGTTTACCCATCTCACGAGTGATTAAGGCTCCTAGCTCTTCCTTACGTGCTCTGAAAGCTTCTGCTACTTTATGAATAATAGCTGCTCTTTCTTTTATCGTTGTCTTTCCCCATGTCAGAAAGGTCTTATCTGCTTTAGCTAAGATCTTATCTATTTCTTCAGGTGACATCACTGGATACACTTTTTCTTCTTTTCCCGTAGTTGGGTTAATTGTTTTAATACTTGATTTTATCTGTGTACTCATAATTATATTTTTTTAAGTTCCCACTAATTTACTTAATTGAAAATGAAACACTTAAAAACTTATGTTAAATCCCTATAAGCGAAGAAAATATAACAAATGTGAGTCTGAATAACACAAGGATCTCATAAGAACAAGAACTGTTGTACTATAATAAACAGTAGTATGAGTCTATTGTATTCCATATTTAGCTATGCAACACTGTTGCAAAGACATAGTCTATGTTTTATCATCTCATCTCTTTCTACTATATTTGCCTTATGAAACAATTCAACAACATATTAAACTTATTTCTTTCGTTAGTTTTTCTAGCGATAAGTTTCTATCCTTGTGCGGATAGTTATGTTGATTTGAATATTACTCAAAGTACAGAATCTATACACTTAACTTCTTTACAACAGGCTGACTCTGATATAGACCACTTAGATGTGTGTTCTCCATTGTGTAGCTGTTCTTGTTGTGCAGTTTCTTTAACTGTGGCAGAAGTTATTAATGTAATAGACCTTTCTTCTGTAAAACACAATCACAAAATCCCTTCATATCACAAAGATGCTGTGATTAGAATGGAGTATCCTATTTGGCAACCACCTAAGATAGTTGCTTAATACCCTTTTAACTTTTTATTTCTATCTATTCATTGAGCTATAATATTGTTCAATGAACCTTTAGAGCTACTTATTTCTGTAGACATATTCTAACAGAGAACAAGATTGTAGTTATCCTATACAGGCTTATAGAATCATAAAGTTAACTCTTGTTATGGCGTATTACTTAGCCCATACAACACATCACAAATCATTTTTAAGACTATTACTACTATGTTAGATAAAATCATACATTTTAGTATCCGCAACAAGTTTATTATTGGACTATTTGTTCTAGGGTTAATCACGCTTGGGACTTATTCTCTCCTTAATTTACCAATGGATACTCAACCTGATATAACCAATAATCAAGTTCAAATTATCACTAGTTCTCCTACACTAGCAACACAAGAAGTGGAACAATTCATCACCTATCCTATCGAGCAGGCTGTAAAGCCCATTCCTAATATAACGGAACTTCGCTCTATCAGTAGGTTTGGACTAAGTGTGATCACTGTAGTATTTACAGAAGACACGGATATATACTGGGCTCGTAATCAAATATCAGAAAAACTAAAAACTGCTGAAGAAGTCATTCCTAAAGGAGTAGGAACACCTGAGTTAGCTCCTGTGAGTACAGGGCTAGGCGAAATATACCAATATGTAGTCTACCCTAAAGATGGCTACGAAGAAAGATACAATAGTATGGATCTACGTACTATACAAGACTGGATTATCAAACCGCAACTGGTAGGTGTAAAAGGAGTGGCTGAAGTAAACACCCTAGGAGGTGAATTAAAACAATACGAAATAGCAGTAAAACCTGACTTGCTTAACAGTATGAACACCTCTATCCTGGAGATATTTAACGCACTAGAAGCCAATAATGAGAATACTGGAGGAGCTTATATTGACAAAAAACCTTATGCTTACTTCATCCGAAGTGTGGGAATGGTAAAAAGCATAGAAGATATAGAGCGAATCGTAGTAAAGTCTAACAACGGTACACCTGTATTAGTACGCGATGTGGCAGAAGTACGCATCGGGAGCAGTATTCGATATGGTGCTGTGACTAAAGATGGAAAAGGTGAAGATGTGAGTGGTATGGTGATGATGCTAAAAGATGCCAATACACAAGAAGTGGTCAAAGCGGTAAAAGAAAGAATCACTCAAATAGAAAAAACACTACCTGAAGGGGTAGCAATAGAACCTTTTATAGATAGAACTAAGTTAATAGATAAAACAGTTAGTACAATACAAACAAACCTTATCGAAGGAGCATTGATTGTCGTATTTGTACTAGTATTGCTTTTAGGAAACTGGAGAGCAGGGCTAATCGTAGCCTCTGTGATACCTCTAGCCTTATTATTCGCTATCTCTATGATGAAGTTATTCGGTGTAAGTGGTAACTTAATGAGTTTAGGAGCAATTGATTTCGGATTAATAGTCGATGGAGCTGTTATTATTGTAGAAGCCATAGTACATCGACTCCACGCAGGTAAAAATAGGGTGCTCACCCAAGACGAAATGAACACTGAAGTATATACTGCTTCGTCTAAAATAAGAACAAGTGCTTCGTTTGGAGAAATTATTATTCTAATCGTGTACTTGCCTATATTAGCTTTAACAGGTATCGAAGGAAAAATGTTTGGCCCTATGGCGATGACTGTGTCATTTGCTATTCTAGGAGCTTTCATTCTTTCGCTTACTTATGTACCTATGGCTTCTTCGTTATTCTTATCGAAGAAAGCAGGCAAAGAAAAACCAAACTTTAGTGATAAGATTATTGACAAGTTATACAGTTGGTATAAGCCTGTATTAGAAGGTGCTTTTAAAATAAAAAGAATCGTTCTAGCTATTGCTTTTGGATTATTTGCTATTGCTTTATTTGTCTTCGGTCGTATGGGAGGTGAGTTTATTCCTACTCTAGACGAAGGAGATTTAGCTACACATATTATTATCTCTTCTGGTAGTTCACTATCTCAAGAAATAGAGACTACAACTAAGGCAGAACAGATTCTAATGGAGCGCTTCCCTGAAGTGAAAATGGTCATCTCAAAAATAGGTAGTGCAGAGATTCCAACAGATCCTATGCCTATGGAAGCTGCCGATATGATTATTATTTTAAAAGAGAAAAAAGAATGGACATCAGCTAAAACCAAAGAGGAACTTATCTCTCTAATGGAAGAAGCACTAGAAGAAATACCGGGAGTAACGACAGAATTCTCTCAGCCTATCCAAATGCGTTTTAACGAACTAATGACCGGAGTAAGAAGTGATGTAGCGATTAAAGTATTTGGAGACGATCTAGATCGCCTAGCGAGTATAGGAGATGAAATAAGTGGTCTAATCTCAGGTGTACCTGGTGTAGCTAGTCCTAAACTAGAAAGAGTAAGCGGATTGCCACAGATATCGATTAAGTATAATCAAGATAAACTTGCGCTATATGGGCTTACCATATCTGAAATCAGTCAAGTCGTAAGAGCTGGTTTTGCAGGAGAAACTGCAGGAGTAGTTTATGAAGGAGAAAAGAGATTTGACCTAGTCGTGCGCTTAGAAAGCAATTCTAGACAAGATATTGAAAACCTAAGAAATATGTTTATCCCATTAGCGAATGGGCAACAAATTCCCTTAGGGCAAATCGCTAATATCGACTATGAAGACGGTCCTCAACAGATCAGTAGAGAAGATGGTAAAAGACGTATTGTATTAGGATTTAATGTCCGCGAACGAGATGTAAAAAGTGTGGTGAATGACATTCAAGCCATCTTAGATAAAAAACTAGATATGCCTGATGGATACTTTATCACTTATGGAGGACAATTTGAAAACTTAGTGGAAGCAACAAACCGATTAATGGTAGCTGTACCAGTAGCTCTAGCATTAATATTTGTGTTGTTATACTTTACTTTTAAATCAGGAAAACAGTCCTTGATGATCTTTACTGCTATTCCTCTTTCTGCTATCGGTGGAGTAGCTGCATTATGGCTTAGAGATATGCCATTTAGTATCTCAGCAGGAGTTGGATTTATCGCACTTTTCGGAGTCGCTGTATTAAATGGTATCGTACTAATCGGTCAGTTTAACTCACTTAAAAAAGAAGGTATGGATTTATACGAAAGAATTATAGAAGGAACTAAAATACGTCTACGCCCTGTATTACTTACAGCAGCTGTAGCTTCTCTAGGTTTCTTACCAATGGCACTGAGCACTAGTGCTGGAGCAGAAGTACAAAAACCCCTAGCTACAGTAGTTATCGGAGGGTTAATATCTGCTACTATCTTAACGTTAATCGTCTTGCCTATTATCTATTACTATGAAGAAAAAGGATTGGGTATAGGCAAAAAAAATAAAACTATAGTAGCCTCTACTCTATTATTACTAATGGGGATAGGTACACAAGCACAAGAAGTCAAAAAGCTTACATTACAAGAGGCTTTAGAACTAAGCGTAGCAAATAATAAAGGAATAAAAGCGGCAGAGTATAATACAATTGCTCAAAAGCAAATGATAGGAACATACTTTGACCTAGCTAAAACAGATATCTCAACAGGTTTTGGGTATTTAGACACTAAAGAGAAAAAGGACATTACCTTGTCTATTTCTCAATCTTTCTCACCGTTTACCTATGGAAAGAAAAAGTCTGTTCTAAATAAGGCTTACGAGACCGCTGTTATCCAACAGCAAGGAGCTGTTAATGTTACAGAATATGCAGTAAGACAAGCTTGGGAAAACTTATTGTATGCACTTTCAAAAGAAGTACTACTTAAAGAACAAGCAGACTTGTTAAAGGATTTTTCTAAATCAGCTAAGCTTCGCTATGAAACAGGTGAAACTACACTGATGGAAAGTAATGTAGCTTCTGCTAAAGAACAAGAGTTAAGAGTACTTATCACACAAAATAAAACAGGGATAGACAACGAAACTTCTAAGCTAAAAGCTCTATTAAACTTAGAGGAAGATTTCATCCCTATGAACACTGATATTGTGTATGACAAACACGAGGCGGATGTTGACTTTGATTTGAGTTTAAACAACACTATTCAGCTAGCAGAAAAAGAGATCGAAACAATAGAAGCAAATAGAAGACTAGAGAAGGCAAACTTCTTACCTGACTTCTCATTAGGTTATAATATAAAATCAGATTCAGGAACTGTAACAGGGAGTAATGGACTACCTATCACTTATGGTAAAGAATTGCGTGTACCAAGTTATACTGTTGGGATTTCTATACCTATCTTCTTTGGTAGTCAAAACGCTAAGGTAAAAGCGATGAAGTATGAAATACAACAAGCTACAGTGCAAAAAGAATACCTGCACAAACAGTTAGAAGAAAATGTCCAACAACAATTTGACATTATCAAAGCACAAGAAAAAGTAATCGATTACTATCAAGAAAACGCTTTAAAAAATGCTGCGCTTATCAAAGATCACGCTAAGAAATCTTATAATAATGGGGATATCTCTTATGTAGAATACATTCAATCTGTAGAAACAGCACTAGCGATTCAGATGAATTACTTAGATGCTATTCTACAGTATAACCTAAGTCACAATACCCTACATTATTTAGTAAACCAATAATATCAGAGAAATGAAAAAGTCGATTATATTTTTATCAATAGCTACAAGTATTCTATTCTTTAGCTGTAAAAATGCTGAAGAAGACCATTCTGGTCATGATCACGAAAACGAAAAAACAGAGAGTACTACAAAAACAGAAGCGAAAGAAGAATCTGCTAATAAAGAGGTAGAGCTCAACCAAGCTCAATACACTGCTTCTAACATTCAACTAGGACAAATACAGCAAAAAAACTTAAGTGATGTCATTAGAGTAAATGGTAATACTGAGCTTCCTGCTCAAAGTCAGGCTGATGTATCTTCTTTTTTAAGTGGTACAATCACAAATATCAATGTGAATCTAGGAGACTATGTAAAAAAAGGGCAAACAATAGCAACTATAGATAGTCCTAAATATATTCAGCTACAAGAGGAATACCTCGTTTCTAAAAACACATTAGAATATTTAGAGCTAGAGTATAAACGTCAACAAACTCTAAGAGCAGAGAATGTCAACTCTGAAAAGACATATCAGAAGACTAAATCAGACTTAAATATAGAACGCGCGAGATACCAATCTTTAAGCAATAGACTAAGCTTAGTTAATACAGCTCCTGGGTCTATTTCTAAATCGCTGAGAATAGTATCTCCTATATCTGGTAATATAGCTACTATACCAGTCAAAATAGGTACTAATGTTATGGCGGGGCAGTCTCTATTTACTATTGTAGATAACTCTAGAATTCACTTAGATTTATTAGTGTATGAAAAAGACATGCCTTTTATCAAAATAGGACAAAAGGTCTCTTTTAACTTTACTAATATCAATAATTCAGAGGTAACTGCTACTATTTTTAGTATCAATAAATCTTTTGAACCTGGTACTAAAACCGTAATCGTACATGCTAATATTGACAATGTACCTGAGACTCTGATACCGGGACTTTATGTTAATGCATTAGTACATATCGGAGAGAGAACAGTAGATGCTCTGCCTAATGACGCGATTGTCAAAGCAGATGGACGTGAGTTTATTTTCATTCTAGAAGATGCTCATAAAGAAGAAAGCGGTATGTCATATCACTTCCAAAGAATAGAAGTCAAAGCAGGAGTATCAGAATTAGGATACTCACAGGTAACAGTCTTACAAGACATTCCTAAAGATAGTGAGATTGTACTATCTGGCGCTTACTATATTCAAAGTCACTTGATCAAAAACGAAGGAGGCGGAGGACACGCTCATTAATCTAATTATAACTAATAAAGGGGCTGTCTCATAAAGACAGCCTCTTTTTTATTCAATATTTGGTATATCTATACTTTTAAAATTTGTTTATTTCGTTGATTATCAGTATTTTTAAATCTTAAATCAATGTGTTTATGGCAAAACAATCCCCTAGATTTAAATACTACGCTCAGAATCAAATGAGCTTGATTCCTCATTCCTTAGATGATTTTATTCCTAAATTACATCCTGTACGTATTATTAATACAGTAATAGATAAGTTAGACTTAGAAAGCTTATATGATAGCTACTCTAAATGTGGTGGTATCAGTTATCATCCTAAGATGTTGCTAAAAGTTTTAATCTATGGTTACCTAAACAATGTATACAGTAGTCGCAAGCTTGAGCAGGCTTGCTTAGAGAATGTTCATTATATGTGGCTGAGTGGTATGTCTTACCCAGACCACAATACAATTAATCGTTTTCGCTCTTCAAAACTTAAGGGTTATATAGAGCAGATCTTTACTCAGATTGTTGAATTATTTATAGCCGAAGGTTTTATCAGTATTGAAGAGGCTTATATTGATGGAACTAAAATCGAAGCCAATGCTAATAAATTCACCTTTGTTTGGAAGAAAGCTATTTCAAATTATAAAGAAAAGATGGTTCAACAAATCCTAGAGATATGGGGGTATGCAGACTCTATTGCTAGACAAGAAAGTGAACTTCCACCTCCTCCAGATTTTAAGAAAATAGATACAGAAGCTATCTCTCAAGCCATTGATACATTAAATGCAGCGCTAAAAGACAATCCAGATGTTGATCAGAAAGTAAAGAATAAACTGAAGTATATTACTAAAGAGTATCCTACAAAAATTCAAGAGTACCAAGAGCATGAAGCTATATTAGAAGATCGTAATTCTTATTCTAAAACAGATAAGGATGCTACTTTTATGCGTATGAAGGAAGATCATATGAATAGTGGTTTTCTAAAAGCAGGCTACAATGTTCAAATATCAACCAACAATCAATATATCCTAGCCTATAGTATACATTCAAACCCAACTGATACAACTACATTAATACCTCACTTAGAAAAATTCAAAGAGAATTATGGAGTATATCCAAAGTCTGTTATAGCAGATGCAGGGTATGGTAGTCAAGAAAATTACACCTATTTAGAGGGGGAAGAAATTAAAGCTTTTGTGAAGTATAACACTTTTGATCAAGAGCAGGAACAAGTAGAAAAAAAACCAAGAAAGAATGCTAAGCAAAGTACAAAGCCTTTTACAACAGATAAATTGTTTTACCAACACAAAGGTGATTATTTTGTATGTCCTATGGGACAAAAAATGCACTATATTGGAGATACAACAAAAACTACAACTACAGGCTTTATCCAAACATTAAGGCAGTATCAAGCTAAAAATTGTCAAGGTTGTCCTTTAAATGGTGTGTGTCATAAAGCAAAAGGCAATCGGACTATAGAGATAAACTTTGAATTACAACGACACCGAAAACAAGCAAGTAAATTACTCACTACAAAAGAAGGTATTGACAAGCGTAAACAAAGGTGTCACGATGTAGAAACAGTTTTCGGAAATATTAAACAGAACCATGGGTTCCGCCGATTTATGCTTCGTGGTAAGGAAAAAGTCGCAATAGAATGGGGATTATTGGCAATTGCACAAAATATCAGAAAGAGAGCTGCCTAAAAAGACTCTTTTTACCCTTTTTTTTCCGAAATGTTTTTTTCAATCCTCTAAGGTTGCAATATTTCAAAAAAAATCCCCTAAAACAATATCTAAAATATCAGAACAAAGAGGGCTGTCTCTTTTTGCAATGAGACAGCCCCTTTATTAGTTTATATGTCCTTATTCAATAAATTCTTAATTATAAGTTCATGAGAATTGCTTACAATACTTGTGAGGTGTTACTACTAGAAATAGAATATTCCATAAATTCAGCTACTACAGCAGGAAAAAGCTTTTATCTCTATGACGTTAATTACTCTACTCACTTATCGTTTAACAGCTTTAATCATTCTATCATTTCCTACCATATCTTTTCTTAACTCTACACCTGTGAAATCAAGAGATTCAAACAATGTTTTAGTCTCCTCTCCTAAATACTGGTTAATTTCATAGAACAACATACCTCCTATTTGTAAGTTGTTATTGGCTAGAAGAGCTATCTTTCTATAAAATATCAGTGGATCATTATCTTCTACGAATAGAGCTAGATGAGGCTCATAATCTAATACATTCTTTTTTATTTCTACTTTTTCTAAGTTGCGTACATAAGGAGGATTAGACACTATAATATCGTACTGACTCTTCAACTTTTCTAGTTGTAATACATCTTGTAAAATCGTTTCCACAGCCACTCCATTACTTACTGCATTCTGTTTCGCTACTTCTAAAGCCTTATCAGAAACATCCATTAAAGTAACTCTAGCTAGAGGTAATTCATTCGCTAATGTTATTCCTATACAGCCACTTCCTGTTCCTATATCTAATATTCTAATAGGTTTAGATGGGTTGACACTATTTATTATCCACTCTACTAATTCTTCTGTTTCTGCTCTTGGAATAAGAGTAAACTCATTCACCTTAAAAGTCAATCCGTAAAAATAGGCTCGTCCAAAGATATATTGAATTGGCTTTTCTTGTTTTAATTCTTCTAATACAGATTCCCATACATCCACCTTATCTGTCTGCATCGTTGGATTCATGACTAGATCAATTCTAGTCTTCCCTTCTATTTCTTCCAAAGCAAGCAAAAATAATTGCTCCGCTTCCACAGCATCATAAATAGGAGTTAAACTCTCTTTAAAACAGGATTGGTAGTACTTTATCTGCATAGTATTCTTTAAAAACAAATGTTTTAGTTTAATTTTGTTCAAAGATACATTATTATCAATTTTGGAAAGACACGAATTATATATTTCTCGCTGTATTCAATTAGCACTACAAGGAACTTATGCTGCTATGCCTAATCCTTCTGTAGGAGCTGTGGTAGTACACAACAATCGCATTATCGGAGAAGGCTTTACATCTCCTTATGGAGGTCCTCATGCTGAACCTAATGCAATAGCATCTGTTCAGAATCAAGAGCTCCTTAAAGAAAGTACTTTATACGTCAGTCTAGAACCGTGTAGTCACTTCGGTAAGACTCCTCCGTGCTGTGACTTAGTGATCGAAAAAAAGATACCTAAGGTGGTTATCGGTACTGTAGATCCCTTTGCAAAAGTATGTGGTAGAGGAATTCAAAAAATGCGTGATGCAGGAATAGAAGTAATAGTAGGTGTGTTAGAAAAAGAATGCCAAGATAGTAACAAGCGCTTTTTTACATTTCACAATCAAAAACGCCCTTATATTATCCTAAAATGGGCTGAGTCTATAGATCACTTTATCGCTCCTATACAAAGAACTACTAATAGACCTTTCTGGATATCGAATGCCTATTCTAAACAATTAGTACATCAATGGAGAAGTGAAGAAATGGCTTTCTTAGTAGGTACACAAACAGTTCTTAGTGATAATCCTTCTCTTACTACAAGAGATTGGTACGGCAAAAGCCCTATCCGTGTATTTATTGATAGAATTGGCAAAATAGACAATTCCTTTAGCATTAAAGATAATAATGTCAAAACAATCTGTATCACGGCTAATCAAGACTTAGTCTCTACTGATAATCTAATCTATGAGCATGCAGATTTTAGTCAATCTCTAGTACCACAGATTCTAGATATTTTATACAGACATCAGATTATGTCTGTTGTAGTAGAAGGTGGTACGCATACACTTCAGCATTTTATTGATGCAGAGTTATGGGATGAAGCAAGAGTATTTATTGGAAGTACTCCAATAACAGAAGGTATCCCTTCTCCACATCTTTCAGGATTTGATAAAGTAGTAAAACATCGTATTTTAGACAACGAATTAAGAATAGTATATCGCAAATAATGGCAGAAGCATTAGATTCATATAAAACAATAAGTAGACCAACAGAAGAAGTATTGTATAAAGAAAAGAATAGTAAGTTTTTTGGCTATGCTTTTCCTATTCAACGCGAAGAAGAAGTAAAAGAAATCATCGATCGCATCAAGAAAGAGCATTATAATGCCCGTCATTGGTGCTATGCTTTTCAGCTCGGAGCAGAACAAGTATACTATCGTGCTAATGATGATGGAGAGCCTAGTAATACAGCTGGTGCCCCTATTTATGGTCAGATACAATCCTATGAGGTCACAGATATTTTAATTGTGGTAGTGCGTTATTTTGGCGGTATAAAGCTGGGCGTAGGAGGACTAATCACTGCCTATCGTGCAGCAGCTCAGATGGCCATGGAAGAAGCGAATATTATAGAAAAAACAATTGATAAGAAGTTTAAAGTTCGCTTTGAATACAAAGACATGAACAATGTCATGCGTGTAATCAAAGAAAAAGACTTAAACATTCTAAGTCAAAAAATGGAAATGAGCTGTGAAATAGAGTTATCTATACGCAAAAATGAATATGAACAAGCGCTAGCTGCTTTTGTTCCATTTTATGAAGTAAAAGTTGTCGAAGAAACGGACGAAGCATATTAGTTTCGTTCTTTACTTTCACTCAATAGTCTATTTTAGATACAATTAGCTTTTTCTCCTTTATTTGTAGTTTCAGTACTGAAAAAATACTGTTGAGTTAAATATATTATTTTTCTATTCGCGTACCTACTTATATTTGGCTAAAAATACAGCTATGCTTTGGAAAATACTTGCAGCAATCTTTACTACCTTTCTCATTATTTTTCTTTATTTTTTCTTCTTAGGAAGTCAAGATTTTGATGACACGACGATTACACAAAAGGAAGTAATCTTTACTTCACAAGGAGAGGAATTGTCTGCCACTTTATTTCTACCTAAAAAAGAGTTTTTTAAAACTGCTCCTATCGCTATTTTTATTCATGGAGATGGCCCACAAAACAAGACCTCTAACTCAGGCTACCTTCCTTTAATACATCATCTAGTAGATCAAGGAATTGCTGTATTTACTTGGGACAAGAAAGGTATAGATAAAAGCAAAGGAAATTGGTTAAACCAATCCATCACGGACAGAGCTGTAGAAGCTAAAGATGCTTTTGACTTACTAGTACATGACAAAGGAATTGCTCCGAATAGAATTGGATATCTAGGTTTCTCTCAAGGAGGCTGGGTCATTCCGAAAGCAGCTATCCTTACTAAGCCTGCTTTCTCTGTTATCATCGGAGGAGCCGTTAATTGGATGGATCAAGGTTATTACTATACAACGAAACGCTTAGAGGAAGAAGGATACTCAGAACAAGAAATAAAACGAAAAGCAGACTCTATACAGCAAGCAGATTATAAACTATTCACTGATTTTAATGATTGTACAATTAAAAAATCAGAAATAGAAAAAGATAGATTCTTATTCATTGCTAGAAATCTCAAAGCTGATTCTTCTGTTGATTTACAAAATATGCAAGGTCCTCTATTAGCCTTATGGGGAAGTGATGATCTTAATGTCCCTGCTGGTACCAATGCTCAACTTTATCAACAATATACTTCTAATAGAGAATCAGACACTACCACTATCAAAGTATATCCAAGAAGTACACATGGTCTACTAAATGCAAAGTTATTCAACTATCAATTAGATGCGCAATGGCCTGAATGGAAAAAGTGGTTATTTGTCTTCCAAGGTCGTAAAGCTTATAGTAAAGATGCTTTATTTGATATCTCTACTTTTATACTTAAGACCGATAAAAAAACTGAATAATAGCGTACTATTACTCAGTTTCTATAATAATATCATGATATGATTCTACATTAAAATCATTATTCTTCTAAATCCATAAACCCTAAGAAATCAATATATTCTTGAGCTAAATAAAGTTTAAAACCTTCTGTGCGTTCTACTTTTATTTTTTCAAAACTAGGCTGAGCTACTACGTAGTAAAGAAATGCCTCTAAACGTTCTTCAGGAATTTTAAAATCCTCTAACAGTTCTTCTCTAGTGTAGTCATCTAAGAACTGCTGCACTTTTATATCTAATTTTTCATAAAGAATCGCCTGTTTATCTCTTTTCTTTTGACCAGATATCATATTAACTAAGGCATCTAAACTAATTCCCATTCCATAGTTAGATGTTGAGGAAAAAACAGTATTATTCTTTTTATAACGTTTCTCTGCTGCTGTAAGGTTTTTATTAGGAACACCTTCAAAGAAGTCATCACCAAAATCTTTGCGAACAATGATAATCTCATCTAAGGACTGCCCTTTTTTAGTCATTAGTACATTAAATCTACTGGCATTCAAATCTTCTTTGCCAATGATATAATTAACAGAAGCTAACTTCTTATCAGAAAAACGAATAGTATCCCCTACAGCTGCATCCATGATAAAATACCCACGTCCATCAGCTTTAGTCACTTCTTTACTTCTTTTATTTTCAATAGTAACAGGAACTACATTTCCATCATATAAACGTACACGACCATCTAACAACTTTGGTTCTTGTGCATACGTCCCTATTGATAAAAGTGTACCTAGGCTCATCAGCCAATATATTGGTTTCATAATTTATAATCTTTTGTGTAAATATAAATATTTGTTTTAAGTAATGCTGTACCTAATTTGTCTTTTTTACCATTAAAAGACAACTAACAAAAACAATTGTTCAACTAGATTATTTTTATTCACTCTAAAATGACTGCTATTTTTCTAACATTTGTATTTTATCAACAACATAATCTGGTGCAGCCATTGGTCTTCCTGTTTCCATATTCACAAACACTAAAACGGAATTACCTGTTGTTAATAAATCGCCTTTTTCGTTATATAGTTCATAATCAAATTCTATCTTCACAGAACTAAGTTTTTTAAAGATTGTACGTATGGTTAAATCGTCATCGTAGAAGGCTGATTTCTTATAATTCATAGTTAACGATACCACAGGTAACATAACACCAAGTTCCTCCATTTTCTTATACGATATACCTAAGTTCCTCAACCACTCAACTCTCCCAATTTCAAAGTATTGCGCATAGTTACCGTGATATACAACGCCCATTTTATCTGTCTCCGCATAACGTACGCGAACCTTATAATCAAAATATTTCATAATCTTTCTAATAAACTTGTGAGTTATTTTTTTTCTTATACTTAACAAATTATTTTATACTTTGCAATGACAAAAAGGTTTTTTTATCCCAAAAATTGTTCACATATTTGCCACTGAAATAAGAGGTCATTTTCTCCCCTTGAAAATCCCTCAAAAGTAGTAACTGTTTTTATAATTCTAACCTAAA